>CAWBOT010000004.1:0-1635717 GCA_963790505.1 uncultured Acidobacteriaceae bacterium | reverse complement strand
GGCGGCCATTTCTTCGGCTTCGCCTTCCTGGCGCATGAGCTCCAGTTCCCTCTCGGCTTCTTCGAAGGCGGCGGTGACTTCTTGCTGGACTTTGGCCGCTGCCTCTTCGAGTTCGGGGGAGAGCTGGATGTTGCGGTAGTATTCCATGCCGGTACCGGCAGGGATGAGACGACCGACGATGACGTTTTCCTTGAGGCCGCGCAGGTTATCGATGGCTCCGTTGATGGAGGCTTCGGTAAGTACGCGGGTGGTCTCCTGGAAGCTGGCGGCCGAGATGAAGCTGTCGGTCGAGAGCGACGCCTTGGTGATGCCGAGCAGGAGTGGACGACCGACGCAAGGACGGCCTCCGTTTGCGATGACCTTGTCGTTTTCCTCGCGGAAGCGGAACTTGTCAACCTGCTGCTCGAGCAGGAAGCTGGTGTCGCCGACTTCCTCGATCTTGACCCAGCGAAGCATCTGGCGAACGATGGTTTCGATGTGCTTGTCAGAGATCGTGACGCCCTGGAGACGGTAGACTTCCTGGATCTCGTTGACGAGGTATCCCTGAAGCTCCTTTTCACCGAGGACGGCGAGGATGTCGTGCGGGTTGAGGGGACCATCCATCAGCGGCTCGCCGGCGCGCATGCGCTCGCCTTCCTGCACGTTGATGTGGACGCCGCGGGGCACCGAGTATTCCTTCTCTTCTCCGTTGTCGGCGGTGACGTAGATCTTGCGCTGACCCTTGGCGACTTCGCCGAACTTGACCGTACCATCGATCTCGCTGATGATCGCGGTTTCGCGGGGCTTGCGGGCCTCGAAGAGTTCGACGACGCGGGGCAGACCGCCGGTGATGTCCTTGGTGCGCGTGGTTTCGCGCGGGATCTTGGCAAGGATGTCGCCGGGGAAGACCTCGTCGCCGTCCTGGATCATGAGGTGCGAGCGGGAGGGCATGAGGTAACGCTTGTTGCCCTTGGCGCCCTTGATGATGATGGCCGGCTGACGCTTCTCGTCCGCCGAATCGGAGACGACGAGACGCGAGAGGCCGGTGACTTCATCGACTTCTTCGTTGAGGGTGATGCCTTCCTGCAGGTCCTTGAACTGGATGGTTCCGCCGATCTCGGTCAGGATCGCGAAGGTGTACGGGTCCCACTCGGCCATGGCCTGGCCGAGCTTGACGGCTGCGCCGTCCTCGACCTTGAGCTTGGCTCCGTAGACGACCTGGTAGCGTTCCTTTTCGCGGCCACGATCGTCGACGACGGCGATCGAACCCGACCGGTTCATGGCAACCAGATCGCCGCCCTTGGAGCGGACGGTGACCATGTTGATGAAGCGGACGAAGCCGTTGTTCTTGGCGTCGAGCTTCGACTGCTCGTTGACTCGCGATGCGGTACCACCGATGTGGAAGGTACGCATGGTGAGCTGCGTGCCGGGCTCGCCGATCGACTGCGCAGCGATGACGCCGACTGCTTCGCCGAGTTCGACGAGACGGCCCGAGGCGAGGTTACGTCCGTAGCAGAGGACGCAGACGCCGCGGCGCGATTCGCAGGTGAGCACCGAACGGATACGCACCTTTTCAATGCCGGCAGCCTGGATGGCCGAGGCGATATCTTCGGTGATCTCCTGGTTGACCTCAACGATGACCTGACCCTCGAAGTCCTTGAGGCGCTCGAGGGAGACGCGGCCGACGATGCGGTCGCGCAACGGCTCGATGATCTCGCCGGACTCGACGATCGGGGTGACGTAGATGCCTTCGACGGTGCCGCAATCGGGCTCGGTGACGATGACGTCCTGCGCCACGTCGACGAGACGACGGGTCAGGTAGCCAGAGTCAGCGGTCTTCAGTGCGGTATCGGCAAGGCCCTTACGAGCGCCGTGGGTCGAGATGAAGTACTGCAGGACGGTGAGGCCTTCACGGAAGTTGGCCGTGATGGGCTGCTCGATGATTTCGCCGGAAGGCTTGGCCATCAGGCCGCGCATGCCGGAGAGCTGACGGATCTGCTGTTTCGATCCGCGAGCGCCGGAGTCGGCCATGATGTAGATCGGGTTCATGGCTCCCTCTTTGTCGGCGTTCTTCATGTTGTTGAACATCTCGTCGGCAACGCGCTCGGTGACCGCAGACCAGATCTGAATAACCTTGTTGTTGCGTTCGCCGTTGGTGATGGCGCCGTCGAGGTACTGCTGCTGAATCGCGATGACGGTCTTTTCCGCTTCGCGGACGACGGTGTACTTCGACTCGGGAATGACCATGTCGTCGAGACCGACCGACAAACCGCTGCGGGTAGCGTAAGCGAAGCCGAGGTCCTTGATGCGGTCAAGCATCTTGACGGTGACTTCGAGGCCGAGGTTCAGGTAGCAGTAGTTGACGAGCTGACCGATTCCCTTCTTCTTGAGCAGGCCGTTGACGTAAGGCATGCCTTCGGGAAGCGAATCGTTGAGGATGGCGCGACCTACGGTGGTGGTGATGTACTGCTTGTCGTAGTGGACCGGCTCGGTGTGGGTGAGGTCCTGGTCATCATAGGCGGTCGTCATGTCGAGCACCGGCCCGGTATAGCGGAGGCGGATCGGCGTGAGGGTTTCGACTGCCTTGGCTTCGAGGGCCATCAGCACTTCTTCGGTATTGGCGAAGACGCGGCCTTCGCCGGGTCCACCCTTCTTGGCCTTAGTCAGGTAGTAGAGACCAAGGACGAGATCCTGGGTAGGCACGGTGATCGGCTGACCGGATGCCGGCGAGAGGATGTTGTGCGAAGCGAGCATGAGCACGCTGGCCTCGACCTGCGCCTCAGGCGACAACGGGATGTGGACTGCCATCTGATCGCCGTCGAAGTCGGCGTTGAAGGCAGTGCAGACGAGGGGGTGGATCTTGATGGCCTTACCCTCGACGAGCACCGGCTCGAAAGCCTGAATGCCTAGGCGGTGAAGGGTTGGGGCGCGGTTGAGCAGGACGGGATGGTCCTTGATGACTTCTTCAAGGATGTCCCAGACGATCGGGTCCTGGAGCTCAACGAGCTCCTTGGCCTGCTTGATGGTGGTGCAGTGGCCGGTCTGCTCGAGGCGGTGATAGATGAAGGGCTTGAAGAGCTCAAGCGCCATTTTCTTCGGGAGTCCGCACTGGTGCAGCTTCAGCTCGGGGCCAACCACGATGACCGAACGGCCAGAGTAGTCGACGCGTTTACCGAGCAGGTTCTGACGGAAGCGGCCCTGCTTGCCCTTGAGGGTGTCGGAGAGCGACTTGAGCGGACGGTTGTTCGCGCCGCGAAGCACGCGACCGCGGCGGCCGTTGTCGAAGAGCGCGTCGACGGCTTCCTGCAGCATGCGCTTTTCGTTGCGGACGATGACCTCAGGCGCATGGAGGTCCATGAGCTTCTTGAGGCGGTTATTGCGGTTGATCACGCGACGATAGAGGTCGTTGAGATCGGAGGTCGCGAAGCGGCCGCCATCGAGCGGCACGAGGGGGCGAAGCTCCGGCGGAATGACCGGGATGACGTCGAGGATCATCCACTGCGGCTTGTTGGTCGACTTGCGGAATGCCTCGGTGACCTTGAGACGCTTGGCGTACTTTAGGCGCTTCTGCAGCGAGGTCTCGACCTTCATGCGCTCGCGCAGCTCGATCGACAGCTCGTCGACGTTGACGCGCTTGAGCAGTTCCTTGATGGCTTCGGCGCCCATCATGCCCTTGAAACCGCCGGGGCGATACTGCTGGTCGAGCTCGCGGAAGCGCACTTCGTCCTTGATGATTTCGCGTTCTTTGACGGGTGCGTCGCCGGCGTCGATGACAACGTAGCTCTCGAAATAGAGAACGCTCTCGAGATCACGGAGTGAAATGTCGAGCAGGTGGCCGATACGCGACGGCAGGCCCTTGAAGAACCAGACGTGCGAGCAGGGTGAGGCGAGCTCGATGTGGCCGAGACGCTCGCGGCGGACCTTGGACAGGGTGACTTCAACGCCGCACTTATCGCAGATGACGCCGCGATGCTTCATGCGCTTGTACTTGCCGCAGAGGCATTCCCAGTCGGTGACCGGGCCAAAGATGCGGGCGCAGAAGAGTCCGTCGCGCTCCGGCTTGAAGGTGCGGTAGTTGATGGTCTCGGGCTTGGTGACCTCGCCGTGCGACCAGCTGCGGATCTTTTCGGGCGATGCGAGGCTGATCTTGATTGCGTCAAAATCGGTGATCGGGCTGGTGAGTTCAAATGGGCTGGAACGGTACAAGGTGACCCTCCTGGCGGCTAGCCTTTAGCTTCTAGCTATTGGCTCTTAGCTGCGGTTACTACTAGTTCTCAACTTGGCCGGGGCTCGAGGCCCTGGTCTCATCTGCGGGGCGGCGTGGGACCAGAGGCCCCACGCTTCCACCGGCTGTTCTTAATCGGCTGCGGCTACGGCCGGGACCGGCACGAGGACCTTCTTCCCGTCGATCTGCTTGATCAGCTCCACATCGAGGCAGAGAGATTGCAGTTCGCGGATGAGAACGTTGAAGGATTCCGGCACACCAGGTTCGATCGCCGCTTCACCCTTGACAATGGCCTCGTAGATCTTCGTACGGCCGTATACGTCATCGGACTTTGCGGTGAGCAATTCCTGAAGGATGTACGCCGCGCCGTAGGCCTCGAGCGCCCAGACTTCCATCTCGCCGAAGCGCTGGCCACCGAACTGCGCCTTGCCGCCCAGCGGTTGCTGGGTGATGAGCGAGTACGGTCCGATCGAACGAGCGTGGATTTTGTCGTCGACCAGATGCGAGAGCTTCAACATATAGATATAGCCAACCGTGACCGGCTGTTCGAACTGCTCGCCGGTCATACCGTCGAAGAGGAACGACTTGCCGGAGCTCGGCAGTTCAGCCGAGGCCAACAAAGCTTTGATCTCTTCTTCGCGCGCGCCGTCAAAGACCGCAGTTCCAAACCAGATGCCGCGCTTCATGCCCCTAGTCACACGAATGAGCATTTCGTCATCGAGATCGAGCAGCAGCTGGAGGGTTGCCGTACCGGCAAACTTCTCCTTGACGACTGCGCGAATCTCATTGGCGTCGCGGTTCTTCTCGACGATCTCGGCGATCTTGACGCCGAGGTTGTGAGCGGCCCAGCCGAGGTGCGTCTCCAGAATTTGACCGACGTTCATACGCGAAGGAACACCGAGCGGATTGAGAACAATCTCAACCGGCGTGCCATCGGGAAGGTACGGCATGTCTTCTTCCGGCAGAATGCGAGCGATGACGCCCTTGTTACCGTGACGGCCGGCCATCTTATCGCCGACGGAGAGCTTGCGCTTCATGGCGATGTAAACCTTGACCAGCTTAATGACGCCGGGAGCGAGTTCGTCACCCTTTTGCAGCTTAGCGATCTTCTCGTTGGTGATCTTGCGAAGCACGTCGATCTGACGTGAGGTCATCTCCTCGATCTCGTCGATCTGCTCGTTGACGCGGGGATCCTTGTCGGTGTAGCGGATACGCTTGAGGTTCTTGGTGGAGATGCGCTCGATCGCGTCGCGATCGAGGACGGCATCCTTGGCGAGGAGGCGCTTGTTGGTGCGCTCGTCGTGAAGATCGGCAAGAACGATCTTGTTACCGAGGATCGCGTCGAGGCGCTTGAGCCGCTCGTCGGTGAGAATACGAATCTCATCGGCGAGGTTCTTTTCGAGCTTGGCGACCTGATCGGCCTCGATCATCTTGGCGCGCTCGTCCTTCTCCTGACCCTTGCGGGAGAAGATGCGGACGTCGACAACCGTGCCTTCGATTCCGGGAGGGCAGGTGAGTGATGCATCGCGGACGTCGCCGGCTTTTTCGCCGAAGATCGCGCGGAGGAGCTTCTCTTCCGGCGTCAGCTGGGTCTCGCCCTTGGGCGTTACCTTACCGACGAGGATGTCGTTGTGCTTGATCTTGGCACCGATACGGATGATGCCGCTTTCGTCGAGATCCTTGAGCGCATTCTCTGAGACGTTGGGAATGTCGCGGGTGATCTCTTCCGGCCCGAGCTTGGTGTCGCGGGCTTCGATCTCGAACTCCTCAATGTGGACGGAGGTGTAATAGTCCTCACGAACCAGCTTTTCGGAGATCAGGATCGCGTCCTCGAAGTTGTAACCGCGCCAGGGCATGAAGCCCACGAGCACGTTACGTCCGAGAGCGAGCTCACCCTGCTCGGTGCAAGGTCCGTCGGCGATGACCTGACCCTTGATCACGCGGTCGCCGTGACGCACGATCGGCTTCTGGTTGATGCAGGTGTTCTGGTTCGAGCGCTTGAACTTGGTCAGCTGATAGATGTCCGAACCAACCTCACGCGACAACTGGGTCGGGTGGTGTTCGCCCTCGACGCGGATGATGATGCGCTCCGAGTCGACCGAGTCCACAATGCCGTTGCGGCGGGCAAGAATGACCGCGCCCGAATCGCGAGCGGTCACACCTTCCATACCGGTTCCGACGAGCGGAGCTTCGGCAACCAACAGCGGCACTGATTGACGCTGCATGTTCGCGCCCATGAGCGCGCGGTTAGCGTCGTCGTGCTCAAGGAATGGAACCAGAGACGCGGCGACGGAGACGAGTTGCTTCGGGCTGACGTCGACGTAGTCGACTTCGGCGCGATTGACGAGTACGAAGTTGCCGGTGCGGCGAGCGTTGACCAGCTCTTCGGTGATCTTGAGGTTCTCGTCGAGCTCGATGTTGGCCTGGGCGATGGTGTGGCGGTCTTCCTCCCATGCGGAAAGATAGAACGAGAATGCCTCGACATCGACGCCGCGCTTGCCTTCGGCCTTCAGCTTCTTGTTCAGCTTCGCAGCCTCACCCTTTTCAAGGTGATCGCCGACGCGCATGCCGCTCTCGCCAGCATTCGTGACCTGGACGTAATCGAGCACCTGGCCGTCGCGGACGCGGCGGTAGGGCGATTCGATGAATCCATACTCGTTGATGCGTGCAAAGCACGACAGCGAGCTGATCAGGCCGATGTTCGGACCTTCAGGGGTCTCGATCGGGCAGATACGCCCGTAGTGCGTCGGGTGAACGTCGCGAACTTCAAAGCCCGCGCGTTCGCGGCTCAGACCGCCGGGCCCAAGCGCAGAGAGACGCCGCTTGTGCGTGATCTCAGAGAGCGGGTTGGTCTGATCCATGAACTGCGACAGCTGCGACGAGCCGAAGAACTCGCGGATCGCTGCCATGACTGGCTTGGCGTTAATCAGGTCGTGCGGCATCGCTGTCGACATCTCCTGATAAACGCTCATCTTTTCCTTGATGGCGCGTTCCATACGGACGAGGCCGATCCGGAACTGGTTCTCCATCAGCTCGCCGACAGCGCGGACGCGACGGTTGCCAAGGTGATCGATGTCGTCCACGACGCCGATGTTCTTGCGCAGCTTGAGCAAGTAGCGAATGGTGCCGTAGAAGTCCTCGGGGGTCAGAGTGCGCTTGTCGAGGCCACTGGCATCCTGATTCTCGTAGAGCTTGATGTTGAACTTCAGACGGCCCACGCGCGAGAAGTCGTATTTGCGCGGATCGAAGAACATTCCTTCGAAGAGAGCGGTCGCGGTATCGAGTGTCGGCGGGTCACCGGGACGCAACTTGCGGTAAATCTCGATCAGCGCCTCTTCAGGCTTGCGGACCGAATCGCGGCGCAGAGTGTTGGTGATGATGTTGCCTACGTCGTCGCGCTCCGGGAAGAAGAGCTCGATCGAAGTGACGCCACTTTCGACGATGCGATGCAGCCGCTCGGAGGTGAGCTCGAGGTTGGCCTCGACGATCACTTCACCGGTGGCGGTATCGACCACGTCGGCAGCAGTGACGGCGGCGTCGAGCTCGGCAGCTTCGATTTCAACGCTGGCAACCTTGCCGGCACGCAGCGCCTTCAGGATGCTGGGCGTTACCTTGCGACCGGAATGGGCGACTTCCTCACCATTGACCATGACCGCGTGCGCCGGCTTGGCGCCAAGCAGATGGGTCGGCTTCACCTCTTCGGATATGTTCCAATGCAGCTTGCCATCTTTCACCGAGATGGTGTCGATGGTGTAGAAGGTCTTGAGAATTTCCTCGTCGGTCTTCAGGCCGAGAGCGCGCAGGAAGATGGTGCCGAGGAACTTGCGCTTGCGGTCGATGCGAACGTAGAGGGTGTTCTTCTGGTCGTATTCGAATTCAACCCACGAACCGCGGTAGGGGATGATCTTCCCGAGGAAGTAGGTGCGGTTGCTGGCGGTCTCAAAGAAGACGCCGGGCGAACGGTGCAACTGCGAAACGATGACGCGCTCGGTGCCGTTGACAATGAAGGTACCGTTCTGGGTCATCAGCGGGATGTCGCCGAAGAAGACTTCCTGCTCCTTAATGTCACGGATCGACTTGGCGCCGGTTTCGGCATCCTTGTCATAGATGGTGAGGCGCACGGTTACTTTGAGCGGCGCCGAGTAAGTCATGCCGCGCTCTTCGCACTCCGCCTGGTCATACTTCAACTGCAGGCCGACGGGGTCGCCGCACTTGTTGCAGAAGTCAGGCGTGTTCTTGTTGTAGGTGCCGCACTTGTGGCAAAGCACATCGCCGGGATGGAACGGATCGGTGATGACCATTGCGCCGCAATGTACGCAGGTGGTGCGGAGGTGATGCAGCCCCTTGAGGTGGCCGCACTTGCACTCCCAGTTGCCGATGGAGAAATCCACAAAGTCAAGTTGTGAGATATTGCGAAAGTCGGTGATCGGAAAGACCGACGTGAAGACGGACTGAAGGCCGTTGTCTTCGCGCTCGGAGGGCAGCTTGTCCATTTGCAGAAAACGCTCATAGGAGCGGCGCTGGACTTCGATCAGGTTCGGAATCTGGATGGCGGTTGGGATCTTGGAAAAATCGAGACGGCTACGAAGGGCGCGGTTCTCGTTCGGCATGCATCACTCCTATGGCCCGTAGACGCGAGGTTCCGGAAAACCAACCGGAAGATAAAGATGTCCGCCCGGGCCGCGCGGAAATCCTGGCTATTGCATTGCGCTCTGGCTGTCGGCACCCGCCTCGATCGGGCGACGGCATCACGCTTGGCTCTCTACCGCTCTGGACAATCAGGACAATGCCCCACCGGGCTATGTTGCCAGGAGAGGAGTTGCCCTTCAAACGAAGGACAGAATCACGCTAGACTGCGATGTATCCGGACGGGGTTGCCGGGCGCGAAGACGGATTGAAGGCGCACAAACAAATTGTCGATGAACACGCAAGCAGCCCGCAGAGACAGGAAGTCCCGCGAGCGCCACATTCGACTTGTGCACTTGTCAATAACAGCTTGTCCGAATCCCGCCTGACGTCTGCGCCAGGAGATCCTGGCGATGAAAGGTTTCCATCCGGGCCGCCCACCCGGGAGAAACCTGGCGCTATTGCGCCAAGAAGATCGAAAAGAACCGCTCTGACGAGCAAGACTACGATGATGCCAGCCAGAACGCACATCCATTAGGATAGCGCGTTCTGGTTTGGCATGCAACTTGCCTTCTTGACAACGTTGCCAAATCCGAATAAAGCTACTTGATTTCGACCGTCGCCACGCCATCGAACTTCTTCTTGATGGTCTCGGCTTCTTCCTTGCTGATGTTTTCCTTCAAGGGCTTGGGGGCTCCGTCGACCAAGTCCTTGGCTTCTTTCAAGCCAAGCGAGGTGACTTCGCGCACGGCCTTGATGGTACCGATCTTGTTCGCGCCGGCATCCTTAAGGATGACGGTGAACTCGGTCTGCTCTTCCACCGGGGCCGCTGCCGCTGCGCCCGCGCCGCCGCCGGCAACCGCGACCGGAGCCGCTGCCGCCGCAGAAACACCAAGACGCTCTTCAAGCTTCTTGACCAGGGCCGCCGCATCCAACAGGCTAAGCCCGACTAACTGATCTTCCAACTGCTGTAGGTCCGCCATGATTTTCTCCACACTACTCAAAAATTTGAACTTGCCCATCAATCCGGAGGCTTATGCCGCCGGTTGCCGCGTTCCCCTCTGAGGTTTCCGTTGTGCCCAGACCAGCACCCCTCATAAACTTCCCGCGACGAAACTTTTCTTACCCACCGCGGCGCGATGCATTCTGCGCCGCTGATCTCTTAGCTCGCCGGCTCTTCCGGCGCGACTTCCGCAACCGCTTCGGCTACTGGAGCCTCTGCCGCGGCCTCGGTTACTGGCTCCGCTACAACTTCGGCTGCCGGAGCTTCGACTGCTGCTTCTGCCGCAGGCGCAGCTACTTCAGCGACCGGCTCGGGTGATGCCTCAGCTTCCGGTGCTGCAACCTCCGCACTCGGTTCCGCCACGACTTCGGCCTTCGCCGCTACCGGAGCAGGAGCCCCACCAGCAAACTTTTCCTTCTCGACGCCCTGGTTCAGCACGACCGCGAGGTCGCGGCCGGTCGCGTTGATTACGGTGACCAGGCGCTGCGCCGGAGACTGAAGCAAGAAGAGCAGCTTCGCGTAAATCTCTTCCTTGCCCGGCATGGTGGCCAACTGGCCGACTTCCTCGACAGTGATGACCTTGCCATCGACGATGCCCAACTTGAAGGTGAACTCCGCGTTGTCCTTGACCCAGGCAGAGAGCGCCTTGGCGAGAGCAACCGGATCGCCCGATGTATAGGCCACCGACGAGACGCCCTTCAGGCCCTGAAGTGCCGCTTCGACCCCAGTTCCCTGCGAGGCGCGTGCTGCCAACTTGTTCTTAAGGACGCGATAGCGTCCGCCCGCACCGCGAACGACGCCGCGCAGCGAATAGTCCTGCGCCACGGTCAACTTGGCGAAGGTGCCAACGATCGCACTGGTCGAGCCTTCCAGCTCTTTCGCCAGCTCGGCGACCTTTTCCGCCTTCTTTACCTTGGTCAATGCCATATTAGCCTCTAGCTTTTAGCTTCTAGCTCTTAGCTAAAATTCCGATTCTGTCTGCCGCCTGCGCGGACTTAATCCTGCCCCTGAATAAGCTTGCTAGCGGCTAGAGCTAGAAGCTAAAGGCCGCCGTTAGGCTTTAGCTGCGAAATCCGCAACCGCGCTGTCGAGCGAGATCCCGGGGCCCATCGTGGAGCTGATAGTGATGCCCTTAATATACTTGCCCTTGGCCGCCGAAGGCTTGGCGCGTACCACGCTCGAAATGACAGTGGTGGCGTTGTCGATCAGCTTCTCGACCGGGAACGAGAGTTTGCCCACGGGAACGTGGACCAGGGCCGTCTTATCGGTGCGGAACTCGACCTTACCGGCCTTGATTTCCTTGATGGCCGCAGCGACGTCATTGGTCACCGTGCCGGTCTTCGGGTTGGGCATGAGGCCGCGGGGGCCAAGCACCTTGCCGAGACGGCCGACCGACTTCATCATGTCCGGCGTCGCGATGAGGGCGTCAAAGTCCGTCCAACCCTCTTTCTGGATCTTCTCGACGATGTCTTCACCGCCCACAAAATCGGCTCCGGCGGCTTCGGCTTCCTTCAGGCGATCGCCCGAGGCGATCACGGCAACCCGCTTGGTCTTGCCCAGGCCGTGCGGCAGAACTACGGTTCCGCGAACCATCTGGTCGGCGTGGCGGGGATCAACCCCGAGACGCAGCGTCAGGTCGACGGTCTCGTCGAACTTGGCGAACTTTACTTTTTGCAGGAGCGGAACGGCGTCGGCCAGGGCGTAGGGACGCTTCTCTACCTGCGCGCGCGCGTTCGCTATATTCTTGGATACTTTTGCTGGCATGTTTCCTCGTCTCCCACCGCTCGGAACCTGAGGCTATCCGGCCGTGGTCTGCGACTAGTCTCAACTTGGCGTTGAGACACTCTTATGAGTATGCAGGAAAATCCACACCAGCGCAAGCGGAGCTCATCAAGACGCTAATTTTTATTCTTCCTTAGACGGCTTCTGTGTTACCGTGCCGTCTAAGAACGCGTATCGGAACTAAGCTGGAGGGCTGAGTGCAAGGCAAGAGCACCTCTTTCCCAGAGCGCAAAGTTGCGCTCTGGTTCCAAGCTATAGGTTTGATCTTAGGCGTCAGCGCCATTGCAGTTTCATGGCCGACGCTGAGCGGCTGTGATTCTCGTTCATATTTGATTTTTAGTTTTGGCATCGCATCCTTTTTCTCAGCTGGGTCAGGGTATGCTGCGCTAGAATTAGGCGGCAAATTTCCTAGCATCCCTTGGCTTAATTGGTTGTCGGACACGAGCTGGACAGCTAGTTTGGTAGGCGGCTTTGTGATCTTCATTGTCACGGCAAGCACTCTACTGATTCTCGCGGGAAATGGATATTTCCCGTGCCCAGCACCGACTACTGTTTCGCTCTTGATTCGATATAACGACCCTGGAAACAATCGCCATTGGGTTTCAATTAATGATGGCCTAGAAATCAACGCACCCCACAAAACTGAAATCGCGAAGGCATTGGCAAATCCTGAAGAGGTACTAGGACGCGTCTTTCTTTCCCAAGATGAAAAGCCGGGCCTTGTGCAGTTGTTTAGCTGTGTAAGCGTTCACGGATCCAAGACCTACTTTCATCCCTCGGTGGAAAAATGTAAGGACTCATATCCATATCCGGCGGGCTGGATCTACGGGCCAAAGGCCACAAACCCAAAAGCTTCAGATCGTGTTACCTTGTATCGCTGTATAAATCCTGACCCTAAGACTGACAATGACCTGCCCCGTTTTTCTCAACCAGTCATAACTGGAGATTCTCGGTTTAGGTTTGGCTTTGGAGATACTCCGTAGCCGCCGTCGTGGCTGTGTAAATGTGGGAGGCGTGGTTGGCCTTCCACATTTGCATAGCCTGCTCTCTGCCGGAACTGCTCCGGCGTTTGGTAGCCCAGCGAACTGTGCGGGCGTTCCCAGTTATACTCCTGGCGCCAACTCGCCAGAGTGTTGCGCACATCGTTCAAGGTCCGGAACCAGCTTGCGTTGAGGCACTCGTCGCGCAGCCGTCCGTGGAAGCTCTCGACGTGGCCGTTTTGCATCGGGCGGCCTGGCTGGATATGCACCAGCCCGATCTTCCAGTCCTCTGACCAGGCCAGCATGCGCCGCGAGGTAAACTCCGGCCCGTTGTCCGAGCGCACATTTTCTCGCCGGCCACGCTCTTCGATCAGCCGCTCCAGCACCCGCGTCACGCGCCCTGAGCCGAGGCTGGTGTCGGCCTCCAGCGCCAGGCACTCGCGCGTGTACACGTCGACCACGCTCAGGATGCGCACCATCCGCCCCGTCGCCAACCCATCGACGATGAAGTCCATCGCCCACTCCTGGTTCGGTCCCATCAGCCGCAGCTCGGCCGCGCGATCGCGCACCAGACGCTTGCGCTTCTTACGCCGCACCATCAGCCGCTCTTCCACATACAGCCGGTAGATCCGCTTCACGTTCACCTCGTGGCCGCGACGGCTCAACATAGCGTGCAGCCGGCGATAGCCATAGCGCGGCTTCTGCCGGGCCAGCTTCACTAACTCCTCGCGCAACGCCGCGTTGCGGTCAGGCCGCGGCTCGTACCGATAGCTTGACCGCTCCATGCCTAGCAGCTTGCAGGCCGTGCGCTCGCTCAAGCCATGCTCGGCCTGAGCGTACGCCACCGCTTCTCTCAGACCGGCAAGCTCCAGCCGTTTTTTCGGATCACGCCCTTCAGCGCCTCGCCGTGAAGACTCAACTCCGCCACCAGCAGCTTCAGACGGCGGTTCTCGTCTTCAAGAGCCTTCAGACGTTGCGCTTCGCTCACGTCCATGCCGCCGTACTTCGACTTCCAGCCATAGAACGTCGCCGCGCTGATCCCGTGCTCCCGGCAAAGATCCGCCGTCTTCACTCCTGCCTCGTGCTGCTTCAAGATCCCGATGATCTGCTCTTCCGTGTACCGGCTCTTCTTCATACAAAATCCTCCCGTCTACATTACGAGAGAACTCCAGCTACCACTGGTTGAGTTTTTCGGGGGCAGGTCAACAATGATCAATATGCAAACTTAAATAATGCCGACGATCAGGACTGCGAACTCCTCGGCTTTATCCTTAAGGCTCGCTAACTGCCGCCACATTAAACAACTGCCTGGACTTCTAAGCCCAGAAGCGCTCCATCCTCAGCCGAAATCCAGCGACAGGTCTTTCACCTTCGAGGACTTCAGGTTTGTGAAGCGTCTCGGCCTGCTGGCCGGGGCGATAGATGATTGCCAATTGGCGGATCGGGTCGATCAGCCATGCGAGTTGCGCACCGTTGCTCATCCAGATTTGCATCTTCGCTTCAAGCGCCGTAACTCGATCGCTGTCCGACCGGAGTTCAACCACAAAATCGGGACAGAATGGCGGGAATTTGCGCTTTTCGCTTTTCGTCAGGGTATTCCAACGATCTAACGTTACCCACGCCGCATCCGGCATCCTTAATGATTTATCCGGGAGGCGGAAGCAGACGTTCGCATTGAAGGCAAAACCCAGACCGGTGCGCTCCACCCACAGGTCGAGTTCGCGGAAAATATAGCCTTCGAGATTGCCGCCCTCGCCGCCCGTTGGAGTCATCACGATGATCTCCCCTTTCGCGTCTTGCTCGAATTGGTAGGGTTCGTTGTCGCGGCAAAACGCGAGGAATTCTTCATCGCTCAGGGGAGCGGCGGGCACGATCTTGACCGGCATAGCGAGCCCTTCAAAGAATGATCCCATTCAGGTGCACCTGCCAGTAGTTTACGCCCATGTTTAGCTCTGACTTACCGCCAGTATTCCCGTTTTGGATTAGCTGAATATCTGCGCCAGATGATGGCGCTGGTGAGCGATGTAATCCTCGATCAGGAATTGGAGGGTTACGGGAGCGTCGTTGCCGACGACGCATGGCGAGTTCAGCCGCTCTTCTGGGATATGGGCGACAACCTGCTCGAGCGTCTGGTGGGCGGCGGTCCACCAATCGAGCAGAGTCTCCCATGGAAGCTCGGCGTAGCCGTGGATCTCGACCCAGCCATTTTGTTGATAGCCCGGGCCTGCATAATGGCCTTCGAGAGCGGCGCGGACGAAGCGCTGATGGTTGTTTGCGGCCGAATCGAGCATGTGACCGAGGACCTGTTTGCGCGTCCAGCCTCCGGGACGGTAGGGCGTGTCTGCTAAAGCCTCAGGAAAAGCAAGAAGGGCGGCGCGAATCTCGGCGCAACCCTCGGAGAACGCCCTGGATATCTCGCTCATTGTGATAAGTAAGCCACGCCGCAGATCAGACAACTTTCCGGATTAGCGCTTAGGCGCGAAGTAACCTTTGCTGACTCTGACCGTGTAACGGCGCTGGTTGCAAAAGAGGTAAATGGGCCGGAATGCGCCGTCGGCCCTAAAGTCGGCGGGACGGTAGGCGAGCGCATACTGGCTGCGGAGCTCCGCGCCGATGTCGTGAAAGTTGTTAGAGATGTCTTCGAGGCGCTCGGGGAAAAAAGTGATCCCGCCGGTGGCGTCGGAGATTTTCTTCAGCACTTCGTCCCCGCGTTCGCGGCTCGGATTCGTGTTGGTGCTGATAGCGTAGACGATCGTCTCGGCCCGTTGGCACATCTTGATCGCCTCGTCGAGATACACGCGGCTTTGGTTGTCGTTGCCGTCAGAAACCAGCACCATTGCCTTACGTGTCGGCTCATGGCCGCGGGCGCTATCCAGCAACTTATCCCGGCATGCGGTATACACGGCGTCGTAGAGCGCCGTACCGCCGCCGGGCCGGAGTGCGTTGATTCCGCTGTCGAGTTTGTCGAGGTCGTTGGTCCAATCCTGCTTGAGGTCGGGGGCGACATCGAAGCCCATCACGAAGGCTTTATCGCTGCTCGGGTGAATCGTATCGAGGATGAACTCGGTAGCAGCCTGCTGCTCGAACTCGAAGCGACGACGGATGGAGGTGCTGGTGTCGATGAGCAGCCCCACGCGCAGCGGCAGGTTGGTCTGTTGTTGGAAGCTGAAGATTTGCGCCGGGGCTTTCTGGTCGTCGAGCAGTGCGAAGTCACTCAGCTGCAGGTCCTTGATGAAGTGGCCCTTGGAATCGGTCACGGTGAAGATCAGGTAGACCTCGTTGACCGCGACGGGGATGGTGAACTGGCCGGAGTTCTGAGCCGGCGGCGCTTGCGGAGCGGCCGGAGACGCCTGGGGACTCGAAGGCGCTGGTGTTTGTGCCTGCGCAGGCGTCGCTGACGGCGCGGCTGGAGTTTGGCCTTTGGCGTAGAGTGCGGCAGTGCCGAGCAGGGCAGCGAGCAGAGTACAAACTGACTTCCGATGGTGCTTCATCATGTGTGGAGTCAGTTTACCGTGGCGAGGGTTTGTTTTGCTGGAATGAAGTCCGCGTGCATTGGGGTTTGCAGCTAAGGACAAGGGTTTCGATGGTCGGGACGACTGGATTCGAACCAGCGACCTCACCCACCCCAAGGGTGCGCTCTACCAGGCTGAGCCACGTCCCGACGTACGAACTCTAGTGTACATGAGGTTTTACAACGAAGGCCTAGTGGCTGGGCGGAACATATTCCTTGGGCAGTGCTGCGCCTTCGCCGAAGAAGTATTGCTGCATCTGCTCGACGAGAAACTCCTGCGACTCGCGGGTCCAGGGCTGCAGCCGGTATTCGTTAAGCAGCATTTTCTGGTGCTCGACCCATTCGCCCCAAGCTCTTTTCGAGACGTTGTTGTAGATTTTGTGGCCGAAATCGCTGTCGAAGGGGGGCTCTTCGAGGCCTTCGAGATCCTGCTTGTATTTGGAGCAGTACACCATGTGTGCCATACGTGAAATGGTTCTCCTGTCGTAGCTATTGTAGCCGGAGGCGGCCTACAGAAAACGCGCCGAGCAGAAGGCGGCGGTGAAGGCTTCCTGCCAGCCGTTAGCTCCAAGAGCCGGGACTGGCGCACCATTCGGCGGGAGGTCTGTTAACAATGGGAGCACCGGCGCCGGAGGAGGGTTGATCCCAAGGTAATTTCCGTGATCGAAGTTCCAATTATCGGGAATCTCAAACGGCGCCTGGAAGTTGGCCAGGGAGGAAACGGAGGGGCCGGTTCGACCCAAGGCCGAATGCCACCAGGGATGCCCAGCAGCGATGATTCCTCCCGCCAGATCGCCGAGAGGAAAGGCCAGCGAGAGAACTTTGTCCCTCTTCGAGGCGAGTACCGATATCTTCTCGACCTTAGCGGCGACCACCTCGAACTCGGTGTCGAAACAATCGTCGTCGATGGCACCGGCCATCAGCAGGAGGCGCCGGACCGGCAGATTCATGTGGGATATCGCCTCCAGTACGACACGCGCCCCGAGGCTGTGGGAGACGAAGGAGACGCTGGCCGCACCTTGAAAATTTGCATCGAGAAATGGCGCGATCAGCTGGCCAGCGTCGTCGGCGATTTTCGGTTCCTGCGGATAGTCGAGACCGCGCAGCCCGATCGAGTCTCCGGGCCATAGGAGGCCGACAAAGACCGCCGGCGAGGTGAATTGCAGCAATCCTTCCCAATTCGAGAGGCAGGCGATACCGTCCTCGCGATTGACGTCGAAGCCGTGGGTCCCAATCAGGACGTGTCGTCCCCTGATGTCTTCGAGGAGTTGGGCGGTGCTCAGTCCCGTGTAGTCGGCGATGCTCGTTCCCTGATTGAGCGCTACCTGGCGGGAGAGCTCGCCACCCACCGGCCATAGCCGAAGATCGAGGAATCGTGTCATAGCAGGCCTATTTCCTTACCAGCTGCATGGCATTGACGGCGCTTGCGAGCGCGGTGGAAAGGTCTTTGGCGATGGGAGCCAGCGGAGTAGCCATCAGGCCGACCAAGAGGGCCTCGCAGAAGTCACGGCCCCAGAAAGTGGATGCTCCGTCGTCCAGGATGAACCCCCCGGCGACAGCCAGCAAGATTGAAGCGACGACTGCCCAGGCCCTGGTTCCGTTTCGGTACATTTGGTCCGAACGCTCGTAGGTCTCGTCGAGCATCGCGGTCACGATCAGGTCGAAGCGTCCATAGACATCGCTCTGACCGGGAGTGAGAGCGGTCCCGGTCGCGATGCTGTTGGCGACCGCTTTGAGAGCATCGGGATCGACCCCCGTTTTTTTCGCCAGGGAGGGGGCGCTTCCGGAGCTGAGATGAAGCTTGATCAACGATTTCGCGATCGCCTTCTGGCTGCTGAGGTCCGTGCCGTTGTACCAGTTCGCCTTGAGGGTCTCCACGACCATGCCCTGCGAAAGCGCGTTGAGATGTTTTCCGGCTTCCGGGCCACCCGGCGTCAGTTCCCTGATGGTCGTCGCGATGCGATGGAAGCCGATCCTGTTCACGCCGCCGCCGAAGACCTTGGTGGCATCGACCACTCCGAAAGCGGCGGTGCCGAGCCCTCCGATGGCAGTGATGATCTGGGGAATATTCTGGAGCCCTGTCATGGGGACCTCCTTCTCGCCAATCACTGTAAACGTGCGGTCGGCCGCGGGAAAGAGATTTCACGAAGAGACTATGCGCGCACGGAATGCCCAGAGCCGATCGGGGGTGCGGTGCTTTATTCGACGGTGACGGACTTGGCCAAATTCCGCGGCTGGTCAACGTCGCAGCCTCGACGGACGGCGATGTGGTACGCCAGCAACTGCAGCGGAATGACATCCAGCAACGGGAGCAGCAATTCTGGCGCGTTCGGAACATAGAGGACGTGGTCGACCAGCTGGCTTATCTGATCGTCCCCTTCATTGGCGATGGCAATCACCTTCCCCGACCGTGCCGTCACTTCCTGAATGTTGGACAAGGTCTTCTCGTAGCGCAGCCTGGAGCCGCGATTGTCCTTATCACTGGTCGCCAGCACCACCACCGGAAGGGTCTCGTCTATGAGCGCATTCGGACCGTGCTTCATCTCGCCTGCCGGATAACCCTCGGCATGAATGTAGGAGATTTCCTTCAACTTCAGGGCGCCTTCCAGAGCGATTGGATAGTGGATCCCTCGACCCAGGTAGAGGAAGTCGCGGGCCGTCGAATAAATTCTTGCGAGCTTTTCGCAGGCAGGATCGACGATGCGCAATGCCTCTCTGATCTTGCCGGGAATCTTCGTCAGTTCCTCGACCAACGCGATGCTCTCTTCATCGGTGACCGCCCCGCGCGTCTGCGCCAGATAAAGGGCAAAGAGGAACAGCGCGGTCAGCTGGGAGCTGAATGCCTTGGTGGAGGCGACGCCAATCTCGGGGCCAGCGTGAGTGTAAATGGTGCCGTGTGCTTCGCGGGCCACCATTGCGCCGACCACATTGCAGATGGCCACAGTCTTCGAGCCTTTGGCAATCATCTCGCGTTGCGCCGCGAGGGTGTCCGCCGTTTCACCGGATTGGGTAATCAGCATCCCGATAGCCTTAGGGTCGACGATCGGGTCGCGGTAGCGGAATTCGCTGGCATAATCGACCTCAACCGGCACCCGGGCCAGCCTCTCGATCATGTATTTGCCAGCGACGGCCGCGTGCCAGCTGGTGCCGCAGGCGGCAATGTCGATGCGCGTTGCCTCGCGAAACTCCTGCTCGCTGATCTTCATTTCACTCAGGAAGACCTTGCCGGTTTCCAGCGAAACACGTCCCAACGTGGTGTCTCGAATGGCCCGGGGCTGCTCAAATATTTCCTTGAGCATGAAGTGCTTATAGCCGCCCTTTTCTGCCTGGATCGGGTCCCATTGGATGCGCTGAATGTTGAGCGGTAGCTGGTTGCCTTCGATGTCGGTAAGATGAACCCCATCGCGGGTCAACACCGCGACCTCGCCATCGCCAAGAAAATGCAGATTCCGGGTATGGTGAAGAATTCCCGGCACGTCGGAGGCGACAAAATACTCGCTTTCGCCGATGCCGATCACTGCCGGCGGCCCATTCCGAGCGGCGACGATCTTGTCTGGTTCGTCGGCGGAGATGACGCTGATGGCGTAGGCGCCGGTCAAACGCCGGGCCGCGCGCCGTACCGCATCTTCCAGCGGCATGGTCTTGCCCGACTCAGCCGCCGACTTGATCTCTTCTTCGATCAAGTGGGCAATGATCTCGGTATCCGTTTCGGTGACGAAGAGGTGCCCGTCGGCCTGCAGTTCGCGCTTGAGTTCGAGGTAGTTTTCGACGATGCCGTTATGAACGACGACTACGCGGCCGGTGCAATCGCGGTGGGGATGAGCATTTTCCTCAGTCGGCCGCCCATGGGTCGCCCATCGGGTGTGACCAACGCCCCAGGTTCCGCTGCAGCCTTGCCCGCTATGGGGAAAGATCGGATGTTCACGGATCACTTCTTCGAGGTTTCGCAGTTTGCCCGGAGCACGGCGCAATTCCAGCAGTTGTCCTGCACAGCCGACCGCGATGCCGGCCGAGTCATAGCCGCGGTATTCGAGCCGGCGCAGCCCCTCGATGATGACTGGAACAACTTCCCGGGGGCCGACATAGCCAACAATTCCGCACATGAGATTCAGCCCTTTCCAGAAGTACGTCTAGTCTTCCAGCTTAAAGCTGAATTCTTCAATGACCGGGTTGGTCAGCACTTCGCGGGCGATGCGCTCGACCTCGGCATGGGCGGTTGCAGCATCAAGGGAGTCGTCGAGGGTGAGGATGAAATATTTCCCCTGCCGAACGTCTTCCACCCCCTGATATTGCATCTTTTTCAGAGCCGTCTGGATGGTCTGGCCCTGGGGGTCGAGCACGGTGCGTTTCAAAGTAACGTAGACATGGGCCTTCATTCTGCTCGATTATAAACGTGTACCCCGCGCCACTCCTTCCCGCACCGCGCGGATGCTGTCCTTCGCAGCTTTAACATTCATTCATCTTCGAACTCTTAACTTTGACAAGGAGCATATGGTCAATTATCTAGAACTGCCCATTGGTGAGAAAGCGCCCGAGGTAATCAATGCGGTCATCGAGATCCCACTGGAAGGGATTAACAAATACGAGTACGACAAGAAGCTCCATGTCTTCCGCCTCGACCGGAATTTGTACTCGCCGGTCCATTATCCGGGAGACTATGGCTTCATCCCTTCGACACTCAGCGACGATGGCGATCCGCTCGATGTGCTGGTTCTGGTGGACGCGGCCAGCTTCTGCGGTTGCGTGATGGAGGTGCGACCTATCGGCATTCTGGAGATGCTCGATCAGGGCGTACTCGACGAAAAAGTTCTTGCAGTCGGCAAGGGAAATCCCCGCTACAAGGATGTCTGGAACTACTCCGAGATTTACCCCCACATGCTGAAGGAGATCACCCACTTCTTCGCAATCTATAAGGACCTCGAAGGCAAGCGGGTCGAGATTCAGGGCTGGCAGGACGCTTCCTTCGCTCGTAATAAGGTCCTCCAGGCGGCAAAGAACTTTGAAGATGCCAAGGTCGCCCCTCCGGCAGCAGAGCCGGTCGTCGCTGCGATCCCGGAGCCGATTTCAGTTCCAGACGTTCCAGCTACAGCCGCCAAAACCGCTCGAAAATAATCGATCAAGACGCCGCGGCTGGACAAGGCCCGCTTCTATACAAAGTAGGGAGCCAGTCCGGCGCGGCTGGCATGTTCGGCGATGACAGCGTTGATCCTGAGCGCGACGGCGAGGGCGTCGCGACCATCGTGTCCTGTGACTTGCGGCGTTTTGCGGGTGCGCACTGAATCGAGAAATGCTTCGATCTCCAGCCGCAGCGGCTCCCCAGGCTGGATCGTGGGCTTGGTAAAGTTGAGACCTGGGGACGGCTTTCCATCGGGCGCAACGTCGATGATGAGAAGGTCGCGGCGAGCATAGTCGATCGAGACATACTGATGGGGCTGAAAGAACCGCAGCTTGCGCACCAACTCGGTGCTGACCCGGCTGGCGGTGAAATTGGCGACGCAGCCTGACTCGAACTCGAGCCGGACATTGGCGATGTCTACTTTCCGAGACAAGATCGGCAAGCCGACCGCGCGGACCTCACTGACGGTTGAGTTCGCCAGCTTGAGAACGATATCGAGGTCGTGGATCATCAGATCGAGCACAACGTCAACATCGAGCGCACGAGGCGTGAAGATGCTGAGCCGATGGGCCTCGAAAAACATGGGGCCGTTGAGATAAGGCTGGATGGCGGCGACCGCCGGGTTGAAGCGCTCCAGATGGCCGACCTGGAGAATCCGGCCCAGACTTTCGGCCGCGCCGATCAGCCCGTCCGCCTCGGCGATCGAGGCAGCAATTGGCTTTTCGATGAGCAGATCGATTCCCTTCCGAAGCAAAGCCGAGGCAACTGAAAAGTGGGCGGATGTCGGGACGCAGACCGAAACCGCGTCCACGCTCGGCGCCGCGGCAGCGAAGTCTTCAACCGACGTGTATGCCGGAATCTGCCATTCCGCGGCGCTGCTCGCCGCCAGCGCGGGATCGGAGTCGATGACCGCCGTCAAGGTAACTGGGTAGGCGGCCTGCTCCAGCTCGCGATAGACGCGGAGGTGGTTGCGCCCGAAGGCGCCAGCACCGACTACGGCAACGCGGAGCTTACGTCCAGAGAGAAGATCAACGGAGGCCAAAGCGCCAGTTAAACCTTGCCCTCGACCGCGCGCAAGCAACGGGAGTAGAGCTCCAGGAGTTGGGTAATTTGATCTTCAGGTTTAGGCGCTGAGGCGGCGGTGAAACCGGTCGAAGGGGCGGTAGCGCGGCCGACGCCAGCTACGGATGAGACGAATTTCAATAAATCGAGGGCGATGTCTTCGCTGCGCCGAGTCCCGGTGGGCGAATTCTGGGCCTGTTCCATGTACATCCTCCGGAGCGATGCTACCAAAGATCGCCGCGTCCTGCCGCTGGCGTTACAGATCGACGTTGGCATGAAAGACCCGGCCTACGATCAGATCGGCCGAAGTTTGACCTTCAGGGAGCGGCAGCAGTTCGAGTGCGCGTGCAGGATTGTGGGTACTCAAGATGAGGTGCCTGCCGGCCAGAGCAACATAGCGGAAGCGCAAACGGCTGCCGTATCGAAGCGCATAGATAGTGCGACTTCCGGGCGCATAACCAAGAGTTGAGTTGTAGTGACGATCGATCAATACGACCGCCTTCGCGGGCAAGATGGCCTCCATCCCGTCAGCCTCTTCCCCGGCGATTTCAACGGCGACGAACCGGTCCCACTTTCGCCGCTGCCCGGAACATCGATCGCGGAGGCCACTGAGCAATCCGGCCCGGACTTTCACAACTTCTAGAATGGAATGAGAATGGATGCGGACGCTCATCGCCGCAATCGCCTGGTCGACCAGCGGAACAGCGTCGAAATGCATCGCCCCCGCCGCCCGCCCCGCTCCGGTCTCGGCGTAGCTACCCTCGGGAAAAAGATCGGCGACCGTGAGAGCTGCAGATTTCAGCACTTTGTCCAGCGCGTCGAGACTGAGTCTTCGTTTGCGATTGAGGAAATTCGAGATGTGAGCAGGGGCGAAGCCGGTTCGGTGGGCGAGCAGGGCTGCGGAAAGAGCGCCGTTGTCTATGCGGCGGAGCACCTCGACCCGAAGACGTTCATGGAGTTGCGAAAAGTTCATTGAAACCGCAATTGGCTCCCGGCTAAGTCCGCTAAGCCATGCCCATAACTTTGAGAAAATGAAACTGCGACTGTTTCCTATTAAATCCGCAGGCCTCATCGCGTTGGGAAGGATTCGAGGCGCCGTCCAACACGGAATCGTTGACCTGAACTTTTCAGAAAGATAGATTCAGTTTCACCTTCGCGCTCTGACAACCGCAAGCAGCCATTCACGGAAGAGCAGCCCGTGATGAGCTCCCGCGCCGTAACGGACTCAACCCGTGACGGATGCCGCCCTTTTGCGGCGCAGCCTGCGAGGAAGAAGGAAGCGAAGACGGTTTCAACGATGGGAAGTGCGCATTCTTACGATGGCCATTTTTCCCCAAAACATTCGCAGTCGATGCCTTTGACCATCACAAAAGAACGGAAGCCGATCCGGATCGCGCAGTCTGGCCAGCAGAGCCAGAAATGAACGCGTTTCAGAGCTTCCTCTTTCCCGCGAGAGCCGTTCCGACGAACGGCCCGGCGGACGCATATAACTCCACGGAGTATGCACAATGCAAGTACTCGTCGATCTGAAGATATGTGAAAGCTGCGGTTCTCTGTGGTACCGGACGACCGGTGGTGTTCAGGTGTATTGCAATGGGTGTGCGGCGAAACTAGGGGAGTTTCCCAGGCCGCTTGCCCGCCGGCGCGCGGGAGGACGGCGCAAACAACTGGTTGGAACAACGGCCGCACTGAAACTACGGGCAGGAGGGGGGCGATGAGCGCAGCACCGGTTTTGTCATGTGTCTGGGGGGCGGCTTTGGCCCGACCCGTCCCAAAGACGGAGCGAGCAACACCGATCGAGACGCTGGCGTTTTACCGCAAACACACCGAGGCTCTGCTTCGAGAGTATATGCGGAAGTCGCTTGAACTGGGCCGAACACCCTCGATCCTGGGAAACTGCGTCTTTAGGGGGAAGGTGTCAAGCTACAGGTTACGCAACTTCGAGGACACGGTGATCTTTGTCTTCGACATCGAGAAGGGATTGAAACGTCTGGACAAATTCTCCCAAGACATAGTCGCCAGGGTGGCGTTGCAGGAGTATTCCCAGGTAGAAACTGCTGCACTCACCGGCCAGCCGTTGCGCTCGATCGCACGGAGATACGCAGAAGCAATCGACGCACTCACTGAGATATTTCTCGAGTTTGAGCTGCTAAACCTCAACTATGAGAAACCTTGTCAAGGGGGTAAAACTCGCTAGCTTGGTGTAAGTCTATGAATTAGTTCGAGATAATAATTTTGAAAAGTTGGCATGGTGAATGGGTCCCGTTTGATATTCTGAATATAGAGAGTAAGAAATTAACTGGAGGAGGCGCAAACCGCGCCTCCTCTCTTTTTTTCCGCAAGATAGGTCGACTCATGTCCGTGTTAGACGACACGGAGGAAAATCCCCTAAGAAGGAGGCTTAAGCCATGACGGGCGAGCTAGGCGAGGTAGACGAGCCGGCAGAGATCTCCGATCCTCACGCGGAAATGGAAGTTGACATAGCGGGGCATATCCCTGCCGAGCAATACCAAAGCCTTGCCAAACAAGTAGTCTCGACTAACTTTCTCGACATCTTGGAGATGATGGCGAAGAAGTCAGTCGAGGGTAGCTTGCCGCACGCAAAGTACCTCTTTCAAATCGCCGGAGTAAAGGAAGATATTGAGCGCTTTGGCCAGGAGGCTGAACCGAGCCTCGCCGATCTCCTGATTGAAGAGGTCAGAAAGCAACGAGCGGCGGTAGAAGAGCGCAGGCTCCTCGCCGAGCAGGGCGCCAGAGTCAACGCGACGACTGACATCAACCGAAGCAGCGCAGAAGGCGGAGCGAAGCCACAATGAAGAAAGACGGGACGAACAGGAGAGCAAGCGGACTCAGCGGGAACGAGAGCCTGGCGGCACCGCGCGTCACTTGCCACATTTGGCTGC
Source organism: uncultured Acidobacteriaceae bacterium (assembly GCA_963790505.1). Lineage (GTDB taxonomy): Bacteria > Acidobacteriota > Terriglobia > Terriglobales > Acidobacteriaceae > Acidisarcina. The sequence goes on along the minus strand of CAWBOT010000004.1, from coordinate 1,610,530 downwards.
GTGGCTTGGTGTTGGGAATTCTCGCCACGGCATGGTCCATGCTCTGCGCGCAGACGCTCTCCACGACTTCAGTGCAGGATACGGTGTACCGCGCTGACGGCACGCCGGCAAGCGGGACGTTGATCGTGAGCTGGCCGGCCTTCACGACGGCCGCAAATGCAGCGGTGGCAGCCGGCAGCACGACGGTACAGATCGGCGCCAACGGAAGCGTATCTCTGGCGCTGGCACCGAATGCCGGTGCGTTACCGGGAGGGAGTTATTACACCGCCGTTTATCATCTCGACGATGGGACGGTGAACAGGGAATATTGGGTTGTCCCAGCGGTCGCAACGACGACCCTCGGCGAGATCCGGTCGCAACTGGTGCCCGCCACGGTAGCCATTCAGGCGGTCAGCAAGCAATACGTCGACACCGCAGTCTCTTCGATCACCGGCAGCTACCTCTCGGCCACCGGAGGCACGATGTCCGGTCCGCTCCTCCTGAGTGGCGATCCCACTTCCGCTGAGCAGGCAGCCGACAAGCATTATGTGGATGATGCGGTGGGATCGTTGTTGCCCATTTCGGGAGGTAGCTTGACTGGACCTCTGATCCTGGCGGCCGATCCAGTCTCCGCTTTGCAGGCAGCCACCAAGGCGTACGTCGATGCAAATCCCGGCAATGCCGCGGCTGCCCTTGCAGCGGCCACCGCCGCTCAGGCTACGGCGAATGCAGCTTTGCCCGCCAGTAAAGTGGGCGCGGCAAGCGGGGCCGCTCCGCTCGACGCCACCGCCCGCATGCCCGCGATTAACATGCCATCGGCCTTTGCGGCCAGCGTTAATAACGAGGTCTACGCGGGGAGCGCTCCCTACGGGGCGCTATGCAACTGGAGCGGTACAACCGGCGCAGACGATACGGCGGCGCTGCAGGCCGCAATCGCCGCAGCCGTAAGTGCGGCCTCGGCAGGTACCTTTCAGCAAGGAACCCAGGTAGTCAGGGTGCCGACGGGAACATGCAGAGTGACCGCGGAGCTGCGTGTTCCGGCAAATGTGACGCTGCGCGGCATGGGCCTAGAAAGCTCAAGCATCCAACAAACCAGCCCCACTGCCAATGCGATCACCGTAACCAAGTGCCCCAACGCGCCATTTGGAGATTGCCAGGGAGGTATTTCAGACCTCACGATCCAGGGAACTGGGCACTCCGGCAGCGGGACGCTTCTCGAGATTGACAATGTCGTGAGTTACAACCTGCAAAATGTCAGGCTTTATAACGGGGGTGGCCGCGGACTTCAATTGAACGCCGGAGGCGAGCGGCTGGACAGCCACAACCTGACGATTCAGCTGACCCGATGGCCTTTGATTCTCGCGGGCGGCATCAACGAGAGCTATTTCTACAACACCAAGGTGATGTATCCCGGGGAGACTGCGGATGGCTACTGCTATAACGCCAACTGCGTGAACGGGGTCTATCCGGCATCAGGACCGATCTCTCCCGACCCGCACGGAGCGATCTATACCTCGGGGCAGGTCAACGCCGGTTTTTATGGAGGATCGGTCAAGCCGCTTCAAATGATCGGCGGATTCAAGACATTCAACTCGGGAAGCACCAGCGTCGACCATTTCTATTTTGAGTTTGGATACGTAAACCCGGGAGTAGTCGCCGGGGGGGTCGCGGAGTGGACCACGACGACAGCTCCTATGACCACGGCCAGCGTCTATGTCCCCGTGCTTAGCACCGCCTGGATGCCGCACTATTACACTTCGCCGAGTGATGCGCCAACAACCTCCCAGGGTTTCTACACCTATGTCGTAATACCTCCCGATTTTGTGTGGGGCAGCACTGCCGCTTCATCATTAGGTGGAGGAGTCACCCAGGGCACGTATGAACTAGTGGGCGCGGCAGGCTTCGCCGGAGACGGAAAGCTCTATTTGGGCGCGAATGGCCGCGGCCAAAGCGGCACGACGGCGATCGCATGGCCAGCGGGCGCCATGATCGAGGCAGTACCGGCCGGCATTGGATCTTTCAAGGTGACGAATTCGCACGTCAATGTACAGGACTCGTTCTCGCTCATGGGCGCCCCAGGCGCAAACCTTACCCGCAACTGTGACAACAGCGGCGTGAATACCTGCGCAGAGGTGATTGCCGGGTATGTTCCCGACGGCCGGTGGGTGCAGCAGCGCTGGAATCCGGGAGACACGACGACGGCCCCACCAGTCAGCCTGAGCCTATCGAACCTGAATATGTTCACCGGAAGCATCGCGGGCCTTGGACTCATCGCCATTCACAGCAGCGTGACTCTTGAACTGAACGGCTTCATTACCGGTCTCTCGCCCGGAGAAGGCAACAGCGTTCCCTTTGGGTCGTCTTTGAATAATGTGAGCGCGGGCTCGCTGGTCGCGGCGCCAACTTACTCCAACGGTCACCAGCCATTGTTCACGCTGGTAGACGACGCCAATCATCGGACCGTGTCGACGACCGGGAATGTCTACAAGCAGAGCGTCGCGGTGTACGACAGCGGTGGGCACACCAGCAGTGGCGATCAGGTCGCCAACGAATACGATCTGATGGACCTGCCATACTGGGCTGCGCCCGGAGCCCCTACCCTGTCGACAGGCGGGACTTTGCCCACTGGAAACTATAGCGTACGAGCGGCCTATGTTTATGCCGGAGGAGTCGGGATAGTCTCGCCGAGCGTGATGGTCGCTGTTACGAGCGGGCAGGAGTTCACGGTGCCATCGCCGCCAGCCGATGCCGCCGGCCTGGCGACCGGCTGGAATGTGTACGTCGGGAGGTCGGGGAACGAAAACCTGCAGAACGCCGCTCCTCTTGCGATCGGCACGGCCTTCACGTTGAGCGGCGCGCCGTCGACGAACCTGGGGATCGTGCCGCTCGGATGTTCGGCTTTCTGCCATCCCCTTTACCGGTTCCAGTTTTTAGGTGGCCCCAATAACAGCGGAGGGAGTGCCGGGATAGGTTTGCATCAATGGAATCCTCAAACCTCCACCTGGTTGACTAAATTCAACGTGAACGGAAACGGCAATGTGTCGACTGCGGGAAGCGGCAGCTTTGCCGGAGGGGTCAGCGTCGCTGGCGGCGAGGCGGTGACCGGTGGAACCACGACCGATAGCCTGACCGCGAGCGGAAACATCACGGCTGCGCAGTTGAACTCCGGGGTGGTCACTTCGAGCATGATCAACAAGGTCTTTTATGCGGACGGCTATCCGGCAACCGGTTGCACGGTCGGCAGCACCGCCTACACGACCCAGCTTGACTGCGCTGCCGCCACCGCCGACGCCTGGATCACGGCCAATCATGCCGGCGCGAAACTAATCCTGGGCTCAGGGACTTACAGTACTTGCTCGGGGATCCTCTTGCCCTCGCTAAACGGCTATTTCGGCACACTGTCGATTCAGGGTGCAAGCCAGGAGCAGACGATCATCTCGCAAAGTTGTCCGAACACGAATCCGGTGATCTACCATGCTGACGCAGTCAATGGAAGCTTGAGCCGGCTGTTGCTACGCGACTTCCGCGTCAACGCCAATCAGAACGCTCCCTCGTGCATGGACATCTTCGGGGTCAACGAATCGAAGATCGAGAACATCAACTGTTCGGGAGCGAATGGCACCGATCATTTTATGAAGATCGGCGACACCCCAGCCAACGGCAGCAATGGACAGGTCTACCAGACGCCGGTGAGCAACGTGTACATCACCGGCAATCCGCTTCCCACCTTTGCCTCGGTTACGGCCAACGTGGTGGGCGGGTCGGTGACCAGCTATACCGTAACGAATGGCGGCAGCGGATACGGCGCGACAAACCAGGTCTACCTGTTTGGTTCCGGCTATAGCAAGAATCCCTGCCAAGTGATGCCGACGGCCACGGTCACGGTCGCCGGCGGAGTAGTCACAGGGATAACTCCGGTCACTACCGGATCCAACTGCAGCGGAACCATCACGGTCATGGTGTCAAGCCTGCCGCCCGCAGCCTATGGGATAGTCTTCGGCAATTTCACCGACAATACGCTCTATGACGTGGCCACTGGCGGCGTGGGAACGACAGCAGCGATCGAGGTACTGGAGGGCGACAACGTCTTCTATCACTTTCACCCCAACGGGGGACCGATTGGAGTATCCGACTACGGCAACGCCTACTACGGGACGGAGTGCGACTCGATGTACCAGTACTGCTTCGACATAGAGGGTAGCACCGGAATTTTCGGCACCACCTTCACCTGGAACAACGCGACAGCATATCCAGTTTCTTCGGGATATTACATCGCTCCAAGCGCCTTCAACGCGAAGATCGTCGGGTCGATGCAGTGCCAGACCAATGTGCCTTCGGGCTATGTGCAGTTCTGGAACCAGTATGGGCCGGTGACCTCTGCGCTTCCTTCCGGGGTTACCGTGCTCGCCGATCGGGCGTGCGCCGGAACGTCGCAGACTCTATTTGGCGAACCGGTCTATCTCAATGCCACGAGCAGGGCGACGTCGACAGCCAACTACTTCTCCCAGCCGCTCTACTTCTCCGATTCCTTTTGGAATAACATCGCGCCGGTCAATGATCCCTGGCAGTTAGTGGTCGGCGGAACTCCTTCAGGAGTGCCTACCTTCGAGAACCTGAATTTTTACGCGCCGGTTGGCTTCTATAGCACCTTTCAGCCTTCCTTCAAGCTGAGTTACAACACCGTCGCCACCTCTTCTTTGAACTATAACTCCCCCGGCTGGGACCTGAACGCGACTTACTGGGACGGCGCACAGTCACAGTCGAGCGACTGGATCGTAAAACAGTCTCTGGCCTCGGGCGCTAACCCGGTATCGACGCTCGCCTTCACACCAACTAAAACAGGGGCCACCGCGTTGCAGGCGCAGGTGGTCGTGCCAAGCCTGCAGATCGTTCCGGGAACCGCCACCCAGCCAGCGTGTAACGCAGGCAACAGGGCGCTGCAATGGTATGTGCAGGGAACGCCCGACCATGAACAGGTGTGCGTTCAGTCGGCAACCGCAGGGACTTATGCGTGGGTGCAAGCATTCTGACCGGGACAGGAGCAGGGTCAACCAGATTCCGCTTCGGCGGGGAGGCGCGCATGGTCCCGGGATGCTTAGATGGCGGATCCGTTTCCGACCTGGAACGTATTGGGTGGCATCTTGAGGATATCTCTCCAACAAGCCCAGAAACCACCATGACCGCGTTTCTGGCGGAATTTCTGCTCCGAGTACGCGACCGAATGGGAAAGCTGGTGCCGCTGAAGGCGAACCGGGCGCAGCTCGAGTATGAGCGGCGGCGGGGCCGCACGAATATCGTGCTGAAGGCCAGACAGATGGGGATCAGCACCTGGGTAGCGGGCCGATTTTTCCTGAAGACCATCACACATCCCGGGACATTGACCGTCCAGGTGGCGCATACCCAGGAGGCGGCCGAGGCCATCTTTCGCTGTGTCCACCGTTTTCTCGGCGGCCTTCCGTCGGCGCTTAAGAGAGGGGCGCTGCGGACGGCAAGAGCAAGCGCGCGGCAGATTGTCTTCCCCTCGCTGGACGGCGAGTACCGGGTGGAGACGGCAGGCGACCGCAATGCAGGCCGGGGAGTGACTATTCAGAATTTGCATTGCTCAGAAGTATCGCGTTGGCCGGGGAATCCGGGAGAAACACTCGCCGGACTGCTGGCGGCGGTGCCGAATACCGGCGAGGTGGTATTGGAATCCACCCCGAATGGCGCCGACGGCTGTTTTTATGAAGAATGGCAGCGGGCCGCCGGCGCGAGCCCTCACAGCGGAAGGGGCATGGTGGACCACTTTTTCCCCTGGTGGTGGGAGGTTGAATACGCGGCCGACGCGGTCGCCCAGCAGGAGTGGACGGAGGAGGAGCGGGAGCTGGCGGAGAGGCACGGCTTGAACCGCGAGCAGATAGGCTTCCGGCGCCAGATGGAAGCCGGGTTCAAGGGTCTAGCGCGGCAAGAGTACGCCGAAGACGCGGACGGGTGCTTTCTTTCGAGCGGGGCGTGTGTCTTCGACCTGCCATCGACCGATGCCCGCTTGCGGCAGTCGCCGGAGCCGGTGGAAGCGCGGGGAGGCGGCGAGCTGCTGGTCTGGAACCCGGCCGTCGCTGGGCGGGAGTATCTGGTCGCCGTAGATCCCGCGGGCGGGGGCGCGGAGGGTGACTATTCCGCCGCACAGGTAGTCGAGATAGCGACCGGCCTGCAGTGCGCCGAGTTACAGGGCAAGCTGGATACGCTGGAATTGGCGCGGCGAGCGGCGGAGTTGGGACGGGAGTACGGGACAGCCCGGTTAGTCGTTGAACGCAACAACCATGGTTCCGGAGTGCTGGCCTACCTGAAGAGCGTTTGCCATTATCCGGCAATCTACGAGCAGGATGGCCAGGATGGCTGGCTTACAACGTCGCTCTCCCGGCCGGCCATGATCGGACTACTGGCGGCGGCTCTGGTCGAGCGGCCGCAGGTCTTTCAAAGCCGGCGGCTGCTGAGAGAGTGCCGGACCTTTGTGCGCCTGCGCAACGGCAAGATCGGCGCCCAGTCCGGCGCGCATGACGATTGCGTGATGGCGATGGCCATCGCACTTGCGGCAAGGAGCGAGTTGGTGACGAAGCTAAAACTTCCACGCGCAGGCTGAAAATGGGGGTAGAATCGGGTCATTCTTCCCTCTCATTTGCGTTGCCGGTCTTCAGGAGGCAGGTTGGCGGTCATCGCGGTGCAGCAGATTCGCCGCATGCGGGGCGGCGCGCAAAGCCATTTGATGCTGGGCGCAGACGACCACCTGTACGTAGTCAAGTTTCAGAACAATCCACAGCATCTGCGGGTGCTGGCCAACGAATTGCTGGCAACGCGACTGGCGGAGGCCGTGGGGTTGAGCGTACCGGTCTGCGAGGTGATCGAGGTCAGCGCGTGGCTAATCGACAACACCGCCGAGCTGGATATGGACTTTGGCCGGCGCCGGGAAAGCTGCCGCCCGGGATTGCAGTTCGGCTCACGCTTTGTCGGCGGCCTGATGCCCGGGCAGGTGATGGATTATCTGCCCGAAGAGATGTTACTGGAGGTGCGCAATCTGGCGGAGTTCGCCGGGATGCTGGCGCTGGATAAATGGACCGGCAACTCCAACGGGCGGCAGGCGGTCTTTTCAAAAAAGTCCCGGGAGCGGCGTTACCTGGCGACTTTCATCGATCAGGGGTACTGCTTCAACGCTGGAGAGTGGCGATTTGCGGATGCTCCGCTACGCGGGGTCTACGGCCGCAACGTCGTATATGGCGAGGTTGCGGGTTGGGAGAGCTTCGAACCCTGGCTGGGAAGGATCGAGGCACTGCCGGCGGAGAAGATATGGAGCGTCGCTGAGACGGTGCCCCCGGAGTGGTATGGAGGGGACGTTTCGGCCATGGAATTGCTTGTCGAACAGTTGATCTTGCGACAGGGCCGGGTACGGGAATTAATCGACGACTTTCGGGAAGATGGGCGTGCGCCATTTCCAAAGTGGTCGGGGCGCAGGAATATGGTGGCCAGCGGCTGTTTTGGCGAACCGGCATGGGCCGAAAATAAAGACAGCCGGGTGGCGATAAGTAGCGACAGCAAGTTTGTGATGAAGAATGAAAGCGAGTTTGTCATGAAGGACCAGGGTAAGTCCCTGACGAACCACGAAAGCAAGCTTGTGATGTAGCTCATGAGCCGCTTGTGCTACCGAGGCTCCATACAATGGAGGACGGATTTCGAACGATGCAGCGTCAAGAGTGCGAGTTCTTCCTGGTTCAGTACGTTCCGGACCCGGTCAAGAACGAGTTTGTGAACATCGGTGTTCTGCTGCGCGCGGCAGGTGGAACCGGGGGGGGCGGGAGTGCACTGCGCTTCACCCGCAACTGGAGCCGGGTGCGCTGTGTCGACCCCGATGCAGACGTATCGATGCTGGAGGCGCTGGAGGGTGAGATCCGCCAACGCATCGAAGAGAGACCGGGGGTCGGCTTGCGTCCTCTTCTTTCCGTGCTGGAGGATTCCTTTTCCAACCAGGTGCGGTTGACCGCTGCGAAGGGGTGCCTGGCTGAAAACCTGGTGACTGAAACCGAGCAGCTGATGCGCCTGTATGTCGAGCCGCGCAAGCGTGAAGCGGTCGCACGGCGCAGCGGCCGGCAGGCCATCTATGCCGCGATGCGCCGGGAGTTCGAGCGAGCCGGGGTCTGGGACATGATGAAAAAGCGGATCGCGATTGCCGGCTATCTGGGCCGGGCCGATACGTTACGCATCGACTGCGGATACAGGAACGGCAAGGTGCGCATGTTTCATGCCGTCTCGCTGGACGATCTGGACGTCGCCAAGGTGCTTGCATTTACGGCGGCGAAACTTGCTGCCGGAGTCAGGAGGGTCGACGGGACCGATCTCGTCTTGACCGCCATCGTCGAGCCGCTGCAGCGCAACGGACCGGAGGGGCGGCTGGAAAAGAGCGGCGATCAGTTGGCGATCTACGATGCCGGCAAGAGCACGATGGAAGAGAGCGGGATCCAGGTATGGGCGACGACGGGGCTGGAGGCGATGGCCCTGACCGCACGGCAGGAGTTGGGCGTCACTTAGTAGTCCCGTTAGATCGGCTGCGTAAAAAACAGAATGAAAGTGAGCAGGGCATGGCGATTGAGCCATGCCTTTTGTCTTTGGGGTTTCATGCATTCAGATTCAAGGAACGTTGGCGGGACAAGGAAAGGACCGGTACTCCGAGTGAGCGTAGCAGAGTCGATTCAAAACGTGTGGAAACGTTGGTCGGGAAGCGTGAATGCGGCGGAGTCCGGCGGCGGAAACGCTGCTCTCGTGGCACCGCGAAAGACCGTGGCGCTCCCCTCGATCCTGGGACCATATCAGTCCCCTGCAAACCTGCTGCCCAAGCCCACTCCGGTCAACCTGCGGCGCTTCGCCGAGACGCCGCTTGCCCGCCGAGCGATCAACGTGATCAAGGACCGGATCGTCGGCCTCGACTGGCAAGTCCGGTTGAAGCGGGGCTACTCAGCCGCGAACGTCACCGACGCTGAGGCGCGCGGCTCGGTATTGCGCCAAACGCTTGAGGGTCCGAATTCCGGCGACTCCTTCCGGACCCTCATTGAGCCGGTGATCGAGGACGCGCTCGTGGGGGGCTACGGCGCAATCGAGATGGAATTGACCGGCGACCCGCAGCGGCCTTTCGAGTTATGGCCGGTCGATGGAGCAACGATCAAGATCAACGCGAAGTGGGACAGCGATCCTGCAACCCCGCGCTACGCCCAGGCTACCGGACTGGCGATGGGACAAATGATGCCGCTCGGCGGCGATTCGCTTGAGGGCAAGATCCCGGGGCTGATTCCGCTCAAGGACGATGAGCTTATCTACATCCGGTTGAACCCGCGCAGCTACACCCCCTTCGGTCTCGGGCCGCTGGAGGTCGCCTTCGAGACGGTGAACAGCTTTCTCGGCGCGCATCGCTTTGCCGCGAAGCTGGCCAGCAATTCGGTCGTGCAATACGCCCTGTGGCTCAACGAGACCAGTCCGGCGCAGCACGACCGCCTGATCCGCTGGTGGCAGGACGAGATCGAGGGAACAGGCCGCGTGCCGCTTATCTCCAGCGAACAGAAGCCCGAGGTGTTGCGCTTCGCCGCCGGCACCGACGCCGACCTGCGCCTGAGCTGGCAGGAGTTTCTGATTCGCATGGTCGGGAATGCGTTTTCAGTCCCGCCGATGCTTTTGGGCCTCGAGCGCGATGTGAACCAGTCCACCGCGTCGGAACAGGCCGACGAGGCCTTCCGGAGCGCGGTAGTCCCGCTTGCCAAGCTGATCGCCGAGCACCTTACCCGCGATCTCTTTGCCAAACGACTCGGCTGGCCGGAGTTCGAGTTTGTCTTCAACGAACTCGATGCGCGAGACGAGATGACCGAGGTCGAGATGCAGACCGCCCTGCTCACTGCCGGAGTGTTGACGGTGAACGAGGTGCGGGCGATGCGCGGTCTGGGTCCGCTGCCAGATCCGGTTGCCGTCCCGCCATCGGCGGTCGAACTAACCCGGCAAGAGGAGGTGGAGGAAAAGACCGACAGGCTTCTGAACGAAGAATGATCGGCGGACAAAGAAGTTGGTTGTCGGAATCATGAATGCGAGGCGGGGAGGAACATGAAACTGGAAGCAATGGCAGTCACGATGCCGCGGGTTGCCGGGCATCCCAACCGGATTCCATTTGAAGGGGTGCTGACGGTGGTTGACGCGACCAGCGATCGCGCTCCTTCGGGAGCGCGTGGCCACCGGGTAATCCTGACCCGGGCCGCCGCCATGGCCGCCCTGCCGTCGCTGCTTGGCATGGCGGTCGACTACCGGCCAGGCTGGGATGGGCATGACTCACGGCGGAAGTGCGGAATCCTCACCGAGGCCGATATCGAGGGTACGCGGCTCTGCGTCAGCGGCTACCTCTTTGGGAAGGACTTTCCCGAGGTGGAGGAGCAGATGCGTAAAGGGCTCCCCGGCAGCATGGGAATGTCCTACGAACTCGCCGACGCCCACGTAGCGGACATGCGGGCCTCGGTTTGGACGCTCACGCGTGCGACCTTCACGGGAGCGGCCATCCTGCTGCGCGATAAAGCGGCCTATCGACAGACTTCGTTCCGGTTGCGGAAGGCCGCGCAGGGGTCGGAGCTGCGCGCCGGCCTCGCCCCCGGGCAGAGCGCGACGCACGCAGCGTGAACAAGCTTGAACAACCCAGAAAGGAAGAGCGCCATATGGAACTTGAGTCGGGAGCGGCAAACGAAATGGCAGGCGGTGCGCTGGCAGAAGGCATTGCTCAACTGACGGCGGCGGCCGCGCAACTGGAGCGCGCCGCGGCGTCGATCGAGGGACGCTTTACAGCCGGATCGCCGTGCGGCCCGGCAGGCGGGGATGTTTCGCGGGTGGTAGCGGCAGTGGAGTCCGAGCCCTCCGCGCGGCTGGCCGAACTCGAAGTGAAGCTGCGCGTCGCCGAGCAGAAGATTGCCGAGCTCAGTGCCCAGGCTGGCGGAACGGTCGCAGCGGCCCGAAAGACGGTGCCCGTAGCAGCGGCACATCTGCTCGCCAAGCATGGCATCGATACTCTGGACCAGGTGAACGGAGGAGCGCTCGACGCGGCGCTGAACGGCCTCAGCCTGGAGCAGCGCATCGCGGTGAAGTCGCAGTTGATACGCGCCGGCTTGCTGGGCTAGAGCTCCGCCCGAAGAAACTCGCGGCCTCATATTCGGCGCAAACCTCGCGCCGAATGTGGGGCTTTCCTTTTGCAACCGTGGCAGCGACAAATCGCCACCAACCCGCAAGAGCCTTACATCAGGCGGAAGGAAGCCATGAACGCAAACTTTCTCGACATCCATTCAGCGGCCGATTATATCGGACCGGGCGCGATTGAAGTCCCCTTTTACCAGACCGAGATCACCGACATTGTGCAACGCAGAGGCATCTTTGGGCAGCGGATCAAGCAGGTCCCGGCGACCGGGCATCCTTCGCGCTTCTTCGAGGAGACGGCGATTCCCAACCCGGGAACATCAGGATTCGTCAATCCCCGTTCGATCGTCGCTCCGACCGTAAGCCCGACGCGAGTCGAGCGCAGCGTACCGCTCAAGGCGATCGTCGCCCAGATCAACTACAACCTCTTTGACATCGAGCTGGGCAATCAGCAGAAGCAGTTCGCCTACCTGCAGGCCAAAGACCTCGTGGACACGGTCGAAGGCGTGCTTAACGCCCACGACGTCGCACTATGGAATGGCAACGATACCTCCCTCTCGACTCCGGTTACTCTGCAGTACTTCGGCGCGATCGGGCAGATCCAGGCAGGCGGCCTAACCACTACCATCGGGACCACCGCCAGCATCGTCGATGGCATCAAGTCGGCAGTTGCGCAGATGGTCGCCAACACCAGTTACCGCAACCGGCCAACGGCCATCTACGCCAATCCGGTGCTGCTCGATCTGATCGACCGCGAGATGAAGACCGAGTTCAACGTGGTCTTATCGACGGTGGAGGTGAGCGGCGGCGTCCGGGTCAAGGCGCTTTCGACCCAGGCCGGCGAGTTGCCGCTCATCCCTGAGTGGGCGCTGCCTTACACCGGCACGCCGGGGTCGGGGACGGCGGTGCTGCCCGCTTACATCGTCACCGAAGACCTGATCGAGTACCACTGGCTGAGCGATCCGTTGCCGCGGATCTTCCAACTGGGTGTTCCCGGCTCGCTGGCCTCTCAATATGTCGCGGTCAAGTTTGGCGGAGTGGTCGTCAAGGGCGCCAACTATGCGCATTATCAGGTGTTGGTCGACCGCTAGGAAGTTGTTCCTTGGAGCGCCGCGCTCCGGGCGTGAGCGCGGTTTTGGGCAAGGCCAGTTCCTTACCGGCTGGCCTTCTTTTTACCCTTTGACCGAACCCGGGCGAGAGGACAAAAAGCATGGGATATCTGCAACCAACGGACTACGCGAATTTCGGCCTCGACCCAGCCACGACCGACGATTGGGTGACGGCCGCGTCGGCGCTGATGGAGTCCTATTGCCGTCGAGCCAGCCTGAATCCAGCGCAGTATGTCGAACGGATGCGACTCACAGAAGGAGCGCAGACAGTGCACCTAAGCTATCTGCCGTTGGCGGCGATTGCGCCGGCCAACTCGCCGCTGGTCAGCATCAACGCCCGCTATGCGCGACCGCGTCGCGGTGAACTCGTTTATCCAATCCAGTCGGAGATCGCATGGGCGTTCGGCCTGCCTGGCGCCTGGACGGCGATCGATCCGACGACCGTCGACTGGGTCTTCGATACCGGGGAGCTGACCTTTCCGATGAACATCCTTGGATTGCCATACAACGAAGTCGCCATTACTTATACCGCCGGGCTGACGACGATCGGCAACGACGTCATGTCGGCCTGTTCGCAGATCGTTAAGAACATGCAGGCGACGCCGTCGCTCAACGTTAAATCGAGCCGACTGGACACCCTCCAGCTGGAATACTTTTCAAACTCATTGATCGACGCCCAGGTGGCCGCTTTGCTGCGGCCCTATATCGCCAACCGGCTCGGATAGGCGGTGGGGCAAGCCGCGCTTGCGATCGCCGGCGCGAAAAGACAGCCGTGAAAGGACCTCAATTAATGAGCGCGGACCTAAGTGTTCGTAACTACAGCCCGATCGCGCAGCGCGCGGCTGACGCCCTCTTGCGTTCCCTGGGGGGACTGTCGGTATCCCTGCAAATACCCGCGGCCGCGGCGGCGGGCGAGGCCTCGGAGATCGGAATCACGCCACAGACCTACCAGCAGCTTCCCCTGAGTCCGGCGCTATTTCGTCGTGTCCGCACGCCACTGATCGAGGGGCAAGCGGAGAAATTTGAATTGATGGTCTCCGCTTCGGCGATCCAAACCCAGGTCGGCGCTTTGCAGTTGACCTCGGCCGACGCCCTCTTTGCTCAGACGGCTGCAGTCTCAGTCAGCGGCAAGTCGTTCCTGATCGAGGCGATCGCCGCACCTGAAGCGTTTGGCCAGGCATATTTGTACCGCCTACAGTTACGTGAATCATTGCCGCAAGGCATTTGAGGGACTTATGGAGAATGCGAAGGACACGTTCTACGTCGCTTTGCGCAATCGGCTGGCGGTGGTGAACCCGAATCGAACGATGCTGCAACGCGGCGTCCAGCGGCCGGGAATCCTGGTGGAGGAAGCGGAGGCGGTTGTTCCGATGCTGCCGCCCGACGCCTTTGTTTTGCGCTGGACGACGCTAGACGCGGACGTCAACCTGCCGCTCGTGCTGGCGCGGATGGAGTGCGAGATTCATTACACCACTGGGGGGACTCAGGGCGCGTCGGGACTTGACCGCGGCCGAGCGCTCGAAGAGATGGATGCGGAAGTGATCAGCGTGCTTTCGCCACCCTCGACCCCAAAAATGGATTACGCACAAAATCCCGTGCAGCAACTCAATACCCCGGTCTTCTGGACAGCAGCCGAGTTTGCCCCTGCTCTGACCGTTCGAGATCGGTTGACGAGGAGCGCCAAGGTCACAGTGTTTGCGTATCAGGAGCCGGGAGAGCTATGAGCACAGCCGCTGTTACATATACGCCTGCGACAGCTCCACTCACTCGCAGGGTGCGAGCCTATTTCGCGCCGGTCAACCGCTCGACGGAACAACCGACCGTCTTTGACCCGTCGGTGAACGGGTTTTTTGAGGTCGATGCACCTCCTGCCCCGTGGATTGACCTTGGGTGGATCGCGGACTTCACGCGCAAATCGGCGAGCACGATCAACGTTCTGAATGTCGGCAGTCCGGCCGCTCCGCAAGTACAGATGCGCGAACTGATCGGAGCGACCGTCTCTTTCCGCTTCCTCACCTGGCGTAAGTTATCGATGGCGCTTTCGGCCGGCTCTGAGCACATGAATCTGCTCGCGCCCGCCGCCGGCGCAACTGCAAACGGCTCGGGGAGCAAAGGCGTCACAGCGGTAAGCGTGGCCGCTGGATCTACGGCAACGTCGCTCGACATTGCGTCCGCAAGCCTGGCCGGTTTCCATGCTGGGCAGATGGTGGTGGTAGATGCGGACTACGCCGGACAGATCGGCTACGTCGGCAGCGGGGTCAGCGCCGCCTATGTACGCAGCGCGGCGAGCGTGAACAGCGATCCTGACTACGTACGCAGAGTGAGCTTTAACGTAGCACTGGTGGCCGGAGTTACGGCTACGGGAGTTACCCTGGCGCAACCGCTGCTGGCAGGTGCTCCGGCTGCCGGGATGAGAGTCCAGGAAATTGCGGGCTTCGTCGATCGCGAGGGCGGATCGTTCTTTCAGGAATGGTCGGCGCTTCTGGTGATGCCCGGTGAGCAGGGCGAGCGGATTCTCTATTACTACCCGAGACTGCAGCCGACAGGGGGCGCGCAAGAAGGTAGCGAGACGCTGATTGCGCCGCTTGAGTGGGTCACACTGAAGGCCAGCTTCCGTGCCCTCCCAGTCATTGATGCCAACGACGGAGAACAAGTGCTGTGTTTTCGCAGCTTCCTCCCTAGCCCAATGACACTGCTGTAGATCGAAGGAGACCTAGTGAAGCTGACGATTGACAATCTCGACGGAAACGGAGCGATCGATTATTCCGCCGCGCTCTCCGCGAAACCGCCGCTCATGATCAAACGAAAGCTGAATGAACCCTCACTCTGTTCCTTCGGCCTCGTCCTGGCAGGCACGACTCTCATTACACCGATCCGTAATGGCAGAGTGATTGTTACAGATAACAATGGCATCGTGCTTTTCACGGGATATCTGGCTACCGAGCCTGCCCGTGAGCTGGCCGGAGCAGGAACTACAGGCGCCATCTACCAACTTTCGCTTTCCGCGGTGAGCGATGAAGTGCTGCTTGACTGGCAGAACGTCCCACAGACGAGAGCAACCGCGGGCCAGACTGTCGGGCAACTATTCTCAACCCTAACGTCTCGTGTCGACCCCACTCGATTCACGCTCAATACGAGCCTGGCAGTCGCGCCGGTTGGCCGCTTCATGCCCGATGCCGGCCACCGTTGGTCTCAGAATGCCGCCGCTCTCGCGTCGATGGCCCGCGCCTCGTATACCGCGCTGTCGGGGACTGTAACCCTTACTCCCGTCGGCAGTGTCACTCACACGCTGAGCGAGGCTGCAGGCACGCTCCAGGTCGCGACTCTCCAGGCCTCGATGGTGAAGACGCTGGCCAACGACGTCACCGTATGCGGGGACGAGGAACCTGCTGCCTATGTCACGGAGATATTCCAGGGCGACGGAACGACCGTGCTCTTCATGCTCACCCGGCTGCCATACTTCCCCGCTGCCTCGCACTCCAAGCCACTCGTAGACCTCTTCCAGGGAGCGACGATCAACGCCGTCCTTTGGAATGTCCAAGACGGGGGGGCACACATCTCGCTGACCTCGGCTGGATTGACTTTCAGTGGCGGCGATGGAGTAGATGGAGATACCACGGTAAGCGCAATCGATCAATTGGAGCTCGGCGGCGCGCTGGTGATTGAAGCTGGAGGGGTGCAGTTCGGCGCGGCGAGTGCCGGAATTCTCTGCGGGCTGTACGGGGGGACCGTCCATACCGTCAACTGCTTCGCCGGCTTTCAGGTACAACAGGTCGCAGGCGCGACGGTGGTCACGCCGATGCTTCAAGGCATGGCTGCCGGAGCCTCTTTCACCCCCATCGCAGGCCACTTGTACACGCTGCGCATCAGGACATATTGCAAAGAAGTCCAACGCGCGTTCGCTACTTACTATGCAGTCGGGGATAGTGGAGAGGTCAGCTACGGCGGGAACGAAGCGTTTTCAGGAGCGAGCGTCGTGATGGAAGTTCAGGACACGACCTTCGGCACGACCGACCTCACTACTGTTCTTTACGACGGATCGGCGGAGACTGCCCCCTCACTAGTCGTATTTGCTCCGGTCAACAGCACAAATCTCGTCGGCAGCATCGGCAATATTACGGTGACAGAAGCAGGAGCCATCTGGGTAACCAGTCAGGACACCGGCGGTACGGCTTTTACTCGCAAGCTGGGACGGGCAACCCAAGGCGCCGACGCCCGAGTCGAGCGCACCGGAGCGCTCCATTTCTACGCAACCTCAGTCCCGGCGGCAAATGAGACTATCACTGTGACATATCGTACGGTGCATCGCTCTGTCGCCCGGCTGGCCAGTGCTGCAAGCATTGCCGCGGAAGGAAATGGTACCATTCCGGGTCCTGCGCGCTGGGCAGGGAGCGTGATTAGTCCCGCGGCTCGAAGCTCAGCCGACTGTGAGAATGCAGCTTTCGCGTTGCTGGCGCTGGCCACTAGCCGCGCGGCCGCATGGTCGGGAAACTATACCGGCTTCAATCTTCAGACGCCCCATGACATCTGGCCCGGAGACGTACTAGCGGTCGATGCGGTCTCCACGGGTGTCATCGCAAATCTAGTCGTGCGCGCGGTATCTATCGAAGTTGGAAGCTCTTCACCTGACCTCACGAAATATAAGATCGAGTTTGCGAATGACTGGGCGGATGCACTCTCTCTGAGGCTCTCCACTGCCGTTCCCAAGGATGCATGGCTGCCTCAGCAAGCCGAGACCGCGGTTACCGTCTTGCCTAACCTGGCGGCTCTCGCGATCGCCTCGGTCACTGGGTCCGCCATTCAAATTGCGGCAGGCGCCGCACCGCCGACCGGCGGCGGATTTGAAGTCCGCCGAAGGGACTGGTACTTCGCTCCGGGCAACGATGCCGACCTGGTCCTGCGCAGTCCGGTGCCGAACTTCACGATCCCTCGCGAAGCGGCGATCGAGCAATATTACATCCGTGAATACGATGCTTCGATCCCACCAAACTACTCGCGCTTCTCCAGCGCGGTCTTCATTAACGTTCCTTTGTAACCGTGACGGCGACGTATTCCATCGCTCGGACAGGGTGGGGAAAGGGACGCGGACGATATGAATGATTTCGAAGCTGCGGTGCTGACCGATCTCTCTTTGATGAAGAGCGAAATGGCCGTGCTCAAGAACCAGATGGGATCGCTGATGGGGGCCGGACAGCCAGGCAGGCTTTACGCGCTGGAAAAACGGTTGGACCAGCACGAGCGCGGTATACAGCATGCTAAAGGAGCGATCGCTGCCTTTGGCGTCATCTTTACGCTGATAGAAATCGCAGTGCGTTACCTGCGCGATCGATGAAGGGAGCTGAATGATAACTCAGGAACAGGCCAAGACCCTGGCCATCGCGGTGCCTACAGTTCTCCTCACAGGCTTTCTGGTCTTTGCCGGCTATGGGTGGTTGCAGGAGCATGACGGCCGAGTGAAAGCGGAGGCCCAAACCGGCCAGCAGCAGAAGCAGATCGAAGGCCTCAAGCAACAGCAGTCCGAGGTACAGATGGCGCTCGACAGGAAGCTCGCGCTGCTGGAAGAAGAACGGCGGCGGCCAGCCACGGCGACCCAGTTGGTCAGCGACACGAGCAGTCTTCTGCCTAATCTTCCTCAACCATTGCAGGTGCTGACCACTCCGGAGAATCCCGCGCTGCCCGACGGTCCAACCGCACAAACGGTGGTCATACCGGAGGCTGATCTTCAAGGCATTCGCGATGCGCAACTCAGCTGCCAGGAAAACACCGCCAAGCTTGCCGCTTGCCAGGCCCTGGAGGACGATGGCAAACAACAGCTCAGGCTGACCGAAGAGCAGCGCGACGAGTGGAAGATCGTAGCGAAAGGCGGCTCCATCTGGCATCGCGCACTGGGCGCCGCGAAGTGGTTCGCAGTAGGCGCCGGTACCGGGGTTGGAGTCTACGCCGCCACCCATCACAAGTGATCCCGCCCTTCCTTAAGGAGATCAACATGGATAACTGGAGCCGCCCATTCTTCCGCTCGATGCTGTCGGAGTCCGACGGAAACGTGTCGAGCGCGCGATTTTGCATCGTGCTCGTTGTGGTTTTTTCGCTGGGATGGGTCACCGCCCTTGTCGTGCATGATAAGAAGTTGCCCGACCTCGGGGCGGTCGGCGGCTACGTGACGTTAGTCTGCGGGTCGCTCTACGCAATCAACCGTGGCGCGGCGATCCTGGACCGCAAATCCCAACCAACACCAACCGGTAATTAGGAGGGGAAGATGGAATTTGGAATCGGCTTTGTCCTCGGCGGTGTTTCGACCGGCGTTACCGTCGCCAACTGGGGCCGCCTGCTCAAGGCAATCCAATTGCGGAAGTCAACAATTCAGTCTGCGATCCAAAGAACGGTCGCAGCGAAAGTCGCGGCCTTGAAGTCGAAGTTATAAGCTATCGCTGGAGAACCTGCCGCGATGAGCGCGCTGGCGTGCGGCGTGCCTACCCATATAATCACAAAATGGATGTGCAACCGCTCGTCGGCGTCGTGATGGGAAGCAAGAGCGACTATGAGGTGCTCAAGCCTGCCGTCGACCTGCTCCACGAGTTTTCGATTCCCCATGAAGTCCGCGTCGTCTCTGCGCACCGCACGCCCGACTGGCTCTTTGAGTATGCGCAAATGGCCGAGGACCGCGGCCTGCAGGTAATCATCGCCGGCGCGGGCGGCGCGGCCCATCTGCCCGGAATGCTGGCCGCAAAGACGCTGCTGCCGGTGCTCGGCGTTCCAGTACCGGCGACGATGCTCCATGGCGTCGATTCCCTGCTCTCGATTGTGCAAATGCCTAAGGGGGTACCCGTCGGCACGCTTGCCATCGGCAAACCGGGCGCGGCTAACGCAGCGCTCTTCGCCGCCGAGATTCTGGCGCTCCACGATACTGTTTTGCGCAACCGCCTGCGAGCGTGGCGCGAGGCCCGCCGCGATGAAGTGCTGGCAGAAGAGCTTCCCCAATGAGTGCGATCCTCCCCGGCGCGACAATTGGCATACTAGGCGGCGGACAGCTAGGACGCATGACCGCGATGGCTGCACGTTCCCTGGGCTATCGCATTCACGTCATGGACCCCGATCCATCCTGCCCGGCGCGGTTTGTGGTGGATGCCTGCTTTGAGGGCGACTGGAACGACGCCCGGGCTGCCGCCGATCTTGCGCGGGGCAGCGATGTGGTCACGCTGGAGATTGAGCAGGTTTCGCTCGCCTGTCTTGAAGCCGCATCGCAATACGCGCCCGTTAGACCAGGCATGGCGCTCCTGAAGATTATTCAGGACCGCATCCTGCAGAAAAACTGGCTTCGCGATCATGGCTTCCCCGTAGGACCTTATCGTTCTGCTACTTCGGAAGCAGGCTTGCTCGACGCGGCAACGACTCTGGGCGGACGCTGCTTCGTCAAAACCTCCCGAGGCGGATACGACGGTCGCGGTCAGGCAAAGCTCGGATTCGGCAAAGACAGCACTCCAGTTGCGGAAGCGGTGCATCAAGCCTGGCTGGCGCTAGGCGAGAAGCCCTGCATCGCCGAACAGGCGCTCGATCTTGAGAAAGAGATCTCGGTCATGGTCGCGAGGACGCCGGGCGGAGACGTGCGAAGCTTCGCTTCCGCGACCAATCATCACGAAAACCAGATCCTCGTCTGGAGTGTGATTCCGTCGTCGATTTCTGCAGAGCTCGAACAAGAAGCGCAGCGAATCGCCTTACGACTGGCGGAGGAGTTGAAGCTCGAAGGGCTGCTGGCCGTCGAGATGTTCCTCACGAAGCAAGGTGCTTTGCTGGTGAATGAGCTCGCTCCACGTCCGCACAACAGCTACCACGCGAGCGAGCGCGCCTGCGTGACGAGCCAATTCGAACAGGTGGTTCGCGCCGTCTGTGATCTGCCGCTAGGCGACGTCAGCCTTGTGCAGCCGGCGGCTATCGTCAATCTGCTCGGCGATATTTGGTTGACAGGCAGTCCACGGTTCGATTTAGCGCTGGCGGTGCCGGGAGTGCGCCTGCATTTATATGAAAAGCACCAGCCGCGGAAGGGAAGAAAAATGGGCCATCTTTCGGCGGTAGGCTCCACTCCGGAAGCGGCGATTGCGCGCGTCCTTGAGGCAGAACAGCTTCTGTAAGACTTTCCGTTACAAAAGAGAAAAAGGCAGACGGATAGCCTGCCTCTTGTAACAGTGGTTATTGCTAATCCGTTTCACAGTTGGTCATACCCTGTGGAAATAAACTCGACGCGGCTTTTCCCCCAAGAAAAGCCGCTCGTCACCTTCGTTCCGCTCGGACAGATTCTTTGTGGAAACGGGTCAGCCGATATCTTCGCTCCAGTTCTCGAGGTATTTCTTGACTTCCTGCATGAACTTGCCGGCATCGGCACCGTCAACGATGCGGTGATCGAAGCCCAGAGTCAACCGAATGATGCTACGGACGGCGATTGCATCGGCGCCGCTTTCATCGGTGACCACGGTCGGCTCCTTGAACAATCCGCCCACACCAAGAATCGCACTCTCCGGCTGGTTGATGATCGGTGTTCCAAATTGCTCACCAAAGATGCCGGGATTAGTAATGGTGAACGTTCCCCCGCCGACTTCATCAGGCTTCAACTTCTTGCCGCGCGCCCGCTCCGCCAGATCGACGATCGACCGTGCAATGCCGAGAAAACTCTTGTCTTCCGCCTCTTTGATCACCGGTACGATCAGGCCCCAGTCCAGAGCGACCGCAATGCCGATGTTCACGTTCTTGTGATAGCGGATGCCGTCGCCTTCCATGCTCGCGTTGACGATGGGCATTTTGCGCAGCGTGTTGACCACCGCTCGAGTGATGAATGGCATATAGGTCAACTTGACGCCGTTCCGCTGCTCGTACTTCGTCTTCTCCTTTTCGCGCAAACGCACGATCTTTGTCAGATCAATCTTAAAACAGGTGTGGACGTGCGGACTGGTGCGCTTCGAGTCGACCATCCGCTGCGCAATAATCGATCGCATACGGCTGAGCGGGACCAGCTCGCCGAGCACCACGTTAGAAGCCGGCGCAGGCGCGGCGGGTCTTGGCGCGGCTGAAGCAACGGCCGCGGGTTGAGCAACGGGAGCCGTCTTCGGAGAAGCGCCGCCTTGGGCGACCGCCGCGAGGGCATCTTCCTTGGTGATCCGTCCTCCGGAACCGCTACCCTTCACTTTGCTCAGATCGAGATTGTGTTCTTTGGCGATCTTCCTTACCAGAGGTGAGGAGCGCACGCCGTCGGCTGTGGAGGCTTCGTCCGACTCAACAACCTCCTCCTGCTTGGCAGCGACAGGTTGCGGCGTGGGCGTTGCGGCTGGCGCGGCCTTACCGGGCGCGACCGCCGCTTTGGCGGCTCCTGCCGCTCCGCCGATTATCGCAACCACGGTATTGATTTGAACCGTGGTCCCCTCAGGGACCTTAATCTCAGTAAGCGTTCCGGCCGCCGGGGAAGGAATCTCGGCGTCTACCTTGTCAGTTGAAATCTCAAAGAGCGGCTCGTCCTGGGCGACCGTCTCGCCGATTTTCTTGAGCCACTTGGTGATCGTGCCTTCGAAGATCGACTCGCCCATCTGGGGCATGATCACATCGATCGCCTTGCTGGCGGAGGATGCCTCCATTGCGGGTGGCGCGGGCGCTTCGGAGGTCTTTGCCGCGGAGGCGCCGTCTGCCTGAGGCAAGGTGTTCGAGCCGCCTTCGGCCTTCGGGGCCGAGGCGGGAACAGCTGCGCCGCCTTCTTCAGCGAGTACTGCAACCACGGTATTGATCTGGACGGTCGTGCCCTCGCCCACTTTGATCTCGGTCAGTGTCCCGGCCGCCGGCGATGGAATCTCGGCATCGACCTTATCGGTCGAGATTTCAAAGAGCGGCTCGTCGCGCTGCACGGCGTCGCCAGGCTTCTTCAGCCACTTGGTGATCGTTCCCTCAAAAATCGACTCGCCCATCTGGGGCATGATGACATCAGTCGGCATTGGTTTCCTTCCGGTTCTTTAAAGCAAAGATTCACAACAGATATACAGATTCGCTTTCGCTCCCGGACTTCCGCTTCCGGCTCGCGAATAGTATCGATTTCGCAACCCTTCAGTCTACGCGAGAACGGTTTCCTCTTGTCCTCTGAGCCGTTTCAGCTCTTTCGGGATGCTTAAAGGAGTGTCTTCGGGTATCATTTGCGGCAATTTCTCGGCCTCAACTTGAGCAGCCTCGCTCAACAGTTCGGAAATGGACTCCCGCCACAGCACCTGATGGCCAAAGACGGCGCCAAAGTGCCTCGCGACGGTGTTTCCTGCCTGCTCTAACGCTGGGACTGCGTGGGATTCAGTATCGATTTCGGCCTCGAGACTAGTGACCGCGCGATCGGCGATGCCGCAGGGCACAATCAGTTCGAAATCGCGCAGATCTGTGGTCACGTTGAGCGCAAAGCCGTGCGAAGTGATGCCTCTTGAGATGTGAACGCCAAGGGCAGCAATCTTTTTTTCCGGAATCGAACCGCCTGGCACGGTCCAAACGCCAGTCCGCCTCGAAATTCGTTGCGTGATAACTCCATAGCTGGCGCAGGCGCGAATCAGCACCTCTTCGAGCTTGCGGACGTAGTCGACTGCTCCCAACCGCGGCGTGAAGCTTCGCAAATCTACGATTGGATAGCCGACCAGCTGTCCAGGACCGTGATACGTTACATCGCCGCCGCGGTTGATCTCATGCACTGCTACTCCGCGCTGGGCGAGTAGGTCATCGCTGGCAAGAATGTTCTCCCGCACCGAATTTCGGCCCAGCGTGAGAACGGGAGGATGCTCCAGCAGCAGAAGCGTGTTGGCGATGCGGCCTTGATGGCGGAACTCAACCAGTTGCCGCTGAAGAGCCAGCGCTTCAGCGTAATCGACGCGGCCGAGATGGAGGAGGTTCAGAACCATTGTGTCTTTCATCTCCAGTCTAAATCCCGTCTCAGTTCCTTCGAAGGAGGAAGCGACATTCGCTTTTCCAACGAATCGAGTTCGTGGTACTGTTACTCGCAATTCTCTGGAGAGCCTCCATGCATCGCTTGATCGTCTTTCTGTCGCGAGCCGTTCCGCTTTTTGTTCTATGCCTGAGTGTGCGAGCATTCGCCATTGGCTGCCCGGTCGCCACCCCGGCCCCGGCCTCCGATGCGCAAAGCGCCTTCATGCATGGCGACTACGACAAAGCAGCTACTCTCTATCAGCAACAACTTGTGCTGCACCCGAATGACCCAAAAATTGTGGCCGCACTGGTAAAGGCGCTGCTGCGGCAGCAAAAGATGGCCGAGGCTGCCGATGTGGTGCAGAAGGCATTGGCCGCGCAGCCAAAGTCTGCTGTGTTGCTGACCGCCCAGGCTGAAGTGCTCTATCGTCAGGGAACGCCGTGGCTGGCCGCCGATGCAACTCAGAGTGCAATGGCGGCCGACCCCTGCTATCCACCGATGCACCTCATGTTGGCACGCCTGTACCGTCTGAATTCTCTCTACGGCAGCGAACAGAAGGAACTACAGAATGCGCACGCGCTCGATCCCTCCGATCCTGACATTCAGGGAGCATGGATGGGTACCCTGTCTCTGAACGAGCGCATCACCGCGATCGAGGCCTACCTGGCATCACCGAAGGGTGATGATGCAGAAGAGATCAAGCGAACGGTAAGGTATCTCGACTTTCTGAAGAAAAGCGCCGCCGAGCCGCGCAAGCCCTGCCGCCTGGCCTCAGACACAAGCTCAACTGAAATTCCCTTCGCATTATTGATGTATGACGCCACCCACATACGCGCCTTCGGTCTGGAGGTAAAGGTCAACGACCACAAGCAGAGGCTGGAGATCGATACCGGCGCCAGCGGCTTGCTCATCGGCCGCGCGGGAGCTGAGCGGGCGGGCTTGAAACCCTTTGAAAAGACGGATGTCGGCGGTATCGGCAGCCAGGGCGAAAAGAGCGGTTATGTGGCCTACGCGGACAGCATCCAGATTGGCTCCCTCGTCTTCCACGACTGCGAGGTCCACGTGCTCGATTCGAAGAACGTGATGGACTCCGACGGTCTCATCGGCATGGATGTGTTTTCAAACTTCCTCGTGACCCTGGACTACCCAAGGCAGAAGGTGGAGCTTGGTCCGCTGCCGCCACGTCCCTCCGACAGCGGGCCTCAAAAGCCAGCGCTCCAAACGGGCCAGGGCGCGGACGAAGACGCCCCCGCAGGCTCCCCGCCCGGCGAAGGCAAGGCTGCAAATCCCGACGGAAAGTCGGCAGCTCAAGCGCCTCCGGCCCCAAGGGGACCTCAGGACCGATATGTGGCTCCAGAGATGAAGAGTTACTCCAAGATTTACCGGGTGGGGCACCAGTTGCTTGTTCCCACCTCGCTGAACCTGAACCCCAACCGGAAACTTTTCATCCTGGACACCGGGGCGTGGTCGACGACAATCTCGCCTGAAGCGGCGCGCGAGTTCACCAAGTTGCACTCCGACAACAACCTTCAGGTGCGTGGCCTTAACGGGAAAGTGGAGAAAGTCTACACCGCGGAAAATGTGAATTTCTACTTTGCAAATATCAAACAGCCCGCTAAGGAAGTCGCCAGCTTTGACACTTCAAACATCAGTAGAAATACTGGGCTCGAGGTCTCAGGTTTCATCGGCGCGGCGACCCTGGCGCAACTCACCATGCACATCGACTATCGCGACGGCCTGGTCAAGTTCGACTATGACCCTAGCCACTACCAGCGGCTGCTGCCGCAGTGAGTTGACTACCATCTTCCGCGACTCTCGCGCGGGAGATGCAACCATCGCGTTTTACGCGTTGATCGCCATGCCCTCGACGCTCCCAAATGCGTCCAGCATTCCCTCTGATAGAGTCGGGTGCGCGTGGATCGTGAACATAAGGTCCTCGACTGTCGCTTCCATCTGCATCGCAACCACGGCCTCTGAGATTAACTCCGTCGCCTGCGGGCCGATGATGTGGACGCCGAGAATCTCGCCGTACTTTTTGTCGGCAATGACCTTGATGAATCCCTCATGCGAACCCACGATCGATGCCTTGGAGTTGCCTGCGAAGGGAAACTTGCCCACCTTCACGTCAAGGCCTTTTTCTTTGGCTGCGGCCTCGGTGAGGCCGACGCTGCCGATCTGCGGCTCGGTATAGGTGCAGCCGGGGATGTGATTGCGCTTGATCGGCTTGGCATACTGGCCAGCTATCTTGGCGACCGCAACCATGCCCGCCATGGCGCCAACGTGCGCGAGCTGCGGCAGGCCAGCCACGATGTCGCCGATGGCGTAGATGCCGGGCTCCGCGGTCTGCTGCCACTCATCCACATGAACGAACCCGCGTTCCATCTGGATTTTGGTCTTTTCCAGTCCAATGCCCTCGGTGCGGGGACCGCGCCCAACCGCGACCAGCACCTTTTCTGCTTCTTTCACCACCTGCTTGCCGTCGGAGGTGGTGTAGGTGACCTTCACGCCGGTCTTGGTCTTCTCGACCTTTTCGAACTTCGCGCCAGTGTTGATGTCGATGCCGCGCTTGCGGAAGGTACGGTTGAGTTCCTTGCTGATCTCCTCATCCTCAACCGGCACCAGCCGGGGCAGATACTCGACGATGGTGATTTCGCTGCCAAAGCTCGAGAAGATCGATCCGAACTCTACCCCAACCGCGCCCGCGCCGATAACGATCATCGACTTGGGGATCTCCGGAATCTCCAACATCTCGATGTTGGTGAGAATGCGATCGTCGGCGGTCAGGCCAGGGAGCAGCTTCGCATTGGAGCCGGTGGCCAGCAGAATGTTCTTCGCCTGAATCGACTCCTTCTTCCCGCCGCTCTCAACGTCCACGGTGTGAACGCCGCCCTTCGCCGGGCCGGACAGCTTGCCGTAGCCGGTGAAGGTGGTCACCTTGTTTTTCCGCATCAGGAAGTTGAGGCCCTTAACGTGCTTGGCGATGATGTCGTTCTTGCGCTGCAACACGATCGGCCAGTTGACCTTGACCTCGCCACTGACGTCGATGCCATATTCCTTGGCGTGCTTGAAATGGTCATAGACCTCGGCGTCAAAGAGCAGCGACTTGGTCGGGATGCAGCCCCAGAGCAGGCAGGTGCCTCCGAGCTTTTCATTATCGTTAATCAGCGCTGTCTTCAGGCCGTACTGTCCGGCGCGGATCGCGGCCGTATACCCGGCGGGCCCGCCGCCGATAATCGCTACGTCAAAAACTGTCTCTGCCAAGAGTTGCTCCGTTCTGAAATGCTTAAAGAGTTAGATGAAGAGGCCGACTGCGGGATTCTTGCCGCTTTTTGCCGAAAGTGTAGTTTACGCGATGGCGGACGCCTTCCAGCAACGTCACGAGCCGAATCGTCCCGTCTGACGGCGCGGATTCATAGCTGCGAATGAGAATTGCCGACCTTAACTCCAAAAATGCGCGATACTGACATCAGATATGTCCAGCGCCACTCTCATCCCGGTCAGCGAATATCTGGAAACAATTTACCGCCCAGACTGTGAGTACATCGACGGCGAACTTCTGGAGCGAAATGTGGGCGAGAGAGAGCACTCTGCCTTACAGGCGATCATTGTCGGAATCTTCCAATCCAACCGCCGTGCGTGGGATGTCTTCGGCCTGCCGGAGCTGCGAAACCAGGTTTCTGGATCGAACTACCGCGTCCCTGATGTGTGCATCGTGCGGACAAGCGATCCTCGCGACCGGATCGTTCGGAAGGCCCCCCTCATTTGCATCGAGATTCTCTCGAGTGGTGATACCTTTCGCGAACTTAGAAAGAAAATAGACAACTACATCGGTATGGGAGTCGAGCACATATGGACCCTCGACCCTTGGAATCGCAAGGGCTACGTCTGCACCGCTTCGGCATTCGTGCAGCCTGAGAGCGGCGAGTTGGTTGTTCCTGGAACTCCAATTAAGCTGGTTCTCGCCGAAATTTTTGCCGAACTCGACGAGATGCTCTAGGCTGACGCCTAACCCAGCGCTCTCGCCGCATCCTTCGCAAAATACGTCGCGATAAATCCTGCCCCGGCTCGGCGAATCGACTGCAGCGACTCCAACATCGCACGCCGCGGCTCCAGCCATCCTTTGGCAAAGGCCGCCTGAAGCATCGAATACTCTCCCGAAACCTGGTAAGCGCCAATCGGCACGTCAAATCGGTCCCGCGCTGCATGGATCACGTCCAGATACGGCATCGCCGGCTTCATCAGGACCATGTCGGCGCCCTCGACCAAGTCCTGCTCGATCTCGCGCATCGCCTCGCGGAGATTGGCGCCATCCATCTGGTAGCTGCGCCGGTCTCCGAACTGCGGCGCAGAGTCCGCCGCCTCGCGGAACGGCCCGTAGAAAGCCGAAGCGAACTTCGAGGCGTAGGAGAGAACCGGCGTATTGCTCGAGCCCGCTCTCGTCCAGCGCGTCGCGGATAGCCGCGACGCGCCCGTCCATCATGTCGCACGGCGCAACGATGTCCGCGCCGGCATCGGCCAGCGACCGCGCCGTGCGAGCGATCACTTCGATGCTGGCGTCGTTTTCAATTTCATAGTCGGGCCATTCCGCTCCACGATGCCGCAGTGGCCGTGCGACGTGTATTCACACAGGCAGACATCTGCAATCAGTCACCAAGCCGTCGAGGCTGCGGTTCCGCTTGAGTGCGCGAATTCCCTGCTGCACAATCCCGTCCTCCGCCCATGCGCCGCTGGCTTGCTCGTCTTTCTCCGCAGGCAGGCCAAAGAGCAGCAAGCCGCCAATGCCGAGCGCGCGCCGCCTCAGCAGCCTCCTTCACCGCTTCGTCAATCGAGAGATTGAAGACTCCGGGCATCGACCCGATCTCCCGCCGGACGCCCTCTCCGGGACATAGAAAGAGCGGATAAATGAGTGCGCCGGGTTCGAGCCGCGTCTCGCGGACCAGGGCACGGAGCGCCTCCGTGCGCCGCAGACGGCGCAGACGGGTGACCGGAAATTCCATAACGTCATTCTACCGGGCTGGCCGTGAATGTCATGTCGCGCAGCGGTGCTGCAGCCAATTGGCCCCTCCGATTCCTGTATATTCAAGGGAAGAATGGCTGCAAACGTCCAAATCCCCGCCAAGGGCGGAGCAACGCCTGCGTCTCGCTCATCCACTCTTGCGTATGCCGCCCTCGTTGTCGGCTGGCTCCTTCCGGGCGCCGGCCATGTGCTGGTCAAGCGTCCCATTCGTGGATTGCTGCTCTTCCTATCCATCACCTCGATGTTCGTTCTTGGGGTAGCGATGCAGGGCAAGCTTTATGCACCGAATACCGGGGAGATCCTGAATATTCTGGGCTTCATCGGCGATCTGGGCTCAGGGTTGCTTTATATCGTCGCCCGCGCGTTCGATTTCGGTCATGGAGCGGTGCAGATCGCGACTGCCGACTACGGTACCAAGTTTGCCGTCGTTTCGGGGCTGTTGAACTTTATCGCCGCGATCGATGCTCACAACATCGGGATCGGCAGAAAGTTATGAATTTCGCGCCTTCTCACTTCGCCGCCGTCCTTTTGTTCGCCGCCTTCGCGTCGGTGGTCTTCGGAATTACTCAACGCTCCACAACTCAAGCCATGGTCAAGTACGGGCTCTATTGTTTTTCCATCTTTGTCACGGCCGTCGTCGGGGCGGGTTGGTTAATGTGGCTGATCCGGCGCTGAGCACAGCAACGCACCTGCTAAGCGTTGAGCATTCATGAACGAACAGACTGTGGAGCAGCCAAAACGGGTCCTGGTTTGCGGAGGCGATGAAGAGATCGCGCACCGCGTCGCCCAAGTCTTACCGGAGTTTTGCCTGGAACACGCCCGCGACAACGAGGCAGCATTCCTTGCTTTACAGTCGCGCCCTTCAGACCTATTTCTGACCGACCGCACGCTCCCCACAAAACAAGCTGTCCATCTGCTACTCCGGATCAATCAGCTGGAATACAGGCCGCGGGTCATTGTCCTGGGAACGGCAAGTACCCGCGAAGATGCGATTGCCGCGATGCGCGAGCATGCCTTCAGCTATTTTTCAAAGCCTTATTTTGAAGCCGCCTTCGACGAAATCCTGCGTCATGCGGCCACCGGCGACGCTTGGGAAGACAGCATCCGGGTCGAATCAGCGACTCCGGCCTGGTTGCGCGTCATTGCCCGTTGCGAAGTCGCCACCGCCGACCGCGTAATTCAGTTCATGAACGAAATCTCCGACCTGGACGGAAGGGAGAGAGAGTCGATGAGCTTTGCGCTCAAGGAAATTTTGATGAACGCCATGGAGTATGGCGGAAAATTCAATCCTGAGCGACTGGTCGAGGTCTCCTATGTACGCGGGAAGCGGGTCATCATTTACCGCATCCGCGATCCAGGCGATGGCTTTTCACTGGAGGAACTGACCCACGCCGCGATTTCCAACCCGCCGGAGGAGCCAGTGCGGCACCTGGAAGTACGAGACGCCATGGGAATCCGCCCTGGAGGGTTTGGCGTCCTGCTCTCGCGAAAGCTGGTGGACGATTTGATCTACAGCGAACAGGGAAACGACGTTTTGCTTATCAAGTATCTCGATGCCCCCACCGGTTCGTCTGCGGGGGCGACAACTTAGGCCCGCATAGCGAGCCTACGCCTTGATGACTTTGCCAGCCTTGATACAGCTGGTGCAGACGCGAATGCGCTTTGCGCCGCCCTCGACCTTAGCCTTGACTGGGCGAAGGTTGACGTTCCAGCGGCGGCGGGTGATGTTGTGGGCGTGCGAAATATTATTTCCGAACTGCGGACCTTTGCCGCAGATCTGGCAAATCTGAGCCATGACTTACTCCATGCTTCAAAATTTTCTTCGGCGGGTCTCGGGCACTGGGGTCGCGGCTTGAAGACGCTCGTCGACGCAGCCTGGTGCGAGGATCCAATGGGCTTCCGCCCATCTTCGCAGATGTTTCAGTTTAGCCTATCTCTCGCCTCCGCCGCAAATATTCACGCCAAAGGCGCGATAGGGATTGACCGCCGGGTGCCGGATCGATAGACTTAGAAAGTTCGGCAGTTGCGCCCGGCGTTTTGTATCTTCGGGCTTCCTGATGCGATCCCTGAGACGAATGGTTGAATCCATGCACCGACTGGCAGGCCAGCAGGTTCCAGGTGAGCGTCAGTAGGGATCAGATTCTGCGGTCCGCATCGCGAAATTTCCAGAAGATGGAGTTAGCGCGCCCGAAGCCAGGGAGCGCTGGAGAAAAGTCATGTACGCAGTCATCCGCACAGGCGGAAAACAGTATCGCGTCGCCCCCGGCGATGTGCTTAAGATCGAAAAAGCCGAAGCAGGCGAAAATGGCACCGTTGAGTTCAGCGAAGTCCTGGCTGTTTCAGGCGAAGCTGGATCGGTGACCCAGCCAGCCGGCGCCAAAGTAATCGGCACCGTCGTCAGCGAAGGCCGTGGCGCGAAGATTCTGGTTTTCCACTACAAACGCAAGAAGCAGTACAAGAAGCTGCAAGGACATCGCCAGTCTTACACGGAGATCCGCATCAACGAGATCCAGGTGGACGGCGCGACCTACGCCGCTAAGTAGCAGCGCGCATTTGCAAATTATCTGAGCGGGAGCAGCCTCCCGCGAGCATGAGGATCGAGAAATGGCACATAAAAAGGGACTCGGAAGTTCAAAGAATGGCCGCGACTCTAACGCGCAGCGTCTTGGAGTGAAAAAGTTCGGCGGCGAGGTGGTAACCGGGGGATCGATCATCGTCCGCCAGCGCGGGACCCGGTTGAAACCAGGGTTGAACGTTGGCCGCGGCAGCGACGATACGCTCTTCGCCAAGATCTCAGGCCGGGTCAAGTTTATCGACCGCGGCAAGACTGGCCGGTTCGTTGCGATCGAGCCAGTCGCAGCCGCCACCGAAGCAAGTTAGGTCAAGCGATCACAGGTAAAGCCTTACCGCAAGAAGCCCTTGAGCAGAAGCATTACTCAGGGGCTTTCCTGCTTCTGATAGGAACCAATCCCTTCGTCACTCTGCCGTGTTGAGGGAGTTCTTTTCAAGGACGCGATCCACGGCTTTTTCGACGTCCTGCAGAAAACACTCCGTCGACAGGCCAAGGCTGATCTGCGGGGCTGGCTGCCCGAGTGCGTCGGCAATCTCATTCCAGCGCTGCAGCGGGGAGGCGAGGGGCATGAGTGCTTGCCTGGCCTCGGGTTGAGGCCTGAGGAAGTAAAGCATCCAGACGCCAGCTGCCAGCGTGACCACAATCAGCGAACCGTAGTTTGCAATGGACGCGAGGGTAGGATGGCCGAAGGCGAATGCCGATCCGAAAAGGTCCGCGCCGGCGGTCAAACCCAGCCCGAGCGCCACGCCAAACTCCCGACTGAGAGGCGACAAGCGCAGCGCATGCATCGATACCAGGACGAATGCCAGCAGGCAAAGTTCAAGGACGCTCAGGCAGCGCATTGCCCCGCCCGTTGCGGCAACCAGAAGACTCCGGTTTTGTCCCATGGTCGGATAGAGCGCCATCGCGAGTGCCAGCAAAACCGAGGTCAAAGTGACCCACCGGGCAGCAATCAATCCGTAGCGTCCAAGACCTGGGATAGGACGCATGAGGTGTCGAAAGACCTCCTGGATC
Source organism: uncultured Acidobacteriaceae bacterium (assembly GCA_963790505.1). Taxonomy (GTDB): domain Bacteria; phylum Acidobacteriota; class Terriglobia; order Terriglobales; family Acidobacteriaceae; genus Acidisarcina. The sequence goes on along the minus strand of CAWBOT010000004.1, from coordinate 1,578,731 downwards.
GCCAACACTGGCAGTGCCCGCCCCAACGAGATACCCCACCCAATACAAGTAGTAATAGACAGCATACGCAAGATGTCTGTCGATCAGGGACAGCCGCACCGCCTCGAGAACCGCGAAAAGTGCTGTGTAGACACCGAGGCGCCAAGCCAGAAAGAGGCCGAAGGCAGGAAAATCCTGGCGCGCCCTCCCGCGCAAAAAGGCGCAGCAGGTCGCCGCGAGCAGAACTAGCTCGGCGACAGACAAAATATCTCGACCCACGTGCATGCGCTTTCCGCCCGAATCTTGAGGATATCCGGAATTGGGGGCGCGCTCAACAAATTTTGTGCCAACTTACAATTTTCTGTAGGTTGGCGCCTGTGGCCGGTTCACCACTGCTCAATATGGCAGGCATTCGGATCGTTTGGCGGGCAAACGGGAACCGGCCCGGCGGACTTTCCTGATATTGAGGTACTCCTCGGCGGGTTCGCCGGTGAATGCGTCGCAGCGAGAAGCCCTGCAAGGATAAGTGCAACCGCAAAACCTCGAATCAGACTGGTCATATTCAATCTCCCGGATGTCAACTTTTGTCTGGAATCTGATTCTTCTCAAAATGAGAGGAATCACGTACCTCATTCGCAGTGTAAGTGAAAGAGGGATAAGCCTTTGTCGGCGAATAGAGAAGACTGGCTCGAAGGCCATTACGAAGGTCATGGTGCTTCCTTTGCTATCGGCCTTGGGCTAGCCATTGGGAGGTCCGTCGAGGACGCTCATCGCTCTCAAATTGACGCCCTGCTCGTGCTATAATTGAGACAGTTCAAGTGTGTGCAAACCCTTTCGCTTTCAGTCATTTAATGCGGTTACTCGCGTGCTGAAACGGGTCGCCCAGGGGTTCGCAGCCATCGGAGTTTCATGTCCACTAAAGAGCTAGCAGTTTCCGCCGGTCTTTCCTTCCCTGATCCTCTCGATATTCCGTCGTTCCAGAATGGGAACGACCTTCCCTCAACCCGGTCGTACACCGGCGAGGACATTAAAATTCTCGAGGGCCTGGAGGCTGTTCGACTTCGACCGGCAATGTACATCGGCTCGACGGGGGAGATGGGCCTCCATCACCTCGTGTATGAGGTGGTGGACAATTCCGTTGACGAGGCGCTCGCGGGACACGCGAAGAAAATCGACGTCACCATCCACGTCGACAACTCCATCACCGTCGTCGACGACGGCCGCGGCATCCCGGTCGACGAAAAGGTCCTGCCCAACGGCGAGCGCATGACCGCCGTCGAGGTCGTGCTCACCAAGCTCCACGCCGGCGGCAAGTTCGACGCTTCCAACTACAAAGTCTCCGGAGGCCTCCACGGTGTCGGCGTCTCCTGCGTCAACGCCCTCAGCGAGGCCTTCGACGTCGAGATCTGGCGCGACGACCACACCTACGAGCAGACCTACTCCAAAGGCGCGCCACTCGAGAAGCTCCGCCAGACCGGAAAATCCAAACGCCGCGGCACCAAGGTCCACTTCCTGCCCGACAAGTCGATCTTCACCGTCACCGAATACAACTACGACACTCTCGCCCAGCGTCTGCGCGAGCTCGCCTTCCTCAACAAGGGCCTCGAGATCTCGCTCACCGATGAGCGCACCACCGACCCCAAGACCGGCGAGGCCAAGCGCGCCGACTTCAAGTACGCCGGTGGCATCGCCGAATTCATCAAGCTGCTCAACAAGGGCAAGCAGGTATTGCATGACAAGCCGATCGTGATGGAGGCGACGCGCGAGAACGTCGAGATCGATATCGCGATGCAGTACAACGATGCCTACTCGGAGACGGTCTTCACCTTCGCCAACAACATCAATACCGTCGATGGCGGGGCTCACCTCTCCGGATTCAAGACCGCGCTGACTCGTACCATTAACAGCGCCGGCCAGTCGCTGGGGCTCTTCAAGGATCTAAAAGAAAACCTCTCGGGCGACGATGTGCGCGAAGGCCTGGTCGCAGTCATCAGTGTAAAGCTCTCACAGCCGCAGTTCGAGGGCCAGACCAAAGGTAAGCTGAACTCCGATATCGCCGGCATCGTGCAGGCAGTCGTGAACGAAAAGCTGGGCGGTTTTCTCGAGCAGAATCCGCCGATCGCAAGAAAGATCATTAACAAGGCCATCGAAGCCGCGCGTGCCCGCGAGGCGGCGCGCAAGGCCCGCGACCTCACACGGCGCAAAGGCGCCCTCGATGGTGGCGGGCTGCCCGGCAAGCTTTCCGATTGCAGCGAACGCGACCCCGAGCGCTGCGAGATTTATCTGGTCGAGGGCGAATCCGCAGGCGGCACCTCACGCCAGGGCCGCGACCGCCGCTTCCAGGCTATCCTGCCGCTCAAGGGAAAGATCCTCAACGTAGAGAAAGCTCGCTACGACAAGATGCTCGGTCACGAGGAAATCCGCGCCATGATCACCGCGCTCGGCGCAGGTATCGGCAAGGAAGACTTCGACCCGTCGAGACTGCGCTATGGCAAGATCATCCTGATGACGGACGCCGACGTCGACGGTTCGCACATCCGCACTTTGCTGCTGACCTTCTTCTTCCGCCATATGACGGAGCTGATCAAGCGCGGCCACGTTTTCATCGCCCAGCCGCCGCTCTACCGCATCAAGAAGGGCAAGTTTGAGCAGTACATCAAGGATGATCGTGAGTTTGTCCGCGTGATGGTCAAGCGCGCCTCCGATGGCATGGTTGTCTATCACGGCGCCGGCGCGGCTGAAGGCCCGACAGAACACAAGCTTGACGGCGCGACGCTGACCAGGTTCATCGGCCAGCTCCGCGAATACCTCGAACTCTTCGACAAAGTCGACAAGCGTATTCGCAACGAGTGGGTGACCAACCAGCTTGCCGAGCTCGAACTCGTCCGCCGCGCCGATTTTGAAGGCGCCGATGGCAAAGCGCCGGAGAAGCTCGTCAAGCTCCATCGCCAGCTCGAGAAGCAGCGGAAGGTCCTGCAACTCAAGGCGCTCAGCGAGCCCGCTTACGACGAGGAACATCAGACCTGGTCGGTCAGCTTCACTGACGACAACGGCGCGGAACGTGCGATCAACTGGACGCTTGCCTCTACGCCCGAATACCGCCAGATGATGTCGAAATACTCGCAGGTCGCCAAGGAGCTCGAGCCGCCATTCCGCATCGAGTACGCCTCGAAGGTCGTAGCCGCAGCTGCCGAGGCTGAGGCCGAAGAGACCGAGGGTGAAACGATCGGCGAGATCGAGGCCGGAAAGCCGGCGCCGAAGCGCGCCGGGAAAGCCAACCACGATCCGGTAGTTAAACAGACTCCGAGAGAACTCTTCGACTACGTTATCGAACAGGGACGTCGCGACTACCAGGTGCAGCGTTACAAGGGCTTGGGTGAGATGACCTCGACCCAGCTATGGGAAACGACCATGGATCCGGAGCGCCGCACCTTGCTCCAGGTCAAGCTCGAAGACATTGCCGCAACCGAGACGATCTTCACGACGCTGATGGGCGAGGATGTCGAGGCGCGCCGCAAGTTCATTGAGGAGAACGCGCTCGACGTCAAGAACCTGGATATCTAACGGATCTAGTGATCGAGGCCTGGTTAAGGCGCGGCTTTTTCAACCCGCGTTGACCAGCGAACTGCCTCCATCGAGGAATAGCCGGATTGCAGCGATGCCTGATGCTCCTGCTGCGACGCACTGCAAGGCGTTTTCGAGCGTCACCCCTCCAAGTGCGAGAACGGGCAACTCAGGATAAGTGTGCCCTTCCCTGCCCGCGCCGCAAGCAGCGGCCAGCGCCGTCAGCCCCGTACCCGGGATGGGGAATGCCCCTGGAAGGACCTTCTCAAAGACCGGAGCAAAAAGCGCCACGTTCGCACCGGCCATGCGAGCTGCCCGAATATCCGGAACAGTATGGCAGGAAACGCTTATGAGCGGTGAATCGCCAGACTTCCAACTTTGGCGAATTCGTGCAACCGTTTCGGTCAGCAACTCCCGAGTGAGATTGCCGGGAAGATGCACACCGTCTGCACCCGAGTCGAGAGCGATCTGCATCGCCATCTTCGGATGGGCATTGATGAGCACCCTCGCGTGGCCTCCACTTCTGCGCGAAGCGCGAACAACGTCGGCGGCAAGGTGACCGAGATCGGCGCCGGAAAGATCGCCTTCGCGAATCTGGACAAAATCAATTCCGTTGGCTGCCCACTTCGCGGCAAGAGCGACGAGCCGCTCGCTGCGTTCTGCCTCGGTCTCGGCGAGCAGTACACGACTGGTGATGGCGTATAGAAGCATCGCGGAAACCGGGGGCCCTGTGAACTGCCATCTTAAATGGCAGTCCTGCGCGTGAGGCCCAGCCGCAATAGTAAGCGATCAATTCGCGCGCACCCCCTGGAACGTGCAGTGATGCCCCATAATGCCGCAATCCCCTTGAATGGAATCACCCTCGACCCTTCCGCGGAAAGTGAAGACGTGGAGGGTCTTGGTCTTGATCACGACATGCTGTAGGTTGATCGTTCCCTGAATGCCGCCCGATTGATTCGGGCCTTTGAAATGCCCTGTCAGCTCGCTGCCATTTTGAATGATCTGGAGATAATGCGTGCCTGTTTTGCCGTCGTCACCCTTGGTGTAAAAGGTCCAGTTGCCGCCTACATTGGCCGGCGGCTTGTCGGCCGGTGGCTGTTGGGAAAGGGTCCTGTTACCGACGATCATCGCCAGGAGTGCGAAGATGGCAATCGTCGCCTTGTTATATTTCCGCATGTGCTCTCCTAAAGAACGGGCATGAAGCTAGGTGAAAACTCTGCCTGACTCCCGTCGATGTTTCAATGTGAGTTTGTACAATACTTTCCACTGAAGGATAACCGCAAGAGTCTCTCACGGAGGAAAACCAGAACCATGACCAGCCAGTTCAGCAGACGAGCCGTCATTCGAGGTCTAGCCGGCGCGGCCGCTGCCGGAATCGTTGCTCGTCCGTTACAGGCAGCCATCGTTCCACAGGCGAGAGGAGATCAGCCCACAGGGCAAGAGCGCGGCGAGATGGGCCGGATCTCCGGCGCTTTCCGCAGACAGTTCTCCGTGCCCGCGCTTTCGGTCGCCATCTCGCGTAATGCCCAGTTCGTCTATGACAATTCCGGGGGTATGGCCGACAAGGAGCACGCTCTGCAGGTGAGCCAGTCCAGCCTCTTCCGCATCGCCGGCGTGACCAAGCCTATCACCTCGGTCACCATTTTCATTCTCATCGAGAAGGGCAAGCTCAACCTGACCGACAAAGTTTTCGGCCCCTCTGGCATCTTTGGAAACAAATATGGCAAGCCGCCCTCAAGCAATACGTTACCGACATCACCGTCGATCACCTGCTTACACACACCTGCGGAGGCTGGTCCAACGGCCCAAACGATCCCATGTTTCAGCACGATTCCTGGGACCAGACAAACTGATTTCCTGGACACTCGCGAATCAGCCACTAACCTATCCCCCCGGCCAGCACTGGGCCTACTCCAATTTCGGCTATTGCTTGCTCGGCCGCGTCATCGAACAGGTTTCCGGGCAGGCCTATGCGGACTATGTTCAGGCGAACATTCTTGGTCCCTGCGGAATCACCGGCATGCGGATCGCGCAGAATTCCGACGCAAGCGCGCCCCTAATGAGGTCGTCTACTACGGCCAATACGGCGAAAATCCCTACAAGATCAATGTGACGCGCATGGACCACGCGGCTGGATCGCCACGCCGTCGAGCCTGGTGCAGTTCCTCGATCACGTCTGGCTCTCCGCCCTATGCCGAGCTTTCTCAAGCCCGAGACCATCCGCACCATGACTACGCCGCGTCCCGCATATCCAACACCAACGGCGCCGCAAATATGCGCGCGGCTGGATGGTCCGCAATAATGGCGCGGGAAACTGGTGGCACAGCGGCAGTCTGCCGGGATCGACGACCCTTATGGTTCGCACCGCGACCGGATTGTGCTGGGCGGCGCTGACCAACACACGCACCGAACCCTCCAACCAAATCGACGCTGCCCTGGACAACATGATGTGGAGCGTCGCCCGCAGCGTGCCACAGTGGGGTGCCTGACGACCGGTTGGCTAGCGACGCAGGAGAGCGGACGGCCCTCGCTCTAAACTTCTGGCGCGACCTTTGCGCCTCGTTCACATCTAAACGCTAACCTGCCATCGCAGCGGCTTATACAGCCTTTAAAGGGGACCACGACGACCATGACGAGTATCGCTACGAAGCAGAAGCTCTTCACCCCGGTGCAGATCGGCGCGGTCGCGCTGGGACATCGTGTGGTGATGGCGCCCCTCACGCGTTCGCGGTCTCAGCAGCCTGGCAACGTTCCCGGCGATCTGATGCTCGAGTATTACAGCCAGCGCGCTACCGATGGCGGCTTCATCATCTCCGAGGCGACCGCTATCTCTCCCACAGGCCACGGCTGGTACGGATCGCCAGGAATTTATAGCGACGAACATGTCGCCGGCTGGAAGAAGATCACTCACGCCGTACATGCCAAGGGCGGCCGCATGTTCCTACAACTCTGGCACACTGGCCGAGCCTCCCACGTCGATACGCTCGGCGGAGCAACGCCCGTTGCGCCCTCGGTGATTCCTTTCGAGAGCCAGATCTCGACACCCAGCGGCTGGCAGCAGCCCTCGCCTCATCGCGCGCTGGACATTGCCGAGATTCGGGGCATCGTCGAAGACTATCGCAGGGCCGCCGAGCGGGCGAAGGCTGCCGGCTTTGATGGCGTGGAGCTTCACGGCGCAAACGGCTACCTTCCCGACCAGTTTCTCCAGGATGGCAGCAACAAGCGCACCGACGCTTACGGAGGTTCGATCGAGAACCGCGCCCGATTCATGCTTGAAGTTCTTGAGGCGATGGTGTCGGTGTGGGGCGGCGACCGGGTCGCAGTGCGGATTGGCCCCAGTGGATCGTTTAATGGAATGTCGGACAGCAACCCGCAAGCCTTGTTCGATTCTCTCGCAGAACAGTTAAACCGCTTCGGTCTCGCTTATCTGCACATCCTGGAACCGAGAGTTAAAGGCAATACGCTTATCGCCGAGGGCCAAGCGCCAGTAGCTGCGGAGCGGCTGCGTAAGATATTCAAAGGCAAAATCATTGCTGCGGGTGGCTTTGAGCCGGACACTGCTGAGGCAATCGTCGAGAAGGGCGACGCCGATCTGGTCGCGTTCGGGCGTCATTTCGTAGCCAATCCCGACCTGCCGAAACGGATTCGGCTAGGGCTTCCGCTCAATCCCTACGACCGGTCGACCTTCTACACTTTTGACGCCAAAGGCTATACGGATTACCCGTTTTATGACGAACACGCAGCGACTTGAGGCGGCTCCAGAAAGCCTCAGCGCTACGCGAGCGCATTCCTCGCGACGACTTCGTGATAAAACTCGTAGCTCAGCTTCGGCGTTCGCTTCTGCGTCTTGAAGTCGACATAAGTGATCCCGAATCGCTTACTGTAGCCGTCCGCCCATTCGAAGTTGTCGAGCAGGCTCCAGAGAAAATAGCCCTTCACCGGAACGCCGTCGGTCGTCGCGCGCTGCAGCTGGCCGAGATAGTTGCGCAAATACATCACTCGGTCGGAGTCGTAGATATGGCCGTCGGCGGCAACCTTGTCGTCGGAAGAGGCGCCGTTCTCGGTGATGTAGAGTTCTTTCACGCCCCAAACATCCGAAACCAGCTTCGGCAGCCAATACATCGCCTGCGGCCCAATATCCAGCCAATCGGAGTACATATGCGGATATGAGGATGGATCGGGAACCTTCGCATAGCCCAACGCGTTGTCGGCGGCACGCACATAGGTGGGGCGATAGATGTTCAAGCCGACAAAATCAAGCGGGCTTGAGATGATCTTCAACTCCTCGGGCGTAAACCTTGGCGCGTCCGCGCCAAGCTTCTTCAGATATGCGTCGGTGTACTTGCCATCCATAATCACCGTCAGATATTCCGCATTTTCTTCGCGAAGCGCGCTGTGAGCGGCGCGAATATTCGCTTCATTCTCGATGACGGGCGTTGTCGCCTGGGCATCCTGGGCGATGCCGACTCTCGTGCCAGGTTTGGTCGCGGCGCGGATTGCCTGCACCGCCATCCCATGGCCGAGGACGGAATAATGCCGCGCCTGCGCCAGCTTGCCCAAGCTAACCTTCAGCCCCGGGGCAAACGTCCCCTTGCCGTAACCGAGCTCGATAAATGAATCCAGCTCGTTCATGGTCATGAAGTGCGAGATGCGGTCGTTGAGCTGGCCGGTCGTGTAGCCGCAATAGTCGGCGAAAGCCTTGCAGGTATCGATGCTTTGCCAGCCGCCCTTGTCCTCAAGCGCCTGCGGCAGGTCCCAGTGAAAGAGCGTGCAGTAAGGCTCAATGCCGGCGCCGTGCAGCTCGTCCAGCATCCGCTTGTAGAAATCAAGCCCTTTTGGATTCGGAGTGCCCGTGCCTGTCGGGAAGACCCTCGACCATGCGATCGAAAACCGGTAGATCTTGAGGCCCAACGCCTTCATCAGGGCGATATCTTCTTTGTAGCGGTGGTAGTGGTCGTCGGCAACATCGCCGGTGTCGCCGTTATGGGTCTTCCCCGGAATATGCGAAAAGGTGTCCCAGATCGACGGCCCGCGCCCGTCCTCTTTCACTGCGCCTTCCACCTGATATGAAGCAGTCGCCGATCCCCAAAGGAAGCCCTCCGGAAACGACCGAAGGGGCGGACTGGGAAATTGGCTGGCTTGTCCAGGACCGGCAAGGGGCTCAAGGAAGGCATCGGCCCGGGCGAAGGCCGAGGGAACCAGGGTGCGAGCGGCAGCCAGACTCGCGCCGGCTTTTAGGAATTTTCGACGATCCAATGGAGAACTCCGCTTTCTAGAAGAACTCAGGAAATACTATCAAGCGGACCAGCAACGAGGCTCACGCCGCTCGTTCAGGGCAGCTTCCTGGGGAACCAGCTAGGCGTTTTTCGCCTTCAGCAAGGCCAATGCCTTGTTCAGCTGATCGTCTGCCTGTGGGGTCTGAGAACTCTTGTCTTCGCTCTCCGCGGCAATCTGTTGTTCCAGACTCGGCACTACGACCACATTTGGGGTCACGGCGTCGTCCTGGATTTTCTTGCCCCCAGGAGTCGCATACTTCGCGACGGAAAGAATCACCGCAGCTCCGCCCGGCAACTCGATGGTCTTCTGAACCGAGCCGTCGCCAAACGTGCGGTCGCCAACGACGTCCCCGCGTTTGTTATCCAGAATCGCTCCGGCAATCAACTCGCCCGGGCCTGATGTCCCGTGGTTCACGATCAGTGCCAGCGGCGCGGAAGTAATGAAATCGGCTTTCTGCGCGGCAAATACTTGTTTAGGAAACTTTTGCCCTTCGAGCGTCGCAATCGTCCCCGTCTCCAGGAAGGCATTTGCCAGCCGGATCGCCTGCTGGTCGTCACCTGTAGCCACGTCTCTCAAGTCGAGCAGCACTTTGCGGTTTTTCGGAGCGGCCTTCAGCTTGGTCAAAACCTCGTCGACCCTGGCTTTGGTGAGCACCACCGGCTTCAGATATAGGATGGTCGAGCTCTCGTACTCCTGCTCACCGAGCGCTGGAATCTCTTCGGCCTCTTTGACGCGGGTCAACGTGATCTTGTCCGGCTCCGCCTTGCGCGGCCTTACCAGCGAAAACGTTACGTTGGTTCCGGGTTTGCCATCGAGCAACAACTGGATCAGGGCCACCGACATCTCCCGCGTCGACTGACCTTCGATAGACTCGATGATGTCACCATCCTCGACCTGCTGTTTGTCGGCCGGCGATCCGGGGATCACCGACACCACGGTCGCGTAGCCAAATCGTTTGGAGACGTTCAGGCCGGTCACGCCCGAGGCCGGCTCCTTGCCTTGTGCGTCACGGTGCTGCTTGTACAAGGTGTACTCGGCAGGAGAAAGATAGCTTGAATCGGCATCCAAACCCTCGAGCAGGCCGTGCAGCGCGCCGTCGGTGACCTTGTCGATGTTGGGTTCGACGACGTAATCACTCTGGATCTTCTTCAGGACCTCTTCGTAAACACCCATTTCGCGATACGCCCCGTCGTCGCTTTGGGTATTTGCCCGGACTCCCTTGAGCCCGAGACCCCCCAGGAACACGATAAGAACCAATACCGCCGATACGCCGAAGATGGAGCGCTTGAAGCCTTTGGACATAGCACCGCTCTCGAGTCCCTTTGGGACCGTATTTCTGATGATACCGTACCTGTTGGACGCCCGGCGGGCAGGAATTGATAGCGCCGTACTCTTCCCAGCTTCATCCCGGAAATTAGCGCTTCAGGTCCGCGACGATCCGGAAGAAGGTCGGCTCTTCTCGCGCATGCCCTTCGAAACCAGCGACCCACCCGCCGCTCACCGAAATGCAGGTCCATACGACATCGCGGTCGTCAGCGGGCCTTCGCGCACCCAGACAGCGGGCACCTGCCGGAATCGCGACCGGTGGAGCGTCATCGAACTCCCTTCCCGGATGGCTTTCTCGAAAGCTGTTTAACCAGCTGGACGCCTGCTGTTCCGGTGATTGGCCCTGTTCGGGAGAAATAACGGTGATGAAGATCGCCTGGGCGGGCTCACGGCGGGCCATCGTGTGCGCCGCCTTCTTGAGCGCGATGCCCTCTGGAGAAACCGTCGGATTGGCCTCGACCGCATCCACGTCCGAGATCCAGGGCCACGGCACCATCACCTGCAACCCGCGATAGTCAACCCAGCCGCTCGGATGAAAGACATGCCAGCCCGCGGCCGTCACGGTCGGACCATACCAGGCCGCTACGGCTACTACTATCACCGCTGCAAGCCAGCGCAACGCTCGGATTGGCCATCGCGGAGTAGGCATCGTCACCAAGGAATGTCGTCATGTATCCTTCCACGATCAAAGCCCGGTCGCCAGCGAATTCGCAGGCCGCCGCAGAAAAATCCTGTTGAGGAACCTTTGGAGGACTGCAAACCCGGATTCGCCACCGTAAAGGAAGCGGTCCTCACTCTTACCGCGGGTCAACGAGCCCGAAAGCAATCATCCCCAGCGCGGTGATGCTCGGCAGAAAGAAGTAGTCTCCGCCGCGAAGCTCGACAAAATTCGGCAGCATGCTGCAAATCAGCGGAGGATTTGTGGCCGTGGCATCGCCCTGAATGACGAACTTTCCACGGCCACCGTGATTGCCCATCAGAATGTCTTTATCGTTGCCCAGATGTGCATCGTTGCCATACTCGATCCACTGCTGCTGCACGAATTCAAATTGGCGGGAGATGTTGGCATTGAGCGCCATGAAGATAACGCCGCGATCCTCGTCATCCGAGACCGCCTCGCCTTCGGCCGCGAAACGTCCATATGGCAGACCCCGCCGGGTAATTCGCCGCCGATCGATCAGTTTGCCGTTGAAGCCGAATGCGTCCCGAGGATGCACTCGGCGAATGTGCGCCCCGATGGGGCAACGCGTGCCATCCAAATCGGCTCCGAACCTGAAATTCGTGCTTTGCGCCGGGTCTTGAGCGATCGACGGGTCAGGCCGATCCGGCGAGAGCTCGATCGGTGTTCCATCTCGCCATCGCCCGATAAACTTGGCCGCGAGCTTCTCTTTGCCTCCGCTATACCCGGCCGCCTGTTCGTCGAGATAGGCTCGAAAGGTCGCAAGGTTCTGGTGTAGTTTGCGGTAGACCATGAACGTCCCATTGCTGGCGAGAAGATGCGGCACCGGGGCCACGGGCAGTTCACCGGCTTCATCCGCATAACCGAGCAACAGCTCACCTGTCGCTAGAGGCGCCCATCTCCCGTCGGCCATGAGCTTGCCTTGGCCCGGCTGCGAATTCCGAGACACGCCCAGATAGTCCGGATTGCCAAAGCCATCGGTGAAACCAAAATGCTCCTTCGTACTAGGTTGGCCGTCGATCACCGCAGCCGCCGCATCCTGCGAGCCGATCACCGTCGCACCGCCAGTCTGCTGCGCCAGGGCCGTCATCTGCGCGCAACATATGTCTAACGACTCCGCCGATTTCGCGTTGACGCCCAGCCAGGCATGTACGCGGCCATCGAGCCACAGAGAGTCCCATCGATTGGGGCTATTCAGCCCGGTGTCTCCGAGAATGTCCGACCGCTTCCTCATCCCCTGCTGAAACTCAACCGGAAAGCTGAGCAGCGTCGCATCCGGTAACTCCAGAGCAACCAGGCCGCGATGAGTGAAAGCAATGTTCACTGTGCTCTCCGGCTTCCCGCCGTCCCACTGCTGTCCGGTCGTTATCTCATCGAGCAACCTGTGGATCAGGCTGCGAGTGCGTCCCGCATCAGTGAATTCGAGGAAGAGATATCGGGCAACGGGCAGATTGTAGCCGCGTAGCGTGAAGCCCTGAATGTCTGTCTCGTTGAGCTTACTCATTGCGCCCGCCCGTCTTTATATCCCTGCGGGGCCCCATCGAGCCTGCCTTCGGAATCGGCTGCGTCTTCAATGAGGCCACGAGTTCAGCAAAATCCCGCTGCACACGCGCCGGCTCGATTCCCTGGTGGGTCGAGACAAAATCGGCGATAGCGCGCTGCGTCTGCAAGGCGCGAAGTGTCTCCGGCACTGATTTATCATTGATGGCCGCAAAGTAAAAGGTAGTCTCGATCTGGCAAGCCTTCATGTAATCGACAAACGCGGCCACGTTGCCCGCGCCCGGATATCCGACGCAGTGACTCCAGATAGCATCCAGCTGCTCTGGCACCGTCGCTGCAAGGCCGCGCAGATAGCCCTCCAGATCGCCATCGCAGTTCGACTCGAAGACCAGATACTTCGATTTCAGGTGCTCTTCGCAAGCGGGCATGCCCACATAGATCACGTCGTCCATGACCACCAGCCGCGCCAGATGCGTTCCGGGCGCCATGGCGAACGGGCTGCCTTCATCCGTCGGCAGGCTTGCAAGATACTTGCGGATTTGCAGATCATGCGACGGCGTCGCGCGGTCGTCGTCGATGATCGGTGAGAGTATCGTCAGGCCGTAGACCTTGCCGCTCTGGTTTGGCATGCAATGCTCTCTAAAAAACCACCGGAGGTTCGCCCGTCTCGCCCAGGTGTGCCTGCACTTGCAGAACAAACTGCAGATAGGCCTCGCCAAATTGTTCCGGAGTAAGGGTCTGGGACTTCTCGCTAAGACGGTCAAAAGAAGCCTGGACTATATGCGCCGCCTTTAGATCATTTGCCGCAGCGTGAGGATAGGAAGTGTAGTAGTAATCGGTGTCGAACTGTACCCGGGCGATATATTCCTTAAAGCCGGTTACCGGTACTGAGCCCGGAAACTTCTCGCTCCATCGCCAGACGAGATTCAAACCTTTGCTCAGCACCGCTGAGAATGCATCGATATATTGGTTCCACGTTCCGTTGAAGTTGCTGAAGAAAAGCAGATAGTCATACTGCAGTTCCTCCCTCTTCTGGCCCCTTCCGAGAAATGGGAAATGCCGCCGGGGCAATATCACCCAACGCGCAAACTCGATGAAGGATAAGTTGATCAGGTCCTGCTGCAGAGGTTTGACATGCCCGAGGAGAAAGAAAAAACCACGCAACACCCAGGTCTTCCACGGTTTCATCGGCGTGATGGCGTTCATCGCGTAGACTTTGCCGTTGATGTTGCTCATGGGACCTCCCGCAGCAAGGCACCCACTATAACTCAGGCTTCAGGTTGAAGACAAAGCGGGTTCACTCGCAATGTCACTCAGCACGCAAGGGATCGAACCCTAGTGACCACCATGCCCCAGCGGCCGCGTCGTCCCCTCGATCTTCTCGACTGGCTTGCTCTGGCCCCGCCGCCCCAGGAAGAACATCGTTCCGCCGAAGACCAGCATCACGACACCCCATATGAGGTTGATGTTCATCCCCACTGACTTGGCGTAGATCGGGCTGCCCATCGTTACCAGCCCGAAGACAACCAGAAGGCCGCCCACAATCAAGAACATCAACCCCATCGGAAGACGAAGATCCAGATTCATCCCAAACTCCTAAACAGTTCGTCGTGTCACCCTGCGCGAAAACGAAGGAGCTGCCCGCTCGCCCCCAGCCCTGACCTTGTTCACTTATCTAAAGATCAGATTCAACGCAACCAGCAACACAATCAATCCCACCGCCATCGTCGAGGGACGCGACCACCAGGTCATCGTGTGCTCCACCGGCTTCGGAGTCAGCGAATACACCAGCCCCACCAGGTCCTTCTCCTCGTGGGGCTTAGTGAACAGGCTGATGATCACCGTCAGCACAAAGTTCACCGAGAACGCCCAGATCGCCGTCCAAAAATTCTGCGCCATGTCGCTTGGATAGCTGTGAACCACCGCAATCCATCCACCATGAATCCCCGGATGCGCGTCCGTCGGCAAAGTCAGCCCATGATGAAGGATCGCCGCCAGTGTCCCACTTACCAGTCCGGTAAACGCCGCGTGTCCGGTCGTCCGCTTCCAGAACATGCCCAATAGGAACGTCGCAAACAGCGGCGCATTCACAAACGAGAAGACCAGCTGCAGCGTGTCCATAATATTGTTGAACGAAGTCGCCGCGTACGCAGCTGCAATCGACAGCAGAATACCCCCTACCGTCGCCCATCGCCCCATCTTCAAGTAGTGCGAGTCTGCTGCGCCCTTATTGATGTAGCCCTGGTAGAGGTCGTACGTCCACACTGTGTTGAAGGCGGTCACGTTCCCGGCCATCCCCGACATAAAGCTCGCCAGCAGCGCCGTCAGCCCCAGCCCCAGAATTCCCGTTGGGAAATAGTGCAGCAACATATTCGGGATCGCCAGGTCGTAGTCCAACAGAGGCTGCCCCTTCTGGTCATAGAGAACTTTGCCGTTCACTGGATCGACTTTGACCGGAATGAGCCCTTTGCCGGCCGGAACAACTTGCCCATCCGCCGTATTCACGACCGCAATACCGTTCACAATTTTCGGTGAACTGCCGGTCATCGGAGTCGCAATCGCCAGCAGCCCCGGCAAAATCACCAGGAACGGAAAGAACATCTTCGGAATCGCCGCGATTAGAGGAACGCGCCGGGCATTCTCTTCAGAATCGGTCGCCATCGCGGTCTGGATCACCAGGAAGTCTGTGCACCAGTAGCCAAAGCTCAGCACAAACCCCAGCCCCATCGCCAGCCCAAAGACCTCGACGCCCAGCGGATTTGTATTCGCATGGGTCATCCCCCGCCACGCATGGCTATATGCCGAAGGAAGCGCCGCCTTTAGCCCCGTCCATCCGCCGACATTGCGCAACCCCACCCAGACAAGCGGTAAAAATCCCGCCACAATCAGGAAGAACTGCAGCACCTCGTTATAGATCGCCGAAGTCAGGCCGCCCAGAAAGATGTAGCCCAGAACGATGATCGCTGAGATGCCCACCGCGAAGTGGAAGATCCAGCCTAGCGGCAGCCCCATCTTGATGAACAACCCGTCGAAGACATGGAGGGTCTGGATGAGCCGCGCCATCGCGTACATCGAGATTCCCGACGAAAACACCGTCATTACCGCAAAGGAACACGCGTTATAGACCCGGGTCTTGTCGTCGTAGCGCAGCCGCAGAAATTCAGGGACGGATCGGGCTTTCGACCCGTAATAGAACGGCATCATGAAGACGCCGACGAAGATCATCGCCGGGATCGCGCCCAGCCAATAGAAATGGCTCGTGGCGATGCCATATTTAGCCCCCGACGCGCCCATCCCGATCACTTCCTGTGCGCCCAGGTTAGCGGAAATGAAGGCCAGGCCGCATATCCACACCGGCAGCGCCTGCCCCGCCTGGAAGAAGTCCTTGCTCGTCTTCATGAAGCGCTTCAGCGCAAAGCCGATGCCCAGCACAAAGACGAAATACAACAGCATGATCAGCCAGTCGATAAAGGTCAGATTCACTAGAGTCCGCCGTCACCTTCCCCAAGCAAGAATAAGATCGTTACTTCCGACTGCCGCCGCGATACTTCACCCGTCACCGTCCATAAATTTACGGATCATCCTGACCGAAGCACGTGGCCGCCCGCCAAAGACCTCGACAACCGTCCCAATCCAACGACGCCGTAAAACCACCGAAATTACAACTTGGCGCGCCCCAACCCTAAATCCCAAGACCGGGAATGTGCCAGTGAAATCCAAATGTACGCGGTTTCATAGTCACAGTCCAGAATCCGCAAAGGGAATGGTTCCACGAAATGGGGGCGCTGCTTCCTTGTTTCGCAAAAAAGATCAGGGCGCCCGATACTTCGCCGAGGAGACATGGGCTTCGAACTTCGAAGGAAGAGCGTGGGAAATGGTCGGGGCGGAGGGATTCGAACCCCCGGCCCTCTGCTCCCAAAGCAGATGCGCTACCAGGCTGCGCTACGCCCCGATCTTTTGATTGTATCGCGGCAGACGGCCTTTCCTACGGCAACACCACCCCGCCAAACGGCACCACAACTACAGATGATGGAAGAACCAGTCGAGGACCCACGCCAGCACTATGAGAGGGATGGCGAGGATCGCGAAGAGGACCAGCAGCAGTGTAAACAGGAAAAGCCAGTCTCTCCAGGTGTAGCGGCGGGGATGCTCGATGTGCCGGATGAGCAGCTTGTAGTTGCGGCGGTTGGCCTTCCAAGCGATGTCAAAAACGTCGCCCAAGAAGGGGATGGCGCCGATGACCACATCCAGCGCGAGGTTCACGGCCATGCGCGTAAGCGTGACATAGGGAACGCCCCGCACCCACGCAGCGAAGATCAGGATGCACGAAGCGAGACCAGTAAGCACATCTCCGACGGCTGGTATCAGGCCGACGATGCCGTCGAGCCCGAATCGTATCTCGGTCCCGGGAATGCGAAAGCAGTCATCGAGAATGTGGGAGAGGATGTCGAGGTTTTCATTGCTGAACAAGCGGCCGCCCGCACCGAGGCGCGATGGCTGCCATGCATCGCCGGGGGGGAGGATCTCGGGCTGTATGGGCTGGGGCATCCGGAACGGATTCTGGCTGGGCGGCCTACCCGTCTAGCCTATAGCAAAGGGCTGTTTCCCGATGCACCGCTACCGGACGGGGAGATTAAGCACCAGCTCGGAGCGGCGGATACGGAGGGCCGCAGAATGGTACAATCAAGAGTCACACGGCGGCTATAGTTCAGTGGCAGAACGCCGGTCTGTGGATCCGGATGTCGTGGGTTCGACCCCCACTAGCCGCCCCAATCACAGCCATTGAAGATAAAAACAGGCCCCAAATAGTGTTGGACACCCTACTCTAATTCTGACCCGGCGCCTGCGCACAATAAAAACGCTGCAACGGTTGCAAGCCCTCTCAACCCTTCGCATGTGCGGCCCGCTCCCGGATTCCAAACATCCGAGTGCAGGCCGCAAAGATGCGACAGCTTAGTAACACAGCTACTATGGAACTTCGTTGCTGTGAAGCATGGTTTCGACGGCGCCAAGCGTAAGATCTGCTCCGATCGGTAAGCCCAGGGTATTCGTCGCATTGATCACGAGTTCAACCGGTCGCACGATTATCTTGTCGTTGTAATTCAAGACTTTGTTCAAGTACAGCACTCCAAGGCCGGGGATTGTGATCTTGGTATTGGTTTTAACAATCGACGTAATCTCGGGGTGACCTGCCACCGAGAGACCGACAAATGTGCTTCCTCCGGTGAAATCAAAGTTGGTGCCATCGGAGGTACTTGCGCTTGCAACACCGTTAATCGCGCTTGCACTAACGAGACCCGCAAGTAGATTCAATCCGGCGATAGAACTCGTTGCTTCGGCGCTCGTGTCGCCATTATTGATATTGCCCGTTCCCGTCACTGTAACTGCGCCTGTGCTGACAACACCCGGAATGTTGACGGACGCGACCGAATCCGTCTCCACTGCACCATTGGTGCCGTAGCAAGGGATGAGCTCGAGCACCGCGGGTCCCACGGTTGCCAGGCTGGTTTGCAGCCTTGGGGCGTAGGCATACCCACCCACGACAGCGGGCACCGTACGCGTCTTGATAGAGCTGGTGGCACTTCCAATGATGATCTCAGTGCCCTTACTGGACCCGAGCGTAATCGTCACGTGAATCATGTTTACCGTGAGACTTGCCATATCCGTACTTACGTACGGAACCTGCTCATTGAGAGTGACGCTGCCAATGAGAGGTAGCTCAATGACAGTATTAGGAGCCACATTGGCCGCGATTTTCACGCCCAGGACCGTCAGGCTACCGAAGGTCGATCCAGCGGTACTAAACCCAAATGTCTTGCCACTGACACTGCTGGTACTGACCGCCTTAATTTCGGTTGAGGCGATCAGCCCGTTCAACAGGTTCACGCCAAAGATATCACTGGATCCGGTCGAACTGGTCTCAGTACTCGAAGCGCTCGAATCAACTAAGCCGGTTGTCACGAGGCCCGACTTGCTGACGGACGCAGCGGAGGCGGTAAAGCTCCCGACTTGCTGAGTATTGCAGGTTGGCAACTCGGCCACGGCTACCGGGCCCACCTTAACCGCACTGCCCACGTTGACCTCGGCACCGTAGCCGCTGGCCTGGTGGACGGTTGTAGTGACTGAGGCGGCATAACTCGGCGCTCCCGCCAGAGTTGCGATCGCACACGAGAGCATCGCGCATACAAATGCTCCCCGATAGTTCCTAAGGCTGCTTTCTTTTCTTAATTGCATTGTCGACCTTCCTGTCTAGTAGGGGAACGTAGTCTCCCTGTTGCCGCCAAACTTAGCAAGGTAGCTGTGGCATTGTTATTGATTTAGATCAAGATATATCGTGTATTTATGCTTCCGACACAATGCCCCTTACAAGCATCTTGCCTGCGGAGTTGTGTGAGGGAGGAAGCAAAGACCGTCGCGCGCATTTAACCGCATACTTACACGACTGAATCACCTGCCAGGGGAGGGAGCGGTTCTCGTTGCCCGAGTGATAGGGGCGCACCTACCGCACTCTTCTTTGGGGATTCCTTTGATTCGTGACTATTCTGGAAGTATCACTACCTGTCCGGCAGGGCGGAGGGGCAAAGCG
This sequence comes from uncultured Acidobacteriaceae bacterium, assembly GCA_963790505.1. Classification (GTDB taxonomy): domain Bacteria; phylum Acidobacteriota; class Terriglobia; order Terriglobales; family Acidobacteriaceae; genus Acidisarcina. The sequence goes on along the minus strand of CAWBOT010000004.1, from coordinate 1,559,820 downwards.
GTAAGTGGGGAGAAGTTGCGATTACTTATCCCACCAACATATGACAAGACACGTGTCGCTGATACCTTACGGCGCAATTGCTCCGACAGCAAGATAAGTATCGAGACGGCCGTGGTCAAGGTTGTTGGAGATATATTTTGCATGGGCAATCGCGTTCGCGGCCGAGGCAGGACTCACACCGCTGTCCATATCCACTAACAGCGCTGCAGTGCCGGACACTAAAGGTGCGCTAAACGACGTACCCGAACTAGATGCGTAAGTACCGAACGGATAAGTGCTGACTACATTTTCGCCCGGAGCGGCTACCCATACGACTTGTGAGCCATAGTTCGAGAAGGTCGATTGCGTATCGTTATTGGATGTCGAGGCGACTCCCATGACGTAGTTTAGGGAGGCAGGATATGTCGTGGTCTCTTCGCCGTTATTGCCGGCCGATGCAACGCAGATCACGCCGTGACTATTGGCATAGCCGATGGCGGTTGACAACTCGCTGGAAGAGTTGTTGAAGTTGAAGCTCATGCTGATGACTTTACTGCCCTCAGTCGTTGCATAGTAGATCGCCTGCAGGACGTTAGACAGATAACCAGACCCATTAGCTGAGAACGCCTTCAGAGGAAGAATGGTTGCAGTAGGCGCGACCAGGTGAACGAGGCCGGCAGTCATCGTCCCATGACCAAAAGCTGCATATTGAGGATTACTGAGCGATGTGGCGCCGGCAGCAGATAATACCGCTGTGAGCGCAGGGCCCACGACGACAGGGGTGCCCCCTCCGCCATCCAACACGGCAATCGTGGAGTGATCGAGGTCTCCTGTTTCATCCGCGCCCGGCGTGTCGCGAGTGAAGTCGTAGCCCGGGAGCAACACTGGCGCGAGGGCGGGATGCAGCGGGTCCACTCCGGTATCGATGACAGCGACGATGCCCGCTCCCGATACCTGGTATTGGCTTTGCGTTTGAGCAGTCCGAATGATTTGGTTGGCCGGCTGACTAAGATATCCGTCCCAAACTAGAGTGCCGTAGTAATCGAGTGGAAGGGGATCGGTGAGTCCGGCGGGGATGACGGTAGAAGGCGGGCTCACAAGGGTCAACAACTGGTCGGTTTGTACGTCCGCGATCCCCAGCTGGAGTAAGAGGAGGTTCGTGAGACTAGTGACAGGAGCCAGCGGGTTATTCTGGGCAACGAGAAACAACTGTTGCGATGGATCGCCTAATCCATGGATCACATTGCATCCGAGAAGCGGGCAGAGGATGTTCAGATGGGTCAGCCCCAGCGTATCGCGCACGATGAGGCGAGTCTGTTGTGCGTTGGCGCTTTGGACAGTGGTCATGCCTGCAAATAATGCGGCGATCACGATATAGCGGCTTCTCATCATCAACCCCCCCCGACTTGCAACTGCGAACCGGAAAGAACAAGAACCAAGGCATTAACAGAAGGATGACAATACTCCAAAGTAACTACATCACCACCTTACGCCCGTCGCTATCTGCTGAAACGTTCGGACAATTCTTATACTAACTCTTTCAGGCCTCTGCTTCAGGCAGAGATAACAGTACGGAAGTTTCTTTCAGGCCGATGGACAACTGGAGGTGTTTTGACGGTCGAAAGGAAAAGTGGAATTCACCGGACTGATTCGCCGATGTCTCCAGCAGAGTATTACTACCGCTCAAGAGGGATACGGGAATCCCTTCCGGATTTACGGATGATTGAGCGGAGTCTGCGATCTGTCCTACGAGAACAAGCTCACGCGACGCGGGCCCTTGCTCCAGGCGCAGATCGATAAATATGCCGTCATACTCGTACATCAGCTGACGCGGCTGCGGGTCCGCCCCGCGTACCCCGACCTGCATCCCATGCGCAAAGTTATCGAAGCTCAGCCTCGCGACTTGGATGCCCGTCGCCTGGTTGGCGGCCGCCTTGAACGGTGCGAAGTAGGATTTTGCCAGCCGGAGTGCACTGGCAGGCGGCTCATAAGATACCTCTCGTTTTGCGTATTCCGTGACGGACTTCCACGTTTGCACCGTTTCGGTACAACCGCTGCAGCCTTCGTCCAGGTGCTTCTGCATCTGCACGGCCTGCTCGGCTGTCGCAACGTCGCGCACAAAATCTGCCCATTCCGTGATTGAAAAGTGTTTCATCCTACCTCCGCGGTGCCCGGCATCCTCGGCTACCGGTTCATATCGTACTTAAGTACCCTGTTATCAAGGTCTCGCACATGCGTAAAAAATATAGGCAGCGGAATATTTTTCTCAAAGCGTCGGCTGGGCAGAATCAACCGACGCCAACACAATACTCCGAAATAGAAGAACTGTAGAGGCCCTTTTTCTTGAAATCGGAATGCCGGGACGTGGCACGATGGAAAGCACAAGTGCCATGCCAGCTTGGAAGCTTTGCTGGCCTTCTCGATTAGTTGCGGGAGGTTCGTCGGCGACAGCGCAGGTGAGATTGTCAGCCTTCCCTAGAGGCTCAGGAGGGGCGGTTCAAGCGTGGGTATCCGTCACTGGCAACAACGGGTGCGGGCCTCTTCGTGCAGAAATCGACCTTTCTCTTTTTTTGAAGCCTGCTTAAGTGCTCCGGAGAGATCGAAATCAACTGTGCAAGCTCCATTTGCTTCAGTAATGGCAATGGATCAAGGATCCCCCCGGTCAATGAGCCCGCCGCGCGCTCACGTAACAACAGATTCAGTCGATCTTCAGCCCGGCTGGACATCAATTCAATTTGCAGGCCGGAGAATGAGTTCACTTCCCGGCAAAGTCCGAGGATGAAGTGATTTAGCACTTCGGGGCTACTGTGGATATATCGCAGGAAATCGCTCGACGCAATCTCAACAACGGTGCAGTCGGACGAGGCGCAGACCGAATAAACGCTTGGACTATTCAGGATCACCGAGGCAGAGCCCGCATACCAGCCATCAGATCGAAGTCCGATCAGCGCCTCACGGCCCTCGGAATTGATATGGGTCAGCTTGACCAGGCCCGTTCGAACCAACAAGACTTTCCTGACCCGCTCATCCTGGGCGATGAGTGTGGACGAGGCTTTCACTTGTCGTGCTGGAGGCAACGCCCCTAGAAACGCCACGCAGGAGGACAGTGCAGGCGCAAAAATGGGAGTCATGATCGGTGCTGCTGCATCGTCGGCAGGAATAAATGACATAGAGCAAACCTCCAAATGAATCATTTCTGCATTTACTTGCTCTTTGGTTCCCTGGCGCCTGGAAGGGCTATGAACCAGAACATCTGGCATGAAGGGTGTGCGCAGGCAGGAAAAATATAGGCGGAGTAAGGAATATTTCGAGAAGAGATCTACGGTCGCTGAGCAAAGCGAAACCCGGGGACTGCAGAAACATGATTCGAGGAACTCGCCGCTATACTCGGCCGACCAGAATGAATGGTGCCCAATAATACGGATGAGGATGCTCGAGTTTCGACAACTGCATAGCCCTCTGCATCGCCTCGGCTTTATTCTGCGCGCTGGCTATTTGGCTATAAAAGTGATTCATGAAATGTGCCGTGCTGCGGTCCTGGATATCCCACAGGGTCAGCAACGAGGTCTGCGCCCCGGAGTGAATAAGGCCACGCGCCAGTCCGAGCAGTTCGTCGCCGGCGGCGACGACATTCAGTCCAGTGGAGCACCCGCTCAGCGTTACAAGTTCTGCCGGTAATTTCATTTGATAGAGATCGTAAAGGCTGAGATACGAGTCCCCGAGTCGTATTCCCGAAAACATCGGGCTGTCTCGGCGAAAATAACCGTGGGTCGCGATATGGAGGAACCGGCAGTGCTGCCCTTGCTCGCGAAGGCGCTTCGCCGTAGCTTCCGACCCTAAGTAGAGCTGGGAGTTGGCCAAGTTTCTAGCGACCGACGCAACTTCCTCTTGCACAAAAGGAACAGCTTCGTCGGGAACGCCGAAAATCAAAGCGGCGTCGCTAGTCGTTGCCAAACGTGCTTGACAGTAGGCGAAAACACTGGCGCTTGGGGCGTAGGAGATTGTGAAATCGTCGATCAGATATCGTTCTCCGTCGAAAAGCGCCTGAAACGGCAAATTGTGCAGAACTCCATGGGGAGCGATGATAAGGTGTGCCGCTTTGAGCCACCCGCGAATAGGGCCGATCAGCGATTCGTAAAGGTTCCTCAAATGCACCTGGACCGAACGCAGCAAAGCAGGCCCAAAGGCTTTGGCATAGTCGGCGCCGAGATGAGGCTTCGCCAATTGAAACCGCAATAGCTCCAGGAAGGAAGATACCTGGGATGACCCCGCCAGGGAAACGAAGTTCATCCGGTCTTGGCCTAGTAAGAACACGACAATGCGGTCCTGAACCTGGAAGTATTCCAGAATGAGGGTGTCAAGCGGCAGCGATTGCCTGATCCGTTCGACGTCCAAGGCGGCCCCGACCCGGCCGCCACTTTGATTTTCCTCTTCCGGGGCGTGCTCGCGCAGCAAGTTCAGAAGTTCACGCTCCCGCTGGCGTGAGTCCTGCCGGAGCCGGGCCAATTCCACTTGAGAGACCTGGTCGAGCTGCGCCCTCTCTATCTTGTGGAAATACCAGTTCAGCTCTTCTCGCAGAGCCCGGACTCGTCTTGCGAACTCGGTCTGCCCCTGCGGCGCCAGCCACGACGCAGATCGGGATGTGGACAAGACGTCCAGCAGGCTGCGGGACTTGGCCTCTTGGACATATTCAAACGCCTCAATAAGCGCCGCACCCGTGTGACCGCGTCTTAACGAGAGGGCAACAAGAGCCTCAAGAATCTCCACCCGGTCTTTCATAAAGGAGATCTTCAGCTCTTCTCCATGGATACTGTTGCGCAGTTGTTCCAGCGACTCCCGCGCACGGCGATATGCCTCATAGGAGCGCCGATAGCGCCCCAGTGCGCCTTCGATTTGTCCCATGAGAGCCAGCGCCTGGGAACTCAGCACCGGCGACTCCAGAGTCTCGGCTTCTCTTAATGCGCGTCCGCACTGCTGACGGCCGTGGACGAGATCGTTGCGGCGTAGGTATATGCGTGCCAGCAAGAGGCGGCAGACTACCGCCTTGTTCGAGAGCTTGAATCTCTGAAATACCTTCAGGGCCGCAAGGCAGAGCCGGTACGCTTCAGCATCACGCTTTTCATCAACCAGCACAACCGCCCGATAGAGATCGACGAGTGACGGCAGTATCTTGCTTCGCTCCTTCGCCAGAATGCGGCGGGCGCGGAGAAACAACCTAGTAGCATGATCGGCTTTACCCTGCTGCCCGAAGGCGATCGCCACATTCGCGAGCGCCTTTCCCCTCTCATACCGCATTCCCAGGTGCTGGAATACGGCACTTGCCTGCCCAGCAGTCTCCGCTGCTTCCCTACTCATGTTGAGTTCCAGATAAATTTCGGAAAGATCCAGGCTACAGAGACCGACGTGGTATCGGTCACCGCTGGAGCGGCAAGTTTCCCGCGCTTCGCGCAACATGGAAATCGCGCGGCTATAGTCTCCACGAAGATAGTGGAGCCACGCCACGTTGTAGTCCGTCTGCGCCACCACCGTGTGCATCTTGCGTTCCGCCGCGAAATCGCGCACTTGTTTGAAGGTGGTCTCCGCCTTCCGAAAATCGTTGAGGCGTATGCAGGAAACCGCGATATTGTGCAGGGCCGCGGCTACAGCTTCCGGATCGTTGCCACCGTGAACAGATAGATATCGATAGGCGTTCTCGTAACAGGCAAGCGCCTCCTGGAAGCGATCGCGACGGTCGAAGATATTGCCCAGATTGAGTTCCAGCCGGGCAACGCGCCAATGATCACCGCGCCTGGAGAAAATTTCCCTGGCCTCCCGAGCAAAGGCGAAGGCCTCATCAATACGACCTTGCAGGATTAACGGCTGAATCGAAGTGCTGAGCGTTCGCGCGATCTGGTCAGCGTCGCCGGTGGACCGGAAGAGTTGCAACGCCCTCCGGTGATGTTCCACTGCGGCCTTATTCCGGCCAAGCCCATGAAGTGCATTTCCCTTGGCGCGCTGGCTTTGAGCAATTGCCCCGGAATCTCCAAGACTGTCCGCGATTGTCGCCGCCAGGTCAGCGACGTTCAACGCTCTTCTTCTATCGGATCGAACCAGCCGAGGTACTGAGGCGGCGAGGTCGGATACGACTTCGGTTCGCATCAATTCCGGATGCTCCAGGATGATCTTCGTCCTGGCCCGCTGGTTGGAAAGGCCTTCGTTCTCGATCCACAGACTCCACTCCGGAGACTCAGTACCGCGCTGCTCGCCACCAAACGCCTTCTTCACCCGAAGCCCATATGTCGTAGTTTTTCACCGAGCTTTTGCAGGCAGCGCGCCCGGATAAAGCCGATCGATCCAGTGGCCAGACCGAGAGACGACGCTACGTCTTTGTATGGCCGAGGCGGCGATTCAAAAAAAAGGATTTCTACAAGCTGGCGACAGCGAGGGTTTAGCGACTCGATGGCATCTCGCAGCACCTGCTCCTTCTGCAGTTCTCGCAACCTATTTTCCGGAATTTCACTTGTCGGTATCACCGGTTCCAGCGGATTCTCCTCATTAGAGACAAACCGCCGATTCTGCTTCAACTGATGGAGGCACTTGTTGTGGGTAACGCGAATCAGCCAGCCTGCGAAAGCGCGAGGTTCGCGCAAATTGCCGAGATCGTGAAGGATATCCAGACAAACCGACTGGAAGATATCCGCTGCTTCCTCGCGCGAGAAGCCGTACTTGATCGGAATAGAGAAGATGAGGTTCTTGTATTTGGACAATAGTGCCGACCAGGAATCCTCGTTACCCTGCAGGCAGCCCTGAATCAGCTTTGTGTCGTCCGAAACCGGTTTCGATAACGTGCTCTCGTGGCCTGCCACGACATGGGAGGACGTCATTTCGTTGCCTTCTGCTCATCGCGAATATAGAGCTGCTCGGAATTCCAAAGTGTCTGCGGATCGAGGATCGCCGGCTTGAAGTCACCGACCCGATGCCTTGCCGCGACTAAGACATCCGGACTTACCAGGCAGATAACTGGCATATTCTCGACCTCAATTTCTTGCACACGATCATAAAGCTGTTTCCTCTGTTTCGTCGGTACGGTTGACATCTGCCGCGTCATCAGTCGATCGATCTCTGACTCCCAGGGGGTAGACGGCTTGGTTTGGCCCAAATTCCACAGATGATCGTCTCCCGACGAGAGCCAGACATTCATCTGCGAGTTGGGATCGGTGTCTCCCCCCCCAAGCCCATAATTGCCGCCTCATAATCGTGGGTTTGCAACACCCGGTCCAGCATAGCCTTGAATTCCAATGGGACAACGCCGACGCGGATCCCTATTTCTTTTAAGTCTTCCTGAATCATCGTTGCCATCTCGGTGCGCTGGCTGCTGGAGGCGCTTGTGATAATGGAGAACTCAACCGGCAAACCGCGAGTATCGATGAGGGAGCCGTCTGGCCGCCAGGAAAAGCCGGCCTGCGCGAGAAGTTCGCGAGCGCGGTTGAGGGAGCGCGCGGGTCTCGGAATTGAGGAATCGAACCACATCCGATTGCCAGGAGTTACATGGGTCCACAGAGGCGCGCCGCGACCGAGGTAAACAATACGGTTCATCGCCTCTCGATCGATAGCCGCGGAGACCGCCAGACGGAACTTCACCTCTCGAAACCACGCTTGCCTGCTCGCGATTTCGCTGGCTTTCGGTGGTAATGTTGAGTTCAAATTGAAGAGCAGGAAGTTATATTCCAGGCCGGGACCGAGGTCGTAGAGCTGCAGGTTGCGTGAGGCTTGCTCCTTTTCCAGGACGGCATAATTCTGCGCGCTGATCCGATTCAGGGTGTCCGTTTCGCCTGCCTCAAAGCGGACAACCTGGGCGTCTTCATTCCCGGCAAAAAGAAACGTCAGATCCGCCAGATATGGCAGACGCCTCCCCTGACGATCGACCTTCCAGTAGTAAGGATTGCGTTGCAGCGTCAGCCGCTGACCCGGCACATATGCCTTCATGCAAAATGGCCCAAGGCCCGCCATTTCCGACGGCGAGGTGCTTAAGCTCCAGGCCCGCGTCAGGTTTCCCTGCCCGTACGAGTCCTCAAGAAGATGACGGGGCAGGATCGCTACGCTGTCAAACAACCTCTCTGCCGAAGCGTACGGCTTGGCGAGCGTAAATGTCACAGTATAAGGGCCAGTCTTTGCGACCGAAACAGGCTGCCCGGCAATGATGAGAGAATCGCGTTGCGGCGCGTCTACCTTTTCGTCGAGGTACACCTTGAAACTGAAAAGCACATCATCGGCGTCGAACGGCACCCCATCAGAAAAGCGCAGCCCCTTGCGAAGCTGCACTGTGTAGCGCAGCCCATCGGAAGATGCCTTCCAGGAACTTGCCAGTGCCAGCTCGGGCTGCTGCGTGCTTCGGTTGATATGGATCAGGTCTGCCGTCGTCTGAGCAATGACCTCTCGAGAAGAAGCATCATTCGATACCACTGGATTCAAGGTCTTCGGCTCGGAGCGTAAGCCGACTACCAGGCTGCGGCCAAAGACGCCGGCAGCAGTGTCGACAACCATGACCTCTTCGACCGTTTTGACCGCATCGAATGCAAGCGCATACCCACCCCACAAAAGCATGGCAGGGCACAGGAGTGGCAAAAACATGGCTTTCATATCGTCTACTCTCCGCTCTGGTTCATGCCCTGTTGGAGAGCGTTCGACATCAGGCCGTAGCTCAGAAAGACCGGGATCAAGACCAATCCCGGAAAAAACATCCACCACTTGGAAACCAGCACATGGTATTGCTGCAGAGCGGTGAGCATGCTTCCCCAGCTGGGAACAGGTTCACCGACGCCAAGGCCAAGAAACGATAAAGTCACCTCTGCGAGCACATATTGAGGAATGAGGAGAGCTGCCTGCGTGAGAACGAGGTCGCGGGTTTCAGGAAGGACGTGTCGACGCAGAAGATACAGGTCAGAGGCTCCAAACGACCTTGCCGCCAAAATATAGCTCCGCTCCCGAGCGCTCAACACGACCCCGCGAATAAGGCGGGCAGGCCGCCCCCAGCCAACCACCCCGATGACCGCAACCAGAACCAGGAACGCCTCTGCAGGCCCGATTTGTAAAGGAAGAAACGCTCTCAGGGCAAGCAGTAGGTATAGCCAGGGAAGTGCCATAAAGATATCGACGCAACGCATGACCGCCGCATCGAGCCAGCTTCCATAGAAGCCCGCGAGGGCGCCCATGCTTACGCCGAGAATCAGAGTGAGCAGCGTCGCCAGCAGCCCGGCGAAAAGAGAGATTTGGCCGCCATACAAGACGCGGGAAAAAAGGTCCCTCCCGTAACCATCCGTGCCCATCAGCCAAAGATGGGCGGGAGCATTCACCCCGAAAAGATGTCGATTCCATGAGAACAGACCAGCGATTGTATAAGCGGAACCTTGCGGCAAGAGTTGAACGGGGTAAGGAGTCCGCGTGTCCTCCTCGAACTCTCCCGCTTGCTGGTTCAAACGATAAACAAATGGATGCCAGAGCATCCGGCCGTCTCTGCTTAACCAGTGGATTCGGACTGGGGGCGCATAGGACGCGTCGCGATCCTGTTCGGCGAAATCATACGGTGAGAAAAATCCTGCCAGCAGTACGACGATGTGGATGGCCACGAGGCAGATCATCGGCACGAGAAACGCCCTGCGGAGTTTCATCTTAACCCCTCCGCCCGGATTCGAGGGTCAGCCGCAAACAGCAGAATATCTGTCACGGTAGTGGCACTGACCAGAAGCAGGGTCGAAAGCATGACCGCGCCGACGACCACGTAAACGTCATGCTCCATGACCGCTTCAAGCAGCAAAGGGCCAAGCCCCGGCCAGCTCATGATGATCTCAGTCAACAAGGACATGCTGAGCAGCGAAGCCAGCGAGATCCCAAACAAGGAAGTCAGAGGGTTGATGGCCGCAGGCAGCGCGTGGCGAAACAAAATCCGCCCGCGGCCGATCCCATGTCCGCGCGCGCTTCGGATGAATGGGGAATCGATGACGCCCGCAATCGCGGATCGAACATGCCTCAGTAAGAGCGGTAGACTGCACAACGCTAAGACCAAGACGGGCAGCACGAGGTGGGAGGCGACATCCTCGAGCTGCTCCGAAAGGCTAGAATCCTCGAACCCCGGCGAGACCATCCCGCCAACATGGAACCAGCCGGTCCGAACGGCCAAGGCCAGGAAGCACAAACCCACTAACAACTCCGGAACAGCCAACAGCGCCGAGCTTCCCAGCACGCAGGCGCGATCAAGCAGGCTTCCAGGAAATTCAGCGGATAATACGCCCAGCAAAAGGGCGGTCATCCACGCAAGAGTTAACGCGCTCCCAGCAAGGAGCAGCGTATTCCGAGCTCTCACCCAAAGAAGGGGCGCTACTGGGCTGCCATACGCAAACGAATATCCGAAGTCGCCCTTCGCCACCGACACCAGCCAGCGCCCGTATCGGACCGGCAGCGTTTGATCCATGCCATACTGAGCGCGAAGTTTTGCCACCGTCTCCTGCGAAACTTGAGGATTAAGTCTCATCTCATCGAAAAAATCGCCCGGTGCAAGCTCAAGGAAGACAAACGAGAGCAACGAGACCCCAACCAGCAGGAATAGCGATTGAAGCAAACGCATCGTCAGATACTGTGCGAGGCCCCGCTCGGCAGTGACAGAACCCTCCGAGTGCGCTGTACGCTCGGCATCCACGGCAACCGGAACCCGTGTGCGCAGAACACGCCGGTCCTCGAGCAATTCGGGAATTCCGCTCCCGCTAACGACCCTTCCGTGATCCAGAACCATCACGTCGTCGGAGAAATGCCTGACCAGGTCGGGGTCGTGCGAAATGCACAAGTACGCAAGGGAACGTTCGGCTTGCAGTTCCAACAGCAGATTGATTAGCCGTCCCTGGGTTGAAAGATCAAGCCCGCGAAACGGCTCGTCGAGAACCACAAGGCTGGGCTCCAGCACGAGGGCCCGCGCAATGGCAAGGCGCTGGCGCTGGCCGCTGCTGAACTGATGCGGACGACGGCATAGCCAGCTTGGCTGGAGTCCCACCTTGATCATCAAATCGGCCACCAGTTCCAAACGCTCTTTGGGTGAATATCTGTGTTGGACAACTAAAGGCTCTTCGATTATTTCCCGTGCGGAGAAATGAGGCGGGAGCGCAGTTGCTGATTCCTGGAAGACCATCTGCACGCGCGGCCGTAGCAGCGCTGCTCGGCTCCTGGGTAAAGACAGCACTTCGCATCCCTCAAACCAAATCTTGCCGGAGTCGGGCCGGTCCAGAAGAGCTACACACATCGCCAATGTAGTCTTTCCCGATCCCGACTCTCCTACAACTGCAAGCGTCTTGCCCGCCTCCAGGGTGAAATCGACTCCGTCCAGCGCAGTTAGCTGAGCCTGTTTTTCCCACCACCGTCCTCTGGAATAAGTCTTGCGCAGGCCGACAATCCGCACTAAAGGCTCCGATTCGCTTGCGCTGAACATCAGGCATTCCCGAACTTGAAGCAGCAAACGGTATGCGCATCTGCTGCCTCGAATTCCTTCGGGACATCGATCGCGCAAATGTGCATTCGATCGACACAACGGCTTTCGAACGCGCAATGAAATTGCGCTCGAGACTGCTCCGCTGTAACCCCCGCGATGCTTGGAACGGGAGACTTGGCAGCCAACGGGCGTACCGCCGATTCCTCAGGAAGGGAGCAACTCAACAAGGCCCGGGTATAGGGGTGCAGCGGATCGCACAAGACCGCCTCGCGCCGCCCTTGTTCGATGATCCTTCCTGCATACATCACGATGACCCGATCTGCCAGTTGCTTGAGGACCTTGATGTCATGACTGATTAACAGAAACGCGACCTTGAATTGCCGATTGAGTCGCCCAAGAAGCTCAACAATCGATGAGGCCGTCGCAGGGTCTAACGACGATGTAGGTTCATCCGCGATCACCAGCACCGGCCGGCAAGCGAGTGCCTGGGCGATAACAACTCTTTGCCGCTGCCCGCCGCTAAGCTGATGAGGATACGACATGTGCACTCTCTCGACATCTTCGATATCGACTTCCTTGAGCAGTAATTTCGCCTCTTCCCGGCTGCGTCGGTTGTTCCAGTCTCGGTGCGCCCTGAGCACCTCTACTATTTGGTCACCCACCCGCATCACCGGGTTCAGCACTGTCGGGTCCTGGTAGATGATCGACATCCTTGCACCGCGAGTCGTGCGTAACTCGCGCTCACTGAGTGACAGGAGCTGACGAGCCTCAAATCGAATCGACCCGCCGGTGACTCTGAATGGCGATGGCAATAGCCGAAGCAAAGCCATAGCCAGGGTCGTCTTGCCTGCTCCAGACTCGCCCAAAAGGCCGACGATTTCTCCAGCGGCGATGTGAAAGCTGATTCCTGTTAAAGGAGATGTATCATCCGCAAAGTCAACCGAGGCACGAACTTCAAGGTCTTGCACATCGAGCAAGTATGGTACTGACGAACTGCCGCGGTCGAGCGGGGGCAGCAAGGTAGTATCTGAGAGCTCCACATTGAACATCCTTTCCAGGGCGAACTCTGTGAATACCCGTTGTGGATCCGCCGTCGTCGGATCTACCTATTTGGCACCATTGTTGCACTGATTCATATCATTACTGGAATTACTAAAGTAACCATGGCTTTTCCGAAATATCGCGAAGACAATTTACGCTTGCTTCGGCAAATGGCCCAACAGATGATTGAGCGCGGACCGGGTTGAAGCTAAAAAACTAAGTCGAGAGTGTTGAGCGCCGCAAACTTCAAAGCACAAAAGTCATGACTAGCTATCTTTGTTTGCTCTCAGAGCGGCTCTGAGGTCGGGCGACCGCATACATCTCGGCAGCGATCTGGTCCATCAGCGCAAATCTATCATCGCCTTTTTGATAGAGGTCGAAGTGAGTTTTGCCAGGCAGATACGTGAACTGCGCCTGAGCGTGAAGGCGCTCCAATAAGGAGTCGAGCCGATGCGCAGCACCGTCAAGGTAGAAGGTGTCTTCAGTGCCCACAAGTGAATTTTCCCGGTTAGGTTGGGCGCCAGGGTCGGCCAGTTTTTCTCGATGTCATAAGAGATATCGTAGTGCTCTTTCCAGTACGCGATTACCTGCGGATCGACGATGCCCGTTGAGCGATTGAACATCGGGAGTGGACGGCCATCCGAACCCCGCGGTGAGAACACCCACTCGAAGGAACCCAACTGCCCACCGTAATCGCCGAGGACGGCCTCCATGTGTGCCAGTTCCTCCATCGTGGCCAGGACCGTGCCGTGCATGCGTATGATCGGTTGCGCTGAGCCGTCGGCGCGACGGTACATGTTCGCGCCAGGAGCATAGAGGTCGATGGTACTGAATACGTGAAAATCGCTTGGGTCCGGAGAGGTCGACCATGTGCCTCCAAAGATCTTCGGATATTTTGTCTGCAGCCAGAGCGTCGCCCATCCGCCCGACGAATGCCCCTGCAGGAAACGGCCCGATACGCGGGCATCCATCCGGTAGTGGCCCTCCAGATAGGGGATGAGTTCGCTGGTGAGCGCGGTTCCCCACGGGCCATTGTTCACTCCGTCTGCAAACTCGTGGGTGCCGGTGGGACTGCTCTCATCGAGCAGCACCCAGATCATCTCCGGAATCTTCCCGGCTTTCATACGCTCGTAGAAGGCAGGAGCATAGCGTGCTCGGATGCCTGCCAGATCCCCGCCAAAGCCGTGGGTGAAATAAACCGTGGGGTAGTGTTCCTTCGGATTGGAGGTATATCCCGGCGGTAGGAGCACCCACCCCCTCATGCGGATATCGCGTCCCCAGAAGCGGCTTAAAGAAGAGCTAGGAAAGTCAATTGGTTGAAGAGCCGAGCGCACTTCGGGGGAATTCGCAAGGCGATCGGGTGGTTCAGGTACGGTACTGACGAGCGTCATCGCTGGAGTCGACGCCTGGTGAGGGTTCCATGCTGTGAGCGCAACTACTTCACTCTCCAGATCGCCGGGCGAACGCCCGGAATAATTGTAGGTGTGGTTCACATCGAGAACTAACTGGACCTCATAGTCGCCAGCGGGTGCGCGGGAGAGCGGATGAGGAAAGACGATGTCGTCCGCATCGATATCGACCGTTTGCCCGGGAGCAAGAAAGGGCACCTCCTTCGCCGCGATGTAAGTCGTATTAGGCGACATCATGTCCATGTCCACTTGCTTATCGCCATGACCAGGACGGACAAAAAGCAACAGCCGGCCCGAAAATGTCTGATGGAATTGCGGCCCTAGCGTGACATGGAAGAAAAGGTGCTCGACCGACGGCGTGGCTTCTTGCGATCCGGCAACAAAGCTTACCCCGCACAAGAGGATGACGGCAGCGAAGACCTCAATACGGATTTTCATTTATGGATGTATCTCTTCCTTGCACTCTGTGAGGCGGCTCTCATGAAGATGCTGAAGCAAATCCTGCGATGGCAATCCGAACGCATTGGCGACTCGATTGAAAGAGGCGAACATTGCGGCCATGTGAATGCATTCGGCGATCTGCATTTCGTCCCAGCCGGACGCCCGCAGGTTCAATATATCTTCACCGTCCACCTTGTGCGATTCGACGGTGACTTTGCGGACGAACTCCAGTAGATGGCCTTCTGGAACGGTGATCGACCTATCCTCCAGATCGCCGGTGACGAGCGCATTAAAAAGAGACTGATCCCCGCCTTGGGCGCAAAGAGAAGCCCCGTGGCTGTCAAGGCAGTACGGGCACTCATTCAACGCCGAGACATAGGTTGCAATCATCTCCTTGATCCGGAGGCCGAGCGCCCCTTCAGAAAAGACGAGCGCCGATCCCATCTGGATGATAATCCTCAACATTTCCGGAGAAGAGCTGAAGCATTTCAGGATCCCCGGGACCGATGGCCTCCCGAAGTGTTCGCGAAAATATCCGTAAGCCTCGGCTACTTCACCGGTAGCCTCGGTCTCCTCGATAACCGGCAAATGGGTCGAGACTGGGACCCTTCCTGGCCGCATAGGTCCCTGGGCAGCTGGATATTCTGAGGCGCTCATTCTGATATCCCCTTCGACGACAAAACTAGAAAGCGAAGCGAACGGCGAACTGGAAAGCTCGCGGGCCGCCTGATCCGAAGAAGCCTCCAGCAGTGGTCACTGCTGAGTAGAAGTTCTCCTGGACGGCCTGCGCCGGTGCGCCGTACTGCGCAGCAGCATAGGGACCGATGGAGAGGTTACGTCCGGCATAGTTGTCGTTACTGGTGCCGCGAATATTCGTTGTGTTGAACATGTTGAAGCCTTCCGCGATCAGGCTGAACGAGACTCCGTCCCTCATCAGGATCTGTTTCTGCAAACGCAAATCGAAGGAACGGAAGGGACTAAAGAAGTTTATGTTGGCGGGCACATTTTGAAGCGTGCCGCCAGCCAGGCACGGGAAGGTCGCAGGGCACGGAGGCAGATCGTTCCAGCGGTCGATGATTGCGTTCAGCTGATTGCTGTTCTTGATCGTCCGGGCGAGTTGGTTCCGTGTAGTGATCGGTATCCTCGAACCGCTCGCTCCGTTGATGGCCGTTCCCGGCAGAAATGTGTCGGCAGGCACTCCGGAGCCGAAAGTGAAGAGCGGCGCGAGGGAGATCTGCCACGGAAACTGGAGCGCTCCGTACAACGTAATCCGGCTGCGCTCATCCGTGACGGCGTAGCCCTTCTCTAACCGGGGCATGTCGACGCCTTCAACGAGATTCACTTGCTCGTTGGCATTATTGTTGGTGAGTTGATCGTCGTCGGAGAAGTCCAACGTCTTCGAGAGCGTGTAGGCGAGGTTGTATTGGTAGCTGACAGGGCCGATCTTGCTTTGCCGGTGTGCGAGGCTGAAGATGAGGCCGCTATACCAGGATTCTGCCGTCGACTCAATCAGGGTGATGTTATCGGAGATGTTGTTGAGAGGGTCAGTCAGGGTGCATGGAACGTTGTCACCTGGGCAGGAAACATACGGGGATGTCGAGTTCGTCGCCCGGAGCAAGTGTCCGATAAGCTGCCGGTCGGCAAAGACGTACAAGCCGTCGGCAGAGAGCACCCAGTCGCGGCCAAACTGCTGCTGTAGACCAAGAGAAGTCTGCTGCATCATCGGATGATGGGAGTCCGGCCCCATCGCGATCATGCCTACTCCGCCGGTCTGTTGCGGGCCGCTGAAGGCTGCGGCTAAAGTCGGGGTTTCAGGAGCGAAGGCTGCCCCTGGAGCGAAGCAGGTGTTGAGGCTGGGAGGACCCGGAACGAAGGGCGAAACACACGACGAACCCGCATACTGCGTGACCGTCAGAGCGCGATCGTTCTGGACGAGTTCTTCGGATCCTGCTTCAAGAATGATGCGATCGTAGTAGATTCCATAACCGCCGCGAAGGACGGTCCTGCCCGTGCCGAACGGATCCCAGGCGAAACCAATGCGCGGTCCGAAGTCTTTCTTGTCGGGGATCTTTTTAAGGTCGATTACGTTTGCCATCCAGGTACATGGAACCGTTGGCACCGTGGTCAGATTTGGGCATGGGTCATGGGCGGGCGAATTGCCGGTGAGGTTGGAGTCGTACTCCCAGCGCAGGCCGAGGTTGACTGTCAGTCGAGGGGTGACGCGCCAGTCGTCTTGTGCGTAGGTGCCGAAATAGTTGTTCGAGATAAGCGGGATGGGAACGGGAACGACCGGTGCACTGCTGTGGATGGCTACTGCGATGGGAATATCGAGATCGTTGATGACTCCATCACCGTTCAAATCCGCAAAGCCGAAGTTCGTCGGAAGGATGATGGTGCCTGTGCCGAAGACATTAATGATGCCGTGTGCCGTGTAGTGTTGAAATTCCGCTCCCAGCCGCAGCGTGTGCTTGCCGAGCGTCCACGAATACGCGTCGCGAAACTGATAGCGATTGAGACTGGTGGACTGAGGCAGATTGAAGTTCGCTCCGTCCGCGAGCCCCGGAAATATGAGTTCATTCGTCAGGTTCAGATTCGGGTCGGTCGTGGGCGCATCATCAGGAAACGGCGGAATGTCGTTGAAGAATTGATCGAAGTGGAAGCCGAAGGTATTGACCTTTGTCGGAGATATCACGGTCGTGAGCGCTGCCACAACGGAGTTGAACCGATTCAGCGAATTTTGCCTTTCGGCGGCGGTAAAGGCCGGCGTAGTCTGCGAAGGCGTGGCCTCTGAGGTGTTGGTCGCATGATCGAACGAGTAACGGCCCATCAGGCTGTTCTTCGAGCCTAGCTGCTGATCGAATCGCGTCGACCACAAATATTCGCGCAGAGGAGCGGCTGCCGAGGTGTTGAGAATTTGGTCGGTCCCGAAATCTCGCGTGCCGGTCTCCAGCGCGGCGTTCTGGGTGCGATATTCCAGTGACGTGTAATACCACGATTTGTCCTTTTTCAGGGGTCCGCCTACCGAGCCGCCAAGCTGTTCCCGATCAAACGGCGGGGTCGGCAGACTGCGATCAAAGGTATATGGCAGCGCTTGCAGGTCCCGGTTGCGCTCGAAGAAGAATAGTCCGCCATGATACTCGTTGGTGCCGCTCTTCGTGACGATATTGACGATGCTATTGCCCGACCGGCCTAGCTCTGAGGTGAACCTCGCCGTCGCGATCTGGAACTCCTGCACCGAATCTTCCGGCAGGTTTGAGAGCGTGCCGCCGACGACCTCGTCATTGTTGTCGCCGCCGTCGACTGTGATATTGCCGCCGCGGCCGAAGCCGCCTGCCGAGCTTACCTCGAGGGTATTTGTCTTGGTCGGGTCAAAGGTGGGCGCGGGCCTGTTCCCGGGCACCAGGTAAGCGAGTTCCAGAAAATTCCTGCCGTTGAGCGGAATGCTTTCGATAGTTTTAGAGCCGATTTCGCCTTGAATCATGGACTGGGTGAGATCGACGGTCTGGTTCAAACCGGTCACCGTAACCACGTCCTGTGCCGCGGCTATCTTCAGGCTGATGTCAGCAGTCGTGATAGTTCCAACCGCCAAAAGCAGGTTGTGAGCTTCACTGACTGCAAAGCCCGGGCTTTCGACGCGCAGTTCGTAGGCACCTGCAGGTAGGGAGGTAATGGCGTAGAGCCCGTCGCTATTCGTCAACGCTTCGCGCGAAAGACTCTTTCCGTTGTTCGTGACAGTGACATGCGCGCCTACGACGATCTTTCCTTGAGGGTCAATGACCCTACCGTTGATTGTGCCGCTGGGCAACTGGCAAAACGCTAATGTGCTTGTGGCCATCCAGAGAAGTAAAACAAGAGACTTGCGCATTCCTTCGCTCCGCTTATTGTGAAGTCCGTGGGGCAACTCGTAGCTACGGAACATGCAAACCACTCCAGTCCCGCTCAAGCCACAAGCCCTGCTGACACTATTTCCAAAGGATTGGCTCTGTCATGGACCTAACGGTGGAGATGGCGCTCCACCGATCAGCGGACTCGCGAAATCGCAGGTTGTGCATGAGGAGTAGTCAACAATCCAGACGAGTAATCTGGTCAACGGTTGCGAAGAGAAGGCACATCGTGGAGCTACCCCACTGGCTGCCCGGATGGCGAGTGTCGCAAGAACGTCGGGCTGAGGGGGCACAAGTTAAGTTCTTGAAGCAGGTTGGCCTTTTGGGGTGAGGCAATCAGCCGAAAGCCGTGACAGCGCTGTCTTCGGTAGGGTAAACGCTGAAGAGGTTTAGGATGCCGACCATCTTGAAGGTCTTCTCCGCAAAGGGTGATGGGTTCACGAGTTTTACATCTCCGCCCATCTTCTTCGCACGGCGCAGGGCGTTCACGATAGCGCCGATTCCCGAGGAGTCCAGGACCGGCATTGCTTCCAGGTTGAGAACGATGTAGACGTATCCGCCGTCCAATGCTGACTGGATCGTCTTGTTAAGTTCATCGACAGGGGGGCCGGACTTGAGCGCTCCTTTTAGCTTCAACGTACAGATGCTGCCGCTTTGCTTCACATCGAGGTCCACTCGTTCTCCTGTCGCCTGCCCATAATTTGCTTTACATCAGGGTTGCCCCTTGTTACGCTCCAGCTACTTCAGCATCCATCCCTCCAGTCTCCGCCGTCAAGCGAGCTGAAGAGGAACCCCTCGCCCCCGATGACGTCTTCCATCGATGCCAGTATCGAACTCGCCGCCGCTCTTCTAGCCGCGAACGACTCGGCAGCACGTTCTGCGCTGATTGCAGGCGCAGTGGTTGAGGCCCTTCCAGACTGCGCCTGCGTCCTTCACAGATTTACAGCCGACGGTGCCGACGGCGGCGAGCCACAATTGTCGGCGATCGGTCTCGCCGGAGACGCTTCCGTTGAACAGTTCTCGATCGCGGCGGTCAGCCGATTGCTGGCCCCGCTGCTTGCAGACCCGCCAGCCGCAGCCATTTATCCCGGCAGCCAGATTCAGCGAGAGGACTACGCTCACCTCCACGTCAATCGCTCTGTCGCTGCGATCGCATACCTGCCGTTACTTGACCAGGAGAGCTTGCTGGGAGCGATCGAGGTCATCGCTTTTTGTAAAGTCCTGGGCTCAGCCGACCTTGCCAGGCTTGCCCCGATTCTCCGGATGGCTCCAGCGGCCCTATTGGCGGCTGAGGAGTTCGACAAAGGGCGGCAGGACCTGCTTGATTCGCTCCACCGCATGACCCAGCTTTACGACTTGGAGAAGTCCCTCAACGCGACCCTCGAGCTCGACGAAGTCACCGCGTTGGCGTCGGAAAAGACCGCGGCGATGCTGGAGTGCCAAGC
The DNA here is from genome assembly GCA_963790505.1 of uncultured Acidobacteriaceae bacterium. Taxonomy (GTDB): domain Bacteria; phylum Acidobacteriota; class Terriglobia; order Terriglobales; family Acidobacteriaceae; genus Acidisarcina. The sequence goes on along the minus strand of CAWBOT010000004.1, from coordinate 1,540,169 downwards.
CATCCATCTCTGGCTCTTCGACGGTCCTCAGCTACGCCTGATGTCGAGTAGCGGCGCCGATGCTTCAGTCCAGCTTCGAATGGTGCAGGAGCCCGGCGAGGGTTACGTCGCCGATATGGCTGAGGAGGGCGAGCCGCTCCTGATTGTTGATGCCGAAGATGAGCGCCTGCTTCGACGAAACGCCTCGCTTACAGAAGGCGCGGACACTCAACCGGTCACCAATGCGCTCCTCGTTCCACTGATGCAGGAGGGCGCTGAGATAGGCGTGATCGAGGCGGTTAATAAGGCCGGCGGCTCTGCCTTCGATGACGATGATCAGTTCTTCCTTACCGCGATCGCGGAAACCGTCTCCAGCGCCCTCAAGAACGCGAGTCTCATGTTCGCCGAGCGCAAGCTGGAGATCCTTGAAACTCTGGTCCATATCAGCTCGGAGATCACATCGACGTTACGGCTAGAACGGCTGCTCCAGATCATCGTGAACAGCCCGCAAAATGTATTGCCGTTCGAGCGCTGCGCGATCGCGTTGGACACTCGTGGCCGCCTGCACTTGAAGGCGGTCTCGGGGATGACCAGTCTTCCCCTGGGCGACATTCAAGTGGACCGGCTGCACGAGCTTCTGCGCTGGCTTTCGACCCAGGAAGGCGCCCTGCATCTTCGCCGATATGATGACCCGGCGAGGGTCGCTGCCGAACTCCCCGAGGCCGTCTCGCGGCATTTTGAGGCTACCGGTTATCGTGCGCTATATTCGCTGACTCTGGCCGACGATCAGGGCCGCGTCGGTGTGCTGCTCTACGAGGCGACCGATCCCGATTTCCTCGATCTGCCGCACACCGAGATGATCAAGATCCTTGCCGGTCAGGCAACCGTGGCAATCCGCAACGCATTGCTATACCGCGAAGTCCCGCTCATCAGCCTGCTCGAACCGCTGGTGCAAAGGAAACGAGCGCTGTTAGGCACCAGCCGAAGACGGCGCCTCGGTTTTGCTGCGGGACTGGCAGCAGTGGCTTTGTTTCTGGTATTTTGCCCGCTGCCGATGCGCGTCTCCGGAGAAGCCACTGTCGCCCCGCAGCATCTGGTGACGGTCGCGGCGCCGGTCGACGGAAACGTGGAAACGGTCTTCGCTCGCGAAGGACAGCGAGTCGCCGCCGGGGATGTGCTCGGGGCAATGAACGATTGGCAGTGGCGCATGGACCTGGCGTCGGCGGAGGCAAAATACCGCAGCGCCGAATTGAACATGGAGTCGGACCTAGCCCGGGGTGTCGCTGCCGCAGGAGCCGACCGCGCCCAGATGGAGTATCTTCGCTCCGAGGCCGCCCGCGCCCGCGCCCGGCTTGAGAGTGCCCAGTTGCGCTCGCCCATTGCCGGCATCGTCGTTACACCTGCCTTGCAGAATGCAGCCGGTGAACATCTCGATGCCGGCGCCGCATTCGCTCAGGTGCTGGACCTGTCGAGCGCAGTCATTGACGTCGCTATCCCGCAACGCGACGCCGCTCTGGTTTCGCCGGACCAGTCCGCGGCGATCAAGCTGGACAGCTATCCGCAGCGCTCCTGGCACGGCCGGGTCGCGATTGTTAGCCCGCAGGCGCAAGACATCGAGGGAGATCGTACCTTCACTGCGCGTGTCCCGCTGCCCAATGACGATGCCCTACTGCATAGCGGCATGACGGGGCGCGCCAAGGTTTTCATTGGCTTTCGGCCTGCGGGCTATGTTTTGCTGCGCACTCCGGCGCTGTGGCTGTGGCAAACTTTGTGGAACTGGATAGGCTGGTGATGGCGATGAGTTCTCAACGCTCGCGAGCAATAATTCGAATGACTCGAATGATCGGAAGTCTCGCCCCCACGATAGCACTGTTGTCATTCGCAGGCTGTGACGAACACCCTGCGGTCCAGGCCAGCGCCGCGCACCCAGCGACTTCTTCCGCCGCTGCTCCTCTGGTCGCTCCCACATCCACTTCTCCCGCTCTCCCCGCAGATCCAAAGGCGTTTACTACCACCGGCCCACTCGTCGCCGAGCAGCAGGCCGACATCGCTGTCGAACGCGACGGACGCGTGGCGCAAATTGCGGTGCAGATCGGCGACCGCGTGCGGCGGGGCCAGCTGCTTGCGTCGCTCGACGATCGGGCACTACACGCCGCTGTCGATTCGCAGAAGGCCAAGGTGGCCTCGCTCCAGGACCAGGTGCATGAGTGGGAGTCGGAACAGAAGACAGAAGAGGCCGACCTTCGCCGAATGGAAATCATGCTCAAAGACAACATCCGCAGCCAGGAAGACTGGGAGCATGTGAAGTACAAACTCGACGAGACCATCGATGAGGTCGCACGCTATCGCGCCGACGAAGCCGCCGCCGAAGCTGACCTGCGGACCGCCAATCTGCAGCTAGAGCAGTCTCGCCTCGTTGCTCCCTTTAACGGAGTGGTAGGACGCAGCTCCGTTCGTCTTGCCCAAGAGGTCAAGAAGGGAGACGTGCTCTTCTGGATCACGGCCGAGGGCCCGCTGCGAGTGCTCTTCACTGTGCCCGAGACCGCGATGGCGGCGTTCTCATCGGGAACTACGCTGGATCTCACAACCGCCGATTACCCTAATCTCCGCCAGACGGCTCGCATCCTTCGCGTCAGCCCGGTGGTCGACCCCGCCAGCGGCAGCGTGCAGGTCATCGCCGCGGTCGTCCGTCCGTCGCCATTGCTCAAACCCGGCATGTCGATGCAGGTGCGGCTCGCGCCATGAACCTCAGCGAAGCTTTGAACGCGGCGCTTCCTGAGATTCCCAAGGCCCGCTATGCCCGCGAACGGCCGCCGTACCTCGATCCCGAACTGATTGTCCGCGAGGATACTCTCGACGGCGAGCCCATCATTGGCGTCCTACAGCGCGAAGGGTCCAACTATTTTCGTTTCCCACCCGGACAATGGCGTCTCGCGGAGTTGTTCGACGGCATTCGGTCGTATGAAGAGATCGCTGCCCTCTACAACGAGGAGACCGGAGCGGAGTTCACTACCGACGATATCCGCATCTTCGTCGGCAACCTTGACGAAGTCGGGCTCTGGTACAAAACGCCGCAGGAGAAAAACCTGGCGCTCAGCGAAAAGCTGATGGCCCAACGCAGCCGCCGCGCTCACGGGACTTCGCGGCTCAATGTCGCTAATATCAGCTTCTCCGCCTGGGACCCCGACCGTTATCTCACCTGGCTCGACGGTCGGGTCGGCCGCTTTGTCTATAGCAATTGGTGCGTACTTGCCGTCGTCCTGCTGTTCTGCTTCGAGGGGCTGTTTTTCATCGCCAAATGGAATGTGATCGGCCCCGACATTCCGGAGTTCTATAACTTCACTCACAAGACCTTTGCGGACATCGTGCAGTTTTGGGTGCTTCTGTTTGTCTTGGGATTTATCCATGAAAGCGCACACGGCCTCACCTGCAAGCACTACGGAGGCGAGGTACACAGCATGGGCCTGCTGTTCATGTACCTGGTACCCTGTTTCTATGTCGATGTGACCGAGACATGGGTTTCGGCGACCAAAGTCCAGCGACTGGCGACGATCATCGCCGGCATCTGGATCGAGCTGGTTGTCTGCGGCTTCGCAGTCATGATCTGGCTCAACACCCCTCCGGGACAATGGCTCCACGAGCTCACGTACAAGGTCATTTTGCTGACCGGCGTCGCGGTCGTCGTCATGAACATTAACCCCCTTTTGAAAATCGACGGCTACTACTTCCTCACTGAAGCGATCGGGATACCGGACCTGAAGGAGCGTTCGACCTCCTTTGTCACTGGGTGGTTCCAGCAACACATCCTCCGCCTGCCTGTAGAGGTGATCTCAATCCCTCGGCGGCGCACGCCGCTTTTCGTTCTCTATGCGCTCGCCTCGGGCGCCTACAGCTATCTGTTGCTCTTCACCTTCATCCACTTCACCTATAACGTCGCTTCGCACTGGCTCGCAGAGTTTGCCCTCATCCCCGCCGGAGTGCTGGCCTTCATCATGTTTAAGTCGCGGCTTCGCTCGTTGCGCGAATTGGCTTCCAAGGTGTGGAGCAGCGGCCTCGGCTCGGGATTTCGCTGGCGCCCCTTGCACGGAGTCGCAATTGCGATGGTGTTAGCCCTGCTGTTTGTCCCATTCTGGCGAGATCGCGAAGACGCTTGGTTCGTCATCCAGCCAGGCCGTTCGGCCACCCTTCATGCTTCGATCGATGGCACCGTAGACAGTGTTTTTGTCCAGGAGGGGCAAGTGGTGCGCACCGGACAGCCTCTACTCGTCATAGCCAGTATGGACGCAGCTTCAATGCGTTCGAGCGCTGCAGCGGAGACCGGAAGCGCGCACTTTGATGCCTTCGACGCCGAAATGCGCGGCCAGAGTGTGGGCACGGCTGCCGCCGAAGAGGGCGCTGCCTCGCGCTCCGCTGGACTTGCCCGCGAGGCGCAGTCTTCCCTCACCGTAGTCGCACCCGCCGACGGAATCGTGATGACTCGCGACCCCTCGGCACTGCTCCACCAGGACGTGGCCTCCGGAGAGACATTAATCACGATAGCTGATGACGGGCCACGCTCTGTGAGTGTCTTCGTCCCCGCAACCGCGCTCGATCGTATTTCACCTGGCGCTGAAGTGGCCCTCGCTCCGCCGGGTCGCTTTTCGGTGATCCGTATGACGCTCCTGCCGATGCAGGGCGAGGCCGCGAAATTGCCTCCCGGCCTGATCACTAAGCAGGATTACAAAGGCGTCGTACTGCCCACCTTCTATTCTGCGCGCATGACGCTGCCTGCGTCGGCCGGCGACCTTCCGCTCGGACTCTCCGGCCAAGCAAGAATATTTGGCGAGCGCCGCAGCATCTTCCAGCGCTTGGTGACGGTGCTGCTCAACATTGTCCGTGCCCACATCTGGTAAACGAAACCTGCTGGTAAACCTTAACTGTCTTTCCGACACGAAAAGGCGGCCGCCGAAGCGGCCGCCCCATTCTCTTTCTTACGAGCGCGAAGCCCGGAGCAGCTCTTATTAGATCCTCTTCATTGTCGGCTTGATGTGTGCCGAAGTGGGCTTCACGTGAGCAGACGTGGGCTTGACATGGGCCGAGGTCGGCTTCACATGCGCGGAAGTTGGCTTCACATGGGCCGAGGTCGGCTTCACATGAGCGGAGGTGGGCTTGACGTGCGCAGAGGTGGGCTTCATATTCGCCGCTACCGGCGAGCTGGCGAGCGTCTTGTCGGAATTGATCTTGGTGGACTTGCTGGAAACACCACTGTTCACAAGCGATTTCTTGATGACGGCCATTGGGATTGTTCCTCGAATGTCGATTTGAATTCCGTCCTGCGCACAACCCTAGTGCATGTCGTGTGCCAAACTTAGCCGCCGGCTAAAGCTCTGCGTAACTTGTTGAATATAAAAGCACGCTCCCCGAGGCCCCAAGATAAAGTCTATTCCTTCGCCATGTACCATGTTAAAAATTAACCCGTTAGGCGGTGAATAAATGACCCATCGTGGCCATCATAGCGAATACTTACGGCAAAGATACTTCATACGTTGTCCGTCGAGCCGCAGCAGACGGGCGGCAGCCGCCTTGCTACCCTGCACCCGGCGAAGCGCCGCCGTTAGCAGCGCAACCTCGAGCCGCTCCACCTCAGCGTCGAAATCCGCCCCGTCCGCGGGCAGCAGCGCCGCCTCCTGAACTGTCGCGCTGTGGGCAAGGAGCCGCGGCGGCAGATTGCTGGCGCGAATATCTTCACCCCGCACGGTAATTACCAGCCGCTGAATCAGGTTTTCGAGCTCCCTCACGTTGCCCGGCCAATTGTGCTCCTCCAGCGCGGACAGAGCATCGGCGTCCAGCCGCTTCACCGGCAGCCCATTGGCAACACAGTGGATCTGAAGGAAGTAGTCGCAGAGCAGCGGGATATCGCCGATTCGTTCTCGCAATGCCGGCAGCTGGATCGGAACCACATGAATGCGGTAGAAGAGGTCCTCGCGAAAGCGCCCGGTGCGGACCATATCCTCCAATGGCTCATTGGTTGCGCAGAGGAGCCGGAAATCCACCTTACGCGGGGCGCGGCCGCCGAGTCGCTGAACATGATGATCTTCCAGCACCCGCAGCAGCTTGGTCTGCAGGGGCAGAGTCAGGGTCGCGATTTCATCCAGAAAGAGTGTGCCGCCGTCAGCCAGTTCGATCTGGCCGGGGCGCGACTCGGTAGCTCCGGTAAAGGCGCCGCGTTCGCTGCCAAAGAGCTCTGACTCGATCAGGTTCTCCGGCAGCGCGGCACAGTTCAGCCGGATGTAAGGCTTGTTAGCCCGGCGGCCAAGCGCGACGATTGCCCGGGCGGCGAGCTCTTTGCCGGTGCCGCTCTCACCCCGGATCAGCACGTTGACGTTGCTGTCAGCCACCTGTTGGACCGCGTCATAAACCAGACGCATCGGCTCGCTGGCGCCCACGAAATCCTGAAAGCGGCTGCTCTCCAGCGCCTGCCGTCTCATTTCTTCTCGAGTGGCGTCCTCGGTGCGGCGATTGAATGTGTCGGCCAGCGCCAGCCGCAGCTCCGCAATGTCGACCGGACGGCGGAAATGGACGTCGGCGCCGGCATCCAGTGCCTGAATCTCGACCGAGCGTCGGCGCGACCGGCTCAACGAAATCAGCACCAGCTCTTTATTCAGCCGGCGAAGCTCATTGAGCACTGGCAACCCTCCATACTCCTCTGGGCCATCGGTATCGATGTCCAGCAGGACTGCCACCACCCGCGCCTCGCGTGTCCAGCGGACCAGGTCCACATAGTCTTCGCGAATGACTATCTGAAACCAGGGCACGACCTCGGGGATCAGTTCATCGAGAAACTCGACGTCCCCAGTGACAACGCAAATTGTGGGCAAAGTTGTGTGCGGAACCGGAGCCGCGTCCGACTCCACCAGCTTGCGTCGCGAGGCCATAACGAATTCTACCGATGGCAAGAGCGAATTGCGGCTGGCTGCAGCAATCTAAACGGTTTCGTGATGGTCGCCCCGCGAATCGGCGGATTTTCTGACACTCCTCATCGCCTCCTCACCTGGTTATCGCGTTTTCGGCCTTGAGGGTTTGCTTGTCGCGTGCCTCCTTTAGGCGTTGCATCTGCTGCGGGTGGCGGCCCCATTCGGTTTGTTTCTCGGCAGGTTGGCCAAAAAGTTCGGGGTTTTGATAGAAGCCACGTTCACCCGCCGGCTTTGGCGGCTCGACGACCAGCGGATTGGCCTTGGCATAGGCATCCTGGCGGACGGCTGTGATTTGCCAGGAGACTTTGACGCGTGTGGCATTCGTCGCGATCTTGAACTGGCCGTGACCAACCTCTTCGGCGATCCATGCCTGGGCCTGGCGGCCGATGGTGGTGAGCTGATAGCGGAAATCTCCGTTTTCAGCTTCGAACCAATCCGGGAGTTGAACGGTTGCGAGGCCCAGTTCATCGGTGACAACGTTGCCAGAATAGATATTGACCATCTCTGACGATTCAACGGAGGAGTGGACCAAATACTTGTTCGCTGGATCGAGGGGGTGATCGATCCTGAAATCTTTGGTCGCGGCGGACATTGTCCCGGTCACACGGACATCACCGACGATGTAGCCGGCGAATCCGTTGCCGGATAGATACACGCCAGTTCCTGCAGTAACGTAGATACCGTCACCACCAACGCTATTTGGTGCGGTGCCCCCCTGAAAAACGGCTCCCGTGCCACCCACTGGTATTGAGCTATGGCCGGAAGTGCCGCTGGCTGCGCCGCCGATGAAAAATGCGCCGGGCCCGCCATTCCCTGTATTAATGCCGTCACCGCCTACGCCGTACACACCGACTTCTCCATAGCCATTTTCGCCTGTCGCGGCAATGCCCTCAAGTGCGTATAAGGTTTCAGGCTGGCCGTAGGCGATCACTCCTCCCGTCGAGGGAAGCAACATGTTCAGCTGCATGAGATTTATTACGCCATCTTTCTGGGAAGAAAATTGAAGGCTATTGCCAAAGTCGTTGTCGTCAACCGCCGCGATGCGGGCTGTTGGGCTGGTGTAGGGCACTCCAGGGTGATAGTAGGTATTGAAGTCGATAGATGCAGACGCCCCCTCGCCGCCAGCTGTGTTGGTCAGCGTGAGGGCAGGGCCAAGTGCGCTGGATGCGTTTGCCGCAAGCTCAACAATTGACCGCGGCGTTGCTGTTCCCACACCCAGCTGGCTGAAGATCTGCGTGCCGGAGAAGATGTTGTCGCCGCTAAATTTATTTGCCTCTGTCAGCAGAGCTACCTTGGTGGTGTCCACGTTGAGGGTGACATTGCCGGAGGTGCCACCGCCGGTGAGCGCGGTTCCTGCGGTGACTCCGGTGATAGTTCCGCCGCCTCCACCACCGCCTCCGGGGAAGGTCTGGCCGGGGGCAAAGTGGATGGTTCCGTTCGCGTTGAAGTAAAGCCCGGTCTCAACGGCGTTCAGGACGGTGCCGTTGTTGTAGAGCAGGTTGAGGGTCGCACCCGGTGCAGCGGTGTTGTTGCCCGTAGCCTCGGCCTGCCACTGCATCACTGGTTGAACGGGGCCGTTGATGGTGCTGTTCCAGCCGTTGGCGAAGAATTGCAGCGGAACCGAGCCGTATCCGGCAGTCGCCGTGGCATTGCCGGCGCGGGAGACGACCATGGTGCCGCGGAAGATAGTGCGGCCCGTGACATCGAGCGCGGCGTAAGGGAATCCGTTGATGCCGACGCCGTTCGAGTTCTGGAAGATCGTTGAATTGACAATCGATGAGGAGCTGTTGAAGACGGGAAGATAGCCGGAGAATCCGCCGAGCGTGGTGACGGCGGTGCCCGTGGTGGAGGTCACCTCGGGTGTCAAAGCTGCCGTGGCGAAGCTTTTGGTTCCGGCGAGAGCATAGGCCGAAGCGGGTAGTCCGCCAAGGGTCGCGGCATCTGCGGCCTTCAAGGCATACGGCACGCTAGCCAGCAGGACGCGCGGTTGGGCCGGTTCTCCCGCAATCTGGACTGCGAGCCAGCGGGCCTCGCCACTCGCAAAGAGATCGATCGGAAGACCGTTCGTCAGGGTTGCCCCTATCTGCGTTTTGAAGCGCCCAGTTACATCGACGGCGACGGATTGCGTCTCGGAGAAGAGCGGGTCGCCACCTTGTTCCTCCCTATAAATCAGAAACGTAACGCTGGCATTGGTAGACTGGCCCGCGACAGCCCCGACCACGCCGGAGTATGGAACCAAGGGTGGCACGGCGGTCGGCGCAGAGGCGGCGGGGTTGGGGGCTAGATTCTGCGACACAGCAGGAAGAACGAGAAGCGACGTCAGGAAAGGGAGTAGCAACTTGCCGAGCTTCATGAGCATTTCTCCTTATCAAAATTCGGCGATTCCAGTTCGAGCGTCCACGGCTCAAGCTCCGAAGCACGATGTTGCCGTAACAGACCGTAGGAGTGAATGAGCGAGTTACTTCACGCCCTTACAGAAGGCTTTCCTGGTCGTGCAGGCAATGGTGGCGGAGATTCCTGATGGATATCAAGGAAAATCGGGGCCGCGTCAGAAAATTGGCCTCGTGACCGGGAGAAAGCCTGCATCACGATAAACTTCAATCCATGGCCATTCATATCGGGACCTCGGGCTGGGCATACGCAAGCTGGAAGCCCGATTTCTATCCGCCAAAATTGCCAGCGAAGAAGTTTCTGGAGTACTACGCGACGCAACTCAACTCGGTCGAAATCAACTTCACCTTTCGTCAGCTCCCTTCGGAATCCATGGTGACTGGCTGGTTGGCCGCAGCTGGAGCGGACTTCGCATTTTCCTTCAAGGCCCCGCAGCGGATCACCCACTTCGCCCGGCTGAAGAACTGCGCCGAGACTGTTGCAGCCTTCTACGCTTCGCTCAATCCGATGCTGCGCGCCGGGCAATTGGGAGTGGTGCTATTCCAGCTGCCGCCGAACTTCAAGGCAGACGCCGGATTGCTGGACGAGTTTCTCTCCGCGGCAAAGACCGAGAGCGTGAGGGCCGCGTTCGAGTTTCGCCACGAATCCTGGTTCGGCGAGGAGACCTACGCCGCTTTACAGCGACATCATGCAGCGCTTTGCGTCGCCGAAAGCGATGAGCTGAAGTCTCCTGACGTCGCGACTGCTCCGTTTCGCTGCTACAGGCTGCGGAAGAGCGAATACTCTCCGGTCGAGTTGGATGTACTTGTCGCAGACCTGAGAGAAAAAGCAAGAGGCGCCGAGGTCTTTATCTACTTCAAGCATGAGGAGACGCCGGAGGGCGCGCTCAATGCGGCTTCGGTGCTGCGCCGCCTGAGGGAGGCATGACAATGTCCGGCGCCGTGCGAATCCATACTGCTGCACTAACAAGCGAGTTTCATCCGCGGCGTCTTTTACGCAATGGTCACTTGATGACTATTACCGGGAATTATGTTCCTCGTAAGATTCACTTACCACGAGAGGAGCCCTGGTTCGTCGAGGTAGAAGCAGCATCGCCCGACCGGCAGGCAACACTGGTCCGTTGCGACTGCGACTGGCCGGTCGCGGCGGTTCGACGGGAGCGTCCGACGCTGGTCCTTGTCCACGGACTTGAAGGCTCCTCGCGATCGCAATACATTCTCGGGACGGCAGCGCGAGCATGGGCGGCGGGCTGCAACGTAGTTCGCATGAACATGCGCAGCTGCGGCGGCACCGATGAATTATCGCCGGGCATCTATCACTCCGGGCGCTCCGAAGATATTGCCGCGATCGTTGCCGGGTTAGTCCGAGAGCACGGACTGCGCTCGATCGCGCTGGTCGGCTACTCGATGGGCGGAAACCTGGTACTGAAGTATGCCGGCGAGGTTGGCGCCGACGCGCCGCCGGAGTTACGAGCGGTCGTCGGCATTTCTCCTCTGATGGATCTGGCACTCTCCTCCAAGGCGCTCCATGAGCCTAAGAATCGAATTTATGAGTGGAAGTTTCTACGGAATATGCTGCGCCGCTTCCGCAGGAAGGTCGAGATATTCCCCCAGATCTACACTGCCGATGCCCTGCATGGGATCCGTTCGATGCGAGACTTCGATCAGAATGTCGTTGCCCGTTATGGAGGCTTCGCGGATGCGGATGACTACTACGAGACGGTTGCCAGCTCGCGCGTCGCAAACCGACTGGCGGTGCCGACACTTATCATTCATGCTCTCGACGATCCATTTATTCGCATGCTCCCTTCGACCCGCCAAAGGCTCATTGCGAATGAGTACGTGACCTTCGTCGAGACCCGCTACGGCGGGCACTGCGCGTTTCTTTCTCCTGAGGCCGGCAGCGACAGGCACTGGGCAGAGAAGAGCCTGGTGGAGTGGCTTCTAGCGCTCGATCTCACCCGCGTGAAATAAGACACTTTCGACGCTCGCCGGAAAAATGCGGACGCTGGCAGCTTGTGTTTGAATGCAAGATATAGCGATGCGCACCTTGAGTTTATTTCTACTTGTGGCCGGATGGTTTCTGGTAGTGGCGGCGATCGCGCTGCTGCAGCCGCGGTTTGTGCCTGTCTTTGCCGTGGCCGGACTGGCGGTCGAGTTGCTCGCCCTGATCCTGCTCGCCCGGGCGCATGCGGCGGTCCTTCACTTGCTTGCGGCTCGACAGGAGCGACGCTATTGATTTTGCAAGCATCGCTCGATACTGGCACCGAACTCTGCATGGCCTGCATTTTGCTCGCTCCGCTCGCGATCGCAGGGCTGGCGATGATGAATGCAGGGCTGGGGCGGTCGCGTAACGCCGCCCACATGCTGTTGAACACTCTATGCGTCCTGTCGGTTGCGACCGCAGCGTATTTCCTCTGCGGATATGCGTTTCAGGGCGCTCCGGGCCTCGCTTCGTATTGGTTTGAGGTTGGCGGCAAACCGTGGAGCTGGATCGCAGCCGGCCGCTTCTTCTTTCGCGGCGTGATCTTTGACGGCACGCTGCGTTCGCTCACCGTGCTCTTCCAGATCTTCTGCGTCGGGCTGGCCGCGATTATCCCGATCGGCACTTGCGGGGGCCGCTGGAAGATGCGTGCCAGCGCCATCTCAACCGCCCTGCTGGCGGGTTGGACGTATCCGCTCTTCGCGCACTGGGTTTGGGGCGGCGGATGGCTCTCTCAGCTCGGCGTTAACTTTGGCCTCGGGAATGGCTTCATCGACGCGGGCGGCTCGACCGTCATTCACGGGGTCGGCGGACTGACGGGCCTCTGCGCGGCCTGGATCCTCGGCCCGAGGCGTGGCAAATATGGCCCCGAGGGAGAGCCGGTGGCTATCCCCGGCCACAATATCGTCATGAGCGGTCTTGGCTGTTTGCTGGCTGTGGCTGGCTGGTTGGGGCTAAACATGTCCGGCGCGCTGCTTTTTGCAAATATCGCCCCCTCCAGCGTCGTTCTTGTGGGGTTGAACACTTTGCTGAGCGCGGCCTTCGCGACCCTGGCTGCGGTTTGCCTGACGCGGCTGCGGTTCGGCAAGCCGGACGCCTCCCTGAGCATGAATGGCTGCATTGGCGGCCTGGTCGCAAGCAGTGCGGGGTGTGCTGTTCTCTCACCGCTAACTGCGGCCCTTACGGGAGCAATCGCCGGAGCGCTCGTGATGTATTCTGTCGAATTCCTCGAGGTTCGCTTGCGGGTGGACGACCCCAGCGGCACAATCTCCATGCATGGAGTCTGCGGAATCTGGGGCGCTGTCGCGGTTGCGATCTTCGCCTCGACCGCCCCGCAGCAATGGGTGGCGCAGCTTGCCGGGGTCGCTACCCTGCTCGGATTCGTTCTGCCCCTGAGCTACGCGCTGAATTGGGGCATTGATCGAGTCTGGCCGATGCGGGTAAGTCCTGAAGCCGAGCGGCAAGGGCTCGACCTGCACGAACTCGGCGCCGGGGCGTATCCGGAATTTATTACCCATCGTGACGATTCACTGTCCGGATAGAGCACAGGTCTGACGGGTTACTGGTCGGTTAATCCTACCCTACCCATATATGTACCGAAGCCGTTTGCAATCATCAGCTTGCGGGGCGATCGGCGGGCCAAGTTTGTCTCAGGAAAGAACTTGCCCGCAAAGATGCTGGAATGAATAATTTGCGGCATCTTCCATTTCATCTTGGCGTCCGATTTGAGAGATACTCTCAAGGCCGAGAAACTTTTTCGCCGATTGAAGTAGCCTCAGTTTATTCCTCGGATAGGAATTCGCGGCAGGAATCGGTGAGAAGAACGGAAGGCTTTCCCGAAATGGGAAGTGCTCTCTCTGAGGGACGCTCAAAGATTTCCCGTCTGCCGGCGGGCCGAGGTTTGGTGCCAGGCGTAGAGACGCCGTGACAGGGCGATGGAACTCTGGGATGATGGTGGCATGGGAAGCAAAGACAGAGGCAAGAAAGAAACCAAGAAGCCACCGAAGCCGAAGCCCAAGGCATCGCCAAACGCCAACGCACCTGTCCGCTAGATTAGCAACTAGGACAGGCCGGCCCCGAGATTATGCTAGCGTCCTGCCCCACATCTCAAACGCGAGATGCGGAGCGCTCGCATGGATGAATTCGGGGTTGGGTAGTCCGTGGAAGTTGGACGATGCCCTGGAAGGCTTGAGGGGGTACCGTGCCCGTTTGGTCCCGGACATTCGCGAGGTGAGATCGACCGATCCGACGTGATACTTCTCGATGAGGGTGCGGATGGTGAGGTAGTCCTGCACTGTCTCCGCACAAAATTAGTCTTGCCCTCGGGAGGCAAAAACCCAGGTCTCAAGTGCGAGACCTGGGGCACCTGTGATGTTTCAAGAGGTTGTCCATTCGATTTGAACCGGAGAAGCTGGTTGTGACGAGCAACTAGGAACTTCGGAGGGATCGAATGGACATTCATAAGAATGCCCGACTTAGCTTTCGCAGTCGAGAGTCGTTATCCAGATTTGTTGTGGAGCAGGGGGCGACGCGGAAGGCGGCCGCGGCCGCCTTCCGCGTTACTGCCAAGACGGTAGCCAAGTGGGTTGGGCGTTACCTTGAGTCCGGCGTAGCTGGGCTGGGAGATCGCAGTTCACGTCCGCGCTGTTGTCCACGGCAGACAAGTTCTTCTTTAGTGGAAGAGGTTGTTGTTCTTCGCCGCGGCCACATGCCTGGCTACGAGATCGCGCGGCGCACCGGGCTGAGCCCGGCTTCGGTGAGCCGGATTCTTCGCCGCGCACGGCTGAGCCGATGGCGCGATCTGAATCCGCCCCCGCCCGTGCAGCGCTACGAGCATCCGAGACCCGGAGATCTGCTGCACCTCGATATCAAGGGCATGACGCGCTTCTCCGAGGTGAGCCGGCGCGGCGATGGGCGGCTGCGGGGCAAGAGCAAGCATCCCGGTTTTCTGGCCCTGCATGTGGCCATCGACGATCACTCGCGCATGGCCTTTACCCAGATGCTGCCCGATCAGAAGGCTGAAACCACGATCGGTTTCCTCCACTCGGCGGTGGACTTCTTCGCCCGCCACGGCATCGGGGTGCGCGCCCTGCTCACCGACAACGGCAGCTGCTACCGCTCCGGACAGTTCCGCATGGCCTGCCAGCAAATGCAGCTCCAACACCGCCGCACCCGACCGTATACGCCTCGAACCAATGGCAAGGCGGAGAGATTTATCCAGACCGCGCTGCGCGAATGGGCCTACGCCAAACACTGGACCGAATCGGCGCAGCGAGATCAACACCTGCAACCCTGGACCGACTACTACAACTACCAAAGACCCCATGGTAGCCTCAACTACAAGCCGCCCATCAGCCGTTCCGATATCGGTACAACCTCTTGATCATCTACAGCCACCCGCATTGGTGGGAAAATTCAGACCTGGGCCACCCGTCCACGATTGGGGCCGCCCGCTCAATTGACGGCGTGATTCGCTGCTCCTATGCTCAACGCTAGATTTCTGCCATATCTTGTTGTTCCCCGGAAACAGGGAGTCTCCTTTGCACGACGAAGACGAGACGAGTATTGGGGCGCCGGAGAGTAACTCCGGCCCCGATCGGGCTTCTGCCGACACGGATGTAGCTGTGCCCCCGGCTGCGGTCGCTTCGCCGTCCTCCGAAACAGCGCCGTGGCTTCCCGAGAGCATTGGGCGATACCGCATTCTGCGCCTGCTAGGCGAGGGCGGAATGGGTGCGGTCTATGAGGCGGAGCAGGAGAATCCCCATCGCACCGTCGCGCTCAAAGTCATCCGCGCCGGGTACGCCGACCCGGAGCTGGTGCGCCGTTTTGAGAACGAGGCCCAGGCGCTGGGCCGGCTGCATCATCCCGGAATCGCGCAGATTTATGAGGCCGGGACCGCCGACACCCAGTTCGGCAGCCAGCCCTACTTCGCCATGGAGCTCGTCCATGGTCAAACGCTGCTTGTCTACTGCGATCAGCACCATCTTAATGTCCGTCAGCGGCTCGAGCTGGCGGCGAAGATCGCCGACGCGGTGCAGCATGCGCATCAGCGCGGGCTGATCCATCGCGATCTGAAGCCGGCCAACATCCTGGTGGATGAAGCCGGGCAGCCTCGCATTCTCGACTTCGGCGTAGCGCGCCTTACCGACGCGGACACGCAGGCGACGCGGCAGACCAACATCGGCCAGCTCATCGGCACGCTGGCCTACATGAGCCCAGAGCAGGTGCAGGGCGACCCCGACGCCCTCGACACCCGCAGCGATGTCTACGCCCTGGGCGTGATTCTCTACGAGATGCTCGCCGGCAAGCTGCCCTACACGCTGCCCCGGCAGCTGCATGACGTCGTGAGAACGATCCAGCAGACCGAGGCCTCGCCGTTAAGCACCACGGTCAAGAGCTATCGCGGAGACATTGAGACCATCGTCGCGAAGGCGCTGGAAAAAGACAAGACCCGCCGCTACGCCTCGGCGGCGGAGCTGGCGGCGGATATCCGGCGTCATCTGCATGACGAACCCATCGTGGCACGGCCGCCAAGCACGATCTACCAGTTAGGCAAATTTGCGCGGCGCAACCGCGCGCTGGTCACGGGGGTCGCAGCCGTCTTCGCGGTGCTGGTGCTGGGCATCGTCGCCAGCGGATGGGAGGCAGTGCAGGCGCGGCGCGCGGCAAAACGAGCTACGCAGGAGGCGGCGATCTCCCAGGCGGTTAACGATTTTCTGCAGAAGGACCTGCTCGGACAGGCCAGCGCAGAAAACCAGTCGAAGCCCGACCCCAACATTACCGTTCGGACGGTGCTGGATCGGGCGGCGCAGAACATCGAAGGCAAGTTTCCCGGGCAGCCCGCGGTCGAAGCTGAGATTCGGCACACAATCGGGAAGACCTACGGTGATCTGGGACTCCTCTCGGAAGCGGACCGGCAACTGCAGGCGGCCCTGGCGCTGAGCTCTCACGCGCTGGGCGATGAGAATCCGAAGACGCTGTCAATACTGTCGGATGAGGCACGTCTCATCGAGGGAATGGGCGAGTACGCCCAGGCGGAGGCGCTCGGCCAAAAAGTCATTGACATCCAGCGCCGGGTGTTGGGCCCGGAGCATCCCGACACGCTCAGGTCGATGGCAAATCTCGCTAATGTCTACCAATCGGATTACGAGTTTGCCAAAGCTGAGGCTATCGCCCAGAAGGCCCTCGAGATTCAGCGCAGGGTTTTGGGCCCGGAGCATCCCGACACGCTCAAGTCGATGGAAAGCCTGGCTTCCGTATACGATAATGAGGGCAGATACGCGCTGGCTGAGGCGCTCGATCAGCAAGCCCTCGAAATGGAACGTAGGGTTCTGGGTCCGGAGAACCCCAGGACAGTCAGATTGATGGCTTCCCTAAGTGTGGTGTATTCGGACGAAGGCAGATACGCGCAGGCAGAGGCGCTCGATCAGCAAGTCCTCGAGGTTGAGCGCCGGATCCTGGGCCCGGAGAACCCAAATACGATCTTTGCGGTGAACAATCTTGCCAGCGACTATGTCGATGAGGGCAGATACGCGCAGGCCAGGGATCTCATGGTACAGGGTCTTAAGACTGCCCCCAAAAACGCTAGCCTACTCTACTCGTATGCCTGGTTCCTCTTGACAGCGAAAGATCACAGCTTCCGGCGGCCAAAAGAGGCACTGGATGTGACACGAAAGTTGGTCTCCAGCCCCCAAGTGGGTTCGTTCTGGACTGCGCTGGGTCTGGCGGAGGTGCGCAACGGACTATGGGACGAAGCGATCGCCACACTCAATAAGGCGATTGCTCTCAACAAGGGATTAGAGCCGAACGACTTTCTGTTTCTGGCGATGGCCTACCACGGCAAGGGTGACAAGGCCGAGGCGGAGAAAAATTATGCTCACGGCGCGGAGATGGCGGCCGACGCGGAGATGGCGGCCGGGTCCGCGGCGACCGTTCCGGCGCTGAGGATGCTCTGGGCCGAGGCCGCCGCGGCCCTCGGCAAGCCCGCTCCGAATGTGACGGCCGCAAAGTGACCCGGATCTCTTATTCGCGCCCTGCCACAGGGCTTGGATGACCACTAGCCTGAAGGGGCTCAAGGACGGATGCGAAGCTTTTTCGCCGCGATCTCCGCAGGTCTGCGCGGCCGCTGCTTCGCCGAGACTGACTTGATGATGATCCGGTGCGCGTTGGCCGGATCGAGGGGCACCTTGGCGCGAGTCAGCGCTTCCTCAATCAGTGCTTGAACGGCCGGTTCGTCGAGCGCGGAGGGAGTTGGAAGGACGATGTGCTTCGCTACGTTTCCCTGGCCGCAAAGGATACCGGTTGGATCCGGCAAGCCCTTCGCCTGCAGGAAGAAGAGACTGACCCACCGTGGATAAATTGCGATCGAGACGATGGCTTCCGAGGCGCGTTCGCTGGGACCGAAGCCGATCGCGAGTGCGTTGTAGTTGTCGTAGACGAGCTCGAGAGCGTGCGGCAGTTTCGCCCTCATGCGGACGAGGAAAGCTTCGGCACGGGAAGCAATCTCCGGGGTAAATGCGGAGAGAAAGCGCGCCAGTTGGGATTCGGGTGATTCGATTGGCTTGGCTTTGGGCATGGTCTGCCTCGCGGATCATCATAGACTCTGTGGCACCTTCAGATACAACCGAGAGGTTGAGTGGGGGCGCGCGACCCCATTCAAGCCCGCAGGGCTTGAATGGGCCACCCGATAACATTCATCTAATTCAGCTTTTGGATCACGGTTCCTTCGGGGATTGTCAGCTCGAACTGATCGTCTTTCAGCTCCTGGTTGAGCACCAGTTCCTGGATGGTCATGACGATCTGGAATTCCTCGATCGGGCGCTTGATGGTAATGGTGCCGGGGAATTTGACGGTGCCGAAGGTCTGCGGCGGCCCGTAGAGCGTCTGTGTCTCGATGTTGCCGTTGGCGTCGTAGATGTCCTGTTCGATGGGCTGCAGAGTTTCGCGATTGAAGCGTATGACCCGCTCGGGGATCAACTCGCGGATTGGGTTCGCACCTTTTCCCGGGGATTTTGCGCGGACAATCGAAAGCAGGTAGTCCCGCTCTTCAAACCAAATCTTGGTCTTCGGGTCTTGGCTGACATTGCTGTCGGTCGTGAGAATCACCTGGTCGTCGGGCTGGATGGCGCGAATCAGGATCGAATCGAAGAACAGGCTGGGGCGGAGATCCATCATCGGATTGTCCGATTTGGTGGTGACCGAGTTTTTTCCCTCGACGGCCTTGTTCTTGGGAGGTATTAAGAGCTTGAAGGTAGTGCCGTTGCTCACCAGATCGAATGCCTGAGTACGCACGACCGGCAGCAGGCCCAGGACGCGAAGCATTTCCGGCTTGCGAATCCGGACAAAGCCGCGAAACGAGGTGTAGTCGGTGACTGCGCCTTTGTGGGTGCCACCCACCGATGCCTGGAGATCTACGGTGGCCCTCAAGGTGGTGACCGCCTCATAGGCCTGGTTGACGCTCGCCGCGAGCTGGGCGGCATCGGCATTCAACTGCGCCACTGGGGCCCTCGGTGGCTCGAGCTTGCGAGTGTGATAGAGACAGCCGGTCATTATAGGCAGGCAGAAGAGCGGCAGGCACGTCAGGGGAAGACGAAGCAGCGACCGCCTCATTCCAGCTCTCCGCGTCCACCCTCGACTCAACACTGCAAATGTCGCCTTCCCTGTTCCAATGTCTGTCCGGCTCCGCGCTTCGCGCGGGCGTGCGCTCATCGCATTGACTCGCATCAATGCGCGGCCGCCTCACGAGCCTTTCGGTAGGCCAGCACGTTCTTCTGGTGCTCTTCCAGCGTAGCTGCAAATCGCGAATGTCCGGAAGGGTCGGCGCTCGCGGCGACGAAATACAGGTAATCCGACTTCGCTGGATTGTGCGCCGCGCTCAGCGACGATAACCCGGGATTACAGATCGGTCCCGGAGGCAATCCCGCATACTTGTAGGTGTTGTAGGGCGAATCGGCGCTCAGGTCCGACTGATAGATGGTCCCCCGGTAGCGGCCAACAAGCAGCGCCGCGTAGATCACGGAAGGGTCGGTCTCGAGCGGCATGTCTCGGGCAAGCCGGTTGGCAAAGACGCTCGCGACCAGTGGACGTTCCTTCTCGATCGGCGTCTCGCGCTCAATCAGCGACGCGAGGGTGACCACCCGGTGCATGTCTCCACGCAGCCCCAGGGAGGAGGCAGCCACGCGGAATCGCTTCACCATCATGGCGACCATCTCGGCAGCGGTTGCCCGCCTGCCAAATTGATAGGTATCCGGAAAGAGATAGCCCTCAAGCGAAACGGCGTCGGGGTCGAGATCGGCGACCAGCTTGCTGCCGTGCATCGCCGCCATCTCAAAGGCCTCTTTCGAACCCAATTGGGCTGCCTCTACCCGGGCGGCGATATCAAAGATGTTTGAACCTTCCGGAATGGTGACGGTCACCGTAAAGACGTCGCCGCGCACCATGCGGTCATAGACCTCTGACACCGTCGCGGGATGATCGAAGCGATATTCGCCCGCTTTCAACGTGCCGCCTCGCGAAAGGCCCGCAGCCAACCGCCAAAGATCGAAGGCATAGCGACTTCGGATGATGCCATTCGACTCGAGTTCCCTGGCGATTTGCCTGGAAGAGGTGCCTGGGGCAATATCCACAAAAGTCTCGCGGTGCGGGCCGTAGGTCGTCGTCAGCACAAATATCAACGCCAGAATCCCGAACGCGCCCAAAACCAGCAAAGTACGTCGCACGTATACATAATCCTGCGCTTTTGATTCGGAAACTCAGCTTCCGGAGCGGTTATCTCTCGATATTATGCTGTCTGGGCCGGCGTCTCACCGGGGCATTCCCTTATTTAAGGGACGAGGGTGACCTCATCCGATATCTCGCGCCCTTCGCATGGAAGGCTGCTCGGCCTTGATGTGGGCAACCGCCTGCGAGGGCGTCGCCGTCACCGATACGATGGGGTTGACCGAACAATCGGCGAGGCCTCAGGTTTGGCCGGAGCGGAAGACAAAAAGTTGTCGATCAGGTCGCATCGGTGTTGATCCTGCAGGATTGGCTGCACGCTATGGCAAGTCAGGCAGAGTGCGGTAGAGGTTGATTCTCTTCAACCGTTACTACGCCGCAGACCGCCGACTTACGCTTCGCCGACAATGTCGGGAAACTTCAAGCCCGCTTCGCTCAGCGACAGCAGGAGCCGCTCATCGATTACCAGCTCGTTCGCGCCGCTGGCCTGCGCAATCTCGTTGACCAGCAGGTAGCGCGCCTTCTCCAGCATCTTCTGCTCGCGGAAGCCCAGCGACTTCTTCTGGTTGAGCACCAGAAGGCTCTTCAACACCTCGGCCACTTCCATCAGCGAGCCCGCCTTCATCTTCTCGCAGTGTTCCCGATAGCGCTCTTTCCAGTCGGCGTTGCTGGTGCAGTTGTCGTCCTGCAGGAAAGCGAAGATACGTTCGACTTCCTCCTGACGGACCACACTGCGCAGGCCTACGGAATTGGCATTGGTGCACGGCACCATCACCTTTAGACTGCTTGACTTGATGGTCAGCATGTAAAAACGCTGCACCTGGAACCCATCGGTGCGGGTTGCGATCTGATCGACCACGCCTATCCCGTGATTCGGATAGACCACTTTGTCACCAACCTGGAAGCTGCGGAGTAGGCTCATAATTGTGATCGTGGGACGGACCGGGGAAAGG
The DNA here is from genome assembly GCA_963790505.1 of uncultured Acidobacteriaceae bacterium. Classification (GTDB taxonomy): domain Bacteria; phylum Acidobacteriota; class Terriglobia; order Terriglobales; family Acidobacteriaceae; genus Acidisarcina. The sequence goes on along the minus strand of CAWBOT010000004.1, from coordinate 1,519,195 downwards.
ATCTAGCGGAAATCCCCAACAGAGCCTCAAGATAAGCCTCAGTTCGCACGCCAGTCAAGCCACCCCGACCATCGAGAATCGCGCTTGTTCTCTGTATAATCGAGGTTTGGAGTGAATTCACTTCCTCGCCCATAGAGAACGGCCTGCGTGACCCTGGGCCGCAACGGATCGTTTCATGCCCGAACACATCAAGAAAAAGCTGCTCGAAGAGATCAAGAATCTTGAACACGAGCTGCAGCACGAGCTGCCTGCCGAGATCAAGAAGGCAGCATCGCTCGGCGATCTGAGCGAAAACGCCGAATACCACATGGCCAAACAGCGCCAGGTCTTCGTCAACGCGCGCCTCGGTCAGCTCAAGGCCCGCATGGGCGAGCTCGCCCTGGTTAACCTGACCAATATCCCCCGCGACCGCATCGCCTTCGGCTCGACGGTAACCGTCTACGATACGACCAAAGACGAAAAGATCGAATACAAGCTTGTGACCAGCGAGGAGTCGGACGTCAACAAGGGGCTGATCTCGACTACCTCGCCGATCGGTCGTGGATTGGTCGGCAAGCAGGTCGGCGACATCGCCACGGTCGTGACTCCCAACGGAAAGCGCGAACTCGAGATACTCAAGCTAGTGACCATCCACGATGAAGCGGATAGCATCCGATGAATTTGTTGTATCGAGATTCTGAAATAGCCATGCGCGGAAGATTCCAGAGGCCACGATGACCTGGACGAGCGCCTTCGGGCGCGGCTGCGGCGTCATCCTGCAGGCCATCGTCGATGGCCTCGCCCTGACCAAGATCTCGCCCAATATCCTCACCTTCATGGGCCTGGTCATCAATACAGGCGCCGCCGTGCTGTTCGGTTTTGCAAATGAACATAACTACGTGAAGATGTTCCTATATGCGGCGCTGGTGATCATCGGCGCCGGCATCTTTGACATGGTGGATGGGCGCGTGGCACGCCAGACCGATCAGGTGACGGTCTTCGGCGCCTTCTTCGACTCGGTGATCGACCGCTACTCAGACGTCGCGCTCTTCTTCGGATTGCTGGTCTTCTACGCACGAGGGAATCGGTTCTTCTACGTAGTGCTGGTGGCCTTCGTGATGATCACCTCGCTGATGGTCAGCTACACCCGCGCCCGCGCCGAAGCACTGATTAAGTCCTGCAAGGTCGGCTTCATGGAGCGGCCGGAGCGGATCGTTCTGGTGATTCTCGGCGCGTTGTTTGCGAAGTGGGGGGTGATGGCGCCGGTTCTCTGGATACTCGCGGTTCTCTCCACCATCACCGTCATTCATCGGATCCGTTACACCTACCAGATGACCAAGCACCTTGCGCCAATCCGGCAGGCGGTTTCCGCGCCTGTGCGCAATCCACCGCCTGCCGCGGCTCCGGGCTTCGCCTCATCGTCGAACGCGCCGCAGGCGTAAAGACCTACATTCCCCTGACTTCGCTTAAGATTGCAGAAAGCATGAGAACCCCCACCCTACTCGTCCACGGCGGAGCCTGGGCCATCCCCGATGACATGGTCGATGCCCACCAGCAGGGCGTTTCGAATGCACTCGCCATCGGCTACGCCCTGCTCGAAGACGGCGCCTCGGCGGTCGACGCGGTCGAAGCAGCCGTAACCATCCTCGAAGACGACGAGACCTTCGACGCGGGGCGCGGCAGCTTTCTTACCAGCGACGGCCGTGTCCAGCTCGACGCGCTGCTGATGGACGGCGCCAATCTGCGCGCCGGCGGAGTTGCCTGCGTCGAGCGTCTTCGCAACCCGATCCAGGCCGCTCGACTGGTGCTCGACAAGAGCCCGCACGTCTACTTTGTCGGTGCTGGAGCTGAGGACTTCGCGCGGCAACATGGCATGAGACTTATCGATAACTCCGAGCTGGTCCTCGATCGCGAACGCAAGCGCCTCGCCGCGGCCCAGGCCGATGCCAGCGCCGGACTTCCCGACCTCACCTTCGCCGGAGACGACAAGTCGCCCGAGACCGCGCTAAACTTGCCCGATCCGGGGTTCGATTCCGCACGACACCGTAGGCGCGGTCGCTCTCGACAGCTACGGTAACCTCGCCGCAGCCACCTCCACCGGCGGCACGCTCAACAAAGCTCCCGGCCGCGTTGGCGACTCCTCGCTGATCGGCTGCGGATGCTACGCAGACAACCGCAGCGCGGCCGTCTCGCTCACTGGATGGGGCGAGCCCATCATGAAACTGGTGCTGGGCAAGTGGGCCGTCGACCGCGTGCAGCGCGGAACAGCGCCGGAGATCTCCGCTCAGGACGCCATCGCTTACCTCTTCAAACGACTCCAGGGGCACGGAGGGATCATTCTGCTCGGCCCTGACGGGCGCTTTGGCCTCGCGCACAATACACCGAGAATGGCCTGGGGCATCGCCAACGCAGAAGGCCTGCGTACAGGAATATCGAGTGAGGAACTAACCTGATCGAAGGCCTTAGCCTAGGTTTCACGGAGTGGCATTCTGATTGGGCTGTGACTGCCCGGCTTTCTGTTTCTTCCTTTGCATCACCAGCAGAAGCATGAGTGCTCAGCCGCCACTCACGAAAGCTGCCCAAAGAGTGGCAACGCCAAATCCATACGCTTGTCCCAGACCTCTCTCCGGCAAGCCGATGTGCAGCCTCGTATCCACCGCGTTTGCTTCAATGTCCTGATGGATGTTCACGATGATTCTCTGACGGACTCCTGGCTTCGAGCGATAATTCCGATCGAGAATTGCATCGTTGCCGCCCATTTGCTGGGCTTCGCTGTAATTTCCGCTTCGAATTACAACGCCGGACTCGTCCGCAATCCTCCAGTCAAGTTCTAGCGGAATCCGGTGAGGTGGCAGAAAATAAATTTCAATTTGATAGCTGCCGTCGAGATCCGTTATGAAGAATGGCGACGCGTACTCACCACGCTTGAGCGGAATCGGGATCGATATCGGCTCGAGGTTGTGAGCATTTCCCCACCAGAAGAAATATGCGATAGGGGCTATACCGAGGACGAGGAGGAATAGCGCAACGCCAGACAGAATCGGGCGCCACGGCCACCCTTTCACAGCGTTGACTCCAAAAGAAAAGCACCCGCTTTCAGCGACTCTTGCCGGTAGATCGAGTTCTCCGCGGCTCGCGTTTGCTCGCTTAGAGAACCTGGCGCATACAGCCGGCGACAGAGGTGCAGCGTGCTGGCCGTAACTGGCTGAAATTGTATATCTCGGTTCTTCAAGGGACCCACGGAAGAGATTCGACCTACCGGCCCACACGGCTTTGCTTGCGATAATTGGACATGCTCGTGCTCGCCTCAGCCTCACCCCGCCGCAAAGAGCTTCTTACGCAGGCTGGCTACCAATTCGAAGTGATGCCAGCTAACATTCTCGAGGAGCGCCGTCCCAGCGAAGAGCCAACCGCCTTTGTCACCCGGCTGGCGCGGGAAAAAGCGCAGGTCATCTTCGATCAGCTAAGGCTTTCGCGGCCTAACGATCCGCTGTTTGTTCTAGGAGCCGACACGATCGTCGTCACTGCGCAAGAGATTCTGGGCAAACCAGTCGATGCCCTGGATGCGGCGCGGATGTTGCGATTGCTCTCGGGGCGCACGCACGAAGTTATTACCGGCGTCTGCCTGATTTCGAGCGAGGATACGCAGGTCGGCGCGGAGACCACGGCAGTCACCATGCGGGATATTTCAGAGAAGGAAATTGCGAACTATGTCGCCACCGGCGAGCCGATGGACAAGGCCGGAGGCTACGCCATCCAGGGCTACGCGGCGCGCTGGATTCCGCGCATCGCAGGATGCTATTTCAATGTTGTTGGATTGCCGCTCGCCCGGGTTGCCAGCATGATCGACAGAATGGATATCTGAGCGGTAGCGGCGAGAGCCCAGTCCTAAAGGCCACACCCACTCAGGCTGGTCTCGAAGGCTACAGCCCTCGGCTTCCACCGATCAGACAAGACAGTGTCAGAGATGAGTCGGATTGGCCGATTTAGCATCCGCCTCGATCTCGAGATCTCCGTCTTCGCGAGTCCGCGAGTACGCACCAGGGCCAACCACAATCAAACCAAAAATCACCAGGATTGAGACCGCCAGAAGTCCGAATTCCACTGCTTTCAGCATCGGTACCTCACGTCGTCGCGATCATCGCCGCGAGTAGCGCCGTCCTGGGAGCGAGATGCTCGATCAGGATGGATTCGTTGCTTGCATGGGCCCCCTCACCAACTGCGCCCATGCCGTCCAGGGTTGGTACGCCGATCGCCGAGGTGAAGTTTCCGTCAGAACCCCCGCCGGTTGCCGCTTCATGCAACTCGAAACCCAGCTTAGCGGCCAATGTTGCTGCACGCGTGAAGAGCGCGGCCGTCCCTTTCGTTCTCTCCATCGGTGGCCTATTCACCCCGCCATCGACTTCGACGCTGCACTTCCTGTTGATTGGACGCAGCGAATGGAATTTCTGTTCTATCTTTTTCGCTTGTTTGGCGCCTGTGAACCGGAAGTCCACATGGGCCCACGCCTCGGCGGCAACGACGTTCGAGAGGGTTCCGCCCCCAATGACACCGGGATTGACGGTGATGCCGCTGCCCGGATCGGTGAAGCCTGCGATGATCTCCAACTGCCGTCCGAGTTCCAGCACCGCGCTGTGGCCTTTGCTGAAATCCACGCCGGCGTGGGCCGCGACTCCCTTGACTCGCACCGTGAACTCGCCGATTCCCTTTCGGGCGGTCTTATAGGCTCCGTCGAGGCCCTGCGCCGGCTCGAGCACAAAGACTGCGTCGCACTGCCTCGCCAACCGCTCGGTAACGGGACGCGAAACCGGGCTCCCGACTTCTTCGTCACTGTTCAACAGCAGGATTATTGGGCGCATCGGCAGCTTGGCTTGCTGCAGTATCGCGATCGCGCTCAGCGCCATTGCCACTCCTGCCTTCATATCCAGCACACCTGGGCCCCACATCCGTCCTGCCGCCCTGCGGAAGGGCATCGCCTTCAGAGTGCCGAGGGGCCAGACGGTGTCCAAATGCCCCAACAACAGAAGCGGCCTTTCCGGGCCTTTCGGGCCAAAGCGCGCCTCAAGAATGTTGCCGAAATGTCTCTGCGGATGCCATCGCACCTTGCCACCTTGTTTCAGGCAGGCGGCCGCCGCAAACTCCATGCATGCGTCGACCGAAGCTTTATCGTGGCTGGGCGATTCCCGTTGCACCATCTGCCTCAGGAAGGCCAGGATTTCCCTCTGCCGCCGCTCGACGCTGCGAGCGATCCGTGGGAGCAAGATCTCGATGGCTTCGCGCTCCAACTTATTCTTCATGCGCTCCTTATGTCGGCGCCCGAAATTCTTATTAGGCGATCATTGTGTGTCTGATTAGACACACTGCAACTTGCCCGATCTTTCAGTAGTCTATGACGGTACGCCCACACTCAGGGCCAGGATATTTTGTTTGAGCGAAACAACGCATCTGGAACATACCCTCGCTTCGGCAATTGAGTTCTCCGGGATTGGCCTCCACAGCGGCGCTCCGGTGCATATTCGCTTACTCCCCGCCACAGCAGGCTCTGGAATCACCTTCCGCCGCACCGACCTCGACAACTTTGAAATTGCTGCGACGGGACGCAACGTCGCCAAGGTCAGTTATGCAACCAGCCTGATGCGCAAAGGCGTGCTCATCTCGACGACCGAACATCTCCTGTCCGCTTTGATCGGCATGGGAATCGACAACGTCATTGTCGAGATCGACAACCTGGAACTGCCTATTCTGGATGGCAGTGCGCTGCCCTACGTACAGGCGTTTCGCGAAGCCGGTATCAAGGCCCAGCGCCGCCGCAGGGAGTATCTCCGCATCCTGAAGCCCGTCGAGGTCCGGGAGAACGGCAAGTTTATCGCCGTCTATCCCGGTGATGGCTACAGCATCTCCTACGACATCGACTTCCCCCGTCCCATCGGCAAATCAGGCTTTGAACTCGATCTTTCCCAGGGGGCTTATGGCACCCAGATCGCGCCAGCACGGACCTTCGGTTTTCGAGAGGACGAGCAGAAGTTGCGCGATATGGGACTGATCCGGGGGGTGTGTGAAGAGAATGCGATTGTGCTGACCAGCTCCGGCGTTCAAAATGGCCCGCTTCGCTTCAGCGATGAATTTGTCCGCCATAAGGTGCTCGACCTGATCGGCGATCTGGCGCTGGCAGGCCACCATATACTGGGCCGAGTGGTCGCCGAGCGTGCCGGCCACGCCATGCACACGACGCTCGTCTCACGCTTACTGCGCGACCGCGGAGCCTGGGAACTGGTGACCATCGCCGCGCAGAAGCGCCCTTCCTATGCCGCCGCGACTACGTCGTTGGCCACTGTTTAGGGGGCAACCGCCCGTGGAATGCCTGTTCTGCAAGATCGTAAGCGGCGCGATTCCGGCCGAAAAGATCTTTGAAGACGATTACACGATCGCCTTTCGAGATATCCATCCCCAGGCGCCGGTACACATTTTAGTGGTTCCGAAGAGGCACTTCGCGTCGCTAGCTGAGGTTGGAGCCGGAGGCGAGGACGAAGTCCTGCTCGGTCACCTGCTTGCCGTTGTCAACAAGATCGCCCGCGACGAGGAGCTCGCAGGCGGTTATCGCACAGTAATCAATACGGGTCCCGACGGGGGACAGACGGTCGACCATCTCCACGTTCATGTGTTGGGTGGGCGAGCGATGGAGTGGCCTCCGGGCTAGGCGCGGAGCAGTAGTTCAGCCGCCTGAGGCTTACGCTTCGACGGCTTCCAGCTCTTCTTCCAGACCGTGGCGACGCAGCAGGTTGGGCAGGTTTTGCGAGAACGCCGAACGCGGCATCACCATATCGCAGCCAGCCTCCGTGGCCTTGACCTTCAGATCTCCCTGCAGGTGCGAGAGGAACCCAATCACCGAAGTGCCGCGCTTGAGCTTGGCTTTGATCTTGGGAATCAGGGTCAACGGCTTCGCGCCGGCATTGTTCAGATCGAAGACGATCAGCGAAGGCTTTTCCTCTTCCGGGACGTCACTGAGACGGGCAACGATGTCTTTGTCCGCCTTCAGAAAGCCGACCTTGACTCCCAGCTTGCGAGAGGTCTCCTGGATTTTTGCCAGGAAGAAGAGGTCTTCGATGAAGAAGAAGATTCGCGTGGGCGCGTCCTCGCGAATGGGCGCCGGAGCGTGCTCGGCGACCATCATCTCGTGATGATATCCATTGCCATTGCCGTTGCCGTTCACATTGCGGAACTCAATGGTTGAGGGAGGGCCGTCCGCCATGTTCCCGTTGGCGATGCGGTAGCTGTGATCCATCGGCCCGACGAAGACCTGTTGCCGGCGCGGCTTGCTCTTACGCCGCGATCCGCCGCCGCCACCTTGTCCATTGCCGGGATTGTTATTCTTGGGAGCGAAGCGGGGTTGGTTTGAGGATTTCTGCTTAGGCTGCGGGGCGGCCTGGGCGTTGATCTGGAGGCCGGGCTGGCCGTTGCCTTGGGCAACCGGCTGACCGTTGGCGGCTTTGCCGGATTGGCCTTTGCGTCTGCGTCTGCGGCGACGATGCCCCTGGGGCTGCCCTTGCGGTGCTTGCCCCTGCTGCTGTGGCGGTGCGGCCGCCTGGGGCTGATCTTGTTCCATTGTCATGCGTGCACTTCCTGGTGCGTTGCGATTGTGGCAGCCTTTATCCGGCGGAGCGCTGCGATTTCTCAGTCGAAATTACCGGAAACTCTTGGAGCGGAATCTTGATTCCTGTAGGCAAAGCCGGCGGTTGGCCAGTTTGCGGGCAATACACTTGCATCACCGATTTCACCAGCTGGGTGCGCTCCCTGACGTCGCTCGATAGAGCTCATCGGCGCCGGGCAACAACTCAGTCTTTAGGAAAGGAAGCAACATCGACATGCTTCGGGCAGTGCCTTCCAACAATGTATTCAACTCGAAGGATTCTATGGCCTAACCACACGCGATCACCTGACATCCGATGGTGACTATCAGCTAAGGGTGAAGAAGCTGTCGTTGAAGCGCTCTCTTCCCTGGTAGTGGCAGCGAGCAATCGAACTCAGGAGGATTGGGCCTGGGATACCGCTGGCTACAGCCGCTCGACGAGCAAATTCAATATTACCCGCAAGTCGCGAAAGTTGCAAGCGCCTCAAGGCGAAACTATGGGGGGAACCTGGAATGCAAACGGAGAAGCCTCCGGCTGGCGGAGGCTTCACAACTTGATTTTATTGCGATGGCCAGTCACTGGCCTCCCGTAAACGCTCTTTCCATTTCAAACACCCAAGCTCCGAGGACTGAATCTCTGGCTTACGGGATTTTCTTTTCCGCCGGGCGGCTCGTTCTCTTAGGAGCTTGCTCTTCCCGGCCGGACTTTTATGTGGGGCGATCAGATTGCGATCCCACCCGTGCATCGCTGGCACTCTTACAGAGTGCAATTGACGGGCCGCAATCGTATGTCAACAAAATCAATGATTTACGGAAATCATGGAGGATCGTTTCTTCCGATTCCCGTAACCTCTGATCCCAGACTCTTCGCAAATTCATAGCTTGACCGAGGTTCTGGCGCTTCGGCGGACCCTTTGCTACCGCTGGCAAGCCGGACAATAATGGGTTCCACGTCCACCCATTACCAGCCTTCGGATCGGCGTTCCGCAGACCAGGCAAGGCTGCCCGGTCCTCATATAGACCTTGTGTTCGAGCTGGAAGAATCCGTGCTTACCCTCGGCATCAACATAGTCCGACACTGACGAGCCGCCCAGAGCGATCGCCTCGCGCAACACCGACTGGACGCTTTCGCGAAGGCGTTCCAATTCGGCGTTGCTAAGCCGGCCGGCCATTCGCCGGGGACGAATCCCCGCCCGGAACAGACTCTCGTCCGCATAGATATTTCCCACTCCATGCAGCAGCTTCTGGTTGAGGAGCGCCAGCTTGATCGCCAGCCGCCGGCCACGAAAGAGCGCTATGAAATCGGGCAGCGAAATGGTCAGCGGCTCGCGCCCCGGGCCGGTAAAGCCTCCAGATGCTGTTGTTTCGCTGACTTCGTCGGATTTCTCAGTCCATTCGTGAATCGCCAGCCTTCCAAAGCGCCGCGGATCGACGAAGCGCAGCTCCCGGCAAGAGCTTAGTCCCAGAATGGCGTGAGTATGGGGAGGCGTAGAAGTTTCCGGAGTACAGACCAGAAGCTGCCCGGTCATGCCGAGATGGACTATCCACTGAAGTTTCTTAACCTGCTTCTTCTTGCCGGGGCCCAGATCGAAAACGATATGCTTGCCTACGCGGCGGACGGCTTCGATCCGCCGATGACTTAGCTGCGCAGCCATCACTGCCGGCGGGGTCTTAAAGCTCGGCGACTTCCCACTGAGCCATACCGATTCGATTCGCTCGCCCCGGATGCGTTGGTGGACGCCGTTTGCGACGGTTTCGACTTCAGGCAGTTCGGGCATAGACGCCCTTGATTGTCGCAGAAACCGCGAGCTAAGCGAGAAGAGGCCCGAGGAGGAGACAATTGAATATTCACGGCACGCCTTTTGTCCCTACGCCCGCCAGCGTTATATCATCAGGCGGGCAGGAAGCAGATCCTCGAAGATTTCTTTTGGAATTAAATGCGAGCTAAGACAGCAGTGGTAGTCGGCGCCCAGTGGGGCGACGAAGGCAAGGGCAAGATCGTCGATGTACTCTCGGAGCGTTTCTCCGTCGTCGCGCGCTATGCGGGCGGCCATAACGCCGGACACACAGTCATCATCGGCGGCCAAAAATTTATCCTCCAACTCGTCCCCTGCGGCGTGCTTCGCCCCAATTGCCGCGGCGTCATCGGCAACGGCGTCGTGCTCGACCCGATGGCGTTCCTTAAGGAAGCCGGCAAGCTGCGCGAACTCGGCATCGACGTCGACCGTCAGCTCTTCATCTCCAATCGCGCCCAAGTGATCCTGCCGTATCACCGCATGATCGAGCTGGCCGCGGAGAGCGCCCCGGGGCGGCAGAAGATCGGCACCACCAGCCGGGGCATCGGGCCTGCTTATGAGGACAAGATGGCGCGCAGCGGCCTGCGGGTCGTGGACCTGCTCAACACTTCGCTGCTGCGTACTCACATCCAGAACGCCTGCCACGAAAAGAACGCCGTCGCCCACGCCCTCTTCGGCACCGATCCTCTCGACCCGCTCAAGATGTATGAGGAATACGCCCGCGCCGCGGCCCAGATCGCGCCGTTCGTCACCGATACCGAGGTTCTGCTCAACTCCGCCATCGAAGAGGGGCACAGTGTCATGTTCGAGGGCGCGCAAGGAACGCTGCTCGACATCGACCACGGCACTTACCCGTTTGTAACCTCGTCCTCGTCGACAGCCGGCGGCGCGGTGACCGGAACCGGGGTCGGCCCTACGAAGATTGGTACGGTCATTGGCGTCACTAAAGCCTATGTGACGCGCGTCGGGGAAGGTCCTTTCCCAACCGAAATCCTTGACGAGGCGGGTGAATCACTCCGTGCCCGCGGCCAGGAGTATGGAGCGGTCACCGGGCGCCCGCGGCGTTGCGGCTGGCTCGATCTTCCTCTGCTGCGCTATTCCAACCGCGTCAACGGGGCGGAGTGGCTGGTCGTCACCAAACTCGACGTGCTCGACGAGCTCACCGAGATTCCCGTCTGCACCGGATACAAAATCGCCGGCAAGACCACCGATTCGATTCCCGCCGATGTTCGCGGGCTGGAATCAATCCAACCTCTCTACCGCGTCTTTCCCGGCTGGCGGCAGTCGACCGAGGGCATTCGCGACTTTGACCAGCTCCCCGCTGCGGCGAAGGAGTACCTGCGCTTTCTCGAAGACGAGTCTGGCGCGAAGATCGGCATGGTCTCGACCGGCCCGGACCGTGACCAGACGCTCATGATCGATGGGTTTTCTGCCGCACTCGAAGATCTCCACGCGGTCGTTGCCCCCTAATTCACCTCCGTGCAACGGGAAACTTGCCGCGGTGGCCCACAATCGTGATATTGCTTGAAGGTTTAGAAGAGCGCGAAGGAGCGGAGTTTTATGGTGAGCTTCACCGTCCGAATGCAATTCCTCCAAGACGATCGTGACAGGGTCACCGAAATCCTGCGCAATCTGGCGCTTGCCTCCCGCCAGGAACCCGGATGTGTCACCTATGTTCCCCACCATGTCGATGGCGACCCAGAGACTGTCCTCATTTATGAGCAATACCGGGACCAAGCGGCGGTTGACGCTCACCGCGCCAGCGCGCACTTCGAACAGTTCGCGGTTGGCGGGCTGTATCAGCTCATGAAACAGCGCGCCACCGAATCTCTGGACGCCATCATCTGACCCTGGGGTGCAACCGGCTAACACGGCTCGCGTGTGTCTGGTTGTGCCATTGACGGATCCGGGACCGAGTTTTCATAGGGCGGCTTTTTGATCGTGGCCCAATCGGAGTTCTGTCCCTTACACTAGCGGTGACGAGCCTTTGCCGATGCGTCTCCGATTTCACGATCGGTCGACAACACTGAGCCTGCGTCTCTTGTTCGGAGGAGGCGCGGTGCTGGCGTTTTTCCTGCTCCTCGCGACGCAGCCTGCTCGCGCTCTGCTAGCGCCCTCCTTCCTGCCGAAAAAGGAAACCCGCGCTGTTCATAAGCAAATCGAAGGTCTGGAAATGGAGTGGCGCCAGGCCCAGGTCGACAACAACATCGCGGTGATCGATCACCTGCTCGCCGACGACTATGTCGGCATCAGCGCCAATGGCATTATCGAGAACAAGTCTCAGGCAATCGCGCAGCGCAAGGCAGGGACAATTCGCATCAAGGTGCTCGATCTCGACGACCTCAAGGTCCGCCTTTACGGAGACACCGCCGTCGTGACGTCGAAAGCCGATTTGCAGGGCGTGAATGGCCAGAGCGACATAAGCGGCCAGTATCGCTATACCCGGGTCTATAATCGCCGCCTCGGGCAATGGAAGATCGTCAGTTTCGAAGCCAGCCGGATTCACGATCCGGACGCGCGGCCCGGAAAACACTGATAAGAATTGGGCGACGATGAACGGCTCAGCCGCCTGTCGGGGCCGCAAGCAGCACGGCATCGGCAATTGCTGCTGCCTCGACTGCGGGGCGCACATCATGAACGCGAACAATATCTGCCCCAGCCAGAATTGAAGCGGTTACGGCAGCGGTGGTTGCGTTGCCTCGCTCGGCGGGACCGGCATCCACTCCGCCGCGCAGTGGCGCGAGCGTCCGACCGAGAAATGATTTGCGCGAGACCCCGGTGAGCAGCGGACGCCCCAATTCACGCAACTCCTCGAGCCGAGCGAGAAGCGGGTAGTTGCTCTCATACGTTTTTCCGAAGCCGAGGCCGGGATCGAGGACGATCCGCTCTGCGAAGACTCCTGCAGCAATGGCCGCGTCCAACCTCTCTCGCAGCTCAAACTTGACTACCCGGACAACATCCTCCGCGCCGAGCGGCGGCAACTTGCTCCATTCCTCCGGACGGCCCCGGGTATGGGTCAGCACCACTCCGCATTCAAGCGCTGCGCACGTGGCCGCCATTGCATCATCCCAGAGAAATCCGCTGACGTCGTTGACGATCTCGGCGCCGGCCGTGACCGCCGCAATCGCAGTCTGTGATTTATAGGTGTCGATCGAGATCACTGCGGCAGGCCGCTGCTCAAGAATTCCGGAGATGACGGGGAGGACTCGGCCGATCTCCTCATCAGCCGAGAGCGGCTCTCGCTTGCCCGGACGAGTCGATTCCCCGCCGATGTCGAGGATCTCGGAGCCTGCTTCGAGCATTGCCAGGCCGCGTTCAATCGCTTGCTGCTGATCGGACAGCAGTCCGTCGCCGGAGAATGAGTCGGGCGTGATGTTGAGAACTCCCATCACACTGGTGCGATGCCCGAGAGGCAAAGTGCGGCGGCGGAGTTGCCACACCGCCGGCATAGGGCGAGCAAAGGCCATATGCTGCATTGTAGTGGCGCTTCATTGGCGGATGTCCGTTCCGAATCGATCGTTGGCCGAAGCCAGTGCGAATGCTACACTCCCGCAAACGATGAAGCCCCGCGCAACGCCGATCCTCCCGCTCCTGATCGCCGCCATTTCACTCTGCGGCTTCGCCGCCTCGGCAGCCCAGCAAGCTCCTCCGCAGAGTCCTGCTGCGACGGCGAACCTGGCCTTGGGCAAAGCCATCGCGGCGATCCTCGCCGACCCCGCTGTCTCGCGCGCGCATTGGGGAATCTCCGTGGTCGCCGCGGACGGACGCCCGATTTATTCGCTCAACGCCGGGCAGTTCTTCGAGCCTGCCTCGAATGCCAAACTCTTTACTACCGCGACCGCCTTTGCCGTCTTCTCGACCGACGCTCATTTTGAGACGAAGGTCGTCGCTCGCGGTGAGCTCGACACCGATGGCACCCTGCACGGCGATATTGTCATCGAGGGCGTCGGGGATCCGTCTATCTCTGGCCGCATTTGGCCCTACGCGGGAAAGACAGAGCGCACCAATGCGCCGCTTCAGGCGCTGGAAGATCTTGCCGATCAAATCGCTAAAGGCGGCCTCGTCCGAAAAGTGACGGGCGGAGTGATCGGAGATGACACCCTGTTTCCTTTCGAGCGCTACGGAGCGGGCTGGAGTTGGGACGACCTGCAATGGGAATATGGCGCGCCGGTCTCAGCACTGACCGTGAACGACAATGTCGTCTACCTGGATCTCATGCCCGGCGCGAAGCTCGGCGAGCCGATCTCCGCCTCGTGGAACCCGGCTGTTCCTTATTACACGCTGGCAAACACTGTCGTCACTGGGCCCGTCGGGCCGACGACGAAGATCGGGGTCGATCGCCAGCCAGGATCGAAGACCGTCCGACTCTACGGTGAGCTGCCGGTGAACGGCAAAGGCTCAAGGATTGCTCTGGCCATTGAAGACCCGGCGGAGTTCGCTGCTATCGCCTTTCGCGAGATGCTCGTGGCCCGGGGGATTTCGGTTAGCGGCGCGGCTGGCACCCAGCATCGTCTCCCGGTGTCTACCGAGGACTACCTCGCCGGCTCTCGAACGCCTCTGCCTTCGCCGCTCCCTGCCGGTCAGTCTTTGCCTGTTCCCGCGCAGCCGGGTGAGAAGCTTCTCGCCAGCCACACCTCGCCGGCGCTCGGCGAGGACCTCACCGTTATCAACAAGGTCAGCCAGAACCTTCATGCCGAGCTGCTTCTTCGCGACCTTGGCAAGACTGTCTTGCATGATGGATCGATTGCGGCGGGGGCCCGCGTGGTCCGCGTGTTTTTGCTTGAAGCCGGCATCGATCCGGGGGACTTCGTCTTCTTCGACGGCTCCGGGCTCTCGCCGCACGACCTCGTTACTCCGCGAGCGGCCACTACTCTGCTCGCCTATGCAGCGCGACAGCCGTGGGGCTCGGCCTTCCGCGCTACGCTGCCCATTGCCGGGGTTGACGGATCGCTCGCCGGCCGCTTTGCTCAGTCTCCGGTCAAAGGCAAGCTCTTCGCCAAGACTGGCACCCTCACCGAAACCAATGCGCTTAGCGGATATCTCACGACCCGTAGCGGCAATACTGTCGTGCTCTCAATCCTGTGCAACGACCACGACCCGGCAGCCAGCGACGCCGCCCACAAGGCAGCCGATAGGATCGTCGAAGCGATCTATAACGCGGAATAGGGCCGCCGAACAGGCTGACATCCCAGCCCAGACTGATAAACTCCTCAAGGGACGTACGATTCGCAATCAGCAATCAAGAATGACCATAAGACTCTTCAACACCCTTTCTTCGACCATCGAAGACCTGATTCCTGCTGGGACCGCTACTTTTGGCATGTATGCCTGCGGCCCGACCGTCTACGATTACGGCCACATCGGGAACTTTCGCACCTTTTTGCAGGTCGACGTCCTGCGCCGTTTCCTAAAGCAGGAGGGCGTCACGGTTCACCACGTAATGAACGTGACCGACGTCGACGACAAGATTATCCGCAACGCCGCGCTCGCCGGGCTGCCGATCGAGGAATACACGCCTCGTTTCGAGAAGGCTTTCTTCGAGGACCTCGACTCGCTCAACGTCGAGAAGCCCGAGATCATCGCTCGCGCGACAGAAAACATAGCTGAGATGGTGATGCTGATTGAGCGCCTCGCCGCGCAGGACCTTGCTTACCAAACCGACGACGGGTCGTGGTATTTCCGTATCGCCGGCTTCCCCGAATACGGCAAGCTCTCGAAGAAGGACTTCGAAGGCATCAGCGACGGCGCGCGCGTCGACGTGGATGAATACGACAAAGATTCCGCCCGTGATTTTGCTTTATGGAAGGCCCCCAAAGAGGGCGAGTACCGGTGGGAGACGCGCCTCGGCCCCGGTCGTCCCGGCTGGCATATCGAATGTTCGGCCATGGCGATGAAATATCTTGGCGAGAACTTCGATCTGCACGCCGGCGGTGAAGACCTGATGTTTCCGCATCACGAAAACGAAATCGCCCAGTCGGAATCCGCAACCCACAAGCCCTTTGCACGGCATTGGTTTCACGTTCGCTTCCTGCTCGTCGAGGGCAAGAAGATGTCGAAGTCCGAGGGCAACTTCTATACCCTCCGCGACTTGCTTCTCAAGGGCTATAAGGCTTCGGCGATCCGCTTCCTGCTGATCTCTGTTCCTTACGGGCAGCAGTTGAACTTCACCTTTGAAGGGCTCGCCGCCGAGACCGGAGCGGTCGAGCGGTTGCGCACCTTCCACAAGCGCCTGCAAATGGCACCGACCGTTCTCGGCAGCAACCACGCACTTGCGTCTGAGGCCGAACGCGCTATGCAGGGATTTTCTTCGGCGCTTTCGAATGATCTCAACACCGCCGAAGCGCGTGCAGCTATTTTTGAACTCGTCCGCGCCGGGAACGCGGCCATCGATGCGGGCACACTTGGCGCTGAAAATGTGCCGCAAATCCTCGAAGTCCTGAACCGTTTCGATGGAGTTTTCGCCGTCCTCGAAGACCGCGATGAAGAGGTCACCCGCGCTGCGCTCGAGTGGGCCGAACGCGAAGGCCGCCTGGATCAAGCGACTCCGGAACTGCTCGCGCAGATGTCACTCAGTGATGCACAGATCGATGCGCTGGTCGATGAGCGTACGCAGGCCAAGAAGGTCCGCAACTTTGCGAGAGCTGATGCTATTCGCAAGGAGTTGGCTGACAAGGGAATTCTCATTGAAGATTCGAAGGATGGAGTTCGCTGGAAGCGGAAATGATCATCGCTCCCGGGACTAACGTCCGAGCTTAAACCTATGGAATCGGGCATCATCTTCCCCATCTTTGTCCGTCAGGGCAGAAGCAGGAAAAAGTACAAAGCCGGGTTCATGAACCGGCGTGGCGAGATAGTTGTCGAGCCAATCTACGATGGAGCTCATCCCTTCAGAGACGGTCTTGCGTCGGTGAAGATAGGCGATAAATGGGGAGCGATTGACGCGCGAGGTGAGCTTGTAATTGAGCCGTTCTCCGGTATGCACCTTGCCTTCTCGGAGGATCGCGCGCAATTTAGCCTCGCCAGAGCAGGCGTGGAAAGGCGCGGAATCGTCGACAAATCGGGAAAGATCATCGTCGCGGCGATATACAGGCAGGTGAGTTGGTACAGCGGAGGCCTCGCTCTTATGCGTCACGGCGAACAATATGGCTACCTGGATCTGCATGGAAACATCGCCATTCCGCCATTCTTTGAGGACGCTCGACCTTTCTCAGAGGGCCTCGCGGCCGTTAAGCTAAACGACAAGTGGGGCTACATCAATAGCTCCGGCTCTCTTGCGGTTGAATATCGGTTTCATTCCGAAACCGCCATGGCGGGGCCGTTTCGACAGGGCATGGCGCGAGTACCAGTCGGTAGCAAGTGGGGTTATATCAATAAGTCGGGCGACGTTGTAATTCCCGCTAAGTTTGACATGGGTTATGAATTCTCTGAAGGAATGGCCGTAGTCCGCATAAAAAACAAGTACGGATATACGGACACCTCCGGAGAGGTTGTCATAGAGCCTCAATACTATGCGGCCCAGAGGTTCTCAGAAGGATTAGCCGCCGTTCAAATCAACGAGAGGGGTTTCGAAAAGCTTGCGTTCATCGATCCAAGCGGAAGTATCGCCTTCAAAGGACGGTACCTTACGACCGGAAGATTCCTTGGAGGAATTTGCCTGGTTCAAGACGAAAAGAAGAATGCTTATATCGACCACGAAGGCGGATCTGTATGGAGCGCGCCATGGGTCGACATCGTCGTTCTCGATCCGCTCCACCTCATGCCATAGCGAGATGCTTTGTCACGACAAAAATCGCGCCGGCATCTCCCCGAAAATCTCCGGCTCTTCCAAACTCGCCGTTACCGGCGAATTCATCACTTCCTTGAAGGCGACCTGGAACTTCTCCATCTCCGGCTTGGTTCCGACCGTCACTCGCACCCAAGTAGGCATGATCGGCCAGACGCGACCGATGTGGACGTTCTTGTCCGCCATCGCATCAATCACGCTCTTGCCGGGGCGGTTGGTCTGCACCATGAAGCAGTTTGTCACCGAAGGAATGAACTGGTAGTTGTTCGCGCTCAGCCAGGCGAAGGTCTCGTTGCGAATGTCGGCGATCTTCTTCTTCCGCTCGGGCACGAGGGTTGGATCGGCCAAACTTGCTTTGGCCGCCGCGACGGCCGTGACCGGCATCGAGTTCCATCCGCCAAAGCTCTCAACCTTCGCCAGCAAATCGGGGCGGGCGATGGCGAAGCCGCAGCGCAGCCCTGCCATTCCGTAGATCTTCGAGAAGGTGCGCAGCACGATCACTTCCTTGTCCGCGGCCACCATATCGACGCAGGGCGTCGCGTCGGAAAGATGGATGTACGCCTCGTCGACCAGCACAATCGACCCCTTTGGCTTATTAGCGAGCAGGTATTCAATGTCTGCGCGCGGGGTCGTCGTGCCGGTTGGATTATTCGGATTGCAGATGTAGAAGACGCCGGCGTCCGGCGCCTGCGCGAGCATTGCTTTCACGTCATGCGAGTAATCGGCCTTGAGCGGCACCTTGACGATCTTCGCTCCGCTGATCCTGGCGGCCATCATTCCCGCTTCATAGCCGGGGTCGGCGGTCACGAAGCTCTTCGTCGGACCGGTGAACCCCAACACGGCGTAATGCAGCGGCTCGGTCGATCCGGCAAAGGGAAAGACATATTCCGGCTTGATGCTTTCCTGGGCGGCGAAGTACTTCACGAAATCCATTTGCAGGTCGACCTGATAGCGGCCGCCGTGCTTTGCGATCTCCTCGCAAGCGATGCAGGCCTTGAGCGAGGGCCCCATCGGATTTTCATTGGCGTCGATGTACACCGCCTCCTCCGCCGGAACTTTCGCGATGGCGCGCGCCTGGGCGGCCAGACGGGCCTCGCTGAAGATCGGCATCGCGCCTACCGCCGAGGCGGCGGCCGCAAAGCGCATGAACGAACGGCGCGAAAAAGCAGGCGCCAGGATCGAAGTAGCTTCTTCGTTGGGACCTGAGGTTTGCGGAAGCTTAGGCGAATACGTCTTCAAAGGCATACCTCAAAAGGGATTTGGGCGAATAGGTATTTAGGCGAACCAAGCCTGACCGCTCGGCTATCAACCGCGCGGGAAAAGGTCTTTTTATCTAAGAACATTTGGAGACAACAAGCAGGGAGCGTGGCGGAAGAGCCGGACATAGCTCAAGTTAACGCTGAAGAGCCGCAGGAACAAGCAAAAAAAACGCGCCCGCCGCGATTTTCAACCGGCGCCCGGTCGAGAAGCGCCCATCGCTTACACTGCGCGCCGCGGG
The DNA here is from genome assembly GCA_963790505.1 of uncultured Acidobacteriaceae bacterium. Classification (GTDB taxonomy): domain Bacteria; phylum Acidobacteriota; class Terriglobia; order Terriglobales; family Acidobacteriaceae; genus Acidisarcina. The sequence continues at coordinate 1,500,512 of CAWBOT010000004.1, read as the reverse complement.
GAGGCTTCTTTGCCGGCCGCCCTTCGCTGCAGCAGAGTCACCGAGGCATAAGCTCCCAACCACGAACCAATAGCGGCGAAACCGACATAGACCCAGTTGCGCGTGTAGCTGATCACCGCGAAGGCGGAGAGCAGGTACCAGGCGCTGCTCCACGTCGCCGCATGGATTCGCCGGCGCGCCGTCACTGCGGCTGTGAACATTACGTAGACCGCATCCGTCGCCGCCGTCGATGCGACCACTCCCAACGCCAGCCACGGCCGAACCGCATAGACCGCGGCGATTGCTCCCATCATTTGCACCTCGTTGCGCACATGGTACGCCTCCGCTCCTGCTCCGCTACCAAAGTAGCAATACCTCCCGGTGCAGCACTGAATTACAATCAGGCTGCCCAATCAATCGAAGCGAGACCTTCGATTTCCTTGCCGTGGATGCTGTTATCCGCTGCTGAAGCAATCTCGCGACGGAACTGAGGCAACTGAAAGAGGACAATACCAGTGAAAGTAAAGAACTATGCAGCAGCGTTAGTGATCTCCTTCGCAATGTGCGGCGCGATGGCGCAGACTTCCACAGCGGCCCCAGACCAAACCGGAATTGACAGCGATATTGCTCTGCTGCGCGCCGACCTGCAGACCGCAAAGACCGCCATCATCACCGACACGATGAAGTTCACCGACGATCAGTCGAAGGCCTTCTGGCCCTTATATCGCGAATACTCCACCAAGCAGCAGGCGATTGGAGACCAGCGGATTGCCCTGATCAAGGACTACGCCAACCAGTACACGACCATGACCGACGACCAGGCCGACGCACTGGAAGGCCGCCTGGTGAAATTTGAAGAGGCACGAGCCAAGCTCGCGCAGAGCTACTACCCTAAGTTCAAGAAGGCGCTCGGGGCGAAGCAGGCGGTCAAGTTCTATCAGGTCGAAAACCGGCTGCGGCTGGTAGGCGATCTGCAGATTGCCTCCGCCGTCCCGATCATCCAGTAACTTCTGCGGACCTAACGCGTCGAGCGGCCTTCATACCCGGGCGGGCCGCTCCGCCGGTTCTCTAAGAATGCGAAGCGGGGAGACGGGTTTCGTGGCGCCGGGTGAAACCAGAAAGGGCAGGTGCAGCATGGAGACTACGAAAGCGGCGAAAGTCAAGAAGGCCATCGTCCATGAGTTCTCAGAGTACCTCTGGTTTCTCATCTACATGGCGCTCTTCTTCGGGATCTTCACCACCTACCGGATGCTCATCACCCACGATTTTCACGACGTCTCGTATGAGTATTGGACCGGCTTCGTGAACGCCCTCGTATTGTCCAAAGTTGTCTTGATTGGGCAGCATGCGCATGTAGGGGAGCGCCACGAACACCGCTCGATCATTCTTTCCGCCATTTACAAATCTCTTCTTTTCGCGATCCTCGTGGCAGTCTTCCATGTGGTCGAGGACTTCGTGAAGGACCTCATCCACGGCAAGAGCGCGGCGGATGCTCTTAACGAGATAACCATCCGTCAATTCGACCGGTTGCTGGTCTTCACCGTCGTCGTCTTTTGTGTTTTCATCCCGCTCTTCGCGCTATGGGAGACGCGGCGGGTTATTGGGCCTCACGAATTCGATCGATTGTTTTTTCGCAGAGGATCTACGAAACACTCCCCTGCCGTCGGGAAGACGCAGGAAGTCTGAACTGCGGATCGGCGCCTGCGCCAGAAGGCCGCCGGCCGGCTCCTCAACACTTCAGCTTTGCAATCCCGATCAACTACAATCTCGGCTGAAGTCCAACTTGAGGAATGATCTTGCATAAACGGTGGATTGCATTTCTTTGCATGAGCTTCGCGGCCGTCTCCGCACAACAACCTGCGACTCCGGCGCCCGCGCCGACCGGCGCCCCGTGGAGCTACTACGGCAGGAGCGGGCCAACGAACTGGGGTCATCTGGACCCCGCCTACTCCGCTTGTTCCAAGGGGAAGCTGCAGTCGCCGATCGATATTCGTGGCGCCAAGGTGAACAAGGCCCTGCAGCCGATCGAATTCCACTACGTCAGCGGCCCCGTCACCATGCTCAATACCGGGCACACGATCCGTATCAACGTGGTGCCGGGCAGCTACATCATTTTTGGCGGAGTGCGCTACGATCTGGTGGAGTTCCACTTCCACCATCCCGCCGAAGACCTAGTCAACGGCAAGCTCAGCGATATGGTCATCGACCTCGTGCACAAGAATGCCACCGGTGAGTTGGCGATCATCGCAGTGCGGCTCAACGAAGGCCGCGTGAACGGCGCCCTCGCTGCGCTCTGGCCCAGCTTACCTGCCAGAGCGGGAGCGACGACCAGCATTCAGGACCCGTTCAACCCTCTTGGCCTTCTGCCGGGAGACCGCAGCTACTGGACCTACCTCGGGTCGATTACTGTGCCGCCCTGTACCGAGCCGGTTCGCTGGCTCTTCATGCAGATGACGACCGAGTTAGCGCAGGACCAGCTCGAGACGTTTGGCCGCCTTTATCCCGATAATGCCCGGCCGCTACAGCCCACTCGCGGAAGGAAGATCGAGGCCAGTCAGTAGGGGCACTTTCTCCCAAGGTCGCCATGATCGGCTGGAGCAGCCGATTTAATGCGCGAAGATCAGATAACCAGCCATCGCCAGTCCCATGAGAGCGAGTAGCAATGCGAGCGCTACCGCGTTTCGTGAGACCCGGCCGGGAACCCAGGCGCCGGTACTGAGTTCGCGCACCAGTTGGATGTGGCGCGCTGTAGCGGCCAACATCACCAGAACCCCCAGAGCGACCAGCGCGACTCCCGACCACTCCGAAAGCCCGGTGGCCGGTACGGGCACATGTGTCTGGCTGGTTCGAAACTCGCGCAGAAAGAGGCCGAAGCGGGAGACTGCAAACCCAACTCCCATCAGGCCAAGCCCGGTGCGAATCCAGGCCAGAAATGTCCTTTCGGCTGCAAGGTAAACCCTGGGATCCTGTTCCGCAGGCTTGTCCATAGCTGGATTGTAGGACTGCGGCAAGAAACACCGAAAGTCAGGCAGAATAATCTCCGCTGCGCTTGCGAAAGACCACCCGCCGCCGCTCCCGCCAATGCTCGTCCAACGCGATCAACGTCCACTCCACCTGCGGCGAGAGGTAGCGAAGCACCGTTTCGTTGGCGGGGTGAATCCGCAACGCCGGCGCGATGAAGTGCAGGAACGGCGGCGTCTCGGCCAACTCGATTCCGCGGAAATAACCGTGCCGATGCAGCGAATCGCGACCGCCGGTCTGGGCGCTGTCCCCTTGCAGCTTACGCACCCGAAGCCAGTAATCCAGCCCCTGCAGAGGCAAATGCAGGTCTTCGTCAGCCTTCAGTTCGATCACCACCAACTGTCCCCGGCAATCAACCGTCAATAGATCGAGCATACCCCGGTCGCCAGCCGCAAATGCCGGCACCTGCGAATAGACGCAGCCCGCGACGATACCCGGCTCAATTTCTTCCAGTTCCTGCCGCAGCACCGACTCGAGCCACCGCTCCGGCTGCAGGCGGTAGAGCGGATCGCGCATGCTGCCGCGCGAATGCCGGCCGGCGAGCAGCCTCCCGACGAGTTCTGTAAACAGCTCCTCGGTCTGCGCGGTCAGCGCGGTCTCGTTCGCTCCGGCTCCGAAGGTAATCTCATCCTGCCGGGCAAACGAATTCGCCGCCATGCCGTGACGTACCCGCGCGAATTCCAGGCCGTGCAGGAGAAAAGCGACCTCCGCTGCGCTGCGCGCCAGCACCTCGACCTGTCCGCTCGCCCGCTGCGGCAATAGCTCGAAGACATGCTCGATGGAGGCCCGCGACCGCTCCAATGCCGCTTCGCGGTTGAACGCGTGCACCAGTCGCACGTCGAGATTTCCCTGATCCGCCGGATCGAGCCGCGCCAGCTCGTCGGTGCGTTCATCCAGCTCGTAGATCTCCCATTTTGCGAGCGCTGGATTCATCCACGCCATCCGCGCCCTGGTCACCTCGCTCGTCCCTTGCGGCACTACCACCTTCAGTCCCTCATAGAGCCGCCGCCCGCCCGCATGTTCGCGGCAGTAGGCAAGCCAAAGAATGCCCAGCGTGAGCACGCCATCGATTGTCGCTTGCGTCTCGTCGCCGCCAACCCCGATCACTGCCCAAGCCGTACCACCGCGAACCAATGTTCCGCGCGCATACGCGGGGCCAAAGCTATGCTCGAGATCCATGGCGTTCCGCACGCCCTCGACGCTGAAGTCGGGAAAGCTTCGCGCCAGCACCCGCTGGATCATGCGCAGGTACTTCGCTCTCGCTGCGGTCCGGCTCGTCGGAGTGCGCTGATCGCGATCGGGCAGCAGCTGCAGCAATTGCGGCTTCGTCTGGCCAAACCGCTTCACTTGCAGCCGCAAGGCATCATTCTTCGCGTCGATCGCAGCGACGGTGCGCACCAGGTTGCGCTCCTCCGACCAGAGGTGCAGAACGCAGCGCCCATATTCGGCCGAGAGCGCATATTTCGCCGAACTCATCTCAAACAACACCCGCCCGTCCTCGATCACTGCGGCTCGCGGATGCTCGGCAAGAAAAGCCTCCAGCGCGCGGGTCAACTCCGCCGCCGAGGTTTCGTTGATGAGTGAAGGCATGACGACATAATCCGCGCCGTCTGGCGGCGGTGGCAAGCAGATTCGAGCAAGCCGTCAAAGAAAGACCGGACGCGACGCCTTCTGCCTGAGGGTTCTACCAGCCCATCCGATTTCGCAACTCGGTGATATGCGCGGTGTGATGTTGACTATGCCAGCTATAGAGCAAGGCCACGGTCGCAAGGTCCTGGCGGCCATCTTCCGGATGCGTATATCCCCGCTCCCAGTCTGCTTGGCGGAGCGATTCCAGGAGGGTCGCCCAACGCCGATGCAGCGATTTCAGCATCGTGAGCGAAACCTCGACGGGAAGCGTGCGCGCGTCTTGCAGCTTCGCCCACTCGGCCTCTCTATAGGGCTTGATCGTCGGCCAATCCTCGGTCAGCGCGAGACGCACGCGTGTGTAGGCATTGATGTGACTATCCGCCACATGATGAACAAGCTGGCGCACCGTCCAGCCGCCCTCGCGATAGGGCGTATCGAGCTGCTCCTCGCTCAGACCGCTCACCGCCGACAGGAGTCTCTCGGGCAGATCAGCAATCACGGCAATCGCCGCCTGCCGATCGTCAGCGCTTATGATCGCCGGAGATGAAAAATCGCCAATCGGATATCGCAAATGAAAGTCGTGCGCAGAGAGCGAACTCATGCGCACGACGTTATCACAACTCTATCCGGGGAAGCCTAAGATCTACTGATGGTGGTACTGACTGTGATGATGGTGATGACGATGGTGGTGGTGAGTCGACGCAAAGACCGGCGCGCTGAACAACAGGAGCAGTGAAACCGCGAGGAATTTCTTCATGGCCCAAGATTACCAAGTAGTACACTACCTCCGAAACGCGAAAGCTTCGTTTCCCAGGCGGCGAACCCAGCGCGACAACCCGCCGTTTACCTCGTCCACAGACGAGCCTAGAATCAAGAAGTCCCTTTTTTCATCCAATAGGAACCTATGACCCAGACGGAAGCCGCCCACAAGCGTTATTTTTTCGACAAATTTGGCCTCACCGAGCGCCTTTTAGAGCGCTGCCTGGGCGAAGCCCTCTCCGCCGGCGGCGACTACGCCGATCTTTATTTCGAGTCGATCGCCTCTACCTCGATCGGCGTCGATGAGTCGCTGGTCAAGTCGGCCAGCCAGGGGGTGAGCGCCGGATGCGGTATCCGCGTGGTCTCCGGCGAACGCACTGGCTACGCTTACACCGACGATCTCTCCTCCGAACGCCTGCTGCGTGCCGCCCGCACGGCCTCGCTCATCGCCAACGGCCCGACCAAAGAGTTGGTCACCGGATTCAATGCCAATGGCAATGGCAACGGAGCCCAGAAGCCCAGCCTGTACCCGATCCCCGCCGCAGATTCTGACGCCTCGCTCGCGGCCAAGCTCGCCTTAGTCATGCGCGCCGACACGGCTGCCCGCGCCTTCGACCCGCGCATCGTCCAAGTCCGCGCCAGCTATTCCGACGAACTTCGCCGCATCCTGATCGCCGCCTCCGACGGCACGTTTGCCAGCGATACCCAGCCACTCGCCCGCTTGAATGTCTTCGTGATTGCGAAAGACGGCATCAAGACATCCAAAGGCACCTCCGGCGGAGGCGGCCGCGTCGAGCTCGACTTTTTTGAAGAAGGCAAGTCGCCCGAACACTTCGCCAACGAAGCCTCGCGCCAGGCGATCCTCCAACTGAATGCCGTCGCTGCCCCCGCCGGCGATATGGAAGTCGTCCTCGGCCCCGGCTGGCCGGGCGTCCTGCTGCACGAGGCCGTCGGCCACGGACTCGAAGCCGACTTCAACCGCAAGAAGACCTCCGCTTTCGCCGGGCTGATCGGTCAGAGCGTCGCCAGCTCCAAGGTCACCGTCGTCGACAACGGAACTATGCCGAACCGCCGAGGTTCGCTCAACGTCGACGATGAAGGCTCGCCCACCCAGGAAAATGTCCTCATCGAAAACGGAATCCTCAAGGGCTACCTCTCCGACAAACTCTCCGCCCGCCTCATGGGCGGAGCCTCGACCGGCAGCGGACGCCGCGAAAGCTACCAGTCCATCCCCATGCCGCGCATGACCAACACCTACATGTTGAACGGCGAAGACCTTCCCGAAGACATCATCAAGAGCGTCAAACGCGGCCTGTACGCGGTCAACTTCGGCGGCGGCCAGGTCGACATTACCAGCGGAAAATTCGTTTTCTCCGCCTCCGAAGCCTACCTCATTGAAGATGGAAAAATTACCGCCCCGGTAAGGGACGCGACATTAATAGGCAACGGCCCCGAAGCCCTCAAATACGTCTCCATGGTCGGCAACGATCTAGCCCTTGACGAGGGCATCGGAACCTGCGGCAAAGACGGGCAAAGCGTCCCCGTCGGAGTCGGGATGCCAACCATCAAGCTCGATCGCATGACGGTTGGTGGGACGGGGAACTAAGTACGACATTCGTTAGCGGTGCTGGCAAATCTCAGCGAATACGCCGATTGCAAGATGACACCTGCGTCACCTCTCCCGACCGTAAGAAATCTGCGCTACCCTACCGTCGAAGCCGGAGCAGCGACCGTCCTGGCGCGCCAGCGTCCCAGGACGACCTGCGCGACTTCGGAGAGCCCGAAGACGCGATAGCAAATCAGCGCAGTGGCTACGGAATAGACGACCGTGATGGCGACGATCCTCAGCAGGGGCGCCTGCACCGCCTGAAATGCCGGGTAAACGGCGCCGGCGAAGACCACGGCAAGTACGGCTGCGAGCCTCCAAACCGGCCCCACTGCCACCTGGTATTCGCTGGGCATGAGCCTCTGGTTCATCCGGATAATCGCGACCGTTTGCGCTATCTCGGCGACCAGCCACGCAACCATGAAGCCGCTCACCCCAAAATGGCGCATGGTCACTGCCGAAATTACGAGGACCGCGCTGTACGCGACGATCATGACCCGCGACAGGTCGGTATGCTGGTTGCTCGCGGATTGGAACTGGTATTTATGTTCTTTGATGCCCATGACCGCTGAGATCAGAGCCATCAGCAGGCACAGACCGGGCTCATATAGGCCTCGCCGGTGCAGCCAGACCGCCATGAGCCACGGGCTCGCCAGCAGCGTCGCCACGCTCACCGTCGGCACCAGCATCAGCACCACCCGCTCGGAAAGATCGTAGAGGCGCAGCAGCTGCTTCCACTCTTTTCGCCCCACGAGGCTGGTGATCTCTGGGCTGATGGCATAGCTTGCTACCGCCAGCGCCTGGCGCGACATAGTAAATATCGTTCTCGTGATCGCAAAGACCGCGACCGCCGCCGGCCCAAGCACCCGCTGCATCAGCAGCACCGGCGCCTGCCAGGTAAGGAATGCAGATAACGACAACACCGTGAAATGCCAGCTGGGCCGCACCATTCCGCGCGCCACGGCCTTGCTGGCGTAGCGAGGCGCAGGCACCAGTTCCGGCGCTATGCGGCGCAGATCGGTCACGACCAGCACCATGACCAGGATGGTCATGGCGAGCTGCGATGCCGCCATTGCCGCGAAGGGCGCTCGCATCCAGACCAATCCCGCCAGCACGACCGTCGAGGCCAGCCTCAGGATATTGTTCCAGTTCGCTCCTCGATGCGCGCGGCTCACCGCCATAAAGCTGTTCGCCAACAAAGCGCACACCATCACGGCAAAGAGCTGCAGCACGAAAAGGACGAGCACCAACTGAGCTTGCCGATTGGTCACACTCTGCAGATGGAGCCACCGGGCGACCGGCGCAATGGCGATCAGCGCGGCGATGGGCGCGATGACCAGCATCATCCACAGCAGCAACAGAAAGGCGCTCGCCTGCACCTTCCTGCACTCTTCCAGCTCGCCGCGGTTGCGGTGAATGGTCATCTGGTTGACCGCGTAAGTCTGCACGCCGTAATTCAATGATCCGAAATAAGAAACCGCCGCGCTGAGTGTGATCCACTCCCCGTAGACGGCGATCCCATTGCTGAAGCGATGCAGGAAGAGAGGCGGAATGAGCAACTGGCTCAGGACCGTCACTCCCTGACCGGTCACAAATGCCAGCAGCATCTTCAGGATGCGTCGAAGACTCATCATGCCGTCGCTCTTCCCTCCACGAAGTCGCTTCTCCAGCATATGCCCCGGCAATGTCTGGCGACGGCTTGCATTTTGTGCGCGGAATGCCTAGCGTTTCTTTATGAGCACCAGCATTGCCCCGGTTTCCGCACCACCAGCCCAAGACCTCCATGAACTCGCCGCCCATGTAGTCGCCCAAGCAACCCGCGCCGGAGCCACTGACGCCGAGGTCGTCATCCGCGAAGGAGATGAATTCTCTACTCTTGTTCGCCTCGGCCAGGTCGACACACTGAAAGAGTCCGGCTCACGAGGAATCGGACTGCGCGTCTTTCTCGGCCAGCGTGCGGCCAGCACCTCATCGAGCGATTTCTCTGGTGAGGGCATCAAGCATCTCGTCGAGGGAGCGATCGCGCTCGCCCGCGTTACCTCGGAGGACCCGTTCGCCGGCCTACCCGAATCGGGCGCCTATGGGCAGTTGCCTGGCGATCTGGACCTCTACTACGAGGATGTCTATTCACTCCCTGGCGATCAGCGTATCGATTACGCCCGGCGCGCCGAGGCTGCCGCGCTCGCCGCAGATACCCGCATCCAGAATAGTGACGGCGGCAGCTTCGACGCCGCCACCGGCCGCAAGATCCTCGCCAACTCGCGTGGATTCGTGGGCGAATACCGCCGCTCTTACGCCTCGATCTCGGCCGTGCCCATTGCCCATTCGCAGGATGGACAGATGCAGCGCGATTACTGGTACTCCTCTGCCCGCACTCTGACGAAGCTTGAGTCGCCCGAATCGATCGGCGTCGAGGCTGCGCGCCGCACCCTGCGGCGTCTGGATGCGCGCCGCGTCCCCACCCAGCGCGTGCCGGTTGTCTTCTCTCCCGAGATGGCTCGAGGCTTGATCGGCAGCATTTTCGAGGCTGCGAACGGCGACGCCATCTATCGCCACGCTTCCTTCTTCGCCGACCAGTTGGGCAAACAGGTGGCTGCAGCCAACATCACGGTGATCGACGACGGCACTTTTGTTGGAGGGTTCGGCACCGCGCCCTTTGACGGCGAAGGCCTGCCCACCCGCCGTAAGCCGATCGTCGAAAACGGCGTGCTGAAGAACTATCTGCTCAACACCTACACCGCTCGAAAGCTGAATATGCAGAGCACCGGGAACGCCTCGCGCGGGCTGGCCGGCAACCCCGGCATTGGCGGTGGCAACGTCTATCTCGAGAAGGGTGACCTGACGCCGGCTGAGATCCTCGCCGACATCAAGTCGGGCTTCTATGTCACCGAACTCATGGGCTTCGGCGTGAACATGGTCACCGGCGACTATTCGCGCGGCGCGTCTGGGCTATGGATCGAGAACGGCGAGCTTACCTACGCCGTCCAGGAGATCACGATTGCCGGCAACCTGAGAGAGATGTTCCACAACATCGTCGCTATCGGCAACGATCTGGAATTTCGCAGTTCCGTCGCGGCGCCAACGCTGAGAATTGAAGGCATGACCATCGCCGGAGCATAAGAGATGCGATTTTCAGGTCCGCGCCGCTAACCTGGTTCTCTCCGAATCAGTAAACTCCCATTAGCCGAGCATGCTCGCCCAAACTCTACCCTTCGATCCCGCCAACCCAGCGCCGACTCTGGCCGCGCTTCCGGAAAAGCCGGGAATCTTCGCTCTCTTCGGCGCCGACCCCAAGGCTGAGCCTTACTTAGCAAGAACGACGAATCTTCGCCGCCGCCTCAAACGCTTCCTCGACGCCAAGCCGACCCAGACCAAGCGTCTTCGCCTGACCGAACGCGTTGCGCGCATCGAGTACACCGCGACCGGCTCCGAATTCGAATCGACTCTCGCGCTTTATAACGCCACCAACCAGGCATTTGGCGAACGCGCTCGGAAACGGCTTCATCTCTACGCGCCTTATTTCCTGCGCATGACGGTGAAAAATCGCTACCCGCGCGTATATGTAACCAACACGATTACAAAGTCGGCAGCAAGCAGTCTTTACGGGCCGTTTCCCTCTCGGGCTGCGGCAGAACGCTTCTGCGACGAGGCGCTCAACCTCTTTCTGCTGCGCCGCTGCTATCCGGATCTGGATCCCGATCCGGCTTTTCCAGGATGTGTCTACTCAGAGATGAAGATGTGCCTTGCGCCGTGCTTCAAAGGCTGCACCGACGAGCGGTACGACGAAGAGGCAGCGAAGGTTGAAGCCTTCCTTGCGACGCGGGGGCAAAGTCTGCTCGATGAACTCGCGAAGGAACGCGACGCTGCGTCGGAGGAGTTGGATTTCGAAAAGGCCGCCGCAGTCCATTCCAGGATACAAAAGGTCGAAGCCGTTGCCGCACTTGCATCGGAAGCTGTACGTCCACTCGCCCAGATGCGGGCCGTTCTCATCCAGCCTGCAATTCAAACAGACGACGCACCCGGTCGCGTTGCATTGTTTCAAATCAACGCGGGTGTCATCACCGGCCCGGTGCTCTATGACACGATTGGCATGAGGTTGCACAACGAACAGTCGGGGTCGTCGTCGCTTTACACGCATCCTTACGCCTTAGAAGCGGTCCCGTTGCAGGAAGGCTCAACTCCGCCAACATCTACCGCAGCCGCGACGGTCGCCAAGGCAAAAGCAACGTCGAAGGACGCGCCGCGTGATCTTCTCGAACAACGACTGAGCGATGCTGTCGCCCAGCTTAATGAAATCGAGGCGAGTTCCCGCACGGATACCCAGACTATCTCCGACCACCTGAGCCTGTTTGTTCGCTGGTACTATAGGCCGGAAGCTAAGCGGGTCGGCGAAGTTGTCTTTTGCAAACCGAAGGAGCCGCTGCCGTCGAAGGTGATCCTTCGGGCGATTTCGAGGGTCTATCGCGGCACCCTGCTCCCGGTGAACCCCGAGCCGCCAATCGTTACCGCATCGCCGCTTCTACCTGGCTCAGCCAATCCGGGGGTTTGAGGATTTCGCGCGGCTTCGATCCGTCGGCTGGGCCGACGATTCCGTCGCGCTCCATCATATCGATCAGGTGGGCGGCGCGGCCGTAGCCGATTCGTAGCCGCCGCTGTAACAAACTGGTCGACGCTTTGCCAAATTCGAGCACCAGGCGAACGCCATCCTCATAGAGCTCGTCATTTCCATCGGCTTCGTCGCCGCCGCCATCGAGCTCGCGGCTTTTGTCGTCTTTCGGGGCCTCGAGGAAGCTTTCGACGTATTCCGCCTGACCTTGCTTTTTCCAGAAATCGACCACCGCGGCGGTTTCTTTCTCGGTGACAAATGGGGCGTGGACGCGCTGCACGCGCGACGTTCCGGGCGGTAGGAAGAGCATATCGCCGCGTCCGAGCAATGCTTCGGCGCCGTTTGAATCGAGGATGGTCCGCGAATCGACCTTGGTTGCCAGCCGGAACGACATGCGGGTCGGAACGTTTGCCTTGATGAGGCCGGTAATCACGTCGACCGATGGGCGCTGGGTTGCGAGGATCAGGTGAATTCCGACGGCGCGGGCCATCTGCGCGAGACGGGTGATCGCCTCTTCGACATTGGCTTTGTCGAGCATCATGAGGTCGGCGAGCTCGTCGATGATGATCAGGATGTAGGGCAGCGGTCCCTCATCGACGCTATCTTCAAATAAGCTCGGCGTACCCACCTCGAAGAGGCGGTTGTACTGGTCGATGTTGCGAACGCTTCGCGAGGCGAGCAGCTTCAGGCGCCGCTCCATCTCGCGCACCGCATTCTTGAGTGCGTTTGCCGCGAGCTTGGGCTCGGTGATGATCGGGGTGAAGAGATGCGGAATGCCCTCGTACATGCCGAGTTCTACGCGCTTCGGATCGACGAGGATCATGCGTACCTGCTCGGGCGTTGCCTTGTAGAGGATCGACATGATCATCGCGTTGATGGCGACCGATTTGCCGCTGCCGGTCGAGCCGGCGATGAGCACATGCGGCATGGTCGCGAGGTCGGCGACGACAATGCGACCGTTGATGTCCTTACCCATCGCCAGCGCGAGCTTCGACTTGGTGTGCAGGAAGACCTCGGACTCGATTACGTCGCGGAGCCAGATGGTCTCGCGCTCCTGGTTGGGCACCTGGATGCCGACCGTGCTCTTGCCAGCCATACGCTCGATGAGGATGCTCTCTGCGCGCATTGCGAGGCAGAGATCCTCGGCGAGCCCGGTGACGCGGCTGTATTTCACGCCTGCTTCAGGGCGGAACTCGAACGTCGTCACCACCGGGCCGGGATTGATCTGCACCACCTGCCCACGGACATCGAATTCGGCGCACTTCTCCACCAGCACCTGCGCCTCGGTGCGCAAGAGATCTTCGCGAACGACCTGCGATTCTTCGCTGCGGTGCAGGAGGGTGCTGGGCGGCAACTTGAATCCGCTGACGACCTTCGGAGTGACGGTGACTGGCCTTGCCTCGGCGTCAGCACGACCGCCGACCGCGATACTACGAGTATCAAATGTCGGAGCTGGCGACACGGGCGCCGCCATATGCGGGGGCGCGGCAGGCTCGGCCCTCCGCGGCACGATGAGCTTGGGCTTCGGTTCCTCTATAAACTCCGGCTCGGGTTCAGGCTCAAAGTCGGACACCTCGGCGCGAGGCATCTCGTCCCACAGGGTGGCCAGCGGCGCCGGCTCATCGTAGAGTTCTGCAAATCCGCCACGTCTGGTTCCAGGCGCCGGGCCAGTTTCTTCTTTGGCCTGTTCGGCCATGCGAACCGGTGCCGGCATGGGCTTTTGCTCAACAGAGGGGTTCGCCCGTGCGGTGGACTTCTCGGCTTTGGCGGCGGCTTTCTGGGCCCTGGCAAGTTCCTTTGCGCGCGCAGCATCTTCCTTTACGGCCTGGCGCAGTTCCCGCTTTCGTGCCCGCGCGGCTTTCCAGTTCACCCATCGATCGCGCCACGCCTGAACGAAGGCGAACCGCACTGCCAACCACTCCTTCGCAGTGTTGAAGCTGAAGGTCGTCGAAAGATAGAGCGCCGCGGCCACCATCGTCCCGGCCACGATACATGCTCCGGGGAAGTTCAGATATTGGACCAGCAGATCGGCCACGAGCCGGCCCGTGAGCCCTTCGACCGGGAGCCCATGCATCCAATGCAGGTGTCCGGGGATAAGAGCAAAGATTGCCGGCCCAAAGGTCAGGATCAGCCCTGCGCCAACCAGCTTGGCGCCGAGCGAGCCAGCCGGTCGCGACCGCATCCACGAGATGCCCAGCATCGCCAGCAGCACGGGAAACCAGAGGGCCGCGACGCCTTCCACCTGTAGCAACAGGTCGCTGATTGTCGCGCCGACAACGCCCGCCCAGTTGTGCGCGGCATGAGACCCTGTGAACCCAGAAGCGGTGTTCAGCGAGGGGTCGGAGGGGCGATAGGAGACGATCGAGAGAAGCAGGAGGCCAGACGCGACCAGCATGAGCAGCCCGAGCAGTTCGTTCAGGCGGCGATTGCGCGTTGGTGCAACAACATATCGAGGGGTCTTCATTGGGAGACGCAACGACACATGCACCGCAACGCCGGCAAAAGCCGACCCGGTCCACGCATCCCGAATCCCAGAGCACCCTCATTATTCCAGATACGGAGGGCGCTCAGACCGGGAATTAGGAAATTGTCGGTGCGGGGAACCGAGTTCTGAACTCAGCTACGACCTGGTCAGAGGGCCTTCGGCCTAGAGGACTGCTTCAATCATCATGTTCTGCGATAGGATTGCTCGCGTGGCCCCGCTCTCCGCGGCGAGCAAAAGCCTGCTCGGAATAGTCCCTAAGTCCCAAATCAGGCGCCGCACCAGACTTACCGGCCCATGCACGCGTGGTTTGTCCTCGAAGCACCGAACTTCGCGAAATCCTGCCACGCGAAAAACCTGCCGGGCCGAGCTCGGATTGAACGCCAATTCGTGAGTGAAGTCCCCGTAGCGGATCCTCATGCCGAAGAGACCGTCGCTATTGGGTACGTGGGCGATGCAGCGGCCGCCGGGCTTCAGGACGCGGCGCACCTCCGCCAGCAGTTCCATCACTTCGGGACGAGTGAAGTGCTCGAGAATGTCGATCGCCAAAACTGCGTCGACGGAAGCATCACCCAGCTCGGCGAGGAACTCCTGAAGCGTTGCGCAGGCAGCGGTCGAGATGCCCAGCCGGGCGGCCACGGTAATCTGCTCTTCCGACACGTCGACACCGGCTATGTTGCGATATCCGGCCTGCTCCAGGAAGTAAAGCATCGCCCCGGATCCACAGGCCAGTTCCACGATCCGCGCGCTTTTGTCAGATGGGAGATGCTGCGTGATGATGTGGTTGAGAAATGCCTTGCGCGGGCGAAATAGCTCGTCGGCGGTTTCGCCGGTATCTCTCGCCTGGCCACTGGAAACGTACGCCGCGTAGAACCTCGATTTCCAATCGGGTCCGGTGATCAATTCGCGAAGCCCCTCAAAGCGCAGATCTGCTTAGCCTCCGGCCAAATCGGTGCCAAATACCAACAGAACGATACCCAGAAGAATCCGGTAAATCGCAAAGGGAACAAACCCGTGCTTGCGCACCCATCTCAGGAACCACTCCACGACGCCCAACGCAACCAGGAAGGAAACAACCAGGCCAATGGCCAGGATGACCCATCCATGGGTGGTGATTACCAGCGGGGCGACCGCGGGCTCCCCGGCAATGTGCCTTGGATGAATGGACTTCAACAGATCGTAGCCGGTGGCCGCAACCATCACCGGAATAGAGACCAGAAAGCTGAACTCCAGTGCCGCCCCGCGCGTGAGGCCGGCAAGCTGTCCGCTGCTAATGGTGGACATGGAGCGGGAGGTGCCGGGAAAGACCGCCGACAAAATCTGGAATGCGCCGATCCAGACCGCCTGCCAGACTGACATCTGGGCCACATCCCGGGTGGGCGAGTCGTGCCGTTCGCTCCACACATCGATCATCCACATCGCCACCCCGCCGATGAGCAGCGCCCAGGCAATCACCGTGATGCTCTCAAGATGCTTACCGATGGTCTTCGATAGCAGCAGGGAGGGGATGGCGGTCACGATGAAGGCGATGAAGGTGAGTGAGATGGGGTGGTTCCAGATCGTTCGGTCGCCGGCCTCGCCCCGGGGAAAGGTACGAAAGAAATCGAGTATCCGGCCGGTAAAAATCGACAACAGAGCCAGAATTGCCCCCAGCTGAATGACGACCGTATACATCTTCCAGTACGGGTCGGTCAGGTCAAGATGCAGCATCGCCTCGGCGATTCGAAGGTGGGCGGTGGAGCTGACCGGAAGGAACTCGGTCAGACCCTCAACGATGCCAAGCAGCACGGAAATCAGATAGTCTTTCAAGAAACCTCCGCAGAATTCTTGTCGCTTACCGGCGACTGGAACGTGGCTTCTGACAATGGAATCAGTCTCCAGAAGCCTGCGTGCTCTTCTATGCAGAAAGGCTACGCGGAACGGCTCTACGCACTTCCATCTACAGGAGAAATGCTCTGCTCATTCGCGGTCTACGCCGTAGATTGGAATACCCTGCTCCAATTTGTACACCAGACCCGCCGCTCGCGGCGCGTAATCGGTCTGCGGGTATTTGCTCTGCAAACGTGCCGCCAGGCCTTTCGCGCGGCTGCGGGCCTCGCCGGCCTTCTTGTCTTCGTTGTCGGCGGTGTACATATCGGACGCCGCAGCTTGCCGCCACGCGGCTTTGTAGAGCGCCTCCGCAGCCTTCGGGCTCTCGGGATGCTCGTCGACATACTTCAGGTACAGCTCCGACTCCTTCTCTGGACACTTCTCGGAGCCCTGCCAGTCACCGCATATCTTGTTGTCCAGCATGTCGTAGGCGGCGAGATCGGCCCACTTGCTGCCGGGATATTGCTTCTGGATCTTCTTCATTTCGTCTTCATCGAGCTGTTGGCGCAGATAATTCTCTTTCTCATGCGCCGAGGGCCGTGAGAAGGCGTCTTCCTTTTCCAGTTGCCAGCGAATATCCGCGGAACGCCATGCCGCCTCGCCTGCATATTTCGATTGTGGAAACATCTCCGCCAGCCGGCGATAGAGCAATCTGGCATCCTGTGCAGCCCTTTTAGGGGGATGAGGCTCGCTCGCCAGCTCCTCGGTATTGGTGGCGACGCCAAAGAGCACCGCGTCCCCGTTGGGCGTGTCGGCGGCGATTACCCCCTTGCCCGTCGTCCAGCCAGAGATTGGAGGCGGCGCCGCTTCCTGCCCGAAGACGGGCGCGTCTTGGGCGTGCGATTCCTCGACGTCAGTGTTCGCGAAGACGCGCAGCCATTCCCCGCTTTTCTCCACGATGACCATCTCGCGCCCGGGGGTCACATTCGCCAGTTTTTCGGAGGAGCTGTCCGCCGAAACAAACAACTGTGTTTCGCGGATTGCCGTTGCCAGAGTGCCTGCGGGCTTCGAAGGTTTCTTATCCCCTAATGACAGACGGGTGCATAGACTTAGGGCAATCAGGGCTACGAACAAATGAAGGCTTTTGTAATGCATACGATTTTGAGACGGGTCTGAGCGACCATCCGTCTCGACCGTAGCATAGACGAGTGCGAAGTGGGGAGGGTGTGATCCGTCGTAAGGATGTTATGCCTTACAATGAAAAAGCGAGGCTTTGAAGGAGCGCGACATGAGTGTTTTGGCGGGAAAAGGCATGAGCAGTGCCACCCTAAAAGTCACAAGCAAGGGGCAGGTAACGCTCCGAAAGGATCTCCTGCGGCATCTCGGCGTCAGACCGGGAGACGAGATTTTGGTAGACGTACTTCCGGAGGGCCGGATTCAGGTCAAGGCGGCACAGCGGAAGCGGCACATCTCCGAGTTCTTCGGCTCCCTTAAGCAGGAGAACGGCCCCCATCTCACGATCGACGAAATGAACGAGATCATTGCCCAAGGCTGGGCAGGAGAACGGTGAACATTACCGCCGATACCAATTTGCTGGTGCGCGCCGCCGTCGACGAAGATGATCCGCAAACGGCGCCTGCCAAAGCGGAACTAGCTGCCGCCCATCTGGTTGCGATTCCCTTACCTGCGCTCTGCGAGATGGTGTGGGTAATGTCCCAGGGTTACAAGATAAGTTCGGATCGAATCGCGGAGTCGATCAGAGGACTTCTCGATACGGCCAACGTTGTCGTCGATGCATCCGCGGTCGAAGCTGGCCTGGCGCAAATGGAAAGGGGCGGCGATTTTGCCGATGGCGCCATTGCTTTCCAAGGGAGCTTGCTCGGTGGCCATACTTTCGTCTCTTTCGACAAACGAGCAGTCAAATTGATTACCGCGCAAGGCGGCCATGCAAGACTACCCGCCTCCCAGCCAGACAGGTAGACAGGGTCCTCCGACATCGTGGCTTACAATTTACGGTATGGCGAGCGCGGTCCAAATCTCGATAGACGAGTTCAACCGCACCAGCTATCGGCCCGATCGCGAGTATATTGATGGCGAGCTTCGGGAGAGAAACGTGGGCAAGTGGGAGCACGCGCGAATCCAGGCGCTTCTCGCCTCATAGTTCATCAACCAAGAAGCGGAATGGGGCATCCTGACCGACGACACCTATTCCGATACCCAGGAGCGTGCGGAAGACTATCTCCGCATGGGGGTATCTACGATTTGGATCATAGATCCGAAGACGCGCACGGGCCGCGTTTGCAACAGAAGCGCCTGGATCCCAGCGTTAAGGCTTGAAGTTCCGGGCACTCCGCTTTACGTGGACTTGCAAGAGATTTTCGCCTCTCTGGATCGAAGCAAGAGATAGACGGGTGGCTACGGCTAAGGTAAGAACTGTGCAGGCAGTGGATTCGCCGGCGTCTCGGCCTGCCAGGTAATTTCGAGGACCCTCCAGCGAGCGCCATCGTTCACGGCCTGGATGCTGTTAATTCCGCGAACGATCGGTTTCCCGTCGGGAGTTTCGGTGATCGTGTAGGTACTCCACAGGTGGGCAATGTTGCCATAGGTCTCGGTGGAGTATTTGATCTGGTGCTCGTAGAACGCTTTGTCTCCGTGTTTGGCGGCGCGATCGACGTAGTCGTCCACGGTAAGAGCCGTGGTCTTAACGGACCCATCAGCGGAAACGGCGACCGGAATGAGTCGCGCCTCGGGCATTAACAGTGCCCGCATGCAGGCACGATCTTTGTTTCCCGGCCCACTCACCGCATCGTCAATTGCCTTTGGGAGTTGATCGAGAGTCGCCGTTGGAAGACAGTTAGGCGCGGTCTGTGCCAAGGCTCCTGGAACGGGGAATAGAGCACCCAGCAATACGATTTGAGCCAACCGGCGTCCGCGATTCAAGGTACGCTTGAGCAGGTTCGACATTTGGTTCCCCGTCAAATCTCCAGGATCACCGGCATAATCAAAGGCCGCCGGCTGGTATTTTTTTGGATGAATCGCTTCAGGTCGACGCGCACCTTTTCCTTGATTACGCCATAGTCGGCCTTCTCTTCGGAGCTCGATCCTTCGAGCGTCTTGGTCACCACCTCTCGGGCGGCCTCGATCAGCGCGTCGTCGGCCGCGGCGAAGCCGCGCGTCACCACCTCGGGCTGGCCTTCGGTCTTGCCGCTCAGCTTATTGATGGTGATGATCGGCAGCACGAAGCCGTCTTCGCTGAGGTGCCGGCGATCGCGGATGACGATGTCCTCAACGACGTCTACGCTCGACCCACCGGAATCGATGCACACTCGCCCGGCAGTGACTTTGCCGTTCTTCCGCGCATCCTTGGCGGTCAACTCGAGGACATCGCCGTCTTCGATCAGAATTGCCTGCCCGACGACTCCGGTCTCCACCGCGACCTGCGCGTGCTTCTTCAAGTGGCGATAGTCGCCGTGGACGGGGATAAAGAACTTCGGGCGCAGCAGGTTGATCAGCAGGCGCTGCTCTTCCTGGCTGGCGTGACCGCTGACGTGAATCAGGCCCGAGGCGCCGTCGTCGAAGATCACGTTGGCGTCGCGGCGATACAGATGGTCGATCACCCGGAAGATGCTCTTCTCGTTGCCCGGGAATGACGCGCGAACTCAGCACCACGGTGTCGCCAGCAACGATGTGAGCGTGCTTGTGATTGTCGACGGCGGCCCGCGAGAGCGCGCTCATCGGTTCGCCCTGCGTCCCGCTGATGAGAATCAGCATGTTCTCGGGGGCATAATCGTTGATTTGCCCGGGGTTGATCATCAGGCCTGGAGGAATGTCGAGGTAGCCGAGATCTTGCGCGATCTCGGACGACTCGACGATCGAGCGTCCAACGACGGCAACCTTGCGGCGATGGGTCTGCGCCAGGTCGAGGGCGATGCGAATGCGATAGATCGACGAGGAGAAACAGCTGAAGAAGAGCTTCTTCTTTGTCCGCGAGAAGACCTCGTCGAGCCGGGGCTTTACCGCCCATTCGCTCGGCGTGTATCCGGGACGATCGACGTTGGTCGAGTCCTGCAAGAGCGCCAAGACCCCGCGCTTGCCGTATTCGGCGAAGGTGTGCAGATCAAAAGCCTTGCCGTCGGGCGGCGAGAGATCGATCTTGAAATCACCGGTATGCACGATTACGCCGACCGGAGTTTCGATCGCCAGGGCGACACAATCCACCAGGCTGTGAGTGACCCGGATCGGCTCGATGGTGAATGGACCGATGGTAAACTTTGACTTCGGCTCGATCTCGATCAGCTCGGTGTTATCGAGGAGCTTGTGTTCGTCGAGTTTGCCCTCGACATAAGCGAGGGTGAACTCGGTGCCGTAGACCGGCACGTTCAGCTCGGAGAGTATCCAGGGAAGGCCGCCGATATGGTCTTCATGGCCGTGGGTCAGGATGATCGCGCGGACCATCTGCCGGTTCTCGACGAGATACGTAATATCGGGAACGACGATGTCGACGCCGAGGAGTTCCGACTCGGGAAACATCAACCCGGCGTCGATCACGATAATGTCGTCCTGCCAGCGAATCGCCAGGCAGTTCATGCCGAATTCGCCCAGGCCGCCGAGCGGAATTATCTTCAGTTTATTTTCTGTCATCGAATGTTCAAGCCTAGCACAGCGGCCCTCCTCGCCTCTGTCACTTCGAGATCGGCACTCGCGTTATATCAAAGATTCTCAAGGGCAAAGACCGATTCAGGCAGATTTCTTTAGCGCAAGAGATCTTCGAGCGCTGAGCTCAACTCCGTCTTTTCGTCGCGGTATTTTACGATGACCGGAGTGTAGAGGCTGACGCCCCATTCCAGCCCCTTGCCGTGGGTCACCGCTCGCGAACCCGGCACTACCACCGCCCCTTCGGGAATCACAAGCGGTCGTTCTCCGTCAGCGCGCAAGACGTCGCCGCGGACCAGATCGTAGACCGGGGTTCCGCGGGTCAGGATCGTCCCGGCGCCGAGAACGGCCCGCCGCCTCACCAGCGTTCCCTCGTAGACTCCGCAGTTGCCGCCGATGAGCACATCATCTTCGATGACGACGGGAGCGGCGTTCACGGGCTCGAGGACGCCGCCCACCTGCGCGGCCGCGCTGAGGTGCACGCGTTTGCCGATCTGCGCGCAGGAGCCGACGAGGGCGTGGGAGTCGACCATTGTTCCTTCATCGACATAAGCGCCGGTGTTGATGTACATCGGGGGAGCGCAGACCACTCCGCGGGACACGAAGGCCCCGGATCGGATAGCCGATCCTCCCTCGACAATCCGCACCCCGTCCTCGGCGGCGAAACGCCGTGCCGGAAAGGTGTGTTTGTCGACGAATGCCAGCCCTTCGCAGCCAGTGCCGACCAAAACGCCGAGGCGGAAGCCGAGCAGAATTCCCTGCTTCACCCAGCCATTCACGCGCCAGCCCAGCGGAGCGCCGCCGTCGGGCTCTGCAGCGCGCACCAATCCTTTTTCAAGCGCCTCGCGCAGCGCCATAAACGCGTCCATCGCGATCGGATCGCCCACTGCCGCCGCGCCCGCCGCAAAAAATTCCTCAATGCTCTCTTTCAGCGAGCTGTCCGCCATCCGTCTTGTAGTCCTCCGTGTCCGCCAGAGTGTACCATCCGCGTGGTTCTGGAAGCGGAGGTTTCGCTTCCCTTCCCCTGCCTGCCATTCCACTCTCTCGTAATGATCGTGCCCGGTTTGCCGATGTCACCTTTAGTCGGGACTCCCCATCGGCGGCGGCATGCACATCACTCCAACTCAAAGCAGGCGTTTGTTTGTCGCGGCCGGGTTGCTCCCGTTAACGTTATTGCTGGTTGTGTGCCCATGGCTGCTCACCAACATTTTCTCTTCCACGTATCTGCCGCACGGCTTTTGTTTCCAGTGGAACCCGCAACTGCTCTGGCTGCACGTCGTCTCTGACCTCACCATCTGGATCTCGTATTGTGTCCTGGCGGTCACGCTCACGGCTCTGGTACACGGCTACCGGAAGATAATTCAATTTCCGGGCATCTTCATCCTTTTCGGTTCCTTTATTATCGCCTGCGGGTTTACCCATCTCCTCGACGTCATCGTGCTGTGGAGACCGCTTTATTGGCTGCAGGGTGACATGAAGCTCCTGACGGCAGGCGTCTCGCTGATTACCGCCGTCGCTCTTCCTTATTGCATTCCTCAGATAAGAGCAGTGCTGGCCCAGGCGGCTGCCTCATCGGAAAACGAGCGCCGCTTTCTGGCCGCCGCGGAATCCAGCCTCGACAGCTTTCTCATTCTGCGGAGCGCGCGTGATTCTTCGGGGGCGATCGTCGACTTCCATATCAGCTTCGTCAATACCGCCGGGGCACGCCTGATCGGGCTCCTGCCTGACGAAATGATCGGCCAAATGCTCTGCGTGCTCCGGCCGGAAAACCGTACCCGCGGATTCTTCGATAAATACAAGCGAGTCGTTGAGACGGGCGAGCCCTATACCGACGAGTTTGCCGTCGAGGGGATTGAAGGCGTCACCGCCGAATGGTTGCAGATACAGGTAGTCAAGCTGGAGGATGGCGTCACGGTTGGGCTGAGCGACATCAGCGACCGCAAGAACCTGGAGGCGGAGAAGACAAGGGCCTTCACAGAATCGTTGATCTTCAGCTCACCGGCCGCCGTCGTGGTCATCGATCGCGATTACATCATCAAGGCGATGAATCCCGCCGCGCAAAAGATGCTCTGGTACAACCCCGAGGAACTTATCGGACGCGCAACCCCGTTGATTTTCTATGATCAGGCGCAGGTCGAGAGCCGGGCGCTCCGCATGTCTACGGAACTTGGCAACCTTGTGGGCGCCGAACAGGCCGTTTTCTCCGCGGGCCAGGAGCCTGGGGGCGAACACGAAGAAGAGTGGACATTCGTCCGCAAAGGCGGTTCCGGAGTGATTGTCCAGGTGACCGTGACCCCGCTCAAGAGTGGCGGCGGCGAGGTTGACGGCTTCATGATCACCGCCTATGACGTCTCCGAACGCAAGCGGCGGGAGGAATACATCTCCCATCTAGCCCATCATGACGTGCTCACCGGGCTGCCTACCCGCCAGCTGCTGATGGACCGGCTGGACATGATGATCTCCCGTTCCCGCCGGTTTGTCGCCAAATCCGCCTTGTTGATGATCGACCTGAATAACTTCAAGCAGATCAACGATACGCATGGTCACCATGTCGGGGATCGCCTTCTGGTCCAGATTGCCGAGCGGCTCCGCTTTGCAGTGCGCGCCATGGACACGGTCGCACGCATGGGGGGCGACGAGTTTGTCGTGCTGGTTTCGGACCTTGATTCTCCGGCGGCCGCGGAGCGGGTCGCCAAGAAAGTGCTGACAGCCTTCCATGCCCCGTTTATCTTTAATGAGTGCAACCAGATCGAGGTGACCGCCAGTATTGGAGTTTGCGTCTATCCCGACGGCGGCGCGGACGCTGCCGCCATGCTGCGGAACGCTGACATTGCCATGTATCACGCCAAGGCTTCACGCAAACATTCCTTCCAGATGTTCGACAGGAAGATCGCAGATCTGGTTCTGCTGCAACGCGAGATGGAGACAGCACTTGCGGCGGCGATCGACGCGAATGAACTTCACCTCCACTACCAACCCCAATTTTCACTTGCCAACGGCGCCATGGTGGGCGTCGAAGCTCTGCTGCGCTGGACCAGCGTGAGATTCGGGACAGTCCCGCCAGCCCAGTTCATACCGGTGGCGGAGGAATCCGGGCTCATCCTGCCCATTGGCGAGTGGGTCATCCGCACGGCATGTGAGGAACTGAGAAGGCTGCAGGCGCGCTTCGGTTCGAAGTTGATCATGGGAGTCAATCTCTCGGCCCGCCAACTCGATCAGCCCGGGCTGTTGCAGGTCATTGAAAAAATATTGGCGGATAACAGCCTGGATCCGACCTGCCTTGAAATTGAAATTACAGAAAGCCTGCTGATGAGCGACTCGCCGAATGCCGTCGGCTTCTTCGATGGATTGCGGAAGCTCGGTGTGCGGGTGGCGATTGACGACTTCGGCACCGGCTTCTCCAGCATGTCGTACTTGCTCCGCTTTGCCGTCGATCGCCTGAAGATCGACCGCTGCTTCATCCAGGATTCCTCTTCCAACCCGACCAGCGCCACGGTCACCTCGGCGATCATCGCCCTCGCGCACAAGCTCGATGTCTCGGTGGTGGCTGAGGGCGTGGAATCGGAGGAGCAGATGGAGTTTCTGAGAGAGGCCGGCTGCGATGACGTCCAGGGCTACCATCTCTGCAGCCCGGTTCCGTCCGAGCAGCTCGACTCCGCAATCGTGGCGCAGAGCCTCTCCTCGTGAACTGGGCGCGGACGGCAAGCAAGCCGCTAAAATCGTGCGATGCCGCTTACTCTGCGCTCCGCCATCTCATTTGAGGAAATGGAAACTGCCCGCCTGTTGCTGCGAGAGTACGCGGCCTATCTGAATCAGTCGCTCGGCGAAGACCACATCTGCCTGGATAGCTACGACCGCGAGCTCGCCGGTCTCCCCGGTCCTTACGCCGGGCCGTGGGGCACGATCCTCCTTGCGTATGCCGAGGGGGAACCGGCGGGATGCGCCGCACTCAAGCCCCTGCAACCCAATCGCGGCGCCGCACTCGCAGAGCTGGCCTGCGAAATGAAGCGTCTTTGGGTACGCCCTGCGTTCCGCGGCCAGTCCATTGGCCTTGCGCTTGCGGAAGGACTCGTCGCCTTCGCCCGCCGCCAGGGATACATCGCGATGCACCTGGATACCGTGCCGGCGGCGATGAAGTCAGCAAATAGTATCTATCGGAAGATGGGATTCGTTCGGGTCGAACGGTATAGCACTAACCCCATCCTGGGATCGAATCCAAGCGTTGCTGTGGAGTTCTTTCGCCTTAGCCTGGGCTGAATCATCCCTTGGCCTCAGTGCCGCAGGGCGAAGGGTGGGCAACCGAGATACGACCTGGACTGGTAGTCCCGCCGAAATCGCATTCCATTCCAAGAAATCCTCCCTAAATTCCTGAAAATGTGCATTAAATGGTAGCCACAACCCCGTTGCCGGCTCAATGGAGCCGAATAGCCAGGAGCTTTTATGAAAGCGCTCGTCGTATACAAAGCTTCGCTCGTAGCCCTCCTTCTCTGTGCCTCTGAATTGACCCACGCGCAGCAGGTAGTGCTCGTCGGCGACAGTCAGATCAACAGCGCCGCCGTCAACACGGTGTACGGCGCAAACCCCACGCTGAACGTCAGCCCTACAAATTCGGTTCTGCTGCAGTTCAATCTCGCCGATTATCTGCCCGCCGGCGTCACCGCATCCCAGGTTCTCATCGCGAAGTTAGTCGTCTTCCCGGACGCGATCGGAACCGGCGGCCTTGTGAATGTCTACCGGGTGCTCGACCCCTGGACCGAGGGTGCTGTCACGTATGCAACGAGGCCTGCCATCGTCGGAAACACAACATGCACGCTCTCGATCGGCATGCCGTATACGTTCCACGACTGTAATGTCACTTCCCTGGTGCAAAACTGGATCACGAATCCGGCCAATAACTTCGGCATCGAGCTGACGGCGAACGGAACCACCAATATCACGATCGACAGTAAAGAAAACGTCAACACCAGCCATCCAGCGGTGTTAGTGGTCGACCTATCCGGCCCTGCTGGGCCGCAGGGCGCAACAGGGCCTGTCGGTCCACAGGGACCAGCGGGGCCACAAGGTCCGCAAGGACCCGCAGGGCCGGCTGGCACCGGCAGCGGGGGGGCCGGATTTGCCCTTCCCTATGCCGCCTCGGTGGTCGCCAACAGTTTGCAGGCGCTGGAGATCATTAACTCTGGGGTCTCGAGCGCTACTGCCACCGCCGACGGCATCGCCGGCTCCGGAGGCGCAGCGAGCGCCGCGAATACTGCTGGAGGCACGGGCATCACGGGTTATGGCGGGAACGCCAATAACAACACCGCGCTGCCAACATTCGGCGGCGCGGGCGTGATTGGAAAAGGCGGGGCTGGGCAAAATACCCTTCTAAACGCGGGCGCAGGCGCGGGAGGCATCTTCTATGGCGGAGCGCCGACTTCGGAATCCGGTTACGGCGGAACGGGCGTAGCGGCCTACGCTGGCGCATACGGCGTAGGTCTTCAGGCCTACGCCGGGACGACCGGCATACTCGCAGCGCAATTTGAAGGCTCGGTGCAGATCGTTGGAACTTTGTACAAATCCTCGGGCGCCTTCAAGATCGATGATCCCGTCGATCCGGAGAACAAGTACCTCGTTCATTCCTTCGTCGAGTCCTCTGATATGAAAAACGTCTACGACGGAATTGTCGTTACCGACGGCGGCGGCACGGCGGTTGTCACGCTGCCCGACTGGTTCGAATCGCTCAATCGCGACTTCCGTTACCAGCTGACCACGGTCGGCCAACCGGCACAGGCCTGGATCGCCTCAGAGGTCTCAGGAAACCGCTTCGTCATCCGAACCGACAAAGGCGGCGTGAAGGTCTCGTGGCAGATTACCGGCATTCGTCAGGACGCCTGGGCAAACGCCCACCGTCTGCCCACCGAAGTGGACAAGACCGATCAGGAGAAGGGACATTACCTGCACCCCGAGCTCTTCGGCCACGCGGGCGAACCGAGCGTGATAGAGGTCATTCATCCGCGACCGCAGCCTCAACCCTGACGACGGCAATCCACTCAACCGATGGCGGGCAGCTAACCTGGGCCCCCGCGCTCGATTAAAACATTCGCAGATCGCCCTCTTCCTGCGGGGCGTAGGTGAGCATTCCCAACTCGCCGACCAGGCGTTCCAGATTGCGACGCGTCGCGGTCGCCACCGGCACCATTGGCAGCCGATAGACCTCGCTGATGCGTCCCATCATCGCCAGGACGGCTTTCACCGGGCCTGGGCTCGTCTCCCAGAAATTTGCCTGCATCAGCCGGAAATACTTGCGGTTGATCCGCCTCGCTGCGTCCCACTCATTCGCGAGCGCAGCTTTGACAAGGCGCGCCATCTCGGCGGGGATCTGGTTCGACGCCACTGAGATTAGCCCGGCTCCACCGACAGATATCACCGGCAGCGCGATCGGATCGTCTCCCGCGAAGACCTTGAAACCACGCGGCAGGAGGTGAATCAGCTCGGTGATCTGGCCCAGCTGGCCGCTCGACTCCTTGACGGCCTGAATATTTGAAGACGCCTCGACCAGCCTGGCGATCGTTGCCGGCTCGAGGTTCGCGCCGGTCCGGCTGGGAATGTTATAGAGCACCACGGGCAGCTTGACAGCGTCGGCGACTGCCTTGAAGTGCTGGAACTGCCCCTCTTGCGTGGGACGGTTGTAATAGGGGTTGGCGCTGAGGATGGCGGTAATTCCGGGTACCTGCGCTGCGGTCTTTGCCTTGGCGACCGCCTCCCGGGTGGCGTTGTGGGTGCATCCCGCCCAAACCGGTACTCGACCGCCCGCCGCGTCAGCGACGATGCGGATCACTCGCAGCCATTCTTGATCGTCGAGGGTTGGAGTCTCGGCGGTCGTCCCGCAGGCTACCAGAAAGTCGATGCCACTCTCGATCTGCCAATCTACCAGGGCGTGCAGAGAAAACTCATCAATTGCGGGGTGCGGGCTGCCGTCCGCGCGAAACGGAGTTACCAGCGCCGTGCCACATCCGGTCAATTCCATAGCTCTGTGAGTTTAGATCATTTTCCCTGTGAATGTGAGTCCGAAGGGCAGGCGTTCATGCGGCCTTTCCTTGAAAGAAGGCCCACGCAAGAACCGCCTTCGCTGGCACACCGCGACAGGGAAATGACCTAGCGCGAATGCAGCTGTGGGCGGGTGATGCCGAGACTAATCGAACTGCTCGTAGACGTCGCGGAACTCGAAGACTCCTTGCCGGGTTGCGATCCACTCCGCTGCACGCACTGCGCCCTCGGCGAAGCCGCGGCGGGAAAACGATTCGTGGCGCAGCTCGATGAGGTCGCTGTCTGTTCTGGCGTCGATGACATGAACTCCCGGGCTATCTCCTTCACGTTTCGACTCGATCGGCACGTTCAGATGCGGATTGGCTGACTCCAGCGCATGCTTCAGACTGAGCGCCGTTCCCGAAGGCGAGTCCTTCTTATCGGCGTGGTGGGTTTCGATAATGCTGAACTTAAAGCCCGGCGCGGCCTGGGCCAGCTCGTGCGCGACCTTATACAGCGCCTGAACTCCGATCGAAAAATTACTGCCATAGACGAGGCCGGCATTGCGACGGTCGGCCAGCGCTCGCAAATCCTTCAGGTGCTCATGCCATCCAGTCGTGCCGACGACCATGTGGGCGCCGGTCGCCAAGCAGGCGCGCATGTTTGGGACAACTGCTTCAGGCGTGGTGAAGTCGATCACCGCATCGAATTTCGCCAGAAACGGCGCGGTGATCGCGGAGCCGCTTTGGTTCGCCTCTTCGCCGACCACCTGCACGCTGTGGCCGCGCTCCTTCGCCACATCGGCAACGAAACTGCCCGTCTTCCCGCGTCCCAACACTAAGAACAGCATTCGTTCTCGCCTACACTTTCCTGATTATCGCTCGAGTTACTTGTTGACGGCCTCTACCACCGCTGCGGCCCTTGCCTCGACATCAAAGACTGCGGGGTCGGGATCGCGGAAAAATGCGGCGTGCAGCGACCGGACTGCCTCGTCGACGTCGTCTTCTTCAATCATAAAGCTCATGTTGATCTCCGATGCGCCTTGCGAGATCATCCTCACGTTGATGTGACGAATAGCCTGAAAGACCTGAGCGGCCATGCCGTTCTGCCCGCGGATATCTTCGCCGACCATACAAATCAGAGCCTTGCGGCCCTCGTATTTGACATCGGCAATCTTGCCCAGGTCTGCGGAGATCTCCGGCAACTTCTCATTTGAGTCAACAGTCAACGAGACGCTCACCTCAGAGGTCGAGACCATATCGACTGCGCACTTGTGCTTATCAAAGACGTCGAAGATCGACTTTAGATAGCCATGCGACATCAACATCCGGCTTGCAACGACGTCGATGATGGTCAACCGCTTCTTCACGGCGATCGACTTGAAAGGGCTGCGGCAGTGCGAGGCCATGGCCGTGATCCGGGTGCCTTCATTTTCGGGGTTGCGGGAATTCAGCACCGCGACGGGAATATTCTTTTGCACGGCGGGGAGAATGGTCGCCGGATGCAGCACTTTGGCTCCGAAGTAGGCTAACTCGGCGGCCTCTTCGAAGCTGATGGTTTTCACCCGCAAGGCGTCGGGGCAGATACGCGGATCGGCGGTCATGATGCCGTTCACGTCTGTCCAGATTTCGATCACCGAGGCATTCAGCCCTCCGCCGACCAGCGCCGCGGTAAAGTCAGAACCTCCACGGCCCAGCGTCGTGGTCACGCCTTCCTCGGTTGAGCCGATGAAGCCACCCATCACCGGCAGCTTCTTCTCTTTGAGCAGCGGGAGCACGAGCTCTTCAAGCCGCTTTTCAATCAGCGCATCGTTTGGAATTGCCCGGCCATGCTGCGCATCGGTGACGATGCACTTCCTGGCGTCTACATGGACCGCGTTCAAGCCGCGAGCAGCGAAGCCAGCGGCGACCAAACGGCTCGACAGCTGCTCGCCGAAGCTCACTACGAGGTCGCTGGTTCGCGCGGTGAGCTCGCCCACTGCCGCGAGTCCGCGGAATATCTCATCGAGCGACTCGAAGTTCTTGTCGATCCATTCCGAAAACTCGGCGAAGCCAGCGGGATCGGCAGCTACCAGATCCGCTCCGGTGAGAAGCTTCCGCGCTGTGTCATGGTGACGATGGCGCAGGCGCGCGCTAATAGCCAGTGCGCCGGCACGATCGCCTCGCCCGGCGGCGGTAGCGGCGGCGATCAACTGGTCGGTCACCTTGGCCATCGCGCTGACGACCACGATCGGCAAGACACCTCGTCCGCGACGCGATGCGACGATTCGCGCCGTGCGGTCGATAGCGACCGCGTCCTCGACAGAGGTGCCCCCGAATTTCATCACGACATATTTCATGCCAGAGTCGCCATGAGAGCTGCTGTCTCACCGTTCTCTTCGCCGACCGGATCAAGTTTCCCTAGCTTGGCAAGGATCTCGGCGTTCAGGATGGCCGCTCCAGCCGCGCCCCGGATCGTATTGTGCGAGAGCACCGTGAACTTCCAGTCGAATAGGCTGCATGGCCGGAGCCGCCCCACCGTCGAAGCCATCCCATTTCCGCGCATGCGATCGAGCCTGGGCTGCGGACGGTCCTCCGCGGTAACAAACTCAACCGGCTCCTGGGGCGCGCTTGGCAGTCCCTGACCATTTAGCGGAGCGAACTCAGCCCACGCCTTAATCAATTCTTCCTTCGTAGCCCTGGTGCGCAGCTTGATACTTACGCTCTCCATATGGCCGTCCTCGACTGGGACGCGGTTGCAGTGCGCGCTCAGTTTCGCTTCGAGCGGGTCGACGGCATGCCCATTCCAAGTGCCGAGCAACTTCAGCGTCTCTTCCTGCAGC
This sequence comes from uncultured Acidobacteriaceae bacterium, assembly GCA_963790505.1. GTDB lineage: Bacteria > Acidobacteriota > Terriglobia > Terriglobales > Acidobacteriaceae > Acidisarcina. Next base: position 1,470,142 of record CAWBOT010000004.1, on the reverse strand, counting down.
TTCTCTTCTTCGTTCCTGATGAACGGAACGACGTTGCCCATAATGTCGAGTGAGGCCACACCGGGGTAGCCCGCACCGCTCACCGCCTGCATGGTGCTGACAAAGACTGCCTCAATACCGAAGCGATCTTCGATCGGCTTCAATGCCAGCACCAGCCCAATTGCCGAGCAGTTGGGGTTGGTCACGATGTAGCCACCCGATTCCTTCCGCCAGCTTTGCTCTTCAATCAGGGAAAGATGGTCGGCGTTGACCTCAGGTATGACCAACGGAACGTCGGGATGCATCCGAAATGCACTGGAGTTTGAAACCACTGCGCAACCTGCCGCCGCAAACGCCGGCTCCATCTCGCGCGCGATGTCCGCATCGAGTGCGGCAAAGATGATCTTGGGGGCGCCATCGGGCGTCGCCGGCGAAACGGTCATCCGCGCGATGCGTTCGGGAAGCGGCGTGTCGAGCTTCCACTTTGCTGCTTCGCCGTAGAGTTTGCCGCTGGAGCGGTCGCTCGCCGCCAGCCATGTGACTTCAAACCAGGGATGGTTCTCCAGCAATTGAATAAATCGCTGGCCAACCATGCCGGTCGCGCCCAGAATGCCCACCTTGCGCCGTTGTTGCATGATCGATTTGCTGCCGCCCAGAAAAGACTTGCCCATCACGACCGCTGACGGCGATACCTTGCGGTCGATTGGCTGTGTTTTCTAGTGTATCCGCTTCGCCCGGGGAATCGACCGGAATTACTGCGCCGGCCCGGCGCCCGTACCATAGATGAAATCAGCCGTGGCCGTCTGTTTCGACCCGACCGTGACCTGCGCAGTTTGCTGCCCCAGCACCTCATGGTCGGCGACTAGCGTATAGGTCCCAGGCGGCAGACCGCGAATCTCAAAGTGCCCGTTCTCGTCGGAAACCGCGAAAAACGGGTTCGGCGCGACATTGATGAAGGCATTCATCCACGGATGGTTGTTGCAGCGCACCGGAACCATCAACTCGGGATGGGCGAAGACCTTCTGGGTGGTTCCACCCATGGGCGGCTGCGAGATGTCGACTTCGGGATTGGTCGCGCTCTCGGCGGTCGTGTGGATGTTGTGCATGGTTGGGTCGCTGTTCCGGAATTCAACTGGGGTGCCGGCCATGACCCCAACAACATGTGGGATGTACCGGCAGCCCTTCTGATCGAGCACGACGGGACTCGATGGGGCGGGATAGACTTTGTTCCCAAGGCCGTCCTTCACATAGATAAAGACGTTCTGGAGCTTGCCATCTTTGACTACATACTGCTCGCTGAAATTTTTGTCGGTGCTGAGCGAACAAGCCGGGTCCTGCGCCATATCGATTTCAATCCGCGGTGGCGCTTTCTTGGCAAATTTGATGGTGCCGGTGATGGCGCCGGAGCTGTTGTAGTCGATCTGGGTATAGGCGGCCGAGGGGGATGCGCCTGGAGCGCTCTGGCTCGGTGGATTTGAGCTCTTGCAGCCTGCGGCCAACAACACCGCCGAAGCCCCTATCGCGACAACTAATCGCTTTGCCATTCGATCCTCTACTCCATCGCCGCCAAAACAGCGTCCCCAAAGGCCTTTGTGCCGCTCGTACCGTGCACGTCCCGGGTGAGGGTCTTTGCTTCGATATACACCTTCTCCAGAGCCTTCTGCACGAGATCGGCGGCAGCATCCTCGTCGATATGGCGCAGCATGAGTACTGCTGACTGCAGCAGGGCGGTGGGGTTGGCGATATCTTTGCCGGCAATGTCAGGAGCCGAGCCATGCACCGCCTCGAAGATCGCTGCGTGGTCGCCGATGTTCGCGCCTGGAACCAGTCCCAGGCCGCCAATTAGCCCCGAGCAGAGATCGCTCACGATGTCGCCGTAGAGGTTCTCCATCACCAGTGTGTCGTACTGGTAGGGGTTCATCACCAGCTGCATACAGGTGTTATCGACGATGTGTTCGCCGTAGGTGATCTCGGGATATTCCTTGCTGATCTCGCGCGCACACTTCAGGAAGAGTCCATCCGAGAGCTTCATGATGTTTGCCTTGTGGATGGCGTGAATCTTGCGCCGCTTGTGCTTGCGAACATACTCGAATGCCCATCTCGCAATCCGCGTCGAGGCTTTGGCGGTAATCACTTTAATGGATTCGACGACTCCGGGCACAACCTCGTGTTCGAGACCTACATAGAGGCCTTCGGTATTTTCTCGAACGATGACCAGGTCGACGCCCGGGTATTTCGTTTCGAGGCCGGGCAGATTCTTGATCGGGCGAAAGTTCGCATACAGCTCGAACTGTTTGCGAAGCGTAACGTTGATCGAGGCAAATCCGCCTCCTACGGGAGTCGTCACCGGACCCTTGAGTCCGACGCGGGTGCGTTCGATCGACTCAGAGAGTTCGTGGGGGATGTATTCGCCCTGCTTGGCAAAGGCCTCAGCGCCCGCAGCGAAGCGCTCCCAGGCAAACTTCACGCCTGTCGCCCTTCCCGCTGCCTCCAGAATACGGACGACCGCGTCCGTAACTTCCGGCCCGATTCCGTCGCCGGGAATCAGCGTGACCGCATATGTTCTTACTGCTTCGCTCATCAAAACCCTTCCAGTTATTAGTCGTCAGTGTTCAGTTGTCAGTTTAGAAGTCTCCTATTGAGGACTGATGACTGAGAATTGACGACTATTCCCGACTCTTATGACTCAACAGCTGTTCGAGCTCTTCCTTAAATTCACGCACGTCCTTGAAATCCCGGTAGACACTGGCGAAGCGGATATACGCCACCGTATCCAGCCCCTTCAACCTCGTCATGATCAGCTCGCCGATCTCGCTGGTGGTCCGCTCACGCTCGGGAGAATCGATCACATAGGTTTCTGCATCGTCGACGATACCTTCCAGCTTGCCCGCCGACACAGGACGTTTCTGACACGCCTGCAACAGACCGGAGAGCACCTTCTGCCGCTCAAAGCGCTCGCGGCGACCGTCTTTTTTTACGACCATGTATGGGATTTCGTCGATGCGTTCGTAGGTGGTGAACCGTTTCTGGCAACTCTCGCATTCGCGCCGGCGGCGGATCGAATCCGCTTCTTTGCTTTCGCGCGAGTCCACCACACGATCCTGCGCATATCCGCAATAAGGACACTTCATCTCGTAGGTTGATTTTACCAGCCCATAATTCGCGCCAAATTCACCCCTCTGAGGAACCTGGAGTCGCCCACCCGCGTACCACCCCTCACAAGGAGCGCCCCATGAAATTTCTCACCCGGAGTGTGTCTCTCGCCGCCGTTGCCCTCGTCTCCCTCGCTGCGTCGGCCCAGCCCGACAACCACTGGGACAAGACCTACCAGTTGACCGGCCAGCCGACCCTGGTTCTTGCCACCGGCGACAGCAACCTCAATATCAAGTCGTGTGGGGACTGCAAGACCGTCCAGATCCATGTAGACGCGCAGAATCGCAAACTCAGCGACTACCGCCTCGAAGAAGATCAGTCCGGCAACACCATCCACTTCTCGCTGAAAGAAAAGCCGTATCTCGGCGGCCACATTCATATCAGCTGGCATTCGAATTCGTCGGTCGCAGTCGAGGTGGAAACCCCTGCGAACCTCACCCTTCACGCCGAAACTTCTGATGGCAATCCCAATGCCGCCGGGCTGAACGGCGCAATCAGCCTTCGCTCCAGCGATGGCAAACAGACGGTGGCCGATGTCTCCGGGACGCTCAACGTTCAGTCGAGCGACGGAGCGGTCGATTTGCGCACTATCGCGGGTACGCTCGATGCGCACTCCTCAGACGGGAACCTCAACATCTCCGGCAAGCTCGACAGCCTGAACGTCCGCACCAGCGACGGATCGCTCACACTGGAGCTCGCCAGCGGCAGTTCTCTTAAGGCCGACTCGACCCTCCACAGCTCCGACGGAAGTATCACCGTGAAGCTGGCGAAGGATTTTTCGGCGAACCTTGATGTATCTACCTCTGACGGCAAGATCGACTGCAATCTGCCGCTGACACTCAACGGGTTCCACAGTGCCGACGACCCTGGGCATTCGGTGCAGGGCAAGTTGAACGCCGGCGGCGCGACCTTCTCGATTCATACCAGCGACGGCTCGGTGCATCTCTCGTCGCTCTAGAGGTGCTACCAGATTCGCACCCGCTCGACTGGCTCCAGATATAGCGTCTGGCCGGGTTTTACATCGAAGGCGCTGTACCAGCCGTCAATGTTGCGCACCGTGTCGGCCCTATATTGAGCGGGAGAGTGGGGGTCAGTCGCCACCTGCTGCCGCAGCGCCGCCTCGCGCGCTTTCGATCCCCAGTTCTGCCCAAAGGCGATGAAAAACTGCTGGTCGCCTGAAAAGCCGTCCTGCGCGGGGGCTGTCTTTCCCGCCAGCGCGGCATGGTAGCCGTCAAAGGCTGCGGAGATTCCGGCAACGTCGGCGATGTTCTCCGCCAGCGTCTGCTTGCCGTTTACCGCCAGGTCGGGAAATGGCTTGTAGGTGTCGTACTGCGCGGCCAGCCTGGCCGTGGCTTTCTCGAAATGAGACAGGTCCTCGGGAGTCCACCAGTTCCGCACCCTTCCCTGGGAATCGAAGGCGCTGCCTTCGGTGTCGAAAGTATGGCTGATCTCGTGGCCGATTACGGATCCGATCGCGCCATAGTTAGCCGCTGCCGGAGCCAGGGGATCGAAGAACGGCGGCTGCAGAATGGCCGCTGGAAAACTCAGCGCGTTCTGCAGCGGCAGATTCACGGCGTTCACCGTCTGCGGCTCCATAGACCATTCGTGCCGATCCACCTTCGCACCAAGCCGCGCGGTCGCATGGTGATATGCAAAGAGGTCGCCTCGCCAGACATTACCGAAAATGTCTCCCGGCTTTACCTCATAGGCCGAATAGTCGCGCCACGTCTCCGGATAGCCGATGCCGACATAGAGCGTCTTGAGCTTCGCTTCGGCCTCGGCTTTGGTCGAGGGCGCCATCCATGTCAGCGCCTCAATGCGCGCCTCAAATGCGGTGATCAGGTTGGTCACCATGGCTTGCGCCTCGGCCTTCGCCTGCGGGGAGAAGTAGCGCTGCGCATATATCTGCCCGACTGCATCGCCCAGATATGCGTTTACCACCCCGACGCCGCGCTGCCAGCGAGGACGCTGCTGGGTGGCTCCGGTAAGAGTCGTTCCAAAGAACGCAAAGCGCTCATCGACCAGCGCCTTCGGTAAGGCTCCCGCGTATCCCTCAATCAAGTGGTAGCTGAGCCAGTCCTTCCAGCTCTCGAGCGGCACTGACGCCACGAGCGCCGACTCGCCCGCGAAGGCCGACGGCTGCCAGACGATAAAGCTCGCCTGCTTCGTTAGTCCGGCACCCTGAAAGTACTGCGTCCAGTCCAGCCCCGGCGCTTTAGAGGCAAAGTCAGCCTGCTTCCACGGGTTATTCGCCTTGTGGACGTCTTCGTTTTCCGCCAGCGACAGCTGCTTCTCGGCAATCGCGTGTTCCAGTTCGACGATGCGCGCCGCCCGAGCATCCGGGTCCGTCAATCCAGCCAGCTTGAGCATCGCTGCGACATGCGCCAAGTATTTCGTCCGAATCTCCTTTATGTGCTCGGCGTCGGAGAGGTAATAGTCGCGAGTCGGCAGGATCGTCCCGCCTTGGAGCAGGTAGGCCGTGTAGTGCTCCGAGTCGTTGAAGTCCGGCGCGACCCACAGCCCAAAGAGATTCGGAGTATGGAAATTCGTATTGTTCAGTGCATCCACATCAGCGCGCAGCGTCTCGCCCAGTGCCCGCGCCAGTTCCTGCTTGTCCTTGATCGCTGCGATTGCATCCAGGTGTGGCTGCAGAGGAGCTAGCCCCCCCGCCTCGATTGCCGCTTCGTCCATGTAGGACTTGTACAAATCGGCGATCTTCCTCGTATTGGAGCCCGCCGCAGCGTTGGCCTTGGCCGCCTCCTCGATCAACGCCGCCGTACGTTTGTTGCTCAGCGTATCCAGCGTCGTGAAGACTCCAATGCCGGCCCTGTCCGCTGGAATCTCCGTTCGCTTGATCCAGTCACCGTTGGCGTACTCATAAAAGTTGTCGCCGGGCTTGACCGACGGGTCCATATTCGCGACGGCGATCCCATGTGTCTCAGACTTTGCTGTCTCTTGCGCAATCACAACTGCTGGCGGCATCAGCATCAAAGCGCACGCGCCCGCCCAAACAGCGAGATTCGGCAACAACCTTTTCATCTATTACCTCTCCTGAGATTTCTCTTGAAGTGTATCTGCAAATCGACCATCCAGAAGTAGGCGGGGGTCTTGCAGTGGAGGCGACTAAAGGCCTCGGCGCACTATTCTCCGAACGACATCCGTCGCCACCCCGTAAACGGCGTGGCCTAACCATTCGCTTTGCCGCTCCTGCGTCCGCTGCCGGAGGGTCGGCCCGGCGAGGCCCATCTTCGGCAAGAGCCCTTCGTGCGTGACCCTGTTCAGCGCCAGCCCAAAGGCCGCGCCGCGCCAGGCCCCCGCCCTCGGTTCAAGTTCAACTGCCGCTCCGTAAACGGCTCCGGCAATCGCGCCAAATGCCAAGTGCATGCCCTGGGTAGCGACCCGCCCTTGACCTGCGCTCAGCGGATGGCCCGCAATTCGCTCCGCCAGCGCGGCCGGTGGTGGTGTTTGCCCCGAAACGCGAGGTGCGTAGACCTTCTCCGCCAGCAACTTGGCCCCCGAACCGACAATCCCGCCAACCAGGCCGGCCAGGGCTCCCTTTACCATCGAACGCTTCCGTGCTTTGCCTGTAGTTCCCATCGTTTCCCTGCTCCCGCCGTCCGCTGATCGCGAACAAGCTATTCGCTCATGCACTATGGATAGATGCAAACCGGGTGGGATCGCCAAAGAATTGGATCGACTGCGACTGTGATCCGGATTCAGCCCTTTCCCAGCAGCGCTTCCGCCTCAGCGTGTTCGCTCTCCTCGGCCACGGCTTTCAGCGAGACGTGCTCGAAGCGCGACCAAACCAGGCCGACTGGAATGATAGAGAGGTAGCTAACCACCAGCAACATGGCCCCCGCGGCCAGCGCCGGCTCGGTGGCGACACCCAGCCAGGCATGCATGGTTGCCGAGATCGCCAGGATAGTCGTAAACCAGCCGATCACAGGGAGCTGAAAGACCGATCCGCCCATGCTCGCAGCCATCAAGACCATGCACCGCGCCAAGGTCATCGCCGAAAGCTCAGGGGAGGTAACGAAAGCCCATATCGTCTCCAGGTAGGCGAAGACAATCATCGCCCACATCCCGAGCGAGGTTCCCAGAGCCAGCAGAAAATCCTGAAAGGAGGCCAGGGTGTCGAGGCCATCGCGAAAGGCGCGGATCTTATCGGCGACCGATCTTCCGATCCGCGGTGAGAGCCGCCCGATCGCCCGTTCCGCCCAGGAAGCCAGAGCGACGCCGTACAACCGCACCGATACCGCAAAGGCCGCGAGAGCGAGGGTCACGATGAAGCTCAGCTTCGCGACCCGGACCATCAGTTCATGATGCGGAAGGGTATGGCGGTCCGGAGCGAAAAGCAGCGCCATCGAAAAGATCAAGGCCATCGCCGCCAAGTCGAACATCCGCTCAACGGTATAGACTGCGATCTGCGATCCCACGGTCAGGCCAGTCTTGCGCGCCACAAGGAATGGCCGGACGAGGTCGGCCAGCCGCCCGAAGAGCGCGGCGCCGGTAAACCCGATAACCTGCGAACCGAGAATATTGAAGGGAGAAACCCTCTTGGCCGGTCGCAGAAAAACCGACCAACGAAAAGCGCGCAACACATAGGCAGCGTAGATAACTGCCGTGGCGATGATGAATCTCTTCCAGTCCGACTGCCGCAGCTGCTGGCCAAAGACGACCCAGCTAAACTCGACCCGTGCACGGATGAAGAGCACCAGGACGATCAGCGCAACCGCGGCAACCAGCCAGAGAATCCAGACTTTAGGTTTCAAGGAGCGACCGCTCCCGGCAGCGAAGGCTGCGCGGAGGCCTCCGCAACGGCACTCGACTGGGGCGGAGCGGGGTGCGAGGATTTAGCCGTGCTCTTGACCGAGGCGTTGAAGTCGCGAATTACCCGCGCCACGTAAAGCCGAGTTTCGCGATAAGGGGGTACGCCATGCCAGCGGTCAACGGCCGCTGGGCCGGCATTGTAAGCAGCCAGCGCCAAGGCCAGTTTGTCGTGATAGCGGGTCAATAGCGCATCAAGATACGCTGCGCCCCCGGCGACATTTTCATCCGGCCGGAAGCTATCGTTGACTCCAAGCTGCGCGGCAGTCCTGGGCATTAACTGCATGAGTCCCTCGGCCCCAGCTTTGCTTACCGCATGGGTGTGGCCGCCGCTCTCAGCCCGCACCAGGCTGGCCAGCAGGTTCACGTCGAGATTGTGCTGCGACCCTGCGCTCGATAGCAGTTCATGCAGTTCCGCCTGGGTGAGATCGGCATGCGATGTCGCCGCAAGAGATGCATTGGCCGCGGGCGGCTTCGCTGCGATTGGAGGCAGGGTGATTGCCTCGACCGAAGCAACCTCCGCCGCAGCTACCTCCATGAAGTTCGAGCTTCCGGGCTCCGTATAGAGCCTCACCCGGTCGCCACTCTGTTCGCGATGGTCGCAGATCAGATCGAAGCCATTCGTCAGGGTGACATGCTCGGCGGTGCGGGGCTTAGGAATATCTCCCGCGAGACTGGGCAGGGTCGCGAAGCAGCCGAGCAGCAGCGCTGCAGCAAGCAGCCGCCGCATTGCCAGGATTAAGCAAGGTTCCCTCATCGTGAAGGCTCTACCACAGCGCCAGCTACCAGTTCCCCGGCGTGGTGGTCTTCCCAGGCCCGGTTCCGCTGCAAAGCGCCAACAATGGTGTGAGCGACACCATCCTGATCGTTCGTCCCGGTAATCGACCATCCGGATTCTCTGGCCCTCGCCAGCAATTCGGCGGGAGCATTGCCCATCAGCACCGGCTGCCCAGCATAATTGAGCATTTCCACGTCATTATAGTTGTCGCCGATGGCCATGACTTCTTCGCGCTGGATGCCCAGGCTGGCCGCCAGCCGCGCGATCGCGGAACCCTTGGAGCAGCCCGGCGGAAGAATGTCGAGAATCGACAAGTCGCGCCCTGGATATTCGGTGCGGTGGGTCTCGATGAGACCGGCAAAATCGCTTGAGTTCAGCCGCTCTTCGGCGCTGCGCATCTGCTCCACCGTTCCGCAGACCATGCCCTGCACCGGGGCTCCTTCCGTGTCGAAGGCCGACTCCAGGGGGTGAATCTCGCGGATGTATGGCCGGTTCTGCTCGACCCACTGGTCCACGTTGCGCTCCAGCGCTTCGAGCGAATCGACGACCAGCTCCCCAGGCCCCTCACGATCGAAGGTAAAGACCGTCGTCCCACCAAAATGACGCAGTTCCCCGCATAACGCTCGCGCTGTCTCCACCGGGAGCAGCCAGCGGTCGATGCGCCGTCCGCCAAAAGTGCGGGTCACGGTGCCGTTTGAGGAGATCATGACAGTTTCAGGCGAAAGGCCGGCCAGCTCCAGGACCGGGAGCGCATACGCCTGACGCCGTCCCGTGGCGACGACAATGTGGACGCCCTCGGCCTCCGCGCGCAGCATCGCCTCTCGATTACGCTCGCTGATTCTAAGGCCCGTGGCAGGAAGCAATGTGCCGTCGATATCGATGGCAATCAAACGGGTAGGCGCGGCAAAAGGAATCATCTCTTTGAGTTTAGCTGGAGCCACAAGAATTCACTATGAAAGGAGGGCACAGCTCGGCACCAGAGTCTATGTTCTGCTTATTCAGCCGACCACCCGCCTTGCTTCCGCTGATACTCTGGCAATATGGCTGCCTGTTCACGCTGCGCAGAGCCGATCCCCGATGAAGAAGCTCCGCCCCTGCTCTGCGCCGCCTGCGCCGAAGCTGGCGTCGGCCCCGCAGGCGATGCATCCGGGACGCCGCCCGAATTTGACCATCGCGGCATCCGGCTGCCGGCCCGTACCCGCGTCGGCGGCATCATCATTCCCCAATAAAACTTGGGTAGAAAACCGGGGCACCCGAAGCCTAAGGTAAAGTTTTTCCGCCTTGAATGAGTTCACGCAGTTCAGCAACTTCACGCTTGAGAGTTGCGATCTGCTCCTCCAGGATCAGCAACCTGGGACTATCGTCCGACCTCGCCGCTCGCACCGAGACAGCCTCCGACTCCACGCTGGCCACATAACTTTCGCCGAAGAAAAGGTGCATATAGCGGGCCTCCTTCGTTCCCGGCTGGCGGGGCAACACGCGCACGAATGGCGGGTCCAGATCTATCAGCTTTTGCAGCGTAGTCTGCACGTCAGTGAGCTCGTCAAAGCTGTACAAACGCTCGCTACGTCCGCGCAGTTCCCCGGGAGTTTGCGCTCCTCGCAACAGGAGGACGCAAAGCAAGGCGACCTCGCGCCTCCCGAAGTTGTATGCCTCGGAGAAGCGGTGCTCATACTTCGTCACTCGGTTGTCTGAGCCTCGCACCGCTCCCGCCAGACCCTTGTCGTCCAAACCATGCAGCGCCTGGCGCACCGTGTCCTCATCGAAATCAGACACCGGCTCGCGGTTCGATTTCTGATTGCAGGCGTTGAGCAACGCATTCATCGAGAGCGGATAGTAGTCAGGAGTGGTGATCTCTTTCTCGATCAGCGCTCCAAGCACTCGTGCCTCGACTTCAGTCAGCATTGTCATCATCGGGGAACTTCGACGGGAGGAGTGGTGGTCGATGCGGGGGGCCGAGTGGCGGTTTGCGAAGTGCGGGCGGCATTGGTGGCCGCATCCAGTCTTGCCTGTTTCTTGGCTTGATGGTGATGGACGATGTCCGGCCAGAACTCGATCAGCGCAGCCCCGATCATGCCCTCGGCGGTGACCGTCAAAGCGCTTTGAAAGGTCTGCTCCACCCCGCGATCGTCGGCTGGGTAATAGAGGTTAGAGATGCCCCCAGCGATGAGGTTACCCAGCACGTTGGCGTAGTTAGGCCCTGTGGTGCCATCGTCGCGCTTGCACCAAACAGTCGTTGACATGGAATAGAGCAAACGGTGAGTGAAGGTCCCGTGCCCGAGGCGGAAGTAGCGTGGGTCTTCGTGCAACACGATAGGGAGAACGGCGTTACCCCAGAAATTGCCGTCGGCGGTATCGGCATAATTCGCCCCAAATCTCTTGGCATACCCCTCGACGCCCTGTCCGTAGGCGTCGTGGCTATCCTGGGCCTGGCCAATTCCCGCCGTGACTGCGGCAAAGGCGAACACATAAACATCGGTGGTACTCTTCCACATCAACTTGAACTTCTGGCTGGGCGTGAGAGGGGGTACTGTTCCCTCGTAGACCGAATTGAAGGCTGGAATAATGCCCAGGACGCGCTGCTGCTCCTGCTTTTTGAGCTGTTCGTTGCCGAGCTCCGTGTGGCCTTTGAGCTCCGGCGATACTCCGCTCGCAGGGGCGGCGGCAGGCTGAGATTGCTGCCCAGTTGGTGCAGCCGAGGGTGGTGCTTGCGAAGAAGGGGTCTGTTGCGGCTCCTGGCTTTCCGCAGCCACTTCTGCAAGAGCGGTTGGACCCTGTGCGACTTCGGGGGTCGGGGCGTCCGGGAGATCTTTCAGGTTCGACGGCGACTGCGCCAGGGCCGTCGCGCCAGCGAGCGATATCGCAGCCCATAAGATAACCCGCAATCCGGCTCCCGCTCGAAAAGAGCCTGGACGAGACAACGCAGCACTTGTTTTTGGAAGAAGAATAGCTTTGGAGTCCCGGATGTTACACGCGGCGCACTCGCATAACGGGCCTGGCCGCGAATTCGATGACAAAATTTACCTTCCTCATGATCCAAGCCATCATGACGTTAGACGATGTTCTCGGTTCCGAAGTTTCTCTGGCGAGGTCGGGCTCGACCCGGCGAGTCGCGCAAGAACCACCCTCGGCAAAATAGCGAGTGCCACAGGGCGTCTCTCTACGATCTCTAACCCGTATTTTTATTTTATAGGATTGCAATCCTTTAGGCTGCCAATTAGCCGCGACGTGCCGTCATCATTGGTCGCTGCGGCGAACAACTTGCCCGTCAGATCTGCAACTTGCGAGGCTGAAATGCGCCTCGGGCAGGGCCTTCTTATTCCTTCACAATGAATCTCCGGACCTATCTGCGGCTCCCAGAGAACTAAGAACTCGTCGAATTACACTCTCTTCTTCACCAAGCCAGTCAGGGCCTCGGCCTTTAGTATCTTCCCACCCTCCTGAATCGTATACAGGCGGTTCACCTCGAGGTCCTTCAAGGTATCGACCTGGCCTGAGGGCCAGCGTATCTCCACCCGATCGACCGACTTCGCCTGGTCAAGTCCGAAGTGCAATCGCAGGTCGTTCTGCGAGTAGTAGCTTCCGCCGCTTCGGACTTCATCAATCTGCAACAACGGCTGCGGCGATTTCGGATCGACTCTGGCAATGACCTTCACTCGCGCCCCAATTCCGGTGCGGTTGGACTGCACGCCAACAACCTTGATCTTGATCCATGCGCGACTCCACTCGGAATCGCAACGCAGCAGTTGGGGCAGCGAATTGACGCAGTTGACGGCGACGTCCATGTCGCCGTCGTTGTCATAATCGCCGAAGGCGCAGCCCCTCGCCGCAACCGCGGCTGTGATCCCTGGACCAGCCTTGTCTGTTACTTCTTCGAAGCGATCGTTGCGCAGGTTGCGGTAGAGATATTTATGTTCCGCGTAGGGCGCTTCTGTTTTTGAACTCGAGACTTCGGGATAAACGTGCCCGTTGGCGACCAGAATGTCGAGCCAGCCGTCATTGTCCACGTCGAAGAAGCCAACTCCCCAACCAAGCAGGCGTGTGTTGACGCCCAGCCCAGAAACATAAGTGTGGTCTTCAAAGGTGCCGTCGCCAAGGTTCTTGTAGAGGGAATCGGTATCGCCGGCAAAGTTCGTCTTGACGATGTCGAGGTTTCCGTCGCGGTTGTAGTCGCCGACGGCGACGCCCATACCTGCCTGAGGCTTGCCGTCGGGGGAAAATGCAGCGCCGGCTTCGATGGCTTCGTCCTTGAACGTCCCGTCTTTCTGATTGCGGTAAAGCGTGGCAGCGGTCGAATCGTTGGCGACATAGATGTCTGGCCAGCCGTCGTCGTCGAGGTCAGCCACTGCTACGCCCAGGGCGTAGTTGCCGGCGGTGTCGCCCATCCCCGCCTTTTCGGAGACATCCGTGAAGGTGCCATTGCCGTTGTTGTGATACAGCAGGTTCTTGCCGGCAGGTAATCCCGGAGGCCCGCAGGCCACCATGATGCCCTTATACAGACAGGGGCCTGACTCTGGCACGGGCGCAGTCTTGAGATCGAGGTCGATGTAGTTGCCGACAAATAGGTCGAGATGACCATCGCGGTCGTAGTCGATGAAGGCGCAGCCCGAGTTCCAACGCAGCCGCGATTGAATCAGTCCCGCTTTGGCTGTCACATCGGTGAATGTTCCGTCACCATTGTTGTGGAAGAGCGCATTCTGGCCGTAGTAGCTGACAAAAAGATCGTCATGGCCGTCGTTATCGTAATCTCCGACGCAACAGCCCTGGCCCCAGCCGCTGCGCGCCAGTCCCGACCTCTTCGTAACATCAGTGAAGGTGCCGTCCCGGTTGTTCTTGAAAAGGTGGCATGTCGGCTCGTGCCCGTGGGCAAAACCCTCAAGACGCCAGCCGTTCACCAAAAATATATCCAGCCAGCCATCCTGATCGTAATCATAGAAAGCTACGCCGCATCCCGTGGTCTCGAGCAGATACTCGTTATGGCCTTCGCCACCGTAGATAGTCTTCGCGTTCAGGCCGGATTGGGTCGCAACATCGATGAAGCTGACTCCCAACGGAGTTCCGGCTATCGGAGAAGCCGCTCCTGGTGGAGGCGGCACCGGCTTCGCTTCATAAGCAGGCTCGCCGCCCGCGGTCTTCTGCCGCCCCATGGTGTTCTGTCTCGGGTCCGCTTCCCGGGCCCAGGGCGGGATCGCCATCAGAGCGACATCGGAGAATGGGAGTACCAGGGCGGTGCGGCTGAGGGAGGCAAGAAAGCGGCGGCGGTTCCAATTGGAAGAAAACATCGATTCTTGCGCGACCCTGTTCGGTAAGTATACGTTTCGGCAGACCGGGTAAGGGGCGGCTCCGGGTTGATTCCGTTCGCGAATGTGTCAATGAACACTCTCCAGCTTTGCGCCGCCATTCTGCAGCTTGCTCGCAGCCTGGAATTCCTTCTCTGACTGGGCAATCCGTCCAATCCGGCGATATGCCTGGCCAAGCAGCGTATGGGCCATGTAGTTACCCGGGTCCATGCTGATCACACGTTCGAGATACAGCGTCGCTTGCAGGTAATTCTGCTGGTTGAGCATCACCTTGCCGAGCAGGACGTACGGTCCGGTCGCATTCGGTTCCAGCAACACTGCGCGGCTAAGCGCCTCTTGTGCATTCTCGTCCTCGCCGGAGCGCACATAAGCGTCGCCTAACAGGTCATAGATGCTTCCATCCAGAGGATTAAGCTCGCGCTCCCGATTGAACTCGGCGATCGCCTCTGGCAGGTGAGCGCTCGCCAGTGCGATCTCGCCGAGCAGCAGATGCGCCTGCGGCAAGTCCGGTTGAAGCGCGAGGGCCCTCTTCGCGAAGTCTTCTGCGGCGGCCGGGTTTTCCCTGCGCAGCAACATCCTCGCGGCGAGGAGATACGCGGGGGCTGACTCCGGAACAAAGCCATATTGCATCGCGAAAGCGCGGCGGGCGTCGTCATAGCGGTGAACGGCGATGTAACAGATGCCAAGTACGTAATTCGGATCGACATTGGCTGACGGGACTGCGGTGCGGGCCTGCTCCAGAAGCGGAATCGCCTGCTCAGGCCTTCCCAAGCTGTAAAGCGCCACTCCTCGCATTTGCATTGATTCACGGTCGGATGGATCTTCGGCAATTGCCTTGGCGTACGCTGCTTCGGCTGCGGCCATGTTCTTCTGCTGGTAGTAAATGAAGCCGCGCATGCGCTCCACTCCCCGGGGTTCAGGATGTGTCGCCGCGAGTAGATCGAGTTGCCGGAGCGCCTCTTCCGCATGACCGGTTTCGAACGCTTTCCGAGCGGAATCGAGTCTTGCAGTGTTAGTTCTCGGCGACGGAGCTTCCGTTACCGCCGGGTCCTGTCCTGCGGCCAATGCGAGACACGCAAGGTGTATCGCGAACACGAGAGCGGCGGAACGGAGCATGGCGGGAATCTTCAGAGTCTATCCGAAAGAGAAAAGGGGGAGCGCGATGGCTCCCCCTTTCGATGAAGCGTTACACCCGGCGTTAGAACTGGAGACGCAGGGAGAATTGCAGCTGACGCGGACCGCCCTGCCCAAAGTTGGCGGTGCTGCTGGTGATGAATTTATCGCCCTGATCGATGTTAGCCGAAGCGCCGCCGCCGCCGAACTCAGGGTTGATGTGGTTGAAGGCGTTAAAGGCATCTACCCGGAACTGCAGGAAGAAGCTCTCGTGAATCGGGAAGTTCTTCTGCAGTGACAGGTCCATATTGAAGAAGTGCGGACCGTACACCGTGTTACGCCCGCCGTTTCCGATGTTGTCCAGAGTTGGAGCGGTGAAACTCAGGAATGATGCTGAGGTTAGAGGAGTGGTAGCGCCGTGAAAGAGAAGCCGGCGATGATTCACTGAATCGAAGCCGCTGATCTTGATTGGCAGACCGCTCCCGTGACCGTTGACATAGCAAGGTGCGCTGCCCGGAACCGCTGAGCCGCACTCGTTATATCCCAGAGTGAAGGGCAAGCCGCTCGACCAGTTCAAGACCGGGCTGAGTTGCCAGCCGCCAACGATCTGGTTGGCCCATCCGGGGACGTTGGACGCGAACATCTGATTACGTCCGAACGGCAGCTGATAGATACCGTACGTGACAAACTGCTGGCCGCGGATATCGTTGTTCCTGCCCTCGACGAATTTCTTGTTCCAGGTTGCGTAACTGCTGTTGAAGTCGATGCCCTGCTGCCACGAATAGTTCGCGGTGAAGGAAAGCCCCTTGGTGAACTGCTTGGCTACGGTCAGTTCCAGCGCGTTGTAGTGGCTATCCTGGTCATCTCCGTAGTAGCCGATGCCGTTAGTCCAGCCGCAGGCGCCGGGGACAGGAATCTTCGCGCCGGCAGCGATTGCGGTCGCCGCGTAACCCGCACTCTGGCAAGCTGGCAGTGTACCGGAGTAGTAGCGTTGAAGATATGTCTGGTTGGCGGTACCTCCGTCGGGGCCGATACCCGGGAGACCTCCGCCGACTACGACAGTGGATGGCACAGAGGGATCGTAGTGAAGAGGTTCGCCGGTCGGGCTGTACTGCGCCGGCAGAGTGATGGCCGCCTCATTTGGATTAGTGTTGTTGCCGTCACCCGCGCTCAATGTGTGAGTACCTTTGTTGCCCACGTAAGCCGCGGTTACAGAGATGGTCGGGGTAATCGCATGTTGAATACTGAGATTCCATGCGTCGATAGTTGGCAGACGTACGCCATCCGGACGGGCTTTGGGGCTGACCGCATAGCCCGGGGCCGCGAGCAGGCCGTTCGCTGGAACGGTGGGGAAGGTATAAGCGACCGGACCGCCGCCGCCCGGCTGATTGCCCGGCTGGGCGCACCCTGGAGTATCGGGGCCAAGGCAGAATGCGTAACCAGTCGCGCCAGTGGTGGTGTTGATCGTCTGGTTGGCGAGCACGGGAAGGTTCTGTGTGACTACATGGCCGAAGATCGAGCCGAAGACTCCGATGTCAAAACTGCGGCCATAGCCAGCGCGGATGACGGTCTTTGGATCGAACTGGTAGGCCACGCCGATGCGCGGATTGAACGGGTAGGAGGCTTTCTGCCAGTTCATGTTGGTGCCGATATTTCCATAGCCGGCGACCCGCAGGTACCCGTCCGATGTGCCGTTCACGTAGTTCATGAGCGCGCCGTTACCCTTGGCGTTCACGACTTCGGGGTAATACTGCTCATAGCGAAGCCCCAAGTTGAGGGTCAAGTTCGGGGTGACACGCCACGAGTCTTCGCCGTAGTAGAAGAACCTCTTTTGGAATTCCTTGGCATTGGTCGAGACGCTGACATAACGGCTGTATGAAGTCGCCTGTCCCAGCGCGAGGGCTGCGAACCCAAGGCCGCCCTGAGTGGCTGCGCTTGGATCGGAGGTCGGGCCAGTGCCAAATCCAATGAGCCCGGTACGATCGTTGTCGCTCGGTACCCTCAGGTTGCGGGCATAACGCATGTCGACGCCGAACTTGATGGTGTGGGTGCGGACGATCTTGGTCCAGTTATTGACGATCTGGAACTGATCTTCGCGCTCTTCCAGTGGGCAGTTGCAGCGGTTGACGTTCAGGCCAGCGCCGTATTGCGGACCGGCATCCTGGCTGTTGTTCGGCGCGCCCGAGGAACCGACTTCGGTCACGTTGAATCCAGGGGCGCCGTAGGTGATAGGCTCGCCCGGAATGTTCATGCCAGGTATGCCGAGCTGGTCGGCGAACTGGACGGTCTGGTTGTATTTGGAGTCGATGATGTTATAGCGGTAATAGCCAAACCGGAAGTCGGTCAGAAGGCTGTTGCTGAGAGTAAAGTCGGCCCCGGTCGCCAAGCTGTCGTTGGCTCCCTTGGAGTTTCCGCCGTAACCGCCGATACCAAATCCGGCGCCGCCAGCAGCTCCAAAGATTACCGTGCCGCTCAGTACATCGGTGAATCTGCTGAAGCGCTCGAAGATATGGATCTTTTCCGACAAGGTGAAGTCGACGCGCTCATCCCATGCATTGCTGTTGAAGATGCCCGTGCCGCTGGCGGAGTAGTTGTTCTGAAGGCCATTGAAATTGCCGGCCGAGTTTGGCGCGTATGGTTGCAGCAGCTTGAACAGCGCCTGAGTTTGCGGCGATACCATGCCGATCGGAATGATGTTGTTCGCATATGGCACAGACTTTGTCGTACCGTCCGCTTGCGGGACTTGTTGATAGATGATCCCGGCTGCGCCAAGAGCTGCAGCGTATTGGCTGAAATCGCAACCTGAAACGCCTGTTACGGTTGTTGGGCCGCCGAGGCAGCTGCTCACCAGCAGGGACGAAGGTACCGTGACGGTATTGGCGGTACCTGCTTTTTGCCGCACTCCCTGGTAATCGGCGAAGAAGAAGAGCCGGTCTTTCAGCACCGGGCCGCCGATCGAACCACCAAACTGGTTCTTCAAGCCACCGGGTATCAGGCCTCCGGTCTTGGTCGATCCTGGGGCCGGAAACTGGCTATACGGGTCGCGGGCGAGGTTGGCGTTGCTCTCGCGATAGTCGAATGCACTGCCGTGGAAGTTATTCGTACCCGATTTGGTTTGTGCGGTAACGATCGAAGAGACCGCCTTACCAAACTCTGCGTCGAAATTCTGGGTCGTGATTTTGGTATCGGAGACTGCATCGAGCGGAGGGTTGATCACGATGATTCCCAGGATCGGATCCTGGTTATCGGTCCCGTCCAATTGATAAGCGACGCCGCCGAAGGCCTGTCCATCGACCTGGATCTGCCGGCTGGCCTGCGGGTTTTCGTCGGCCGCGTGGCTCCAGCTCAGCGGCTGCGCGCCGGGCAGAAGCAATTGCAGGTTTGTGAAATTGCGGTCGCCGAGAGGCACGTCGGAAACCGTCTTGGTGTCGAAGGTGGTGGATACGTCGGCTTTGTCGGTCTTCAGCTCGGGCACCGTGTCGGCATTGACCTCAACCGTAGTGCTCGATCCACCGACCGTCAGCTGCGCGTCGACTTTGGGAGAACTGTCTGCGGCGAGATTGATTCCCTTGGTCTCGAAACTCTGAAAGCCCTGATACGAAATTTTGACATCGTAGATGCCGGGAATGAGATGCTGCACCGAGTAATCGCCCGATGCGCCGGACTGGACGGTCACAGACGTGCCCTTCCCTTCGTCGGTCACCACGATCGCCGCGCCAGGAATAGCGGCGCCGGTGTTATCTGTGACGGTACCGTAGATAGAGCCGAAGACGGCCTGCGCATGAGATACGGCAGGAAGGCACATTAGGCACAGCAGGCCCAGGCAGATCGCCAGGGTTGCTGGAGTCTTTTTTGGCATTTCACTAGTCTCCCAAATGTTGTAAAGCGTTTACAAAACCTTCGTTACCGTGTCGTCCCGGTTTGTTGCGCATCGCAACTATACGAAAGTGTGCCGATTCCTCTGGTGCCGATTCTCAAAAACCTGCATTGCATGCCGAGCCGTACGAGGCCTGCAAAACAATACGCCACAAAAAAACATGCATTACTCGTAATTGCAGATCCCGCCGCGAACTATAAGGAGATATTCACGGCACTGTCAAGCTGTTCTCGACTGCACTTTTACTAAATCGAATTTGTAGACAACTTTGAAGCTTTGCCAATCTCGCGCTTCGCTCCGAAACTCTTTGGCAGGGCGAAGACCCAATCCAACCTGGGATCTGCGCCACACACATGTCTAAGGGCCGGCGTAGACAGATGTCAAGCCGAATCGCCTACAATTTGCCCAAAAGCTGACTATACAACCCCATGACGCCAACATTGCGTTGTGGACCTCCGCGATCAGGCGCCCCTGCAGGACTTGCGGACGACGAGGTCGCAGCTCAGCAGGACGTCTCGGGCGGGAAGATCGGGATGCGCGATTCGGTCAAGCATCACCGATAACGCCACCTTGCCGAGGTTGTGGCACGGTTGATGCATGGTTGTGAGCGGCACGGGCAACAGTCGGGCGTACTTGACGTCATCGAAACCCATCATGCCGATGTCATCCGGTATACGCTTCCCCAATGTCAGCAGTGTATGCATCAAATGTCCGGCGGTCAGATCATTGGCGCACAGAAACGCGTCAGGCTTATCCGCTTTGAGGATCGACTGGATGAACGCGGGATCGTCTGGATCACCCATCCAAACGGACCCCGCACCCGCCTTCTTAGAGCAACGCGCGAGCGCATGGCGGTAGCCCGAGATTCGTACCTCGACGGTAGGAGCGGAGTCTGGCCGAGCAAAGAAGACAACGCGCCTGGCCCCGGAACTCAACAGGTGTTCGGTCGCGAGATAGCCTGCGCGATGATTGTCGATGCCCACAAGGTCGAATCGCGATCGTCCTGGGAAGCGTGCGATACATCGATCCAACAGCACGATCGGGATGCCAGCCCTGTCCAGAGCAGCGGCAATCTTGCGATTGGTCTCGTGTCGCCGGGAGCTGTATTCAATCGGCGCAAAAAAGACCCCGGAGACGCCTTGCGAAATGTACTGCTGACAAAGCTTCTCCGCGACCTCTTCGCTTTCGCCGTCGCTTGAGACCGAGTGCCCCCACAGCAGCGAATGCTGCCTTGCCTTGGGTGAGAGCATCATTCCCTGACAGATCGCTTCGAATATCTCGGTCTGTCCGAGGGTCGGGATCAGCAACCCAAAGACGTGGCTCCCCGCCGGGGGGTGGGTCGCGACGTAGGTTCCGGAACCGACGCGCCGGTTCACAAGGCCCAGCGCCTGCAACTCTTTGATCGCCTTCAACACCGTCATCCGCGAAGCGCCAAAGCGGCGCACCAGTTCGGCCTCACTGGGCAAACGCCCCCCCGGCTTATGCCGCCGGGAGATGATCTCCTCGTGAAGCGCCTCGAAGATGAGGCGGTACTTAGGACTTTCCATGGCTCACCGGTACATTGCCGGAGCGGCGCGGGCAATTTGCATACCGCGAAAATTCATGCCCGTGCTGCGAGTCATAATATAGACAACTTCGCGCAACTTGTCTGATAAGTTCGCACAGCTGAAAAATAAGTGAGTCACCTGAGACTGCGCGAGATTAGGCGGCGTGATGAGAAACAAGCTTGCATCGGCGAAGCTGCAATGAGGTTCACCGGGCGCGTGGGAATCGTTCTCCTCGCCGCAGTTGCGATCGGGATGTGGTCTCTGGCCGCCCAGCCCGCGCCGCCGGCCGGCTCCTCGCCCCAGCTCACCACCCAGCGCCTTCGACAACCTGGCTGGTGGCCCACGAAGAGCGATGCCTCGCGCAAGGACTACATAGGCTCAGAAGCATGCGCCGGGTGCCACCAGCCCGAGGTCCTTTCCCAGCAGAAGACATCGATGGCCCGAGCGGCGACCCGCGGGTCCGATACGGCTGTACTGCGTTCGCAGGCGAAGATCTCGCTCGACTCACCGCCGTTCCATACCGAGATCCTTCGTGACCGTAAAGGCAGCACCTACGCCGTCGGCCGGGGCAGCGACGTGATGAGCGGCCCGATTTTGTGGACGATGGGCGACGGCGCTATGGGCCAGACATTCATTCTCCAGTCCGGCGCAAGCCTTTTCGAGAGCGAGCTTAGTTACTTTCCATCGATTGCGGCCCTGGATCTCACCCCTGGCCATCTCCGCGCCGCGCCGCGCGACTTAGAGGGCGCCTTTGGGCAACGCCAAAGCGAGGCAGCCGCGCAACACTGCTTTGCCTGCCACACTACAGAGTCTTCAACGCATGGGCAGTTCGATCCAACCCATGCCACCGCTGGACTCACATGCGAAGCCTGCCACGGGCCTGGAGCAAAACACGTGGAAGCCATGAGCCTAAACCGGATTGACGAAGGCAAGTCGGCGATCCTCGACCCCGGGTCCTTCGATCCGGTCAAGCTGAGCGACTACTGCGGCGCTTGCCACCGCGCTCCGATGGATATCGCGGCGGACAAAGATAACTCTGCCATCAATGTTCGCTTCCAGCCCTACCGGCTAGCGAAGAGCCGCTGCTTTAGCCGCCCCGACCGCCGCATCGGCTGCACTGCGTGTCATAACCCACATGAACAAGTGGTGCGCGACGCAGGCTTTTATGACGCGAAGTGCCTCGCCTGCCACGCGTCGAAAGCGATCCCGCCAGCCGCCGGCGCGGAATCTGGGGTGCATGACATCGCTTCGGCAAGAATGGCTCCCGCCTGCCCAGTCAGCGACGATCGCTGCGCTTCGTGCCATATGCCGAAATACAATGTGCCGCAGATGCACGGTAAGTTCACCGATCACGACATCCGGATTGTGCATGCAGGCGAGCCTTATCCGCTATGAGCGGGAGACTAGGTCCTTTGGAACTAAGTCTGCGCGAGGCTCACTCAGCTCGACAAGGCAAACGCAACGATTGTCGTTCCGCGAACCCCTGTGCTTTGTTCGAGGTCTTCAACCAACTGCGATTCGAGGTCTTCGGGGTCCGGGATCATCTCGCAGGCCGCGATCTCTTCCGGCGTTGCCCCGTGGTAGCAGAGCTCGCAAACGCCCAGACCGTTTTCCGAACGCACCGGCGGCCCAAAGACCCGGCAGGTCATCGGCCGCGATGCATAGAGATCGCAGGTCCCGCTTGCAGGATCGAGAACCGGACAAGGCTCGTCGTTGCCAAAGGATGCAAACTGCTCTTCACCCTCGGCACCTTCATCCAGTAGCCCGGTTTTGGAATCGCCAGGGAAGTCTGCTGACAGTCTTGCCGCCGACTCAGCAGACCTTTGCCTTATCCGCAGTGCACGGACTTCATCCCGAGAGCCCAGCTCAAGAAGGCCGCTTCTGAGCCGAGCTGCATCCAGCTGATTGATAGCGAATACACCAACGCAACACTGCGAGCATCCCGGTTTGCAGACCAGCCACGGGCCACTCCGGGCGGCAGCACTCAGCAGCGCGGAATCGACGATTTGGACTAAATGTGTGTCGGAGAACGCCGAATTGTCGCGGCCAGGCATCACTAAGTCAGGAGCGGCGCAAGAAAGGACCCATCCAGACGGATTGTATTCCGCCTAACGCCGCGTTCCTAGACTCTATCCCAAACGGGAGCGCGAATTTGCGCGACCGCTGGGGTAAACCCAGAGCGACTACCTGGCAGCTTTGGTGGCCGCGAGTTTCTTACGCTCTGCCCAACGCCGCTTCATCGCTTCTGCAATTCGCTTCCGGCCTTCGGGAGTCAATTTGCGTTTCTTCGCCGTTGGCTTTACAAGTGCCGCCTTCTTGTAGCCGCCTACCCGCTTCTTGGTTGTCTCCCCGCCGAGCAAAGCGCGCGCTTCCTGAAGACGTGCAATCTCCTGGTCTAGTTCCGCAACAATATCTTTTACTTCCACGTTGCCCATCCCCTCATTGCAATTCCTTTGTCATAAATTGGCTGACTAAGTGAATGCTTATCGATTAACTAATTGCAATCCAGCATACTGATCTTTGTGCATTATTGACAAATTCGAGTGAAAGTAACATGGGCGAAGGGGTACTCTCGACAGTTTTTGCAGGGCAGCCGACGTTCCAAAGGACTCCCTGTTGATCAATGAGGCGAGCCAGAAATCTCACGGGGCGGCGCGGTGTAACCGCTAGAGCGAATCGTCGGCGTCATTGGTTGGCCTTGGCGCCCGTATTGCATATCCTGTGCGGATATCTGCCTGAGGGGGAGGGGTAAGGTTCGGCGCCTTGTTGCCGTCGCTTGCATAGCGACGCAGATTCTTCAAAGTCTCCTGCTTGTCGCGCGCATATTCGGTAGCCAGCCGGGTAAGCGCGTAGGTCACAATGTCGCTGTGATGCAGCCCCTGCATCTCTGGCTCCCTGCGGAAGTTAAGCCATAACCGATGCACCAGCTGGACATCGTCGGTCTGCAGTGTTGGCGCGTGGGGCCCGATGTTGAATGCCTCAGCGTCTCCATTCGGCATCACGATGTAAAAGGTAAACTGTCGCTTGGGTTCAGGCAGCG
This sequence comes from uncultured Acidobacteriaceae bacterium, assembly GCA_963790505.1. GTDB lineage: Bacteria > Acidobacteriota > Terriglobia > Terriglobales > Acidobacteriaceae > Acidisarcina. The sequence continues at coordinate 1,446,528 of CAWBOT010000004.1, read as the reverse complement.
CTTCCCATGCGTGCCCCATATGAAAGGCCTGCTCCTGGGCTGTCAGCTTAGTCGAGAGGCCAGAAACCACGGCGGAAGCTTCGAGCGAGTTAGCGGTCTGCACCAGAGCAGCAAATACGTCGCCCGCCGGTACCACCAGCAGCGAGATATGCTTGCCAAAGCTTTCGGCGACCGAGACTGCTTTGGTGAACAGCATCTGTTCATGTTCGCTGAACGATTGGTCAGACGCTTCAAGAAACTCAGGACCGCCGGCGCCCATCATGCGCGCCGTGAGAACGACGATATCCTGCTCTTCGGTGTTGGTACGTGAGAGCGCCCATTTCAGCGCATAGGGGTTGACCGCATCGCGCATCGTGACCATCACAGAGCCCGGACTGATCTGCAGCGCCTCGCGGCTAATGGTGTCTTCATGTTCGAGCTGGAAGTGCTCCTTCATCTGCCGCTCGGTGGTTGCCTGCCTTGCTTTGTTGCGTCGCTCGGAAACGGAAAAGATGATGAAGAAGGCGGCGGCAAAGGCGATGCCGCTCTCGGTGGCCACACTCTTGGTGAATAGGTTCACCACCGCGATTGAGGCGAGAACCATGAAAACCGAGATGAGTCCGATTGGAATTTCATGCTTGCCGATGCGCAGGTTTGGCGGGACTTTCCATCCTCGCTCCCCTTTGTACTTCCATCGCAGCACCAGCATTGCCAGGCTGTTGAAGGTAAAACTCCAGATAACTCCAAAGGCATAAGCTTCGCCCAGGGTAATCACGTTTCCCCGGGTCACGATAATTGTGAAGAGCTGGAAACCCGCGACCAGATTGACGATCCGGTAACTGGTGCCAAATTTCGGATGCGGCCGGCGAAACCAGTCGGTCAGTACGCCGTCTTCGGCGACCCTCATCAACACGCCGGTGGAACCGATCATCGAAGTGTTGATCGCCCCGGAAAGAATGAGGAAGCCGACGATCACGACAAAGACGCGAAAAATGATACGCAGCACTTCCGGACCAACCATGTACATGGCCAGCCCTGCGATCAGGTTGTCCTGATACACGTGGGTGCGCGGATAGTCCGGAATCAGCATCACCGCCAGCAGCGAGGCGATGCCGGTGAAGATGAAGCTATAGATCGCAATGACGATCGCCGCGCGCTTCAGGTTCTTCAGCTTCGGGTGTTCAATCTCGCGGTTCACCTGCGCGAGAGACTCTTCACCGCTCATCGCCAACACGGAGTGGCCAAAGGCCATCAGGATTCCAAACAGCCCGAATCCGGCACTGAACTTGATGTTCTTGAGAAAGCCCAGAGAGTCGTTAGAAAAATGCAGGTTTGCCGGGATCGGCGGCGGCGGCAACTTCGCGCCGGTATGAAACGCGGAGAAGAATCCCCATCCCAGCAGAATGACCACCATGACCGTGGTGATCTTCATTACATCAAGCGCTTTGTCGCTCGACTCCTCGATGCCCTTGATGTTGAGCCACCAGTAATACAGCGTGACCACGATCGCGAAGACCGCCGACGTTCCGTTCATCGGCAACTGCGGCGCCGCATGTCCTGCACTCAGCATCGGGGCGGGCAGCCACTGGTGGCCGGCCGCGACAGTCATCAGCTCGTTCAACAACCCCGTAATGTATTGACCGGCTGAAACACCGGAGATCGGTCCGGTTAAGAAATAGTCGAACATCAGCGCCGAGACGCTCAGCTTGGCGAAGGTGCCGCCCAGCGCTTCTTTGACGACGCGGTAGACGCCGCCGCGCGTGAACATCGAACAACTCTCGACGTATACCGCCCGCACCGCAAAGGAGAACAGCATTACGCCTAAGATGAACCAGGGAGCGGCCTTACCGACTGCCTGCTCAGCGATGCCGCCGGCATAAAAGGCCGACGAGCCGAGGTCGTTGAGCACGATTGCCGCAGCCCGCCAGAAAGAAATGAAGGTGAGCATCACCGACGAGGCAACCACGAGGCGCACTCGGTTCGATGGGTTGGGGATGGCTCGATCTACCGGCATGGTTTAGGAGGTATAAACGCCGGCGGCCGGGATACTATGGCTGACCAACATCGGCGGGAGGCTCACGGCTGAGTGTATGTCCGATTGGTCATAGCGTCAATGACTTTGCCGGGCTGCTGCTTCAGATCAACGCAGCGATTCGCCGTCACTCTCCGAAGAGTTCGTAGAGGTCTTCCACAAAGCTAATGGCCACGACCACGGCCGACCCCACCATGCCGATGAGGAAGATTGCGCTCAACACGCGCATGATGAAATCGATAATCGGATGCTCCATCGTCAAGATTCTACAGCGACTCGAGGGGCGCCGCGAAGTTAAGATGGTAGACTCACGGCGGAGTGAGCAAGTTTTTCGCGAATTCGTTCCTTTCGAGTCCCTTCTTCCGTAGTCCCTGGGCGTGGGGAATTGTCTCCGCTATTTTGCTGGATCTACCCTTTCCGATCGCAGGCCCTCTGCCACCCTGGCGAGGCGCCATAGCATGGCTTGCGCTAGTGCCTTTGCTCTGCGGGCTTCTCGCCCCGTCAAACGTCGAGCGACCCTACTACATGCGCCGCAGCGTCCTGGGCGCGTACATCTGCGGTGTTGCGTGGTATTTGCTCAACTGCTACTGGATCTACGCCACCATGCACATTTATGGCGGCATCGGAGCGATCGCGTCATGTGGAATCCTGCTCCTCTACAGCCTGGTTCTCGGGCTCTATTTCGGTGTATTCGGATTGCTCGTGGCGCTCGCCCGCAAAGCCGCGTCTGACAAGCTTGTCCCTTTGCTGTTGGTCCCGGTCTTCTGGGTGGCGCTGGAGTTCGCTGCTTCGCGCATCACCCGCGTTCCCTGGGACCAACTGGGCTACTCTCAAGTGGACAATTTCTTTCTGACTCCACTTGCGCCCATTACCGGAGTTTATGGCATCTCTTTTGTGCTTGCCGCCGGAAACGCTCTCTTCGCCGCTGCTCTGCTCGCTAAACAGCGCGCGGCGAAAGGCGGCCTCTTCGTTACCGCCGTAGCCTTCGCCGCAATCCTGCAGCTTGGCTCTTTCACTCATCCTGCAGCCTCACCAACCGTAGCGACTGCCGTCCTGGTGCAGCAGAATCTCGACATCACAGAGAGCAATGACTGGTTCGGACCTGAATGGGACAAGCACACCGCCGAGTTCCTTGACCTGAGCGTCAAGACCTGCGGCCCGTATTTCGCTGGAATGCCCGAGCCCCACTCCATGCTGGTCACTCCGCCGTGTCCGCTCCAGCCAGCTCTACCGGATCTCGTAGCTTGGCCGGAGTCGCCTTCGCCCTTTCGAGAGACCGACCCGCGCTTTCAGAAGCTCATGACCGATCTGACCGGACGCACGCAGTCTCCAGCAGTCGTCGGGAACATCGGCACGTGGCAACACGACCGAACGATGGAGATATTTAACTCCGCGGAGTTTGTCGCACCCGATGGCCGCTTTCTAGGCCGCTACGACAAGATTCACCTCGTTCCCTTCGGCGAATATGTCCCCTACAAAGGCCTTATTGCCTTCGCGGGCACGCTCACGCAGGGAGTCGGCAGCTTCTCCCGCGGCGGCTTGCGCCAAGTCTTCACTACCAACGGTCACACGTTCGGGGCCTTCATCTGCTATGAGGCCGTCTTTGCCGATGAAGTCCGCCACTTCGCCAAGAACGGAGCCGAGGTCTTCGTCAATATCTCCGACGACGGCTGGTATGGCGACACCAGCGCTCCGTGGCAGCACTTCAACATGGCGCGAATGCGTGCGATCGAGAACCGCCGCTGGCTGGTCCGCGCGACCAACTCCGGCGTGACCGCGGCCGTCGATCCACTGGGCCGCGTGACGCAGAGTGCACCGCGGCATATCGTGACTTCTCTGGCGGTCCGCTACGGTTATTGCAGCGACACTACCTTCTACACCCGCTACGGCGATGTCTTCGCGAAGCTCTGTGCCATAATCGCAACAGTGGCTGCAATCCTATCTTTGGGCGTTGCAAAGAAGCGGCAATCCACAGAATCCAGCTAAGTCAGGTACGAGTTGTCATGTTGAACGAACTCGAATTCGCTTACTCCCAGGTCCGCGAAAAGGTAAAAACCCTGCGGGAGTATCTTTGACCCCGCCAAGCTGCGCCGCGACCTCGCGGCCCTCGAAGTAAAACTCTCCGACCCGAATCTCTGGTCTAATCCAGCCCTCTCGCAACCGCTCATGCGCGAACGGAAGCGTCTCGAGGCGATGCTTGCCGACGACCAGGAACTCGCCCGCCGCACGGGCGACATCGAGGCCTATTTTGAGCTCGCTCGCGAGAGTGAGAACGTCGAGGCCGACCTCGAGACGGAGTTGGCGCGCGACATCGAATCACTGAGCGCCTTTGTCGAAGCGATGGAGACGCGCACCATGCTCTCCGCGGAGACCGACCCGCTCAACGCCATCCTCACTGTGCATCCCGGCGCCGGCGGAACGGAGTCCCAGGACTGGGCCGATATGCTGCTGCGCATGTACCTGCGCTGGGCGGAGCGCCAGGGCTTCAAGACCGAGGTCAACGACTACCAGGACGGCGAAGAAGCGGGCATCAAGTCGGCGACAATTACCGTCTCCGGCGAATTTGCCTTTGGCCAGCTCTCCGGCGAAACCGGTATTCATCGTCTCGTCCGGATCTCCCCCTTCGACCAGGCAAAACGGCGCCACACCTCGTTTGCCTCGGTCTTCGTCTCGCCTGAAATCGACGACTCTATAGAAATCGACATCAAGCCTGACGACCTTCGCATCGACACTTACCGCTCCGGTGGCAAGGGCGGCCAGCATGTCAACACGACCGACTCTGCCGTGCGCATCACTCACATCCCAACCAACATCGTCACCCAGTGCCAGAACGAGCGCTCGCAGCATAAGAATAAAGAGCGGGCGATGAAGATGATGCGCTCCAAGCTCTACGAATTCGAGCTCGACAAGAAGAAAGAGATCAGCCGCAAGCTGGAAGACTCGAAGCTCGATATCAAGTTTGGCTCGCAGATACGGTCGTATGTTCTCCAGCCGTACCGGATTGCCAAGGACCATCGCACTAAAGTGGAATTCGGCGACGTCGACCGCGTGCTCGACGGCTATCTGGAGCCGTTCATCCGCGGATATTTGCTGATGCGCCGCGACGGCAACGTTCCGGGGGGCACCGACGCATCCGACGATCTGGAGTAACGGCCATGAACGAGCCCGAAGCCATTCATGAAATTCTCGAGAACACTCGAACCATCGCTGTCATCGGTCTCTCCGACAACCCGGGACGAGCGAGCTATGGCGTTTCGCAATTCATGCAGCGGCAGGGCTACCGGATCGTTCCGATAAATCCGCTGGCTGGCACCGTGCTCGGTGAACGGGCCTACGCGTCACTCGGCCAAGCCGATGAACAGCTCGGCTCGAAAATCGATTTAGTAAACGTTTTCCGCGCGCCCAAGCATGTGCCCGAGATCGTGGAAGACGTCATTCGCTTGTACATCCCCCGGTTATGGCTGCAGGAAGGTGTCTGCCACGAAGAGGCGGCGGCATCGGCGGAAGCCGCCGGAGTCAAGGTGGTCATGAACCGCTGCATTCTCAAAGACCGCATGGCCGCCGGATGGCGTCCTGTCAGCTGACTGCCGTACATTCATCTCGAAGCTGGCGAGAAAACATTTTCCCTGTGGGTGCGGGTGAGCTACCATGCAACCGTGGCAGCCGTCCGCAAAAAACGATCAGCCCAAGGCACGCTGGACATTCGCGCCGTCGCGGAGCGCGCGAGGGTTTCTATCGCTACTGTCTCGCGCACCATTAACGGCATACCCACTGTCGGGCCGGAGCTGGCAAAGCGCGTCTGGAAATCGATCGAAGAGCTGGACTACTATCCCAATACTCAGGCCCGAGGCCTGGTTTCCGGCCGCAGCCGGCTGCTCGGCCTGGTGATTTCCGAAATTACGAATCCGTTCTTTCCCGAGTTGATCCAGGGCTTTGAAGAGATCGCGGTGGAGAACGGTTACGAAATTCTGATCGGCTCCACCAACTACGACCCACATCGAATGAACCTGGTGATCCGCCGTATGCTCGAGCGGAAGGTCGAGGGCGTAGCGGTCATGACGTTCGGCATCGAAGAGCCTTTGCTGCAGCAACTGGCCGAGCGTCACATTCCGCTCGCCTTGATCGACTTCGACCTTCCGAGTCCGCTCGTGAGCACCCTGCGGGTGGACTACGGGGCCGGCATCCGGCAGGCTGTCCACCACCTCGCCGCTCTTGGACATCGTCAGATCACCTTCATCAGCGGCCCCAGGACCCTGCACTCCGCCAAAGCCCGCATGGAGACCTTTCGGACCGCGGCTAAAGAGGCAAGGTTTTCGGCCAAAGACGCCCGGGTCACGGAAGCCAACCACACGCTCGAGGGCGGCATGCTGGCCTTCGAACGCCTGCAGGCGCGCGGCGAACTGCCGACGGCCATCATGTGCTCTAACGACATGACTGCGATTGGCGTTATGCGCTCAGCTTACTCCACCGGTCTCAAGGTGCCCAGAGACCTCTCCATCATCGGCTTTGACGATATCCGCTTCGCCCAATTCACCACGCCGCCGTTGACCACCGTACAGATGTCCCGCGTCGATCTGGCCCGCAGCGCTTTCCGGGCGCTGCGCGAGCATAGCAATGGCTTGGCGAAGTCGGCTCCGAGGGAATATGCCGTTCCCACACGGCTGATTGTGCGCCAATCTACCGCCGCTCCCCCCACGGGCGCCCGCAAGGTGTCTTCGGCCAAGAAGTCGACTGTGAAATCGTAACCTCTGTTCCCGGCACCGCTTCGGAGGCGAGCCTCAGGCGCAGGCATTCTCAAGTGAGACGGGAGAGCGAGCAGGGTTGAGATGCCGCACCCGCTACCGATTCGGCTCCCGCGCGCAGGGCGACCACCTGCTCCCGCAACTTCTTCGCCGCCTCCTTGCGGTTGTCAAAGACTCTACCCGGCCAGGCGAAGTGCAATTTCGCCTCGACTTCAGGGAGTTGCAGCGTCGAGAGCAGGTGCGGGGCAAATGAAATGTCTCCGTAGTAACAGAGGTCGGCTTCAACTGCTCCGCCGGCGGCGTAGCGAATTGCCGCTGCCGTTACAGGTAGAGCGGCGCGAATCGCCGGTTCAAACAGCGAAGGGTAGAACCGCAGCACACCGGAGCCGTCCGAACTTGTGCCTTCAGGGAAGACCAGGACCATAATCCCGGAGGCAAGGAGATTTTCGATACGGACGGCCGCGTCGGCGGCGCTCAAGGCGCTCCGCCGGTCAACAAACACCGTCCCTCCCAGCGATGCCAGCAACCCCAGCACCGGCCAGGAACGTACCTCTAACTTGGCGACAAAGACGCATGGTATCGTCGCGCCATAGAAGAGAATGTCGAGGTAGCTGAGGTGGTTGGAAGTAATCAGGCCGACTCGGGGAAGGGCGCCGTCAACCCTAATATCGAAGCCCAGCCTGCGCAGCACCAGCTTGCAGCAGCGATGCAGCCACTGGGCCCGCTCCGCCTTTGAGGGGTCTCCCGTTGCGAGGCGCCAAACCAGGTAACTGGCCACGCATTGGCTTAGAGAACACACCAAGACGATCGCCTTCCACGAGCCCCGCAGCCGGCTTCGCGCCATCGTTATTGTGTGTCGGTCAGAAACCGGACCCTCGCGGCAGGAGTCAGTTCGCGCATGTCGAGCAGGGTGAGAAAGTCGATGGTACCGAACTCCCGGTCCAGCGCTGGAGCCCCGCAGACTTTTGCCCCGATGCCAATATACGTCCGCAGCAGCTTAGGGACCTTGGCCATGACATCCGGGGCCTCTTCGGTGAAAGGCAAGCAAAACGCAGGCGTTGGAGCGGCGCGAAATTCCTCGCCGACCAGAAACTCCGATAGCTGCCGGTGCATCTGCCAGCCGACTCTCGGATCCTGCGAGTTGACGGAGGAGCAGCCGATCAAATAGCGGAGATTATGCAGCCGCGTGTACTGGGCAATTCCCCGCCACAACAGAGTCAGTACTTCGCTCGAGCGGTGTTCACGGTCGATGGAGGCCCGTCCGAGCTCGAGGATCGAGGCCCGAAGACGCTCAAAGGGCGAAAAATCAAACTCCTGCGCGCCGTAGTATCCGAGATTCTGCGCCGCCATCGCCCCTGTCTGCATGCGGTAAGTTCCGACGATCCCACGTGAGTTCCGGTCTTCAACCACCAGATGATCGCAGAAGAGATCGAAGTCGTCGGTGTCCATACCGGTGCGATAGGAAGCCTGCAGCCCTTCGCCGAGCTCGATATTGAAGACTTTGAAGCGCAATCGGCAGGCCGCCTCGCGTTCGGCCAGGGTCTGGGCGATAGCCACCCGGTAATGACCCAGCTCCATTGGCTTGAAGCCGGGCTGCACTGGCGCAGCGGGGGCGGGGTCGACGACCGGCGGCAAGGGGAGCAGGGGTCTGCTCTGGGCCGGAAACTCAAGCACCCGGGCCTTGCCAGTCCTTGGCCAGGCTAGCGAATGCAGGCGATCTGGAGTGACTTGGGAATCGATCATGCCCCGATCATCCCGCCGTCCCGCGAAGGCAGCCTTAATTTCCTGAGAAAACCTTGCGAAAATTCGTCGCCGCGTACCATTTTGGCAACAGGTTTTTTGGGCTTGGCTTGGTGACAAAATAATACTTGCGCAGTCGCTTGCCATTCCGGTTATACTGAATGAGCGTCGAATAGGGACTGTGGCTCTACCGCTCGTTATGCACTTTGCTGTAGCACTACCTGCGAATATCCCGATTTCAATTCAGCGTTATCTCTACAAAAGGAAAAGAATCAAGTTATGGAACAGGGAACAGTGAAATGGTTTAACGATGCGAAGGGCTTTGGATTTCTGAGCCGCGCCAACGGTGAAGATGTATTCGTTCACCACACCGCGATTCAAGCCAATGGCTTCCGCAGCTTGCAGGAAGGCCAGGCGGTGCAGTTCAACGTAGTGAAGGGTCCGAAGGGCTGGCAGGCTGAGAACGTTCAGGTCCTCTAGGCTTCGCGCAAACTTCTAAACAGGAAGGGCGGCGGTCGCCGTCCTTTTTGCTTCTGCGCAGTTTGAACTGACGGTGTCGAATTATCCATGATCCAGACCACGCGACCTGAAGAGGGAGCGCCAAGCCTTAGTTCGGCCCGTGAGAGTTCGTCTCAAGGCGCGAACCTGGAAAAGACTTTCAAAGGCTGGATCGTTCTTTGGTCGAGCTTCGTCTTCGCCATTCTGCAGAGTATTTGCACGGCTTTCGTTGCCATCAGCGGAGTCCGCCTGGTGATCGGTCTCTCCTCCCTGGCGTCGGCCCTCGGCGCTCGCATTCCAGGTAGCCTGCATGCCAACTGGATCCGTATTCCCATGGTGCTGCTGGCTCTCGCCGGTTCGCTGATCAATCTTTACGCCATTTGGCGAATTCGCCGCTTACGCCATCGTCCCGCCTCGCAATGGCGGATGAAGCCCGTGCCTGCGGTGAGGCTCCGTTCAGAGAACCTTCAGATACTGCTCGCCACGGCGACCCTCGCGTTACTTTTCGTTGAAGAGGTTCTTCACCTCGTCATCCACCACGTTCTCTAAACCAACAAGGCCCGGACGGTGGTGGAGTCCCTCGCTTTTTTCCCGACTTTGGAAGGGCAATTCCCTTCGGTAAGTCCGGTTTTATGCCGCGCGTCTTACCCCCCTAGCGAATTCGGTCCACTCGCTGCGGCGAGTTCCAGGGCAAGGCGGGCGTGCAGCCGTTCGCTAAAGCCGATTGGCAACGAGAAGGTCCGATTGTCAGCGGTGAGATAGAGGATATTCCGCGTGCTGTCCAGGATGGCCGAGCATATCTCGCAATGCTCCAAGTGACGTTCGATCTGTTCGCGCAACTCCTGGTCTACCGAGCTGTCGATGTAGTCCGAGATATAACCCCAGACATGTTTGCAGTTCAGCTCCATAGCGCCCTCCCGAAGAGTCCCCGCCGCGGCGCGAAGGAGGTCTTCAGCAACGGCACCAGGCGCTTCTGAAGCAGCATGCGGGCGCGATGAAGCCTGACCTTCACAACGTTGGCGCTGACCCCAAGAACCCTGGCCGTCTCCTCGACATTCAGTTCCTCGAGATCGCGCAACGTAAAGACTTCGCGGTAAATCGGAGGAAGCTCCTCCACCGCGGATTTCAGCGTCGCCCGCAGTTCGGAGCGTTCCAGCGCTTCCGACGGTATCTCGCGCCAATCGGTGAGCATCGCCGGCGTAAAATCGCCGGCGTGTGCTTCCTCCTGTTGGTCCAGCGATTCGATAGTCACGCGCTTCGATTTTCGGAGCCGGCTTCGTGCTTCGTTGAGGGCAATCGACACCAGCCAGGTGCTGAACCTGGACTCGCTGCGAAAAGACCCCAGATTTCGAAATGCTTTGATCATCACTTCCTGCGCCGCGTCTTCCGCCTCAGCTTCGCTCCCGAGCAGCGCGAGGACCGTAAGGTAGACCCGCCGCTCATAGGGCCGGATCAAGTCGTGAAATAAGTCCTTCTCCCCCCCGCAGATGCGTGTAATCAGCCCGGGCTCGTCTATATCCTTTGCCTGCATAGGTTGGGCCGTTGCTTCTCCGTCCTAAAGCTGTTGACTGCGGCAGCATTGTCTCTCAGAGTCCTGGCCGAAAGTAACTCGTAGGTCTGGCGTCAAGACCCGTGATGGCAACTCGATTCCTCCCGACCAAGAAGGGAGTCAGGCAAATCCTCATGTTAGACTCCGAAAGCCTTGGCCGGTTACAGCCCCGAGAGGAGCCTAAAGCGATCGGACTGCCTTCCAGTCGGCGCTAGGTATTTGTATATATTACGAGAGCGGGCATACTATTAATCGAATAGGACATCCATATCATGAAGACCCGTCAAACAGATACTCGGCTGGGTCGTTGTCTGACATGAAACAATATGGTTCGGGGTCTTGAGCCGGAAGCAGCGCGACAGTGATCGATCGGCTTCATGAAACCTGTAGCCTTTCGGAAAGAGCGTTCGGAATTCAAGAGAATCACGCCGGGGCGGATGGTTAGTCCCGTCAATCTAGTGGGCAGAAAAGAGAGCGAATGGATCGTAATCAAATATTGCAATCAATCAATGAAGAAATTATCCGGCTGCAGCGCGTCAAGGAGCTTCTAACTTCCACTAACGGTCATCGCGTGCCGACTGGCAGCGCGAAGAGTGCGGCCAGTGCGCCCAAAAAGCGCGTCCTGAGCGCGGACGCCCGTAATCGTATCGCCCAGGCACAGAAGCGTCGCTGGGCCAAGCAGCGCAAAGAAGCTGCGCTGGCGAAAAAGGCCTAGAGATCCGTCGCGGGGGCGCCGAGAGCAATCGCGCCCCCGGATTGAGTGCAAGATCTCGAGGGTCGACGCTTCACCAATGCTCAAAGTCAAGCTACTCCATCCGGACGCAAGACTGCCGACGGTGAGCTACGCCGGCAGCGATCTCGGTTATGACCTCTATTCGATTGAGGACGTGACTCTGGAGCCCGGCGTACCCGTCAAGGTGCGCACCGGGATAGCTGCGGAAGGGCCTGCGGGACACGGTTTTATCCTCGGCGATCGGTCTTCGTTGGCCGCCAAGGGAATCACTTACGCCGGCGGCCGCATCGATGCCGGCTATCGTGGCGAGATTCTTGTCTGCCTCATCAACACAAACCAGCCGCAATTTCAACTTCACTGCATCCGAAATGAGCAAGGGTTTCTCACCGATGCCGTGCTTGAGAAAGCCGATGTCAGCGTTAGCATCTGCAAAGGCGATAAGATCGCCCAGATGTCTCCATTTGCATCGATGACCAGCGGCGCGGTGGTAGCTGTGGAGGAACTATCTCCCAGCGAGCGGGACCAGAGGGGTTTCGGCTCGAGCGGGCGCTGAAGGCGACTTATCTTTTTGCTTCCCAGACTCGGACGGCACAAGCAGCATTTCTACACGTCCAATAGAAAGGGCGCCCAGCAGGGCGCCCTTCTTATTTATAAGGTTGAATGGATCGGGCTAGGGCAGATAGTACCGGAACGAAGTCCAGAACATGCTGTTGGTCGCCTGAGGTGTCGCCCCGATGCCGGAGAAGACGTTACGGGTGGCATAGGAGTATTGGAAGCCCTGACGCAGGCGACCCATCGGCCCCTTGTAGAAGTCATACCAGTAGCCGAAGGTGATTTCCTGCACGTCCCGGGTATTGGCAGCGCAGTTTGCAGGGTTTGTCGGGAGGTTGCTGCCGCCCGGAAGAGGTTCGGTGAAGCAACCAGTGTTGTTAAATGAGTAGTTGCCGTAGCCGTAAGGCGTGTGCGGCTTGATGCCGAGATAGGTCGTTCCGGGCGAATAGCTATAGTTCCGGAAGACCCCATCGGTGCCGTAGTAGAAGTAAAGATCCAGGCGCGGGGTGGCGTGTGCCTCGATCGTTCCCATCGCCGAATACCCGTGCAGTAACTTGACCGTTCCGGCCCAGGTCGCAGTAGCGTCTGCGAGGGTGCTGTCTCCGTAGCGCGAGATCCCATCGCCCCACAGGCCCTTGAGGCCGAAGTCAACCTTCTTCTGGAAGGTCGAATAGCGGGCGCTTCCGCCAATGCCGCCACCGACGGTGGCATCATTGTAGGCATTCACGGGCGCGGTGAGAGAGGTGTAGGTGCGCCAGTGGAAGAAGCGGGCAATCCCGTAGGCTTCATAATGACCGCCAAACTTGGGGTCGGCTGACGCCTTAACGATCAGGTCGGGAGCCATGTTGTAAGAGTAGTTTGCAGTCGGGTCGAGGTTGGTCGTGCCTGGGCCGCCGGTCAGCAAAAAGGTAGGGACCGTACCGCCAAGGTTGAGCAACTCGGGGTTTTCAACGGCGACGGCGAGCGTCGCACTGTAAGGCAGGTTCATCGACGCGCGGAAGCCGTACTGACGTTCCCAGGTAAAGCCCGTGTTGTAGTTCGGGTCTATCGTCTGAGGGACCTGTTCTTTACCCGGTGCAAGTTGCGAGTCCGGCTTGTACTCGGTTGCCAGCGACCACATCTGGCCACCGGTTACCATCCATTTCTTGGTGGATGCCTGGGCCCACAATTGACGCTGCCGCAGCGTGTAGCTGTTGCTCTGGTTGCTATTGGAGCTGTTGCCTGCAGAGAGGAAGTCAGCCTCATAGTAGCCGCGCATGGTGAAGTTCGGGGTCTTGCCCTCCGCCAGCAAAGCGATTCGCGACTGTTGGGCGGTCGCGAAGAACTCGCTCAGATGGGCCGCGTCCGCCGCCTGCAGCGGCAATGCATTGAAAGGCGTCGCGATACCGCCAGCCGTTGCTGCGCTGCGCCACACAGTTTCAGCCGCCAGGTAGCTGCCGGTCGGGCTGAGCGTAATTCCTTTGAAATAGATCGAATCCGGGTGCTCTATCTTGGCTGCGGTCTGCTTCTGAGTGTCCTGCACCGTCTGGACTATCGAGGCATTATTCGTCTTGAGGTCGGTGACCGCGCCTTGCAGACTGGTCACAGCTTCGGTGTTGGTGGCATTGGCCTGCTGAGCCGCCTGGGCCGCCTGCTGGGCCTGTTGCGCAGACGCCTGGGCAGCCGCTGCTGCCTGCTGCGCCTGTTGCAACTGGGCATCCTTCTCAGACAACTGCTGCTTCAAGCTCTGGATTTGCCCCTGCATCTCAGTGCGCAGCGCATCAATCTGCGACTGGACGGTTTCGGCCGAAGTGGCATGGGTTTTCTTCTTGGCGGTGGTTCCGCTCGACGCCGTCTGGGCATACCCGGCGGTTACCGCCAGGCAAAGCGCAAGACTAGCCAGCGCCTTAAATTTGGTTTTCATTAGGCCTCTCTTGGTTCGGTTTCCGTTATTGCGGGATGGGGCACAATAAGACAAAATCTGATAAATGGTTCGGTTTCCTTGCCCCATCTTCAAGACGCCTGCGGATTTCACCGCACACCTTTTGAAGCGAACAGAGAGAACCGTGCCACGTAAGAGCCTCTCAGCCCTTTGTTAAAAACAGGCAAATTCTTGATGAATAAGCCAACAAAGGACGCCGCAGGCCCCTCTGGACTGTGACTATCCTGTGTGCGGAGGCCGATTTGGCCTACTGGAAAGCGATTATGCCGCTAAGGATGGGTTCCGGCGCTCACCAGATTGGCAAGCAAACGATACGCGCCCGGGACTGCTTCCGGAGTTTGCCGGTACAGCGCATAGGCGACGTAGATATATGTTCCCTTGCCCGCATGGGCTACCAGCAGGCCGCCGCGCTGTGGATCCTGTCCTGGATCGTGCGTTTCGGTCAGCGGGGTGTATTGAGGATCCCAGCTCTGCAAGAAAGAGTGGCCCCGCTCCTCGACCCAACCTGAAAAGTCGTCCGCGGTGATCTGGTTTGGCCAGATCAATAGCGAGTTCTTTGGATCAAGCAAAATAACCGGACCGGTCTCCTCGACCACCTTCTCCGGAGACCGTCCTAGTGTATACGGATACGGTCCAAAGCTATGGTCATATTCGCCGCTCTGGTATTGCACGACCAGGTTTCCGCCGTTGCGGACGAACTCCATCAGGCGAGCGTTGCTGGCCGCCAGTTCCGGCCGCGCCGCATAAGCGCGGATTCCCAGCACAATGACGTTGTATTTACTAAGGTCTCCGGATACTATCTCTGGCGCGCTGAGCAGGTGAGGATGAATGCCGAGGTCCTCGAGTGCCTGCGGGATCTCATCGCCGGTACCCATCACGTAGCCAAGGTTCAGGCCTGGGGCCACCTTCACGTCGACTCCCCGCGCCCGATAGGTCGCGGGACGATAGTAGTTATACGGCCGCAGCCCCGAATAACCGACAGTCCGGTAGCCATTGCTGTATTCGCGGCCGCCGCTCCTCGCGACCGCCTTGATCTCATAGGCTTGCGCCTGAAGATTGTCCGGATGGACGCGGAAGCTAACTTCCTGATTTTCGCCCGCCTTGAGGCGAAACTCCGCTTTCGCTGGATCGGAACTCCAGTTAGGCGGCAACGCCAATTGGACGCTTCCCTCGGCAACTCCGTCCAGATTGCTATGGACACTTGCGGCAAGTGAGAACTCTTTTTCCCCCAACGGAACCGCTCCAGCGCCGGGATGGATGCCAACCGAGATGCCCGGCGCAACCACCAGCGGTTCTTCCAGCTCGCCTAATCCCTCAACCCGATGCACCGTCTGGACGACCCGCGCGATCTCAATCGGCACGCCGTTATAGTCGAAATGCGCCCGGCCTTCCAGCGGATACGGGGCAAACGACTCATTCAACCATCGCGAATCATCAATATCGTAATAAGCCTGCTCGGTACTTGGACGGCTGAAATATGGCTTCGTCCCCGCGGCATTTGCGGCGATGCCGACCTGAAAAATCGTGTCGGTGGCCGCGCCGTTCTGTTTAGGATCGCCGAGCTGGTCCACCTTCTCCACGGCATCGACTCGCGAAATGACCTCGGCCTTCACAAGCTTTGGCGGATTAGCGCCGGCTCCGGCGGGGTTCAGAATGTGCAGCCGCACGTAAACTTGCGACCCAGGAGTCACCGCCGCCCGCGTCTCGTCCACACCCGAGGAAAACACCGTTGCCTGCTTCACTGCAGCTTCAGAGGCAGTCAGCGCATCGAGATTGAGTCCCAAGGCATCGACGAGCGCCGTATTGAACTGCTCCAGCTTGAGATTCAGTTCTGCGTTGATATTGGCTTTGTCATCTTCGGAAAGACGGCTGCCGCCGACTTCGCCGATCAGTTTCCTGGTGGCGAGATAGCCGTCGTGGAGTGCCGGCGCAGCTTTCTCAGGAGCGGCCGGATCATTCGCTGCCATTGCCTTCTCGACTTGTTCGTTGATCGCCCGCAGACCGGACTTCAGAAAAGCGGCGTCTCCGTGGGCAAGGCTTGCGATGCCCGTGAGCGAAATGTCCATTCCGTCAAAGAAGGACGTCTCGGCCTCTGGACTCTTTACTCGCGTCCCATAGCGGTGATAGTCGGAGGTCACCTCGCCGGGCAGAACCAGATAGCCGCCGCCATTCTGAGTTTTCTGGAATCCCCACCCCTGCCGCGCAATTTGCAAGTAGGTGCGCCCCAGCAGTGGATCGTAGGTGCCCTCGGCAACCTCGACGTTGGTCGAAGGCGCTGTGGTGCTCCATTCCTTGGTCACGTAGTTATAGAAACGCACCGGCGCCCACTTGCCGGTTGCGTAATCGAACATGCCTTCTTTCCCAATCGAATAGTTCGGTACCCGCGCGTAGACCTTCAGCGGGGTCCAGGGGCGAAGCCCCGCCCTGATCTGATCGGGAAATACCGTCGGATCGCCGGCTGCGGCAAAGACTTCCTGAGCCATCTCGCCCGAAACCTGATGCTGGCCGTGACCATCGGTAATTCCGCCGATAAAGCTTGCGGTGATCACCAGCGGGCGATTGATCCTCACCGCTCGCACTGCGTCATAAAGCACACGGTCATGTCCCCACTGCTGGAAGGCTTCTTCGATGGTCTTTGAAAAACCGTAGTCGGCGACACGGGTCCAGTACTGGTCGACGCCGTAATACTGGTCGGCCTTGAGGAGTTCGTTTGTGCGAATAAGCCCTAGCGCGTCGTCAGCGTCGCTCGACATCACGTTCTGCCCGCCTTCACCGCGCGTCAGAGTCAGTAACGATGTGCGCACGCCCTCGCCCCGCGACTCATAGGTCAGCATGCCGCCGTCTTCATCGTCGGGGTGAGCGACGATCATCATCATGCTCGCCCAGGTATGCAGGCGCTGCAGGTCCTGCCGGAGGCCATTGGCGCCGCGATCTTCGGCGATCGCCTGGGCCTCGACACGGGCCGGAATTGACGGGCTCTGGAACGGCGCTCTCTGCGCGAAGACCGCTCCGCTCCAGAAGACTGTCAGGATCCCAAGCAATATCGGAGTGCGCAGCAAAAGGCTTCGGGATATGCGAAAAGTCATTCGTTTTCCAAGCGTCAGTCTTCCAAGCATCAAGGGGCTGTCGATCTCGTTATGGTGACGAATTCTCAGTGTACAATCCGCACAGTTCCAGCACACACGAAGCGAGCAAGATCCTCAGCGCTCGCGCAGCATTGGATGCTCTCGGCCGCGCCTTTGAGGGATGAGTTCCCGGCGGGCACAGATTCCAGAATTTCAGGAAGAGTTCATCAACGACCCCGCCAACCCGCAGATCACGCCAGCCTCTACCGGCCAAGGCCTGACTCGCCAAGTCAGCTTCGGCAACGCGCTCTCGCTCAACATGATGAATATGATCGGCGTCGGCCCGTTCATCACGCTGCCTCTGGTGGTGATTGCAATGGGCGGCCCCCAGGCCATGCTCGGGTGGGTACTCGGCGCCTTCATCGCCTTATGCGACGGACTCGTCTGGGCGGAGCTTGGCGCCATGATGCCGCAGGCCGGCGGCTCCTATGCCTACCTGCGCGAGATGTATGGCCGCAACAGCGTCGGCCGTCTTGCCTCGTTCCTCTACGTTTGGCAGCTCGGATTCAGCGCGCCGCTCTCCATCGCCTCGGGCTGCATTGGCCTCGCGCAGTACGCCGCCTACCTGTGGCCGCTGCTGGCGAACCCCGTCTTCGGCCATTCAAATTTTCCGCTGCTCGCCGGTCTTCGCTTCACCAGTCTCGCCGCTGCCGCGACCTGCGCCCTGACTGTGGCGCTGCTCTATCGCAACGTTCGCTCCATTACTCGAATGGCGTGGGTCCTTTGGGCAGGGGTATTACTCACCGTCGGCGGAGTCATCTTTGCGGGCTTCACTCACTTCAATGCGGCCCGGGCATTCAGCCTCCCACCTGGAGCCTTTCATCTCGGCCCCGCCTTCTTCAGCGGCCTGGGCCTGGCCACGCTGGTCGCGACCTACGACTACTGGGGCTACTACAACGTCGGCTTTCTCGGGGCGGAAATCCGCGATCCGGGCAGCAGCATCCCGCGCGCCATCCTGATTTCCATCTTCGTCGTCGCCGCCCTGTATCTCCTGATGAACGTCAGCGTGCTTGGCGTGATCCCGTGGCAGGAATTAACTTCCTCCAGCGACTTGCAGAGCCGCTTCGCTATCGTCGCCGTGGTCATGCAGCGCACATTCGGCGCCACCGCAGCCCGGGTCATCGCCTTGCTGGTAATGTGGACGGCCTTCGCCTCGGTCTTCGCTCTTTTGCTCGGATATTCCCGGGTTCCCTATGCAGCAGCACTCGATGGAAACTACTTCCGCGTCTTCGGAAAGCTCCACCCCAAAGAGGGCTTTCCCCACGTCTCGCTACTGGCGCTCGGAGCGGCAGCCGCCTTCTTCTGCTTCTTCGACCTGTCGCATGTGATCGCGGCGCTGGTCGCGATACGCATCATCCTACAGTTCCTGCTGCAGCATGTAGGGGTGATTCTCTTAAGGTTCCGCGAGCCCGACCGCGACCGGCCGTTCCGCATGTGGCTCTATCCCTTGCCGCCGATCCTGGCCGCTGCCGGATTTCTCTTCGTGCTGATCTCTCGTCCCAACGCGGGCCGCGAGGTAGGCTATGGTGCGGCAATTGCAGTTTCCGGTTGCGTGCTCTATTTCCTGCGTGCACGCTATCGAAGAGAGTGGCCGTTTGCCGCGCCAGACTCCTTGGAACCAAACGGCTCTAATCCAGCGGATTGACGTTTGCTTGTCTGCGTTGCCGAGCGGCCTCATAGAGCAGAATGCTCCCGGCAATCGCCGCATTCAGCGACTCCACCGGGCCCGGGCATGGAATCGAAATGCGTTCATCCGCACGTTTCAGCAACTCCGGCGAGAGCCCGCGCCCTTCGTTCCCAATCACCAATGCGACCGACCCGTTGAGCTGGGACTTCGCGGATGAGACACCCGCTTCAGCGACCGCCGCAAATATCCGAATGCCCGCAGCGCGAAGCCGTGAAAAAACCTCGCACTCTGTCGACGCAACCACCGGCAGCCGGAATACCGACCCCGATGACGCCCGCAGCGCCTTCGCGTTCCATAGGCTTACCGTCCCCGGCAGCGTGATCATGCCCGATGCGCCGAAGGCTTCCGCCGACCGGATCAGCGTGCCCAAATTGCCAGGATCCTGCAAACCCGCGGCGATGACGATAAGGGGAGACTCGCCGGACAACACATCGTCCAGAGAAAACGTCCTCGGTGTCACCAATGCGGCGATGCCCTGAGGCGATCCGGTACTTACGGCACTCGAAAAAACCTCCGGCGGCAGTTCGAGGATTTCGACATTACCATCCAGCGCGATCCGCTTCAGAAGTGCCTCGTCGCCGCTGCGGAAAAAGACGGTTGCAATCTCGATTCCGCTGCGCACCGCCTCGGCCAGCAGATGTTCGCCCTCAATGCCCACCCGGCCACTGTCAGCCCGGCCGCCCGAAGAAAAGCTGGCCCGCAATTCCTTGACCCGGCTGTTTTGACGACTCTGTACAATTCGAGAGTGCGGATGTTGCGAAGCTGGCAGCATTGGAGCGATTCTAGAGCATCTCCAGCGATACGATCTTCTAGTCAGGTCTGCGCACGCTGTAGCCTCAACTCAACTCTTGTGGAGAAATCTTGTCGGCGGAAATCCTTCGCGTCCATCCGGACGAACCGGAAGCAGAACGAATCCAATACATCGTCTCTTGTCTGCGTAGCGGAAAAGTGGTCGGCCTGCCCACCGATACGTTCTATGGCCTCGCCGTCGACCCCGTCAACCTGCGCGCGGTGGACCGCATTTACGAAATCAAGACCCGCATGCGCCACAAGCCGCTGTCGCTGCTGATCGGCGATACGGCGCAGGCCTATGAGCTGGCGCGAGACATCGGCGCCGGCTTCGACCGTCTCGCCGAGCGATTCTGGCCCGGCCCGTTGACCATCATCGTGAAGGCCAGCTCTCGCCTGCCGCTGCGCAGTACCGCCAATACCGGGAACGTGGCCCTGCGCGTGCCCGACGCGGCCATCCCGAGGGCCGTGGTAGAGGCCTTTGGATTGCCGATCACAGCAACCTCCGCCAACCTGCAGGGGTTGCCGGAATGCACCTACGCCGCCTGCGTCCGCGACCAGATCGGCGACCGCATTCCGTTGATCGTCGACGGCGGCCCAAGCGGACAAGGGCTGCCAACCACCATTGTCGATCTTTCCGGCGGCGAAAACGCGTGGCAGGTGCTCCGCGAGGGCTCCATCCCAACCCACGAGATCGCCCTGATCCTGCAGGCCTGAGGGCAGGAATGAAGCGGCTGGAAATGTATCCATGAAAGTTAGGTTGCTCATTCTGCTGGCTGGCTTGCTGGCGACCGGCGTGGTGGGCTGGGTGCTCTGGGTCAACGGGCAAATCCAGTATTACTCCCAGCTTGACGAAGCCCGTCCCGCCGATGCAATTGCAATCTTCGGCGCGGCAGAATACGACGGCCATCCATCGCCCGTCTTCCGCGCCCGCCTCGATCACGGACTGGCACTTTACCGCCAGGGCATCGCGCCGATGGTCATCACCCTTGGCGGAGGCGCGGAGGCAGACAGCCACTCTGAAGGCGGAGTCGGGCACGACTATCTGCTCGCCCACGGAATTCCCGAAAGCCAGGTCATCGCCGAGACCGAAAGCAGCGACACTAAAGAGTCTGCCGAACGCCTTGCAGTGATCGCCCGCGCCAACCATCTGCAGCGCATCGTCGTGGTCAGCGACGGCACCCACCTCTTCCGCATTCACGCTCTCTGCGGAGAAGAGGGTCTTGACGTCTACACCTCGCCGCGTCCTCCCGGAAAACCGATCTCCCGCTGGCAGGCAACACAGCGCTTGTGGCACGAAATCGCCAGCTATACTGCCTGGCGTCTGCATATGCACTGAAGATCGAAAGGGCAAGCGGCCGGTGTCCGCAACTAGGCTAGGAGTATCGAGGAGCAATCATGAAGGCGCCCAAGACATTTTCCACTCTTCTATTTTTTCTCGGGCTACTGCTGTGTCCGTGTTGTCGTGTCGCTGCCTAACAGACGCCAAGCCCTATGGTGCGATTGGCGGAACTCGAGATTGATCCCGCCCAGCTGGAAAGCTACAAGACGCCCTTGAGGAAGAGATCGAAACCTCCATTCGTGTTGAGCCTGGAGTCTTAACTCTCTACGCAGTAGCTCTTAAGGATAATCCGTCACAAAGCAGACTCTTTGCGGAGTACGCAGACCAAGCAGCGTGTAAGGCCCATTTAGGATCCGCCCATTTCTAGAAGTACAAGGCCGTTACGCAAGGGATGATTAAGTCCCTAAACTATTTGAGACTGACCCGATAGTGCTCGGAGCGAAGGGCAAGTGAGCCTCAATGCACATGCAATAGAGAGTAAACATGGTTTGCAATCATCAGATCCTCAAGTGGCGGAATCACCATCACCTTCACTGCGGACTGCTCGGCGCTGACTACCGCCCGGCCGTGATCGTCTCTCTCTAAGTTCTGATTTCGTTTGGAATCGATCACGATGCCCAGCTCTTCGAGATCGCCGCAAACCTCCTGCCGGGTCGCAGCGTCGTTTTCTCCAATGCCTCCGGTGAAGACCAACAGATCGAGCCCGCCGAGAACGGTGAGATAGCTGCCGATGAACTTACGCAGCACATACGTGAACTGACCCACAGCCATCGCCGCAAGCGAATTGCCCGCTTTGATCGCCGCACGCAGGTCTCGCATATCGGACATGCCTTGCGACGTCCCGACCATGCCCGACTTGCGATTGACCAGGGCCTCCAGCTTCGCGGCAGCTTCATCGCAGCTCAACGCCGCGGCACCGTCCTCCGGCTTAAGGTCGCGAAGGATATAAAGCAGCACACCGGGATCAATATCACCGGTGCGACCGCCGGAAATAATACCTCCCGCAGGAGTTAAGCCCATCGAAGTGTCTACTGATTTCCCGTCCTTCACCGCGGTGATCGAGCAGCCGTTGCCAAGGTGGGCAATGATGAGCTTCTCTGGAGCACCGCCTGCAAGTTGATAGAGAATCGATTCGCACGAAAGGCCGTGCGCGCCATAACGCCGCACGCCCTGCTCCCAGTACACCTCTGGAATCGCGAAGCGCGCCGCCACCTCAGGGATGGTGGTATGAAAGGTCGAGTCGAAGCAGACGAAATTCGGCAAACCGGAAAACAGCTCTTCTATGCGGTGGATGATGTAGATGGCGCTCGGATTATGCAGCGGAGCGAACCCAACGCAGCGCTCCAGCTCGGCAAGCACCTCGGCAGTAATTCGCTGATGGTCGCGAAGCTTCGGTCCGCCTGCAACCACGCGGTGCCCCACGGCAGCTGGCTTAGGAAATGGAGGTCTTTGCAGCGCATCAGCAATGAGCTTGAACGCCGCTTCGCGGTTCGGGAGCCGCGGCTTCTCATCGACGATCTTCTTCCCGCCGGCACTCTTCACATGGAAGCTGCCGTTGGAGGTGCCGATGCCATCGACTGCGCCGTCGAAGATCGCGGTCTTCTTATCCGCCCTCGCCTGAAATATAGAGAACTTGATCGACGAAGAGCCGCTGTTCAGAACGAGAATAGGGATCTCAGACATTATGTGCTTATATTTGTTACAAATTGCAAACATTGCAGCCAGTGCCGCTCGTGCGTATCTTACGCACCAGCCCGAACCGTTTCAGACTTGTGCGAGTTTTACAGCGTCCACTTCCAATCCCGCACTTCCGGCAGGTCTTTTCCGTTTTCCGAAACATACAGCTTGTGCCGCTGAATCTGCTCGGTGTACCGCTGGTATGCGTGATCCTTCTGGCTGGCAAAGCGCGGAATGCGCCGAATCACATCATAGGCAAGCTGGAAGCGGTCGATGTTGTTCATCACGCACATGTCAAAAGGAGTGGTCGTCGTTCCCTCTTCCTTATAACCGCGCACATGGAAGTTATCGTGATTCGTGCGACGGTAAGTCAGCTGGTGAACCACCAAGGGATAACCGTGGAAAGCGAAGATGACCGGCTTATCTTTGGTGAAGAGGTTGTCAAAGTCGACGTCTGGAATGCCATGCGGGTGCTCACTCTGCGGCTCCAGGGCCATCAGGTCGACGACATTGACAACGCGAATCTTGATGTCGGGATAGTTTGCGCGAAGCTCCGTCACCGCAGCCAGTGTCTCCAGCGTCGGCACATCTCCACAGCAGGCCATCACCACATCGGGATCGCCGCCGTCATCGTTGCTCGCCCACTCCCACTTTCCCAGTCCGGCGGTGCAGTGCTTGACCGCCTCATCCATCGTCAGCCAGTTCTCTGCCGGCTGCTTGCCGGCGACGATCAGGTTGATATAGTTGCGGCTTCGCAGGCAGTGATCCGCGACCGAGAGCAGGCAGTTCGCGTCCGGCGCCAGATAGATTCGCACGATCTCAGACTTCTTAGTCAGCAGGTGGTTGATGAAGCCGGGATCCTGGTGCGAAAAACCATTGTGGTCCTGCCGCCAAACATGCGAAGTCAGAAGGTAGTTCAGCGAAGCGATCGGCTTTCTCCAGGGAATCTCACGTGTCGTCTTTAACCATTTTGCGTGCTGATTCACCATCGAGTCGATGATGTGGATGAACGCCTCATAGCAGGAGAAAAACCCATGACGCCCGGTGAGCAGGTAGCCTTCGAGCCATCCCTGGCACATATGCTCGCTGAGGATCTCCATGTAGCGGCCATCCGGCGACAGGCTGACATCGACCGGCAGTTGCTTGTCCAGCCACGTCTTGCCGCTGACCACGTAGCCGTCGTCGATGCGGTTCGAAGCGGTCTCATCCGGACCAAAGATGCGAAAGTTTTTGCTGTCGAGGTTACACCTCATTACCTCGCCGAGGAACTTGCCCAGCACCCTCGTCGCTTCGCTATTGGTCGCGCCGGGACTCGGCACGTCCGCTGCGAAGTCCTCAAACTTCGGCATCTTCAACGGCTGCCACAAGAGCCCACCGTTGGCGTGAGCATTCATGCCCATGCGGCGGCGGCCTTTGGGGGCAATATCCGCCAGCTCCGCGCGAAACTTTCCATGCTCGTCAAAGAGTTCATCATGGCGGTAGCTTTGCAGCCACTTCTCGAGCAACTTCACGTGCTCGGGGTTCTCGTGCAGCCCATCGAGCGGCACCTGGTGTGCGCGCCACGTTCCTTCGACCGGCTTGCCGTCCACTTCCTTCGGGCCGGTCCATCCCTTCAGAGTTCGCAGGATGAGCATCGGCCAGCGTGGACGTTCTGGGTTGCCGCCTTCGCGTGCGGATTTCTGAATCGCGAGAATCTTGTCGAGAATGGTGTCCATGACTTCGGCCATCTCGGCATGCATGGTCATCGGGTCGTCGCCGGTCAGCGTGTGCGGGTCGTACCCGTAGCCGCGGAAGAGGTCGAGCAATTCTTCCTCGGGAATGCGCGCCAGCACGGTGGGATTGGCGATCTTGTATCCGTTCAAGTGGAGGATCGGAAGCACTGCGCCATCATGCACCGGATTGAGAAATTTGTTGGAGTGCCAGCTGGTCGCCGCCGGCCCCGTCTCGGCCTCGCCGTCGCCGACGACGCAGGCGACGATCAGGTCGGGATTGTCGAAGGCCGCGCCGTAGGCGTGCAGCACTGAGTAGCCGAGTTCACCGCCTTCATGGATTGAGCCGGGGGTCTCCGGCGCCACATGCGAAGGAATTCCGTACGGCCATGAGAATTGCCGGAAGAGTCGCTTCATGCCATCTTTGTTCTGCTCGATCGCGGGATAAATCTCGCTGTAGGAGCCTTCGAGGTAAGTGTGCGCGACGATGCCCGGACCACCGTGGCCGGGACCCATGATGTAGATCATGTCCAGGTCGCGCTCAAGGATGAGCCGATTCAGATGGGTGTAGATGAAATTCAGGCCGGTCGTCGTGCCCCAATGTCCCAGCAGCCGAGGTTTGATGTCGTCAACAGTCAGCGGGTGATCGAGAAGCGGATTGTCCTTCAGATAGATCTGGCCCACGGTCAGGTAGTTCGCCGCGCGCCAGTAGGCGTTCATCTTCTCCAGCAATTCCTGACTGGGTTTGTTGCGCGGAAGGGAGACTACTTCGGGGACCTGCGTTTCTGTGGACATCGATCAATACCTCGTAGAAAAAAATCTATTTATAAGTGCCGACTGCCATACTCTACCTACACTCGATAGGATGCGATGTATCGTCGAGCACAGAAAGATTGTCGGCCTGGTGGATAAATTTGCGATGAATTAGGTGCGCAGGCCCGGGCGCACAAAGAACGAAGCCGCTCGCCCCGCCTCCTATGCGTCGCAGACGAACGTGGTCTCAGCCCGCCGCTAATTCCTTTGCCCGCTGTGCAGCGCGCATGACCGCCTTAATCAGCGTCACCCGCAGCCCCCCCTCTTCCAGTTCCAGAATGCCGTCGATGGTGCAGCCCGCCGGGGTGGTCACCGCGTCCTTGAGGAGAGCGGGATGGTAGCCGGTTTCGAGCACCATCTTCGCCGCGCCAAAAGCCGTCTGCGCGGCCAGCAGCGTCGCTACATCGCGAGGCAGGCCGACCTTCACACCCGCGTCCGTCAGCGATTCGAGAATGATGTAAATGAATGCCGGGCCGCTGGCCGAAAGCCCGGTGACCGCGTCCATCAGCTTCTCGTCGACGGTCACCGAGCGGCCCACGGTTTCGAAGATTCGCGACGCCAACTGCATCTGCTCTTCGGTCGCAAATCGACCCCGGCAAAGCGCCGTCATCCCCGCGCCGACTTGCGAAGGCGTGTTGGGCATCGCGCGAATCACCGGAATCTCCGCCTCCGCGGCCTCTTCAATCGCCCGTGTCGTCACCGAAGCAGCAATCGAAACGATCGTTTTTTTCTTCGCAATGAGCGCGGGGTGGATCCGCGCAATCAAATCCGGCATCTGAAACGGCTTGACGCCCAGCAGAATAAGGTCGGCGCGTTCAGCCGCAGCGAGGTTATCGGTCGTGACCTCCACTCCCCATTGCGATGATAGGAATTTTGCACGAGTCTCATGCGCGACCGTGGCAAAGATGTTTTCGGGCGCAAAGAGCTTCTCTTTCAGAAAAGCTTGCAGCAGGATGCCGCCCATCTTGCCTGCACCGAGCACCGCAATCTTGAGTTTAGAAATGTCTTCTGTCATTCCCCCGCCTTCTGCGCTCCGGCTTTCTGCGCGCCTGTTTTCTGCAAATCGATCCATGCGCCAACGCGGCTCTCCAGCACATCCAGCGGCAATGCACCCGAGTCGATCACCTCATCGTGGAAACCCTTGATGTCGAACTTTGGTCCAAGATCTTTCTCCGCCTTCGCCCGCAGCTCCAGAATCTTCAACTGGCCGATCTTGTATCCAAGGGCCTGGCCAGGCGAAGCAATATAGCGGTCCGTCTCAGCCTGCACGCTTGCTTCGTCGACACCGGTGTGGGCGTGGAAGTAATCGACTATCTGATCGCGCGACCAGTGCTGCGCATGGACTCCCGTATCTACCACCAGCCGCACCGCGCGCCAAATGTCTCCCTCCAACCGCTCGAAATCGTTGTAGGGGTCCTGATAGAGCCCCACATCCTTGCCCAGCCGCTCGGCATATAAGCCCCAGCCTTCGGTATAAGCGGTATAACCAAGATGCTTGCGAAAATCCGGCAGACCGGTCATCTCCTGTGCGATCGAAATCTGCAAATGATGTCCGGGAATGCCCTCGTGATAGGCGATGTCCTCGGCAATCGGCAGCAACCTCGACTCGAACCTATACGTCGAGACGAAGAACGTTCCCGGCCTTTTCCCGTCCGGCGTTCCCTCCTCGTAATAGGCCGGCGCGGAGTCCTTCGCCAGAAATTCGGGGACGGCCTCGACGGTTAGTCCGGCCTTTGGCAACCTCCCAAAGAGCTGCGGCAGCTTCGGCTTCATGCCGTCGATATAACCCCTGTAGGCATCGAGTAACTGCTCCGCCGAGGTCGGGTGCAGCTTCGGATTCGCGACCATTGCCGCGCGCAGCGAGGGAATGTCTTTGAAGCCCAGCTTCTGCGCGATTGTCAGCATCTCCGCTTCGTCGCGCTTCACCTCGTCCAATCCAATCTGGTGGATTTGATCGGCGGTCAGGTTGGTCGTGGTGCTTTGGCGAATTCGAAACGCGTAATAAGCGTCGCCATCGGGAATCGACCAGATGCCATATTCCATCCGGCCATGCGGAATGTAAGTCGTTGTCAGATATTTTCCGAAGCGTGCATACGCTGGTAGAACCTGCTTCGAGATGGCGTCGAGTATCTCGGTGCTGAACTCTTTTTGCTGCTCCGCGGAAATTCCGGCTGGAAACTTCTTCAGCGGCGCTGCAAAGGGAGTCTCCTCTGGCTTTTCATTCGCAATCGTATTGACCTGGACGACGACCTTTTCCATCAGGTACTTGGGCATCGTCCGGTTGTCGACGATGCCGGCGTTCATATTCTCAGTGATCTGCTCGAAGGCCAACGGAAGCTTATTCAGGCGCGAAAGGTAGTGCTCATAATCCGCGGCGTTGTCGAAGCTCAGCTGCCGCACCAGCCTGGGCAAGTCCGCCTGAATCCCGCCCATCTGACTGACGGGCAATTCCCAAGTCTTATACCGCGCCTCTTCCTGGGCCTCGATCAGCTCCCGCAACAGTAAATCGCGGCTAAGTTGAACCGGGTCGGCCAAGCCCGATGGATCGATCGTGGCCAGTTGCTCGATATAGCGGCGACCGCCAGCCAGCCTTGCATCATAGGCGGCCACCGAGTAGTCCGTGAGCTGGTCGTCATACCGTTTATCGCCGAGACTCGATGCATCCTCCGGCTCGTTCTTCAGGTGATCTTCCCAATAGCTGGCAAAGATCGCATTCAGGGCCTGCTCGCGGGCAGCCACGGACGGAGGGCCCGACGCCGTCAACTGCGCACTCCCTGCGTCTGCCGAAAACAATGTGATTGCGAGAAACATTGCCGCAAAGAGCGACACGAAACGCTTTGTCATGATTGACCTGAGTGTATAGAACTGGCCGCATATATGGCACCCAAGCTCGATCGCAGCGCCTGGGAAGCCGCTTGGCGACGGGCCCAGCCGTGTTCCCGACCTGCCGCCGCCCGCCTATGCGACCCGTTCCAGCGCTTTTCCGCGCCGGTGGCTCGGCTACGATGAAAGAGCGCCAACAATCTCAGAGCACGAGGAGCGGGATGAAGGTCACAGTTAAAGGAATTTTGTTCGACATGGACGGCATTCTCGTCAGTTCCATCGGCTCAGTGGAGCGATCATGGGCCAAGTGGTCGGCCCTGCATGGCCTCGATCCAGTTGAGACCGTGAAGCAAGCCCATGGGCGGCGCAGCATCGACTCGATCCGCGCGCTTCGACCCGACCTCGACGCCGAGGCCGAAAACATCCTGATCGAAAACTGGGAGGTCGAGGACCGGGAGGGCGTGGAGCAGTTGGCCGGTGTCGCCCCTCTCATCGAAGTGCTTCCGCCGCATCGCTGGACGATCGTCACCTCCGCAACCCGGCGTCTCGCAGAAGCGCGGTTGGGCGCCGCCGGCCTTACTCCGCCTGCGAAGTTTATTAACTCCGACCTGGTGGTCAATGGCAAGCCCGACCCCGAACCTTACAGAAAAGGCGCCGAGCTGCTCGGCTTCCGGCCCCAGGACTGCCTGGTCATCGAAGACGCAGTCGCCGGAGCGACCGCCGGCCGGGCCGCGGGATGCAGGGTTCTCGCCACCACGCTCTCCCACGCGATAGAGGAGCTTACCGCCGCCGACTGGGTCGTCGAATCCCTGGAAGGCATGAAAGTCACGGTGCTCCCTGCCGACCAGGGCATTGAGCTCGACTTCCAGCCCCTGAAGCGCCCCTGACAAGCGCCTCCCGCGGTCCGATCTAACGCGAGGGGGGATACGCCGGATGGGCCTTGATCTCTTCGATCTGCAGCGCATGCCGCGCCATGTGCTGAGCAATCGCCAGCAGCCACTGATAGCAATCGAGATCGCCGAAGGCGATGTGTGGAAAGAAGTGACCGCGCAGATCGGCCTCGGTCTCGGCTGCAAATGCGATGGTCTGCGCCCGCCCCCGGCGCAGCTCGACGACCATTTCAGCGGTCTCCGGCCATTGTCCCGTCGGGAGCACCACCTCTCGCGCATTCAATTTTGTGCTGCGGGAGTTCGCCAGACCCAGAACGAGTGGCTCCTTCTCCGCGGCGAAAGTCTTCTTCTCCGGCTCCGCAGGCGCAGCCATCACTCTGACAATGACATCGTTGATGAACTTCTCAAAGACAACGAGATGCTCAACAGTCTCGGCGATCGACCATCGCTCCGACGACTCTCGAAAGTTCCACTGCTCGCGCGTCAATCCATGCACAAGCTCGAGAAGCCGCGCTTCGCTTGAAGCAAGTTCCTGCAATATGGATTGCCGCTCTTCTCGTTCCATCGTGCGCTTCCTCTCCCCGCCCTGGTGCCTGGATCAGCTTATTGCAATGGGCGGAGGACGGCATTTCGAGATAGCTGGCCCTAAAATCTGAACCGCAGCCGCCGATAGCGCCGCCACGCGATGACCGGCAGGGCGAGGATCGCCAGCCAAATCACAATCGACGGGCCGTACTCCTCGAAGAACAGCACGATGCCCAGAATCGTCTCTGCCGCGCGATGATAACCGGCCACAAACGCGTTGTGCAGCTGCGTCGAGACGGAATTATCTAGAAGGGCCAGCGGCGCTTTATACTCTTCCGACAGCTGAATCTCGATGGAAGCATAGTCGACGCGATGTTCCAGCGTCTTCTGTTCGGCTTCCATGTGTTCAATCTCGCCACGTACCCGCGCAATCTCCTGCTCCACCGCAAGCACGTCGGCAAGCTTACCAGTGTGCTGCTGCAATATCGCGCGAAACCTGTCTTCGGTCTCACGAGCATTCTGCAGGTGTATCACGAGGTCCTCGTGCTGTTGCGTGACCTCTTCGCCGGCTTGCGATTCGCTCAGTACCCAACCGATGCCCTTAATGTCCTTAAGCACTGCGCTGAGTTCGGGCGCTGGCACACGAGCCGAAGCCTGAAGGCTGTGCGGCGAGCTTTCCGCGCTGCTGACGTTCAGGTTCGCGAAATATCCGTGATGCTGGGCAACGATCTTTTCCAGCGCCGCGCGCGACGCGGCAAAATCTTTGACCGTGATCGTTATGTTCGCCGTGCGCGCGATCATCGGTGCTGCCGGCGCGGCCGATGCCTGCACCAGCGACAATCCCTGTCGCACCGGAGCGGCCATCGGTCCTTGGTCCGATAACACCTGGAGGTCCAACTGCGAGGCCTCGGTGCTGGCCAGCGCCCTTGACTCGGCATTCCGCCGAGCCTCTGCGGACGCGTCGTCCCGGGCCATCCTCGCGACCTGTGACGGGAGCGCAGTGTGTGCTTCAAAAGCCAACATCCGCCCTCGCCGCAGCGGGCGGGTCCCCACAAACACCACCAAAAAAATGGCCGCGACGGCCACTGCCCCGATCGCCAAGGGCCTCGAACTACGGAATCCCCCTCGGCCGTTCCTGCGTTGGTAAGCAGCGTCTGCCGCCAGTTCACCGACCGCACCTCCGAGATAGGAAGGCACAGCAGGAACAGTCCACAGTGCAAGCCAATGCGAACTCTCGCGAAACTGCGCAGCGAGAGCGGCGCACTCTTCGCACGCTGCCAGGTGCGCGGAGACTGTCTCGGCGACCTCCCCGAAGAGCTCGCCATCGAGCAAGGCCATCACATCTTCGGGCGCTACTGGGTGTGCGGCGGTATTCATATGCGCTCCTCGAGTTCGGCTTCAGCGAGATCGTGAATCGATGGTTTGCAAGGCGTGGTCAAGAGTTCGCGTAGCGCTACGCGCGCTCGAAAGAGCCGGGAGCGCACCGTATTCAGCGGCAAGCGAAGCACTTCGGCAATCTCCGCGTAGCTCAACTGCTCAAATTCCCGGAGCAACAGGAGCTCGCGGTCATATTTGTCCAGTTTGCTCAGCGCCTCGCGCATCGACAGGTCAATGTCCAGGGTGTTTTGCCGCGCCGGGTCGCGGCCTTCAGGATTCCGGACGATAAACATCGCCCGAAAGGCCGTTCTGCGACGATGACCCGAAAGAAGGTTGTAGCCGATCGAATACAGCCAGGTACGGAAAGGCGCCGACGGCACATAGCGGTTCGAGGACCGAATGACCGCAACAAACGCATCCTGAGTCAACTCTTCGGCGCGGCTGGCATCGGCAACGCGGCGTCGAAAGAACCCGAACAACTGCTGGTTGTAACGCGAGAACAGCTCCGAGAAAGCCGCAGCCGATCCCTGCGTGAACTCCAGCATCAGCTGCTCGTCGCTGCGCGTCAGAGGCGGAGCGGCTTCACTCTGCCCTCTCAACACGTCGTTCGTCGTGCCCGGCATCCTTGCCTCCAGTGCTGAGCGAGCGGCTCCATTGCACTCTGTGCGGTCCCCGCCGATCTCTGCTGAACTGGTAATGTCGCGACCGGGCAAATAGTTCCCGAGCGCTAAATTTTTCTTGCTGAGACTCGTGGAGCCAGAATTAGGTCACCAGATTTGATCTAAAAGAAGTGATACGAGCAGTGGGCTGAAAGCAGCAATAAGCTGAATGGAATCAGGCACTACGCGCCGATCGTCTCGGCCTTCCCTGCTCAAGCTGGTAAACTGGAAATCTAAGCTCAACAAATCCCTGCCCGAAGCAAAAGGAAATCCCTGCCTGTGAGCACGACCATCCGCAACATCGCCATCATCGCCCATGTAGATCATGGCAAAACCACGCTCGTCGACGCCATGCTGAAACAGGCCGGCACCTACCGCGCCAACGAGGCGATCACCGAGCGGGTGATGGACTCGAATGAGCTCGAGCGCGAGCGGGGCATTACGATTCTTGCAAAGAACACCGCAGTCTTTTACGGCGATTCCAAGATCAATATCGTCGACACGCCAGGCCACGCCGATTTTGGCGGCGAGGTCGAGCGCGCCCTCAAGATGGTCGACGGCGTCGTCCTGCTCGTCGATGCTTCCGAAGGCCCGTTGCCACAGACGCGCTATGTGCTGAACAAGGCCCTGGAAGCCAAGCTCACCCCGATCCTGGTTATTAACAAGATTGATCGTCCCGACGCTCGCGCGAAGGAAGTCCTCGACGAAGTCTACGACCTCTTTATCGATCTCGATGCGGGCGAGGACCAGCTTGACTTCCCTGTTGTCTATACCAACGGCAAGCTCGGCACCGCAACCCTCGACCTGGCTGTTCCCGGCGAAGACCTGAAGCCGCTCTTCGACACGATTATCTCGACCATGCCGCCGGCGACAGGTGAGCCCGATGGGCCGCTGCAGATTCTCGTCACGAATCTGGATTATTCCGACTATCTCGGCCGCCTCGCAATCGCGCGCGTCTTTAACGGCACGCTGAACTTCGGCCAGGAAGTAGCCATCTCGAAACGCGACGGCTCGCTGCAAAAGGCAAAGATCACCAAGCTCTTCAGCTTTAGCGGCCTCAAGCGCACCGATATCGAGAAGACCGAAACCGGAGATATCGTCGCCATCGCCGGAGTCGAAGGTATCACCATCGGCGAGACCATCACCAACGTCGAAAATCCCGCGCCCTTGCCGCTGATCGTCATCGACGAGCCGACCATCGCTATGCAGATGTCGGTTAACAACTCGCCGCTCGCAGGCCGCGAAGGCCAATATGTCACCTCGCGCAACATTAAGGAACGCCTCGAAAGAGAGCTGCTCACCAACGTGTCAATACGCGTTGAGGATACCGGCAGTCCTGACAGCTTCAAGGTCCTCGGTCGAGGCGAACTGCAGCTGGCAATCCTCATCGAGGTGATGCGCCGTGAGGGCTTCGAGATGATGGTCGGCCGTCCCGAGATCGTCACCAAAGAAGTCGATGGCAAGCTGATGGAGCCAGTCGAGCACCTCACGATCGACGTGCCGGACAACTTCGTCGGCGTGGTCATCGAGAAGCTTGGGCCGCGCAAGGGCGAGATGGTGAAAATGCACAACCACGGCTATGGGCGCGTTCGGCTGGAGTTTCGCGTGCCCAGCCGCGGGCTCATCGGGCTGCGCAGCGAGATGCTGACTGAGACGCGCGGCACCATTGTCATGAACACCATCTTCGATGGCTATATTCCGCACCAGGGAGACATTCCGCAGCGCCCAACCGGAGCCTTGATCTCCGATCGTGCGGGGGCGACAACAACCTACGCGCTCAACGGCCTCCAGGAGCGCGGCATTCTTATGCTGGGCGCCGGCGTCGAAGTTTACGAAGGTATGATCGTCGGCGAACACAATCGCGACAACGACCTCGACGTCAACGTCGTCCGCGAGAAGAAGCTCACCAACATGCGCGCTTCGAGCGCCGACGAAGCGATTCGGCTAGTTCCCTTTAAGGCCTTCAATCTGGAACAGGCAATTGAGTTCATCGCCGAAGACGAACTCGTCGAAGTCACGCCGAAATCGTTGCGCCTGCGCAAGAAAGTCCTCCAGGCAAACCGGCGTCCGCGGCGCCAGACCAACTGAACTCAGCGAACACTCAAGGATGAAAGCCCTTCAGCCTTTGCTGAGGGGCTTTCTTCGTGCGCAACAAGGGAAATCAACATCTGCTCCGTGAACGGTGTGTCAATCGCCGCACGGAAGAAGCGCAGTCCTTGTCTTCAATGCCCACTTGCGGATTAAATCCGTCGTTTAGGCACAGATAGATCAATCGGACACAAGCGCCAACTCTACATGCGTTCAGATATGAAAAGCGTCTCAGCCAACAGCATTGAGACGAACGCCTGACGGGTGTGGTCGAGCTCTCAAAGAATCCTTCTTTGACAGAAACGCCCCGCCGCGAAGGAACGAAGGAAATCAAATGGAAACCAGACAGGCCTACAAACGCTCCCCCGCGCTGGAAAACTCAACCTGGTACAAAGGAATTCTGATCAGCCAAATGGCTGGCGGCGCCGACACGGAAGGAGCATTCGATCTCGTTGAATCGAAGATGAGGAGAGGCACTGAACCGCCTCCGCACGTCCACAATCGGGAAGACGAGCTTTTCTACATCATCGCCGGCGAGATCAGGGTCTTTGCCGAAGGTCAGACCTTTGCGGTTGCAGCCGGCGACTACATCTTCTTACCCAAAAGGAAGCCTCACGCCTATCTCATTCAGTCGGCCGAGGTCCACGTGATTGCCCTCATGACGCCGGGGGGATTCCTCAACGCAATTAACAAGATGAACGCGCCCGCTCGCACCCTGGACATTCCATCTGACTATGAGACCTACGCAACTGCTGACTTAACCGAGACGATGGGAGTTTTCTTGAAGTACGGTGTCCAGATGCTGTCCGCCGACGAGATCGCTGAGCAAATGCCCGATTACCCGACCGCCGCCTGAACCACGATCATGAGTTATTTCCGGATAACGCAACTACACAGATCGAAAAACGGTTTCCACTTCCTCGAACATGCAGCCGGGTTCTACACCACGACGACGCAGACCGGCTGTATGCTCGAGCACCCATCCCGACCACATTGAGCGTAGGCTTAATACGTCGTCGGATTTCCCTTCAACCCCCGGCAACGGAGGTTCCGATGGCGGCAAAGAGCGGCTTGCTACTCCAACATCTCGAAGGCATCGTCGATGCCGAACCCACCTACTACATGCAGCAGCAGCAATCCATGGCCAAGCTCCTCTCTCCAGGGAGATACCAGCATGGCTTGAGCCGAAATAAGCTGTTCGACTACTCTTACGGCGCCGGCGAGTTGATCGTCTGTAACCGCGGAATCGACGAGTTTGTGCAATGGGAAAGCCCTATACGAATCCTCAAGATCGACCTGCCGGACAACGCTTTCCGCGCAACTGCCGAGGAAGCGGGCGCGGAGAATGTCGAGATTCGAAGCAGTACGAAATTCAAGGACCAGCGAGTCGACGCCCTGATCTCTGCGATGCAGGCAGAAGAAGCTGGAGGCAGCCTCTCTGGACGTCTCTATATGGATTCCATAGCGCAGGCTCTCGCTTCGGCGCTCGTCCAATTGCGTGGCAATCTAAAGAAAACCCCGCGCGAGTACCGCTGCGGCTTGACTTCACCTCAGCTGTCAAGGGTGAAGCACCTGGTCTACGGACGGATCGACCAGGAAATTTCCCTGCAGCAGATGGCAGGCGCCGCTGGACTCAGCAGCAGCTACTTCAATCAAATGTTTCGAAAGTCTACGGGCCAGGCCGCTCATCAGTTTGTACTGAACGCCCGGGTAGAACATGCCAAAGACCTGCTCAAGTCGCGTCGCCTTCGAATCATCGATGTGGGGCTCAGTTGCGGATTTCAAACATCGCAACATTTCGCGAGAGTATTCCGCTCCATCTGCTCCGTCACTCCGACGGAGTATCGGAGAGCGCTCGGGGTCCG
Source organism: uncultured Acidobacteriaceae bacterium (assembly GCA_963790505.1). Classification (GTDB taxonomy): domain Bacteria; phylum Acidobacteriota; class Terriglobia; order Terriglobales; family Acidobacteriaceae; genus Acidisarcina. Next base: position 1,411,413 of record CAWBOT010000004.1, on the reverse strand, counting down.
GTCGACCTCAGATCGCGAGCCGTAGACTTTCATGGCTTCGTCATTCAATCGAGCTTTTAAGGCGTTCGGGCCGCGACGCAGCCCCACGGAAGAACGGCGTAGTTCGACCAGTGGGCCGAAACCGACTTCGAAGCCGTGCCGGATTCACGAGCCCTAAACCGAAGTGTCAGAGCGACCGTCCTCCTCAATCCTGTTCCCAAGCGGCTGTGTTAGTTTGAAGATTCAGGGAAGAGATTCGCAACCAGCAGCTCTGCCTCTAAAAAGAATGCTTCCTCAGCCGAATCTGTTCTCATCAGAAGCTCCGCGCGGCCAGGCCGACCCGGAACTCCGTCCCATACCCCAGCTGCGGCATCCGGCGCCGTTGTGGCTGCGCCGTTTGGAACTCTTTCTTCGGGTTGCAGTGCGACTCTATCTCGGCGTTTTTGTTCTGGTTCTGCCGTGGTGGCCCCGCTTCTGGGACGACAACCCGCTCTTCCATCTGTGGCCTCGACTGGGTGAACTCGCGACCTACGGATCGGTGCGTGGCATCATCTCCGGCTTCGGCCTGCTCAATCTATGGATCGCCTTCCAAGAGGCCGTCCACTACCGCGAGTCGGACGGGTAACTATGCGGGAAGACGACGCCGGTCACCCGACTATTCCGCCCGATCCCCTCTCCAAAGCGCCGCTGGCCTACGAGAATTCGGCCTTCTTAAACAGCCCGGACGGCCGCATCATCCGCATCCTCTCCGAATATTCCGAGCCGCTGGCGCGCTTCCGCCGCGAGCGCATTCAGGACACTGTCGTCTTCTTCGGCTCGGCGCGTTTCCGCGCGCTCGACGTTGCCAGCCGGCAGCTCGAACTCCTCGCCAACACTAACTCACTGCAGCCCGCGCCTCTCGAGGAGCAGCCCGCCAGCGATGCCGAGATTCGATCAAGAAGAGACCAGCGAACTCCGCCTTCGCCGCGCCCAGGCGGCCGTCGAAATGGCACAATATTACGAAGACGCGCGGCGTCTCGCCTTCATGCTTACCAAGTGGAGCGTGGGGCTAAAGTCGCGCCGCCATCGCTTTGTCGTTACCTCAGGCGGCGGCGCCGGCATCATGGAGGCAGCCAACCGAGGCGCCTTTGAGGCGGGAGGAAAGACCGTTGGACTGAACATCCGCCTGCCCTTCGAACAAACTCCGAACCCGTACATCACCCCCTCGCTCAACTTCGAGTTCCACTATTTCTTCATGCGCAAGTACTGGTTCGCCTATCTGTCGAAGGCGCTGGTCGTCTTTCCCGGCGGCTTCGGCACCATCGACGAGATGTTCGAGCTGCTCACTCTTTCGCAGACCAATAAGCTGAACAAGAAGATGACCGTGCTCATCTACGGTTCGTCCTATTGGAAGCAAGTGCTCAATCTCGATGTGCTGGTCGACAAAGGCGCGATCGCTCCCAAAGACCGCGACCTGCTGCAGATGGTCGACACGCCTGAAGAGGCTTTCGAGCTGTTGAAGGAAGGCTTGACGCAGAACCACCTCATCCCTGAGGCGGCTCGCGAGGCAAAGTTGGGCGGGGAAGAGGAAGAACACTTCCTTGGTCCAGAGATCTCCGGAACCCATTAGGGCGCTTTAGAAGATGATCTCCATCCTCGCTCCGAGCAAAACGGTGGTGTATGCCTTCGGCGCATAGGTGGGATGGATCGAGACCTCGAGATCCGGGCCGATATTGATGCTTTGCGCCAGCCGCAGACGATAAAAGGTTTCGAAGATGCTCTCGTGATGTTTGCCGCCGGGGCTCGGCTCGGTGTAGCTGGAGGAAGCTCCGAACATATCGCCCCGCCTGCCCCACGGATGCGTATTAACGATGCCAGCGGTATCCGTCTGCTTGATGCTGGTGCCGGTTTCGGTGGCCCATCCGAAGCGAGTAAATGGCGCCCAGCCGTTGAGGAATTCATGCTCGAAGGCGAAGCCGCCGCCATAGCCGCTGCCCTGGGTTTTGGTGTCATCGCGCCATAAAATGGCGCGGATGTTCGAGTAGACCTTACCAGGAGCACCGGAAAACCATCCCGTCTCCAGCGCCTCGAGATACTTCAGGTTGGTCATCGTCTTGAGATTCGACTGCGCCGAGCCCTCCGTATCGACCGCCAAGGCGTGGAAGTAAAGGTGCTTTGTCGCCTGGAACTCGACCGCTCCGCCGCCCGCATAGGTGCCATCCGACGCGATGGCCAGGTTGCCGTCGTTTTCGCCATTGAGGAACTGGGTGCGCTCGTCGTTGTTATACATGCTGAGGCTGACATACTCGTTGGGATGGATCTTGCCCATATAAAACGAGAGCCGTTTGGCCAGAAAATCCTGCCGGTAATACAGGATGTTGACCATGATCGGCCGCTGCTCGCCCCCGCCTTGCAGGCAATTGAGGAAGATGCCCGAGCCGAGCGCGTCGCTCAGGTTCCACTGCTGGCTGTAACCGATGTTGGTGCCCGACCGAATCAGCAGGCTGAACGAACCCGCTGTGCTCTCCCGGCTGTAGAGGATATAACTGCCCGAGAAATCCAACCGACCGCTGGTCTGATTGTGGCGTACGCCGTCCGGGGTGACGGTGGCGTACTGGTTGAGAAAGGTATAGGTAGCCCCGAAGGCCATGCGATCGCTGGGTACAAACCGCTTGGCCGTCTCGTCTATGGGCTTGAGGACAAAGCGCAGCGGGTCGTTCTGAAGCAGAGGGTCGGGTGGAATGAGTGCCAGCGCCGCTGCGTCGGAGTCTAACTCCTGCACATACCGCGTGGCGGGCAACTTTGCTGTCTGCGGGTAAGGCGCAACTGGACGCGCTCCCTGCGATTGTCCAGGCTTCTCCTGGTTAACCTGATTCTCCTGCGCGAGAGCGAGAGAACCGCCGAAAACAATCGCGATCACCAACAATCCAGGTCGTACTTGGTCGAGCATAGATGGTATGACTCACGCAGCCGGAGCCGGGTGTCACAAATAATTACGGCGACGGTAAGTTGACACCAGCAAAGCCATTCTAAGCAAGTCTTTCCTCCCTCGCCGCTTTGAAAAAACCGCTGCTACTGTTCCGTGGGCGATGGGTGCGGCCCGGTGAATGCTGCACAGCAAGGTGTCCTGGTCGGCGTGAACTCCATGTACTCAATTCGGGTCCCGTCGGGATCGAAGTCGTTGAACTGCCATTTGCCGTCTTTGCCGATCTGCGGTCCGCTTCCGCGAGGTCCTACCCGGTTGTCGCCCTTCAGCGTGGCGACCGCTGCGGCCATATCCGGCACACCCACAGAGAAATGGTTCAGAACACCCAACGCGTTTTGGGTGATGTGGAAGGGAATGCCGGAGCCGGAAGCACCGCTGGTCAGCATATATTCCAGCCAGTCGGTGCCGTCCGGCACCTGCATTGCAACCCAGTCTGTCTTTTCGGGATCTGCGCCGCCATGCCAATAAAGCTTGAACCCAAGAATGTCGCGGTAAAACTGGTCTGCCTCGGCGCGGTCGCGGATCATCATCCCGACGTGAATAATATGGTGACCTACCAGCTTCGTGTCGGGCGGCATCGCCGAATTCTTCGAATCCTCGACGAACTGTACGTGATTGCCCTCGAAGTCTTTTACCTCGAGCCATTTGATCTTTTCGGGGCCGGGACTCACGCTGATCTGGTTCGGCGTCGGAACTCCGTGCGCTTGCAGGTATCGGCGCAGCGCCTCAACGTTCGTCGTGCGGAAGGCAATGTGGTCGAGACGGTCCACCCCCGCCGTTGGCGGCAACGGCATCACCTCGACATATTGGTTGCTGTTGATCGTGTAGCGAACGCCGGGGTGGTCTTCAAAGTCGGCAGCCTTTTCGCAGCCCACGATTCGCTCATAGAAATCGGCCGTCTTAATGGGGTCGGTCGCATACACGGCGAGATGTGAAATTCCGGTAATTTTGGGGCGAGAGGCGGGCGCTTCCGCCGCAAGGAGCGCGATTGAAGACCAAAAGCAAACCAGCAGGAGCCATCTTTTCATTGAATCCTCGCAACGCTCTGGCAGTTCAGAAGAGATTACTACGCAACGCCTCCGCGTGCGAACCTCGCAATCGGGCTTTGCGTATGCTCGGTTAGTATGAAGACGATCCGCCTATGAGATCTTCCCGCTACTCGACGCTCCTCCGAATGCTGCTCGCTCTGGTCGCCCTGGCCGGCATTCTTTATTGGAGCGCCGACACTCGGGACCGGTTCGAGTTGGGGCTGCATCTCGATCAGCATGCTCGCGACTCGTTCGACATGGATGCCGACACGCACCAGATCACCGATGTGAAGCCGGAGGCAGCACGCGCCGGCGTGGCAAAAGGGATGACCGTCGAATCGCTCAACGGCGCCCCGTACACCGGCCTGGCACAGTGGAAGGAGATCGTCCGTCCCGCCGCACCGGGGGAGGCGCTGATAGTCGGCTTCCGGCGCCCCGATGGCTCCGAAGGCAGCGCGACTATCACCCTGGCCGCGATCGAGGCTCCGCCCGGCGCTCCTATCGGTCTAGGGCCGACCTGGCGAAGCTTCCTTCTCTTCGGTCTCATGCCCCTACTCTGCATGCTCATTGGCTACTGGGTCGTCTTTGCCAAGCCCGATGAGCCGAACGCCTGGCTGCTGCTGGTTCTGCTGATCTACCCCGGGGTGGTGTTTGCGCTGGGCACAGGCTGGGCGACCGGCGGCTGGCTCGCCTTTCGTGGCTTTTACTACGAGATCCTGCAGAATTATGGATATTATGCCCTCGTTCCTTTCGCCGTTTACTTCCCCGAACGTTCGCGCGTTGACAGAAAACTGCCCTGGCTCAAATGGGTCATCCTGGGTCCAGGTCTCATCTGCGGAATCCTCGAGTTGCGGCAGCAGGTATCGCAGTTCTACTTCGGCGGAGACTCGCCGCGGTTTGCGAACTTCATGGCCAAGGTCGATCGCGTCGACAATTTCCTCGCGCTGGTTTGCGTAATTTTCTACCTGGTCATTATGACCGACAAACTTCTGTCGGCCTCGACTGAAGACGCACGCCGCAGGCTTCGCATCCTGATCGTTGGTACGGGCATTGGTCTTGGTGCGCTCATTCTTGTCTTCGTTGTGCTGCCCCACTTTGGCTATTTACCGAATGCCGCTGGGCACGTCTGGGCGGCGTATACCGGGGGAACCATCTTCCTGCTCGCGCCCCTGTCTCTGGCTTATGTCGTCCTCGTCCAGCGGGCAATGGATGTCAGCATCCTCGTCCGGCAGGGCACGAAGTACGCCTTGGCCAAAGCGACCCTGCTGGTCATCCAGTTTGTTCTCGCGGCCATCGTGACCTACCGCTTCCTGCTGCCTCTGCTGACCCAGAAACAGATCCCCCGCGATCAGCTGGGGCAGGCGATCGCCTTTGTTGTCCTTATCCTCCTGATCCGCCTCGGCTTCAACAAGCGAACGCAAAACTGGCTGGACAAGAAATTCTTCCGTGAAGCCTACGACTCCGAACAGGTGCTGAACGAGCTTTCCGATGAAGTCCGGAAGTTTACCGAGAGCGGCCCCTTGCTACAGACCGTCGCCAAGTGCGTCGCGGAGACGCTACATGTGACCCAGATTGGGATGCTGCTCCGCGAGGGCCCGAGGTTTTGTGTCGCCCAGGCTGTCGGCCACTTTCCTGGCAGCCCCGATACCCTGGCGCTGGCCGCGAACTCCTCCGCGATCCGCAATCTGACCAACACCAACGCCCCCGCCGAGCTCTACCGCGAAGACCCGGATGCCTGGTATTTGATGGCCGATGAAGTGGAGCGCCAGACCCTCGACGACCTCGGTACAGAACTGCTACTCCCGCTGCCCGGGAGAAACCGACTGATGGGGGTGATGGCGCTCGGGCCGAAGCAGTCAGAGGCAGCCTATTCCAAGTCCGATTTGCACCTGCTCCAGGTACTGGCGACCCAGACTGGCATGGCGCTCGAAGTCAGCGAACTGGCGCATTCCCTCGCCAATGAGGCCGCTCAGCGGGAGCGCGTCAACCGCGAGATCGAGATTGCCCACGAAGTGCAGCAACGGCTCTTTCCCCAGGAGATGCCGATGCTCACTGGGGCCAGCGTGGCCGGCGCCTGCCGTCCCGCTCAGGGAGTGGGCGGCGATTACTACGACGTATTTCCGCTGCAGGACGGCCGCCTGGGCCTGGCCATCGGCGACGTCTCGGGAAAGGGAATCTCTGCCGCCCTGCTGATGGCCAGTCTGCGCGCCTCGCTGCGCGGCGTCACCCTTGACAACCCACGCGATTTCGCCAAATTAATGGATAAGGTCAATCGCCTGGTTTACGAGGCTTCGGCGGACAATCGCTATGCAACTTTCTTCTTCGGCGCGCTGAATCCCGTGACCCGCATGCTCGAGTGCGTCAACGCCGGCCACAATGCGCCCCTCGTGCTCCGCCAGAAACCCGGCGGCGAAAGCGAAATCCTGCGCCTCGAAGCGGACGGCCCGGTCGTCGGCCTGCTTCCCTTCGCACCCTATAGCGAACAGACTCTACAGCTCGAGCCCGGCGACCTCCTGGTTACTTATACCGATGGCATCAGCGAGGCCATGACCCATGACGACGAAGAGTGGGGCGAAGAACGGATGATGATTGCGGCCGCAGAGGCAAAGGACGGGTCCGCCGAGGAAGTCCTCAAGGCAATCTTCGCGGAGGCGGACAAATTCACAGCCGGCGCCCCGCAACACGACGATATGACCGTGCTGATCCTGAAGTTGGATCCCGCCCCTGCAGGAGCCTTGTAGGAGAGCTTCCGGGCCTTTCAAAGAATTCCTCAATCTGTGCGCGCCGGCAAAGCCCTCCAGCCTGAGCCCTCAAATTTGAGGGCTCCCTGCCGATAAGTCCCTAGAGGCTTATTGGTGATGGATGCGACCGACGTTTTGCCCGGCGCCGCCCCGGCGGACACCCAGTCTTTGCGACAGACCCGATTCCTGGCGCGTCAACCGATCTTCGATAAAAAGCGAAATGCCGTGGCCTACGAGCTGCTCTTTCGGTCGGGATGGGAGAACTTCTTCACGGGCGACCCCGACGACAGCACTCGGCAGATGCTGGACAACGTTCTGATCGCCGGGACCGACTCACTGTCATCCAAGACGCTGGTCTTTGTAAAATGCACCCGCGACTCGCTGGTGGGCAATCTGGCCACACTGCTGCCGCCCCGCCATACCGTTCTTGAGGTGGGGAAAACGGTAGACCCCGACGAGGAAGTCGTTGCCGCTTGCCTCGCGCTCAAGAAGAAAGGCTACCGCCTGGCGCTAGGCGACGTCTTCCTGAGCGACAATGCCGGGGGCCTGGTCCAGATGGCCGATTACATCAAGGTGAACTTTCGGGTTACCGATAAGATCTCCCGCGCACGGATTCTCTGCAAGCTTCGCGGGGGCGCCTCCGCCCTCGTGGCCGAAAGACTTGAAGACGAAGCAGAATTCGCAACCGCGCTCGATGAGGGCTTCCACTATTTTCAGGGATACTTCTTCTGCAAGCCGGCAATGCTCGTGCGCAGCGAAGTACGGACCAACCATCCGAACTACCTGCGGCTTCTGGCGTTGTTGACCCAATCGCCTCTCGACCGCAGCCAGGTAGAACGGATTGCCGTTTCCGACCCTCCCTTGTCCTTTCGCCTGCTGCGTTTGGCAAATTCGGCCGTCTACGGAAGGCGCAGCGAGGTGCGCAGCGTCAAGCGGGCGCTGATCATCATGGGCGACCAGGACTTTCGCAAGCTTGCGACGATCGTAATCGCCGGCCGGCTTAGCCCGCATCGGCCCCATGAGCTGCTCTCGCTCTCTCTGCAGCGCGCACGCCTGTGCGAACTATTGGCTCCCCATCTTCATCAGGACCCGGGCGAACAGTATCTCATTGGGCTGTTTTCTCTCATGGATGCGATCCTGGAGATTCCCATGACCGCCGTCCTCGATTTGATTCCCTTCCGGCTCCCGGTGCGCGCCGCCTTGCTGGGCGAGGCCAACTTTACCTCGTTCCCGCTCGTCGTGGCCCGCAGCTTCGAGACCGGGGAGTGGGAGTCGATCGCCGAGTCGCGAGAAATTCTCGCGCTTGGCTCCGATCGCCTGAGCCAGATGTGTTTCGAGGCGACCCGCTGGGCGGAAGATTCACTGCGCGAGGCCACTTAAAGCTCAAACTGCAAAGCCTCATCCTTCAATCAGGCCGCCGCGCGAGCAAGTCGCTACATCCCTTTCTGTTCGACGGTCGCCAGCTCGGCCAGCACTTCTTCGCTGTGTTTGGATGGATCGACACCGGTCCAGACCTTGACGATCTTCCCGCTGGGATCGATGAGGAAGGTATTGCGCTTGGCGATCTCGACGGGGCCGAAGCTGCCTAATGAACCGTAGGCCTTCACGACGCCTTTCGATGGATCGGCAAGCAAGCGGAAGGTCAGGTTCTCTTTGGTGCAAAACTCCTTATGGCTATCCGTCGAGTCGACGCTAACGCCGAGAATCACCGCATTTTCCTTGGTGAACTTGTCCTGGTCGCGCTGGAAGTTGTGCGCCTCGATGGTGCAGCCCTTGGTCATGTCCTTGGGATAGAAGTAGAGCACCACCCACTTACCCTTGAAGCTGTCGAGCGAAATTTGGGTTCCGTCCTGTGAAGGAAGAGTGAAACCGGGCGCGGTCTGCCCAACCTGCGGCATCGCCGGGTCGTCGGCAGCGTAACTGTGAACAGCGAAGGCCGCGAGTCCTGCCACGGCGACGATGATAGCGGTGACGACTATCCCTGCTTTTGCCATCTTGTGTTCTCCGGTAAGGCGGTTTGGCGCCGATTCGGCGCCCTGGTGGTAGACGCTTAATTATGCGGTCCTGGCCGCGACAATCGCAATTTCCGCCAGATTGGCTTTGGCCAGAACTGTAGCCTCATCAAAAATCAGCGTGCGCCCGGCATCGAGAGCGAGGCAGGTAGCATTCGCCTGGAGCATCGCCTCGATCGTGGAAATGCCGATCACCGGCACGTCGAAGCGGAGATCCTGCTTCGGTTTCGCGACCTTGACGACGGTCAGACTGCGCTCGAAAGTAGAGGCTTCGTCGTCCAAAGACCGCATGATCGCCCCTGCGCGGAGGATCGCCGCGTCTGTTCCCTCCATTGCCTCGACCGCAACGCAGGCCTGTCCGGCGATGATGACCGTTTGCCCGATGTCGTGGGCGGCGAGCTCGCGAGCCACCGTGCGTCCGTATTCGATGTCCAGCAATTCCTGTTCGCCCGGTGCGCGTGCGGTCAGGATTCCCTCTTTGGCGAGCAACGGCTCGAGATACGAGGTCGACGAGATCAGCTCGATCCCCTCGTCGCCAAGCACCTTGGCGACCGCGCCGAGCAGCATATTGGTGTTCCGGGTGCGCAGCGAAAGCAACAGCTTGGCCAGACGCCAATCCGGCCGGATGCTGGAAAAAATCTGCTTGTGCTTCACTTGACCGGCCATGATGGCGCGGGTGACTCCGGCGGCTTGGAAGGTTTCGATCAGCTTCGAAAGTTCGCCAAGCGAGAGCCAGAGGACGGTGATTCCGGGATCGGTGGCGGCGCGGGCGTCCATCTCGGGATCGGTCTCTTCTTTGAGCGCCGCGACGACGACTTCATCTCCGTGGGCCCGGGCGGCTTCGAGGAGGAGGAATGGGAAGCGCCCGTTGCCGGCTATTAGGCCGAGCTTTCTCGAAGAAACCGAAGTAGGGTCGGCGGCCATGGCAGCTATTTCAGGACTCCGCGCTGCGACTGCTCGACGAACTCGACAAGGTAGGTCACATCCTCCGTTGCCAGTCCTTCGCTCTTCAGCCGGTCGACCGCCTGAGAAGTGTTCAGCTTCGCGGCCAACAAGAGCCGGTAAGCATGCTGCAACGCCTTAAGCTGCTCGCGGGTGAAGCCGCGCCGCTCGAGGCCAATCTTGTTCAACCCAAAAGCGTGGGTCTCGCGCTTGGCCGAGGTCAGCGAGAACGGCAAGACGTCTTGGGTGATCGTCGTCCCGCCGCCGATGAACGAATATTTTCCGATGCGGCAGAATTGATGCACCGGGCAAAGCGCGCCGACCACCGCATACTCCTCGACAGTCACGTGGCCCGCCAGCGTCGCGGCATTGGCGAGAATGCAATGATCGCCAATCAGGCTGTCGTGGCCGATGTGAACGTACGCCATGATGAGGCAATGGCTGCCGACACGTGTCGTCCCTCCGCCGCCGACTGTTCCGCGGGAGATGGTCACGCTCTCGCGAATCACCGTCTCTTCGCCGATTTCGGCGCGGGTGGGTTCGCCCTTGTATTTCAGGTCCTGCGGAGCAACGCCAACGCTGGCGAAGGGAAAGATCCTGCACCGCGCACCGACGGTAAGATGGCCGTCGAGGATGACGTGCGAGACAAGCTCGCAATCCTGGCCCAGCACCACATTCGGTCCGATAGTGGAATAAGGCCCGACGCTGCAAGACTCCGGAATGACCGCGCTCGACGCAACGATCGCTGTCGGGTGGATACTCACTCCGAGACTACCGCCTCCAGAACTGGCGCCTTTTCAGCAGCCAGTTCAGCAGGGCGCGGCGCCTCTGGAGGAGTCCGTGGCACAACGGCGCACAGAATCACCGCCTCACAGGCCAGCTTTCCATCGACGAATGCCTTGCCCTCGAGCTTCGCTGCGCTGGTCCGCCAGTTCAGCACCTCGACCTCAATGCGAAGCTGGTCGCCCGGAGCAACCGGGCGGCGGAACTTCGCCCGCTCTATACCGGTGAAGACCATCAGCTTCTTGTCGCGATCAGGAATCTCGGGAAGCAGGAGGAGTCCGCCAGCCTGCGCCATCGCCTCGACTACCAGCACGCCGGGCATGATCGGATAGCCGGGAAAATGGCCGGTGAAGAAATGCTCGTTGATAGTCACATTCTTGATCGCGACAATGCGCTTCATTCGCGCGATCTCGATGACACGATCGATCAGCAGGAATGGATACCGATGCGGCAGGATCGCCATAATATCGGTGATCTCGAGCAACTGTTTCGTCTCCGGATTGGGATTCTCAGCTTGCATAGTGAGCAAGAGAGAATTATAGCGGCAGGCTGGCCCCGGTTACAGGCGAGGCCCGCTGCTGAGCCGCCGCTGCCTGGATTTCCGCCAGACCAGCGACAGATTGATGCTGCCCGACATGCCAATCAGCATTCCACAGACGAAATGCAGGAGATTTCGCGACGTTCCCGCCTCGGGCTGGAAGACCATCGGCAGCAACAAACCCAGGGCGAGGCACGACGAGGCCAGCGCAATGAGGTAACGGTAGTTTTTGGTCGAACCGAGCACACACATTTTGATTTCTCCTCTTAGGCCTGGTCGGTCAATAAGTACCAGGCCATCACCGACATCTTGACGCCCAGAATGGTGGCAATCACGACGAAGAGGTCCCAGCTCCAGGTGTGATTGACATAGAAGCGATAGGCAAAGAGCAGAATGGCGGTCACCCCGCCGATGACTCCACCCAGGCTTGTCGCCCGAAGCCGCCGGTTCAGGAAGCGCTCGTCGACCGCTCGGCCCAGGATTGGAAGTTTGGCGGGAAGATTAAACGGCAGGTTCATTTCCGTTCTCCAGTTCCGTTTTCCAGTTGAAAAATTTGGTCGGTCGGACAATCGAAGACTCTGGCGAAGGTCAACGCCAAAGCCAGACTCGGCATATAACGATCCCGTTCAATCGAATTGATACTCTGGCGCGAGACGCCGACCGCCTCCGCAAGCTTTTCCTGCGTCCAGCCGCGCTCGCTGCGAAGTTCCTTTACTCGATTGAGCACGCCCGGAGACATGTAAAGCCCCCTTTCCACCCAAGAGTACGAAAACGTCTCAAGCATGTCAAGCGCGCTTTCCATTAATCCGGGGATCTAACGAGAGAAATTGCATCGGAGCGACTCTTACTTCTTGATCTTCGCCGCCGTCGCGTCCACATCGAACATGCTGTCCGGCAGGTTGCTGTTGTAGGCGGCGCGATAGAGATAGCGCTGGTTGGTCATGTCGCCATTGTGGAGCCGGGTCAGCGTGAAGGCCGTCGCGATGCCGTCGACCATGTGATAGTCGTCGTACTCCTCGGCCTCTTCGTTCAGGTCTTTATAAAGCGGGTCGCGCCACTTGAACTTGCGGCGCAGCGGCAAATGGGTCTGCGCGTCCATTTCAATCGTGATCGAGTCGTTTTCCGCCGAGATCAGCGTCACTTCGTCGGCCAGGTGCCGCTCGACCAGGCTTTGGCGGTCAAAGATGACGATCGTCTTCGGATCTTTAAGCCAGACGCGCACCGCCGTCTCCACAGAATGGTCGCGACGGCGAAGAAAGTCGTCGACCTGGTCTTGCGGCAGCGGACGCTTGCCGCGGTAGGTGACCTCCCATCCAGCCTTACCGAGAAAAAACTCAACAACGTCGCGTTTCTTGCCGAGCTCGATTCGCTCCTGGTCGGGAAAGCGCCGGTAATCGAAGTAGTCGGCAATGCCGCCGGTCGGCTTTCCCTGGTAAAAGCCCGAGGTACGGCCGTCGAAGCTTTCGTCCTTCAAGGTGAGCCACTTGTCGCCACCCATCGCCTGGACCATCGCTGCCAGCACTGCCCGGGCTTTTTGCTCGTTGGCTTTGGCGGCGGCGTCCTCGCTCGCACTCTGGGCCAGCGCTAGCAATCCGGAGATGAACCAGATCGCGCACAATACCGCCACAACGCCCGCTCGCCCCATTCTTGCTGACCGCTGATTTTTGCTCATCCGTTGCAGCTTACCCTACCAGCACAGCGCCGCCGTTGACGCTCATCACCGAGCCGTTCATGAAATCCGCATAACGCGTGCAGAGGAAGAGAATTGGGCCGGCGATCTCCTCCGGCGTGCCCGGCCGCCGTAAAGGGATGCTCGCCAGAATCTCCTTACTCCTCACCGGATCGTTGATAGTCGGGATGGACATGTCGGTGTCCACCCAGCCCGGCGCCACGCAGTTCACCCGGATGCCATCCGGCGCCATCTCCACCGACAGGCTTCTGGTGAGACTGATCAGCGCGCTCTTGGTCACGGCATAGTCGGCGTGAAAGGCCTCCCCGCGCTGCCCGGCAGTCGAACTGATCAGCACGATGCGCCCTGCCGGTTCTCCGGGAGCCGCAGGGCCGTCTACACCTTCCTTCTGCTTGCGCATTTGGGCTACTGCGGCCTGCACGAGGCCAAAAACGCTGTCGAGGTTTACACCCAGCGTGCGCCGCCAATGAGCGTCGGGCATGGCTTCAATGCCGAGAGAGTCCGACGGCCAGATCCCATGGTTGGCCACCAGAATATCCAGCCCGCCCAGTGCGTCAGCGGCCTTCTCCACCAGAGCCCGACCCTCGGCCGGTGAAGACAATTCCTGCTGGATGGCGACACAACGCTCCCCGCCGCACTCTACGACCAACGCGGTCGCCTCTCGTGCCGCCTTGCGGTAATTGAACGCTACCTGCGCCCCAGCCTGCGCGAAGAGCCTGACCGTCGCTGCGCCGATGCCGCGCGAGCCTCCAGTGATCAGCACACGCTTGCCAGCGAGAGACAACACCACTCCGGCGCCCGCATTCTCCATCTTCAGACCCTATAAAACCTTTCCTTTGTGATCAAGGTGTGCTCGAATTACAGCAATCTGAAACCTCGAACGATCAGCAACCTGAAACTCGGAGGCGATCTATGAAAATGGCCATAATCATTGCGCGCATCCTGCTCGGACTGCTCTTCGTGGTCTTCGGGCTGAACGGATTCTTGCATTTCATCCCTCAACCACCGATGCCGCCCAGCGACATGACCACCTTCGCCACGCTGCTGGACAGATCCCACTACATGTGGCCAGTCTTCGCGCTTCAGTTGCTCGGCGGAGTGCTGTTGCTGATCGGCAGGTTTGTTCCCCTTGGCCTTACGCTGCTTGGGCCGGTGCTAGTGAATATCCTGATCTTCCACATCGTCTTTCAGCCGGCCGGCCTGCCGCCCGGGGCGGTCGCGACACTGCTCTGGCTAATCGTCTTCTATGCCTACCGGCAATACTTCGCGGGAATCTTCACCGCGAACGCGAAGCCTTCTTAGCCGTCACTTTCTTTGCCGCCTTCTTGGCCGCCGCATCTCTACGCGCCTTCTCGGCGAGAAGCTTCCTGCGGGCGGTGACAAGCTTTTGCAGTTCTGTCGGAGGCAGCGCCAGCACGTCTTTCGTCTTCTGCGGCAGCTTCTCGTAGGTGCGGGCCCGTGCGTCGCGCAGGAGGCCTTCCAGTTCCCTTGCCGGGATCGCGCTCCAACGCTCCATCGCCACCCAATGCAGCCGCGCCATATATGGCGCCGGAATCACGCCGTCGTTTTCGACCAGCTCGTGAAAACACCCAGGACCGGCGGAAAACGACATCACCCGCATGTGGGCATCGAAGTCCAGGTTGACCAGCGCAAACATCTTGCCGCCAATCGCCTTGTCACCCACCCAAAAAACCAGATTGTTTCCCCACTGCGTCGTCTCCTCGACGAGAGGAAGTTTGCGTAGAAAGTCGCGCGCTCGCTCAGCATCCATGCTGAGAATTATGCCCTATTTTTTCCGGAGGCGGATGGGGCCTTTGGCGCGGGAAACATCGACAACTCGACCACTCTGCACGACTAGAATCTCCTCTGCCGCCACGAGGCGTGCGGCTGCCGATCTGGTCGGCTCTATGAGCGACCGCCAATTGCCTGAAGTCTCATCGGGAGCAACACGGCGAGCCACCTCCGATGGGCAGATCGTCTTGCCCGGGCCCCGCTGCCGGAGCAGATCGAGAATTGCCGCCTCCAACCGATCGTCGAGATTGTCCATTGATCTCCTTGGGCACGTGGCGCGAGCCTCACACCGTTAATTCGGGCGGCGAATCGATCCGCCGCGAACGGCCGAACCGCAACTTCGTAAGATGTATTTGGCTAAGCTTCCGTTCGCGGACCAGTCACCAGGAGCATACATGCGGCGAATCGCCCTTTTCTTCGGAATTATCACGGGAACCCTTCTCCTGCTCATCATCGCCGCGGCCTATCTCGTAGGCTTCCGTCCGCTTCGCAGCGCGCACCCCGCCGCCTATATGGCAAAGGGCACTCTTGCAATTCAGAATGCGAAGATTTACACCTCTCCCGACGCACCGCCGATCGACGGCGGCACAATCGTTATCCAGGACGGCAAAATCGCCGCAGTCGGCACTGGCATTCCCGTTCCCTCCGGCGCACAGGTCCTTCCCTGCGATCACTGCATCGTGACTGCCGGCTTCTGGAACGCCCACGTCCACTTCACCGAACGCAAGTGGTCCGGCGCCGACTGGCTGCCGGCGGTCAGGCTCAACGCCCAACTCGCCGACATGCTGACCAGCCGGGGATTCACCACCGTCGTCGATGTCGGCTCGAACCTCCGCGACACTGTCCCTATCCGCCGCCGCATCGAGTCCGGGGAGTTGCTCGGCCCGAAGATTTATACTGCTGGATCGGCGCAATATCCGCCCCACGGCATTCCGTTTTATCTGAAAGACACGCTGCCGTGGTTCATTCTCAAACTGATGCCGCAGCCGGCGAGTCCGGCGGAGGCAGCGCGTGACGAAGAGCGCAATATCGCCGACGGCGCCGATGTGCTCAAACTCTTCACCGGATCCTGGGTAGCCCATGGCAAGGTGCTTCCCATGCCCGAGGCGAACGCCCGCGCCGCGGTTGAGGTCGCCCACCGCAACGGCCAGCTTGCCTTTGCGCACCCCTCCAATCTCGCAGGCGTTACGGTCGCCATGAAGAGCGGAGTCGACGTACTCGCGCACGCTGCCGACGACGCCGAGGGAGTCGACGCCAAGCTGCTGCAAGCGATCGTCGACAAACACATGGCCATGGTGCCGACGCTGAAGATGTTCGCCACGACGGTGACGACAAATCCCCGCTACCTTGACCCCATCTACGCCGAGGTCCGCCAGTTTCACGCCGATGGCGGGCAGCTCATCTTCGGTACCGATGTCGGTTACATGACCGACTACACAACTGAAGATGAGTTCCATGCCCTTGAGAAATCGGGGCTCAACGCATCCGACATCTTACGCATGTTGACCACGGCTCCGGCGGAACGCTTTGGCGTTACTCATCAAAAAGGGACGATTACCGTCGGGAGACTCGCCGATCTGGTAATCCTAAGTGCCGACCCAGCAAACGATGTTGCTAACTTCGCGAAGGTACAAACCGTGGTGCGGAGTGGAAGGGTCGTATACGGGCGGCAGTGAATCTTGCCTCGTTTACGAGGCAAGTGAAGAGCAGATCCAGGACAGTGCCAGGCTCGGGCGCGCGTTTATGTTGACACCTGTTAACAAGCTGTTATAACAAGGTGGCGCGCTGCGGGGCTCTTCCGGACCCATCGTACCTAAACGCTGAAAGAGGCTAGACTTATGGGATTTATCGAATGGATCGTGGTGGGACTGATCGCCGGCTTCCTCGCCGGGAAGGTGATGAAGGGCGAAGGATACGGCGTCTTCGTCGATATCATCCTGGGCATTCTCGGAGGTCTGCTCGGTGGATGGCTCTTCAGCCTGCTGGGACTTTGGCAAGGCCGTGGAATCATCGGGTCGATCATTGTGGCCTTTATCGGCGCGGTGATCCTGGTGTGGATCACACGGCTCATCAAGAAGGCCTAACCGGACGAGCATAGGCTCGTTCCTGAACTCAGCCCCTCGTACCGGGTTGGGAGAGTGTGGCAGGCGGGCGGGAGGTCCGAACTTCCTGCCAACCCATATACTGAATCCCAGCCATGCCCGAATTCTTACCCATAGAAGACCAGCTCGACCTGCTCCAAAAAGGGGCGGCCGAAATCATCCGCCTCTCTGACCTTCGTGAGCGCCTTGAGGCTTCGCGCCTCTCCGGCAAGCCATTGCGCGTGAAGGCCGGCTTCGATCCGACCGCACCCGACCTGCACCTTGGCCACACCGTGCTCATCCGCAAGCTGAAGCACTTTCAGGACCTCGGCCACACGGTCATTTTCCTGATCGGGGACTTTACCGGGCTGATCGGCGACCCCACCGGCCGCAACGTAACCCGCAAGTTACTGACCCACGAAGAACTCCTGCTTAACGCCGAGAGCTACAAGCAGCAGGTCTTCAAGATTCTCGACCCCGCGAAGACGATCATCGAGTTTAATTCCAAGTGGCTGGGCTCGTTGGGCTTTGAAGGCATCATCCGCCTCGCCTCGAAGTTCACCGTTTCGCAGATGCTCGAGCGCGCCGAGTTTCACAAGCGCTTCCAGGAAGAGCAGCCGATCTCGCTGCACGAGATACTCTACCCGCTCACGCAAGCCTACGACTCGGTCGCCCTGGAGGCCGACGTCGAGCTCGGCGGCACCGATCAGAAATTTAATCTGCTTAGCGGGCGCGAACTGCAGAGGGACTACGGCCAGCAGCCGCAGATCGTTCTGATGACGCCGATTCTCGAAGGCCTCGACGGCGTGCAGAAGATGTCGAAGTCGCTCGGCAACGCCATCGGCATCAACGACGCGCCAGGAGAGATGTATGGCAAGCTGATGTCTATCTCCGACCCGCTGATGTGGAGTTACTGGACGCTGCTTACGGATCTACGCCAATCGGAGATCGACCAGATGCAGGCGGATGTTGCGTCAGGAAAGCTGCACCCGATGGATGCGAAGAAACAGCTTGCTCGGACAATCACGGCTGGATTTCATAGCGAAGACACAGCTGATCATGCGGCGGAGAATTGGGCGAAGCAGTTTCAGCAGAAAGAGACGCCTGAAGATTTGGAAGAGATCCGCGTAAGCTACGCCGATCTGGTCGGACCATCTGGCGCTCCGAGTTCGTCGGATTTGCCGGGCCTTCAAATTCGTGTTCCAAAGCTGCTGGTCAAGCTTGGACTCGCGTCTTCCGGCGCGGAAGCGTCGCGGAAGCTGGCGGAAAAAGCGGTGAAGGTTGATGGAGAGTTAGTGACCAATTCAGTCTTGCCATTGACTGCATTTCCCGCGCGGCTCACGGTTCAAATCGGGAAAAGAGCGAAGATCGCCGTCATCGGCTGAACACTGCGGGAGCGTAAAATAGAACCATGAAATCAGACTGGCTCTCCATCGCTCGAGACATTGCGCAATGTGCTCGCAAGAAGGCCGCCCTGGACCAAGAGAAGTTAGGCACAATACTCATGCGTCGGGCAGGTAAAACTGCGGAGCGAGTCGCAACCGTCAGGTGAGCCGCCCGCAATTCATCCTTGTCGCTGGGCCCAACGGCTCGGGCAAGAGCACGATTACCTCTTCCGGCGCCAAACTCCTCGCTACTCTTCCAATCCTCGATCCGGACGCAATCGCTCGCACAATTCAGGTTGATACCAGTGCGTCGTCGGTTCTTGCGGCTGGGCGGGAGGCTCTAGAGAGAGCTGCAAATCACCTGAAAGCGAAGTCTAGCTTCGCAATCGAAACGACTCTTTCTGGCCATACCCATTTGCGCATGATGCTTGATGCCCGCAAGCTTGAATTCGAGGTTGTTCTGATCTATGTCGCAACGGCGAACCCTGAGATCAACGTCGCCCGAGTTAACAACCGTGTACTGCTCGGCGGCCACGACGTTCCCGAAGAAGATATCCGCCGCCGGTATGATCGCAGCCTCGCTAACCTGCCGTTAGCAGTTGCCAGAGCAGACCACGCACTGCTCTTCGATAACTCTACAAGGGATGGTTTTCAACCTGTGGCTCACTTCGATCACGGCATGGCTCAGTGGCTTCAAGAAGCGCCGTCATGGGCTTCGGCCCTTACGACGAAGCACTGAGGGGCTGCCACAACTCTGCCGTCACTCGGATTTCTACGTCTCAGCCAATCGCTATTTCGCTTCCGCGGTCGCCCGAACAGCGTCTGCCGCAGGCCCCGGCGGCGCGTTAGTGACGGTATACAGTTCTCCGTTCCGCAGATATAGCCGCGCCGCTTCTTCGTGGTTGAAGGGCCGCGCGCCACGGCGACCGAAGACCGAGAGCTGGTTGCCGTCCTCATCCACGGCGCGATCGCGGTCGACGCCTTTGGAGATGGCTATAGCTTCACCGCTCATCTTTCTTGTTGCGATGAGCTTCGGCATCGGCTGCGGGCTGAAGCCGTAGAAGTTTGGCTGCGTCTTCGGCCCGAAGAGTTCGACCACCCTCATGCCGTTCTTTCCGTCTGCGATGAAGGCGAACTGCTCGGAGCTGACCATACCGATCTTGATGTCGCGCACATCGTTCAACACTCCTCCGGCATTGAACATCTGCGTCAGCTTTGGCTGCTCCGGCTGTTCGACGTTGACGATGGCGATGCCGTTCTTTCCTGCGGAGACGTAAGCGTAGGTGCGGGCGACGTAGATATTGCGCGCATCATCGATTGGGAGCTGCGCTCCTGCGAGCGGAGCGGGATGGTCAAGATGAGTAACATCGAAGACCTTGAGCCCCGCACGATCGACGATGAAGGCGTAACGGAATTGAATTGCGACTCCTTGCGGATCGTCGAGGACCGGCGTGCCAATCTCGGCGACGATCTTCGGATGCAGCGGATCGGCGAGCGCGACGACCTCCAGACCGCGATTGCAGAGAATGTAGGCATAGGTTCCGGCGATGGTAATGCGGTGCGCTCCGGCCAGTTTGCCATCCGGATTGAAGGTCAAGGCGCGCTTGAGGAAGTTATTCTGCGGGTTGCCGTCGAGCAGCGTGCCAACCCCCGTCTTGGGGTCGCCAACGACGACCAGGCCCTCTTCACGGTCAGCGACGTAGAGAAAGGCGTAGAGCGGCGCGATCGACTGTTCTTCGTTTTCGGGGATCTGTTTCCGCAGAGGATCAAGCGCCAGGGTGCTGGGCGAGGCAATGGCCGCGGCATCCTTCGTCTTGAGATAGAAACGCTGGCCTAGAGGCGAAACGGGCGCAGTGATCACGCGCTGCGAAGCATCCTTTACATCGACGGCGGCGACATCATAAATACGAACTCCTCCGTGGCCAAGCGCAGCGTAAAGGTATTCGCCGCGTAATTGCACGTCTTCTACGTTGCCGTCGTGGCTGTAGGCCTCGGTGAGCAGGCTGCCGTGTTCGGTGAACTTCTTGTAGTCATCGGGGTAGGCCATCTGTTGGAGGTCGCTGCCGATGATTGCGGGAGGTTCGGTGCTCTCAGCAACCGGCACTGCCTCAAAACCATGTTTACCGGCGGCGACGTAAATGTACTTGCCCATGAAGTTGAGGAAGTTCGTTCCCTGCACCAGTACCTGCGCCATCCATGCATTGTTGTCCTTCTCGGCCGAGACGTGGCAGTCGGTGCATTGCTTGGTCTCTTTAGCACGGACCGTGTGCGGCACGTAAGTGCTGAATGCCTCGCCGCTGAAGCCTGGCGCGGAGATGGTCTGCTGGGTCTGGTAGAGCCAGTCGCGATTCGCGTTCTGCGAGCTGACTACGACCGCGCACGCGGAACGCACCGGCGCAACGCGATTGCCGGTGACAGTGCCGTCGATGCCCAGCATGTAAACGTCGGCGCGCAGCACATGAAAGTCATAGGTGGTGTAGTTGCGCGTTGTCAGCCCCTCGTTATGCAGCATCGGCATCTTTTGATTGGCGATCATCTGCAGATGGCAGCCAAAGCACGAAGTCGTCCACGAGGTGTGGCAGCTATAGCAGGTCATGCGGCCGTTGCTGTGCGCGAGCGCGGCCTCATCGGAGATAGTTCCCCAGGTCACGCCGTCTTTCTGGATCGTCTTGGCGAGGCGCGACTTTTCGCTGTAGTGTTCGTTACCGGGCGTAATCGTGTCGAGCACCTGCACGACCTCCCATTCGGTGCCCTGGGTAACGTTCGAACGCTGCCAGAGCTTGCCGTCGCGCCAGTAGAAACGTGCCTCTTTCCACGGGGTTCTCATGCGAAGCAGCTCGCTTGATTCATCGTGTTCAGAGGCCGGCCCACTGGTCTTCAGCGTGGCCTTGTGCTGAATGGTGCCGTGGCAGTCTTCGCATGAAATCTCAATAGCGTTTCGCGTCTCCCCGTAAAGCTTGCCATTGCCGTGCGCGTCCTGAACGAAGTGGCAATCGACGCAATGCATCCCTTTTTCCAGGTGAATATCTTTGAGGTGGACCGACTTCGCGAGCTTTTCAGGATCGTCGTTCGAGATGCGATTGCCGTCCTGATCGAGAAGATAACCCTCGCGGTCGCGCTTGAAGACGGCGCGGAAGATCCAGCCGTGGCTATGAAAGTCGGCGAACTGCGTGTCCTTCAGATTCTTGTTGAACTCGGGCGAGCCGACCATCTTGAGAAAATCGACGTCGCTCCAATTGCCCCTTGGGGCGGAGCCTTCAGGATTGCGAACGCGAACATCATGAATCTCCTGCTCGGTAGGATTCTTCTGCTTCGCGGGATACATCTTCTCGCCGTCTGCCTCGTTGTCCCACCAGGTGTAGCCGAAGTAGGTGGTGACCATATTAGTGCCGGGATGCATGTGGCATACCACGCACTGGCTGGACGGGATCGCTTTGGTGAAGACATGGCGGAGCGGATGTCCAGACTGCGACTTATCGATCGTCGGATCGACGCTGATGCTGGTGCCGTCATGGCCATATTGCGCATATTGCGCGGAGTGCTCGGCGGAGCGGTCATTCGCATAAATAACGTGACAGCCGGAGCAGCCGCTGCCGCGATAGTCGCCTGGCTGGTCGTTGGTGCCGGGAAAGCTGAGCAGCGGATCGAGAAGGCGCGTCTTCTGCAGGCCAAGAAAAACTGGGTCGGTGCGCAGTTGCGTGCCAAAGCCGCGATTACTGAGCTTCAGATCAGGATCGCCGGAGGTTTCTTCGGGGCTTGGAATGCCGATCTCCGCCTTCTTCTCACCACCGCGCTCAAAGACGCGAAGCACGTTGCCGGGCTGCGATATCTCCCACCTCTGCAGCGGATCGAGATAAGGCAGTACCCCTTTTGTGCGAGTCTCCTCTTCGGTCGGGGGCGGAAAGGTGCGCAGCCGTTGCGGCGTGCCGTTGGCAGAATAGGACTCGCCGAAATGCGGATTCTTGAGCGGATAGGCGCCGTTGTTATAGAGCGCCGCGCCCCACAGCATCGCGCCGTGAGTCATCATGCTGGTCGAGACGTTGCGGACCTCTTCGGTGTGGCAACCGGAAGAGCCGCATGTCTGCGGAGCAACACGCAGGTCGCCGGGGTTGACGAAGCGGACCCACTCCAGGCTCTCGCGCAGCCAGCGAGTGTAGACGCGAATGGGATGACCGCCGCGCGCTGAGTCTTCGGCGAACCTGGGTTGGACATGGGCCTTGTGCATCGCCTGAATGTATTCCGCGGACTTTGGCACACCCGAGGCCATGACCGCAGGATCGCCTCCGTGGCAATCGGCGCAGCCAATGACGACGACCGACTCGGCGTGCATCGAAGCGCTGTCAGTCGAGGTGTGGCAGCTAACGCAACCTGCACTTTGCCGCTGGGCCTGCTCAGGAGCTTCGCCGCGCGGAATGGATGCGACGGTTTGTGGCAGGGCCTCGGCGGCATGCGCGATGGACGAATTGTTCGATCCTCCGAATCGAACAATTCCTGGAGCTGCAACACACAAGGCGACGGCCACGCAGGCCAGCGCTCCTGCGTGGGGACGACGCATCTCGCCCCTGTTTTGATACTCCCCGGGATGTTTGCCGTTGCACTTCATGTATCTGGCTAAGGTTCCACAACCGCCAATTTCAACTCAGAATGTGTAACGAATCGTTCCAAATCCAGACAGCAACGTCTTGCTTTGATAAATCTCTCTGAAGCCGAGCGCTGGAGGCAGGACTGCAATCCCTCCGGTGACGATGATGTTATCCGAGAGCGGCGGACGCCAGATAACTCCCGTGCTCGCGTCGACGCCGATGCCATGATGAATAGGGTTTTGAAATAACAGCAGTTCGAGCGGCTCGGTGCGCACAAAGCGGAGATAGTTCACGTTGGTAATCAGCTTGAGGGTCGGGGTCAGCTTCGCATCGAATCCTGCGTTGACCAGATAGAGGCCGGGATTGACAAAGTTCGATTGGCCTTCGTCTTTGCTGGCGTTGAGGTCGGGCAGAAAGCTGTCGGGCGAGGTGAGCGCAACGCCGGTTCCGCTCAGCCGAATACCCTCGCGATTGAAGAAGCTGAACTCGCCGCCAGCGAAGGCCTCGCTGTCCACGATCGAATCGAAGCCGCGAGCAATGCGGCTGTTAGGCCCGCGCGGGTTGGCGTCGCCCGATGCGTAGAGAAACGAACCGCGAAATCGCAGCCAGTCCTCATCAACTGAAAGCTCCAGTGCGGCGAGTTGCGCATTGATATCGACCTTCCGCGCGGCAATCGGATTGAAGGTGTCATGGCCGAGCGCCTGATAGAAGGCGTTATTGATGTTGAGGCGGCGGATATGGCCATCACCTGTCCAACCGATGTAATAGGAGCGGATACTGTGCGGCATGGGGGTCCCAATCGGCGCGGGCCGCACCTGAAAGTCATTGTTGTCGAAATAGATCGTCGGATCGTCATTGCTCCAATCGAAGCTGAACTCGCTAGTGTAGCCCTTGAAGCCAAAGTCCTGAATGTAGAGATTGGCCACCCCCACCTGGCGAAAGCGTCGCTGGAATGTGTTGAGACCGCTGTTCGTGTCCTTTTCCAGCAGGTCGAAAAACGCGGCGTTGTACTGCAGGCGGTTGGAGCGCAGGTTGCCGAATATCCTTACTCCGTTGTTTTCGTCGGCGAAGATGAAGCCCCGAAAGTCGGAGGAGAACTGCTGGATGCCTGCGCGAATAGAGATGAAATCGTAGTTCGGACTGAGGTCTTTCAGTTTGACCTCGACGAACGCCTCCTGCAGGCCGATGTGGGCATCGAACCGGTCGGTGCCCTTGGCCACGTTGGCATTGACAATGCCATTCTCCTGGGTCGCGAGGTAGTTCAGGTTGAAGGCCGGCGTAATACGAACCTGCCAGTCGATGGGTCGAAAAGCCGCGTCGCCTTTGAAAAGGTTAAAGCTGAGTCGAAATGTCTGCGCGAGGAAGAATTGTCCGCCATTGCCGAAAAAGGGCGCCGAATTTGGTTGGGCAGAGCCTTCATTCGAGGGAGTCGGCAGCCTGCGGCCATCGAGGGCCGTCACGCTCGATCCAGTGAAATTGAAGAAGGTACGCGGGCCGAGAATACTAGTCAGCACTGGATAGTCGCCTTTTAATTTGTTGCGGTTGAAAGGGTCGTACCAGTGACCGAGGACATACTGGGAGCGCGGGTCGTCGGGATAGCGGCGATAGTCCGGCATCGCTGTGTTCCAGCGGTCGGGCCTGGGCAGGAATACCATGTCCTCAGGCGAAAGCCGCAGCATCGGCGGGACGGTCGAGCCGTCGTTGATGGCATGGCGGCTTAGCTCTCGATAGCTGGACTCGTCAATCTCGCCTGGGGCGCGGGGAATGACCGATGCCGGACCCGGCGTACGCTCGACCGGAAGCTGTACCTGGACGCTCAGCACTTCGCCAACGCCAATGTGGACGTTGCCTCTCCGGAAGGACGCGCCGCCGGCGATCGTAAACGTCAGCGGGTAGTCTCCAGCCGGTACCTGCAGCACACGGAAGATGCCATCGGCATCGGAGATCGAGCATAGCTTCTGCGGAGGGAGACAGGGGCCAACTAGCGAGGTCAGCGAGACGGTGACGCCGCCGATTGCCAACCCGGAGCTGTCGATCAACCGCCCTTGCAGCGCCGACATCGAGGGAAGTTGCCGTGGCACACGCTGGGGTGCAGCGGGGCTCCGCTGCACCTGGGGGGCCGCTGAGCTGTCGGGCGCCTGGGCCTGAAGGCGGCCCAGCCCGGAAAATACAGTTGCCATTAGGACGGCACCGCTACACCCGCAGGCAATTTTGCTAAGCTTCCTCGTCAGTGCGCTTCGAGCGGCCGGCATGAGTGGATACCTGAGGCATCAACAGTTAAGCGCAATGCGCGAATCATTGCCAGTCAATTTTCCCGGGGTCCCTGCCAGAGAGTCGATCCTGCTACACTCTCCAGCAGTGATTGACCAACCGGATTACACAAGTCGGCTGCTTTTTCTTTCCAACGTCGTCGCGGACGTGCAGAACACAATTCGCTTCCTCGACACCAAGGCCGCCTTCTGCGTGACTTTGCTGACCGCCATGATGGCGGCGGCGTTCCAATTTTCGGAGCCTCACCAGCGTTACCCTCACGCCCATTTGGTCCTTCTCGGCATTTTCGGCGTCGTCACCCTGGGATGTTTATCGGTTTGCCTGCGTGTGATCTTTCCCACCGTCCATGTGCAAGGCTCCTTTGCGCTCACCCAATTCGCAGAGCCGCCTTTCTTTCTGGTGCCCAGCCGGCACCGCCCCCGGCTTCGCGATACTCTGGGCAACCGGCTTCCGCAGGGGCTGGAGACAAGCCACGCAACCTATACCGCCAGCATGTTGTCGGCGACGGATGCGGATCTGGTTCGATCGATGTGTGACGAGGTCGTGACCATCTCGTTCCTGCGGCAGGTTAAATCGGAACGGCTACATTTGGCAATCCAGATACTCTCGCTCTCCGTGATTGCCTTCTTTGTACAGTTGGCGATCTGAGGCGCACGCCTAAGGCTGTCTCGCGAGCACGTCGTCGATATTCTTCACGTAGCTTCTAGCGCGGCCGGCTTCGACGGCGTCTGGGTTCTCCGCGATGACCTCTTCAAAATGCTTGTGCGCGGCAGCCAGCAGGCCGATCTGTCCGGACTGGTTGTATTTTTCCGAATAGACAAGCCCGAGCCGGTAGTTGGCGTAGAGGTCGCCGGGACTATAGCCGAGCGCCACCTGGCAATAGCCGATGGCTGAATCGAAGCGCTTCTGGAAGGCCTCGCAGTCGCACAGGCCTACGTTCGCCTTGCCGCGAAGCTCTCTCCATATATCGGTCTGCGCGGCGCGCTTCTTGCTGCCAGCCCCGAAGAGATATCCGGCGAGATAGTAGTTCAACTGGCCGCCGAAGCCGCTATCGAAGTTCGAGAGCGCCAGATATTCCTTGTACTCGGTCTCGGACTCGGGGAATTCGTGCTTGAAACGCAGCGATTCAGCCAGCCAGAAGTGGGCCTCGGCATTTTGAGGAGTCAGCGAGACGGCTTTGCGCGACGCGACAACCGCCTCATCGTAGCTTCCCTTGCGTGCATAAGCCTGCGAGAGCAGATACCAGGCCATCCCGTTGTTCGGTTCGCGCTGCGTTACGATGTTCAACTGGCGGACCGCTTCATCAAGATCCCCGCCATCGAGGAGAGCCCCCGCGTAGCTCGACCGCGCCTCAAGATAATCGGGATCGATCTCGATCGCCGTCCGGAAAGACGCCAGCGCTTTCTGGTCGTCGTAGAGTGCGTTGTAGACGCGCCCGAGATAGAGCGCGGCCTGGCTGTACTTGGGGTCGATCTGCAAGGCCGTCTCAAACTCGCCCGCAGCTTTGCGGTAGTTCTGCTCGAAGCCTTTGTTGTAGTATTCAATGCCTTTGTCGAAGTGCTCGACCGCGCTGTGATTACGGTTGCGGGCGATGAGAATGCGAACGCTGACGGTCGTCTCCTGCCCGGGGTAGACCTGCTCTTCGCGCGGCCCGTCGGGTTCATACCCCAGATGGACTGACTTGACTGTGTGCGCTCCCGGCTCGATGCCAGGCAGCCGCAGCGCTGCGGCCTTGTTCACCACCCCTGCGCTCTTACCGTCCACAAAGACCTCGGTGCCGTCCATGTTGGTTTCTATGATCAGGGTGCCGTACTTGGGAGGGGGCAGGTTCGCTGCCGTCACCCGGCCTGGGTTATAAGCAAGCACCATATTAGGATCGAAGCTGCCCCGTTCCGAGGTGGGGTTTTGCGCGGCGTTCGTCGCCAGACGGACATTTGTGTGGACATATTCAGCAAGCTCGTCAGCGGAGACAACGCCATCCCCGCTGGTGTCGGCCTCGCCCTCCAGCCCCTTAACGACGTAGTACGTGAAGATTCCGTGGCCGCCTCCCCATTTGTCGCTCTCGTAACTCTGTTCGCGGTCGCGACTGGCGGTGATGGAAAAGAGCGACTTCTGCAAGTCGAGCAGCGTCTGGTTGACCTTTGCCCGGTCGGCCTCCGGGGTGATGGCTCCAGAATGGCAGGAGTCGGTGATCAGCACCTTCCACTTGCCGTTGATCTTGCCGCCGATGTCGGCGCCTAGCTGGTCCATTGGATAAGAACTGCCCGCGATGTTCTTGAGGTCGATATCGTAAGGGGCAAGATAGGCCCTGCCGGCAGAGACAAAGCCATGTCCTGCAAAATAGATCAGCACCCGGTCATCGTCCTTTGTCACCGAGGGCAGCCAAGTTTCAAGCTCCTTCTTGATGTTCGCGGCGGTCGCATTTTCGTTGATCAGCTTGTGCACGTTTTCAGCGGGAAACTGACCGCCCTCGGCGCTGATAAGTACGGTGTAAATGGACTCCGCATCGCGGTCGGGGTATTCGAGTTGAGCGTCCGCAGGCAGGTTCTTGTACTTGGATATCCCGATTACCAGGGCATAGCTGCGCGGAATTTTGACCGTCAATTCGGACGCGGGCTTGCCTGTGTCTTTCTTAAAGGTCAGATCGCGGTTCTGGTCTTGCTGCTGCACCGAAGCTGGCGCGCTCGCCGGCGGGGTAGCGGATTGCTCCGCCTGCGCCATGCTCGCGCCGAGCAGGAGAAGCAGGACGACGAGTTGCACTTCAATTCGATTCATAGCCTTCGCCCACTGCCTGCCGAGCACATCGCTATCTCAGCCCTGAAAATCGCACCGTAGCTAATTATGTGCCAACAGGAACTCATAGACCACCGGACCGCTGATCGGACTGGCCGAAGTTACGACACTGGCGGATGATTTCTTGGCGAAATCCAAGTCTCGCGCGCCGCTGCCGGGCGGGGTGCTCCCGAACAAATCCCTTACCGTGGGGGGCAAAGTCGCGTCCGGTTCGACCCGGCGTGGGCCGGCCATTCCATCGACGCACTCTCCACGCGATTTGAAAATTTCATCGTTGCAGCGCGGATGCATGGTCGGCGGCGGCGTTCCCTGCGGAATTCCCTGATTCGGATTCGGTACGGCCCCAGGAACCCCGCTTCCGGCCAGAGGGACAGGGCTCATGACGAAATAGAGCGTCTCATACCCCGGCGGCCCGGAAACCTCGAACCAGCCATCTGGAGTGGCCGGCACGATATATTCGTGAGCATGTTCGATGCGGTTGTCGCTGCCCGTTTCCTGGCTGGGAAAGAGGAGGCTGCTCTTGCCCGAACTGCCCAGGTCGGTCACATAGAGAAATCCGTCAAAGGCGGGACGAAGCCGAAATCGAAGGATGTCGCCGGTCTGGAAAACGTGGCCGGCGTCCATTGTCTGGACTTTGTCGCCACTTTTCTTTTCGAGGATAATCTCCATTAACTCGGTTGCGGCCTTGGTTTTGGAGTGAGCTGTGAGCTGCGCGTGTTGGCCCGAAGGCGCGACCAGCATGGCAATCACGACGACGCAGGTCAACCGGCAGTTCATAGTTCCCCCTTAGAGCCAAAGCACACAATGGCCGTCGAAACCTCTGCTCCGGTCCAAACTCCCCCGTTTCTGCGCCTTCGGGGGGTAGTGACCACAGTGGCCGAAGCGTATCACGGGGTTTACCAGTTACTCAATGGAATTATCGGCGTCGCAACTGCGGAGGAGCGCCCTATCGTGGCCTACGGCCATTTCGAGAAAGGTCTTCTTCTTAGGATCTAGGGCCAGCGGACGGAAGCACGACCGCCGCCCAGACGGGCTCTGAGGCAGCGCGGCAGCGGCTTTTGCGCAGTTTCTCGATGCGGAGCTTTGCATCTGGCGAAAGTTTTGGCTAAGGTGGGCTTAGGCCTCGGTTGGCCGTCAATTTCGAGCTTTCAATCCCGTCGCAGCCAGGGGAGCATAGTGAAAAAAATCGGCGTTTTATTTGGCATGGAAAATACCTTCCCCGGCGCACTCGTCGAGCGGATCAATTCGATGAACGTCGATGGCATCTGCGCGGAGTTTGTGCAGACCGGCGCGGTGCATCTCGATAAGCCGCCGGCCTATTCCGTGATTGTCGACCGCATCTCGCACGACATCCCGTTTTATCGCGCCTTTCTGAAACATGCCGTCCTCAATGGGACCATCGTGATCAACAATCCATTTTGGTGGTCTGCCGACGACAAGTTCTTCAACTATTCTCTGGCCGACAAGCTCGGCGTCGCCGTGCCGCCTACGGTCATCCTGCCGCATAAGCAGTTCCCGCCCGGCACCACCGAGCGCTCCATGCGTAACCTTGAATACCCGCTCGATTGGGAGAGCGTCTTCAACTACATCGGCTTCCCTTCCTTCCTCAAGCCGGTCGACGGCGGAGGCTGGAAAGACGTCTACCACGTGCACAATCCCGATGAGTTCTTCCACGCCTATGACTGTAGCCGCGACCTGTGCATGCTCTTTCAGAAGGCGGTGAAATTCAACGAGTATTTCCGCTGCTACGTCGTCGGGCAGGAAAAGGTGCGCATCATGCCCTACGATCCGCGGCGGCCCCATGCTGAGCGCTACGTGCTCGACCCTCCGCCCTACGACAAGAAACTCCTGAAGCGCGTCGAGAAGGATTCGCTGACCTTATGCAGGGCGCTCGGCTATGACCTGAATACTGTCGAGTTTGCCGTAGAAGACGGGATCCCCTACGCCATCGATTTCATGAACCCGGCGCCCGACGCCGACCTGCACTCGGTAGGCAAGGAGAACTTCGAGTGGATTGTGCAGCAGATGGCCGACCTGGCGATCAAGAAAGCAAAACAAGGCCCAGCGATCTCGGATTTTCATTGGGGAGCCTACCTGGGATCCGCCGCTCCCAAGGCCGTCAAAAAAGCAGCTGTTCCGAAAAAGGAGAGCCCTTCGTCCGCCAAAGCCAGGAAAGCAGCCGCGAAGATCGCGGAGAACGAACAGCCAGCCGTTTAGCCCACAACTATTTCGGCATACCGTGGTCGTCATAGAGCAGCTCACCGTGAGGAACCTTCATCCCTTCCTCGCGATGAGCGATCCGGTCGGCAATCGCGATCAACTCGTCAAAGCTCGCCTCGCGCTCTTGCTTCTTTGGCAAGCTATCGAGCTTTTCCCTTAAGGCCTCGATTACCGCCGCTTCGATGGACTGTCCTGTCGCTCTCGCTATTTCTGCCGCCAATCGCTCGGCATCTTCGTCCTCGACAATCAGAAATGGCATACCAGATCTGCCTCCTAGATCGTCTCTAGTCTACCCGTCTGCTCAAATCTAGCTTGCCTCAACTCAACCGCCAATACAAGTGAACCACCGAAGGCCCAGCGGGGCTAGACGTCCTGGTCGAGGGCCGCGGAAGGTTCGCTGCAAACGCTATGGGCGGGAGCCTCGGATACGTCGAGGAATTGGAGAACCGCTATCTCTCCCGCTTTACTTGTGTTGGCTACTGGTGGAATCCAGACCGCTTCGTCTATCAACGCCTGAAGGCCAATCCCGTCCAGTGCGATAAGCCTGCTTATTAGGCCATTTCGCAACGTCGCTTGCCCAAAAACCCAACCCCTAATACAAAGGTAGCAACGCATCCACTTTCAAACGCGTCGCGGCGAGGTGCCAATCCATGCAGCCTACGTTCAACATCGGCATTGAAGAGGAATACCAGACGGTCGATCCGGTCACCCGCGATCTGCGTTCCCACATCGCCACCGAGATGCTCGCGGAGGGTAAGCGCCGGCTCGAGGAGCGAGTGAAGGCCGAGATGCACCAGTCGGTCGTCGAGGTTGGCACGCAGATTTGCCCCACCATCAAAGAGGCCCGCGAAGACCTCTTCGATCTCCGCCGCCAGATGATCCAGCTCGCCGAGCAGAACGGCCTCCTGCTGGTCGCCGGGGCAACGCACCCCTTTGCCGACTGGCGCAAGCAGGAGATTTATCCCGACGAGCGTTACCGCCGTGTGGTGGAGGATCTGCAGACCGTTGCCCGTGCCAACCTCATCTTCGGCCTCCACGTGCATATCGGCATTGAGGATAAAGAGGCCGCGATCCGAGTAATGAATTCGCTGCGCTATTTCCTGCCCCATATCCTCGCGCTCTCCACCAACTCGCCCTTCTGGCGCGGCGACAATACCGGCCTTAAGAGCTATCGCGCAAAGGTCTTCGATAAGTTTCCACGCACCAACATTCCTGACGAGTTCTCCAGCTTCAGCGAATACGACAACTTCGTGAAGCTACTCATCAAGACCAACTGCCTCGATAACGCCAAGAAGATCTGGTGGGACATCCGCCCGCACCCCTTCTTCAACACCGTGGAGGTACGCGTTTGCGACCTCCCCATGCGCGCCGAAGAAACCCTGGCCATTGCCGCGCTCATCCAGGCGACGGCCGCCAAGCTGCACCAGCTTCACAAACGTAACCAGGATTTTCGCCACTACTCCCGCGCCCTGCTGATGGAGAACAAGTGGCGCGCCGTCCGCTATGGCCTCGACGGCAAACTCATCGACTTCGGCAAGGAAACGGAGGTCGACGAACGCGAACTGATCCATGAATACCTGGCGTTTGTCGACGATGTGGTTGACGGCCTGAACAGCCGCGAGGAGATCAACTACATCCGCACGATCATGGATATGGGCACCGGAGCCGATCGCCAGATCAAGCGGTTCGCGCAGACCGCCGACCTCAGCGCCGTCGTCGACTTCATGGCGGAAGAGACCCGGGTGGGACTGTATTAATGCGGGCGTCGTCGACCCGACCCAACGTAGCTCTTGGGCCACGCTCTAGTGCGGCTGGTTTTTCCATAACAGCGGCACGTAGAAGACCTCGAGATATCGCGACAGCAGAAACATCAGGACGGTGCAGCCGAGCGTCCACCAGAAGAGCCGAACGGGAAGGGTTCGCGCCACCGGGGGCTCGGGGCGGGTGGTAATGCTGAAAAGCAGTCCACTGGCGAAGCAGACGCAGCTACTCATGGCCAGGGTCTCGAGCGATTGCACGAGCCGCTGCTGCCAGGGACTTCCGGGCACTGGCTCGAAGAATGCACTCCCCAGCAAGGCGTAGAGCGAGACGATGCTAAGAACGAGGGCAATGGCTTTGGCGAGTTCGCGGAACACGTCGCGCCTCCCTTCCGGCGGAGAGCCTCAGGGGATTTCTGAGGTCAGTATAGCGCCGCCCTGGCTCGCTTAGAAGAGATCGACATCCATGCCCGCGACAAACTGGATGCCGGGGACGATCATGCGCTTCAGGCGCGGGTCGCTGGTGAGGAATAGGTCGACTCCCGCAGTCGCTGCGCTTGCGAGGTGGATGGCATCGGCGGGCGAAACACGGTTGGTAGCGCGAATGCAGGCGTAGTGATCGGCAGTTTCGAGCGTGAAGGGAAGGAGGTCCACAATCGGAGGCCGCAGGTAATCGCGCAACTTCTGCGCGGCCTGGTCGCCTCCTGACCCTTGTGCACCGACTAGCGCTTCCCCCCTGGTGAAAATGCTGGTGCAGAGCGTGTCGCCACGCTCCGCCATCTGCAAGACAAGTCTTTCAACCGTTCTATGTGTTCCGGATTTTCCTCGATGAGATAGACAAAGAGCATCGTGTCCCAATAGATCATGCTCATAGCAATCCGCGCTCGCGGTCTTGCTTTTCGATCGCATCCGCAAATGCCTTGCGTTCGCTGCGAATGAAATTTTCTCCGCCGCCCAGCGACGCGAAGAGTTCCTTACCAATCCCCCTGAGTTCCAGCAACTTCAGCAGGTTTGACCCTGAACTTGGCGGCTCGCTATTTTGCTGAGGCGAGGTGCCTTCGGGGACTGGTAGGTGAAGACCATCGTGGAGCTTTGCCCGGATTGCGGCCCATCCTCGGATTTCAATTTTAAGTCGTTGTCCTTCAAGAAGATATTTGACTTCAGCGCCTGGCAGACATTTGGGTGTTGATGACGTAACTGCATTGCCCTATGTACATCCCCGGCCCTTATCTGGACTTCCC
Organism: uncultured Acidobacteriaceae bacterium; assembly: GCA_963790505.1. Lineage (GTDB taxonomy): Bacteria > Acidobacteriota > Terriglobia > Terriglobales > Acidobacteriaceae > Acidisarcina. The sequence goes on along the minus strand of CAWBOT010000004.1, from coordinate 1,378,613 downwards.
GTTCCTGGCGCTGGATAGCCGGCTGAATGTAAGTTTGCCGGGCGTATTGGCGAATTCTCTCTGCATCTGTCATTCAGCCTCCCTTTCTTAGCTACAGTAGCGTAGCGTGCATGTCAAAGTCCTTGGATATATTTGGCGAGGATTAGGATGGAATTCAACATGTCCAAAGCCCTGGCGCGGTCATTGAAATGGTTACTCATCGGCGCGGTCGTCATCTATTTCGCTGACTGGGCTGCGCTCGGTGTGAGGATGGCCCACCGCTCCGGACTGGGCACCGTTACCGTAAATCAGTACCTGGCGACTCCACTGAAAGGCCAGAAGGAGGAGTTCGACTATCTCGGTTCTGTCGCCCAGCCCTGCGTCAAGTCGATCTTTCCTCACAACGAAGATCAGCCCTGCTGGTGGCTGGAGCGGCATAAAAACCAGTGGCAATGAACCGAATACGAATCCTGTCTTTGCAGCCAAGCATTAGTCTGACCCTGCAATCGCTCGGTCGACTTGATACGCTCATCGGTTGCACTCGTTACTGTCTCGAGGCGGCGCCGGAGTTGCGATCCCGAGATCTCGCCGTTGTGCGGGATTCGTGGTCGAGTGACATGGCAGAGATTGTGGCGCTCCATCCCGATCTCGTGATTGCCTCGGTCCCCTACCGCCAGGCATCACTGGCAGCGATCCTGAAAACCGGAATTCCCGTACTGGCGCTTGCCCCGCATCGCCTGGCCGACATCTATGGCGACATTCAGCTGATCGGAGGTGTGGTTGGCGAGGCCGAGCGTGCGCGCCGGGTTGTCCACGATATGCGGGAAGCAATTGCAGGCATTGCCGACATCGCGGCTGCTGCCAAGAACAAGCCGCTGGTCTACTGCGAAGAGTGGGGCAAACCGTTGATCCACTCGCAGCCGTGGGTGCGAGAACTGGTCGAAGCCGCAGGCGGAGTTTTCCTCGGCGATGCGGGAAAAGCGACCACCGCAGAGGCGATCGCTAGCGCCGACCCGGAGGTCATTGTGCTGGCATGGTGCGGAGCCGGAAGCCGCGTTCCGGTGGATCGGGTGATCGCCATGCGCAGCTGGCAACATCTTCGCGCGGTTCGCGCTCAGCGAGCGGTCTGCATTCCAGACGAGTTGCTTAATACCCCGGCGCCATCCCTGGTCGAAGGACTGAAGGCCCTTGCCGGGGTGATCCACCCTGAGCTCTTCGTCCGGAACTCTTGCCCTGCGATCAAAGATGGCAATTTGCCCGCTGCCAATGTTTCAGGCTGAATAACGTCTAAACTAGAGTGGACGTGAATGTGGAGAAGTCCCAACTCGCCGCAGTGCCGGAAGTTGGGCGAAAATCTGACTCCAGCGAAAGAAGTGTCCGGCTGGTCGCCGTCGCGCTGATTCTGCGCGGGCGCGAGGTGTTGATCTGCCAGCGCCGCCCCGATCAGCCGATGGCCCTGAAATGGGAATTTCCTGGGGGCAAGATGGAGCCTGGCGAAAGCGCCGAGCAAGCCTTGGCCCGCGAACTTGAGGAAGAGTTGGGCATCGACGCCAAGATTGGTGCGCGCATCGCCCATATGCGTCATACCTATCGGAGTGGGCGCGCCGTCGATCTGCAGTTCTTTGCCGTACATGAATTCGGCGGGGAGATTACTAATAGGATTTTCAATGATTTGCGCTGGTGCGAACTGACCGCCCTGCCCACGTATGACTTCCTCGCGGCGGACCGCAATCTCGTTCGAGACCTTGCAGCGGGGAAGCTGCTCTAGCTAATTTCATTCTGTAGAAAGTAACGGCCCGCCAGGTTTGGCGGGCCGTTTCGCGTGCAGCAACATTTCAGACTGGTTATTTCTGTTTGTTCTCGCCTTCATGAGCATTCTGCTTGGGTTGAGGGTGGGGTTGCTGAGGATGCGATTGTGCAACTGGCTTGGGTTGCGCCTGGGGCCTGGGCTCTGACTGGGGCCTGGGCTGAGCCTTCGCCTGCGTCTGAACCTTCGGTTGCGCCACAGGCTTAGGCTGCGCTGCAGGCCGGCTTTCGGTCTCGGGGCGGGTGGTTTCCGGCCTTGCTTCTGGCCGCGGTGTTTCGGTCGCGGGACGAGTCGCCGGGGCAGCCGGTTTCGCTGCAGGCGCAGCCGGTTTGGTCGGTGAAATTGCCGCTGGTCTTGCATTCGGCGCCGGTCGTTCCGAGTTGGAGGCTACCGTTGGCCGCGCCTCGGTTGCGTGGTTGTTCGAAGTGGAAGGGCGAGCCTCGGCATTGTTGGCAGCACGATTTGCCGGCGTATTGCCGCCAGGATCCTTCATATTCGGAGGCAGTTTGCCGCCGTTGCTGGCCGCTGCTTTATACGCTGCGGTGTCGACCCTTCCGCCAGCTTCACGGGCGGGAACCGCACTCTTGAAGTCAGCCGGCCGCGAGGTAGCAGCTATGGCTGGCCTGCCACCGTTCTCAGACGCGCGCAGTTGCGGGTTGCTTTGGGCTTGGTTGACGTGCTGGACCTGGGCTGCAGTCGGTTGAATATGGTTTTCTCTGACGGCCGCCTGCTCCTGGGCCGTCGGTCGGGCCTGGATGCCGCCGCTCCCGCCGTTGAAGCTGGTGCGGTTGATCGTCGTATTGTTAATCACCGTTTTGTTGTAGACGTTGGTGATGTGGACGTTGCTGACGTTATTCACCGAGCGGTTGTAGGCGAAATGGCCGTTGTTCCAGTACCCGCCCTCATAGCCTGATCCGCCATATCCGTATCCGTAGTTGACTCCACCATAGAAACCGATATGCGGTCCCCAATAACCCGCATTGTAGATATAAGCCCCGTTATTCCAACCCCAGTAGCCAGGGGTCCACAAAACGCCAACTTGCGGCGGCTGCACCCAGGTCCCTGGAACCCAGTAGTAACCCCCATAATCGCTCCATGCCCAATAGCCTGGCGTCCACATGTAGCCGTCAGCGGGGATAGCGGGCTGTTCATAGACGGGGAGGGGCGGAGGGGCGATGCCGATCGAGATAAAAACCCCGGCGAAGGAAGCGGCCGGGACAGCCAGCACGGTGGCTGCGAGCAGTAGCGTGCGAAGGTAGCGAGCGATTTTCATTTTGTCCTTGCCGGTCCGTCCTTCGGTATCCGCAAACATTTACGGCAGCGGCTTGCGCGGATGGAGCAGCTTCTCTCCGGCCCCGGATATCCTCCGTTGGGCCTTGTTTCTTGTTTCGTACAAACGCCTTACGTCGGATTTTGTTGCGGGAGGGAAGGTTGCCCGGCGAAGCAACGCCGATGACCTTTTGATAACTATTGATGGTCAGAATGGACCGCTATTAGTAAGAATTGTGCGGTCTGGCTACCCGACAGTGCGCTCGGAGAGGCTGCCGAGAATGTGCCCCATCTTTTCGTGCTTTGTCTGGAGATAGCGCTCGAAGGACTCAAGCGGCTCGACCTCAGCCGAGATACGTTCGACGACTCGGATTCCCGCCGCTTCGAGGGCCTCGACCTTCTCCGGATTATTGGTCATCAGGCGGACTTCGGAGACGCCGAGATCTTTGAGCACCTCTGCGGGTAGCTCGAATTCGCGACAATCGGCTCGAAAGCCAAGAGCGACGTTGGCCTCAACCGTATCCATGCCCTGGTCCTGAAGTTCGTAGGCCTTGAGCTTGGCCATCAGGCCTATGCCGCGACCCTCTTTTTCCTCATAGAGAAGTATGCCCGCCCCCGCATCGCCAATAGCTTTGAGAGCAAGCTCCAGCTGCAATCTGCAGTCGCAGCGTAGCGAGCCAAATACATCTCCTGTGAGGCATTGCGAGTGGATGCGAACGATCGGCGGCTCACTGTAGATATCGCCCATGATGAGCGCGACCAGCTCTTCTTTTTGCGCGAGCGGCGCGTTGGAGTGTTCGCAGCAGGGCCTGGCGCCGACCAATAACCCTTCGTAACCGAGGATGCGGAAGTGTCCCCAACGAGTGGGAAAGTCGGCATCCGCTAATTTTTTCACGATCTCGAAAGGCATATCTTAAGTATACGGATGCAGCAAGCCCCGTTTAGTTTCGCGGGCACCGGCCGATTGCCGCATACCCAATTGCAACCACGCTTTCGGCATGGCCTTCGGGACTGATAACGCCGCCCCAATCCGTCTCGGCGGGATCGAAAGCGTTACAGTAAGGGTGTGTTCGATTCCACCCTCATTCTGATTACGCTGCTGGTCAAGCTGGGCGTTGCCGCCTCGGTTTCGAGCGCCCTCGCGCGCTCACGCAGCTTCCAGAACCTGCTCTTTGAAGAGAACCGGAGCGGCGCGCACACGATCAGCCTGCTGGCGTGGATTTGCATCCCCCTTACGTTAGGCGTCTGGGTGCGCATCATCGTCCCGAACTTCTACGCGGCGGACATCGCCTTCGAAACAGTTATCATCCTTGGGGTTTTGCTGGGGCCGCTCTCGGCGATGGCGGGGGGGGCGCTGCTCTCGGTACCGGCCATGTTTAACCACGAATACCTGACGCTGCCCTTCAATCTCACCGTAGCGCTGATCGCCGGCACCTATGGGCGCCTGGTCACCGCGGATGAGGTCTGGTCCTTCTCGCCCTTTGTCGATCTGAGCATCTACCGCTGGGTTCGCCGCAATTTACGCAAACCGCGCTTCGACCGACAGATCCTGCTTTTAGTCCTCATCGTAGGTATGGAGATCGCGCGCGAGTGGCTCGCCGAGGCCTACCCGGCGCGCCTCTTCGCCTTGATCGCGCCAACCTGGCTGATTCGTCTCGCGGTCTATGCCTGCGCAGCGATGGTCGTAGGCATTCAGTTGAAGATATGGAACGCGATCCGCATTGAGCACAAGCTTGAGGAACAAAAGCGGCTGCTGCTGGAAGCGCGCTTCGATGCTTTGCAGCGCCAGATCAATCCACACTTCCTCTTCAACACTCTCAATTCGATCGCTTCGCTGGTGCGCTTCCGCCCCGAGATGGCGAGAGAGATGATTGTGCGCCTGGCCAACATCCTGCGCTCCCTCCTCAAAGAGCACGACACTTTCGTCGCATTGCGCGAAGAGCTGAACTTCACCGAGGATTATCTCGGCATTGAAGTCGTTCGATTTGGCGCAGACAAGCTGCGCGTGGTCAAAGATATCGATCCAGCTACGCTCGAAATGCTCGTACCCAGCATGTTGCTGCAGCCCTTGATTGAGAACAGCATCAAGCACGGCATCGAGCCGCGCATCAGCGGCGGCACCATTACCATGCGCAGCCGCCTGCGCGAGACCAGCATGATGATCGAGGTGGAAGACGACGGCGTGGGCATGGGCGAGTCGGCGCGAACGCCCGGAGGCGGCGTCGTTCGCAAGGGCACCGGCATCGGTATGAAGAATGTGCGCGAGCGGCTGGAGGTACTCTACGGCGAGGCGGCGCGCTTTGACGTGACGAGCCGGCCGGGGCGAGGGACACGGGTGACGCTGGAGATTCCTGTGATGCTCAATGAGAACGGCGACCCGATGCTGGCGGCTACGCCAGTTTGGAGTCAGCCGGTCTCTCGCGCAAGTACTTCCTCGTAATACCTCTCATATAGAGGAATAATTCGCGTCGCACAGTACTTGTCCTGCGCGGAGGCGCGTCCGGCCCTCCCCATTTCGGCAAGCCGCTCGGGATCGCTCAGTAGTTCAATTGCTGCGTCGGCCATCGCTTCCGTATCGCCAACCGGCAGGAGCCTGCCAGTGACGCCATCTTCGATCAGCTCCGGCACGCCGCCGACCTTGGTCGCGATCGTAGGCACCAGGCAAGCCATGGCTTCGAGGGCGGCAAGGCCGAAAGATTCCAGCTCGCTCGGCATCAGCATCAGGTCCGCGACCGGCAGCAGATCGTTCACGCTTTCTTGTTTCCCGAGGAAGGAGATGCGGTCCTGAATACCGAGGCCGTGCGCCAGCCATTCCGCCGACGAACGGTCAGGGCCGTCGCCAACCAACAAAAGTCGCGCCGGCATCTGCGCGACGATTCTTGCGAATGTCTTCACCACATCGGTGAGCCGTTTCACCGGACGAAAATTCGAGAGATGAATCAGAATCCTCTCGCCCGGATCGGCGTAGCGCGCGCGGGCGGCGTCGCGATCTTCGAGCGGCTTATAAACATCGCAGTTCACAAAGTTGGGAATGACCTCAATCGGGTTCTGGATGTGGAACTCTTCGAGCGTCTTATCCTTGAGATATTGCGAGATCGATGTGACGCCGTCGCTCTCTTCAATGCCAAAGCGAGTGATCGGCAGATAAGACCGGTCGAGGCCGACCAACGTGATGTCGGTGCCGTGCAGTGTGGTTACGAAGGGCAGATGGCGCCCTCGGGCGGCGAGCATCTGCCGCGCCAGCAATGCGCTTACCGAGTGTGGAATCGCATAGTGAACATGCAACAAATCAAGCTCGTAATACTCGGCGACCTCAGACATTCGGGTTGCGAGCGCCAGGTCATAGGGCGGGTACTCGAAGAGCGGATAGTTCGAGACCGGAACCTCGTGGTAGAAAATACCCTTCTCACGGCCGGTAAGACGGAAGGGTTGCGAATACGTGATGAAGTGTACCTGGTGGCCGAGGGCGGCAAGCTCGATGCCGAGCTCCGTCGCGACCACTCCGCTGCCACCGTAAGTGGGATAACACGTAATGCCGATTTTCATGAATAACCCTGCAGCAAGTTGGACGCGCAAGCCGCCGGATCGATTCAGCCGGCCGAATTCAGTGCTTCAACCTCAACGTGGTATTTCGAACTCAACGTTATATGACCGCCTCAAAACTTGCCGCCTTCAATTGACCAAAATGGATCAGCGAGACATCTCGATTCGCGACGCCGGGAATGACCTCCTGCAGCGCCTCGCGCTCAATTTCGCGCGCTGCTAGAAGGCTCGTTCCAGCAGCATCGAGATCTGGGTCTCGGTAGCCTGGATGACAGACCAGCTCCCAGGTGCCGTCGGGCATCGCCTGGAGCGTCCGCCGCAGAAATTCCGCGTTCATCGATCCGGTAGCCAGTACGCCCAGCGATCCCTCGGTGGTGACCATGCCGATATGCTCGGTTGCGGCCAGAAAATAGCGACGCTGCATGCCCAAGGCGCGCACCTGCAGCCGTCGCTTCAGCCCCGCACCAACAGTATTGGCGAGGCTCCACTGCGGCTCGAAGGGATTGCGAATGCACGCCACGTTACACAGCACCGCTGCTCGCAGCAGCGGGCGCAACACTCTGGGGAAGGCGTGAGTGTGCTTATGAGTGTCGACATGGGTGACCTGGACATCAAGGCGTTGCAGACGATGAATCTGTGCCGCTGCCTCGGCTTCGATATCCGCTTCGCGAATGCGCCCGCGGAGAAGGTCAGCGACGAAGACGCCAAGTGTGGACCGAAACTTCGGAGCATTCGCCGGGCTGGAAGGATCGACGAGGGAGGGGATCTTCTCGGCCGGCAATACCGGCCGGCCGTCAACTAACACCACATGACAGCCGACACCGAGCGACGATTGACGTAACGCGGCCCTGGCCCCCTCTATGGTCGCCGGGGCCGACGCCATCAGCGTTGCGGAGGTAAGCGTTCCTGCACGGGCCAGTTCGACCACTGCCCGGTTGACGCCGGCCGTCAGGCCGAAATCGTCCGCATTGACAATCAACCGCTTCACTTTAGCTTGAGTTTATCAAGGCCGCCGCGGCTGACGCCCGGGCGCATCGCACAGAAAGCTGCTAAAATAAGGCTTCTTCTCCATGAGTGGCCGAACTGTTTGGACTGTACCTCCACAGTTTCGATCCCCGCTCTCATGACCGCTCAGGGGCGGTTAGCTCAGCTGGTTAGAGCGCCTGCCTTACAAGCAGGATGTCGGGGGTTCGAATCCCTCACTGCCCACCACAACCCCTTCCTGGAACATCCAAGCGAAGAGCCACCGAGGTCGTCAGACCGGCCATGCCTTCCGGGGGCTGGTCTCGACCATTCTGCACGAGCAGGGATACCTGCACAAATATACTGAATTGCCGCTTGCCTGCACACCTCGCAACCCCGTGGGTGCGGCCTATAACCACGCTCTCTACCTGAAGCGACGTGCCAGGATAATGCAGGATTGGGCCGAGTTGCTGGAGCAAACCCAACGCGGCGGCAACGTATTGCCATTCAAGGCGGCTTTTCCGTCAAGAAGAGCCGCTTCTTACATCTGCTCCGCTCGGACGCAGCATTGTGAAGGCGGTTATGGGACAATGGCTGCGATGATTATGCGCAGATTCGCAACCGCCCTTGCTCTGATTCTTTCCGCAGCCTTGCTCCACGCCGCACCGCAGTCTCCGCGCAAAGAACTGCAGGTCTACTTCATCGACGTGGAAGGCGGCCAGTCGACCCTCTTCGTCGCGCCCAGCGGCCAGTCACTGCTCATCGATACCGGCTGGCCCGCTCACGACGGGCGCGACGCTACGCGAATTGCCGCAGCCGCCAAGAGCGCGGGGATTTCGAAGATCGATTATGTGCTCATCACGCACTTTCACGACGACCATGTGGGTGGAGTGCCGCAATTGGTTCAGAAGATCCCGGTCGGCACATTTATCGATCATGGCCCCAACCGCGAACTCACTCCTGGAGTCGAGGCGAATTTCGCAGCCTACCAGAAAACGCTGGCCGGTGGGCCTTACAAGCGGATCCTTGCGAAACCGGGTGACGCGCTGCCGATTACCGGGCTGAACGTGAAGGTCATCAGCGCTGACGGGGAATTGATTGATAAGCCGCTGCCGGGAGCGGGGCAGCCAAACCAATATTGCAAGAATTCAGAGGTGCGGGCCGCCGATCAGACGGAAAACGCGCGCTCGCTGGGCGTCCTCATTACCTTCGGCAAGCTCAAGATCCTCGACTTGGGCGATCTGACCTGGGACAAGGAGATGCAGTTGATGTGCCCCGACAACAAACTTGGCTCCATCGACATTCTGGTCGTCTCGCACCATGGCTGGGAACAGAGTTCCAGCCCCGCGTTAGTCGACGCGATCCATGCCAGAGTCGCGATCATGGACAACGGGGAAAAGAAGGGCGGATCGACGCCGATTCTCGACACCATTCGCAACGCGCCGGGGCTCGAGACGCTGTGGCAGCTACATTTTTCCGATGAAGGCGGAACGGAACACAATACGTCCTCCGAGTACATCGCCAACCTCTCCAGCGGAGAAGATCAGGGCAATTATCTGAAGTTGACCGCTAATCCGACCGGGAGCTTTACCGTCTTTAATCCCCGCACTCAACAGGACAAGAGCTATGCAGCGAAGTAGCTGCCGAAAACGGACCTCGGGCTGGGTGCCGGGAATAAGGAACATGGACAACCACGACAGAGCGACGGAGTTCTCGCATCCTAGCCAATACGCCTACGGGCGAAGAACCGATAGATGGAGAAAGAAAGTATGCCGAAAGCTGCAGCAACCGTATTTACACGAAAGAACCTGATCGATGCCCTCAATGGAGATCTCTCCCGCGAATATCAGGCGATTATCGCCTACGTGAATTATTCCCAGGTGCTCAAGGGCGCCGCTTACATGAACATCGCCGATGAACTCGCGGTGCATGCAGCCGAGGAGCTTGACCACGCCCTGCAGATCGCCAACCACGTCGATTATCTCGGCGGCATGCCGTCGGTGACGCCCAAGCCGGTCAAGACCTCAGAGAAGGCCGAGGAGATGCTCCGCTTCGATCTGGAAAACGAGAAGGAGACCATCCGGAACTACCGGCGGCGCATCCGCCAGGCGGATGAGCTCAACGAATTTGGGATTGCGGAGAGCCTGCGCAACATCGTCGTGCAGGAACAGGACCACCTGATCGCCCTGGCAACCGCGCTGGGCATCGATGCGCCTGACCCGGGCATCGCCGACTAGAAGAGTTCTTTGCAGAAAATGGGCCCGGGTTCATTCGGGCCCATGAGATTAGTTCTTCAGCACCGTACGAATGTGCAGCTCTCTTAGCTGCGTCTCGCTGACCGGCGTTGGCGCGTCGACCATCAGGTCGATCGCCTTCGCCGTTTTCGGGAAGGCGATCACTTCGCGCAGGCTCTGCGCTCCAGCGAGGATCATCGCAATCCGGTCGAGCCCCAGCGCGATTCCGCCGTGCGGAGGCGTGCCGTATTCGAGGGCTTCAAGGAAGAAGCCAAAGCGAGATCTTGCTTCGTCGTCACTCATCCCCAGCGCGCTGAATATCTGCTTTTGAACATCCTGACGATGGATACGAATCGATCCTGAGCCGAGCTCGGTTCCGTTCAGCACGATGTCGTAAGCCAACGCGCGGACCGCGCCCGGATCGGAGGTGAGTCGCCCGGCTTTCAGATCGTCTTCATGCGGAGACGTGAACGGGTGGTGGGCAAAAGTCCACGTCTTCGTGTCGTCGTCCCACTCGAAGAAGGGAAAATCGGTGACCCACAAAAATTTGTAATCGTCGCTGTTACCTTTTTTCTCGAAGAGCTTATGCCGGTCGGCATACTTCTGCGCAATCGCCAACCGAACGGCTCCGGCAGCTTCGAAGACTTGGCGCTCACTGCTTGAAAGAACTCCCGGGCCGCGTTGCTCAGTCGTGGCTCTCGACTGTGGATGCCGCGGCTACCAACGCGAAGAGATCGCCATCGACGCCGCCAGCGGTGGCGCGTATCTTCGCCATCGCATCGGGAAACATTTTTTCGAGGCGCTTGAAGTCGTCAAAGACCTTAGTTCCCTGCTGCGTCAACTTTGGCGGATACAGCAGCCGGAGATCGTCGCGCTCTTTCCGAGATAGTTCGCCAACGGCCGGAATATGGACCGCGACTACGGGAAGCGCGGGGTTGACAGCAAGCGATTCCAGATCGCCAGGCGCAAAGACTTCGTTCACGTGGAGCAGTCGCGGCAGGCGGAGGTCGGGCTTGTCGATGCCGTAGAGGCGGATCGCCTCGTCGAAGGTCATCCGCGGAAACGGTGGGGTGAGCTTCGTACCGGCGACCGCAAAGGCCGCGCTGAGGAAGCCCTCGACGACTGCAAAGACGGTTTCCTGCTGCGGGAACGACATCTCGAGGTCGACCTGGGTGAACTCCGGCTGGCGATCGGCGCGGAGATCTTCGTCGCGGAAGCAGCGCGCGATCTGGAAATAGCGATCGAGCCCGGAGATCATCAGGATCTGCTTGAAAATCTGCGGCGACTGCGGCAGCGCGTAGAAGCTGCGCGGCGTGGACGCGGCTCGGCACGAGGTAATCGCGCGCGCCTTCGGGCGTGGAGCGGGTCATGAACGGCGTCTCGATCTCGAGGAAGCCCTTCGCTCGGAGAGATACTGCCGAATCGCCAGCGTGATATCGTGGCGCAGCTTGAGATTGTGCTGCATCTCGGGCCGGCGCAGGTCGAGGTAGCGGTATTTCAGCCGGACTTCTTCGTTGGCGATCGCCTCTTCGGCGGGAGAAAATGGAGGCAGCTTCGAGTCATTGAGGACGAGAAGCTCGTTGGCAACGACCTCGATCTCGCCGGTCGGCATTTTGGGGTTGATCGACATCTTTGCCGCGCAGCCGCACCTTGCCGATGACGGCAACGACATATTCGGGACGCAATCTGCTCGCCTTTGGCATGGGCTTCAGGCGCTGGTCTCGGATCGAGAACGATCTGGGTGATGCCGAAGCGGTCGCGCAGGTCGAGGAAGATGAGGTTGCCGTGGTCGCGGCGGCGATTGACCCAGCCCATCAGAATGACCGATCTCGCCGGCATGCGGGCGCGCGGAGTTCGCCGCAGTTGTGGGTGCGTTGAAGTGTTCCTAAGAAAGTCGAGCAATCCAGGTTCCTATTCGTTCGCGGCGCGGAGCGAGGGCCGCGGCAAGCTGCTCCCGCGCGACTTTGGTCTGCTCGCCGCTGGCAAAATTCTTCACTGTCAAGGATACCGGACTGGAGCTCGTCCTCGCCCAGCAGCACGATGTTGCGAGCGAGCTTGTCTCCGGTCTCGAAGGACTTCTTGATGCGGAATGCAGCCGTCGCCGACCTCGATCCGCAGCCTGCGACGCCGCAGTTCGCGAGCCAGCAGCAGCGCCGCGGGATTCAGCATCTCGCCGAGCGGAGCGATGTAGGCGTCAGCTAGAGTCGGGGGAGTCTGCCCTGCCGATGCCTGGAGCGTCAGCACGAGCCGATCCAGGCCCATGGCAAATCCGATGCCCGGGGCCTTCGGGCCGCCGATCATTTCGGATAGGCCGTCGTAGCGGCCGCCGCCCGAGCAGGGCGTTTTGCGCGCCGAGGTCCGCCGTGCTGGAATTCAAAAGTGGTGCGGGTGTAGTAGTCGAGGCCGCGCACCAGCCGGGGGCTGATTTCGTAAGGCACGCCGCAGGCATCGAGCGCCGCGCAGACGGCGGCGAAGTGCGCCTTTGAGGCTTCGTCGAGGTAGTCGGCGATCTTCGGGCAGCGTCTCGATGATCGGCTGATCTTCGGGGACCTTGCAGTCGAGCACGCGCAGCGGATTGGTCTCGGCGCGGCGCTGGCAGTCGACGCACATCTGCGGAGCCACGGCGCGCAGTGCCTCGCGCAGGGCCGCGACATAGCGCGGGCGGTCGCTTGCCGAGCCGACGGAATTGATCGTGAGTCGTCCAGCCGGTGATGCCGAGTTCGTCGAGGAAGCGTGGCCAGCATCTCCAGCACTTCGGCGTCGCGCAGCGGCGATTCAGAGCCAGCGCTGGGCGGCCCGATGACCTCGGCGCCGATCTGGAAGAACTGCCGGTAGCGGCCCTTTTGCGGGCGCTCGCGGCGGAACTGCGGCCCGATGTAGTAGAGCTTCTGCAGCAGGCCGGTGTCGCCGAGGCCTGTGCTCGATATAGGCGCGGACCACGCCGGCGGTGTTCTCCGGACGAAGGGTGAGAGACTGCGCCTTTTCGGACTGCGCGCGGGCGCGGTCCTCCCAGGTGTACATCTCTTTCGAGACGATGTCGGTCTCTTCGCCGACGCCGCGGGCGAACAGCTGGGTGTCTTCGAAGATCGGGGTGCGGATCTCGCCGAAGTTGTAGCGGGCAAAGACGCGCGGGCGGTCGCTTCGATGCGGTTCCAGAGTTCGGTCTCAGGCGGCAGCAGGTCGCGCGTGCCGCGTACGGCTTTCAGGATGCTCATGGTTGGATTCTGTGTCTTTTTCAGTCTATCGAAGAGGGAGTGGACTGGTCACAGGCGTCTTCGAGTTGAGCGAAGGGCAACCGGTAAGGCTGAGAAGCTCAGGAGTGGCTCCTCTGGTTCAAACGCGTGATCACCGCCGCCACACAGAGAGCAGGTACGACATCGGTAAGCCATACGAGGCTTCCAACATCGACCAGACCGGAAACATACAAGCAGCTTTCCGAGGCGGTGAGCAGGATGTAAAGGAGCAATCCCAGAAGCCGCATCCTGAAGGCGGAAGCAAGCCATAGGCAACCGGCGATATCTCCGGGCAGAATCGTCGAAGCCCACGGGCTTAAATGCTGGGAAGCAAAAAACTCAAGAGCTGTCGGCACGGCATAAGCGAATAACGCCACTGACGTCAGCGCGAAGAGCAGACTGGCAGGCCCGCTCCTCGGTAGAGGCTCCACTTCCTCCTGAAGAAAAACCACTGACGGCAGGCGGCTGGTTACAAAGTCATTCCGAGGGCGCCGGCCTGAGGATTTGGCTTTATTGGGCGCCCAGTCGGAGTAATAAACGTCCTCGACTTCCGGCTCGGAAGCGCTCATTTTCTCGGAAGTGAGCAGGCGGACGAGCGTCAGGATAGCGCCGCCTTTACCGTCCGCATTGGAGTGAAGGGGATTCATTTCTATAGGGAGCAGTCTAATTACCGGGATTATAGTCCGCGGGTGCGACAGACCCGCGCTCAAGAACTGCGAAGAGACTGCCACCGTCTGCCATATTTCCCTTGGCGCCGCGATGCGTCAGCGAAGCGCTGGCTACCAGGCCTCCTGCTCTTTCAGATAAATCGCCACGTAGTCCAGGTAGTTTTTCGCGTACATCTCGATCAACTCGCGGTCTTGCGCGCCTAATTTGCGCCGCTCTTTGCCCGGAACCCCCGCCCACAATGTGTTCGGCTCGATGGTCGCGCCCTCGGGAATCACCGCTCCGGCGGCGATGATCGATCCCTCGCCGATCCGCGCATCGTTGAGGATCACCGCACCGATGCCGATCAGGCAGGCGTCTCCGATCACGCAACCGTGCACTGTCGCGTTGTGGCCGATCGTCACCCAGTCGCCCACAAGAACCGGATAGAGGTGACGCATGCCATGGAGGACGGCGCAGTCCTGGACATTGGAATTTGCCCCGATTCGGATGGAGTGGACATCGCCGCGGACGACGGCATTCATCCAGACACTGGAGTTCTCGCCCAAAGTCACATCGCCGATAAGTTGTGCGGATACATCGACATAACAGCTTTTGGGAACCACTGGGGTGTGCCCTTGGTAGGAGCGGATCATGAATTACCTCTGCGGCGAAAAGCCTAATCCGCAGTGTAGACCCGATTCTGACTTGAGCTAGAGTCATCGCTGAAATGCTGGGTAATGGCGTTTTTCGGGTCGCCGCCTGCGGAATGAAGTATTCTAGTAGAGCCCATGTGGGGATGTCTGGAGGTGTATTTCTTTTGGCGGAAGTTCGAGTTCAAGAGGGCGAACCCCTTGAAAACGCATTGCGCCGGTTCAAGCGGAAGGTCCAGCAAGAAGACATCATCAAGGAAGTCAAGCGCCACTCCTTCTATCTCAAGCCGGGTGAAAAGCGTCGCGTGAAAGAAGCCCTTGCGCGGAAACGCAATCGCAAGAAGGCCCGTAAAGAAGCGGAGTAGCTCTCTGCAACACCGCACGGCGGATGGACCAATAGGTTCTCCGCCGTGAGTCATTTGAAGCGGCGCTGCCCTTGACCCAAACCGCCACCTAAACATCGCCATACTTGAGAGCCCGGCTGTTGAATTGGTTCTCATATGCCACTCACCCCCTCTGACAGATTGTGCCTCTTCCCTGTACCCTGACCAGTGGGTCTACGCGTACCGCATCTGACCGGCCCAACATTTCACAGCAATGAAAGTGAGGAACATCGAATGCCCAAGCAAGTCTTACTGGAAGACGCTCGCCGTGTGATCGCTGCGGCCGAGAAGAAAGCCCAGGAAATCGGTCAACCCATGAATATTGCCGTCGCCGACGCCGGCGCCAACCTGGTCGCTCACGTCCGAATGGATGGCGCCTGGATCGGCTCCATCGACATCTCGATCAAGAAGGCCTATACCTCGAAGGCCTTCAACATCGCCACCAAAGATCTCGCCGAGCATGCGCAGTCGGGCGGCCAGTTTTTCGGCATCCATGCCTCGAATGACGGCAAGATCATGATCTTTGCCGGCGGCATTCCGCTGAAGTCCGGAAAGACGGTCGTCGGTTCGATTGGCGTGAGTGGAGGCTCGGGCGAACAGGACCATGCCGTTGCCGCAGCGGGCGCGGCAGCGTTCTAAGCGCGGCTGGTTTGGCACCGGGGGCGACGCTTGTCGGTACCCCCACGAGCGAGATAGCGGCCGGCTCATGTGTCAAATTCCAGGGTAGCAGTAGCCTCCGTCGCCATTTTTGTCTCAAAATCCGGTAGTGACAAGGGTTGAAAACCTTGTCACTACCCAAAATCCTCAAGTTTCGGAACCGCACGCCGTATTGCTCGATAATCGTCGGTCGGCACCACAATGCTCGAGCTGCGGTCCCCTGCTTCATCCTCACCAAAGCTGCTCAGTGGCGCAGACTTCGTTGCCAGTAGATCCACGTAGCAACCATAGTCCTGCTTATAGGCGTCGTAGCGGACCCCAGCCTCTTCCTGGCGGAGAGTTCCTTCTTGAGCACATGTAGTAGCCGAGCATTGAAGAGAGAATCGATGATCAGATGTGTGGAATTTACGGGGAGCAGGAACGCGCGCGAATTTCTGTGGGCGATGACTTCGTCGACGATCCAGTCAAGGAGAGCTTGAGCTTGGGAATTCGAGCGGTTCGCGGTTTCTTTGTCGAGTTGATACCAAGTTTTTGGTGCGACGCGAACTGTTGGGATGGAAATCTTCTAGTTGATGCCCCGCTGAGCAGCCGTCTCCAAAGAATGACGTTGACCCTTTACGGGCGAGAGCGTGCTACTGCTCTTGGTTCCTGCCTCGATAGCAGCGATCCTTCCCGCCCGGCGCGCCGCTTCGATTGACCCGATGCGCGCGTTGAGGGCTGAATAGCTGTCCAGACTAGCGCACGATCTGAAACATGCGGTCCCAGCGGGCGAAGTCGAGCAGCGCGCTGAGCAGGGGGTTGCCGTGGGAGAGAGTGTCTCCGGGGAGGGGAGACTGGTCGCCGGGTGAGGTGTCGCGAATGGAGAAATAGATGACGAAGGGGCGGCCGACGATGTTTTCGCGCGGCACGAAACCCCAGTAGCGGCTGTCGCGGCTGTTGTTGCGGTTGTCGCCGAGCACGAAATAGCTTTTCGCAGGCACGATGAGTTCGCCATCGTGAGTGCTCTGGCGGAGGCGGAGCCACCAGTGGGCATCGACTCCGGGGTCGGTGTACTGGCCGGTCGGAAACTGGTCGCGGAAGCTGTCGGGATAGCTGCCCTGGTAGACCGCGTATGGCTCGCGCTGTGGCTTGCCATTGACATAGACCACTCCGTCAATGAGGCGGATGCGGTCGCCTGGAATACCAATCACCCGCTTGACGAGATGTTCGCCAGGCTTCAGCGGAAAATGAAAGACGATTATGTCGCCGCGCTGCACCTGGCGGTAGGGCAGAGTCCAGAACCAGAAGCTGCCCGGGGGGCGTTCGGCCATCTTGTTGACGAGCAGGAAGTCGCCAACCAGCAGGGTGCGTTCCATGGATTCCGATGGAATGCGAAAGGGCTGGACGATGAACGTCAGCACAAAGAGCGCGATGACAATGACGGAAAGAAACGACGCCAGCGTATCAAGAAGGTGTGGGAAGACGATGTGAGAGGTTGGATGCGGTGCTGGGCTGACCTCTGCGGGCAACTCGGGAAGCGACGGTTCGGCGGCTTCAGTCAATGTTCTGTTGACCTGGGGTTCTTTTTCGCCCAGCGCCTCCGGGGCGACAGCTTGGAGCGCCGTTGTCGAGGGAGGGGCGGTCACGAGACCAGCTCCGGTGCGACTAGTTCTGCAGCCGTTGACAATGCCGGCGATATGTCTTCGCTCAACAGCTTTTTGTAGGCGCGGCGCGCCGCCTCCTGCTCGGCGTGTTTCTTGGTGGTGCCGCTGCCGCGGGCGAGGACGCGGGAGTTTCCACCCTTCTCCGCCGTCCGAACCTCGACGAGGAAGCGCTTGCGATGGTCGGGCCCGCTTTCGCCTTTGACAACGTACTGCGGCTGACCTGCTTTGCGGGCCTGGAGAAACTCCTGCAGCGCGGATTTATGATCGCCAATGCCGTCGCCGCGTTCGAGCGCCGCGCGCAGTTCAGTCACATACGGTTCGACGACCCATTCTTCGACGAAGACGCGGGCGGGGCCGAGGCCACCATCGAGGTAGACCGCTCCGACGACGGCCTCGATAGTATTGGCCAGCAACGCGGCCTTCTTTCGTCCGCCGCTTCGCTCTTCGCCCTTGCCGAGATAGAGTGCAGCACCGAGATCGAGCTTGGCCGCAACCTGGCCCAGATGTTGGCGGCTGACCAGCGCGGCGCGGAGACGGGTGAGCGCGCCCTCGGGGAGCTCCGGATAGCGCCGATAAAGCGACTCGGCGGCGATCAGGCCAACCACCGCGTCGCCGAGGAACTCAAGTTGCTCATTGTCCGAGGTGACTGGCACGATCCCTGACTCAGTCTGCTCATAGGCCAGAGAGCTATGGGTCAGCGCCTTCTGCAGCAGTTGCGGCTGATGGAAGGAGTGGCCGATCCTCTGTTGCAGGATCGAGATCTCGGGCCGCTGGCTGCGATCGTCTGCCATAAGCACTACTCTAGAGCATTTTCACTTCTAATCTGAACTCCCAACCCTCGCGAAGGGTGGCTTTTGCCGGCGCAAGAGCCACGACGAAATTGGGGCATTGTCATGACCGGAAATGAAAATACTCCAGTTAAGAGACTGGCCGAATCTCAAAACAGGTGCATTCCGCGCTCACACCGTCGCGGTCAGCTGCGCCGAGCATCTTTGCCGGAGGGCTTCGTTAGGATGGAAGACCCGTGTCTCGCCCTCGTCGAGCGCGCAAATGCAGTCCTCGACGCCCACCGTGCGGGCAGCTTCGATCAATCGGGGCAGTGGCTCGGTCACAGGCTCGGCGGAGAGCCGGAAAGTTCCGAAGTGCATAGGAATCATGACTCGCGCGCCAAGATCGAGAAAACCCTGCAGCGCGTCCTCGGGACTGGTGTGGACGGAGCGATAGTTGTCGGGAGCATAAGCGCCGATGGGCAGCAGGGCGACCTCGGGCGCCAGCCGCTCGCCGATCTCGGCAAAACCCGGAAAATAAGCAGTGTCGCCGGAGTGATATAACGTATGACCGCCGCCGCGCAGCACGTATCCACCGAAGCCGCGATGCGTGTCGTTGAAGAGGCGTGCGCCCCAGTGCTTTGCTGGAGTCAGGGTGACGTCGACATTCGCCAGGCTTGTGGATTGCCACCACTCCAGAGAAAGAATGCGTGAGAATCCCAGATCCTGAATTAGGTCTTCAACGCCCCACGGAACGATGGCGATAGGCGCCTTACCAGTCAGCCCGCGGGTGTGTTCGACGACTTTGCGCAGCGAGGGACGGTTGAGATGGTCCATGTGTGCATGCGACAGCAGGACCGCATCGATCGGGGGCAGGCCCTTGATGGGGACGCCGGGGCGGCGCAGACGGCGCAACACCACCAGCCAACGCGCGAATACAGGATCGACCAGCACAGTCTGGCCGCCAATCTGAATAAGGAACGATGAGTGCCCGATGAAAGTCACGCCCAGCTCGCCTGGTTCCGCCAGCGTGGGCAGGTGGCTGCTGCCCGCCAGAGGAGCCGTCGCCGACTGCCCGACTAGTTCGCCTAGATAGGCAAGCTTGCGTGCTTTCACTTCAAAACTGGTCATGGTTCTCCGTAGCCGCTACGTTTTCCTGCAATATATCGACGCCGCACCATTTCTGTATGAATTGGAGATGATTTGAGTATGCCGCGCGAATCAGGAATCCGCATAGTCACACTTTGGCGCAGTGAAAAAACCAGCTTCTTCCTGGCAACGTAGGTCGCCAGGGCCTAAGTTTCATTAGGGGCTCTCCAGTTTCAAGGCTGATATACTTCAGCCTAACTGCAAGCGGGAGAGCATCTTGGCCAACAAGACGACGAAGCGTCTTTACCTGATCCCCATCCTCTCCAAGGCTCTGGATGTGATGGAGCTGCTGCAGGCGGAACGTGCGCCGATGTCGCTCGAGGCGGTATATCAGCGCACCCGGTTCTCCAAGACCAGCGTTTACCGCATCCTGCAGACGCTGCTGCATCGCGGCTACGTTGCCCGGTCCGGCGACGGCCTTTATCGGCTGGTGAGCCTGCCGCTGAAGCTGCGCTTCGGGTTTGCCAGCCAGAGCTCCGAGATGCCCTTCTCTCAGGCGGTGACGCAGAGCCTGCAGGCGGCGGCCGCAGCCTCGGGCGTGGACCTGATGGTGCTCGATAACCGCTATGACGCGGCGACGGCGCTCAGGAACGCAGAACAGTTCGTCAGCGCGCGGATCGACCTGGTGATTGAGTTCCAGGTGGAGCAGGAAGTGGCGCCGGTGATCGCGGACCGGATCGCGGCAGCGGGAATTCCGCTGATTGCCATCGATATTCCGCATCCTCATGCGATTTATTTTGGGGTGGACAACTATCGGGTGGGCTACGACGCCGGGCTATTGCTGGCGCAATATGCCGTGGACAACTGGCGCGGGCAGGTGGACTGGGTGCTCGGGCTGGACATCGAGGAGGCCGGACACCTGGTGCAGAGCCGGATCACGGGCGCCTTCGAGGGAGTTAGGTCGATGCTCGAAGGGGTTCCGGTGGAGTCGTTCGTCCGGCTCGACGGGCGCGGCATGCACGACAAGAGTTACCGACTGGTGCTGGACTTTCTGAAGCGGCACCCGAAGGAAAAGCGCATTCTGCTAGCGGCGGCGACGGATACGAGCGCCCTGGGCGCGCTGCAGGCGGTTGAGGAATTGAAGCGCGGCAAACAGGTAGTGATTGTCGGCCAGGACTGCATTCCCGAGGCGATCGAGGAGATGCGCAAGCCGGGCAGTCCAATCATTGGGTCGGTTTCGCACGAGGTCAACGAATACGGACCGCGGATTATCGAACTTGGGCTAGGACTGCTACGAGGCCGCAGCGTTCCTCCGTATAACTACGTGACGCACAAAATGGTGACCAGCGCGTCGTTGCAGAGTTAGAAGGCAAATGACGGCACCGGGGCCCCCCCCTTTTCGGGGTGTAACCCGATTGCTTTCATCGGCGGCGGCGGCGAACGCCGCTCTAACCCGATGATTCGAGGGACTTTAGGTTCTAACTTTGCTCGAATCAATACTTTACGAGCCTGAGTCATGGATGACACCACTCCAAACGCCTGGCCCCCGCCCACTCGGGGTTGGCCGCGCTGAATGAAGGCTTCAGTCGGGCGCCATTTTCGGTGAGAGACTGTTCACAGTTTAAGGTTGGTGGAAGACTTTCGAGCATTTCATTTGCAAATAATTGGGCTGGTTTCCCGATTTGGGAATGGAGTTTGGCTTCTTGAAAGCTGTTGCCACAGTCAAGCCCCAACTGCAGGCTTGAATGGAGCCCCAGCTTCAAATGGGGCATATCGCGCTTACTTCACCGTAAATCTTTGCAGGGCGTAGAGCGCGACGTTATTGACCTGCATGATGACCCGGCCGCTGGTGGCTCCGGGGGGCACCTTGACTTGAATGCTGGTTGCGGTGTCGCTGACGATCATCCCAGCTACTCCGTTGAAGGTGACACTTGCTTTGCCGCCGCCGTCCAGCAGGTTTGTGCCGGTGATGGTTACAGTGGAGCCCACGGCTCCGCTAATCGCCGAGACGTTCGTGATGCTGGGGAATGGATAGAGGGTGAAGGGCACGCCGTTGCTGGTCTTGCCGTCCTGCCGGACGATGACGTTGCCGGTCGAGCCGTTATACGGCGCCCGGATCGTGATCTGGCTGCTCGACCATGCAGTTACCTGGGCGATGCCGGTGCCCACGATGACGTAGCCGTTGCCCTGCGTCGCGTCAAAATTGCCACTGATGGTGATGTCAGCGGCGATCGCGCCATAATTCGGGCTGATGGCGGTGATGTTGGGAAGACTCGGCGTGACAACAAAGTCCTGCAGGGCAATCAGCGGAACGCCATTGACCTCGATGTCGAGCTTTCCACTGGTTGCCGCAGCCGGTACCGTGACCTGAATGCTTGTCACCGTGTCGCTGACGATCGTCGCCGGAGTGCCGTTAAAAGTGACGCTCGCATGGCCGCTGCTGTCGAGAAGATTTGTGCCGGTGATGGTCACCGGAGCGCCGGGGATGCCGGTGGCGACGGAGACATTGGTGACGGTCGGGAAGGCAAGGAGGGTGAAAGGCTCAGGATTGCTCCTGTCGCCATCCGCTGTAACCACGATGGAGCCCGCCCCGGGCGCGCCGTTATAAGGCACCCGAACGGTGATCGCAGTCCCCGACCAGGCAAGGACCTGCGACTTAGCGCCGTTCACCTGAACGTAGCCGCTGCCCTGGGTCGCACCGAAGTTGCTGCCGGAGATGGTGACAAACGCCGCGATCGCGCCATAGTTAGGGCTGAGGGCGGTGATCTGCGGGAGCCCGGACGCAAGGCCGGTTACGGCTCGGATTCGGAAGTTGGTCTCGTCCGCGATGTAGAGAGTTCCAGACGCATCGAACGCGATGCCCCACGGACTGTTTATCTGTGCGGCGGTGGCCGATTCGCCATCTCCCGAATAGCCTGGATACCCGTTGCCGGCTACCCTGGTGATGATGCCAGTGGCTGCAAGACTTCGCGAATTGTGCCGGGAAAGTTCGCAATGAAGAGATCTCCCGCGGAATCCAGCGCCAATCCGCGAGGGTATATCAGCGCGCCGAGGGCGGGTCCGCCGTCACCGTCGCTGCCATAAGGAATGCCGTTGCCGGCGACGGTCGTCAGAATCCCGGTGGCCGCCGTCACTTTTAGGACTCGACCGATGGTGTAATCACCAATGTAAAGGTTGCCGCCCTTGTCAAAAGCTAACGTATCCGGCTCTTGCAGCGTTGCATCGATGGCCGGACCACCCTCGCCGCCAAAGCTGAAACTTCCATTTCCCGCGAAGCTCGTAATGATACCGGTGCTTGCGGAGATTACTCGGACCTCGTGATCGCCAGAGTCAGCAATATAGAGATTGCCGGCAGCATCGAAAGCCAGGTCATAAGGAGTATTCAGGTAAGCGGAGGAAGCGGGCCCGCCGTTGCCTGTATTGGCGGGAACTCCGGGACTCCCGGGGTATCCGGAGTGTCCGTAGACTCCCGCGATGGTATGGATCACCCCGTCGGATGCAGTCACTTCGCGGATTACTTCGTTATCTGTGTCGGAGATGTAGATGTTGCCGGAGCCATCGACAGCGATTCCCTGCGGAAAGTATAACTGGGCGTGGGTCGCCAGACCGCCGTCTCCGCTATATCCCGGAGTTCCATTGCCCGCGACAATCGAGATGTTCCCGTTGGAAGCTGAAACTCTCCAAACGACATGATTGGTCGTGTCGACCAAGAGCCGATTGCCGGCCTTGTCGACAGTGATCGCCTGCACCGCGCCTATATGTGCGCTGGTTGCGGGTCCTCCGGCTCCGGAGATTCCACTTACTCCGCTCCCAGCAATGGTCGTAATCACTGAGGCCGGCGGAGACGTAATAGTGTAGGTCGCGCTCACGGGAGCGCTCGCAAGGTGCCCGGGTGCGACTGCGACCGCGCGGACGGTCACATTCCCGGATGCGTCGATCGGTCCGTTATATCCCGAAGAGTAAATACTGGGTGGTGGCGTTCCATCGGTGGTCAGATAAATCATTGCGCCCGGCGTGGCGTCACTGATGGCTACAGTTTGTGGACTGTCATAGGTCCCCGCCGGCAGCGACAGAGTGGGCGCGGCGGTCGCAACCGTGGGAGGGAGCTCCACAGGGGTGGCCATACGGATTTGGCTGAATCCGTCCGTGATATACAGATTTCCGGCACCGTCGACGGAGATGCCCTCGGGATAACACAGAGAGGCGCTGCCTGCCAGACCGCCGTCTCCTCCAAATACGCATCCCGCTGCGTTTCCTAATCCGTTCCCTACTATAGTGTTGATAATTCCGGTACTTGCCGTCACTTTGCGGATGGCCTGGTTAAAGCTGTCCGCGATATATAGGTTCGCGGCGCCGTCAACAGCCACCGCCTTCGGAAAGGACAATACCGCGCTGGTTGCGGGGCCTCCATCGCCGGAATAACCAAACCCAAAGTAGCCGGGATAGGGCAAGGAGCCAGCGACGGTCGAGATCACCCCGGTGCCGGCAGTCACCTTGCGGACGACTTGACCGCTGTACTCCGCGATGTAGATATTTGCGGCGGAGTCCACTGCTATCCCAATAGGACCATAGAGCCCGGCAGCGGTGGCTGGCCCTCCATCTCCGGTAGAACCCGCGTCTGTTCCGCTTCCCGCCACGGTCCTGATCGTTCCGTTGGCCGCGATCGCTCGTATCCGGCTATTGCCGGTATCGGAAATATAGAGGTTTCCCGAAGTATCGAAGGCAATACCCGTCGGATAGTTTAATTGGGCACTGACTGCCAAGCCACCGTCTCCGCCGAATCCGGCTGTGCCGTTTCCCGCAACGGTCGTGATCACACCGGTAGCCGCTGCAATCCTCCGAACTGCATTGTTATTTAGATCGGTAAAGTACAAATCTCCTGAGCTATCGAGCGCCAGACTATAGGGAGAGTTCAGTTGAGCGCTCGTCGCTGCGCCAGCATCGCCGCTGTAACCGGCGGTTCCGGTCCCGGCGATGGTGGTGATGAGCTTCGTGGTCGCCGCTACCCTGCGGATCACATTGTTGTAGCTGTCGGCGATGTAGAGGTTACCTGCGGTGTCGATGACGCTGGAGTTGGGTTGATTCAACTCAGCCTGGGTTGCCGGGCCGCCGTCGCCCGAATAGCCGATGAAGCCGTTCCCGGCGAGGGTGTAAATATATGACGCCTGTGCGTGGGCCGAGGGCGCGCTCGACGCCGCGCAGATGACGGCCAGCAAGATTCCCAGAGTGGCTGTCATTGACCGGGTCGAGACAGAATGGCGCGGAAGAGGGGAAGTAAGAGGCAAACGAAAGCAGAGGTTCATCGAATCTCCTGGTATCACTCAGCGAAATGGTTCTGTAGGGTGAGGCAACCGGAGTACGACAGGTGAGGCGACGACCTTAGACCTTTAACCACCCAAGAAGACAGTTACACAACGAAACAACGCGGTAATAGACCGATGAGACACCGTAATAACATCCAATAAGTCCGTCAAGCATTTTCGTTGACAATTCATGTATGGCCAGACTCCTCGGATGAGTGGTGCGATCGTCGCCAACTGCAGATCCCTTGATTGCGCTACTTTGGTGGGGCTTCGGTTTCGTGGAGGTAGTTCTCGCTTAGCGTTTTTTTCTGGGTCGCGATCGGCAGCAATGTGGGATAGAACTGCACGAACGTGGTGGCGACAGCCGCGTGCTGTTCGTGGCAGGAGTAACAGGAAGCGGCCAGCGGTATCTGTTCGGCTGGCTGCTCGTTGTCGAAGGCGTAAAATGCCCACTTGCCCGGCGTCCTGGCTTCATCGCGAACATGCACTTCGAAATCGGTGATCCTCCCTTGCGTATGGCCTCGTTTGTTGATGGAAGACGGCCCCTGGGCAGGGCGATGTTCGAGAACCAGCACGGTTTTGTCGGGCCACGTTCCGGTCTCGACAAAGGCGCGATAGGCGGCGGGATTGACGAAGACGTTGTCGAAAGTCGACGGGTCGTCCATCTCGGCTTTGGGGCTGTAGCTCATGTCAATTCCCGAGGTGAGGTAGACCCACTCGCGATACTTGAACGGGGGTTGGAGGCGGCCCTGGGCATCGTAGGCAGGTTCGATTGCGGCATCACGGCCGGCGGGCGGGGGCTTCGGCGCGGCGTTTTGCGCGTTCGCGAGTGGCAGCAACGACAAGGCGAGGAGGGAGACGACTCCCATGCCTGATAGTGCCCTCGGAGACGGCGTGGCGCGGGGGCCGGTAGAGCTACGAGCTTTCATCCGTTTTATCTTTGCCTCTGCTTCGTTGATACGCTTGCCCTGCTCGTATCGTTCAACTTGATTGCCTGGCTTCGGGGGTCGAGTCGATAGATGCTGGGGAGGGGCGGGTCTTGTTGAGAAGTCCGACGGCGTTCGCGACGCGCGCGCCCCGCATCTCACCTCCAGAACAATTTTGCGCGACTGGCAGAAAGCCGGGAAAACGGATAAGAATAGTGTGTCCTAAAGGAAGCCCATGATGGAGTTTCACATTTCGCGCGCCACTCGCGCCCGCTACCAGGTGGACGATGTTTTGTTCAGCTATACGGGAAATGTGGTGTTTGCCGACCTGGCGAGCAGCCGGGCGCTGGCCGCACGGATGAACGAGGTACGGGCCGCGGACAATGACCCTGAAGTGGTGAACCCGGCGGCGCTGTTTGCGATGGGGCTGATCGACGAGATCAGCCACGCGCTGGTGGCCCACTACCGGAAGAACTACGACCCCGAGGTGATGAAGCGGGCGCTGACGTGGTTCGAATCGAAGATCGGGGCGGAGGGCGTCGAGAAGCTGCTGCATTCGTTTGTGGCCGAGTTCCCTAACGCGGCGGTGTATCAGGGCCGCGAGAAGGCGGACGCGTGGCTGGCCGGCTCGACCGACGGGACGCCGCATCGCGAGGCGGCGCTTGAAGAGATCATGCTGCTCTGGCTGGCGAACCAGAACCGCGCGTTTTCGCCTTTCAAGGAGCTGTTTGACGATCAGTCGCTGGGCAAGTCGACCGATTATCCGCAGGTGACGGCGGAGCTGGGTGCATATTTTGCGGGGCGGCCCGCGATCCAGATGGACGAGGACGACCCGGCGAGCGCGAAGGTGAGCCTGCTTGACCTGCTGAAGGCTCCGCTGCTGGCGGCGCCGGACTCGCTGAACGGGCAGCTGGCGTTCATTCGCGAGAACTGGGTGAAGCTGCTGGGCGAGGACATGCGGAAGCTGCTGCTAGCCGTCGATGTGCTGAAGGAAGAAGAGACGGCGATCTGGATGCGGTTTCATCCGCAGGGAGCGGCTGGGCAGCGCCGACAGCAGAGGCACCAGTTTGAGATGGGCAGCCACGCGGATGTGCCGACTTTCACCTCGACCGATGTGGAGTATGAAGGGTTCAGCGCGGATGTGGAGTGGATGCCGACTGTCGTGCTGATCGCCAAGAGCACCTACGTCTGGCTGCACCAACTGACGCGGCAATATGGGCGGCCGATCGAGCGGCTGGACCAGATTCCCGATGAGGAGCTGGACAAGCTGCGCGACCGGGGGATGAACGGGCTGTGGCTGATCGGGATGTGGGAACGCAGCAAGGCCTCGCAGACGATCAAGCGGCTGTGCGGCCAGCCGGAGGCGGTGGCTTCGGCGTATTCGCTATTTTCTTACGATGTTGCGGCGAACCTGGGCGGAGAGGCCGCGTATGTGAATCTGCGCGATCGCGCCGGCGCGCGCGGCATTCGGCTGGCGAGCGACATGGTGCCGAACCACATGGGCATCGATTCGACGTGGGTGGTGGAGCATCCGGAGTGGTTTCTCAAGCGAGGGGACTCGCCCTATCCGGCGTATAAATTTGAGGGGCCGGACCTGTCGCATGATGACCGCGTAGAGATCAAGATTGAAGACCACTATTACGAGCAGACGGATGCTGCAGTAGTCTTTCGGCGGCGCGATAACCGCAGCGGGCATATCGATTACATCTATCACGGCAACGACGGCACGAGCTTTCCATGGAATGACACTGCGCAGCTGAATTACCTGAGCGCGGCGGTGCGCGAGCAGGTCATTCAAACGATTCTGAAAGTGGCGCGGCTGTTTCCGATTATTCGGTTCGATGCGGCGATGACGCTGGCGCGGCGGCATGTGCAGCGGCTGTGGTTTCCGGTGCCGGGCAGTGGCGGGGCGATTCCGTCGCGAGCCGAGTCGAGCATGACGCAGGCGGAGTTTGACGCGCTCATGCCGCATGAGTTCTGGCGCGAGGTGGTTGACCGCGTGGCTGCGGAGGTGCCGGGGACTTTGTTGCTGGCCGAGGCGTTCTGGCTGATGGAGGGATATTTCGTCCGCACACTGGGCATGCATCGCGTCTACAACAGCGCGTTCATGGTGATGCTGCGCGATGAGGACAATGCCAAGTACCGCTCGGTTCTCAAGAACACGCTGGAGTTCGATCCGGACATCATGAAGCGCTACGTGAACTTCATGAGCAATCCGGATGAGCGCACGGCGATCGACCAGTTCGGCACAGGCGATAAGTATTTTGGGGTGGCGACAATGATGGCTACCCTGCCCGGGTTGCCGATGTTTGGCCACGGCCAGGTGGAAGGGTTCACCGAAAAGTACGGCATGGAGTACTACAAGCCGCGCTACAACGAGACGCCTAACGAGGGACTGGTGGCGCGCCATCAGCGGGAGATCGCTCCGCTGTTGCGGGAGCGGCAACTTTTCGGCGAGAGTGGCAATTTCGTGCTGTATGACTTCTGGAAAGAGAGCGGCGAGGTGGACGAGAACGTGTACGCGTACTCGAACCGCCGCGGTGATCGGCGCGCCATTGTGCTCTTTCACAATCATTATGGCGAGACGCGCGGGACGATCCATCATTCGGCGGCCTTTGCCGACAAATCGACGGGGACGCTGCGCCAGGTTCCACTGCAGGATGCGATTGGGCTGCCAAACGATGACTCAGTCTTTGTCGCCTACCGCGAGACGGTGAGCGGACTGGAGCATTTGCGCCGCGCATCGGATCTGCGACAGAACGGACTTGCGGTTTCTCTCCACGCTTATCAATATCGCGTGCTGCTTGATTGGCGAGAGTTGAGAGCGGACAAAGACCACCCGTGGGACAAGCTTTGCGATTCGCTGCATGGCGCTGGAGTGCCGAACCTCGACGAGGCGATGATCCAGCTGAAGTACAAACCGGTGAGCGACGCGCTGCGCGCGGTGCTCGATCCGGCGCTGATCCGTACGATGGCGGAGCTTTCCGAGTTGCAGGACGCAGTGAATGAGAAGAATGCACACATCTTGAAGTCCGGCGTCGCTCAAAAGAAGCGGCTGGAGTTTTTTGAAACGATTTGTGACCGTGCCTGTGTCTTTTTCCACCAGGCGTATCGCTTCGCGACAAAAAGCGGGGCGACAAGGGCTGAGGAACCGCTCGAGTCCGCCGAGTTGGCGGTACACGTCCGCGGTATGCTGCGCAAGATCATGCGTATTCCGCAGATGGAAGATGGCCTCTTTCCGGAGCAGATCGACGCGGCGGAAGAGATGTGGTCGGCGGAGGCGCGGCGTGTGCTGCCTAGCCGCAGCCCGCGCATCGACAGCACCGCAGTGTGGGCGCCAGTGCTGGGCTGGGCCATATTGCGGGTGTTGGCGGAATGGATGGAGGCCGGCAACCCGAGCGAGGCGCAGGCGACGACTGCTTTACCGGGGACCGTGGAGAAAATCGACGAGCGCGCTATCGCGCTTTACGATCAACTACGGCTCCGTACTGCATTCGGCGAGGCCTTTGCCTTCATTGGCGTGGAGGGCGAAGATGCCTGGCGTGCTGCTGCCCGCATTCGGGTGGTGTTTCTTCCCGCCACGGCCGCACGCAGGAGCATCAAGCACGACCAGGACAGCGGCTGGTGGAGCGATGCCGACGTTCGCTGGTTAACCGGATTGCACGAGACTGCCGATGGATGGTTCTTCAATCAGGAATCGCACGAGCAGATGGTCTGGTGGTCGGCGCTCCCTGAGCTGGTAGAGATCGAGATCGATGCCGCGACCGAGAAGCTGCGCTTACGCAAGCTCGAGCAGGAGATCGCCGCTGAATTGCTCGCGGCGGAGCGAGTTCACTACAGTTTGAGTGGGAGAAAGAAGGTCGCGGCCGCGGCACCCGGCTCGGCGACGGCGCCCACGGCGAACGTCGCGCAAACGGGCCCGAGCAAGAAGTCGCTTGATCCAGAGATGACGACCGCAGAGGGTGAGACAGTGGTCGTCTCCGCTGCGCCTGCGACGGCAAAGAAATGAGTCTGTAACAGGCGCCGTTGCTTTTACTGTGTGGCGCGGGAGATCACGACGAAGTCGCGACCCTCATACAGGCGATATCTGCCGGGGGCGGTATCCGCGACCACCTGCAATGGGGTCGGCCGCTTCAAGTCGGCATCGCGGGCGCCGTCGACGGAAAACAAGTCATGATTGCCGATGTCCATCACCTCAAAGTGGCCGGATACGAAGCCGACTCCGTAGGCCCCCGGGGGGAGCGGATGACCGTTGATTTCGATGGCTACTTCAGTGATGAAGTAAGCCTGATATTTCTGCTGGACGGCGGTCGAGTAGCCGGAGTTGTCGACGAGCGCCGCAAGCACCATCATGCCGTCGCCGAACTTGATACCGCCGGAGTTGCGCGCCTGCACGGGGGCAGACTGGCCGCGAAAAAAGACCGCGGGAGGAAGCACTTTGCCCGCTTCGGCGGCGTGCAGGACCGTGTCGCCGGGCGCGGCCTGGGCGCTCATGGAAAGCACGGCCACCAACAAAATCACAGCAGTGAGAGTCGACTGTACGAGGCGAGATCTTGAAGACATAACTTCCTTTCGCTCCAGCGGCGAGTATAACTCTTCACGAACGGACGCGGGTGGTTAACGCGCCGGTTTCCGATACCCGAAGTCGAGAACCACGTGTAGTCTGATGGAAGCGGACGCAGATGGATACCGGTGTTCAATGAACGACTTAATTACGGTTTCAAAAGAAGATTATCTCAAAGCAATTCTCGAGAGCGAGTCGGAGGGGAAGACAGTCATTCCGGCGGTGCTGGCGCACTGGCTTTCCGTTTCAGCCCCGGCGGTGACGATGGCGGTCAAGCGACTGAAGCGCGACGGCTATGTGGAGGTGAAGGCGGACGGCATCCTGAGGCTCACGCCCAAAGGCCGCGAGACTGCGACCCATACCGCACTACGCCACCACCTCGTTGAGCGCATGCTGACGGAGATCTTTGGTATGGAGTGGTACCAGATCCACGACGAGGCGGAGCACCTGGAGCATGCCGTCTCCCCAGCCTTTGAGGCGAAGTTGATTGAGAGGCTTGGCGACAAGGGGCTTTGTCCGCATGGCAACACGGTACTGCCTGAAACCCCGGCGCAGCGGGCGAAACGCGGCCATGTGCTGCTCTCACAGGCCGCCGAGGGATCGGAATACAGCGTTGTGAGTTTCTACGAGCGCGACCCCAAGCTGCTCGTCTTCCTGCATCAGCTTGGTTTCGCGCCGGGCGGCAAGGTCAAAGTATTGAAGAAAAATTACGACCAGACACTCTCGATTGAGACCCCTGCCGGGGCCACGATTCTGGGCCAGATGGCTGCGGAAAAGATCTGGGTCAAGCGCCGCCCCGCGCGCTAAATCGCGGCTACGCGGCAACATCCGGCAGACCGTTCGACGAATTGCCCATTTCCAGCTCCCCTGTATGTCTTTGCGCCCGTTCCGGTGGGCATGCTCTTGCTCCGCTCGGGCAAATATGCCTGAAGCTGTGAGTAACGAGGAATAATAACCATGATTAACGATTTATCTACAATCCGGTAAAACCTGTATGCCATACTGTTCCTAACACGCGGCGATTTCGCACGATTCGCATGCCCCCGACGACTCAACAACTCGAAGGAGCGCCCGGCAAGGCGTCGATGCCGGACATTTTCTCGACCGTGCGCGTTTCGCAATCGCCGCAGCTGTGGCGTCGCGCGCTGGGCTTCCTCGGGCCCGGCTTCCTGATCTCGGTCGGCTATATGGACCCGGGCAACTGGGCCACCGATCTGCAGGCGGGGTCGCGCTATGGATACACCCTGCTCTTTGTCATCATGCTGTCGAACCTGCTCGCGATCCTGCTGCAGGCGCTGGCGCTGAAACTGGGCATCGCTACAGGAAGAGACCTCGCGCAGGCGTGCCGCGAGAGCTACTCGAAGCCGGTGAGCGTCGCACTTTGGCTTATTGCCGAGATTGCCATCGGCGCCTGCGACCTTGCCGAGGTTATCGGGTCGGCCATCGCGCTGCAGTTGCTCTTTCACATTCCGCTGATTATTGGCGTGATCATTACAGGTTTCGACGTACTGTTGATCCTGCTGCTCGAGAACCGCGGCTTCCGCTATATCGAAGCCCTGGTGATGGTGCTTATCGGAACCATCGCGGCGCTGTTTGGCGTCGAGATCGCGCTATCGAGGCCAGAGCTGGCGCCTATTTTCTACCACCTCTTCGTCCCGACTCGGCAGATCTTTTCCGACCCGATGATGCTGTACATTTCGATCGGCATCCTCGGTGCGACAGTCATGCCGCATAACCTCTACCTGCATTCGTCGATCGTGCAAAGCCGCTCGTATCCGCGCACGACAGAGGGCAAACGCGAGGCAATTCGCTGGGCGAGCCTGGACTCGGCGCTGGCACTGATGATGGCGCTGCTGGTGAATGCGGCGATTCTGATTGTCGCTGCCGCTGTATTCCACCGACAGGGGCACTACGAGGTCGCCGAGATCGGCGACGCCTACAAACTCCTCACTCCGTTGCTCGGCTTTGCCGGCGCGAGCACGATGTTTGCCCTGGCGTTGCTGGCCTCGGGGCAGAACTCGACGATCACCGGAACGCTTGCCGGCCAGGTAGTGATGGAAGGCTTCCTCGAAATAAAGCTGCCCGGCTGGCTGCGGCGGCTGATTACCCGCCTGCTGGCGATCATTCCTGCGGTCGTCGTCACTGCTCTCTATGGCAGCAGCGGCACGGCAAAGCTGCTCGTGCTCAGCCAGGTGATCCTGAGCATGCAGCTGAGTTTTGCGGTCTTTCCGCTGGTCGCCTTCACCAGCGACCCGAAGCGAATGGGAGTCTTCGTGAATCCAGTGTGGATGCGCGTGGCCGGATGGGCAAGCGCCGTCCTGATCGCCGGGCTGAACGGCTGGCTGCTGCTGCAAATATTCCATGGCAGGTGACGGCCGACACGAGCCAGGCTGAAACGCTATATTCACAGTGATGCCTGATCATTGCCCGATGAGAAATCTGATAGCCATCGCGATCGCCGTGATGGGCCTTGCTGGCGGAAAGATGATTGCCCAACAGTCACCCGATCCCTACCTTGCGCTGATGAAGAAGGCGGCGGCCCATGCGAAGGCCCACGGAGACAAATATGTCCCGGCGCTTTCGCCCGACGATTCCCTGCTTCTTGGCGCGAATCCCAGCATTCATGTACAGACGCTGCACGCAGCAGGCTTCAAGGTAGTGCCGTGGACGACGAACGATCCTGAAAAGATGAAGGCGCTCATCGCGCTGGGCGTTGACGGCATCATTTCAGATCGTCCCGACATCCTTCAAAAGGTAGTAGCTGAAGAGCGCGCGGCCGGCCATAAGCTTCTGCACTTCGATGTCGAGGCGCATCGCGGAGGGCGCGGTCTGCGGCCGGAAAATACGCTACCCTCGTTTGAAAGCGGCATGGACGAGGGAGCGACGACGCTCGAGACGGATACCGGCGTGACCACCGACGGCGTCTCCCTGATCTGGCACGACCAGTTTCTCAATCCTCTGAGCTGCCGGCGGCAGGATGGCGCGCCGTACACGATGGAGAACCGGGTTTACATCAAGGACATCTCCATGGCCGACGCGCAGAAGACTTACATCTGCGACAAGCTTCGCCATGGGCCAGACCAGAAGAACGATCTTGCGCTCTCGCCGGTTGCGGTTGCCTTTGCCGCCAAGGAGGGCCTGCCGAGCCCGTATGTACCGACCAATGCCGCGCAGCTCTTTGCCTTTGTCCGCTTCTACACGGCGTACTACAAGACCGGCCCGGGCATGAACACTCCGGGCTGGAAGGAGCACGCGGCTGCGGGCGCGAAAGTGCGGTTCAATCTCGAAACCAAGATCATGCCGAACCATATTCCAGAAGAGGTTCGGGACCCGAGCGTTCCCGTCGCTGAAGCCAGCAACCACACGGTCGAGCCTGAGGTTTTCGTCAAGACGCTCTGCGGCGCCATTGTCAAGGCCGACATGGTCGACCGCTCGGATGTGCAGAGCTTCGATTTCCGGACTTTGCTGCTGGTCCAGGAGCAGTATCCGGACATACCGACTTACTACCTGACGGAGGAGACGAAATTGCTCAGCACCGACTTCGTTCCCGAGGCTCTGCGGCTCTCAGCGGACGAGACGAGGTAGGAATTTCCGAAAAAGAGCGCCCAACTCCGAACAGCGATTTCTAAAAGCGGACAGCGTAACTGGCAGGCGTTTTTCGGGTCGTCTGAAGACTGAATGACTTACGCGCAGAGCGTGCGGTGTGGAAATTGCAAGTACCGCACCGCTCTACTTTGGAGGCAAGCATGGCGTATTTCGAAAGAACCCGCGACATCCTCAATGGACCGCTCACCAACGATCTGCTTCGCCAACGGGCGGACGCTGGATGGCAAGTAGCTTCCATCGAATGGCGAAGAGAGCTCCCCGGCAACGCTCCAATCGAGGGCCGCGTCGATGACATTCCCTACGGCCTTCGGATCTCGGAAGACTGCCTGCGTCTCGAGGTCGACCCCGAGGAAAACCTGATCCTGATGCAGATGATGGAGCTACTGGTGCAGGATTTTCCCTTTACCAGCGTGGCCAGCGACCTGAACGAAAAGGGCTACCGGACGAGGGAAGGCAAACGCTGGAGCGCAATCTCCGTCTTCAACATGCTGCCGAGGCTGGTTGAAGCAGGGCCGACGATGTTTCCGACCGAGGAGTGGGAGATACGCCGCCAGCATTTCGCGAAGGCGATCTAGTCTTTCAGATCGTCAAGCGCCGACTTCGGATAATAGACCGGCCAGCCCTTGTCGCCAGCGATCTGTAACAGTGCCGGTGTCGCATTGACGGGGAATGCTCGCTTTGCCGTGGCAAGCATCGCCGCATCGTGAATCGAGTTGCCAAAGACCGCGTCGGGAGCGGGGACACCGGCCCGGGCAAGCGAGATGGCTTTGCCTTCATCGGTCGGGACGTCGATGAGTTCGCTGGTAATCAGGCCGTCCTTCACTCGCACCTGCGCCGCCAGTATCCGCTCTGCGGGAATACCAAAGTCGCGCACACCCTCTGCGATCAGCCAGTTGTTGGTGGAGCTGACGGCCCAGATTTCAGTGCCGCCGGCGTGCAATTGCGCGACCAGCTCACGCATTTCGGGAAAGATGTGGGCTTCGATCTCGGCATGGAAATACTCGGCTGCCGCTTTCCGCAGTTCATCCTCGCGAAGGCCGGCGTATACCTGGACCATCTCGCCGCACATCGCAGCCTCGCTTACTTCGCCGGTCCGATAGAGCCGGTAGCGGGAGTCGATCCAGTCGCTGGCGTTACGCGAAACAAGACCCGACTCGAGCGACCACACCATGAATCCATATCCGGCGTCGCCGCCCCACAGGGTTCCGTCGCAATCGAAGACCGCGACGGCGGGACGCGGCGCAAGCACCGATGCGAAAAACTCAGGAGTTGTCATCCGAACTACGGGCGATGTCTGAAGAGTTGTCAAACGCTATGACTCCAAGAAATAAAACTACTCACCCCTCTATTGTCGCCGATCAATGATGAATTTGCATTCCCGCAAGGCCGCAACTTCCCTCGCTTATCAACACTTGGGCCCAATTTTGATCGCCTATTCATTTTGGGATATGCCTCTCAACCGAGACTTGTCTGCGACGAGCAGCGTCTATCACTTTGCGCCTTTGAAGTGCCGGGCAATGCTGGATACGCCGGGCGTTCCGGCGGAAACTGTCCTGGGACGGAGGAAATCACGTTCATCGATAGAAGTTCGCGTCGTCTCACTCTCACTCTCGCTGTAACGCTTCTACTGCCTTGGCTTTCCATCCGCGCAGCTTTTCCTCAGCAGCCTGCTCCTCAGTCTTCGTCGGCGGCCTCGGCAATTCATCTCGATGTGGTTGTCACGCCGAAGTCCGGTGGGCCCGTGGCGGATCTGCAGCAGTCGGATTTTACCGTTCTCGACGACAAGACGCCGCAGCCCATCCTGTCCTTTCAGGCGGTCGCCGGCGACAAGGCTCCCATCGAAGTCGTCATTGTCATTGATGCCGTGAACACCTCTTTCCAGAGAGTCGCCTTTGTGCGCGAAGAGATCGCCAAGCTCCTCCGCGCCAATGAGGGTCACCTGGCGCATCCGGTCGCACTCGCACTATTTACCGACAAGGGCATCCAAATTCAGAAGGGATTTTCGAGTGATGGGAACGCGCTTGCCGGTTCTCTCGACAGCTTTACGATCGGGCTCCGCGAAATCAACCCCTCCGCGGGCTTTTACGGCGCCGACGAACGCCTGGAACTCTCGCTCAAGGCATTGCAGGAGCTCATCGAACATGAGGCACCCCATCCGGGCCGCAAGCTCATCCTTTGGGTCTCTCCGGGTTGGCCGATCCTCTCAGGTCCCGGAACTCAGATCAGCGACAAGTTGCAGCAGGGTATATTCGCCACGATCGTCGGTTTGTCTGCTGCGCTTCGGGAGGCCCGCATCACTCTTTACAGCGTCGACTCGCTGGGAGTCGAGGAAGGCGTTGGGCGCACCAACTATTACAAGGAGTTCATTAAGGGAGTTGGCAAGTCCAGTCAGGTGGAGATTGGCGATGTTAGCCTGCAGGTGCTGGCGGTGCAAAGCGGAGGCCTGGCCCTCACCTCTACTGGCGTAGCCGCAGCACTGCAAGAGTGCATCGACGACACCGAGGCCTACTATCAGCTGACCTTTGCCCCGGCCCCCGCCGAGCGGCCTAACGAATATCATTCCATCGAGGTGCGGATGGCGAAGCCGGGCCTCACTGCGCGCACGCGCCAAGGCTACTACGCGCAGCCTTTACCTGGCGGTGCGCCGCTTCATTGACTATCGTCATTCGCGGATGATGAACTTGGTTCGCCAACCCCCTCCGGCGTTTGACGCGTAGCCAGTGCCAGATAATAAGGGCATGCCTGCGCCCCGCAATGCCGAGCTGCTGCGCGAATATCTCGTTTATCTTCGCGTGGAAAAAGGGTTGCGACCGCTTACCTGCGAGGCCTACGAGCGCGACCTCACCCAGTTCGCCGAATACCTGGAATCTGAAAACTCAACTCTCGCGAGCGCACAGCAGGCAAATGTCTCCGGCTTTCTCGATCACCTTCGCAAGCATTCGGTCGAATCCCGCTCGGCGGCGCGCAAACTCTCCTGCCTGCGCGGATTCTATCGCTGGCTGCTGCTCGACAAGCGCATTCGCCATGACCCCACGGTGAATCTGGAGTCGCTCTCGACGTGGAAGGTGTTGCCTAAGTCTTTGGCGGAATCCGAAGTTGCCTCGATGATGAAGCGCGCGTCGGTTGCCGCTGACCACCCGCAGGCCGACGCCACCGATCTCCGCGACCGCGCAATTTTGGAGCTGCTTTACGCCGGAGGACTTCGCGTCTCGGAACTCACGAACCTGCGCGTCGAGGACCTTTCGCTGGACGAGGGTCGCATTCGGCTTCGCGGCAAAGGCGATAAAGAACGCGTCGTGCCGCTAGGCGAGCCGGCTCTAAAGGCGCTGTCAGCGTGGCTCGCTTACGGACGCCCAAACTACGGACGAAAGCAGAGAGACTCGTGGTTATTTCTCTCGGAACGCGGCCAGCCGCTTTCGCGCCAGTGGATCTGGCGCCTGGTCAAGGCCAGCGACTCGACCGCGAGCCCGCATAAGCTTCGCCATAGTTGCGCCACGCACATGGTCGAACATGGCGCAGACCTACGCAGCGTGCAAATCCTGCTCGGCCACGCGGACATCGCAACGACCCAGGTGTACACCCACCTCGCGCTCGGCCATCTGAAGGCTGTTCATCGGGCGCATCATCCGCGCGCCCGCCGGTCTTTGGTTGAGGAGCAGAAGACGGCAAAGCCATGAGCGGCAAGCCGCGAATTACGCAACTCGCAGACGACTTCCTGGCGGCGCTGGGCAGTGAGCGGGCCGCGTCGCCGCACACGATTCGCGCCTACGATCGCGAGTTGCACAACTTCGCCGACTTCACGCTGGAAAAGCTTGGCCGCGCTGCGGGGCCGGCGAACATCGACCATAAACACATTCGCGCCTATCTCGGGGAACTGTATGGTCGCGGTCTCTCGAAGGCCTCGGTCGCCCGAGCTCTTGCTGCGCTTCGTTCATGGTTCAAGTGGATGGCCCGTCACGGCTATGTCGAGCAGAATGCAGCGGCACTGGTCTCGACGCCGAAGCTGCCGAAGCATCTCCCTCGTGTGCCGTCGATCGAGCAGATGAACCGGACGGTGGATTCGCTGTCGGGTGATTCGCGCTCTGGCGCTGCGGATCCTGAAGCAGAGCACGCAAGAATGGAGAGCACCGCGTGGCCGGAGCGCGATCGCGTCATCTTCGAGTTGCTTTACGGTTGCGGCATCCGCAACGCCGAGCTTACGGGCTTGAATCTTGCCGATATTCACTGGGCCAACGAGGTGATCCTGGTGCGCGGCAAAGGGCGCAAGCAGCGCTATGTGCCACTGGGAGATGCGGCGGCCGAGGCGATTCGGAGATACCTGCCGCAGCGGGAGGCCAAACTTGCCCAAGAGCGGAAGTCGACACCGGCGCTGCTAGTGAACCATCGACTTCGTGCGCATATCGCCGGAGAAGTCCGGCTGACGACACGCAGTGTGGGACGCATCGTCAAATCGCTGGCGCTTGCCAACGGGCTCTCCGCCGATACGCATCCGCATACATTGCGGCACGCCTTTGGCACCCACATGCTGGAGGAGGGCGCGGACCTGCGCGCCATTCAGGAGTTGCTTGGCCACGAGCGCCTCTCCACGACGCAGCGCTACACGCAGCTCACCACGGCGCAGATCACCCAGGTCTACGACCGCACTCATCCGAGAGCGAAGTAGATCGCGGAAGGTCTCTTGCCGAAACGGGACACAGAGTCTGGATCAAAACGCACGACACCCCGGCAAAGGGCTGAGCCCACTCATAGACGTGAGCCACGTACTTTCAGCAAGCGCTCATAGATGCGCGATTGGTCAAGCAGGGGAGATCACCGAGGTTGCCAAAAGCAACACGGCCCTGCACGAACAGGGCCGTCATCTCTTGCTGAAAGCAGGAAAGACACATGTTGCGTTTGCACATGCACTTTGATCTTGCGATCCGCCACCCATTGCGGTGGATTGCTGCGCTGTTCTACCTGTTCAGGTAGGGCCGTAACAACCTTCCGGCGGTGTGACGCCCGAAGTCGCTCTTAGAATAGCGCCGTCAAATCGCCCTCCGCAAGGAACTTCGCCAGAAATGGCGCCTTAGTACTCTGGTGATTCCCAATCGGACACGGCGTCCAGGGCGCGCGAGCTTCGCGGACTTACTCTGCCCGCAAAGCTTCCATAGGTTCGACAGCGGAGGCTCTCCTCGCGGGCAACAGGCAAGCTGCCAGGGCAAGGAGCAGGACTAGGATGGCCGCCAATGCCATGACCAGCGGATCCAGAGCGCTTACTTCAAACAACAGCGAGCCGAGCAATCGGGAGGCCAGGATCGACCCGACTATACCGATCGCGCAGCCGGCGAGCGCAAGTTTCGTCCCAGATATCAATACCAGGCGGACGACCGCCGATCGAGAGGACCCGAGAGCGATGCGGATTGCGATCTCGTGCGAGCGAAGCGCCACAGAGAACGCAATGACGCTGTAAATCCCTAGTCCCGCGAGCAGCAGTGCTGCCAACGCAAACG
This sequence comes from uncultured Acidobacteriaceae bacterium, assembly GCA_963790505.1. Taxonomy (GTDB): domain Bacteria; phylum Acidobacteriota; class Terriglobia; order Terriglobales; family Acidobacteriaceae; genus Acidisarcina. Next base: position 1,339,860 of record CAWBOT010000004.1, on the reverse strand, counting down.
ACACAATCAAGGCGGTGTAGAACTTTCGCGGCGCCTCGGTATTTGAGATTGCGTGCTCCATCGTCTGTACATGGGCGAGGGGCAACTGCGAATCGATCGACTGCACTGTCGCACGCAAAGAGTTCTCAATCTGCTGCGGGGGAAGTTCGGTTCGCAGTGAGATATACCCGCCATCGCCGACGAGGTCTGTCGAATGGGCCATAGCGCCATATGCGGCACGCCCTTGCGTCATGGGTTCGTACATCTGTTCCGTCGTGTCTTCGTCCGGAGATCCGATCTTCACGTCGCTGACCTCACCCACCACGACCAGCCAGGGTGTCGGAGTTTCGGGCAATCCCATGCGTATGTGCTTGCCAAGAGGGTCCTGACCGGGCCAGTAGTGCTCTGCCAGCTTGTGGTTCACGACCACGACCAGCTGCGAGCCGAGCTTGTCGTCCGGCGTGAAGAAGCGCCCGTTGAGCAGCGAAATGCCCATTGCCTTGAAGTAGTCACCCTCGACCAAAGTGGGAGTGCCGAGAGTCATACCCGCGTCCTTGGGGGGAACAAATCCCTCCACGACAAAGGCGCTGTTGCTATGGCGGTCGGAAGCGGGCAGCCTGGTGCTGAGCGCCACAGCACTCACGCCCGGCAGTTGCGCCAGGCGGCGCAGCAATTCGCTGTCGAAGCCGTCCACCGCAGCCTGGGTTGGGTATTGCTTCAGCGGCAATGAGTACTCCGCAGCCAGGGTGTGATCTGGGCGAAATCCGAGATCAACGGCGCGCATCCTTTCAAAGCTGCGCAGCAGCAGGCCCGAGGCTGTTGCCAGCACCATCGCAACTGCAATCTCGGCGACTACCAGTGCCGAGCGGAGCCGCGCGTGTCCTCCTCCGGCGCTTCCCGTCCGGCCGCCTTCTTTGAGCGCATCGCTCACGCTGGTCCGCAGCGCGGCGAAGGCGGGCGCGAGTCCGCAAAGTACGCCAGTGAGCAATGCCAGAAACAGCGCAAAGGCCACTACCCACCAATCCAGACCGATCTCGTGGATGCGCGGCATGTTCTCGGGCAAGAACTTCAAGCCGACGTTAAGTGCCGCGCCAGCCAGAGCCAGGCCCACGATCGCACCAGTTACGCTCAGCACCAGGCTCTCGAGGATGGTCTGGCGCAGCAAGGTGGTTGCCGTCGCACCTAAAGCCAGCCGTACCGCCATCTCACGCTGCTGGCGAATAGCTCGAACGAGGAGCAGCCCGGCGAGATTCGCGCAGGCGATCAGCAGGACTACGCAGACCGCGAAAAACAGTGCGCGCACCAGCGGCCGGGCACCCGCCACAGTCGCATCATGCAGCGGCTCCACATTCGCGGTAATGCGGATGCTGCGCATGTAAACCGGGTAATCACGCATGGTTTGCTCTGCGACCCGCTCTGCGTCACTCGCCGCTTGCTCGATCGAGACGCCTCGCTTCAGCCGCCCGACGATTTCATACTGCCAACTCGATGCCTGGTCGACGATCTCCTCCGGTTTGAGGCTCATAGGAATCCATAACTCACTCTGGTTCAAATGGCCCGGCGTCAGGGGAAATTCGAAACCCGCGGGCATCACCCCGATCACCAGATAAGGCATGCGATCGAGCAGGATTTTCTTTCCAACGATATTGGTATCGCCATGAAAACGGCCCTGCCATGTCGAATAGTTGAGTACGGCCACTTGCTGATGCTGGGTGTCTTCGTCCTGAGTGAAGACACGCCCGGTGAGCGGGGCGACCCCCAGCGCCGGAAAGACGCCGGCGGTCAACTTTCCCACGTTAACGGTCGCTGCGTCGCCCACTCCGGAGAGCTCATACTTGTCGTTCCTGTAGCCGCCCAGGCTGGTAAACGAATGCGTGTCTCGAACGTAATTAACGATATCGGGAGCGGTGACACCACCAATAGAGTTGGTGGGGCTCTTTGACGCCCCCTCCAGAATGTCCCCCAGCGCGACGAGTCTTTCCGGCTCAGGAAAGGGCAGAGGCCGAAGCAGGACGCCCTCGACGATCGAGAAGATCGCCGTTGTCGCGCCAATGCCCAGCGCCAGCATCAAGACGGCGGTGAGCGTAAATGCTGGGGACTTCACCAACTTACGAATCGCGATCTCCAGATCGCGGGAAAGAGACTCCATCGGCTCCTCACAACATCGCTAGTTCATGGATGCAAGCACGTGGCTATCTTAAGCGAGACAACCGCAGTTCATTGGCAAGGCGAAGCGGTCAACCCCGCCGTCACCTGGTGTCACGTACTGTTTTTTCATCCGACGCAAACGTCTCGCTATCCTTGCCGGCAATCGCCGCCTTCATGAAATCCATCCAGATCGGGAGTGCGGCTTTCGCGCCGGTCTCTTTGTCGCCCAATGATTCGCGGCTGTCGTAACCGACCCAGACCCCGCAGGTTACGGACGGCGAAAAGCCCAGAAACCAGGCGTCGGTGAAATCGCTCGTCGTCCCGGTCTTGCCGGCCACGGGATGATTCAACGCTTTTGCCGCTGCGCCGGTTCCGCTGCTCGTGACTTCGCGAAGGAAGACCATCATCGTCCGCGCCGTTTTGGTAGTGGTCGCTTCGGAAACCTCTGGACTGGTCTCTTCGATGGTTGAGCCGTCCGCGCCTGTGACCCTGCGGACGAATCGAGGAGAGATTCGCAGGCCGTCGTTTGGAAAAGCCGCATAGGCTGCGACTTGCTCCTTCAGCGTCACCTCGACTGCGCCCAGCGCCACGGGAAGAAACGCCGGGATGTTCGAGGTGATTCCAAACTGGTGCGCGACCTCGATGACCTTTTTCATTCCGACGCGGTCGGCAAGCTTCAGCGCGGGGATGTTGCGTGAATCGGCGAAGGCCTTCAACAGGGAGATATTGCCGAGGTAGTTCCCTTCGTAGTTGTGCGGCGTATAGGAGTCGAAAGAAATTGGGGCGTCGACGATCCGCTCCTCGGGAGTCGCGCCTTCCTCGACCGCCGCGGTATAGACATAAGGCTTGAAGGACGAACCGGTCTGGCGTTCGGCCTGGGTCGCGCGATTGAACTGCGACAGGTTGAAATCGCGACCGCCGACCATGGCGAGCATATCGCCGGTGACGTTATCCATTGCAAGCAGCGATCCTTGCGCGCCTGAATCCTGCTCCAATGTTCCGTGCAGGACGGGCGACTTCGCTTCCGCGGCAGCGGTGAGATGAACGTAGATGATGTCGCCGGGTGTAAGAAATGAATCAGCGGACTTCTGCTGCGTCCAAGCCCAGTCGTCTTCGTTGAGCACGAGTTGGCGATCGCCGATCCGGGCGGTGACTTCATAGGGGAGCACGCCCATCACCAGCGCGTGCACGTAATCGCCAGGCTCGGGAGGCAGGATCCAGTCGGGATGCTTGAATTGGTCGAGCCCGACGCGGCCGGCGATCGCGTTGAGCAGGTGCCCCTTCCAGCCGTGCCGCCGTTCATAGGCCGCGAGGCCGTCGAGAACGGCGCGATTGGCCACCCGCTGCAAGTCAAGATCGAGCGTGGTGAAGACGCGCAGGCCGGCGGAGTGCACCTGCTCCGAGCCAAGTTTCTTTTCGAGCTCGCGTCGCACCTCTTCGACAAAATAAGGAGCGACGGCGTTGGGATCGGTCTGAACCTGGAGACCCAGCGGCTCGGCGCGCGCGGCCGCGGCCTGCTCGGCGGTGATCTTGCCATCTTCGAGCATGGAGTTGATGACCAGGTTGCGGCGGCGAAAGGCCTTGTCTGGATTCAGAATCGGGGAGTATGCCGAGGGCCCTTTGGGCAGTCCGGCAAGCAGCGCAGCCTCGGACAAGGTCAGATCTTTGGCATGTTTGCTGAAGTAGTATTCCGCACCTGCCTCAAAGCCATAGACGCCGTGCCCGAGGTAGATCTGGTTGCCATAGAGGGTGAAGATCTGCTGCTTGGTGAAGGTGCGCTCAATCTGGATGGAGAGAAATGCCTCCTGCAGCTTGCGGCCAAAGGTCCGCTCGCTGGAGAGAAAAAGGTTCCGGGCGAGCTGCATGGTGAGAGTCGAGGCTCCCTGCGCGCGCTCCTTCGAGGTCAGGTCGTGATAGATCGCTCCAGCGACGCGAAAGACGTTGACTCCCCAGTGGCTGTCGAAGTTCTTGTCTTCAATCGAGATGACCGCCTGGCGCAAGAGCGGCGAGAAATCGTCATAGTTGACCACTACACGCCGCTCGAGGGCGAAGGAGCCGAAGATGCGCCCCTTGGCGTCGTAAAGCTCGGTCGTGGTGCTGGGCCGATAGTGCTCCAGGTCGTCGATCTGAGGGAGGTGGACGGAATAGACCAGCGTCAGCCCGATCAGGGAGCCTGCGGCGGCAGCCAATACGAGAAGGACGAGGAGCGCCAACTGGCCGACAACTTTCCGCTGGCCGGCCCTTGGCGGCTGCTCGTGAGGCGGACGAAAGCCGGTGTTCTTGATGGTTGTGGACACGATGGGTTGACTTCGACTCAAGAGATGTTCGCCTGACCGCGAGTTGATTAGCCGAGCTTAGAACATTTTGGCAGGGGCAGGTTCGCGGAGTCTTGCCCATATGCTTGAGCGTCTGTTAGTACAGGTGGGGATGAGCATGAGCAGACGCCTCTGGGCAATCGTTCTCCTTTGCGGCGTTTCACCGTTCGCGCTTGCACAGAACGGGGCGGCTACCCAATCGAAGGGATTGGTCAAGCGGCCGGCTGAGATTCCGGAAAACCAGGCGGATTCGGCGCAGAAGATGGTCCGGATGACGCTCGACGTAGTGGTCACCGACCATGCTGGAAATCCTGTCACCGGATTGAGTGAAGCTGACTTCAAGTTGTTGGATAACGGCACGCCGGCGAAGATCGTGTCATTCAAGGCAGCGGCAGCAGATGCGACGGACGCCGATCCGGTGCAGGTGATCCTGCTGGTCGATACGGTGAACAACTCGTTTGAGAGTGTGGCGACGGAGCGCGATCAGATAGTCAAGTACCTTAGCCAGAACAACGGGCAACTGCCGGTACCGATTTCGATTGCTCTGCTGGCTGACTCTGGGGTGAAGTTAGACCAGCCTTCGCGAGACGGCAACGTGCTCATTGCGGAGTTAAAGAAGACGACCACCGCGATCCGCACGCTAAACTCAGCGATGGCCGCAGAGGGGGCGCTGGAGCGCTTCCAGCGGTCACTTAAGGCGCTGACGCAAATGTTGTCCTACGAGCAGACGAAGCCCGGCAGAAAGCTGCTTATCTGGATTGGGCCGGGCTGGCCGATGCTCGCGGGGATCCACTTTGGATCGACGAATAAAGACAATCATGCAAACTTCGATTCGATTGTCTCGTTCTCGACGAGCCTGCGGGAGTCGCGGACGACGCTCTACAGCGTGGATACTCTGACGTCGGAGAGCAACCTTGCGCATGATGTCTTCTACCAGAACTTTCTGAGGCCGGTGACAAGCGTGAAGGCGGCGGATTCCGGGAGCCTGGCGACGCCGGTGCTAGCGTTGCAGAGTGGCGGACTGGTGCTGAAGGGGTCGAACGATCTTGTCGGTGAGATTGCGCGCTGTGTGGCGGATGCTCGTGCGGCGTACACGCTGACATTTGAAGTGCCTGCTGCAGAGGCGGTGAATGATTATCACGGGCTGGAGGTAAAGCTGGCGAAGGCGGGGCTCACGGCACGCACCAACACCGGCTACTATGCGCAGCCCTACACTGAGCCAAGACAATCGGAAGCAGCTGCGATCGGGCAGGCGGGGACTGGCCCGGCGTCGACGTTGCGGACCGATGTGCGGCTGGTGGTTTTGGACGTGACTGTTTCGGATGGCAAAGGCGCGCCGGTGACGGGGCGGAAGACGGGCGACTTTCAATTAAAGGAAGATGGGACGACGCAGAAGATTGCTTCCGTGGAGGAACACACTGGAACGTTGGCTGGCTCTGCCGTTCAGGCACCGGCAGCGGTTGCCGGCCCGGACGGCACGATCAGCGCGAGCAACAAACCGGTGAGTAGTCCCGGCAGCTGGAATGTGCTGCTCTTCGACCAGTTCAACACCACAAGAGAAGACCAGGCGGCGGCTTTGCGGCAGTTGAAGCTGTTTGTGAAGCAGTTGCCGCCAGAGGAGCCGGTTGCGCTGGTGGCGATGACGGGCCAGATCAAGATACTTAGTTCGTTCGGCGATGGCGCCGGAGGCATTTCGAGACTGCTCGACAAGAACGGATTGCCGCCGAGCGGCAATCTGGAGCCGGCAAATCTCGCCGGGAGTGGACCGGCCTGGAGCTCGCCCGACGTCCAGGGCCGTACAGACGTTGAAAGGCAGGCGCAGCACGCGCAAAAGACTCTGGACTGCTTTTCGGCGCTTGCCAAATGGCTCAGCAGCTATCCGGGACGAAAGAATGTGTATTGGTTGACGGGCGGATTCCCTCTACAGGGTCAGCCTTTCGGTGTTGCCGGTTATACGCAGCTCACTCCAACCGGACCTGCCAATCACGACGGGCAGGCGATTCCCATGGGGGAGAAGACCGACAAGGAACTTGAAGCGGCGCGTGTTGCGATCTACCCAATCGATGCGCGCGGTGTCGCTCCGCCAGAAATCGTAGGCGAGACGAGCGCCGACACCCAGGGAAATCTTCTCTCCATCGGAAAGCTGGGCGACAAATCGATCGACGTGAGAAAGGACGACCAGCTCAAAGCGGCCCAGGCGACCGAGATGCAAGCGATCGCCAGCGCCACCGGCGGCGTTGCCAGCTTCAACAATGACATCGCCAAGGCGCTGCAGGATGACTTCAAGCGGGGCGGGAGCTACTACACGATCTCGTACACTCCATCGGACACGGCGTGGAATGGGACCTATCGCAAGATCAATCTGACGCTGGAACAGCGGGGCTATCAGCTGACCTATCGGCAGGGCTATTACGCGGAAGATCTGCAGGCGCCGGCTCCTACGAGCGACGAGTTCAGAATGGCGCTGAGGCGCGGCTCGCCACCTGAATCAGCTGTGCTCTTCAGCGCGAAGGTGGGCAAGGCGGCGGATTCGGTCAACGTCGAATATGCCATTGAGTCGAAGACGCTTCACTATCAGCCGGATGCTTCGGGCAAGCTGGTTGCGAACGCAGAATGTGCTGTCGTGGCGTATGACAGCAACGGAAAGATCGTCGGCACCTCGCTGATTCAATTCTCGAGCTCGGTCAGCCCGGAGCAACGCGCTGCGCTTGCGAACGGCACGATCCATGCCAAGCAGACGGTTGCGTTGAAGGGCGGGGCCGCGTCGCTGGTGCTGGGCGTTCGCGACCAGACGACGGGAAGCTTTGGGGACCTGGCGGTGAGTCTCAGCGGTAATTAGCAGCGGGACGAGGCTCCTCTGCCGGGGGTCTTGGCTTTGCGGAATGCGATTTGCTCCCGTATACTGGATGATGTTGTAAAGAGAAGAAATCAGCAGGACAACCATGCCCAAATTAAAGACCCATAAAGGCGCGGCAAAGCGCTTCAGCAAGACTGGTACGGGCAAGATCAAGCGCGGCCAGTCGAAGATGCGCCACATCCTGACGTCGAAGGAGACCAAGACCAAGCGCAAACTTGCACATTCTGCGCTGGTTTCGGACGCCGACTACGCCAAGGTAGCGCGCATGATTCCGTACGCCTAACCCATCAAGATATGTGATGAGGCGTACCGTTGATCGGTCGAATTTCGACCTGGGCCATACTTTGATCGGCCCCCGGCGCAAGTAGCTGCCGAGAGATCAGTAACAAGCGAGTGAAGAGGTCATTCAAGCCAAACCCGAATGGGTGAAGCTCCTGCCTCCAGCCGCATAACGAGAGCCGACGAGCATGCTGCTCAGAGCTTGATAAAAGGAGATCGACCCATGCCCCGCGTAAAACGTGGAACCAAACGCAACGACCGCCGCAAGAAGATCCTGAAGCGCGCGAGTGGTTACTTCCTCACCAAGTCAAAGCTTTACCAGGCCGCGCAGGAAGCGGTCGAGCGCGGACTGAAGTTCGCCTACACGGGCCGCAAGCAGAAGAAGCGCCAGTTCCGCTCACTGTGGATCGCGCGCATCAACGCCGCCGCCAAGCTGAACGGCACCACCTACTCGCTCTTCATTCACGGCCTGAAGCTTGCCGGAGTGGAGCTTGACCGCAAGGTGCTGGCTGAGATTGCCGTTGCCGACCCGGCCGGGTTCACCGCACTGGCCAACCAGGCGAAGGATGCACTGGCGAAAGCCCCGGCTGCTGAGACGGAAGCCGCAGCTTAATTCGAGAGCAATTCGAATGACAAAAGGCCTGGCGATTGCCGGGCCTTTCGTATTTCAGGCGGGTGGGATTACCGTTCCCTGATGGAAGAAGATTCGCCACTTGCCTCCCTCGAGCCGCCAGAGGGACGCTCGGAGCGATTTGCGCGTCGGAGTGGCAGCGATGTAGGTGAGCAAAGCGAGTTCGGTCGACAAGCGCCGGCACTCGAAATTCTCACTGACGATCTGATAGGGCGTCTCGGCGGCGAGTTCTGCGAGGATCGCGGCCCGGTCCCATACGCGGCCGGACGCGCCGAATTCGCGGAAGTCTGCTGAGAGCAGCCCAGCAGTTGCCTGTGGGTCTTTACGCGCTGACGGGGACTGCAGACGGAGTTCGAGCTCGATCAGGTGAGACTTAAGATCATCTGCCATACGAGGCAATTCTAAAACGCTCGCGCAGGGCCAAAATCTGGCAATGGGTTCAGGCGTGGGATATCAAAAGCTCGCGCAAGTTCCACCCAATTCCGGGAGTCAGCCAAAGAGTTGCGTTGACTTTCGACCGCTCTATTCTTACAGTCTAATCATTCCGCTCTAACAGTCCCGTAATCCAACGTAGCGCAGTCGAAGCGAGAACCACCTTAGCCGAGTTATCGAGAAGGGGTTTGACCATGAAACGCACGATGGTAGCCGTGATAGATCCGAAATCGGCGTCACGCTCAGCCGGTATCCTTTCCCACAGAGTTCTGCGTCTTGCGATCGCCGGCGTTCTCGCGCTTCTGTTATCACCGGCGCTGCATGGACAGGCCACTGGAAACTTCTCCGGCAATGTCACCGATAAATCCGGATCGATCGTCCCTGGAGCGAGCGTCGTCGCCACCTCTCAGGGGACCGGCCTGGTTCGAGACACCAAGACCGACGACGCCGGGCACTATCTGCTCTCGTTGCTTCCGGTCGGCATCTATAACATCCGCGTCGATGCGGCGGGCTTTCAAAGCGTCGAATCGAAAGACCTGCGCCTGCAGGTCGATGAGGCGCGGGAACTCAATTTTCCGCTCACTCCGGCAACCGTGGTCACGAATGTGGAGGTTGCCGGCGACGCCGTAGCCATTCAGACCGCCAATCCATCGCTCGGCCAGGTGATTACCTCGCAGCAGGTCTCGCAGCTCCCGTTGAATGGCCGGGATTTCGTGCAGCTCGCCACCCTGACCGCCGGGGCCACGGCTGAGACGAATCCGAACAGCTTTTTCACCTCCGCCGCGAGCAGCGAAGTGGCCGCGCGCGGTGCTTTCTCGCTCTCGGTGGGCGGCTCGCGCCCTAATAGCACCGACTGGCTGCTCGATAACGTCGACAATAACGAACTGACAGCGGGCGGCATCGCGATCTTCTCGTCGATCGACGACATTCAGGAGTTCAAGGTCCTGACGTACACCTATTCCGCGGAATACGGGACGCGGGCAGGCCCGACCGTACTGGTCACCACCAAATCCGGGACCAACGACTTTCATGGGTCGCTTTACGAGTTCTTCCGCAATACCGACCTCGATGCCAAGAGCTACTTTGCCAACTCTAAGGAGAAGTTCAACCTGAACCAGTTCGGCGGCTCCGTCGGCGGCCCCATCCTCAAAAACAAGGTCTTCTTCTTCATCGACGGCGAACAAAAATATCAGCTGCACGGCATCACGTTTACAGGGTTGGTGCCCACGAACGGCCAGGGTCTAATCAACAATAGCGCTGGAATGGTGAACGGCGACTTCTCCAACGACGCCTTTGGCGATCCACTCCCGGTTGGCTCCATCATCAACCCGAACATGATTGGCGCTCCCAGCACTGCAGCTACCAATTTTCAATGTATTGGTGGCCCGACAGGCCCGGCGGTAACCGCCAATGTCGATGGAAGCCAGGCTGCGGCAGTTCCCTGCAACAAGATCCCTGGAAACCTGATCAACCCGATCGGCCAGGCCATGGCGAAGCTTTACCCGACGCCGAATGCCAACTTCCAAAACCCCAGCGCTGGATATAACTACGTCAATGTGCCGGTACGCCAACTGGACAACACCAAATTCGACACGCGTGCGGACTACACTGCGTCCACTAAGGACAGTGCCTTCGGCCGGTATAGCTACGACCAGGCCTTCTCTTACGTTCCCGGCGGATCGAATCCGCCGGACGAGTTCGCCTCTGCCCTCGCCTTTGGCACCACGCAACGCATCCTTAATCACGGGCGGAACGTGGCCGTCGGCGAAACCCACGTTTTCTCCTCCACGATCGTCAACCAGGCGACCTTCGGATACAACCGCATCTTCGACTACATCACATCGCAAGGCAGCGGAAGCTGTGACTCTGCCAAGCTCGGCATCCCAGGCGCCAATCTCGGCTGCTCGGGCGGCACTTGCGCTCCCGGGTCCTACAGCTGCGGCCTGGTTTCCACGGAAGTCTCGGGCGGGTATTGGGCGCTAGGCGATCGCGGCTACGCTCCTTTCCAGGGCGGCACGAACATCTTCTCTTTCCGCGATTCGCTCGATATTGTCCACGGCAAGCACGACATCAGAACCGGCATCGACTTCCGCCGCAATCAAATGAACGTGGGCACTGAGGCCTTTCAGGATGGCTTTTGGCTTGTCGGCGAAACCGGATTTACTTACACCGGCAACCCGGAGTCCGATTTCCTGCTCGGCCTCACTGGCGGCGCTATTCACGACCAAACCTATGGTGGCGTCGTCACTGGCCGCCGCTGGTCCATCTTTCGTCCCTTCGTCACCGACAATTGGAGGCTCAGCCCTACAATCACTCTCGATCTCGGCCTAGCTTGGGATCTAACCACGCCAACCACCGAAGTTCATGGGCGCCTAGCCAACTTTGTTCCCTCAACCGGAGCGCTATTGATTGCCGGCCAAAACGGCGTCAGCAATTCAGCCGGCATTCAGATGGATAAGACCGCCCTCGAACCTCGCGTCGGTGTCACCTGGCGAGCCTTCGGCAATGACAAAACCGTGCTCCGGGCTGGTTATGCCTTGTTCCACGACTCCGCATGGAGCCAGGGTGCTCAGGGCCTCTGGCAGAACCCACCCTACCTCGGCGAGTCCGACAATTTTCCCGCTTTCTCCCCCACCTGTCCCACCTATGCCACATCCTCGATTACAGTGCCGTACATCGCCTCGGCCTGCTCGAGTTTTCCTGTGAACGAGGGCGCGACCGTCATCCCCGCCGGCCTCTCCAACGGATTCGCGCTGCTTCCCACACCGCAGAATGCCACGAATTTTCAGGGCACCTTCTACACCGAGCCCACCAACATCAAGCTGGGCCGGGTGCAGCAATTTAACGTGAATCTGCAGCAGCAACTGGCCGGCAACATCCTCATGACAATGGGATATGCCGGTTCACTCGGTAGCCACATCCTGGTAGTCGGCAATTCCATAAACGTGAACAGTCCCTCGGCTTGCGGCACCGTTCCGGGCTACACTCTTGGCTGCCTCCCCGGTGGTGGGTTTTACAGCTATCCCTACTCCGTACCAGACTTCAATGCCGTGGATCTTTTCGGGGATGTGGGCCGCACCAGCTACGAATCGCTCCAGGTCAAGGCCGAGACCACACAGACAAAAAATGGACTATACGCCCTGGTCGCCTACACCTGGTCGCATACCATTGACAACGGGTTGACGGACGGCCTGGGTTCTTTGCTGAGCGCCCCCTACTTCCCGCTCCCGAACTGGCAGAAACTTGATCGCGGCTTGTCGCAGATCAACCTCAACAACAGCTTCATCGGCAGCGTCATCTACGATCTGCCCTTCGGCCGGGGGAAGCACTTCGGCGCCGATTGGAGCCCTGTAACCAACACCCTTCTCGGCAATTGGCAGGTAACCGTTATCGAAAGAGTCTCTTCCGGATTCCCCGATCCGTTGATCAACACCGTCAACCAGTCTGGCTCAGCGTTCTCAGCTGGCGGCAACGCAAACAATTGGAGCCGTCCTAACCGGATCGCAGGCTGCGCAACCGGGGCCGCGAACCACAGCGCATTGCAGTGGGTCAATGCGTCCTGCTTCTCTGCTGCACCAGCCGGCGAACTTGGAAATGCCGGACGTGTGCCCGTCGTCGGACCTGATTTCGTGAACACCGATTTCTCGGTCATCAAACAGTTCGCGCTGCCCCGCGAAGGTATGGGGCTGAATTTCCGCGCCGAGTTCTTCAACCTCTTCAACCACGCACAGTTCGGCTTGCCGGTGAACGACATAAGTGCCGCCGGATTCGGCGCCGTCAATTCGACGGTAAACAACCCCCGGCTGGTACAACTCGCGCTGAAGCTCAGTTTCTGAGATCGACCGGCGGGAGAATGGGTTTGAAAGCTCGGGAGTGTGGCCGCGTGACCGGCTGTGTCAACCAATGGTCGATGCGTATCGACGGCAATGTTCGAGATATGCCGCTTCATGGTCCGCGATCAGCGCGACGACACTCGACCAGAGCCAGCTTGGAGCATCGAGGCCTTTGGAGTGCTGCTTTCTTAATTTGCCCAGCCAGGATGATCGTGTCTTGGCGTCCATTTGTCTTCCGTGGGCCTTGCCGACCACCCCGGCAAGATATCGAGCGGCTGCGACTGCCTCGTCGCGGGTGAGACGATCGAGGTCGAACTTGAGGTCCTGGGGCATGAGCTCGCGCATCACGAGATCGCGCCCTAAGAGCTTGACGGCCAACATCCGCTCGCCGAGATTCGGGGACAACTCGCAAGCGCCGGTCACGACTCTCTGAGCATTGTTGCGAACGGTCATTTTGACCTGTGGCGCGGCCGCCGATGTTGCTTCCTTTATGTCAATCAGGCAATAGCTTCGATCGGTTTTCTTGCCGATCCCCAGGAGCACGGCGTAGCGGAGGCGCCCGAGTGAGCTGCAGCCTTTCATCCAGTAAGCAGCGTCGACGACGGTGATCTTTGTGCCGGGTTTTCGGCCCTTGAATTTGGCTATCTTCTCTGCCACCGCATCTTCTTTGAAGAGCTTGACGATGGCCGTGTGCTCGTTTTCTTCGAGGCTCCAAAAGCGCTTGCCCAGCGGAATTTGAGGCTTCACGTCTTCGATGCGCTCCTCGGCGAGATGATGCCAGCGCCGGCGCCGAGATTGATCGAGAACAACTCGGATAGGGGCCAGATCATCCTCGTTGGCCTTGATTTTCACTCTCGGGGCCTTCAGCGCGTCTTCATAGCCAATGATCATCTCTTCCATCATTCTGACGACCGTGACGCCGGGGAGATCGGAGCCGCGCGCAGCGGTAGCCAGGGAGAGCGCCAGGCGAACCAGATCATGGGCTGGATTCCCCACGACGGTCTGGTCCAAATCACGGATTTGAATTTCGATCTTGCCGCTCGCATCCGCGAGCGGACCAATGTTGCCGACGTGGCAATCGCCGCAGATCCAGACCGGCGGCCCGGCCGGAATTGCGCGAGCCGAGTTTTTCTTGAGCCATTGGTAGAACTGCAGGGTGTTTCCGCGCACGTAGGCGTGCGCTGACTGAGCCATCTTGGCCTGGCGGTTATGAATGAGAATCTGGGCCCGGTCAGCGGGCTTGATTGGAGCGGCAGAGGGCATCAGTTAGTTGTAACAGTAATGCGGAGTAGAAGCTCTTGCTGCTCGTTCGGGCTCTGGGCCGCGACGCCGCCTGACTGCGCCTTGCTTAGGGGTGCAGCCGGCGTTGAGTCTTCAGAGCAAGAGTTAGAGCCTGCTTCGGCCTCTGCCAAACAGCAGGTAAATGATGACGATGAGGAGGACGATGCTGAGTCCGCCACCGCCGTAGTAGCCGACCCCGGGACCCATGTAGTAGCCACCGCCGCCGAGGAGTAACAACAGAATGATGAGAATCACTATTAAAGGCATGCGAAGAGGATGCCGTTGGGGTTGTTTGAGTTGTGCGGAGGAGGGCTGAGCTCCCGATTGGCGAGCAGCTATTGCCGCATAGTTGAGCCTCAATGCTCCGAGGAACCTGGATTTGAAAACGTGAGGCCGAACGTCACTTGGTTTCCTACATATTGGAAGAGAGGCGGCAGGGAGCCATGCTGCCACGTAGACCGCAGTTGCAAATATGCGGAGACGGGCTGAATGAATGTGATCCGCGTATACGACCGTTCCCCGGTGGATTGGCCTTCCGCTGGCGGTGGTGCGGGCACATTGAAGGCGGCGTACTGCGTGTTGGCGAAGGGCTCCTTGTAGTACAGCCACCGCATACGGTAAGAGAAGTCGACCGTCAGGGGCCGGTCGCCAAAGAAGTTGTGGGTGAAGTTATACGGCGAGCGGGCGCTGGCGTCGACGCCTGCGACGAGGCGGAAAATCTCCTGAGGCTGCGGCCCGCAGGTGGGGTGGGGCACCGGCGCGCATGTCGTTCCAAGTCCAATGGGGTGGGACGTCATCCTAAATCCGCCCTCCAGTCCTCCGACCGGCGCCAAGGCAAATTGCGACGGCTGTCTTGGGATCTTCGGCAACTTCGGGCTAAATACGAGCGGTAACCGCAAGGTCGAGCCCATAACAAGGTTCAAATTCCTCGGCAGGTACTGGGTCTGTTGGGCGGGTTGTGTAGTCGCGTTCGACTTGTACTTGAAGGAGTCCGGCGACCACTCCGGCCCAATTCGCTCAATAAACTCCATTGGCCTGAATGCGAATATCGGTGGACCGCACTCCCCCGGCGGGCTGAGGTCGGCCAACAATCGACCGGCGCAATCCTTTGATGTGCCCCACCAAGCGCCCAAATATCGTTCGCGAGAAGACCTAACGTCGTAGGTCAAGGCGGCGGTAAACGAATTCAAATCGTCCTTTAGGTTTCGGTCATGCTCGTAAACGCCTTGAAGGCCTATCCAGCCCGGCCCCAAAAGTGTGGATCCATAGGTCTGCACATCCCAGGTCGATTTTGTCGCGCCGGCGATCGGCGTGATCGAAATGCTTCCTTGGGAGACCCCAGGTTGAGCACCCCGGTTGTAGACCCACGCCGTCGGCGGCCAGTACAGCACCCGCCTTAGAAACCAATTTGCCTTTTCGTCGCTGTTGGAGGCCTGATCGGGGACGGACTGCTTGTCGCAGGGTTCGATACCTTGTTTAGGCAACCACGGGAAGCTGACAGCCTTGCCCGTCCAGCACTCATGACCGACTGGCGGCTCGGGGCTTGGCTTCCAGGTCGGATCATTCGTATTCGCTCGAACTCCATATACGTTCGCCCAGATTGCATGCGTGGGCAGGACGAGGAGGGCGGTGGGGCGCTTCCCGTCCCGTTCATCAGCGCAAAATGCAGTCACGTCAGACGGTCCGTAATAGAGATTGTTGGAGGAGTCGCCGGTCTGAGCCAGCACCGACCATGCCCAGAAGCCGCAATTGTCCACGTCTTTGAGGACCAGCACCGACCCGGAAATAAAAACTCGTGAGCCGTTGATCGCTCTGATAATCGCGGCCTTAGTCGGGTTTTGGAGTGGATTTTTCTGAGTAGATGCGATCGATGTCCTGCTCCAGTCGATTCTTCTGTATAAGTTCGTATTGTAGGTTCCGAGCCTGCCCACATTACTCCCTTTGCCCGCTTCGCCGTCGAGGCGATCGAACTGGATGATGCAGGTTGCTTCCTTGCCCGTATTGCAGCCAACATTGAAATCCCACGACAGAACAGCAGCTTTTTTGTCGTCAGCTTTTTTGTCGTCAGCTTTTTTGTCGTCAGCTTTTTTGTCGTCAGCTTGCTTATTCTCCGCTCTCCCATCCGCCGGCCCCTGATTTGCCGGCAGCATGCGGTCCAACCGCTTCGGCTCCGACTGACGCTGCGCCGTTCCAAGTCCGCACCATGCCAGAGGCTCGTTCTGGCCGCGCGCACAACTGCTCGGCTGCACGGGAACAACGAAGGACTGGATGAGCGGCTTGCGCCCCGCTTCGAGATTGCCCGCCGCGTCGAGGGCATAAGCGCACACCGTAATTTCGCTCTCTTCATGCACATCTACGACGGGGGTGCCAATCAGGACTCCATCGGGGGTGACTATCAGCCATGGAGCGTTGCTTACGCCGCACTTCTCAA
Source organism: uncultured Acidobacteriaceae bacterium (assembly GCA_963790505.1). Lineage (GTDB taxonomy): Bacteria > Acidobacteriota > Terriglobia > Terriglobales > Acidobacteriaceae > Acidisarcina. Next base: position 1,323,674 of record CAWBOT010000004.1, on the reverse strand, counting down.
AATGGGCGGCCCTGTTAGTCTCCAGCGCGTGGGCGTAAGGTGCGCCGGATTCCGCAGGATTCAGGACGAACTTGTCTTGGGCCAAAAGTCGCATCGCCCCGATGAGTAGCAGCATTGTGCAACTGCGCGATCCGGTTGACATAATTGCACAATTATGCTTCAAATCGGCCCTGAGGCGGCAGGAATAATTGACGGATCTGCCTTCTGTCGCAGAATTCATCTCGACATCTCAAGCCATGGTGCACGCGCCTTCCACATCACTTGTAACCAACGAATCGCCTTGGCTTAGGCCCACCAGCCAGGGTTAGGTGACAATCCAAAATCTGCCGCGCTCATCCTTTTGCAGCGGCATGCGACCCGATGATCGACTAACGCCGTCTTCATGGCGGTGTCCTAATTCAAATCGGGACACCCAAACTGCCCCGCTTGGAGGCTCTTTTGAGACAGCCTATAATCAGATATGGCGACTGCGAAGACCGCTCCAATTGAGGTCCCGGAAACCGGCCGGGACCTGCTTGCCGCGAAGTTTGGCGAGCTGATTGAGACTGTCCGCAAGAACCGCCCCTCCGACGACACCGAGATCATTCGCAAGGCCTGGGATTATTGCCTGGAGCACCACAATGGGCAGCTTCGCGCTTCGGGCGAGCCATATGTGCTGCATCCGCTGGAAGTGGCGCAGGTGCTGGCGGAGATGAAGCTCGACTCGACGGCGATCGCCGCCGGACTGCTGCATGACGCGGTCGAAGATACTCCGGTCACGACCGAAGATATTTCAGCGCTCTTTGGCGAGCAGGTCGCGCACATTGTCGAGGGCGTGACGAAGATCGACAAGATCCAGTTTGCCAACCGCGAAGACCGCCAGGCGGAGAACGTCCGCAAGATGCTGCTGGCGATGGTCAGTGACGTTCGCGTGGTGATCATCAAGCTGGCCGACCGGCTGCACAACATGCGGACGCTCGAGCACCTGAAGCCGGAGCGTCAGCAAGCCATCGCGCGAGAGACGCTGGATATCTACGCACCGCTTGCGCATCGCCTGGGCATGGGCAAGGTGCGCGGCGAGCTTGAAGACCTGGCCTTCCGCTACGTCGATCCTTTTACATATGAGAAGGTGCAGAACGCGGTCGATTCGCGGCGCAGCGAGGGCGAGGAGTTCCTGGCGGATGTCGAAGCGACGCTGACTGACCGGCTCAATGAAGAAGGCATCAAGGCGCGAGTCGAGTGGCGGATCAAGCGGCTTTACAGCGTGAGCCAGAAGCTGCAGGAGGCAGAGACCTCGATCGACCAGGTCTACGATCTGCTGGCGATCCGCGTGATTACGGGCAGCGTCGCGGACTGCTATGCGGTCTTCGGCATCATTCACTCGCTGTGGAGGCCGGTGCCGGGGCGCATCAAGGACTTCATCGCGATGCCGCGGCCGAATTTGTATCAGTCGCTGCACACTACGGTCATCGGCGAGCGCGGGCACCAGTTCGAGGTACAGATCCGTACCGAAGAGATGCATCGCGTCGCCGAAGAAGGCATCGCGGCGCACTGGAAATACAAGGCGGGCGGATCACCGATCAGTGCGCGCGACGAGCAGCGGCTGGCCTGGGTGAGGCAGCTGGTCGAGTGGCAGCGGGAGATGACCGACCCCAACGAGTTCCTCTCGACGCTGAAGATCGATCTTTATCCCGAAGAGGTCTACACCTTCACGCCGAAGGGGAAGGTCGTGGTGCTGCCCAAGGACGCGAGCCCGATCGACTTCGCGTATTCGATCCATACCGAGGTCGGCAACACCTGCGTGAGCGCCAAGGTGAATGGCCGCATCGCACCGCTGCGATCGAAGCTGAGAAATGGCGACATCGTCGAAGTGGTCACGCAGAACGGCCATACACCGAGCCGCGACTGGCTGACCTTTGCCAAGAGCTCGCGGGCGCGCAACAAGATCAAGCACTGGCTGAACGAGCACCAGCGGGAACGCGCGATCGATATCGGCCGCAAGCTGCTGGAGCGCGAGGCGCGCAAGTACAAAGTGCCGCTCAGCAAGTTCATGGACGCGGACTATGCGCGCGTTGCGGGTGAATATGGCGTGGCCACACCCACCGACCTGCTTGCCGCGGTGGGATTCGGCAAATACTCAGCGCGGCAAGTGCTCAACAAGCTTTCGCCGGGAGTGATCTCGCAGACGACAGCCGTCGAGCTCGAGTCCGGCGTCGAGGCGCGGCCGACTGTTGCTGATGCGGTAACGCGCGTCCACCTGTCAACCAGCAACGACTCGCTCCAGGTCGAGGGGCAGAACGATCTGCTCATCTATCGCGCGCGATGTTGTAATCCGATTCGCGGCGAAGAGATCATCGGTTACGTTACGCGCGGCAAGGGCGTCGCGGTGCATGCGCGTAGCTGTCCCAATGTCCAGAACCTGCTGTATGAGTCCGATCGGCGCATCACAGTGGAGTGGGCGAGGATTGCGCCTCCGACAGAGACCAATGGCAACCACACTCCGCGACCGGTGACTTATCCGGTGAAGCTGACAATTCTCTGCGACGACCGTCCCGGCATTTTGAAAGAGCTGACAGCGATCATCAGCGACGATGGCACAAATATTCGCGGCGTCGATTCCAAGTCGGACGACGAAGGCGGAGCGGTTGTGGAGTTTGTGGTGGAGGCAGAGGATGTTCGCCACCTGACCAAGCTGGTGACGAATATGCGGAGGGTGCCAGGTGTGCGGGACGTGCAGCGGGCGCAGAAGTTATAGGGTTACGAGCGCTAGAATGCGGTGATGAGCTCATTCCGGAAGACAGCCATCTCCACCCCCAACGCCCCGGCCGCTATCGGCCCCTACTCGCAGGCCGTCCGCATCGGAGACTTTCTGTACACCTCCGGCCAGGTGGCGCTCGATCCGGTGACCGGCCAGATCGTTGCTGGAGGGATCGAGGCGCAGACTACTCGCGTGCTCGAAAACCTGAAGGCCGTAGTTGAAGCCGCGGGAGCGAGTCTCGGCCAAGTCTTCAAGACGACGGTGTTCCTCAAAGACATGAACGATTTCGCGGCGATGAACGCTATCTACGGCAAGTACTTCGCGCCCGAAGGAGCGGTGGCGCCGGCTCGCTCCACCGTCGAGGTAGCGCGTCTGCCCAAAGACGCGCTGGTCGAGATCGAAGTTATCGCCGCGCTTTAAGCTGGCTGCGGTCGCGGTGCGGATCGTCCGTCCCATTCAAGCCAAAGGAAGGCTTCCACCCCAGCGACGGAGACCTGTCGCCGGGGGCCCCGGTTTGAATGGGACACCCACCTTTGTGCACAGGTCTTGCACCAGGCGACAGCTATACGTCGCAAAGATCGACTGCCTGGAGCAAGCTAGTGCGCGGGTCGCCGGTGGGGATAAACTCGTGGGCGACGTAGCCTTTATAGCCAGTCGCGACGATTCCCCGCATCACGCCATCCCACTGCACTTCCTGATGATCGTTGAGCTCGTGGCGGCCGGGAACGCCCCCGGTATGGAAGTGACCCAGCCATTTCGCATTGTCGGTAATGGTGTGGATCAGGTCACCTTCCATGATCTGCATGTGGTAGATGTCGTAAAGCAGCTTGACGTTGGGCGAGTTGACCTGCTCCATCACGCCGACGCCCCACGCGGTGTGGTCGCACATGTAGTCTTTGTGGTTGACCTTGCTGTTGAGCAGCTCCATGCAGATGGTGACATTGTTGTCTTCGGCGATCTTCTTGAGCTTATTCAGGCCGATGACGCAGTTCTTCGCGCCTTCTTCGTCGGAGATGCCTTTTCGATTGCCGGAGAAGGTGATCACGTTGGGCACGCCCATCTTTGCGGCGATGGGAATGTTGGTGCGGAAGGCAGCCTCGATGGCCGCATGGTTCTCGATCCGGTTCAGCGCTTCGGGAATCGTGCCGCCGCCCGCGTAGCCCATGGTGCAGATGAGCCCATATTTGTGGGGGACCTCCCAGTCCTTGAGATCAAGCAGGTCGACGCCCTTGAGCCCGATCTTGGCGGAGTAGGCACAGAGGTCGTCCAGGGGAATGTCCTTGTAGCACCAGCGGCTCACCGACTGGTGAATATTTCCCTTGCGCACGACGGCGTCCGCAGGCGCCGGATTTTGTAAGGCGGAGGCACGCTCCGCCGCGAGAGACATCGCTACGCCAGCCGATATCCCGGTTCTCATAAATGTGCGACGCGTTACACCAGGTTTTTCCATAGGTAGATAAAAGGGGTGAACCAATGCTCCGCCAGCTTACTACGAGCTGCCCGCTGGATGCACACCGGCCGTTGAGCCCGCCGCTTCCGTCAGCATTTGCGGCAAGAAAAGAATGCCCCGACCGCTGATCGCGTATCGAGGCATTGGGGAGGTGTGCTGTATCGAGATTGAGAGTAGTCGTCCGCTCCCCTTCCGTCTTCAGCCCCCGGCAGGGTTTTTTCATCCACCCTTCGGTTGAGGTTCATCGAGCTGCTAAGGCAGTTTGGGATCGTGATCGCCGGCAATGGCCAGATACGCGGCCGCGCCAATTGCTCCGCCGATGATCGGAGCCACCCAGAAGAGCCACAGTTGCTGGAGAGCCCAGCCACCGCCGCCAAAGAGCGCAACAAACAGCGCCGGACCGGTGCTGCGGGCAGGGTTGACCGAGGTATTGGTGACGGGAATGCTGATCAGGTGGATCAACGTGAGCGCCAGGCCGATGGCGATCGGCGCAAAGCCGGCCGGCACCCCACGCTTGTCAGTTGAGCCCATGATGACGATCAGGAAGAAGGCGGTCAACACGATCTCCGCGACCAGGCAGGCGATGAGGGAGTAGCCGCCCGGCGAGTGTTCCCCGTAACCATTGGAGGCGAAGCCGCCCGCCACGCTGAAGCCGGAGGCCCCGCTCGCGATCAGGTACAGGACGCCGGAGGCAACGATCGCACCCACCACCTGGGCGAGGATGTAGGGAATGACTTCGCCGGCGGGAAAGCGCTTGCCGACCATAAGGCCGACGGTGACTGCGGGATTGAAGTGTCCGCCGGAGATGTGCCCGACGGCGAAGGCCATCGACAGCACGGTAAGGCCGAAGGCCAGCGCCACACCAGCGAACGCGATTCCCAGTTTCGGAAAACCTGCCGCCAGCACAGCACTGCCGCATCCACCAAAGACGAGCCAGAAGGTACCGAGAAATTCGGCGCCTAACTTCTTTGAAAGGGGCATTCGCAAAGCTCCTGAGTTTTAGGTTTCAACAACCAAGCAGTTACATGAATCAGCCGAAGTCTACTTGGTATTCCACCAAACTGCCAGCGAAAACATTGAAGCGCCGCATTCATAGCAATCGCAAAACTGGTATATAACTGCCTTGACCGTACCGTCGCCTCAAGAACGGCCCGCAGGAGCAAACACATGGAAAGACGCCCACAAAATCTCGCCAACCACGGCAAGTTTGATCCAATGTTTCATTTCTTCCTCTTACCGGTACTGATCGCCTGCTTCATCGCCAGCATCGTTTTCCTCTTTCACGGAGTCACGGCGTTTCGCATCTGGTTCGCCATCTTTACGCTGGCGGCATTTCTGCTCTGTTTCAAGACCCGCCTTTACGTGCTCAAAGTGCAGGACCGGGTGATTCGGCTGGAAGAGAGGCTGCGCCTCTTGGCATTATTGCCGGAGTCCTTGCGAGCGAGAATTCCCGAACTCACCGAACAGCAGCTCATCGCCCTGCGCTTCGCAGCGGACGCCGAAGTTCCTTCGCTGGTCGAGAAGATACTGCGGGACAGTCTTGAGCCCAAGTCCATTAAGAAAGCCATCAACAACTGGAGACCGGACTACTGGCGGGTGTGACGCCGGCAGGCCCCCGCGGCCGTGCTCTGCTACATTTCCCCGCCTCGCATGACTGTGCCGCTCGCCATGGCCCTGTCTTCCCTGGCCGGCTTCCGTTGTTCCTGGTCGCGCAGCATCGCGAACATCGCCTTCATATCGCAGGCCAGTTTCTTAGCCTGCGCCACGGTCTGTTCCGAGACCGTCCCGCTATAGCAGTTGATCGAGGCATACTTCGTCGTCACCCCGATCGGCAGCACGTAGTGGTACGCGCCATTCGGAAACTCGGGCGTGGCACTGGTGATGCCGTTGCAGGCGTCCAACTGCGAGACGTTGATAATGTTCCCTTTGATGTCCCGGCCGCCGTAAATGGGGAACCCATCCAGCGCAACGCCAATGATATGCGAGGGCCCGGCGGCGGTATCGACGGCCGAGGTCACGCATGCCGGATCTCCATGCGCGTGCCATGTGGAACCATTGCTATGCGAATTGCATTGGTCGAGGAAGTAAGCGGTCTGCGAAACGCCAGAGCTGTCGGTGAAGGTATAGGAGCCATTATCGGCGACAGCGGGAGTGCTTGCGTCCATTTCAAAGGGATTGAACATTGCCGTGCCGGAGATCAAGTACCCGATAGCGCCAAGGCTGGTCGCGGTCGTCGCGCTGGCCTTAGCCGGACAGATGTCGATCGTTGCCGAGGAACCTTTCAACGACGGCTCGATTGTCTCGGCATAAGAGACCAGGGCAAGCGGCGTGTTCGTAACAGAAGTGTGCGCCACAACCGTCTCGCTTCCGCTCGCCGGCGCCAGATAGTATGCGTTGGGGGTATAGTCCGGCTGACCGGTAGTTGTAATGGTCATCTCGCAACTGCTGGGATAGGTCACAGTCACCGTCGATCCCCACGAAACCGACTTATAGGCAGTGACATACTGGTTGGTCGACGTCGATGAGGTCGTCGTGCCGGTCGTGGAGGTAGTCTTGCCGGCGCCACATCCGAGTGGAATGAACGCCGCAATTAGAGGCGTGGCCCAAAGACCAACTCTGGAAACGTTAGGGTCTGCTCCGATCGCATATCTCATAGGGACCTTCATCTTTCGATCCTGCCTTCTCGCAATGTAATTGCTCGTCGTACAGCTCGACGACCCGACCGAACTAAGGCCGTTGTCAACCTACTGTGTCTTATGACGGACTTCTTGTTAGAAGGACTACAGGTGGATATCAATTAAAGATGTTAGTCCGGAACTATGAAGGGATCCGCGGCGGGCCAGGAATGATTAAGCCCGTTTTGCTTCGAGCTCTGCCCAACGGGCATAGAGCGTATCGACGGCATCCTGGGCCTCGTCGAGCGCCGCCAACGCAGCCTGGAGCTTGACCGCATCGATCGCAACCGCCGGATCTTCGACAGCCTCGCGGCAGGCTTGCAGCGTCTCTTCGGCTTTCTCGACCCGCTCCTCGATGCTTGAGAATTCGCGGGACTCCAGGTAAGAGAGTTTCTTTTTTGACGAAGGCGCGGCGTTGCTTCCGGGTCCGTCTTTGCGGGCAGGGGGCATGGTAATCGACTCACCGCTTCCCTTCCGGAGTTGGTCCGCCTGCCACTCTTCCCATTGGCTGTAATCGGCGAAGCGCTCGACATTACCGAGACCATCGAGCCCCAGAACGATCGTCGAGACGCGATCGAGCATGTAGCGGTCGTGGGTGACGAGCATCAGCGCGCCGGGATACTCGAGCAGGCTCTCTTCAAGAATTTCCAGCGTCGGGATGTCGAGATCGTTGGTCGGCTCATCGAGCAGCAGCAGTCGGCAGGCTGCAGCATCAGGTTGGCGATCAGCACGCGCGCGCGCTCACCGCCGGAGAGCCGTTCGACGGGCTGGTTCAGCTGCTCGCCCGTGAAAAGAAAGCGCGATGCCCAGGACGCGACATGAATGACGCGGTCCTGATAGATGACGGCATCGCTGTCGGGCGCAAGGGCACGGCGCAGCGTCAGGTTTCCGTCAAGCACGCGGTTCTGGTCGAAGTAGACGATGCGCAGCAGATTGGCCTTCTTGATTTCGCCCGACGTCGGCTCGATCTCGCCGCGCAGCAGTCGCAGCAGGGTCGTTTTGCCGCTGCCGTTCGGACCAACCAGGCCGACGCGCATTCCTGCGGTGATTGGGAAGTTGAGGCCGCTGATGAGCTTGAGATCATCGACTGAATAATCACGTCGATTCAATTCAACCAGGCGCTTGGTCTGCCGCTCGGTTGCGACGAAGTCGATGCCAGCCGTTGCGGTTTGGCTGCGGTTTCTCATGTCCGCCAGTTCGCCGATCAGCTTGTTCGCGTTGTCGATTCGCGCTTTGGCTTTTGTGGCACGGGCCTTTGGTCCGCGACGCAGCCATTCCATTTCAATCTTGACGCGATTTTCGAGGGCCTCCTGGCGCTTGCCCTGGGCGTGGAGAAACTCTTCCTTTCTCTCCAGGAAGCTTGCTGTAGTTCCCGCGTAAGCGCAGGACTCCGTCGGGATAAGCGCGGTTCAACTCGACCATCTTCGGTTGCGATCCTTTCGAGAAAATATCGATCGTGGCTGACGACAACGCAGGCGAACGAGGCTCCGGCGAGGAGCGATTCCAGCCATTCGATTCCCGCGAGATCGAGATGATTTGTAGGCTCATCCAGCAGCAAAACGTCAGGATTTTGCACCAGGGCCTCGGCAATCGCGAGGCGTTTGCGCCATCCTCCAGAGAATGTAACCGCTTCGGTGGCGAAATCTTCAAAACCCGCTCGTCCGAGCGTGTCGCGGAGGCGACCTTCCCATTCGCCCTCGGGAACGCCGCTCCGCTTCAGCGCTGCAAGGATGACATCGCGCACCGAATCGCCTGCCTTGAACTCCGATTCCTGCGTGACGTAGCTGAGACGGGCGCGCTTGCGCACGGCAACTTCGCCGGAGTCGGGATCGTCTCGCCTGCAAGGATGCGAAGCAGCGTCGATTTGCCTGAGCCGTTTGGCCCGATCAGGCCGATGCGGTCGCCTTCGTTGACGGTGAATGAGATTCCGCGAAAGAGCGTGGTCGCGCCGAAGGATTTGGCGAGGCTTTGGGCGTTGAGGATTGGGGAGGTGGGTGGCATTTTTCAGGAATTGAACCGTCTAGGCTTTGGCGGTAACGGGATTTCGATGAAGGCGAAACTGCCGGGCGTGGCTTCATCGACCGTAGAAGCAATTTCGCTGCAGATGTTTTCGCACAAACTGCCACAGATTTGAGCCGATTACCACCAAGGCAATCTCTCTACCGGACAAATTTTGCTGATACTTGAGATTTTGATCGGCAGTGAGCATCACGTCGAAACCTTCACGCTCTGCAGTGCTCAACAAAAGACCGTTCTTCAATAGCCGCCATCCGAGCTCAGATGACAGATGCACCTCATGGCTGGGTAAGTAGTTGCGCAGAGGATCCGGGACGTTCACATCAAACAGCACGCGCATACTCGCGTCCGCGCACTTTCTCCGCGTAGGCGATGATCGCCTCTATATCCTCCACCGGTAGGTGAAACCATTCCGAAATTTCTCGTGGCGAGGCGCCGTAATCGTAGTTGTCGACCACAGAGTCTGCCGACAGTCTCCACGCACGCACGGTGGGCACTCCCCCCATCTTTTCGGGATCGCGTTCGACGATTGGACAATCGGACCAGTCGATGTCAGTCATATTCGAACCTCGTAGCCTTAGTTTCGCACTTGTGGAGTCGAATCGCCAGATCTCTATCGAGCACTCGATGCCGTAGCCGCCACATATTCGGCATAAGGCCCCTTGAAGTCCTCGATTGCGCCACTATCGAAGTGCCAGATGCGCGTCGCTACCTCATCGATCAGGTCGTGATCGTGAGTGACGAGCAGTACAGTGCCTTCGTATCTCTGAATGGCGACGTTCAAGGCGTTGATCGATTCCAGGTCGAGGTGGTTGGTGGGCTCGTCGAAGATGAGGATGTTCGGCTTGAGCAGCATGAGCTTGCAGAAGAGCAGCCGCGCGGCTTCGCCGCCGGAGAGCGCGTCGGTTTTTTTCAGCCCTTCTTCGCCGCCGAAAGAGCATCTGGCCGAGAATGCCGCGAATATCTTCCTTGGTCGCTTTGGGATCGAACTGGTAGAGCCAGTCGGCGACCGTCAGGCCGTTCTCGATAACGTTCGACACGTCTTGCGGGAAATAGCCGATTTGCGCTTCGTGTCCCCACTTCACTGTGCCGCTGTCGTTGGTGAAGTCGGCGTCGTGAAGTTCGCTGCGCATCGCCTTGTCGACTTCCTTGTCGCCTACGAGCAACGATTTCAGGAGCGTCGTCTTGCCCAGACCATTGCGGCCCATCAGGGCGATCTTTTCGCCGCGCTGCACGCTGGCGGTGAAGTCCCTGACCACCTCAAGATCGGCGTAGCTTTTGTTGAGTTTTTCCACCTCCAGAATATGTTTGCCGGAGGGCCGCATCATCTCGAAGCGAATAAAAGGGCGGGCAATGTTGGACCGCGCGAGGTCGGTCGTCTGCAAGCGTTCGACTTCTTTCTTACGGCTGGTCACCTGGCTTGAACGGGTACCGGCGGAGAAGCGCGCGATGAACTCGTTCAACTGGGCGATCTTCTTTTCGCGCTGATCGTTCTGCGACTCCAAGCGCGAACGAATCTGCGTCTTGGCCATCACCATATCGTCGTAGCCGCCGGTGTAGGTGATGATCGTCTCGTAGTCGATGTCGGCGATGTGGGTGCAGACGCTGTTGAGGAAGTGGCGATCATGGGAGATGGTGATCAGCGTGCCCTCAAAGCTCAGCAGGAAATCCTGCAGCCAGTGGATCGAATCGAGATCGAGATAGTTGGTCGGCTCGTCGAGCAGCAGCGCCTGAGGCTTGCCGAAGAGCGCCTGCGCGAGCAGCACGCGGACCTTTTGGCCGCCCTGGAGCTCGCCCATCTTGCGATCGTGGATCTCGTCGGGGATGTCGAGGCCTTGCAGCAGGATCGCCGCGTCGCTCTCGGCGGTGTAGCCGTCCTCTTCGCCGACGATGCCTTCGAGTTCGCCGAGCCGCATGCCGTCTTCGTCGGTCAGTTCGGCTTTGTCGTAAATGCTTGTCGCGCTCCTCGAGCGCCTGCCACAGGCCCTTGTTGCCCATGATGACCGTATCGATCACCCGGAAGGCGTCGAAGGCGAACTGGTCCTGGCGCAGGACGCCCAGCTTCTTGGGCCGGACGACGTTGCCCTTCTGAGCGTCGAGCTCGCCGGTCAGGACCTTCATGAAGGTCGATTTGCCGGAGCCGTTCGGGCCGGTCAAGCCATAGCGGCGACCGGAGATGAAGTTGATCGACACTTCGTCGAACAGAATCTTTGCGCCGTAGCGCATGCTTACATTGCTGACTGAAATCATGGTTGTCTCTTATAAGTTTACTTGGTTATTGCGGCGCATCGGAGGCGAGAGATTGAAGTGTAAGGAAATCAGTCTCGGCAAGTCGCTGCATGGCGCTGATCGAGCATCCGCTAAGCAGCCGCAACTTCAGAACTTCGGAGCCCTACTCGATCCGGATTTTCCCCGCTCGCGGGGCCAATTTATACAGCGCCAGATCAGGAAAATCCTTCTCATACCGGCTCGCGTCGAGGGTCATTAGGCGGTCTGCCTGCAAAAGAGCATGAGACCCGACGAGAAAGTCGGCAATCAGACGTTTTGGGGCGTCCGCCATTGAACGCCTGCGGCGATTTACATGGACGGCGAATCTCCGGCCAGCTTCTATCCAGACCTCGTCCTCGCATCGGAACTGGAGGGCGATTCCGGTTTCAGAGGCGAACTGATTGACAAAACCTTCGGTTGCTCCCGGGTAAGCCAGGAGTTCCGCATAGACCACTCCCGACAAGACTATCGCGCCGTCCTGCTTTGCCTCTCCCAGAGATTTTGCGATGCTCTCGGCGCTCGCCTCGTTTGACCACAACGCTGAGAGAATATTGGTATCCAGCGCGGTCCTCATCCCTCGTCATCGTCTTCGCGCAGGCTGGCAATCCAGGTATTCATCTGCCGCTCATTTTGGAATGCTGGAAGACTCCCAATATATTTCTCGAATGGGTTCTCCAGAGAATGGCTGGGACGCAAGACGGTCTGTCCACGATCCACTACGAATTCGACGCGATCACCCGCCTTCAGCCCAAGACGGTCGCGAATTTCAAGTGGTACAGTAATTTGCCCCTTGCTGCTTATAGTGCTGGACGCAGGCATCTTTACTTAGCACCTTGAGAGTAAGGATAGCATAGATTACCGAATGAATGCGAAGATGCTGGCGTTGGTGGTCAGCCTCCCGATGTGGGCCTCGAAAGGTGAAGAGTCTCGCGAAATTGCCGGATGGCGCGCGGCCTTCCTCTATCATTAGAAAGCTATGAACGGACTTCCGGTCTGGCAATTACTGACGGTATTCTCGGTACCGACGTTTACGGTGCTGCTCGGGATATTGCCAGGTCAGAGGTCTTCGGATCGACTCGCGGACCGGTTGGACCGCCGCATGGAACGTATTGAGGACGAGCAGCGCGCCATGCGCAAACTGATGACCGAACAATACGTAGGACTACTGGGGATGGTCGGAGATCATGGCCAGCGGCTTGTTCGGCTCGAAGGGCGCAGCCAGCGCTAGTCTCGTTTTTAGAAAAGCCTCATAATCAACTGGTTCGCGGCGAGCGCAGCCACATACGCCAGCACCGTCATATAGATGAACTGCACTGCCGGCCATTTCCAGCTGTTGGTTTCTCGCTTCACCACAGCGAGGGTCGAAGTGCATTGCATGGCCAGGGCGAAGTAGACCACCAGAGCGATCGCCCCGCCAAGGTGCAGATCGTGACGCAGGGCCGCCTGCAGCGTCATGTTGTGGGTTGCCGGGTCGCCCCCATAGAGGGTGCCCAGCGTCCCAACGATCACTTCCCTCGCCAGCACCGAGGTCAGCAAGCCAATTCCGATCTTCCAATTGAAGCCCAGTGGGCGAATCAGCGGTTCGATCAGTAATCCCAGCCGGCCAATGAAGCTGTCCGCTAATTGCGGAAACGAACCCGCATGAGTCGGAATATGGCTGAGCAGCCAAAGCACGAGCGTGACCGCGAGGATCACTGTTCCCGCCTGGCGGATGAAGACCCTGGCGCGGTCGAGCAGGCGCAAGCCCAGAGAGCGCAAGGTCGGCAAGCGGTACTGCGGCAGTTCGAGAATAAACGGAGCCGAGGACGCCTTGAGGATCGAAGACTTGAGCAAACGCGCGGTGCCCAGCGCAGCGACAAAGCCCAGCAGGTAGAGTCCAAGCATTACCGCCGCACGCAAACCAAAGAACGCTCCCAGCAATGGCCGATTAGGGATGAAGGCCGCGATGATGAGCAGGTAGATCGGAATCCGCGCCGAGCAGGTCATAAACGGCGTCACCAGGATGGTCGCGATCCGGTCGCGCTTGTTTTCAATGGTGCGGGTCGACATGATCGCCGGCACCGCGCAAGCATAGGCCGAAAGTAACGGAATGAAGGCCTTGCCGTTCAGGCCTATGGCCCGCATCACGCGGTCGGCGATCAGCGCGGCGCGGGCCAGATAGCCGGAGTCTTCGAGTACCCCTATAAAAAGAAAGAGCAGCAGTATCTGCGGCAGAAAGACCAGGATCGCCGAGACGCCTTTCCATACGCCATCGACGAGCAGAGACTGGATCCAGCCCGCGGGCAGCAAAGCGCCCACATGTGTACCGAAACTGTCGAGCAGCGCCTGAAATCCGTCGCTGAGCGGCTGCCCGAGCGTAAATACAGCTTGAAAGAGCGTTACGACCACCGCCATAAAAAGCAGCGGTCCCCAGACGCGGTGCAGGAGAATCCGGTCCAGCTTGCGGGTCGTCTCGGATGAAAGCGGCGCCTTGTATTTGGTGCGGGTGCTGACGCCGGTGGCCCATTGCCGGTACGAGGCGGCGTTGCCCATGATCGGCAGCTGTAAGGGCCGCTGGATTTCGGCGTTCTTCCGCGCCAGGAAGTTGCCGACCGCATCGAGTCCTGTGCCGCGGGTGGCGCTGATCTTGGCGACCGGTGCGCCCAGTTCCTGGGCCAGCGCCAGCGAGTCGACCTCTCCGCTCCGCGCCTCCATTACATCGCTCATATTGAGGAGGATGAGCGTCGGCAGGCCAAGGGAGAGCACCGGGCCGGCGAGCATGAGTTGACGGCTGAGATGCATCGAGTCCAGCACCAGTAAGACCGCGTCCGGAACCGGGGTGCCGGGCATATTGCCGTGCAGCACTTCGACCGCGACGCGCGCGTCTTCGGAATAGGAGCTGAGGCTATAGATTCCTGGAAGGTCGATGAGGACAAGGTCGCTGCGGCCGATGCCGCTCAGCTTGCCGGTCCGCTGCTCCACGGTGACCCCGGGATAGTTCGCGACTTTCTGACGCAAACCGGTGAGCCTGTTGAAGAGCGTCGATTTGCCCGAGTTGGGAGGCCCGACCAGGGCGACGGTGCGAATCTTTCCCGGCGTTCGCGGACCGACGGGGAGTTCGACACTGACTGGGGTACAGCAACTCATCGCATTCCTTCCACCGCATCTTCGGTCATCGTATCTCCCGGGCGACGGACACGGATCGAACTCGCGGTATCGCGGCGCAAGGCAATCTCCAAACCGTCGATCGCGTAGACGGTCGGATCGCCGGCGGGGGCGCGGCGCAAGGCGGTCACTCTTGCCTCGGGCACAAACCCCATGTGCATCAAGTGATGCTGCACTTCTTCAGGCAGATCCAGCCGGGAGACTACTGCGTCCTGACCGACGCTCAACTCGCTTAACGCCATCAACTCACTTGCCTCGGATCACTTGCACAGAGCCCGGCAACAGCCCGGAGTCACTCACGCGTCCTGCTTTAATATATCTTAAATGCGACCGATTTAATCGTACATCAGGCCGGTGCGGCTTGCGCTTCTGAAATCAACGAATTCCGCATCCACCGTTACCGAAGATGTAATTGCTGCGTTACTACGCAAATCGCATAATAATGGGGGGGTGTGTTAGCCTCACTCTATCGACCGGCAGCGTAAAGAAGAGGGAGTTTCGCAGACGGACAGGTTCGGCAAGACCGCCGTTTCGGGCCATCTACACTGCAACGCTCAAGATGGTCTCTCGCCAAACCGGGGAAAGCTTCTGTTAGGCCAAATGAAGATCGCGAAGGAGCCTGTTGGATGCAAGCGCCGGATATAGCATCCGAACGGCAACAGGGTGCGCAGGTGACCGGCCAGGCGCCGAACTTCGAGCGCCATGAGTTTGTTCTATCGCCGGCAGATTTCCGCAAGATCCTGATCAAGCGGCAGTTCGTGATCCTGACCTTTCTGGTTCTCGGGATTCTCGCTGCGGCGATCGTGACCCATTTCACCGTGCCTGTCTACGAGTCGGTGGCCCGCATTGACATCGATCCCGGCCGCTCGACCAACATCGGCATTTCCGACATCATGGAAAGCAAGATCGGTGAAGACAGCTCCAACCGGCTGCTCACCCAGGTACGCATCCTGCAGAGCGATTCGGTGGTCTTCGCGGTGCTCGAGTCACAGAATCTATATACAAAGAAGCCTTTTTCCAATGTCTTTGGGGACCATCCTTACGTCCCCGGGCGGCCACTTACCCCTTTAGAGCGCGCGAACCTGCAGAGAAAGCTGCGCTCCAATCTTCAGGTAATGTCGATCCCCAATACAGACCTGGTGGAGATCCATTACCGTGATCCTGACCCGGTCCAGGCCAGCCTCATCGCCCAGGCGGTGGTGGACCAATACCTTGAGCTCGATCTCCGTTCCCGCTACGAAGGCACGCTACGCATCGCCAATTGGCTCAACGGCCAAATGGACGACCTGAAAACCCGCGCCGCCGATGCACAGCGCAAAGTCGCGCAATATCAGCGGGCCAACAACCTGATCGGCATCGACACCGAGGGTGGAAACCTGGTGAACGACAGCCTGCGAGTGGTCAACGAGCAGCTGCTGCAGGCGGAAGCCGACCGCATCGTCAAGGAGGCGCGTTACGGGCTGGCGAAGACCCGGAACCCGGAGCTTCTGGTTTCAGTCGCGCCGACCACGAGCCTGATGGCGCTGCGATCGCAGCAGGCGGAGTTGATGGTGCAGGCCGCGGAACTGAAATCCAAGTATGGCTCCGACTACCCCCGTGTGCGCGAGGTCAACAAGCAACTGGCCGGTGTGCAGGCGGACATCGACACCGAGATCACCAACCTGCTCAAGCGGTTCGAGGAAGAATATAACGCCGCGGTGAAGACCCAGGGGCTGCTGCAGGGACGCCTAGACCAGGTGAAGCAGGAAGCCTTCCGGGTCAGCGATTCCTCGGCAGATTACGAGATCCTGAAGCACGAGGCGGAATCGACCGCCGAACTCTACGATGCGCTGCAGATGAAATTGAAGGAAGCCAGCGTCACGGCCGGCTTGAACTCCAACAACGTTAATCTGGTAGACCGGGCCGGCATCCCCGCAATTCCGATCGCGCCTGTCAAGCGAAACAACTACGGGTTCGGCGCCCTGGTGGGACTGTTTCTGGGAGTAGCTTCAGCCATCTTCCTGGAGACGATGGACGACACGATCCGAACTTCGGAAGATGCCGAATCGGTCGCCAACCTGCCCTCTCTGGCGGTTGTTCCCCGCTTCTCGAGCGGAGCTAAGACGGCAAAGTCCAACTACGGGCAGCAAGCCCCGCCGGCAGCGTCGACCGGGGGCGCAAGTGTCGCCGTCGACCTCGTCTCCTACACTGCTCCGCAATCGATTAGCGCCGAGGCCTTTCGAACTCTGCGCTCCTCCATTCTGCTGTCGTCGGTCGATCACCAGGGCCGCGTGGTGCTGATCACCAGCAGTCTGGCGGGTGAAGGCAAGTCGACCATCGCGGCCAACCTCGCGGTCTCGTTCGCGCGGCGGGATGCGCGCGTGCTGCTGGTCGACACCGACTTGCGCCGTGGAACGCTGCACCTCAAGTTTCGAATTCCGAATCGCGAAGGGCTGTCTTCCGTCCTGGTGCGCGAGGCGGGCGCCAGCGCGTACCAGACGCCGATCCCCGATCTTCCAAACTTAATGGTTCTGCCGCGTGGACCGATTGCCCCCAATCCGGGCGAGCTGCTGGCGTCGCACAATATGGAAACACTGATGGAACAGTGGAAGCTCGAGTTCGATCATGTGATCCTGGACTCCGCGCCAGTGCTACCCGTCGCCGACTCGCTCAGCCTGGCGCCGCTCGCCGACTCGACGGTCATCGTCGTCCGCGCCGCCACCACGCGCAGGAAGGCCCTGCAGCGGATCCGGGCGCTCCTGCGGCGCGTCAACGCCAGGGTGATCGGCATCGTGGTCAATGACGTCGATCTGCGGCTCGAAAACTACTACACCTACTCGAAGAACTACGATTATGACTACGCGGGCAACTACGGCAGCGGCTACGGGGTGACGACCCATGATGAATAGCCGCTTCGGTTGCCGCTCCGCAGGCTTACATTCTGTCTCATACAGCCGAGGCTGGTCACTCGCCGCAGCGGCATTCTATCTGTTGGCGGCTGCGGTTTGGGTGCGGCCGGCCAGCGCCCAGGAAGCGAACTCGCAGATTACCGGCCAGGCACCGGAGGCGAGCACTTCGCCGATGAGCCGCTCTTCACCAGCGATCGATATCGGCCCGGGCGATCTGCTCGACGTTGTGGTCTTCGATACGCCTGAGCTCTCCGGCCATGTACGGGTAACCCAGGATGGCTTCGCGAATCTGCCGGTCCTGGGGCGCGTCGACTTTAACGGCCTGAATGCGGACCAGGCCTCGCGCATGCTCGAACGCGAGCTTCGCGGTAGAAATCTTTTGCTGGAGCCGCACGTTACGATCTTCATCGTCGAATATGCCTCGCAAGGTGCGACCGTTTCAGGCGAAGTCCGTCAACCCGGCGTCTATCCAACCCTGGGCAAGCGCCGGATGCTCGACATGCTGGCCATTGCCGGCGGCGTCTCGCCGACGGGCGGCAAAGTGGTCTCGATTATTCATCGCGAAGACCCCGAGCATCCCCAGACGGTTGCCTTGCAGGCCTCTCCCGACCATCTCTCGATGCAGGAGAACCCTGAGATACGTTCGGGAGATACGATCATCGTCGCCAAGGCGGGTGTGGTGTACGTGGTTGGCGAGGTGGGCAAACCGGGAGGGTTCCTGGTCGACAACAATGCGCGTCTCTCGACCGCGCAGGCGCTGGCCCTGGCGGGCGGCGCCACCCGGACCGCATCGCTCAGCAAGACCCGGCTGATCCGTAAAGTCGACGGAGGCCGCGAGGAGTACGTGATCGACCTGGCCAAGCTGTTGAAGGGCGAGCAGGCCGATTTGAAGCTGAATGACGGCGACATCATCTGGGTGCCGTCGAGCCAGTTGAAGACCTTCGGCTATCGCGGAATCGAGGCGGCGATCGCCATCACCACGGGTTTGGCGATCTACGGCAACCGCTAAGCCGGCCGTCGACAGCAGGGCATCGAAATATGGACCCTACACGCAAAATCCGGCTGGCCTATTTCGTCTCTCATCCGATTCAATACCAGGCGCCGTTACTGCGATACATTGCCGCGCAGCGGGAGATCGACCTCACGGTTTACTTCACTTCCGACTTTTCCGTTCGCGGCCACATCGATCCGGGTTTTGGAATCAAACTCGCCTGGGACGTTCCTCTTCTTGACGGTTACAAGTACGAATTCCTGCCGGCCGGCTTGTTCACGGATGCCCACCCCCACCTTCAGATCAGCTCCGGCATCTTCGGCCTGCTCAAGCGAAACCGCTTTGATGTGGTTTGGCTGCATGGCTACCATTCCTTCAATTCGCTGCAGGCGCTCCTGGCCTGCCGGATACTCGGCATTCCCGTCTTGATGCGCGTCGAGTCGACACTCTACAGCCACGGCCGTTCGGCGCTGAAGCTCGCGGTCAAGGACGCTTTTTTTCGCGCGCTGCGCCAGGGTATTGCCGGGGCGCTCGCCTGCGGAACGGCAAACCACCGGTATTGGCAGCACTATATGGGCGAGGACTTTCCTATCTTCGACATGCCCTACGCCGTCGACAACGAGTTCTTTCAAAGCGAAGCACGCAAGGCCTCCGCTCACCGCGAGGAATTGCGCGCCGAGCTCGGGCTGGAGCCAGGACGTCCGGTCTTCCTCTTCGCTTCCAAATTTCAATCCCGCAAATGCTGTCCGGATCTGGTCGAGGCTTTTCTGCGCATCAAGACTTCGACGTCAGGAAGTCGAGCTCCCTATCTGTTGATCATCGGCGACGGAGAGGAACGTCCGGCGGTCGAGCGCCTCGCCGCTGACAAGGACTCCATCCGGCTGCTGGGCTTTCGCAATCAGAGCGAGCTTCCCCGCTATTACGACCTCTGCGATCTTTTCGTCCTGCCATCGATTCATGAGCCGTGGGGGCTGGTGGTGAATGAGGCCATGAATGCGGGGCGCCCTATCCTCGTTTCCGATCAGGTCGGATGCCAGCCGGACCTGGTGCTCGATGGGGTCAACGGATTTGTCTTCGAAGCCCGAAAGATCCAGTCGCTGACCGCCGCGCTGGAGCGCGCGTTGGCTTCGCCGGCGGAACTCGAGCGAATGGGCAAAGAGAGCCTGCGCATCATCGACGGCTGCAGCTTCGACCGTAACCTGGCTGGCCTGCGAGAGGCTCTGCGTACGGTGGTTCCATCCGCCGGCGTGCCTCTCGGGCATTCCACGGCGACCGGAGCGGAGGGGTCCGCTTGAATATCCTGTACCTGGGCGTCAACACAGGGACGGGCGGCCACAGGTTAGGGGCGATGTTGCGCCTCGGTCATAAGGTGGTCACGGTCGACCCTTATTCCATGCTACCCGCCTCTCCCGCAGTCGGCCCCTGGCGGCGGTACGGAGGCAGTCTGGGCCTGGTCGAGATCATTCGGAGACGCGTCTTGCAGTGGCTGGAGCAGACCGGCCCGGGCCGCTTCGATCTGGTTTGGATCGACCACGGCGACCTGGTCAGCGCCCGACTGGTGGACGATCTGAAGAAGCGCGCGTCGCTGGTTGTCTGCTATAACACTGACGACCCGTTCGGGCCCCGCGATCGAATGTTGTACCGCGAGTTCCTCAAGGCGCTGTCTCACTACGACCTCATGGTGGTGGTGCGCGAAGTCAATGTTCAAGAAGCGTATCGCCACGGCGCGAAGAATGTGCTGCGTGTTTTCATGTCTGCCGATGAGGTCGCTCACCGTCCGCGGCAGCTCAGCGCCATCGAACGCGAGGAGTGGGCATCCGAGGTGGTCTTCGTTGGGACAGCCTTTCCCGAACGGGGGCCTTTCCTCGCAAAACTGGTCAGGCTCGGCGTGCCGCTCACAATCTATGGCAACGGCTACCCGCGGCTTGCGGAGTGGCCGCTGCTTCGGCCGCACTGGCGAGCTGCCAATGCGGAGAGTGTTGAAGGTTATGCCAGCGCCATCAGCGCAGCCAAGGTCTGCCTGGGGCTGCTTTCTGTGGGCAATCGCGACCTGCATACCACCAGAAGCATGGAGATTCCGTCCCTGGGAGGCGTACTGTGCGCGCAGCGGACGCCCGAGCACCTCGCGTTGTATGAAGAGGACCACGAAGCGGTCTTCTGGGATGGCCCCGAGGAATGCGCGGCGAAGTGTCTGGCGCTTTTGAGTGACGATGCCTGGAGGCGGTCAGTGGCGGCAGCCGGACAGCGCCGTTATCTGACGAGTCCGTGGCGCAATATGCAGGTGGTTCAATCGGTGCTCAAAGCGGCCTCACGCTCCAATTCCACGCCGGCACTTGAGACGGCGTCGGGCGGAATCGCTAATCCAGACGCTCCGCGGAGCTAGAATTGATGCTGAGCCACAAGTCCCTCTGCCGCTTATGCCGACTCTTCAACCCCTAAGTCCGCGCGCCTTCGAATTCGCACCGCAGGTGCGGCGCCGTCCACTGGGATTGGATTTTGCGCCTCAAAGCCAGATGCACTTGATCTATTTGCCGGTCGTGCTTACGTTGTGCGCCACGGCCGTCTGGGCGATACCGTCCGATGCGACCTTCGTCTTCGGCACCCTGGCGGGAGGGGTGATAGGCATTTACCTCCTGCTGGACATTGTCTTCCGTGAAACGCCGCTCCGTTTTACCTCGCTGTATGCGATGACCCTGCTCATCGCCTACAATCTGGCCACCCTGAACAGCTGGCTGACGCTGCCGCGCGGAGGACTGACGCTGGCGGAATTCTTCTCCCGCGACCCCGCCGCACTCGCGCGGGCGGTGGCCGCCTGCATGGCTTCAGCGGCCTCGCTGCTGGCGCTCGGGCAGATTTTTGAAACTCCGCTGTTCGGCCGGGATTTTCGCCTGAAATTCGACTCGGCTGTCCCGATCGGGATCCTCAGCGCTGGGCTGCTGGTGCTCGGATATGCGACTGGGCAACTCGGCTACATGGGGATCAAGTCAAGCGGCACGGGCCACGTGAGCGCCGCTGCCACTCTCATCATGTGGTGGAGCGTCCCGGCCTTTGCGTACTCGGTCTGCGCCGCCCTGAACAGCGTCGGCCTCAAGCGATGGATAGTCGCCGGATGCGCTCTCGTTCAGGGGGTGGCGATCGTTCCGTTCGGGCGCAGGGTCTTCGCATTTTCGCTGCTGCTCGCGGTGATCGGGACGCGGCTGGGAGAGTTCCGGCTGCGCATGCACTGGTTCAAGAAGCTATTGATCGGCGCGCTTGCGGCTGGGGTTGTTCTGGTTGGTTCCCTGGCCTTCCTCTATCTGCGAGTGGCGGGCTATCAGAACAAAGGCAAGACCTCATCGATGAGCACCCGAGTCAGCGTCGCCGCGGACACAGTCTCCAAGATGAAGCCCGACGAAGTGCTGCACATCCTGGGCAATGACGCCTCCAGCCGCTTTATCGTTGGATTTTTTTCCGACCTGCTCGACGCCAGCCAGCGCTCCAACCCGCTGATGGGCAGGGACATTCTCTACAACATTCAGCAGATGGTGCCATCCGCAATTTCCGCCAGCAAGTTCGGACTGCAACCATACGGCGAAGAGGAGATGGCCAACATGCAGTGGGGCTTCTCTTATATCGACGAGGGAAACTCGCTGCTCACCGCGGGCGCCGCCGACTTCGGACTGATTGGCGTCTTGCTGTATCCGCTGCTGATCCTGCTCTTCTTTCGTATGGCTCTGGAGTGGACACAATCCTTTATGCCCCCGGTTATGGCGGCGATCGTCGCCTTGTCGTTTATCTTCGAGACGCTCCAGGCAGAAGACACGCCGGTCGGCTATTTCACCCAGATTCGAAACGCATTGCTCGTGGGTCTGCTCTTCTATCTAGCTTCGAAATTGCCCCGGTTTCGATTGCGGCCTGCGGAGGAAAGCGGGCGGACTTCCTTTCCTTCGTAACGCCCCTCAGGCGATACGCTGGGCGAAGACGAGGATGACGGTACCGAGGGCCCTGGGAGCCAGCCTTTGGTAGAAGTCAATCAGGCGATAGAGCGCGGCCGATCCTCCGGCGTATCCCGGATCGGGGTTGTGGGTGTAGGTCGCATTGATCCAACCCGTCGCGG
This sequence comes from uncultured Acidobacteriaceae bacterium, assembly GCA_963790505.1. Taxonomy (GTDB): domain Bacteria; phylum Acidobacteriota; class Terriglobia; order Terriglobales; family Acidobacteriaceae; genus Acidisarcina. The sequence continues at coordinate 1,301,409 of CAWBOT010000004.1, read as the reverse complement.
GGAAATGCCTTTCAATCGAGGCCAGCGTATTCATCCTGTAGTGCTTGGGGAAGACGTCTCGTTCGGCACGCTGCGACTGCAGCATGCGCAAGACCCTGTTCCCGGCGGAACTGCTGAGCAGCCGGGCGCCGATGCTGAAGTAGCTCCAACGGTTTGGGGTGCGTGCACAAAACCATCCTCCGATCCTAAGGACGCGCTTGATTTCGGAGACGAAGAGTTCCGGGTCTTCGATGTGCTCGATGACCCAGTCGCAAAGGACCAGGTCGAAGGACTGGTCGGCAAACGGCAATGGCTTGCCGGGTTCGATCACGACCGCCTCGTCAAGCTCGGGATTGTCGCGCACGGCAGGATCGATGTCGGCGCCGATCCTGGCCGAATACTTCCTGCCCAAACGAAGCAGCGACTGTTGCCAGGGGCTGTGGTTCCCTTCGAAGACAGCGCCTCTGCCGGCGCCTAAATCGAGGACCCTGCCATCTTCGGGAACCACGGCCGCCACGCGTTGGTAGAACTCGATCGTGCCGTTGTTACTGGCATACCCTCCGGCGGCGATTTCCGGATGGTTTCGGGAGTTCGGATCCTGCGCTTCCTTTACTGACTGGGCCAATCAAATTCCTTTCGACTAACTTTGGCGCGATTCGCGCCAGGGCGGCAGTATTAGGACAGGCGGGTCGACCAATTATGCTTACTGGATTGGCTGCTGATTTCAAGGTAAATCACATTGCACCGAATCGCCCGTGAAGTCAAAGCGCGTCCAGAGGTGGAGAGGGTCCTCATCTACCGCCTGGGCAGCCTGGGGGACAGTGTCGTTGCGCTGCCCTGCTATCACCTGATTGCGCGCGCCTTTCCGAACGCGGAGCGCCGCTTGCTTACGAACATTCCGATCCATGCCAAGGCGCCGGCGGCCGCTGCGGTGCTGGGCGACTCGGGCCTGGTTCACGCCTACATCCAGTATCCCGTGAGGATGCGCAGCCTGCGTCAAATCCTCGGGGTGCGCGCGGATATCCGGAGGTTTCGGCCGCAAGTGCTGATCTATCTCTCCTCGCTGCGCGGATTTCGGGCCGCGCAAAGGGACCGAATCTTTTTTCGGGCCTGTGGGATACGCTCGCTGATCGGATTCCCTGAGTCAAGCCGGGACTGCGAGCGCCAATACATCAACGGAACCTTGGACCTGGAACCGGAGGCGGCGCGGCTTGCCAATGGAATTCGCGCCTTGGGCGCAGTCGACCTGGACGATCCGAGCAGCTGGGACCTTCGCCTGACTCGCGCGGAAATTGAGCGAGCGGAAACGGTCAAACAAGGCTTCGGCGGCCAAGGCTTCGGCGGCGCGCCCATCCTCGCAGTGAGCGTCGGCACCAAGGTCCAGGCGAAAGACTGGGGAGAAGACAACTGGACCTCTCTACTGAGCCGGATGGCGGTCCGCCTGCCCGGCTACCGATTGGTGCTGCTTGGAGCGACAGAAGAGGCTGCGGTCAGCCAGCGAGCAGCCGCCGCGTGGGGAGAGCGATGCGTCAACCTCTGCGGCGCGCTCACTCCCCGCGAAAGCGCGGCGGTGATCCGCACGGCGGAGCTATTTCTTGGCCACGACAGCGGACCGATGCATCTGGCCGCAGCAGCCGGCGTGCCCTGCGTCGCGATCTTCGCGGCGCGCAATATTCCCCGGGTCTGGTTTCCTTACGGCGAGCGCCACAAGGTGATCTACCATCGCACTGACTGTGCTGGATGCGAACTCGAGACCTGTATCGTGCAGGAGAAGAAATGCATCCTTTCGATTACCGTCGAGGAAGCGTTTGACGCAGTCCTTGCACAACTCAGCGGGTCGTGAGGCCACCGCTGACCGTCTGCATTTCAGTAAGCGGCGATGCCCGGGCTTGGACCGGTGTGGCACACTGAACTGAGTCGTCCTCAGCACAACCGCCACTCCGCGTAACGCATCATTCGCTCGAGTGCAGAAGTATTCTGAGACTGCCGCGTTCTCATGCCGATTCTGGACCGCATCGTCGATATCGCCTGCAGGCCCGTACCTCTTCGGGCGCTGCTCTTTCGCCGCCTGCTGACGCGCTGGCCCCTAGGCAGCTACCGCGCCCGACTCAACGCCGGCGCCGTGGACCGCCCGTATTACGGGTGGTGCCTCTATCATGCCGCGATCGAAGCCAGGGCGCTTGGCCACAAATCGATGACCGTGGTCGAACTCGGGGTGGCGGGCGGCAACGGCATTCTGAGCCTGCTCCGACACTCTGACGCCATAGGGAAAGATCTGGGCATCGACATCCTCGTGACCGGCTTCGATGCCGGCAGCGGCCTGCCCTCCAGCGACGATCCCCGCGACCTCTTATATTGCTGGCCGGCCGGGTCGTTCGAGATGGACCGCGGGGCGCTGGAGCGGCGCATCGCCGGCCGGGCGGAGCTGGTCTTCGGCGATGTGCGCTCCACTGTCGGCGCCTGGAACCCTCGTCCGGACGCGCCTCTGGGAGCGGTGCTCTTCGATCTGGATATGTATTCGTCGACCCTGGGCGCGTTTGCCCTGCTCGAAAAAAGCAATGTGCTTCCACGCGTCTGGTGTTACTTCGACGATATCTGCGGCTTCCCCAGCCACGCTTCTTCCGACAGAATCGGGGAGCGGGAGGCGGTCAGACAATTTAATCTCGATCCCCAGCGCCGCATTCTGGAGGACCACCTCTCGATTGCCTATACCTTCAAGAGCAAGACACCCGAGTCCTGGCACCAACAGATTTACGTCTATCACCGGATGCGCCATCCGGACTACAACCTTTGCCTGTCGACGATCGAGAAGCACCAATTGCCGCTCACGGCGCGGGAGCGAAGCCGCGCCGCACAGACATCGCCGTAACGAAGAGGCACGCAGCCGCGGCTTCGGCCCCGGCTTCGGCCTTCGATACAATCGTTTCATTGGTTGCGGGCAGATGATGTCGATCCGAGCGTTCCGGAAACTCCGCGTACTTTTCCTCGCCGCGATCTGCGCGGGGCTGCCCCGGTGTTTGCCGGCGCAACTCCCCTCCAGCAATCTGTCACAACCGCTGACCAATGACCCAATCACCCAGCCGGTCACCACGCTCTCGATCGACCTTCTTGCGCCGCAGCGGCCCTATATCTACGACCCGACCGGCTCCTATATCTTCTCTACCGCGTTGACCCCTTACATCGACACGACCAACGTAAGCATCGTCCGCGTACAGACCGATACCGAGATTCGCGATTCTTCTCAAACCGGACAGGTCAGCCCTTACGCAAATCTGGCGGCGCGCCTTGGCGTGACCTTGCCCAAGGAAGCGGGGACGGGAAGCACCGCTTCGAGGACTGACGACCGGTTCGAGGATGCGGCACCAGCCGTCAAAGACAATTTCGGCGAGGCGCCCACAGAAGAAAACGACAGCTCGGATCAAACCAGCAGTTGGGGGACAAGCGATTCTTTCGGGCCGCGGACCGGTGGTGCATTGCGGGGGCTGAAAGCCAGTCAGGCCGCGCGATTAGGCCTGAGTCAGCCCGCATATTCTGACAGTGAGCCCGGTGGTAGCGACTCGGGAAGGGTCACGAGCGGAGAGGTGAGAGCAGGCAGCGGAAGCCAGAAGCGAAAACTGACCGGCGTACAACCGCTCACGATGCCCGGAACCAGCCTGACCCGTGGCGCGTCGCGGCGGTCCGGTCCATCAGCCGGCTCTGAAGGAACGCCGTCGAGCGCGGGCCCTGCGATGGCCTCTGGCGACGTCGCGCCGACTTCGGGGGAAGCCGCCCTGCTGTTTTCGCCGCAGTCCTACAAGGGTTATACCTTTGGCGAGACCCCCTTTTCCTCACCAGCCGGGAGCGGAGAACTCACGTTTCTGAACCCCAACATATTTGCGACCGGCACGATGCGGAACTCCTCTTCCCCGGAGGGATCTTCGCGGGAAAAGCGCAGCACTCTCCGGGAACGGCTTGAAGAACAAGAAGGACTGGGAACAAGCGCCAGCGGCTATGGTCTGGGTTCGAGTCACCACGGGATGGAATCGGGGCGGAACGGCAAACGCAAAGACAAGAAGTCGAAGAAAAACCCCTTCCTCGTTGAGGACGAAAATAATCCGGATACTCAGTAAGCTGCGGCGCGACGACGGCCTATGAATTCGGTACAAACAGATATCCGCTCCGGTGACGCAATCGATCCGACTCTCCTGGCCGCTTTTTCGAGGCGCGACCGCCTGGCGCGGGCCGCCTGGAACCTGTGCTGGACGATACTCTATCGCTGTTCTCCGCGGCCCTTCCACGCGTGGCGCGCGATGCTGCTGAGGCTCTTTGGCGCGAAGCTGGGGCCGGCTTGCCACTTTTATCCGCGGTCCCGGGTGTGGGCGCCGTGGAAGCTGATCTGCGAGGATCGAGTCACAGTGGGAGACGACGCCGAGTTATATAACCCGTCGCCGTTTTACCTGGGGTCGCATTGCATTGTCTCGCAGGGGGCCTACCTGTGCGGCGCGACGCACGACTACAACCGCCCGGAGTTCCCGCTCATCTCTTACCCCATGGCGGTGGGCGCGTATGCCTGGATCTGCGCCCGGGCCATCGTGCATCCCCGGATCAACGTGGGCGCCGGTGCGGTGCTTGGTCTGGGCTCCATCGCGACCCGCGACCTCGAGCCTTTTGGGGTCTACTCGGGAGTGCCCGCCACCAAGATCAAGGAGCGGCTGCGTTCCTCGGTGCCCGCCCCCTACAATCGCTAGCCGGCGTGGACCAGCTCGCCCTGGAGCGTCCTGGAGAATAGCCCAGCAATCACGGTCGGCACTTGCTTCATATCGTAGCGGCGCTGAAATGTGGGCCGACATCTGGCCACCATCTCGATCCTGGCGGCGGCGGAGAGCGCCCTCCAGCGGTCCAGCAAGCGGAAGGTACCTTCGAGATCGTCTTCCTCGACAAGGCCTACTCCGTCGAGCAGAATCTCCCGCCAGATACTGACCTTGTTCGAAATCAATACCGGGGTACCGCAGGCCAGAGCCTCGGCGACCGCGATCCCGAAGTTCTCCTGATGAGAGGGCAGGATGAAGGCCTCGGCGGCATAAAAGGCGCCCCACTTCGCGTCACCCCGCAACATGCCGGGAAAGTGGACGCGGTCGCCTATGCCAGCCCGTACAGCCATCGCGCGAAGCTGGGTCATCCAGCCCTGCTCGTCGGGACCGGCCATCACCAACTGGGTCTCGGGATCGGAAGATGCCGACCGGGCGAAGGCCTGAATGAGCAGATCGCAGCCCTTTTTCTCGTGAATTCGTCCGATGAAGAGAAGAAATGGCTTCGCCGTCACCTCAGGACAGGCCGCGTAGAACTCCTGAATCTGGAACTCGGGGTCGCCAACCGGCTCCAGGGTCCCATTCGGGACCGTGAAACTGTTCCACTGGCTCTTGCGAAAGGTGCCGGGGGCGAGTTCGGCCTCGAGCGGAGAGGTGAACAATACGGCGGTGGCCTCTCGCAGCAGGCGGCGCTCGGTCGCCTCCCAATAGAGCGACTTCTTAAGATGCTTCAACGGATAATGACGCTTGAACCAGGGGTCGAGCATGCCATGGGCGTACACGACATAGGGGAGGTTTCCGCTGCATGCCCGCCAGGAAGCAGCGCCGTGATATTGCCATAACCCGTTGACCACGACTCCGTCAAAACGGGGCAGATTCTCTTTCAACCATTGGTCGAGCCGGGTGGTATAGCCATACTTCCCGAGCCCCGGGCCCACGGCGTGCACGGGAACAGTTTCAGATTGCAGATAGGAAGAGCCGGGAGCGTCAAGACAGACAATTTCAGTCTCGTAAATTCCCAAGTCGCGCGCCGTCTGGGCCAGGCGGCGCACCACTTCCGCGGGACCGCCGCTTTCGTGCGACAAGGAGTGAATGGTATGCAGGATGCGCATGGATTGTTGGCCGGAAGCCACGCACCGGGGCGGCTACTCCTCCTCTTCGTCCTCCTCATCCTCGTCGTCTAAGTATTCGTCTTCATCTTCCTCTTCGTCGAGAGCGTCCACATCGTCGAGATCGTCCTCGTCTTCCTCATCCTCGAGGTCATCCTCGTCGAGATCGTCGTCTTCTTCGTCGAGGTCCTCTTCCTCGTCTTCATCTTCTTCGTCGAGGGCAGAAGCCATGCTCACTTTGCCCGGCAGCGGTTCGCCGGCAGGCAGCCCGCCATTCGCAAGGAGGCCAGCCAAGAGGTTTTCGTACAACAGCTCGCCCAGCTCCGGCCGCGGCTGCTCGAAGCGTGACCCGACGAGAGTCTCAGCCGCAGAATGGCCGCGATAGCGGAGGGCGCGCCGAAGCGGAGAAATGGCAGACCGGTCGCCAAGACCGGCATACCCTTTCCGGCGAAACAGGTTGACGTTCGCTTCCGGAGTTGCATGCGCATTCAGAGTCATTACCTTCACCTTTCAATCAGAAGTTTGGCGCCGGGGCACCGTAGGTTCAAGTTCCGGAACACGGGAAGAATTGCATACCAAACCTCTCGAGTCCACCTGTTTATCGCCGCTGGCATGACTGGATTGTTCCATCATGACACAGCCGGAAGCAGTTGATGTCAAAACGTAAAGCCGTGTCAAGGGAAGGCCGATAGTGCTTTTGGGAGGAGTCATTATGGCTGTGAAGACTCTCAACACAATCGAATCCATCGTCTCTCAGGGCGGGACATCCAGGGCGACCACCTATTCGATCGAATGCCACGCCACACCCCTACCTGCCGACGCCGCCACTGAATCCAGAGCCGAGCTTGAGTCATTTCTGCAGGCCGAGAACCCTCTGGGGTGCTTTCGCGGGGTGATGTGGGTCATGGCCTTTAATGCCGCAGCTTTCCTTCTCGGGTTCATGATCTGGCAGGGTTGCAAATTCCTCCTCTAAGCCTACCTCGTAGTATCGCAACCGTCACCGGGGGTCTCCGCGGTTACCGGTCTCAGCCTGCCGGGGCTTGAGTTGCGCCGCGATCGTAAAGGCCTTCTCGATCACGCTTACGGTTGCCGGCGCGAGCCGGTAGATACCGTGCGAATTCAGCTCCTCGTGCGCGATCCATCGCACGTCCATCGCGTCCGAGCCGGCTCCCAAGCTGCCGCCGGTCGGAATGCAGAGGAAATCGACCAGAACATAGTGATACTTGACGCGGCCCACGCCGGGACTGTCGCTGAATGAGTCAGCCTTGGCTAGCGGGGGCTCTAAGACAATTCTGTCCAGCACCTCGACCATCGCCACCACGCGGACCTCGAGGCCGGTCTCCTCAGCTACCTCGCGGCGGACTCCAGCCTCAAGGGTCTCTCCCAACTCCAGCGCGCCGCCGGGGATCGACCACTCGCCTTTGAGAGGCTCCTGTCCGCGACGGACGAGCAACACCCGCCCGCCGTCGAGAACGACGGCGCCCACGCCGACGATGGGAGCATCAGGAAATTCTCTGCGGGGCACGGCTGACTCCTCCGTTAACGGCCGCGCCTGGAAGCGCAGTGCTGGAGCGATGATATTCTGTCGCCCAGCAGTAGACTTGTTCGCATGAATCCTCTTGTAACGCCAGCGTGGCTGGCTAAGCGCCTCCACGATCCGAAAGTCGTTGTCCTTGATGCCACGCTGCCTCCGGTCGGCGTCACGCCAAAGGTCGATACCCTTGGGCGATACCTCACGGCCCACATTCCTGGATCTGTCTTTTTCGATATCGAAGCGCTTTCCGATCACTCCACTTCGCTGCCACATATGATGCCCAGCGCCGGGGCCTTCTCTCAAAGCATGGCAGAGCTCGGCGTCGGCGACAGTATGACTATCGTGGTTTATGAGCAGGAAGGCGTCTTCTCCGCACCGCGCGCCTGGTGGATGCTCGGCACCTTCGGGGCGGGCAAGGTCTATCTTCTGGACGGAGGATTTCGCGCATGGGTCGAAGCCGGCCTGCCGGTTGAATCTGGCGCTGTTAACCGCGCGCCGGCGCAGTTTCATGCCAGGTTCGATCCCGATGCGGTGAAGGACTTTGTTCAGATTCAGCACATGATCGCGGAGCGGGGGCAGATTCTCGATGCCCGCTCGGCAGGGCGTTTTTCGGGCGCCGCACCCGAGCCTCGACAGGGAATTTCCTCCGGCCACATGCCCGGCGCGACCAGCGTTCCCTTCACCGAGCTCGTCGAGGAGGGCCGGTTGAAAGCAGCCGGGAAGCTTCGCGAGCTTTTTGCCGGCAAGGGAGTGGATCTGGAGCATTCAATTACCACCACTTGTGGCTCCGGCGTCACCGCAGCCGTGATCGCGCTCGGGCTGGAGATCGCGGGCGCAAAGAGTGTCAGCCTCTATGACGGCTCCTGGGCGGAGTACGCCCAGCATCCGCAAGCGGTGATCGAGAAGACCAGCTGAGTTTGGCAGACTCGCTGGGCGCTGCTATGCGATCATTCTTTCTTGGGCACCGTCGCCATTTCGACACCAGAAGCTCCGGGTGCAGCGCGCATTCCAGCTCGCTGGCGACGCCAGCCAATGGCGCTCTTTGGCGTGGCGGTATTGTTGTGCTTTGTGAGCGCAGCGCTGTTTGCGCCGCACCTTGCTCCGTACGATCCGGCATCCATCGATCTCAACCAGCGGCTTAATTCTCCCCAGGCGGCGCATTGGTTTGGCACCGATGAACTGGGGCGCGATATTCTCTCCCGGGTGATCTTCGGGGCGCGGATTTCGCTGTTCGTCGCCGTTTCAGTCGTCGCCTGCTCGCTCACGCTGGGCCTGATACTGGGCGGCATCGCCGGCTTCTATGGCGGCGTGCTGGACGTCGTCCTAAACATTTTTGTGATGAACTCGTTTCTCGCGCTGCCCGGCATCCTGCTGGCGATTGCCTTTGTTGCTTTTCTAGGACCGGGGATGAGGAACCTGGTGCTGGCGCTTTCGATCGGCGGATGGGTGGGCTATGCCCGACTGGTGCGCGCGCAGGTACTGGCGGTCAAGGAAAAGGAGTTCGTCGAAGCGGCACGCGCCCTGGGCGCCTCGGACCTGAGGATATTTACCCGTCACATTCTTCCCAACATTTTGCAGCCGCTCATCGTGCAGTCGGCCATTGGCATGGCCGGAGTGGTGCTGGCCGAGGCGACGCTGAGCTTTCTCGGCCTGGGCGTTCCTCCGCCGGCGGCAAGCTGGGGAAATATGCTCAACGACGCCCGATCGCACCTCTTCGACTCGCCGCACATGGTCGTCTTCCCCGCCCTGGCAATCATGCTATGCGTGCTCTCGTTCAACTTCCTCGGCGACGCCTTGCGCGACTACCTCGACCCTCGCACACGGCTGTCGATCGGACTTTGAGGCGATGCGGATCGGCGTCATCTCCGACACGCATGGGCTGCTTCGACCGGAAGCAGTCGCCGCGCTGGCCGGCGTAGACCACATTCTTCATGCCGGCGATGTTGGTGATCCGGCGATCCTGGATGCCCTGAGTAAAATCGCTCCGCTAACTGCGATCCGCGGCAATATCGATCGCAGCGGGCGGTGTTCGCATTTGCCGGCGACAGAGATGGTCGACCTCGGCGGATTCACCTTCTACTTGCTGCATGATGTGAAGGAACTGGATCTAGACCCAATCGCAGCGGGAGTCGGCGTCGTGGTCAGCGGACACTCGCATCAGCCATCTATCGACCGGCGCAAAGGTGTGTTGTACTTGAATCCTGGCAGCGCCGGAGCGAGACGGTTCTCGCTGCCCGTATCGCTGGCGATGGTGAACATCTCCAGCGGCGCGGCATCTGCCGAGATTATTCAGCTTTTGTAGTACGAGTGACGAACGCCTCTATGGACTTCAGGCCCTCCACCCTCGCAGGACTCGTCATTGCGGCCAGCTTTGCCGCCGGCCTGAACGTCTACGCAACCGTGCTGACCCTTGGCTTTCTGGCGCGGATGCACTGGGTCGAGCTGCCGCAGGGGCTGGATGCGCTGGCGAGCTGGTGGGTGATCGGCGCGAGCGCGGGCTTGTTTGCGGTTGAGTTCTTTGCCGACAAGATTCCAGGCTTCGATCTGATCTGGAATGCTTTGCACACCTTCGTCCGGATTCCCCTCGCCGCACTGCTCGCTTTTCGAGCGACCAATCAGCTCTCGCCGGAGATGCAGCTCCTGGCAACTTGCGCAGGCGCGCTGATTGCCACGGCCGCGCACTCGTCCAAGACCGCAGCGCGCACCCTGGTCACGGCAAGTCCTGAGCCGATTTCAAATATTGCCCTGAGCACCGGCGAAGATGCGGTTGCGGTTGGATTGACGTGGACGGCGACGCATCATCCCTGGATTGCCGGCGGCATCGCCGCGGGACTTACGCTGACCGCAGTCTTGACCATTCGCTGGATTGCTCTGGCGATTGCGAAGACCTGGAAGCGGCTTTGGGAACCGCAGCGCTCGGTAGTTTGATTGGCTCGAAGGCGTCGGGTCAACAAGGGCGACAGATTCGAAAAAGGCATTTATGCTTTCGTTCGTAGCTCGTATCGCCTCAAAACCCACTCAACTTACCGGAGGAACGATGAACAAGCAGCTTAAGAGTGTAGTCACCCTCGCCGTCGCAGGCCTGCTTTCCCTTGGGGTCCTGACCATCTCCACAACGGCACAGAGCACGGCCAAGGGCGGCTCCGCGGCCGCGAGCAACGCAATGGCCAGCCAGATCGACATTAACTCGGCTACGAAAGAACAACTTAGCTCCCTGCCGGGGATCGGGGACGCTTACTCTTCTAAGATCATCGCCGGACGGCCCTACCATGCGAAGACCGATCTGAAGACCAAGGGTATCATCCCGGCCGCTACTTACTCGAAGATCAGCAGCATGATCATCGCCAAGCAGCCAGCAAAGTAGGCGACGACGGATGTTAGGAGCATTGCAAAATATTCTTTTCAAGAGACAAATTGCGGCGCCCTTCGGTGCGCCGCTATGTTTTGGAGTCTGAGCGCCGATTTATTTATTGACGACTGAAGTGAAAGACATCGTCTTTGCGGACGCCGTTTTTCGTACGGGATAGAATGCTCACCAGTTCCTGCCCGTGACGCTCATAGCGCAAAATCAGGCTGCCATCCTGGTTTGAAAACACCACCGACTGCGCTCCTGTTTCTTTGACTGGGAGACGAACAACGTCGGTCTTTTCCTCCCATCCGATTAGTCCCGCATTGAAGTGCTTCATCTTGAAGACGGCGACGCCGTTCTCTTGTTCGATCGTCCAAAACTCATAGAAGACGGGGTTGCCGCTTTGAAGAACGCGGAATGTGCCGACGATGTTGTTTCCCACAAGAGGCGACCAGTACTCTTCCGAAAACTCGTCTTTGGAAGAGCTGGTCCAGTGTCCGGAGAGAAATTCGAGGGGCCGCAGCGCCGGGCTTGCCGCCTGCGCCTTGAGATCATTCGGCACGCAGCTTGGGATGAGCAGCAAGAGAGCTAAGAGCTTAGATTTCATAGAGAACGAGGCGATCGTTCCTGTAAGCATTTGGAGCACCGGGCGGGAATTGAACCCGCGAATACTGGTTTTGCAGACCAGCGCGTTAGCCACTTCGCCACCGGTGCTCTCGTCCCGCTGATTGCATCATGGGCCCGAGAATGATGATAAATCAACCCTGTGCGGCTAATCACTGCAGGCCGCGAACCATTACTCTATTGCTGTGACAATCCCCCGATCTGCAACTCGCCTCGAACTTCCCTACCGGCTCTGCGATGTCTTCACTGCGACACCGCTCGAGGGCAATCAGCTGGCGGTCTTCGAAGACGCGGGAGAGCTGACCACCGCCGAGATGCAACGGCTGGCGAATGAGACCAACCTCTCTGAGACGACCTTCATCCTTCGCCGCGACGCAGAGATCGAGCGGCGGGAGGGTGTGCGCGTTCGCATCTTCACCACGCAAGAGGAGCTGCCCTTCGCCGGCCATCCGACGCTGGGAACGGCGGCAACGATTCGCAGCTTCTTTCCCGAGTACGCAGGCGCCGCCGAGATATTGCTCGACCTGAATGTTGGAAGGGTGCCGGTGCGCTTCCGCGCGGACAGTGAGCTGGGCAGCCCACCCTACGGAGTCATGACCCAGATCAAACCCTCCTTCGGCGCACTTCACGAGCCCGCCAGGGCGGCCGCAGCGCTCGGCCTTTCCCTCGATGACCTGGAGAACGCTCCGGCCCCGCAGACAGTATCTACGGGCCTGCCGTATTGCGTCGTGCTGCTGCGTTCGCTCGAGTCACTCAGCCGCCTGCAGGTGCCGGAACCAGCGGGCACGGAGTATCTGAAGGGGATGGGCGCCCGGTTCTTCTATTGCATGGCGCGCGTGCCCGGCGAACTCAACGCCTGGCGGACGCGCATGCAGTTCTACGGGCGTGAAGACCCAGCCACGGGTTCAGCGGCGGGTTGTGCGATCTCGTACCTGGTGCGGCACGGTATCGTTGTGCCGGGGCATGAAGTGCACCTGCGCCAGGGCGTCGAAATGGGACGCCCCAGCGATCTGTATACAAGTGCACAGCTGGTGTCGGAAGAAGTCGACGAAGTCAGGGTGGGAGGGAGCACTGTTCCTGTGGCAAAGGGCCATGTTTTCCTTGAGCGATTCACATAGTTTCAACAGCCCTGGAGCGCCGTAACGTGATTGTTTGCTTCACACCAACAAAATTGCATGAAATTCCATAGAAAACGTAATGATGTATTCGCTCTCTATTCCCTATTGCGAGAGCCCTTAACTCTTCGTACGCTTGCGGAGCGTTCTCGAAAGAGAACATTCACTTTCGCCGAGTGATCCACAACTGAAAAGCAAAGCGTGCCGCAGTCAAGCGGCTCGACCGCAGTCTACTGTCGTCGATCAGGAAGGCCTCTGAGTCTTCCGGTGAATCGTCAGTTCTCGCGGCTGGAGCCGAAGTGAATACGGCGCGCCAAGCGAATATTTTCCGCCGCCCGGTCCAAAGGCCGGCAGGGGCCGTCTCGCGCCGTTTTCGGAGAAAGCATGCTGATGCATAGCTGCCCGAACCGCGCCAATGCGGAGCCTTGCTCCAAAATGGCCTGGCGCGGTCACCCGCAGCCCTGCGGGCACATTTGAAGTGTGCCTGCGTTCCGCTCCTCGCTAACCAGCAGGAGCAGTCAGGAAAATCATGCGCCCAAAGAAAACGATTCTCTGCGTCGACGATAACGAACAAGCGTTGTCGGTAAGAAAGTACATGCTGGGAACCCGCGGCTATCGCGTCGTCGGGGCATTGGTCCCCGAGGAGGCCCTGGAGATCTTCTGCCAGGGGGGCATCGACTTGGTGTTGAGCGATCTGCACATGCCGCGCATGGACGGCAACGAACTCGCGCGGCGGATGAAGGAGATTGCCCCCGAAGTCCCGATCCTGCTGATGAGTGGCAGTGTGAACGCCTTTGAACGCGCCACCTGCGGCGATTGTTTCCTTCCTAAAGGCGCGTGCTCGCCGCTCGATGTTCTGGACCGCGTCCGGATGATGCTGGCCCGCAAGCGCGGACCGAAGAAGACAGTGACCGCGCCCGCCGCGCCGTCGAATCCGAATGAGCGATTCGAGCAGCAACACGGCCAGGCGCTGCCCGCCTTTGCGTCATAAACCGACCCTGGCATTTCGCCATTCTCGAAGCAAACGCAGGGCTGCATTTACAACCGTCTATGGGGCTGCGCATTTACAATCGAATAGTGCAGCCCATCATCATTGCCGAACACCTCAGCAAGACATATCGATCAGGAAAGATCGAGGTTCCGGCCCTTCGCAACGCTACTTTTTCGATCGAGCGCGGTGAGTTCGTCAGCGTTGTCGGTCCTTCGGGCAGCGGCAAGTCCACGCTGTTTTACGTCCTGGGCGGACTCGCCCGCGCCACTTCGGGAAAGCTGTTCATCGATGGCCTGGATTTTGCCGGACTAAACGACAGCGAACGCACCCGGATGCGCAAGTCGCGCATTGGCTTTGTCTTTCAAAAATTCAACCTGCTGCCGACGCTCACCGCGCGCCAGAATATCCAGATCGGCTACGACATCGCCGCCCCGCCGGAGCCGCTCGATCCGGCATTCCTCAGCCATCTGACGGACTTGCTGGGCATTACCGGGCGGCTCGATCACCGGCCCTCAGAACTCTCTGGCGGCGAACAGCAGCGCGTGGCCATCGCCCGTGCGCTGATTACGCGTCCTGCGATCATCCTCGCCGATGAGCCGACCGGGAACCTCGACACGAAGAATTCCGAGGCGGTGCTGGAGATGCTGCGTATTTCGAATCGCGAATTCCACCAGACGGTGCTGATGATCACCCACAACCAGGAAGCAGCCACGATCGGCGACCGCATTCTGCATATGCGCGACGGGGAGATGATTGGCGTGGAAGCCGGAGCCGGCGTCGCGAGGGTCTAAGGAAAGGCGCTGGCGGTTCCGTGCGTTGACCGCATGGGAAGCCGCCCGATATACTCACAGAGTACTAACGCGGGAGTAGCTCAGTGGTAGAGCATCGCCTTGCCAAGGCGAGGGTCGCGGGTTCAAGTCCCGTCTCCCGCTCCAATCTCCGCGGCCCGAGTTCCTTCCCCCGGCAACGCAGAGTTGGAATCCGTGCAGTGCCGGCAGACCCCGCACGGTCGTTCGTCCAGTGGTTGGTGTGAAACGGGGCGCGGTACCCAAGTGGTAAGGGAGAGGTCTGCAAAACCTTTATGCGTCGGTTCGATCCCGACCCGCGCCTCCAAAATATTGAGGCACCTCTGAAAGATTCTGCAACTCTTCTGAAAACCAGCTGTAGCGGGGAGCGTCGTTTGAGCGCGCGAGTCCCGAATGACCGCCGACGAGCAAGGGCGGAGGGCGGCGTACGTTCTTCGTCAAAATGGCGACTGCCGGATCTTTGCGGATCCGGCAGTCGATTGATACTAAGCCACGAGCGATTGGTTAAAAAGGAGCTGTCAGCCAGGGTGTGATGGTGATGTGCGGGCCGGTCACGGTTGAGCAACCCGCGGCGCCAGGACCGCCGGCGCACGACCACCAGTTGTCCGCGGCATTCACTGAACCTACGCCCAGGTTGTCGATGCCGATTCCGGTGGTGTTGAAGTTATTTTGATGCACGTCGACTCGATCTCCGGGCGCGTTGTAAGCAATATCGATCGCTTCGTCGGTGAATATATTTTGCGAGATGATAGTGCCAAAGATGGGAGCAACGCTGTAGACATTGATCCCGGTCGTGCCCCCAGTCGCCGCATCGTCTGTATCTGCAGCGTTCCCATAGATCGTGTTCCCGACGATGACGTTGTCGCTGAGATCGACTGGAGGCGCGAACGGGGAATAGGCGTGATTGTGCATGGTAACGCCGGGCAGACCATTGTCATAAAGGGTATTGTTAATGACCACATTGGCGTGGGCTATCGTGCCGGGAAAGGGAGCAAATATCCCCACGCCTGCACCGGCGCCCGGGACCTGGGTTCCGTTATGCCAGGAGAAATTGTTTGCTATGGTATTGTTCGCGACTCCGAAGGAGACCGTCGCCGAGGGAATCACCGATGTGGCCGGCCCATGAGACGCCATCGTGATGCCGCAATCGTAAGCGTTGTCATGCACGGTATTCTTGCTGACAAGGTTGTAGCGATTGGGGCCGGTTTCGTCGGAGATGAGAATTCCACCGGAGTTGCCTTCCACATCATTGCGAACCACCGTGGAATTGATGACCGACATCAGATGAATCCCCTCACCGCAGTCGTCGCCCTCATTGGTCTCAAAAGCAGGGATGCCGGGGCACATTTGGGCAGCGATATCGAGCGCCAGGTTGTTATGGTAGACGTGATTGTCGACTATGTTTACGCCGGAGGCATTCGCCACGAGGATGCCCTCGAAGTTCGCGCTGCGAACCGCCAACCCGGCGATTAAGACGTTGGCAATGCCCGCATTGGGCGCTCCAGACATTCCGTTGATGAAGATACCGTTCGGGAAGCCCGATGCATTAATGACCGGCTTTGCTGCCGCGGTTTGATCGAGCGCCACCAGAGAGAGTGGCTTGGTGATGATCACCCCTTCATAATATGTACCGGGCCACACCTGGACGGTGTCGCCTGGGGCAGCTGCCGCCACGGCGGCATTGATGCTCGACTTGCAGCCGGCCGTGCCCCCTGGGTTGACACACAACGTAGCAGCAGAAGCGATGCCGCAGGTTGCGAGCAAAGAAGCCATCGCAATCGGCAGAGACAGTCGCATAGGTTGACAATAGGGGCTTGCAATTTGGAAAGTGCGGTAACCGAAAGCCATCACATTTCTCCTGTTTGGTCTTGTCATCCACTTAGCCGGGGTTTTCCCGGCTAAATCGATTTCGGGGAGAATGGTAGCAGAGATATCCGTTTTCTGGCGCGCGGTCTCGGGCTGTTAGCGCTTAGTCGACAGACTACAGAGATGAGAGTTGACATTCATGATCACTTAATCGGGCGTTAAGTAGCTTCAGCAGATCGCGACTCCTCTGCTGCTTCTCTCAAGCGATCTGGTTCTTAAAGCGCTTTTCCAGGATCTTATCGAGGGAGAACAGCCCTGCTCCAAAGATGAGCACCATCAGCGACGCGAAGAGGAATGTATATGGGTCCGCGACATAGAACTTGCCAGGGTCGGAGAAAAACGAGACAAAGGCGTCATGATCGGCCGTCCAATAGGCGACCAGCATATTGCAGGTGAGCAGGAAGCCGATAAGGCGCGACCCAAGCCCGAGAATAAGCAGGATGCCGCCGATGAACTCCAGGCCGGAGCAGAAGTGCGCGTTGAAGGACGGGAATGGGATGTTGAGGCTGGCGAAGAAGTCGGTGATCTTGGCAAGGTTGTGCAGTTTGCCCCAGCCGGTCTGGGCAAACTGCCAACCCCAATAGAGCCTTACCGCGAGCAGAAAGGGAGACTGCAGATATGAAGCCAACTTCGCTCCAAGCGAATACCACCGAATCAGGAATGTCATCCTATCTCCTCGCAGCAAACCGAACGCTCATTAGAGAACAACACCGGCCAATAGTTACAGAATCAATTCGAAAGCTTTCTTGATCGTCATTTCGTCTACAAGAGTCAGATACCAGGATATGGTCTCTTCATAACCTTATTACGGCTGCGCAGAAAGGCTGGAATGACCGCATCGCGCTTGCGAAAGATTTCAGCGTACCTCTTTCTGATAGGTCTTCTTTCTAGGGGAAACGCTCGCATCCCGAAAGCGGGAGGCCAGGAAGGCAGATGGCATGGGGAGGCTCAGAGGATTACGTCCTCTCATCAACTGCCAGTAGGCGGCGCGGTGCTGCAGGTGGATTTTGCGGCGGGGACGTTCGATCTGCCCGAGGCTGAGGTGCTGGAACGAGTGCGGAAGGCCGCCGGCGCAGTGACACTCTATTACGGCCGGTTCCCGGTATCGCGGGCGCGCATACTGATCATCCCGGTCGCCGGTGCGGACGGCGTGCTCCAGGGAACGACGTGGCCGAACCGGGATGGCTTTCCAGCCTTCACCCGCCTGCGCATCGGGGAACATACCACTCGCGCGGAACTCACGGCAGACTGGGTCATGACGCACGAGATGGTCCACATGGCGCTCGCCTCGCTGCCTGATTCCCAGGCATGGCTTGAGGAGGGCCTGGCGACCTACGTCGAGCCGATCGCCCGCGCCCAGAACGGCGAGCTGTCGGCTGAGCAGGTCTGGGGAGACATGATGCGCGGAATGCCGCAAGGCGAACCCGGCGCCGGAGATCGAGGCATGAACGGCACCTCCTCCTGGGGCAGGACTTACTGGGGCGGGGCCATGTTCTGCCTGCTGGCCGACATCGAGATTCATAAGCAAACCCATAATCGCCAGGGGCTGCAAGATGCGCTACGGGCGATCGTTCGCGCCGGCGGAACGATCGATTCGGACTGGACCACAGCAAAAATCCTCGCTACCGGCGACCAGGCGACAGATACAAAAGTGCTTGAAGAAACGTATTACCAGTGGAGCACCACTCCACTGCATATCGATCTCAATGCTCTTTGGAGTAGACTCGGTGTCCAGAAAGGAAGCGGCCGAATTACTTTCAACAACGATGCTCCTCTGGCCTCGATTCGATCCAGCCTCACGGTTCCTGCCGCGGCGCCGATGCGGAGTACCGATCGATGACCATTCCCAGGTAAGAAAATTCAAGGGGAAAAAAGGCCGAAGGTGTAACCTCCTGCCTGCTTGGGTATCAAACGTGCGGAACAAGGAGCTGGCGCTCCAGTTCACGATAAGGCTTCTAGCCATAACGCACCGTCCCTCAACGCCCGGCGCCCTAAGCGCGGCCCAACCGAATAGAAAGGTCTATCACCATGAAGAACACTACGAAATCGCTCGCCCTGGCAGCTGCGTTCGCCGGTCTGCTCGGTGGCACCACCGCTCGCGTCAACGCCCAACCCACCCCGAACAGCAGCCCGGCGGCCTTCGCGCAGGATACGCCTGCCCCAGCTCCCGCACCAGGCAAGCACTCCTGCAAGGGCAAGAACGACTGTAAAGGCCAGGGCGGCGGCGACGCCAAGCATGCCGGCAAGAACAGCTGCAAAGGCAAGGGCGCCTGTGCAACCGACGGCTCCACGCCTCCGGCGAAGTAGTTCGCTACCACGCTGTTGCCAACCCACTGCGGAGGCTTGATGAGCATTTCAGGTCTCCGTTCGTGCATGCGCTCTGCTTGAGAATCGAATGCCTGCTAATCGTTTTAACGGATTTACCGACTATGGCGTGGGGATCGGCTTGCGCGTCCCGCACTATGATCACATCTTGTCGGAAAAGCCGGTCGTCGATTGGTTCGAGATCATCTCTGAGAACTACATGGTCGACGGCGGGCCGCCGCTCAAGGTGCTCGACCGGATCCTCGACCAGTACCGGGTCGTGCAGCATGGCGTCTCGATGTACTTCGGCTCGGCCCAGCCAGCCGATCGCGAGCATCTGAGACGGCTGAAACAGCTCACCAAGCGGACAAAGACACCGTGGCTCTCCGATCACTTGTGCTGGGGCAGCGTCGACGGCCGATACACCCACGACCTGCTGCCTTTGCCGTATACATTTGAGGCGGTGCGCGCCACGGCGGCCCGCATCCGCGAGGTCCAGGATTACCTCGAGGTCCCCATCGCGGTAGAAAACGTCAGCAGCTACGCTGAGTTTCATGAGTCCGAGATGACCGAATGGGAGTTCCTCAACGAGGTGGTCCACGCCGCCGACTGCGGCGTCCTGCTCGATGTCAACAATATTTACGTCTCCTCGCAGAACCACGGCTTCGATCCCTTCGAGTATCTCAATGCTGTCGCCGCCGATCGAGTTGCACAGATCCACATCGCCGGTCACTCGAGGTTCGAGAAGTATATTCTCGATACACACGATCATCTGGTGCTTGATCCGGTATGGAGTCTCTATGCCCGTGCCGTCGAGCGCGTAGGGCCGACAGCCACGCTGCTTGAATGGGACGACAATATTCCGTCCTTTGACGAAGTGCACGCCGAAGCGCTCAAAGCGCACCGATTCCAATCGGCCAAGGTCGCCACGCCAGAGGAGCAGTTGCAAGAGGTCGGCGCATGAACCTGCTCGAATTACAGCGTCGCATGGCGGCCGATGTCGCCCGCCCCCTGACGGTGGACTTCGATATGCAGACCGCCGCCGAAGATGGATCTTCAGTTCGAGAGATCGCCGAAAGCTATGTCAAACCAAACGACCGGCTTTCGTCTTTCGAACGACTGGAGATCTATAACCGCCAATACTGGTTCCGGGTGATCGGTGCGGTGAGCGAAGATTTTGCCGCGCTCCAGGCAGTTCTCGGTAACAAGAAGTTCGACAGTCTGGTGCTGGCTTACCTGCAAGAGAATCCGTCGACTTCATTTACGTTGCGCAACCTGAGTGCAAAACTACCGCAATGGCTGGAGTCGCATCGGGAGTTTGCCGGCAAACGGCGTCAACTCGCACTCGACGTCGCCCGGCTGGAGTGGGCCTACGTCGAGTCTTACGATAGTGCCTCGGTCGCGCCGCTGACGGAATCTGATCTTGCCAATCTCGGCGAGAACTCAACCCTGCATCTCCAGCCGCACGTACAGCTTCTGGCGCTCCGCTATCCAGTCGATGAACTTGTGCTCGCCGTACACCGTGCGAGCCCTGCGGCGGACATCGCGAGCAATGCGGCTTCGGAACGAAAGAAATCAAAGCGGATACCGCTGCCGGCGATGGGCCGCGCCGCTACGTATCTCGCCGTCCATCGTTTCGAGAACACGGTCTACTATCGCCGCCTTGAGCACGAAGCATTCCTCCTGCTGTCATCGCTTCAGCAGGGACAGACCCTTGGTGCGGCTATTGATGAGGCTTTCGCAAAAAGCAAGATGGGGGCTGAGGAGCAAGCAGGCAAAATTCAGCAATGCTTCGCGCATGCTGCGGAGATGGGCTGGTTCTGCCGCCAGGTAAGTGACACCCATCAATAGGTGACTGATGAAGCTCCGACGGCTTCTGCCTCTGGCCCTGTTTGTCACCAGCTTACCGGCACAGTTACCGCCGCCGCCGATCGTTTGGCATCCCTGGTCGGATGCGATCTTCGCGCAGGCGGCGCGAGAACACAAGTTCGTTCTGCTCGATCTCGAAGCCGTGTGGTGCCACTGGTGCCATGTGATGGACCAGCAGACGTATCGCGACCCTGCCGTGCGTCGGCTGATGGTTGAGAAGTACATTGCCGTCAAAGTCGACCAGGACTCGCGGCCCGATATTTCCAACCGCTATGAGGACTACGGCTGGCCGGCGACCGTGATCTTCAACGCGACGGGCGGCGAGATCGTGAAACGCCAGGGATATCTACCCCCACGCCAGATGGCGTCCATTCTGCAGGCTGTCATCGACGATCCGACACCCGGCCCATCGGTGGAGCCGGAAAAACAGGTGACCTATGCGGCGACGCCATTCCTTGCGCCTGCGCTGCTCGAAAGCGTGAAGAAGGAGTACGAAAAACAGTATGACGTTGTGGGCAAGGGCTGGGCCTTTGGTCATAAGTATCTCGACGCTGACTCGGTGGAATACGCCGAGGTCCTGGCGGCCCGAGGCGACAAGCTCCAGGAGCAACGAGTGCGGGAGACGCTCGCTGCCGCACAGCGATTGATCGATCCAGTTTGGGGCGGGGCCTACCAATACTCCACCGGCGGCAACTGGAACGAACCGCATTTTGAGAAGCTCCTCTATATCCAGGCGCAGACGATGCGGACTTATGCGCAGGCATACGGGCAACTGGGTTCACCGGAATCTCTCACTGCCGCGCTGAACATCCGCCGTTACGTTCGCGCTTTCCTAACCAGCCCCGACGGCGCATTTTATGTCAGCCAGGATGCCGATGTTGTCGCGGGTAAAGACAGCGCCAGCTACTATCGGCTCGACGACTCCAAACGGCGAGCTGTTGGCATCCCGAGAATCGACCGGCATCTCTATGCGCGTGAGAACGGGTGGATGATTCGATCTCTGTGTGAACTCTACGCCGTCAGCGGTGACGCCTCAGCACTGCAAGAGGCCGAGCGCTCCGCACAGTGGGTGATCGCGCATCGCAGTCTCGCCGGCGGCGGCTTCTCGCATGGAGACCACGATACCGCCGGGCCGTTCCTGGGAGACTCCCTCGCCATGGGGCAGGCTTTCCTCGCGCTTTATGGGGCAACGGGAGAGCGCGATTGGCTGCGGCGTGCTGCCGCAGCAAGACGCTTCATTGCCGCTAACTTCAGTCCCGCCGGAGGAGCTGGGTTCGTCACCTCGAAGGTCGCAATCGATAGCGCCTATGCCCCGCATCCGGAGCGCGATGAGAATGCCCAACTGGCGCGTTTCGCCAACCTTCTCTCGTACTACACCGGTATCAAGGACGATCGCGAGACCGCAACAAGCGCCATGCGTTACCTTGCGACCTCTGAGATTGCGCTGGCAGTGGCTCTCGGCGCCGATTCTGCTCGCAGAGGAGGAATACACGAAGCCTCCGCTTCACATCACGGTTGTCGGTGCAAAGCGCGATCCGCAAGCCAGACTTCTCTTTGCAGCAGCCTCAGATCCGGGGACCAGCTACCTGCGACTCGAATGGTGGGACAAGACGGAAGGGCCTTTGCCGTTTGCCGATGTGCAGTACCCGTCGTTGTCTCACGCCGCTGCGTTTCTATGCACGGCAACTACCTGCTCTTCCCCGATCACTGATCCGAAGATGCTCGAAGCGCGTGTGCGCAAGGCAGGCTCGTAGCCGGTTGCCACTTATCCCGAGTCGATCTTGAATTTCCGGGTCAAACGACCAATGACAGCGCAACGGTGAGAATCAGCGCCGTGACCGAGATGATGGTTTCGCAGACTGACCATGTTTTGATGGTCTGCGAAACGCTCATGCCGAAGTACTCCTTCACCAGCCAGAATCCGCCATCGTTCACGTGAGAAAAGATCAGCGAGCCGGCGCCGGTCGCAATCGCAAGCAGTTCGGGGCGCACTCCCGTGCTGTGTAAGGCGATGGGTGCGACAATGCCCGCTGCGGTCGTCATGGCGACGGTCGACGAGCCGGTTGCCAGGCGCATCATTGCAGCCAGGAGCCACGCCAGCAGCAATACCTGCACGTGAAAATGGGTCGCGACCGCAATGATGGCGTCGGAGACGCCGCTATCCTGCAGGATTCGTCCGAAGCCAGCGCCAGCGCCCACCAGGAGCGTGATGGCCGCGGTCGGCGCGATGCACTCGTTGCTGAATCGGAGGATGGTCTGGCGGGTGAACCCTCGAAGCGTTCCCAGCGTGTAGAAGCTAAAGAGTGCGCCGATTAGCAGCGCCATATCGTCGTTGCCGACCAGATGCAGCGTCTCGTTCAAGGCACTCTTCGGCGCAGAGACGACATCGGCCCAGCTACCAATGAGCATGAGAAGCACCGGCAGCAGGACAGTGAGCAGTGTCAGCCCGAAACCGGGCAGGCTGCGCTCGTCGCCGTGGTCGACGAACTGCGCCGCCATCGGGTTCTCTGCCGGGAGATCGATATGCGGCGCGATCAGCTTCGCGTAGAGAGGGCCTGCAATCACGGCTGTTGGCAGGCCGACGATCAACGCGTAGAAAATCGTACGGCCAACATCTGCCTTGAAGATGGTCACCGCCATAAGAGCGGCGGGGTGCGGAGGGACGAGGCCGTGGACGACCGAGAGTCCCGCGACCATCGGCAGGCCGACGAGGATAAGCGAGGTTCGGGTGCGGCGGGCCACAGTGAAAACGATCGGGATGAGAAGAACAAAGCCGACCTCAAAGAAGGCGGGCAGCCCAACCACGAGCCCGATGACCATCATCGCCCAGTGGATATTCTTTTCGCCGAAAAACCGTATCAGAGTGTGGGCGATCTGGTCGGCGCCGCCCGATTCAGCCATCATCTTGCCCAGCATGGTGCCCAGCGCTACCACGATTGCGATGTGCCCCAGAGCTGAGCCGACCCCCGCCTCGAAGGAGTGAACGACCCTCGAGGCTGGCATGCCGGCGACGATCGCCAGTGAGAGGGAGGCGAGAATCAGGGTGATGAAGGGGTTCAACTTCGCGACGACGATCAGCAAGATCAAGCCGGTCACAACGATCGCCGCGGAGATCAGCAGGAAGATGCTGTGATGATCGATCATGCGTGGGCTGCTGTCATCGCGACAACCGGCGCGAAGCGAGACTTCAAAGGGTATGAGAGCGGGAACTTAGGCTTCATGCACCCGGGGCCTTATAGGCGACGCAATCAATTTCTATCTTGCAATCGACAACCATGTTTGACACCACGCAGGCGCGGGCAGGCGGATGCTCACCGAAGAACTCCCGGAAGACGGCGTTCATCGCGGAGAAGTCGCGCGGATCTTCGAGCCAGACGCCGCAGCGGACCACATGCTCCGGCCCATAGCCCGCTTCACTGAGGACTGCAATCAGATTGCGCATCGCCTGGCGCGCTTGCGCGACGATGTTGCCCGAGATCACTTCACCATCCGTGAACGGGACCTGGCCCGAAACATACAACCATCCGTCCGCCTCAACGGCGCGCGCATAAGGAAGATTCGAGTAGCCGCCGCCTTTGACTTCGTCCACGCCATACCGCTTAATGCTCATCCCGCGCTCCCTAATTTCTGAGTGAGTGAATTTTATTAGGTTATTGGACCCACGAGATCTTGCTCCGCGGGAGAAAGCGGCCAGCGCGGTCTTGAGTCGCTCCGCGAGCCGTGTAAGAGAGGATCCCGTTCACCCAGACGCGCTCGATTCCGATGGCCGGCTGCACCGGATCAGCGTAGGTGGCCTTGTCCGCGATTTTTTCGGAATCGAAGAGAACCAAGTCGGCAAAGTAGCCACCGCGGATCATTCCGCGCTGCGCAAGGCCGAAGCGACTCGCCGACATTCCGGTCATTTTATGCACCGCCTGCGCCAGCGAGAACAACTTTTCTTCACGGCAATAACGGCCGAGCACCCGCGGAAATGTCCCCCACAGGCGGGGATGCGGGCGCGGATCATTCGGCAAACCGTCGGAGCCGATCATGGTTGCAGGGTGAGCCAGGATTCTCCGCATATCGCTCTCGGAGATGCTGTGATAAATCGCTCCAGCCGGTTGCAGCCGCCGCGCCGCCTGAAGCTGAGTGGTTTTCCAGATTGCGGCGATTTGCTCGAGCGACTGTCCCGCGACCTCGGGATGCGGGGTGCTCCAGGTGATGGTGATCTCGACTCGATCATCGACCTGCCGCAGATCGAGGGTGCTCGACCCGGCCGCATATGGGTAGCAATCACAGCCCGCACGCTGGGCAGCCTGGGCCGACTCCAATGCTTGCAGGACTTCGCCGCTCCGGCCCCAGTTGTCAATCCCCGCGCACTTCAGATGCGAGACAATTACCGGGGTGCGGCTAAGACGGCCTATCGCGAAGGCCTCGTTCATCGCATCGAGGATCGCCGCAGTCTCGGAGCGCAGATGCGTGGTGTAGATCGCTCCAGCCGCTGCCAGCGGCTGCGCCAGCTGCAATACTTCATCAGTTGTGGCTGCATTGGCCGAGAGGTAAGCGAGACCCGTGCTCAGACCGAGCGCCCCGGCATCGAGGGTCTCGCACAAGTCTGCGCGCATTGCCTGGATCTCTAGTGCGGTAGCTTCGCGGTCGAGCCGGTCCATGTGATTGCTGCGGAGGGAGGTGTGGCCGACGAGTGCGGCGACGTTTACCGCAGGATGTGCGTGAGTAACGGCCGCGACATACGCGGAAAAGTCCGGATAACAAAACGCATCTGCGTCTCCCAGCAGGTTCAACGGATCGGTAGGCTTGCCCTTCAAGCGCACGGGAGCGGCGCTGATGCCGCAATTGCCGACAATCACCGTGGTGACGCCCTGGGAGATTTTCGGCAGCATCGCCGGTGTGCGGACCACGCTGGTGTCATCGTGAGTGTGAGTGTCGATGAATCCAGGCGCCAAGGTAAGGCCTTGCGCGTCAATTTGCACCGATGCGACGAAATCGAGGGACGGCCCAACTTCGAGAATCCGGTCGCCGCGGATCGCCACGTCGAGGACCTCGCCGGCGGCGCCGGCGCCGTCGAGCACACATGCGTTCCGGAGAAGAGTGTCGCAGTTGGGCATAAGCGCTCTTTCTAAATATAGGTGTATCCACCCCTTGATTTCTATAGGCTGTAGGCATCTCAGGTTTTCAGAAAGCGCGATTCCTTTCGCGCCGAGAGACCAGAGAATCCTCATTGAAGAACAGGGACGAATGATCGCCAGTGTCTCCGAAATCCATTCGCTGCAAAAGGGCCTTGGGTTTCTCAACCAGCCGCTCGAAGGTGCCGATCTGCGCCAGCTCGGCTGGAATTTGCTGCGCGAAGATCTCAGCCTGCCCTCGGCTGTCCTCTACGAAGACCGGCTGCTGCATAACCTCGACTGGATGCGGAGGTTCGTTGCCGCCTATGGAGTGAAGCTCGCGCCCCATGGCAAGACTACGATGGCCCCGAAGCTCTTTCAGATGCAACTCCAGGCCGGAGCGTGGGGGATCACGCTGGCGACAGCGCATCAGACGTCGGTGGCCTATCAACATTGCGTACGGCGGGTGTTGATGGCCAATCAGCTAATCGGCCGAGAGAATATGGCAATCATTTCGCGTCTGCTAGTGGACCCGGAGTTTGAGTTCTATTGCCTTGTGGATTCGGCGGCGCAGGTTAACCAGCTCGGAGAGTTTTACTCAGAGCGCGCGCAACCGCTCAACGTGCTGGTTGAGCTGGGGGTCATGGGAGGCCGCGCCGGAGTTCGCGATGACGAGCAATTGCGGTCGGTGCTGGCAGCTCTGTCCCGCTGGAGGGGCACGATCGTTTTCAGCGGTATCGAAATTTATGAAGGGGTGCTGGAAGACGAAACATCGATTCGTAGCTTCCTCGAACGGGCGGTCGAGATCACTCGCGACCTTATCGAAGAAGGGCGCTTCCAGCGCACCCCCGTTCTACTTTCAGGTGCGGGTTCAGCATGGTATGACGTCGTCGCCGACGTGTTTTCGACCGCAGCGCTAGGAGACGCGGTTGAAGTTATCCTGCGCCCCGGGTGCTATCTCACCCATGATGTCGGCGTGTATCGCGAGGCGCAGGCAAACATCCAGGATCGCAATCCCATCGCGCGCCAGATGCAATCGGGCCTGCTACCGGCGCTTCAGGTCTGGGCCTATGTGCAATCTGTTCCGGAGAAAGCAAGAGCGATTGTCGCGATGGGCAAGCGCGATGCGGCGTTCGATGCTGGGCTGCCTGCGCCGGCGTCACATTTCAGGCCGGGAGGGACGATGCCGAAGGCGGCTCCGAGTCACTGGAACCTTACCAAAATGATGGACCAGCACGCGTACCTGAAGATCGCCTCTGAGGACGATCTTCGCGTCGGCGACATGATCGGGTTCGACATATCCCATCCCTGCCTGACCTTCGACAAGTGGCGTTCACTCTGCGTGCTCAACGCGAAGTACGACGTTGTCGATGTAGTGCACACTTACTTCTGAGGAACGCGCCTCACGGCTCTCTGACGAGACGGAAGATCGTGGATTGCGCGGGACCGAGGGGCACGTCAAGTGGGGACTTGATCTCCCGGCTCGCGCTGGTCCAAAGGTCTGTTGCGCGATAGGTATGAGTGCCATCGAGGCCCAGCCTGACAAGATCGGCCTTGATTTCCGCCGGATGGCTCAGGTCGTAGTTGAAGACTGCAACCAGCGTACTGCCGTCCGGCTCGCTGCGCACGAAGAGACTGGCCGCGCCGATACCGCTGTTGCCTTCGACCGGTTGAAAGCTGCGCCCTGCTCGCGCGACATCGAGAATCGCATGGTTCGTCAGCAAGTCTTTCGCCCGCTGCTGCGCGCGCGGATCCATCAGGTCGTCACTGTCGAGGAGAACGGTGCCAGTGATGACTGAGGCATCGACCCGGCTCTGCGCCTCTTCGATGCTCTGAATGCTGCCTGCCGGAGCTGTGGGGTGATAGGGGTCAGTATCTCGGGAAATGACCGTATGGTCGGGATCGTTGAATCGATACAGCGTTCCATTCGTCCACCAGCCGAAGGTGACCGCGTTCAATAGATATTCGGTATCTTCGATTCGACCGAAGGCGTCGCAGGAGACGCGGCGGCTGTGACCGTAAGCGGGGAAGAGCGGCGCGATCGAGAGGCTGATGAAGAAGGGGCGGCCGATCTTTGCCGGGGAAAGATCTTCTTCAATGCGCTGCATTCCGTAGGCGTAGGCGGCGACTCCGGTCGTGATGGCCGGATCGAAGTGATGCCCTTCCAGGGAGCCGCAATTGAGAAAGTCGAGCTTGACGTAGTCGTAACCCCAGGCCACAAAACGTGCGAGTTCATAGTCGATCCGGGCAATCGTGCCGGGATGGGTCGGGTCGAGCGGACGGGCACCGTCGATCTTGGGCAGCGTGTTGCCCTTCGAGTCGCGCAGCAGGATGTCTTTATAGGTGTACTTGCCATCCGTCCCCGGCACTGGCTTGCTGAAATCATCGGACCAATACGAGAAAGGAGTGAAGTAAATTCCTGCCTTCTGCCCCTGCGCGTGAATGTGTTTCGCCGACTCGATGACGTCTGATTCCTTCATATCGTTCCATCCGCCATCGAGGTTCACATACGTTGAGCCGTCGTTCTTGAAGCCGCGAGGCTCAAGTTGAGTCTGGATGAAATCAGCGGCTGCCAGATACCGCTGCGTATCGATCTTCTGCAGATAGGCGGACCAGCTATTCCAGCCGAAGGGCACGCCGCCGCTCCAGGGAAGCGGCGGATGAATCTGGGCGTTGATCTGACCGTATGTTTCCATGCCTTGACGCCAGTCGGGGAAGTAGCCCACCATCACCAGTGGCGAATGTATCGTTGTGCCGGTAATTGCGCCGTGAGGATCGACATCGTGGGTCCAGTGACCGGTCGCTCCGCCGTAGACCTCGATCATGCCAGCGCTGCCCTCTGCCAGATCACGGGCCAGGACGCCGGTCCGCCAGAGATCGTGGGTAACCGAGCCGAGCACCATGCCCTTGCGGCTCGCGTTGTCAAAGATCGCTGTGACTTCATAGCTGTCAGGATCTTTTGCGGGATCGATGGTTTCGTTGTAGTGGACCCACATGTCGTTGTCGTTCGGCACGAAGAGCACCGTCGGGCGCGTCTTGAGGGCAAAGTGCGCACCTCCTCCGGCCGCCACCACAACAGGCGAAATTCTTCTTGAACTAAGCGGGCGATCGGAAACAACATCGAGATCAACGAGCACATACGGCCGGGAGGACTCGAAATAAATATGTTGCTGGAGCTCCGGTGCGCCGCTCTTGCCGTAATACCGGACGCTATATTCGCGCATTCCCGAAGCAACCACTCCCTGCGGAGCAGCGCTGATTCGCTCAATCTTGTGACGGGGAAAATCCGTCGTCGATAGATGGGTTCCGTCGACCAGCTCGATAGCTGACGCGATAGAACCCATCGTCGTGCCGTCAGGCCACGCCAGCGCGAATGTGCCATGCCGGGCGTCGAGGCTGACCTTTACAGATTCCCCCGCAGCGGAGTTTGAATGTTGTGCCGGGCACAATGCGGCGGTGATCAGAACGACTATCTGGAAAACTGCGCGGCCAAACTTGCGAGCGACCATATGCGACTTACGTTATCTCCTACGATCGCTGCGAGTCCACTTCTTCGCCTGGGGTTGCCTGTTATCGCTTCCGCAAAGGCGCCAGCCAGTTCACGATCGATCGCATGACGATCTCGTTGTGCTGGTTGAATACCGTTGTGCGTGAACGAACGACGCCATATTCCGGTCTGGTAGCAGAACGGCGAACATCCAAAATCTCCGCTTCGGTGCGCAGCTGGTCATCCGGTCGAACGGGATGGGTCCAGCGCATCTCTTCAACGCCAGCGCCAATCATCCCGCCGGCGACTTTGATCGATTCCACTCGAAGCCGCATGACAATTGCGGCAGTCAGCCACCCGGACGCGCAAAGACCGCTGAAAAATGAGTTCTTGCCGGCGGTCTCGTCAATATGGAATGGTTGCGGGTCGTATTGTTCCCCAAACGCCTTGATCTCTTTCGCGGTTACGCGATAGCTTCGCTCAGAATTAAAGATCTGGCCCGGATAGAAGTCTTCAAAATACATGTCCTCAGACATTAGTCCCCCTGACTGGGAGTATCGGAAATTTGCGATGCGCCGCTCCGACGGAACGGCGTCTCACGCTTTCAATCATAGTGGCTTGTGGCCGACCGGCGAACCGGATGTTGACGGAGATGGAGTTGGACGGGTTTATCTGTTGCTCCTCCAAATCAAAGCAGAGGGACGAAGTGGCGAGTAGCGGCATCTACGGATGCTTTGCCAGAGTGGGCCGCGCCTTTTCCGGAGCGACGATGCCCTGCCCTTCCAGCACGGAATAATAATGGTCCGTAGCCAGGTTGGTCAGGGATTCGGTCTGGCCCGACGGCCAGTGGATCTCGACTCTATCGATCTTTGCAGCGCTGCCCAGGCCGAAATGTATTCGTAAGTCGTTCTGTGACAAATAGCTGCCGCCGCTGTGGATCTCATCGGTCTGCGTAACGCCTCCAGCGACGAGCGTAACACGTGCGTTCAGCGCCAGGCGATTGCTCTTGCTTCCAGTCAACTCGAAGCTAACCCAATGACGATCCGGGATGCCCCGGTTACGCAACAGCATCGGCGCGCCGTCGATATCGCCGACGACGACATCCATCTTGCCGTCATTGAAGAGGTCGCCGACCGCGAGGCCGCGGGAGACGCGGCGCTCGGTCATTGCCTTGCCTGCCTGATCGCTCGCATCGCAAAATGTACCGTCTTTCTGATTGAGTTGCAGCACTTTTGGCTCGCGATATCCGGCACCGGACGGCAGGCTATCGACCTGGGGATAGACGTGGCCGTTGACGGCGACCAAATCCAGCCAGCCGTCGTTGTCAAGATCGACGAATGCAGTTCCCCATTTCACATAGGGTAACGACGGCAGCGCCACGCCAGCAGCATACGAGACTTCGCTGAAGTTCCAGTTACCCTCATTGCGGTAAAGGAGATCGTTTTCGTCGGAAAAGTTTGTGACGTAGAGGGAGGGCCTTCCCGTATGGTTGTAATCGCCGACCGCGATCCCCATCGACGCTTGTTCGGAGCCGTCGTCACTGACGGCGGTACCGGACTCGAGGCCAATGTCTTTGAACTTGCCGTCGCCAAGGTTCTTGTACAGGAACTTTGGCGTCGAGTCGTTCGCGACATAAATATCAGGCCGGCCCGGTATTGTTGAAGTCGGCCCAGATCACGCCGAGTCCATAGTAGCCACTGGGATCACTGACCCCCGCCGCCTTCGAGACGTCGGTGAATGTGCCGTCGCCATTGTTATGAAAGAGCGCGTCACCTGCGCCGCGCAGGCCGCGCGGCCCGCACTGCACGTCGATGCCGCGGTACTTGCAAAACGGGGCGCTGCCGAAGCCGGGCAGGTCGTCGAGGTGAAAGTCGACGTAATTTGTAACCATCAGGTCGACAAATCCGTCTCCGTCGTAATCCCCAAAAGCCGCGCCGGTGGACCATCGCCCGTCAGCTACACCCGCCTTGGCAGTTACGTCGGTGAATGTGCCATCGCCATTGTTACGATATAGAACATTGCCGCCCAGGCAGGTGACGTACAGGTCGGGCCAGCCGTCGTTATTGAAGTCTCCGACGGCGCCCCCCATGGCGAAGCATCGCGTCGAGAGGCCGGATTTCGCAGTGACGTCGGTAAACGTGCCATCGTGATTATTCCGGTAGAGAACGCCGAGGCTCTTCTCGCCTTTGACCGCCATTTCCACGGTTGGCGCGTTGGTGAAGTAGATGTCGGGCCAGCCATCACGGTCGTAGTCGATGAGCACGACGCCGCCGCTCATCGATTCCACAATGTACCTCTTGGAAGGATCGGAGGTGTGCTTAAAGGTGATGCCGGAGGCGGTAGTGATGTCTTCGAGCTGAGGGACCGGGCGGCCACTACATTTAATTGCCTTGGCGCCAGGCGGGGGAGGAGGGGGCGTAGGGTGGCCGCTTTGCGCCATCGCCATACTGACCAGGCAAAATGTAACCGTGATAGATCGGATAATGCTGAGACGAACTAAGTAGTGCAAGCTGCTCCTCTTCTAGTGAGCGGTCCCGGTTCAGGGATTCGATTTTATGGCTTCCGCGGCGCGCTCACGAGACCTTGCCTTGAGCTGCTTGTATATTTCGAGCTCGCGGTCCGCTTCGGCGACCCGATCTTCCTTGCGATAGGCGGCCTGGAGTTGATAGTGCATGTAATCGCTTTGCGGGCTCAGGCGGGCGGCGGCCTCAAGGTAGCCTACAGCATCGGCCACCTGCCCGCGGTCGAGCAGGATCTTCCCCAACTGATACTGTGCGTTGGCATATCCGGGATCCGAAGCGACGACCTGGCGAAAGAGCGCGACGGCTTCGTCCGTCCTGGATTGTTGTAGATAGGCAAAACCGAGATGATACTCGGCATCGGAGTCGCCGGGCGCAAGCTTCAATTCGGACTGGAACTCCTTCTCCGCCTCAGGCCAGTGTTCCCAATGGATGTAGGCAAGCCCCGAATAGAAGTGGGCCTTGGGCAGATTCGGATTCGATTGAAGCACTCGCTGGAAGGTCGAGATGGCTCGCGCGTAGTCACCGATGCTCGTCCACAGCTGCCCGATCAGCAGGGTCACGTCCACCGGGCGTGGTTCGGAGTCATACGCATTCAGCACCTCCGATGCCTTCTTTGCGTCCCCTGTGTGGGCCAGTGATGCGGCCCAGGCATAGCCGGCTTCCCCGTCTCGCATCCCTTTATCGCCGAGAGGTGCGAAGGTTCGCGCCGCGTCGGCGTACTGGTTCGTGGAGAAATACGAGATGCCCAGCATAGCCCGCAGCGGCGCTGCGTCCGGCTGTTCCTTGACCGCGAGGGAGAGCGCGCGGACGGCCTCGGAATAATCGCCTGCGAGGAAGGCGCAGTGACCGAGGTTCTGTTCCAATCCGGGAAACGAGCTGTCCCAGCGCTCGGCTTGCTGGTAGTAGCTCAAAGCGCGAGGAAGTTCGCCGCGTTTGGCCTCAGAGGTCGCGAGATCGTTGTAGCCCAACGCCAGGGCGGTGCGCAGGCGACTCTCGCGCGTGTCAGCTTCTGCACGTTGCGCCGGGGTCAACTTGCTGTGCGCCAGCGTCTCGGGATCGATGTGAGCGAATGGGTCGGCGTGGTCCTCGAGAATTGGCGCGGCGGCGTTTTCCTGTTCACGATTGAGCGGCATGACGGCAGCGGCGGCGCCCGCTCCGCCGGCAAGAGCAATCGTTGCGATGCTCTGCTGGCTTTGCTCCATGGTCTTGTTCTGCAGCTCTCGCGCCTTGGCCAGGAAGACCTCGGCTTGATCCTGGCGGCCGCTGTTGGTGAGGATGCGTCCCAGGTCGACGTAGGCGCGGCGAATCTGATAGTTGGAGCGGGACTCGTCGCTGCCGGTAAGCACGACTGCTTTGCGGAGCATCTGCTCAGCCAGCTTCATGTCGTCCTGCGCATACGCGTTAAGGCCCAGGAAGAGAAACGGTTCGGGCGCAGCGGGATCGATCTGCGAGGCAGCCATGAGATAGGGTTTCGCCTGATCGTATTGGCGTTCGCTGGAGAGCAGGAAACCGAGCATGTAGTTGGCCAGGTAATCATGCGGGAAATACTCCACCTCTTTCCGTATCTCGGCTTCTGCCTCCGGAGTCGGCTTCCACTCGTTGAGCGAAAGCTCCGCAAGGCCGAGAAAATAGTGGGCGTGAGGGGTGTGCGGATCGAGCGCGATCGCACGCTGGAGTTCGCGGACTGCGGCCGGCATATCCTGTGCGTCACGGTAGGCGCGACCGAAGAGCACATGCAGAGATCCACTGTCGCCGGCACGCTGCTGCATCTCCTCGAAGACCGCCTGGGCCCGCACCTTGTCCTCCGGTTTGCCGGTTTGGAGCAGACAGTTGGCGAGCGCATAAAGATTCTCGATACTAGGGTCGGCCTTGGCGACGCGTGTAAATGGAGCGACAGCCTCAGAGAACTGCTCCTTCTGGACGAGCGAACTGCCGAGGATGCGATCGATGCGCTTGTCGTCATAGCCCGCAGACTGCGCCTTGCGCGCCGTCTTGATGGCCTCGTCAAACTGACCCGCCTGGGCCTCGGCCATGGCCAGATCGACGGTGGTTGCAGGCGAATCCTCGAAATCGAGTGAGGTTTTATAAAGTTCGAGAGCCTGGGGATACGCGGCCTCAATCAACCGCAAATAAGCGAGATCGCGGAGCGCCACGGCGATCAAGCGTTCATTGGCGATCGCAACTTCATCCGCATTGTGAGAGTCGCGGGCCGCACTCGCTTCAGCGATGCGCTTCGCCAGATCATCTTGCGCGGCCGGAGGCTTTTGCGCAGATGCAGCATGTTGGGCTGTTGCCTGAGCCAGCACGGGAGTGCAACAAAACAGGGCAGTCGTCCCGACTGCTAACCAGACAAGACTGCCGAGACTAAGCCGGCTGGATTTGGGGCGTTGGACGGGTTGGCGCAGTTGATACTTCATGGACGAGCGCTGATGCAATTTTACCGGAAACAAAAGGGTGACCCGGATGAATGAGCAGCCCATCCCACCCGGAGCAGGATATGAGTGAATGCCTTGTCACCAAGGGAAACAATATTCTGCCTAAAAAAAGATCAGGCGAGACCCGGAGATCCGGATCCCGCCTGAGAGACAAGAGTCGCTAACTTACCAGGACACTTAGAACGTTAACCGCAGAGTGTATTGCAGTTCGCGTCCTGAATGCACAGCGCTGGCCTGACCAAAGCCGTTGGGGTTAGCCGAGGTTGGCGTCGCAGCACTGGTGATCACATTGTTGGTCGGGCTGCAAGGCGTCCCGCTGCTCGCCGTAGCTCCACCGCAATATACGCCGTTCGAGGAGGTAAAGCCTGACGCTTCCAGGTTACCGCTGTTGAAGTTGGCGTGATTGAAGAGGTTGAAGAAGTCCATGCTGAACTTGATCCGGAGTCTTTCCTTGACATACCAGTTCTTGGCCAGCTGGAAGTCCACGTTCGTGTAGGGCGCACCGTAGCAGGAGCCGCGAGGCGCGAGGTTCGTTGGGAAGGTACCGGTCGCATAACCGATCAGCGTAAAGTGGTCAGGGTTCAGGATCTGGTCGCCACTTCTTTTCGTATTGCAACCGATGAACGGGTTGAGCAACGGACGCTGGTTGCCGGTGTACCCGGTGCCCACCAGCGCGTTGAGCGTGCTGGAGTATCCGGGAACGCAATTCTTGGTAACCGGATCCGTCAGCGTGCAACCACCTGAGGCTCCAGCCGACTCGATCGTCAAAGAGCTGCCTTCAGCCAGGGAGATGATGCTGTTGGCTTCCCAGCTTCCCAGAGCGGTCATCACGAACTTGTTCTGGCCTTCCAGCTTCGGCAGGTAGTAAACCTCATTGGCTACGAAGATGTTCGGGCGGTTGATGTTGGTGTTGCCCTTGTCGAGGCCCGGATCTTCCTGGTTGGTGATGGCTTCCTGGTTCATGCTACCCGAGGAGTTGTCGAGGTCGACGTTTCCAATCGAGTGTGACCAGGTATAAGCCGCCTGGAAGGTGGAGTTGGTTCCCGTCTGGGTGCGGAAGAGGGTCTGCAACGACTGATAGCTTGCATGACCGCCGCGCAGGAAGCCGCCGATCGTCCCGAAGTTGAAAGCGGGACGAAGCGCATTCTGTGCAGCGCCACCGACGTATGCTCCTTCAAGCCATCCGGAGGAAGGAATGAAGTTTGCATCACGCATGGAGGTGAGGTGGACGCCGGTGTTGGCGACGTATCCGATCTGCAAAGTCGTGTTACGAGCCAACTGCTGCTCAATCGAGAGATTCCACTGCCAGGAGTTCGGAATGAAACCACCGGTGGACTTATAGGCGCTCGGCGAAACCGACGGGTTGGCGAGCGGTGCGGCTGTGTCTAAAGTACGGTTGACGTTGGTGCCGATGACAAATGGCGCTGTGTTGGCAAGCCTTTCCGCCAAGCCCACCAACTCGCGTTGGTAGAACTGACCGCCGCCGGCACGTACTGCCAGGGTGCCATCACCATGCACATCCCACGCAATACCGACGCGGGGCGCGATGCTGTGGTTGTTCTCCGCGACGAGAGCGCCGTTCGGGCCGGGCGTTCCGTTCGAGAGAGGCAGGTTGACGCCAAGGGTCGCCAGATAGGCACGCTGGTTTGCGCACGGGGTGGTTCCCGGGACGGTCAGAGTGCCGTTGCAGGCATCCGACGGATTGGCGATCGCTTCGGCGGCGCTCCAGGCCGCTGGACTAAAGTTCGCCCATTGGTGGGGGTAATTGGAGCTGTTTTGAGTTGCAGCATTGGTGTTTCCACCGTTCGGGCCGCCGAAGGGCTCACGCAGAATCGACCAGCGGAAGCCGTAATCGATGGTCAGGTTGCGCTTGATCTTCCAGGTGTCGCCAAAGTATGGCTCGAAGTCATGCCAGCGCACGTCGGCAACGCCGTCGATGCTGTTTTCGGTTACGCCGGTAAAGGTCTGGGCAAGTGGGCCGGTACCAGGCAGGAGAATATTGGCAAGAGCATTCTGAGTGTTATCGCAATAAATAGCTGGCGTGGTTGCCGTCGCGGCGGAGGTAACGCAACTGCTCGGCAAAGTTGGCCGGTCGGCGCCGTTGCCATTGCTCTCCACCTTGTTGTCGATGTCAAACACTGCACCGACTTTGAAGAGATGGTTTCCGTGCACCTTGGAGAGGTTGTCCTGAATGGAGTAGAGGTCCTCGTGGTTGCCGTAAGGGGCGATGTTCCACATGGAGAAGCTGCCGTTGTAGTTGCCGTAGGGATTCAGACCGCCCCATCCGCCAAAAAACTCGTCCTTCTGCTTGAGGGAAGAGGGCCAGGACGTGGGATATGCAGTCTGGAGAGCGGGTACGATGCTGGCTTCGGTGCCGGCGAGGCTGGTGATGATGGCGTTGTGACCGTAGCCGAATTCAACGTCGTTGACCATGGTGCTTGAAATGGTGGTGGTCAGCTTGCCCATCACGCTCTTGGAGGGCTGGCTCCAGTTGGACTGGACCGTCGGGAAGGCAGAGACGCCCCAGAAGGCCGAAGGATCGTTAGGCGCCGGGTTGCTCCAGGAGTCCTGGGTCCAGCGGAAGGTAGCGCGATTGGCCTTGGTGACGTCGTAGTCGGCGCGGACGTTCCACTCGCTCCAGTTCAAATGGTTGTGGAGCGGGACGGACCAGTTATCGCCGTTCTTGAGAGTTTCCGTCGGCCCGGGGTAGAACTTAGCGATCAGCAGGCCGGCTGCATCGGGATTTGCGATCGCCTGGGGATTCGCTGGCGACGCGGCGTAGGCCGGAATCGCAGGAATGGTGGCGCCGCATTGGTCGTTGGTACCAGCTGCACCTGCACCGCTAAAGTCGCCCGCACCCTCAGCGAGGGTCGGAACGCAAGTCGCGTACGATGTGCCGCGGATTTCCTTGTTCCACTCCTGGTTCCACCAGAAGAAGAGCTTGTCTTTAATCACCGGCCCGCTGATGTTGTAGCCGTAGTCGTCGCGGTTTTCCTGCGCTTTGCCGGTGCCATTGTGATTGGAGAACCAGTCGTTCGCATCGAGAGCGCCGTTACGGCCAGCATAGAAGACGCCGCCGTGAAACTGGTTGGTTCCAGATCTGGTCGTGATGCTGATGATCGCACCGGAGGCCTGGCCATATTCAGGGCCATACGAGTTACGGATCATCTTGAACTCGGCGATGGTATCAACCGACGGATAGACAAGGATGGTGCGGTTGGAACCGACGTCGTTATTGTTCACGCCGTCGACCAGGAAGAGGTTGTTGGTGTAGGGGTTGCCGTTCACCGAGAAGTTGACGCCACCCTCGAGGCCTTTATCGCTGCCGTCATAGGATTGCGCGGCGCTGACGCCGGGGGACAACTGGGTGAGGCCGACAAAGTTTTCGCCCGACAGGGGAAGCTCGCGAACCTGGGTACCGTCGACCACTTCGCCGACTGAAGCGGAGGTGGTTTGCACCTGCACCTGACTGGCGGAGACGGTTACCTTTTCGGTTCCTCCGCCAACGGTGAGGACTGCACTCACTTTGACGATTGAGGAGGTATGGACCTCGACTCCGGTCTGGACATATTCCTTAAAGTTGCCCTGGGCGACGTGAACGTCATAGGTGCCCACCGGAAGCTGGGCGGCGGTGAAGTTGCCCTGCTCATCGGACTTGACGGTGCTGGTTTGGTTCGTGCCCGTATTGACGATCGTGATCGTCGCGCCAGGTACGACTGCGCCGGCCTGATCGGCCACCGTTCCTACAATGGTCCCTGAATATTGTTGCGCGTAAAGCGCGGGCACCGCTCCAACCAGCGCAAGCAACGCGGTGAACAGTGTCCACATTCCTAGCCGTGAGCGGAACGCACCACGGCAGCTAAACAAGCTATTTTGTTTCATCACACCTCCCAAAAGTCTTCAACATCTTGCAAAGCCGTACATCTTTCTTGCGTTTCTGCGTTCTTTGTCCGGCGCGGCTATCTCTTTACTGAAGGATTCCGCGCTGGCCCTGAAAGGAATGCCGAAGTTCTTCAACCGGCAAAATAAACCCTTTTGAATTTCCTTGAGCATTGTTAGCCGCAGAAGACAGAGCTGTCAACACAATAATGTTATTCTAGCGTTCTGTTATCGATATCATTTGAAGGCTTGAGCGAAGGGCGGGGCAGGAAATGCCCCAGATCATGTGGAAATCGAAGGTGAAATAGGACGACGAAGCGGGGTCTCGAAGCTCGAACTCTTTGTAGTTAGCGATTAAGCAGGGTGGAGGTCGGACCAGTGGGGGATTTATGAATAACGATATGAGTTCGGCGGCCGTCAAGACCCCGCATCCCGGTCCGGATCCCGACCCATGCCCATGAAGAAGCCCACCAGCCGCAGCAGCGAGCCTCGGGTGACGCTGAAAACGATCGCCGAGCACCTGGGGCTGACTATCGGGACAGTTTCCGCTTCGTTAAACAATTCCGCCGCGGCCCGGGCGATCCCCGAACATACCAAGCAACGGATCCTTGATGCTGCCCGGGAACTCAATTACCGGCCCAACTACTTCGCCCGCTCGCTTCGCCTGCAGCGCACCTACACCATCGGAGTGATTGCCGAGCAGATCGGCGACCCCTACGGCGCGATGGTCATCAGCGGAATCGAGGAATACCTTCGGGACACTGACTATCTTTTTCTAACCGTAATCCACCGCCACGACCAGCAGGTGCTGCAGAATTACTCGCGGATGCTGGCTACCCGCGGCGTGGAGGGCTTCATCACGGTCGACACTTCGATCCTGGAGGAGGCTTCCCTGCCCACGGTGGCCGTCGCCGGGCACAGGCCCCTCCAGGACGTTACGAATATCGTGGTCGACCAGGAGCTTGCGGCGCGCCTGGCGCTGACCCATCTCTTGGAACTCGGGCATCGTGAGATCGCCTTCATGAAGGGCCAGGAGACCAGTTCAGACTCCGAAACCCGCTGGGCAGCGGTGTGCTCCGCCTGCCAGGAGCTGGGAGTCCGGATGCGGCCGGAGTGGATCGTGCAGATTGACCAGGACCTTACGACGCCAGAGCTCGGCTATCCGTATGCCAAGGAACTGTTGCGCAGCGGGAAAGCGTTTACCGCCCTGTTTGCATACAACGATCTCTCGGCGATGGGCGCGATCTGGGCATTTCGGGAGGCGGGCCTGCGTATCCCCGAGGACGTTTCGATTGTCGGCTTCGACGACGTGGCGCTCGCGGCCTGCTCCAGCCCGGCGCTGACGACGATTCGTCAGCCTCTGGAGCTGATGGGTCAGATCGCCGCAAAGACGCTGATCGACCGCATTGAGAATAAGGCGGAGTATCAGGCGGAGATCGTCGTCAAACCGGAGCTCATCGTCAGGAACTCCACCTGCCCGCCGCACAAGTCGCGCTCGGCTAGAATCGCTTCATTGCCGGCTAGTGAGATGGTAAGCATGAAGCAGAGACGGCCTGTTCAGCTTTGACGGACGACCATCACCGATTGACGAAATTCAGGGAACGAACGGGAAGGGATGAAGTGCGACGCGAAGGTTGGGGCGGTTTCTGCTTACTCGGCCTTTTCCTTGGGTTATGCGGGCACGTTCCCCGGGCGTTAGGGCAGCTCTCGACCGACGACCATCTCGCAGAGCCAGGTTTCTGGGCCACCAAGGACCAGGATTCGCGCGAGGCCTTCGTCGGCCCGGAAGCGTGTGCGCGATGCCATGGCGGCAAAGTGTCCAGCCAAAAAGAGACTCCCATGGCGCGGAATCTCATGCCGGCCGCGACTGCGGATGTCCTCCATTCTCATCCGGCTATGAGTTTTACGGCCGGCAACGTCCAATATCACGTCGACAAGACCGCAAACCAGAGCCTCTACTCCGTGACGGACGGGAAGCAAAAGCTTTCATACCCGCTTACCTGGGCGTTTGGAACCGGCCGCGTCGCCCAGTCTTATCTATTTAAGAAAGAGGACGACAGTTATTACGAAGCGCGGGTGACATATTTTGTCAGTCTCGGGACCATCGACTTTACGCCCTTCCGGACTCTGCTTCACCCTTCCAGCATCGAAGAAGCGATGTACCGCCCTGTCGGCCAGACAGAAGTGCAGCGGCTGCTTCGCCTGCCACGCAACTGCGGTCAGTATCGGAGGACGCTTCGACGAGAAGCATTTGATTCCCGGAGTAACCTGCGAAGCCTGCCACGGCCCGGGCGCAAGCCATGTGAAAGCGATGGACGATCTCATCGCCGGCAAGCCTGAGGCGAAGAAGACCACGATCTTCAACTCGGCGCATCTGTCTCCCACCGACGCGGTTGATTTCTGCGGCGCGTGTCACAGCTCCTGGTGGGACGTGAAACTTTCTGGAGCCAAAGGAGTTTCCACTGCCAGATCCGCCCCTTACCGGCTCGTGACCAGCAAGTGCTGGGGCAAAGGAGATGCG
This sequence comes from uncultured Acidobacteriaceae bacterium, assembly GCA_963790505.1. Taxonomy (GTDB): domain Bacteria; phylum Acidobacteriota; class Terriglobia; order Terriglobales; family Acidobacteriaceae; genus Acidisarcina. Next base: position 1,261,130 of record CAWBOT010000004.1, on the reverse strand, counting down.
CGGCTTACCTGTACCGCGTGCCACGATCCGCATGAGCAGTTGCAGACCGACCCCGCCGCTTACGATAAGAACTGCCTGAGCTGCCACGTGAATTCACCGGGAGCGAAGCCGACGGCAACTCATCCTGGCGCGGCATGTCCCACGGCAGCCAAGAACTGCACCAGCTGCCACATGCCCAAGGCGTATGTACCAGAGATGCACGCCGACTTTACCGATCACCGAATACGCATCGCGAAGCCTGGCGAAGCGTTTCCAGAGTGAACACAGGCAGGGCTGCTATTTCCATTTTCCGGCGCCCTCGACGATGGTGATGTAGCGGTTCTGAGGCAGATCGGTAATGCGCTCGATGGCGCCGCTCGGCAACGGCCACTTGATCTCAAGCCAATCGATCTTCGGCCGGTGACCGATACCCAGCACAATACGCGGGTCATGCGACGCCAGAAAACTACCTCCGCCGACCTTCATCCTGGATCGCTTGAGATCGCCCGCCTGATAGGTGATGCGTGCGCCGATCGCGTCGGGATTGCACTTGCGGCCAACGAGGTTCACTCCCAGCCAGTTGCTTTCCCGCCCAGCGTTGTTGCGCAGCAGTAGCGGTGCGCCATCGTTGTTGCTGATGAGCACGTCGATTCCACCGTCGTTGTTGAAATCGCCGATCGCCAGACCGCGAGAGGGAAAGCTCTTCGCAAAGACCGGGCCGCTCTCGGAGCTGACATTTCGATATCCCTTTCCTTCGCGATGGAAGAGTAGCAACGGCTGTTTCCATTTGACGGTTGAGGAGCTCTGATCGATCAGGTCGTCGGGAAATCCGTTCGCCAGGATCAGGTCGAGCTCGCCGTCGTTGTCGTAGTCGAGGAATTTTAATCCCCAGCCGCTCATCCAGCGCGTCGCCATGCCGATGCCGAGCGGCACGGCAAGATCGTCGAAGGTGCCGTCGCCATTGTTCTGGTAGAGCGAGAAGATCTCTTCATCGATATTGGCGACGAAGAGGTCCATCCATCCATCTTGATTGAAATCGGCGGAATCGACGCCCATCCCCGAGCGCGCGCGGCCATCGGCGCTATACGCCACATCGGCAATGAGCCCGCTCTCTTCAAAGTTGCTCCGCCCGGTTGATGTAAAGAAAATTGGAAACTGTGTCGTTAGCCACGAAGAGGTCCATCTTGCCGTCGTTGTTGACGTCGGTTGCCACGACGCCCCACGCCTTGCCCAGATGGTCGGCGATCCCGGTCGACTTGCTGACATCGGTAAAGGTGCCGTCGCCGTTGTTGTGGAAGAGCCAGCTCGGGCGCGGCTTGAAGACTCGCGGAATACAGTAATGGCGCACGCCGGCCGCGTCCGTGCCGCAACCCAGTGTGGGGTCAAACTCGGCGAACTGGCAGACGAAGAGATCGAGCTTGCCATCATTGTCGTAGTCGAACCACACCGCGCTCGAGCTCCAGCCCGCCGCGGCGACGCCAGCCTTTTCGGTCACATCGGTGAATGTGCCGTCGCCGTTATTGCGATAGAGGATGTTCCGGCCGTATTGAGTGACATATATATCCGGATAGCCGTCGCCGTCGTAGTCGCCCACCGCCACGCCCATACCGTAACCTCCGCCGGCAACCCCCGCTTTCGCGGTGACATCGGTGAAGGTGCCGTCGCGATTGTTGCGATAGAGCGCATTACGCAGCGGGCGGGGTGGATCATAGAAGTCCGACTTGCCGCTGTTGACCAGATAAATGTCCATCCAGCCGTCATTGTCAAAATCGAGGAAGGCGCAGCCAGCCCCGCTGGTCTCGGGAAGATGTTTGTAGGCGGATTTCCCGGCGGTATGCACCCAGGTGATGCCGCTGATCGATGCAGGCACTTCTTCAAAGGTGGGGCGCCCGGCTGAGGCGCCGCTCAGCGCCGCCGAACAGAAGGGCGACGCTGCGGCAACCGTAGCGAAATTGCGAAGAAGCCTTCGACGGGTGAGGTGTTCGAGTGGGCCGAGGGTTCGCTTCTTCATCCAGGAGGTCAAATCTTTGCTTTCCAGCTAGAGCGAGGAAGAGCACGTGTAATGCGAAAGCACCCCGCTGAGCAGGCTTTTTTGCCAGGAAAAAGCCTGCCCGGCAATGGCCAGAAACCTGACAGTAACTCTGCTTTCGCTCTAAACTTACAAGCGAATGAAGTCTGTGTCCATGCGCGTTTTTCAAATCGTTGCGCTGGGCATTGCACTCTTGCGGGTCGGCATCTCTGCCGCAGATGTTCTCGCTCCGCCAATCCAAAGCGCGACCGGCGCCGCCACGACACCGAACAATCTCGACAACCTGCGCAGGCAGGCGCTGCAGGAGGCGGAATCGGGCAAGACCGAGGATGCTATCCGCGACTTCCAGCACGCTCTGGCACTCGGGCCGGACTGGAAAGAGGGTTGGTGGAACCTGGGAACGCTGCAGTACGGAGCGGACCAGTTCGTGGACGCAAAGGCGACGTTCAACAGAGTCGTCGAGTTCGCTCCCAACCTTGGGATTGCCTGGGCGCTTCTGGGTTTGTCGGAGTTCGAACTCAAGGAATTCGATGCTGCCCTTCTTCATCTGGAGAAGGCCCAAAGCCTTGGGATGAAAGGCGACGCGGAGATCGAGCGCGTCTCCCTCTATCATCTGGGACTGCTGTTGATCCGGGCGAGTGACTTCGGGCGCGCCGCCGACCTGCTGCTCGCGAACTTCGGAACCGGAGCCATGTCGGCGCAAGCCAAGACGGCCCTGGGACTGGCAACGCTGCGCGTCCCGCTGCTACCTGAGCAGGTCGATCCCTCGCAGGAAGCTCTGCTTGTGGCTGCAGGAGGCGCCGCAGCGGCGGGTAGTGAAGCCCCAAGCCTGTTTGCCGGACTGCTGAAGGCCTATCCGACTGTTCCATACCTGCATTACGCCTACGGCCTGGAGCTGGAGAAGACAGGAAGGAAACAACAGGCTCTCGAGCAAATGTACGAGGAGACCAGGCTATCGCCCGAGAGCGCGCTGCCATGGATTGCCTCCAGCAGAATCGCACTCGACCTGGGCGATGCGAAGCAGGCGCTGTCCGCCGCGCAAACGGCAGTGAAGCTTGATCCAAAATATAAAGATGCTCACGATATGCTCGCAACAGCGTGGAAGACTACGGGCGAACCTGCACAAGCAGCCGCTGAGCGGGAACTTGCAGAGAAGCTCGCAGATGCCCGGCAGATGCCGGAGCAGCGCATCGTTTCGCGTTATGCAAACGCGGGCCCTTCCGGGCAGACTGCGAGCAGCTCCAGCGCAGATCAGGAGATCTGGCTTCGCGCCATGCAGGAGTACGCCGGCGGCCAGTACCCAGCTGCCGCCACCGACTTGAAGCAATGGCTGCAAGCGAATCCGGAGAACGGTACCGGCTGGGCGGTGCTGGGGTTAAGCGAATTCGCGCTCAAGGATTACGACAACGCAAGGATTCATCTCGATCGCGGCGCGACGCTCGGCCTGAGCGGCAGCCCACAGTCGGTCCAGCAGGCGCGGTACACCTTTGGAATCCTGCTTGTCCATGCCGGCGAGTTCGATCGCGCCTCTGAAATTCTGATACCCGCCGCCGGGACTGGGCCTCTGGACTCAAAGGTCGAGTCTGCCCTGGGTCTCGCGCTCCTGCGAAGGGCGGAATTTCCCGACGACGTGAGCCGGCAGGATGCAGAACTCATCGTTCCCGCCGGAAAGATTGCTGTGCTTTTACACCAGAGTCATTACGACGATGCTTTCGCCCAGTTCAAGCCGCTGTTGGCGAAATATCCCTCGACGCCATTTCTCCACTATGCCTACGGAACGGCGTTGCTGGCGCTGTCGGAGTTCGACGAGGCCCGGACTCAGATGCTCGCCGAAGTGGCGGTCTCGCCCAGAAGCGAATCGCCCTGTGTTCGCCTCGCCTCGATCGCCCTCCGTCAGCACAACACGGTCGATGCCATTTCCTGGTCGAAGCGCGCTCTCGATCTTGCACAGAACTCGGCCGAGGCCCACTATCTACTGGGCCGCGCCTCGCTCGAAGCCGGAGACGAAACGACCGCGCTGCGCGAACTCGAGATCGCCAGCAAGCTTAGCCCGGGCAGCCCGGAGGTGCATTTCAACCTCGCCAAGGCCTATGCCCGGGCAAATATGCCGGAGAAGGCCCAGCAGGAGCGAGCTACTTTTTCGCAGTTGAATGAGATTGCTGAAAGCCAACGCAGCCGCGGTGGCAGTCAGATATATTCCGGGCCGCGTGAAGCCGGTGAAGTCACGACAACCTCACCTGCTGTGCGAACCTCCGCGCCAGCGCAGTCACAATAGCCGGCTTATCCCTTGGCCTTCTCTTTGATCTGTTTGGCCAATTTTTCGATCTGCTGCGCCTTCTTGACGAAGTCCAGCGAAAAGGTCGTCGTCAGGTTGGTCTGCTCGACTTCGGTCTTAAGTTCGCTTGCGAGCTTATAGAGCTGTTGCACCGCCGCGGCAATCTGTTCCTGATTCAAAGGATTGGCCGCAGCCTTCGACGGATGCATGATATCGGGCCCATCCATGCCTGCGGGAATGTTCTGATTGGACGGGGCATTGGGCGACGGCAGCGGGTTAGGCGGCCCCTTCTGCAACCCTGGCGCCGCGCTATACCCCCACGTCTCGATAGCGAGTACCCCGGCAGCTCCGGTGATGGTCTTTAACAGATTACGACGCGACTTGAGCATGACAAGCTTCTCCCCAGGGGCTGACGTCGACGATTGATGTTACACCAAACGAGCCGGGGCGGAGGCAGGAACTCCTGCCGGTTACGTATAGCCGCGATTGTGGGACGAAATCGGCTTTGAGCTAACCAAAACCAGCCGTCAGAGCCACCTGCGAAGGGGATATTGTCGTTCGATACAGCGACTCTAGAGAAGCGAATCTGATAGCCGCTTCACTCGCAGCAAACATTTGCTGCCCATCGGCGGAGAGCGCTCGCGCAGCCCTCTATCCGCCGATGATGCGAACGAAAAACGATCGCCTACTTCTTCCAGGGTTTTTGCTGGAACATCTTGGTGACCGCTTTTTGAACCATCTGCTGGTTCTTGCTGCCGTTGTTGCTAAGTGTGTTCTGGCCGATTCCCCGCCATACGAGCGCCTTGTCTTTCGCGCTGTAGAGGCTGACGACGAGCGTGCCTTCCACGTTCTGCTCAGGAGTAATTCCACCCATGCCGCCGCCGATTCCGCGCATCCCCCAGGCACTGTAAGAGGTCTGCTGCCTCAAGCCTCCGCTGTTGATGACGATCAGGTCGGGATTGGCGCCGATGTCAACCTTGCTTAGTCCCTGGCCTTGCAAGGCATTATCAACGTCGCTGATGGAGGCCTGCGCGAGGATCGAGTTGGCGATTTTATTTGGATCGTCGATCTGCCACGCGTACGTGTGAAAGACCGAAAAGTCCTGACTCTGGTTATAGTTCACGGAAACCTGCTGCCCCATGGCGATGGTTGACCCGCCTGCAACAAAAGCGGCCCCGAGAATTGCGCACAACATAAGTCTCATCTTCATTGTCGTTGTCTTCTCCTTGATTAGGTCCCGGCGATAGTCGATCGCCGGAACTTGTTTGAATGTTCAGCCTCTGGTCTTGGCAGGCCATGGAGTCACGCGCCCGGATAACCTTTAAGGCGCCGGCACTACTCGGTAGTAAATACCGTTGGCGCCATAAGCTGGCTGCAGCCAGGTATTGCCGCATAGATAATAGGTAACCCCGCCGACGGCTGGAGTGGCGCATCCGGTCGGCGCGGCGGCGACGATCTCTCCCATCGAATACGAAACGCCTGCGGCCACGCCTGCGTTATACGCTGCAGCGTTGCTTGCCGAAGCAGTCGCCGCTCCGGTGGCTACGCCGGCGGCATAGGCATTGGAAGTCGCCGCGGCGCTGTTGGCGGAGGCAACGGTGGCCCCAACTGCCACGCCGACTGCCACGCCAGCGACTGCGGCCCCGGCAGCAGACCAGCCTCCGCAGTTGTAGCAGCCGGTCGAATAAGAATTCACCACGACCGGCGGATGGTATCCATAGGCCGTCGTGGTCGTTGCGCCGTAATAGTGATCGCTGGCAGCGTAGGTTTGGCCGGAGGAAGTCGTGCCAACCGTCCCGACACCCTGGTAGTGCGTCGCGGAAGCTCCGTAGCCGTTGGTTGCGGTTGTCGTTCCGGAACCTTCTGCGTGATAGGCGCTACCGCCATAGCCATTGGAAGCCGAAGTGCCCTGACCAGCGGTATGAGTGGCGCTGCCGCCGTAGGCATTGCTGCCGGTCGTCGTGCCCGACCCCTCAGCATGGTAGGCGGAACCGCCGTTCGAGTTGGTGTAGGAGGTGCCTTGCCCATCAGTGTGCGTCGCCGTTCCGGTCGTTCCGTAGGCATTCTTGTGGGTCGCCGTGTCAGAACCCTCCTGGTGGGCAGTCCCGCCTCCGTAAGCATTGGCGTGTGCCCAGGCAAAGACCGGTTCACACGGCATAACAGTGATCATTGCGCACAGAAGGCTGATCGCGACTCGTTTCATAGCATTACTCCTGAACTACGGTTTGGCGGTTGCTGCAGACGATGCCGGCTTTGCCATGTTGGGCGGCAGATTCGGGCTGGCAAATGGGATGTGTTTTGCGGCCGCCGCCTTGGTCGTGCTGAAGGCATCTGCAGGAATGGTGGGATCGAGCTGCCAGTTTGTAATCACCAGATTGTGGCGAATTTGCAAGGGATCATCGGCATAGATGGCGCGCAACACGCGCGGCAGCTTGTCATCGGCCCCGATCCAGGCCTGAATGAAGACGCCTCCGGTGTCATATGCCACGACATCGGTCGTGATGCCCCCCACAATGTTGGACTGCCCGATGTAAAAGGCGACCCGCAGATCCTGGGCGATGTCCTTATAAGGGTCGCTCACGATCAGGTCGTCGAAGGGGTAGTAGATAGCGGCGGAGTGATATGCGGTCTCGAGCATCCCATCGACGGTCGGCGGCGCGTCCGCGATGGCAACCATGTTCTCGGCAGGCGCAAACGCCATCATCGTCTTGCCGTCGTAATAGAACTCTGAGGCCGGCCCATCTCCTGGAGTAAGCACCCGAAGCTTGTTCGGACGCTGGAAGAGGACCTCCGATTTGGTGCCATAAGCCAGGGGAAAGCCGAGGCGGCTCGGGCTCTCATAGGTCACCAGCGCGGTGAAGGACATTGCGTGCGCCGCCGCCAGCTTGTCGCAGGCGGCCTTGAGAATCTCGACAGCTTTGGGTTCAATTTGGGGCTTGGCTGTGTCGGTTTGAGAGTGTGCAGCGCAAGTCGCTGCACACAGCAGAGCCGAGAAAAGGAGCCGCATCGAACGACTAAATCTAAGAGCAATCACACAGCCCCCTTGAGAGCGGTACCTGAAGAAGCGTTGCCAGTTGGTTACGGAATCATTCCGCACTCAAACATCTTGTTGGCGATGGGAGCGGCCACTTTGTTGATGAATAGCGTGCGCATCGTGGGGTCGGTCTTCAGAAATGCGATCACCTTGGCCTGCTGCGGAGTTGGCGGCTGTTTGTTCGCCTTCTCCTCCCATAGTTGCTGGCAGCTGGAATTCTGATATTTCGCGATGACTTTGTTCGCTGCCTGGTCGAGAATCGGATGCTGGTCCTGAGCGTAGCTTCCCCATGCGCCCATCAGCAACAAAGATGAGAACGATATACAAGCAATCCTGGCGACCTTGCTGAGCTTCATATCAGTTTCCCTCACATAGATATTGAATATTTAGAGTTGCGAGCAACTATACGCCTGCGCCGATACAGAGGCAGACATTCACACCGCCAGCTTGAGCGCGCGGGCAGAGACCATTGGCCCGATGGTAACTAAGGCCGCTGCGGCCGGATACTGTCAGAATTGCTAGGGGGCGAAGATATTTTTCTAGCTACTGTAGATGGAGATCAGGCGAGCGGTGCGCCGGCCATCTCTTCCAGCACCGCTAAGGGCGATGCCTTGGGAGTCACCATCGCCTCGGGTGCAACCAAGAAGGTCTGCTCCAACGCATATTGGCCGGTAAGGACGGCGTGCGGTACGGTATCGGTATAGACCATCCAGCTCGAACCGGCGGGAAACTGCCACGCCTGCTTCGCGCATCCCACCTGAAAGGCCTCGTTTTCCTTAAGGAAGTTATGGAAGCGCATCATGAAGTCGTCATAGGGTGACCGCTTGAGCGCGGGAATCGCCGCACCCAGCCCGATTCCGCGTGCGAGGGACTTCGCCGCCCTCGAAGCCGCACCCTCCGGAGCAGGCAAGGCAATCTGCGCCGGAGCGAACTGCTTTACCAGCGACGGAAAAGGCTCGCCGACCAGCCAGTCGCGGGTTCGCGTGGGATGAATGTTGTTGAAGAAGCGCAGGATCCGAGCTCCGTGTGTAGGCCGCGTGGGGAAGGCGTCGGTATGGAGCAGGTCGTTCCGCTTGCGAAGCGCCAGGTCGCGTCCCTGTTCTTCCTGCGGTCGAAAGCTGGCGTAATCGAGCTTCCAACGCCGCGCATAGGGCGCTAAAAAGCCTCCCAGGAACTCCGCTACTGTCGCCGAGTACCAGCGCATGATCGACTGCAATCGGCCGACGGCCGCGGCATCGGCAGTCTTCGTGTCAAGCCCGCTGAGAACATCCAACGCGGGCTTATAGGCGATGTTTTTGTGCAGGGAGCTGTCACTCTGTTGCTGGCCGAGCAGGAACTGCAGGTCGTTGGGATCCAAAGCAATCGGAGTCTGCGGGAAGAAGAGGATGTCTCCGGCTTCGAGACGCGCGCACCACTCCCACGACTGAGTCTCCGACGGCGGCCGCTTTCCATCGAGCAGGGATGCGACCGGGATCTCGATCAGGCCCATCTTGCTAACGACCGCGGACCTTGCGGCGAATCCAGAGGAAGCCGAAGAGCGCCAGACTCAGCGCCAACACAATAAGCCCAACCGGCAGACCTACAAATTTGTAGGTGTCGGCGAAATCGACGTTGTGATGGCCGCCTTGGTTGTAGAAAAGCAGAGTGAAGATGGCGAGGAAAGTGGCGCCGAAGAATGCGGCAAAGCCCAGAGCGAACGAGAGCAGCAGGCTCGAAAATATCCCGAAATCGCCCAGCGGGATGCCGAAAACGCGGCCCTGATCGGTCGAACTGTTTGCTGTTGCGGTCATGCCATTGGAGATGCTCAAGCTGCGGGCCCCGTCACTCAGCTAGAATACAACCTTATGACGGATGTGGCCCAGGCCGGACTTCTGCCCGCCTCGCAGATCGCGCAGCAGACAGCGGTGGTTGAATCCGCCAACGGCATTTTCTATGGAACTTTTGGCGATACGCATGTCGCCGAACCGGACCTCGCGCGGGTCGTGCAGGCAGTGCCTTCGACGCTCGCTAAAGCGCTTGCCAAGCACGCCTATTATTTCGTGCCCCTCACGATCGCCGACGAGGAAGAAGTTCTGGTCGCCCCCACCTACACCGTCGACCTCGGCGATCGCGCCGTCTGCCACCGGAACGTCGAGTTCGATGCAGCCGAGATTACCTTCATCTCGACGCGGCTCATGCAGGACCGCTTTGCGCTGGCCTTTGAGTTCTTCATCAACGCCGGCCACCATTTTGTGGATGCCACCGGAGTGCCGGAGAGCTTCGGCAAGCTGGTCTGGGCGCAGGCCACGGCCAACGTCCGCGGCGAAACCAGCCAGGACGCGTGGGAGAGCCGCCGCCGGGCTCTCGACCGAAATGCCGACCGTAACGGCAGTCGAAACGGGGAGTCGGCTCCGGAACGCGGCCGCAAGCGCGACCACAATGCGATTCGCGAGGTCAGCGCTGTGCCCCCCGATACCGTCGTCGATGAAAAGGCCAAGACCATCTACTTCGAGTCGGCCTTCTCTGACGCAATCGCAATCTACCTGCTCTCGCTGACGATCGACTTCGACTACGCTGACCTGCGCGAGCGCGAATACCCGCTGCTCGCCGCCCCGGCATTGTCTGAACGCCTCCGACACATCGCCGAACTTTTTCCCGCCAACCCCGGCTATGAGTTTCAGATTCTTTACAGACGTCGTGGATAACCTTCCCCGATGATCGCCCACCTGCGCGGACGCATCCTCTCAAAACAGCCCGGTCAGGTCGTCGTCGAGGCCGGCGGAGTCGGCTACGACGTCACCATCAGCGTTCCTACGTTTACTGCGCTGCCCGCTGAGGGCGCCGAAACCGCGCTGCACATCCACACCCAGGTGCGCGAAGACCTGCTGGCGCTCTTCGGATTTTTCGAGATTGCGGAGAAACGCCTCTTCGAGCGGCTCATCACCGTCAGCGGAGTTGGCCCCAAGCTGGCGGTCACCATCCTGAGCGGCCTCAACCCGGAATCTACCGTCGCCGCCATTCGCGGCCACGATCATGCCATGCTCACCCGCATTCCCGGGGTTGGCAAGAAGCTCGCCGAGCGATTGGTTGTCGAACTCAAAGACAAGCTTGAGGACCTGGCCGTCGCTCCTGCCGCCAAGCTCCCCGGAGGGCCAGCCGCCGACGATGTTCTCTCGGCATTGGTCAATCTCGGCTACCAGCGTCCCGCATCGCTCAAGGCTATCGAGTCGGCTATCGAGAAGAACAAAGCCGCCGGGGAGAGCTTCGACGAGTTATTCAGGGCGGCGCTGCAGGTGATTCGATGAACCGGAGGCGACCAGTTCACTGCCCCTTGTAATCCACAAACAACCCCGGAAACTCCTGCTTCAACGCCGCGATCTTGGGCCGGTCGCAGACCTCGATGTACGGGTTGTCGGGATTCTTCAGCGCGTAGTCCTGATGGTAGTCCTCGGCCTTGTAGAAACCCTTGAGCGGGACCACCTGGGTGACGATCTTCTTGCTCCCGAAAACGCCGACGGCATCGAGCTGCTCGATGTAAGCGTCGGCAATGCGCTTCTGGTCGTCGTTCATGTAAAAGATCGCCGAGCGATACGATGTGCCGACATCCGGCCCCTGCCGATTTAGCTGCGTTGGGTCATGGGCGACGGCAAAGAAGATCTCGCAGCAACTGGCCGTAGGTGATCTTCGAGGCGTCATAGACGACCTGCACCGATTCCGCGTGCCCGGTCGTTTCGGTGGTGACCTGATCGTAAGTCGCGGTCGCGGCCGAGCCACCCGCGTAGCCTACTGTTGTCGCGGTCACTCCCTTGACGCGCTCAAAGACCGCCTGCGTGCCCCAGAAGCAGCCCCCGGCAAAGACCGCGGTTTGCTTCGTAGGAGACGCCGTCAAAGGAACGTCGGTGGCCGCTGCGGGGAGCGGGCCCTTGGGGGAAGCGCTCACCAAACCGCACCCGGCAAACCCGGCCAGCGCAAACAACAGCGAAAGACCACGAACGAAACGGTTCAGCATCACAATCTCCTAACGCAGGCCGCTGAACAGCGGATGCATCTGCACTTATTAGAGACGAAATGGAGGCGGAAGTTACATCGGCGGCCTCGATCTGGTGGAGAAGAGTGTGCGCAGCGACGAAGGTCAGAAATTGCCAGTAGCCACTTCCTCGGCCCGCAAAGCCAGCCCGCGGGCCACGGAAGTAAATGCCTCACCGGTCTTCACCCGCTCCGCGCCAAAGCGGCTGGTAAAGATCCGGCGCACTGCGGGCACAAACGACGTTCCTCCGGTCAGAAAGACCCGATCGATGTCACGCACGTCCACCCCGGTGCTTTGAAAGAGCGCCATCACGCAATTCTCAATGGCGGTCAACTGGTCGGCGATCATGGCTTCGAATTCATCCCGGGTCACGCCAATATCCAGGTCCATGCTGCCGTCCTGAAAGCGGAACCGCGCACTGTCGCTCTCCGAGAGCTCCATCTTCACCCGCTGTACCGCTTGATGGAGCTGGTAACCGAGGTCTTCCTGAATCAGATTGATCAGAGCTTCGATTTTCTCCGGCTCAAGCGAGCGCGTGTGGGCGCTTTTGAGCAGTTCGGTGACCTCGCGGGTACGAAGAAACGACAGATAATGCCAGCGCTCCAGGTTGGCATAAATCCATGCCGGAACGGCGGGCAGAACTTTCTTCATCGAGCGGGCCATCGAGTCCGCTCCCAGCGCCGGCGAGATCAGCTTGCGAATGATCCTGGCGTCAAAGGCATCCCCCGCCAGGCCTAGCCCCATGCTGCCTAACAGATCACCGGGTCGTCGTCCGCGCCGGCGCACGCCGGGACCTGCCGTAATCAACGAGAAATCGCTGGTCCCGCCGCCGAAGTCGCCAATCAGGATCAACTCGTCATGGTCGAGCGTCGAGCCGTAGGCATAAGCTGCCGCAATCGGCTCCAGTTCGAAATCAACCGCCTCAAAGCCTGCAAGCTGCAGAGCATGGCGCAGCCGGCCGAGCGCGAAATCGTCATCGGCATCGCTCTCCGCACCAACAAAGCGCACCGGCCGGCCAATCATTGCAGAGCGCACCCCCGCCGTGCCTATCGATGCCGCAAGCTGCCGCTCGGCATGAAGGCGCAGATCGGCCAAGATGCGTGAGATGAGAGTTTCCAACGCATAGTGACGACCAAAGATTGCCGTGCCGGTCAGGCTCCGGCTGGAGAGATGCGATTTGAGCGACTGCATGAATCGGCCCTTTTCACCATCGGCCAGGTATCGCGCAATTGCTGCCGGGCCTGTCCAGGAGTGAATGCGCGACTTGCCCGCTTCCTTGAGCTGGTCCATGTACAAGACCGACCTATAAGAGAAAGTCGTTTCACCGCCAGCGGTGGGGAACGCCACCAGCTCGGTCGCCGAGCCGCCTGTTGAGACTGCAATCGAGCTATTCGTCGTCCCGAAATCGATCCCGACGGCCAAGCGCCGATCCTGCTGCGGCTTCTGCATCCCGCCTGTTCTCTCAAGTGTTAGTTTGCATTCTGGCGGCAGGCGCGCCGCACTCTGGTGTCGTCGCGCCTTCGACGCTCAGGGGTTTCGCAGAGAGGCACTCCGTCCGGAAAAAATGCGCGTGCCCAGCGCGCCGCCAATCACCGAGAAGAGTGTGATGCCGATCGTTGAAAGCACCGCGGTGAGCAGCACCGAAGCGGCGCGGCCGTCCGGAGAGAGCAGGAACTGCATTGCGTCGCGGACCTCGGCCGGCGAGCCGGGGGAGAGCTGCGCGGTGGCGACCGAGACTTGTTCCATGGTCGCCTGGTAGCTCTTCTCCATGGCGTCTCCGCCATGAAGGACGTAGCGCTCAAAGATCATCGCACCGGCATTGAAAGCAGACGTAACCGCAGCCGCCATCAAGCCGATCATCATTCCAATTCGCACCCCAACTGGGCGAGGCAGGACACGGATTGCGGAACGGCGCTGGTAAAGCCCCACCGCCGCGACCGCGCCGCCAACGATCCACAAGCAGCACCCGCCCGAGAGTATGGGCACAACCGGAGAACAGAGAACCCCGACCGGCACGGCAAAAGTCAGGGCCGCGCCGATCGCCGCCCTCCACTGGATATCGCGCAATGCGGGAGCGTCCGGCGTCGCACCGTCTTCAATGCTCTCCACATCGGACTCATACCGCAATTGCGGCGCGCCGCAGGCCGAGCAAAAGGCCTCAGGGGAGGCGAGAGGAGTACCGCAGCGATGACAATCTTTGACCATTCCTCTGCAAGTATCTCATCGCTCACCAAAAGCAGCCGAGACGCAGCGCCCGGTCTTAGTTCGTCTGCGCTTTGCCGCCGTCGGAATTGGCGGGAAGGTCGAGCTCGACCAGGCTGAACGTCGTCCCCGAACCGTCACTCTTCTCGATGCCCACGATGTGCTGGTGGTGCTTCGAGCCGGCCTTCAGCGACTGCGATTCGTCCAACTTCACCTCGTGGCTGTCGCCGGAATCGTCACAGGTCAGCCCTTCGCTGGTCATCGTTGGGGTGCCGACCGCGCTCTTGCCGCTGCACTCGATAACATCGCCATAGCGGCCAAGCGACTTCTTGTAAAAGGCCAGGACTTTATCCGGCGAGTCGGAGCTTTTGTATTTCACCACCTTCAGGCGGAATTGCCAGTCGCCGAAACCGAAGTGGATGTCTGCCGACTTGTCGCCCTGCTTATCCTGGGACAGCTGCGCGCCGGGATAGACAGGCAGTCCGATGTCCGCCGCGCTGGTGCCGTCCGAGCTTACATGCAGGCCGCCTAGAGGCGTATCGATCTTGACGTTTTTGTCTTCACCGTTTTTGGCTTTGTCCACGTCGATTCTGCAGCCCACACAGAGCGCCCCGGCGACAGCAAGGAGTGCGGAAAACGTAACGAATCTAAAGCTGCTCGACACCATCATGGCAATCTCTCCCGCTGTGATTTACTACGCAAACTAGTGGGTTTGCGTTCCCCTCGCCGTGGCCAAACGGCGCGTCAACGGCGATCCATTTACCGCAGCATCTCAATATATAGCGGGAATGCGGGCGCCGAACGGCCCATTCTCGCTGCGGTTAAAGCGAGCCCGCAGGTGCAGGCGCCCTGCCGAAGCTAAAAAAATCAGGGATGGAACTCCCTCGTCCGGCCTATACTTTACAGGAAGGGCGGATTTCACGAACTCCGCTCCGGCCCCAGCATGTCGATCCCGACCTCTCAGCAGCGTCGAAGCTCGCCGTTAGAAATTCCCGACAAGCTCTATTTCCGCATCGGCGATGTTGCCCGTCTGTGTGAGGTTCCGGCCTACGTTTTGCGGTTTTGGGAGAGCGAATTCCCGCAGCTTAAGCCGAACAAGAGTGGTACCGGGCAGCGCCTTTATCGGAGGCGCGACGTTGAACTGACGCTGCGGATCAAGCGGCTCCTCTATGACGAGGGCTACACGATACCGGGGGCGCGGCAGGTCTTTCAGGCCGAGGCGAGAGAGACGCGCAAGCGCTCGGCTGGTCCGGAGCTACCGCTTCCCGTCCCCGGCGCCAATGCAGCCGCAGGCGGGCTCGAAAAGGTCAGGAAAGAGTTGCGCGAGCTGGCGGCCATTCTTTCCGCGCCGCCGGGAACTGTCGTGCGTGCCCGCGCTTCACGCGTGCCGGCGGAGCGCAAGCCGGGCGCACTTTTCGAGTTGTAGTCTCCGAGCCGCGCAGCCCGAAGCAGACGGTTCCTGTTCAGCCCTTTACGAGGCGATCTCGCCGACCTCAGGAAGAATGACCCCGTCGCTCATGAAGCGGGTCATGGCCTGCGTCGCGCATCCCTGACCGCAGAGATGGTACATGTCGGGATTGCGGCTCTCGGCCGGGTTCCACGGCATCAGCGTGAAGCGCTGGTGAGGCTGGTCTTGTTCAAAGCAAGGAACATCACCGAGCACCACCATCCACCAGTGGTTGGCGTCTGCCTTTTTCTTGCCGCAAATGTCGCAGGTGAACGAAACATCCCAGACCATGCCGAACCTCCGCCACCATGAAGTGCCATGGTGCTGCCATACATTACCGCAAAATAATGCAGGCCGCATGGAAAAACCGTGCTAAGGTGTCTGCAGTTTGATTACCCATAGTCCAGGCTTGAGTCAATGAATACTTTTTCACCGAAACAGGTGCAATTCTATGCTTTGCTCGCACTGTTCATCGCCGGATTTGCGACGCTCCTCCTTCCATAGAGGGGACATTGTTCGGTTGCTCGCGTTACAGCTTCCGGTGCGATGTCGGCAATGTCATGAGCGGATGTTTGCCAGCTTTCCCGTGGCCCTGAACCTTCCCAAGAGCAGAGGTCCGCTTGCGCGGAGCAGGAACCTCCAATAGCGGATCAGCCCGAGATTACCGCGCGGAACAAAATCCTCGGCCATCGTCGACATTGAATTCGCCTGCCTAAGCGCGCGATGATCCCGCTATTCGTGGCGCAGCGCTTCCATCGGCTGCACTTGCGACGCACGCCACGCGGGCGCCCAGCCTGCGGCGAGGGCCGTAGCCAGCAGCAATACGGCCGCCCCAATCAGTGTGCCCGGATCGCTGGGCTTGAGGCCGTAGAGCAGCGTCGCGAGAAAGCGGGTGAGCCAAAGGGCGCACCCCAGGCCAATCCCAATACCGAGCAGCGCCAGCCACGAAGCCTCACCCAGCACCATGCGCAATACCTGGCCGGTTTGAGCACCGAGCGCCATGCGGATCCCGATCTCGTTGATCCGCCTTGCGACGGTGTAGGCCATGATGCCGTAGATGCCGACACAGGCGAGAGTGAGTGCAAGCCCCCCAAATCCCCCGGTCAGCGCCGCGAAGAGCCGCTCGTGGGAGAGAAGTTCGTCGATCTGCTCTGTCTGGGTACGAACATCGATCAGCGGAAGGTCTTTGTCGATGGAAGCGACTGCGGTGCGGATCGCAGGTAACGCTCCCTCGGGGCTGGTCTTCAGCCGCACCTCGAACGTTGGGCCTCCAGTCATCTGCTCGGGCGCTTGCCGGTATGGGAGGTAGAAGGTCGGCAGCGTCTCGTCACGCAGGGAGTCGTACTTCGCGTCCGCGCTGATGCCAACGATTCGGATGTGGTCTTCATTGAACGTCTTGCCCAACGGATCGCCGCGGGGAAAGAACTTGCGGGCGAGGGTTTGATTGATCACCGCGACCTTGGGAGAGCTCTCTGTGTCACCGGCGTTGAAGCCCCTCCCGGCCACGATCGGCATTTTCATGGTGGCAAAGAAATCATTGCCCACCAGGTTGAAGTCCGCCTGCTGGTCGTCGCCGTTCGCTACCGGAGGCTGGCCGTCAGGGACGAACTGATCGTTCGACATACTGTTGGCCAGCAACGGCTCGGCGGAGAGCGTGACCGAATCCACGCCCGGAACGCTTGCCAGCCTTTCTTCAATCCGGCTCGCCACTTCGACGTTTTTCGGCGAAGGATACCGGGAGCGCGGCGGCCGGAGATGGAATAGCAAAATGTTGTCCGGTCGAAAGCCAATCTCAGTCTTGCTCAGGTTGAAAAGTGTCCGGGCGAAGAGGCCCGCGCCGACCACGAGGAGCATCGAGAGCGATATTTGAAACACCACGATGGCTTTGCCGGCGATTCCCCGGCGGCGTTTGGTGGCCGTGGCCGCACTCTCTTTCAGACTTGCGCTAACGCCACTGCGCGAGGACTGTAGCGCGGGAGCGAGGCCGAAGAGCAGTCCAGTAAGCAGAGAAATGCCGGTGGTGAAGGCGAATATCTTCCAATCGAAGCGGCTATACATGGCTCGCGGCTCCCACGAGCTGGACATAAGGCGCGGGATGGCATCGCGCCCCAGGTAGCCCAGCAGGAAACCGGCAGCACCGCCTATGCCCGAGAGCAGCAGGCTCTCGGTAAAGGCCTGACGCAGTATGCGGCCCCGGCTCGCGCCCAGCGCCATACGAACGCTGACCTCGCGCTGTCGCATCGCGGAGCGGGCCAGCAACAGGTTGGCGATATTCGCGCAGGCCAGCAGCAGCACCAGACCCGCCAGCGACAACAGGACATATATCTGTGTCCCCATGTTCTTGCCGGACTGGTTCAAACCCCGGCTGCCAGAGGGCAATGTAAGAACCGGCAGAGAGGAATCTTTCGCTATCGGCAAAGTCGCCCGCATCGCATGGTCAAGGTTGACGGAGAATTCAGCGACCACAGCCGCGTTGGAAACCCCTGGCTTAGCGCGGCCCATGATCTGCAGCCACCACATGTCCTTGTTCGTCAGCAGCGAGTGCTTTCCCTGGGGCACCAAGAGCGGCTGCATACTGAGGGGCACAAAGACATCCGGGGATGTCTGCACGCTGGCTGCGCCGGTGAATCCCGGCGGATTGACCCCCACGATGGTAAACGGGATGAGGTTGAGTTGAATGGTCTTGCCGATGACCGACGGGGAACGGCCGAAGAGCCGCGCCCAAATGCCGTCACTGATCACCACAACCGTTCCTTCGCCCGGCTTTGCATCGTCCGATGCCTGGATCGGGCGACCTAGAGCCGGGCTGACGCCAAGCTGCTGATAGTAGTTCCCGGAGACGAGTTGCCCGGTGACCGCTTCGGCGTGGCCGTCGCTCGTGACGGTGAGCCGGTTGTAACCGCCGAGATCCTTGAAGGCGAAGAGCTCTTCGAGGCTGTGGTTCTGCTCCCGCAAGATCTGGTAAACGGGGTACGAGAACGAAGTCGTCTGCATTGCGCCGTTTGGCCCCGGATAGAAGCTGCCCCACATTCCGCGAATCGGGCTGTTTTTTCTCTCGATATCCAATGTGAGCAACCGCAGTTGCTCGGGATGCGGCACCGCCAGGCGATCGAGCATTGCCTGCTTGGCAATAGTGAAAATGATCGTGTTCGCGCCGATGCCCAGAGCCAGCGAGACCACTGCGATGGTCGTGAAGCCGGGGGATTTCTTCAGCATCCGCAGGCCGTAACTCAGGTCGGCAAGCAAGTCGTCCCACAAGCGCAGCCCGAGCGACTCGCGGCAGTCTTCCTTCCGCGCCTCGACCGATCCGAGTTCGAGTCGGGCGCGACGCAGAGCCTCATCGCGCGTGAGGCCGCTGCGCATCAGGTCCGCAGCATAGCTCTCGATGTGGAAGTGCAACTCGGCCTGCATCTCTGCGTCGATCCGGGAGCGATGCATCGTTGCTCGAATCCAGGAGCGGAGTCGCGCCATTCGCTTCATATCTCGCCCGCCTTCATGCTCAGAATGCCGCCAATCAGCCCTGCCATCCGATTCCACTTCTCGCTCTCGGCGCGCAGCTGCTTTCGGCCGGCCGCCGTGAGCTGATAGAACTTCGCTTTGCGGTTGTTCTCTGACTCGCCCCACTCGCTCGCGATCCATCCCTGGTGCTCCAGCCTGTAGAGGGCGGGATAGAGCGACCCCTGCTGGATCTCCAACTGGCCGGCGGAGATTTGCTGAATGCGCAACAGCACCCCGTATCCGTGGAGCGGGCCGAGCGAAACCGCTTTGAGAATGAGCATGTCCAGAGTGCCCTGCAACAGATCGATTTGCTTACCCAACGCGCCGTCTCCTAGATTAACTAGGAGTATCCCGCGGCTCTCCTAGGCTGTCAAGGAGAATATTTGTTTCCATCGCAACAATTCTCGTCTTCTCCCGGAGCGAAGCGGGGGACTTACGTTCCGACGACGCTTGCAAGTGAACCACCCCGGCTCTGTGGTAGGTTTTCACTCATGGGCGACACCATTCTCATCACTTCTAAAGGAGCCGGCCCCAAGCCGGAGTATCTCGATCAACTGCGCGCGTACGCACGGGTCGTCGTCGGGAACGCCGCCGAAGACTTCGCAGCTGCCGCCCCGGAGGCCGCGGTAATGCTCAATTGGTCGGCGCCACGGGAACTGAACCGCGCTGCTTTTCTCATGGCGCCGAAACTCACCTGGGTGCATTCGCGCAACGCCGGCCTGGATGCCTTCCTCTTTCCCGAAATCATCGAGAGCCCGGTGACCCTTACCAATGGCTCCGGCGTCTTCAGCCCGCCTCTGGGCGAGTTCGCGCTCGCCGCGATGCTGTATTTCGCAAAGGATTTTAGGCGCATGATCCGTAATCAGGCCGCTGCCAAATGGGAACCCTTCGATGTGTTGCCGATCTCAGGCAAGACCGTTGGCATCGTCGGCTACGGGGACATCGGGCGTGAGGTCGCATGGCGGGCCAAGGCAATGGGGATGAAGGTATTCGCGCTGAAGCGCCATCTGCCGGCGCCGGGGAGCGATCTCGGCCCGGTAGAGAGGATGTACGCTACCAGCGATTTACTCAACATGATCGCGGCCTGCGACTACGTGGTGGTCGCCGCGCCTTTGACCGCGGAAACACATCACATGATTGGCGAAGCAGAGTTCGCCGCGATGAAGCCGGATGCGGTCATCATTAACGTCGGCCGCGGCCCGGTGATCGATGAAGCCGCCATGACCCAGGCGTTAGCCGCAGGAAAGATCAAAGGCGCCGGCCTCGATGTCTTCGAGCACGAGCCGGTTCCCCCGGACAGTCCGCTCTACGCGATGGAGAATGTGCTCTTCTCACCCCACTGCGCGGATAACACACCCGACTGGCTCGATAACGCGATGAAGTTTTTCATTGCCCAATACGAGCGTTTCCGCAAGGGCGAGGCGTTACAAAATATTGTGAACAAGAGGCTGGGATATTGAGGTTCGCCGGAACCAGTTCCAATCTCGCATCAGTGTCTTAAGCAGAAATCGTTGCGCTGCGATTGTTACTCTTCTCTTTCCAGCAACGCCAGGAACTCCGTCAACTCGGCCGGAAGCTCTGACTTCAGCACAAGCTCCTTTCCGGTCCGCGGATGCGCAAACTCAAGCTGCGCCGCGTGAAGGAAATTTCGATCCAGGGAAAGACTCTCTACGCTCGCCTCGGCCGTCTTTTTCTTGCGACCAGTCGCGGCCCCTGCGAGCTGAATCGCCGCGGGCGCGCCATACAGCCTGTCCCCGACGACCGGGTGCCCGATCGACGCCATATGCACGCGGATCTGGTGCGTCCGCCCTGTCTCAATCCGCACCGAGACCAGGGTGAAGCGGCCAAATCGAGTATTCAAACGGCGCAGCACCTTGTAATGTGAGATCGCCGTGCGACCGCTGTCGGTCCGCCGCGTCGTCATACGCGTGCGGCGCACAACATCGCGGCTGACCGCCGCATTGATCGTGCCCGACTCCTGCTTGAGATCGCCATGCACCAGCGCGAGATACGTCTTGCCGAGGCTGCGGCTGGAGAACATCTCCGACAGCGCCTGATGAGTGCGATCGTTCTTGGCAACAATGATCAGGCCGCTGGTCTCTTTGTCGAGGCGATGAACGATCCCCGGGCGCAAATCGCCACCAGTCGTCGAGAGGGACTGGAAATGATGCAACAGCGCATTCACCAGCGTGCCTTTGTTGCGATCGTCGTCGGTCGAGCCGGCTCCGGCGTGGACCATCATCCCCGCAGGCTTGTTGATCACCGCGAGGTCCTCGTCCTCGAAGACAATATCGAGAGGAATCTCCTCAGGAACCGCTCGCAACGGCGCGGGTTGGGCCTCGCCGGTGACCAGGATCGTCTCATTCCCGTGCAATTTATGCGATGCTTTGGCCTGCTTGCCGTCGAGGGTGATGCCGCCCTGGTCGAGCAGCAGCTGGATGCGCGAGCGGCTGATGCCGTCCAAACTGGCGACCAGGAACTGGTCGAGGCGGCGTCCGGCAAAATCCGGCGTGACCCGGAACTCCCGTGTCTCGGGCCCGTCGCCTGTATCGTCGCCGGGCAATTCCAGTGCCGCTTCGACCTCTTGTCCGGTATCTGCCATGATGCTCCCCCTTCAGAGTACCCCGCCTGCTGAATCCTGGGCTTTGAGAGGGCAGATGACCAATTGGGCGCGCGCGACATCCTATGAGAACGAAAGATAGAAACGGAGAGCTCAAGCAATGGCGGAAGACACAAAAAAGAATGGTGAGCACCAGGAAGATGTGATCCTGATCGCGGAGGTGAGGGCGTACCTGCTCGGTGGCGAGACGGTTGAACTTCTGCCATTCAAGCACGAAGAGGATGTTCGCGCCGAAGTGAACAAGTTCATCGAAGACTGGTCGAAGACCAGTTTCCTGCTCAAAGAGAACTTTCTCTATCCCTGGCATCAGGTGAAGACGATCGAGGTAACGTCGGTGCGGGCGATGACCCACGCGCAGGCTGCACCCTACATTGCGCAGTGGGACCAGGACACCGCAGCGCAGAAGGCCTTCTGGAAGACCCGTAAACCTCAAGACAAGAATGGCAAGAAAGAAGAGAAGCAGAACACGCCGCCGCCCGGGCACTAAATTCCAAGCTGCCAGGCACAGATTCTTAAAATGTCAGGCGGATGGCCAGCTGAATCTGCCGCTCGCGGTAGAGGGTGGTGCTATTGCTGTTATTGATGGCGCCGAACTTCGTCTGATATGTCAGTCTTGGCATCGAGGCCGGCGAAGTTGCCCCATCGATCAGGTAGCCGGTGCTGTCGATGCTGGTGACGTTCTGGTGGTTGAGCAAGTTAAAGGCTTCGCCGATCAGCTCAAGGTTGCCGCGCTCACCGAGCTTGAACTGCTTGGCGGCGCGGAGGTCGAGGTTGCAGACGGCGGGATAGCGGAAGGTATTACGCCCGATCTGCGCAATGCGGTTGTCTCCGCCGGAGCCGTTAATGCTCGCCCCGAGACCGCTCAGCGTCTCGATGCGGTTGACGGTGTCGACGTACTTGATCGAAGGAACAGCCCCGGTTGTTCGTAGCGAATAAGGCAAGCCGGTGCGCCACTCGATGAGCGGCGCCAGCGAGTAGCCGTTCAGCAATTCGCCGGACCATCCCTTGACCTTCCAGGGCGTTCGCAGGATCGCGCTGCCGGTCACTCGCTGACGAATATCGAAGTTCGAAGCGCCGTACTCCAGAGCGAAATCGGCAGGGTCGAGAACATCGTTGTTATCGGCAAAGGTCGTCGAGTTCTGGTTGTAGTCGGCGGCGTGCGAGTAGGTGTAGGAGGCGTGGATATCCCCCGACCCGCTCACCGAACGGCTTAGCCTGAACATTCCCGCCTCATAATGGGAGTTGGTCTCGGTGAAGATGTCGGTGAGCTGGCTGTAGTTTGGATTGAGACGCGAGGTGAAGAAAGAGGTCGTGTATGTCTTGCCCTTGAGGGGGCCCGCGCCGGTCGAATCGTCCACGGCATACGTGATCGTTCCGACCGACGTCAGATCGATGTTCTGATCGATGAAGTTCGGCAGTCTGCGGCCGAGGCTGCCCAGAAAGGCGGCTGAGATTTCAGTCCTCGCACCGATTTGCTGTCCGAGCGAAAATTCCATTTCCTGTACCGCAGGATTTCTCGCATGAGGGTCGAAATACACGACGTTCGGCTGGTTTGAGAATGGCGGTTCGGTCGTGAAAACGTGGGGGAATGGTGGCGCCCCCTTGTCTTCCGGCTTGAAGTAATAGCTTCGCTGCGAGGCCGGCGCACCCGTCTCGGTGAGCGCGGCAAAGGCGGTGGAGTTGATGATTCGGCCGTAATAGATCCCATAGCCGGCGCGCAGAATGGTGCTGCCCCTGCCAAAGACGTCCCACGCGAAGCCTAAGCGAGGGGCCAGGTTCCAGCGATTATGAGGCAGCGTGCTGGTCTCGGGAATTGCAGCGTTCGCCAGCGCCGGGTTGGGATTAGGTAGCTGCTGATACTCCTCGCGCAAACCAAGCGAGAGGGTGAGGGTATGAGTCAGCTTCCACTCGTCTTGCAGGTATGCGGCATAGTCGTTCGTCGTGAAGCGGAAGATCGACGGACCGACTGCCTGAGTCTCATACTCATAACAGGGCAATAATCCAACTCCCGTCGATCCCGTGTCGCAATGGCTTGGAGAATAGTAATCCGACGCAAAATTGAGCACATTGGTATAGGTGTAGGTCCCGGTCCCGTTATAGAGATTGTTGGTGTTATCGACGACGTGGCTGAAGTCGTAGCCGGCCTTCCATGAGTGTTTTCCGTGCACCCAGCTCACCGTGTCGACAAACTGCGAACGAAGCTCATCCGGATAGGCGGCCCGATTGAGGAACGATGGCTTGCCAAAGGTGAGCCCATAACTGGTGCTGGCGAGCGATATCTGCGGCGCGAGGCCGTAGGGATTCAGGGCGAGGGGCTGCTCAAAGGGGGTTGGCGTCTGGGCGAACTCCGATTCGAAGTCGCGGCCCAGCTGGTAGCGCGCCTCGTTCAGCAGGTTCGCGGTGAGAAAGTAGTTCCACCGAACGATGCCCCAGTCTTCCGCAACATAATCGTTGCCGAAGCTGGCGATACCGTAGGTGCTGGAAGCCGCGGTCTGCACGCCGGCCGGCGAGTTCCAGCGCATGTGGTTGTACTGAAAAATCAGGTGATTGCGCTCATTCAGGTCCCAGTCGATCTTGGGAAAAAGAATGTACTGGTCGGCGGTGCGCGGCACTGGTCCGAGCAGCGAGTCCAGCCCGGCGAGCACAGCGTTGTAATGGGCGCGCGCCTCTGCCGCACTCGTCTGGGTGCGGGCAGCCAGGGTCGCGATCTGCTGGGCTGATGGAGTGGCAAAGAGCTCGGGCGTCGTGCCCTTCAAAGCATCGGCCGTGCGCGCGACGCCGGGGAAGTTGCGCCGGTACTGGTCGTAAGCGAAGAACCAGAAGAGCTTGTCGCGGCGCACCGGCCCTCCGACCCCGGCGCCCCACTGCTTGCGCCAGTCGATCGGGTGAAAAGGCGTTGTCGAATACGTCCCGTCGGGCAGACGCTGCGTGAGCGTTGTGAATGGATTGGTTGCTCCCCACGCGTTGTCCCGGTCGTAGAAGAAAGCCTGACCGTGAAACTGGTTCCCGCCAGAACGGGTCACGGTATTGACCACGCCGCCGGCGGCGCGGCCATATTCGGCGGCATAGTTCGACGTATTCACCTGGAATTCCTGCACTGCCGCCTGCGTGGTCGAATATCCGATGCGGGTGCGGCCGCGCTCTTCTGAAAAGAACGCCTGGTTGTTGTCGACGCCGTCGATCGTGTTGTTGTTGAGCAGCACGCTGATACCGCGGAAGCTCAGCAGGCCGGTGCCGCTTAAATCCGGAGTTACGCCCGCCGTCTGCAAGGCGAAGTTCGACCACCGCCGGCCGTTGCTGGGCAGGTTTTCGAGCGTTGTGTTGGTCAAATTTGTAGTGATCGCCGCCGAGCTGGTCTCCAGACCCGGCGTCTCGGACCGAACCTGGACCGTTTCGCTGCGTCCTCCCACGCTGAGGTGAGGTTGGATCGTAGTCATGCTTCCCACCTGGATGACAACGGAGGCGGCGCGCCAAGCAGCGAAATTCAATGCGGTCGCCTCGACGGAGTAGGTGTCAGGACTCAGGCCGTCCAGATGAAAGCTCCCCGTCGCGTCGCTGGTCGCGCTTCGTTCCTTCCCGGTGGCTGCGCTGTGCGCGACGACTCTGGCACCGGCGATCGCTCGCCCCTGAACGTCGGTCACCGTTCCTTCGAGGGCGCCCGTCGTTGTCGACTGGCCGTGAGCAGCACATAGCCCCAGAAGAAATGCGGCCGCAGCCACGCCGTGGCGCCATCCCCATGCGAGTGTCGATCGGCGCGCCATAGGAACCTTCTCCCTTGCAACAAGGTTGAGCTCGAGACAAGCGCTCCTCAGGCGCAAGCGAGCCACGCCTGGGGAGCGATCGCCGATACCCGGCGGCCAAATCTGCCGCGAGGCCAATATCAGGAACGTTTGGGAAATTGGGGGAAGCATACTCCGTTGGCTACACTAAGGAAAGACAGAAAAGTCGAAAGACTGACCCGAAAATTGAAAATGTGGGACAGTGCCGCCTAAAGACGCCGAATTACGACGTCGGGTCGCATTGAGCAATGAGGAAGCAATGTTCGTCGATGAAGCAAAGATCAAGGTAAAAGCCGGCAATGGCGGCAACGGCTGCGTGGCCTTTCGCCGCGAAAAATTCGTGCCCCGCGGAGGGCCCTCGGGCGGGGATGGCGGCCGCGGCGGGGACGTCATTATGGAGTCGAGCCAGCGCCACAATACGCTCATTCATTTCCGCTATAACCCGGAGCATAAAGCCGAGCGCGGAAAGCACGGCGAGGGCTCCAACTGCAGTGGCCGCGAGGGTGAGGACATCATTTTGAAGGTGCCGGTAGGCACCGCACTCTACGATGATGAGACCGGCGAATTAGTGCATGATTTTCGCCAGCCGGACGAGCGAATCATCGCTGCCAAGGGGGGAAGAGGCGGTCGAGGAAACCAGCATTTTGCCACCTCGACTCACCAGGCGCCGCGCGAACACGAACCCGGCCGCGCCGGCGAAGAGCGTGTCTATCGCCTGGAGCTGAAGCTGCTCGCCGACGTCGGATTAGTCGGTTTTCCCAATGTGGGAAAGTCGACGCTAATTTCTAGAATTTCTGCCGCCAAGCCCAAAATAGCCGACTATCCCTTCACCACTTTGGAGCCAAACCTCGGTGTCGTCTCGGTTGGCGAGCCTCCGAATGATGAAAGCTACGTGGTCGCCGACATCCCCGGGCTGATCGAGGGCGCCCACCTCGGCGCCGGTCTCGGAGTCCAGTTTCTCCGCCACATCGAGCGCACCCGGGTGCTCGTCCACCTGGTTGACGTCTCCGATGGCAGCGGCCGCCCCGACCCGGTTGCCGATTTCAAGGTCATTATGGGGGAGCTGAAGAGCTTCGGCCACAGGTTGGACGAGAAGCCGATGATCGTGGTCGCTTCGAAGGCGGACGTTGCCGATCCTGCGAAGCTGAAGAAGTTGCAGACGATGGCCAAGCGAAAGAAGATGGCGTTCTACTCGATCTCTGCCGTGAGCGGCCTCGGCGTCGAAGCGCTCAAGTACGCCATCGGGGAACAGGTACACGATCTGCGCGAACGCGAGATCGAGCTCCGCGAGAAGCCGGAGGAAGCAGCTCTACGCGATTAGAGCGGATGCTGTATTCCGATACACCTATGCCCGGCCTGCGAAATCAGCCGTCTCCGTCGCGACCTTCACCTTTTCTCCCTCTTTAATGTAAAGAGGAACGCGAATCTCGAGGCCGGTTTCGAGCCTTGCCGGCTTGGTGACGCTGCCGCTTGAGGTATCGCCGCGCACTCCCGGTTCGGTTTCAGCTACGTTCAGCTCAACGAACATTGGCAGCTGCAGCCCAAT
Organism: uncultured Acidobacteriaceae bacterium; assembly: GCA_963790505.1. Classification (GTDB taxonomy): domain Bacteria; phylum Acidobacteriota; class Terriglobia; order Terriglobales; family Acidobacteriaceae; genus Acidisarcina. The sequence continues at coordinate 1,234,715 of CAWBOT010000004.1, read as the reverse complement.
GGGATTGCCGTTGTACATGTGCAATTGGATCAGACTGCCCTCGATCAGAAAGTCCAACGCATTCCCGAGCATCTCTTCGCCGAGCGTGAGCGTCTCGTAGCTTTCCTGGTCGAGAAAGTGAGAACCGTCCCCGTCGCTATAGAGGTAAGAAGCTGGAACAAGCTGCAGGTCGGGCTCTTTGAATTTATCGTTCGCCTTGAAGCTCTTCTCAAAGACTGCGCTGGTGAGGAGATTGCGCATCTTCAAACGGACCAGCGTCTGACCTCCGCGCGCAGTCGGTGTGCTGATCTCTGATTCCAGGCAATAGAACGGCGTGTTCTCAAGCTCAAACAGCATCTTGCGCTTGATGTTAATTGCGTCGATCAGTGCGGCCATGAACTCCTCAGTGTGCAGGCCGCCCACCCGGCAGACCTGATCCAGATTTCCTCTCCAGTATAGGTGAAGACTTCAGCTGGCCAGGGGTGACCGGACTAGACCAGCGTAGCCATTGCGAGAGCGCGAAATTCAGCTGTGCGAGAAGCCGCAGGAAGCGCCGTTGCTTCATTAGGCGGCCAGAAAAACCGTTAAGATGAATGAGGAGGGCGCCATGACTACCATCCAGATCACGCTGCCAGACGAATTGGTCAAGCAAGCCGAAGAGGCCGGACTGTTGTCGCCCGAGGCTTTGGAGAAGCTGCTGCGCCAGAGACTTGACACGCCGACTCTCAAGCAGGTCTTCGAGGCTGTTGATCGAGGAAACGCGGAGGACGACACGCCTTATATGTCTCCGGAAGAGATTGCCGAGGAAATCGCCGTTATGCGCGCCGAGAGGCGCGCTCTTAAGTCCGCTTGATGCGACTGGTGTTGGATACCAACGTCCTCGTCTCCGGCTTCTTGTGGGAAGGCAAGCCCCGACAACTACTCGACCTTGGGCCTGGCAAGGATATTGTCTTCTGTACGAGCGCTCCCGTCCTCGCCGAACTGGATAATGTCCTCTCTCGGCGTAAGTTTGCGAAAAGAGTAGCGAATTCGCTTCTGTCGATAGAGCAGTTCGTTGGGTCATATCTTCGAGAAGCAATTTCAGTGCATCCCGTCCCAACACCCCGCATCGTCTCCGACGCCGACGACGATGTTGTTATCGGCACAGCCCTCGCAGCAAAGGCTGACTTCATCGTCACCGGCGACCATGCTTTGCTTGCCGTCGCAGAATACGCAGGCATCCGCATAGTCTCTGCAACTGAGGCCCTCCGCATTCTGACTGCTGCCTGACCAGGCCGTGCTCAACCCTCCCGCAATTTTTCCCTCGTCAACTCATTCCACTTCTCCATCGACTCCGACACCGTCGGAGAGGTCACTCCGGGCTGAACCAGCCCGGCGACGAATTGCGGCGCAATGTTCTTCCCGCGCTCCTGAAACAGCGCCTTGACCCACGCAGTTGAGGCAAGCCCCTCCCGAAAGCGAATCGTCTGCTCCATATAGAACCAGCGCTCGTCCCAACACAGATTGCGGGTGGTCATGGTGAACGACGTCCAGAGCGGCAGCGAGCGGCGATACACGATGTCGATCGAGCCGACCAGCGGAGTCCAGCGACGGCGAACGACGTTGCCGAGGATTCCCGACGACGCCAGCAGGTGAATGCGCCCGTAGTCCATGCAGGTTAGATAGCGGGAGTTGTTCAGGTGGAAGTTGAAGTCGATGTCGTTGGGCCACACCCGCATCTCGACGCGGTCCTCGTCGAGCACGCCGATCCTCGGCAGCGGTCGCAGGCGCTGGCGAAGCGCCAGAAGGGGAATGCGGACGAAGCTGTTGATGTGCGCCACTCTTCGCAGTGTATTGCACTCGTGCAATCGGGTCGGTCGAGACCGGCCTCGAACCACCGCCGCCTGCAGCAAACCAGCTATGATGGTCGGGTTGCAAGACATTCAAGAGGGAAAGCATGACGACACGGCGGAGATTTCTGGCAGGCTTGGCGATTTCGCCTCTCGCGGCGAAGCAGCTTCTGGCACAGTCCACGAAAACAGGAGGAACAGAATTGCTCTTTGTCGGCACCGGCACCAATACCGGCAGTAAAGGCATTTACGCCTACCAATTCGATTCGACGTCGGGCGAACTGAAATCGCTCGGGCTTGCTGCCGAAGCGCCATCGCCCTCGTTTCTCGCCCTGTCTCCCGACGGTCAGTTCCTCTTCGCCGTCAACGAAATCGACAACTATCAGGGCGCCCCTTCGGGACACCCATCCACACAAAAGACCGGTGCCGTCAGCAGCTACACCATCGACAAGACTGCCGGAAAGCTCAAGCTGATTAACACCGTCGCATCAGGAGGGGCCGGCCCCTGCCATCTCAGCACCGATAAGACTGGCCGCGTCCTGCTGGTCGCGAACTATACCGGCGGCAGCGCCGCCTCCTTCCAGATCGATTGGAATGGACACCTCAGCAATGCCGTCTCCGAATTTCATTACCAATCGACCGGCGTTGGCCCGGGCCAGGACAAAGATCGTCAGCAAGCCTCTCACGCGCACCACGCCTGCACGTCGCCCGACAATCGCTTTGCCTATATCAATGACCTCGGCCTCGATTGCATCCACATCTATAAGCTCGATGCGAAGACCGCCAAGCTGACCCCGAATTCTCCGAAGGAGTGGAAGGCTCCTCCCGGAGACGGTCCCCGCGTTCTGCGTTTTCATCCCAGCGGTCAATGGGCCTATTGCGTCAACGAACTCACCTCGTCAATCGATCTACTGAGTTGGCACCCGCAAACCGGCGCACTGACGCTGGTTCAAAAGACCGATATGGGTCATAAGGATTTCCAGGGAACCAGCACAGCCGCTGAGATCATCTTCGACAAAAAGGGCCAGTACGCTTACGCCTCCAACCGCGGCGATAATTTCCTGGTCGGTTTCGCTATCGATCAATCAAACGGCAAGCTTTCCTTTCCGCGTGAAAGCTCCTGCGGAGGCAAGGTTCCCCGTCACATCGCCCTCGATCCCACAGAGAACTGGCTCCTTGTTGCCAATCAGGAATCGAATGGCATCGCCGTCTTCCGTCGCGATTCTAAAGACGGTCAACTGCAGACTACGGGGCCAACGGCACCGCTCCAGTCCCCGCAGTGCCTGCTGTTTGTCTAACATTGTGGGAGAAGCGTCCGCGGGAATGAGTTGTACGCGACGGCGTCGTCTTTGCAGATCTAAAAAAAAGGGGTAGCACCGGCGCCGGCGCTACCTCTTCAAGACCGAACTCAACATCGAGATGGTCCTACGACTACTTCGATGCGCGCTGTGTCCCCATCTTGAACATCTCGTTCACGGTCGTAACAAAACGCCGCGAACTGGCCGGAGTCGGGACCGCTCCGCTCAGGATCGTCTTATAAGGAATGTCCTTCCCGTAGTAGGTCGTAGTATCGGCATTGTTCTGGTTCACCACGTCGCCGTTGAGGTCCACGCCTGCAAACAGGCCCTGGCTACGCGAATAGGTGAGAAAGCCAGCATTCGCCAATTCGGTGGTCGACGCTTGCGTGTTCCTTCCGACTGGCCCAGCTGACGCCGAAGCATCCCCGCCCAGCTTCATCTTGTCGTGCAGCAATAGATCCATGCTGTTCTTGCTTACACCTACCAAGACGAGGTCGGTCGCTTGTCCGCCGGCCTGGAAACCAAAACTCCCACCGGTCAACTGAATGAAGACCGGCGCACTCCAACCCTTCGCGGTGCGGCAAGTAGCAACGCCCTGGCCATATTCCGCGCCTACGATAAATGCGCCCTTCTTGACGCTGGGTATTACGGCCACGCAACGGGCCTTCGCAGCGACATCGAGCGGAATGCCTTTGTCTGGAGTATCCATCAGTTCGTGCAGCACGGTATGCGCCGCAGCGATGCGGTCGTCAAGCTTCGCAGCATCGGAAGCGGCGAAAGCAGAGGTGCCAAGACCAAATAAAACCACGGCGGCGGAGAGAATCTTTTTCATAGGACTCCTTAACTTTAGGCAGCGGCGATGAGATCAAACCGCGCGAAGAGTAAGAGTCATGATTTGTCCGGATGGTTGTAAGTCGGCACTAACTTGATAACGCGTTAATGCATCGAATTAGTCCAATCGCACCAGATAAGCATTTCCCTCGGAGGGCTTGTCCTTCGCGGCAATCTCTACCGCCTTTTGCTTATCGTCGTGCGCCGGGCGAATCCGCACCCAGTGCCCCGTCGGCCCAGTGAACTCGATCACATTCGCGGTCGAGTATTTCTTTTGGAGATGTTCCTGAATTCTCTGCGCTTCTCGTTCGCTCTGGATTGCCCCGATCTGCACGCACCAGCGGCCGCCTTCGTCGATCGGCGCCGGAGTCTCGTACACATCGATGCGCACCTGCGCAACTCCAGGGCGGTAGACGCCGACGGCGCGCGCCGAGGCCAGCGAAAGATCGAGCACCCGATCCGGCACAAACGGTCCGCGGTCGGTCACCCGCATAATCGCTGACTGCCCGGTCTGCACATTGGTTACACGCAGCAAAGAATTCATCGGCAACGTGCGGTGTGCGGCAGTCATCGCCTCCTGGTCGTAGACCTGGCCATTGGCGCCCTTGTGATGGTTATACGGAGGCCCATACCAGCTCGCCCTTCCGGTCTCTGAGTAAATCGGGGTATGGTCTGCGACGAATTCCGCGTCGCTTGAGCTATCAGCCGGAGGAATGTTTCCCGGGATAGGTACTCTTCCCGCGCTGGGAGATTCAGTCTCTGAAGGAGGGGCTGTCGCCACAGGAGGAGCGGCAAGATTCGGCGCCGAAGCCGCGGCCCTGATCGCCGGTTGTTGCTTATGAGTGCAGCCGGACGCGAAAACCAGGATGGAAAGCGAGGCGACCGCTGCAGAATAGAGATTGCATCTGGGAGTCGTCTTCTCGATCCTGGCTCGCATCCTTTAAGTCCTCTTGTCGATGTGCTCGGCGAGTCGGGCAAGCTGCTCGGCCGCAATCCGCAGCGCCTGCGATGAGTTCTGACGCACCTGAGGAACAACTTCGTCGTTGAGGTAGGTGATGACCTTCCTGATCTCTTCCTCGACGCGCGGGACGCCCTCGGCGACGCGCTCGTCAATCTTGCGCCCAAACTCCTCAAATCGCGTCTTGGCCGATGCTGGATCCTGCGCCATAAGCCTCACCCTGAAGCCAGACACAGCTCCAACCTAAGTATTGATGTGTGAGTTGAGTAGGTCAACGCGGAAAGCTACGCCGGAGAGGCGTCGGTGCCTGGAAGGTTACCGGAGAAGCGCGAAATCAAAGCGAGCGTAAAGAATGCAAGGCATTGCTGTTCTAGCGCCGCTGCGCCTCTAGAACGGCGACGCGCTCGGCCAGCGGCGCAAGCAGCCGCATCGTAACGAGTTCGGCTTGCGCCTTCGACTCGCCGATGGCCGCAAGCAGTGCCTTGAATTGGGCGTCCATCTTCTGCCCTAAGGCTTCGAAGCGCACATCCATCTGCTTTTCCAGCGAAGAGACGTGGACCTTCAACTCCCGCACGTCGGGCGCGATCACATCCTGAATGAGCTGCTGGAGGGGCTGGAGAACGTTGTCGCTCATATCCGTCGCCTTCCTCATCGTAGCAGCGAAAGCCTCCCCTGATTCTCCAATTCCCTTAGGGGCCCGATTGCCGGCCCAAATCGGGACAGCCGTACTCTCGCCCCGAATCGCCCCTCCCATTCAGCCCCCCAAAACCCCTTCCAGAGCGCGAAATTCTCCATTCAGCGGCTTGTCGTTAACTTTGCCCCCGCGGAACGGTACTCTTAAGCTGGTAAAGTTCTGAGAGGGCGTGGGTTACGTATTCGTTGCCCAGTCTGTTTACCGATCGAAGACCACGTGTTTTCGACGCGAAATTGAGTCTCAATCGCTGTAAAGATAGTCTTAAGTGGTCAGAGTTGGTCAGGAGAATAGAGATACATGTCAAAGGCCGTTAAGTATGCCGAGAGAGCTGTAACCGTTGCCGCCAAGGGCGCATGGGCGGTCTTTGAGAAGCTCAACAGCATTAGCCCCAATCCGTCTTTCACCCCCAAGTGGTCGGACAAGCCGCTGCTCAAGTCCTACCAGAAGGAGAAGCCGCCGCTCGGCTGGCCGCGTACCACTGATTCACTCTGCCCTAAGTGCGTCCCGGAGATTCGCCAGCAGATCATCGACGGCAAGCTGCCGCATGAAATCCTTTTGAATGAGAAGGTTGGAGAGATCAAGGCGCAGATCATCGAGCGCGATGGGCAGATCCTGATGGTCAAGGATTGCCCCAAGCACGGCCACTTTGAAGATGTGATGGCGATCGATACCGCCTTCTTCAAGCACCTTGAAGAGGTCTTCCCCGGCCGCGACATCCGCGCCCACAATGACGAAGGCCTGCACAATCACGGCACCTCGACCGTCACCCACGGCCGCGGCTCAGTCCTGACCATCGATCTCACCAACCGCTGCAACATGATGTGCGATCCCTGCTTTATGGACGCCAACCAGGTTGGCTTCGTCCACGAACTCACCTGGGACGAGATCAAGACCATGCTCGACAACGCGGTCTCGATTAAGCCGCGCCGCCAGATGTCGGTCCAGTTCTCCGGCGGCGAGCCCACCCTTTCGCCCTACTTCCTCGACGCGATCGCCTACTCGCGCAAGGTCGGCTACACCTCGGTGCAGGCTGCGACCAACGGCATTGAGTTCGCCAAGAGCAAGGAGCTATGCCGCGCCGCTGCCGAAGCCGGTCTTCGCTACGCCTATCTCCAGTTCGACGGAATCGGCAACGCCGCCAACTCGCACCGCAAGGTCGGCAACCTGTTCGACGTGAAACTCCAGGCCATCCACAACCTGCATGAGGCCGGCGTGGACATCGTCCCCGTCACCACCATCATCAACGGCATCAACAACGAGCAGGTTGGACGCATCATCGAGTTCGCCCTCGACAACCCGAAGAAGATCAACTTCCTCAGCTTCCAGCCGGTCAGCTTTACCGGCCGCGACGAAGCGGTTACCGACGAACGCCGCGCCGCCCAGCGTTACACGCTGAGCCACATGGCGCACGACGTCAAGAACCAGACCGGACTGGGCGAGCCCACCCGCGACTGGTTCCCGATCAGCTTCATGAGCACCTTCTCCGACTGGGCCGATCTCGTTCACGGACCAGACCGCGACTGGGGCCAGCTCTCCTGCGGATGCCACCCCAACTGCGGCATCGGCATGGCGTTGATGATCGATAAGGAAACCAAGGAAGCCGTCCCCGTGACCGCCTTCCTCAACGCCGATCGCCTCGCCAAAGACGTTGCCAAGATCAACGACGCGGCCCGCGGCAAGTTCCTCTCGATCGCCGGCGTCACCCTCGCGCTGCTTCGGAACTACGATCCGACCAAGTCGCCGACCCACTTCAAGATCGTGGATCTGCTGCAGAAGTTCGATAAGTGCTTCGGCGCGACCGGCCGCAACTATGGCAAGGTCACCGCAGACCGCACCATGGAAGACATCGAGAAGCGCCGCAAAGACCGCTGGAACTTCCTCTTCATCGCCGGCATGTGGTTCCAGGACCTCTTCAACTACGACTTCCGCCGCACCGAACAGTGCATCATCCCCTACGCTACGCAGGAAGGTGAAATCAGCTTCTGCGCCTACAACACCGGCGTGGGCTGGCGGAACATCATCGAGAAGATGCACATGACCTCGACGCTCACCAAGTGGTATGAGGAGCATGGCCGTCACGAAATCTTTGCCGGCGGCAAGAAGGTCGGCATGGGCGATGCGCAGAATGACCTGCTGCTCAACCAGGCGCACGTCGACTCCGCCGCCAACGACACCTTCGACAAGCTCGGCATCGCCAAGAACTCGCGCGAAGAAAAGATCGCGGCGCGCGACGCCAAGCTCAAGCAGGACGCCGAAAACGCCCGCATGGCCAAGCTCTACCGCGAAGAGATTCTCGGCGAGAAGCCGCCCCAGGACGGGTTCATCCCGCTCGGCAACCTCATCGGCTCCGCCCCCAAGGCAGCCGTCAAGGAAGAGTCAACCGAAACCGTTATGGGCGACTAGGTACTGAGCTCACTGCAAACCTTAGGAAAGGCCACCTTAAACAGGTGGCCTTTCCTCATCTGACGCACTATTATGCCTCCTATGTGCCCGAAATAATAGAATCCAAGACAAGCAAGAGGTTCGTAAGATGGAAGACAAAAGTCTGTTGACCTTTAATCTATTGCTACGGCAAGCAGGTATAGATCCGAAACAAGTCTACCTACTTCGACACCAAGACAAGCGCATCTCCCGAAAGCTAGTTTGGTCGCGATCGACATTTGAAGTGTGGCGGGACCACCGAGAGAAATTCGAGACATATCAGAAGCTTCAAGCAAAAGACCGTTTCAGCAAAAGAACCTTCCTCGCATCATTTGTCGTGACCCCGCCCCCACAAAATGAAACATTATTCGTCGGAATTTATGAAATACGTGGAGTTGGAAAACCTCCAACGACCCTCATCGAGGACCCGGTCTCCGGCGCGACAGTAAATAAGCATTTTTACTACGACTTACGACACACGGGCCTTCTCGAAGGATTTCAAGGGAAGTTGACGATCGATTGGGGAAAAGGATTTCTCTCTTGGTGCCAGAAGGCGGATTCTAGCGACAAGAGAATCACTGAAATCAGGCGAGAGATAAAAGAAGAGCCCTTCCCTGGCTTTCGTGGTTTTCTCAAGAACCTCGATGAAATACCCAGCCTCTGGCCCACCTGGATACACGAACTACGTAATGCTAAGGGAATTTATCTATTAACTTGCAAGCATTGTGGCAAGCAGTATGTAGGGAAGGCTGACGGCGACGATGGATTTTATGGGCGTTTTTGCGAATACGCAGACGGCCATGGCGGAAATAGCGATATGAAAGTGCACAGGACCATTGATTATCTTGGTTATTCCATAGCAATTCTGGAAGCAAATTCCACGCCCGATCTCGGCGAACTTGACCGGCTTGAAACATTATGGAAGCTAAAGCTCGGCACTAGGGAGTGGGGACTCAACAAAAACTAACCGTCTCGCGCACGTTACCCGAGCCTCCGGTTCGAGTGGGACGAAGCCAAGAACGCCGCCAACCAGAGTCCGCCGAACCAGTAATGGGCGACTAAGGACTAGCCGTCCGGGGCAACCGCGGTCTCCGCTGTAAACACAAAAACCATCCGAAAGGGTGGCTTTTGCTTTTTTATTCGAATTGGCGGCGTAGCTCCAATTTCGGTGTTATCAGTTTCCAGGCGGTCACGTTTCCCTCCTTCGAGGTGGATGTGTCTTCATCTTCGTCTCCTGGGAATGCCCGTCACCGGCCTACCAGTTGCTGATGGAACGGGGAGTAGCGGGCCCCGTGAAGCTCAACGCCGGACGAGGCCTCTTCGAGCTCTTCCACATCGCTGGGCGTGAGCTCGATGTCCAGCGCGCCAAGGTTTTCATCCAAACGGTCGAGCCTGGTCGTTCCGGGGATGGGAACGATCCACGGCTTCTTCGCCAGCAGCCAGGCAAGCGCGATTTGCGCGGGCGTCGCCTTCTTCTGTTTTCCGAAGGAAGTGATGACGTCGACCAGCGCCTGGTTCGCTAGACGATTCTCAGGGCTCAGGCGTGGGACCGTGTTGCGGAAGTCCGTGCTGTCGAACTTCGTTCCGGCGTCGATCTTGCCGGTGAGAAAACCTTTGCCAAGCGGGCTGAAAGGGACGAAGCCGATGCCGAGCTCTTCGAGCGCGGGGATCACCGTCTCCTCCGGCTCGCGGAAGAAGAGTGAATACTCGCTCTGCAGCGCGGCGACCGGCTGCACGGCGTGGGCACGGCGAATGGTCTTCGCGCTCGCTTCCGATAGACCGAAGTGCTTCACCTTGCCCTCTTGGATCAGCTCCTTCACCGCGCCGGCGACTTCTTCGATCGGCACGTTCAAGTCGACGCGATGCTGATAGTAGAGGTCGATAGCATCGATCTTGAGCCGCTTGAGGGACTGCTCCGCGACCTTCTTGATATGCTCCGGGCGGCTGTTGAGAGCGCTCCACTTGCCGCTGTCCTCAGGGTTCGCCTCCCAGCCGAACTTCGTCGCGATCACCACACGATCACGAAATGGAGCGAGCGCTTCGCCGACAAGCTCTTCGTTGATCAGCGGGCCATACACCTCGGCGGTGTCGAAGAACGTGACTCCCCGTTCTACAGCGGCGTGCAACAGGGTAGTCATTTCCTTCCTGTCTTTGGGTGGGCCATAGGAAAAGCTCATTCCCATGCAGCCAAGCCCTAAAGCGGAAACTTCCAGTCCGGATGTGCCTAATTTGCGTTTCTGCATTGTGATTCTCCTCAGTCTTGCCGAATGGCCCGCGAGCCCCGGCTTTGAATAGCAGCCGTTTGCAGATCGACTACGCGGCTGACAAGAGACTAGGCCTTCCCCGTTCATGACACAATCCCATTGCCGCAGGAAGGAGTTATGAGTAGCATTCATGAATCATGAGAAATGATTTGGGAGAGTTGTCGGCCTTCGCGATTGTGGCGGAAGAGCGCAGCTTTACCCGCGCCGCTGCGCGGCTGGGCATCTCGCAATCTGCGCTCAGCCATTCGATGCGGGGCCTTGAGCAGAGATTGGGCCTTCAACTGCTCGCGCGCACCACGCGGAGCGTCTCGCCAACGGCCGCTGGAGCCGCGCTTCTCCAGGAGCTCGCGCCTGCTCTCGAACGGATTGAGCGGGCCATCGCGGAAACCAGAAAGCAACGGGAGAAACCCGCAGGCCGAATTCGGCTCATCGTTCCGCGAACGGCGGCGCAAATGGTGATCTTGCCGAAGCTGGCCCAGTTTGCTCGCACCTACCCTGAGATCGTCCTGGAGATCACCACTTCCAATGATCCTGTCGATCTAGTGGCCGGTGAGTATGACGCGGGCATCCAGATTGGCGAGTACATTCAGCGGGAGATGATTGCCGTCCGAGTCACTCACGATATGCGCCTCGCCGTCGTGGCATCTCCGCAATATTTTGAAACGCACAAAGCACCCCGAACTCCTCAGGATCTGAAAGATCATTCCTGTATCGGCTTTCGCTTCAGCAATGGCCTTTACCGTTGGGAGTTTGAGAAGGGTCGTAAGGCACTGACAGTCAGCCCCCAGGGGCCGGCATCGTTCGACGATCCGGACCTGGTCATACAAGCAGTCCTGAACGGCGTCGGCATCGGGACGGCAATGGAAGGAACTCTGACGAGATTGATTGCGAAAGGACGCTTGATCCAGGTATTAAGGGATTGGTGCCCAACGTTTCCGGGGTATTTTCTTTACTATCCCAGTCGCCGCAATCAGCCCGCGGCCCTCGCGGCCCTCATCAATACGCTCCGGCCGTTCGAGTGAAGTCCGATCGTTCTCCCTACCATCATCGATGGGTTCGCTGAAGGTAACTCGTTCGCCAGGCAATCTCCCACCGCCAACTTTGTGCAGCAATCGCCTTCTTGATAGGCGTCGTTGACAGAAATAAAAGTGTGAGAGTACAAAATTTCGAATCAGATTCCGCCTCTCTAGGTGACGGCCCTTCTGACCGCGACCAAGCTCGCGCGTTCACGGCTCCCGTTACCGCAACTCTGAAACTCTTTTGATCCATTGAGCACTATTGGGGCGGTAGCCGGATGCGCTCGCCGCCAACCCTCGGTCTACAGATTCTGTTGCACTCACGAAACTGCTTTGCAAACTCCGGTCCAGAAATATCAAGGAGAAATCATGAAAGGCTCGAACACTTTGCTCGCCCTGGGACTCATGGCCGTGGTATCACTGGCCGCTGATCTGTCCTTCGCTCAAACTGCAGCAGTCAAACCAGCCACTCCAATTGCCGCATCGGCGCCAACCGCCGTGCCCGCCCTCGTTCCGTATTCGGGCGCGGTAATTTCTGGCGACGGCAAGACCTTTGCCGCTGAATCCGGCGTCACCTTTCAGATATATAAAGACGAAGTTGGCGGAGAAGCTCTCTGGACAGAAAGCCAGACCATCGCCAGCGACTCCACCGGACACTACAAGGTGCAGCTCGGCGCGACCAGCCCGAACGGCCTGCCTGCCGATCTCTTCGCCTCGGGCGAAGCCCGCTGGCTCGAAGTTCAGGTAGCCGGTGAAGCGCCACAACCGCGTGTGCTGCTGGTAAGTGTGCCGTACGCACTCAAAGCCGCTGACGCCGCGACTCTTGGCGGTTTACCGCCCTCCGCATTCGCCTTGGCGCGCCCTGCCTCCGAGGCAGGTGCGGCGCTATCGCCCGCGATCACGCCCAACCTGACCTCGAACGTCACGACAACCGGCGGAGTTGCCGGGTATCTGGCCGAGTTTTCCGGAGTGAGCAGTATCGTCGACTCGCCGCTCTTCGTCACCGGCGCAAATGTGGGCATCGGGACGATCACCCCCATCTCGCCGCTTGACGTCAACGGCACGGTGACCGCGACGGGGTTGACCATGAACGGCAACTCGACCTTCAACGGCATTGCCCTGTTTCCGGCGCAGGGCACGGCCACCGCGACGACCGCCTACCACTCCCAATACTTCAAGATGTCGACCTCGGCCTACAACTCTTCGACCAAGGCGGTTGTCACTCCGCGCTTTCTTCTTCAGGCCGAGCCGGTGGGCAACAACACCGCTTCGCCCAGCGCGACCTTTAATCTGCTCTCATCGACCACGAGCGCGGCGCCCACCCAGACGGGCTTTTACTTCAATGCCAACGGCACGATTAACTTTGCGCCGGGGCAGACCTTCCCGGGTGTGAGCACCATCACCGGAGTGACCGCCGGCACCGGCCTCACCGGCGGCGGAACTACCGGAAATGTCACGCTGAATCTCGACACGACGAAAGTGCCCCTACTGGCCACCAACAACACGTTCACCGGAAATCAAGGCATCACCGGAAGCGAGACCGTCTCGGGCAGCGTATCGAGCGCCAGCTTATTTCTACCCAACACCTCCAGCACGACTGTCGGCCTGGTTGAGCTGGGCACGACGCCCTTCCTCAGCAACTACCCATCGGGCAGCTCTAACGCCTTCACCGGCGGCGCCGGTAACTTCGCCATGACCGGAACTGTTAACACCGCGACCGGTTTCAACGCCCTTCGGGCAAATACCAGCGGCGCTGCCAACACTGCCAACGGCACCTACTCACTCATCAGTGAAACCTCGGGCACCGCAAATACCGGCATCGGGTACGACTCGCTCTACCACGACACAACCGGCAGCGACAACGCCGGCCTCGGTTATGCCGCAGGCTTCTACAACGCGACCGGCTCCAACAACACCGCAGTCGGTACCCTCGCCGGAGCGGACAGCAGCTCGCCCGCGCTTAACAACACCACCGCGATCGGCGCGAATGCGACCGTCAGTCAAAACAACTCTCTCGTCCTGGGGCAGACTACCGCCGGCAATCCCGGCGCGAGCTTCGTCAACGTCGGCATCGGCACCGCGACCCCTGTCTCGTCCCTGGAGATGTCGGTCAGCGCCAGCCAGGCCCTCGGGCCGGTCTTGACCCTCACCAATCCCGGCGACACGAACGACCAGTCTGGAGCGGCGGTGGCCATAGACTTCAACACCACGGCGATTCCTTCCAGCAACTACTACCCGAGCGACAGGATCGAAGCGATTGACGATGGCTCGGGATCTGCCAATCTGGAATTTCTGACGGGCGGGTGCTGCGGGTTGACCGAGGTGATGGGCATTTATGCCGACGGTGAAGTTCACGTCGACTCGCACTTGATTGTGTCGGGCAATCAAGAGTTAAACGTCGAGTCCCTGGCTTCCGCTAACAACGATGCCGTCTACGGCGCCGGCGGAGATGGAGCCTTCTCGTCGTCCAACGGCGGCAACGGCGGCGACTTCTACGGTGGCACCGCAGGCGGCAGCGGCGGGAGGGGCGGTTATGGCATTTACGCCTATCAAGGCTTTGCCAATGGAGGGCCGGCAGGAATGGCCGGTGTCTTCCAGGGAAACGTCCAGGTCAATGGGACGTTGTCGGCGACAGTGAAGAATTTCAAAATCGACGACCCCCTCGACCCGGCGAACAAGTACCTCGTTCACAGCTCCATCGAGTCGTCCGAAATGGTCAACATCTATTCCGGCAACGTGGTTACCGACGAACTCGGGCTCGCCACAGTTAAGCTGCCCGACTGGTTTGAGGCTGAGAACGGCGACTTCCGGTATCAACTGACGGTGGTCGGCGGCCAGTTCGCCCAGGCGATTGTCTCGAAAGAGATCCATGACCACGAGTTCACCATCAGCACCAACGCCACCCACGTCAAAGTCTCCTGGCAGGTCACCGGCGTCCGTCAAGACGCCTATGCCAAGGCGCACCCCATGGTCGTCGAGGAAGCCAAGGACGAGAAGGAACGCGGCTTCTACATTCACCCCGATCTCTTCGGCCAACCCGAGGAGAAACAAATCGAGTGGGGACGCCGTCCGGAGGCGATGCAGCACATGAAGGCCCTGCGCGACAAAGCAATGCTGGCTCCGAAGACCGCGGCAAAGCCTGCTCAAGTACCTCACTCGACTGCGCCGGCGAGCGCCGTCAACCGAAGCTTCCCGCATCCTGCCGCGCCGGCAATCCAGCCGCACGCGTCGGGAGCCCAACTGAAACCCATCAGCCAAACTGGAAACAAGTAAGCTCACCTAAACCCCGGTGAGGACCCTCCAAGGGACCTCGCCGGGTGCACGGCTGCGACCAAGAGCAGACTGAATGGGCCACTGCAACCCCTAAGCCGGCAGCGAAGCAACAGCTATCCCTCGGATAAGTCTTGCCCTTGAGCACCTTCTTCGGCACCTTCAACTCCGTATCCACGCTCTGTTATCGTCTCTTGGGGCTCCTACAGTAGCCCGACCAGCGCCAATGAGGTGATCCATGCCGTGCGATCCGGAAGAGTTGAAACATGTCCCGCTCTTTGCCCTGCTCGACAACGACGAAATTGCAGTTCTCGCCGCGCAGGTCGATCTCAAAGCGTTCGCGTCGCGGCAGCGCATTTACAAGATCGGCGATCCCGGCAAGAACGCCTACATTCTGCTGTCGGGCGAGGTACACGTCACAACCGTCGACGAAGATCATCAGGAAGTCCTCGTCGATCAGCCTGGCCACGGGCAGTTCTTCGGCTTCGCCTCGATGCTGGACCAAACCCCTCACCAGACGAATGCCCTCGCAATTGAGAAGAGCACCTGCATCGAGATCAGCCGCGACGACATCGCCACGCTGCTTCAACGGAAACCCATGGCTGGGATGGACATGCTGACCGTTCTGGGGCACCAATTTCATGCCTCGCAGCAACTCGTGCGGCTTCGCGCCGGCCGCAACGCCAACGAACTCATTGAGGAGGAAGAGACCGTAGGTGAACAGATCGCCGACACGGTTGCCAGCTTTGGAGGTTCCTGGACTTTCATCATGCTCTTCGGCCTTGTGTTGACCATCTACACGCTTGTTAATATCGTGCTCAAAGGCAAAGCGTGGGATCCCTATCCCTTCATTCTGCTCAACCTCTTTCTATCGATGCTCGCCTCCATCCAGGCGCCGGTGATCATGATGAGCCAGAACCGGCAGGACAAGAAGGACCGCCTGCGCAGCGAATTGGACTTCGACGTCAACCGCCGCGCCGAAGCGGAGATCCAGAACCTCTCCCGCAAGCTGAACATGGTCACCGACAAGCTCGGCGACCTTGACGACTACCTCCGCGAAATGGCGCCCTCGGCGGAATCGAAGCGAAGTAGGTAGGTAGCCTCGCGTCCGTCCCAGCACCTGTGCCGACGCAATGCGCCTTGTCCCTATCTCGGGCTGCTTAGTCGCCGCAAGCGCAAAAGCCACCCCTCTCGGATCGCTTTCTTTTTCCCATTAACCTGGCATTCACAGGTCCCGGCAGGAAGACCATTCAATGTCTGGGCTTCGGCATGATGGCAGCGACCTTTGGCCTACTTGCGGTGATCCCAAACGTCGAAAAGCTAACCTACACCTTCCTGATCATTTACGGCTTGAGCTACTTCTTCACCGAGTTAGGGCCTAACGCGACGACGTTCGTCTATCCTTCGGAGGTCTTTCCAGTGAAAGTCCGCACCACTGGCCACGGCATCGCCGCTTCGACCGGCAAAATCGGCGGATTCGTTGGCGTCTTCACCTTCCCTTTCTTCATGCACTGGCGCGGCCGCAATCGTGAGTGTCCTCGGCCTGATCGCGACCATCTTCCTGCTCCCCGAAACTACGGGGAAGAGCCTCGAAGAGATCTCCGAAGAACCCTCGACCCCTATCGAAAAAGCCGCAGCCTAAAAAGGCTTAACGGGTCTGAAAGAGCAGCGGAGCAAAGACGCTCAAATTTCCCCGCCAGACCATCCACGCATGCATCCCCGGCGTGGAGATCGCCGTCGGCGACATCCCATTGCCTTTCAACCATGCAATGAACTTCTGGTTCGGCTGATAGAGGCCGTCTTCGGTTCCGCAGGCGATCCATAGCAGCTTGAGCTTCGATTGCACCTGCGCCCCAGTTTGTGCGGTAATCGCGGGAAACAGCGGCTCGAAGTGGTCGCTGCCAATTCCGCCCGCGCTGAAGGCGCCAATCCAGGCGAAATCGTCAGTGTGATTGAGGCCGACCAGCAGCGTCTCTGCGCCCCCCATGGAGAGCCCGGCGATCGCATGGTCCTCGCGCTTGTCAGAAAGCGGGTACTGCTTTTTGACCTGCGGCATGACTTCCTGAAACAAAGCCTGGCCAAACTTGCTGAAGTTGCTCGAAATCACCGCGGGGTCGCGCCACGACGCCCAGCCCCCATCGATGATCCGCATGTCTCCATAGCCCCACGGCATGACCACAACCATCGGCTTCGCCTTGCCCGCAGCGATCAGGTTGTCGAGGATGATGTTCGCGCGGCCCATAAACGTCCACGCGCTCGGGTCGTCGCTGTAGCCGTGCAGCAGGTAGAGCACCGGATATTTTCTGTCGCTCTTAGGGTCAAACCCCGGCGGCGTGTAGACGTAATACTGGCTATCGATCCCAACGATACTGGAGTGGTAGTAGTGATGATGAACGGTCCCATGGGGAACGTCGGCTACCTCCCAGGGCTCCGCGGGCTTGCCGGGAACCAGAAAGACATTCTGGTTGCTGAAGAAGCTCGTCTTGATGAAGGTGTTGTGCGGGTCGAGCACCGAGGCGCCGCTGCCCGGCTCGCCGGGCTTGCCGTCGACAGTAAAGGAATAGCTGTAGTATTCCGGCGCAAGCCCCGGCACCGAGACGCTCCAGACGCCGTCAGCGCCCTTGGTCATTGGGAAGGGGTCTTTTTTGCCTTCGAGATGAAGGTCCACGCTCTGCGCGCTCGGCATCGCCAGGCGAAAGACTGCGCTCCCATCTGGCTGCAGGTCGGGATACCTTGGGGGCGCTGCCACCAATGGCACTGGCGCAGCGGACTTCTCAACGGCTGCTCCGGCCTGTTGCGCGAAGAGCAGTGCGCCGTGGCCTGCGCTCCATAGCAGCGCAGAGAAAGCGATTACATTCCTGATCTGACTCTTCAGCTTCATGTGGGATAAACCGGGCATTCCATTCTCCTTAGATATTCAAAGCGTGCTCGAAAATCCGCGCTCAACACTCATTGGAGCGCGACAAATTATTGTAGACGCGGACGCGATGATCCGCCTTCAGCCCCGGATCGCTTCTCCGCATCGCTCCGCCGATCAGTCAGAAAGACCTCTGGTACTAGAATCAGACTTGCATGCCAAAGCCCTTGCGCCTCCTTGTTGTCTCGCTCGCGCTCGCCATAAGCGCCACCGGCTGCACGCTTTTCCCTGAGCAGAAGTCGCCGACGCTGAAAAACACCACCAGCGCCGAACAGTACGAGCGCATCCTGTGGCAGACGGTGCAGAAGCAACAATGGAACACCATCTCCGGATTGTTTTCGACCACTCTGGTCTGGCATGTCGATGGCAAGTCCCTGGGCAGCGACCAGGTTGTTCCCTACCTCCAGTCGCTCAACCTGAAAGACGCCATCATTCGCGACGCCTCCATCAAACCCAATGGCCCTGACATGACCGTGAACTACACTCTGCAGATTTCCGGCCCGAATGGCGCTCCCCAGAACTTCTCCGCCTTTAGCGTATGGCAGCAGGTCAAGGGCGGAAGTTACATCCTGATCGCCCATAGCCAGCAGTCGCAGGCGGGAGCGCCCATTTAGAGGGCGCTCGCTTTTTGGACTTCTTAGGGAGGGTTTGCCAAGCTGACTCAGCCCAAAGGCTGACGATTGAGGACTTCTGCGGGAATTGACTTGCTTGAACCATACCCTGATTCCGCTAAGCCATCCCTTGATCTAGATCAAGTCGGCCAAAGGACTCCGAAGTGCGACTGAAGCAATAATGACAACGAGGCTTTTCACTTCAACTCAGGTCAGCGAATTCCGGGCAAACCTGCTCACCTGGTTCGACCTTAACAAACGCGACCTCCCCTGGCGTCGCAGCCGCGACCCCTACGCCATCTGGGTCTCTGAAATCATGCTGCAGCAGACCCGCGTCGCTGCCGTGCTCGCCCACTACGCCAACTGGATGACCCGCTTCCCGACCGTCGTGGCCCTTGGCGCCGCCGGAGAAGACAAAGTCCTCGCCGCCTGGAGCGGCCTCGGTTACTACCGCCGCGCCCGGTTCCTCCATAAAGGAGCGAAGGCCGTAGTCGCCGACTACGCCGGCAAGATCCCCCGGACCGCAGCCGAACTCCGCACCCTCCCAGGCATCGGAGCCTACACCTCAGCCGCCATAGCCAGCATCGCCTTTGGCGAGGTCGCGGCCGTCGTCGACGGGAACGTCGAGCGCGTGCTCCTCCGCCAGACCGGAGCCGCGGAAAGCGGCGCAACCAATAACGCCAAGCCGCACCGTACCCTCAACGCTGCCGAGATCCAGATGCTCGCTTCGAAGCTTATCGACCCCACGCGTCCCGGCGATTTCAACCAGGCAATGATGGAGCTGGGCGCAACCGTCTGCCTGCCGCGAAATCCGCTATGTCTGCAATGCCCGGTGCAGAAGACTTGCCGCACCCGAGGCGAACACCCCGCTGCCCAACGCAAGACAGCGACCAACGTCGATATCTCCGTTGGTCTCTATCGAAGGCAGCGGAAGGGCGTCGCCCAGGTGCTTCTCGAGCAGCGCCCGGCAAGCGCAACTGTCATGCCCGGAATGTGGGAATTGCCCAGCTCTCGTGACGCGTCCCCCGACGCGGAGCCGCTACTGGCGTTGCGCCACTCGATCATGCAGACCAACTACCGCGTCTCCGTCATCGCCTGCCTTCCAGAACGCCGTTTCTCCGCAGCTCTGCCTGAAGGCGCCGCTCGCCGTTGGATATCAGTCAGCGATCTGTCCAAACTCCCGCTGACCGGTCTGGCAAGGAAGATATTCCTTCGCCTCGGGTCGCTCGAGAGTTCATAATCCGATTCAACCACGGGAAAGAATCCTGCAGGCCACCGCGCGAATCCCTTGCTAAGGGTTGTCAGGAGCGCGAAATGCCTCTGCTGCTGATTGGCGTCGTGGTGGTGATTGCGATCTTCATCGCCTTCTGGGTCAAAGCGGTGAAAGAGCGTCGCGATCTGGAACTGCACAGCATCACGCCCGAGGACCTGTACGCTCAGCTGAACGCAAAGATGGAAGTCCTCCTCTTTGATGTTCGCCAGCCGCTCGATCTGCTCACAGAATCGGAGATCATCCCCGGCGCGCGCCGCGTCCCTCCGAAAGAGATTGAGGATAACGCGAAACTGATTCCCCGCGACCGTGAAGTCGTCGTCTACTGCACCTGCCCGAGCGATGCGACGGCGAAGCTCATTTCCCAACGCGCCCAGGCGCTGCACTTTACAAAGGTGAAATTCCTCAAGGGCGGCCTGGGCGGCTGGAAGCAAAAGGGATATCCCGTCGAGCCATATCGCGAGCCATTCCGCCTCGACACCGCGACCTGATCGCCCTTCCGGCTTCTTTCGGCTTTAACTGCGGCCCGGTTATACTCTGAAAGCTGCGGAGACCGGAAGATTGCCTATCGCTGCCCAAAACCAGGACGTTCACAACGCCCAGCGGGTCACCGCCGAAAAGACCTCGGCGGCGCTGCTCTCTGTCTTCGCCGCCTGCGCGATGACCTTCCTCAAGGTCGTTACTGGAATCCTCACCGGCTCGCTCGGTATGCTCTCCGATGCCGCTCATTCGGGGATCGACCTGCTTGGCGCAGGGCTGACTTTCTTCTCCGTCCGCGTCTCCGGCAAGCCGGCCGACGAAGATCACACCTACGGCCACGGCAAGATCGAGAACCTCTCCGCCTTCGTCGAGACCGGCCTGATGGTGATCTCCTGCATCTGGATCACCTACGAAGCCATCAACCGCATCTTCTTCCACCCCACCGAAATCCGGCTGTCGCTCTGGCCCTTCGCTATCCTACTGACCTCGATCGCCGTCGACTTCTGGCGTTCCCGCCAGTTGCTGATCGTCGCCAGGCGTCACGGCAGCGCCGCGCTCGAGGCCGATGCTTTGCATTTCGCCTCAGACATCTGGGCGACCCTCGCGGTACTGGTGGGTCTCGCCGCCACCTGGGTCGGCGAACACTTCCACATTCCCTGGCTGCACTACGCCGATCCGGTCGCCGCCATCGTTGTCTCCATCCTGATCCTGCGCTTCAGTTGGGAGCTCGCCAGCAAGACCATCGCCGTGCTGCTCGACTCCGCCCCCGCCGAAACCCGCCAGCACATGATCGACGAGGTCTCACGCGTCGATGGTGTGCTCGCCGTCGACCAGGCACGCGTCCGGCGCTCCGGCACTTCGTATTTCGCCGACCTCACCCTCTCGCTCTCTCGCCATCTCACCTTCCAGCACACCGAGGACCTCGTCCGCGACGCGACCGAAGCGGTACGCCGCGTCATCCCCGATGCCGATGTCGTCGTCCACACTGTCCCTCGCGAAACCAATGCGGAAAGCGTCTTCGATAAGGTCCGCGCCGTCGCCTCGCGCAACAATGTCGTCTTGCACGACGTCAGCGTGCAGTCCGTGAACGACAGATTCAACGTCGAACAACACATCGAGGTCAACGAGACCATGCCTCTACGCGAGGCCCACGACTTCGTTCGCCGTATCGAAGACGAAATTCGCTCCGAGGTGCCGCAGATCCAGTCGGTGCTGACCCACATCGAGAGTGAGCCCTCGACCATCGAGCTGCCGGTGAGCGTCGAACGCGATCGTAAGATCGAGGCCCACCTGCGCCATGCCGCCCGCCAATTTCCCGAAGTGCTCGACATTCACGACGTCGTCATCGGCCGCATCGGCGATCGCATCCACGTCTCCTGCCATTGCACCCTGCCTGACGCGCTCGAAATGCAGCAGGTGCACGACGTCATCACCGGCCTCGAAGACGAATTCAAGCTCGAATCGCCCGAAGTCCATCGCGTCCTCATTCACCCCGAACCCGTCAGCGATAATCACCACCACTAACGACCCCAACTAACCCAAATGATCGCTACATCTATCTGGAAACACGACGAACTTTTCGAGACGCGCTCCCACAGCGGCCACACCGTCAATCTAGACGGCGACTCCGCCCACACCTACGGCCCATCGCCCATGGAGGCGGTGCTTATGGCGCTCTGTGCCTGCACCTCCGTTGATGTTGTCTCGATTCTCAAAAAGAGGCGCGAACCCATCACCGGCCTCACTGTCTCGGCAAATGCCGAGCAGGCGCCGGCGCCACCGCGCACCTTCACCAAAATCATGCTGACTTACAAGATCGCTGGCGGAGTCTCCCAGAAAGCCGCCGAAGACGCCGTCTCGCTCTCCAAGAACAAATACTGCTCGGTCTCGAAGATGCTCGAAAAAGCCGCCAAAATCGACTACACCATCGAGCTCACCGACTGAAGGGGCACGGCTTCAACCGCTGAGGGAAACCGGGAACGAATGCTCCGCCTCTTCCAATTCGTCATCCTCACCCTCGCGCTCGCGCTCGTCGCGCTCACCTCGGCGCTTATCACCATGCGCTTCGCGATCCACGGGGCCGAAGTCAGACTCCCCAGCTTCCAGGGCCTCACTCCGCAGGAGGCCCAGGCCAAAGCCGCCGACCTCGGCGTCGAGATGACCATCGACAAACGCTTCTACAGCGCCGAAGTCCCCGCCGGCCGCATCCTTTCGCAGTCCCCCGCGCCCGGCGCCGTCGTCCGCCGCGAATGGCATGTCCGCTGCATCGAGAGCCTCGGCCCGCAGACCGTCGCCATCCCCAACCTCACCGGGCAGCCCCAGCGCGCAGCCATCATCGCGCTGCGTCGCCTCGGCCTCGAGCTTGGCTCTGTCGTTCGCATGAGCTCCGCCGCGCCGGCCGAGACCGTCATCGCCCAAGACCCGCCCGCCGGTGCCGCCGGAGTCGAAAAGCCCAGCGTCTCCCTGCTTATCAGCGATCCAGCCCTCGACGACTCAGCCTCTTCGGCCACTTACGTCATGCCCGACATGGTCGGACATCCTTATGTAACCGCCGCTGCGACAATTACCCACTCGGGCCTCAAGCTCGCGACAGAATTCGACACTGCCGCCCCCACATCCGACGGCCATGTCTCACCCCCGTCCGGAACCGTCATCGCCCAAACCCCGCTCGCCGGATATAGGATCGACACCAATACCCCGATTCAGCTCACCGTCGTTCGCTAGTTGAGATTGCGGGCTTGAAACGATGTCCAGCCGAGGAACACTATCTATTTAGATTCGGACTTTCGACGCAATCCCCATATGAAGACGTCATATTCGTTGCGGAAAGCCCCATCCGGCGGATGCTATGATACAAGCCGAAAGTCAGCTCACACTCACTTCGCTTGCCTGTGCCGTTGCCCTTTATCCCCCTGATAGGAGCGCTCATCATTTGTTCGGTGAGGCCAACCCCGAAGTGAATCCCGAAACCAAACAGGCGTCGGCGCAGGCAAGCTCTTCGAGCGGACCGGCATCCGCAAATGCTTGCGTAGAACAGGCCGACACTGCAGTCACCTTCGTTCCGGCAACAACCTTCCTTGGCCGGTATGTAATCGAGCAGCCGCTCGGCAAGGGCGGCATGGGCGAGGTCTATCGCGCGCGGGATTTGCGCCTCGAGCGCACCGTAGCCATCAAAATGTTGCCCCGCGAGACGGCCGACGATAGCGCACTGAGACGTCGCTTCCTGAACGAGGCGCGCGCCGCCTCGGCCTTGAATCACCCCAACATCGTCGCCCTCTACGACATCTGCACCGACAAGAACATTGACTTCCTGGTGATGGAGTACGTCGACGGACGCACCCTAAAGGAGCTGATTGCGGACGGCGCTCTGAGCTTTGAAAGTCTTGCTCAGCTAGGCTCTCAGATAGCTCTGGCCCTCGGCGCAGCTCACGCAGCAGGCATCGTGCACCGCGACATCAAGCCTGCCAACATCATGATCACCAGGTCGCACGAGGCCAAGGTGCTCGACTTCGGTATCGCCAAAGTGACCCGAAGCGAGTCGAACCCGCACCTCACCAGCGACGGCCAGATCATTGGGACCGCCGCTTACATGTCGCCTGAACAGACGCGCGGTGAAGACACCGATTTCCGCTCGGACATCTTTTCCTTTGGCTGCGTGCTTTACGAATTGGCGATCGGCCATCCGCCGTTTCAGGCAGCAAGCATCCTTGGCCTGATGCATGAGATCGCCACCACCGAGCCTCAACCGCCCAGCACCTACCGCCCCGATCTTCAGCCGGAGTTTGTCCGCCTGGTGATGCGCTGCCTCACCAAAGACCGCTCTCTGCGGCCGGACTCCGCCGTCGAGCTTGCCACCGAGCTCAAGTCTTTGACCTTTCCCGATCGCCCTCAGACTCATGCGCGGCCCAAGTGCCCGACCCTGGCCGTGGTTCCATTAAGAGTGCGCGGTCCATCTGTGGATCAATATCTGTCCATATCGCTGGCCGAGGCTCTCGTCCATCGGCTCTCCTCGACCGGCAAGCTGCTGGTGCGCCCCATTTCGAGCGTCATCCGTTACGCCGGCGATGAGAACGACTGGGCCAAAGTTGCGCGAGAGCTCAACGTTGATCTGGTGGTTGAGGGTACGGTTCAAATCGCCGGCGGAAAGATTCGCGTGATGGTGCAGGTCCACCGCTCCAGCGATTCGCGCACGCTCGCCTCGCTCACGCAGGACGGGGACTCGAGCGATCTCTTCGCGCTGCAGGACCGCCTAGCCGACAGCGTCAGCGATGTCTTCGTACCCCGCCAGAAGGTTGAGAATGAGTCCCGGGTCTCCCCTACCAAGTCTGCCGAGGCCTTCGAGCTATACCTTCGCGCCGTCGATCGTCAGATCCACGTCGAGAAATTTGAAATGGCCTCGGCGATTGAGCTGCTCACCCGCGCCACCGAACTCGATCCTTGTTTTGCAGACGCCTGGGGTCTGCTCGCTCAGGCTTGCGCCCAGATGGGCGCTCATCTGGATCCCGATCCCAAGTGGTTCGAGATGGGCGAACTGGCAATTGCCCGGGCCCTCGAGCTGGACCCCGTCCAATGCACGGCTCTGTGCGCCCGCAGCATGATCATATGGTCGCCCTCACGCAGCTTTCAAAATCGGGCGGCGCTGAGGGCAATGAACGCGGCCATTAAGATCGACCCCGCCAACCCGACCGCGCGCCATCAGCGTTCCGCGCTGCTTTGGCATCTCGGCTTCCTCGACGCGGCGGAGCAGGACGCCGATGAGCTGGAATCGACAAATCCGGTTTTGAATTGCATGCATCACGGCGCCATCGCCCTGCAGCGCGGCAACTTTGACGAGAGCGTTGAGCTATACGAACGCGCTCTTGCACTCGAGCCAAATGGGATTCTGAATCACCTTATGTCGCCGATCGCTGTTTTATATGCTGGGCGCCTGGATGAAGCCCGTCTGGCCATCGACAAGGCCCGGCGCATGTTCCCCGCGGAATCGTTTGGTCTCGGCCTGGAGGCGATGATGGCTGGCATCGAGGGCGATCACCGGCGCGCCGAGATACTCGCCGACGAGGCCGCGCGCAGCATCCACAGCATGACCCACACCCACCACACCTGGCACTCCTGCGCGGCTGCCTACGCTCTCAGCGGCAAGCCGGAGAAAGCCATCCACGAACTCCAACGCTGCGCCGCCATGGGCCTGCCCAACTATCGCCTCTTCGAAGTGGACCCATACCTCAAGCCGCTGCGCCAGGATCCCGCGTTCAGCGCGCTCATGACCAGCCTCCGCCGCGAACACGACTCGATTCGCGATGAGTTTGGGCTGGAGCCCTGATTAGCCCCGCCCTATCTCCGCCTCAACCGCCTCCCGCAACACCGCATCCTCTGGCGTCACATCCGGCGCAAAGCGCGTCACCACCTTGCCATCGCGGCCCACCAGGAACTTCTCAAAGTTCCAAAGCACCTCGGGCGGCGAAGTCGGCGTTACACCAAACTCGATCAGATGGTTGCGTAGCTCAGCTGTGTCGCCTGCGGTCTTCGGAGAATTCGAAACCAGCGCGTCGTACAGCGGATGCCGTGCCTCGCCGGTGACCGCGATCTTCGCATACATCGGGAACTTCACGCCGAAGCTGGTCTCGCAGAAGGATTGGATCTCTGCGTTCGACCCCGGCTCCTGCGCAGCGAAGTCGTTCGCGGGAAAGCCACAAACAACCAGCCCTTTGTCGCGGTTCGCTTCGTAAAGCGCCTCAAGCGCCGAATACTGCGGCGTGAATCCGCATTGCGAGGCTACGTTGACGACCAGCAGAACTTTGCCCTTATGTTCGGCAAGCGAAGTGGGCGTTCCGTCGATTCGTTCGACAGGGATATCGAGAATGGAGATGGGAGTGTTTGCGCTCATACCGCTAGCGTCTCACACTCCCTTGGGGGGCGACAAAACTCGCCTATCAGAATCTGGTGACGATTACGATCGACAGTACTATCGCTGCGACATCTTCGACCAGCGCCGCCGGCAGGTCCTTGCCGAAAAGCGACGCCAATTTGCTGCGCAGCGCGGCGCCGCCGTACGTTCCTGCGACCGCGCCGATCGCGCCGGCGATGAGCCCTAAAATCAGCGAGCCCGACGCCGCGCCCACCGTGGCACCCACGAGCGACCCCATGACAATGCGAGCAATAAACTGCGGAGGCGTCTTTCGGCTGGGAGTCTTGGGTAACTTGTCGTTAAACAGTTCGCCGATGGCCAGGACGGTGAAAATGATCGGTGTGTACTTGAAGCCCATGAAGGCCATGGGCGTTCCGGCGACCGCCAGCCATCCCATGCGGGCCGCCCAGCTCGCGGCTGCGGGGGCCGTCAGCGCTCGGAGTCCCGATACGATTCCAAGCAGTAAAGCCAAAACGATGAACATGAGTAGCTCCTTGAGATAGTTGGGGTGCGCGACCGTTAGAGTCGTTGCTATCACCCGAAGTTACGGGACAGCGAATGAAGACTCAAACCCCGAAAGGGCTAATTCGGAGCCCCTCTTTAGGGTCGCGGGAATCTTCTAGATGTGGAATTGGTCAGCGCGATGACGATGCCCGCACACTTCTTTAGTGCCTGCCGATCATCGCCGCGAAGAATCCGTCGCAGGGATGAATTCCGGGCAGAGTCCGCAGGCGACCCTTTTCGAGTAGGCCAGTCGCACCAGTGGGATGCATTGAACCACCTGCGATCAACGCTTCCACCCGCCCGCCAAGGTCCATCTCACAGTACTCCGGCCGTCCTGAAAGGCAGTCCTGGATGACTGACTCGTTCTCCTCCGGCTCAAGAGAACAGGAAGCATAGATGAGCCTGCCGCCAGGTTTCAGCGCGCGCATCGCCGCCAGCAGGATCGCCACCTGCCGCGAGTGTTGCCGGGGAAATTCCGCAGGCTCCAACCGGTGCCGAATCTCCGGATTGCGGGCGATCGTGCCGGTTCCGCTGCACGGCACATCGCACAACACCAGGTCGAAGACCATATCGTAGGCGAGCTTCGCCGCATCCATAGTTTCGTATGAGATTCTCGCACCGCGCACATTTCGCAGCATCCCGCGCATCTCATCGAGCCGCCGCCGACTTACGTCGCAGGCAAGCAGATTCGCTTTGGGGTTGAGCTCCGCAAGAATCGCCGCCTTGCCGCCTGGCGCCGCGCAGCAGTCGAGAATATTTTCACCGTTGCCGGCTAGTTCCCCTACGAGTTGCGAGCCTTCATCCTGAATCCGAACTGAACCATTCTTATATGTAACCGTCGCTGTTACATCGCCGCGAACGACTCGTCTCGCCTTTACGAGAAAGGCCCCGGCGGCGAGCTCAATGCCCTCGGCAAGCAGCTCTGCTTCCGCTGATTCCGTCACCAAGCGAATCGTCGCGTCTGGCTGCTGCTGATCGAACTTGCAGATCGCAGTGGCCTTCTCGATTCCATAGCGAAGCACCCAGCGCTCGACCATCCATACCGGATGCGCGTAAGTAGCAGCCAACTCCACCGCACTCGCAAAACTCGACGTGATTTCCACGGCAGGCGCAACGGCAATCTTGCGGAGGAGTGCATTCACCATCCCCGAGGCGAAGCCGTGGCCGCTGTGCTTCACCAGCTCGACGCTATCCATCACCGCGGCGTGGCTCGGAATCCTATCGAGATAGATCATCTGGAAAGCGCCCAACCGCAGTGCGATACGGACCTCATCGTCGAGCCGCGTGTCAGGCCGCACGAGCAGATCGTTGATCCGCGAATCGAGCGAGATCTGCCAGCGCAGCGTGCCCATCACCAGGTTCGTGCAGAGATTGCGGTCGGCCTGCGAGAGCCGGTCGACCATCTCTGAGCGAAGCAGCTCGTCGCAGTGCCCGGCGTTTTGTTCGATCTTCAACAGGATGGCAAAAGCCGCCGACCGTGCAGGGGCTATCATGCTTTGAGCCCGGGTTCGAGTTCTTGTCCGAGCCTGTCGCCTGACTTCAATGGGTGGCCGCGAAGAAAGTCTTCCGAGGGCATGCGCTTCTTGCCCTCGAGCTGGACCTCTTCGAGCAATATCCAGCTGCCTTCCGCGCAACTAGCGAAAAAGTGTCCCTGATCGACGTGGACAGTACCCGGTTCAGCGGGAATCCCGACCAGGGCCGGCTGCATACGCGAGACCAGTAGTTTCTTGCCGTCCATTGTCGTCCACGCGCCGGGCCACGGCTGGAAGCCGCGCCAGCGGTTGTACACTTCGTTGGCGGTGAGCGAAAAATTAACGGCTCCGTCTTCGCGAGTCAAAATCGGCGCGAGGGTCGCCGCACTATTGTCCTGCTCTTGAGGCTTGATCGATCCATCCGCAAAGCCGGCAAGAGTTTGAATCATGACCTCGGCGCCGGTTTGTGACAGTTTCAGATACAAATCCTCCGCTGTCTCCGCGGGACCTATCGGTACTTCGCGCTTGAGAAGTATGCCGCCGGTGTCGAGTCCCTCATCGAGCCGCATGGTAGTTATTCCAGTGACCGTTTCGCCGCGCGCAATCGCCCACTGGATCGGCGCTGCCCCGCGATATTTCGGCAGCAGTGATCCATGCAGATTGATGTTGCCGTAACGCGGCAGATCCAGCATCCACTTGGGAATGATGCGGCCGTAGGCAACAACGATGATGGCGTCCGGTGCAATTGCGGTCAGCCGCGCGCGCAGATCTTCGTTGTTCTTTATCTTTTCAGGTTGCAATATCTCGAGACCAGCTGCCTCCGCCATCTGCTTCACCGGAGGCGCAAACAACTGCATGCCACGCCCGCTCGGGCGGTCCGGCTGCGTCAGCACCAGGGCAATGTCATGCCCCGCATCGATGAGGGCGAGCAGTGTGGGTACGGCGAACTGCGGGGTTCCGCAAAAGACCAGCTTCATTGGTGGACCACTCGGGCGGCTACCACTCGCCGGTCTTTTGCAGCTTGCGAATGCGCCGCTGGATCAAGTCGCGCTTCAATGCGCTCACTCTGAAGATAAAGAGAATACCGTCGAGGTGATCGATCTCGTGCTGGAAGGCGCGCGCCAGCAATTCGTTGGCGTCGTACTCCTTCCATTCGCCGTCGAGCGTCTGCGCACGGACCTTCACTTCCGCGGCCCGCGAAACCTTTTCGTGGATGTCCGGCAGGCTCAGGCAGCCTTCTTCTTCATATTGCTTGCCGTGTTTGTAGGTGATCTCCGGATTGATGAGCACGATTTTGTCTTCCGGATTCTTCTGAAAGCTAAGGTCAAGTACGGTGACCCGCTTTGATACGCCAATCTGAGGCGCGGCGAGGCCGATCCCCTGCGCCGCATACATCGACTCAAACATGTCGTCCACCAATGCGCGCAGCTCGTCGTCGAACTCCGCCACAGGAGCTGCCGGACGCTGCAACACCGGCTCTGGATATTTCACTATCGGTCGTACCATCGAACTAGAGTTGTCCTAAGTTGAATTTTGCAGCGCGATCAGAACCGTCGGATCTGCGCCAGATATCCTTCATAATTGCGGCGCAACTCTCCCACAGAATCGCCGCCAAACTTTTCCAACGCCAGCCGGGCGACCGCAAGCGCCACCATCGATTCCGCCGCGACACCCGCCGCGGGCACCACGCAGACATCGCTGCGCTCGTAGGCCGCTTTTGTAACTTCTCTTGTATCAAATGCAACAGAAGCGAGCGGACGGCGCAAGGTGGAGATCGGTTTCAGATATCCACGCACGACGATGTCCTCGCCGTTGGAAACTCCGCCTTCTATCCCCCCGGCGTTATTGTGTTCACGGGTGAATCGGGTATGGCCGTTGCCTTCGGCGTCGCTGTAGCCGATCGCGTCGTGCACCTCGGAGCCCAGTGAAGCGGCCGCCGTCACGCCGCGACCAAGTTCCACTGCTTTCACTGCCTGCAGAGACATCACCGCCTGGGCAAGTATTCCATCGAGCCGCTCATCCCAGTTAGCATAGGTGCCAATGCCGGCCGGCGCTCCGTGTACAACCACCTCAAAGACGCCACCGATCGAGTCGCCGGTTCGGAGTGCAAGATCCACCTCTGCCTTCATTCGCGCCTCGGCGTCCGCTTCGACACAGCTCAGCAGAATCTCTTCCCGGTCGCGCAGCGCCGCAATCTCTTCCCAGCTCGCATCGCGCTCCAACTCGGCTCGTCCCACGCGCACCACGTGACTTGCGACCTCAATGTTGAGCACCTTGAGCAGAAGCTTCGCAAACGCGCCGGCAGCTACTCGCGCCGTCGACTCGCGTGCCGATGCCCGCTCGAGCACATAGCGCGCGTCGGGAAAGTCATACTTGAGCGCACCGGCGAGGTCGGCGTGACCGGGACGCGGCGAGGCGACCGCCTTGTGTTTCGCCGGGTCGCCCGCTCCCACCGGGAGCACTTCGGTCCAGTTCTTCCAGTCGCGGTTCTCGATCTCAATCGCGATCGGCGCGCCGATGGTTTTTCCGTGGCGCACGCCGGAGAGAATGTGCGCGGTATCGGATTCGATCCGCATCCGGCCGCCCCGGCCGTAGCCTCGCTGCCGCCGCCAAAGCTCGTGATCGACGAAGTCCTGGTCGACCTCGACGCCCGCAGGGAGACCGGAAATCAAGGCGATCAGGCTCTCGCCGTGTGATTCTCCGGCAGTAGAAAAACGTAGCATTTTATGGAATTACCAGTGTTGATTGTAGCTCAGAGCACTGCAGCCTTAGTCGCCCACAATCCACGCAAACTGATCTGCGGTCAGCGGCACCACGCTCAACCTCCCGATAATCACCAGTGGAGAATCCGCAAAAAGCTTCGTCGCTTTGATCGCGGCCAGCGTCTTTGGCTCTTTGATCTTCTTGCCGGCCTTGATCTTCACCAGCGGCACCTTGGGGTTCGTCGCGTCGACGGAGACGACCTTCGCCGTCCCCACGGCGGTGCGTTCGTCGCCCGTGTGATAAATGATGAGGTCCTCGCCCTTCGGCAGCTCGCGCAGGTTCCTGACGGCCGTGGGGTTGGTCACTCCGTCCCAGATCGTTTCCTTGTCGCGCTCCAGATCGGCAAAGGAGTAGACATCGGGTTCAGTCTTCAGCAGATAGGGCATGTTATTCGTCTCCTTCGCCAGCCAGATATCCGGTGGTATCGAGCAGCGGCCGCTCGAGGGCGCGCACCCACTCGGTCATCTGTGCGCCGTCTCTTCCCGCCGTCGCGGCGCGGCTAAACTCGCTCCGTACAGTTTGCATCTTGGCGTCCATGTCGTCGAGGTAGTGCAACAAAATCGCCTCGGGAATCATGGGCAGCTTGGGCGAACCGAACTCATAGTGTCCGTGATGGCTCAGCACCATGTGCTCGACCAGCACGCGAAGGCGCGGCGGGAAATCGGCTAGCGTCTCCAGCTTCTTCTCGATCATGCCGTAGCCGATGGTGATATGCCCGAGCAACTGGCCCTGGATCGTGTAATCGAAGCTCTTCTTCCAGACCAGCTCGTGGAGTTTGCCGATGTCGTGGAGAAGCGCCCCGGTCAGCAGCAGGTCGCGGTGGACCTCAGGATAATGCTTCGCCGCGAGTTCGCAGACGCCCATCAATGAGACCACGTGCTCCAGCAACCCTCCCAGCCACGCATGATGCATCGCTTTCGCTGCCGGAGCCTGGCGAAAGGCTGACACGATCTCCGGGTCGTCAAGAAAGGCGCGCAGCAGCGCCTTCAAATGCGGATCGCGAAAGCTGTCGACGTAGGCGTTCAGTTCAGCCCATAGGACGTCGACATCCTTCGTGGTGGCGGGAAGAAAATCGGCAGGATCGTACTCGCCGTCGAGTGCGGCGCGGATGCGCTCGACCTTCATCTGCAGGCGTTCCTGATAGCGGCAGACCTGGGCCTTGAGCTTGACCACGTCGCCCTGCTCAAACTCCGGGGAGGCCTCGGCCGCGTTGTCCCACATGCGCGCCTCCATCGATCCGGTACGATCGGTCAGCACCAGAGCAAGGTATTTGCCGCCGTCTTTTTTGTCTCGGAGCGACTTGGTGGACGCGGAAAAAAAGGCAGTAACGGACTGCTCCTCAAACTTCGCCAGGTCGGCAATGAAGATGTCTTTCATCTGTGAAGGTACTTTACAGCATCGCCCTGAACCTCAAACAGCCGCGCCCCGAACCTGGCCCAGTGATTCTCCAGCTTTCGGGACGCCGATTCGGTTGCCGCGTGCGCCGAACTCTATTTCGTTGTGGGCGGCGAGGCTGGCTGAGTATCGGGAGCGGGCGCCGGTGCGCTTCCATCGTCCGTCGCCTGGGTGCTCTTATTCTTGGGCTGGTCCTGAAGACGCGTCTTCTCCGTCGGCTTCGGTTTCTTGGTCTTCTTGGTGCTATCTCCAGAGAGTCCAAGCGGGGCGGACTGGGTTTGCCGGTCAGCCACTTCCTGAGCGCTCACCGGCGGCGGCGCGAAGGGATCCACCTTAGGTTCTTTCGCCTTCTTCTCCTTGGGTATCTTGGCGCGGTCGCTATAACGAGTCTTCTTATCGGGGACGCTGGGCGCGGTGGCTCCAATCGCCGGGGCGTCGCCGCCGGTATTGGCCGCTAACTGGGTCTCGGATGTTCCATTCTGGGCGGCGTTCGAGGAATCGGCTGAGGCGCCAACCGCCCCCGCATCGACAGTTTGCGTTGTCGCCGCAGCGGGAAGAGTCTTGGTCGGCGGCTGTCCAAACCGGATTTTCTCTTTCTTACCCGGCTTTTGCGAAGAAGAGCTGGCGACCTGGGTGTTTTTTGCCGGCGGGGTGGCGCTGCTGCTCGGATTGGCCGAAGACTGGCTTGACGAGGAACCGGCCGCCTCGGGATTTGCGACGCCAACCTGGTCTTCCGCCTTTGTCCCCGGCGCACCGACCTGGCCTGTCGTCGGGTCGGCGGTCGTCGGGTTGGCAGAGCCTGCAGTTGAGGCGGTTGCTGCGCCCGGCGCCTCGGCAAGCGACGGCACATTGGGAGCCGGAGCCGCGGGGGCAGCAGTGGGCGCCGGAGCGCTGGCCTGCTGCTTCTTGGGCTCTGAACCATAGGTCTTCTGCCGGTAGCGGGTCCGCTCAATCTTCTTCTTTTTCTTGGGAGCAGGCGGTGCGTACGCGCTATAACTGGGCTTGCTCGGATTCACAACCGCCGCTGAATCCACATAGCCCGGCTTGTAATCGATATACGCTTCCATCCGCAATTGCTTCAAATAAGCGCGCAGCGCGGGCTCGGTGCGTTCGGTGCCGACCGCTTCCTCAAGCTGAGGCATTACGTCCTTCATCGGGGGCACGCCACCGGCGTTATGCGCCGCGACATAGAGAATCACAAAGCCCTGCTTGGTGCGAATCGGTTGGGTATACTGCCCAGGCTTTAAGGAGAAGGTCTGGTCTTCCAGCACTTTCGCCAGTTGCCTCCGCTTGAACTCGCCGAGATCGCCGCCCTGCGCGGCCGTGGTACCGGAGGAGCTGCTCTTCGCCAGTTCCTCAAACTTCGCACCGCCCTGAAGCTGTGCATAGATCGCTTGCGCTTTGGCCTGGGCGGCGGCCACCTGCGCCGGATCATCCGGCCCGGCAGCGTTGGTAGGGACCAATATCTCGCTGAGCCGCACCGACTCGGGACGATCCAGCTCCTGTTTATGGGCGTCATAATACCGCTGCAGTTCGGCCTGGGTGATGTTGACCTTGCGGTAGACCTCCTGGCCGATCACCTGCTGGGTAATGATGCGATCGCGGATGTGCTGCTTGAAGTCTTCGAACGAGACGCCTTGCTGCTTGGCAGCCGCCTCGAGCGCCTCCATCGAATCCAGATTGTTCTGCTTGCGGATCGCGTCGAGTTGCTTGACCATCTCGGTCTCGCCGGTGATCCCGAGTTCCTTGCCCTTCGACAACAGCAGTTGCTGGTCGACCAGGTCGCGCAACAGGTTCTTCTTCTGGTCCTCCAACTGCTGCGCCGTCCAGTTCTGCTGGCGCGCCGTCGCTTCAAGCTCCTGCTGCTGCCGGTCATAGTCTGACTTGCTGATGATCTGGTCATTAACAAACGCGACCGGTTCTTCCACGACCGTGCCGGCAAACGGTGACTGCGGTCCGGCGCTTGCTGGCGGAGGAATCGAGTGAGCTGTCTGTGCGATTGCGGGAAACGAAGCGGAACTCACGGCGATTGCGATACCCAGCAAGGTCGCCGACTGCGAAATACGTAGATTCATGGAGGCTCAATCTCTCAAGCAGATGGAGTCTTCGCGACCTGAAAAACTATCAGAAACCACCGCTCCTGCAATTCTAGAGCATCTTCACTTCTAGCGTGAACTTTGCCAGAGTGGCGATGAGTGGCTTTTGCTCGGGTAAAAGCCGCGACGAAGTTGGTTACGTTGCAAGCATCAGAAGTGAAAATGCTCTAATCGCGCGGGAAGATGAACGCCAATCGCGAGTTTCCACTTCGCCTGTGCCGCGAGATATTTGTCCAGGGGTATCTCGAAATAAAAGAGCTCTTTCCCGTCTGCCGCCTGCAGCCTTCGCAAGTAAAGCTTTCCGCCCTTGAGAGGATCGCTCAGGCCTTCGACATCGTAGAAGAGGAACCCGGCGCGGGTGGTATGTGCCTCGACGACGATTGCCTGGTATTCGAACTCGTGAAAGTCGGCCTCGATCTTGGGATCTTTGGATTTCGGCTTGCCTGTGAGTCCAGGAACCGGAAGCCTGACTCCGTTGGAAGGATTCTTGACATCGGTCGTTCGACGCTCGACGTCTTCGGGTTCGGCCGCCGGAATCTTATCGCCGCTGGCCGTGATCAGGTGGATTCGCGCCTGTTCAAGGCTGATCGGCTTATCGCCGTCGTTGGTCACAATCACGCGAATAGGCATAAAGCCGAGCTTGAGATAGTCCATACGAAAGCAGCCCGCCTTCTCTTTGGTGTCATAAGGGTCGGCGGCGATGGTGACGTGTTCGTCGCGGTGAGCGTCGAAGGCCGGGTAAGTCGAGGCGGCGAGAGCTGGCGCAGGAGGGTGTTCGGCGACCGCAGGCCACGCGCCCAGCAGCCACAAGCCACAGCAGAGAAGTCCAGCTAAGCAACGGCGGATCACTGGGACGATTATCATCTTCGTTTAAGACTTGCGCAAAGTTCCGTTGGAGAGCTTCGGGGCGTGGAATTCCTTTGCCTCCCGATTTGCGAATGATTTGTATGCGAACGAGGTTTCGCTTCTGCTGATGTCTTTTTACAGCTTCGCGTTAGTGGTAGCGCTGGGGGTCAGCTCACCCTGGTGGGTGTGGAAGATGGCCACCACCGACAAGTATCGCAAAGGGCTGGCGGAGCGGCTGGGTCGCGTGCCGCCGCCCCTTGCACCCGCTGGCGATAATCGGCGCGTCATCTGGATTCATGCCGTCTCGGTCGGCGAAGTCATCGCCATTGGCGGCCTGGTGCGAGATCTTCGGGGGCGTGCTCCCGGCTACCGTGTTGTCGTCTCGACGACGACCACGACGGGGCAGACGATTGCGCGCGAACGCTTTGGCGGGGAGAACGTCTTCTACTATCCGCTCGATTTTGGCTTCTCGGTTCGACGATATCTGTGGGCGCTTCGTCCGGTTTTGTTCGTATTGGCAGAGACGGAGTTCTGGCCGCGCATGTTGTGGGAATGCCGGCGCGCCGAAATTCCGGTCGCCGTGGTGAATGCGAGGATCTCCGATCGTTCCTTCCCGCGATATCTCAGGCTGCGTTCTCTTTGGCGCGGAATACTCAGGGCACTGAAGGTGGTTCTCGCCCAGAGCGAAGACGATGTCGCCAGACTGCGCGCCATTGGAGTGCTCGCGGAGCGGGTGAAGCTGGGAGGAAATCTCAAATACGACGTGCGCGCAGCTTCCGATAGCGAGGCCGTAGCAATACTCCGCGCGGCGATGCCCCGCTACGCCAGACTGCTGGTCTGCGGCAGCACTCTGGCAGGTGAAGAAGAGCTTTTGCTCGGTGCATGGCCCGAGCTTGTGGCAGCGGAGCCAAATCTGCGCATGGTGCTTGCTCCCAGGCATCCAGAGAGGTTTACGGCGGTGGCGGAGCTGCTGGAGCACAGTAACATCCGCTGGTATCGGCGGTCTGATTGGAATTTGGACCAGATTACGAGCTCTTCCATCGCCATCGAGGCCGGATCGGTCTTATTGCTGGATTCGATTGGGGAACTGGCCTCGGTGTATTCGCTGGCGGCGGTCGCCTTCGTCGGAGGCAGCCTCGTCGCTGCCGGAGGTCACAATCCGCTGGAGCCGGCTCAGTTCGGAGCACCCATCGTGATCGGCCCGCATTATGAAAACTTTCGCGAGATCGTGGAGAAGCTTCGGTCGCAAGATGCGATCCAAATCACCGCAGCCGCTGACTTGAGCGCAACACTGACCGAACAACTCCGCGACGGAGTTGCCTCGCGAGCAATGGGAGACCGTGCCCGAGTCGCATTCAATGCCGAGGCAGGCGCCACGGCGAGGGCAGTCGATGCGCTGCTTGCTCTGCTGCCCGGAGGACCCGCGTGAGTCGGGCCGGAATGGGGCCGCTGGGCGCGGTGTATGGGATGGCTGTAGCGGCCAAGAACCTTGCCTACGAGCGGAAATGGCTCGAAGCGAAGCGGCTTTCCCGCCCGGTAATCAGCATCGGGAATCTCTCCGTAGGTGGATCGGGAAAGACACCGCTGACCATCCGGCTGGCGGAGCTTCTTCGAGCCGAAGGAATCGAGGTCGATGTGCTCTCGCGCGGCTATGGGCGAAGTGGGCGAGCCACCGAACAGGTCGATCCCGCAGGGAACGCGGTTCGCTTTGGCGACGAGCCGCTGCTGATTGCGCGGCGAACCGGTGCGCCCGTCTTCGTCGGAGCAAGAAGGTACGAAGCAGGGTTGCTCGCACAAGCAAGCCCAATGCCGCAGGCGCGGGCCACAGCGCCCCTAGCCGTACATCTTCTGGACGACGGATTCCAGCATCGACAATTGGCGAGAGACGTCGACATCGTTCTGCTGCATCGCAGCGACTTCACCGAAAAGCTGCTGCCCGCCGGACGTTTGCGCGAGCCACTCCACGCTTTGACGCGGGCCACGTTCGTTGTCCTTCGCGAAGAAGACTCGGAGCTTGAACCCGAACTTCGCAAGCTCGGCGTGCAGGCGCCCGTCTGGTGGGTGCAGCGATCCCTCAGCGTCCCCAAAGACCTGACCGAGACGACTGAGCGCGCCGTCGCCTTCTGTGGAATCGCGAGACCGGACGAATTCTTCTCCTCGCTGGAAGCTGAGGACATCAATGTCGAGCTCGCCGTTGCTTTTGCCGACCACCACCGCTATTCGCGTGGCGACATCGACCGCCTCGTGAAAGTCGCCGCCGAAGTTCGCGCGGATGCGTTCGTCACCACCGAGAAAGATGCGGTGAAGCTCGACGCCACGCTACTCCAGATGCTGGAAGCCGCCGCACCGATCCGCATCGCGAAACTCGAAGTCTCACTGCGAGACGAGCCCGCAGTGATCCAGCAGCTTCGCGCCAAACTTCCCTCTCTGTAGCGTCTTACCTGCGTCGAAAGCGGTTAATCTCGCGCCGGTCGCGCTTCGACGGCCTCCCTGCGGGGATCGCCTCATATTGCGCCATCGCCTTCCGCTCTTCGGCAAGTTTCGCTCGCGCCTCTCGGCTGGCCTCAGTCTCGCGATAGAGCGTCTGCGCCACGGCTGCAGGCCCGCGCACCTCGCTCAGCAACAGCACCTCGACCTCAAAGTCGCCGCCCTCGTTCCTGATCTGCAGCAGATCGCCCACACGGACCTCTCGCGCTGGCTTGGCTTGCTGCTCGTTGCAGGCAATCCGGCCCAGGTCGCAAGCCTTCGACGCCAGAGCGCGGGTCTTGAAAAACCTCGCCGCCCACAGCCACTTGTCAATTCTCATTGCAATCTCATCCCAGGCACGCGAGTCATATTCCATGGTCTTATTTCGCGGCTGCACTTCCTAAAACTACTGCCTTCGCGGTAACGTCTAGCAATGCCCAGAAATGCCTCGGATGCAAGCATACCGAACACCGTCCGCTACGGACGCTTCCTCATCTTCGTCTCCGGCCTTGGCGGCCTGCTTTACGGAATCGATGTCGGCATCATCGCCGCGGCGCTGCTCTACCTGAACCGCACCGTCAACCTCACCGTCGAGCAGACCTCGCTGATCGTCGCCGCCGTCCTGGGCGGGGGCATGTGCTCCTCGCTGGTTGCCGGGCTGCTCGCCGACTGGCTCGGGCGCAAGAAAATGATGATCGTCAGCGGCGCGCTCTTCGTCTTGAGCGTCGGGCTGATCGTCATCTCGCAGGGATTTGTCCCGCTCTTCCTCGGCCGCCTGCTGCAAGGTATCAGCGGCGGGGTCATCGCCGTGGTGGTCCCGCTTTACCTTGCGGAATGCCTTGGCGCCAACAACCGGGGCCGCGGCACGGCGATCTTCCAGTTCATGCTCACCTTCGGCATCGTGCTCGCCGCGACCATCGGCTTCTTTTACACCCGGCAGGCGGAGGCCGC
This sequence comes from uncultured Acidobacteriaceae bacterium, assembly GCA_963790505.1. Taxonomy (GTDB): domain Bacteria; phylum Acidobacteriota; class Terriglobia; order Terriglobales; family Acidobacteriaceae; genus Acidisarcina. The sequence continues at coordinate 1,196,479 of CAWBOT010000004.1, read as the reverse complement.
GATCGCCGCAGCCGCCGGCAATCAGGATCTGATTCTCGCCGCCGAGAATCACGCCTGGCGAGGCATGTTCCTCGCCATCGTGTATCCCGGACTTGTCTTCTTCCTCGGCTCCTTCTTTCTCAGCGAGACGCCGCGTTGGCTGTTTCGTCATGGCAAAGAGGAACAAGCCCTGGCGGCACTGCGCCGCTCTTCGCCTGAAGACGAAGCCCAATTGCAAATGCGCGAGATGCGCGAGCTGGCCGCTGAAAATGCCGAGCAGAAGACCTCGCATTCCGCGGGATCGCTCGTCCAGCGAAAATACGTTGTGCCGTTTGTGCTGGCCTGCATCGTTCTCGTCTGTAACCAAACGACCGGAATCAACTCGATCCTCGCATTCCTGGTCGTCATCCTCAAACAGGCAGGCATGAGCGCCAGCCACGCGACGGCCGGCGACGTGTCGGTCAAGGTGCTGCAATGCGTAATGACGCTTGTCGGCGTCGCGCTCGTCGATCGCAAAGGCCGGCGCTTCCTGCTCAAGGCCGGGACAGGGGGCATCGTCCTCGCCCTGCTCGCCGGCGCCTTTGTCTTTCATCGCTTTGAATCGGAGCGCGTCGATATTAAGGACAAAGTCCAGTCCGCCGTCCAGGGGAACGTGCTCGATCTGCCGCTCGCCGCAAACACAGATGGCGCCACTACTCTCGCCGTGCTCTATTCGTACGGAGACGGGGACCACCTCTCGACCGTACTCAGCAGCGATCACGATCCGGTGCTGCGCATTCATCCCGACTCAGCCGAGGCCAATGCTCCTCTCCAGATCAGGCGCGCCCTCTTTGGCCCTGTCCCCGCTGAGACGACTGGCTGGCTCATCACCGCCTGCCTCTGCCTCTTCTTCGCCTCGTATGCGCTCGGCCCCGGAGTCGTAGTCTGGCTCATGCTCTCCGAGCTCATGCCCACCCGCATTCGCTCAACCGGCATGGGTATCGCGCTACTTCTGAACCAGGGGGCGTCGACGCTCATCGCCTTCGTCTTCCTGCCAGTCGTGGGCAGGTTCGGGTACTACGTAATGTTCACTTTCTTGGGAGTATGCACCGTGATTTACTTTGTCACCGCGGCATTTTTCCTTCCCGAAACGAAGGGCAAGACGCTCGAAGAGATCGAGCAGCACTTCGAGGGAAAAGCCCACGCGTGACGTAAACCCTCAGAGGTTCGCCGGAGGCTCGCTTCATGCGCGAGCGCGCATCGCGTAAATGTCCCGTGGCGGGTTCGTGCGTTCCTGCGACGGCGAGCCCGAAGCGGGGCATGTTGGCGTAAACACATTCATACTTCCCGTCCGCAACCTGATAAGTCTCATGCCATATTCCAACGCTACCGTCTGAGCCGATACTCTGATTGAAAGCCTTCCACGCCGGCAGATGTGCTGCATCGCGAGCCTGCGCATATTCAACCAGGTGATCAAAGCTGCGCCAGAACTGCGTCACCATCACGCCCCGCCAATAGACGGAAGAATGAGCTGCAAGCATGCCTAGCGACGGATTCGCATAAAGCTCCTGGAGCATCGGGCCCATCGCTTTTGCTGTAGGAAGCCACTTGTTCACCGCGAGCAGTCGGTTGATACGCAGACCGATCAGAAAGACAACGAAAGGTCCTTCGATCGAGGTGCTGTAGCGGCCGGGATAAAGAGTAGCCATATGGCTGACACTATACAGCTGCCTAGTTAGACTTTGGCTCGCACTCCAAAGTCAGCACCTGGAACGGCGCCAGATGAAAAGTATGCCCCTCACCCGCCCGTAGCTCAACAGCCGTCTGCGAAGCATCCGCCGCCCACGGACTTCGCGCCGTATAACTCCGCGCCGCACCGGCCGGAAGCTCAAACGCCGAAGCAAGATCCACCGTAAAATCCTGCGCCTTGTCACTCGGATTCCGCAACGTCAGAATCGCCTTCTGTCGGAGACCACGCCGCCCATCCATACACCTCAAGCCAGCGCGGATCGCCGCCAACCCAGTGCGTATCCACCAGCACCGAAGCATTCGCCCGCGACCACTTTGCCGCCTCGGCGAGCGTCTCCCAGTTGGCCGTCGTCAGCAGCGATGGAGTGATGTAAAGCTCCTGCAACTGCGTCCCCGAACCGAAATAAGAATGCACCTCGTTCGCAAAGTCCCCGCCCGGATCGGTCGACAGATGCGGAGCTTGCTTGCGCATAAACAATGCCGTGCAGCATCAGCGAGTTCAGCGGGATACAGCCGGCCGCCGCTTCACGACCTGCGTCATATGTGTCGCCATCGCGATAGGTGATCCAGCGCTCGCGATCGGTGCCCACTCCGGCGAAGTCCGTATCTTCGCCGCCGCGCCAGATCGAATCGGCGTACATCAGCCAGAACGGCGAAGGACAAGTCCCCGTCGTCAGGTTGATAAACAGGTCCGGCTTCAGCTTGCGCAGATCGCCGATCAGGTGAATCGCCGCGTCGAAGTCGCTCGAGAACTGCGCTGCCCTTCACCACGCGGTCCGCATTGCCGGTGCCGTCGAACTTGAACTGGTTCACGCCATACTTGGTGACCATCTCGGTCACCGCATCGTGAAAGCGCGCATAGTACTTCGGCCCCGACAGCGCCAACCCGCCGTCGACAATCTCGTAGCCTTCGCTTGCTCGCCGCTTGCAACGCGCACCTTCTTGGCGGGGCCATAGCCGCCCCACGGCGAGAGCCAGACCCCTGGCGCGGTGCCATATTCAGCCGCAGCCTGTTTACAGCGGCGTGAAGCCGTCTGTGAAATCCGCCCGTATCTTCCACAGATGATCGTGGTCGTCCCAGCCGTCGTCGAAGAGAAACGAGTCAAGTGTGACGCCGCGCTTCTTGTTCAGCTCATCGCCGATCTCATGAATGCGATCCAGCGCATCCTGCTGCGAGTAGGGGGTGAAAAATCCAATATCAAACCAGCTGTTGTAGTGGAGAAAGGTCCGATAGGGATGGGCGCGCTCGCGCTCCAGATAAGTCAGAAAATCCCGACGCATTTGCCCCGGCGCAGCGACGCCGACCACAGCGGAGTACTCCGCCGACTGCCCCGCCGCAATCGGTACATCGCTGCGCAGATCGCAGCTCCCCCGACCCGCAACCACGCTGCATTGAGACAGCGGCTGCTCAAAGCCGAGATAGAAATTGCCATCGATAAGCGGCGAACCCTTCACGACACCCGCAAGAGTCGCGCCGCCACTTCCGCTCGATGGCCACAGATCGATCAGCTCAACGTCACTCACATCGACCGCTTCTTTGCCGGCCGTAATCGTCACCGACTGACGGATGTAATGCGATCCCTTGCGAAGGATCAAAGCCCAGTCCACATCAAAGCGCCCTGTCCGATCGCGGAACGTATAGTGCAGTGCCACTCCGGGCACTCGCTCTGAGTATCGCGCTGCTCCAGCATCGGGCGCGAGGTGTTCCACGCGACCCGCCGCGTCCCAAATCAAATCTCTCGGGTACAGCACCGCGCCATCGCGCAACGCTATCGCGAACGGTCCCGAGATTGTCAGCGAGTCTTTGCCGTGATTTGTGCGGATCCCGATGCCGGTCGGATGCCCGTCCTGAGTACTCAGCCCCGCAGTGATCTCATCGTTACTCAGTGTTCCGCCCAGTATCCCGTTGACCTGTGCCGTCTGCGCGAGCAGCGTACCTCCCGACGCACCCAGCAACGTCTGCAGCAGCGCTACAACACACAAAACCCTGAAAGCGCTCACACCCAAATTCATTCCCCCTGGCAAATTCCCGGAAAGACTCGCATCGCGTTTTCACGGTACACCTTGCGAAGCACATCCTCGGGAAGAAACAATCCATAGACCATCCAGCGACCCTGTCCCGAAGCGTGAGTGGGATACTCGAAATACTCGTCCGATGTTTCCAGAAAGCGATAGTAGAGGCGGTACATCTGGACATCGGGCAACAGATCGGCGCCGAAGAGGATTCGGTCTGCGAACTTGAGAAAGAACTCTCGCGCTGAGTAAGGCTGACGACCAAGCTCCGCGACCCGCGAGCTGATATCCACCGAAACATTCGGAAAGCGCTCCAGCATTGCCGCGGCAAAGCCGAGGTCTTCCGGCGACTCACCCACGTGCGCGCCAATAAATCGCGTCCGCGGATGCCGGGCGAAGACGCAGTTGCGTTGTTCCAACAATTCCCGCTTCGAATATTGAGCACCGTGAAAGCTCCAGTCCGGATGAGCGGCCAGCTCTTCATAGCGCTCATTAAATCGATCGAGCGGCTCAAAGAACGCCGCAGGGTCAGCGGTGTGAAACATAATCGGAATATTGAGTTCGCGTGCCTTATCGAAGAGCGGATCAAGGCGCTCGTCATCGACACGCACTAACTCGCCATTCGAATCTCGGACCGTCAGCCCCAGGTCTTTCCATATCTTGAAACCAACTGCGCCGCGCTCGACCAGCCGTTCCAGATAGTCGATCGTCTCTTGAACGAAGTCGGGGCGCTCGAAGCCGCTCCAATCCATCCACCCTATCGTGCTGAAACGTTCCCGCGAAGCAGCCGCGAACTTCTCCACGATGCGAAATGCCTCATCGCCAACCTTCATCGTGATGTTGACGATGTGCTCGATGCCGCACTCATCCATAATGGCGAGCACAGCAGCGGGTTCGAGAGAATCCAGATGATTGTGAGCATCAATCGCCGCGAAGCGCGGCCGAGTTACCTCATGAGCAACGGTCGTTAGCGTCGAGCGCGGTTCGAAGTCACAGATCGGGAGGCTCGCTCGTGCTTTGGCGGTGACCATCGCGACGAACTTATCGTCGCCATTGCCAGCGCGACCCGGGTCGCCAGGAGCGTCTGTTGTTGGTTGAGTTTTCAATTTTCTCCGTCCAACAAGAATGCCTAGCCACGCATTTCCCGTCAATTTGCCTTCCCCATTAGAGGGGTTTTTCGTGCCCACGCCGGAACCCCAGATACGGCTTTTCTAGGGTTTTGGCGGCTTATATGTATCTTTTAATGCCTAAATTGCCCACTTTTGCGCTATATTTATCTCCTCAGTCGGATGCAATCAGTAGCTGCAGCCTGGCGTTCAGCAGACCTTATTGCACGGGAACAGGCATCCTTAGCAGCCGCTCTTGTCTCGAAAGTGGAGGAAGGTCTATGGCAGCGCGTCCCTATTGGTCTGGTCACATACAGATTTCGCTGGTCTCGTTTGCGGTCAAGCTCTTCACCGCCACCGAAACGAAGAGTGAGATTCGCTTTCATCAGCTCAGCCGCAAAACCGGCGAGCGGATCAAGTATCAGAAGACCTCCGGCGAAGAGGGCGCGGTCGACAACTCCGACATCGTCAAGGGCTACGAATACACCAAGGGTCAGTACGTCACCGTTGAGCCTGAAGAACTCGCCAACCTTCGCATTCCCTCCAAACACACGATGGAGGTCAAGCAATTTGTCAGCGAGTCTGAGATCGATCCCGCCTACTTTGAAAAGCCGTATTTCGTCGTCCCTGACGGCGACGCGCAAGCCGAAGCATTCGCCGTAGTACGCGAGGCTCTGCGCAAGGCTGGCAAGGTTGCACTGGGCAAGATCGCCTTCAGCGGCCGCGAACATCTCGTCGCCATCTCCGCGCCAACGGATGACAAACTGCCCGGCATGATGGCCTACGTGATGCGCTATGCCGAGGAGCTGCGCAATCCCGCCAGCTATTTTGCCGAGATCAAGCAGGTCGCCGTCGAAGAAGACCAGCTCGCTCTCGCCGAAGAGCTCATCAAGCGCAAGTCGGGCAAGTTCGATCCGGAGAAATTCAAAGACGAGTACGAAGTCGCGCTGCGCGCATTGGTCGATGCCAAGGTGCAACACGCTCCGGTTCCACACGACGAGCCCGCGCCCGCAACTGGCAAGGTGATCAACCTGATGGACGCTCTGCGCAAGAGCGTGGAGCGCGACGAAGCTGCGCCCCCGAAGAAAGCGTCAGGCAGAGAGGTCGCCGCCAAACCCGCGGCGGCAGCGAGGAAAGAGAAAGAGAAAGGGATCGCGCTCGTCAAACCAAAAGCCCGCAAGTCGGCATAGGCGTACATGGCGACCGCGCATAAATCCGCGACCAAATCTCCAGCGGATGCCATCGACAGTCAACTGGAGCGCTATCGCTCCATGCGCGACTTCAGCGTTACCGCAGAGCCGAGCGGCGAACCTCACGCTCCTGATCGAAAAACTTCCAAGAAGGAATCGGCCTCGCAGGGCCTTCCCTTCGTCATTCAGAAACACGCGGCGACCAACCTGCACTACGACTTTCGCCTGGGTTGGAATGGCGTGTTGAAGAGCTGGGCCTGCGCCAAGGGGCCGAGCTATGTCACCGCAGATAAGCGCCTCGCCGTCCAGGTTGAAGATCACCCGATGGAATACGGCGGCTTTGAAGGCATTATCCCCAAGGGCCAATACGGCGGCGGCACCGTGATGCTGTGGGACGAAGGCACGTGGGAGCCGCAAGCTGCGTATCCCGATGTCGACGAGGGCCTGCGCACCGGCTCGTTGAAGTTCATCCTGCACGGCCAGAAGCTGCAGGGTAAGTGGGCGCTCATCCGCATGGGCGGCAAGTACGCCAACGAGAAGAAACCCAACTGGCTGCTCATCAAAGAGCACGACAACTTCGAACGCAAGAGCGGCGATCCATCGGTCACCGAGGAAGCGCCCGACAGCGTCGTGACCGGGCGCAGTATCGAAGAAATCGCGCAGAACAAGGACCACGTCTGGAACTCGAAGCAGACCGCTCAGGGCAACGCCTGGTATCGCAGCGACGACGCCGAAGCCTCCGCGCCAAAGAACGACCCGCCACGTGCCGCCTCATTCACCAAGGCTTTGAAGAGTCTGCCGAAAGAGAAGCTGCCCGAATTCATTCCGCCTCAACTCGCTTCACAGGCATCCGCTCCACCCGATGGCAAAGCGTGGCTTCACGAGTTGAAACTCGATGGCTACCGCATCCAGGCGCGCAAAGAGGGCAGCAACGTCCAACTCCGCACTCGCACCGGCCTCGATTGGACGCACCGCATGAAGTCTGTAGCGGCCGACGTGGCAAAGCTGGCCGCCGAGAGCTGCATCCTTGATGGAGAGATCGTGGTGCTCGCCAACGACGGCACCACCAGCTTCGCTGACCTGCAAGCCGCGTTTCAGGAAGGCATCAAGAAGCCGCTGAGCTATTTCCTCTTCGACCTTCTTCATTTGAACGGCCACAGTCTTCGCAACCAGCCGCTTCAGGATCGCAAGGCCCTGCTCGCCGAACTCCTGAATGGCGCAGCGGACGGCCTGCGGCTGAGCGAGCACCTCGAAGGCAACGGCGAAGCGGTCTTTCGTGGCGCATGTGAAGTCCATGCCGAGGGCATCGTCTCCAAGCGCGCCGACAGCAAATACGCCAGCGGGCGAAGCGCGAGTTGGTTGAAGCTCAAGTGCATTCGCCAGCAGGAGCTGGTCATCGGCGGCTTCACTCTTCCTTCGAATGGAATCCACGGCGTCGGCGCGCTGCTGCTCGGCTACTACGAAGGCAAGAAACTCATCTACGCTGGCCGCACCGGTACCGGATTTACGCAGAAGACCCACGAACTCCTCCGCGACAAGCTCGACAAACTTCGCGAAAAGTCGTCCTCATTCGAAAAGGTCCCAACCGACGCGCGCCGCGGCGCCATCTGGGTCAAACCGGAGCTCGTGGCAGAAATCAACTTCGCCACTTGGACCGCTGATAACCTCGTGCGTCAGGCTTCATTTCAGGGCTTGCGCGAGGACAAACCCGCGACCGAAGTAGTTCGTGAAACGATCACCATCTCGCCCACGCCCGGCGGAGCGAGGCGAGTTCCCCACGCGGCCCATGTCTCAACTGCCACCACGAGCGCAGCGGCCACCTCATCCACAGAGACAACCCAGGCGAATCGACATCCAGCCATTCGCCTTACTCATCCCGACAAAATCCTCGACCCCGAATCAAAGCTCACAAAGCAGCAACTCGCCGACTACTACTGGGCGATCGCGCCGCACATGCTTCCCCATATCGCAGGCCGTCCGCTCTCGTTGGTACGTTGTCCGGATGGCGCCGCAAAGCCGTGCTTTTTTCAGAAACACGCGACCGGGACGCTTCCCAAAGGCATCGAGTCCGTGGACGTTCCCGACAAGAAGACCGGCAAGATCGAGCCCTACATCACTCTGTCGACTCCGATCGCGCTCGCCGAACTCGCGCAGATGGGCGTAATGGAAGTGCATCCCTGGGGATCCCGCAATGATGACCTGGAGCGACCCGACCGTATCACCATCGACCTCGATCCAGATGCAGCCATTGCGTGGTCGACGCTCGCCGCCAGTGCAGCCGAAGTCCGCAAGCGGCTCAAGAGTCTCGGACTGGAAAGCTTTCTCAAGACAACTGGCGGGAAGGGACTGCATGTCGTCGTCCCCATTGATCCGAAGCACGAGTGGCCGGTGGTCAAACAGTTCGCGCACGCGTTTGCGTTGGCCATGGAGAAGCGCGAACCCTCGCTTTATCTGACCAAGATGAGCAAGGCCGCCCGCGCAGGAAGAATCTACATCGACTATCTTCGCAATGAGCGCGGCGCAACCGCTGTAGCCGCTTATTCGCCGCGCGCGCGCCCGGGCGCTGCTGTCTCGCTTCCGCTCCCGTGGAGCGATCTCAAGCTCTCGGAGCGGCCCAGCTTTCACGTTGCAGATTACGAGAGCTGGAAGGCTCGCCTGAATCGCGATCCGTGGAAGGCGCTTTCTGACACGAAACAGCAGCTGACCGCCGAGACCCTCAAACTTTTCAAAATCGCCGCCTAAGCGGGGGGTCCGGACGCCAGAAGTTTACTGACCGCGGAGCGCCCGCATCGGTTCCACTCTGGAGGCGGCTCGCGCCGGCAACAGCGCTGCACCCGTTGCCGCAAGAAGCAAGAGCAGAATCGCAGCGATCAGGCTCAACGGATCCGCGGGACTCACCCCAGACAACATACTGACCATGAAACGGCCCGCGATGAGACTCACCACCAGCCCAGCCGTGATTCCTATGGCCACCAGCGACAGCACCTGCCGCAACACCATCCTCACGATGCCTTTCCTCTCCGCACCGAAGGTCATACGCACCCCGATCTCAAACGTCCGCTGCGCCACCGAATAGGAAACGGTCCCGTAGACTCCCAGCACCGCCAACAACAAGCCCACAGCCGCGAAGCTGCCAATCAGGACGCTGCGAAAGCGCTGCATCTCCACCGAGTCGCCGACCATGGCGTCCATCGTGGTGAAGCGCGTCGCAATCGCTGGATCAGCATCATGGATTCTGGCTTGCACTGTATCGATCAACGACGCTGGAGCTACCTTCGTCCGAATGGCGATATTGATCTGGGTGGCCATGTAGGGATGTTGCTTGAGCGGCATATAGAGTGCCGCTCCCGGCGACTCAGCCGGCGAATCCTGCCTGATGTCGCGCACCACGCCGACAATCGTCATCCACTTCGGCGAGTCGAGGCCACACTGGATCTGCCGCCCGATCGGGTCCTGGTTCGGAAAGCTCTGCTTCGCCAGCGACTCGCTGATGATGGCCACAAAGGGAGCGTCATAGACATCCTGCGTTGCAAAGTCTCTTCCCTTCAATAAAGGAATCTCCATCGTCTTGAAGTAGTCCGGGCTCGCCAGGCTGAAAATCGCCTGCGCTCCGTGACTCTCCACGGCCGCGCCGTTGACGCTGTAGTAGCCGTTGGAGCCATACTTCCCAGTTGGCAGGCCCATGGCGCCGCCAACACTCTCAACTCCCGGCACAGTTCGCAAGTCGGCAAACAGGGAGTCGAACTTCTGCGTCGCGCCCAGCGAGTCTTCCAGGTTGACCGCTGGAGCATCAGCGTCGACGATCAGCAGCCCGGCCTTCGAGTAGCCGAGATCATTCGATTGCAGCGACAGCATCGTGCGTCCCAACAGCGATGCCCCCACAGCCAGCACAAAGGCGGCTGATACCTCGGCAATAATCAGCCCATTCCTCAGCAGAAACGACCTGCGAGATGACATACCGCGAGAGCTATCCTGCTTCAGCGCCATGATTGGGTCGACCCGGGTAGCCTGCCGCGCCGGAACGAGCGAAGCAGCCAGCGTCGCGATCAGGGCGATTCCGGCGGTAAAGGCAAAGACCCAGAAGTTTGGGTATATCTCACCAGCGCGTGGCAGGCTGGAAGGTGCAATGCTGACCAGTACCTTCACAATAGGCACGGCCAGGATCATCCCCAACGCGGCCCCTGCAAAGGAGAGCAGCAGGCTCTCCATGATCACCATGCGTCCCAGCCGAAGCCGCGAGGATCCTAACGCGGTTCGCACTGCCAGCTCCCTGTGACGCTCGATAGCTCGAGCGAGATAAAGATGAGTCACGTTCACGCAGGCAATCAACAGCACCAGCCCGACCGAAGCCATCAGCAACAGCAGCATCGGCCTTACCGGCCCCACCAGCTGTTCCTGCAGAGGAACCAGCCGGAAGCTCTTGTCCTCGTTGTCTTTGGGATAGGCGGCCTGCAGCCGCTTGCCGATCCCATCCAGTTCCGCTTGAGCACTGGCGAGCGAGACCGCACGTCGCAGCCTCGCTACCGCGCGATAGTTAAACGCAGTTCGCGAAGTCGACTCCGGCTGCGCTGGATAGTCCATCCACACCTGAGTGTGGTTGGGAAATGCAAAGTTGCCCGGAACCACGCCGACGATCTCGAGCGGCTGACCCTCGACCTTCACGATCTGACCGACTGCAGCCTCAGGATTGCCGAAGTTGTTGCGGGCAAATGTGGCGCTGACCACCGCCGCATGCTTGGCTTCCGCATCTGTAAACCACCGTCCGGCCTCCGGGTGAATCTGAAAGACCTGCGCGAACCCGGCATTCACGCCGCTCACGCCGACAAACGTCGCGTGGTCGCGCAGCTGCACGCCGAGTTCGCCTCCCTCGTAGAAACCCACCGCCTGAATGGATTTCGCCTGGTTGCGGATATCCGCCAGGTCCGGGCCGGTCAAGCGCGGAACGGTACGCCCCTGACGCTGCCAAGACGTGTTTAATGCCTCAATCCGGTCGGCGTCGGGGTAGTCGAGCGGCTTTATGAGCAGAGAGTGTACGACGGTGAAGATAGCAGTGTTTGCACCGATCCCCAGCGCCAGCGTGAGGACGGCGGTCACCGCGAACGCTGGGCTCTTCGACAACTGCCGCAGCGCGTAGCGCAGCTCGTTGAATAGATTCTGCATTCCCTGCTCCAAACGATGAGAAGCTTCACCCATTATGCAATGCGCGCCGTGAGGGGTTGAATTTTGGGGAGGATTTCTTCGCTGGAGATGTGGCGGCTTGACCGCAGCTGCAGCCCACCCGACTGCGCCTGAGAGTTAAGCGAATGCGCTCGATATATCACGGGACCAAAGCCACACGCGACAGCAGGCTCCAGAGTTGGAGCCTGCTGGTCGTGCAAAAAAAAACGACTAAGCGACGACGTCGATGCCCATCGAGCGGGCCGTTCCCTTGATGCTCTTGATCGCGGCGTCAATCGAAGCTGCGTTCAGATCGGGCATCTTCTGGGTCGCGATCTCGCGGACCTGCTTCTCGGTCACCGTGCCTACCTTGGTCTTGTTCGGCACGCCGGAACCCTTGGCCAGGTTGGCCGCCTTCTTCAGTAACACCGGCGCCGGCGGCGTCTTGGTGATGAAGGTGAAGCTGCGATCGACGTAAACAGTGATGACCACGGGAATGGTAAGTCCCGCCATCTCCTTGGTCTGGGTGCGAGCGTTGAACTGCTTGCAGAACTCCATGATGTTGACCTGCGCCTGACCGAGCGCCGGGCCTACCGGGGGAGCAGGAGTGGCCTTGCCGGCCTCAATTTGCAGCTTAACGAGTGTCTGAATCTTCTTCGGTGCCATTTCAAATACCTTCCTACTGAATGTCTGTCATCCTGAGCGACCCTGAACCTTGGTGAAGGGGAGTCGAAGGATCTGCGGTTTCAGCAATGCCCTAAAACTAAAAGCTTCTCAAACTACCTTCTCAACTTTGCTGAACTCGAGCTCGACGGGGGTCGAACGTCCAAAGATCGTGACCATGACCTTGACCGTCTCGCGAACCTCGTTGACCTCATCGACGATGCCGTTGAAGTTGGCAAACGGTCCATCGGTGATGCGTACCGACTCGTTCTTCTCGAACTTGATCTTGAGCCGCGGCTTTTCCTTCGAGGTTTCGGCGCGGAAGAGAATCGATCCTACCTCTTCTTCGCTCAGCGCCACCGGCTTGTCGCCCGTTCCCAGAAAGCCGGTAACCCGTGGCGTGTTCTTGATCACATGCCAGAGATCGTTGTCGAGTTCCATCTCGACCAGCACATACCCAGGCAGAAAGACACGCTCGATCGTCCGCTTCTTGCCGTTCACGACCTCGGTGACTGGCTCGGTCGGGATCATGATGCGGCCAATCCGATTCTGCAGACCGAACGCCTCGATGCGCCCTTCCAGCGACTCGCGCACCTTGCGCTCAAAGCCCGAGTAGGCGTGGATGATGTACCACTTGAAATTTTCGTTAGTCGGCGGCCCGAGCTTCTCGGGATTCTCGCCCTCGGCTGCCGCGCTTACCACTTCATCGGCCATCGCTTCCCCATGTACTTCGCTTGACGCCACTGCCATCACTGCGACGCTCCCATCCAGTGCAGCACGGCCTGAATGCCGCGACCGAGGATCGAATCGACCAGATAAAAATATCCGGCAAACGCAAAGACCGTCACCAGCACCACGATGGTCGTGGACTGTACCTCTTTCATTGAGGGCGTGACCACCTTCCGCATCTCGCCGCGCACGTCCACGAGAAAATCCCGCAGCCTGGTGAATCCGCCGGCGACTTGTCCGGGGACAGGTGCTGCCGAATTGGTCAGCTTGCCCTGCGGCTTGCTGGAAACATCGTTGCTTGCGGTCGCTAGCGCTTTCGCCATAAAAACTTCCTTGTGGAGACCCGTCCGTGAGGCACAAACGAGTCTCAAATCACTTACTTCTCATTTCACCGGCGCTGGTCTCGAGCGACGCCGGAACTACTGAACTGGCAGGGGCGCTCGGATTCGAACCGAGAAGTGCGGTTTTGGAGACCGCCAGTTTAACCGTTGAGCTTACGCCCCTATGTCAGCAGGTCAGCGAGTCAGCAGCGCTTCGCGCTAAGCGAATTCATCTCAAAAACATCGCTTGCGCCCGAAAGGGCGCGCCAACTTGCTGACTTGCTCCTACTTCGTTTCCTTGTGATCGGTGTGCTTGCGGCAACGATTACAGAACTTCGAAAACTCAAGACGGCCAGTGGTGGTCTTCTTGTTTTTCGTGGTTGAGTAGTTGCGTTCCTTGCACACAGGACACTGCAATGTCACTATTTCGCGCATCTCTTATCCTAACTGATCCCGGAACTGTCGTCCCGGCGATCCAAAACCGCTTCCTTGAACCGGCCAGCAAGCCAGCTTTACGCTGACTTGCCGACTCGGCCGCACCTGAGTGCGGCGCTGCTTTACTTAATAATCTCCGAGATGGTGCCCGCGCCAACGGTGCGTCCGCCTTCGCGGATAGCGAACCGTAGACCCTTCTCCATGGCTACCGGAGTGTGCAAGGTAATTTCCAGCTGCACATTGTCGCCCGGCATCACCATCTCCGTGCCTTCGGGCAGCTTCGCCGTTCCGGTCACGTCGGTGGTGCGGAAGTAAAACTGCGGACGGTAGCCGTTAAAGAACGGAGTGTGACGCCCACCTTCTTCCTTGCTCAACACGTAGATCTCACCCTTGAACTGGGTGTGCGGCTTGATCGATCCGGTCTTCGCCAACACCATCCCGCGCTCCACATCTTCCTTCGCAATACCGCGAAGCAGGAGCCCGGCATTGTCGCCCGCCAGACCTTCGTCGAGCTGCTTCTTGAACATCTCGACGCCGGTGACTACGGTCTTGCGCGTGTCGCGGAAACCAACAATCTCGGCTTCTTCGCCCACCTTGATCTTGCCCCGCTCGATACGGCCGGTAACCACCGTGCCACGCCCCGAGATCGAGAAGATGTCTTCGATCGGCATCAGGAAGGGCTGATCGATCGCACGCGCAGGAAGAGGAACGTACTTGTCGACCGCCTCCATCAGCTCGTCGATCTTCGCTTCCCACTCCGCCTCGCCATTCAAACCGCCGAGCGCCGAGCCGCGAATCACCGGAACATCGTCGCCCGGAAAGTCATACTTCGACAACAGCTCGCGAACTTCCATCTCGACCAGGTCGATCAGCTCCGGATCGTCCACCGCATCGCACTTGTTCAGGAACACCACCAAGCTGGGAACGCCAACCTGGCGGGCCAACAGAACGTGCTCCTTGGTCTGCGGCATCGGTCCATCGGTCGCAGCAACCACCAGGATGCCGCCGTCCATCTGCGCCGCGCCGGTAATCATGTTCTTGATGTAGTCGGCGTGGCCCGGGCAGTCGACGTGCGCATAGTGCCGGTTCTTGGTCTCATACTCGACGTGCGCGGTCGCGATCGTGATGCCGCGCTCCCGCTCTTCCGGAGCATTGTCGATCGTGTCAAAGCTGCGGAACTTGATGTTCGGGTTGTGCTTCGACAATACCTTCGTGATCGCCGCCGTCAAAGTCGTCTTGCCGTGATCAATGTGCCCAATCGTTCCCACGTTTACATGCGGCTTCGACCGGTCAAACTTCTCCTTCGCCATTCCCGTCCCCTTCGTGTCTGTACTGAAATTCTGTTAGCGCCTAGCTTCCCGCTCAGTAGTACGCGTAAACCTTCAAAAACTGCGCCCGCAACTCCGGCGCGACCTGTTCGACCAACGAGAGATACTTCTCACGAATCTGCCCCTGATCGCCATTTCCTAACGCGGCATATCGAGCCGGCGTCTCTTTTCCGAGAAGCCCCTTGCTGAGGACCGCCTCGAACTCTCGGGCCCGCAGGCCGGAGCGTTTCACGCGGCGCAGGAAATCTTCCACATTGCGGGCTGAAAACGCCTGACCCAGCGCCTCACTTACTCCCGTAAAGGTCTTCTCGTCCTGAACCGGAAGCACTGCTTGCTCAAACATTCCCATCGTCTCGCATTCCCGCTACGCCGGACTTCGCTGCCCGGCCCACGTCTTTCAATCTGGAGCGGGAGACGGGAATCGAACCCGCGACCAACAGCTTGGAAGGCTGTGACTCTACCACTGAGTTACTCCCGCCCGTACCGCCAAAACACACCACAAGGCCAGTATCGGGGCCCTTAAAACAGACCCGCCACACTGGCCCGAAATTACCGCCAAACTCTGGAGCTGATGATCGGGATTGAACCGATGACCTCTCCCTTACCAAGGGAGTGCTCTACCGACTGAGCTACATCAGCCCTGCTTGTCATCGTATCGCGAACCTGAGGTCGCGAGCACGATGCGCAGCGCAAAACTTCCAATCAACACCATCACGACCAGCCGAAGCTTCCCCGGCTCCATCGTGAACCACGCCAACCCGGCCAGGCCGGCAAGTATCGCGAGCGAGATCCACTTCTTTGCCGCCCTCGACATCACTTCCGTCCGAACCGCTCAAAAAGCTGGTGCACAGGGGAGGATTCGAACCTCCGTAACTCGAAGAGTGGCAGATTTACAGTCTGCTGCCATTAACCACTCGGCCACCTGTGCACATCTTCCGCAGTCACGCCTCCTGCATGATTCGATCAGCCAAAGGCCAACCGGTCACATTTCCGGTCAGCAGAACTCATCTGGCATTGGAGTCACTGAGGTGGGCGGACGCCTGCGGGCAATTCTCCCTACGTAACAACCAAAGCATCCCGATACTGGCGCTTATGGAGCTGGCGAAGGGATTTGAACCCCCGACCGTCTGATTACAAATCAGATGCTCTACCAACTGAGCTACGCCAGCCCGATTGCATCACAATTTCGTAGCTTGGCAGACACACGAAAGCCTCGTCGCGCCAAGGCCACGAATTAAAAGATTAGCACGTTGGATGACGCACTGCAACGCTGCCTGGGGAGCGGCAAACCCATTCAGGCTGAAGGCACCTTCGCCGCGAGAATCTCGGGCTTATCGATCTCCGGAGCCTTGGCAAAAAGCTCTTCTGCTTTGGCGAACAGCGCCTTGGCGATCTCCCCTGTAAGGTGGGCGTTGCGACCATTTTCATCGGCGAATGTATCGAAAATTCCGTACTTCCCCGGGCCAATCTTCAGTGCATACCAGGTTGTAGTTCCTGGCTCTTGCTCGGCAAGAGGTTGAGCTGATTTCAGAAACGCTTCTACTTCCGCCTCTTTGCCGGGTTTTGCTTCGAGTTGTGCCCAGATCGCGAACTTGTCCATTGTGCCTTCTTATCCTCTGTCGAGTGGGATGCCTCGTCGCTGCAGCAGGTTACAGGGCGACCGCTCTCGCCTTCCGTGCGGTCAAATCGTGCCCGACCCAATGTGGTAGGTTCGTTTTATGGTGGAGGCAGGAGAAAGCGCCGTTGCGCCGGCGGTCCCAGCTAAGCGCGCCTTCTTGCGCCGCCGCTGGGTGAAAACGACGCTCCTCACGACCGGATTGGTCGTCTTGCTCATCAGCGGGTTACTGTTCCTGCGCAAAAACGCCCCTCCCGAAGCCGCCCGGCTGCTGCCCGAGTCCGACGGCATCGTCTACGTCGATGTCGCCCCCATGCGCGCGGTCGTCAACTTCGACGCCCATCCCGTTCAGCACGACCCGGATTACCAGCATTTCATCGACTCCACCGGGATTCAGTTCGAGCGCGACCTCGACGAGGCCGCCTTTGCCACGCATCGCATGTCGAATCCGCTAGGGCCGAACGGCCCCGTAGCCTTCTCCAGCATCTTCGTCGGCAGATTCGATCACACGCGGCTTGAAACCTACCTCGAAGGCCTCGCGCAATCGAAAGAACGCTACGCCGGTCACGACATCTACAACATCGCCATCGACGGACGCGTCGATCGCGTCGCCATCCTCGGCTCAAACAAAGTAGCCGTCTCGAACACCCCCACCGCGGAGCAGATCCACTCTATCCTCGACCGCCAACGGACCGCGCTTTTGCCCTTTTCAGGCAATTCTCTGCTCGCGCAGCGCTTCCACGAAGTTCCACTCTTCTCTCTCGCCTGGGGACTCGGCAAACTCGCCGCCGGCTTTGGCGACGACTTCAAAATCTTCGGCTTCAAGATTCCTCTCAGCGTCGACGCCACCTTCATCGCCTCTGTGCGCTGGACAGGCAGCGTGCGCCTGAAAATCGAGGAGATCGCGCCCAGCGGCGCCTCCGCTAGTCTCTCCGCCGACTCCCTTGAAGCCTTGCTCGGCATATTCAAGGCCGCTGAAAATGCCCTGCCCAACGCAATCACCAGTCCGGATACCAAAGCCCTGCTCAACAGCGTCGAAATCGAGCATCATAATGACCGGGCGGTTGTGACGGCGACCATCCCACTGACCATCCTGCAAAAGCTGGCTGCTCCCGACGACAAGACCCAGCCTTAATTGTTGCAAGCAAAAATTAATTCAACTAAGTAAACCGATTAACCGTCCAATTCGCATACCTATCCCCGATCTCCGGAGGAAGCATGACCGCTCGACGCCATCTCACCCTTGCCACCCTGACCCTGATTGCCGCTGGACTCCCTCTGCTCGCCGCTGACGGCCCCCCCAGCCAGCCCACAATTACTGGAAAAGCCGCCTTCACCGACTATTCGCAGGAGGTTCCGGGAACCCGTCGCAAAGTGACCGTCGCCGATTTGCCGGCGCCTTATGCGACGACTTCCGTCGACAATGGCCCCAAGCTAGTCCCAAAACCGGCAGACGCATGGCCGAAGGCCCCGGCCGGCTTCAAGGTCGATCAATACGTAACCGGCATCGCGCCCCGCCTGATACGCTTCGCCCCGAATGGTGACCTCTTCGTCGCCGAGAGTGAAGTCGACCGCAAGCCCGACAGCGGCACCATTCGCGTCTATCGCGGAGTCGATGCCAGCGGCAAGCCGAAGGAGGCGGGCGTCTTTGCCACCGGCCTGGCTCAGCCCTTTGGCATCGCCTTCTACCCGCTCGGACCCAATCCCAAATGGCTCTATATCGGCAACACCGACACCGTGGTTCGCTATGCCTACAAGAATGGCGATCTCAAAGCCAGCGCCCCGGCTGAAAAGCTGGCCGATCTCCCCGGCGGCGGCCGTCTGCGCGGAGGCGGTCACTGGACCCGCGACATCGTCTTCTCGCAGGACGGCAAGCGGATGTTCGTCTCTGTCGGCTCGCACTCAAATGTCGACGATCCTGACACTCATCCCGAAGAGCTTCATCGCGCCGACGTGCTGGAATTCACTCCCGAAGGCAAATTCGTCAAGGTCTACGCGTCAGGAATCCGCAACTGTGTTGGCGAGGCGATTCAGCCCGAGACTGGCCAGCTCTGGTGCTCCACCAACGAGCGCGATCAGCTCGGCGACAACCTCGTCCCCGACTACATCACCCACGTGCAGGAGGATGGATTCTACGGCTGGCCGTGGTACTACATGGGCAGCAACCAGGATCCGCGCCTCGCAGGCAAGCACCCGGAATTGAACGGGAAAGCGATCGTCCCCGACGTGCTTCTGCAGCCCCACTTCGCTTCGCTCGAAATGACGTTTTATGAGGGGTCGGAATTCCCCGCCGCTTACAAGGGAGACATCTTCGCCTCAGAGCACGGTTCATGGAACAAGTCCAAGCGCGCCGGGTATGAAGTGATTCGCGTGCCTGTCAAAGACGGCAAAGCAACCGGCGAATACGAAGACTTCCTCACAGGATTCGTTACCTCTGGCGGAGACGTCTGGGGTCGTCCCGTAGGCGTTGCCGTCGCCCCGGACGGTTCCCTCTTCGTCTCCGACGACGGATCAGGGTCGATCTGGCACGTCAGCTACACCGGAACCTCCACGGCCTCATCTGGCCAATAGCTTTCCTTCAAAAACAGTGAAGGCCGCCAACACTGGCGGCCTTTAACTTTTTCATGGCTCAACGATTTATGACCCGCCGCCTACCGTATCGACCGGCTTGGCATCCGCCGTGTCCATCTGGTCCATGGTCATCCGCAGGTACTTGTGGGGATTGACAGGTATGTTCTGGATGCGGACCTCGTAATGCACATGTGGACCGGTGCTGCGCCCAGACAATCCGATGTAGCCGATCACCTGGCCACGGCGCACCTGATCGCCGGCAGTAACTGCAAAGCCTGACATGTGGCCGTACACCGTCTTCAGCCCATGGCCGTGGTCGAGGATGACCTCTCGGCCGTAGCCGCTCGTGCGGTCGGCAAACTCGACGAAACCATCGCCCGTGGCGTGAATCGGCTCACCGAATGGCGCCGAGATGTCGATTCCGGCATGAAATGCCCCTTCTCCATTGAAGGGATCTTCCCGCTGGCCAAACGAGCTGGTGACCTTGCCGATGACCGGCCATAGAGACGGTGCATCCGCCAATCCGAGCCAGGTACCCGCTGTTGAGAAGCCGCGAGGGCTAAAGGCCGGCGTCAGGCGTCCAGAGAGCGCGGTCATGCGGAGCGCGTAAAGCTGGTCGAGCGACTGGTGATAGCCCTGGTCGGTCAAAGAATCGGTATCGGCGGCGTTGCTCGTTGCGGCGACCGGAGCCATTGCGACCGCGTGCTTCGATCCGCCCAGCTTGCTCTGGGTGAGGCCGTAGAGGGCGCTGACCTCGCTCGCCAGCGAACCGAGAGAAGCCGCCTGAACATCCTTCTGATGGGCGACCTTCTCCATCTGGAGATAGTCTTTCCGGATCACTTCGTTCTGCGATCGCACCTCGTTGAAGTGCGAGGTCTTCAGCAGCATCCTGGAGTAGGATCCTGCCAGACCGGTTAAAGTGAAGGCGCCGACGACCGCGGCGGCTACAAAAACATACGCATAGCGAAGGGGAATCGGAATCTTCCGGACCCGGCCATCCTCTTCGCGCGCGACAAAAATGATGTAATAACGATTGCGCAATCGGACTCTCGACTTCGTATTTGACGTCCCGCGTCTTGAGGGAACTAACGCCGCCAGCGGAGCACGACCGAGCAAATCGCTCGATATGAACCACTTCGCTTTGGACGTAGGTCTACCAACGACGCTAACAGAGGGACGGATGAGGGTCAATGAAAGTCGACGTATCCGGATGCGGAAAATGGGCAAACGTTCCGTAAATTCCTCGATAATTCCAGTTCGGAACAGTGATAATGGCGAGCCTTATCTCTAGAGCGTTGAAACAAGATGACCGCGGCGGCGCCCAGCCTGGCGGAGAACTTGCGCTCATCTCCGCCCTACGCGCCAGGAACAAGAGCATTTCTCGAGACTTGCGTCTTGGAATCGGCGATGACTGCGCCCTGCTTCGCCCCGCCGCAGGCGAGGAGATTGCCGTCACCACCGACTTCTCCCTTGAGAATGTGCACTTTAGACGCGATTGGCACCCGCCCGAGTCAGTCGGCCACCGCTGTCTTGCGCGCGGACTGAGCGATCTCGCCGCCATGGGGGCGCGCCCGATCGCCACCTTCCTGTCGCTTGCGGTACCACGCGAATTGACCGTCGGTCGGCGCGGCCAGCCAAGCTGGACAGACCGTTTCCTCAACGGCCTGCTCGCCCTGGCCGACCAAATGCAGGTCTCGCTCGCCGGCGGAGACACGGCTGAGTCCCCGTCTGTGACTGGAGTGGGCGGGTTGGTCGCCGCTGACATCGTTCTCATCGGCGGAGTGAAACGCAAACGGGCTCTGTTGCGCGCCGGTGCCCAGGCCGGCGACCTCATTTACGTCACCGGGCCCGGTCTTGGCGGTTCTGCAGCGGAGTTGCTCGCCCTGGAGCGCAAGCCAAAGAAATTCGCGAAGCTGAAGGCCGCTGCTTCAGGACACCCACATTTCTACCCCGAAGCCCGCATCGACATCGGACGCCAGCTCGTGAGTCAGCGCCTCGCCACCGCCTGCATTGATCTCAGCGACGGTTTGTCCTCCGACTTGCGCCACCTCTGCGAAGAATCCAACCTCGCCGCCGAGATCGACGCCGCTGCGATTCCCGTCCACCCCATGGCCCGCCTCGCCCAAGCCGCTGGCTGGACCCCATCTGCCCTCGACCTCGCCCTCCACGGGGGCGAAGACTATGAGCTCCTCTTCACAGCGCCAGCCAAAACCAAAATCCCAGCGAACATCGGCGGCATCGCGATTCGCGTCATCGGAAGAATGAGCAAGCGGCAGAAGAGCGCGCCAACCGTCACTCTCACACGGCGGAACCAGCCTTCCATCGAGCTCCGCGCCAGTGGCTGGGAGCATTTCCTAAATCGCCACTTTTAGCCTAAGAGGACGGCGAATCCTGGTCAATGAGTGTCCCGGAAGAACCTGCGTTAATAGCCGATACTCCAGCCTTCAATCGGAGTTCCGTCGATTCCTTGAAGTCTCGTTGCAGCTTTCGCAGATCTTGGAATTCATCTTCGGCAATCTCCAGCAGCGCGGCCAAGCGTGCATACCGGCGCTTCACTTTCTCTGGGGAATCGCCCCTCAGGTCGTACCAGCTATGTTCCATCTCCGACCAGGCGTGACGCAGGATGGAGGTGACCTGAATTTCAAAGCAGTCTCCCGTAAAGGCCCTGTGTTCGGGAAGCGCTAAGCGGCTCTGGGTGTAAGAGCAAACTAAATTCAACGCATGATAGCCAAAGCTGTCGACGCTCCTTGCCCGAGCGTCGTTTGATCTTGAATCAGCGACAAACTGCTCCCGAATAAATTCCGCGATCCCGTCAACCTCGTCCTCATAATAGGTAATTAAGCGAAAACCGACCAGATCTGTAATGTCGGTCAGTTTCACATAGCTCTTGGCTGGGTCCTTGTATTTCGTCGCTACTTTATCCCGCCCCTTTACCCTATGTTGAATGGACTGGACTGAAAGGCCTTTAGAGGCCAGAAGTCTTTCGAGCAGACCGCGTGTCTCTCGGCAAAGGCTGTTAAAGTGCTCCCCCCTTGCATCGAAATCGGCTAGGACGGCATCGAGGCTATTCGCATTTGATCGATCGGCTATCTCTGGCATGACCCGATGCGCCTAAGCAGCCGCAGCCACTTCGCGCCTCGTCAGGACGATTCCCAAATCCATCCCCGGCATCTCAGATGGCACCCCTTGAGCGATGGCGTGGTCTGCGTCTTTGACTGTTCCCTTCAGATTTAGGGTGAAATCCTTACGAAGCGTGTTAAAAACGCTGGGAACACCATCGATGAAAGGCTTAATGCGGAGTTTGGCTTCAAAAGAATCGTGATCGGCCATGGCATACGAGCCCGTGTAGTAGTAGGCAGCATCTCCGCCCATGATTTTGCCGCCGGTAAAGACGACGACGCCTCCACCATAGACCCCTTCGCTGCTTCCAAACTCAATCGTCCACAAACCTTCCATAGTCGGCCTCCGAGCCAAAACCTCACACCTGGCACTTTCAGTGTAGAACCTTTCGGTGACGGGCCACGGGAGCCACTGCGTCAGCGATCACAGATAGGGTCCCGCAGGGCGAGATCGGCAGCTCTTGCTACCATCAACTAGTCATGTCCACCACCAAAACGCGCGTTCGTTTCGCGCCCTCGCCCACCGGGCTGCTCCACGTCGGCAACGCCCGCACCGCCCTCTACAACTGGCTTTTCGCCCGCCACACCGGCGGAGTCTTCATCCTCCGCATCGAAGACACCGATCTCGAACGCAGCGAAGATCGCCACGAAGCGCAGTTAATGCGAAGACCTGCACTGGATGGGCCTGGATTGGGACGAAGGTCCCGAATTGAGCGGAGCTGGCGGAGGCCCGCACGGCCCCTACCGCCAGTCCGAGCGCCTCGACATCTATCGCGCCCACACCGACCGCCTGCTTGCCGAGGGCAAGGCCTACCGCTGCTTCTGCACGCCGGAGGAACTCGAAGCCGAGCGCAAGCTCGCCGCCGCTGAACATCGTCCGCAGATCTATTCGCGCAAGTGCCTCGCCATCCCCGCCGCCGAGAGCGCTGCGCGCGCAACCTCCGGAGAGCACTTCGCCGTCCGTCTCCAGATCCCCGACCGCCCGCTTCGCTTCCACGACATCGTCCGCGGCGAGGTCGAGTTTGCCGCCGATTCAGTCAGCGATCCGGTACTCGTCCGCTCCGCCAGCGGAGCCTCCGCCGGCGTGCCCGTCTATAACTACGTCGTCACCGTCGACGACGCGCTCATGGAGATCACCCACGTCATCCGCGGCGACGACCACATCTCCAACACCCCCAAGCAGGTCGCCATCTACGAGGCCTTCGGCTGGAAGGTGCCCGAGTTCGCCCACCTCTCGACCATCCTCGGCGCCGATCGCGAACGCCTCTCCAAACGCCACGGCGCAACCTCGATCGCCAGCTTCCGCGAGATGGGAATTCTGCCCGAGGCGCTGGTCAACTACCTCGCGCTGCTTGGCTGGGGAGCCGAAGGCGGTCTCCGCGAGACCTTCACGCCCGAAGAGTTGGTCAAGGAATTCAAGCTCGAGCGCGTGACCGCCTCGCCCGCCGTCTTCGACTTCGACAAGCTCAACTGGCTCAATCGCCACTATCTCAAGCTCGCCGACCCGGCACGCGTCACCGATCTTTCGTGGCCTTATTTTGTCGCCGCAGGATTGCTCGAGCCGGAACAGGCTCCCGAAGTGGCAGCGTGGTTCACGAAGCTGCTCGCGCTCTTTCTTCCCGCAGTCGACCGCCTCGATCAGTTGCCGGGCAAGACCCGCTTCGTCTTCAAACTCGATCCCGGAGCGGCAGAGGCCGAACCCGAAAACGCCGGGCTGCTCGCTACCGAGAGTGCCCAAAGGGTGCTCGAAGCCCTCGCCGTCCGCGCCCGAGCGTTTGAAGGAACGCTGACAGCGGAGCTCTTCAAAGCCTGGATGAACGAGATCAAAGCCGAAACCGGGGTCAAAGGGAAAGAACTCTTCCATCCCGTCCGCATCGCGCTCACGGGCTCCCACTCAGGCCCGGAGTTCGACAAGCTCATCCCGCTCATCGAAGAAGGAAGCTCGTTACCCCTACCCGACCACATTCCCAGCGTCCGTGAACGAGTCCTCAGCTTCATGAGGTGAGGACTCGCGTTAGACTCACACTCTTGTCGAGGTCAGCAATCCTGACAGTTGTCATTCCGACCGTAGCGTAGCGGAGTGAAGGAATCTGCGGTGTCAGCGATTCCTCCACTTGCATTTATGATCGGCGAAAAGAGTGGCAGCTAGCCCTTCCCGCCATGCGCCGTGAGCTTGACCTCAATATTGCCTCGAGTGGCCACCGAATAAGGGCAGACCTGGTGAGCGGCTTCGACCAGCTTCTCGGCCGTCGCCTGGTCAACCGAAGGAATAGTTACATCAAGATGCGCAGCCAGCAAAAAGCCCCCCGCATCGTCGGTGCCCAGCGTTACCTTATTCACGATCCGAATCTCGTTCGGATTAGGCTTGGGGTAGGCGCGACGTGCATGATCGCGCCGGTGAAACAGGCGGCGTAGCCAGCGGCAAAGAGTTGCTCCGGGTTCGTCTTGGTGGGTGTCGACCCATCCATCGGAGGGTAACTAAGGTCGAGCTTGAGAACCCCATCGGAGCTTTCCACATGCCCATTGCGGCCGCCAACCGAAGTCACCTCTGCGGTATAAATAGCTTTCATAATTACTGGATTTCCTTTCCTGACCCAATTTCCGAAACAATGATTTAGATGCAGCAGCCCAACAACTCAGCGCCAACAGTCGATCTTACCTTTCCCCACGATTGGCAGGCCACCGCTCTCGCGCAGCGCCCACTCATCTATCCACCACGCCATTTCATCTACCCCCGCGAAGTCGAGGAAGTCGAGCGCGGCGCGTTGGAACTCATGATCCGGCCTTCGACCGGCCAGGGCGAGTTTCTCGCCACCTTTGCCCTCGGATACGCCGACCCCGCCGTGCCGACCGGCATATGGAGCTGTCCCAATCCGCAATGGCTCTGCGCCGTCGCCGGCGGTTACGCCTACTTGGTCGATACGGCGAACCCGCAAGAGTGGCAGATGGTCGAATATCGCCCTGTCCTCGCCGTGACCGCAATCCTGTCACAGCGACTGTTACTTTTCTCTGGACACCATTCGCTTACGGCGTACGGGCACAACGGAAAGGCCTGGCAGACCGACCGGCTTTCATGGGAGGGCTTCGAAATCCTCGAGACTCGCGGACATATTTTGACGGGACTGGGATGGGACCTGATGACCGACCGAGAGTTCAAGTTTGAGGTGGATCTGTTGACTGGAAATCACGTTCGGCTCGGCTGATAG
The DNA here is from genome assembly GCA_963790505.1 of uncultured Acidobacteriaceae bacterium. GTDB lineage: Bacteria > Acidobacteriota > Terriglobia > Terriglobales > Acidobacteriaceae > Acidisarcina. The sequence continues at coordinate 1,171,320 of CAWBOT010000004.1, read as the reverse complement.
AGCCTCAGCCTCCAATTGCAAAGAAACTCAGCGCGGCATCGCCTTGTTCCTTCACCCGATAGCGCGCCAACTGCCCATAGCGCTCAGCGAGCGGCTGCTTGCGGCGGTGTTCCGCAATCACAATCGATTCGGACGTTAGAAGCGAGGCGCATTCGCCCCCGAGCAAATCCAGCGTGACTGCATATTCTTCGGTGGCTTCGTATGGCGGATCGAGGAAGACGATGTCCAGCTTCTGCATCCCTTGCGCAAGTCTGCGTAGAAAAGACGAGACGCTGCGCGGCTCGAGTCCGTAGCCCGACACGATGCCCAACGATTTCAGATTCAGCCGGAGCGCCTCCATTGGCAGCGGCGCGTTCTCGACAAAAAACACCAGGCCCGCACCCCGGCTGATAGCCTCGATGCCGTTAGCGCCGGAGCCGGCGTAAAGGTCGGCAAAAGCCGCTCGGGGAATGCGCGGGCCCAGGATGTTGAACAGGCTTTCGCGCAGACGGTCGCCGGTGGGCCGCGTCGCCAATCCGGGCGGTGCTATGAGGAGCCGGGAGCGGTAAATTCCGGATATGACCCGCATTTGCTTCATCGTACCAGTCACTTCATTGTGAGCCGCCACGGCCCGTTCGGCGTCGCGCTTGTGTATGTAAACGGTACGACCCTCTACAATGACGAGAGCCGGATTTGCCCAATACCGGGACGAGCTGGCCTTTGAGAACGGAGCAGTATGCGAGGTTGGTCCTTTCCCCTGGGGCGGTGGTTCGGAGTCGATATCCGCATCCACGCTTTCTTTCTGCTGTTAAGCGGCCCCTGCATGCTGAGCGCAACCTCAGCCAACCTCGATATTTGGCGGGGCATGATGTTGTGGGTGCTTCTGCTGGCAGCGGTTGCGGTGCGCGAGGTTCCGCGACTCATCGGCTGCGCATATTACGGGTTGCAGATCCGGAACATTCTGCTATTGCCGACGGGCGGCCTCTACGCCTTCGCCAACCCGGAGAGCACCGAGCGCGCTACCACTCCGAAGATCCAGACTCCAATGGCGATGATCGGGCCAGTGTCGAATCTGCTCTTCGCCCTGATCGTCGGCGGTCTCATCGCCGGCGCAAGCCCGCAGGTGAGCCTGATTGAGGCTCCGTGGATCACGACCGCGCACCTCATGCGCTCCTTCGTCTGGCTCAACATCTTTCTTGGGTTAGTGAATATCGTTCCGGCTTACCCGCTTGATGGCGGGAGAGTGCTGCTGGGCGAGTTCAAACGATCGAGGGAGGCAGCGCAGGCCAGCCGCTCGGCCGCCGGGATCAGTCAGGTGCTAGCGGTGCTGGTCTTCGCCTCCGGCATTGCCTTGCGGATGCCGTGGCTAGTGATGGCCGGCTTCTTCATCTTCATCGGGGCACAACTCGAAGATCAGGGAACACTCTTTCAGTCGGTCGTGGACAACGTCCGCATGAAAGACGTGATGCTGACTGAATTCTCGACCATGTCCCCCTCAGACACCCTCGAAGACGCACTCTTCAAGACCATCCACAGCCTACAGGACGATTTTCCTGTGGTGCGCGGGGTCAATCTCGTCGGCATTGTCTCTCGCCAAAGCATTCTCGACGCTCTGCGCGCCGACGGCAATGGTTACATTCAGGGAGTCATGTCGCGCGCCTTCCAGGTTGCCCAACCGGACGATTCGCTGGGCGCGATGATTCGCCGCATGACCGCCGGACGAGGCCTCTCGCTCATGCCGGTCACCGAGGGCGAAAAGATTGTCGGCATCGTCACCCTACAGAACCTGATGCACTCCATGGGACTGCTCGCCGAGCACCGCAAGCTGCAGCGGCAAAGAAACTAAAGAGATGTGTTCAGAAGAGAGTAACGACGCGGCCTCGGAGAGAAAGACGGTCGACGAGAAGCCGCTCGCTCCCGGGCTCTACCTCGTCGCCACCCCCATCGGCAACCTCGAGGACATTTCTCTGCGTGCCTTGCGCGTACTCAAGAGCGCCGACCGCATCGCTTGCGAAGACACCAGGCAAACGCAGAAGCTGCTGAACCACTTCGGCATCCATACGCCAACCACCAGCTGCCACGAACATAACGAGGCGGAGAAAGCCCGCGAGTTTGTCGAGCAGTTGAAGCAGGGCGCGCGAATCGCAGTGGTCTCCGATGCAGGCGTGCCGGGCATCTCCGACCCAGGGATGACCCTGGCGCGGGCCGCGATCGATGCGGGCGTCGCCGTCTATCCCATCCCCGGTGCCAACGCCGCCGTGAGCGCCCTGATCGCATCGGGCCTGGCGACTGCAAATTTTCTCTATGCCGGATTTCTTCCGCCAAAGAGCGGCGCGCGCCGGGCCAAGCTGGAGGGCCTCGCCAGGCTAGTCGCGGACAACGAAGCACTCACGCTGATCTTTTATGAAGCGCCGCACCGCATTCTGGATACGCTGGAAGATGTCGAAAAGGTCTGGGGCGCCGAATGTCGTGTCGTTGTCGCGCGGGAGCTAACTAAGCTGCACGAGGAATTCCTTCGCGGTGCGGTGGGCGGAGTTCGCGCGAATCTGGCCAGCCGGGATCGCGTTCGCGGCGAGATTACCTTGCTCGTTGAAGCGAAGTCTTTAGCCGCTAGCACCGCTGGCCACGCGTCAAGCCTCAAGGACCGAGTCACCGAATTGCAACGAACTGAAGGACTGGACGAAATGGCCGCGCTCAAGCGGGCCGCTCGCGAGCGAGCAATCTCCAAGAGCGAAGCGTATCGCGAGCTGCAGCGAGAACGAGCTCGCTCCTCCCACTGATAAACTAACGACAATGGTACTGCCGTTTGTCCGCGAATTACTCGCGGACCTGGAACACTCTGATTCGTTCGAGCGGGTACGAAGGCACCTCAGCCTCGCCGCCGGGCGCAGACGTGTCTCTGGACTTACGTCGACGGCCCGTGCGCTTTATCTTCCGCTCTTCGCCAAAGCCGCTCAGGTGCCGGTTGTTGTAGTCGTTGCCGACAATAAGGCCGCCGACGCACTGCAACTCGCCGTTCGCGCCGCCTGCGAGCTTACCGGCACCATCCCGATCGAGCGCGTGCTCAAGTTGCCGGCGCATGATGTCTTGCCCTTTGAGAACCTCTCGCCGCATCCGGATGTCCAGGAGCAGAGAGCCACCGTGCTATGGAAGATAGCCAGCAGCGAGGCATCGATCGTCATCGCGCCGGTCGAAGCCGCGGCGTTGAGGATGTTTCCGGCGAATTACTATCTCGACCTCGCGCGCGTACTACGCCGCGGCGAAGAGATTGAGGTGGACGAGCTGCTCGGCCACCTTACGAGCGTCGGCTACACCGCAATGGACATCGTTGAGATGCCCGGCCAGTTCACGCGCCGCGGCGGCATCCTCGACATCTATTCGCCGGAAATGGACCGCCCCATCCGCATCGATCTTTTCGGGGATGAGATCGAGTCGATACGCAAGTTCGATCCGGAATCGCAACGGTCGTCTTCTCCGCTCGATGAAGCAACTCTGCTTCCCTTAACCGAAACACCGGTGACCGAGCGGTTGCTGGCAGCGGTACATGCCCGGCTGAGCGGCAGTTCGCTCGAAGACGACGCCGATGCGAGCGTCGAGCGGGCTATTTCTGCTGGCGGCGTCACCGTCTTCCCCGGTTGGGAATTCTTTTCTGCCGTCTACGGCGCGAATGGGACGATCTTCGACCTGTTCCCGCGCTGCCAGGTCTTCGTCGAAGAGCCGGCAATGATCAAGAATCAGGTCGAGCGATGGTGGAGTAAGGTCGAGCAGCGCCACGACCGCAGCGGCATCGGCTCGCTGATCTCTCCCGGCGACATTTATCTCGAGCCCGAGCGGTTGCTGCTCACCCTCGCGGCGAAGCCCGGCCTGGATATCGATCAGCTCGGAGCAGTCGACGTTCTCGATGAAGACACCACGCTTGGCGAAGTCGCCTTTGCTTCGCGGCCGACCCTTCGCTTTCACGGGTCGATTCCCGCGCTGATCGAGCAGCTGAAGACGCTGATGGAACAATCCGTTCATCTGCTGCTCGCGCTGCCCAACCAGGGAGAGGTCGAGCGTCTGGCAACACTCTTGCGCGAATACGGACTGCCGTACCGTCTGGGAAGCCGCGCACAACACACCGGAAGCGAGAACATCTACGACGAATCGAGCTACCTGTCCGGTGACCTGCGAACGCCCGTCCTGGTGCGAGCAGCGATCGCCAATGGAGTGAGCTTTCCCGACGCTAACCTGGTGCTCTTCGGCGCTAACGATCTTACCGACGAAGCCGATGTGACCGCACGTCCGGTAGTGAAGAAGTCCAAGTCGAAGACGGCGGCGTTTATCTCCGACTTCCGCGATCTGACGATAGGCGATTACGTCGTCCACGTTGAGCACGGCATCGCGCGCTACCTCGGTCTGAAGGAGATCGAGCAGGATGGCGTAACCGTCGAGTTCATGATTCTCGAGTTCGCCGAGCAAGCGAGACTTTATGTTCCGCTCACCCGGCTTGACCTGATCCAGAAGTATCGCTCAACAGATGCCGGCCCGGCGCCGGTGCTCAACCGGCTTGGATCCCAGCAATGGGCCAAGACCAAGGCACGCGTCAAGAAGGCCATGCAGGACATGGCCGACGAGCTGCTGAAACTCTACGCGCAGAGAAAGGCGGCGCAGGGCCATGCCTTTCCGCCAGATAATGAATTCCAGCGCGAGTTTGAAGACGCTTTTGATTACAACGAGACTGACGACCAGATCTCGGCCATCGCCGACATCAAGCGCGACATGGAATCGACCATGCCGATGGACCGCTTGCTCTGCGGAGACGTGGGCTATGGGAAGACCGAAGTAGCGATGCGCGCCGCTTTCAAAGCTGTGCAGGACGGTAGGCAGGTTGCGGTGCTCACGCCGACGACGGTGCTTAGCTTCCAGCACTTCGAGACCTTCAAGAAGCGCTTCAAGCAGTTCCCGATCGAGATTGAAATGATCTCGCGCTTTCGCACGCCGAAGGAGCAAAAGGTCATTCTCGAGCGCGTTGAGAGCGGGCGCGTCGATATTCTCATCGGCACCCACCGTCTATTGTCAAAAGACCTGAAGTTTCACGATCTCGGCCTGCTGGTCGTCGACGAAGAACAGCGTTTTGGAGTCCGCCACAAAGAGCGCCTGAAACAAATGCGCCAGGAAATCGACGTGCTGGCCATGTCGGCGACGCCTATCCCGCGTACGCTCCACATGTCGCTGATCGGCCTTCGGGATATGAGCGTGATCGATACTCCTCCCAAAGACCGCATGGCCATTCAGACAGTCGTCGCGAAGTTCGACGAGAAGTTAGTGCGCTCTGCGGTTGAAGTCGAACTCGAACGCGGCGGTCAGGTGTATTTCGTCCACAACCGGGTTGAGACTATCTACGAGATTGCTGCAAAGATCAGCGAGCTTGTACCATCAGCACGAGTAATCGTCGGCCACGGACAGATGGGAGAGGTCGAGCTCGAACGGGTCATGCTCGCCTTCATGAACCACGAATACGATGTTCTTGTCGCCACGACGATCATTGAAAACGGCCTCGACATTCCGCTTGCAAATACCATCCTGATTAATCGCTCGGATCGTCACGGCCTTTCCGAGCTCTATCAGTTGCGCGGCCGCGTGGGACGCTCAAACCGGCGTGCCTATGCATACCTACTGATCCCGGCCGAACAGGAATTGACGGAGATTGCCCGCCGTCGGCTCGCTGCATTGAAAGAGTTCTCAGATCTCGGAGCGGGCTTCAAGATCGCTGCCCTCGACCTCGAACTTCGCGGGGCGGGCAACATGCTCGGCGGCGAGCAAAGTGGCCATATCGAAGCCGTCGGCTTCGAGCTTTACACCTCGATGCTCGAAGAGGCGGTCAGCAAGCTCAAGGGTGAAGATCGCCAGGAACGTACGACCACCCAGCTCAATCTCGGCATCAGCCTGCGCGTCGACGAGAGTTATATTTCCGAAGAGAACCAGCGGCTGCGTATCTACAAGAAAATCGCCGGCGCCCAGGACGAAGCCGCTATCGCCGACGTTCGCGCGGAGCTCGAAGACCGTTACGGGCCGCCGCCTGAGAGCGTCACTCATCTACTCGAGGCCGCCCTGCTGCGGCTTGAATGCGAACGCCTCGGAGTCTCCCAGGTTGACCGCAAGCGCGATCAAATTCACATGAGGTTCATGGAAAGGGCAAATGTCGATCCCAGCCGCCTGATGATGCTGGTTGCGAGAAACGTCAAGCGAGGCGCGCAGTTTACGCCGCAAGGAGTTCTTCGTTATCCGCTCGCATCATCGCAACCGCAGGAGGTCATGATGGAGATTCGCCTGCTGCTCGATGAGCTCGAGTTCGAAGAAGTGGCCCAGTGAGTGTCCGACGACGGAATCCTCGCGATGTTTGTCCTTGCCTGGGAAAGCGGCCAGACTGCCCTGCCATCGAGAAAGCGCATCCGATGTCGTGGGACTGTAACCTGCCTGAGATATGCTGGTAGTACTCCATTTTGCACATCTGTCCCTGAACTACCAAGCCTCACCAAGAGACGGGAGCTAAGGACTTTTTATGACAAAAAAAGTGCGTAAGGCAGTCTTTCCGGCGGCCGGTCTGGGCACGCGTTTTCTTCCCGCGACCAAGGCGATCCCCAAAGAGATGCTGTCGCTGGTCGACAAGCCGATTATCCAATACGGCGTGGAAGAGGCGATCGCCGGCGGCATTGAAGAGATCATCATCATCACCGGGCGCGGCAAGACCGCCATCGAAGACCACTTCGACATCAGCTATGAACTGGACGCGTTGCTCGAATCGCGCGGCAAGACGGCGCTGCTGGAGTTAAGCCGGAGCATCTCCGGGATGGCCCGCATCGTCACGGTGCGGCAGAAGGAAGCCAAAGGCCTCGGCCACGCAGTTCTATGCGCGAAAGATCTGGTGGGCGACGAGCCCTTCGCCGTCATTTTGCCCGACGATGTGATCGATGCCAAGACCTCATGCATCGGCCAGATGATCGGCGTCTACAACCAGGTTCAGGGGTCGATTCTGGCGACGATGGAGATCGAAGGCCCAGGCATCTCCGCATACGGTGTGCTCGATGGCACGCCGACTGCAGGGAACAAAGACATCCTCGAAGCGAAGGGGATGGTCGAAAAGCCGAAGTTCGAAGACGCTCCCTCCAAGTTCGCAATTATCGGCCGCTACGTCCTGACGCCCGCCATCTTCGGCGAACTGGAGAAGATAACTCCGGGCGCGGGCGGCGAACTGCAGCTGACCGACGGCATTAAGGGGCTGTTGAAGAGCGAGAAGGTCTACGGGTACAACTTTGAAGGCGTTCGCCACGATGCCGGCGACAAGTTCGGCATGCTAAAGGCGACGGTCGACTTCGCACTGAAACGCGACGACCTCGGTCCCGCCTTCCGTGAATACCTGAAGAGTCTTTCTCTCTAGCCAGACCACGGATTCCCATCGCTCTACGGCCTCGCGATCTTCGCGGGGCCTTTTGCTTGCTCACCGCATCGGGAAGTCGTTATGCTGCATGGGTCGCTCTGTTTGTTGCAAGTGCGTACATGGAGGCTTTCTTGCTGACCAGGCTTGGCCGTTCTAGTTTTGTTACCGCTTTCATTGCGCTCTCAATCTGCGGCCTGTCGAGCCATGCACAAACGGTCCTCACCCCGCAAAATACGCAGACCATCGGAAAGCTCTTGGCTTTGGACCATCTTCCCTTGGCTGGCTGGCGTTATCACAAGGGCGATGTTCCCCATGGGGAGGCCACCAACCTTGACGACAGCCAATGGGAGACGGCGTCCGGCAAGACACAGGTGGGCAACGATGCGGTGTGGTTTCGCAGCACTATCCAGGTACCAAAGACGCTCGACGGCTACGACCTGAGCGGCGCTCGTATCTGGTTCCAGTTCCACGCGGGCGCGAACGGCCCGATGCCGCAGATCATCTACTTCAACGGGCGCCGGGTCGCGCTGGGCGAAGACCTCGAACCGATTGTGCTCTTCGACGGCGCCAAGCCGGGCGAGAGGGTCGTTGTTGCGGTGAAGTTACTCCACACGGTGGACGTGAAGACCTTCACTGGCGCCGACGCGAGGATTGATTTTGTGGAGACACGACCCAGCCCCTCGATCCTGGCCGAAGAAGTGCAGTCCGCTGCGATTCTGCTGCCTTCGATTGAGAGCAATCCGGCGTCGAGCGAACAGCAGTTGAACGCGGCGGTCGCGCAGATCGATGTCGCGGCTCTTGGCAAAGCGGATCAGGCGGCCTTTGATGCGTCACTGCGAAAATCGCAGGCGCAACTCGAGCTTCTCCGCCCGGTGCTCGAAAAGGTCGCCATCCGGCTTACCGGCAATTCGCACATTGACGCTGCATGGCTATGGCCGTGGACGGAGACCGTCGATGTGGCGAGGCGAACGTTCACGACTGCGCTCCAACTAATGCACGAGTATCCCAAGTACACCTACACCCAGTCTGCCGCCGCCTACAGCGAGTGGATCTGCGACAAATATCCCAGTGAGTGCCAGGAGATTAAGGACCGGGTGAAGGAAGGCCGCTGGGAGATGGTCGGTGGCATGTGGGTCGAGCCCGATCTCAATATGCCGGACGGCGAGTCTCTGGTGCGCCAGTTGCTGATCGGCAAACGATATTTCAAGCAGCAGTTCGGTGTGGATGTCCGCATAGGATGGAACCCCGATTCGTTCGGCTACACCTGGCAGCTTCCGCAGATTTACAAGAAGTCGGGCGTCGATTACTTCGTCACCCAGAAAATGCACTGGAACGACACGAACCAGCTTCCGCTCAAGCTTTTCTGGTGGGAATCGCCAGACGGCAGCAAGGTGCTCAGTTATTTCCCCAACGACTATGTGAACCCGATCGAACCGGTGCCGATGGCCGAGACTCTGGCGAAGTCGCGTGCACTGAACCCCGGCCTTCCTGAGATGATGCATCTTTACGGCATCGGCGACCACGGCGGCGGTCCGACGCGTGCGATGCTCGACGCCGGGGAGATCTGGACCTCGCCAAGCGTGGTCTATCCCAAGACGACTTTCGGCGTCGCGCAGAGCTACTTCAACGACGTCGAGGGCAACCTCGACACTGAGCACTCGCCGGTATGGAACTATCAGGCGCTAGCGGAAGGCAAAGGCAAGTTGTCGCCTTCGACGGACGGCAAGACAAGCCTTCCGACCTGGAAGGATGAGCTCTACTTCGAGTATCACCGCGGCGTCTACACGACCCAGGCCAACCACAAACGCAACATGCGCAACAGCGAAGAGTGGCTGTTGAACGCAGAGAAGTTCTCTTCGCTCGCTTGGCTGCAAGGGCTGGATTATCCGCAAACTCCGCTCAATGAGGCGTGGAAAAAAGTGCTCTTCAACCAGTTCCACGATCTTGGCGCCGGTTCAGGGATTGGAGTGATCTACAAAGACGCGCAGAAGGACTACGACGTCGTTCATTGGACAGCAAACGATGCCCAAGAAAATGCGCTCAAGGTGCTAGCCAGCAAGATCGACACGGCTAGCATTAAGAACGCTTCATTCGCGCCGGGGAATGTTGTATCAGTATTGGTGACAAACCCCCTGGCCTGGTCGCGCAGCAACATGGTTGAAGCGGATGTCCAACTGCCTAAGGGGTTTCGCGGCCTCAGCGTCGAAGGCGCAGACGGCACGATCCTTGAAGACCAAGTCATCTCTACTGATCCACTGACGCATTCCGCTCGTCTGCTTATCAAGACCAGCAACGTCCCTTCTCTGGGTTACCAGGTCTTGCATGTTGGAGGCGAAGCAGGTGACGGCCTGAAGACCACTTCCCATCTGAAGGCGAGCGGTACTACGCTGGAAAATGACCTGCTTCGCGTCACCGTCGATCCAAAGACCGGCTGCATTATCAGTCTCTTCGACAAGAAGGCTAACTTCGAAACACTCGCGGCCGGAGGTTGCGGCAACCAGCTGCAGACTTTCAAGGACACGCCGAAGGAGTACGACGCGTGGAACGTCGACCCCGGCACTTACGACCATTACTCTCCTATCGAGACGGCAGATTCGGTGCAACTGATCGACAAAGGGCCCCTCCGGGCCTCGATCCGAGTGACGCGAACGTGGCAGAGCTCAAAATTTGTCCAGGATATTGTGCTCACTGACGAATCGCCCGAAGTTCAGATCGTTAACGACATCGACTGGCACGAAACGCACGTCCTTCTCAAAGCGTCGTTCCCTCTGGCCGCAACCAGCGATAAGGCGACCTTTGAGATTCCCTATGGATCGATCGAGCGCGCAACCACGCGCAACAACTCCTTCGAAAAGGCGCGCTTTGAGGTCCCAGCCATGCGATGGGCCGATCTCGGCGACGGCCAGCATGGGTTTTCGCTCATCAATGAATCGAAGTACGGCTACGACGCACTCGGCAATCAACTGCGCCTCACTCTCTTGCGCTCGCCGGTTTGGCCCGATCCTGATGCAGATCGCGGCCATCATCACTTCAGTTACTGGCTCTACCCCCACGCCGGCGACTGGAAGGCGGCGCTCACCGTGCGACGCGGCTACGAGACCAACTACCCTCTGACTGCGATGCAGGTAGAATCTCACTCGGGCGAATGGCCTGCGGACCACTCGTTTGTCAGCGTCTCTGCCGACAACGTCGTCCTGACGGCGATGAAGAAGGCTGAGGACTCGAACGCCCTGCTCTTCCGTGTCTATGAGTGGGCGGGCAAGTCGAGCGATGTGACGATCAGCGTGCCTCAGGGAGCGACCGGCGCTTCGCTGGTAAATCTTATGGAACAGCCCGAGGGCGGCGCCATCAGCGTCACTGGCGACAAGGTTTCATTCGCAATTACGCCGTTCTCGATCCAGACGGTGCGGGTGGATTATCCGCACCCGCAGATGGAAGCCACCAAGTAACCGTAGCTGTTACGAATGCTTCCATTTGATGCTGCATCCGAGGCTTGCGCGCTGCTCTGCTGAGATCGGTCGACCGGCGAGCAGCGCATCGAGCGCGTTGCGGAGGTCTTTGCCGGTGACCGGGATACCACTGCCCGGGCGGCTGTCATCCATCTGCCCGCGGTAGACGAGTCTCAAGTCTTTATCGAAGAGAAAGAAATCGGGCGTGCAGGTCGCATTGTAGGCACGTGCAACCTCTTGCGATTCGTCGAAGAGATACGGGAAGGTGAAGCCTTGTTCGCCGGCCTGCATTCTTAGGGCGGGTGGGGAGTCTTCAGAGTAACAATCGGCGTCGTTGCTGCTGATGGCGACTACGCCTACGCCTTTCCTCGAGTACTCTTTGCCCAAGGTGGCAAGCTCCTTCTCCACGTGTTTGACAAAGGGGCAGTGGCGGCAGATGAACATCACCAGCAGACCGTATTCGCCACGGACTTCGCCGATGCCAACGCGCCTCGTCGTCACTACATCCTCGAGGTTGAAGGGCGGCGCCTCGGTGCCCAACGCAATCATGGCTGACTCAGTACGTGCCATGGTTCCTCCTCCTCGCAGCCCTGATCTCAGAATAATGGTGTTTGCCGACGAGGCAGTTCAATTCCGAAATGCTCGTAGGCGAGCCGCGTCGCGACACGGCCCCGCGGCGTGCGGTCAAGAAAACCGATCTGAATCAGGAATGGCTCGTAAACCTCTTCGAGCGCGTCCTCTTCCTCGGCCAGCGTAGCCGCCAGGGTGTTTAGCCCGACCGGGCCGCCCCCATATTTCTCAATGATGGTCAGCAACAGGCGGCGATCGAGTTCGTCGAAGCCATGGGCGTCGACCTCGAGCATCTTTAGCGCGGCCTCGGCAATCGGGCGGTCGATCGAGCCGGTTCCGCGCACCTGAGCGTAGTCGCGGACCCTTCTCAGCAGCCGATTCGCAATTCTGGGTGTCCCGCGGGAGCGCATCGCAATCTCGGCGGCGCCGTCGTGGTCGATGGGAACGTTCATGACCTCGGCCGAACGCTCGACGATATAGCGCAGGTCGTCTTCGCCATAAAACTCGAGCCGCAGCAGGATGCCGAAGCGCGATCGCAACGGCGAAGATAGCAGGCCAGGCCGGGTCGTTGCGGCGACGAAGGTGAAGGGCTTGATCTCCATCACATGGGTGCGCGCAGCCGGTCCCTGGCCGATGATGATGTCGAGCTTATAGTCCTCAAGAGCGGTGTAGAGCTTCTCCTCGAGCACCGGTTGCAGGCGATGAATCTCATCGAGAAACAGCACCTGGCGTTCGCGCAGGTTGGTGAGGATGGCGGTCAGATCACCCTGGATCTGCAATGTCGGACCGGAAGTCTGCTGGAATCCGACATCCAGCTCGTTGGCGATGATCGAGGCCAAAGTCGTCTTTCCCAGTCCCGGAGGGCCAAAGAGCAATACGTGGTCCAGAGCCTCTCCACGCGACCTGGCCGCCTCGAGAGCGATCGCCAGTTGCTCCTTCGCCTTGGGCTGGCCGATGAATTCCGCGAGAATCCGGGGGCGAAGCTTGAGTTCGAAGGAGCTTTCCTCTTCGGCGCGGGTAGCAGAGACTAAGCGTTCGGGGTTGGAACTAGCCGGAGGCATCTGTTGGGAAGTTTACCCTGATTCAGCCTCGATCGTGCCCTGCGCAGGGGCGCGGGCATGTCTTGACAAGGAAGTTCCGGAGCCGTTCGGCATCATCACGTTGGGCCTGGATGAGGAGGCGCTGGCGGCGCATTTGATCGGAATCTTCGATGTTGGCGGCGGCAAGCTCGTCGCGGAGGGCCTCGATTTCCAACAGCATAGCTTTGGCCTGCAACGTTCGATACAACCGGGCGCCAATCTCGTAGGGCTGACTTGGAGGCATGAGGGAAATCGCCATTCTTTCGATCTCAGTTCTGTCCGGGCTAAAGTCTCTCTACTACGAACCGATAATACGAGAAGCGCCGCCTTGCGCCCAGATTACTTCCAGATGCTCAGGAGTTTACGCGCGAGTGTCTGTGGTCATGAGACGCCAGCCTTAAGCCGCTCACCCTCCCGCGCCGCTGTAAGATAGAGCAAATTTGCAATCTCGCCGGAGGACGTTTGCTCTACTGGCTGCTCTATCAGAAACTGTTCCCTTACTTCCGGCCATTCCGAATTTTCCGGTATCTGACCTTTCGCACTGCGTTTGCGAGCCTGACCGCGCTTCTGATCACCCTGATTATCGGCCCGTACGTAATCGAGAAGCTGCGCGAGTTCCAGATCGGTCAATACGTCCGTGACGATGGGCCGCAGGCCCACCAGAAAAAGTCTGGGACACCGACGATGGGCGGGCTGTTGATCTGCATCGCTGTCCTGTTGCCGACGCTGCTCTGGGCGGACCTGTCCAACCCGTTTGTGTGGCTGGTCATGGGCTCGACGTTGGCGTTCGGAGCGATTGGGTTCGCCGATGACTACATTAAAGTGGTTCACCGCCGGAGTTTGGGTCTCACAGCACGCGCCAAAATGCTTCTACAAATCCTCGCCGGAGTCGCGGTAGCGGTGGCGCTGATCGGGCTACAGGAGCAGGGTTCCTATTCGACCCACCTCATGGTGCCGTTCGTCAAACGCTTCCGGCCTGATCTGGCGTGGCACATCCTGGGTGGAATTCCGCACCTTGGGCTCCTGGCGTTCCTGCCGTTCGTCGGGTTTGTGGTGGTGGTGCTGGTGGCGGCGAGCAACGCGGTCAACCTAACTGACGGGCTCGACGGGCTGGCAATCGGCTGCACGCTGGTGGCGGCGAGCGCCCTGACGGTGCTTACCTATGTCAGCGGACATGTAGTCTTCTCCGATTATCTGGAATTGCAGCGAATGCCGCTGGTAGCTGAGCTGACCGTCTTCTGCGGCGCGATGGTGGGAGCGAGCATCGGCTTCCTTTGGTATAACGCCCATCCGGCAGAGATTTTTATGGGCGACGTGGGATCTCTGGCCCTCGGCGGCGCGATCGCCACGGTAGCGGTGGTCATCAAACAGGAGCTGCTGCTGCCGTTTATTGGCGGCATCTTCGTCCTGGAGGCTCTCTCGGTCATTCTGCAAGTGGGCAGCTACAAATTGCGCAATGGCAAGCGCATCTTCAAGATGGCGCCGCTGCACCATCATTTCGAATTGATCGGCTGGTCGGAGTCCAAGGTCATCGTGCGTTTCTGGATTGGAGCGCTGGTGTTTGCACTCTTTGCACTCACGACGCTCAAACTGCGCTGAGCCCGGATTGAGCTGCCCTCCACATGGCGGTGACGTGGGAGAATGAGTGCGGTGTCGATTGGCAACCCTTATCTGGCGCGAAGGAGTTGAAGTGACGGCGGGTTTGCGGCGCACCCAGCTACGGGGTGCGCACGTTTGCGTCCGTCCCAATCAAGCCAGCAGGGGACTTGATTGGGGCACCCTTATTGTTCAGGCATGAGGCAACGGCGGTGGAGTTAAAGGGAAAGAAAATCCTGGTGGTGGGGCTGGGGAAATCCGGTCTGGCGGCGGCGCTGTTCCTGCGGCGACGCGGCGCGCAGGTGACGGTGTCCGACGTGCGCAGTGCGGGAGCCCTGGCCAGAGAGATTCCAGCGCTGCTCGAAGAAGGAATCGCGGTTGAGGCCGGCGGCCACGGGTTGCTCACCTTTCGCCGTCAGGATTTGATCGTGGTCAGCCCGGGCGTCCCCATGAATACCCCAGAGATCGTCAAGGTGAAGGGTCTTGGCTTGCCGGTCATTGGAGAGGTAGAGCTGGCCGCTCTCTATCTCAAGGGCAAGGTGCTTGCGATTACCGGCTCGAATGGCAAGACGACGGCCACCAGCCTATGCGGGGAGATCCTGGTATCGGCGGGATTACCTGTCGTGGTCGGGGGTAATATTGGACTGCCGGTCATCGCTCTAGTCGAGGATAGCCGTGAAGATGGGTGGTCGGTGCTAGAGGTTTCCAGCTTCCAGCTGGAGACTACGGAGAAGTTTCGTCCCGACATCGCGGTAATCCTGAACATCACTCCCGATCATCTCGATCGGCACCTCACATTTGAAAACTATGTCGCCGCGAAAGAGCGGATTTTCGCGCAACAGACGGGCGAAGACTCGCTGGTTTTGAATTGGGACGACCCAGTGACCCGCGCAGCGGCGGGGAAGGCAGGTTCGCGAGTCTTCTGGTTCAGCCGAAGGTCCGCCGTGGACCAAGGCGCATTCGTCCTTGATGGCGAGATCGTTTTTAGGGCCCTGAAGGACTCTGCTCCTGAGAGCATCGTTCGCGTAGAGAAGATTCCGCTCAAGGGAGATCACAACGTGGAGAACGTACTTGCTGCCGTTTGCGCGGCTCGGCTGGCGAAAGTTGAGCCGGCGGCAATCCGAAGGGCGGTGGAGAGCTTCCACGCCGTCGAGCACCGGCTTGAGTTTGTGGTGACGCTCAATGGCGTCGACTACTACAACGACTCGAAAGCCACCAATGTGGATGCCGCCGCAAAGGCCATCGCCTCGTTTGCGGGGGGCATTCATCTGATCCTTGGCGGCAAAGACAAGAACTCCGACTACACGCAATTAAGCGCGCTGCTGAAAGAGCGCGTCCGGGCGGTTTATACCATTGGCGCGGCAGCCGAGAAGATCGAGAGCCAAATCCGCGGTGACGTTCCGATCGTGAGTGCCGGGACGCTCGCAGAGGCCGTAGCGAAAGCCGGCGTAGCCGCGATGCCGGGCGACGTCGTGCTGCTGGCGCCCGCCTGCTCGAGCTTTGACCAGTTCGAGAATTATGAGCACCGCGGACGGGTCTTCAAGGAATTGGTAATGGCACGAAGGAGATTACCGGCATGGCAAAACGCGTAGGGGTCGACAAAGTACTCTTCTGCACGACACTCGTCCTGGTGGTGATTGGATTAGTGATGGTCTTCAGCGCGTCGGCGATCACGTCGCAGGCCGCGTCCGGTTCACCGTACAGCTTCCTGATCAAGCAGGCTGTCTGGGCGGTGCTGGGCCTGGCGGCGATGACCGTTCTTATGCAGGTCGATTACAAGAAATATAATCAGCCGCGCGTTGTGTTTCCCCTGATTGCCATCACTGCCCTGCTGTTACTGGCTGTGTTTGTCATGCCGAAGTCGCACGGCGCCGTTCGCTGGATTAAGCTCGGACCGCTTTCGCTTCAACCGTCGGAGATCGCGAAGCCTGCGCTGGTCCTTTTCCTGGCCTGGTTCCTGCAAAACAAGCTGCACATGATTAACGACTGGCGGGGGACGCTGATTCCGGCAGCCTTGCCGAGTCTGCTCTTCATCGGGCTGATCCTTAAGGAGCCCGATCTCGGCACGGCGTTGGTCTGCGCAGCGGTGACAGCGCTGATCCTTTACCTTGCGGGCATGGACTTGAAGTATCTGGCACTGGCTGGAGCGGCGGCGCTCCCGGTACTCGTCTTCATGCTCTCGGTCAAGTTTCGGCGAGAGCGGCTTCTGGCCTTTCTGTTTCCCGACCGCGATCCGCAAGGCATCGGCTACCACATGAACCAATCGCTGATCGCGGTGAGCACGGGCGGAGTATTTGGCCGCGGCTACATGGGCGGAGTAGAGAAGCTGTTCTATCTTCCCGAGTCGCACACCGACTACATCTTCGCCAACATTGCGGAAGAATTAGGATTGGTCGGCACGCTGGTAGTGGTCACGCTTTTCGTTGTGCTCGGCTACCGAGGCCTGCGAGCAGCTCTGCTGTCGCGTGACCCGTTTGCCCGGTTCCTGGCCTTTGGAATCACCACAACCATCCTGATCCAGGCATTCTTCAATATCAGCGTAGTTCTCGCGCTGGTGCCGACCAAAGGAATTACGCTGCCCTTCATTTCCTATGGAGGGACTTCCCTGTTCATCACTCTGCTTTCGATCGGGGTGCTGTTGAATATCACCCGGGAGTGCGACTGACCGCCTTGCGTGTGTTGATTGCAGGCGGCGGCACCGGCGGACATGTGATTCCAGCAGTGGCGATTGCCGACGAGCTTCGCGACCGCTATGGGGCCGAGATTCGCTTCGTCGGCACAGCGCGCGGTTTTGAAACCCGGCTGGTTCCCGCTGCAGGCTACGAACTAGATTTGATTCATGTTGGTCAGTTGAAGGGCGTCAGCCTGGCGACAAGGCTGCGGACCCTGATGGATCTCCCCTTTGGACTGCCAGCGCTGCTTCAAGCTCCTCAGTACGTTTCGACCCGACGTGGTCGTCGGTGTGGGTGGCTACGCTTCGGGGCCGGGAATGCTTGCAGCTCTGTTAAAGCGCATCCCGACGCTAGCCTTTGAGCCGAATGCAGCGCCCGGACTCGCGAACCGGCTCGTTGGCAAGCAGGTGAGCGCAGCGGCGGTGAGCTTCGCTCCGGCGGGCCAGTATTTCCGGAATGCCAAAGTGACGGGAATCCCGGTGCGCAAGGAATTCTTCGCGCTGCAGCCACGAACGGCGGGGAGTGCGCCGCATCTTCTTATCTTCGGCGGCAGCCAGGGCGCGCGGAACTTCAATACGATGATGCCTCGCATCGCGGCCTCCTTGCTGGATTCTGTGCCCGGACTAACGATGCTGCATCAGGCGGGCGCACGCCATGCGGAGGCTACCTCCGCTGCATACCTAGCCTCCGGCGCAGATCCGAAACGCTGGGAGGTCCACGCGTTCCTGGACGACATGCCAAAGCGGTTTGGGTCTGCCGACCTGGTACTCGCACGGAGCGGCGCGAGTACCGTAGCCGAATTGTGCGCAGCGGGTAAACCGGCGGTGCTGATCCCGTTTCCACAGGCTACGGATGATCATCAGCGCAAGAATGCCGAGGTGATGACAGACGGCGGCGCGTCGCGGATGGTGATCGAGGCAGAGCTGACCGACGCAATCCTGCTAGAGACGCTCGTGGGGTTGTTCAACCGCGGCGAAGAGTTGGATCGAATGGGCGCGCACGCAATGGCGCTGGCGAGGCCGAATGCAGCTGCGGACATCGCGGCAATGGTCGCTGAACTGGCGAGTGTGAAAAGTCGCACCTGAAGGCCAGTCTTCGAAGCGCTATTTGTCTTTTGAAACCCTACCCCCGATCCCGTTTATTGCGGTGGTGCAGCAGGCTTCGCGGGCGGGGTAGTGGCAGTTGGCGGCGGAGTCGCGCCCTGAGGAGCTGCTGGGGCGGCCGATGGCGGTTGCGGTGGCGCGCTCGGATCCGCCTGCGCGACCAGCTCAATATCAAAGATCAGGTCGGCCTTAGGCGGAATCGGTCCGCGACCGGTAGCGCCGTAGGCCAACTGCCAGGGAATGAAGAGCCTGCGCTTGCCGCCGACGTGCATTCCGTCGAAGCCCTCGTCCCATCCGGGAATGACACGATGAGCACCCTGGACAAAGTCGATGGGCGTTCCGCGGTCGACCGAGGAGTCGAACTTGGTGCCGTCATGCAGCCATCCGGTGTAATGGACCTTATATTTCCAGCCGGACTTCGCCAAGTCGCCGGTGCCGAGCTTATAGTCGATATACTTCAGGGCGAACTCGGTCTTCGGAATGCCATGCACGACGGGAATATTCGGTGGCAGTTTCATGGCAGTGGAAGCCGCGGCGCTCGTCCCGGTGGCTCTATGGGTAGTCGTTTTAGGCGCGGTCGTGGTGGATCCGGTTTGGGCGTAAGCCGCGGCGGGCGCGAGAGCGGCCAGCAATAGACCAGACGACAAGAGCTGAGAGGGCAAGCTGAGAAGTGGCGTTTTCATAGTCAAAAGGCGATGGTAGCACGATGCCCCTAGGCCGCCATTCGAGGAGCAAGGAAGCTTGGCGAAAAGATACGAATGGTTGTGCCGGTTCAGGATGCCACGCGGGAATACAAATACTGCCGGCCGAAGTCTAAGCTGTAAGTAAGAAATGCGAATGCGGATAGCTCAAACCCTGCTTGTTGCCTGCGTTCCCGCAATTGCAGCAGCGCAGGCATCGGCGCCGGGCGGCATCGGGATCGGTTCGATCACCGCTCCAGCCCGTCAAACGGATCCGGTAATCCAAAGTTCGGCGCCCGCAATTCAGGTGAATGTCAGCCTTGTTCCCGTATTCGTCAACGTCACTGACGCAAAGGGCGCACCGGTCGGCGGCCTGACCAAAGATAACTTCACTCTCGCCGAGGACGGACACGCGCAGAAGATCGCCGTCTTCGACCGCGAGTCGGCAGTGCCGCTCTCGATTGTCCTCGCAATCGACACCAGCGGAACCGTCCACAAGGACATGAGCATCGAGACACATGCGGCCCGCGAATTCGTGCATGCGCTGCTGCGCCCGGTCGACCAACTAGATCTGATGGAGTTCGCCTCAGATGTGCGCGAGGTGGTGCCGTTTACGAATAACCTTCACCAGATCGACGGTGGTCTCGATCGGCTGCGCGGCGGTCCGGCTACGGCCCTTTACGACACGATTTTCCTGGCCTCGCAGAGCCTCGCGGGGCATCCCGGCCGCAAGGTGCTGGTGTTGATTACGGACGGCGACGACACGGTGAGAGGAGTGAGCTACTCGCACGCGCTCGAAGCGGCGCTGCGCTCAGAAGTGCTCGTCTACAGCATCATCGATGTGCCAATCGCGGCGGACGCAGGACGCGACACCGGCGGCGAACACGCTCTGATTACGCTTTCGCAGGAGACCGGCGGCAAGCATTACTACGCCGAGTCGTCGGACCTCGAGTCAGCATTTCAAAAGGTATCGGAAGATCTGCGAACGCAATATTTGTTGGGGTATTATCCGTCGACTCACACTACTGCTTCGGATTTTCGAACGATCTCGGTCTCTCTCACCGGAGTCGCTGGAGGCTCGGATTATTCGCTGCGACACCGGACCGGGTATTACCCCTCGCCGCAGCGCACCGGAAGAAACTGAAGAACCCGTGCGCTGATCGAGCCGCTATCTTGCATGTCTCACTTGCTGGGACCTGGCGGCACGTGCTCCTCCATGTACCGCAGAACCAGATTGTAAAGGTGAAGTACCGTGCCGGGTCCTTCGCTCAGCGAATGCGTACGGTTGGGGTAATCCATAAATTCGAACGGCTTGCCGAGTTCGATCAGGCGGTTGACGAGCAGCTCCGACCCCTGGAAATGTACATTGTCATCGCCCGATCCGTGGATGATAAGAAGATGACCGGTCAGACCCTCCGCAAAGTTGATCGCCGATCCATCGTGATAGCCTTTTGCATTTTCCGCCGGAAGGCCCATATACCGCTCCTGATAGATGGTGTCGTAGAGCATCTGGTCGGGGACCGGTGACATGGCCACTCCCGCTTGAAAGAGGCCGGGATAGCGGAACATCATGTTGAGAGTCTCGGTCGCCCCGCCGCTCGATCCAAAGATTCCCATGCGCGATGTGTCCACGTAAGGGCGCTCCCGGGCGAATTCGCGAATCGCTTCTGCCTGCTGTTTTGAAGAGAGCACGCCGATTGAGCCATAGACGCTCTTGCGCCAGGCGCGGCCGCGGGGAGCCGGTGTTCCCTGATTGTCAAAGCTGACGACGACATAGCCTTCCCGCGCGATGGCTTTATAGAAGGTGTAGCCCCAGCGGTCCTTTACCGTTGCATCTGCCGGTTCGCTGTAAACGTAAACGAGCACTGGATACTTCTTCATTGGGTCGAACCCCGGCGGCTTGACGACGAAGGTACTGAGCTTCACGCCGTCGCTCACCGGCGTTTCTACGAACTCCACGGGAAGAGGATCCAGCGCGTTGTCCTTGGCAATGAGCGCGTCGTTGTTTAGCAACGCGCGTCCGACCTGGTGGGAGCTCAGCTTGATCAGGTCGAAGCTGGGCGGATGCTTGGAGCTCGAATAGGTATGAATCGCCCACATGCCATTCGGAGCGACATCGTAGGAGTGCTCGCCGGGCTGATCAGAGGGTGTGACCTGCTCCGGTTTGCCTGTTCCATCGAGGCGGGCGCGGTAGAGATAGGCGCGGACCGGATCGGACGGCGACGCAGTGAAGTAGAAGTATCCGCCGGCCTCGTCCAGAAACATCGGCTCGATCACATCGCCGGGGAAATCGGTGATCAGCCGGATCTCCCCTGTTGTGCGCGACACCAGATAAGCGTGCCGCCAGCCATCGCGCTCACTCAGCCAGAGCAGTTCGCGTTTATGTGGCGGCGTCGCTGAGCTGTCTTTGCCTGCGAGCCACTCGAAGCGATCCATCACGTCGACCCACGCAGCGTCTTTGTCGGTAAAGAGCAGCTTGGCCGCTCCAGTCTGTGCGCTGACGAGGTAGACCTGGTTCTCGTTTTGGAGCCGGTTGAGGTATTGCAGGACGATCTCGTTCGAGTCGCCGACCCAACCAAGCCGGGGAATGTAGTGGTTGCGGGCGTCTCCGGGAAGCTCAATCCAACGGGTATCGCCACCAGTTGTGGAGACCACGCCGACGCGGACCGCAGAGTTAACTCCGCCGGGCTGCGGATATTTGTAGCGGAACAGCTCAGGATACTTGGCCTTGGTGTCGTTGATGAGGGTGAATTCGCCAACTCCGCTTTGATCGAACTGCCAGTAGGCGATCGATTTCGAATCGGGGCTCCAGCAATAAGCGTCGCGAAGGTCGAACTCCTCTTCGGTGACCCAGTCGCTGGTGCCGTTGATGATGTTCTCTGAGCCGTCGCTGGTCAGTTGCCGGATACTTCCGGTCGCCAGATCTTCGACATATACGTTGTTGCTTCTTACGTAGGCGACGGAAGCGCCATCAGGCGAGAACTTCGCGAACATGAGCGTGGACGGGAGAGCATTGCCGCCGAGCTTGGTGAGCTTTCCATCGGAAAGATGGAGCACCCAATAGTCGCCGCGCGTGTGCCTGCGCCAGACTTTTTGCGAATTTGTAAAAATGAGCAAATTGCGATCACCTGCCGACCAGGCGTAGTCCTCGATGGCGATCGGAGCTTTTTCTCCCTGGGGGATGAACTGATTTGCGGGCACCAGGATGGCCCGTTTTCCGGTCGCGGTGTCGTAAGCGACGATGTCTAACCAGTCGGGGTTGGTGGCCGATGGCTCGAGCAGAGTGTAGCGGTCGCCGCCGTCAAGCCAGTGGCTTTCGGCCGGATATTTTGGCTCAAACTCGCCCTTCTCAACCTCTGCCTTCAGGACTTGAGAAAATGCCGCCGAAGGCTTCACATCGGATGGGCTTGCGGAAGTCTGCGCATGGAGGGCAACGGTAGAAACGGAGGCTGCGATTACGGCGACAAGGCAGAAAGCACATGCCTTCTTGAAGGGCGGACGATGCATCAGGATGGCGACCTCGATTCGATTCCGATAGTGACATTCTCGCTTAAAATTCAGCCCACGAATCGGATAGACTTGATTTCCGGTCCCACGGGCGGCGACTAGGCAGGCGCAAGCATCTATATACTCGTATTGATCTTGCACCGGAAACTTCCGTTGGCTCGGATTCCGGAACGTTTCGGAGATGAAGGAGTGTTCTCATGACAGAAGAAAAGCAGGGTGGCGGATTCAGCTGGTTTGTAGCAGGACTTGGGCTTGGTGCGCTTTTGGGCGTGCTGTATGCACCAAAGGCGGGGCGCGAGACGCGTGAAGACGTAGTCAGCAACGCCCGCGAGGGAGCTGAATATCTCAAACAACGCGCGCGTGAGACCGCTGACCAGGCCGCGGTGCTGGTGGAGCGCGGGAAGAGCCAAGTCAACGACTATGTCGAGCAGGGGAAGGATTACATCGACCGCGGTAAGGCGCAAGTGCAGCAGGCCGTCTATCAGGGAAAGGGCTTCGTCCAGCAGCAGAAGGAAAAGGTCGCTGCGGCGGTCGATGCCGGCAAGAGTGCCTATGAAGCGACTGCAACCGAGCCAGTCGTGACGAACGGCGTCGTGGAATAAGGGGTCTCACCCTTTCCGGGTATCAAAGAGTCAGCGCGGTTTGGCTTTCGGAAAGTTGACGGAGGCCAGTCCGCGCAGCTTCTCTCTCTAGACCCGGACACGATGTGTGTTTGAGGAGAATGATTTTATGAACGTGGGAACTTCGCCGTATGCTTTCGATGTCTTCGCCGCTGCGACTGCGGTAGGGGTTCTCCTTCAGGCCGGCGTGCTGCTGGGCCTTCTTATTGCCTTCTTGAAACTTGGGTCTAAGCTTGAAGCCGCTCTCAAACAGGTAACCGAGCAGGCGCTGCCCTTGATGGCGTCTACCAAGACGACCCTAGAAGAGTTGAGTCCGAAGCTCAAGACGATCACGGCAAACCTTGCAGAAGTGAGCGAGACGTTCAAGCACGAGTCGCAGACGATCAAGGTTTCGGTGGACGAAGTGCTCGAAAAGACGCGGGCGCAGACCGCGCGCGTCGACGAGATGGTCAGCGGGACGCTGGATGGGATCTCTCATGCCAGCGCGACAATTCAGCAAGGCATCGAAGTCCCGATGCGACACATCTATGGGATATTCAATGGCCTGAAGGCGGCGGTAGAGACCTTCGTTAGCAAGTCTGCGCGCGGAGAGACCTATCCGACAGGCACGGTTTACAGTAAGAGAGACGTGCCTGTCGTCGAAGAAACGCCAGTCGTGGTGGTTGTTGAGGAAGTGGTTGTTACGAACAGCAGCGGCATTTAGGAAAGCAGCCGTAGATCTCTAGATCTCTCCCCTGCGCTCTTGCGGACGAGAGGGCAATCTTCACATATATTAGGCGATCCAGCCGCCGCCTACGACTTCGTCTTCATCGTAAAAGACAGCAGCCTGGCCGGGAGTTACGGCGCGCTGCGGGTCGTCGAAGACTGCTGACATCTCGTCTTCCCCAGACATCTCAATTGTTGCCCACGCAGGCTCGTGACGATGGCGGATCTTGATCTTGACGCGCATGTCGCCCTGCAGCTTTGGAATTGATATCCAGTTGAGGCGGCGGGCGCGCATGGTGGACTGCAGCAACTCGTTCTCGCTGCCGACCTTGACCTGATTTCCTTCTGTAGCAATCTGAATCACATAGAGCGCGGTGGGCGACTCGACACCGAGTCCTTTGCGCTGGCCAACGGTAAAGTTATGGACGCCGGCGTGGTGACCGATGACCTCCCCGGTTGTGGTTACGAGCTCTCCGGAGGAGTCGGGCATCGCTTCGCCCTGCTCTTCGAGATAGGCATCGATGAACTTCTTATAGTCGCCGCCGGGGATGAAGCAGATCTCCTGCGAGTCGGGCTTGTTGGCGGAGGCCACGCCGAACTCTGCTGCCATCTCGCGGACGCGCGGCTTGGTATAGCCGCCTAGCGGGAAGAGGGTGCGCGAGAGCTGGTCCTGAGTGAGGCCGAAGAGGAAGTAGGTCTGGTCTTTCGAGGTGTCGGCAGGGCGCTTGAGGATCCAGCGGCCGCGCTCGGGGTCGTACTCGTTGCGGGCGTAGTGGCCGGTGGCGATGCGGTCGGCGCCGATCTGGCGCGCGGTGGTGAGCAGCTGGTCGAACTTCAGGTGGTCGTTGCAGAGGGAGCAGGGGATGGGCGTTCGTCCGGCGAGATACTCCTTGACGAAGGGGCGGACGACGTCGCGCTCGAAGCGCTCCTGATGATTGACGACGTAGTAGGGAATGTCGAGGTCTTCGGCGACGCGGCGGGCGTCGTAGACATCGTCGATCGAGCAGCAGCGGCCGCGCGTCTCCTCGGGCATGCCTTCTTTGCCGGCGAGGCGGCGCTGGTTCCAGAGCTGCATGGTGAGGCCGACGAGCTCGTAGCTCTCTCGCTTGAGCATGGCGGCGACGGTCGAGGAGTCGACTCCTCCGGACATGGCTACGGCGATCGTGTTGTTGAGTGCGGACGGCATTTTTTTCCAACTACTCTGGAAGGTGGGTACCCCCCCCCCTCGACTAAACCTTTTATTTTCAACCGCTTGGCACGATTGAGCCGAAACTATTCAAAACAAAGCGGTTACGGGTATGAACTTGATTCCAAGTCGTTTCTGGGAGATCTCTCTATCTCAGCGACAGCCGAGCTGCCCCGAAAACCCCTTCCCCTGGACTCTCCTTGTAAATCCAACAATCGGAGAGATTTAGGGAGCTGATTCCAATCTCTGCTCTCGCAAAGCAAAGGAGTTAGCCGCGAAATCCTTCTTTCCGGTGAGTTTTCGGGTGAGACCGGAGGCCACCCGGCAGGCGCGTGCGCTCACTTTCCTTGATCCCTATTTTTATTCTACCAAGCTGACCCCATTCACTATGCCAACTTCTGAAGATTATTATCGGCAATAATATATTTGCGTTACCCAACACGGTGAAATAATCTCGATTTACCGTGACAGGGCAGCGCGTTTTATATTGATGCGCCATTGGGTATTTGCCGATCATCTAACAGAAGTACTCGATTCCGTCATAGAGAATCATTTTGGGATCGGGCTTGCCAGATCCGCCGAGGCTGTGGTCTGGTCTCTTAAATTGATGCAGTAGTAGGACGGGCTGACCGCTATCGTTTTCGTAGCGTATTATTTGACTGACCGTCCCAAAGACTTGTTGGGATTCAAAGCTCGCGGAGCCTTCATCGAGCAGAACGTGACGATACATCGTCATCCAAGACAAGCAGTCGCACTTACGGCAAATGTCTTGCAGCTCATGACACTCCACGTACTTCTGATGAGGTTCAGACATGTTCAATGAATTGATTTCAAATCTCGATCTATTTGTTAACGGAGTTTGGAGCCGCCGTCAGTTCTCCGAGTGGTTTTATCCACTATCCCGAGACATCGACCGAAAGTATTCAGGGAACATCGTTCAGTTTGCTTTCAAAATTCAAAGAATTCTTGCCGAAGCATCTAGCGGGAATTGGCCACTGGAATCGCTTCGACATAGACTGGCTTTGGAGATCGAAGAATTTAGGCCCGTTCCCAAGGCGTGGCAATTTATAGCGGGCGCTCCTCCACCACTGATTTTGCTTGGAGCTGTCCCTCAAATAAAGTTCGATCTTCAATCAGTGTAAAGAACGCCTTCGCTACCTCTTGGCCGTCAACATGTACCAATATGTTGTGTTGACCAAGTTCCTTAGGCTCGACTCCGATTCTCCCAATTGCCATAATGCTCTTGTCGGTTTCCTTATACTTACTCGCTGCCACACGATTTTCGTCGATTGGTATCGTCTTAGAGCTACCGTCCGGACGAACCAGGGTAAAGAACAACGAATGCGGATCGTTGTCATCCCCGGTAAAGCGAACGTTTATAAAGAGACACATGGGCAGCGGTGGGAAAGGTGGCTCAACCGTGGCTGGATCAGACGGGAGAAAGAATACCTCGACGATGCGGATCGCACTCGGAACGCCGTCAACCTCATTCAGTACTTGTTGGCAAACCAGCGCATACGCTGACACGACAGCCATTTGCTTTGTCCCTCGCGGATACAAACAAGCGTATCATCGTACCCATGAAGATGCAGCCTGATACGCCAGAGATGGCACGCTTCAACGATGCTCTGCGCTCGGTAATGACAGTCACCAAGACAGAGCTAACGGCTCTTCTGAATGATCCCAAAGCGATAGCTGAGACGCGCCAGAAACGCGGCCCCAAAGCTAAGACTTCGGCTTCGGGCCACGCTTCCGCACCCAACGATTAGGCTTGCGTTTCTGCCACCTTGCCAGTGAGTTCGGCATAGGTCAGACGACGATTGGCGATCTGCGACAGAGCCAGCAGGAAGCGGTCTGCATCGTCCAAAGGATTGTCTTTGGTCGCACGATTGTTGAAGCGGAAGACCTGCTCTTCCACATACGCCTGTAGGTGGTATGGCTCTACGTTCACGTAGGTTCCATTCAATCCACGCTTGAGCAGTGACCAGAAGTTCTCGATGCCGTTGGTGTGGACGTGCTCACGGACATACCCTTCCATATGATTGATAGCCTCATGGATGTAGGTCTTGTGCATGTCCATGTAGACGCTGGCTTCATCGGTGATGACGTGCGACCCGTCCGCTACGTTGGCTGAGATTACTGAAGTGATGTGTTTCTTTATGCGCTGATCGATGACTTGCGCTCTGACTTCCCCACCACGCTCTAGCATCCCCATCACGACTGCCTTACCGCGTCCGCCCTGCCAACCTGTTTTGCCAAACTTCTTGGCTTTCAGCTTGGAAGCGTGCATGTCCTTGATCTTCCCGCCGATGTAGGTACAACCTCTTGATCATCTACAGCCACCCTCGCTGCCTAGCTTGTAGCTGAAGTCACGCGCTCTCAGAGCCAACCGCAGACGATGAAGAACGAACCACGCTGACTTCTGAGTGATGCCCAGATCGCGGGAAATCTCATAGCTGGACACGCCATTCTTGCAGTTCACCAACAGCCAAAGAGCAGGTAGCCATTTGGTCAGAGAGATGGGGGAATCCTCGAAGATCGAGTTCACCTTGACAGAGAACTGGCCCCGGCAAGCCTTGCACTTCCAACGCTTCGCAGTCTTTAGGTAGTAGGGTTTGTCAGCACCGCAAGCGGCGCAGACCACGCCATTGGGCCAACGCATTGCAGCAACCTCTTCAATGCATACCTGTTCATCGCTAAAGTATTGAATCGCTTCGAGTAGTGTCTTTGGGCTTTCCATGAATCCAAGACTACCCGAATTGCTTGGGTAAGTCAAATATATTATTACCTTATTATCTCGCTTGGAGTGTGCGAGTTAAGGGGAATTGGCGCGAATTGGGGCATCACGCGGTTGCCGAAATCCACAAGATATTCTCTTTTTGTTCGCCTATACTGATTTCATGTTTCAGGGGCCGAGTGCGGTGTTTCACGACTTCGTGGTCGCGTGCAAGGGTTGCGAAGAGAACATTGCAGCGCGCATTCAGACGATGCCGGACGATTGGGTTGTCGAAACGTGCCCGTTCTGCCTCGAGACGCGACGGTATCTTCCGCAGGAGATCTTCCGGGGCAGACTCTCGTACCGATACGCGCGGCTGAAGGTGCAGCGGGGTTGAGGTGAGTGGATACAGTGTAACCCGACAGCCAGAGATCGCGACTGGAGGCGGCCGTTGACTTTCGTGATTGTGCCGTCGCTAACTACAGATCCTTCGACTTCGCGCTACGCGCTCCGCTCGGGATGACAATTGTCCCTAATGGGGCACCGTGGTTTGTCGTGGCTCGAACCGCGCAGCCAAGATTTCATCACAGAGGACACTGAGAACACAGAGGAGTTAAGGCCGGGAGCCGGCGATGAGGATGTCGACGAGGCGTTTGGCGCTGGCCGGCCAGTCGGGCATCGAGGCGACGTAGGAGACTCCGACGAGGGCACGCAGCAGGTCGAGGGGATCGATGTCGGGGCGGACGTCGCCGTTTTCGATGGCGCGATTGACGAGAGCGCCGACGGCGGCTTTGATGAGTTCTCCGGTGGACTCAAAGACACGGGAGGGACCGCCGACCATGGTGTTGAGCGCCGGAGCAATGATCTGCTTGGCAGCGATGTAGTCCACGAAGAGGCGCATCCAGGCGCGAAGCGCATCGACTGGGGGCATGGTCTCAGAGAAGGTGCGCTGGGCGGCGGCGAGCTTCCCGACCTCGGTGCGATAAACCGACTCAAGCAGGGCGTCGCGGGTGGGGAAATGGCGGTAGAGGGTGCCGGGACCGACGCCGGCGCGACGGGCGACTTCGTCGAGGCTGACATTGGCGCCGGATTCGGTAAAGGCCTGCCTGGCTGCCTCGAGGAGCAGCTCGCGGTTGCGCTGGCCGTCGGAGCGGGGCTTTCTGGCGGCGGGTTTTGAAGCGGCAGCCTTCATGGCGGGGATTTTCGAATCCGGAATAAATATTGCAACCGGAGAGTGTCTCCGGTTATCTCATGATAACGGAGAGGACGTCTCTTTTCTCAGGAGACCCTCTTCGTTCTTCAATTCTTCCCGCGGTCCGCAGGACGGGGAAATCAGCGATATGGCTACGGCAACAGACGTACACCAGGAGATAAAGATGGCACAGCAATTGGTGGCACAGCAATTTGGCGCGACTTCGACGACAGAAGAAGTGCTGGACGGCGTGGACTTGCATGGCAAACGGATTCTCGTGACCGGAGTTTCGGCGGGGATCGGGGTCGAGACGGCGCGGGCGCTGGTGGCGCACGGTGCACATGTTGTGGGAGCGGCGAGAGATCTTGCAAAGGCAGAGAAGGCGACAGCGGAGGTGCGCAAAGCCGCGGCGGCGAACGGGGGCAGCTTCGAGCTGGTTGCCCTCGACCTGGGCAGCCTGAAGAGTGTGCGAGCGTGCGCCGAGGCGCTGCTGGCGAGAGGCGATGCGTTCGACGTGATTATTGCTAACGCGGGCGTGATGGCGACGCCTTTTGGGCACACGGTGGATGGTTTCGAGACGCAGTTTGGGACGAACCACCTGGGCCACTTCGTGCTGGTGAACAAGATCGCGCCGCTGCTGCGGGAGGGCGGCCGGCTGATCAACCTGGCGTCTTCGGGACATCGATTCTCGAATGTCGTCCTTGATGACCCGAACTTTGAGAAGAGGCCGTACGAGCCGTTTGTGAGCTACGGGCAATCGAAGACGGCTAACATTCTGTTTGCGGTGGCCTTCGATGCACGGCATAAGGCGCGCGGAGTGCGGGCGGCGGCGGTCCATCCCGGTGGCATTATGACCGAGTTGGGCAGGCACCTCGATCCGGCGATGTTCCCGAAGATGATCGAGCAGATGAACCAACAGCTGGCCGCCGAGGGCAAGGCGCCGTTCGAGTGGAAGACGATTCCGCAGGGCGCGGCGACGTCGGTGTGGGCGGGGGTGGTTGCTCCGGCCGAGGAGATCGGCGGCAAATACTGCGAGAACTGTCACGTTGGGAAGATCGTGGCCGACGATGTGATCATTAGCGCGATCAGCGAGGGTGTCCGCGGGTATGCGCTCGACCCGAAGAACGCCGAAGCGCTGTGGAAGAAGAGCGAAGAGATGGTCGGGGAGAGGTTTTAGACCGGGCCACGCCGAGAAGAGGAAACCGCAGATCTCTCCACTCAGCAGGCTTCGGTCGAGATGACAGATCCAAAGATTGACGATCGATTTAAGCTACTGCCGAGTTAGCCGAGCGTGCCGGCGAAGGCGGGAGAGATCTCGCGCAGGCGGCCCACGGCCTGCGGCACGGCTTCAAGGGCGAAGTCTATGTCTTCCAGGGTGGAGTTCCTGGTGAGGCTGAAGCGAAGGCTGGCGCGACCGCGTTCGGGGGAGAGCCCCATGGCGGTGAGGACGTGGGAGGGTTCAGTTGCACCCGAGGCGCAGGCCGAACCTCCTGAGACGGAGAGCCCCTTGAGGTCGAGGGCGATCACGAGAGCTTCACCTTCGAGGTGGTCGAACCATAGGTTGGTGGTGTTGGGGACGCGGGGAGCGTTGCCGGCGTTGACGCCGATGTTTTCGAGGCGGTCGAGGAGACCGGATTCGAGGCGGTCGCGGAGTTGTTCTATCCCACTCAAGCCAACAGAGGGCTTGAATGGGGCACCCGGCGTTTGCGCATCCCACCCTTCCGCAAAAGGCGCGGAAGGATGGGGCACCCCCATTTGTTCCGTTCCACTCAGGCCGGCCGCTGCGAGTTCGGCGGCTTTGCCGAGGCCGACGATTCCGGCGACGTTTTCGGTGCCAGCGCGACGCTGGCGTTCGTGGGTGCCTCCGAAGAAGAGCGGCTCGAGCTGGGTGCCGCGGTGGACGTAGAGGGCGCCGACTCCCTGAGGCGCGTACATCTTGTGGCCGGCGATGGTGAGCAGGTCGCAGCCGATTTTCGCGACATCGATAGCGAGCTTGCCGGCGGCCTGGACAGCGTCGGTGTGGAAGTAGACGTCGGCCTCTTCAGCGATCTTGCCGATTTCCTCGGCGGGCTGGATCGCGCCGGTCTCATTGTTGGCCATCATGATGCTGATGAGCTTGGTATTGGGGCGCAGGGCGCGGCGTACTTCGGCGGGGTCGACGAGGCAATTGCTGTCCACGGGTAGAAAAGTCACGTCGATGCCGCGCTTCGCGAGACACTCGGCGGCGTGAAGCACGGCGTGGTGCTCGATCTGAGAAGTGATGAGATGGTCACCGGGCTGGATAAGCCCGAAGAGGGCGAGGTTATCGCCTTCGGTGCCTCCGCTGGTGAAGACGATTTCGGCGGCGCGGCAGTTGAGCAGCCTGGCAACGGACATGCGCGCCATCTCGACGGCTCCGCGGGCCTGCTGGCCGTAGTAGTGGACCGAGGAGGCATTCCCGTAGCTCTCAAGCATCCACGGGCGCATGGCCTCAAAGACCTCTGGAGATAGGGGTGTGGTGGCGTTGGCGTCCATGTATACGCGGTGCATGACTTTTATTTTACTGCCGACGGACTTTGCGGGTACCGCGGAAGCCATCGCTTAAATCGGGACCTGGAACACCGCATCTTCCCACCCGCTGCTGGTTACTCACGCCAACCGGTGTTGTCGTGGGTAAACGTCCGAGAACCCGATTTCATTGTCCTTAGATTGCATCTTTCAAAGGCGAGTAGTCGTGTGTTAATTTCGGGGAGCGATCATTTGCCTTCAGATGAAATGGTCGGTACGAGGCCTTAGTGACGTTCCACCAATTTAGATATGCAGCGTTGGCTGCTCTGTTTGTATTTTTCTTGCCTTTGAATGCCGAGATAACCCCTCCACCAATAACAGTTTCCACCGTCGTTGGACCACGCGGAAATACCGCTTTTATCGACCACCGACACCAAAGCAAACGCCGGAGCACAGTCTCGCATCTGCAGCTCTCCCACACGACAGCTGCATCAAGTACGCCTTCCGGCGATTCGGGCGTGATCGAGACGCTTGCGGGAGTGGCGCCGTTTCAAAAGCCGCAAACAGCATTGACCGCGAACTTTGGAAGCGTCACCGGAATTGCCACGGACACTAAGGGAAACACTTTCGTCGTGGCTGGAAATTTTCGAAGTGTTCTCAAGATCGACAGTGCCGGCAATGTAACGGTGTACGCAGGCCAGCCTTTAGCAAGCGGACCGCTCCAGGCGACCGGAGATGGTGGCTCAGCCACAGCGGCGACGCTGGTTTCTCCAACCGGGCTCGCCGTCGATTCAACCGGTAATCTCTACATCGCAGACGAAGGCAGCTTCACGGTGCGCATGGTGGCCGCATCGACAGGCATTATCACCACGGTTGCGGGTACCCTCAACAAGTCTGGCTCCAGTCCCGATGGAACGTTGGCAGTGGATGCCCTCCTCGCGGACCCTTCGTCCGTAGCGGTCGATGCCGTCGGGAATATGTTTTTGGTCGATGGCGGCTCACTTAAGCGTGTCGACCACACGACAGGAGTGATCTCGCAATACGGTGGGACAAGTGGTTCTTGTCAGGTGCTCTCGAATACTCAGACTTGCCCGATCGATTCAGTGGGGTTAGAGGCTAACTTTTGGCCGAGCAGTATTGTCATCAGCAATGGCACTCTTTATGTTTCTGCCATTTATGTCTATACAGGTGCTGGCCTTTACACCAGCTCGATCCTCTCAATTGAACTGAATACCGGTACTACCCGGCTACTCGCAGGCGGTGGTGAGGCAGCACCGTCCGTACCCGGAAACACGGCGATTGGCGCCAACCTTGATCCGCTGGGCCTCGCGGTGGACTCGGCCGGAAATGTCGACTTCACAGAAGGCTCCGGCCCACAAGTCTACGGCGCAAGTTCGATCATGCAACTTCCGGTGAACGGCACAAGCCTGACGACGATCTCCGGTACCGGCCAAATCGGGTCAACTGGAGATGGCGGCCCGGCTACTGCGGCCGAGATTTTATCGGCGCTCTCGATCACCGTGGCGTCTTCGGGAGATGTCCTTTTCACGGAGCCAGCCCGCATCCGCTCCATCGACACTGCGGGCATGATCGCCACCTTTGCAGGCACTGGCGCGTACAACTACTCTGGCGACGGCGGCCCAGCTCAAATGGCCGGAATCAGCACCTCGCCGGATACCGTTGCAGATGCGAAGGGTAACTTGTATATCGCCGACTCTGGAAATGGAGTGATACGCCGTATCGACGGTTTGACGGGAATTATTACGACGATCGCCGGGAACGGCGGCTTCGCCTCATATGGACAGGAAAGCACACCAAATAGCCTGCCGGGGGATGGAGGTCCGGCAACGCAGACGCCGCTTGGTACACCGAATACCCTCGCCTTCGGAGCTGGCAGTAATCTCTACATTGGAGACTATTACCAGGGTATTCGCGTTGTAGATATAAGTACCGGCACAATTACAACACTCAACAGCCAGCTAAACGTTGCCGGGACGATGGCTTTTGACGGCCAACACACCCTCTATGCAACAAATGGCGTCTATGTTGATGCAGTTGACACGAAGAGCGGTACAAGTACAGTGGTTGCCGGCAATGGATCCAACAGCTTCACCTATCCTGGCGATAGTTTCGGCGATGGAGGACCCGCCATCGATGCCTATATCTTCCCCAATGGTCTTGCGCTCGACAATGCGGGGAATCTGTATATCGCCGATGCTCTGGAGAACGGCATTCGCATTGTGAATCTGTCGACCGGTGTCATCAATGTTTATGCGGGCGGATACCCAGACGGAATATTTACAGGAATGAACTATGGATACACGGGTGACGGAGGGCCAGCGAGCGCTGCCACTTTTCAGACTATTGCTGGGCTTCACACCGACGGCATGGGCAATCTATTGCTGGCGGACATCGGCAACAACGCGATTCGTGAAATCAACCTGAGCAGCAAAATCATCAATACAGTTGCCGGTGATGGTTCGGCAGGTTACAGCGGAGATGGCGCGAGTGCGACTGCAGCGATGTTGAACTTGCCGTACTCAGCCTCCGCGGATGCACTTGGGAATTTATATATCGGAGCAGATAGTCGCATAAGACGCGTGGTTGTGAACCCAGTCGCGCTCACCGCTGTGCTCTCAACTCCATCGACCAGCGTTGTAACCGGTGAAAATGTAGATTTGACAGCGACCTACGGGGGAACCTCCTTTGGAATCCCTCCCACCGGCGTTGTGACGTTTTATAACGGAACCTCAGCCCTCGGCACCGGAACCCTGAGCCCATCACAAGTTACATCCGGGGAGTTTGTCGCAACCCTGACCACAAGCGAGCTCGCGGTGGGGAACGCAAGCATCACGGCGCAGCTGAGTCCGGACGCAAATTATGCGGGTGTAACATCAGCCCCTGTCACTATGGTGGTAACGCCTGCAGCTCCAGCCGTGACGCTCTCTGCGACAAGCCTTGAATTCGCTTCGACGATAGTCGGCACGAGCGGAGCGCCACAAGTGCTGACCTTGACCAACTCGGGCACAGGGGCACTCACGATCACATCGATCGCCGCATCTGGCGACTTCGCGGAAACGAACACTTGCGGGTCCAGTCTCGCGGCCGGCGCGAATTGCACAATCTCGGTAACGTTCACGCCCACTATGTCAGGGAGCCTGACGGGCGAAATTATCATCGCCGACAACGCGAGCACTTCGCCGCAAAACGTCACTCTCTCCGGAACCGGGACCCCAGCCCCGGCACCCATCGCCACCCTGTCGCCGACGTCGCTCACTTACGCCTCGCAGGCGGTTGGCACTTCGTCGACTGCGCAGACGGTGACTCTGGCCAACTCCGGCAACGCCACGCTGACCGGTATTGCTGTCGCGATCGCCGGGGCGAACGCCGGAGACTTTGCACAGACCAGTACTTGCAGCGCAACACTGAGCGCGAGCCAATCCTGCGTCATCAGCATCGTCTTCACTCCAGGCGCCGCAGGGAGTGCCTCAGCCACCTTGACGGTCACAGATAACGGCGGCACTTCGCCACAGACGGTCACTCTCTCCGGAACCGCCCCTGATGCTCCGTTTGCGATTGCTCCGCAGACGGGAGGAAGCACGAGTAGCACGGTCACAGCCGGGCAGCCGGCTTCTTATGCTCTTTCAATGACGCCTGCAGACGGTTATTCCGGTACGGTGTCTTTAACCTGCAGCAGTTTGCCCACCAACGCCTCGTGCAGTTTCACTCCATCGAGCCTGCCCCTGAGCGGCGGCAAATCAGCGACCTTCGCTGTTACCATCGCAACGCAAGCCACCCAAACTGCTGCCGCCGTGCTCGGCAAGGTCAGCGTGGGTTCACTCCTTGCGGGCTTCCTGATTCTGTTGCCCTGGCGTAGGAAGCGCAATCGCTTCCTCTTGTTAGCAGCCGTACCCCTGCTTCTACTTGGTGCTGCAGCCGGAATCTCCGGTTGTGGTTCAGGATCTAGCACACCTCCCCCACCCCAATCTCAGAACGTCGCCGCAGGGACGTATACGGTTCAAATTGTGGCGTCCGATAACACAATCACCGTGAAACAGCCTCTAACACTCGTGGTTCAATAACCTGAAAAGGTGACGTTTTCGGAAGTCGACCAATACTAGTCCTCGGAATATCTCGCGGCTCTCCTCTCCCATGCACCTCTCTACGGGGCAAGAGTCCCACAAAGGGTGAGTTTTGACCCGCTGCTTCCCTACCTCGTTTTCAACGGCTTGCGCGGGTCGTAAGTCGGGTCCACAATGCCGCGTGAGATACGGATGATGCAGACTCAGCTCCCGCTGGTTTGAATCGGACTCCTTGAATCGTCTTGTGCTGTCTGTTGTGGCCGCTCATCTGGTTGCGGTGGCGAGGCCGAGGGCTTTTACTACGTCCATGTCCGGGATGGCGGGGCCTCCGTCTTTCTTGGTGACGACGCCGAAGTTGGTCTGGTAGTCCCACATGGCCCATCCGATGTTGTTCTTTTCGAGGGCGACGCGCATGTCGTGGAGCCACTGTGCGCGCATCCCGGGTGGGGCGTAGTAGCGAAGGACGCCGAACTCGCCGCAGTAGACGGGGACGTTGTGGAGCTTGCCCCATTTGGCGGCGAACTCGATAGTGTTCTCGACGCGGAAGGCGTCCCAGCGGGCGAGGCCGTATTGGTTGAGGAAGAACTGGCTGCTGAGCGAGGATTCTTCGTCGAGCCTGGGCGCAACTGCCTCGGGGCTGGAGGGGTAGGGGATGGCGCGGAGCGGCTGGACGTCGGGGGTGGTCCAGGTCGCACCCTGGTGAGTGAAGGGGAAGGGCTCGTAGTCGTGGAAGGTGTAGATGATGTTGTCGAGGGCGATCGGCTCAAGGGCGAGCAGATCTTCGATGCCCGACCAGTGCGCGCCGGCGACGATGATGGTGTGATGGGGCGCAGCCTCGCGGATCGCGGCTGCTACGACGCTCTCAATACCTTGCCAACGATAGGGATCGTCCTGCTCGGGCTCGTTCATGATCTCGAAGTAGACGTGCTCGGGGTCAGTTGAGGCGTAATGGGCGGCGAGAGCGCGCCACAGCGAAGTGAACTGCTGCACGGGCTGGGTGCCCTGTTTCAGCGGGGCCTTGTATTTGCTCTCGGGATGGATGTCGACGATGACGGTCATGTGATCGTCGACGATGGTCTTCACGACGCGGTCGAGTTCGGCCATGAAGGCCGCGCCGCCGGGGCGGCCGCGTTGCCATTCGGTGACCGGGTCGGCGTCGATGCTGAGGCGGACGTGGTCAAAGCCGAGCTTTGCCATGAGCGCGATGTCGTCGGCAGTGGTGAAGGTCCGGAGATAGTCGACGGTGTATCCGCCGGAGTGCTGGGCGAACCATATGCTGGCGTTGATGCCGTGGCGGAGATGCTGGGCGCGGGCGAAGGCAGGGTCGGGTTGGGCGGGCTGGGCGAAGAGCGGGGCTGCCCGGCAGGAGATGGCCAAGAATGAAAACACCGCGGAGGTAGATAGCAGCCTGACGAGGGAAGTTCCCTTAAAGATAGGCATAATTATTCCGGCAGTCGAGATTTACTTTCATTCCTGTTACGACGACGGCGCATCAAAAGACGCGACAGACGCGACGGACGGCAATCCGAGGCGGCTCTATTTCGTCTTGCCTCGCGCGCTGAATGCTGCCTATGATAGCGATATCATTCGTTTTATATGGGACAAAATTTCCCATGTCAATTTACTGCCGAGCAACAAAAGCGATGAGGTAAGAGATGACGCGCAACCCGACAATGGCCGATGTCGCCAAGCGCGCAGGCGTAGGGACGATGACGGTGTCGAGGCTGTTGAGCGGCACGGTGACGGTTTCGGAAGAGACTGCGAAGCGTATCCATCGCGCAATTAAGCAGCTCAACTACCAGCCCAATGAAGTGGCGCGCGCGCTGCGCGGACTCAAGACTAAGACAATCGGGGTGATCGTTCCGTACCTCTACGATCCATTCTTTGCGTATTGTGCGCATGCCATCGCCGTGGTCGCAAAGGAGCATGAGTACTCGGTGATTCTCACGACTTCGGCGGAAGATCCAGATGTCGAATATCACGAGGCCAGCCAGATGCTGCGGCGGCATGTGGACGGCATGGTGATTATCCCGGCAAAGCAGAAGGAGACGTACCTGCGAAAGGCGGAATTTGCAGGCGCGCACATCGTGACCCTGGACAGGCCAGCGCCGCTGGCGCGCTTCGATTCCGTACTGGTGCAAAACAAGAGCGGAGCAGCCCTGGCGGTCGAACACCTGATCGAACATGGTCATCGACGCATTGTGTGCATCGGGTTGTCGCGATCGCTCTACACGATGGAGATGCGTTACAAAGGGTATCGCGAGGCGTTAAGCGCGGCGCGGCTCAAGGCCGAAGCTTATATCGACTGGCAGCGGTCAGGAATCGATCGCTCCGGCGATCGCCGAGGCGATGAATCGTTCGAATCCGCCGACTGCATTTTTCTGCACGAACAACCTGACGATGCGTTCTGCGCTGCTGGCGCTAAATGAACTCGGGGTCTCGATTCCGAGGAGCGTGGCGATCGTTGGATTCGACGATTTTGAGCTGGCTGCGGTGCTGAACCCGACGCTCACCGTGGTGCGCCAGCCACGGGACGAGATTGGGCGGGTGGCTGCAGGACTGCTCTTCGAGAGGCTCGCTGGATGGTCCGCTCTGCCGTCAGGCGGCCAGAAGGTGGTTCTCCCCGTCGAACTGGTAGTGCGCCGCTCCTGCGGCTGCGGGACGCCGGGGGCGCGCATGATGCCGGAGACCTCGGAGCGGGCGGTTGCCTCATGATCACTGAAGACCACGTGCGGGTTTTTCAGCGACCAGAAGATGGTGTTGTTGAAGAAGGGGTAATCGGCGCAGCGTTGCGGGGCAGGTAGTCGAAGCGATATGTCTGCGCGGTGTCGCCGGTTTCGAAGCGATCATTCCACCATAGCTGGTAGTCGAGCGCCGAATCGTCCTCGGGGAAATGTTCGTTGCTGGCGTAGGGATAGCCGCTCATTCGGTGAAAGGGCATGGCTGCGACGGTGAAGGGCATGGCTTCGTAGTAGTCCATGTCTTTGACGAAGCCGTTGGCGTAGAAGAAGTAATCGCGCTTCCAGCCGGCGGGCAGCGGGGGGAGCGCCGAGGCGTCGAACTCGACATCGATATCTTCTCCGCTGCCAAATATGACGAAATGATCGTCGATCGCGCTCAGCAAAGAAGTGACGTCGCCATAGCGAGTGTAGGGACCGCGCTGACGAACGAAGGGTCCGGTCGCGCTAGCCTCTTCGTAGTGATAGGTCAGGTCGCCGGGGGTTGTGCCGTCGATCTGGCGCGGGTAGCCACGGAAGCCGAGCGAGGCTGAGGCGAGGGGAACCTCGGTCTCGCGCGCGAGGTCGGGGCGGTCGGGTTCATTCGAGACGAGAATCTGGTCCCAATAGATTTGCAGATTCGTCGTGATGCGGATGCGGGTCGCGCCAGGCGGCATGCGGCCGGTGAGGTCAGTGACGATGGTGCGCGGCAAGCCGGCGGGAAAACCCATGTCGTCGACGATGCGCTTCCAGCTCCCGTCGGCGATCTGCGCTTCGACGTAGGGCGAGATGGGCGCGAGTCCCGCCTGCCAGGCGGAGTAGAGCGAGGTCGCGCTGAAGTATTCGATGAAGCCGTGCATGAGCAGGCGCAGAGGCTTATCGGGAGATGTGGGGCCGAGGTCGAGCGTGAGGGTGTGGGTGTTGGCGAAGCCTGCGTAAGGCAGGTTGGTGAAGTCGCGGACGTACTCGTGATCGACTTTTGCAACGACCCCGGTGACGTCTTTGCTGTTGTTGTCCCACGCGCCGGCGACGGGATGAGATTGCTCGGTGAAGATGGTCTTTTTCTCCGCGAAGGGCGGATCGTTCTTGAAGCGCTCGTTGGGGAAGACTTCGCTGTTGGCGGGATGATCGATTGCGACGAGCCGCGCCTGGTCGACGAAGTTGACCTCTTCCATCGGCTCGCCAAGGCGCAGGCTGAGGTAGCCATCTTTTTCCTTGAGCTGAGCGCCGTCGACCTTAACCCACTCATCGGGATCGGGGACGTTGTGCGCATAGGGCGAAACCCAGTGGCCGATTACCGCCGCGCCGATGG
The DNA here is from genome assembly GCA_963790505.1 of uncultured Acidobacteriaceae bacterium. Lineage (GTDB taxonomy): Bacteria > Acidobacteriota > Terriglobia > Terriglobales > Acidobacteriaceae > Acidisarcina. Next base: position 1,132,251 of record CAWBOT010000004.1, on the reverse strand, counting down.
TGTCGGTGATGAACTCGTACTTACTGCCGTTCCAGGCGAAGACGACGGGGCACGAGCTGCCGCGGCGATCGAGTTCCTTGACGTTGGCCTCACCTTTCGCGGCGATGTTGAGTTCGTCCTGCGGTACTCCAGTGGGCCACAGCAGGCGAACGATCACGGGCTCAGACCAATCGCCCAGGCCGGCGAGGACGCTGCCAGCGCCCTGGCTGAGATAGCCGCTGGCGCCTGGAATCTCCCATTTTTGCCAAAGGCCGCCGGCGAAGACCTCGACCTTAGTGCCGATGGCAGTTTTGTTGTCGGCATTGCCTTCGAGGTTGATGAGCACGGAGTGATTCTTGTTGCCGCCGTCGTTGCGCAGCAGGGTGGGCGGCCCGCCGAGATTGGAGACGATGAGGTCGGCGTCGCCGTCATCGTCAGCGTCGAGAGCCACCAGGGAGCGCGCTGAGACGGGCAGTGGTTGGGTGAGGCCGAGCTTTTCGCTGACGTCTTCGAAGGCGCCATCGCCTTTGTTTCTGAGGACGTGGACTTCCACTCCGGCCGGGGTTTCGACAAGTGCAGCGAGGTCGATCCAGCCATCATTGTCGACGTCGACGGGAGTGATGCCCCAGGCGCGCTTTGCGTCAGTAAGAGGGAGAGGGACGCGCTCGAAGCGCTTGCCGTCAACGTTTTTCCAGAGGCTGACGCCGGGCGCTCCGGCGTGGGTGACGGCGATGTCCATCCAACCGTCTTTGTTGAAGTCGAGGACCGTAAGGCCGGTGGCCGGGGGCAGATCGGCTTTGGGATAGAGCGGCTGCTCGATGAATTTGCCTTCGCGGGGATTGAAGTAGAGCGAGACGCCATCGTCTCCGGCGACGGCGATGTCGACGGCGCGATCATTATTAAGGTCAGAGAGAATCGCCGAGGTGGTGTGCCCGCTGCCGTTGAGCGCGGTGGGCGTGGTCCATTCGGTGAAGGTCTGGTTGCCGTTGTTGCGCCAGAGGACGTTCGACGTCTCGGGGGAGCCGGCACGGGGGGAGCCGGTGACGAGGAGATCGACGTCGCCGTCGTGATCGAAGTCGAGGAAGGTCAGGCCGGCGGGAGTATTGAGCTGGGTGATGCCGGCTTTCTCAGTTACATCGCTGAAGGCGCCGTCGCCCGAGTTTCGATACAGGATGACGCGGTCACTCATGGCGATGGCAAGATCGGGGTGGTTGTCGCTGTCGAAGTCCCCGACGGCACAGGCGACGGCATGGCCAGTGGCGGCGAGGCCGAGCTTCTTTGCGGAGCCGAGTTCGAAGCTGCCATTTGCCGTGTGGTGGTAGTAGGTAATTGCGTTGTCGCCGGCGCCGAGAGCAATCAGATCGGGCTTGCCGTGGCCTTCAAGATCGATGAGGCAGATGCCGCCGCCTAACTCCGGCGCTGTTGCTGCAGGTGCAGCGTTTGCGATCGATGGAAGAGGCACGCTGGTGAAGGTGATCGGAATCATCGAACCGACGGGTGGCGAAGCGGACTTGATCTCTTGCGCGAGCGAATATGCGCCCTGATCGCCATAGGTGGGGGCCATGACCGGGCCGAGCTTCGCGTGAGTGATGTGTTCGAATCGCGCGAGATGGACTTTGGCCTCGGCGGGATTTCCGGAACGCTGCAGCGCACGGGCGAGGCCGAACTCGGCCGAAGGATGCATTGGATTGAGGCGGATCGCCTCGCGATATTCGTCTGCCGCTTTGGCGAAGTCCTGGCGTTCGAGATAGCAGGAGCCGAGAAAGTAGTAGGCGTCGGCGGACGACGGATCGAGCTTAACCACTTGTTCAAAAGCCTGAATGCTGGCCTCGCAGTTACTCTGGGCGCGCTCGAGCAGGCCGATGTTGTACCAGACGCGTGGATTGGCTGGATCGATCCTGGCGGCGCGGTCGAGTTCCGCCTTTGACTCAGGCAGATGCTGCAGCACGAGCAGTACGATGCCGGCGTTCATGTGCGGAACGGCGAGCGATGGATCGGCGGCGGTGGCCAGCTTGAATTGCGCCAACGCATCCTGGCCGCGCTGCTGGTTCATGTAAGCGACACCGAGATTATTGGGGCGGGCCGCTTTATCGAGGTTGCTGGGGACGTCCGCCGCCCTCGCCGCGAAGCATGCGCAGAAAATGACCGCCGTTACGAAAAAATGAGCAATTGCATTGCGGAAGAGGGTCGACGAACTGCCGCCGGAAGATTGGGGGCGGTGTGAAAGACTCTTCGCTTTTGCACACAGCCGATACTTAGACAACGTTGCCACCGTTAAGCTTTCTTTCATTCCGCAAAGTAATCCGGCCGGTTCGTCGCGGACGCCACCAGGACGCTCAACAGCGGCCTATCCAGCATTCCTACCCCTGTTAATGTAAATGTCGGGTCGCAGAGGTCACAAGCGAAGCCCGCCGTGTTCAGGAAGAGCTTTTGAGCGAACTAACAATCAAGCCGGCGGTTGAACTCCTGAGCATGTTGCGGGGACGGTCTATTTCTTCGGAAGAGTTGACGCGGGAGCATATCCGAGAGATCGAGCGCCTGGATCCCAGCCTTCATGCCTTTGCGGATTTCGATCCGGAGCGGGCGCTCCAATCGGCTCGCGAGGCGGACGAGCGAATGGCAAGCGACCCCGGACGATTGCTCGGGCTACCGATGACGGTGAAAGCATCGATCTCGACGGCAGGCTATCGCTGCGAGATCGGCAGCCTGCTGCATCGCGGATTGGTTGCCGCCAAGGATGCCGTGCTGGTCGAACGAATGAGGGCGGCCGGGGCGGTGATTCTCGGAACGACGAATTGCCCGGAGTTCCTGATGGCCTACGAGACGGAGAACCTGCTTTACGGAAAGACCGCAAATCCGTGGAGCCTGGCGCATTCCGCGGGAGGCTCGAGCGGGGGCGAAGCAGCGGCGATCACGGCAGGCATGTCGGCTGGAGGCATCGGCAGCGACAGCGGAGGATCGGTGCGTGTGCCGGCGCACTTTACGGGGATATGTTCGATCAAGCCCACCTCGGGACGGTTTCCGAGCAAGGGTCACATCCCGCCGGGCGTGGGGCCGTTTTCAATTCTCGGATCCTCTGGTCCGATGGCGAGAACTATGAAGGATGTATCGCTTCTCTTCGCCGAACTCTCGGGGAGCGACGCAGGCGATCCGTCAGGCGCTCCGGCGCCGAGGCGAGAGATCAGCGATGCGGAGCTGCGCGCGAAGCCGATAGGGATATTAGAAGACGACGACATTGTGCCTGTAACGGCAGAGACACGTGCGGCGGTGCGAGCGGCGGCGAAGGCGCTCGAGGAACGGGGCTTTACGGTGAAGCCTTATCGCTCGTCATTACTGGAAGCGGCGAGGCGGCTTTGGTGGGTCTTCTTCATGCGCTGCGGACTCATGCTGCTGGAGCCGGTCATTCGCGGGAAGGAAGATCAGCTTAGCGGGACATTTCGCTATTTTCTCGATGCCGCGCGGCGAGACCCGCCTTTGACGGGAGAGGCGCTGCTTCATGCATGGACGGAGTCCGATCATGTGCGATCAGGGATGCTTGAGGAGCTGCTTCCCTACTCCGCTGTGATTACTCCGGCGTGCAGCATTCCGGCGTTTCGGCATGGGGAGCGGGAATGGACAGTTGAAGGCCGCAAGCTGGAATATTTCGATGCGATGCGTTTTACGCAATGGTTCAACCTGCTGGGCGCGCCGGCAGCGATCGTTCCCGTCGGCATATCCGGGGATGGTCTGCCCATCGGAGTGCAGGTAGCAGGCCGCCCGTATCAAGATGAAGCGGTGCTGAGAATTGCCGAGATGCTGGACGAGGACTTTGGCTATAAGCCGCCGCCGATGGCGGTCGCGAGTTGAGTCCGCTCTTCATGAACGGGGAGCAGATCGACTGGACGGATTTTCTCGGCAGGCCGCCCACCATGGTCGATACGGCGTTGGCGGAATCGGTCGTTCGCGACCGGTCGGTCGTGATTACGGGGGCGGGAGGGTCGATCGGCTCCGGCCTTGCGCAAGCGGTGCTTGCCGGAAGGCCTCGTGCGCTGGTGCTGCTGGAGCTTTCGGAGAGCTCCCTCTATGAGAGCTGCCGGAAACTCTCTTCTGCGTCACAGATTTCTGCCGTAGAAGTAGTTCCTGCGATTGGCGATATCGCTGATCGCAAGCTTCTGGACCATCTCTTTCGCCAGCATCGGCCGGAGCTGATCTTTCACGCGGCGGCGTACAAGCATGTTCCGTTGATGGAGCGGAACCCATTCAGCGCCATTGCCAACAACGCTATCGGGAGCTACAGACTTGTGAGTGCGGCGCTCAATGCGGGCGTGGGCAAGTTTATCGCGATTTCGACCGATAAGGCGGTCAGCCCGCGGAGCATTATGGGCGCTTCGAAGCGTATCGCGGAGCTGGCCGTGCTGTCAGCTCGCATGAGTGCTGTTCGATTGGGCAACGTGCTGGGAAGCGCGGGAAGCGTGGCGCCAATCTTTGAGGAGCAGGCGCAGAAGGGGCTGGCGCTCACCGTGACACATGCGGACGCAGAGCGATACTTCATCACGCAGGCGGAGGCCGAAGCGGCGATCATGCGGGCGGCCGCCGCACCGGTTGAGGGGCGGGTGCTGGTTCCGTATTGCGGCGAGCTTCTTCATATCGTCGATCTGGCGCGGTATATCGCAGACCGTTGCCAGGCAGGTCATGGGAAGAAGTCGCCGATTGAATTCATTGGGATGCGCGCGGGCGACAAGATGCGGGAAGAGCTGATTTCGGAGGATGAAGTCGTCGAATCGGAGCTCGCCGATGGAATGCGGGTGGTGGTCAGCCCGGCGCCGACTGTGCGAGAGATGGAGGCTGCGGTCGAGAGACTGCAGGCGGCCGTCGAGAGCTACGATTATGTTGAGCTGATGGCCGCGGTCCGTGAGCTTGTTCCGGGTTATCAACCGGCGAGTGCAAGAGCCAACGTCCAAGCCGCGATGGAGGCCAGGTGAGCAGAACGATTGCCGTGGTCACCTCTTCTCGCGCAGACTACAGCCATCTCTATTGGCCGCTGCGCGCGCTCGCCGAGCATCCCGAGGTCGAACTGAAGCTGATCGTGCTTGGAGCGCATCTGTCTCCGGAATTTGGTTTGACGATTCGGGAGATCGAGAAGGACGGATTCGCGATCGATGGCCGCATCGAGTGCCTGCTGAGCTCAGACACCGACGTGGGCATGGCGAAGACGATCGGCGTTGCGACGCTCAGTCTGGCCGATCTGCTCGGGGCGATGCGTCCCGATCTTCTACTGCTGATTGCCGACCGGTACGAGATGCTGGCGCCGGCATCGGTGGCGCTGGCGCTGCGAATTCCGGTAGCTCACATCGAGGGCGGCGAGATCAGCGAGGGCGCGATCGACGACGCGGTGCGCAACGCGCTCACGAAGATGAGTCACATACATTTCACTTCGACGATGGGGGCGAGAGCCCGGGTGATCGCGATGGGCGAGGAAGAGTGGCGGGTGCATCGCGCGGGTGCTCCATCGCTCGATCACCTGGTGAAGAGCAACCTTTTCGCTCGCGATGCGCTTGAGTCGCGGCTGGGCATCGCACTGGAAGAGCGCGTGATTCTGGTGGCCTATCATCCGGTCACGTTGCTGCAGGAGACAACGGCGGAGGCCGAGGCCCTCTTCCCGGCGCTGGCCGCGGTCGACGGGCAGGTGCTCTTCTGTTATCCGAATAGCGATGCCGGCAGCCGAGGGCTGATTGAGCGTTCGCAACAGTTCGTTGCGGCGCGGCGGGGCAGTCACATCTTCACGAATCTGGACGCGCTGACTTATTGGAGTCTGCTGGCGCAGGTGGAACTGCTGCTCGGCAATTCGAGCAGCGGCATCATGGAGACGGCTTCGTTTGCCTTGCCGACGGTCAACGTGGGCATCCGGCAAAAGGGGCGAGAACGAGCGGCAAATGTGATCGATGTTCCGGCCGATATGGCGGCGATCGCCGCTGGAGTTGCTCGCGCGCGAAGGGCTGAATTTCGCAGTTCGCTCCAAGGCATGACCAACCCTTATGGCGATGGTCATGCCGCTGAGAGGATAGTGGAGGTGCTCCGCGGTGTGCCTCTGGATTCGCGCCTGCTGATGAAGCAGGCGGTCGAGCTGCGGCCGTGAGCGAGATGCGCATCCCGTTGTCCTCGCCCGACATTGACGAAGATGACATTGCGGGGGTGGTCGGCGTTCTGCGGGGCGCTCGACTTAGCCTGGGGCCGGTGCTTGGTGAATTTGAAGGGCGTTTCGCCAAGTATGTTGGCGCGCGTCATGGGGTCGCGGCGAGCTCCGGGACTGCCGGGCTGCACTTGTCGCTGCTAGCGCTAGGGACCGGCCCGGGCGACGAAGTGATCGTGCCGTCGTTTACATTCATCGCGGCAGCCAACGCGATTCGGTATGTGGGCGCTTTGCCGGTCTTTGTGGATATCGATCCTGTCACGCTCAACATGGATGCGGAGTGCGTCGAGAGAGCGATTACTTCTCGAACCCGGGCGCTGATGGTGGTGCACACGTTTGGGCGCCCTGCGGATTTGAAGGCGCTGCTGGAGATTGCCTCGCGGCACCGGCTCAAAGTGATCGAGGACTCCTGCGAAGCGATCGGCGCGGAATATGACGGCCGCAAAGTAGGTACATTTGGCGATGCCGGGGTCTTCGCCTTTTACCCGAACAAGCAGATCACGACCGGGGAAGGCGGAATGGTCGTGACGAGGGATGGAGACGTAGCAGCTACGGTACAGTCTCTGAGGAACCAAGGGCGACGGCCGGGCAGCGACTGGTTCGAACATGCCGATCTGGGCTACAACTATCGAATCTCGGAGATGAACTGCGCGCTTGGGCTGGCGCAGCTTGGGCGCATCGAGAGCATCCTGGCGCGGCGCGCTGAGATCGCGGAGGAATATGACCGGCGGCTGCGGGATTGCCGGGAGCTCATTCTGCCGCCGTTGAGAGTGCCGGATGGCACCGTCAGCTGGTTCGTTTACGTGGTGCGCCTGGGCGATAGATTTTCGGCGGCGCAGAGAGATGCGGTGCGGCAGGCGCTTATCGATCAGGGGATTGGATGCGGACGATATTTTGCGCCGATTCATATGCAGCCGTCGTATCGTTCCCTGGCGTCGGCCCGCATCGAGCTGCCGGTTACGGAAGAGCAGGCGGGGCGAACGCTGGCGCTGCCCTTTTTCAACCGCATAACGAGCCGGCAGATTGCCGAAGTCTGCGATCGCCTGCTCGATGTTCTTGGAAAATGCTAATTAATCTGGGAAAGCCACTGTTGTATCTGATTCCAGCGCCGAAAAAGGCCCTATGGGGACTCGGCGGGAATTGTTCGCGTCACTGGGTCGTTGGGTAGGGAGCGCATTGCTGCTGTGCTCCTGCGCCGAGGCGCAGCGCATGGGCGCGACGCCGCCGGGACTTCCGCGGCTGCCAACGGACCGCGCAGCGGGCGCTGTTCTTGCAGCTATCTTCTTTGTGCTTTGGCTGCTGGCGTCGTTGCGTGAGCGGCGCCATCGCGACCAGAAAAATATTCTTCAATTTGAATTGCTGAGCCGCACTGAAGAGTTAAAGCGTGAAAAGGCCGACCTGACGGATGCCCGCGAGGCGCTGCGCATCCACGCTATTCGCGATGAGCTGACGGGCCTGCCAAACCGGAGTTCGATTATCGAGGTGCTCGACCGGGAGATGGCCCGGGCGATCCGGGACAAGAGCACATTGAGTATTGTCCTGGCGGACATTGACCACCTGAAGCACATCAATGAGACGCACGGCCAGCCGGCAGGCGACCAGGTGTTGAAAGAAGTAGGCCGCCGCCTGGAGCACGCGATCCGCAGCTACGACACAGCGGGGCGCTATGGCGGCGGAGATTTCCTGCTGGTGCTGCCCAGTTTCGAGGCGGACTCGGGCGTGGAGCGGCTGCGGAAGATCCACGACTCGATCTGCGGAAAGCCGATGGTTTTCCCCAACGGTTCCGTGAACGTAACTTGCAGTTTCGGGGTGAGCATCCTGATGCCTGACCAGTTCTATTCCTCCGAAGAGCTGCTGGAGCGGGCCAGCCAGGCAATGTCGACCGCAAAGCAGGACGGGCGCAACCGCATCGGTTTTTTCGCGCGTTCTGACCGGTAGCGCGAAGCCTGCCTTTCTACCAACAAGCGCAACGCCGTATCGTGCCATCAAGCGGGCCCTGCGCTCTGTGCAAAGCGAGTTGCTCCCGAGTCCGCCACTTGTAGGACAATAAGAGCGGTGGCTTATGCGTGGTCGGTGGAATGGTCGGCGTCAGACCGGTCAGCGGGGCGGGTGGTTAACGCTTCTCCCGCTGGGGGTTGGCTTTGCCGGGTTACTGACCACCGCGTGCTGGGCGGCGAAGCATGAAAAGAACGATGCCCCGGCGCCCTCGGTACGGATCGCCACTGAACCGCTCGACTATCACCCGCTGAGCAGCTTTTACCTGATGTCGCGGACATCCTCCTCGTCGCTTGACTTCATCGACAATCAACACATGCTGTTCACCTTTCGCGCAACGGGGCTGATGAAGCGCCTGCCCGAGTGCCAGCCGGACGACGAAGACCAGACGATCCGGGCACTGGTGGTGCATGTGCCTGACGGAAAGATCGAGCGCAAGGCGGAATGGCGGCTGCACGACCGGGGGCGCTACCTGTGGGCGCTGGGAAATGGGAAATTCCTGGTACGCAAGCAGGACGATCTTTTCGTCACCGACTCAAGCCTGGAGTTGCGTCCATTTATCAGCTCAACCACCCCGCTGCGCCTAATCAAGCTTTCGCCAGATGCAAAGGTGGTTCTGGTGGAGACCGACCTGGAGAAGCATACGCCGGAAGAGCACCAGAGGCTTGTCCGCGCTGCGCTGGCGGAAGACCTGCCGCCGCCCCACGAGGACGTGCAGATGACGATACTCCGGGTAGAGGACCGGAGCGTGATCTTGCGGGCGCGAGCGCTCAGCGTCACCGACCTCCCGATGATTTCGAATGGCTACATTGAGACACTGTCGGCGCAGGGTGACCACTGGATGCTGCGCTACCGACCCTTTGATGGAGAGCCGTCAGTGATTGCGGATGTCGCTTCCTCGTGCCGTCCCAGCGAGAGCCCGCTCAATGCCGAGACGACGGTGGTGAACCTGTGTTCGGAGCGGGGCGACGAACACCTTTATCAGGCGATTTCGCTCGGAGGAAAGAAATTGTGGACGTACCGCTGGGACAGCCACTACATCTGGCCGACGAGCGCCGCTTCGGAGAGCGGCACACGGATCGCATTCAGCACTCTCCGGGTGGCGCACGCGGTGAATTCGCGCGATCCGATCGATGAGACCGACCTGCAACAGCAGCGCGTGGAGGTGCTGGACGTGGATACCGGGCGACTGGAGCTCACGCAGTACGCGACCCCGGTACTGAGTGCGGGACAAAACTACGCCTTATCGCCGGACGGCGGGCGCTTCGCGGTGCTGCGCGACAATGCTATCGAAATCTACGATCTGCCGCCGGCGGCGACAGCGCGGGAATCAGGGAGTGCGGAATAGATCAAAGGTGACCGCGGCATCGATTTTCGAGGATGCGGATCGCGGCCAGTACGTGTATTGTTTAGGCACAACGAGGAAGCGGGGAATTCAAACTGCTTTTCAAGGCAATGAGAGAACCACAAACTGATGTTTTTGTTTTTCGTTATAGTTGAAGCGCCGGCTGGACATGTATTGAATCGATAGAGCTTATACAACCCGCATGCCTCAACTTTGTAAGGACGGTTACGAAGCGGCCGCAGCCTCCCACCGGGGACGTGTGCGGACCGCCAATGAAGACTCTTTCGGCATCTGTGCCGACGAAGGCCTGTTCGTCGTGTGCGACGGGATGGGCGGGGCCGCGGCCGGAGAAGTAGCCAGCCGCGTGGCCGTCGATACGATGATCCGCAGCCTGTGCGGCCAGCCCAGAGCCGTTGCAACCCACGACACCGATCCAGGGCTGATTCCCCGCGATCCAGACGCGGGAGTGCCGACACTCTTGCGCGAAGCCGTCTCGGACGCAAACGATCTCGTCTTCTCGCAAGCGGCGAACGACTCACGGTTTCATGGCATGGGTACAACGCTGGTGGCGCTGCTGGCACAGCGCGCCAAGGTGTGGGTGGCCCACGTCGGCGACAGCCGGTGTTACCGCTTTCGCGACGGTGTGCTGGAACAGCTGACCCGCGACCACTCGCTGGTCGACGAGCAGGTAAAACTGGGCCAGTTGACCCGCGAAGAGGCAGACCGCTCGCCGCTGCGTAACGTGATTACGCGAGCGGTGGGATCGCAGCGCTCGGTCAATACAGAGGTCAGCCAACTTGAGAGCGCTCCCGGGGACCTCTTTCTGCTGTGCAGCGACGGGCTCACGCGGGAACTCCCCGACACCCGCATCGCGGCGCTGCTGAAGGCGACGAACGATCTGGACTTGATCTGCCAGCATCTGATCGACTCCGCCAATGACGCCGGGGGGCGCGATAACGTGACCTGCGTGCTGGTGCGCGCGACGTAGGATATTCGGGCAGCTCCGGCGGCGGATGTTTCGCCGTGCCTAGATGTGGCCTTAACAACTTCCTTATCACTTTCGCTGACCCGATCAGAGACCTGGGGTCGAATCGGCGTAGACTTGTGGATAGTAGTAGGGCCAGCTGAATCGCCCAGGCACGTGTGAAGACCGCATTTCGAATTCTCGCCTCGTTGTTCCTCGTCACAATTGGCTATGAAAGCATGGTGGGGGCCTTCCATCTGCTGAACCTGCCCAGCGACCGCGCCGTGTATGAGGGCACGGCAATGCTGATTTTGCTGGTCGTTCTTCTTCCCTTTCTCATCGTTCGTCTGTGGAGGTCGTCATGACATTATTTGGGCAGGTAGAGTCGCCGCGGGAGCGGGGGACCGGTCCGTATGGAACGCCGCCCATCAACCGGCTTATCAAGATCGGTGCAGCGGGCGTTGGCGTGCTGGTGTTGCTGTTCATCTCCTTCAACTACATCGCTGCGCTCACCCGCATTGGCGCCGGCTATACGGGGGTCGAGATTTTGCTCTCCGGCAGTCAGCGCGGCCCTTCGGAGATTCCGATTCGCACCGGCTGGGTGTTTTATAGCCCGCTGCGCAGCCAGATCATCGAGTTTCCGACTTACGTGCAGACGGTGAAGTGGACACGCGACTTGAATGAGGGCCACGCGGTCAACGAGGAGATGAGTTTTAACTCGAAGGAGGGGATGGAGGTCTATTCCGACGTCTCGCTATCCTACGCGATCGACCCCCAGAAGGTGCCGGACTTTTACTTAAAGTACCGGGTAAGCGACCTGGAGAGCTTTACGCATGGCATTTTGCGCGACATCGTGCGCAACTCGCTGAATGAGGTTGCATCGACTTACACGATTGAGCAGATCTACGGCGAAGAGAAGGCGGACTTCCTCCATAAAGTACAGGCCTTAATCCAGGAGAAGCTTGCCGGCGTAGGCGTCATCGTCCAGCAGTTCGGTTTTATTGGAGCGCCGCGTGTGCCAGATGTGATCGCGCAAGCGATTACCGCCAAGGCGCAGGCTATCCAACATGCTGAGCAGGCGCGCAATGAGCTTGCCGAGACGCAGGCACAGGCAGCCAAGCAGATTGCCCAAGCTGACGGGGAGGCCAAATCGGCGGTGACGCGGGCGCAGGGTGAGGCGGAGGCGAACCGCATCCGGCAGACGTCGATTACTCCGCAACTGCTCGAACTGCGCCGTTTGGAGAACCAGCGCGCGCTGGTGGATAAGTGGAATGGCCAGCTGCCGACGGTGGAGACGAATGGCAGCAGCGGGATGATGCTGCAATTGCCGAAGCCGAACTGATTGGGGACCAAGGACTAGATGTAATCCGCCCGGCGCGCCTTGCATTGTGGCGCGCCGCGAGGGTGGCTAGCCGATAAAGTCAATCTTCGCTGGAGCAGGAATGATGCCGCGCTCATGGCCCATCTGCAGCAGCTTGCGGATGGCTTCTTTTCCGTCTTCACCGTAGCTCAGGGTGCGTTCATTGACGTACATGCCGACGAACTTGTCGGCCAGCCGTGTATCGAGGTCGCGGGCAAACTGCATCGCGTACTGAAGGGCGGCTTCGCGATTGTCGAGGGCGTGCTGAATCGAATCGCGCAGGGCCTGGGTGACGGTGAGCATCGTCTCTTCGCCGAGCGAGCGACGGATGGCGTTTCCGCCCAGGGGAAGGGGCAGGCCGGTCTGTTCCCGCCACCATTGGCCGAGGTCGAGGATTTTCTTCAATCCGTTCTGCGCGTAAGTCAACTGGCCCTCGTGAATGATGAGGCCAGCGTCGTAGTTGCCGGCGAGCACTTCAGGGATGATCTGGTCGAAGGGCACCGCAGCGGTCTCGATCTCCGGCGCAAAGATCTTGAGGGTGAGGAAGGCGGTGGTCAACACGCCGGGAATCGCGATCTTCAGTTTGCGAACTTCATCGTGCGTGTAGGCCTGGCGGGCGACGATCATGGGCCCATAGCCCTCGCCGACACTGCCGCCGCAAGCCATCAGCGCGTAGTTGTCCTGAAGATATGGGTACGCATGAAAGGAGATCGCAGTGACGTCGTAGAAGGCTTCGTCGATCGCGCGTCGATTGAGCGTCTCGATGTCGGTCAGGGTGTGACGAAACTTGAAGCCGGGGACGCGGATTTTATTCGTCGCCAGCCCATAGAACATGAAGGCGTCGTCAGAGTCCGGGCTGTGGGCTATGGAAATATCTTTGACTGCGCCGGCGGCATGATTCACGGCGGCATAGTCATTGCCGGTCGAAATCGGAACATGGGTTGCGTTCGGATTTGCCTCAGTATCAGTCGCTTCAATCTTGGGGGCTGCTGTACTCACTTCGTCTCCTGGTTCTATTGCTTTTGGTCTACCGCCAGGCTGGCTTCACTGGCACGGGTTGCGCGTATATCTGGGTCGGAGACGCCGGCCATGCCGACTTAGGGATGCTCTGCGAGTATATTCCGAATCTGCGGTTTCTCCCTAGATCTCTTCTTCTCGCGGATGTGGAGAATTCCGCTGTCCGGGAAGGCGGAGGACGCCGGCCAATTTTGCAAGGCCAGCGGCGGCGCAAACCTTGAGGACGTCGCCGGGAAGAAACGGCACAACGGCTTGTGCAAGGACGAGCTGCACATCCATATGCGTCAGCAACTTGAGCCAGGAGGCACCGGCGATCAGAATGAGGACACTGGCCGAGCCAGCGGCGATCAGGCCGCGTGGAATCGTCCGTCCGCCGCGCCGATACAAGTAACCGGCCAGCGCCGCGGCAAAGGGATAGCTCAGGAGATATCCACCGGTCGGGCCAAGCAACTGCATCACACCTCCAAGGCCCTGGGGGCTGAAAACCGGCAGACCTGCTGCGCCTTCAAGCAAGTAGAGAGACAACGAGGCGAAAGCGAGGCGGGGCCCAAGGACTAATCCGACAAGAAGCACCGCAAACGGGGCGAGGCTGAGCGGAACCGGCGTGAACAGCAGAGGAATGGAGGCGTGTGCGCAGAGAGCGACAAATCCACTGGCCGTCACTGCGATCGCAAAAGGCGCAAGAAAGTGGCGCACCACCGAGTTCCCTGCGACGCCCTGCCGGGGAAGAGTAATTTCCGCCATCATGTTCTCCAATCTAGTCACGGTGAGTCTTCTCTAAAAGCTTTACCGGGAGGAACCAAAACTTCTTTTTCTTCAGAGGATTCTTCGGAACTGCGCTTCTCTTTGAGCGCCGTCCCGGCCTGGACCTCGTGCCGGCGAATGTGCCGGGCCACAGCCAATGCAACCCAGAGCAACGCCCCCACGCAGAGCACGAATATCAGGTAAAGAATACGCATGGAAGGCGGCTGAAATCTCCGTTGCTTAGATAATAAACGATGGATCTGCGGGAAAGCGGGGAGGTGCGGTGAGCGAAGCCGCGGTCATGTACTATGCGTAGGTTACAGAATTGGCTGGGCGTGAAGACCGCAGAAAGCGCCCCGCGATGAGGCGTTCGCGTGGGCCTCGAGACCATGGGCAAGACTGCGGGCAAGAACTTTCAGCATCACAGCGCAAGAGGGGGAGAATGCAATGGCCACTGAGATCAAGTTCGGGACTTCGGGATGGCGGGCGATCGTCGCTGAGGAGTTCACCCTTGAGAACATTCGCCGCGCGGTTACGGGCATCGCGAAGTTCGTTGCCAGCCAGCCGGGTTCGCATACGGTGCTGGTAGGACGCGACCCCAGATTTCTGGGAGAAGCATTTGTGGCCGAGGCGGCGGGCGTGCTGGCGGCAAACGGCGTGACCCCGGTGGTGATTCCCGAGGCGGCGCCGACTCCGGCGATTGCGTATGCAATCGTGACTCACAAGGCTGCCGGATCGATCAACTTCACCGCATCGCATAATCCGCCGGAATACAACGGGATCAAGTTCTCCACGCCCGACGGTGCGCCGGCGCTGCCGGAGACGACCAGCAAGATCGAAGCGTTCATCGCCGCGCTGGCAGCGAACGCCGACCTCAAGCCGAAGGCAACCGATGCCAAATACGAGCAGATTGATGTCAAGCCGACTTATCTCAAGCGGCTGGGTGAGCTGGTGGACTTCCCGGCGATCAAGAAAGCGAATTTGAAGATTGTTTTCGACCCCTTCTGGGGCGCGGCGCGCGGTTACAGCAGCGAAGCGCTATTGGAGCATGGGGTCGAGGTGTCGACGGTCCACGATTACCGGGATGTGCTCTTCGGCGGCCACGCGCCGGAGCCGGACGATCACCTGCTGGGCGACTGCAAGGCGAAGATGAAGGAGACGGGGGCGCACCTGGGCATTGCTACCGACGGCGACGCGGACCGCTTCGGCATCGTCGATCAGGACGGGACTTTTATTCAGCCGAATTATGTGATCGCGCTGCTTTTCGATTACCTGGTGGAGACGCGGGGCTGGAAGAACGGCGTGGCCAAGTCAGTGGCGACCACCAACCTAATCAACGCGCTTGCCGACCAATACAAGATCCAACTTTATGAGACGCCGGTGGGGTTCAAATACATTGGCGAACTAATCATCAAGGACGAGATTGCGATTGGCGGAGAAGAGAGCGCCGGATTGACGATCCGAGGCCATGTGCCGGAAAAGGACGGCGTGATCGCCGGACTGCTGATTGCGGAGATGGTAGCCAATCGCGGCAAGAGCCTGGGCACGCAATTGAAGGAGCTATTTGCCAGAGTTGGTTCCTACTACCCCAATCGGGAGAACTTTCACTTGACCCCAGAGGTGAAGGCCAAGTTTATTGAGAAGATCAAGGCTGATCCGACGGAGCTGAACGGACGCAAGGTCGGCAAGATCGTGCGGACCGATGGCCTGAAGCTGATCTTCGAAGACGGGGCGTGGGTTTGCTACCGATTGTCGGGGACGGAGCCGGTGGTTCGGGTTTATACGGAGGCGCGTTCGCAGGGCGACGCCAACGCTTTGAGCCACGCAGCCAAAGATTGGGTGCTGCAACACTGATTTTCAACGCAGGAGTGCAATGACGAAGAGCGCTGACAATCCTTCGATTCCGCTAGGACAGCGAATCCTTGAGTTGACCTATCGCAACCGGCGCCGCCTGGCGACCGGTTCGGCGATGGTGCTAGCTGCGGTGCTGGGGTATTTCGCGGTCGCCGGAGACAATGGCATCACGGTATACAAGCAGAAGCGCGCGGAAGACAAGCGGCTCGCGGAGCAGATTGAGACACTCCAGCAAGAGAACGCCCAGCTGCAGGCGCATGTCGAGAGGCTGCAAAGCGACCCCAATGCCATCGAACACGCGGCGCGGGAGACGCTGCACTACACCAAGCCTGGCGAAGTGATTGTGACACTGCCGGAAGCGCCGTCCGCCAATCACGTCGTGACCTCGGCTGCACCGGCCTCGGCGCCGAGTCATTAGCCGCAAGAGAATTTCTTGCCGCATTCTCCCTCCGGAGGCAGGATGTTGAGGTTTCGCATTCCGCCTACCAGGGTTTTGCGGTAATCTGCGGACGTGGTTCCGGAGAATTTTAAGTCATGCGCAAATGGGTGTTTCTGGCAGCGCTTTTGTTTCTGGGTTCGATCGGTGTGCAGCGGGCCTCGGCGCAGAACGGCCTGACGAGTCAGAACGGCCGAAATTTTACCTGCGCGTCCAACGATTTCAAACGCCACTATTGCAATGTCGACACGCGCTATGGCGTGACGCTGGTGAAACAAAACAGCGGTTCGCCCTGCATTCAGGGTCAGACCTGGGGATATGACCGCCAGGGGACCTGGGTCGACCGGGGCTGCCGCGCGGCGTTTGTCCTGGGAGCAGGCTATCGTCCGCCACCGCCGCCTCCGGGCAATGGGTACTATCCGCCGCCCGGGAATGGCTATTATCCTCCGCCGGGGCCGCCTCAATCCGGAACCATCACCTGCTCGTCGAATAACATGAATCGCAATTTCTGCAGCGCGTATACCGGCCGCGGAGTCAGACTGGTGAACCAGCGCAGCGGTTCGCCCTGCGTCCTCGGGCAAACGTGGGGATATAACAACAAGGGGATTTGGGTGGACCGCGGCTGCCGGGCCGATTTTCTGCTGGGGCGGTAAAGCCGGCTCAGGATGACATCCCACTCGAGGCAAAATACGGCTTGAACGGGCAACCCATGTGTTACATCATGGGGCGACTCGGGCGGCGATCTTCGCGAGGGTAGAGCGCAGTAGTTCAATGCCGCCTTCCTGGACGGCGCCGTGTCCGGTGGCAAAGCGGACGATCGGATAGTCGAGGAGCTTGTGGGCGCTGGCCAGGGCCAACGCCTTGTCCCAGGTGAAGGCGTTAGTGGCGGCGAGGTACCAGGGAGCGTGGCCGGCAACACGGAGGCCCCCGAGGCCAATCACCGCATCGCCCGCGTAGAGGGTGCCGTCGCGCTCGTCGAGAAACGAGAGATGGCCGGCAAGATGGCCTGAAGTCTCGATCACGCGGAGCGATCCATAGAGATCTCCCTCGGCAACGGTCCGGGTGACGGCTGTTTTGACTCCGGGCGTGTTCTTGATCGGGATCTTCGGCTCGCCAGGCCAGAGCGAGGCGTCAGGCGGCTGCTTCAGGAGCGGGATGGAGCGCTGGCTGGCGACGAACTCCACCGGACCGAGCCTTGCGACCAAGGCATCGACCGAGCCGATGTGGTCGGGATGGGCATGAGTGAGGAGAATTCTCCGGATGGGCTTGCCTGCTTTCGAGGCTGCGGCAAGGATGTCGCCTTCAGACTTCGGCAGGCCAGCGTCGATCAGGGTGAAGCCGTCGGCTTCGGGGACGAGATAGCAGTTGATAAATCCATACCGAGTCAGCAGCAAGGACTGCGAATTCGCGGCGACCGGGGCTATTTTCATAACGCTTAGATGTTCACCAGAGGTCTCGGGACGCCGCAAAGTTAAGCGCGCGTGCCTTGAAGGGCGGCGGTAAGAGCTTCGGTGAGTTGCGCCTGGCGTCGCTCATCGAGCTTGTGGCCGCCGGAGGTCAGGTAGAAGACATCGATGGCGATTTCGCCCTCGGTATCGATCAGCGCGACCTCGATGTTACAGCGATGTTCGGCGAAGGCCTTGGCGACCTCGCGCAGCAGTCCGGGATAATCCTGAGCAACGACTTGCAAGAGAGTGCTGGTAGCGGAGGAGGCGTTGTCGAACTCCATCCGGGTTTCGACATTGACCTTGGCGGCTTTGCGTTGAAGAGCATGGCTACGGCGGCGCATGAGCGTTTCGAGGGGAGTCGCGAGCGAGATGACGTCGGCGATGCTTTCTTCGAAGCGGGTGATCTCGCTCTGGTTCAGCTCGAGGGTGCGGAAGGTGTCGGTGAACTGGAAGGTGTCGACGATCAGCCCGGCCTGATTGGAGAAGGCGTCGGCCTTGACGATGTTCATGCCCCAGGCGGAGAGGGCGCCGGCCATGTCGGCGAAGAGCATGGGGCGGTCCATGGTGACGAGGGTGAGTTCGCAGAGCTGGCGGGTGACGCGAAAGGCAAGCTGGACGGGCTTTTCGGGGAGGTTGAGCGCCATCTTGAAGTGATTGCGGATCTGCTCGGGCAGGCGGCTCTGAAGGTAACGCTGGGGCAGCCCTTCGAGGAAGGCGCGCAAGTCATCTTTTCGGTCTGGGACGAGGGCGAGGATGCGGTTCATCAGACCGGTATCGGATTCGGCGCGATAGCGTTCCTCATCGACGCTGCGGTCGAGAAAGTTTGCGGTCGAGATATAGAGCTGCCAGAGGGTGTCGGCCTTCCACGGCGAGAGAGCGTCGGGATGGACGGCGCGAATGTCGGCATAAGTGAGCAGGCAAAGCATCTTGAGGTTGCCCTGGCTGCCAACCGATTCGGCAAAGCTGCGGATGTTCTCAGGATCGAAGATGTCGCGGCGCATCACAACGGACATGTTCAGGTGGTTGCGGATGAGTGACCGGACGGTCTCACGCTCTTCAGGATCGAAGTCGAGACGGGCGACGAGGCTTTCGGCAAGCTCAACGCTGGCGGCACAGTGGTCGCCGCTGCGCCGCGCCTTGCCGGTATCGTGGAGCAGCAGAGCGAGCAGGAAAAGGTCGAGGCGTTCGATCTGAGGAAGGAGCGCGGCGAAGCGCTGGTCGCCATCGGCGCGCTGCTGGCGAAGCTGATGGATGTTGTCGATGACGAGAAAGGTGTGTTCGTCGACGGTATAGCGATGGTAGGAGTCGCGAATGACCAGCGCATCGATGCCGTGAAATTCGGGGATGAGCAGCTCGAGGACGCCGAGCGCGTGCATGGTGCGGAGCGCGTGGGCGGCGTGGGGCCCGAGCAGGATTTCGCGGAGGCAGTTCCAGAGAAAAGGCCCCTCAGGCATGTGGACGGCGAGCACGGGGAGCGATTCGGCGATGCGATCCTCGGCGTGTTGCGTGAGCGAATAACCGTGCGCGGCGATCAGCGCAAAGACGCGCAGAATGCTGTCGGCGTCATTGACGACGGCGGATTCGTCGAGGTCGATGCGGCCTTGTTCGAGGAAGAAATCGGTGCCGGCGATGGGAGCTTTGCGGCGGCGGACCTGGCGGTAAAAGGACTGCCTCGGCGGAGGCAGGCTGTCGAGCAGCAGCGTGGTGCGGCGAAAGACAGCGCGGGCATGCCGGTAGTAGGTGCGCATCCAGTAGGCGGGATCGGCGGTGCCTCGGGTCTCAAGGCCGATGCTGAGGGCGGCGGCTTCGTCCTGAGCGTGCCAGTCGAGAGTGTTGTCGTCGCGGTTGCGGCGGAAGTGCAGAAAACATCGTGTCGCAGCGAGAAAATCGAAGGCCGATTCGGCGTCGCCCGAACCGGGCTGAGACGCACCCCCGGCTTCTCTCGGCCAGCTCTGCTCTTCGTGCAGGTGACGCAACAGGATGAGCCACTGCGCGAGCTGGAAATCGCGCAGGCCGCCGGGGCATTCCTTGATATTGGGCTCGAGATGGAAGATCGTGTTGCTATATTTCGCGTGGCGCGCGCGCGCGATTTCAGCGAGCTTCTGGGTGATTGCGCTCCACTCGCGAAGCAGGAGCGCGGGGAGGACGTCGGTCTGAAATCTGCGGAAGAGCGCGTTATCGCCGGTGAGGAAACGGCGGTCGAGAGTGGCCACGATGAACTCGAGATTGTCAGGGTCGGCGCGCTCGCATTCCTTCAGTGTTCGCATCGCGGGGCTGACGTGGAGGCCAATGTCCCATAGCGCCTGGTTGCAACTTCTGACCGTCTCACGGAATTCGCGTTCCACATCTTCATTGGCATAGATGTACAGCAGGTCGATGTCGGAATGGGGGAAGAGCTGGCGGCGGCCGTATCCGCCTGTGGCCAGGACCGCGGCGCCGGCGCGTTCGAGGTCCTTGCCGAGTTTTTGCCTCCAAACCGACTTGACGAGTGCGTCGACTGAGATCGCGCGGCGGCGGATCATGGCGGAGCCGTCCCCGGTCCGCTCGAAGCCCTGGCGGAGGGCGAGAAATTCCTGCTGATAACTCTCTCTCTGCTGGGAGAGAAATGTCTCGTCCGTCACGCTTTGAATCAGAAGTCCCCCTTCAAGCTATCGCGTCCAAGCCCGCTCTACGGCGGATAGTCCTGTTGTGGGCGCCCTTTTCGAGGAGCGTCTGCGCCGTTTCCGGCAGCACCCATTTCATGCCTGAGTAGAAAAAGTCTACAGGCACTTTCCCGATCGGGGGCCTGTAAAAGTGAGACGAATGTGCCTGGATCAATTCCGCCGCGGTGAGCCGCGCTGTTTCAACCTACGCCGTTGGGAGGCAGGAGGAATCAGAGGGCGGTTTCCCCGCGTTCGTCGTTGCGAATGCGGATGGCTTCATCCACTTTCGAGATAAAGATCTTCCCGTCCCCGATCTTTCCCGAGCGAGCGGCGGAGAGGACAGCCTGCACCACTTTGTCGACCATCTCGTCGGCGACGACCATTTCGACCTTGATCTTCGGCAAGAGATCGACGGTGTATTCGCGACCGCGGTAAAACTCGGTGTGGCCTTTCTGGCGACCGTGACCTCGGGCCTCCAGAATGGTCATGCCCTGGATCCCGATCTCCAGCAGAGCGTCTTTCACGGCGTCCAGTTTCGATGGCTGGATGATGGCTTCGATCTTTTGCATATCTGTCTTTGTCTCGCGATTCCGTCTTACGGCTTCGGCGAGAACGATGCCTTTCGATGGTCAGACTAACAGGTTGGAACCTGCTACGGCTCGTTTATGAGATCAGTTCCAGCCGTGGTTTCGGCTGCGCCGCTTCATGATGCCCAGTCGTAGCCTTCCTCGCCGTGCTGGGTGACGTCCAGGCCCTCAGTTTCGTCCTCGGCAGTGACGCGCAGGCCGATGGTCACGTCGACCAGTTTGAGGAGGACCAGGGTGCCAACAATTGAGATAGCCCAGGCGATTACGACCCCGGCGAGCTGGTGCAGAAGCTGGATGTGGTTGCCTTCTAGAAATCCGGAGGGCAAGGTGTTCCCCTTGGCGTCGTGGAAGATGGGATTGATTGCGCTGCTGGCGAAGACTCCGGTGAGGATTGCGCCTAAGGTTCCTCCCGCGCCATGCACGCCGAAGGCATCGAGGGTGTCGTCGTAGCCGAAGATGCGCTTGACGGTGGTGACCATGAAGTAGCAGAAGAAGCCGGCGATGAGTCCGATGAGCAGGGCAGGCATGGGTTGCACGAAGCCGGCGGCCGGGGTGATGGCCACCAGCCCGGCGACTGCGCCGGAGATGCAGCCGAGGGCGCTGGGCTTGCCGCTGTGACGCCATTCGGCGACAGCCCAACCGATGGTCGCCGCGGCCGCAGCGAAATGCGTAGCCACAAAAGCGCTTGTGGCCAGGGCACCGCCCGCAAGGGCGCTCCCAGCATTGAAACCGAACCATCCGACCCAGAGCAGGCAGGCCCCCACCACGCTAAGCACCATCGAATGTGGCGCCATGTGGTCCCTGGGATAGCCGAGCCGTTTGCCAAGGTAGAGTGCACAGACTAGAGCCGAGACACCCGAGGTGACATGAACGACGGTTCCCCCGGCGAAATCCAGGGTAGGGATGCGGCCGCCAGCGGCGCCGAGGAGGCCACCTTTGCCCCAGACCATGTGGGCCATTGGGGAGTAAACAAAGATCGACCACAAAGTGAGCAGGGCACACATGGCGCTGAATTTCATGCGCTCCGCGAAGGCCCCGGTGATCAGCGCCGGGGTGATGATCGCGAACATGAGCTGGTAGACCATGAAGGTCTGCAACGGAATGGTTGCGGAATAGTCGGGATCGGGCGTCAGTCCTACTCCGCGGAGGAAAATGTGATGAAGTCCGCCAATGAAGCTGGTGCCGGAATCGAAGGCAAGGCTGTAAGTCAGCAACGCCCAGAGCACGGTGATGATGGCCATCATGGCGAAGCTCTGCATCATGACGGAGAGGATGTTCTTCTTGCGCACCAGCCCGCCATAGAAAAGCGCAAGGCCAGGGCCGGTCATCAGCAGAACGAGTGCGGAACTTACCAGCATCCACGTGTTGTCAGCGGAAGATTTGGCATCGGCAATTTGGGCTTCCAGTTGTGCGATCTTCTGGCCCTCCGCGGACGCCGAGGAACTGGGGGCGGGTGACGATTGCGCGAATGCCGCACAAGGAAGAACCAATAAACAACCGATGAGGAAAGTTGAAAGTCCGCGACCGAATCTAAGCATTGCGACGCTCCCGTTGAAAGTTGTAAACCGCAGCGTGACGAGCGATGGATTAAGAACGACGAAAACGATGGCCCGCGATACGCGATGAAATTGGGAATTCCGCCAGCACGAGAATGTGAAGGCCAGTTGAATTGTCTTTTCCCTACTTTCACACAAGCTTGCAAAAGCACAAAGGAGCGTCCATTGGCGTGTGCGTGTCGATATGGCGCCGCAACGGGCTGGGATCAGAGCCGAGCGTTTCGCTCTGGAGGACGGTCAAGGTCTTCGGCAATGGTCTGCCGGGTCTCGGAAAAAAATCGCTGGCCGACGCCAAAAACGTGTGGAATGAATTAGTTCGGGGGTATATTGGGTGTATGCAACTGTCGACTTCAGACCGCTATCTTTTCGGCGCCCTCGAAAGCAGCTCGAAAAACCGCGAGAAAGTGCGCGAGGCCAACTACGGCTATGAGCAACCTGAAGGAGTCTTCATGACATCTCTCGACCTTGCGGTGAACTGGATCCGCAAGAGTTCGGTATGGCCGATGACCTTCGGGCTGGCCTGCTGCGCGATCGAGATGATGTCGATGGGAGCTTCCAGGTTCGATATTGCACGGTTTGGGGCGGAGGTATTTCGGCCTTCGCCGCGACAATCGGATTTGATGGTCATCGCCGGACGAGTGTCGCAGAAGATGGCCCCGGTTATTCGCAGGCTGTATGATCAGATGCCGGAACCAAAGTGGGTAATATCGATGGGGGCGTGCGCGACCTCCGGCGGCGTTTTTAATAATTATGCTTTGGTGCAGGGTGTGAACCAAGTCATTCCGGTTGACGTGTATGTTCCCGGATGCCCGCCCCGCCCGGAGCAATTGATGTACGCAATTACGCTGCTACAAGAAAAAATCCAGCGCGAGCGTGGCAGTTTGAAGCGTACGTTGAATTTTTAGAAGGATCGGGGGAGGAAGCTAGGGGCTCCCGAAGTTTCAAAAAACTGCGTACCAGCAGCGGCTTAGCGTGTACCATTCATAGTGCTGAGCTTGAATCAAGCTGTTTGTGGTTAAATGGCAACGCAGTTTTTTTGTGTAGCAAGTACAGTATGGGTCATTTGCAGTCGGCTCATTCGCTTTACCGAGGTCACTTTCCATCAAGATTGCGGAGGATAGACGCATGTTTTCTCGTCCCAAAGGTTCCCTGAGCCGAATTCTGCTCGTAGCGTGTGCCGTAGGGCTCGGATCATCGAGCTTCTACGGACAGAATTCGACACCACCGCCAGCCGCGCCCATGGCAGCCCCCATATCGAAGATTGACGTTTTTATGGGGTACTCCTATCTCGCGCCGCATGGCTACATTTACACCCCGCTGCCGGACGGCAGCACGGTTCCCGCCACGTATTCCTCGATTAACTATGGCGCGATCCTGAGCGGGGCTTATTACTTCAACAAGTACATCGGCGGTCAGCTTGAGGGCGGTTTCCATCCCTCGGGCAACAACGACGGCGCCTATACCATGTCCGCAGGCATCATCGCGCGGTACCCGACCGACGCAGGCATCACGCCCTTCGCGCATGCATTGGCAGGCGGAGTGCACCTGGGCGGTCCGAATGCCGAGCCGCTCTACTCGCACCCCTACACCTGGGGCCCGGTGCTGACGGTCGGCGGCGGCATGGATTACGGTCTGCCGTTCTTTGACCACCACCTTGCACTTCGGCTCTTCCAGGCCGACTACGAATATATGCACGCTTCCTACGGCCCGCAGGCTGTCACCGGCGGACGCGCCAACCTGAACAACGCGCGCCTGAGCACCGGCATCGTGTTGAAGTTTGGAAGCATCATTCCGCCGCCGCCCGTCACCTACAGCTGCGCGGTCAATCCTTCGGCAGTGTTCCCGGGCGACCCGATCACGGTTACCGGTACCGCTCTGAACCTCAACCCGAAGAAGCCGGCCACGTATACCTGGTCGGGTACGGGCGTGAAGGTCACGGGCGATTCCACCACCGGCAACATCGACACCACGGGATTGAGCGCAGGCAGCTATACCGTGACCGGACATGTTTCGGAAGGCCAGAAGCCGGGCGAATTCGCGGATTGCACCGCGAACTTCACCGTCAAGCCCTACGAGCCGCCGACACTCAGCTGCTCGGCTAACCCAAGCAGCGTGCCGGCAAGCGGTGGCACTTCGACCATCACCGCGACTGGCGTAAGCCCGCAAAACCGTCCGTTGACCTACAGCTTTACGTCTTCGGCAGGTCAGATCAGCGGCACGGGTAACACCGCGACCCTGAACACCACCGGCGCACCGGCTGGCGCGATCACTGTCACGGGGAATGTCTCCGATGACAAGGGTCAGACCGCATCGTGCACCGCCACGGTAACCGTCCAACCGGCCCCGCCGGCCCCGGCAAAGACCTCGACGCTCTGCACGATCTCCTTCGGTCGTGACACCAAGCGTCCGGCCCGCGTCGACAACGAAGCCAAGGCTTGCCTCGATCAGGTTGCTCTCAGCGCCCAGCAGACTCCGGATGCCACAATCACTGTGGTCGGCGAAGCTGGACCTGCACCGGCACCCAAGAAGGGTCATAAGGCAGTCATGGTCGACAACCTGGCAGCGCAACGCGCGGTCAACACCAAGGCCTACCTGGTCACCGAGAAGGGCATCGATGCTTCCCGCGTCAGCGTCCGCACCGGAACCCAGAGCGTCGACGAAGTCGAGAACTACCTGGTACCTGCTGGCGCAAGCTTCGACAGCGACGTACCCGGAACGACCGCAGTCGATGAATCGACCATCAAGCCGCAAACCCGCGTACCGCTCGGCGCCAAGCCTGCGGCACACCACAAGAAAGCCGCTGCTGCACCAGCCCCGTAACCAAGCAGCGACTTCTTCACCGAAAAGGGCCGACCAGATCATGGTCGGCCCTTTCGCTTTTCCGCTGAAGGATTATGCTTAGAGGGGGCTTCAATCGGCCCCAATATCAGACCTCCAGAACAGCGAGAACATGAAACAGACCGTCCTGCGCTTCACCGCCCGCCTTGTCCTGCCATTGGCATTGATCGCCTCCGCAAAAGCTTCACAGACTACACCCTGGGAGCCAGTTGGCCCGGCCGGAGGCGACGCACGCAGCTTTGCCGCCGACCCTACAAACCCCAAGCACCTTTACATGGGAACGCTGGACAGCTGGATCTATGAGTCCCAGGACGGCGGCTCCAGCTGGAAGCGGATGGCCAAGCTGAACAAGGGCGAAAACCTCGTGCTCGACAACATTGTTGTCGACAGCACCGACCCGAAGACGATTCTCGTCGGAGCATGGGTGCTCAGCCGTCCAGACGGGAATCTCTTCATCAGCCATGATGGCGGCGCCACGTGGGCGAAGACCGCGGATATGGAGGGGCAGTCGATTCGTGCCCTGGTGCAGGCGCGCTCTAACCCAAAGATCATGGTTGCCGGAACGCTCAAGGGCGTCTATCAAAGCGATGACAGTGGTGCGCACTGGAAGCAGATCAGCCCCGCGGGCAGCGGCGAGATCCGCGAGGTAGAGTCGATCGCCATCGACCCGGTCGACCCGAAGATTATGTACGCAGGCACCTGGCATCTTCCCTGGAAGACGACCGACGGCGGGGCAAACTGGCGCAACATTACGAAAGAGCAAGGCATCATCGACGACTCGGACGTCTTCTCGATCATCATCGATCCCAAGCAGCCCTCGGTCGTCTATGCCAGTGCCTGCTCGGGAATCTACAAGAGCGAAGATGCCACTGCGCACTTCCGCAAGCAGCAAGGCATTCCGAACACTGCGCGCCGTACCCGCGTGCTCATGCAGGATCCGGTGAATGCAAGCACTGTTTACGCAGGGACGACCGAAGGGCTTTACCAGACGACCAACGCGGGCGCGACCTGGCTACCTCTTACCGGCCCCGAAGTGATCATCAACGACGTGTACGTCGACCCGACGAACAATAAGCACGTTTTGCTCGCGACCGATCGAGGAGGAGTCCAACGGAGCGAAGATGGCGGCAAGACTTTTGTGCAGGCGAATGCCGGATTCTCTCAGCGACAGGTGGAGACGCTGCTGGTCGACAGCCGGAACGCCAACACGATCTACGCGGGCGTGCTCAACGATAAGACTTACGGCGGCGTCTTCGTCTCGGACGACGGCGGCAGCACGTGGAGCCAGCGGAGCAACGGTCTCGAAGGGCGCGATGTTTTCACTCTGCAACAAGCTACGAACGGGACTATCTACGCGGGAACCAGTCACGGCATTTTCAGCCTTGGCGACAGCGGCTGGGACATTCGTGGCAAGGTGATGAACACCAAGGAAGAAGAGACGACGGTCGTCCAGAAAAAGAAAAAGGTGAAGGTGACCAAGACCGTTCCGGCGACGCCCTTCATGTTGGATAGCCGGGTAACCGGCCTCGCTGTGAACGGGACGACCTGGTATGCGGCAACCACGAGCGGGCTCTATTCGAGCATCAACCAGGGGGCCAGCTGGCAGGGCGGTCCGGTGCTCGGACACACGGACTTCCTGCGCGTTGCAGTGAACGGAGACATGGCCTACGCGGCCGGGCGCCAATTCGTTCTTGTGTCGCAGGATGGCGGTAAGAGCTGGCAGCAGGCACCGATGCCGGAGAAGGCCGCAACACTGCGCTTCCTGGCGACAGCGGACAACGGCAGCGTATGGGTCGCTGGGCGCGAGGGCGTCTTCTATAGCGAAGATCATGCGCAAAGCTGGAAACAGCTCAGCAGCCTGCCCTTCAACGACGTCGACGGCATGGACTTCAATCCAGAGTTGAAGCGATTGATGGTCACCTCAGCCAACGGCACGCTGATGATGGCCATCGACCCGGTGAAGAAAGACTGGAACTGGTTGGACATCGGCTGGAATGTGCATACCGTCCGCACCTCGGGCGGGCGGATGGTGGCGGCATCTCTGTTCGACGGAGTCGTGGTCCAGCCGAAGGGCGCCGGGACGCAAGTGGCTTCGGGCTCAAAATGACGGCTAGCGATGCCGTTCCAGCGCAATGATCGAATTGCGCGCCGCAGTCGAGGCAGATCTGCATAGCTTGTTTGAGCTTGACCAGATCTGCTTCCCGGATGGCATCGCGTATTCCCTGAGTGAGTTCTATTCCCTGCTCCGATCCAAAGGAACGATCAGTGTGGTCGCCGAAGAGAACGGCGTCCTGGCCGGGTTTGCCATGGCGCAGTTTGTCAGGTTGCGCCGGTCTTACGGGGGACACGTGATCACCATCGACGTCGCTCCGGAGTTCCGCCGCCACGGTGTTGGACGGCTGTTGATGGGCCACATCGAATGCAAGGTGCGAGAGGCTGGTGCGCGCTTTCTGCGACTGGAAGCAGCGGTCAATAACGCCGCGGCGCTGAACTTCTATACGGGGATGGGATTTCAGGCCGTCGGCCAAATTCGCGGCTATTACCACCGTAGTTTAGACGCCATCGTGATGGAGAAAGCGCTCACCACAAATGGCGAATTGATCCGGTAACACGCCGGCAGTCTTGCGGGAAGGCATTGGGTTTATCCTTAAGAGATGAGCCTGAGCGAGTTTCACCCCGCGCGCCACCGCTTCCAGACCGACGACCGTCGGCTATTGCCGATCGCGGACAAGGTAATGTCTGAAGAACGCCTCAGCTTCGACGACGGCGTCGACCTCTACCGATCCGGCGACATCCTGGCTGTGGGCTGGCTGGCGAACCTGGTGCGCGAGCGGATGCACGGCAACGTCGCCTATTTCAACGTAAACCGGCACATCAACCCCACCAACGTCTGCGTCGCCGCATGCCGACTGTGCGCCTTTGGGCGAAAGAAGGATACCGCAGGCGCCTACACCATGGCACTGGAGCAGGCGTGGGAGACGGCCGCCACCGGTTATAGCGAAGCGGTGACCGAGTTTCACATTGTGGGTGGGCTGCATCCGGACCTGCCGCTCGAATATTTCCTCGATCTGGTCTCCGGACTGAAGGAACGCTTTCCGCAGGTGCACATCAAGGCCTTTACCATGGTTGAGGTTTCATTCCTGGCGAAGCGGGCCAAGTTGTCGATCCCAGAAACACTGCGGCGGATGAAGGCTTCCGGGGTGGATTCCTGCCCGGGTGGCGGCGCGGAGATCTTTGCCGACCGCGTGAGGCACATTATCTGTGATCACAAGATCGATGGCGGTGAGTGGCTGGAGACGGCCCGGCAGGCGCACCTGGCGGGCTTGAAATCGAATGCCACCATGCTCTATGGCCACATCGAGAACGATGAGGACCGGGTCGATCACCTTGTTCGGCTGCGAACGCTGCAGGATGAGACGGGCGGATTCCAAACCTTTATTCCGCTGGCCTTTCATCCGGACAACACCGCACTCGATCACCTGCCAAAGAGCACGGGGATGACTGATATCCGGCAGATTGCGGTTGGCCGATTGATGCTGGATAACTTTCCGCACATCAAGTCGTACTGGCAAATGGTTTCGCCGAAAATCGCGCAGATCTCGCTGCGTTTCGGCGCCGATGACATCGACGGCACAGTGGTTGAAGAGAAGATCTATCACGATGCGGGAGCCACGACTCCGCAAGGGATGCGGCGGCAGGACCTGGTTCGGTTGATCACAGAGGCCGGGCGAGAACCCTTCGAGCGGGACACACTGTACCGGGCGGTAACGCGCACTGAAGAGGCGTTCACGGGTGCGGTTTAGGGCGGATGCCTTAGTCGACGTAAGCGGCGATCTCTTCAATCGTGAAGGTGATGCGGAGGCTGGGCAGGCCGAAGGTGGTAGTTGTTTCGAGTTTGCCCAATTGATATCCGTAGCCTATGGCGTCTTCTACTGACTTTCGCGGGTCGATGATCCAGATACCGGCGATGCCCATGCGTTCGTAGTCGGCGAATTTTTCCATCATCGCGGCCATGCGATTTTCAGGAGAGAGAATCTCGAAGACCGCAAGTGGCGGGGTCACGATGATTTGCTCGATTGGCGCAGATCGAGAGAGCACTGTGAGATCGGGAACGCGAAAGCGGGTTGACGAGACGCGGACGCGGAGTTCGGGACGAGGCCGAATGTTCCAGTTTTTACCCTGGGCGCTGAAGAACAGCATAAGGGCAGTCTGCCAGGTTGAATGGTCGTACTCAGCTGCGGGCCGTTCCTCGATCCTGCCGTCGACATACTCGCAGTCCGGCTCGGACTCCATGCGGAGGTAGGTTTCAACGGGAACGTAGGTTGTGGTCGCCATGCCGTTTCACTTTCCGTAGGTTGTGGTCGCCATGCCGAGCTACCTGCGCCTTACTGCTTAGTAAACCCTGAAGTCCACTTCGATATGGACGCGCTTGGCTATCGGCACGCCGTCCTGCATGGCGGGGGTGAAGCGGTATTGCTTCACGGCGTTGATGGCATTTTCGTCGAGGCCCATGCCGATGGGCTTCTCGACGTGCACATTGATGGGGTTTCCCTGGGTGTCGATGGTGAGGGCGACGAGGCATTTGCCGGAGAATTTGGCGGCACGCGCCTGCGAGGTGTATTGAGGATCGACGCTGGAGATCACATGGGGTGGAGTGAAGCCTGGATTCGGCTTCTCGTCTTGCGCTTGAGCGGTGTCGACTCGTTCGGCTTCGATGGCGGGAAGTTTTAAGCCGTCGGGTAGAGCTTCGGCGATACGGAGTTGAGCTTTGCCGGGCGTAGTTAGGGTCAGATCCCAGGCGACGGTGCCGTCGAGATCGAGGGTTTTGAAGGCGAGTGTCTGACCGGAGAGCGAGGCCTCGACAATCGGTGCACCGCCCGGCGTGCCATCTTTCCAGGATTTGATTGCATTGTTATTTTTCTCGTCGACGTCGAAGTCTCCATTGCTGACGCTGCCAGTGAGTTTGCCCTGGTAGCTGAGGATTTGCACGGTTGCGGCCGGCTGGCCGTTGACGGTGGTCTTCCACGTGCCGACGAATTGCTGCAGATCGGCGGTCGACTGGGCAGCCGCCGGCTGGAGGGTGAAGACAGAGATGCCCAAGCAGGTTACGCCCAGGAGCGTGCTGCCGATGACGACGGAGAACAGTCGCGCGGGACGGCTGGAGGCGGGACGGCGGTCGATGAGGTGCATGATGCGTTTCTCCAGAATGTTGGCCTCGAAGATGCCGAGGGCGTTAGTGAATGCCGCAGGGGGCGCAGCACAGATCGTCCGCGCTAGCGAGAGCAAAGAACGCGCGTAGGTTTCGGACCCGGTCGAGACGCGGGCCGCCATTGCGTCACAGCTGAGTTCGCGGGACTCATCGATCTGTTTCTTGAGCAGCCAGCAGGCCGGATGGTAGGCGATGGGCAGGCTGGCGATCTCGAGTAGCAGATTGACGAGGAAATCGCGGCGCGCGATGTGGGCGAGTTCGTGGCAAAGCGCGGCGGCTGCCTCTTCGCGGCTTGCAGTGGCGATGAAAGCGGGTGGTACGAGCAAAGCCGCGTGGCGGAAGCCCAGGGTGACCGGGCCGGCAATTTGGTCTGTCGTAAGCAGGCGGACATTCTCGACTCGGAAGGCCTGTTTCCAGAGCTGCCATTGGGCGGCCAATTCGCCGTTCAATTGAGCGGGTATTGCGCGGCGAAGCAGCTTGCGTGTGCCGCGCCACTTCCATGCCAATGACGCGGCGCAACCGAGCATAAAAGCGAGGTAGATGAAGGCGACAGTCCTCGAGATGGCCGGTGCGAGGTGGAGCGAACTGCTGTAGTGACGTGGAGTTCGAGACACGTGAGCGGACGGAGTGGAACTGCCATCTTGATCAAGGGAAAGGACGCTGACGGCCGCGCTCTCGCCGGACTTCAAGGTTGAGATTGACGCGCTCCACGCAGGCAGGAGAATCGCGAGAAGGAGCGCCCCGATCGCGAACAGATTTCGGGCGCGCCAGCTTGCCGGGGCCATCAGACGGGTCGCGAGCAGAGTGGCGACGGCGATCAGTGGAAGCTGCCAGAGCGAGTTGAGCAGATAGGTGAGAAGCCAGTGCAATGGGCTATTCATCGTGGGACTCCCTGGCTGGCGCGGTAGCTTCCCGGTCGAGCCGCGCCGCGAGTTCGGCGATCTTCTTTGCGTCGATCTGGTTGGTTTTCACCAAGCTCATGAGCAGGCCGTCGACCGATCCGCCAAAGAGGCGTTCGATCATTTCGTGAACAGCGTGACCGGCGGCCTTTTCGCGCGTGACTGTCGGCGCGTACTCAAAGGCGCGTCCGTGGAGCTTGCGTTTCACCTTGCCCTTGCGATGGAGGACGTTGAGCATGGTCTGGACGGTGGTGTAGGCGAGCGGCGGGCCGGCCTTGAGTTCGGCCTGCACGGTTTGCACATTGGCCGGGCCAGTCTCCCAGAGCACTTGCATAATTTCGAGCTCGAGTGGGGTGAGCGTGTGGGCGGACTTTTTTCTTCCAACCATTTGCATCTCCTAATGAATTAGGACAATAAGCTTCGGGTGGAGACTTGTCAACTAGGTTTTTAGGAGTTGCAGGAGCGAGAAAGACTGTTTCGTTCCACTCACGCCAGCAGAAGGCTTGAATGCGGCATTCCGAACGCAGCTTCCGACCTGACGAGCTATCGAGTAAACTCGGAGAGGCTCGGCGGGCGTTTTTTCGCCGACAAAGCATCTCAGGAGATCCGGTACTTATGATTGCTACTCGCGGGTATGCCTGGCACTCTTCCACAACTTCTCCGGTTCCCTTTTCATTTGAGCGGCGCGATCCGAGCCCAAATGATGTCGCGATCGACATCCAGTTCTGCGGCATTTGCCACTCCGACATCCACCAGGCGCGAAATGAGTGGGGCAATGCCATGTATCCGATGGTCCCGGGACACGAGATCGTGGGAACGGTGACTGCGGTCGGATCGGCGGTGAAGAAATTCAAGGCGGGCGATGCGGCAGCGGTTGGGGTGCTGGTCGATTCATGCCGGGTGTGCGCCTCGTGCAAGGACGGCGAGGAACAGTATTGCGATAACCCTGGGATGGTGGGCACCTATAACGCGATCGACCGGCAGGGCAACCTGACTTTCGGCGGGTATTCGGACCACATCGTCGTCGATGAAGCTTACACGCTGAATCTGCCGAAGAGCCTTGACCCGGCGGCGGCGGCTCCCTTGCTCTGCGCGGGGATTACGACTTACTCGCCGCTGAAACACTGGAAGGTCGGGCCAGGCTCAAAGGTGGGCGTGGTTGGCCTGGGGGGCCTCGGCCATATGGGGCTGAAGTTTTCTCACGCATTAGGCGCGCAGACGGTGCAGTTCACGACTTCGGCGGACAAGGTGGAAGATGCGCAGCGATTGGGCGCCGATGAAGTCATCCTTACCAAGGAAAAGGGCTGGGCGCAAAAGCACGCGCGCAGCTTCGATTTCATTCTGGATTGCGTCTCGGCAAATCATGATGTGAATGCGTATCTCGGGCTGTTGAAGCGCGATGGCGTGATGTGTTCGGTGGGCATTCCAGAGGTTCCGGTGACGGTGCATGCATTTGCGGTGCTCGGGCGGAAGACCTTTACCGGGTCGATGGTCGGCGGCATTCGCGAGACGCAGCAGATGCTGGATTTCTGCGCCGAGAAAGGCATCGTTTCGGACATTGAAATGACCAGCTTCGACAAACTCGAGAAGGCCTGGGAACGAGTGGTGAAAGCTGATGTGAAGTACCGGTTCGTACTGGACCTGAAGACGCTGTAGTGACCGGGCGGCGCGGCTTCGGTATCATTCTTGGCTGATGGAAAGACCCTCGTTGCAAGGAAAGTATTGCAGGAGGATCAGATTTCCAGTGGCTCTGATCCTCCTGATGTTGCCCGGCCTCGCGCTTCGAGCGCAGCAATCGACACCGGCAAACAGCAACCACGCGGCGGCGCATACACGCGCCACTGCGCTCGACGATCCGCTCCTGCAGGAAACGGATGACGCGGAGGTGCCTACCGACCTCTTCTCCCGCGTCACTCTGCAGTACGATCACCTCATGTTTGCCAGTGGAGGCGATGGGGACCGCTTTCGCGTCAGCGGGCAGCAGACTTTCGGGGCGCGACACCGGCTGGGCATTACTTACGAGCTGGTTCCCTACTTCAACATTCATGGTGGCTCAGGAGCGAACGGCGACGGGCTTGGCGACAGCAAGCCGGGGATCAACTTCCTTCTAGGGAAGGGCAAGTACTTTGCTCATGCGCTTAGAGCGGAGTTCACACTTCCCTCAGCCTCAAATTCCGTGGTTGGTCTCGGCCAGAACATCGTGAAGTTTGCCGATGGAGCCTCCACTCCGCTGAGCAGCCGCACTGTGCTCAATATCATCGTCGCGTACAACAAGGGGATGACGGCGCGGCCGGGGCAAAAGGGGTTCAACAACCTTGAGCCTGAGGTGATCCTCGCGCAGGAGTTCAATAAGAGCGTCGCCGGCTTTCTCGACTATGACGCGTACTACGATTTCAACGTGGACAAACTTGGGCAGACTCTCAAGGGCGGCCTTACGATTCATCTCGACCGGAAGGGCCGATGGATCGGCTCGCCGTATGCCCAGTTCCCGCTCAATCACTTCACCAGCAGCACTAACCTGAAGAGCGATCTAGGGTTTGATCTGACGTTTCGGTATTGACGCGCGGAAACTCTACTCGTGCTGGCCGCTATGCTCAGGGGTTGCACCAGGCTCGGGGAAATCGGAGTCGTTTTCCTTGATCCACTCGTCGGGGTCGCGGTGGCCGAGCTGGCCGCTCATCGATTCGTCGCTGGGAGAAGAGCGGCGGTCAGATTCGACTGCGCCTTTGTGGGCGTCACCGTCGGGATGTCTTTCTTCGGGTGATTTCGTCATAGGTGTAAGGATGAGCGATTCGGGTGCTGTGGTGGACTGATGAGCGAATATATCTTGAGGACGCTTATTGAGGCTGAGCCGCTGAAGGCTTTTGCGGGGGATTGATGCGCACGCCCATTGCATTCAGACGGCTGCGAGCCTGCTGGGCTTCGGGAGTTTGCGGGAAGCGCTGGATGAGGCTGCGAAGCTCGCGGATTCCGGCTTCTTTCTGATTGAGGGCGATGAGCGCCTCGCCCTTGCGTAGCTGCGCCGCGGGGATCTTGGGGTTGCCGGAATACTGCTCGACGGTCGCGTCGTAGGCCTTGATGGCCGCCTGGTAGTTGCCCTGACGATAGGCGATCTCGCCGAGATAGAACTGGGCATTGCCGGCGAGATCGTCCTGAGGGTAGAAGCGCAGGACGTCGTTGAATTCGGAGCTTGCCACGTCGTAGCGGGCCGAGTTGTAATCGCGCAGCCCGCCCTGGTAGAGGTCGCCGACCGGCGGCGCCTGGCGGAGCCGCTTGCTGTTGCGGGGCGCCCCTGGACGGGCCGGCCTGGCCGGAGGGCTGGCGCACCTTGCGGCGTTGACTGCTGGGCGCTGAGAGGTTCTGCGACTGCGACTGCAATTGCTGCATCGCCTTATTGAGCGCCGCCACGCGGGCCTTCAACTCATCTACTGAGTCGTTCAGCGTCTGGACCTGACCAGAGACGCCATCGACTTTGGCTGCTGTCGCATCGCTCTGCGTCTTAACGGTCTGGCGAGAGCGAGTCCATCGTCGACCGACATTTTGTTGACGCTGTCAGCTGTCTGCTCGACAAGATGTTGGAGGATGCCCATCTTCTCGGCGTTCGTCTGCTGCATCTGCTGCAGGCTGGCCTGGAGCTGCTGCACCTGGGCCTGGAGCTCGACTATCTCCTTGGAGACGGCGTGCGCCTGGGGAGGGACGATGAGCATGGCGATGGAGGCGACAGCGGTGGCTCTTAGCAGAAAGGATGGAGTTTTCGTCATCGGTTTTAGTTTATTCCCTGAAGGCCGAAGGTCGGAATGCGATTCGATTCGGCTTTAGTGTCTGACGAGAAACCCAGGTCTCGAAATCGAGGCCTGGGGCACCCGCATTTGCTCGAATCCGTTTGCTGACGCTACCGATCAATGGAGAACTGGCCGCGACGGTTCTGCTGCCAGCAGCTCTCATCGTGTTCGGTGCAGAACTGCTTCTCTTTGCCATAGCTGACGGTGCGGATGCGGTCGGCGGCGATGCCGTCAGCGATGAGCGCTTTCTTGACGGAGCTGGCGCGGTTCTCGCCGAGCGCCAGGTTGTATTCCGTCGAGCCGCGTTCGTCGCAATAGCCGCCGATGACGACCTTGATATTGGGATGAGCGGAGAGATACGCGGCGTCTTTGGCAACGAGGCTTTGGTTTTCCGCAGTGATGTCGTAGCTGTCGTAGTCGAAGAAGACATCCTGGACATTCTGCCGGAAGCTGGCGTCGTCCGACATGGGCGGCGCGGTTTCAGCGGCCGGGGCCATACCCGAATTCACGGTGACGCGCGTAGTCGCATCGGCCGAGCCTCCGTCGCCGCGGGCGACGAGGTGGTAGTTGGTCGAGGAGGTCGGATTGACGGTCTGCGTTCCAGAGGATGGCACCTTGCCGATGCCGTCGATCGAAACGTCGTTCGCGTTGGTGGTGTGCCAGGTAAGGGCAACACCATCGCCGGAGTTGACGACTGCGGGCGCAGCGGTAATGGTCGCCGTTGGCGCGGGGGCATTCATCGCCGGGGGCGGCGGAGGCGGCGGCGGAGCGGTCTTTTTACTGCAGCCCACGACGGAAATTAGAGCCAGGATAGCGAACGAGGCGAAGTATTGATATCGGCGGTTCTTCAAGCGAGTCCCCTTCTACTGCGTAGTTTTGTCATGACGGCACCGACCCAACTCATTTCCAACTCCAGTTCGGCATAAAGTTGTTGCCGCCGTGGGTAAGCTGCTGCTGCTGAGTACCGTCGGCGAGCATGCTCCAGACCTCGGCGCGATGATTGGTTTCGCGTTCAAAGACAATGTGGCGACCATCGGGAGCCCAGGACGGGAAGTCGTTGCGCCCGGCGTCGTGGGTCAACTGCGTCCAGCGCTTGCTGGCGATGTCCATGATATAGATGTCCTGTCCGCCGGGAGCGCCAGGGCCGTATTTGCGGTCCCAGGCGAAGGCGAGGAACTGCCCGTTGGGCGACCATGAGGGCGAGGTCGCGTAGCCGCCGTCGGTCATGCGCTGGACGTTGCCGCCGTCGGTATCGGCGATATAGATCTGCGGAAGTCCGGTTCGACCTCCGACCCACGCGATCTGCGACCCCGTTTTGGGGTTCCAGCAGGGAGAGACATTGGGCCCGCGGAAAGATGTGACGGGGTGAGCGCCGGCGCCATTCGCATCGCTGATGTAAATCTGGGTATCGCCGGAACGGCTGGAGGAATAGGCCAGCCTGGCTCCGTCGGAGGACCAAGCAGGCGACTGCGTGGTACCGCCGGGCGACTGGAAAGCCACGGTGCGATTGAGCACCAGCGAGTACATGCGGATACTCCATCCGGTGTTACCGAGCGAGGTAAAGGCGATACGGGAGTTGTCGGGCGAGACGTGGGGCGAGAGCGAGATGCTGCCCAGATGGGTTACCTGGTGCGATCCCTGGCCGTCGTAATCCATCTGCCAGACCTCTTTCGTGCCGGTCCTGGACGAGATGAAGAAGATGTGGGTTTCGGCGATGCCATTGATGCCTCCTCCGAGGCGAAGGATGATTTCGTCGGCGAAGCGATGGGCGATGAGCCGGGCGTTGTCTTCGGTGGCTTCTTCGTTGTACTGCTTGCCGAGCACCTGGGGCGACTGGCCGTTCTTGGCGTCGAAGAGCCAGCCGGAGACGATCACCCTGCCGCCGTTGACGGCGAGAGAGCCGAAAGCGACCATTTCGGCATTGACCGGAACCTGGGACCACTCGCTCAGCACAATCTGCTGGGGCGAAGCAGGAGTGGCGGGCGGCGCGATGCTTTTGGAGACCAGATCGAAGATGCCGGCGTTGTTGAGATCGCCGAAGAGAGTGGAGTCGAAGGTGGTCTTGAGAGCGGGAGTCTGGGGGTCCTGGGAGCCGGGAGCAAAATCGGCGGCGGCGATGCGGATCTTTTGCGCGCCGAGATTCGTGCCGGTGCGCACCCAATCCTGAGCGCCGGCAGGAAGCGAGAGGCCGAGCAAGACGACGATCGAGAATACCAAGAGTGGCAGGAAAGCAGAACCTGGGCCAGAAATCCGGGGGAAAGTTTTCTTCATGCGTACCTAAGACTACCGCTCACTCGATCATGGTAACTCTTCTTCGATGACAAGACGGTGTTAATGGTTAGCTCCGGCGTATTCACAATAATATTCAACGCTAATGCTGCTCTGGTTATAGCCGGCGGGCAGCGCCCCGAAAGTATCGACGCGCTGCACCGCACGCAGGCAAGAGGTGTCGAGGGATGGGCTGCCGCTGGAGGTCGCCACGCGGACGTTGCTCGGAGAACCGTCGCGGGAGACGTTGAAATTCAGGAAGACGCGCGAGCCGGCAGCGGTTCCTGGCTGCACCTCCTGCTGATACCAGTTGCGGGCGACGGTGCGTTTGATTACATCGACGTAATACGGGAATTGCGAGCCGAAGTCGCCGCCCTTAATGTTGACAGGGTTGTTGGGGCCCTGATTGGAGTTCATCGAACGGCTCATGGCCGGCGCGGCTTCGCCGTAGTTGGCGCGATTCGGCTGTGCAGGAAGCTGGCTTGGATAGCGGCTGGCCCGCGAGTCGGTCGGCTGATGGGGCAGCTGTTTCGCCTCTGGCGCGGCCGCCTTTTTCTGAGGGGCGGGTTTGGGCTGTTGCTTGACCGGAATGGGAATAGCATCGGGCTCCGGCTGCTGGATCGCCTTCGGCTGCGGAGCAGTGGGCGCGGGCGCGGTGCTGGGCGTCTCGGTGGCGAGGACGCTCGGCGATGGAGGCTGTTCCTGAGGCAGAGGGATTGCCGGAGCGTTGCTCACCAGCGTTGCCGCGATCGCGCCCTGGGTCTCGTTCGCACCCCAGCTCTCGTGGTGAAGATGGCCGTGGATGAAGGCGTACACAGCAAAGGAGGCGGCGAGCGCAATATGCAACGCGGCCGATCCAGCGGTGAATTTGCCGATGGCGTCGGATTCGACTTGTTCGTAAACGCGGGCCAACACTTCAATTTTAAGACAGCGCGGCTAAAGCCGCATTTTCAGCGAGCGGGAATCTCTGGCGGGTGTCATAGACTTGTGGTGTTGTGTTGCCGTCTTCACTCCAGATGCGCTTTCTCAGGATGATCGCCGCCACCGTTCTGGGAGGTGCTACGGTTTTGTCGGCGCAGGAGCCGTCGGCAAGCCTGAAGCAGGCAGACGCAGACTACAAGGCAGGGCAAGCCGCCCTGGCACGGCGCGACTTGAATGCCGCTCGGCAGGATTTCGAGAAGGTGGTGCGCCTTGCGCCGCAAGCCGAGCAGGGACACAGCGCGCTTGGGGCGGTCGAGGTCGCGCTTGGCCAGACGGCGAGCGGAATTCGCGAACTGGAGAAAGCGCTCGCGCTTGACCCCAAAGACAGCAGCGCGCAGCTGAATCTAGCGCTAGCCTATGAGCAAACCGGCGCGACGGTGAAAGCGCTCCCGTTCTTCGCCAAGCTGGAGGCGGCGAAGGGTACTCTTCCGCCTTATGCGCTGGCGGCGTACGCGCGGGCTTTGGTGGGGACGCAGCCGGCAGCGGCACTCGCTAAAATGCAGGCCGCAGTGGCGGCTGATCCCAACAATGCAGAGCTGCATGATGAACTGGGGTCGCTCTACGCACAAAGGAAAAATTGGCCCGACGCCGAACAACAATTCGACGAGGCAGTGCGGCTGAATGCGGAACTCGCTGCCCCGCATCTGCATCTCGGGCTGGCACTGCAGGCGCAGGGTAAGCCGGGAACGACGGAAGAGCTGACGAAGGCGTCGCAACTTGCGCCAACCGATCTGAGCATCGGCCTGGAATTAGGTAAGGCGCTCGCTGCGGCGGACAAAGACCTGGAGGCGATTGCCGTTTACCAGAGGCTGCTTGAGGCGCATCCGGAGGCGACGGCGGTCGACTACCAGCTAGCTCTCGCTTTGCAGCGCACAGGCAATACTCAGGGGGCGATTCCGCTCTTTGAAAAGACGATTGCAGCAGAGCCGGCAAATGCTGAAGCGCTGGCAAATCTCGGCCTTGCATTGACGCAAATGCAGCGAGCCAAGGAGGCAATCGCTCCGCTGAAAGAATCGGTGCGTCTGGCACCGGCGAATGTGGTAGCGAAGCAGGACCTGGCGGCGGCTTACATTCAGCTGAACCAGCTTGACGAGGCAGTCGCACAGCTTAAGGAGGCGATTGCGCTCGCGCCGGATTCGGCGGAGATCCGCTATAACCTTGGTTTGGCGTACAAGATGGAGGACAACGCGGTAGGGGCGATCCCGGAGCTGGAGAAGGCGGAGAAGCTGAATCCGAACGCTCCGGAGGCGCCTTATGTGTTGGGCGTGCTTTATATGCAGGCCGGGCGCTACGATGACGCGGCGCGAGAACTGGACCGCTCGCTGAAGCTGCAGCCGCAAAATGGCGACGGCTGGGCGACGCTGGGCAGCGTCTACGCCAAGCTGGAGAAGCTGCCAGAGGCTGCCTCGGCGCTGCTGGAGGCGATAAAGCAGATTCCGGGTCAGCCTGATCCGCACCTGACGCTGGCGGGTGTTCTCGCGAAGCAGGGAGACGCGGCGGGGGCGGCCGCAGAGCGCAAGCAGGCTGCCGCGCTGATGCGCACCAATATGAATCGCGAACGCGCTGAGGTCGCGACGCACTCGGCGAATGGTCTTCTGCAAAGCGGCAAAGTCGAGGACGCGATCGCGCAGTTCAAGGAGGCCTTGAGCTACGACCCGGATTACGCGGAAGCACATCGGGGACTAGCAACCGCGCTGGAACGGCAAGGAGATGCAGCCTTGGCGGCCAGCGAACGGCAGAAGGCGGATGCGCTGGAGAATGCGGCGAAGAAGCCTTGATCGAGGCTCCATTTCCGGCGAAGTCGAGCGCAGATATCAACCCAGCGGCGGATATACACAGGCTGAAACGATTCGCTATAGTTTTGAAGTTGAAGGTCGCGCCCATCATGAGGCGCGCCGCCGTGGCATATGCACACTGATCTGAAACAGGAAGAAACGAGCCGCGGAGGCCAACCTTGACGCTCTCTGAGGCACACAATTGAATCGACGCAGATTTATTCATTCACTGAGCCGCACGGCGCTGGTGCTGCCTTTCGCCGATGTGGTCGCACTGGCGATGCCACGACAGCAGGAATCGACGCCAACGCCGCAGAAGATCGGCCCGACCGAACGTAGCTACGACGCGAAGCCGGCTGCGCCACCGGCGGGACCGAAGTCGCCGATCGAAGGAACTCCCCTGGGTGTGAGCTTCGTCGACGTCCAGAAGGAATCGGGACTCAACCTTAAGACAATTTACGGCGGCGAGTTCACGAACAAGTATTTGCTGGAGACGACCGGCTGCGGGCTGGCGTTTTACGACTACGACAACGATGGATGGCTGGACTTGTTCCTGGTGAACGGGTGGAGGCTGGACGGCTTTCCTAAAGGGCAAGAGCCGCACTGTCATCTTTTCAAGAACAACCGCGACGGCACCTTCACCGATGTGACGATCGGATCGGGATTGGAACACAAAACCGGTTGGGGGCAGGCCTGCTGCGTGGGCGATTACGATAACGACGGCCACGACGATTTGTTCGTCACCTATTACGGCCAGAATGCGCTCTATCGCAATCACGGCGATGGGACGTTCACCGATGTGACCGAGCAGGCGGGGCTGATTCAGCCGGGGCCGAAGATCCGCTGGAACAGCGGATGCACTTTCGTCGACTACGATCGCGACGGGCATCTCGATCTGTTTGTGGCCAACTATGTCGACTTCGATCTGAAGACTGCGCCGAAGCCCGAGGATGGGCCATGCACTTACAAGGGAATCCTGGTGGCGTGCGGGCCGCCGGGGCTGCCCGGAGGGCGGAACATTCTTTACCACAACAACGGTGACGGAACCTTCAAGGATGTCAGCGAGAAGTCGGGCATGTGGACGGCAGTCGGGACCTACGGCCTCAGCGTCGCAGCTTCGGATCTGGATAACGACGGCTGGCCGGATATTTATGTTGCGAACGATTCCGCACCGGCGACGCTGTATCTCAATCAGAAAGACGGTACGTTTCGCGATATCGCCATCGAGGCCGGCGCCGCAATGTCAGCGGAGGCCAAGCCGCAGGCGGGCATGGGCGTCTCCATCGGCGACTATAACCGCGACGGAAAATTCGACGTGGTCAAGACAAACTTCGCCGGCGACACAGACTCGCTTTATACCAACCTGGGCGACGGCAACTTTGAAGACCGGACATATCCGGGCGGGTTGGGCGTGAACACGCGTTTGTTGGGCTGGGGCGTCGGCTTCTTCGATATGGACAATGACGGCTGGCTCGACGTTCTGATGTCGAATGGCCATGTGTACCCCGAAGTAGATAAGTCGAAGGCCGACCTGAAATACGCAGAACATAAATATCTTTATCGCAACCTGCGCAACGGTCGTTTCGAAGAGGTCACCGCCCAGGGTGGGCCGGGGATCATGGAAGATGCGCCGGCGCGCGGCTGCGCGTTTGGCGACTACAACAATGATGGTTATATGGATGTCGCGGTGAACTGCATCAATGCTGTCCCGCAATTGCTGCGGTGCGATTCGACGCTAAAGCGCAACTGGATCAAGATCAAGCTGGTCGGCGTTAAAGCGAATCGGACGGGCATTGGAAGTCGTGTTGTGGTCATCACGAAGACGACGCCGGATGCGGAGACGCCGCTGGTGCAGATCGAGGAGCTGCGCAGCGGCGGAAGCTACTTCTCGCAGAACGATCTGCGCCTGCATTTCGGCCTTGACCAGGCGAAGAAGGTCGATCTGGTGGAAATTCGCTGGCTTAGCGGACAGGTCGACCAACTGAAAGACCTGGATGCGAACCGACTCTATGTTATCCAGGAAGGCGGAAAGATTCTGAAGTCTGACGCTCTCAAGCCGGCCCGCAGCAAAGCTTAGGGAGACAACGAAGCTCTCGAAGGAACGGGCCAGTCCTACAGCCGGGCGAACTTTTGTTGGATAATCAACGTAGTTGCTTCGCGGAGGCCCGATGTCTACCCAAGCTGAATCCTTTCACTCGCTAGGCGTTCCAACTATCGCCAATACTGTCAGCGAAACGGGGGCGCGGGTTGGATCTGTTCCGTGGTACATCTGGTGCGGCGTGGTGGCGGTGACGTCGGCGTCGATCGGCGGAGCGTGGGACGTCTCGTGGCACAGGTCGATCGGCCGCGACAGCTTCTGGACGCCGGCCCACATGGCCATCTACGCCTGCGGAGTTCTCGCTGCGGTGGCCTGCAGCTATTTGATCTTCGCGACAACGTTTGGCAGCTCGACCTCTCTCAAGAAGATCTCGGTGAAGGTGCTCGGCTTTCGCGCGCCTCTTGGCGCGTTTATTGCCGCGTGGGGCGGGATCGCGATGATCACCTCTGCGCCCTTCGATAACTGGTGGCATGCCGCTTATGGACTGGATGTGAAGATCGTGAGCCCGCCACATACGCTGCTGATTCTTGGAATCCGCGGGGTGGCCGTGGGGGTTTTGTTTCTCATTCTCGCGGCGATGAACCGCGCCAGCGAGGCCGGCGCTGCCGGGGAGATTACGTTTCATAAGCTTCAGTGGCTCTTCCTGTATCTAGGTGGGCTGACCATCGTGGGTCAGATGTTCTTCCTGATGGAGTACACGTGGGACGTCTACCTGCATAACTCGACTGCTTATATCGCCATGGCTATCGGGATTCCGGTTGCTCTGGCGATGCTATCGCGGGCCTCGCAACACCGCTGGGCGGCGACCATCGCGGCATCGATCTACACGGTCATCGCGATTGCGGAGATTTTGATCCTGCCGCTGTTTCCGGCAGAGCC
Source organism: uncultured Acidobacteriaceae bacterium (assembly GCA_963790505.1). Taxonomy (GTDB): domain Bacteria; phylum Acidobacteriota; class Terriglobia; order Terriglobales; family Acidobacteriaceae; genus Acidisarcina. The sequence goes on along the minus strand of CAWBOT010000004.1, from coordinate 1,089,426 downwards.
CAAGCTGGGGCCGGTTTATTTTCCTGTTACCCACCTTGTGCCGGCAAAGTTTCCGATTCTGATCGTACTGCCTGCGCTGGCGCTCGATCTGCTGTGGAGGCGTACGCGGAGCTGGAAGAGCTGGCAGGTAGCGCTTTTGTCGGGGGCGATCTTCGTCGCAGTGTTAGCTGCGGTGGAGTGGCCTTTCGCGAGCTTCCTGATGACGCCAGCAGCGGCGAACCGCTTCTTTGGCACGATGTACTTCGACTACAACTCACCCTCGTGGGGCATTGATCGCCTGCGCCAGTTCGAAGATGTCCAGCACGGAATCGCGCTGCTGCGCGGATTAACTATAGCGGCAGTATGCGGCATGGTCGGGACGTGGATCGGGCTTGGCTTCGGCGGCTGGATGCGGAAGGTCCAGCGTTGAAAGTACTTCGTACCCTATTTGTTCTGGGCTTGCTGCTCCCCATGTCTGCATTGGCGCATGTGGGTAGCAAAGATGTCTTTCAGCAGGTCAATGCGGGGCCGTACAAACTATTTGTAACCGTACGGATGCCAAATGTGATTCCCGGCGTGGCCAATGTTGAGGTACGCTCTACGGGCGCCGCCGTCTCCGGAATCAAAATCACTCCCATGCCCATCACGGGAGAGGCATCGCAGCATCCGCCAACCGCCGACGCCATGAAGGTCTCTACGGTCGACCCTGCGTTTTTCACCGGCGGCGTGTGGATGATGAGCTCCGGATCATGGCAGATCCGGCTGGATGTTGCCGGCGCCTCAGGCGAAGAGACTGCCTCGGTGCCGGTACCAGCGGTCGCGGTCGCTACGCTCAAGATGGAGCGGAGTCTGGGCATTCCGCTTGCCCTGCTGGGAGTCTTCCTGGTTATCAGCATGGCGGGAGTGATTGGCGCGGCGGTGCGCGAGGCGCGCCTGCCCGCGGGAGCTGATGTCACGCCAACTTTGCGACGGCGCGGGCTGATTGCCACAGTGGCCGGGCTCGCGATCATGGGGCTCATGATCTGGGGCGGAGCGAAGTGGTGGAACGTCGAGGCGGCGAGTTATGCAGAGGGCATTTATCACCCACCGACGGTTCAAGCCAAGCTGCACGGAAACAATCTAGACCTGGTAGTGAAGGAGTTCGCTACCGATCGCAGATTCGAAGATCACTCGTCGGCGCCTCTGATCCTCGATCACGGCAAGATCATCCACCTGTACGCGATCCGTATGCCGGAGATGGACGCCGCGTATCACTTGCATCCGGAGTACGATCCGCCGAGCGACTTTCGCCTGGCGCTGCCGGCGATGCCGGCGGGCGAGTATGCGCTCTATGGTGATGTCGTCCACGCCAATGGATTCCCGGAGACGCTGACTGCGACGCTTGAAGTGCCGGCGAACATAGCGGCCGCGCCGCTCGGGCCGGACGATGCTTCGGCGCACCCGGCTCCGTTAAGTCAAGGCCCATTGGGCAACAGTTACAAGCTGCCCGATGGCTATACGATGGTCTGGGATCGCCCGGAGACGTTGACTGCGGAGACTGCCTATGCATTCCGCTTTCAGCTGCTGGCTCCGGATGGCTCGCCGGCAAAGGATATGCAGCCCTACCTGGGCATGGCCGGGCACGCGGCGTTTGTGAAGACCGATGGCACCGTCTTCGCGCACACGCATCCTGACGGCTCGGCGGCGATGCCGGCGGTGATGCTGGCGAATGGCATGGAAGCCAACATGGAGATGGGCTCCGGGCCGATCACCAACACGGTGGAATTTCCCTATGGCTTTCCCCAGGCCGGGGCCTACCGCATTTTCATCCAGATGAAGCACGGCGCGACGGTCGAGACGGGCGTCTTTGACGCTATGGTTCGCTAGCCGCCAGCGCGGAGTGGATTTTAGCGGCTAAGGAATGTATCTTTCTCCGGTGGGAAGGAGACTGATAATTTATGCGTGTGGGAAAGACTAGCTGGGCTGTCGCTGTAACCGGTTCCATTCTTTTTGGGGCGATTGCCTCTTCGCTGTCGTTCGCGCAACTCGCGGCCACTCCGCCGATGGGCTGGAACAGCTGGAACCATTTCGCGGAGAAGGTGACGGACGCCGACGTGCGCGCGAGCGCCGACATCATTGTGTCGAGCGGGATGCGCGATGCGGGATATATCTACGTCAATATCGACGACGCCTGGCAGGGGGAGCGCGACGCACAGGGAGTGTTGCACCCCAACAGCAAATTCCCCGACATGAAGGCGCTGGCGGACTATGTTCACTCGAAGGGGTTGAAGATCGGGATTTATTCCGGACCGGGGCCCAAGACCTGCGGCGGCTACGTGGGCAGCTATCAGCACGAGGAGCAAGACGCGAAGATGTACGCGGAGTGGGGCTTTGACTACTTGAAGTACGACCTTTGCAGCATGAACGATGTGCTCAAGAAGGAATCGAACGGCGACGCGGCGAAGTATTTCGAACTGGAAAAAGCGGCCTACGAGAAGATGCATAAGGCGCTGGTGGCGACCGGACGTCCAATAGTGTTTAGCCTGTGCCAGTACGGATTTCAGAATGTGTGGGAGTGGGGACCGTCGGTGGGCGGCAACCTGTGGCGGACCACCGGCGACATCAGCGACAACTACGATCGGATGTCGGTGATCGGCTTTCAGCAATCGGGCCTGGGTAAGTACGCGGGGCCTGGACACTGGAACGATCCTGACATGCTCGAGATCGGCAACGGCGGGATGAACCATAACGAGTACATCACTCACATGACGCTGTGGGCGGTGCTTGCCGCGCCGCTGCTGGCAGGCAACGATCTGAGCAAGATGACGGACGACGCCAAGTCGATTCTGCTGAACAAGAGCGTGATTGCCGTCGATCAGGACAAGCTGGGCAAGCAGGGTTATCGCGTCTCGGAGGTTGGGCCACTGGAGATTTGGGAGAAGCCGTTAAGCGGCGGCGCCAAGGCGGTCGCACTCTTCAATCGCGGCGAGTCGACAAGCCCGATCACACTCGAACTGAAGGCGGTCGGGTTTGGTGGCGGCGCGAAGCTGCACGATCTTTGGTCGGACCAGGACGTTGCGGCGAACGGGGGCAGTTACACCGCACAAGTGCCGAGCCATGGCGCGGTATTGCTGAAGATATCCAAGTAACAGACCGACTACTAGGAGGCCTCGACGTTGAAGCCTCCTAGCGCAATACGCGGCTTTTCTCCGCGTGTGTCGACGACATACAACTCGGTCTTGATGGTCTGGCGTTCCCCAGGCATCAGCGCGATGTAGTTGTCGCTGTAGATAGCGGGCAGGATGCGGTCGCCGGTCTTCTCACGCACTGCAATCAGTCTGGTCATGAGAGACGGAAACGCCGATGTGTTGTGCAGTTCGGTGGTCAGCAGCCAGACGTCTCCCTTTTGCTCCGTCGTAGTTGTCGCCTGGACCTTCGCCCTGGCCAATGAGCGGATCGCGCGATAGTCGGCGTGTTCGAGGCCTCGCATGTAGATGTTGGTCGAGATGAGATTTCCGGCTTGGGACAGCGAGAGTCGCAGGAAGTGGACCGGAGTTAATCCCGTCGGATATTCCATCTTGAACAACTCGGATGTGCTGTCTTCGGCGCTGTCGGCTGAGACCAGTTTGGTGAACATCGTTGTACCGTCCATGTTGAGGACTTCGACCTTTGCGCTTAGGCCCTTGGCATTTCCTCCACTCAAATTCACAACTTCAATGGTGTCGGTGAGGCGGTTCCACTGGATGTGGAGCGGTTCGGATGCCTTTTTGCAGCCGAAGTAAGCCGAGGTTGGCTCGAGGTAGTAGTCATAGGTTTGCCAGACGAAGGAGGGCCAGCATGGGTGGCTCATCCAGAGCAGCAGACCCATGCGGTACTTGCTCTGCGCCTCGAACATGGCGCGATAGCCTTCGTAGTTGACGAACTGCGCGAGGGAGATCCACTCTTCGCCGCTGTTCGCGCCGCCGTAGCTTTCGTCGATGATGCTGCGGAAGCTGGTGCCGCCCTGCGCGCCGTCAAGGCAAAAATCGTGGAGGCCCCAGTCGAGTCCCTGTGGCCAGACGGAGCCCTCGGGCATCATTGCGCTTGACGCTCTCGAGGGAGGGAATGTTGGGCATGCCGATCTCGCTGTGCAGCTTGGAATCGGCGATGCGGAAGTAGGTCTCGGGCGGAAGCGCCTGGTAGGGGCCGTGGCCGCTGACGACATCGTCGGCGGAGCTGGGGATGTAGTGAATGCCGGGGTGAAGCTCGGCGAGAGATCTTTGCGGATCGCCGCCTCCAGGGGCGCGGGAGGAAAGCCTTCATTGCGTCCGCAGTAGAGCCCGATAGAGGCGTGATTGCGGATGCGCAGGAGCATATCTTTTGCGTTGCTCATGAAGAGGTCGTTGTCGTTGGGGATTGGACCGTCCCAGGGATTGGCGAGCCAGAAGTCCTGCCAGACCACGACGCCGTGGCGGTCGCAGGCTTCGTAGAAGGCGTCGTCACCAATTTGGCCGACCCAGTTGCGGATCATGGTGAAGTTCATTTCGCGGTGATAGCGGACTGCGGCGTCGTATTCGCGGGCGCGATAGCGCAGCATCGACTCGCCAAAGCCCCAGTTGCCACCTCGGGCGATGAAGCGGCGGCCATTGATGAAGATGCGCAGGTTGCCGCCATCTTCGTTGTAGGTCATCTGGCGGATGCCGGCCTTGAATGCCGTGCTGTCGAGTATGCTTGTGATTCCCTGCTTCGAAGGTTAGCTGCGACATCGTAGAGGTGAGGATCGCCGTAGCCGACGGGCCACCAGAGCTCCGGCTTCTGCATTCGTAACGCAGGATGGGTGGATTGGTCGAGCTTGACGGTCTTTGACGCGGAGGCCTCGACGGTCACGCGCTGCTCAAACTTTATGTCGCCGAAGCTGACCGCGCAGAGTGCCGGTGATCGGCTTCGCGGTGTGATTGACGAGGTCGACTGCGACGCCGATGTCGGCGCGGGAGGTGTCGGGCAGCGGCAGAGTGGTGGTGACGAAGGGGTTTTCGAGAGTGACCGCGCCGGTTACAGTGACGTAGACATCGCCCCAGATGCCGGTGTTGCGGCCGCGAATGGTCGGAATCCAGTCCCAGCCGATAGAGGCGTGATAGGTGGGGTTGTCAGCGCCGAGCGCGCCGCCGTTCTTGCCGCACATTCTCGAGGGTCTTTTGCTTGCAGCTGCCGGGAGTGGCGTTCTTTTCGACGCGCACGGCGAGGACGTTGGTTTTGCCAGGCAGGAGTTTGCCGGTGACGTCGAAGCGGCCGCGCAGGAATCCGCCCTCGATGCGGCCGATTTTTTCTCCGTTGAGGAAGACATCGGCCTTCCAGTTAATGCCGTCGAAGTTGAGCCATGCGCTCTCGCCTGCGGCTACGGGAGGCGGTGTGAATTCGGTGCGATACCAGAAGTCGGAATAGAAGTAAGAGTCTGAGATGTGAAGCTGGTTCTGCGCCGAAGTTGGGGTCGGGTATCGCGCCGGCGTTGAAGTACGAAGTGAGGACGGTGCCGGGCACGGTGGCGACGACCCAATTCTCATTCTTGAAGTCGGTCTTCGAAAGCGCTTCACCGCCAGCTTCGACGAGATTGGAGCGCTGCAGACGCCATGCGCCTCCGGCAAGGTCGAGCCTGCGATCGGCATGTGGAGTTTGTGCGGGTTTCGGCTTGGCGACGGGGCCGCCGCGACCGTAGACTTCGAACTCGCTGAGCATATAGCCATCGGGTGAGGTGGGGCGGGTCATCAGAACGCGGACATAGCGGGCGTATGCGGGTGAGGCGAGCTTGATGTCGTCGACAGGGCCAGAGGCAGTGGGCAGCGTTTGGAGATCGCGCCAACTCGCCGCATCGTCGGAGATCTGAATCTTTCCTTCGGCGGCGCGGGCTATCCAGTAGAGGGCGACACGATCGAACTCGCAACGAGCGCCGAGGTCGACGTAGACCCATTCTTCATCGAGGCCGGCGCTCATCCAGGCGCTGGTAAAGTCGTACGGGCCGCCGATCTGGACGCGCTCTTTACCGGCGTAGAACTCGACCTCGCCGATCAACCAGCGCATGCCGAAGTAATCGTTGGGCCTGGCGTTGGCCACCGCACACTCGACGCGGTAGTAGCGCGCTTTGAGGCCGGCATTGAGGGGGATCGACGGATAGAGCAGGTGGGTTCCCCGGCTAAGGTCGGGCGGGTAGTTGGTCGGTGCCAGTGGCTTCGGGCCGGGAGCGCTGCCGGCTTCTTTCCAGGTGTGGCCGTCGTCTGAGACAGAGACAGTGAAAGTGATTGTTTCCGGAGATACGGTGTCGGCCACGACGACAAAGACCGCGATGCGGTCGACGGCGGGGGGAGTGTCGCCGCCGAGGCGCACGTCCACGTAAGCGCGGCCGCCATGGATCTCGATGCTGCTGTCATGGAAGTGATCGAGGAATATCTCGCGCTCGCTCTTGGGGAGGGTTCCGCGAAGGCTGATCGCAGTAGATACCCATGTGGGGGGGTGGGTGTCCTTGATGCCGTCCGTGACTAACTGCGCTGTGAGGTTGTAGTCGTAACTGCTGGAGTGATAGGCAGGGCGCAGGAGCGCGAGGTTGCGGTAGGTCGTGCTGTCGATCACCAGTTCTGGACTGAAGTTCTCGCTTGGCAGGCCGGGATAAAGACCGATTCCGCGGGTGAATTCGAGCGGCTTCGACGCAGCGCCGGACGCCATCTGGACGGCCTCGCCGTGTAACGAAGGGGAGGCAGAAGTGGCTGCCATAGCCGGCAGAGCGGGCAAGGCTGCCCCGGCGCTCGCAATGATTGAAGTCTTCAGAAAGTCCCGTCTGGATGTCGACATTCATCTCTCCCGGAGATTGTTTTTTAAGGAAGGCGTAAGGGTCAGCTTACACCGAGCGGGACTTGATCAAGCGCAGCAGCTCGCTTGCCTTTCCGGAGTGCCGGTAACAGGCAATTTCGTTGACTTGCAATCCGACGTACCCTACTCTTACGCCTAGCTATGATTGGCGAGACCGTCTCCCATTACCGGGTTATCGAGAAAATTGGCGGCGGTGGGATGGGGGTGGTCTACAAGGCCGAAGATACCCGCCTGGGCCGATTTGTGGCGCTGAAGTTCCTGCCCGATGAGATAGGCCGCCAGTTACCGGTTCTGGAACGCTTCCGCCGCGAAGCGCGCGCAGCATCCGCGCTCAATCATCCAAATATCTGCACTATCTATGACGTCGGCGAAGACAATGGCCGCGCGTTTCTGGCAATGGAGTATCTGGAAGGCCAGACACTCAAGCACCGGATCGACGGCAGGCCGCTGCCGATCGATTTCCTGCTCGACCTCGGTATTCAGATCTCCGATGCGCTGGATGCCGCCAGCTCCAAGGGCATTGTGCATCGCGACATTAAGCCGGCCAACATCTTCATCACAAAGAACCGTCAGGCAAAGCTGCTCGATTTTGGGCTGGCGAAGATCGACCTGCGGCGGCGGGATGTCAATGCTACCGCTGACGCGAATGAGACCATGCAGGACCTGACGAGTCCTGGCAGCGCCGTCGGAACCATCTCTTATATGTCGCCGGAACAAGCGCGCGGCGAGGAACTGGATGGCCGCACGGACCTGTTTTCTCTGGGCGCTTGTCTCTATGAGATGGCCACCGGCAAGCAGGCCTTTGACGGGAATACATCGGCGGTCGTCTTTGAGAGCATCCTCAACCGGCAGCCTGCGCCGCCACAGGAACTGAACCCTGATCTGCCACCGCAGCTGGAACGAATCCTCAGCCGAGCGCTGGAGAAGGACCGCGAGCTGCGGTATCAGTCCGCCGCCGAGATGCGCGCGGAGATGAAGATACTGAAGCGCACGCTGGATTCGCAACGGAGCGCTACTACACAGGCTAACTCACGTTCGTCGGGAACCGCGGTTGCCGCGGTGGTCGAGCCGCAAAGCGGGAGGACAGCTGCGGCATCGGCGTCGGGCGGCATCCTTGCGGGCGGCATATTGAAATACGGCCTTCCGGTGATCGCGGTCGCATTGATCGCAGGAGCGGCGATCGGCTGGTTTGTACATGCGGCCACGAGCCGCACGGTTCCACCGATCTACCATCAACTGACCTTCCGCCGAGGGACAGTGCGTTCGGCGCGGTTCACTCCGAATGGGCAGTCGGTGGTCTACGGCGCGGCCTGGGAGGGCAAACCGACCGAGCTCTTTATTACCAGCCCTGAGAGCCCGCAGTCGCGCTCGCTCGACCGTCACGGCGAAGAGCTGATGAGCATCTCGTCGACGGGCGAAATCGCGTTGCTGACTCATGCGAGCGCGACCGGTACCTATACGCAGGCGGGAACGCTGGCGCGCATGCCGATTAATGGCGGAGATCCGCGCGACATTATCGAAGGCGTGCAGTGGGCCGACTGGGGCCCAGACGGCAAGGACCTGGCGATCGTCCGCGATGTGGGTGGAAAGAACCGGCTGGAGTACCCCATCGGCAAGGTGTTGCGCGAAACACCGGGCTGGATAAGCCACCCTCGCGTCTCTCCCGATGGCAAAACGGTCGGCTTTCTGGAGCACCCGCTGGTAGGGGACGACGCGGGCGGCGTTCGGACGGTCGACCTGCAGGGCAAGGTGAAGGTGCTGAGCGGAAATTTTCTTAGCGTGGAAGGTCTTGCCTGGTCGCCGAACGGCAGCGAAATCTGGTTTTCAGGCAGTACGAACGAAGGCAATGGCCGAACCCTAAACGCGGTGACGCTCAGCGGAGGGGAACGAATCGTCGCCCGAGTCCCGGCGGCACTGCAGCTAGAGGACATCTGGCGCGATGGGAAGGTGCTGCTCTCCCGGCAAAGCTGGCGGCGGGAGTTGAGCGGGTTGATCGATGGAGTGATTGGCGGCGGGGACAAGGAGCAGGACTTTTCCTGGCTCGATTACTCGTTCCCGGCCGAGCTATCAGCCGACGGCAAGCACCTCTTCTTCGACGAAGAAGGTGCGGGCGGAGGCTCCGGATATTCGGTCTATCTGCGCAAGACCAGCGAAGAATCGGCGGTGCGACTGGGTGACGGTCAAGCGGTGACGCTTTCGCCCGACGGGAAATGGGTCATTGCGCTGGGCATGACGTCGCCGGCGCAGCTCATCCTTTTGCCCAGCGGGGCGGGCGACGCCCAGCAGATCACGCACGACGATCTTTACCACAACTGGGCACACTGGCTGCCGGACAGCAAAGGCTTCGTCTTCACGGCCACGCATGAGGGTCATGGCGCGCAAATCTACCTGCAAAAATCGCTTACGGACCAGCCCCACGCGATCTCTTCCGAAGGGGTAGATCCGCTCACTCTGATTCTCTCGCCGGATGGAACTCGGGTTACCGGGATCGGACCGGATGGCATGGCTTATATCTATCCGCTGTCGGGCGGTTCGCCTCTTGCGGTTCCGGGCTTCCAGATAGGAGAGCAACCGATTGAATGGTCAGCAGATGGCAAGTCTTTGTACGTTTACCGCCCAGGCGAGTTTCCCGCGAAGGTGGTGGTGCTCGATCTGGCTTCGGGAAAGCGCACTCCGTGGCGAAGCCTGGCCCCGGCCGACCCGGCAGGAGTCAGCCAGATTGGCCCGATCCTGATCACGCCCGATGGCAAGTCGTATATCTACGGCTACCATCGGACGCTGTCAGACCTATATCTGGTTGAAGGGCTGAAGTAATCCTCGGTTTGGCTAACTGAACTTCGCCATATATTTAGCATCGATCGCCAGCGCATCGATCATCGGACCGACCGACTCTTCCTGCTCGACGAAGATGTGCTTGATCGCGGCGCTCTTGGCGGCGGCGAAGATCGGCGTGTAGTCGATGCTGCCGGTGCCGAGCGGAACGGACGGAGGTTTATTGTCTTTGAAGTCCTTCACATGGAGCATCACGATCCGCTTGCCGTATTTTTTCAGGTAGGGGACAGGGTCCTGGCCGGCGACAATCACCCAGCCGCAGTCCATCTCAAAATTGACCTTGGCAGGATCGGTGTTCTTCTCGAGCAGCTCCCAGGGCATCGTCCCGTCGATCGGCGTGAACTCAGGGGTGTGGTTGTGGTAGGCAAAGTTCATTCCAGCTGCGTTGACCTTGTCGCCGATATGGTTGAACTGATCGGCAACCCACTTCCAGTCGTCTAGTGTTAGCGGGCCCTTGGCGCCCGGCGTCTGATGCTGCGAAGAGCTGCAGACGATGTATTCAAGTCCGAGTGCCTTGCCGTAGGTGATGATCGAGTCGAGCTGAGGCATGAGCACGCCAAGCGGATAGTGGGAGCTGACGCAGCTGAGGCCGGCGGCTTTCATCGCGGCGTTGACTTCGTCCGCAGAATGGTCGTAAAAGCCCGCGGCTTCCACCTCCTTGTAACCAAGGGCGCCGATCTGTTTCAGCGTTCCCGCGTAATCAGTCGGCAGCGATTTACGAACGGAGTAGAGCTGCACGCCGAGCGGCAGACCCAGCGGATAGGCGCGGGCAAGCTTCGTGGCAGCGACAGTTGCGGCGGAGAGTGCGATGAAGCGGCGGCGGCTCAAAGAGTGGGAAGCCATAGAGCGAAGGCACCTCGAAAATCGGTTTAGCGAATCAGCGTAATAGTACACGGGCGCTGGGGATTTCGCATTTGCGCGTCGCGACGCAACGGATATCCTTAGGCGGAGGAGCAGTCATGGATGAACTCGAGCGGATACTGATTGGAAACAGCGCAGCCGCCCCGGCCGCCCAAATTGTAGAGGGCATCAGCGACGAACTGGCCCATCGGCGAATCGCCGGAGTTCCGCGGACCATTTATGAAGAGCTATGGCACATCGCGTTCTGGCTGCAGATCACGCTGGAATGGAATACCGGGATTGAAACTCCTTACCCAGAGCATGCGTCGGAGGGATTTCCGTCAGTGGCAGACGTCGAGAAAGAGAGTTGGTCGGAGCTTTGCGGACGCTTTCTCAAGCGCCTCAAATCGGCTGCAGAGACTCTTCATGATCCGGCGAAGCTGGCGAGAGTGGTGCGGTGCCCTTCTCCTCCTGGGGCGCCGGCGCGCACGATGACTGTGCGAGAACAGCTAGAGAGCCTGGCCGCGCATGACGCATATCACTTTGGGAGGATTGTGCTGATGCGGCAGATGAGTAGGGCATGGCCTCCGCCATCGGGCGGCGACACGTGGTAAATCGGCGGACACTTCTGCGTTCAAAGTGATGGATGGGAGTATGTTCCTATCGGCTACCTGGCAGTACTAGCCGGATCTTAGCCCTGGTCGATTTTGGGATTGTTGCGATCCTCGTGAGGTGCATCGCAAGAAACCTGCTCAGTTCGTCACGCGTAGATTCCAGCAGAACATGGGTCGGAATCGGGCAGTAGCGACCGTTCGTGGAATTGAGCACGAGGGTGAGGAACTTCCCCTCATAAAACTGATCGAATCTACTCCAGGGCAGAAAGAATTCTCTTTTCTGCTTGCTTACGATCCTGATCCCAACTGGCGTTAGCGTCATGTCAAAGGGATTCGAAGCTTGCTGGAACCACTCTAAAAGGGCATCCATTCTGACCCCCTTGCGCATGAACCATTGCAGGAGAAGATAACCGGGCAAGAGGCAAAGACAGAAAATAGCAAGACCAAAGTTTCGTCCCTGCATCATCAGGGCAGGCGCAATCAAGCCACCAGCGGCTACGAGCAGGCCGGCCAACAGCATGCCCGCGAGCAGAGAAGTGTGTTTGAGGACCTTAGTCTTCCACGGAACGATCAGACTTACCGCTTCAGCGAGGACTTCCGGCGTGAACCAGCCGTATATTCGCACGGATTGTATCGATGCGAGTCTCGCGAGGCCTGTCATGCTTGACGCCTTGACTGAGAGAATGAATTAACGCTTGAGATTAGTTAACTCTTAGACACTCCATTGCAGCCAAGTGTCTACCAATCGGATGCATCCCCGGGGCAGGCGTGACTCAAAGAGTCTTGGGCAGCCGTCGAGAATTTGCCGGATCAGATTTGCGCTCAGAACGCGTATCACTTCGGCCCGGATTGTTCTGCTGCGGCGGATCAACGGCGCGTGGCCGCCGACTTCGGCTGGAGACAGCAGGTAGCAAAGAAGCGGGCAGCGGGTGATCAGGCCGCCCTTTTTTTTACTCATGTTGCTGAGGCTTCTTTGTTTACTGCTTCGGCTTCCAGAAATCCGGATCAGTCTTCATCATCGCGTCGGACGGATAGCTCATCTTCGGGTCAATCATGAACAAGTTCGTCTGCTCGGACTCGATGCATGCAGCTGAGAGTTCGGCCAGCTTCTTCATGCCATCCGGGCCCATCGCGTCGACGAACTTTTTGCCGGAGGCGAAGTTGGCATCAATCTCCGCGGCTGACCTCATGGTGATGATCACGATGTAGCCGTCGCCGGGAGCACCGTAAGCTTCCTGCCACATTCCCCAATGCGCACCGGGAACGCCTTTTTGATAGGCGGCCTTTACCAACTTGACCAGCTCTTCCCAGTCCTGGTCGTGGCCGGGCTTGACCCTGAACGAGGTGATCTCTTCGATGCGCGAGCCGACGCGGAAGCCCGGATTCAGGCTCATGTCGTCGCGAAACATCCATATACTCTCGTCGGTCGATGAGAGCAGATCGCCGTCGGCCTGGTTGGCTGCGTCGAGGGCAGAAGTGAGGGACGTGTCTTGTCCGATAGCCTTGTTTTCCGCCTCCCAGGCGGCAAACGAGGGATAGGCATAGAAGAATAGGGCACGCTGCGGCCCGGAGAGTGAGGTGGCTGCAAAGTAGCGGGAAGAGACCTTGCTCGCGGCGGAGGCGTTGACGAAGCCCGCCTCGGTCTTTTCATGAGCGCTGTGGTCACGGCCCGGCTTGGTGTACTCGCGAGCGATTACCAGCACCTTGCTGTTGGGAAGAACGTCCTGGGCGAGAAGTGTGAGCGGCGCGCTACTTACTAAGCAAAGCAGCAGTGGAAGTGAGGCAGACAGACGTGCGAGGGGCAGCTTCATCAAGGTCGTTCTCCTGAGGCTGGAAAGGTTAGCGATGCGAAGTAGCACGCAGACGATGGCGCCCGGCAACGATTCACCGAAATCGGTGTCGACTGCACTGAGGACATGAAAGCACGTGGGAGTCTTGTGCTGGATTGTCCGAAAGAGAGATTTTTTTCCGGAGAGATTCAGTAACTGCAAATGTTGCGGTAAATAGTAGGCAGTGGAGGTGGGTTAGGCAAGGGAATTCGCGGCGCCAGAGGAGTGATGGTCGCGGGCTGAATCTGGAGCAGCGAGTATCAGCCTTCTTTCAATAGGAGCATTGGAGGACTTCCGGCGCGACTTCGTCGCTCGCCTGAAGCTCGGGGACTTCGTTTGCGAGCCTGTCCTCGAAGAAGATTTCCACCGCATCCAGGATTGCCGGGCCGGATTTGCATTCGTAGATCGATTTGCGGAGCGCGCCGCCGCCGGGTACTCCGTGGGTGAAGTATGAGGCGAACTGCTTCATCTTGCCGGGAGCGTAGCCGCGGCCTTCGTAGCCGGTGCCCTGAACTTCCTCGTCGCCGTCCTCGGCTTCGGCTACGGCAGCGAGCAGCATCTGGAAGTAGGCGCGGATGATGCGGTAGCGGTCCATCTCGGTCGGCTGATCGTAGCGGCCGAGCGCGGTGTATTGAGCGATCTGGCGAAAGATCCACGGATTTGCCGGCGCGGCACGGCCGATCATTACCGCATCGCAGCCGGTCTGGGCGACCATGGCGACGGCGTCTTCGGGAGTGCGGATGTCTCCGTTGCCGATGACGGGGATGGAGACGGCCTCTTTGATGGCGGCGATATGTTCCCAGCGAGCCTGGCCGGAGTAGCCCTGTTCGCGGGTGCGGGCGTGAAGGGCGACCGCATTCAGGCCGCTCTCCTGGGCGAGACGGGCGAGCTCGACGCAGACTATGTGGTTGTCGTTCCAGCCGAGGCGGAACTTCACCGTGAACGGGATGGTGACGGCGGCGCGGACGGCCTCAAATATCTTGCCGATCAAAGGAAGATCGCGAAGCAGGCCGCTGCCTCCGTTGCAGGCGACGACGCGTTTGGCGGGGCAGCCGAGGTTGAGGTCGACGATGTCGAAGCCGGTGTCTTGAACGATGCGCGCGGCGTCGGCGAGCGTGGCGGGGTTCGAGCCGAAGAGCTGCGCCGCGATCGGGTGTTCGTCGTCGTAGAAGGTGAGGTAGCGCTTGCGCTTTGACTCGCGCATGCGCGCGAGGCCGTCGGCCGAGGTGAACTCGGTCATGATGAGGCCGCAGCCGGACTGCTGGTTGGTGATTTCAGCGTCTACATCTGAACCCAGGTCCTCTGCGCGGACCTGGGACACCCGCGTCTCTGGCGTTGTGAAGAGGCTGGCGTTGCGGATGAAGCGGCGGAAGACGGTGTCGGTGACTCCGGCCATGGGCGCGAGGACGGTCGCCGGGGCGATCTCGACCCCGCCAATGTTCAAAGACGCAGGGACGCGCGCATGCTCGGGCATGGTGTGTTCGCGCGGATTGTCCCAGTTCTTCTTCATGGAGACTTTTCTTCTGGACATTGCCTGGCCGTTCCCCGCATGAAAAAGCCCCCGCCGAGGCGGAGGCTTTTCTCAATCCGCACAGCGGAGTTACTTGGTGGCGACCGCTTTGCCGGCGTCGGAGGCGGCGTACTTGCGGCGGAAGCGCTCGACGCGTCCGGCGGTGTCGACCAGTTTCTGCTTACCGGTGAAAAATGGATGGCATTGCGAGCAGATTTCGACGTGGATGTCGCCCTTGTGGGTCGAGCGGGTGGCAAAGTCTGAGCCACAGGCGCACTTCACGTGAATCTCGTTATAGCTTGGGTGAATTCCCTCTTTTGGCATGACTGAAAGACCTTTCTTGACGGAACTTATAGTTTAGCCGCGATTTCCACGCTTTGCAACGGTCACGCGACTGGCGCGGCCTTCCAACATGCTTTACCGTGACAGTAGATTTGATGCTCGAAGTGTGTCCAAGATGCGACGGAATGGGGATGCGGGTGGTGGTGCGTCCCAGCGGTGAGCGGTTTGCGGAGGAATGCGATTGCCGGCAGACGCGCAAGCTCTCGTATGCCTTCAACAAATGCAAGATTCCGCCGAAGTATGAGGACGCGACGCTCGAGTCGTATGACGTCCGGTTTGCCGGGGCGGACCAGTCGTTGCAGATGGCCCAGGTAGTTGCCAAGCGGTTCGCCGATGATTACCCGGCGATGATGACGCCGGGGCGGGGTTTGATGTTTTCCGGCTCGTCGGGGCTGGGGAAGACGCATCTGGCGGTCGGCATCCTCAAGGTCCTGGTGCAGGAGAAGCGCTGCGAAGGGCTTTTCTGCTACTACCAGCAGTTGCTGAAAGACATTCAGAATTCATGGAATCCGCAGACCTCTTCGACCGAACTGCAGATATTGGAGCCGATTTTCAATGCCGAGGTGCTTGTCCTTGATGATCTGGGCTCGGTGAAACCGACCGACTGGGTATGGGACATGGTTTCGATGGTCCTGAACACGCGCTACAACCATAAGCGGATGACGATCGTGACGACCAATTTTGAAAACCTGCCCGCCGGCGCCGGAGGCGCGGGGATGACGCTGGGCGATCGGATCGGCGACCGCATGCGTTCGCGCCTTCTTGAGATGTGCCGCGAAGTGAAGATGCGGGGGACGGACTACCGTGAAACGCTGGGCAGGAATGACGCGTTTAGTCCCAACGGCAGTGTTGCGGGTAGAGGATTTTGAAGACAAGGCAGAACGCCAGACAGGCGCTACACCGCGGCCGACAGAACCAGCAACAATGCAGCGAGAATCGTCGCGCCCTGATAGAGATAGTCGGCGGTGATTCGAGCGGGCTGTGGAGAGTTCGAGTTGGCTAAAGTGTTCGTCACTTGAGACTTTTCCCAGCGCTGATCCGGGAAGCGCAATTTGAAATAAGGCCGGAAAGCTGGCGGCTTTGCACCCACCTCTATCTTGGCACTTTCCTGGCAGCCGCCACGGGTTATTTCGGCCTCGGTCATGACTATGGTGATTCCCAACCCGCTGGCGTTTCATGGCACTTCTTCGGTGCGATGAGCAGCGCGCCGGGTCGGCCGCGTCGAGTGCGGCCATGCAATAGAATCAGAGTCTATGGTTGAGCCGGAGCGCGACACTTCCATCGATTTAAGCCTGACCCAACCAAGCAGAGAATCGACCCCATGGTTGATATGGGCGGTAGCCGCCGTCGCAATTCTGCTGGGAGTTGGCGCCCTGATACTTTTTGGTGGCCACCGGGCGGCAGCGCCGCTTGGCGCGGGGCCGGGTTTGGCTCCGCCGGATCCCTACGCGGGAAATCTTGCGATCAGCGGCCTCAAGATGAGCGAGGCGAGCAATTTTGCCGGCAGCAAGGTGACCTACCTGGACGGCCAAATCACCAACCAGGGCAACCGGACGCTCACTGCCATCACGGTTCAAGTCGCCTTTCGGAACGACCTGAAGGAGATCGCCCAGAAAGAGACACTGCCGCTGAGCCTGATTCGGACCCACGAGCCTTACGTGGATACGCAACCAGTGAGCGCTTCCCCGTTGAAGCCGGGTGAGCCACGGGAGTTTCGGCTGATCTTCGACAGTGTTGCCGCCGACTGGAACCAGCAATATCCCGAAGTGAGGGTCATTCAGGTTTCGCCCTCTGGAAGATGATCCCTTCCTTCCATCGGCGCGATAGCCGACTTCCCTACCCGTGCAAAAAAGCTCTCACCACGTAGAATTTGCCGCTTCGTCAAGCAAAAGATGCTCTGCTTGGCACAATTTTCGAAGACGTTCGCCGGTGCCTTATTACCACGTAAGTCACTCTACTTAAATAACTTATGTAACATTCATGCAGATACTCTGGAGTTTGGCGCTTCAAGTGCTCTATCAAAAGTGAGGTGAGTTTGTCCTCGACAATTTAGCGGTACGCTCGCCACCATATCAAGAATAAGAGCGCAGGCCGCGACAAGCTCTCACACAACGAGAGAACCAAGGCAGATTGGCCCCTCACCCGAGGGGCCCTTTTTTTTGCTCGCTGACGGGAGCAGACAGAACATCTAAGAAATATCTTAAAAATCCCAATTTGGCTTTTTAAGGCCATACGTAGACCTGGCAAGCAGACCGACGGATCAAACGATGCTGTTAGGAGGCGGCGGAATGCACCGCCAGCAATGTCTCCAGCAACGGACGCAGTCGATCGAGCCGGAGGGCATTGGCGCCGTCGGACTTTGCCTTAGCCGGATCGTCGTGAACCTCCAGGAAGATCCCATCGATTCCGGCCGCGACGGCGGCCCGGGCAAGCAAGGGGATGAACTCGGGTTGGCCTCCGGAAACTCCGTTGGCAGCCGAAGGGGTTTGCACGGAGTGGGTGCCGTCGAAGACTACCGGCGCCAACTCGCGCATGATGGCCAGCGATCGCATATCCACCACCAGGTTGTTGTAGCCGAAGGTGGTGCCGCGTTCGGTGAGGAAGATGCGCTGGTTTCCGGTGGAGGTGATCTTTTCCACGGTGTGGTTCATGTCCCAAGGAGCGACGAACTGGCCCTTCTTGACGTTGATGGCGCGTCCGGTGCGTCCGGCAGCGACCAGTAAGTCCGTCTGGCGGCAAAGAAAGGCTGGGATCTGCAGCACATCGACGGCCTCGGCGACGATCTCGCAGTGGCCGGGCTCGTGAACGTCGGTGAGAACGGGAAGTCCGGTCGATTCGGCGAGGCGGCGAAGGATTTTGGTTCCCTCGATGAGGCCCGGCCCGCGGTAGCTGTGGACCGAAGTGCGGTTGGCCTTGTCGTAGGAGGCCTTGAAGATGAACGGGACGCCAAGGTCGGCGGTGATGCGCTGGATGGCGTCGGCCATGGTGCGGACGTGGGTCTCGCTCTCGATGACGCAGGGCCCGGCGATGAGGAAGAGTCTGGATTTGCCGGCGACGCGGCCGACGGGGACGTTGGCGATCTCGAAGTCTTGAATCACACGAACTATCAGAGCACAAACGGCGCTCCGCAGGTAACTGCCTCGCTACAGTCAGGGCGCAGGGGCGCGGATCGCCGCTGCTTGGCGTCTCTTCGCGAGAGTATAGTTCCACCGTTACAGATTTCGACTTATGCGGAGGTCGCTGTTCTATGAAGATTGTTGCAGTGCTGCCCTCGCTACTGCTGTTGGCGTCGGTTTCGATGGCGCAGGACGCTGCCGCCCCTTTCAAGGTTCCGGACGACCTGATGACAAAGACGAACCCGGTGAAGCCGACCCCGGCGGGGATGGAACATGCCAAGAAGATGTGGGGATATGACTGCGCTATCTGCCATGGCGCCAAGGGCGACGGCAAGGGCGACATCGCCTCGTCGATGAAGGCGCCGATGAAGGACTACACCGACCCGGCTGCGCTCGCGGGGATGTCGGATGGCCAGCTTTTCTACATTATCCAAAAGGGCAAAGGTGAGATGCCTCCGGAAGGCGACCGGGCGAAGGCGGACGACATCTGGAATATGGTGACGCTGGTTCGGTCGTTCTCGAAGAAGTAGCCGCAGGCTATTCTGGGCCTTCGGGAGTTCCCGTATAGTGCAGGTCGCGTATCGTTGCCTTTCCGTTCACATAATCGATTCGCCAGATGCGGTCGAACTGATCTTCGGGCCAAGGATTATAGGGCGGCGTGACGCCGAGAGCGATCGCGAGCTGGGGAATCTTGCCGTGGTGCCAGCTCACGAGCACAACCTTTCCGGCATATTTGCCACTGAGCAACTCGGCGGCGAGGTCGGCGTAGTTGTGATCTGCGAAGTCCTGGTTGATCTCGAGATGCAGCGCATTCGCGAGCGGGATTACGGTGAGCGCCGAGCGGTTGGAGTGGCTGCTGGGCGCGGCGGCGAAGATGAACTGGGGCGTCGGAAGACCTGGGCTTCCTCCGTCGGGGATGAAGGTTTTCAACAGAAGCTGTGCGCGCGCGTAGCCGGCCGGGGAGAGGTTGGAATCTCCATCGGGAAGCTTTTCAGCGTGGCGGATGATGAGAATGGTGGCCGGGGGCTTTGGGCTGGAGGTCGACTGGGCGTGACAGCCAAGGGCACCGATGAGGCAGGCGAGAAGGACAGTGAGGGGACGGAGCGTGGCCCGCAGTGAATCCATGACTGGAAGAATAAGCCTCGGCTAGTCTGCTCCGCTAATCACTACTTCTCCAAAGTGGAACTCTTCTGACTGCTTGATCTTTGCCTTGTGCTCCAGGATGACTTCGCCGGTCGGCGGAAAGGCGAAGTTGTATTCCTCATAGCATGGTCCGCAGAGCCAGTAATGTTCGAGGACCTTTGCTTCGTCTTTGCCGGTGATGACCCGGACGACACGGCCATCGCGGAGGTAGTGGAGTTTTCTTCTGCAGTCGGGATTGAAACAACGGTCGATCATCGCGCTTGCCTCGCCTCTCAATTTACTCCGATGCGTTGGAGAGGTGAGAGGGTAGGCTTCGAAGGGGATGCGGATGATCGGTCGTTTTCGCGATGTTGGTGGGGGATCCGAAATTCGTGGCACCCGGATCTGAAACGCAGAACCCGGATCAACCCCCCACCCCCTATATCCTGGTCCTAATATTGTGATTCGCCTGGGGTTATATCCTTCGAAGCGGGCCGACCTCCGGCCAAAACATTGGAGAAAAAGGGGTTACATATTAAATCTCCGAGAATGAACGACTTAGGCATTTGGTGACCTCACAATGAGAAAAGGGCAGCCTGGGCTGCCCTTTTTCTTGCTCTCTATTCTTATTTTAACAGGCTGGATGCATTCACTATGCCAAATGCTGCTTGAGCTGTATCGCTTTTCTTATGATTGGTTTAGAGGATGATGTTTACTGCCTCGATACTTGACAATTTTCTTCAATGTTGTGGCTTGAGCCTTACGTACCTTGCGGTTTCTGGAGATGATCCAGCATTCCGAAAGTAGCCAATAGACCCATGTTCGCCTGGCCTACACTATCGAACCAAGGCTCGGGGTCACTGCGATCGGTCATCAAAGTCACCTTCCCTCTAAAGGGCTCACCAAATTCTTCCAGCTTGGCGACCGATGCAAGCCTCGCTTCCTCATCTCCTTGTACACCTGCGTTAATTGCGATGAGCCAATGAACATAAGGAATGTTGTAGTCCACATGATCACGAAGGTATTCGAGCGTTGCGCGTTGGTTAGCAATCATCGCATCCCCCTTCTCGGACACGAACTTCCTCACCAAGGCCTCTCCTCTCCAGTTTCGCAGTGCCCAACTGGTCGCCCATGCGAATACAAGCTGCTCTTTGGTGATGAGTCCATCTTTCGGAAACATGGGATTAGGGGTGCTGCATCGCGGACACCTATTCATGATGAAGGAGGGGATTCCGGCTGCCTGCCAGTCTCTTGCCAAACCAGGAAGTGAGTCCAGATTGAAGCCGACAATCTGGGCCGGGGTATGAATGTATCGAGTGTAGTCCGCGGCTGATGAAGGGGCGCTGAAAAACAACAGCGACTTGCGTTCGGGATTTCCGCTTCTCAGCAGGATAACTTTCCTACTATCTTGGGGATCGACCGGAAGGAAGAAGGAATCGGGCGTTTTTCCTGATGCAAGAATGTCCCGGACTCGGCGCTTGAATTCATCTAGAGCCGGTTGGGAATCTGGATCGAATAAATTCTGCTGTGCGCTGGTTGAGGGCGCAGCAGGAATAGCCTCCTGGGTCTGAGGGGGAGTTTGCAAATCAAGAGAAGTAATCTCCTTACTTCTCGACTTGGAGCCAAACAAGTTCCTCGGGTCGAACATCTTCGATCCTCGCGTGGGTAACCCAGCAAATCACCCGAATGATACCGCGCATAATTGGCCAGATGCAGGAAATAAATCGAAGTGGCGGGTCTTACCTAGCCACTGTCGATACCGTCGTTGGGGGTGCGGACTCCCAGGCGGATCGGAATGCAAGGCGTTGGACGTCGCTGATTCTCAGCTTGCGGCTTTAATCTCTTCGCGGAGGATGCGGCGGAGGGTTTCTTCGAGTTGTGGGGCTTTGCCTTCGACGTGCTGGCGGAGGGCTTCGTTGATGAGGGTTTGGTAGCCGGTGGCTCCGCCGGAGGCGTCGGCCTGCTTGAGGAAGTGGTCGATGAGGTCTTCGTCGAGGCGGATGGTGATGCGGGTTTTCTTATCTGGTGGGCCTTTTGGCTCGGGCTCGGGTGGAGTGATGCGACCGCGCTTTCCTTTGCTGAAATCGTATGTTGTCATCGGTTTTCGGGAGGCTATATCATGAACGTATGGGTACTTCCTTAACCATCACGACGGACAGCGATCTGGAGTTGGGTAAAGCGGTCCGCGAGTCGCTGCATCTTGAAGACGGTGACCGGGTGCGGATCGAGCCGGACGGTGATGGGCTAGTGGTGCGACGGGAAGCCGACTCCCCACGTATTTTTCAGGAGAATGGGCATTGGGTGTTCTCCGCCGGTCAGCCTTCGGACTACTCTGTCCGTGACATCTTGAACGAGCTTCATGAGGAGCGCGCTCAGAAGTTCAGCGGAGAATGATTTCTCTCACTGACACCTCGGTGTTCGTGGCAGCAGCAGACAAAGACCACCCACATCATTCCAGGAGCCTGGACCTCTTTAATCGCCTCTCCCGGCCCGAAGCCAAATGTGGCGCGCATACTCTTGCCGAGGCCTATTCCGTTCTTACAAGGTTGCCACCTCCTCATCGATTGAGCCGAGAATATGCGCTGCTCCTTATTGAGCAAATTGTCCAGCGCGTCGAACCGGTGCCGCTCGATTCTGAAGAATATCTCGCGACGATACGAAGGGCTGTCGCTGATGGCGTCGGAGGGGGCCGCACTTACGATGCGCTCCATGTCGCTTGCGCGAGGAAAGTTGGCGCAGATGTTATCTATACATGGGACTTGCGGGATTTTCGGGTGATCGCGCCGGATATCGCAGCGCGGATTTTGGAGCCGGGGAGTTGATGGGATTTGTTGTCGCTGACGGAGAATCCCAGGTCTCAAAAGCGAGACCTGGGGCACCCGGCCAGGGAGGCTGTGCATTTTCGCAGCCGGCGCCCGTAGCGATGCTTCAGCTTGCGGCCTTGATCTCTTCGCGGAGGATGCGGCGGAGGGTTTCTTCGAGTTGGGGGGCTTTGCCTTCGACGTGCTGGCGGAGGGCTTCGTTGATGAGCGTCTGGT
The DNA here is from genome assembly GCA_963790505.1 of uncultured Acidobacteriaceae bacterium. Classification (GTDB taxonomy): domain Bacteria; phylum Acidobacteriota; class Terriglobia; order Terriglobales; family Acidobacteriaceae; genus Acidisarcina. Next base: position 1,067,388 of record CAWBOT010000004.1, on the reverse strand, counting down.
AGCCGATGGCTCCGCCGGAGGCGTCGGCTTGCTTGAGGAAGTGGTCGATGAGGTCTTCGTCGAGGCGGATGGTGATGCGGGTTTTCTTATCTGGTGGGCCTTTTGGCTCGGGCTCGGGTGGAGTGATGCGACCGCGCTTTCCTTTGCTGAAATCGTATTGGGGTTTCATCGGGTTTCCTCGTATTGCCATCGTTCGTATGCTTCTGCAAGTCGCGCCGAGATGAGGCGAACGTTCATCCCTCGATAGCTGTAGACCACAACCAGCAATTTTTCTTTAGCACCGCTGCCGATTGATATAAATCGCTCTTCGCTCGGGTCGGATTCTTCGTCCTTAACCGTAATGGCGTACTCGTCTTCGAAAACCAGGACGGCTTCCGCGAATCGGACGCCGTGTTTCCGGTAGTTCGTCTCGGCCTTGCGGACGTCCCACTCGACCTTCATCCTGGGTTAGTATATGTACGTTTTGTGCATACTGCAAGACGGGTCGGGAGATTGCTGAATTCCACCCTTGACGGCTGGATATTTGTTGCTTTTAAGGCGGTGGTGCGGTCGTCAAGGATGGGGCAGCCCGAGTGGTGGCTTCTGACGGAAAATCCCAGGTCTCGAATGCGAGATTTGGGGCACCCGGCAGAATCTCAATTTCGCCGTGCCGTCTGACGTAGTTGGGTCCCTCATTCATGCTGAGCATGAGCCTTTATCGTTCGAGGTGGCCAGGGAGGCTGGTTCTCCGGCTGAGAACGGCAGCGACAAAAACGAGGCCTCCGGCGACCGCGAGCATGCCTTGTCCTTGTTCAAGGAAGGAAGCGCTGCTTTGGAGGCCAAGCAGTATGAGAGAGCTATCCACCTATTCCAGGAATCCGTCCGTCTGAACCCTGACAACGCAGACGCGTGGCATGATTTGGGGGTCGCGCATCTTTTTCTGGATCAATACGACGAGTGCCTAAGCAACTTCTTAGAAGCTGTTAAGCGGAATCCAAAGGATGCCCGGCTGTGGCGCTCTGTTGGATCCGCGTATTCCATACTCAAGAAATACCCTGACGCGCTGGCATCCTACCAAGAGGCCGTTGGGATAGACCCTCAATATGCTCTGGCGTGGTACGACCTTGGCCTCACTTATGACAACATGCACGACTATGAGCAAGCAGTCAGGGGATTTAGGCAAGCGGTGACGCTCGATCCGCGTTACTCGGAGGCATGGTACAAGCTTGGGGCTGACCTGAACGTGCTAGGCAGGTATGACGAGTCCATCTCCGCATTGAGAAGGGCTGTGGACATAAACCCGGATTACGCCGACGCGTGGTTCTTTCTGGGTTCGACCTATGACTCGATGAAACGCTACGACGAGGCTATTGCTGCATGGAAGACAGAACTGGGCCTCAAGTCCAAGGAGGCCTCTATTTCAGACGCATCATTGTGGAGTTCCATTGGAAATGCGTATTACTCGCAGAGTGATCTCAAGAACGCCGAACAAGCGACCAAGAAGGCGCTCGACCTGGAGGTGGCGCTTCCGTCTCACTCCAGCAGTGACGACGCACTCATCCAGGGTATTCTGTTGTCGCTTTACGTAATCTGCAACAAGATGGGAAAACACCGCGAGGCCGATCAGTACATGCAATCCCTGACTTATCTGCAAAAACACAAGTAATGCTCCGCGAAACCTAGAGCGTTCGTGCCATTGTGGTTTCGACGTTGCCCCCTTCGATCTGGCTCTTCATTCGATTCCCATAACTCGCTTCGATAAACGCCCGAAACAGCGGGTGTGGCTCGAGGGGTTTGGATTTGAATTCGGGGTGGAATTGGCAGCCGAGGAAGAAGGGGTGGCCGGGGATTTCTACTATTTCTACGTAGGTGGCGTCGGGGGTGGTTCCGGTGATTCTTAGGCCGGCTCCGGTGAGGAGTGCTTCGTATTCGCGGTTGAATTCGTAGCGGTGGCGGTGGCGTTCGCTGATTTCGATGGTGTGGCTGCTTTCCCTCGCGTCTTCTCCGCTGTTCCTTTGAGCATCGCTGGAAACGCAGATCTCTCCACTGCGCGCTTCGCGCTCCGGTCGAGATGACAAATCTTGAGAGTGTTGGCCCTCGTAGGCTTTGGCGGCGAGGGAGTCGGGTTGGAGGATGCAGGTCCAGGCTCCGAGGCGCATAGTGCCGCCCATCTCTTCGACCCCGGTGAGCTCGCGGAGCTTATAGATGATGCGGTGCTGGGCGGCGGGGTCGAATTCGCTGGAGTTGGCGTCGGCGAGGCCGCAGACGTTGCGGGCGAACTCGATGCAGGCGGTCTGCATGCCGAGGCAGATTCCGAAGTAAGGGACATTGTTTTCGCGGGAGTAGCGGATGGCGTTGAGCATGCCTTCGATGCCGCGCTTGCCGAAGCCTCCCGGAACGAGGATGCCATCGAAGCCGGCTAACTGCGATTCATACGACTTATCTTCGGGGTCTTTGCTTTCGAGGCCTTCGGCTTCGATCCAGGTAACTTTGAGCTTGAGACCCTTGGCGAGCGCGCCGTGAGTTAGCGCCTCTTTGAGCGACTTATAACTGTCTTCATACTCAACATATTTGCCGACGATGGCGATCGAGACTTCGTCGGTGGGGTTGTAGGCGCGGTGGACGAGGTCCTGCCATTTGCTGAGGTCGGCCTCTTTGGCATCGATGTGGAGGTACTTGAGAGCGAGAGCGTCGACGCCTTCCTGGGCGAAGACGAGCGGGCACTCGTAGATCGAGGCGACATCTTTGGCGGTGACGACGGCGCGTTCCTCGACGTTGCAGAAGGCAGCGATCTTGGATTTCATCTCGCGGGAGAGGAAGCGGTCGGTGCGGCAGAGGAGGATGTCGGCCTGGATGCCGATGGAGAGCAGCTCTTTGACGGAGTGCTGGGTGGGCTTGGTCTTGAGCTCCTGCGCGGCGGCGATCCAGGGGACGAGAGTGACGTGGACGAAGACGGTGTTTTCGCGGCCGAGCTCCTGGCGCATCTGGCGGATGGCCTCGAGGAAGGGGAGCGACTCGATGTCGCCGACGGTGCCGCCGATTTCGACGATGGCGACGTCGACGCCTGCTGCGACTTTGCGCATCGCGTTCTTGATCTCGTTGGTGACGTGGGGGATGACCTGGACGGTCTTGCCGAGGTAGTCGCCGCGGCGTTCCTTGGTGATGATCTGCTCGTAGATGCGGCCGGTGGTGAGGTTGTTGTCGCGGGAGAGATGGGCGTGGGTGAAGCGCTCGTAGTGGCCGAGGTCGAGGTCGGTTTCGGCGCCGTCGTCGGTGACGAAGACCTCGCCGTGCTGGAAGGGCGACATGGTTCCCGGGTCGACGTTGAGGTAGGGGTCAAACTTCATGAGGTTGACGCGAAGTCCGCGGGATTCGAGAAGGCAGCCGATGGAGGCAGCGGCAAGACCTTTGCCGAGCGAAGACACGACTCCGCCGGTCACAAAGATGTACTTTGCAGACATTTTCGCTTCACCTAAATTTGTGGGGTTTGGATGGACGTGCAGGGCGGGCACTTCTAAGTATCGCAGAAGTTTTAGAGGTTGGGAAGAGGCTTTGGGTCGACCAAAAATGAAGCGGCGCCGCTCCGCGAATAGGCAAGAGCGACGCCGGGTAGGGTTCACGGGCCGGGGGAGGCCGTATTCCCTCACTTAGTTAAACGCTGAATTGGAAAGAATGGTTTCCCCGGAGGCGAAAGAATTCTTCGGAAAATCGCGGGAATCTGCGTTTGCGAGGCCAACAATCGAGCGGTGAGGGCCGTCAAACAAGCGTCCCGGTGCGATAAGATCATGTATATGTGGCGGAGCCTGCTTGATTTGCGGTCCAGCTCGACTTTAGACAGGTCGGGGTGGAGGCGTCTGCTCGGTATCTGCTGCATTCTGCTGGTGCTGCTGGGCGCAAGCGCGGAGCTGACCCACGCCCACGCTTCGGGGAGTATTCATCCCGACTGCTCGTTGTGCGTGGTTGCCCACTCGGCAGCGCAGACGACCGTCCATGTTGAAGCGCCGCTGGCCTTGCGGCCGGTGGCGAACTGCGCCGATCCCGAACCGATCTTCGTTCGCCGCAGCCTGGACATCAGGCTTTCGATCCGCCCTCCTCCTGTTGCCGTCGCTTTCTCCTAAGCAAGACGGCCGTTTTTCATACAACAGGATTTTCAGGAGGCAGTTCCCATGCGCGCATCGTTGCGACGCGGTGTTTTTCTTTCATTCACACTCCTTCCAGCTATATTTCTTCAGTCAGCCTTGGCGCAATCGGGCAATTCCGGCTCGATTTCCGGGTCGGTGACCGACTCTACCGGAGCGGTGATCCCAGGAGCGGCGGTCACAATCCTCAACGCGGTAAGCGGGTATACGCGCACCGTGGCGACGGACGGGGACGGAAGCTATCAGTTCACTAATCTGCCGTTCAACCCTTATCACCTGACTGTCAAAGCGGCAGGGTTTAACCCCCTAGCCCAGGATGTGGACGTGCGATCGGGCGTGCCGGTGAAAGTTTCGGTCTCTCTCAAGGTGCAGGAATCGTCGACGACGGTGACGGTTGAGAGCAATGGCGGCGATCTGGTGGAGAACGATTCGACCTTCCACACCGATCTGGACCGCACGATGTTTCAAAAGGTACCACTGGAGAGTGCATCTTCTTCGGTGAGCTCGCTGGTGACGTTGTCGACGCCTGGAGTGGCAGCGGACTCGAATGGCCTCTTTCATGGGCTGGGAGATCACGCTTCCAATTCGTTTTCAGTGGACGGGCAGCCGATTACCGACCAGCAGAGCAAGGTGTTTTCGAACCAGATTCCGTCGAACTCGATCCAGTCGATGGAAGTGATCTCAGGCGCGCCGCCGGCGGAGTATGGCGGCAAGACTGCGCTGGTAATCCAGGTGACGACGCGCTCGGGGCAGGGGGTCAAGAAGCCGACGGGCAGCTTCACGACCTCTTACGGGACGTTTGGATCGGCATCGGCCGGATTCGACCTCGCGTATGGCGGCGATAACTGGGGAAATTTCTTCGAGCTGGACGGGTTGAATACGGGGCGCTTTCTCGACCCTCCAGAGTTCGTCGTCTTCCATGACAAGGGCAACGAGCAGAATGTCTTTGACCGCGTCGACTACAAGTTCTCCAACGTGGATTCATTCCGTCTAAACCTTAACTACAGCCGGTCATGGTTTCAGACCCCGAATGCCTATGACAACCTGAACATCACGAACGTCATTGCGGGTGGTGCGAGCGCGAATCCTGTTTTCGGCCCGGTGGGCAACACCGACCAGCATTCCAAGATCGAGACCTTCGATATTGCGCCGACCTATACCCGTTTGATTGGGTCGGACGCGATATTCAACTTTGGCGCCTATGTGCGGAAGGACGCCTACAACTACTACCCCAGCGGCGAGGCTCTCGCCGACCTGGGGCCGCCGAACCTGCAGAACCAGTCGATCGGGCAAAGCCGAACGCTGATGAATGCGGGCACACTGGCAAATGTTTCTTATGTGAAGGGCATTCATAACCTCAAGGCGGGGGCGGTGTATGAGCAAACCTTCCTCAGGGAGCATGACGATCTGGGTGTGGTCGCCAGTACCTTCAACTCGCCGTGTACCGATGTGAATGGCAATCCGCTGAGCGGCTTTACCGTCCCAGGGCAATGCGCAGCGGCCGGCGACCTAGCGAATCCGAACTTCCTGCCTGTTCTACTGCCGTATGATCTCACTCGCGCCGGAACGCTCTACGACTACTTCGGGCATACCGATGTGAAGGAAATGGCGATGTATGTCCAGGACCAGATCAAGCTGGGGAACTGGCTGTTCAATCTGGGGATCCGCGGCGACCTGTATAACGGGCTTGCGATCGCACGGCAGGCTGAGCCTCGTGTGGGGACGGCTTACAACGTCAAGCGCACGAATACGGTGCTGCGCGCCTCTTATGCGCGGACGCTCGAGAGTCCGTTCAACGAGAACCTTGTGCTCTCAAGCCAGGGATGTTCGAATGCGGTGCTGAATCCCCTGCTGGCTTGTTCGTCAGGCGTCGGAGGGACACTGGAGCCGGGCTATAAGAACGAGTTTCACGCTGGAATACAGCAGGCCTTTGGAAAAAACCTGGTCTTCAGTGGAGACTATATCTGGAAGTACACGCACAACGCCTTCGATTTCAGCGTGCTGGGCAATACGCCGATCACCTTCCCGATCGACTGGCATAACTCGAAGATCCCCGGTTACGCGCTGCGCGTGGATGTGCCGAATTATCACAACCTCTCGGCGTTTGTAGTGATGTCGTCGGTGGCTGCGCGCTTCTTCCCGCCGCAGGTGGCCGGCGCCGGAGCAACGGTGGGCCAGGGCGGTCTGCCGTTCCGCATCGATCATGACGAGCGCTTCAACCAGACCACTCATCTCCAATACCAGTTCCCTCATCTTCGCGGAGCGTGGGGCGGGTTCAACTGGCGGTACGACAGCGGATTGGTCGCGGGTTCGGTGCCTTGCTACAACCCGCTGTCGAATGACCCGAACTCTGCCTGCGCAGACACCTCGACAACGCTGAACGGGCAGCCCGCGGTGAACTTAAGCGGGCTGACGGCGGACCAGGAGTTCCAGGCTGGGCTGATGTGCGGCGGAGTGAAGGCAACGCCGGGGAATCCGCTGCCGGCCTTATGCCCGGCGTCTGAATACACCTCAACTCTAGTGAAGATCCCGGCTCCCGGAACGGGCGACAACGACAAGAACCCGCCACGCATTCAGCCTCGCAGCCTCTTCGATCTTTCGCTGGGAGACGACAACCTGTTCAAGGGCGACACTCGCACGTGGAGCCTGCGATTGACGGCGATCAACGTGACCAACAAGTACGCCTTGTATAACTTTCTGTCGACGTTCAGCGGGACGCACTATGTAACTCCGCGGTCATTGTCGGCGGAGGTTGGATTCCACTTCTAGTTCGGCCTGCTTCAGCGCAGGGCTATGCGGCTTCTCTTTGTGAGAGGCCGCGCTTGTTTTGGGAGCTCAACGCCACCATTCCGATCGTACTTCGACATGCGGGATGACTTCGGTGGGAGCGCCCGGCACCGGCGCCCAGAGCTTCAAATCATCATAAGAGAAGATTCGCTCGATGGGCTGCCGCCAGGCGTGGAGGGCGAGATCGAAGAGCCCCCAATGAATGGGCATGAGAAGGCCTTTACGTCCGAGGGCCTGAAATGTTCGCGCCGCTCCGTCGGGGCCCATGTGAATGTCGGCCCATAGGGGGTCGAATGCGCCGATCTCAAGCATGGTGAGATCGAAGGGACCGAAGGCGCGGCCGATCTCGGCGAAGCCTTCCCACTCGCCGGAGTCGGCTCCGTAGTAGATACGATTCTTTGGGCCGGCGAGGACGTAGCTTGCCCAGAGAGTTTCGAATCGGTTGAAGAGGCTCCGGCCGGAGAAATGGCGCGCAGGCAGGGCGGTGATCTCGATGGGGCCGATACTGCTGCCCTCAGTCCAATTGAGTTCGCGGATGCGTTCCGCTTTGACGCCGAATTCTTGCAGGATCGTTCCGACGCCAAGGGGAGTGATCCATTGTGTCGTTGCGAAGGAAGCCATTCGCGCGAGTTGGCGAACGGTGTCGGCGCCGAGGTGATCGAAGTGATCGTGCGAGAGTAGCACGGCGTCAATATGGGGCAGCTGGTCGAGTTGCAGAGTTGGGTCGAAGAAGCGTTTGGGACCGGCCCACTTTACGAAAGAGGCGCGCTGGTCCCAGACCGGGTCGACGAGGATGCGGACGCCATCGATCTCGATCAGCGAAGAGGAGTGGCCAAACCAGGTCACGCGAAGGCCACTCGCGGGCGGAGTTTCGTAGATGCGCGGGTCGGTGTGGAAGGGGCCAAGCTGTTGCTTCGGCGTTCTCTCTTCCTTGTTGGTGAAGTAGAGGGGAAGCACCTTGAACATTATCGACAGGCCACCGACCGAGGTCGGCACAGGGTTCTGAAATCGCTTGCCGAGGCGTACGGCGGGCTTAAGGATCATTCTTGCGTGGCTTCTCCTGACTTTATGGCCTCAGCAATAGATGTCGGAAGCCGGGAGAAGGAGCGGTCAATGATGATGCGTTCGGCGCGGTCGCTGGCGAAGATGGTGCATCCCTGTTGACGTGCCCAGCGGCGTGATTCATGAAGGAGCCGCCAGGCGACATTACTGCCTCGGACTTCGGGCCGAATGTAGAGACCTTCGACGTATCCGGCGCGCTGCCCTTCGAGTCCGGGCAGATCGGTGCGAATGGACAACTCGGCGAAGGCGATGACTGTGTGATGTTCGTCCTCGGCGATCAGGACTTCGACTGGTTCTTCGAGGGTGCCGGCGAAAAACGCGGCAATCTCCTCAGCGTGGTCACCGGCGCCGTCGGGCCAGTGTGCGCAACGCAATTCCTCCCAGACGGGAATGTCGTCTGGCGTAGCAGGTCGAATGAGGAGGGCGGCAGCGTTCTTGGCTTCCATGGAGCTATCGCGATCTGCCGGAGTGTGCGAGGGCTGCTACTTCTCGCTGCTCGGCGGGACAAGGCCTTTGAGGCGCATGTAGGTAGCGAGCTCGGCGTACTGTTCGTTGTCGTGGGCGACGTTGCCCCAGAGCAGGCCGAGGCGGGAGCGCTTGAACGGACCAGCATCGATGACCGCCGTCATGTTGGCGTCGGTCGTGGTTGCATAGGCCTTGTCGCACTCCGCAAATGAGGCATTGAGAGCAGCGACGATAGTGGCTTTATCGGCGGTCTCGGGCGGGGTGTCGGCCACCCTGGTCTGGTTGATGGAGCTGCAGATGCGCGATTGCGCTTCGGTGACGTGATTGAGAATACGGGCAAAGGTGCGAATGTCGGGCGTGGGTTTGTAGGAGTAGTCCTCGGCGGGCGTTTTGTCGGCAGACTTGACGATATTGGCCTTGACCCGTGCGTAGTTGGTCTGCACTTCCTTCGACAGGCAATTCTCAGTGCAAGGCGGGGCAGCGGGCGGTGTAGCGGTCGCTTGCTGCGCGAAGCCGATTCCGGAAAAAATGACACCCGTTGCTGCACACGCAGCCCATAGCTTCCGCATTTCCCCGCCCCCAAAGTTCTTAAACAGCCTACCACCGTGAGTTTGCATACAAAGGAAACAAAATCGAAGGCGGAGAGATTTCTGCGTCGCTGGGAGTGACTTCGCGTCGCGCGAGAATGTCTAATAACTCCTGATGAACAGGTTGCGGCAATTCGGGATCGGCTTGATGTTTGTTGCGTGGTGCGGAATTGCTCTGGCGCAAGCTCCGACGAACCAGCGGCTAATCCTGAAGGATGGCTCCTATCAGATCGTCAAACAATATGAGGTGGTCGGCGACCGGGTAAGGTACATCAGCATGGAGCGGGGCGGCGAGTGGGAAGAGATTCCTACAAATCTGATTGATTGGCCCGCAACGCAGGCGTGGGCGAAGGCGCACGCGCCGGGAGCACCGGGGCCGGTGGTGACCGATCAAACGGCAGCGCCGCCGGGCAGCGCAGAAGCGGCGAAGATTGACGCCGAGGCACGAGCGGAACGAGAACGGATGCCGACGGTGGCTCCGGGACTGCGCCTGCCGGACCTGGATGGGGTCTTTATCCTCGACACGTTTCACGGCGAGCCGGAGCTGATCGACGTCAAGCAAAACAGCGGCGGCCTGAATACGGGCACTCCGCATAACGTGTTGCGGGCGGCGATTCCTGCCGGAGGAGCGAAGCAGATCGTCCAGTTAGAGGGTTACAAGGCCAAGGCCCAGCTGCACGTGGACCAGCCGGCGATTTATGTCAGCCTGGACGATCCGAAGGAGCCGGGCGAAGCGGAGGAAAGTGCACTTACCGTTGATACGCACGGGGCGAGCTCCGATGTGAAGAACAACAAGTCGCATAGCTCGCCGACGAGCCGGTATTCGATTGTCCGGATGCAGGTGAAGCGGGAGACGCGGGTGATCGGCGCGATGACCATGAGCCCGCTGCTCAAGAGCCAGGCGTCGGTGGACATTGTGGATACGGTTGCCGAAGTGCTACCCGGCGGCCACTGGATGAAGTTGACTCCGAAGCAGCCCCTGGAGATCGACGAATATGCGCTGGTCGAGGTCATCTCACCGAAAGAGATCAACCTGGCGGTTTGGGATTTTGGGGTGAATCCGCGGGCGCCGGAGGCGAAGAACGCGATTTCGCCGGTGCAGGGTGCGAGGTAGGCGGAGGGAATCCGGTTACTCGATATTCACCGCATCCCAGTAGTGAAAGGCGTATTGTTAAGTCGCCCGGTTGTTTGTCCAGAATTCTGCTGCTGGCTCTCGCGACGCTTGATGAACATTCATCCGGAGTTACCTTTCGAGGAATCCGTCTGATGAAACTGCTTGCTTTCTGCCTTGCACCGTCGTTGCTGATCAGTGGCCTTGCGGTCCACGCTGAGACTGCCTGCCCGACCAACACCGTTTTTCTGGCGCTGACGGATTATACGACCGGGACTTCGCAGGTGCGTGGATATCCGACGCGGTCGAATGGGCCGACGGCCCCCTGCCAGATACTGCAGGGACCGCTAACCACCCTCACCACGGCCAACGGGGTCTCAATCAGCATCCATGGCTATCTGCATGTGCTGCAGTTTCTCACCAATGGGACGATAGCGGTCTTCCCCGGGTCGAGCCACGGCAATGTCGCTCCGAGCCGGATTGAGAGTGTGCTGAACAACGATCTGGTCGCAGTGGCGACCGATGCGCATGTGAACGATTTCGCACTGAGCAGGCGCGATGGCGTGGCTGCGGTATCGGTCACTCCTGGCTCGGCGACTACAGCACAGTATTCCTTCATTGCGCCGGGATTCTCGTTAGGCTCGGGATCTCTGGCGATCGATGGCGATGACAACTTAGTGGTCGGCGGCTACGATACCAGCTCCAATCCACTGATCGAGACGATGGGTACCTCGGTAAGCCTGGGAACACCGGCGGTGGTGCGTAAAATCTCGGGGCCGAAGACCGGTCTGTTCACCGGAAACTTCGCGGATTTCAGCAGCAATACGATTTCTGTGGCCGCAGATCCGATTACCGGGGACGTCTATGTCTACAACTACTCCTACGACAACCACCAGCAACAGATCAGCGTCTTTCTTCACCACGCGAGCGGCAACGTGGCGCCGATGCGGGTGATTGCAGGTCCGCTCACCCAGATCGGGCCGCCGGGAGAGTTGAACAATAAGATCGCGGTCGGGGCCGACGGCCGGCTCTTTGTGGCTGAGGCGAACAATCGAATCCTGGTTTTCGCACCAGGCGCCGGCGGCAATGTGCCGCCCGCGCAAATCATTCAGGACTCCACCATCGGCAACGCGACGGTGCCGCAGGGAGGTATCGGCGTGCGCTCCTGCGAGTGTCAATAGCAGCTGACAAGAGTGGCTGACCAGAGTGGCTGACCAGAATTGGCTGACCAGGCGATTCGGGCCCCTCTCCTGGACGCTAAGCGGCGCGGACGGGGTCCTCGAGCTCGCCGTTCTCGATCTTCTCCTGGCAGTCGATGCAGTACGGGGTCCAGGGAAGGGCTTCGAGGCGTTTGACGCCGATCGTCTTGCCGCAGTTGAGGCATTCGCCGAAGGTGCCTTCGGAGATGCGATCCAGGGCGGCGCGGATCAGGGTCAACTGCGTGTGCCCGGTGGTTCCCTGGCTGAAGAGCAGCTCTTTCTGGTAGGAAGCGACCGCCTGATCGGCGACGTCCTGGGTGTCGTCGGTGCTGGTCTGGCGGCCCTGCTCGACCGCAGACAGCATGGAATAGCGGAGGTCCGCCTGCAGCTGAATAAGTTTTTGCTCAAAATGACGGATATTTTCTGGGGACTGAGTCACTACTTGTGCTCCTTGGCGCAATTGCGGTTAATCTCCTGTTGGACGCAAGAATTCGTAAAGGGATGTGTCCCGGCGGAGTGAAACGAAAGATTTCCAGGGTTCCATCAGGGTGGGCTTGCCGCGAGGCATCCCGAGCAGTAGGCTAAGAGCAAATGTACGAAGACTTCCGCGTGACCGACCGCTGGACCAGTGAAGATCTGCATTGCCGGTGGAAGGCGAATATCGTCGCCATTGCTACCCGCCATGCGGATGCTGTCGATGTTCGCTTCGAGGTAAACAACCGGCCAGTTTGGATCGCGATGCCCGCGGTCGCCTGGGTCGAGCAAAAGAAACGCAGCGGCGGAGTGATTACGGACCGTCTGGCGGCGCAGATAGCAGGTCACTATCTGAAGCAGGCAATCGAGTCCGGTTACGACAACGGCCGTGAAATGTACACCATGAGCGTGGCCGAGGTGCTGGAGCATCTGGACGCGGTGATGGCTGAGGCCAAGCACACAGGGTTGCTGCCGAGCCTGCCGGTGCTGACCGACTAGGCGATGTTCGCACGCAAACTGCAGATTCTGCGCGTCGATGCCGAAGGCGTCAGGCATCCGTGCCCGATCGCCTGGATCGATAACTTCGCGATGCGCAATTTCACTAACGACGCAGTCTTCGATGACACGCTTCCGGTGGAGGACGGTTTGCTGGAGGTGGGATTTCGGGTGCCACTTGGTTCGCTGGCTACGGCGATGCAGGATTGGTTCCGGCGTAAGAGCTACCTGAAGCCGGACGAAAGGCTTGTCGTCGAGGCGGCTTGATGCCTTTCTGCCATAGGCTCTCGATTATTCCTTCCCGAGACACAACTTTCCGCTCCAACGCCGCACCTTAGATTAAGCCCGGGACAAGCCGATGAGGCTCGTGGACGGAAACGACTAAGGAGAAAGACTATGTGGCTGATTATTGGGATTGTGCTGGTGGTGCTGTGGCTGGGCGGGTTCCTGGTCTTTCATACCGCAGGATTTTTGATTCACATCCTATTGGTACTCGCTGTGATTTCGATCGTCTTCCACTTTTTGCGCGGCGGAACGCGCGCTTGAAGCGAAAAGGAAGGACCCCGGGGCGCTGGTGAGCGCCCCAATTTTGGTTTGTATTCTTATTCGTCGTAGTGAAGCAGGCTGAAAACGTCGTAGTCGGGGAATTTTTCGCGGCCGCGCAGAAAATCGAGTTCGATGGCGAAGGCAAGGCCGGCGATCTCGCCGCCAAGCTGCTGGACGAGCTTGATGGTCGCCTCCATGGTGCCTCCAGTGGCGAGCAGGTCGTCGACGAGGATAACTTTCTGTCCGGGCTCGATCGCGTCCATGTGGATTTCAAGGGAATCGGTGCCGTATTCAAGGTCGTAGCTGACCTTGGCGGTAGCCGCAGGCAGCTTCTTCGGCTTGCGCACGGGGACAAAGCCTGCGTTCAAGCGATAGGCGAGAGCCGGGCCGAAGATGAATCCGCGCGCCTCGATGCCAAGGACGAGATCGACGTCTGCGCCGATGTAGTGCTGCGCAAGCGCATCAATCAGTTCGGCGAAGCCTTTGCGGTCCTTAAGCAGGGTGGTGATGTCGTAGAAGAGGATGCCGGGCTTAGGAAAGTCAGGAACCGTGCGGACGAGCGCCTTGAGCGGTTCGCAGTCGATGGGGGGCAGAGACATAGAGGTGATTCAACTCCTTGGGGGTGATTCCAATGAACGAAGGCTACCAAGCCCCTTCGATGTGAAACGGGCCGAGACCTTCGGCTTCCGATTCGGCTAATTCCTGCTCGAGTACGCGGTCGACCCGGCTGCCGCGAGAACCTTTGTTCAGTGCCAGCCGGAGTTCAGCCAGTTCTTCCGGCGGCCCGGTAGCGACAACCTCGACATGTCCGTCTTCGGTATTGCGCACCCAGCCTCGGAGGTTGAGGGCAGCGGCCTCGCGATGGACAAACCAGCGAAATCCGACGCCCTGCACGCGGCCCTTGACTAGGTAGTGATAGACCATTGGTTCATGGCCAGTGTTGCAGAGGATGAGGTCGGGCGCAAGGCTGCGGGTTGGCCATGCGTCTTTGACCCACTTCAACATTTCGTTCCAAGGTGCGGTTGCTCTATGCCGGGTTGGCATCTATGAAGACAACATTGAAGAAGACGACGTTGAACAAACGAGGAGCGCATTTTGAAAATTGTGGGTGTTCTTTTGATAATCGCTGGAATTGCGGCTCTTCTTTACGGCGGATTCACCTTTACGACGCAGAAGAAGGCCGTCGATATGGGGCCTGTCCAAATCAACAAGACCGAACACCACAGCGTTCCGCTGCCGCCGCTGCTGGGTGTCGTAGCGATCATTGGCGGTGGCGCATTGTTTTATTTTGGGGCGAAGGAGGGCCGCTGATTAGCGGTCGGCCGGCCTCGATGGCCTGGCTGTGTGCCTGACTATTGCGCGCCGAATGCTTTCAGGAGGGCCGGTCTGTAGCCTGCGTCCTTCTCACTCAACTGCACCTTACCGTTTGGCAGGTCGACGTTGACGAAGAGCTCGAAGTAGTCCGGCGAGTCCTTGTCGACGGGATAGATGATCTTGAACTTTAACGGCTGAGTTTGGATATTTGCCGGATTGCCGTCGAAGGCGATGGCCGTCGTCGCTATTGTTCTGGGGACGCTTGTGCTTTTCGCTGAGTGCTCATAGCCGGCCGCAAGGAGCCGGATCATCGACCTGCCACGCAGCCCTTCGACAACGAAGGTAATGCCCGCCGGCGCAAGATAGATGTTCGTCGTTGCCATCCGATCGGTAATGGTGCTCGCGCGCATGCCGGGGGCGAAGATTACGGTGAGGCCGGTAGCGCTTCCCTTATATAGGCCATCGGTTTCTACGACGCATCCGCCCAGGTTGTCACATGTCTTCGCCACAACCGGCAAAGTGATGACAGTGAGGCCACCCTGACCATTTTGTTGTTCGACGGCGATTTCGTGGAGCCGCCTTCGCATGACCTTATCGGGGAATAGATGGGCGAGGACGACGAGCGTCAAAGCAATTGCCACAACAATGAGCCAGGCGATTCGCGATTTGCTCATGACATGGTTTGCTTCAGCTCTTCGCTGTGTGGCTCGTCCTCAAAGAGTGATCCTATGCCCTGCTCAGGTATGCCCCTTCCGCGGTATCGACGCGGATCTTTTCGCCTTCATTGATGAAGGGCGGGACCTGAACGACTAGTCCGGTCTCGAGCTTGGCGGGTTTGGTGACCGACGAGGCGGTCGCGGACTTGATGCCGGGTTCGGTCTCGACGACGGTCATCTCGACGGTACCGGGAAGTTCTATGCCTACGGGAACTCCGTCGAAGTAGGAGACCTTGATCTGGAGGTTGGGCGTAAGGTACTCGACTGCATCACCGAGGGTGGCCTGCTTGAGAGTGGTCTGCTCGTAGTCGACCGGGTTCATGAAGTAATAGTCGTCGCCGTCGGCGTAGAGGAACTCCATCGGGGTTTCGTCGACCACAACGCGCTCGATGGGGTCGGGGGAGCGGAAGCGGTGCTCGAACATCGCACCGGTGCGCAGGTTGCGCAGCTTGGCCTGGATGAAGGCGCGGAGATTGCCGGGGGTGCGGTGTTCGACCGCAAAGACGGTATGGAGTTCGTTGTTGTGCTTGATGATCATGCCCGGACGCATCTGGGTGGCGGGAATCGCCATAGGAAAGCTCCTTGGTGCTTGTTGTTGGGATTGGCCTTGCAGGCCAGAGGGACAGGGATTTGTGTCTGTGCCCAAAAGAATATTGTAGCGTAGGGTTTGCGAGAGGCGCTTACTCGGCAAGCCTTCTTAAGACATCTCGATTTTCGTGCATTACCTGTTCTGCGACTTCTATGACATTCGGCCGAGCATGTTTTGTTTCTATGATGTCGACTGTCAGATTATCCCGGTTGTAGATCAGGTCATCTCCGTCTGCGGCAACGATGCCGACGGGATCGCCGATCTTGACGGTTTCGTGGCGGTCGAAAAATGACTTGCGAAATATACCTGGGCCGACCGCCTTCAAAGTCATGATTGCCCAGTAATTTTCCACCGTGACAATTGGTGTACCCGCTTCGACACGTCGCCCCTCACGGATTCAATATTCGCGCACTTGTACGGTGTTCGACTGGTGGGCTACCTCAGCGGGCAACTTCGGAATCTTTAAGAAGTACCAAGAAGGCATCTGCGCCTCCAATTGCAAATTCTGCATGCTAGCAGACGTTATATCTAGCTTTCTATCCGCCTGCCGCTATCGTATGACCGAGTGTTCTTCGAGCCACCTGGCCAATTCCTCTTCGGTTGTCTCACCGCTGGCAACGGCGAGAAACGTGAAGTAGGCATCCTCCTGCGAGGCGATGACTTCATATCCATTCGATTCGAGAAAAGCAAACGCGACGACCATGGCAGTCCGTTTGTTCCCATCAACGAAGGGGTGGTTCCGAGCTATGCCGAAGGCGTAGGAAGCGGCCAGGCGAGGCAAAGCAGCGTTGGAGTATGCGAATAAATTCCTGGGCTTTCCGAGGGCCGATTCCAGAAGGCCAAGATCGCGAAGGCCGGATGCTCCACCGTGTTCGTCAAGCTGGAGATCGTGGTAGACCAGTGTTATTTCCCGTCCAATCCAGAAGGGTTCCGCCACTACTCAGCCAGCTTCCGCAGAGCGTCGCGGTACTTTCTCATGACCCGCTTGCCGGCCTCAAGCTGGATTACGAATTCTTCGGAGTAGGGCGTGAGTTTCACTCCATCCGGCGTCGCGGTGATATACAAGGTGTCGCCTTTCTCGACCTGCAGTTGGTCAAGTACCTCGCGGGGGAGGACGATGCCGACGGAGTTGCCGATAGTGGTGATCTTGACCGCTGTAGCCATAGTTCAATTATAACCACGGTTATAATGGTGCGCGACAGGATCGTGCACTCCCGCGGTCGCTCCGATTCTCTCGATCCGAAGTGGGCGTGCGGAGAAATCGTCCGGATCAGGGTAATCGCAGGATTTCCAAGCAACCATATGCGGCGATTGCAAGTCTCTGAAGAAGATAGACATGACACTATGCAAGCCTTTGGATGTCCGGCGGGAAGGGTTAGGCCGGCGATGTTCTCTTTTTGCCTCTGCGTTGCTCGTGTTTCTATCAAGTCTGGCGGCCGAACCGACGGTCGCAGCATATTCGTTGCTGACCCACGAGCAACTCATCGACCTCACCTGGCAGGGATCGATCGCACCGCTGCTGCGAAGCCGCTACCCCACAATTACGGCTGCCGAGCTTGAAGAGGCGCGGGCTTATGCCTATGGCGGCTGCGCGATTCAGGACATTGGGTATTACCCCTTCGGCGACGTCTTTTTCTCGGAATTGACGCACTATGTGCGGACAGGAGACTTCGTCGCGAACCTCTTTCGCGAAGCCCATAACGCAAATGAGCTGGCCTTTGCGATCGGCGCCCTTTCGCATTACATCGGCGACACGGTCGGGCATTCGGAAGCGACCAACCTCGCCGTTCCAGTCGAGTTCCCGACACTGGGTGCGGTCTATGGGCCGGTAGTCACTTATGCTGAAGACAAGCATGCCCATGTGCAAACAGAGTTTGCCTTTGACATTAATGAAATTGCGCATGGCCGCCTCGCGCCTCTGCGGTATCTGCAGCACATAGGTCTGCGGGTCCCTGTCGCCCAGTTGTCGGCGGCCTACTACGATACATACGGTCTTGGGGCGCCACTCGCCCAGACCCGGCGACATCGAATCAACGTCAGAGGCTATGGCTTTGCGGTGCGCAGCTTTCTGCCGCGAATTGCTTATGCGGTGACCATTCTGAACAGGGGAAGCATGCCGGCAGACTCGCAAAGTCCCGAATTTCAGAAGATGGCGAGCGAAGCCGCCCGGGTCGCGAGCGAAAGCAACTGGCAGGATTACCGGAGAAAACCCGGGCTCTTCACTTATTCGCTGGCAGCCGTTATCTACGTCATGCCGAAGATCGGCGTCTTCAAGTCGGTCGCCATCAAAGGGCCAACGGAAGCCACGGAAGAAGACTACGTCCGCAGCGTCAATCGTTCGACCGATGCGCTGCGCTCGGCCCTGGTCAGATTTGGCGGACCGAAACCTGGGTTGGAGAACCGCGATCTCGATACCGGCGCCTTAGTTGAGCCGGGGAGTTATAAGCTCGCTGACGAGACGTATGCCGGTCTTCTGCATCGTCTGGTGGGTGATCCGCATTCCGCTATTCCTTCAGGAGTGAAGGCGGATGTGCTTGAGTATTACACCAACCCGAGTGCACCGATTTACGGCAAGATGTATGCAGAGCGGTGGACGAGAATCCAGGCCGATCTGCTGGTTCTTGAGAGGATGCCGGTGAAAGAGCAAGCGGAAGAACTGGCCAAAGGCTCCCGGTAGCCCAGAAGCGGACACAGCGCCTGTCGCGTGGGTGAATTTCCGTCCTCGTTGCGGTCGCCGCTGACACGAGCCGCTAAACTGGAAGTACATGAAACGAGCGATAGGCCACTACGAACTGGTCCGCAAGCTGGGCGCGGGCGGCAGCGGACTCGTGTATCTGGCCAACGATACGCAGCTGATGCGACCGGTGGTGTTGAAGGTGCTGCGGCGGACGCATCTGCCGATGGAGCAGATGCGCACGACCGTGCTCCGCGAGGCGCGGCTAGCCTCGGCGATCGAGCACCCCAATGTCTGCGCCATTTACGAGGTTGGCGAAGAGGGCGAAGAAGCCTACATCGTCATGCAATATGTGCCTGGGCAGTCGCTCGACAAGATCATCGCCCAGGGGCCGGCAAGCTTGCAACTGATCTTGTCGGTGGGCATTCAGATCGCCGACGGTCTGAGCGCGGCGCACCAGTTGGGGATCTTTCACCGCGACCTGAAGCCTGCCAACGTGATGCTGACCGATGGCGGGCTGGTCAAGATCCTGGATTTCGGCCTGGCGCGGCGGCTGCCTCGCGAAGATGCGGAGTTCGACGCGGCGAAGGCGTATCCGCCCCGGGCCGGCGGCCCGGCCAAGGCGACGTATACGGCGCGCGGCGGAACGATCGCTTACATGGCGCCGGAGCAGTTTGTGACCGGGCAGAGCAGCGTGCAGAGCGACCTGTGGGCGCTGGGGATCATTTTGTATGAGCTGGTCAGCGGACGCCATCCCTTCGCCCGCCCCGACGGCGATGAGTTCCAGAGCATTCGCGCGATCCAGTATGCCAATCCGGTCACATTCAAAGAGTGCTGTGCTGACGCTCCACCAGAACTGGAGAGCGTGATCTTCCGGTGCCTGGAGAAAAATCCTCAGGAACGCTACTCGTCGGCGGCGGACGTTCGCGAGGCGCTGAAGACGATCATGAAGGCGCTGCAGATCGAGACGGGGATCATCCCGGGCGACGCGGCTGCGAATTTGCCCGTATCGCCGGCGGAAGCGGAGAAGCGATCGACGGGGTTTCTGTCAATGCTGGCGGAGCGCTTCCGGGAATCGGCGGCAACGCAGTCCAAGCAAAATACCGTGCTGGTGTTACCGTTCCAGAACCTGGGCGCGACGGACGTTGCTCCGCTCTATGGATTCGCTCTGGCGGATGCGATCGGAGCGCGGCTGGCGCGGATGTCGTCGCTGGTGGTGCGGCCGGCGAGTGCGCTGATGAGCGTCCCGGTGAGCCAGATGGATCCGCTCGCAATCGGCCACAAGCTGCTGGTGCAGTTTGTGTTGGCGGGGAGTTTTTTTCGCTCAGAGAGGGGCTTCGATCTGAACTGGCAGCTGCTCGATGTTCCGGGCGAAAGCGTCAAAGGCGGCGGGGCGATCAGCGTGCCGTCGTTCGACCTGGTTGCCGTACAGAATGAGATTTGCACCGAGGTCTTTTCGTCACTCCAGGGATTAGGGCAGGGGTTTGTGCAGACTTCGCCGATACCGGGCCGGGGCGAGGCTCTGGCGGACAGTTCTTCGGAAGACTACCTGCAGGGGCGAGCGATGTTGTCGTCGTTCATGCAGCGCACGAGTTCGAAGAGCGATCTCGACCGGGCACGAGAGTTGTTTGAGAAGGTGGTCGAGCAGGACCCGAGTTTTGCCCCCGCATGGAATGGGCTGGGCATTACTCACCTGCAGTATGTTCGCTACGGCTTTGGCGGACAGATGCATGTGATGGCGGCGCGGCGGGCCTTTGACCAGGCGCTGGAGATCGATCCGGGATCAGTCGAGGCCAACCTGTATCGCGTGTATATGCTGCTGTCTCGCGGCGAGAAAGAAAGCGCGCGGCATGGCATTGAGCATCTGCTGCTGACCTCGGCCAACAACTCCGACGTGCATATGGTGGCGGGGATCACGCTACGGCTGGACGGCATGTATGACGAGGCGATGGAACAGTTCAATCGGTCGCTGCGCCTGAATCCGTCGAACGCTCCAGCAATCTACAACCATCGCGCGCGCGTCTATCAGTACCAGAACCAGCTGGAACTGGCCGACGAGGAACTTCAGAAGGGAATCTCGCTTGAACCACGGCATCCTTTGCTGCGCACTTCCATCGCGTATCAGCATATGCGGCTGGGGGATACGCGGGAGGCGATCGAGATACTGGAGGGCGTGATCCGCGATGACGCGAGTATGCGAATCGCCTACCCGACGCTGGCTATGTGCTACGTGCAGATCGGCGACCGAGAGCGCGGGGCTTCGCTGATCGAGGAGGGTTCGCTGGCCGCGGCGCAGGTGGACAGCGAGATGGCTTACCGCCTGGCAACCTACTTCGCCGTCGAAGGCGACGAGAGCGAGGCGCTGCACTGGCTGCGGCGGGCGATTTATCTGGGCAATGAGAACTATCCCTGGTTTGCGAAGAACCCGGCTTGGAACCGGCTGCGGACGCATACAGATTTCGAACGGATCCTGGAGGACCTGAAGAAAAGCTTCAGGAGGAATCAGCGGAACTGGAAGAGGCTGCTGGAGCGGGTGCCGAAGGAGAGTTAGCCGGGTCGCGCTTTCCCTTTCCTTCCCTGGGTTGCGACGAATCAAGACGGTCAGCATCGGATAGAAGGCAGCGGTTCCGGAGGAGTTCCCTGGTATGGAGATCGGCGTAGACAGTTTTGCGGCGGTAATTCCCGACCCTCAGACCGGCGTGGCGCCGGCGGCTGCGGAGCGGCTGGGCAACCTGATTGAAGAGATCGAACTGGCTGATCAGGCGGGTCTGGATGCCTTCGGCGTCGGCGAGCATCATCGCGCGGAGTTCCTGGACTCGGCTCCGGTCGTGATTCTGGCTGCGTCTGCAGCACGAACGAAGCGCATCCGGTTGAGCAGTGCGGTTACCGTGCTTAGTGCGGCCGATCCTGTGCGCGTCTTTCAGGAGTTTGCGACTTTGGATTTGCTCTCCGGGGGACGGGCGGAGATTGTCGCTGGCCGGGGCTCGTTCATCGAGTCTTTTCCGCTTTTTGGACTCGCTCTTCAGGACTACGATTCGCTGTTCGCAGAGAAGCTAGATCTGCTGCTGGCTCTGCGCGAGAACACCCACGTTCACTGGTCGGGGAAACATCGCGCGGCACTCACTGGCCAGGGCGTCTTTCCGCGACCGTTGCAAAATCCGCTTCCTGTGTGGCTCGGCGTTGGCGGAACGCCGGAGTCTTTTGCGCGCGCAGGAATGCTGGGACTTCCGCTGATGGTCGCCATCATTGGCGGCGAGCCGCATCGCTTTCGTCCGCTGATCGACCTCTATTACGAAACGGGCAAGCGTGCCGGTCACTCGCGCGAGCAACTGAAGGTCGGCCTTCACATGATCGGCTATGTGGCAGACACCACGGAGCAGGCAGCGGACGAGGTCTTTCCCGGCTATGCCGACACCTTCACCAAGATTGGCAAGGAGCGAGGATGGCCTCCGACGACCCGGGCACATTTCGATGCGGTGCGCGGCTCAAGAGGCGCGCTGCTGGTGGGCGACGCCGAGACCGTCGTCGAAAAAATCCTTTATGTGAACGAGGCGCTGGGCGGCATTGCGCGGATCAACTTCCAGATGAGTGTCGCCACGCTGCCTCACGCCAAACTGATGCGTGCGATCGAGATCCTTGGCGCGCAGGTTGCCCCGATGGTGCGGACGGCGCTCGCGCCAGCACCGACAGCTGTCTGAACCTTCGAATCGCTTTTCAAGTATCATGCGGCATCGGGTGCAAAGCACCGGTGAGATCTATTGTCGCCACCGATGAGAGCCAGCGCCAGGAAAGGCAATAAGCAGAGACCTATGCCAAAAGAAGTCAAGAAGAAGGCCAGCGATGAGAAAACGCCTAACCCGGAGAAGCTCTCTGCCAAGGAGTACGAGCGGGAGCTGGTGAAGCTGCAAGCCGAGCTGGTCAAGTTGCAGTTCTGGATCAAACAGAGCGGGGCGCGCATCGTAGTGGTCTTTGAGGGCCGCGACGCCGCCGGCAAAGGCGGCATGATCAAGGCGATCACCGAGGATGTGAGCCCGCGCGTCTTCCGCACCGTAGCGTTGCCTGCTCCCTCGGAACGTGAGAAGACCCAACTTTATTTCCAGCGATACGTGGCGCACCTGCCGGCGGCCGGTGAGATCGTCATCTTCGACCGCAGCTGGTACAACCGCGCGGGCGTCGAGCGGGTGATGGGCTTCTGCACCGACGAGCAATACAAAGCATTTCTACAAGGCACGCCGATCATGGAAAAAATGGTGATCGACTCGGGCGTGGTGCTGATCAAATTCTGGCTCGAAGTCAGCATGGAGGAGCAGACAAAACGCTTCGAAGCGAGAATGCACGACCCGCGAAAGATTTGGAAGCTCAGTCCGATGGACCTCGAGTCTCACCGGCGGTGGCACGAGTACACGATTGCACGCGACGCCATGTTCGCGGCCACCGATACCGAGGCGTCTCCGTGGCTGGTGGTCGACTCGAACGACAAGCGGCGCGGACGCCTCAACTGCATTCACTACCTGCTGAAGATCATTCCGTACAAACAGGTCCCGCTGCCGCATTTCAAGCTTCCCAAGCGCAAGCCGGGGAAGGACGGCAAACAGTCGAGCACTCTTCACTACATCCCGCAGAAGTACTAGCGTATTCGGTCAGCGATGTGCGGCGCACTCAACCCAAATATTGCGGATGAGCGGCGGTGCCGTCGAAGTGGCTGGTCGTTTTGAAGAGCTCGAATTTTCCTTCCGCCGCAGCGTCAGCCGTCTTCGCGAGCAGGCTCGCGATCTGGGTCTCGGTCATCGGCTGGTAGGTGCGGACCGCTTCTAACGCCTGTTCAAGAATTGCGTTCGAATCGATCCCGGTAATCACCACCGAGACCGGCGGCTGCATGGTGAAGTGGAGCGCCTCGATCGGCTGCACGGTGTTGCTCTTGAGGATGTAGTTGTCACCGAAGGTTTTCATGGCGAGCACGGCAATTCCCTGCTGTACGCAGACCGGCACGACGTTCTTGCTGAAGGAGCGAAAGTGCGCGTCCATCACGTTGATCGGCATTTGCGCGGTGTCAAAGTGGAAGTTGTGTTTCTGCGCGATCTCCAGCATACGCAGATGGACAGCCGGGTCTTTGTGGCCGGTGAAACCGATGTAGCGAATCTTGCCGGCCTGACGCGCGGCAACCGCAGCCTCGATGGCCCCGCCCTCGGCAAAGATGCGGTCGGGGTCTTCCATGCGGATGACTTCGTGGAACTGGACGAGGTCGATCATGTCGGTCTGCAGCCGGCCTAACGACTGCTCGAGCTGCTTGTTGTAGGAGTCTTTCGTGCGGCCATCCATCTTGGTCATGAGGAAGACCTTTTCGCGATAGCCGTCGCGCAGCGCCTGCCCCATGCGTACCTCACTCAGGCCGTCGTTATAGTCCCAGCAATTATCGAGGAAGGTGATGCCGCGATCGACCGCCGAGCGAATGAGGCGAATGCTCTCGGCGGGGTCCTGCTGTTTGCCTACGTGATAGCCGCCTAAGCCAATGACGGAGACTTTCTCGCCGGTCTTGCCCAGCTCGCGGTATTGCATGTCGGGCGAAGTTGGCCTGGAGGCCGGAGAGACTTCAGGTTTAGCGGAGGAGGATTGACCAAGGCCGCTCCCCGCGGTGGCTGCTCCGACTCCGGCAATCGCGGCCGATTTGAGAAAGCTTCTACGTTCCATTGGGTGGTTCCCCCTCGCTGTGCCAGCGGCCATCTGCGGATGAGATGCTCAGCATCTGGCCGGAGTTCGGCCCACTGATTATAAGGCGGCAAAATTGCGCCAGCTATTTCACCCGATTGATGAGCGTGGCGACATAGGCTGCGCCGAAGCCATTGTCGATATTGACGACGGTCACGTTGGGCGAGCAGGAATTCAACATTCCAAGCAGCGCAGCCAGACCGGAAAAGGACGCGCCGTAGCCTACGCTGGTGGGCACGGCGATGACCGGCGCGGCGACAAGGCCGCCAACCACCGACGGCAGCGCACCTTCCATACCGGCACAAACAATCAACACCGCAGCCTCGCGCAGACGGCTGTGCTGGTTGAGCAACCGGTGCAGTCCGGCTACGCCGACATCGACGATGCGCTCGACCGGATTGCCCATCAACTCAGCGGTGACAGCAGCTTCTTCGGCTACTGGGAGATCGCTGGTCCCGGCGCAGACCACAGCGACGACGCCGGTGCGGGGCGGATCGGCGTTTTGCTTCAAGGTGATGCACGAAGCAATCTCGTGGAATATCGCGCGGGGCTCAAGCTCGAGCACGGCCTCGAATTGCTCGCGGCTGGCGCGGGTAGCCAGAACGTTGCCGCCCGCGGCGGACATGCTGGCAAAAATGCGTGCCACCTGGTCCGAGGTCTTGCCCCTGGCATAGATCACCTCGGGCATGCCGGTGCGCAGGGCGCGGTGATGGTCGACCTTGGCGAAGCCGAGATCTTCAAAGGGCAGATCGCGCAGACGATCGCAGGCAGCGTCGGGAGTGACTTCTCCTTCGCGGACTGCCTCCATCAGCTTGCGCAGCTGCTCGGGGTTCACGCGGGTTCTCCCTGCGCGAGATAAGCGGAAACCGCCGCCTGCATGACCTGCTTCAGCGGGACGATGTACTCTTCGGCGATCTTGCGGCAATCTTCATATTCGGGGGCATAGTTGACCACTTCACTGCCGAGGATACCGATCTTGATCCGGACCTCTCCCCATTGTGTTTCTACCGAAGTAAAACTGCGAACGAGGGTCTTCTTCTCTTCTTCGCGATAGCGGAGGCCGAGAGTGGTGGTCTCCTGAAAGACCAGCTTCTGCAAGGCTTCCGCGCGCGAAGGAGTGCATAGAACGGTGAGCTGCACGCCGATTCTGCCCTTCTTCATCTGGACGGGCGTGCGATAGACATCGGAGGCGCCGGCGGCGAGAAGACGATCGGCGACGTAGGACAGAAGCTCGGGGGTCGCATCGTCAATTGTGGTCTCGATAATGCCCACGCGGGCCTGCTCGCCGGTTTGATCGCCGCTGAAGGGCTTGCTTTGCGCCGCTTCTCCGACAACCAGGCGTACAACGTTCGGTTGGCCGGCGATATCCTTCGAGCCGGCGCCGTAGCCGGTTGCGGTCATGCTCATGGCTGGAAAGCTTGGTGAAGATGTGACATCGAGGGCGCGAAGCAGGGCCGCTCCCGTTGGGGTGACCAACTCCTTCTTGATCCCCGACGAGTAGATGGGCAAGTCGCGCAATAACTCAAGCGTCGCCGGCGCAGGGATAGGAAATTTGCCGTGGGCACAATGAACGTGACCTTCGCCAACGTTGAGCGGAGAGCAGATCCAGCGGTCAACTTGCAACCAGTGACAACCGGCGGCGGCGGCCACGATGTCGGCGATCGCATCGATTGCGCCTACCTCGTGGAAATGAATCGTCTCAACGGGGACGTTGTGGATCTTCGCCTCAGCGTTGCCGAGCAAATGAAAGGCCTTCAACGCGAGACTTTGCACTTCCGCCGGCAAGGACGATCCGCGAATGATGCCGACGATGACCGAGAGCGATCGGCCGTGAGCGTGACCTGAACCGCCGGCATGTTCATGCGAATGATCATGATCGTGCGAATGTTCGTGGTCGTGAGAGTGAGGATGCTGATGCTCGGCGGGAGCGGCGTCGGCGAGTTTTCCTTCTGAGGTCAGAACATCGACCTTGGCCGAGTCGATGCCGCTGCGATTCACGCGGCGTAACTCCAGCTTTGCGCCGAGATTGAGCGAGGCGACGGCATCCTGAAGGACCTCGAAGGGAACGCCCGCATCGACCAGGGCGGCCAAGAGCATGTCACCGCTGATTCCGGAAAAGCAGTCCAGGTAGGCGATCTTCACTTCGCGAGCTCACTGTTTGCAGGGCGGCCGATCTCAATTTGGGAAACGGGCAGTAAGGCATTCATCGAGCCCGACCGGTAGCCTTCCAGATCGAGCGTCACATACTTGTAGCCGAGGGCTTTCAAGGCGGAGCTGACTTTTTCGAAAGTCGAAAGGGAGAGTATGCGTGGCAGTTCTTCGCGCGCGATTTCAATCCGCGCCAGTTCGCCGTGGTGCCTTACGCGAAATTGCCGAAAGCCCATCGCGAACAATGCCTCTTCGCCTTTCTCGATCGACTGCAGCGTATCGCGCGTGACGGGCAGGCCATAGGCGATGCGGGAAGAGAGGCAGGCGGATGCGGGTTTGTCCCAGATGCGAAGGCCCTGTTCGCGCGCCAATGTGCGGATGTCTTCCTTCGTGAGGCCAGCTTCGGCGAGCGGGGCGAGGACGTGATGTTGCGCAGCGGCCTTTTGCCCAGGGCGGAAGTCGCCGAGGTCGTCGACGTTCATTCCATAGGCGACATTCTCGAAGTGCAGCGGGCCTCCGATTTCGCCCATGACTTTGAAAAGCTCGTCCTTGCAGTGGAAGCAGCGCGCGCCGTCGTTGCGAACGTACTCCGGGTTTTCGAGCTCGTTGGTATCGACGACGCGCAGTGGAATGCCCTGCTGCTCGGCGAAGTCGACGGCGTCACGCAGATGGGCACGCGAGAGGCTGGGAGAATCGGCGATGACCGCAAGCATCTCTCCGCCGAGAACCTTGTGGGCAGCGTAGGCGAGAAAGGCCGAGTCTGCCCCGCCGGAGTAGGCGACCATCAGCCGGCCGATGCCGCGCAGGCGGTCATCGAGCGCTTGCCGTTTTGTTTGGAGTCCGGACGATACCGGCATATCAGTGTTCATCGCATCCCGTGGCGCACACTTCATTCTACTGCTGGCACAATAGCAAGTTCCTGTAGGATGCAGCGCGGCAGCTTCGCGTGCTGGGGTTGCTCGCGATCAGGCGTCGGCGAATGTCTGGCGCTGGCTGCCCAGGCCGTCAATCTCGAGATCAACGACATCGCCGGCCTTGAGAAACTGCGGAGGCTTCATGCCCAGACCGACGCCCGGCGGCGTTCCGGTGGAGATGAGATCGCCCGGCTCGAGGGTCATGAACTGGGAGAGGTAGTGGATCAGGAACGCGGGATTGAAGATCATGGTCGAAGTGTTGCCGCTTTGACGGAGCTGACCGTTGACCTTGAGACTCATCGCCAGGTTGGCGGGGTCGCCGATCTCATCGGGAGTGGCGAGGAACGGCCCGAGGGGGTTGAACGTGTCGCAGCTCTTACCTTTGGTCCACTGGCCGCCGCGCTCGAGTTGAAAGGCGCGCTCGGAGACGTCATGGGAGACGCAATATCCGCCGATGTGGGCGGCGGCAGCCTCGACCGACTCGACATAGCGGGCCTCGGCGCCGATGACGACGCCAAGCTCAACCTCCCAGTCGGTCTTGATGCTGGTGCGCGGAATGAGCACCTCATCGTAAGGGCCGACGACGGTATTTGCGGCCTTCATAAAAACGATGGGCTCTTCGGGAACGGGCATTCCGGACTCGCGCGCGTGATCGGAATAATTGAGCCCGATGCAGATGACTTTGCCGGGGCGAGCCACGGGAGCGCCCCAGCGTTCCGATTCGGGCACTTCTGCCAACGGACCGGCTTTGTCTGAAACCACTTCGGCCAACTGCTCGAGGCCGTTGCCGGCGAAGAATGCCGTATTCCAGTCAGCGAAAAAACCCGAAAGGTCGACACGAATATTGTCACGCGTAAGAATGCCGGGCTTTTCCTTGCCCCTGGGGCCAAATCGAATGAGCTTCATCGTCCTCGCTAAGCGTGCAGCTTGAGTTTACTTTGAGCAAAGCAGGAGATGGATCGCGCTGACTCGCGCAGGCGCAGAAAGGAGTGCGGCCCGCCCAAAAGTTAACGGCTCCTGGAGATTTTTGCTCTCGACTCACGGCCAGTATAACTGCGCGCCGCCGGGCCGAGGGCAATCAGGCAGGCCCGACGCGCAAACATGGCGAACATACAGGCGAGGCACATTTGATGGAATCGATAACCCAACTTCAGTAGAGTGTTCCCAACAGCTTTTTAGGAGAGACGATGCACCGTACGGAACCGGCAACGCAAGCGGTGAAGCATAGCTGTCTTTTTCTGGCGTTCCTGATTGCGGCGACAGGTTCCGGCTGGACGCAGGCGAAACCAGCTGCGACGCCCGGCCTCGACCAGGAGAAATTGCAATCCATCAAACCGCGCCTGCAGGAGCTTGTCGATCAGCAGGTCATTCCGGGGGCTGTCTACCTGGTATCGCGGCATGGCAAGATCGCGGCCTTCGACGCGGTGGGGCTGGCGGACATCGAGAACAACAAGCCGATGCGCAAAGACACGCTCTTTCAGATCATGTCGATGACCAAGAATTTCACCGGGGTCGCGGCCATGATGCTGGTTGAGCAGGGCAGGCTCGAATTGCGCCGGCCGATCAGCTTCTACCTGCCTGAGTTCAAAGACATTATGGTGGAAGAGAAACTACCTAATGGAAGCGTGAGGGTACACCCGCCGAAGTCCGCGCCCACGGTATGGGAGCTGATGTGCCACACCTCTGGGCTGGAGTCGGACCCGGTGGGCAGCATCGCCGATAACGAGCAGACGCTGCGGTTGACGCTGGAAGAGGCGGTGACTGCCTACGCGCACCAGAATCTGAATTACGAACCGGGCAGCAAATGGCAGTACAGCAACGTCGGCATCGCCGTTCTGGGCCGGATCATCGAAGTGGTCTCCGGCGACGATTACATCCACTTCGTTTCGAGCCACATTCTCGAGCCGCTAGGCATGGCTGACACGTTCTTTACCATTCCTGAAAACGAGCGCGACCGGCTGGCCTATGTATATACACATTCCGATGGCAAGCTGGTGCTTGCCGGAGGCACGACGCTTGCTGGCGACTCGACCAAGTTCCGGCCAAATATGAAGTATCCGGCGCCGGAGTTTGGCCTCTATTCGACCGCCGGCGACCTGGTGCGCTTCTACCAGATGCTGCTCAATGGCGGGACGTATAACGGAGTTCGGTATTTATCGAAGCAATCGATCGAGACGATGACCCGAGTCTTCACTCCAGATGATGTGAAGCCGAGCGGCTGGCTGGGCGGCACCGGCTATGGACTGACATTCGAGATCGTCGATGAGCCGGAGGGAACGCTGCTGCTCCATTCCCCCGGCACCTACGGCCACGGCGGGGCCTTCGGCACCGAGGGGTGGATCGATCCCAAGAACGACCTCATTCGCATTGTGCTCGTGCAGCTTTCGGACAAGAGCGGCGAGGCAGCGCGATCGGTAGTCATGCAGATTGGCGAGGCGGCGGTGCAATAAGCCGATCGCGTGCGCCTACCGATCAATTGACTTCATCTGCGGTGCGGCGTACCGGTCTCCGGCGATGGCTTCGACGGGGACGACGTTTTCAAGTTCAGCGACTTCGGCGGGTGTCAGTTTGATATCTGCCGCTGCCGCGTTTTCTTCCAGGTACTTCCTGCGTTTGGTTCCGGGGATGGGCACGAGGTCTTCTCCCTTGGCGAGCACCCACGCCAAGGCAAGCTGGCCGGGGGTTGCGTTCTTTCGGGCGGCGATCTCCTTGATGCGTGCGACCAATTCCATATTTTTGTCGAAGGCTTCGCCGGCGAAGCGAGGCATGCGCGTCACGCGGGAGTCGGTGCTGGGAAGATCGCCGGGGTTGACTGCGCCGGTGAGCAGGCCGCGTCCTAGCGGGCTGTAAGGGACGAAGCCGATGCCGAGCTCGCGCAGGGTGGGCAGGATCTCTGCCTCGACGTGGCGCTCGAAGAGGGAATATTCGGTCTGGAGCGCGGTGATGGGGTGGACCTTGTGGGCGCGGCGGATGGTGGCAGGTGAAGCCTCGGAGAGGCCGAGGTATTTCACCTTGCCGGCCTTGACGAGGTCGGCCATGGCGCCGACGGTGTCTTCGATAGGAGTTTCAGGATCCACGCGGTGCTGGTAGTAGAGGTCGATGTGGTCGATGCCCAGCCGCCGCAACGAAGCGTCGCAGGCCGACTTCACATAGTCCGGCTTGCCGCTGATCAACCAGACGTTCGGTTGTTCCTTGGTCCGCTGGTTGGCGAACTTGGTCGCCAGAAAGACCTCGTCGCGGCGGCCTTTGACGGTCTTGCCGATCAGCTCTTCGTTGTCCCCGATGCCGTAGGTGTCAGCGGTATCGAGGAAGGTCATGCCGAGGTCGAGCGAGCGGAGGATGGTTGCGGCCGATTCCTCGTCGTTGCGCTCGCCGTAGAAGTCGCTCATGCCCATGCAGCCGAGTCCCATGCGGGAGACGACTGCGCCCTGCGTGCCAAGCTTTACTGTTTTCATGCTCTTAACATAATCCACGTTTTCGCCAATCGAGACCTAAAGCAGGCACCCGACCCGTCTTTCAGCGGCGAACCCACGTAAATTGACCCACTTTGTTTCCGTTACAGGTATCTTGTTGGTAGAGCCAAACCGCTTTTCCCGCTCGGACTGCCAGCCTGTTGAGGTCTTCGTAGAGCGTGCCGCGGGGCAAAATAATACTCTTTCCACTCGTGGCAGGCTGGACACCTACTGGGGAAAAGCCGATCGATCTATCGAGAAGTCTTAGTCCGCTCTTCCGCAGATCGTTTTGCACTGCTCCGCTCGCAAACAGTGTACCTGTGGCGGCTACTAGGTTGTCTTTGCTAACAGCAATATCTGGTAACACCACGTCGAGCAGCGAAGAAGAGATAGAATCACCGACCTGGATCACGTATGCATCATGGTCTTTTTTCCACTTGATTGGATAATGCTGGGCCAAAGAGTTGAGCTGCTCGTCCACAACTGAGCCCGATACTTGTATCTCGCCGCTGGGGGACGGATGGCATTCATAGATATCCCTCACACCACCAACGCCATTATTACTTGTGAGAATGGCTGCGGCTAACTGTGCAAGACCTTCTGTGGAGTTACTACCACTAGATAATCTAGCTTGACTTAGCACTGCCACCAAGACCGCCCCGAC
This sequence comes from uncultured Acidobacteriaceae bacterium, assembly GCA_963790505.1. Taxonomy (GTDB): domain Bacteria; phylum Acidobacteriota; class Terriglobia; order Terriglobales; family Acidobacteriaceae; genus Acidisarcina. Next base: position 1,036,367 of record CAWBOT010000004.1, on the reverse strand, counting down.
GACTCTATGACGCAGCTTCATGGTTTGTGACCTCCGGGACCGCCTAAGGACTAGTTGTGGTCACGTTGACGTTTAATGTGCCGCTAAAATTTCCTCTGGATATGTGCCTGACCGTGGTTAGCGGATAAGTGGTGCCATCTATTTTAAGAGAGAATGTCTGGTCAAAAGACTCGTTATCATTAGTACCCGGACAGTTGGCGGGATATGGTCCCCCGAATGCTTGGGTATCCGCCAGTCGCTGGATACCTGTATTCTGGTCGCTGGTTAGGGGGCCCCCCGGGACCGTTCCGCCAAAGGTACTGACATAGTTGGAAAATGATTCAGAAAAACTGAATATGTTAGTTGTGATAATTTTGTTCCCACTCTGGTCAAGCAGATCCGAGGCAAAGTTTTGATATACACCGCAATAGCCTGTCCTCAGCACGTTGCCGAAATAATCCACAACATTACCGTTATTGACTACAACCACCGGCTTGAATGTTGGTGCGCTCAGACTTTTCGGCACCAGCACAGTGACAATCTGTTTTGCAGTTCCTTGTATTCCATTTTCTGTGTATGTTGCGGTAAGGGTTGAAGAGCCCGCAGAGGATGCGGATACAGTGACAGTCGCGGTCGAAGGGTTCTTCAAAGTCACACTAGAGCTCGAAGAGCTCCAAGTATACGTTCCTCCAGGCGGCGTTCCGGTAGCCGTGAGCTGAATGGTCGGTGACCCCGTAACGCTCGTCGAGATTAACACTGCAGAAGGCCCTGAAATGGTAACGCCTACCACCGTGCCATTCCCCCCGGGATTAAGCTGTGGCGTGCTAGCGACAAAGCATTGCTGAGTCTGCCCGTTATAGGCATAAGATATTCCATTGAAGGGCGTGTAAAACGAGGAGCTACCTCCGGCGAGGCCTCTCATCGTGGAGCTCGGCGCGCCCGAGCTCAAAGACAGAACGCTAAGCGTTGCGACGTTCCACGAGCCGGGGGTGACGGTGTAGTTATCGACGAAGACGCCCATGCAAGTGTATTGACTGGCCACGGTCGACATATTGGTGACCTGGCCGCCAACATAGGTCGTCGAAGAGCCGGGAGAAAACGACGCCGAGGTAGTGTTATTTGGGCAGTAACAGACGCCACCACAACTGAAGCTCGCGCTGATTCCCGAGACCCGGTCGACGAGTTCGTTCCGCCCGATGAATCGCTGTGTTCCGTCCCCGAAGATGGTGCTCCAACTGAACTGGCCGACGAGGGCATCCTTGGGCAGTTTGACGCCTCTCGGATCGGGAATCTGCTCGTCCCGAAGTTGCCGGATGTCGAAGACCGCGCTCTCGCCCGGGTCGAGATAATGACTGTCGACGAAATACGAGGGACCATTGGCCGGCAGAATGTGGCCGCCGAAGGCGGCGCGCACCGTTCCCGCATTGGTGATGTAGATGCGAGAGTCGAATTCGCCGTCAAGCCGCCAGGGATACGCCCCGGTCGAGATGGACATGTCGCCAATGTCTTTGAATGGCGCAGCGCGCACGATGTGCTCTTCCCGGCTGTGGTTCACCAGGCTGGCGATGACCGATCCGATGGGGCCGGTGCTTTCGACCTTGATCGCCGCTCCGTCCAGTGCTGCGGGACTGGCTATCCCAGATAGATCCAGCTCCGCCGTCACCCCGGGCTCGACGCTCTTCGGCGGAATCTCCATGGCCGGATTCGTTGACGCCAGCGGAAAGATGGTCGCGGACACCCGCAGGGATTGCGTAGACAGGTTCTTGACTGCCAGATGGTTTGCCCCGCCCGAGAAGTGAATGCCGTTAGCGTACATTGCAGTTTCGGAAGCGGTCGCCGGATCGTAAGCGCGGATTGTGTTCACGAATCTCGCCTCGTCGGAGACGGTGTAGCCGGTGATTCGAAGCGTTCCCGGAGCGCCCGTCCCCTCCACATGCACGGAGTCTACGCCCTCCGGGCGGTCAATGTCGCCATCGAGACTGCGCACCACGGTGCCGTGCGGCGCGACTTCAACTTGCTCAAGCTCCCCTTTTCCGTCGGTGATCTTCACCGTGAGACTATCGGCGGACGAGCTGCCGAGAACGAGGTAAGAGCGGGAACGTCGCGGTGCCCACCAGACCGCATCGGCGGTGTTGGACTTGTACAGCGCGTCAGGAAAGACCGGCGCATCCACATTGCCGAAGCCGTGATAACGGCTGAGCGTCACCTGCGCTCCGACGCCATGCGGCGCACCGGTGAAGCTGATCGAGAGGCCTCCGACTTTGGGCGATGTATCCCCTTCAGGTAGAAGCGTCCGAATGTCCAAATCTCTGGTTTCGTTTGCCGCAAGCGTCACCTGCGATGTGGCGAGAACCGCGCCCTCACGAGAGTAAAGCGTGATCGTCGCCGGCGTGGGGCCGGGGCTGCGATTCACTACCGCAAGTTGCCAGCTTGCAAACTCATCCAGCCCGGCGATCGGAGCGTAGATGGTCTGTGCGCTGGGCGGAATGATCTGGAAGGCCGGACTTTCGGCGGAGGATGAAATGCTCAGGGCTAACGCGATAGCAGTCAGGGCAAGGATTCGATTCGCGGCGAGCATTTGATCACCCTCGATGGCCCACAGATAGTGCCGCTAGTCACGTCGAATGGTCAAGAAGATAATTATTTCGGTCACCTACCAACGACTCCACAGTAATTTGGCGCTGCCGAGAGTTCGCCCGATTCGTCTCGATCCACGACGGTAGTCGCGCGGTCTTCGGAGAGCGATTACCTTCCGCGATACGTGCCCCCAGCTCAGGACAAATTCACAATCCTTTTGCATTTCCTTTGCCCGTATGGGATACGCTGATGCTGTCTGAGCAGGTTGCGAGCGCCGCCTTCAGGCCGAGGAAGAACCGCTTGAGCCAGATTGTATTTGTCCTAGAAGACGACAGCGATATTTCGCGTCTCGTGCAGCACCATCTTGAGGCCGCTGGATTTACCGTCCGGGTTTACGGCACGCCGACCAACATCGTAGCCGACGCCGAGCGGCAGGCCCCGGCGCTGTTTCTGCTGGACATCATGGTTCCGGGCGGCGACGGCCTGGACGTTTGCCGCCGTCTGCGCGGCCACTCCGCTTTGAGCACGATCCCGATCATTTTCCTGACGGCGCGGGCGGGGGAAAACGATCGCGTCCTCGGGCTCGAGCTGGGAGCGGACGACTACATCACCAAGCCTTTTGCCACGCGCGAGCTGGTGGCGCGGGTGAAGGCCGTCCTGCGGCGCTTCGAGCGGCCGACGACCCCCTCGATCATCAGCTTCGAAGAGATCGTCATCGACGCCAGCGCCATGCAGTTGAAGGTGCGAGGCGAGCTAACGACGACGACCGCAACGGAGTTCCGCCTGCTCGACTACCTGGCCCGTCATCCGGGCCGAGTCTTCAGCCGCGACCACCTGCTCGACGCGGTCTGGGGCGATGCCCGCTTTGTGACTCCGCGATCGGTGGACGTGTATGTTCGCCGAATCCGCGAAAAGATCGAGGGCGACGCCGAAAACCCTCGCTATCTCAAGACGGTGCGCGGCGCCGGCTACCGCTTCGAGGTCCCGCGCTCGGCCTAGGCTTCCGGAGCCTGGATTCGCGGCCTGAGTGCGGTAGAGCGATAATTGAGGTTGTCTCTCTGAAACGCATCGTTGGGAGCGGGGGCCTGCGGTTTCCACCATGTCCGATTCCCGATTTCTGCCCGCCGGAGACCGCTGATGACCGGACGAGTCTTCACCAAACTCTTCCTCTCTTTTTTGCTGGTGCTGTTCATCGGGACGGTGGTCCTGGACTTTTCGCTGCGCGGCATTCTTGAAGACTCGCTGCGCCGCCAGGCGGAGGCCTCGCTTGCCAGCAAGGCCCATCTACTGGCGTCCGAGTTGCATTCCTCGGCTTCCGATCCATTGCCGGACAGCGCCGCTCTTGACGCTCTAAGCGGTACTGAGCAGTTCGCGATTCTGGATGCGAGCGGACGAGTCCTCGCCGCCTCGCGGCCCGCTCCACCGGTGACGCCGGAGTCGGCCGAAGTAACGGCGGTCTTGCAACTCCACGAAGCGATCGGGCGATCGGAGCGGGACAACGCTCTTTTTGTCGCAGTTCCCTCGGGAGAACGGGTGGTGGTGCTGGCCCACTCTCTCAACGAAATTGATGCCACCATGCGCCTGCTTCGCCGCGATGTCTTGATTGCTTCGCTGCTTTCACTCGCGCTGGCGATCCTGATCGCGGCTTTCCTGGCGCAGCGCTTTTCGCGCCGGTTGGACCGCATTGTGATCTTCGCGAGCCGCATTGCCGCCGGCGAACTGTCGGCCAGGGTTGAGGAAGGCAATCTGGATGAGATCTCCGAAGTGGCCCACGCGCTCGACGCCACCGCCAGCCGCCTGGAGCAGAGCTTCCATGCGCTCGACACCAACCGCCGCGAACTCGAAGCGCTGCTCGACAGCATGCAGGAGGCGGTCGTCGCGGTGAACGCGGAGGGGCAGGTGAGCTGGTCGAACGCCGTGATGCAACGCATCTCGCCCAGCCCGGTACGCGAAGGGCGCTCGCTGGTGCATACGCTTCGCGACCCTGAAGTGCTGGCCTGCGTGGAAAATGCTCTCGCCAGCCGAGAGGTTCACCACGCCCGCGCCACTTCGGTCGCGCCGGGCCGCGTCTATGAGGTCAGCGCGGCTCCCACCCCCGGCGGCGGGGCTGTGGCGGTGCTGCATGACGTGACGGAGGTGGAGCGCGCGGAGAAGACCCGCCGGGACTTCGTCGCCAACGTCTCCCATGAGCTGCGGACCCCGCTGACATCGATCTCGGGTTATGTCGAAACGCTGCTCGATTCGCATCCCTCGGAGAAGGACACCCGCGACTTCCTTTCCATCATTCTCAAGAACGCCAACCGGGTGAATCGGCTCACTGAAGACTTGCTTGCCCTCGCCAGCGTGGAGTCAGGCGACTATAAGCTGCGGACCCATCCGGTTCGCGCCTCGGAACTGGTTCACGACGCCATCGAGTCTCTCGCCGGGATGGTACTGGATACACCGGTGAGCCTCGAGGCGGATGAGGCGACGGATGAGTTCGTACTCGCCGATCCCGACGCGCTCAACCAGGTCTTCGGCAACCTGATCGAGAATGCGATGAAATACGGCAAGAGCGGGCAGCGAGTCCGGGTGGGAGCACGGCGGCTGGAAACCGAAGTCGAGTTTTTCGTCCGCGACTTCGGACAGGGCATTCCTTTTGAGCACCTCGACCGCATCTTCGAGCGCTTTTACAGGATCGACAAGGCGCGCTCGCGCGAGTCCGGAGGCACCGGCCTCGGCCTGGCGATCGCCAAGCATATCGTGCTTGCCCACGGCGGCTTGATTCGCGCGGAGAGCGAGCTCGGCTCGGGGGCTACGTTTCTCTTCACCCTTCCGATTGCGCCGTCGAGGCCACACGCTGCGCAGGGACTGTCCCCAGTCCGAATCGACGAGGCACCGACGGTACCGGTCGAGAAGTGATGTTCCCGGCCTTATCCGGCTTTCGACGGCGTCATTGGCCCGAAATTCACGTTCCTGTAAAGCTGTATTCATGAAGCCGCGACACGATCAAAATGATCCATAAAAGGAAGACACATGCTAAAAACGAGGGCTCTCAGTGCCCTGATTCTGCTCTCTGCCGTTTCGATTTCGCTGGCACAAAACATCACTGGCGCCGGCGCTACCTTCCCCTATCCGATTTACTCGAAATGGTTCAGCGAATACAGCGCAGCTCATTCAGGAGTGAAGATCAACTACCAGTCGATTGGCAGCGGAGCCGGCATCCGCCAGGTTACCGCGGGCACGGTGGACTTTGGCGCAGCGGACGTGCCGATGACCGACGAACAGCTCGCCGGATCGAAGGTGAAAATCGTTCATATTCCCACTGTGCTCGGCGCGGTCGTGCCGATTTTCAACGTGAAGGGCGTTAAAGACCTCAAAATCGGAGGGGATGTGTTGGCCGATATCTACCTCGGCAAGATTACCTCCTGGAGTGATGGCCGCATTGCGAAGGACAATCCTGGAGTCAGCCTGCCCAACGAGCCGATCTTCATCGTTCACCGGGCCGAGGGCAGCGGAACCACGTTTATCTTTACGGACTACCTTTCCAAGGTGAGCAGCGATTGGTTGAACAAGGTGGGCAAGGGCGCGGCATCGCCGAACTGGCCGGTCGGGATTGGCGCCAAAGGGAACGAGGGCGTCGCCGCCATGGCGCGCCAGGTCGAGGGCGCCATCGGCTATGTCGAGCTTATCTATGCTCTGCAGAACAACATTAATTATGGATGGGTCAAGAACGCCTCAGGAACTTGGCTAAAGGCTACGACCGAGGGAGTGAGCGCGGCCGCGGCAGGAGCGAAAATCCCGGCCGATTACCGCGTCTCCATCACCAATGCTCCGGGCAAAGACGCCTATCCGATCTCCAGCTTCACCTGGCTGTTGATTCCCAGCCCGGCAAAGGATGCCAATAACGGCAAAGTCATCAAGGACTTCCTGCAGTGGATGCTGGACCATGGAGAGTCAGAGACCTCGGCTTTGCATTATGCCCCGCTTCCGCCCTCAGTCGTGGCGCGAGTGAAAACAACCATTGGACAGCTGAAGTAAAGAGTCCAAGTCTTCATTTATCAGCCCGGGGTCTTCAGAGGCCTTTCCTGAAAACCGCGGGCTGAAAGCTTTCTTATCCCTTGCGCCGCTTCTCCTCGATCCCGCGCATGACGCCTGCTGCCTTCAGGTTCCCGGGCGTTCCGCTGGCTTCGAGAGCTGCCACCACGCCCAACCTGTCCGGCGGCGAGGAGCGCTGATCGAACTTCCACTTGCCTTCGAGACGAGAGATCGGGACCTCGACGCCGATGATTCTCGCAAGCTGTGCGTCGACATAAGCGGAGGGTGCGTCGGTCACCTTCCAGGGTTGCGGGAATGCAGCCTCGTGCTTCTCTGTCAGCCGGGTCACGACGCCGCGCAGCCATTCGGCATCATCGATAAACCGCACCGGGCCGTAGGCGTGAATCGCGGCATACATCCAGGTGGGGACGACCTTGCCCGTTTCCTGCTTGCTCGGGTACCACGAGGGAGAGACATAGGCGTCAGAGGCAGTAAAAATGGCGAGCCCCTCGACCTCAGGCAGACTCTCCGTCCATTGCGTGTTGCCGCGCGCGACATGCCCCAATAGGGTGCCGTACTCCCCGGCAGAAGCATCGAGCATCAGCGGAAGGTGCGTGGCGATCAGGCCGCTGCCGGTGAGCGTCACCAGTGTCGCCAACTGAATCTTCTGAATCTCGGCGTGGATGGTCGGCAGATCGTCTTCGCAAAAGGCGGGCGGCATATACATTCGGCTGAACCTCGCTGATTTCAGTTTAGAGAAAGTGCAGTGTAACGGGTGATGGAATAGCGGTCCGGCGACGAGTAAACTGTGGAGGCAGCGGAGCTGCTTTCTCTGAGGTAAACATTGGACCATTCCTACGTTGAACGGGTGGTTGACCTGACCGCCCCCGAAGCCAACCAGATTTATAACCTCACTGTCGACCAGGCCCGCCAACTGCTGCTGGAGGGGCCGGCTGAGGCCGTTCGCGGGATCCAAGGCTCATTCACACTGCTTGCCCGCTCGGGAAAGACCGTCAAAATGGCTCGCTCTCTTGACCGGCCGATGCGCTACTTTCTGGCCAAGAGACAGGAAGGCCCTGCGCTGGTGGTTGCCCACCGCATCGACGCTATCTTCGAGTGGCTGAAAACCGAGGGACTCGACGGGCAGTTCCACCCGAGTTACACCCGGATGGTGCCCGCGCATTATGTGGTCGAGCTTCAACTGATCGGATGCCCCGACCCAGACCCGGTCTATACTCGCTTTTTTGCTCCCGCGTCCGCAACGCTTCCGAAAGACCTGGATGTTATCGGCCGCACCTATATCTCGGCACTGGCTGAAGAGATCGCGCAATGGCTGAAGGCCATCCCCGGCGGCGAACCGATCGGCGTCTGTTTTTCTGGAGGCATCGATAGCGGCAGCGTCTTTCTCACTACCTACTACCTGATGCGCAAGCTGGGCATGAGCCCGTCGCGACTGAAGGCGTTTGTGCTCGATCTGGGGGATGGGCCCGATTTACGGCAGGCGCAGAGATTTCTGGAGGAACTCGGCCTTTCCATTTTTCTGGAGCCGATCGAGGCCGATCCGTCGGCGCTCGACGCCAGCGAGACCATTCGTCTGCTGGAAGACTACAAGCCTCTCGACATTGAATCGGCAACCATGGCCATTGCCCTCTGCCGGGGCATTCGCAGCCGGTATCCCGAATGGCGCTACCTTGTCGATGGCGACGGTGGAGATGAAAACCTCAAAGACTACCCCATCGAAGAGAACCCCGAACTCACGATTCGCAGCGTGATCAACAACCAGATGCTCTACCAGGAAGGCTGGGGCGTGGGAAAGATTAAACACTCCCTCACTTACAGCGGCGGACTCAGCCGATCTTACATCCGTACTTATGCCCCGGCTCATGCTTATAGCTTCAATGGATTCAGCCCTTATACGCGGCCCGAAGTTATCGCCGTTGCCGAGGCGATTCCGTTCATTGACTTGACAGAGTACAACGTTGGCCGCCTCTACGAGCTTAAGGGGGACATCGTCGCTCGCGGAATCGAAGCGGTCACGGGAATGAAAATGCCGGTCTTTCCGAAACGCCGCTTCCAACACGGTGCTATGCCCGCAGAGACGCTCCGCCACCGGTTGCCGCAGCAGGAAGCGGAATATCGCAAAGCGTTCTTGTCCCTCTACCAATGAAGGCGGAGCTCGTCTCTCTTTACCCCGAGAGTCGCGTGGAACGCGACCGCTGGATTCTGGCGCGCCGGCATCAGCGGAATGCGCTGGATCCGCTACGCCCTTATGCTTTCTTCGTGGAAGATGAGTGTTCAGCGACTGGCGAGATCGTCCCTGTCGCCACCATATTGCTTACTAACCGAGAGTGCCCGTGGCGTTGCCTGATGTGCGATCTGTGGCAAAACACTTTGACCGAGACCGTGCCTTCAGGGGCGATACCCGAGCAGATAGGCTTCGCGCTGCGGCAGCTGCCGGAGGCGCGGCATATCAAGCTGTATAACAGCGGCAGCTTTTTCGATCCGGGAGCGATACCTTCACAAGACTATCCGGAGATTGCCCGACTGTTGAGCAAGTTCGAAAGGGTCATCGTCGAAAGCCATCCGGCATTGATCAGCGAGCGATGTCTTCGCTTCAAGGAACTTTTGGCCGGCCGGCTCGAAGTAGCCATGGGATTGGAGACAGCGCATCCTGAGGTATTAGAGCGGCTGAACAAACAGATGACGCTGGAGCAATATTCAAGAGCCGCGGAAACTCTTCACAAATACGATATCGACTTGAGGACGTTCATTCTCGTCAAGCCCCCCTTTATGAAGGAGAACGAAGCGCTTGAGTGGGCGGAACGGTCGCTGGACTTTGCCTTTGAGTGTGGAGCCAGTGCCGCAACCTTAATTCCGACGCGGGCCGGGAACGGCGCGCTTGAGGAACTTAGCCTGGGCGGAGACTTTGCGCCCCCCAAGTTATCCACTCTCGAAAAAGCCGACGCGTATGGCCTATCTCTTGCTCGGGGGCGAGTCTTTGTGGACTTATGGAACATCGCCGCGCTGGCGAAGTGTTTCGCCTGCGCCGAGGCAAGGGTTGCGCGATTGTCGTGGATGAATCTACATCAGAGCGTCGCCGACGGGGTGCCTTGCGATAGCTGCGAGGAGCCACACTGACAGGCAAATACGACATCGTGGTGGTTGGGTCCGGATTCGCCGGCTCGCTCATGGCTATGATCGTCATACGTCTGGGCCGCACCGTTGCCCTTGTCGACAAGGGCAGGCACCCTCGAGTCGTGATTGGGGAGTCTTCGACTCCGCTCGCGAACCTGCTCCTTGAGGAACTCACGACTCGATACGATCTCCCCCTGATTCGATCCTTGACAAAATGGGGAAGCTGGCAACGATCGTATCCGGAAGTTGCATGCGGCCTGAAGCGGGGTTTCACCTTTTACTACCACGATCTAGAGCATCCGTCCGCATCGCCGCCCAATCGGGCGAGCCAACTGCTAGTGGCCGCCAGCCCTCACGATGAGATCGCCGACACTCACTGGTACCGGGCGGATTTCGACCACCTCCTGGTGCGTCAAGCGCAGGACATGGGGGCCGACTACTTCGATGAGACAGATATCACTTCGCTAGAGCCATCATGCGATGGAGTTACTTTCAGTGGAAAGCGCCACGGCCACGACCTAACATTTTGCGCAAGGTTCGTGATTGATGCTTCTGGACCGCGCGGCCTTATGCATCGCACTCTGGGGCTTGGCGAAGCTGAACTCCTTGACTATCCCCGGACCCAGGCGCTCTACAGCCATTTTACCGGTGTCGGCCGACTTGATGACACAACCTTTGGCTGCAACAATGAGCCGCCTCCGTACCCGATCGACGATGCAGCGGTACACCACGTCTTTGACGGCGGTTGGATATGGGTCTTGCGCTTCAACAATGGATTGACCAGCGCGGGCGTCGCTGCTACCGATAAGCTAGCCGTCGAGTTAAAGTTCGCAACAGGAGAGCAAGCCTGGCATGCAATACTGGCTCGCATTCCTGCGCTGCAGCAGCAGTTCGACGGAGCAATAGCCAATCAGAAGTTTACCCATGTTCCTCGCCTCTCCTTCTTAAGCTCGGCTATAACTGGGTGTAACTGGGCTATGCTCCCTTCCGCGGCGGGCTTTATCGATCCGCTGCTTTCTACCGGCTTTCCGCTGACTCTATTGGGTATCGGGCGCATGGCCGAAGCCCTCGAGCAAGACTGGAACTCCAGCCGTCTGTCACGGGGGCTGGAAGTCTATGCAAAGCAGACGAATGACGAACTGCTCTCGAGCGCCCGACTGATCGGCGCGCTGTATGCCAATATGCACGACTTTGGTGTGTTTTCAGCGTTATCCCTGCTTTACTTTGCTGCCGCGAGCTATTCGGAAACTGCGCGGCGCCTGGGCAAGGGTCACCTTGCGCGCTCCTTCCTTCTGGGTGACGATCCCACCTTCGGCGCAGCTGCGCAACAGCTGTCGACGAGGTCACGTCTACCTCGGACGCCGGGAGAGTCGGAGCGGCTAGTCGAAGATATCCTCAAAGCCATCGAGCCGATCGATGTTGCTGGGCTCGGCAAGCATAACCAACGGAATTGGCATCCAGTCGACGCTCAAGATCTCCTTCATTCGGCATCGAAGTTAGGAGCGACCCGCGATGATATCTCGCTGATGTTGAGACGTTGTGGCTTTGACACTCCACAATCGGCCAACCCTACTGCGGCGGAGCGGCCGGTGTGAACACAATCGCTCGCTGTGAGAGGATGCCTCGCCCCTCCTGCACAGTAATGAACATGTTCGGTTCAAGGTTGGCATACGATTCCTTCTTTCCGCTGGGCCAGATGATTTCCAGGCTTCCGGTCTTACTGGATTCCGGTTTGCCGAGCCCAAATGTGACCGGCAACTCACTCTGCGACAGGTAACTGGAACCGCTCTTCACCATCGCAAATTGCCGCAGACCTTTGTTCGTAGTGAGCGTGAGTCTCGCTCCAATGCCGTCCCGATTGGAGCGGGTGCCTACAAGCTTTACACGCAGCATATCGTTCTGGTTGCCGTTCTCGTTGCGCAAGAGACGAGCAGCACCATTGTTCGTAGTGAGTAACAAATCAAGGTCGCCATCGAGGTCGAAATCCGCGTAAGCCGCTCCTCGACCCACGACCGCTCGCCGCAATGCCGGACCCATGCGATCGGTTACATCGTCGAACTTGCTCTTGCCTTTGTTTCGAAACAGCAACGGCGGCTCTGCATATTTGAGCGTCGGACGTAATGCACTGATGTCATCCGCAACGTGGCCGTTGGTGGCGAAGATATCCAGAAGGCCGTCGAGATCGTAGTCAAAGAAGAAGGCGCCGAAAGTCAGCACATTGAGCGACGCCGGGCCGACCCCCGAGGACAGGGACTGGTCGCTGAACAAGCCCGTGCCGTCGTCGCGGTAAAGGGCGAGACCCTCATTCGTGAAATTTCCAACGACAAGGCCCTGCCTGCCGGTGTGGTCGAAGTCGCCCGCGTCCGCGCCCATCCCCGCCCGCGTTCCTCCGGATTCCCCGTAGGCCACGCCCGCAACCTCTCCCGTCTCGGTAAAGGTACCGTCATGGTTATTGCGATAAAGCTTATTCCGCTGCGTATCGTTCGAGACAAAGAGGTCGATCCAGCCATCGCCGTCATAGTCCAGCATGGCTATACCAAGCGACTTGCTCGCCGGGTCGTAGAGCCCCGCGTGCTTGGTCACGTCTTCGAAGAGGCCGTTTCCTTTGTTGTGGAAGAGTGTCGCACTCTCGCCCTTGTAAGCATCCGGAGTGCAATAGGACTTATTCTTACCATCCAGAGAGCAATACAAGTCTTTGTCCGCTGACCACGCGACATAGTGGGAGACAAAGAGATCCAGCTTTCCATCGTTGTCATAGTCGAACCAGATAGCGCTGGTGGAAAACCCGGGATCCGCGACCCCCGCCTTCAGAGTTACGTCGGCAAACTTACCTTGGCCGGTATTTCGAAACAGATGATTGCGGCCGACCGCGGTGATGTAGATGTCATCAAGGCCGTCGTTATCAAAGTCCCCGACTGCACAACCCATCCCATAGGTCTCGACTGCCAGCCCCGCCTGCCGTGTCACATCGGTGAATGTGCCATTACCGTTGTTATGGTAGAGCGCCGGGTATGACTTATGGATTTTATGTTCAGGCCAATCCATGGAATTGACCAACAGGATGTCTTGCCAGCCGTCATTGTCATAGTCGATGAAGCAGGCGCCGCTTCCCATGGTCTCGGGCAGGTACTTCTTGCCGAATGCGCCGCTGTTTTGCTTGAAAACGATCCCTGCTTGCGCGGTCACATCAACAAACTCAATCGGTCCAGCAGGGCGCGCAGCCACCTCACCCGCAGGCGTTACAGGGGACGATCGAGGGGAACTAATTGCCGGCTGCGACTCTGAAGGATGTGTTTCCGGTGCAGGTGCCAATGGTTTCTGCTTGCATCCGGCGATGGCCGCCAGGAATATCAGGCAGCAGAAAGAACACAGTCGTTGTACTTCGATTTTCAACTTCCTCCCAGCAAAGACCAGTCACTTGCGGCAGATTCAAAGTATCCCTTGAGAAATAAAAAGATGGTTAGGCAGCTACAGCCAATAGCTTCCGGTCGCGCGACTGCAGCCACATCTCAATAAGAAGAGCTGTTGGCCCAACCATGAAGAGGGCATAGAACGGGGCGTAGACAACCTGGTTTAAGCGCAATGCCATTTCGACCGATGCTACCGCAAACGCGACGAGACATTGACCCCTTACGCTTTTCACGGTTGTCTTTGGGTCGGTAATCATAAAGAAAATGTAAAGCTGATATTCGGGCCCGGTGAGTGGCGCTACCTCCGCTTGCCATGGGTTTCCGGTAAGCCATGCTCTGATGACGGCAAAGACCAGGAAAGATACGACATAGGTTGCGGTGATATGAAAACGGCGCACCCTCCAGACAATTGTCACCCCCAGCGCCCAGATCACAAGCATCGGCAACAGATAGTTTCCCCACTGAATGCTAAGGCTTGCAGCAGCATCGCCAGCGAGGAACAAGAGCGCTGAGATACCGAAGTTCGATGGATTCCACAGGTGCCTGCCTCGATAGCGAAGACATATTTCGAGCTAATGGAAAGCAAAGCACACAGCGCATAAGGCCAAAAGGCCGGGTGAGCGAACCAGGATGCCGACGCTGATGCCGCTGATATAGGCGCTGGCCAGATGCGGCCATTTCCCGGTGAAGATCCGGCTAAGGATAAGCTCCGCGAGTACCGCGGTTCCGATTGCAAGCAGCGTCTTCTTATAGCTCTCGAGCATGCCAAACGATATCTGCCCGACAAGCAAGATCAGGGTGATGAAGAGCGGGGGAACATAGCGATTATCAAGGCTGAGCACGCGCTTCCACCGAGCCGTGCGCGCTCGCAGCCGATATGATCTCGGTCGCTAACGTTGCTGACTCATTTCAGCTCCTTCACTTTGTATAGCTGGCCTGGGACTGGATTGTCCAACACCTGCTCTCTTGCCAGACGGCCAACGTATCACTGCTTTCTCGACCTTTGGATCCTTACCGAGCCCGAAATGGAGCCTGCCGATCGTTTTCGGCGGCAAAGCCGCTCCCGCCGGAGACTTCCTGCGACTGCCGCTGCCCGTTCCAAAGGACGGTCACCGTGGCCCCGATTGCGCTTCGGTTGCTTGCCGCGCCCTCCAGCTCGAACTCAAGCCATTTGTTCTCCGGAGTACCTGTGTTCTTATAGATCAAGAGCGGCCCTCTTTGATTCGCGACAACGACGTCGAGGGCACCCGTATTCCACAGGTCTGCCAAAGCCACAGCACGTCCATCGTAGGTGTCGGTGACGCCGACCGCCTGCGCGACATCGACGAACTTTCCTTCTCCATCGTTGAGCCAGACATGTTTTTGTTGATACCCGGAGAGACTTCGCCCTTCCATCGCGGGCCAGTTCTTTGCATCTCCGATGATAGTGCTGTTGCCGCCGGCGACGTGGGAAAAGTCGTACCAATAACTACGATTTCGATCTAAGGAGACGTATCCGTTGGTGAGATAAAGGTCAAGTGTTCCATCGTTGTTGAGATCGCCGAATTGTGCGCCGAAACTCCAGCCGCCGAGCTCGACTCCCAAATCGCGAGCAAGGTTTTCAAAGGTAGTTGCGGCCCCGCTCGTTCCTTCGCGGGGCATCCAGAGGTTATTACCCTGTATCAGAACCCCCTCTTCTGAAATGTTCGACACGTAGACGGAGTACCGGCCCTGGTTCAGGATGTCGCCGTACGCGACATTCATACCGCTCTTCGGGGCAAAGCCGACGCCGGTCGCTTCTCCCGCCTCATGGAAGCGTTTGCCGTCATTGAGATAGAGCTCAGAGACGCCGTAGTCATTGGCGATGAAGAGGTCTGGATGGCCGGTGCCGCGCAGGTCGGCTGCTGAAGCGGCCAACGCCCAACGTCGGCTGTCAATTCCAAGCTTTTCGCCAACCTCCTCAAATCTTCCATTGCCAAGATTGTGGAAAAGGTATTTTCGGCCGCCATTCTTCGCATACTCAAAACTATCGGGCATGATCCTGGTCGTGGAAAGATGCCATAGATCCAGGTCTTCAGCGTAGTAACCGCCGATGAAGAGGTCCAACAGGCCGTCGCCGTCGTAGTCGAACCAGATTGCCGTGTTGGCGTTGATCCACTTAGGGAGGCCAGCTTCGCTCGGTGACTCGAGTGAAGCCGTGTCCTGCGTCGTTGTGGTATAGTTCGGGACGACCCCACTTATATAACAGCAGATCTTCGTAGCCATCGTTATCGTAGTCCCCCCAGACAGCTCCCATGGAGACGCCGGTGCCTGGCTGATTGACGTCGGCAACCCCTAACTCGCCGGCAACGTCCTTGAATGTCCCGTCATGCTGGTTACGATAAAGACAGTTGCGGCTGCCTTCCCCGCTGTTGGTGACGTAGATATCGGGCCAGCCGTCACGATCGAAATCGACGATGGAGACGGCCGCGCCCATGGATGCGACCTGAGGCATGATTCCCGCGAGCTTCGCGTCGAGTGTCGGCGCCCGATGCACAAAATTAATACCTGCCTGCCGCGATACTTCTTCCAGGTAGAAACCATGCCGGGCGAGCGCTGCGTTTTTATCGAGCTGAACGGATTGCCGGGCGGAGACGCGCCGAATGATGGCGGGCGTAGCTAGCAAGCCTATGAAGAACACAGTCAGTACCAAACGCGCAAGCAACAAGCGTTTCATTCGGCACCACCAGGAATCAACGCGCTTTGCGCTTCCGGAGTTACATAACGCGTGTGGTAGGTTTGCCAGTCTTGCGGATGTTGACGGTAGACCCATTCGTCCTCAAGCCTGCCAGGTGCGGTGTCATAGCTCTTCTTCGCGTGATAAGGCAAAGGGAGAACAGTCTTAGAGTAGGTTGAGTTATAGTCGCCATCTTTGATCCAGCCATCACCGGCGATCACATAGTCGCGCACCCATCCTGCAGGCGGTTGCGACTGGGCCGGGAAGCGTAGCGACATCTCGTCACCAGCATTCATGATCACGTAGCGGTCGTCGATCGCGTGCAGCAGCTCGCCGACGTCTCCGTATCGAGTGTAGTAGCCTTCCAGATCACGCCAGGGTTGTTGGGTGGCCGACAGCTGGCCGTAAGCAGGGATTTCCGGCGAAGAGGGATTTGCCTGGTGGACGGTCGAATAGCCACGGTAATGCAGATCGGCGGACTCCGGAGCGAGTGGCGTTATCTGCAATGGCGAATTCGGTTGGCCTTGGGCCCACTCGATCGAGTCCCAGTAAATCTCGAGGTTCGTCCTCAGCCGCAGGCGGTGAGGGGTTCCGGGCCGAAAGACATTGGCTATGTCGATCACGCATATCTTCTTTCGACCTGCGGGAAAGCCGAGGTTTGGGCGAACGACAACCCAGCCGCCGCGCCCATCGGGAACCTCCAGGCTCAGGCGCTTCGCCTGCACATGGCCGCCCTGACCCATCGCGACGTTGACCGAGGAGTCAGAGGGATGCAGCCAGCCCTTGGCAATGAGATAAAGTGCGCCCTTCGCGGGAAGGCTATCGCCGAGATCTAACTCGACATAGTGATCGCGAGTGACGCCCTGATATTGTCCGCGGCCGAAGTTGTCAAGATATCTGCCGTCGAGGTCGCGCACGATGTCGGTTACATCATTGCCGTTGTCGTCGATGGCGCGATCCACCTTGTGCGCGGGACCGGTGACGATGACTCGCGGCTTGGCTGCCGGAACGACGAAGCGCTCATCGGTAAATATCTCAGTGCCCTCTGGATGATCGACGACCATCAGCTTCAAATAATCGTAGTAATAGGTCTCCCACAACTCGCCGGTGATGCGGAGATCGTAGTAACCGTCGCGGGGGGCGAGTTGGTCGTGGCCGATCTTGTACCACTCTTCGGTAGCCGCGATGCTGGCTGTGCCCAGGTTATCGATACGCAGACCAATCGCCGATCCCCACGGGACAGCGTCTTTCACGAAGTCCATGCGCGACCCGTTGTATGCGAAGAGGAACGGGCATGAGCCCTTCAGTCGTTGTTCGGTCACTACTTGCTGATCGGCTTTGAGGGCGAACTCGGCGCGCAGAGTGCCGTTGGGCCAGAGGATGCGAGCGACATCGGTTTGGAGCTGCTGACCGAGGCCGAAATGGACTTGCGGCCCGGTGATGGGCTGGAGCTGCACCAGAAGGCCGGAGCGTATCTGAATCTCGCCGCCCACTCCGAAGGAATTGATGCGCTGGTCGCCAACCGCCTGCAGCGCACGCGGGCGAACGACTTGCCAATGGTAGTCTTTCGTCCCGCGATTCAGAGCCTGAATGGGTTGAGCGTCCGTCGATAGGCCGAGAAGATCGAGTCTCCCATCAGCGTTCACATCTGCGGCGTCGAAAACCGCTGCTGAAGCAGAAGGCTTGGTGGCGGCGAGGAATCCGCCTTTGTCATCTGCGAGCCAGATCAGAGCTCCAAAGGAATTGCTGGTTTCAGCTTTCGTGGTCCGGCCCAGCAGGAGATCGACCGCGCCGTTGTTGTCGAGGTCGGAGGCGTGCAGGCGAACTTCGGCAGCAAGAAAGTTTGTTGCGTCTGGCACTTGCGCGATGACGGTGGTATCCCAGCCATCGCCAGCGGATTTTTCTGCCAGGCGAACAATAGAGCCGTCTGACTGCACCGCAATCAAGTCGAGCACGCCGTTGTGGCTAGCGTCAGCGGCAGTCACTGTTTTGACGGGACCAAGAGTCGCAGGGACAGGAATCTCCGCAAACCGGCCCAGGCGTTGATTGGCGAAGACACGCAGGTGTTGGGCGCCGTCGATGAAGGTCGCATCGGGATTGCCGTCTCCGTTGAGATCGGCCCACACAAATCCCCGCACGCCTGAGACGCCGGGGAACGCCGACGCCGCCGTGAAAGTGCCGTCGCCATTGTTACGCAACACGATGGGCGCGCCGGTTTCGGCCCCGAGCACAAGATCGAGATCTCCGTCGGCTTCGATGTCGGCCACCCAAGCGCCGGTGAAGTGACTGTTCAAAAGCGCCGGAGGTAGTTTGGTCTGCGCGGTGACGTCGGTGAAGGAAGCTGGGTTGTCCTGACGGAAGAAGCGCACCCCACCCGCGCCGACGACGACGAGGTCAGTTTTGAAGTCGTAGTTGAAGTCGATGGGAACGATTCCCTCCGGCGTTGGCGACGTGCGATCGGCTCCTCCGGGAAACGAGAATTTCGCCCCCGTTGCGAGCTGAACCTGACTCCCGTTGGCCTCAACGACGGTGGGCGCGCCCGCATCGCCGAGCGAGACTGCGCCAATCCAGGTCCATTGAGTCTTATCCGTATTGGACACGGGCTGAGGGTCGAAGGTCATCGCAACGTCGGCGGGCGCCGGGGTCGACTGCGGGGTCTCCATACGCAGAAAGTGGGTGAAAGGCTGCGCCTCGTCGCCGGGTTGGGGCTTGATGAGCGCCAAGTCGCGACGAAAACCTGGAAGGCGCATGAGCACGTTGCGGAGAAAGGTGGTGCGCAGCGCGGCACTGCGGGGGTCCGCCCCGGAAGCAGCTGCCTGCAACGCGACAAACTGCTGCTGGACTTCCGGCGGCCATGACTGCGATTGCATTTGGATGGCGGCTATCGTTTGCTTGAGGGTGGCAGTGTCTCCGCGCTTCGCGGCAATGCGGCCCAACTCCAGCTGCGCGGCTAGATTGCCGGGCTGCGCCTCGACGATCTGCTGCATCAGTTTCTCAAAGTCAGCGTCGCTGTTGGTATCGCCCTGGCGCTCAATTTCTTCGGCAAGCTGATAGGTGGCTATCAGGTCCTTCGGATCAAGCTCGGCGGCCTTGCGAAAGTCTGCGATCGCTTCCGCCGACTTCCCTCTGCCGGTCTCGACGAGCCCAAGCAAATAGTAGATGTGGCCGTTTTGGGGAGCGAGATTCCGGGCCCTGTTCAGCCGCTCGGCTGCCGCATCAAAGTCCCGTTGGCGCAGCCTGAGAATGCCCCAGTTCGCCCAGCCGGCTGGCTCCCCGGAGACCATCTGAGTTGTTTCGGCAAGCTGCTTCTCTGCGCGAACGTCATCGCCGACCTGCAAGGCCGCGAGGCCGACGTAGAAGGCGGAAACGTAGTCGGTATAGGCCCTCGAAGGGGGCCTGGGCAGGCTGCGTTGGCATCCGGTCGAGGCCGAGAGCGTAATTGCGAGCAGCATGAGGCTGAGCTGCGGCCGGTATGCAGGAGGGTAGCCGGTGTGCGATGAAAACCAACGTTGGATCATCCCGCCCTCATCGCGACAGGTCCTGGACGCCGCTTGCGCATCGCTGCTTTGAACCAGAGAAAACCAGCCCCAAGGAATGGTAGGAGATAAAGCAGCATGTCCCATGCTCCAAGGCCGGGAGGCGTCACCATCACATTGGCAGACGCTTCGCCGCCGCCTTCAGCGCTGGTGAGGGTAACTCGCACGCGCCACATCTCCTGCGCGTCGAAGGGTACCAGAGCCTTGTACTCAGTCTGGCCGTGGAGTCTTTCGAGCCAGGCGTGGTAGGTCTTTTTCGGCAAGCGCCCGCTCAGCGGCTGCACGGCAATGTCCACTTTGAGATCGGCGGGAATCGCGCCGCCCGGTGGAGGATCCACCATGACGAAAAAGCTGCCGGTGCCGACATCGGGGTTCGTCCAGACTGAGATGACAACTGGACCGACGCGACGATTCTCGACGATGGGGAAGGGCGGCCCATTATGGGCATGCGCCCGCTGGCCGCTGGCAACGAGCAGCGCGGCGAGAAGAAGGCGTCGCAGCCAGGTTCCCTTCCTCGAGTTGGAATTCAATTTCAACATTCCCTTTAACGATAGCTGTTCATCGCACACAGCCGGGTTTATCCACTCATAAAGGTCGCGCGCATTTCCATCGGCTGCAACATGAGCCACACCGAAGCGAGCAGAAGCAAGACGCAGACAGCGGCCCAGGGAGTAAACGCCCGCAGCGGATGATCCGAAGAGTCTTCCTCGGCCAACCGATAGGCGACGAGCAGCGACCCGGCAAAGCCCAGCGCCAGAAATCCAAACTCTAACGGCTGCACGATGTTTCGGGGCAGGCCGGTGAGTGTCCACAGCGGTTGGCCCAGCAAAGGCCAGCCAAGATCGGCGAGGGCGCGCTGTGTCACCGGGATGATTGTTAAGAGACCGGTCAGGAAATGAAAGCTGTAGTGGGCGAGCCACATGCCGAAGCCGAGGGGCACGAGCGAATAGCTGTAGCGCATCGCGAGCGGCAAAGCCGCACGATGGACTCCTCCCCATCGAAGCGTGATCCACGTGGCTGCGCCGAGCAGAAGTATGGGTTCGACGACCAGTCCGACGGCGAAGATCAGGCCGAGCACGGGCGCTTCATGTTGGACATGAAGCAAATTCCCAAGCCAGCTCTCAAGTGCGTAAACAGGACTGACCATGCCGAAGGCGTTCAGCAGCGCGCCGAAGCTGAAGACGACGGCCAGAGCCGCGATGTCTTTGCGCTTTGAAAACATTCCGATGCCGGAGCGGACCGGGTCCACCATGAGTTCGCTGGCGGGGAGCCTGCTCAGGATACCGACATTGTCGTGGGGGCAGGCATGCACGCAGTCGAGGCAGAAGGTGCAGTCCATATTGCCGACTTTGGCGGGCTGAAAGAGCGCCAACTCACAGCCTCGCTGGATGATCGCCAGCTCTGGTGAGGGGCCACGCTCGCCGCGGATGCAGTCCTTGGTGTGGCAGCTGGAACAAATCTGGGGTTCACGAACGGCAACTTCCAAGGGAGAAAGAGTCGAGGCGATGAAGTTGAATTGACCGATGGGACAGACGAATTTGCAAAACGAGGCATGCTTGAAGAGGCCATCGACGACCAGCACGGCGAGGAAATAGCCGACGATGAGCCACGCGGTCCACCAGGGAGAGGCCCAGAGATCGAAGAGCTCATAAGAAAAGAGAATGAGAACGAAGAGACCAACCGACACCCACTTGTTCCGCAGCCTACGCGGCCAGGTGAGGCGCGGATGAAGGAACTTTCGCGCGAAGTTACGCACCAGCATGAAAGGGCAAGCAAGGCAGAAGAAATTTCCCGCACAGAGCAGTACGAGGACCAATGCTCCGCGAAAATGCACCCAGCTAAGCACAGTTGCAAGATTCTTGGGCGCAAGCGACGGGCCGAAGAGGCCGTGAGCGATCATCACTGCACTGACGAAGAGCAGCGGGATGCCGAGCACGGTGCGCGAATGACGCCATTTAAGAAAACTGCCTAGCACTGGAACCCGGAGCAGGTCGAATGGAAGCGGCTCGGTCTCCATGGGAAGCGGATTGGATACAGATGTCGACAACTCTTCCCTATTTTGCCCGAACGCCCTTCACGTCCACCTGCCGATCGAGCGGCTGGCCGCCCGGCAAGGTAAAGTGCAGCAGTAGAACCCAGTCGCCGGCCATCGCGAGTTGAAGCTGCGCCTGATAGCGGCCGCCGGGTAACTCTTTCGCCTCTCCGAAGACTGGGCTCATGCCCGGATGCGACATATCGCCCTCGACGATAAGCTGGGCTTTGGTCACTGGCATGCCGTTTGCGTCAGCCAGCCGGGTGGTCACGACGACGGGTCCCGCCACGACCGGCTGCGGCGCAATGTCCGTTTCAACCGACACCGACGGCGATGCTCCGACACGTCGGTGGCAAGCAACCAGCGAGAGGGCCAGGCAGCAACATAACGAAGAGCACACCAAGCCTACAGTGAATGGCCGCTGGCGCGGTACGAAAAGAAGGTTCATCTTTATGCGCCGCGCCTACGCGAAATCGATTGGCGGGTTCAAGCGCAATCTGCCGCCGCGTCCTTGTGCCAGGCGCAGCTGCAGGTCGCCTTTTCGGTCTCGCCCGCAGGCGGGAACATGTGGTAGTACATTGCGATCACCATCGGAATGAAGACGATCGAGTTGTAGAACAAGTGCAGTTCTACGCGAGGAAAGACGAGTTGCAGCACGCTGCAAGGGACTGGCTTACCCCAGAAATTGTGGTGAATTGTGGCCTGGGTGATCAGCAGCAGGTGTTCGATGTGGTGCCAGAACTGGATCACCAGCGCCGTCGTCCACCATTTGCGACTCAAGCCGGTGAAGCCCTTGCGGAGTACCCAGAGAAAGATCAACATCACAAGTGCGTACCCGTAGTGCAGAGTCTCCGATTTGATTAGCCACGGATACCACAGCCCGAGTATGCCGTTCGCCATGGGCCGGGGCCAATGCAGCGCATAGATTTGCCAGGCCTGCACGAGGTGCTCCGCCCAATGGGCAAGCACGATGACCATGAATACCTGCAAGGCCCGCTCGTGCCATTGCGAGTTCAATTTGTCGTAGAGACTCTGGCCCGAAGACGTGAGCTGCACGTGGGGAAAACTCTGACTTGAAGCAGCCATGGACTATTGACCTCCCGATGACAACCGCGCGAAGCGGATCGCCATAACCATACTTACGGTGGAGCGTTCCCGTCTTCCACCCTTTGACTGGTCATTATCTCAAACTTTAGGTTGAGCCGACCCCGCCCTGGGTCGCCCTCTGGGGTCACGGATTGGCCCACGCTCCACGAGCGTAAACCCCGAATGACCCCGACATGGGCCCACCTGGGAGGGCTCCATCAAGAGGTGTAGATAAATCTCCATCCTAAAGTGGTTGCCAGAGCGATTTGTTCTGTCCATGATCGCAGCACCGGATCACGCGCGCGGCGAAACAAATCTCCAGATAGAAATTTCGACCTGAAAACAGCGGACCGGTAGATCGCATTTTTTGGAGGCAGTTTGCGTCGTTTCATTTCTTCTCTTGTCTTGTTGTCGGCGGCAGCCGGTTTATTCGCCCAGACTCAGCAACCCCAACCGCAGCAGTCACAAGCACCGGCCCCCAACAGCCATGCGCTCAACTACTTCGTTTATGAGCGGGCGCGAGGTGTCGGCTGGCAGTGGTTTGAAGCCCCGCCCTATGCAAATGCTTACGGCTTAGGCGAGTCGTTGCTGCGCTTCGGAATTTCCCAAGATCTCACTCACTGGGACTGGAAGATCGAGGCGACCCAGGCGACGGTCCTGGATGCGCCCAACGACGCGGTCAGTAAGAACACCGCGCAGGGCCAGCTTGGTTTCGGCGGCACGTATTATGCCAGCGGCGCCAATAACTCCTACCCTGCCGCACTCTTTCTCAAACAGGCTTACGCACGCTACGACTGGGACAAGACTGACAAGAACGCCCGCCTAGGGCGCTTCGAATTCTTCGAGGGTCTCGAGACGAAGCCGAAGAATCCCACCGTGGCATACCTGCAGACAAATCGGATAGCGCAGCGGCTGATCGGAAACTTCGGCTTTACGGTGGCGCAGCGCAGCTTCGACGGAGTCGATGGTCATTATGGCCAGGGGAGCTGGGACATCACGGCCATGGCCGGCCGCGCCGATCAAGGCGTCTTCAACATGAACGGCAATCCGGAATTGAATGTCGACATTCAATATCTCGCCTACAGCAAGTATCAATTCGAAAACAAATTCCTCTGGCGCGTTTTCGCGATCGGGTATCACGACGGCCGCACCTACATCACAAAGACCGACAACCGGCCACTGGCGGTGCGCCAGACGGACCATCAGAACATCCGCATTGGCACCTACGGTGGCGACTTTCTCACTGCTGTGCCCGCTGGGCCCGGGCAGTTCGACTTCCTTGGTTGGGGAGTGCTGCAAAATGGGCAGTGGGGATACCTCAACCAGCACTCAGGGGCTTATACGGTTGAAGGCGGCTATCAACTCACGAAGGTCACTTCGACTCCGTGGCTACGTGGCGGCTGGTGGCGCGGCACCGGTGATAATAATCCGAATGACGGCAAACACGGCACCTTCGTTGAACTGCTTCCGACTCCTCGCGGCTACGCTCGCTTCCCGATCTACAACTTGATGAACCTCGAAGACGGGTTCGTTCAGATCATCGATCGCCCAACGAAAAAATGGGAGCTGCGCAGCGATCTGCACTGGCTGCAGCTGACTTCGCCGAAGGACCTCTGGTATCAGGGAGGCGGCGCCTTCGACAACAAGGTGTTTGGCTTTACCGGCCGCCCCAGCAACGGCCATTCGTCTTTTCTCACGGTGGAAGATATCAGCTCCGACTGGCATGCGAAGCCGTACCTCGACGTCAACATGTACTACGCCCACGCGGTGGGAAAGACGGTGATCGGCGCGATCTACCCTGCCAATCGCCGCGGACAGCTCGGCTATCTCGAGCTGGTCTTCCACTGGAACACTGGCCAGCCTCGACCCTGATACCCGCTGCGCGAAAGGGATGGCCGCCGCTAAGCGCTTGCGCCGGCCATAGCTTCTTTCATCTCTTCGGGCGAGACGTCGCGAACGTGCGTGGCGATATACCAGTGGTGCCCGAAGGGATCTTCGATGCCACCGGTGCGGTCGCCGTAGAACTGGTCAGCCAGCGGCCTTTCGACCTTTGCGCCAGCGTCAACTGCCCTCTTAAACACCGCGTCGACATCTTCGACATAGAGCAGAATGCTGCCCGGAGCGCCGCCGTAGTGCTTCGGGCTGAAGGCTTTGATCTGCTCGCTCTCGTCGGCGAGCATCACGACGGAGTCACCGATTTTGATCTCAGCGTGGCCGAGCTTGCCATCGGGGTTGGGCATGCGAAGGACTTCGGTGGCGCCGAAGGCCTTCTTGTAGTATTCGATTGCCGCGGCGGCGCCGTCGATATAGAGATATGGCGTGACGGAGCGATAGCCGTCGGGGATAGGCTTAACAGGTTTGCTCATGGGAGTCTCCGAGATGAATTCTCGTTCGCCAGAAGAATAAACCCATTCATCGCGCGTGCAAAGCGGCGTTGCCAGATATTCTGGAGCGGAGAATGGGCCGCCGAAAATCCAGTCTCCGGAGACGGGATCGATGCACGCAGGGACGTTCTCGGCACTGGTCTTTGCGACCTCGGTGCTGGCGGGGCTGTTGGGCGCACTGACCGGCCTGGGCGGCGGGGTGGTCATCGCCCCCGCGCTGCAGGGCGGGCGATAGCTGCTGAAGTCCAGCTAGCTTTTTCCGCCGAAGATGTGAGAGAAGAAGTGGCCGATACTCCCGAAGAATCCTGAAGATTTCTTAGACGGGGCTTGAGCCGGTGGTGGCGCAGCGACTGGCGTGGCCGGTTTCGCCGCGTTGTCCGGCGCCGGGGGTGGTGGCGCGTCGCTGTTGTAAACGAGCGGGACGGTCACCTGAGCGTGGGTAGTTCCTGCGGGGACGACCGGCGTGCTTGCCGGCGGAGGGGGCGGGGCCAGACCTTCGCTTTGCGCCAGCGGAAATGCATTATCCGTCGAGGGTGCTGCGCTGCCGGTTGCGGCATTCGCGACGGAGACCGCGGCGGCAGGCGGGCATCCGCAAGGCTCGGCCTCGTTGTCGACCATCTCAGTCAGGCTGCCGTGTTCAAACAAAACCCGCTGGTTTGGCTGGACGCGGTAGAGGCCGCCTTCGAGCAGGCTGGTAACCGTCACATAGGGAGCGTTCTCGCCGTGGTTGTCGAGGCAGGTGTCGCCCTTGGGGCTTACCCGGATCTTCAAATCCGCCGGGCCGGGCCCGGAGATGAGAATGCGCAAGTCCGGGGTCATGAGCACGTCGGAATACTTGCCGGTGACGTAGCTCGCCTCGAGTGCGCCGCGGTCGAGGGCGATCATCAGGGCACTTGATTGGGGATCGGTAACGGAGCGGTCGCTGGAAAGATGGACTGTCGTTGTAGAGCAGAGGCGAAGCGTGCCGCCGCGGGCTAAGGAGATATTAGCGGTTTTGTCCCCAGCGGTGACGGCACCGTTATTACCGATCACCGCTTTGCCATTGGCCACGGAGAGAGAGCCGGAGACGGTGACGCCTTCGGTAGGAACGTAGGCAATCGGGCTGGGCGGGGGCGGCGTTTGCTGCGCATGGGTCGCAGTGGAAAGGAATAGAAGTAGTCCGAACAGAAACCCAGGTCTCAAAGGCGAGACCTGGGGCACCCGCATCTCTTCGGACGCCATTTTGCGCACGGTCACATCTCCAGAAAGTTCTGCACGAGCCGTTTGCCGTCGGTCGTCAGGACGCTTTCGGGGTGAAACTGAACTCCCTCGATGGGGTATTCGCGGTGGCGCAAGCCCATGATGGTCGTGGTGCCGTCGGCATTGTGTGCTCTGGCGGAGATTTCAAGATCTGCGGGCAGGCTGTCTTCGGCGACGATCAGCGAATGATACCGGGTGCAGGTCATGGGGCTGGAGATTCCGGAGAAGACGGTCTTGCCGTCGTGCTCAACGCTGCTGGTCTTGCCGTGCATGAGCTGCGGGGCGCGGACGACATCGCCGCCGAAGGCCGCGCCGATGGCCTGGTGGCCGAGGCAGACCCCGAGGATAGGCAGCTTTCCCGCCATGCGCTGGATGAGCGGAATGAGGATGCCCGCCTCCTGCGGCGTGCAGGGGCCAGGCGAGAGCACCATCCGCTCGGGCGCGAGGGCCTCGACTTCATCCACTGAGAGTTCATCGTTGCGGCGGATGACCATCTCCGCGCCGAGCTCGCCCATGTATTGCACCAGGTTGTAGGTGAAGGAGTCGTAGTTGTCGAGAACGAAAACCATGGCCTTTTGATAGTGTAGCGTTAATCCGAAAGGGACTTTGACCGATGCCTGCGAACCGCCGCCTCTTGCCCTCGATGCTTCTTCTCGCCTGTTCCTTCGCCGGGATCGCTGTCGCCCAGAAGCCGCCGATTCAGATCACCGCCGATCTCTCCGACGCGCCGCGCAAGCTCTATCACGCCGAGGTTGACCTACCGGTGACCGCCGGACCGCTGACGCTCACTACGCCGAAATGGATTCCCGGAACTCATCGCCCATCGGCCGGCGTCAACGATATTACCGGGGTGGTTTTCACCGCCAACGGGCAGCCGCTCGCCTGGCGGCGCGACGATGTGGACATGTTTGAATTTCATGTGACGATTCCGTCGGGCGTCACCACGCTGCACGCGCATCTCGATTGCATTGTGACCGAACGGCTCTCGCAGAAGATGGCAGCGCTGGAGTGGGAGAAGCTGCTGCTGTACCCGGCCAACGTCCCGGTCCGTGACATTCCGATCCAGCCGTCGCTAATCGTGCCGGCGGGATGGGGTATCGGGACTGCTCTGCAGCCGATGGGCTCCGGAGCCTATCCGGTTCCCGCGGCCGGGGCGGTCACTCATTTTGCCGTCACGAACGTGGAACAGCTACAAGACTCGCCGATCATTACTGGAGAATATTTCCACGAGTATCCGCTGGCGCCAGAGATTTCGCCGAAACATTATCTGGATGTCGTCTCCGACCGGCCCGACGACTCCAAGCTTCGACCGGCCGTGCTGGCGGAGGTCGCCAACCTCGTTCGCGAAACCGACAAGCTCTACGCCTCGCACCACTACAACGTCTACCACTTCCTGCTCACGCTTTCCGATGTCGCAGGCGGCCAGGGGTTGGAGCATGGCCAGTCTTCGGACAACGGTGTCGGCGAGAAAGGCTTCGCCGATCCAGGCCACCAGGTTGCCAATGCCGACCTGCTTTCGCACGAGTTTACCCACTCCTGGAATGGCAAGTACCGGCGCCCGATTGGCTTATACCAGCCAGACTTTGCCACCCCGCAGCAGGGTGCGCTGCTCTGGGTCTATGAAGGCATGACCCAATATCTTGGCAACATGCTGGCGGCGCGGGCCGGGTTGGAGAGCCAGGAGCAGTACCGCGACATGCTGGCGATGTCAGCCGCGAGCCTCGACTACCGGGTTGGGCGTGACTGGCGTCCCACGGAGGACACGGCGGTCGCGTCCAGCATCCTGCGCGGAGGGGATCCGGCATGGTCGAACTGGAGACGCGGGCAGGACTACTATCCGGAAGGCGAACTGGTGTGGCTCGACGCCGACACGCTGATTCGCAAGACCACTAACAACCAGAAGTCACTGGACGACTTTCAGCGCATCTTCCTGGGCAAGGGCGGCAACACCGGTCCGCTGATCGTGACTTATACATTCGACGAACTGGTGGCCGACCTGAACCAGGTGATGCCGTACGATTGGGCGACATTCCTGCATGACCGCATCGACAAGATCAATCCCCGGGCCGATCTGGCCGGCATCGAACAGGGCGGCTACAAGCTCGTTTATCTGGACAAGCCAAGCGCCACGTCCAGGACGGTTAACGCCAATGTGCCGGCCCGCTTCTCGGGGGGTGTGAATGTCTGGTATTCGATCGGCTTGCAGGTGGGCGGCGATGGCGCCATTCGCGATGTTCGCTGGAATGGACCGGCGGACAAGGCGCGACTTGTTCCAGGATTCAAGATCATTGGCGTGAATGGGCAGACATATAGCGGCGACGGGCTCAAGGAGGCGATCCGCAATGCCAAAGGCAAGACAGAGCCGATCCATCTGATTGTGCAGTCCGAGACATACCTCTCCACGATAGATATCGATTATCACGACGGCGAGCGATATCCGGTGCTGGAGCGAGTTGCGGGTACTCCGGCATATCTGGACGACATTACCAAGCCGCTGGCGCAGAATCCGCCGATACCGGCCGAGACCAAGAGCGCCGACTAAAGCAACGGCGATCTTCTGAAATCGAGGTTCTGGCCGAGGGCGCTCCTGGAAACGGCATGACTGTGTCTTTCCCAATGGTGTAGCGTTAAACCAAAAGAGGAAAGTTACCGAATGCCCGTGAAACAGAGACTCCTCGGCCACGCCGCCGCGGCAATCGCCTTGTGCGCCGGAGCCGTAGTTCTCCAGGCCCAGACCCCAATCCAGATCACCGCAGACCTCTCCGATGCTCCGCGCAAGCTCTACCATGCGGAGGTGGATTTGCCCGTAAGCGCCGGGCCGCTAACTCTGACCACGCCGAAATGGATCCCGGGCTGGCATATGCCCTCGGGGCCAGTCGAAGACATCACCGGCGTCGTCTTCACCGCCAACGGCCAGCCGCTGGCGTGGCGGCGCGACGATGTGGACCTCTATCAGTTTCACCTGACTATTCCTGCGGGAGTCACGACTTTGCACGCCCATCTGGACTGCATCGTGACCGAACATGTCTCGCAGAAGCTGGCAGTGCTGGAATGGGAAAAGCTGCTGCTCTATCCGGCCAACACGCCGGTCCGCGATATTCCTATTCAGCCGTCGGTGATCGTCCCTGCCGGATGGGGGATCGGGACGGCTCTAACTCCCGAAAGTGCGGGTTCGTATCCGGTTCCCGCCGCCGGAGCGGTCACGCACTTTGCCGCGACGAACGTCGAGCAACTCGAAGACTCGCCGATCCTCACCGGCCAGTACTTCCACGAATTTGCCCTGGCACCGGAGATCTCGCCGAAGCACTACATCGATGTGGCGTCGGATGAGCCTGAGGACTCAAACTTGCGCGCGCCGTTTCTCGCCGAGGTCGCGAACCTGGTTCGCGAAGCGGACAAGATGTATGCCTCGCATCACTACAACGTCTATCACTTTCTGCTGACACTCTCTGACGTGGCTGGCGGCGAGGGCCTCGAGCACGGGCAGTCGTCGGACAACGGCGAAGACGAGAAGCGCTACTCCGATCCTGACCAGCAACTCCTGGACGCCGACTTGCTGGGCCATGAGTTCACCCACTCGTGGAACGGCAAGTATCGCCGTCCGGTGGGCCTTTACCAGCCGGACTTCGCGACCGCCCAGCAGGGCGCGCTGCTCTGGGTCTATGAGGGCATGACCGAATATCTAGGCAATGTGCTGGCGGCCCGATCGGGGCTGAAATCGCAGGAGCAATATCGCGACATCCTGGCGATGAGCGCAGCCGGTCTCGACTACACCGCGGGGCGAACCTGGCGCAACACGGAAGATACCGCGATCGCCTCCAGCATTCTGCGCAACCCCAGCTCCGCGTGGAACAACTGGAGGCGCGATCAGGATTATTACGGCGAGGGCGAGCTTCTCTGGCTGGACGTCGACACCTTGATTCGCAAGACGACGAACAACAAGAAATCGCTGAACGACTTCGTGCACATCTTCCTGGGCAAGGGCGGCAACACCGGACCGCTGATCGTGCCCTATACCTTCGACGAGCTGGTCGCCGACCTGAATGAAGTGATGCCATACGACTGGGCGACCTTTCTCCGCGACCGGGTCAACAAGATTAATCCTCACGCCGACTTTGCGGGAATCGAACGCGGCGGCTACAAGCTCGTCTACAAGGACCAGCCGAATGCGTCGGCAAAGACTATGGCCGCGAGCGCAGGCAAAGACGGCGGAGGAGTCAATGCGTGGTACTCGATCGGTTTGCGGGTCGATGGCGAGGGCAGGATCGGCGACGTGCTGTGGAACGGCGCTGCCGACAAGGCCCGGATTGCACCAGGCCAGAAAATCATCGCGGTCAACGGCAAGATCTTTAGCGCGGACGGGCTGCGGGCGGCTATTCGCGCGGCAAAGGGAAAGACGGAGCCGATCCACCTGATTCTGCAATCAGATACGCTCGTCTCGAACGCGGACCTCAATTACCACGACGGCGAGCGGTATCCGGTGCTGGAGCGGGTCGCCGGAACTCCGGCGTATCTTGACGACATTACCAAGCCGTTGGCGGTGAATCCGCCGATCCCGGCCGAGCCCAAAACGGACGACTAGAACTGTTCGCCCGGTGAATCCCGCATGCTGCATTTTCCGTAACTTTTGCAGGGTTTCGCGAGTCCGATAAGTGCCGGGCTTTAGCAGGCCGGTGAGGTGGACAATGTTCGATTCAGAGTTGGGCCGCGACGGTCAGTCGCGGAAGATGACGCGCCGGCTATTCCTAGCGGGTGGAGCGACGGCGGCAGCCGGCTTCGCGCTGCTCTCGTTTCGCAATCTGCGTAGCGAATCGGTGGTCGAGGCAAGCGGCACCGGGGCGAATGCTCCCGGCATGGTTACCGTCGTCAATTTCAGCAACGACGGCAAGAACCTTGGTACGCAGACTATACCTAAGGTCATCAAGACGGATGCCGAGTGGAAGGCGCAGCTTTCCGCCAACGCCTACGACATCGCGCGGCGCGCGGATACGGAAATTGCTTACACCGGAGCCACGTGGAACGAGCACGGCAAGGGAATCTTTCGCTGTATTTGCTGCGATCTGGCATTGTTCGACTCGAAAACGAAGTTCGACTCAGGGACCGGCTGGCCGAGCTTTTGGGCGCCGATTGCAAAAGAGAACATTGTCGAAGCATCCGATTCCTCGCTGGGCATGGAGCGCACCGAGGTCAAGTGCAAGCTCTGCAATGCGCACCTGGGGCATGTTTTTGACGACGGGCCTCCGCCGACCGGGCTGCGCTATTGCATGAACTCGGCGGCGATGAAGTTCATCAAGGCGGCCTAATATAGGTGTTGGAGTTCTGTTATGACCGTCACGTCGGATAGCCGCGCCCCAATTACTGCTCCTCCGCCGGCGTTGATGCTCTATGACGGAGTTTGCGGCATCTGCAACGGAGTGGTTCGCTTTGCGATGAAGCGGGACCGGGAGGACCGCCTCCGTTTCGCCCCGCAGCAGTCGACGCTCGCCGAGACGGTGCTTGCCCGTCATGGCCTAGACCGCGAGGCGATGCTGGCCGGCAACAGCGTTTACCTTGCGCTGAATTACGGATCTGCTCGCGAAGCGCTCTTGACTCAGTCGGACGTGACCGTAAATATGCTGCTGCTGCTCGGTGGCGGATGGCGACTTCTGGGTCGGACACTGCGATTGGTCCCCAAGCCGCTGCGTGACTGGGCCTACCGGGTCTTTGCTCGGAATCGTTTCCGATTCTCGGCGCGGTATGAGTCGTGCCCTCTGCCTGCGCCTGCAGAGCGGGCAAAGTTTCTCGCCTGACTCTCGATTTGCCGCAGCCCATCCAACAAAGCGAGCTACAATTCAGGCGTCTACAAGGTCATACGAGCCATGCCGCCAACCATTTCGACAACCCGATTCTCCGCGAAGCCGGGCCGGGAAGCCGAGCTTGCTCTGGTTCTGTCCGAATATCGAACCGAGTCGGGGCGAACGCTGCTGGAGTTGGCCGAATCTTCCCCGGTTCTGCTGATTTTTCTTCGCCACTTCGGCTGTTCGTTCTGCCGCGAAACTCTGGACGTGGTTTCGCAAATTCGGACGAAGCTTGAGGCGAAGGGCGTCCGCCCCGTCTTCGTTCACCTTGGGACGCCGGAGCGTGCCAAGCGTTATTTCGATTACTACAACCTATCTGACGTGGAGAGGGTCAGCAACCCTGATGCGAACTTGTATCGGAATCCGATATTCGGACTGGGGCGGACGAATCCTTTCAGCCACTTCTTGCGGCCGGCGGTGGTGAAGGCGTGGGTGACAGGCGCGATTCGCAGCTATGGTATAGGACTTATCAAAGAAGATGGCGAGCAGATGCCGGGGGTCTTCTATCTGCGCGACGGCAAGATAGCGAATTTCTACCGCTATCGCACGATCGCCGACCGGCCGGATTTTCTCGCCCTGGTGAGCTAGAGTGTGGCGCCACCTTTTTTTGGCACTGCTCATGACTGGCGCGTCGTTCCTCAACGGGCAATCCCCAGAAGTTCAGTCGACGACTGTCGCTCCGGGACTCACTCGCCTTCAGGGTGAAGAATCGTACTCAAAGATCACTTACGTTCGGTTTGTTCAGGAAGGGCGTTTGCTGGACGAACGTGGTGTTGCCGTTGCTTCGGCGCCTGACTTCGTGCCGCCTGCGCTGACTGCACAGTGTAGCCAAAGCCCCTCAGGAAAGCTGGCCTTTGACTTCCTGGCCAACTTCGGTGGCGTCGCAGATACGGCATACTATCCGCCCTGGGACCATGCGCGCGATGGCGGGCTTTTTCCTCCGCAGCTTGAAAAGGTCATCGTGACGATGGAGTTTCTTGGCTATACGCACGTCAAGCCGGTGAAGCGGCAATGGGAGGTGCTGCAGCAGCCAGCCGGCCAGCTGCGGTATCTTCGGCCGTCAGTCGGTTCAGCGAATATGGAGGACTCTACTTACTATCTCCGCTTTCTGCTCGCGCTGCCGACGCTACGGCTGCACTATGCTGGCAAAGGGGCGGAGTTTCAGACTGCGCCCCTTCTGGAGCAGGTCAGGAAAGAGCCGATCTGCAAGGCGGCGCTGCTGTGACAGCTTCGAATTATCTCGACGCCCGGTCGGCTACACGCCTTGTACCAGGGTTGCGCGGTAGATAGCGCCTTCGAAGCGGTGAATGCGCACCTCGCGATAGGCAGGGCTGTCGTACCAGGCTTTGGCCGCTTCCATGGTGGGGAACTCGGCGATGACTGTGCCTTCGGTGGTTTGGCCTTCTACATCTTCGAAAGGGCCGTAGGCGGCGAGTAACTTGACGTCGTGGGGGGCGAGGGTGGCCTGGACCTGGGCGTGGTAGATGTCCATTTCGGCCTGGTCGAGGGTTTTTTCCCGGGTGAAGATGAAGTAAGCGCTCATGAGAATCTCCCTAACTTTTTCTTAGCGCATATCTCGCGCCGAAAGCAATCTGCCGCGTGATCGTTGACCATACCGGATGCCTGCATCCAGGCATAGACGATGGTCGGACCGACGAACTTGAAGCCGCGCCGCTTCAGCTCCTTCGACATGGTTTCAGAAAGCGGCGTGGAGGCGGGCACGGTGCCGGTGTTTTGGATAGGCTTGCCGCCGGCGAGTGTCCAAGCGAACTCGGCGAAGTTGGTTCCGGCTTGCTGCATATCGAGATAGATGCGGGCACCCTGGATGGTCGCTTCAATTTTGGCGCGGGCGCGGATGATGCCCGGATTTTGCATGAGGCGTTCGATTTCGGCTTCTTTGAAGCGGGCGACCTTGGCAGGATCGAATTGGTGAAAAGCAGCGCGGAAGGTTTCGCGCTTGCGGAGAACGGTGATCCAGGAGAGCCCGGCCTGGAAGCCCTCGAGCATGAGGAGTTCCCAGAGGGCGCGGGAGTCTGACTCGGGGACGCCCCATTCCTGGTCGTGGTAGGCGAGGTAGAGCGGGTCGGTTCCGGGCCAGGTGCAGCGGGGCTTGGCCTGTTTTGCTGGTGAAGTCATGGCGTCGTTCCCGTGTTAGCCTGTTGCAGCTCAACTACGCCGCAGCGAATTAAATACTGCGCTGTAGCGTCAAAGTCCGTTGGAATATTGGTTGAGTCATTAGGGTCGCCTTTAGGGACGAAGATGATCATTCCCTGTCGCGCTCTTGTCAGTAATACGCGATATGCATTCTTTCGATAGATTTGTTTGTCGTTGCTCTTGATAGGAGTCCACTTGCTTTGCCTCCCATGCCTCAGCGCACGCAATTGCCAACCGTTAGGTTCGCGCCAAACAAAATCCCCGCCCCAGCACAGGCCGATCCAGTCTAGCTCCAATCCTTGAATCTCAAATTCCGTCGCGAACACCTCGCAGCGGAAGCTCGATCGAATGTCAGTATCTTCGGCAAGATACCAATGCTCCCACGAATAATCTGCATGAAATGTCGAACTTGGCTCTAATCCCTCTGCCCGAAGGCGAGCGGCGCCCGAAGAACCAACTAACCCATAGCGATTCATCCCTACCCCTTGCTCTCTGAGCTTGACCCGCGTTTCTGTCAAGCTTCGTGAAATAAAAATCGGAAACTTTTCGGCGACCCGCAAATTCCGTGCACCTTCCGCATCGCCGTCCAGCAGGCGGTTCACCCAGCTTGCTAGGTGCTCAGCGCGCAAACTTCGATTCGATGTGCGCAGGTGCAATGAGGCGTTCGTCTTGACTCTTTGCGATTGCGTTGGATCATCAAACAAACGATGACCCGCGGTCGAAGAACCACCTTCTAGCACCTCAGGAGAGGCGTAAATGGTCCACCGGCGCTCGCTACCGGAAAGCGCTTTGCCCCACTCCTCCAGCCCGGCTTCCCCATCGTTGATTTCCTGTCCACCGCCTACCAAAGCGACGACTACCGCCCAGTCCTGGTGCCGCTCCAGAATCTGCAGCAACATTTCTGGCTCCGAGTAATCCCGGTGAAACTTCCTATTATTCTGAGCCCGATTCCAGGCGCGTTGTGCTTCGTCAAAGATGATTGCGTGGTTCGAGGGAGGAGCTGGGTTGTCTTCAGTGTAGTATTTCGCAAACACGTGAACATTCTCTATGAGTGTCTTAGCCTCGGTGCGAGCTTGCTCTGCCATAGCCCCTCGTCGCATGCTTTCCCGGGTGAAGAGATGCTGCAATACTTGCACCAGGGGACCATTCCCGCTCATGAAATGAACAGCCTCGGTTCTGTTTGCGTCTGAGTGGGCGAGACTAAGACCGACAAGGGTCTTTCCCGAGCCGGGAACTCCAGTAAGAAAACAAATCGCGTGATGATTCATGGCACGCGCCATTTCCACGTAGCCCTGAATCGCATCACGAACGGATGAAATTTCATGCTCCGATGCTTCGGAATGCGCGATCTCGCGAATTGACAGCCCGCTCTTGAGGGCAACCGCGGCATCCATGATGCTTGGTACGGGAAAATACGCGCTGTTATCCCAAGTTTCAGGGAGCACCTGCTCGGTTGACGTCCTTGCGATTAGGAGAAGAAACTTTGTCAAATCTTTCCAGGAAGTGCGTAATACCTTCGAAATCCAGTATGCGGATAGCTGAGGGAACATCTCACGCTGATTGAAAGCGTCGAGATCAAGCTCGCTCTCCTCGGAGGTGACGATAAGCGGCACAATACGACGCTCAGTAGAGCCTTTGTGAAAGTAATGTAGGAGAAGGGCGTACTCCTGCAGTTGACGCGTAGCCTGTGACGCAGTATCCGTCGTCTTTGCCTCTAGTACGACAATGACGTCTCCTATAAGCAGGACGGCATCAATCCGCAGCTCCTTTCGGGGGATCGAAAACTCAAGGAGTAAGCCCCACAAGCCTGCGGGTGCGAATTCATCCACGCATTTTTGAAGTGAACGCCGAAGGGAACTGATATCCCGTTCCCACGTTAAAGTCTGATCCGAGTATTGGGAGGTAAAGCCACGATTCGCGTAGTTGACGTTCAAGCGGGCAAGTACGTGCTCCTCGGTATCAGTGAGAAACTCCGTGACAATAGCTCGATAGAAGGAGGCCATGTGCTTACCGGATGACAGTGGTGCTAAGAGTACCAGCACGCGACGAGCAAATCACTGCTGATCAGAAGACCTGTGGTATTCTTATTTTGCGCTCAGTTGTTTGGTTGTGAGCCGTTCCGGCCCTGGAAAGCTTGACCGCCTGCCACAGTAGTCTCCAAGCCCCTTAGCGTGATCGCCCGCAGATACGATCTGTGTGGCGGCGTGTGGAAGCCCAGCTGAGTCTGTGATTGCTTCCCCGCAAAAGGCCTCGTGCGGCAGAGCCGAGCCCGGGACATTTTCTTCAGCCCCAGGCTTTCCGATTTCCGGCACTTCCTCTCGAAAGAAACAATTTTCTGTCACGGACGGATGAAGCCGTTGCGAGGCAGTAACTCGCGTCCCGGACCGGTCTCTGGTTTGCCCACCAAAAGGCAGCCACGGAACCGAAGCGACGGGACCATAGGACACACTTGACTCAATTTAATGACTTTCAGATTTCCGCCTCGCTGAAGAAGCGCCTGGCGGTTTGTAATTTCACGACGCCCACTCCGGTACAGGATGGGGCGATTCCTCCGGCGCTTGAGGGCCGCGACGTGCTGGCGACGGCGCAGACCGGTACCGGCAAGACGCTGAGCTTTCTGATTCCAATTATCGAAAAGCTGCAGGCGACGCAGTCGAAGAATGCGACGGCGCTGATCCTGCTGCCGACGCGCGAGCTGGCGATGCAGGTCGAGCAAACCTTTCGCACACTGACGCAGGGCACTTCGCACAGCGTGGCGCTGGTGGTTGGCGGACTGGCCGAAGGGCCGCAGATCCAGGCGATCCGCCGCGGAGCGCGTTTGATTGTGGCAACTCCGGGGCGGCTTGAGGATTACATCAAGCGGCGCATGGTCAAGCTGAACGAAGTGCAGATCCTGGTGCTGGACGAAGTCGACCGCATGCTGGACATGGGTTTCAAGCCGGCGATCAAGCGGATTGCGACTGAGATCACTGGCGACCGGCAGACGCTTTGTTACTCGGCGACGCTCGATGCGGGGATCAAGGAGGTCGTTCGCGACTACCTGAAGAACCCGGTGCGGATCGAGATTGGTTCGGTGTTGAAGCCGGCTGAAAATGTGCGGCTGCAGACCTTTGAAGTGACTTCAGACAAGAAACAGGAGCTGCTCGAGCACCTGCTGAAATCCGAAGAGGGCAGCTTCCTGGTTTTCGTTCGGACGAAGCATGGCGCGGAGCGGGTTGCTCAGCGGCTGACTCGTTCAGGCCATGGCGCGACGAGTATTCATGGCGACCGCACCCAAGCGCAGCGCAGCGCGGCTTTGAAGAGCTTTTCTAAAGGCGGACACCGGATTCTGGTGGCGACGGACGTTGCCGCACGCGGCCTGGACGTCGACCATGTAGCGCATGTTGTGAACTACGACATGCCGAAGATGGCGGAAGACTTCGTCCATCGCGTTGGCCGCACCGGACGCGCCGACCGGAAGGGCGTTGCTCACACCTTTGCCCAGCCTGACGAGCGCGGCGACCTGAAGAAGATTGAGCGGACGCTCAAGATTTCGATGGAGCGGTTTCGCGTGAAGCCGATGGTGGCGGGCGCAGCGGGCCACTCGACTTCAATCCACGTGTAGTTCGTAGGCTCACTTGATTCACTTGGGCGCATGACTCTTATGGGTCATGCGCTTTTTTCTGTTTGGAAGCGCGAGCGACGAAGCTTTGACCCGAAGCGGAGTGTTACTTCTCCATGTCATCCAATCGCCGCTCATGCAGCTCGACGATCATAGACAACCTCTTGACCGAGTCGGTGGTCTCTCTGACGAAGATGGCGAGCATTTCGACAGTCTGGGTTAAGGCCTCGTGGCGTTCTGTCAATCGATCCAAGCGTTCATCGATATTCATAAAGGGATTTTACCCCTATTCCGCGGCGACGCGGGAGATGGCGGTTTCGAGAATTTCGCGGGTGAAGATGAGGTTTTGCGCGGCTCCCGTACGGCGCCGGTAAAGTGCGGTCGTCTGGCAGAGGACGACGATATCTTCGATCTCGGCGGGGTTGATCGCTGACTCGAGCACTCTTGCGCGGAATTGTTCATCAGTCATGCCCTCGAGCAGAAAACCCTGGCGCTTGGCCTCGTTCAAATAGTAGACGGCAACCTCGGCAAGCATCTCGCGGGCGTCGTCGGGGATATCGCGGCTTCCTCCGTGAGTGACTTCGGCGCCGGGCAGGCTGAGCTTGATGCCGAAGAGATTGTCGAGATCGCTGTTGGTCTCGAAGGTCACGGTGGTGGCGATGACCAGGACGTTCGATCGTTCGGAGGTGGTCTCGATAAGCGCGTCGAGTTCGGTGAGCACGTCGGGGTCGCTCTCTTTGTAAGCGAGGTCAATACGCGGCAGAAGCAACATGACCTTTCGGGATTTGTAACCACGGACGATGCTTTTTGCTTTGGCCAGCGCGTCGGAGTCGCGTGGGTTATAGACGGTAACCAGACGCTCCATGCCGGCCATCTGGGCGATGCGCTCGGCGAGGCTCTTCTTGCCGCTCTGGACGGGGCCGATAATCAGCACTTCGTTGCCGATCTTCAGGTCTTTATAAGCGGCAGGATCGCGGGCGCGGTCGATGAGGTCGGCGATGCTGGTGACGAGCGCGTCGAGGCCGGCAAGGCGGGGATTCAGGGTGCTGACCGGAACATCTTCGAGGCTGAGGTAAATTCGCTCGCGGCGCTTGCGGATCTCGGAGATAAATTCGATGAAGGTGGGCAGCGTGGCGATCGACCCGACCACCGTGGCGAAGACGAGGAACTCCTCAGTGAGAAGTAGCGCCGAGTCCGCCGAGGCCGCAGGGTTGAGCATAAGTTGAGGATAGCAGTAGGCCTAAACCAAAGATAGCAGTCGAGTTAGGCCGAGAGGGTGATCGGTTCGAACTGACGGCGCGGGATCACTGCGATTTGAGCGAGCAGCTCGAGGTATGGCCATTCGCTGTGTGGTGCACTCTCACCATCTCACACTCCAGAATCGTCCTGGGATCTTCGACCAGGTCGAGTGTGCCCTCATAAGGGACATATCCATCCAGACTGACCCGGATGTGATATCTGCCTCGATAGAAGCGATGCTGGCCGCCCTGGCTTATGACTGGATTGCAGCGATCGCAAGCTTCGAAGGTGAGGCGCGCGCCCTCGGTTTCGACAGGCGTCGTTCTGAAGATGAGATCGATTCCAAGGTTGCCCGAGACATACTCGAGAAGCTCGACTGTAAGCTTGAGCTGCTGGAAGATTCTCTGCGCGTCTATGGCGGGAATAGCGGCAGGCGAGTTGGGGCTTAACTGCGCGATTGCTTTGGGGAACGCCTGACGCAGCGGCTGCAAAGTGGGGTCGTGGAGCGCGGCATCGATCTCCGTCTGGGTCGTTGCGATAAGCGAAGTGATCTCTGTAACTGGATAAGTTCGCGCATTCTGCCCAGCCGCGCCGGCGGCGGAAGGTGCGTCAGCCTCGACCTGGCCGATCTGGCGCAGCAAACGACTCTGAATCGCCTGTATGTCGTTCGCCAGCTTTTGCTGGGTTGCGTGATACTCGTCCTCGCTGACGAAGCTGGTCCAGTGGTCTTCTTCTACTCCGCGATGATTGACGGGCGAGGTCTTGACGCGCAGGCGGTAAAGACTCGCGAGGTGCGGGTTGACGTTCGGCGCCATCACCGTGCCGTCCTGGTCGCAGAAGAGAGGTGTGTTGGCGTCCATTGCGGCGCAGACTAGAAAGGGCCTGCCGCCAACATCGATGGCAACATCGGAGATTCCATTCCTGAGGTCGGTGACGAGGCCGCCGTTCAGGTTGGCGCCGGGTTGCTGCGCGGGAGAAATGGTCGGGCGCGCGGAGGTAGTGTCGAGGTTAGGATTTGCGACGTGGCGCGGGCCTCTTTGCGGTGAAAGCTGTGTGAACTCAACGGAGAGAATGACCATCCCGAGAGGGGTCGTGCCGTAGGCACCGGCAAGCGTGCCGGCCAGGGTATCGACGTCGGCGTTATTCCCACAGCGGTCGCCGATATCCGCGCTCGCCCGCCGACGCTGAAGGTCTGCGTCATGGATTCCATATATTGCCACCGCCAGTTGTGCGGCATCCTGAAGCGCGGCGCAGGGGCTGGCGCCGAAATTCGGGTTTCCTTGTGACAAACCCACGATGATGCCACTACCGCTCGGGTCCACAGTCCGGGTAGGCGGAGAGTCGGCGCTGATGTACTCCGCCTCCTGATAGACCTGCTGGTCATCGCGCATCAGCTGCACGGAATATCTTCCCGCCGGGACGATAAAGTAGGTGCCTCCGGCGCGGTCGTAGACGACGTGTGTATTGAGGTTCTCGAGGCGGATCGAGAGGTTTGAGTCGCGCGGCGTTCGGGTGATCGAGACGTCCTGCGAGAGCGCCAAACTCCCGGCGCAGGCGAGCAGTAGAGCTCCTGACGCAATGCGCGAGGCGCTGTGCTGGCGAGCGTGCTGGAGCATCTCCGTATCTCCCCGCGACAATGACGCCGCCCGCGTCAGGAACGCTCGGCTGGCGGATAATTCCTCAAATGGTGCCGGGACTGCCCCGGCGAACCACACGTCACTGCTTGAGGAATCTCTTTCGATCCTACCGTTTGCCGCTACGGGGCGTGCGTTAAACTTGCAGCAAGAGGACCGTCTCCTGGCGACTGCGACTTATGTTCCGGTGGAGACCTACCTTCGCTCTTCCTACGAGCCGGACGCAGAATATGTCGATGGTGCAATCGAGGAGCGGCCGGCAGCGGAGCGCGACCATGCTGCCTGGCAGGCGGCAATCCAGCGGTGGTTTTTTGCCCATGACCGCGAGTGGAACATCGCGGTTTTTCCCTCTTACCGGGTGCAGGTTGCGGAAACTCGTTTTCGAGTGCCTGACGTTGCGGTGATGGATTTGGGCATGCCCACCGAACGGATTGCGACGCGGGCTCCGATTGCGGTCTTTGAGGTGCTCTCGCCGGAAGACACTGTGCTGAAGGTGCGGCGCAAGCTGGCTGACTACGCGAAGATGGGCATTCCGCAGATATGGGTGATTGATCCAGAGGATGGCGCGAGTCTTCGCTATGTGAATGGGGAGTTGCTGCGTGGTGAGGTTTTTGAGGAGGCTTCGCGGGGGATTTCTTTTCGGATTGAGGAGATTGGGAAGCTGGTTCGGCGGTAGGGCGCCCTGCTATTGTGGGATGTTGACCCTCGCCTTCAGGTCTTGTACAAGCCGATCCGCCGAGTTAATCGTTTCTTTTTCTCGGTTCTTTTCCATCCGGGCTAATCGCCTGTGGTCGACCTCGGACCAGAGGGAATTCTTTGTCTTCGCGTCGAATATGGTGAGAGTTAGCTGCGGGTCGATTATCTGAGCGCTATGTACGTCAGTCGTCCCATTGTAGGTGTTGGTTGAGCTCCAGACACGGGTGCCGTCATGCTCCACCCTATACGCGAGTTCGATGATCAGGTCCGCGTCTTCCGGAGAGCCAGCAATCTCATACTTACCCCACTGTTTCATCTCGGAGTAAAAGGTATCGTAGGCTAGATTGCTGCCACCTCCATTCGTAAGGAAGACCTTCTTGGCGTTGACCACTGCCAGCGGGAGGGGCGCCGCAGGCACATCTTTGCGATTCTTTCCCGCGAACGCAACAATCGGAATTGCCAGAAACATGCACAGTTTAAGCTTTCGCACAAGGCGCTCCTTCATTGAAAAGTGAAGTGCTCCGACGATGTTAGAGGCACTCTTCGTCCAGCAAAAGGCGTCGAGGCTATTTTGATGAACCGTTCGCTTCTTCAGGCCTTGTCACAAATTGCAGGAAACCACCCCCGAAATTTGTGACGGAAGGGTGCTGAATGACGTCGTCGGGACTGCCTTGCCTTGTAAATCCCCGATTCCTCAAGTCGCCCATTACCGCTTGCACCAACTCTTGCTCGCCCTTTAGTTTTGGGAGCAATGTCTCGATAAGAGAGCGATATGTCCTGAACTGAGGCACTCCGGTTGCCGAGGTGTCGTAGCCCTGCTGCTTGAGGCGAACAAAGCCGTTCCACATCAGTTCAAGAATCTGAACATGAGATGGGGTAAACACGTCGACAGCGCTCAGGTAAATTTGCTGGATATCTTGGTCAGGAGCGCTTCCTGTAGCAATGTTTATTAGCGCGTTGCGGAGAAACCGACGTTTCTCGTCCTGGTTTGTTCCCGTCGCGATGAGTGTTGCCCTCACTAAGGCAGACATGAAGACCTCATTTTCAAGCAGCTCCTCCAACTTGAATTCGGGCTGCTCTTCTTGCAGCTTCGCAAACGACGAGTCTACTCCGTGCCACCACTTCTTCGAGTTTCCAGAGAAAAACCGTTTGACGGCAAGAGGTAGCATTTCTGAAACGAATTTGCCTGTAGCTGAACCCATCATTGCGGCCTCTGGAGCTGGAATGCCCGCGTGTGCTCCGAGGGCGGTTACCGCCGGAGCAACTACCGCGGCCAGGCTGGCTCGTCCCGCGCTGTCAGCTACTTTTAGAACGGTCGCTGCTCTATCAGATTTCTTGACGTCTTCAGACACGGCCGTTGTTCGCTCCAGGTTCTGTCGGGAATAGTAGCAGCCTAAAGCCGACTTGGTTATCCCCTCGCCCGCTCAATCGCCGTCACAACAGCTTTCGCTTTATTCACCGACTCCTCATATTCCTTCTCCGGTACGGAGTCGGCGACGATGCCGGCTCCGGCCTGGAAGTATCCTTTTTTGCCTTTGAGGAGCAGCGTTCGAATGGCGATGCAGCTATCCAAGTTGCCGGAAAAGTCGGCGTAGAGGATGCTGCCTCCGTAGATGCCGCGGCGGGTGGGCTCGAGCTCTTCGATGATCTCCATGGCGCGGATCTTAGGTGCGCCGGAGAGGGTGCCGGCGGGGAAGCAGGCGCGGAAGGCGTCGACGGGAGTTAGTTCCTCGCGCAGCTTGCCCTCGATGGCACTTACTAAGTGCATGATGTGCGAGTAGCGCTCGATGAACATGAAGTCCTTGACGCGGA
Source organism: uncultured Acidobacteriaceae bacterium (assembly GCA_963790505.1). GTDB lineage: Bacteria > Acidobacteriota > Terriglobia > Terriglobales > Acidobacteriaceae > Acidisarcina. The sequence goes on along the minus strand of CAWBOT010000004.1, from coordinate 993,304 downwards.
CGGAGGAGAATTCGCTGACACGGCCAACGTCGTTACGGCCGAGGTCGACGAGCATCACGTGTTCGGCGCGTTCTTTCTCGTCGGCGAGCATCTCTTCGCCGAGGCGGATGTCTTCGGCTTCGTTGCTCGAGCGCGGACGGCTGCCGGCGATGGGGCGGTACTCGACGGCGCGCTGCTTGACGCGGACGAGCAGTTCAGGCGAGGAGCCGATAATGTGGGTGACTTCGGGCTTGCCTTTTGTGGGCTTGCCGTCGGGACTTGGCTTCTTTAGTCCGAAGCGAAGGAAGTACATGTACGGCGAGGGGTTGACGATGCGCAGCGAGCGGTAGATCGAGAAGGGATCGACCTCGGGCTCGACCTCGAAGCGCTGCGAAACCACGACCTGAAAGATGTCCCCGGCGGCGATGTATTCCTTTGACGTGGCGACGGCGTCGAGGAAGTGCTGCTTCTTGCTGCTTGGCTTGACGACAAGCTTGCCGGTTGTCTTTCTCGGTTTGGACTTGGGTAACGGTTTGGCGAGTTTCTTTTCCAGACGGTCGAGGCGCGCTACGGCGTCGGCGTAGGCGGCTTTCGGTTTCATCCGCGAGAGATGGGCGGTGACGATGAGCAGGATCGCTTTCTTGACGTGGTCGAAGGCGAGCACCTCGTCGAAAAACATCAGGCAGGCGTCGGGCATGCCGAGATCGTCTTTGGCCAGCGAAGGCAGGCGCTCGATCTGGCGGACGACGTCGTAGGCGAAGAACCCGACGGCCCCGGCGGTGAAGGGTGGTAGTCCGGGGAGGGTTGCAGGTTTCTGGCCGTCGAGAGCGTCTTTGAGAATTGCGAAGATATCGCCTTCGAAGTTCGCGGTTTCAGCTTTGCCGGAGGGACCGGTTTCGGTGACCTCGATCGATCTACCCCAGGCGACGATCTTCTTCCTGGGGCGGACGCCGATAAAGGTATAGCGGCCCACGCGTTCGCCGCCCTCGACGGATTCGAGCATGAAACACTCGGGCTCGCCGGCGGCGAGGCGCAAAAAAGCGGAGACCGGGGTTTCGAGGTCGGCGGTGAGACTGCGGTAGACGGGAACGAGGGTGTGGGCGGCGGCGAGTCGCTCGAAATCCTTGCTGGCAGGCACGGTAGAGGGCGACGCAGATCGGGGAGCGGCCATACTCGTTTCATCGTACATTGCGTTGGACTTAGCGTGATGAGGGAGCGGACGTTCGGGCCGGACCAGACCCCGCATCGGGAGGGGATTGTCTGAGCAACAATGTTCTGGGTTCGGGGTTTATCAAGCAGGACTATCAAGCAGAATTACCAGGAAGGATCATCCCCGCCCATGGGTTGTTGACTGTAACCTGGCGGGCCTATACTCAGATGGTTTGGCTGATTGCTGCGTGCGGTGCTTCCGCGGCAATGTTTTGAGCGTTTCCGGAGCGTTCCGGATCACGCAATTCTGCCACCCGGCTCGACGTGTCCGCTCAACATCAGGGCGACGCGGCGCCGGAAGAAGAACCGGCATTGGAGAAATCATGGCAACAATTACGCTCGAGCAGGAGATCAATCCCTGGGAGGCCCAGGCTGCTCGGTTTGACTATGCGGCGCGCAAGCTCGACCTTGACGCCGGCATCTGGAAAATCCTGCGCTACCCCGCGCGGGAGATCATCGTCCACATCCCCGTGATGATGGACGACGGACACATCGAAGTATTCACGGGCTTTCGCGTACAGCATTCCGTGGCGCGGGGGCCGGGCAAAGGCGGCATTCGCTATGCGCCGGACGTGAGCCTCGACGAAGTTCGCGCGCTGGCCAGCTGGATGACGTGGAAGTGCGCCGTGGTGAACATCCCCTTCGGCGGCGCGAAGGGCGGGATTATCTGCAATCCGCACCAGATGTCGATGGGCGAGCTCGAACGCATGACCCGCCGCTACACTTCGGACATCATCGAGTTCATCGGGCCGGAAAAAGACGTACCCGCACCGGACGTGAACACTAACGACCAGGTGATGGCCTGGATCATGGACACCTATTCCATGCATATGCGGCAAACTGTCACCGCAGTCGTCACCGGCAAGCCGCTTTCGATCGGCGGCTCGCGGGGCAGACTGGAAGCGACCGGACGGGGCATTGCAACGGTTTGCGACGAGGCGCTGCGCTACCTGAATATGCGGCAGGAGGGCTACCGCGTGGTCATTCAAGGCTTTGGCAATGTCGGGTCGAACGCTGCCAAGCTGCTCAGCGACCGGGGCTACAAGATCATCGGCATTGCCGAGCAGGAAGGTGGGCTCTTCAACGCCAACGGCATCGACGTGTGCGCCCTGATTGATTATAAGGAACGCAACCGCACCGTTCTGGGCTTCAAGGGGGCGGAGGCGACGGACTCCGACTCTCTGCTGCTGAGCGATTGCGAGGTGCTGATTCCAGCAGCGACCGAGAACGTGATCACCAGCCGCAACGCGGATCGCATCAAGGCGCGCATCGTCTGTGAGGGAGCAAACGGCCCGACTACCGCGGTGGCCGATGAGATCCTGGCGGACAAGAAAGTCTTTATCATCCCGGACATTCTGGCCAACGCCGGCGGCGTGACCGCTTCGTACTTTGAATGGGTGCAGGACCGGCAGGGATATTTCTGGAACGAGGCCACGGTGAACGAGCGGCTGGAGGCGATCCTGCGGGAGAGCTTCGACGACGTGATCCGCTATGCGGAGGCGCACAACGTGAACAACCGCATTGCCGCGTATATGCTGGCGATCGACCGCGTCGCTTCCACTATCAAGCAGCGCGGAATCTACGCCTAGATCGTTCCAGGATCAGGCATCTTCGCAAGAGGAGCGTCCCAATGGGGCGCTCCTTTGCTTTGACGGGCAACCGACCCGACGCGGTGTGGTCAGCGAGCGGTCAGATATCAGGAGGCGATAGGATCTTCGGCGGATACGCGGTGGCCCGGCTGCGCGGCGAGGATGCGGTAGAGTGTCGAACGGCTGATGCCCAACAACTGCGCCGCGCGGAGCTTGTTACCCCGGGTGCGACGAAGCACCCGATCCACATGATCGCGGATAGCGCTGTCGAGGTCCAGACCTGGTTCCGGCTTTGCCTCGGGAGTTCCCGCAACCGCAGAGTGGCCGTGCGTATTGCCGCCAGGCATGGGCGGAAGATCGATAGGGCGAATCCACTGGCTCTCGGTGGCCAGTGCGGCAGCGGCGATCGTCTCCTCGAGCTCGCGAACATTGCGCGGCCACGCATAGCGAAGCAAGGGAGTGATAGTTCCCGGGCCGAGTCCGCGGACTGGCTTGCCGTAAACCCGTGCGAAGCGCTGAATAAAAAGCTGGGCGAGAAGAGGGATGTCTTCCCGGCGCTCGTTGAGCGGCGGCAGCCTGAAGCGGACCGCGCAGATGCGCGAAGCCAGATCTTCGCGGAAGCCGAAGTGAGAGTGGCGCAGCGATAGCGAGGTGGAGAAGACAACCTGGGCCGGAAAAGGATCTCCAGATGCGAACGATTGATCGTCAAAGCAATGCAGGAAGTCAGTAAGCGCCTCCTGCTGATCAGCTGAAAGCTGATGAACGAGGTCGAGGAAGAGCATACCGCCGCGGGCCTGATTCAGGATGGCATCCGACCAGGCGCCGCTTCCCTGCGGCCGAGTGTCGGAAGCGAAGAAGTGAGCGGCCGGCCAAGAAACAAATGGGCCGCTGGCTGCCGGCCCAGCGGCATGGAGGGCGCGGGCAGCCAGGCTTCGACCGGTTCCCTCCTCGCCTTCCAGCGTCGCCATAGTGAGATGCGGAGCCACGCGCTGCATTTGCGCAATAAGTTGACGCATGACCGGGCTGCGCCCTGTGAATCCGTGGATACTGGGATGGTTCTCACCCAGCTCTGGTGATGCCGAGGCCATCGAAACCGAGGAGGAGGTCTGGCCTGAGGTGCGACCAGTCTGGGGAGAGGGAATATTAGCTGTGGCCGCGGGTTGCGACGAAAGCGCCTGATCTGCGCCCGAAGTCGAAGTCGGTGCCATCGTCCTTCCCCCTTTTCCAGAGTTGCACGAAGTCTCTTTCGCGCACCACGACCGAAGGGCCGCCTCGTCTTGAGGTTATCGGCAGTTTAGGGAAGGAGTTGAAAGCCGGGAGGAAATGCATTCCGGGGAGTGCCGTGGAGGGGGCGTAATCAGTCGCCGGCTTTGCGAACCCGTGAGGACTGAACATCGGAGGCGATGACGCCGTCGCGAATGTGGACGATACGGTGAGCGAACTCGGCAATGTCGGGCTCATGGGTGACCACGATGATTGTGTTGCCACGACGGTGAAGCTCGTCGAAGAGCGCCATGATCTCATCGCCGGTCTTAGAGTCGAGATTGCCAGTAGGCTCGTCGGCGAGGATGATCGAAGGACGGTTGATCAGGGCGCGGGCGATAGCGACGCGCTGGCGTTGTCCACCGGAGAGCTCGTTGGGTTTGTGATGAAGGCGGGCTTCGAGATTGACGGCGCGCAGCGCAGCGGTTGCGCGTTCGATGCGTTCGGCGGCGGGCGTTCCGTTGTAGATAAGGGGCAGCTCGACATTATGCAGCGCAGAGGCGCGGGCCAAAAGATTAAAGGTCTGGAAGACGAAGCCGATCTCGCGGTTGCGAATACGGGCGAGTTCGTCGTCGTTCAGGTCGCTGACAAGGTGACTATTGAGTCGATAAGTGCCGCGGCTGGGAGTGTCGAGGCAGCCGATGATGTTCATCAGCGTCGACTTGCCTGAACCGGAGGGGCCCATGATGGCCACATATTCGTTGTGCCGGATCGTCAGGTTGATGCCCTGCAGTGCGTTGACCTGCTGCTCGGAACCCATGTCATAGGTGCGCCAGATGCCTTCGAGGACGATGACATCGCCTTGCGGGTGGGTCGCGGACTTGGAAGCATCAACTTCGCTGATCATTTGGACGGCCATTCGCTACTCCTGATATCGCTGCAACCGTTGTTCCGCAGAATCCCGCCTATGACGTACCGGAGTCGGCTTCCTTGACTACGACCGGGGTGGTATCGATTTTAACCGGGGTCCCGTCCTTGAGCCCTCGAAGCACGCGATAGGTCCCGGTAACGATCTCATCCCCAGCCTGCAAACCGCTGGTCACTTCAATCTCGGTTGCGCCGGTAATACCGGTGGTGACAGGCACGAAGACAGCCTTAAGCTTCCCACTTTCTTTGCGCAGGACAAAAACTCCCTGCTGCGGCTTAGGCGGGGTGACGGGTCCGCTGCTGGCAGCGACGGTGGTCACGTGCCCCTTAGCATCGACGGCCGGCGGGGTATACAAAGTGAGCGCCTGGATCGGAATTGTGAGGGCATTTTGCTTGCGCGCCGTGGTGATCTTGGCGGTCGAGGAGAGCCCCGGACGCAGCTCGTCGTTGTTCTGCCCGGAGACTTGATCGAGAGTGACCACGACTTTGAAGTCTTTGGCCTCCTCGGTTCCGCTGGTGGTCTGGCTAGTAGCGACGCCAGTCGAACGCAGCAGCGCCTGGTCGCCAACTTCGGTGACGTGGCCTTTGAAGACCTTGCCGGGAAGGGCATCGACGCTAACATCGGCGGTCTGGCCGAGCGAGACGTTGACAATGTCGGTCTCATCCACCTTGACCTCGGCAGTTACGACCGACATGTCAGCGAGCGTCATCAAGGTTGAGCCTGCCGATGACTGGATGCCAACAATCATGGTTTCGCCCTCGCGCACCGGAAGGTTGGTGACGATGCCATTGAAGGGAGCGATGCTAACGGTCTTATTCAGAGAATCGACGTTGCTGCGCAGCGTGGCGACCTGGGTGCCGAGGTGACCGCGCGCGGAATCAGTCTGCGCCTTGGCCTGGGCGAGAGCGGCGACGTTCTGATTCACAGTGGCAACGTCGACGTCATAAGCCGCCTTTTTGGCGTCGTAGTCCTGCTTGGAGACAAGCTTCTCGTTATATAGCGAGGTGTATCGGTCGTAATCGAACTTCTTTTGTTCGAGATCCGCCTTCGACTTCTCCAGGTTGGCCTGGGCGGTATTCTCGGCCGCGATGTAGGAGGAAATGTCTGTCTTTGCAGCGGCAATCGCGGCTTTTTGCGCTTCGACATTGGCTTCCGGCTGCACACTCTCGACGGTGGCGAGGACCTCGCCGGTCTTTACCTTGTCGCCCTCTTTTACGTAGAGGTGGGTAATGCGGCCAAAGGCGGTGGCTCCGATATTCACGTATGTCTTCGGCTTGATCTGGCCGGTTCCGCTTACGACTGAGGACAGATCCTGACGGACCACTTTGCCGGCAATCACCTTGGTGTAGCCGGATTGGGCGCGCATCACGGTCAGGCCGATCAACAGGCCGGCAACCACTACTACTCCAACTGCAATCAGAATCTTCTTCACGTGTATCTTCCTGTAACCGTCTGCTAGAGTGCGTTTCTCGCCCGATCTCTCCCGACCGGAGGCGGGACACTCAGCCTCGGTGGGAGGTTATTGCCAAAGACCTGGGCCGACCGAGAACTTCCCTGGAGCTTCATACGGAAGCGCCGCTTCGAGAGTTCCGCATCGCGAAAAATAATGCAGCCGCGGCAGCCCCGAATCAGCCAGCCATGGATGGGCCAAGGGAAGACGCCCGGCTGCGTTCCAGATGCACGGATGATTCACGAAAATGATAACAGGCCAGCCTGCATCCGCGGCCACAGGCCACGAAGACAATGACGAGCCCGCCGGGGGATTAGGTAAATTACAAGGAATACAGGGAATTCAATGAATGCAGCTTGAATCCCTGGTGCGAACGACTTAAGATCAAGGATGCAGATGAAGCAGGAGTAGCCAGTCGTTATGTTGAATTCCATCCGGTTCCGTTCGCCATCGAATTTGCCGCAGCACCTCTCCTCATCCGCAAATTTATTCGTCCTCGCGCTGGGGCTGGTTTTGCTCGGCGGCGGACCGCGGTGCTGGGGGCAGCAGCAGCCTTCGAGCAGTACGGCGCCCGCAGCCGACGCGTCTGGACAGGATTCCACACCTGACCCGCTAAAACGGCAGCTCTCCGATAAGGAAAAATTCAAGCAGCAGCACGACGTCAAAGAAGAACTCAAGGGCCCCTACAAAAAGTGGGTCAATGAGGACGTTCACTGGATCATTACCGACCAGGAGCTCAAGGCCTTCAAGAGCTTGAGCAACGACGAGGAGCGGGACAATTTTATCGAGAACTTCTGGTTGCGCCGCAACCCGAATCCCGACTCGCCGGAGAACGAGTTCCGCGAAGAGCATTACCGCCGCATCGCTTACTCGAACGAGCACTTCGCCGCCGGCAAACCGGGATGGAAGACGGACCGCGGCCACATGTATATCTCGTTCGGCAAACCGGACAGCATCGATTCCCACCCCAGCGGCGGAATGTACACCCGCTCGATGGACGAAGGCGGCGGTGAAACCTCGACCTTCCCGTTTGAGATCTGGCATTACCGCTACCTGGAAGGCGTCGGCGACAACATCGATATCGAATTTGTCGATACCTGCATGTGCGGCGACTACCACATGACAATCAATCGGGCGGAGAAGGATGCGCTGTTGCACACTCCAGGCGCAGGGCTCACCCAGGCGGAATCGATGGGCATGGCCAAGAAGGCCGACCGCTTCAATGGCGGCCTGGAACAACTCGGCGCCGGCCCGACGATGACCCAGAACCAGAGCAAGCAGTTTGACCGCATCGAGCTCTACGCAAAACTGCAGGCGCCGCCGCCGATCAAGTTCAAGGACCTCGACCTCGAGGCCTACATGAGCCAGCACAAGCTCCTGAACGGGCCGTATTTCCCGTTTGATGTGCGCACCGATTTCGTCAAAGTCACCGACGACACGGTGCTGGTGCCGGTCACGCTGCAGATCAAGAACCGCGAAATCACCTTTAATACCAAAGATGGCGTTGCCAAGGGCGTGGTCAATATCCAGGGCCGGGTGACGACGATTACCGGGCGGATCGTGCAGAGCTTTGAGGACACCGTGACGGTGGAAGAGCCCAGCGAACTGATGGCCAAGGTGCTGGACAACTCGAAGGTCTACTGGAAGGCGCTGCCGTTGCGTCCGGGGCGCTACCGTATCGACATCGGCATCAAGGACGTGAACAACCCCGACCACGTCGGCATCTGGGGGCAAGGCATTGTGGTGCCCAAGTTCGACGAAGATAAGCTTTCCGCATCTTCACTGATCCTGGCGGACAAAATGGAGCGGGTACCGTCGAAGCAGATTGGCGCCGGCAACTTCATTATCGGGAACACCTACATCCGGCCGCGAGTGATGCAGACGGCGGCTACGCCGGCGGCTTTCAAGCGCGACCAGAAGTTGAATTTCTGGATGCAGGTCTATAATCTCGGAATTGACGAAAAGAGCCGTCAAAACTCGGCCACGATTCAGTATGAAATCATCGATGCAGCGACAAGCCAGCCGATCGTAACGAGTTCTGAGGACAGCAAGACGCTGGGCGCCAACCAAGACCAGGTTACCGTGGAAAAAACCATGCCCCTGGCCAGCCTCCAGCCGGGGAAATACTCGGTCAAGATCTCGGTGAACGATAGCGTCTCCAAACAGACGCTTGCGCAGAGTGTGCCGTTTACCGTCGAATAAGGCAGTGCTGGAAAGGCCGCCGTTAGAGCGGCCAATCCTTGTAAGTTTTGGCTTCAAGGAGCTTCGGCCAGGAGCAAATCACGGGTAAGAGTGACCGGAATATTCTCCAGAATCGGAACTGTCGTTGCGCTGCTGCTCACCGTCAGCGCGGCCTCACTGAACGCCCTCGACGAGCCTACCGCTCTGACCGGCACAGTGCGGGACGGCCAAGGTGTGCCTCAGGCGGGCGCGACGGTTGAGTTGCTTCGGCCAGATACCTCTGTCGTGGCGACAGTCTTCACCGACGAGTACGGCCGCTTCCTGCTTAACCACCTGATTCCCGGCACCTACAACCTGAAGGCCACCGGAACGCTATTTCTGCCCACGCTGCGCGAAAACCTGCAGGTACTGGCCCACCGCCGCACCGCCGTCAATCTCACCCTCTCCACTGTGGTCGAGGCCTTCCAATGGCTGCCTGCCAAGCATCGCAGCGTCGATGAGCCCGACGATGAATGGGCGTGGACGCTGCGCTCCTCGGCGAACCGGCCGCTGCTACGAATGCTCGAAGATGGGCCGCTGGTAGTGGTCTCCGATATGGATACAGCGCCGGTGCTCAAGGCCCGGGTGATCCTGCGCGGGGGCGCCAACGAGTTTGGCGAGGGTGGCCTGCATCATGCCTTTGAGATCGAGCGGTCGAAAGAGAACGACCGCAGGCTGATTCTGCGCGCGGACATTGGATCGAGCGAATCCGCTTCGGTGGCTTCGGCGGAGACACTGGTTGGCTACGAGCGGCAGTTAACTCCGGGAAATACGCTTCGCACCGTCGCCGCAGTGCAGGACCTTCCGGGCATGGAGCAGACATCGAGCCAACAAGGCATCCAGACGATGGTGCTGCGCAGTTCGGAGACGATGCAGCTGGCATCCTTCCTCGATGCGGAAGTCGGCAATGAGTTCGAGGCTGTTCGAGGGAGCAACACCCTGGCAGCCAATCATCCCTTCGGCACTTTGACCTGGCGAGGCGGCGACACTGCTGTGTCCTATCACTTCGCTACGGCTCGGAACGCGCAACGAGCCAGCGAGGTCGATCAGTCGGTCTCTGCAATGCCCTCGGTCACCGAGATCGCCGGGGTGTTGCAGGTCGAGCGTGGCCTGCATCAGAAATTCCAGGTAGAACGCACCGGCGAGCGCACCCGCTTCGAAGTCGCCGTCTATCGCGACCGCATTGCCAATACGGTGGTGAATGGCGGGGGCACCTTGTCGGCTGCCGACCTGAACAGCGGATATGTGATCTACGATCCGGTGACCGAGTTGCTCAATGTCGCTGGAGGTGACTACACGACCAAAGGCGTGATCGCCGACGTGAAGACGCGGATCCACCAGCAGATGTGGCTGACCCTCGGCTTTGCCGACGGTGACGCGCTCACCATGCCGGCATTTGCGCTTCCTGCAAGCCTCGAGGGAGGATTGACCACGCTGAAGCCGCGGCGCACGCAGATGTACTCCGTAGCGTTGAGCGGCAGGGTGGCCCAGACGGGAACCCATTGGAGCGCCTCTTACCGCTGGCAGCCCTCTGATACGGTCACCGCCGTTGCTCCTTATGACGTGAACTCGCCAGACGCCTACCTCAGCATCATTCTTCGCCAGCCGCTACATTGCTGGCACCTCATACCGAACGGCGTTGAAGCGCTGGTCGACGTCAGAAACCTGCTCGCCGAGGGCTACCGTCCATTTCTTACAACAGACGGGAGTACGCTCTATTTTGCCCAGGCTGATCGCTCCGTCCGCGGTGGAGTTTCATTCACCTTCTAGGCCATACGCCCGATGCTGTTTCGCACTCATGTTTCGTTCTGAATCCCGTCATTCAATGCTATGATTTGTGAGGGGATTTCTTCTTCTGCCCACACAAGAAGATCAGTCCTCGCAACCCGCCGCATTGTCGCCCGCGAAACGCGGATCGCCGACTGGACGCGTAGCTCAACTGGCAGAGCATTCGACTCTTAATCGACAGGTTGGTGGTTCGATTCCACCCGCGTCCACCATCATTTGAAAGACCTAATTCATTGGGTCGCGTGAGCCTTTCCAGCGTAAAGAAGTGACTCGCCTCTATCTCAATATCTGAACGTGCAATCCATCTCTCGCATGATAGCGATTGCGAACGGTCTCCTTAATTTCAGGAAGCCGTTTCAGCCGCTGGACTGAGTCTTAACCCAGGGCAACGAGGTGAGAAATGACGAAACTGTCGACTGCCGCACGAAAAGCTATCCCTGCAAAATCTTTGGCGGAACCTGATAAGCGGAAGTATCCGATTGAAAATGAGGCCCACGCCAGGAATCAGGGGCCTACGATGCGCTTCGCCGGCGTCGTCCTGAATCGGGTTAACTGGCAAAGCAATTACGGAATTCGGATTAATAAAGTCCATCCTAGGCGCAATAAAGGCGAACATTCAATTCGCCTGAAACGGCATCCCATGATATCGAGGAAGCAGCCATTGGCATCTTCTTTTCTTAGGCACACAAAAAATCAGAAGCATATGAACATTCTCGTCATCAATCCCGGCGGAAACTCCCTGAAGGCAGATATCGTTTCTTGCGAGAAAACGCAGCGGTATGCAGGAGGGCCTGCAGATCGCGCACGAGTGCTGCCTTGCTATCTCTGGCTGAGCTGATTTGCCCGATATGTCGACGCAGTACCAGACAAACCAAAGGCCCGAGCAGTAGCTCAGGCCTTTGTTGAAGGAAGAGATCGCTACTTCCGGCGGTCACGTTCCGCTTTCACATAGTCATGTGAAGTCTGGATGTGAGCGTACTGGGTGTCGAGCACTTGTTTGATGGGTAGCGGCAATTCCTTCTCCAACGCATCCTTGTAGGCCTTCTTCGCAGCGTCCTCGCCCGCTTCTGCCGTCTCAAGCAGCGTGTGGTCGCCCCCGCCAAGCTTCGCCTTGACCTCAGCCCAGGTACGGTGAATCGCACCGCTCGCGGTACCACTCTCCTTCACATCGTGAACTCCATGTGTATGAAGCAGGGTTTCTAGATCGCCGCGGAACGACGCGCGCTTCAGGGATTCCGCTGCGAAGTATTTTCTAAGAGTCGGATCTTCCAGTTTTTCACCGATTTTCTGAAAGCCTTCCTGGCCGTCAATCAGGCTCTGAATGACGGAGCGAAGCGTCTCTTCTACTTCCTTGTTCGACATTGTTGCAGTTGTCATTGGGTCCTTCCCGTAGTTCGGAACGTTGTATTTAAGATTGGGCGGCAGGGTCCGGCCGGTGTCAGTGCGATTCTCCTACCCGGTCGGCAAGCCGGGGAAATCGCGAAAACCCAGCGCCCCCGCCGATCTTTCGAACGCATTCAGTAACATCGAGTCACCGGCGCGCTCCCCTTGATAGAAGCAGCATTCTTTTGCGCGGTTGTCTCAGTTGGTCAGGATCACATTTGGCCCCGTAGGCTCAAGAATTTCGCTATAGAAAGTAAGACGGCTCTTCCGGGTAAGACTGGACAAAAGATAGGCATCGGGCGATACAGGCGGGAACACCCCATCTCGTGGTTCATTCCTGTCCCTGCGCGTCGCAGCCATCGTTAATAGAAGAATGCGGGTTCGATTTTCGGCTGATTTTCGAGAACTCCGTACTATACTTTGGGACACTTGGAGCCGCACGAATGGCTACCTATCTTCCCGAGCCTAACGGCTCCGATAACTCGATCACCGCGCTGCTGGAGCAGCTTAGTGCCGGAAATCGAGATGTCGAGGCCCAACTTATCCCGCTCGTCTATGGGGAGTTGCGCCAGCTGGCCGGGCGCTATATGCGTTTTGAGCGCGGCGACCACACGTTGCAGCCTACCGCCCTGGTCAACGAAGCCTACCTTCGCCTGGTGCAACAGCCGCAGGTCCCCTGGCAAAACCGGGCACACTTCTTTGCTACCGCCGCCCGGGTTATGCGGCGCATTCTCGTCGACCACGCCCGGGCGCGCCTGGCGGAGAAACGCGGAGGAATGCAGAATCAGGTCGAGTTAGATGATGCGATGCTTCCGGTGCAAGAGCGTACCGTCGACGTCCTGATTCTTAACGAGGCTATTGATCGCCTCGCGAAGTTCGACCCCCAGCTGGCACGGATCGTCGAATTTCACTTCTTTGGCGGCCTCAGCGTGGCGGAGACTGCCCTGGTTCTTGATATCTCTGAACGGACGGTGAAGCGCCGCTGGAATGCCGGCCGCGCGTGGCTACGATTGGAGCTCTCGAAACAGCCATGAATCAGGCAGACATGACTCCCGAAGAGTGGAAGCGGCTCGAAGCTCTCTTCGCCGCCGCGCTGGAGCTGCCCAGGGAAAAGCGCGCCAAGTTCCTGGCGGATCAGTGTCGAGACGAACCGGAAGTACAAAGACGCGTGGAGAATCTGCTGGAAAACCACTATCGGACAGCGGATAGTTGGGAGAAGCCGGTGGTCAAGTTTCCGCGAGTCGGTTTCCCTCTCGGGGGCTATCTTGCCGAGGGTACTCTACTTCTGGATCGCTTCAAGATCGTTCGCCGCGTTGGCTCCGGCGGTATGGGGGATGTCTACGAAGCGACTGATCTTGAACTAGGACGAATCGCCCTCAAGACCATCCGTCCTGACATCGCGCAAAATTCGGCAATCCTTGCTCGCTTCAAAGTGGAGGTGATGCTGGCCCGTCCGATCAGGGGAGCAAACGTTTGCCATATTTACGAGCTCTACGTGCCGCCCAGGGAATCCGGATGCCCATGTTCGGCATTCCTGACCATGGAGTTTCTCGACGGCGTCACGCTCGCCAAGAGAATCGCGACTGGCGACCCAATGGCGCCAAAGGAGGCGTTGAAGGTCGCGACACAGTTATGCGCCGCATTGCAATCCATCCACGAGGCGGGAGTAGTCCATCGCGATCTGAAGCCCGGCAACATCATGCTGGTCCCGCGAAACGGCTCAGAACAGGTCGTGGTCATGGACTTTGGCCTGGCCCGTGCCTTGGCGCCTAAATCGCCCACCGATGCGACCGGCCTAACTGTTGCGGGGGGCATCATGGGTACCCCTGCCTACATGGCGCCCGAACAGTTTGAGGGCGGCGAAGTAAGTCCGGCGACCGATATTTACGCTCTGGGCATAGTCCTGTATGAACTCGTCACAGGCCAGCAGCCGTTCGCCGCACTTACTCCCTTCGGAATAGCTGTGCGCCACGCCCGCAGGCCCGATCCGCCGTCGTCGATTCGCAAAGGCGTACCGCACATCTGGGACACCGTGATCTCGCGCTGCATGGAATATGATCCGGCACGCCGTTATCAGTCCGCGCGCGAGGTTATACAGGCGCTAAGTCATCCGCCGCTGGCGAGCGTGACGCTACCCAACAACCTGAGGCTGTCCCTCACCCGCGCCGGTTTACTTACAACGAGCGCCGTGATCCTGGCAGGGCTTATGGCGGGGGGATGGATGTTGTATCAGGCTGCCAGAATCCAGACCCTATCCGCGGAAGCGCAACCCTTCTACGACCGGGGGATGATGGCCCTGCGCGACGGCACTTATCTTCAGGCGACCAAGGCGTTCCAGAAGGTACTCGAATTGGACAAGAGGTATGCACTTACTCACGCCCGCCTCGCCGACGCCTGGGCGGAACTCGACTTCACCGGCCAAGCGCAAAGCGAGATGCTGCAGGCGGCCGCCCCTGAAGCGCAAAGCACCATGCCTGAACTTGGACGGGAGTATGTCGACGCCGTGCGCCAGACGCTCGTCCGCGACTACTCCGCCGCCGCGCAGGACTATGAGAAGATACTCGACAAACTACCCGACGAGCAGAAGGCCGATGGTTTTGTCGACCTCGGGCGCGCCTATGAAAAGGCAGGCAGAATCAAGGAAACCATCGCCAGCTACGAGCAGGCCGCCAAAATGAGGCCGGACGACCCGGCGCCCTTCGTCCATCTCGGCATCTTGAAGAGCCGCCAACGCGACCCCGCCGGCGCCGAGGCCGCCTTCAGCAAGGCTGAAGCCCTCTACCAGGCCGAGAGCAATCTCGAAGGTCAGGCCGAAGTAGCCTACCAGCGAGGCTACGCCGCCAATGAAGCAGCCGACTCGACGCATGCACATGAGTATCTCAGTAGGTCGCTGGAGATCGCCCGCCAGATTAACAGCCCACAACTAGAGGCTCGAAGTCTCTTGCAGCTGTGCAGCGTGGAATACCACTCTAATGAAGACGACAAAGCCATCGAAGACGCAAATCACGGCATTGAGATCGCACGCGAACATGAGCTTGAATATTGGTCTACGGATGGAGCGATGCGTTTGGGCAATGCCTATCTCGATAAAGGCGATCTTGCGAAGGCAGAGCTCTATTCTCAAGATGCACTGAGGCTTGCGCGGGAGAATCAGCATCCACGGGTTGAGGCCAATGCCGCCTTCACCCTCGCCAGTGTCCGGGACGTACAAGGCGGACGATGGGGAGAAGAAATCGCCTTCGCACAGGAGGCACTCAAGTATTTCAAAGACTATGGCTTTGCGGATGCGGCCGCAGCTGCCTCGATCCTTATCGTCAGGTCCGAAATAGGCGAAGGCCACCTTGCCCAGGCCCGCAAAGATAGCGTCGAGCTACTGCGGGCGTCTGAAGAGGCGAGCAGCAAGGTTTCAGTTGAGTATGCGGAGAATTTAACTGGCGAGATATCGCTAGTCTTGGAAGACCACCCCGACGCGCTCAGCCACTACAAACATGCTCTAAGCGTAAGTCGGGCTTTGCACGACGATGAAGCGGACCAGGAGATCGGCTGCGCGGCCGCGCTATGGCGTCTGGGGCGCTATAGCGATGCCGAAGCCGCGCTAAAGGAAATCTCGCCGGATGTCAGGAAGCGGTCAGATATTTCCATCAGTGTCGCGGACACCTTAGCACCCATGAGGCTGAGCCAAGGAAGGTACCTGGAAGCTATTAACATATCGACCCACGCGCTAACCGATCCGTCGCAGCTTTCGGTGGCTCAGATCGCAGACCTGACTCAAGTGCGGGCATTAGCAGAGAGCCAACTACATCAGACTGAGGCTGCGCAGCTAGATATTGATCAGCTCGTGAAGCTGGGAAACGATAAAAGCGACGAGGGCATCACTGCCCAAGCTGAGTTGGCGAAGGCGGATATCCTTCTTCGGGAGAATCACCCCGACAAGGCCGCACCATTGCTTGAAGCGGCGAATCAGTACTTCTCCAAGACGGGAATGAAGGAGTCGGAATGGAGAAGCCTGTTTTTGCTTGCGAAGGCCGCCAACGCATCCGGGGATAAGGTGAATTGTTCTAAAACCGCTGCGAAAGCTCTTGACATTCTGAGGAACTTGGAACAAAGTTGGGGCTCCGCGAGCTTTGCCCTTTATAGTTCGCGTCCTGACCGCCGACCAGAGATACGGGAATTGACAAATATTCGCTAGCCACGGGAGAGTCATCGCATGCAGATCATGAAGCCAATCACCTGTGCCGGTAAGGCGGCGATCCTAATAACCTTGTCGGCCTCTCTCCAAACTTGGGCGCAGGACGCCGTCAAGAAGGACACTTCTCCCCAAAAGCCCGCGGATGCGACCGCGACCCAACTACTCAACGATGCAAATAAAACCTTGAGACAATCTATCCACGATCTCGCGACGGCTTACGAGAATCCCGCTCTTTCGGATCGGCAGAGAGATGAGGCGGGAAACGCGCTGGCGCTCGAGAGGACGGCGTACAACGATATCGCTGCAGCGACGGCGCCTGGAGGCCAAAAGCTAACTGTAAGAGGTGGGTCAGTCTACCTTACTGCATTTGACAATCAGTTTAGCGTTGATCCCGCAAGCGGCAAATCTGCGACTCTGGCGTTATCTAAACCGATTACGGGGTTATATTTGCAGAATCTTGTCGGGCCAAATGGCAATCCGATGGACGACATGCCGTTGCCGTTGAGCACTCCATGGGAAGTGATCTTTCACTTTAGAGACAAGAATGGATATCGCGACTATAACAGAACGATGACGGTGTGCTCGAATGCGACTTTTGAGGATTGCGTGAACCAATCGCCAACCTCGCAACTCTTGCTCGTCGACGACACGAAGGGCGATTTTACACCTCATACAGCGATCGAATACATCATCGGCTATGACAGGAAGGACGGCGATTGTGGCGCTGCCAAGCTCTGCAATCACATCGGAGCAATCACCGTGAACATCAATGGCACCAAACAGGAATATAATTGCCCTCTGAGTCTCGGGGATGTCAAGTGTAACGTGTACTTCTACGAACAGCTTCCCTAGCTCGTACCGCTGGCCACGATTTCTCTGAGCAGACCTCGCGCGGTGGCCCAATCGGTGGCAGCACTGCGGAAGATCTTGCGACGTCGAGCTCGGATGCTGTTCGAGCCAAACAGCTGGTCGCCATGCGATACTCTCGATTGCCCGGTTTCCGGAGCGCAGAGAGGATGTTTATGCCCCAACTCACCTATCAATCAGGATTCGGGAACGAGTTTGCGACCGAGGCTCAGCTGGGAGGGCTCCCGGTCGGCCAGAATTCTCCACAGAAGCATCCGCTCGGCCTGTACACCGAGCAGGTGAGCGGCTCCGCCTTTACCGCGCCGCGCGGACAGAATCGGCGGACGTGGATGTACCGCATTCGCCCGTCCGTCGTCCATGAGCCGTATCAGCCGTTCGCGAAGCAAACGCTGCTGCGCAGCGGCCCGTTTGACGAGGAGCCGACGCCGCCCAACCAGATGCGCTGGGACCCGCTGCCTTTTCCTGCCGCGCCCACCGATTTTGTCGAAGGCATTGTCACCATCGGCGGCAACGGCACCGCAGAGACGCACGACGGCGTGGGCATCCACATCTACGCCGCGACGGCCTCGATGAGCGACCGCTTCTTCTACAGCGCCGACGGAGAGATGCTCATCCTGCCGCAGGAGGGTGGGGTGCGCTTCGCGACCGAGTGCGGAGTCATCGAGGCGACGCCAGGGGAGCTGGTGGTCATCCCGCGCGGAATCAAGTTCCGCGTCGAGCTTCTGGCCAAGAAGGCGCGGGGTTATATCTGCGAAAACTACGGCCAGCCCTTTCGCCTGCCGGATCTTGGCCCCATTGGCGCCAATGGCCTGGCAAACCCGCGCGACTTTCTGACTCCGGCGGCGGCCTTTGACGATCGCGAAGGCAAGTTTGAAGTCGTCTCGAAATTCCTCGGCAGACTCTGGTCGGCGCCGTTCAATCATTCGCCGCTCGACGTTGTTGCGTGGCACGGGAACTATGCGCCGTACAAGTACGATATGGCCCGCTTCAACTGCATTAACACGGTGAGCTTCGACCATCCTGACCCGTCGATCTTCACCGTGCTGACTGCACCTTCGCACCTGCATGGCACGGCCAATGTGGACTTCGCGATCTTTCCTCCGCGCTGGCTGGTGGCCGAAAACACCTTCCGGCCGCCGTGGTTCCATCGCAACATGATGAACGAGTTCATGGGCCTGATCTATGGCGAATACGACGCCAAGGCGGAGGGTTTCCTGCCCGGCGGCGCAAGCCTGCATAACTGCATGTCTGGCCATGGACCCGACGCCGAGACCTTTGAGCGAGCCAGCCACGCCGAGCTCAAACCGCAGCACATCAAGGACACGCTGGCCTTCATGTTTGAGACGCGCATGGCGGTTCGGCCCACGCGCTATGCGTTAGAGTCGAAAATACTGCAGCATGAATATTACGAATGCTGGCAAGGGCTCAAGCGCAATTTCACCGGCAAGCGGCCCAAGAAGAAATGAACGAGTCGACGCCGGATGAACGATGGAGGTGGATGAGCTGGGTCGAGTCGGCGAACGAGCCAGCAGTTGGCTTCCCGCTGCAAAGCCTTCCGTATTGCGCATTCTCCGCTTCGGGCGGCACGGTTCATCTGGGCGTCGGCATAGGCAGCTTCGTTCTCGATTTGAACGAACTCACTGATGCCAGCCTTCTCTCATCACTCGCGCCGGAGATCCAGTCGGCGTGCCGCGGGACGCAACTCAACGAAGTCATGAGCTGCGGGCGCGCTGCGTGGAGTTCCCTGCGCAAATCGCTAATCAGCTTGCTCAGAAATGACGCAGGCGTGGCGCAGCGTGGCGCTCTCGAGCCGTTGCTTATCCCCGTCGAAGGAGTGACCTTCCACAAGCCGGTCGCGATCGGCAACTATACGGACTTCTATGCTTCCATCCATCATGCGACGAACGTCGGTAAGCTCTTTCGGCCCGATCAGCCGCTGCTCCCCAACTACAAGTGGCTCCCGATTGGCTATCATGGGCGCGCTTCGTCGATCGTAATCAGCGACACCGCGGTGCGCCGTCCTCGGGGTCAGACCAAGTCGCCGGCAGAACCTGCACCGGCCTTCATTCCGGCTTCTCAGCTGGACTATGAGCTTGAAGTCGCAGCTTACATTGGCGAGGGAAACCCTCTCGGAGAGCCGATTCCGATCGAGGCTGCCGAGCAGCATATCTTCGGCCTATCGCTGCTCAACGACTGGTCGGCACGCGACATCCAATCGTGGGAGTACCAGCCTCTTGGTCCATTTCTGGGCAAGAGCTTCGCTACCAGTGTGTCGCCGTGGGTGGTGCCGATGGAAGCGTTGCTTCCCTTTCGGGTCGCACCCGAGGCGCGACCGGCTGGTGACGCCGAGCCGCTGCCGTACCTCAAACAAGACGACTCCACTACAGGAGCCATCGATCTCACGCTTGAGGCTTTTCTTTCGACCGCCCGGATGCGCGAGGCGTCGATAGCTCCAATCCGCATTAGCATGGGCAATCTTCGCGATCTTTATTGGACATTCGCACAGATGATCGCCCACCACACCAGCAACGGCTGCAATCTTATCGCTGGGGACCTGTTGGCGAGCGGCACCATCTCTGGACCCGAGCCGGGATCGCAAGGCTGCCTGCTGGAGATCACGCAGCGTGGAGCCAGCCCGCTTCGTCTACCAAATAGCGAAGTACGCGCGTTCCTCGAAGACGGCGATGAAGTCATTCTTCGCGGATATGCGGAGCGAGAGGGATTTCCGCGCGTCAGCCTGGGCGAATGCCGTGGAACGATTCTGCCGTCCAGCAGAAACTCCTCCGTTTGACAGTTTCTCGACCGAAAAGACTATCCTTAATTGGTAGACCGTGCGGAGTTCCTCGACGCCTCGCGTCATTGCCCACGGTAGCTATCAGGAGATGTCGTATGGCGACCCTAGTTGAAAGCACCCCACAAATTAAGCAAGATTTTCTTCCGTTAAAAGGCACCGATCACGTCGAGTTTTATGTCGGCAATGCCCGCCAGGCTGCTTATTTTTACCGGGCCGCCTTTGGCATGAGTCTAGTCGCCTATGCAGGTCCGGAGACCGGGCTTCGAGATCGCGCCTCCTACGTGTTGCAACAGGGCAAGGTCCGCTTCGTTTTCACTACTGCGCTGCGCACCGACTCTGAAATCGCCCGGCATGTGAATCAACACGGCGATGGCGTGCATTCGATCGCGCTCTGGGTAGATGACGCGGCAAGCGCCTGGCGCGAGACGACGAGCCGCGGCGCCCGCTCCGTCGCAGCTCCAGCCGAATCTTCAGACAAAGATGGCCGCGCCGTTACCGCGAGCATCGCCGCCTATGGCGACACCCTGCACAGCTTCGTAGAACGCAAGGATTATTCGGGCGCTTTCCTGCCCGGATACAAGGCCACGCCCGAAGATACGGTCGCGCGGCCGGTCGGGCTGCTGCACATCGACCATATCGTCGGCAATGTAGGCTGGAACGCGATGAATGAGTGGGTGGACTTTTATTCGAAGGTGATGGGATTCTCGCTCTATCAGCACTTCGACGACAACGACATCTCCACCGAATACTCGGCGCTGATGTCGAAGGTCATGGCCAACGGCAACGGCTACGTGAAGTTCCCGATCAACGAGCCCGCCGAGGGAAGGCGCAAATCGCAGATCGAGGAGTATCTCGATTTTTACGGCGGCCCCGGCGTCCAGCACATGGCCCTGGCGACAGACGACATTCTGACTACTGTTCATCTCAATGCAGAAGCAGGGCGTGAACTTTCTCACTGTGCCGAGCTCTTACTACGCTGAACTGGAAGCGCGCGTTGGCAAGATCGACGAGCCTCTCGATGAGTTGGAACGCCTCGGCATCCTCGTCGATCGCGATGACGAGGGCTACATGTTGCAGATCTTTACGCGTCCGGTCGAAGACCGCCCCACGCTCTTTTTCGAGATCATTCAGCGCAAAGGGAGCCGCAGCTTCGGCAAGGGGAACTTCAAGGCGCTCTTCGAGGCGATCGAACGCGAACAGGACGCGCGCGGAAATCTCTAATCAGCGAGTCATGCGGTCTCCCTCAGATGCCGAGGAAGACCGGCTTGATGTGGCGTTCGAAAAGATTGGCGGTCACGTTCTTCGCGACGACCGCCTCGTTGGCTTCGAGGGCCTGCAAGTAGCGGGCGCCCATTTTGGCCGCGACTTTGAACCCAACATGCAGCAACTGGCGAAAGCTTGGATTGTAGGCCGGGTTAGCCCGATCGTGGCGAAGCGCTGAGGTGAATTGTTCGCCGTTCCACGCGTTGACATCTTGCGGCGGGGGTAGCTGCGCGGGATCGATGTCGATCACCGTTGCATACGGGGCGCACAGCTCCTCGCTATGCGCGTAGGCCTCGGCATAGACCTCTTTTGCGATTCCCAGTCCGGCTGCGCCCGATTCCGCCAGGCCAATTAGTTCTTCAAGCCAGGTCGTACCCGCGGTCTTCAGATGGACACCCGCGCCAAAGCTATTCACCGCATCATGGATCGCTTTGTAGATCGAAAACTTGTCTGAACCGGAGTGAACACTCAGCTTGAGATTTTCCGGCAGGCGATAGGTCTTGATAGCGAAGGCGATCGCCGCCAGATCTTCATTGAACTCTTTGGTGAACTGGGTCAGATCTCCAACATAATCGACGCCCTTGTTGAAGCGTCCGGTGAACTTAGGCGCGACAGTCTGAATCGGGATCTTCTCATCGGCGATCATCGCGAGGATTACAAGCAGCTCGACCGGCGTCTGAGGCGAGTCGGTCTCGTCCATCGACACCTCAGGCACGAATTTGCCCGCGCCTTTCTTGTCGAGCAAGAGCCTGTATATCTCGCCAGCGTGCTGGACCGCGGCGAGAAACTTGTTCGCGACACCTTCGACAAAGGGCTTGTCAGTCGTAAAGGGAGCGGCAACGCGAGGAATCGTGACCGTGCCAACCAATTCCGGATGCCGTGTAACGAACGCGGCAACCTCGTCCGCCCTGGCCGGCTTGCCGATGAGGTCGGCGACATCGAGGGTAAAGAAGTCGCAGGGCGCCAGAAAGCGTTCGACGGTGTTCAGGTTGATGTGGTCGGCGTCGAGAAAATAGGGTTTGCTCCAGCCTAACTCTTTGACCGCAGCATCCGCCGCTTTACGCGTCTGGCCAGGCTCAGAACCAATGATCGTGTGTTCCCGGTTCGATTTATTCCAGACCGGCACCACTTCTACGCCCGCATCCGCAGCCAGCATGCATGCGGCTAACTGGGCCTTGGCCTGATGGGCAAAGCGGTCGCCAACACCGATTGAAAATTTTGGAAGCCTTAGTTCCGCAGTCATCTACCGTCACCCTTCCAGCGAACAAACAATTGTGATTTGTAGCGAACAAAATTAGCAGTGTCGCGCAAGCAACGCGTCTATTCCTGAAAGCGCCCTTCGAAGGCCCATAGCCCCAATCCCGGATTCGATATGAAGAAGATTTCTTCGCCGTCAACGACATTGCAGCCGTCCCTGAGTTTGGCGGGGTCGTACTTCGCGGTCATTTGAGCGAGATCGCCGTACTCATAATAGACGCCCTCAATCTCTTCGCGGCTTAGATGGCCGGGGCAATAGCGGATCGTGAATCGCCCTTCGCTTGAGCCATGGATAAGGTGAGCAGCTGCGCTTAGATTGGCGGCCAAATCGGGGTCCTTCTTCACCGCCTCGAGTGTCGCCGGAGTGCCGCAATACCCATACTGGCGAATCAATCGATCGATGGCCGCGTCCTCGCCAAACTCATGCACACCGGGCGCGAGAACGATCAGCTCGGCGCTGTCGGCCAAGGCCATGCGCGTTCGATAGACGCTCTTGTTTCCCAGCCAAGTGCTCTTGAATTCACGGGGATCAAGAAAGACCACCGCTTTCCTGATCTCCTTATGAAGCATCTGAAAATTGACCTTCAGGCTCAGGTCGGCGGCCTGTTCGAAGCATTCCGCATCGTCGCCGATGAACAACCCACGCAGCACGAGGTCGCCGTCGTCATTCTTGCCGATCACGGTTTGCACATAAACCACCGGCAAGTCTTTGGCAAAGTGCTCGCTTGCGTAGTTCAGCACGCGACGGACGGGCGTATCGGCTTTGCCCATCATTCGCTCCATCCCGTAGACGGCCCCGAGGAAGTGCGAGCGGTGAATTCCGATCGAACCGCCGGTCCCGATAAAGATGTTCTTATTTCCGTTGGCCATACCAACGACTTCGTGCGGGACCACCTGGCCGATCGACAAGATAAGATCGTGGCCACCGTCGCGGAGGAGTTTGTTGACCTGTGCGGGCCAGCTATAGTCGAGCTTGCCCTCGCTCACCTCATGAATGAAGCTGCCCGGAACCTCGCCGAGGGTCACCACATCGTTGCGCCAGTCGTGAATCCGGAAGAGATGCTGCGGGGTCGCGCCGAACATCGACTCCCGCTCACGGTCGCTGACCGGCTTGTGCGTGCCGAGCGCGGGTAGAACGTCAGTGAGCGCGTCGCCATAGTACTTCCAGGCGTATTCGGTCAGCTCACCCGCCTTCGAATGGAAGCGGGTGAAATCCGGAGGTACCGCGAGCACCCGCTTCTTTGCACCGAGCTTGCCGAGCGCCTCAAACAACCCCGCTTTCGCTTCGGCAGCAGACATTTCGGTGGTTGAAGATCCCGCGGCAAAGAACAGACTCATGCTCTTCCCTTTCGTAGTGCGCACTCTCAAGCATACCCGAATGGTCAGACCACTGGCATCGATCAGGCCGGCTGCTTCCGATTGAGCCCACGGCCGTGATGGGCGACAATCGCCCTCTGGCCGCGAACGACCATCAATTCTTCGCTGCCGGAATGGGATATCCCTGCCAGAGATACTCCAGTGCCTCGGCAAGCGTTTGTTGTTTGACCGCGCGATCGGTGTGCCCGGCATTACGCGCAAAGACGAACTGATAGTGGTATCCCTTGGCGGCGAGCACCCTGGCCATCTCTTCATTGGCAACGACCCAGTCGTGCATGTTGTCGCGCATGACGTTCGGATTGAACAAATCCCGGTCGCCGACCTCCATCCAGATACGCAGCGGCTTCACCGGATTGCCGGGGATGAGGTGCTCATGAAACTCCCACGCGCCGTGGGGAATCTCAGGATTGTAGGGCCACTGCTGGTTGACATAGGTTCCGGAATAGGTGAGCACGCGGTGATACAGCTCGGGGTGATACCACGCCATGATCAGGGCGCACGAGCCGCCGGAACTGCCTCCCATCGTCGCCCGGCCATTGGGGTCTGCGGTCAACTTGACGTGCGCCTTCGCCTCAACGAGGGGTAGCACTTCTGTCTCGACAAACTCCGCATACTTGCCCGACATGGTGTCATATTCCAAGCCGCGCTCGCTGCCCTGGGCATCACCGCTGCCATTGCTGATTGAAATGGCAACCATCGGTGGCACACGTCGCTCTGCGATGAGGTTGTCGAGAACGGTGAACAGGAGCCGGTCGGGGCCGTCGGCGCCGACGATGAACGGTGCAGCGGTCCCCGGTACGTACTGTTTGGGCACGTAAACCGTAACTCGTCGCGTATAAGGAGCGGCGTGGCTCGTGGGCACCAGCAGTTTGGCGGGATTCGTCGGATCGACGGTGCCAAAGGTACCAGGCTCGCGCGCGATCCCTGGATAGAACTTGCTGTCCGCCGAGCTCATCGTAAACTCAACGATCGTTCCCTGCGGCACACCCTCCCGAACAGCCGCTTCGGGTGAGGGGTCGTGCGTGGGGCCAAGGATGAAATTCCCGTCAGCATTCGGCGGAGCATTCGCGCCGTCGGGCAGTTCACGAGCGGCGACATAGTCCGGCGTACGGGGGTCGCGGGTCGGGGGCGTGGGGCGCGCGGGCTGCGCCGGTGTTGGCGGCGTCTGGGGCGCTTGCGAAAGCGCCGTCCCTGCGCCGGCCATCAGTCCGACCGAGAAGACAGCGATCAGAAAGCGTTGCACGAGGAATCTCCTTGCAATTTCATTGATGGTATCTCGTCTTCGAAGCGGTCGGGTTGGCGGCGACCAGCGGGAACCCGCTTCGGTTGTTCGATTCATCCAGCGGGAGTATCCTAGGCATCTGATTTCGTTTGACAGGATGGGGCCCAGATATGGCAGGAAAAACCGCAGCCGCACCGACCAACGAACTCCCCGCCATCATGGTGGAAGTGGCACGCACACAGCTGGCCGCAGTGACCTCCGCGTTAAAGTTCTGGGGTGGCTGGGTCGAATCGGCCGACAAGTACGCGCAGAAGGTCAGCGCCGAGTTGGAGAAGGTAAGTGAAAGCGGCGCGGTACCCGAGGGCTTCATCGGACAGATTACCGACTTCAGCCGCGAATACCTGCGAGAGATCATCACGTTGCCAAATGTGGCCGTAGAGAATTTTGCCGGCGAACTTGAGAAAATCTCCAAGCCCGCCGCGAAGCACACTCGCAAAGCGCGCGCCAAAGAGTAGCGGCAGCGCCGGGCCCGCTTCCTTTTAGATCAAGCCTTTTATCCTTGGGTCGGTTTTGCCTTTGCTCATGATCGAGAGCGCATGGAGCCACTTACCCTGCACATCCATCGCCCAGCGCGTGTGCCAATAGGGATCGCGGCAGAGTGAAGCGAAGGAGTCGTTGACCCAGCCGGCGCTCTCCCTGATCGCGGAGGTGGCAGTGCCAAAGTTGCCGGTCATCATATCCAGCATGCTCCTGGAGCCTGTCTCCATCAGCCCCTCAGCTGTCTTCCGCCACATCTCAACCAGAATGCCCGTCGGGCTGACTTCCAATCCGCCAAAGCAGGCGCCCGCGGTAGCGGCAAACTTACGGTCTTTCTGGGCCAGCGCGCAGCCTCGCTGCAACGCGCGCTTCCACGACTTCCAATAATGCGGGTTGCGCAGCGTGGCCGCGCATAAATCTACGAAGACCATCGCCGGATCGAAGTAAGCGCGATATTGCCTTTCATAAGTCGAGAGCGTTTCCGAATCGACCCGTTTCGTCTCTAAAGCGTTCACCAGAACGCGAGCGGCGATCAAGGCCGACTCCATCGCCGGAGTAATGCCTTCGCCGGTCATCGGATCGACGAAGCATCCCGCATCGCCGATCAGCAGCCCGCGATCGAAGTAGTTCGGGCCGGCCGCACCATACGTCTTGACGATGCCGCCGATTGGCGGCTTGCAAAGCTTCAAATTGCGGCACCTCGGGTGAGTGGTCTTCAGTTTGGCAAAGAAGTCCTGGAACAATTGCGGCACCGCGATTCCATCACGCTGGCAGGTCTCCTTCAAGACTCCGACTCCGAGGTTTACCCGGCCCTGGCTCATCGGAAACGTCCAGCCGTAACCGGGAAAGAATTCGGCATCGAAAAAGAAGGCGGCTTCGCCCAGGCCGCCTTCGAAGCCATCTGCGTAGGCGCGCTGCGAGAGCGCAATATGGCGCGGATCGCTCTCCAGCAGCCCCGCCGAACGCGCAATGACCGAGTTGACGCCGTCGGCGCCAACGACTGTGCGGCCGCGGTAGACGAGTTTCCTACCCTTCGATTGGGCATGGACCTCGACGCCTTCGTAGGTCGCGGTAAAGCCGGAGGCGTAGGTCTCCTCGTGAATCGTCGCGCCGGCTTTGCCGGCAATCTCCAGCAGCAGGCTGTCGAAGATGTCCCGAGGAACGATATAGCCATGAGGCGGCAGATCAGAGTGAACGCCATAGAAGGGGATTCTGCCGATGTATTCGCGCTGGCCGTCAATGTACGTCGACGAATAAGTAATAGGCAGCGGAGACGTCGCTTCAAGAGTCGCGAGGCCGCCCATCTGATCGAGAATCCGCAGCCCACGCGGTTCGACGTAGTCGCCGCAGACTTTTTCACGAGGAAACTTGGCGGCATCGAGCACGATCGTCTTCACGCCCTGCGAGGCCAGCTTCCAGGCGAGCGTGCTTCCTGCAGGACCGCCGCCAACGACGATGACGTCCCAGACATCTTTCGTGGTGCGCCTACGCGAGGCCGGTTTCACGGCAGCCTTCGGTTTCGCGGGTTGAGGTTCTTTTTTCTGCGCCATCTCAGGCTCTCGACAGCAGGCGGGTATCGCGGATCAGCGCCAGCAGCCGCTCCGGATTTTCCGCATTGGCGAGTGCTTCGGATTCTGCCTCGGAAGCGACTTCATCGAGGTAGTTCTCGGCTTCAGGCAGAGCCTCGACGAGTTTTGTGGTGAGCTCGGCGCGGTTCTCCGGGCTGGCGTTGCGAAAGAGGAGCGCCGTCGCCGGATCTCGGACCGCGACCGCTACGGGGAGGGTGAGAATGGCGTCTTCGATGTCGCGAGCTGAACCGCCGCCCAGTGCGGTCGTTCCCCGCACGTCGGCCACGTCATCGCAACCGTGATACAGAATGCCCAGCAGCCGGCCAAACTTCCGCAGCCGGTCGTCGCGGGTGCCAAGCCTGGCGCAGATCTCAAACATCGAACCGGTGTCTTCGCCGGCGATCATGCGCCAGTCTTCGGTGCCGAGCGCGTGCCGGCGTAGCCGCCACTGCAGGCACTCGGCGACGCCCAGGCGCTGCATCAGCTCAGCGAGCAGATGGACGGAGTAGGGGTCCGTCGCGACCAGCCGCGATGTGGCAGATGTGATGTAGCCGGAGGTCATCAGTGCGGGCAGAAATCCGAACCTGCAGTGCAGCGAGAGCTTGCCGCGGCGATAGCGCGAGCGGTCGAGGATGTCGTCGACGATCAGGCTAACGTTGTGAAGCAGCTCGAGACCGGCGGCGGCGGTGAGCACCTCTTCTGATGGAGGCTCGTCGGCGATCGACCGATAGCAGGCGAAGATGGTCACGGGGCGAAAATACTTCGCGCGACCCGAGAGCTGTGTCTCAATCATCATCCGCACTTCGGGATCGGTCTGTTGTACCCAGGCAGTGAGAAAGGCATGTAGCCGCTTCAGGTCTCCGGTGAGACCCATCCTCTGCGGCAGTTCCCATACCGCTTTAATCTCAGCGGGAGTTTCAGCGATCGCGGCCATGGTGTTCCAATATAACGGTGCGGCGGGGTTGCCCACCAATAATTGAGTTTTCGACGACCTGTTCTACCTGGTGCTGCGTTTGCCCAGTGGCTGAGGCTTCGACTTGGGCGTGGTCCTTTTCTTCGCAACTACCCTCGCCGACACTTTCGACGCGCTGCGGCCAGCCTTTCCCTTCGTGGCATCGGAGTTGCGCTGGAGGACAATAGGAATTAGAGCGCCAGCAACGCCGGGAACGGAAATTTCCCCCTCGTAGCGCTCCCCGACGACAAGCTGCCGCCCGATCTTCGCACTCACTCTGGCGACGACCTGCTCGCCGGCCGCCAGAGAGATCGTCCCCGGCTGAAAGCGCAACGCCGACTGCAGCTGACGCCCGTCTGGTGCAGTCAAGGGGCTTACTTCCACCGGAGTGGATATCTCATGCGCCAGCGAGTTCTCCACCACGAAGAATCCGACCGCAGTGTCGCCCGCTTTGCCTTCCAACAGAATGGCAGCAGCCCTTGGCGCCGAAGGTACGACCGAGCCGGTTCGAGTGGCCGCTTTTCCGAGAGCGCTAGTTGCGGGGTGCAACCCGGATGCGGCGGAGAAGGCCGAATCGAGCGCCGAGGCGGCAAGCTTCGTGGCCAGAGCCGAATAACGCAAATTCGCGTCAAGTGCACGGCTGAGAGCCTTGCTGAGCGAAGACCCCGACCCCATCAGCCGCGATCTCTCTGCTCTGGCAAACACGGACGCGGGCAATAGAAATGGTCGTACCAGTGATGCAGATACTCGGGCCCGTCTTTGACACAGACTTCGTAGTCCGTATCCGCGGAGACGAGACCAAGCTTGATCGTCCAGCGCAGGAAATGCAGCTTGCAGCCGCGAATCCAAAGGAGAATCTCGGTACCGGATCCGGCCTTTAGAGTGGTCGGAATCACGTAGCTGACTTCGATCGTGCCCCGCTCCATCGCCATCAGCGTCAAGGTGGTCGAGCTGATCGTCAGCCCCGGCAGCGGAGTGGTCGTAACGACGGAAAAGGTCCGCGTGGCCATGGACTCGTTGGTAATCTCGAAGGTGACGCTCGCGGTGTTGCCCGGTTTGCCATAGCTCACAACCTCGCACAACGGGCGAGGCATCCAGCATGGCGGCGGGATGTCGCAGGAACAGCATCCTCCAGAGTTCATCTCCGACGAAGCCCAGTCGACAAGTCCGGTGATCGCGCCGGGTGCACTCCCGGAGAGCGACTTCAACACGTCTGCGCCGGCGGTCGCGCCCATTTCAAGCAGCTTGGCGACTGCCTTCAACGATGCGCTCACCGAAGTTCCGTAGTTATTGGGCATCTCGCACCTCGCCTGTTGCGTCGATCTCAACCTCTAAACTGGTTTCGGAGATAAGCCACCCTCCCCGGTAGGCTTGGCCGGCCCGCATCCGGTGAGAGAACTGAAACTCGACCGTGACTTCGCGGGCTGTCTCCGTAGGAAGCGGACCCGCACCCTCCTGTACCACCGCGCGCACCAGGCCGCCGTGTGACTCTGCAAGCTCATCCATCACTCGGTCAATGCGCCGCTTGCCGTTCTCTTCTTTCGCCGTGAGCGCCTCATAAAACGCGCGATCGACGCCGCGATTGTCGAAGATGCAGAAGGTCGATTCGGGCTGGATCGAGAGATCGACATTGCCCAGATTCAAGACTGTGACTTTGCTCTTGAGCCTCGCGCCGGGCGCGCCGCGAAACGACAGCTTGGGGGGGAAGAACCGAAGGCGAGGCCGCGCTTCGACCTCGATCACGACCGGAATCTTCGCATCGCCGACCTCAGCGCTTCCTGAGTAGGAGCCCGGTCGCATGGACTTCGGGAGTCGAAAGCTGATCAGAGAGAGCGTCGAGGACTGGACGGGGCGGATCGTCAGCGCCACTGGCTCTCGGTCGGCCAGAATCAACCGCCCCGCACGGGCGGTTCCACGCGATGGCAGCATGGCGGTCAGCCGAGCCGGTCCGCCGCGGAAGTGCAAAGGGCTCTGTGCGGTGGCCATGACTTATTTCGCCTTTGCCCCGCGCGCCTTTGGAGCCGGCTGCGGCGGAGGTGGAGTTGGCACCGGCACAGGTAAAGGAGTTGGAATGGGCACCGCGCCGCATGGCTCGCAAGGATTGGGATGGTAGGGCTCGGTGATCACCTGCGCCTCGCCGCAAAGCCGGATGCAAGCCAGCTGAAAGCCGAGCAGAGAGAAGCCAACGCTAAAGTTTGCTGGCACGTGGGCGCGAATCGAGGGAGCTTCGGTGACCCGCACCGCAATATCCAGCGGGTTCAGGGTAATCGGGTTGATGGTGATCGGGTCGAGGCCAATCTGGATCTTCGGCAGGCTGGTAATGTCTATGTTGTAGCTGGTCGGAATTCCGCTCAGGTCGACCGGCGACACGAGGTCGAGATTCATGTCTACGGTGTAATTGGAAGGTATTCCGCCCACAGTATGCCTCCTGGGCCGACCTTGAAGGAAACCGGCTGCGCGGCTTTCCCTCTGCGCGGCAATTCTATCCCTCTTGCAGAGACGCTGGGAAGGCTAATGAGGAGATTTTCGAGAGAATAATGAGGTTTGAGGATTTCCAGAACTGCTAATAAATCTCGGCGGTGATCTTCATGCTCAGGTCGACGGCCGCGGCGGAGTGAGTGAGGGCGCCGACGGAGATGCAGTCGACTCCCGCGAGCGCATACTTGCGGATGTTTTCAAGGACGATGCCGCCGGAGGCTTCGAGCGGGATCTTGAGGCCGCGCCCACGAACGATCTCGACCGCCTTCTTGATTTCAGCCGGCACCATGTTATCGAGCAGAATGGCTTCCGCGCCGCCGTCAAGGGCTGCGTTAAGTTCTTCGAAGGTTCTCACTTCTACCTCAACCGTCCGGCCAGGCTGACGACGCTCGAGGGCCGCGGCTAACACTTTCTTGAGGCCGCCGCCGAGCGAGATGTGGTTGTTCTTGATGAGAATGCCGTCGGACAGATCGAGACGGTGGTTCTCGCCGCCGCCGCAGCGGACGGCATATTTGTCGAGCACCCTCATGCCGGGCATGGTCTTGCGCGTATCGAGAACTTTGACCTTGGTGCCCTTCACTTCATCGACATAACGGCGCGTGATAGTCGCGACGCCGCTCATGTGTTGCAACAGGTTGAGGATCACGCGCTCGCAGGCGAGAATGACACGCGCATTGTGACGAATTACCGCCAGCGCCTGCCCAGGCTTTACGCGAACGCCGTCGAAGATCTCCGGATGGCTGATCACCTCGAAGCGGCCTGATGGCTGCTCGTCATACTGCGCGAAGATTTCAAGAAAGCGGGAGATGCAGCCGATACCTGCGACAATGCACTCCTGCTTGGCGATGATCGTGCCGGAGGCGCGCAGCGTCGGATCGATGGTGATCGCGGTGGTCGCGTCTTTGGTCGCCTTGTCTTCGCGGAGGGCTTGTTCGAGGAGTGCGGTGACGCGTTTGCTTTTCCAGTCCATTATGTATCCGTGACGGTTACACTTGCATTTATGTCGGAAGTCCGTCAAGGTCACTGCGACCTTTTTCGATCAGCGCCTTCAATTCGGCTGCGCGCAGACGCAGTCCTTCCACGATGTTTGCCGGCGCCTTTGCCAGGAACGCTTCGTTGCCGAGCTGGGCGAGCTTGCCTTGCAGTTCCTTTTCGTACTTGGCGAGTTCCTTGGTAATGCGCTCGCGTTCGGCAGCGACGTCGATCTGCCTTTCGTAGAGTACCCCGGTCGTGAAGCTGGCCGTGGTCCTTGTGTTCGATGAGGAAAGACTCCAGGAGGTTTCGACTTCCAGCGACGAGGTGCGGGCGAGTTTCTGGACGATGTCGGTGTTCGACTTCAGAAAGCGGTCAATTCCGTTGGAGGAGAGAAAGAATGCGGGAACCTGCTCGCGTTCCGGAACATCGAGATCTTTGCGGAGTCCACGGAGGGTCACGATCAGCTCCTGCAACAGCGTCATCTGGTTTTCGTATACCGGATCGATATGCTCGGCCACGGGCCGCGGGTAGCGCGTCAACGCGATCGACGCCGCGGGCGCCTTCTGATCGTACAGCGCGTGCCAGATCTCTTCGGTGATGAACGGCATGAAGGGCGAGAGCAGGCGCAACGCCGATTCGAAGACGCCGATCAACGTCGCCAGGGCGGAGCGGGTGGCCTCTTTGTCGGCGGTTTCGCTAAAGTCCAGCCGCAACTTCACGATCTCCAGATACCAGTCGCAGAAATCACCCCAGAAGAACTGGTAGATGGTATTCGCGGCTTCGTCGAAACGATACTCGGCAAGCGCCTGGTTCACTTCACCGGCGGTCGTATGCAGGCGAGAAACGATCCAGCGGGCCTCGATCGGACTCGAAGGCGCGAGCACAGGGTCAACGAGCAGCTTGGCCGGATCGACGGCAATGCCCGCCTCGGCAGCGCGATCCATGTTCATAAAGATGAAGCGGGCCGCGTTCCAGATCTTGTTGGCGAAGGCGCGATATCCCTCCGTGCGAGCTTCGCTGAAGGCGATGTCGGTGCCGGGCGAGGCCATCGCCGCAAGGGTAAACCGCACTGCATCTGTTCCGAAGCGCTTGACGATCTCGATCGGGTCGATGACGTTGCCCTTGGTCTTCGACATCTTCTGCCGATCGGCGTCGCGCACCAGCGCGTGGATGTGAACCTCGCGGAAGGGCACAGCATCTTTGAGCGTCCGCTCGGAACCGTCGGGCATGGGGACGTCAAGCATGAAGTGGCAGCCGAGCATGATCATCCTCGCGACCCAGAAGAAGAGGATGTCGAAGCCGGTGACGAGGAGTTGCGTCGGATAGAAGGTCTCGAGATCAGCGGTGATCTTAGGCCATCCGAAGACGGTGATGGGCAATAGGCCCGACGAGAACCATGTATCCAGGACGTCGGTCTCCTGGGTGATCGCTCCACTTCCGCAGTGTTGGCAGACGGAGGGCGCCTCGCGTGCAACGGTGATCTGCTTGCAAGTTTCGCAATGCCACGCAGGGATGCGATGCCCCCACCAGAGCTGCCGCGAGATGCACCAGTCGTGGATGTTCCTCATCCACTCAAGGTAGGTCTTGCGATATTGGTCGGGGCCAATCTTGATATAACCCTGCTCGACCGCAGCGATGGCGTGATCGGCGAGCGGTTGGATTTTGATGAACCATTGGTTCGAGAGACGCGGCTCGACCACATCCTTTGAGCGGTCGCACTTGCCGACCTTGTTAAAGTGCTCTTTGACTGCAACCAGATATCCCTGCGATTCAAGGTCTGCGACGATCTTTGCCCGCGCTGCATAGCGATCGAGTCCGGCGTAGACGCCGCCTTCAGAATTGATATGAGCGGTCTCGTCCATGATGCTGATCGAGGGCAGACCATGGCGCTGGCCGATGGCGAAGTCATTCGGATCGTGCGCAGGCGTGATCTTGACCGCGCCGGTGCCGAATTCGCGGCTGACGTAATCGTCGGTAACGATGGGAATCTCGCGCCCCATCAAAGGCAGGCGCAAGCGCTTGCCGTGGAGATGAAGATACCGTTCGTCATCGGGATGAACAGCAACTGCTGTATCACCGAGCATCGTCTCGGGACGAGTGGTTGCTATGGTGACGTAACTGCCCGGTTCTTCAACAACCCCGTACCGAATTTCCCAAAGACTGCCCTTCTGCTCTTCGTGAACGACTTCGAGGTCGGAGATTGCTGTCTGGCAGCCGGGGCACCAATTGACGATGTATGCCCCGCGATAGACCAGCCCCTGTTCGTGCAGGCGAACGAAAGCCTCGCGCACCGCAACCGAGAGCTCGTCGCTCATGGTGAAGTATTCGCGCCGCCAGTCGACGCTGGCGCCGAGGCGCTTCATCTGATCGAGGATCGCGCCGCCATAGAGCTGCTTCCACTGCCAGACGCGTTCGAGGAAGGCTTCGCGGCCGAGCCCCCGGCGCGTCTTGCCCTCCTCGGCTATCTGACGCTCAACCATCAATTGAGTGGCGATGCCGGCATGGTCAGTCCCCGGGACCCAGAGGGTGCGGTCGCCCAACATGCGATGCCAGCGAATGAGGATGTCGGTCTCTGTCTGCTCGAACATGTGGCCCATATGCAGGCGACCGGTCACGTTCGGCGGAGGCAGCAGGACCGTAAAAGGCTTGCGGTCATCGGCGTCTTTCGGCTCCGGCGAGGGCTGCTCGAAGAGACGCTCGTTGACCCAGTATTCCGCCCAGCGATCTTCGATCGCTGCGGGGTCGTAGGCTTTGGGGAGTTCGTGGGGCACGTTACTTTACTCGATTCATCTCGACGATAGCATAGCGAAAAGCAGTGCTTCACAGCGCCGGGCGCCAGGAAAACCGGAATGAAAAAGGCCGCAAGCAGCGGCCTTTTCTGCACCGTTTCATGGCCGATTTAGAAAGGATTGAGCTTGTCGAGACCTTTCTTCTTCTTGTGCTTACTGGACGACTCCTTGTCCGAATCGTACTTGCCGCGATCGCCCTTCTTGTCGGTCGCCCCCGAGGTGGTTCCGGTGGTGACCTGGGCGGGAGCGTTCTTGACATCGTTGACCTGGCTGGGTGCGTCGGCCGGCTTGTCAACGCTCGGCAGCGCAGTGGCGTTCGCCGGGCCAACTGGCTTCAGACCACCGCTGTCCGGAATGGCTGTCGCTGGAGGAGCTGTGGCGGGCGGATTCGCCGCCGGCGACGGAGCAGCGCCAGCGCCATTGCTCGAAGGTGTAATGATTTCCGCCCCCACGCCAGAGCCACTGCCGCTATTATCAGGCACATTCTCGATCGTAGGAGGAGGCGCGGGCTGGTCGCTGCGCGGCGGCGCAGTGCCATTCGAAACATCGCTCGGCGCGGCCTCTGCAGGAGACGCCGGCGCTTTGCCAATCGCGATGTTATAAGCATTCAATGAGGCCTTGGTAACCTGCGGCGCATAGGTGGCCGGAGGATCAACCATCGTCGGCTGGCCAACGTGCGCGGCGTCTACCGTCGAAGGCCTGGGAGTGAACAGCAAGACCGCCCGCTGCGACAGCTTGACGGGAACGCGGCTCTCTTCTTCGGCCTGGCTCTCGGCCAGTTCCTCCTGCGTAGGCTCGGGTACCGGACGCCCCAGGGCGATCAGCCGGTCCTTGGCGTCCTCGACGTGCGGCGCCATCGCGTATTTCGTGACCACCTTGGAGTATGCCGCGGCAGCCTGGTCGTCATAAATTGCCGCCATGCGCTCTTTGGCCGCTGGCGGAATCTTGAAGGTCGGTGCCTGCACCGCGCGTGCCTCGGCAGCATAGGCGTCACCCAGCGCGATCAGGGTCAGATCACTGTGACTGAAAAGCGGATAGCTGTCGGCAACGGTCTGCAACCGGGCGATACTCGCCGCATAGTTGTCGTGGCTCGAGTAGAAGACGCCAATTTCATATTGCCTTTGCGCGAGTACCTCCTGCACGTCGCGAAGGTGCTGCTGGGCGCGGGGAATGAGCGGCGAATCAGGGAACTGATTGATCATCTGCCGGTATTCCTGCTCGGCGCGCTGCACATTGGTGTAATCGCGGTCGGGCTTCTCCATCTGCATGTAGTAGATGTCCGCTACCCGCATCTGCGCCTCGGCAGCTTCCGGCACATTCGGGAAGAAGGTAATGAAATCCTTGTACTCCGATTCGGCCTGAGTGTAGGCCGCTGAACCACCCTCTTTGAACCAGCTATCGCCGATGGCCAGCTTGGCACGCATCTGGTATTCGGAGTCGGGATAGGTATTGAGCAGCGTCTGCAGATCGAGGCGGCAGACGTCATAATGGCCCTTTTTCAGCGCGAGCATCGCCTTATCGTAAAGCTGCTTATCCGGCTGCTTGGAATCCAGGTTGGCGAGCGGGTTGCTGGTGTTGGGCTTCTTGCCGGACTTCTTCTTGCCGAAGAGTTCGCCGCCGTGGGCGGGAAGAACAAGGGGAATGACCAACAAGGCGCTGGAAAAACGGATTAGAAAACGCTGCATGACACCTCAACCCAAACTGCACTCTTAGTCTATTGCATGAAGCCGGAGGCCTGCTACGCTCCGGCGGTCGATTTTCCGGGCAAACTGGGCGACGGGGTTCTTAGCCGGCCGTCCCGACGGCTTCCTGCTTTTTCGCCTCGCGTGCCTGGCCGGCGGCGGTCAGCGCGGCCAGCGTCAACTCGCGGGTTGCCGTTTCGCCGTCGCCTTTGCCAAAGACGGCATTGCCGGCAACCAAGAGGTCTGCTCCAGCTTTGACGACCGATTCGATGGTTTGGTCATCGACGCCGCCGTCAACCTCGATCAGGTATTTAAGGCCGCGCTCTTCGCGGATCTTCTTCAGCCGGCTGATCTTGTCCAGTGCGAAGGGAATGAATTTCTGCCCGCCAAAACCGGGGTTCACGCTCATCACCAATACATGGTGGACCATAGGAAGAACTTCGTCGAGGAGGGCCACCGGCGTCGCGGGATTGATGACTACCCCTGGCTCCATGCCGTGCTCGCGGATGTGCTCCAGGGTGCGATGCAGGTGACGGCAGGCCTCATAGTGAACCCCGATCCAATTCGCGCCTGCCGCTGCAAAGTCAGAAATGAAGAAGTCCGGGTTTTCGATCATCAGGTGGCAATCGAAGATGAGCTTCGTAGCTTTGCGCAGGGAGGTAATGACCGGAAAGCCGAGCGAGAGATTGGGAACGAAGTGGCCGTCCATCACATCGACGTGGATGGTCCTGGCGCCGCCGCGCTCCGCGGCCGCAACATCGTCGGCGAGGTGGGCGAAGTCGGCAGAGAGGATGGATGGGAGGACTTCGACCATGGATTGCTCCTTCGGTGGAAGTTTATCAGGTGGTCGAAGCGGAGTCCTTTGCGGCGGACGAACTCACCGCCCGATGTGAAATACTTCCCTCATCCGCCCAAAGGAAGTTGTGCCGGGCCCTGGTGAAATGTTTCCGATCCGCATGAGCATTCCAAAAATCGCATCGCTTCTCGCTTTGAGCGCCGCCCTGCTGGCCGCCGCTTCCGCCCAGAACGTTACCGACCAATGGCTGCTCCACCCCCCGGCCGACAGTTGGCCGGGATACCATGGCGATTACTCCGGCCGCCGCCACAGCAGCCTTACCCAGATCACCCCCGCCAACGTCAACGATCTCAGCCTGGCCTGGGCTTATCAGACCGGCCAGAACGCCACGATCAAAGCCACGCCCATCCTCGTCGACGGAATCCTGTACTTTACCGTCCCGGACAACGTCTGGGCGATCGATGCGCGCTCCGGCCACCAGCTTTGGCACTACCAGTATCCGCCCAACAAGGGCGACCACATCGGCCAGCGCGGCGTCGCGATCTACAAAGATTGGCTGTTCTTTATGAGCCCCGACGCGCACATGGTCTCGCTTAACGCCAAAGACGGCAGCGTACGCTGGAAGATCCAGATTGCCGATGTGAACCTGGGATATTGGACCACCGAAGCGCCTTTGATCGTCGGCAACCACGTCATCGTGGGGATCGGTGGCGATCTCGACAACCTGCCAACCTTCGTCAAATCCATCGACCCGGAAAATGGCGAGTTGCAATGGCAGTGGGACGTCGATCCGCCCGAAGGCACCCCGAACCGTACCACCGGCGGAACGACCTGGATGCCCGGCACCTACGATCCCGATCTCAACCTGATCTACTGGGGGACGGGCAATCCAACGCCCGTGCTCGAGGGCAAGACGCGGCCCGGAGACGACCTCTATACATGCAGTATCGTCGCGCTCAACCCCGACACCGGCAAGCTCGTCTGGTCTTTCCAGGTTTCGCCCCACGACACCCACGATTGGGACGCGGTTGAGATCCCGGTGCTGGTCGACGGCAACTTCAACGGCAAGCCGCGCAAGATGCTGATGCAGGCCTCGCGCAACGGCTACTACGTCGTGCTGGACCGCGCCACCGGCGAGAATTTGCTGACCACTCCCTTCGGCCCCACCAACTGGACGCTGGGGATCGACAAGAAGGGCCAGCCGATTCCTAACCCCGACAAGGAACCCGCGCCCGACGGCCGGTTAATCGCCCCCGACGAGGGCGGCATGACCAACTATCGGTCTCCCAGCTTCGATCCAAAGACGGGATTGTTCCTGGTCGATGCCCATCACAGCTACAGTCTCTACTTTGCCAAGCCAGCCGACGGCACGTATGGCTGGGCGGGCGCGGACTACGGCCTTTGGGGGAACGGAGTGCTCGAGGCGATCGACTACCAGACCGGAAAGATTCGCTGGAGTCACGAACTCGGCCACGGGGGCGCCGGAGCCGGCGTACTCACCACCGATTCCGGCATTGCCTTTACCGGCGATGGTCGAGGCAATGCTCTTGCCCTCGACACCAGCAACGGCAAGACGCTGTGGCATGCCGGGCTGGGCGCGCCGATGCAGAGCTCGCCGATTACCTACATGCTCGATGGCAAGCAATACTTGCTTACCGGCGCTGGCGGGGTGCTCTTCTCGTGGAGGCTGCCTGAGAGCGACGAGAAACCTGAGCAGGCGGCAAAGGCCGGGAACTAACCCAGGCCCACCGCATCACTTAGTCATTCCGCAGGGCCTGCATCGGTTCGACACGCGATGCGCGGCGTGCCGGGAGCCACGCGGCAACGACAGAGAGCATGGCGAACAGTAGCGGGACGAGAGTGTACGTCAGCGGATCGGCGGGGCTGGTTTCAAACAGGAACCGCCGCATCAGCCGGGTGACGGCGAGGGCGGCCGCGATGCCAACCACCGATCCGGCAACGGTAAGCGCGAGGCTCTGGCGAATGATCAGCATCGCCACCTGCATCCGGTTTGCGCCCAGGGCGAGGCGCAGCCCGAACTCTCGAGTCCGCCAGCTTACCGTGTAGGCGATGAGGCTATAAACGCCGACCGATCCAACGCCGATCGCCAGAACGGCAAAGGCAGTAAGCAGCAGCGCGAGCGACCGCGGAGCAGCTGTCGAAGCGGCGACAACCTCGTCCATCGTTCTGACCCTGGTGACTGGAATTGCGGGATCGATCTCGGCGACCATATGCCTCAGACTTGTGGCGACCTCTCCGGCGCCGGCGCTGGTGCGTACGAGGATGTTCATCAGCGGCTTTTCATTGCCGGGACTCATCGGGAGGTACACTTCCCAGTCCGCGCTCTGGTCGAGACTCTCATTACGCGTGTCGTCGACTACCCCGACCACTACCGATGCGGCGTTCATGTCCATCACCGTCGGCAGCGGCTCGGACGCCACCGGGATCATATGCTTGCCAACTGGATCCTGGTTGGGCCATAAATGATTGGCGAGCGTGGAGTTGATGATGATAGCCCGGCTCGACCCCGAGGCGTCAGAGGGCAGGAAGAACCTTCCGCGCTGGAGATGGACATCCATCAGCTTGAGGTAGTCGGCCGAGACGATCCGGCTGAATCCATCAATTGCGACCTGTCGCGGGCTTCTCGGATGGTCCTGAGCGTCGAAGACATACTGGGTGTCGAAGCCGCTGAGCGGCAGCGCATCCACCAGCGCCACGCCGGTGACGCCGGGCAAACCCTGCGCGCGGTCGACGAGGTTCTGATAGAAGGCGGTGCAGGCGCCCTTGCTGGCGCAGGCGTCTCTATCCAGTGAAATCTGCGCGCTTACGACGCGGTCGGTGCGGAAACCAGGATTGGTGCGGGAGAGCCGCGAGAGGCTGCGCAGCATCACTCCCGCCGCGGTGATGACCACCACCGCCAGCGCGATCTGCCCAACGACCAGCAGGCGGGAGGCGCGGAAGCGGCGTGCGGTGCCGAAGACATTCGTCTCGTTCAGTTTCAGCGAGCCTTGCAGATCGGAAGCGGCGGCGTGCCAGGCAGGCGCCAGCCCGGACAGGACTCCAGCCAGCAGAGATACGGCGGCGGCAAAGAGCAATACATCGCCATGGAGCGCGATGTTGGCGAGCCTGGGAGTGTCCGGCGGAAGAAATAGTTTGATCACCCGGAGGCTGACCTCGGCAAGAGCAAGTCCCGCTGCTCCGGAGAGAACCGCAAGTAGCCCACTCTCGGTCAGCAACTGCCGCACCATGCGACTGGAGTTAGCGCCAAGGGCACTGCGCAGGGCCATCTCGCGCTGACGCGAAGCGGCACGGGCGAGCATGAGATTGGCGACGTTGGCGCAGGCGATCAACAGCACCAGGCCGACCGCCCCGAGCAAGAGCAGCAACTTGGGACGAGTGTCTCCGACGACCGCCTGGAGCATCGGAAGAGCAGTCACGTTGGCCGCCCAGACGTCGGGCATAATCCATGGAAAGAGCGTGACCATCTGGGAACGAAAGGAGCGCAATTCGGCCTGGGCGAGGCTCGGCTGGACTCCATCTTTCAGGCGTCCTATGGCGCGGAAGCCAAAGTCAGCCCAAAGATCATGAATGTCGCCGGTCTTGTAGGGGATAGGCACCCAGAACTGGGTCTCATTGTCGGGAAACTGAATTTCCTTTGGCGCGACGCCAATGATTTGGCGATCGACCCCATCGAGCAAAACACTCTTCCCGACCACATTTGGATCACCGCCGAAGTGTTGCTGCCAGTAGCTGTGGCTCAGCACGACTACGCGGTCCTGACCAGGCTCTTCTTCGGGCTGGGAGAAGAAGCGGCCCAGAGCGGGGCGCACCCCGAGAGTGTCAAAGAGATTCGCACTGACGGAGCTGCCGAAGGCCCTGTCCGAGGAGCCCGCGCCGGCCACGTTGTATTCGGCATTTAGCGTGTATCCGGAGATCGACGAGAAAGTCGTGGCGCGGCGCTGATACTCGCGAATCCAGCCCTTGGGGTAGTTGAAGTCGGACTGGCCATCCCTAACGTCCACCAGTTCCACCAGCTTTTCTGCTTTGGGATACGGCAGCGGCTGCAAGAGAATCGAGTCGATCACGCTGAAGATGGCAGTGTTCGCGCCGATCCCCAGCGCCAGGGTCAGGATGGCGACTGTTGCGAAGCCGGGATTTCGGCCAAGTTGTCGCAAAGCAAAGCGCAGATCCTGAAACAGCGATTGGAACAGAGTTTTCATTTGCCTTCTCCCGCTCATGAGTAGGAGTAAGCATTCACGCCGCCATTCCTTCTGATCCCAAATCATTTGAAATGAGCCGCATAGAGCGGGGAGCCAGCGCAAGCCGCAGCCGGCCTTGTCCACAATTGAAATGGCTGTTCGGAATCGAACAGATGGCCGGGCCAGTTTCCGTGTTTGCTACATTGCCTGGGCCTCGAGAAACAGGGTGCCGGTATAGTTAGCCGCTGGCAGCTGAGGGATCGAGCTCAGGTCGATCTCAAGGGAGAGATTGTCGGTGCGGCTACTGAGCAAACAGAGGTCCACGGTGGAGGTCCACAGGAGCAGGCTGCCACCCGCCGGCCCGAAAACGCCGGTCTGGGTAAAGGCGGTGAAGGACGTGGGCGAGCCGGTGGGTACTTTTCCCAGGACGGAGGACGAGGGTATGTAAGCGACCGGACTGCCTCCGCTGAGCGCAGCGGAAGCCGAGGCGAAATAACCATACAGCGAAAACTGCGTTGGAAGCCCGAGGCTGAGCACACAGCCGGTCGTAATGGCAACGGAAGTGCTGCCCGCCGCCACCCCTCCCGAGACAAGCGCAAAATTCACGGATGACGGAGTCGCGCTGATGGTCAGAATCAGGGTGAGCAACTCGGGGTGCGGCGAAATGCGCTTGATTCCTGCGACTCGCGTTGCCTGACCCACGCCAATTGGCGACAGCAGCAGCAGACATGGGAGGCTGAATCGCAAGGCCGCCTGAAACAGAGGCAGCCCTCTGGCGGCGCAGCGCATGAGGAAGCGATAGGCTACAAGGCGATATGGCTCCGGAATCGGCATCGTCTGCCCGCGATTTCACTCACCGGTCCTGGCGAAGGACAATAATCTCGTCGCCAAGGCCGGCGCTCTCGCTGTGCACAGACTTGGGCGCCGCCACGACCTGGTAGTCGCCCTCGTTGAGGAAGCGGTCGGTCCTCACCTGCAGCTTATGCATGCGGGCCCGCCGCTCGCGTAGAAAGAAGCGGCCGGAAGAATCGGTGTACAGCAGTGCATCGTCGAACTGCAGAGCGGCGCCGGCGACCGGCGCCCCATTCTGATCGATCACTCTTCCCTGGATTACGCTCTCCCCAATCAGAATTCGCGGTGCGACTGCGTCCTGGCTGCTCTGCCGGTCCAAAAGGCAGATTGCGTCCGCCGTATATTTCAAATGACCCTGCGGATCGACAAACGTGGCGCCATGCAATGTCACCTTGCCAAAGGCGCGCAATTGCACATCCGCAATAACCGCGCGTTCAAATGGGTCTCGCACTCGGGAGGGAACGTAATAGTTCTGGTAGTCCAGGCTGACGGTGGCGATATTGGAGAGGAATGACCCGCCGAAGGCAACCGTGTTCTGCCCGGCGGAATTTGTGACCAGTTGGGAGAGTGTCCAGCGCGGGGTGATGGTCTCTCTGATATTGCTCAGGAACGTCGTGGTGGACGGGCCCGATGAAGGCCACGCCTCAAGATAGCTCTCTTCGATAAAAAGCCCGCGGCCGAAGCTCCTGGCTGCCGAGCAGGCCACGGCGTAGGTCGAAGTGTTCAGGTAAGTGGAGCGGAAAGAGGTCGCCGTCAGCAGTGTGTCCATCACTGTCGCCTCGATCGAAAGATCGTCGAGCGAGGTGCGCAACCCTGGAGTATTGCTCGACGGGCTGCTGAGGAAATTCTGGTGATCGCCGGTGAAGGTTATCCGGTCGACAGGCCTCCAGACGAAGGAGACATTGCCGCGATTCGGCTCCGCAAGGGCGGGCGACTTTCCGACGTATCGCTGAAACTGGCTGTCGGCATAAATGTAAGCGCCCTTGGCATCGAAGCGGGGGCTGCGGAAGTCAAGACT
The DNA here is from genome assembly GCA_963790505.1 of uncultured Acidobacteriaceae bacterium. Taxonomy (GTDB): domain Bacteria; phylum Acidobacteriota; class Terriglobia; order Terriglobales; family Acidobacteriaceae; genus Acidisarcina. Next base: position 950,740 of record CAWBOT010000004.1, on the reverse strand, counting down.
CGCCGCCCCGTAGGGATGACCTGCGCCAAATCCGCCGGAGGCCGCCAGAAACAGGTGCTCCCGGGGACGCCACTGGAGACCTTCGATGCTCGTCGGCTTCTGCGATATCAAAGTGTAAGAGGTCAGTTTGAGATCCGGTTCCAGGGTGCTCTTGAAGAAGAGCGCCACGGCTGGAAGATCGGCGCGACTAGCGGCGAAGAGTGGACTGCTTACATCAACCGATGTCGCGCCGCCGAAAGCGAGCAGGCTTGTGTTGCGGTTCGTCACCTCGACTCCAGCGCCTACCATATCCACGAAGTGGCCCGGATCAAAGACATCGGTCGCCAGATCGAACCTTTCGAATTGGTTTCCGACGATATATTTGGCCCGCTTAGTTTGCCTCACATAACGCATGCCCCCAGCGAGTTGTCCATTGGATTCTCCGCCTCCAATCGAGAAGCTATAGGCCGAGCCGGTCATTGTCAGTTGCCCTCCCTCGGCGTTGCTGATCGTCGAGACTCCGCCGGCCGCGGTGAAGACCTGTCCTTGAAGGGTCCATCCGCACAGCAGGAACGCAAAGACGGCATATTTCCGTATCCGGGCGCCGCGGAGATCGCCGGACCGCTTCATTTGTCACTCGGAACGATGGGTCGTTTCACGGTGAAATGATCGAAATGAAAGACGAGGGACTCGGGCAAATTCTTGTCTTTCCAATCCATTTCGAGATGCCGCGGACTCCCCGGCAGTAGAGGGAAACCTCCGGTCTCGGTGGTCGAGCCGCGACGCGATGACGCCGCGTCGACTTCCTGGATTCTGCCGAGGTCCTGACTGCCGTTCTCAAGGTCGCAGACAATCTTCCCGGAATCCGGATGATAGACGACCTCGCTGATCCGAACCGACGCGGGATCGAGCCGCTCCTTTTGGTAAAGATAGACGGTATGGGGCAGCATGATGCGAAGATCGATGCCGTTGCCGTGCTTCGGTGCGGAGAAAGTGGAGTAGATCGTGAACCAGGCCGGGAGATGGTCGGCGGTCACCTTGTAAAAGACGTAGGCGCTCTGCTGAGGCGCGAGATTGACGCTCATGGCCGAGAGTTCCAGATGGATGCCGCCGTCCAACTTGCGAAAGCGGGCCTTGCCGTCCGGATCGATACTGAAGCTCTGCGGCTCGATGATCACGACCATGGGGGCAAGCGTGCCGTTGGTGACGGTGAATTTACCCTCGCCGCGGCCCTGATACTGGACGATCACTGGCTGGATAGTCTGCGCCAGCATCGGCGTCGCCAGAAAAATACCGGCAATCAGTTTGCTCCACATTGGCGCCCTTCTCTCTTCTCCCTCGGCGGCCGATCTGCTGCATCGCCGCCAACCTTCTCGAACTCAGGTGGCCTGCGCCTGCAACGTCAAAGTTCCGGTATAAGTGCCGGCCGGCAACTGGGGTTGGCTGGTGAGATTGATCTGCAGGGCGAGCGTGTCGCTGCGATTGGCGGACTTGTTGGCGCTGGTAATGCTCTGCGTAAACAGGTCGAGTCCAGCGCCGGCAGGCCCCAGAGCGCCGGTGGCGGTAAAAGCGTTGAAGGCGCCGCCGTTGAGCTGGCCCAGCACCTCGGATGTAGGGATGTTGTTGCCCCCGCCGGTCAGCGCCGCGGTGGTGGTGGCGAAGTATCCGAATAGGTTGACGGCGGTGCGCGACCCCAGCACCCAGGTAGTCGTGACGGTCACCGTGGGACTGCCCGTCGCGGAGCCACCCGCCACCAGGGTAAACGTAACCGTCGAGGGGGTAGCAGCGACGGTCAGCGTTTCAGCCAGGGTGGCATTGAGCGTGATGCTGACAGTATTGGAGTTGACCTGCGCGATCGCTCTGGGTGTGCATGGCAACCCACAGAGCAGAAGCAGCGCCGCGATTCTTCCAACCCGCGAAAGTAACTTCCGGTTTCCAATCTGTCCGTCGCTTTTCTCCGGAGAGAAACCCCGAGCATGCAATTCGTCCCTTCCAGGCATCGATGAACTCCTCCGAACGGAATGGCCAATGAGGTAAGGGACCGGCCCTGCTACGCGGCTCTGGTCACCTGATCGGCGAAATGGCGCTTTGGTTGAGTTGCGCCAGGCCGGATGATGCCGCTCAAGTGCCGACCGATGCCATAACGGGAACTCGCCGAGCGACCGTCGCTGGGTTTCCGCGAAGGTTGGTGTTAGATTGGGACGGCTATGAATCGCCGCCCTCTGCTGCTCACGCTCCTCTCCATCGCACTCACGCTTTTCAACCCTTGGAATGCATCGACGGCCGCGGCGCAGAGCGCAGACTCGCCCCCGCGTCTCGAAACCCGCGGAGCAACGACTCAACTCGTCGTCGACGGCAAGCCGTTCCTGATGCTGGCAGGCGAGCTGCACAATTCCAGCTCTTCAAGCCTGGACTACATGAAGCCGATCTGGCCGAAGCTGGCGGCGATGAACCTGAACACCGTGCTTACTCCGCTTTCGTGGGAGCTGGTCGAGCCCGAAGAAGGCAAGTACGACTTCGCGCTGGTCGACGGCTTACTTGCGCAGGCGCGGGAGAGCCACCAACGCATCGTCTTCCTCTGGCTCGCCTCGTGGAAGAACGGTATGTCGAGCTACCCACCGGTCTGGGTGAAGCGCGATACCAAACGCTTTCCCCGCGTGGTGATCGGCGGGAACGAGGTCGATATCCTGAGTACTCTTGGCCGCGCCACGCAGGACGCCGATGCGCGCGCCTTTGCCGCGCTGATGGCACACATCCGCCAGGTCGACAGCCAGCACACTGTGCTCATGATGCAGGTGGAGAACGAGGTCGGCATCCTCGGTTCTTCGCGAGACCACTCTCCCGCTGCCGACAAGGCTTTTGCGGGACAAGTCCCGCCCGAGCTGACCCGTTATCTTCAAGACCATCGCGAGTCTCTCTATCCCGACCTGCTGGCGCTCTGGGTTGAGAACGGGGCCAAGACCAGCGGCACGTGGGAACAGGTCTTTGGAGCATCGTCACGGACAGATGAAATCTTTATGGCGTGGAATTATGCGAAGTATGTGCAGGCGGTCGCGGCCGCGGGCAAGGCCGCCTATCCGATGCCCATGTATGTGAATACCTGGCTTGGCGGAGCCGACACCAAGCCGGGCGACTATCCGAGCGGCGGCCCTCAGCCCCGGGTGGTCGACATCTGGCGAGCAGCCGGCTCGGCAATCGACATCTATTGCCCCGATCTCTACGCGCCAGACTTCGCCGGATGGACCGCCCGCTACCATCGCACCGGGAATCCGCTCTTCATCCCTGAGACCAATGGCGGCCCGGCTGGGGCATCCGGGGCCTTCTACGCGATCGGAGAACATCAGGCGCTCGGCATCTCTCCGTTCGCCATCGACGGATATATTCCCGGCGGCTGGGCTGCAAAGAATGATCCCGACAATGAATTGAGTGAAGCTTATGCCGCCCTCTCCAACATCACCCCGGTCGTTTTATCGGCCACTGCGCACGGCACGATGCATGGCTTTCAGCTGGATCCCGCGCACCCGTCGGTCGAGTTTGAAATGAATGGTTACACGCTTGAGGTCAGCCTTGACGAAATCTTCGGCCATCGCGCCGATCGCGGTTTCGGACTGATTGTCGCTACCGGTCCTGAGACCTTTATCGGCGCAGGCAAAGGCTTTCGTGTCAGTTTCCATGCACGCGCGCTCGGAGGCCCAAGAGTTGGCCTCGCGGCCGTGGACGAAGGCGAATACCGTGACGGGCAGTTCGTCCCGGGCCGCCGCCTGAATGGCGACGAAAACGACCAGGGACAATACTGGCGGGTCGATCCGCGCAGCATTCATATCGAACGCGCAACGCTGTATCGCTTCGAGTAGCCGCAACTCGGTGACCGCTTCGCGGACAGGACTACTCTATGCGAACGATGCTCAGGCTATCTGGCGGCAGGGTTAACGCGTCTCCATCCAGCGCGACTTCTTCAGACCCCAGCAACAACGTCGACCCCGGCGGCAGTTGAATCAGCAAGGGCCCGGGGCCAAGATTGCATGCCACCTGAATCGACCCGCGATCCATCACCAGCCACTGGTCGTCTTCGTCGACCGTGACCGACACGTCGTCCATCCTGCCGTTGGTCAACTCCGGGGTGTCGCGCCGCAGCCGGATGAGCTGCTTGTACCACTCGACCATCGCGGCGTGATGGCCCTCGACAACTTCACTCCAATCTAACTTCGAATCGGTGAAGGTGGTCTCCGCCTGGGGGTCGGGAATCTGCTCGGGCTTCCATCCGAAGGCCACGAACTCGCGCTTCCGACCCGCCGACACGAGATGCCCCAATTCCTCTTCGTGATCGGTGAAGTATTGAAACGGCGCGGAGGCAGCAAACTCCTCGCCCTGAAAGAGCATGGGCACGAACGGAGCCGTCAGCACCAACGCGGCGGCGATCTTCGCACGCGCCATGCCTGCTTCGTGCTCCAGTCTCTCACCCCGCGCGCGATTCCCAACCTGGTCGTGGTTCTGCGAATAGCCAAGAAACCGCCAGCCCGGCAGTCCCCGAACCGGCCGGCCGTGGTGGCGATCGCGATAGAGGCTGTAGGCGCCGTCGTAGACATAGACGGACTCAAGGGACTTCGCAAGGTCGCCAAGGTGGCCAAAGTCGGCATAATAGCCGGTGCGGTCGCCAGTCAGGGAGGTGACCAGCGCGTGATGGAAGTCGTCACTCCATGCGGCATCCAGGCCATACCCTCCTGCTTCCGGGGCCGACACCAGTTGCGGATCGTTCAGGTCACTTTCGGCGATCAGCACCAGGGGCCGGCCCGTCTGAGCTTCCAGTTCGCGCACCTCTCGCCCGAGCTGCTCCATAAAGTTCGTCGCGGTGCGGTCCATGTACGCCGTCACAGCATCCAGGCGCAGCCCATCGAAGTGGTAATCGCGCAGCCACATGAGAGCGTTGTCAATGAAAAAGCGCCGCACCTCGTGGCTGCCTGCATCCTCGAAGTTCACCGCATCACCCCACGGCGTCGTGTGCAGGCTGGTGAGGTAGGGTCCGAATTTGCCGGTGTAGTTGCCGTCCGGGCCGAAGTGGTTATAGACCACATCGAGCAGCATCGCCAGGCCTTTGCCATGGGCGGCGTCGACCAGCCGTTTTAGCCCTTCGGGACCGCCATATGGCTCGTAGGGAGCAAACAAGTCGGCTCCGTCATATCCCCACCCGCGTTTTCCGGGGAAGGCCGCGACCGGCAACAACTCGATGTGAGTGACACCCAGGTCCTTGAGCCAATTTAGCTTTTCGATCACAGCGTCGAAGGTACCTTCAGGAGTGAAGGTGCCTACATGTAGTTCATACACGATGGCGCTGGAGAAGGCGGGCGCACGCCAGCCCGCATCACTCCACCCAAAAGCCGCGTGGTCGAGGACCCTCGATGGTCCATGAATCCCCTCCGGCTGCCACGCCGAACGTGGATCGGGAACGGCCGGCTCTTCACCATCGACAATGTAGGCATAATCTTTGCCCGGGCCAGCCGTGGCGACCTCGTCCTGCCACCACCCCCCGGCGATGGGTTCGAGGAGAAATCTGTCATCCCCGATTTTCACCGCGACACTCTTTGCCTTCGGGGCCCAAACTCGAAATCGGTGCATACGTTCCTTCACACAAAGCAGAATTCAAATGAATTGTTACTTAGATGCGCGTCCCGAGAAGCCTTCAGCGTTGCGAACCATCCATCTGCGCCTGAAGTTCAAGATTGCCGTCCCCTTGCAGCCGGAAGGCCGCGCCCACCAGAGCGATGTGCGACAACGCCTGGGGAAAATTGCCCACCAGGCGCTTTGCCGCCGGATCGTACTCCTCAGAAAGGAGCCCGAGGTCGTTCTGCAGCAGGAGCAAGCGCTCGAAGAGTTCTCGGGCCTCCGGCTCGCGCCCAATCATCTTGAGCGCGCCCACTAACCAGAAGCTGCATGGCAGAAAGACTCCCTCCCCCGGAGGCAATCCGTCATCGACCAGCGTCGTGTCGTAACGCATCACCAGGCCATCGCGCATCAGGTGCTTCTGGATCGCCTCGACAGTGCTAATTACGCGACGGTCATCCGCCGGTAGAAATCCCACCAGAGGCATCATTAGCAGGGACGCATCCAGCGCCTTCGATCCGTAGGCCTGAACGAAGCTGTCCAGCTCCGCATCGAATGCCTTGGTGCAAATGTCTTCATGGATCGTGTCTCGTACCTGCTTCCACCGTTCCAGCGGCGCTTCGCACCCCACGCGCTCGGCATAGCGAATGGCGCGGTCAAAGGCCACCCAGGCCATCATCTTCGAGTAAGTAAAATGCTGCGGCCCGCTGCGCGTCTCCCAGATTCCCTGGTCGGGTTTGTCCCATATCGTCTCCAGATGTTCGACAATGTTGCGCGGCAGATCGAAGCTTCCGGGGGCACTGTGCCCGTCGCCATCCATACTGAGTTCGCCGTGAAAATAAGCGCCCAGCAACTCGCCATAGATATCGAGCTGCACCTGATTCGACGCAGCATTGCCGATGCGCACCGGGCTCGATCCCTCATATCCCGGCAGCCACGGCACCTCCCACTCCACCAAGTTGCGTTCACCGGCGATCCCATACATGATCTGCAGCTGATCGGGACTGCCCGCCACCGCGCGCCGCAGCCAATCTCTCCACGCCTTCGCCTCGTCGTAGTAGCCGCCGTTCATCAGTGCCAGCAGAGTAAAGGTAGCGTCGCGGAGCCAGCAATAGCGGTAGTCCCAGTTGCGCTCGCCGCCGAGGGCCTCAGGCAGCGAAGTCGTGACCGCCGCGACGATGCCGCCGGTCGGCTTGTAGATCAGGGCCTTCAGGGTGATCAACGAACGTTCGATGGCTTCGGAATATGGACCATCACTCTTGTATCGCGCTGACCAATGGCGCCAGAAACGCTCCGTCTCTTCGAGGGCTTTTTCGGCGTCGATCGCGCGCGGCGGCTTCTCGTGCGAGGCCCCGTAGGTGAGCACAAAGCTCACGCTCTCGCCCTGGTCCAGGGTGAACTCGGAGACTGTCTTCATATTTTCGCCGTGATGCTCGACAGTGGTTCTGAAGACCGCCAGATCCGGGCCGGCTACGGCTACGAGTTCGCCGTCTACGCGCTCCACCCAGGGAACGACTCGACCGTAATCGAATCGCAGGGCCAGTTCCATGCGCACCGCAGGCTGGCCTTTCACGCCACGCACAATTCGCACGACGTCCGAATGGCGACCGCGCTCGGGCATGAAATCAATCACGGTGAAGCTGCCATCTTTGGCTTCGAATGTCGTCTCAAGGATGAGCGTGTGCTCGCGATATTTGCGCGTGGTCTTTGTAACAGCTGCGGCCGGGGCGATCCTCCAGCGACCGTTGTCAGCATCACCCAACAGCGCGGCAAAACAGGCGCCGGAAGAAAACCTGGGCCAACACAGCCAATCGATCGAACCATCTCGACCAACCAGCGCGGCGGTCTCACAATCGCCGATGATTGCGTAATCCTCAATGCGGAGGGCCATGCCGGCTATTGCTCGCGATAGTTGCGGGTGAGGCCGCCGTCGACGATGAAGGTCGAGCCGGTGATATATGCCGCGGCATCGGAGGCAAGAAAAGCCACCAGATTCGCGACGTCCTCTGTGGAACCGAGCCGGCCCAGAGGGATATTCGCCAGCAGCGCATTCAGCTTGGGTTTGTCTTCAAGCAGGCTCTTGTTGATCGGGGTCGAGATCGCCCCCGGCGCGACGTTGTTGATGGTGAAACCCTCCGGACCCAATTCGACCGCAAGGTCGCGCATCAACATGCGCATGCCGCCCTTGCTGGCGCAATAGCTGGCGAAGCCCGGAAAGGCCATGTCTTCGTGCACGGAGCTGATATTGACGATCCGCCCGACTCTCTTCGCCTCGCGAAGGCGCTGTACGAATCGCTGGGTGAGAAAAAACGGCCCCTTGAGATTAACTCCCAGAACGCGGTCGTAGTCCTCTTCGGTTACGTCCCAGAAGTCGGCCTTCTTCTCCAGACCGGCGTTGTTGACCAAAATATCGACAGCGCCGAAGGACTCCCAGCCGCGATCGATCAGGGCCTGGACGTCGGCGAGTTTCGAAACATCGGCGTTGACGATCAAGCCTTGAACGCCGTGAGCTTCAACTTGTTTGAGGGTTTCTTCTGCGCCTTCGCGATGCCCCACGTAGTTGATAACAATGTTCGCGCCGTGGTGGGCCAGCTTCTCAGCAATGGCTTGCCCGATCCCCGAGCTCGAACCAGTGACCAGGGCAACCCGATTTTCCAATGATTTCATGGTCGAACCTTCGTAGCCGCGAAGCTCTTCCGGGGCCGGGTAGACCCCAAAGAGGTTCGCGTTCAACTTATGTATCGTTCCGTGATTGGATGCAGATATCGGCGAACGGAGACGCGGATTGAAGCAAACGATACATCGGATAAATGAACGCCCGATTTATGCCCTCAAACAAACAACTCGTCTCTCCATAGAGCTACTCCGCCCAGAAGCCCGTCCTCGTTGGAGACAACCCTGACGTTCTCGGCAAGCTTGAAGGTGATCTTCTTGGCATTGCCGCCGCCGATGTACAGGATGTCCCAGTTGAACAATTTGGCGGTCTGCTCGATCGCTTGCTCAACGAGAAAATTCCACTTCGGTGCTCCATATTTTTCATACCCGCGTTTGCCGAGGTAGTCCTCATAGGTCCGGTCCTTCTTGCGCCAGATATGGTGGGCAAGCTCCAGTCCGGGACACAGATGGCCGCTGGTATAAAGCGCGGAGCCCAAGCCTGTACCCAGGGTAAGCATCAATTCCACGCCTTTGCCCTGCACCGCGGCGAATCCCTGCACGGCTGCGTCGTTGCACACCCGCACCGGTTTCTTCCACTTCTTCTCGAGCGTCTCCTGCAAGGGGAAACCAACCCAACTGGGATCGAGGTTGGCGGCGGTGAAAGTTGTGCCGTGCTTGATCACTCCGGGAAACCCTACCGACACGCGGTCGAAGGGCGGCATCTGCGCCTTGATTTTCTCGAACTCGGCGAGCACCGCCGTTGTGGTTGCGGGGGTTGGAGTCGGTACCCGGACTCGTTCGGTGAGCTGCTTGCCCTTGGCGTCGAGCGCCATCATCTTGATCCCTGTTCCACCCGTATCGATGGCCAGGGTTACAACATTCTTTTCGGCGTCTGGTTTTGCCGGCATCTCTCTCTTGCCTCATTCCCGCGGAGTTGAAGCTCCGCCATCTTTGGATTCAATCCGCGATCTATTGTGCCTGAAAGAAAAGCACTCATGTAGCGCAAGCGATGCGGCGCTCGAATTAATTTCCGATCCGCGCGAGCCCGATGTGCCAACGACGGTCGCCACCGGGTTATTTGCCCTGGCTCGCTCCCAGGCTGCCGGCCAGCCACTGGTGCAGACCCGCCAGCTTAAGTCGCACTCCAAGATAGAAACTCCCAAAGAGAGCATAGATGGCGCTGACCTCATCAAAACGCATCTCGTAGATCAGCCTCTTGAAAACTACCGGATCGTCGGCGAAGAGATCGACGCCCCACTCCCAGTCGTCGAGACCGATCGATCCGGAGATGATTTGTTTCACCTCGTCCGCGTAGCGGCGGCCGATCATGCCATGCTCATGCATCATGCGCTGGCGGTCACGCATGGGGACGGTATACCAGTTTGCCTGCTCGCCGCGGCGGCGGTCCATCGGGTAGAAGCACAGGTATTTTGCCTGCGGGATCGCAGGATAAAGGCGAGGCGCCATCGCTTCCGATTGCCGGGCGAGGACTTGCTTGACTTCAGCGTTCCAGGCTGGCGAGTAAGGCTCAATCTTGTTTTCGGCGAACTCGGCATAGTGCTTGGCGGAAGACTCATAGAGCCCCAGCTCGACGACCGAAAGATAAGAGTGGGTCGGCTCCAGATATTCGGAAAGGTCGGTCTGCGCGAGTTCCAGTTCAAAGCGGTTCAGATCTTCGACGGAGTCGCGAAAATGGATCATCATCAGGTCGCCCTTGTGGCCAACCAGCGAGTAGAGCGCCGACTGGTTGGGATGAGGCGAACCGTTGCCTTCCTCAGCCGGCTCCAGCAGTTCGACCGCTTCGTCGATCACCCTCTCGCGTTCAGGCAGCGACAACGCTCGCCACGCGATCCACCGGAAGCGGAACATCTGATGAAGGACGCTGGCACCCTCCAGCGTCAATGGCACCGGCGTCATATCAGCCAAGCAACGACCCCCTGAAACGCAAATGAATCCGTCCCTTTTGGATCATAGCCTTTCCACCGGAGGCTTGAAAGCTGACGGCGAAGCCGCTCCTGGGAGAACGAAACCTGTTCTCATTTGGGAGCGGCAGGCGCACCAAGGCCGAGCTGCGCAAAGAGAAACGCCTCGATATCGGCGCTCTCTTCTAGAGCTTCATCCTTGTTGGTGCTGATGCCATGGCCGGCATTGCCGCTGGTCCGCAGCATGACCGGATATCCCGAGGCAGTTGCCGCCTGTAGCTCCGCTGTCATCTTGCGCGAATTGGCGGGATTCACGCGGTGGTCGTTGTCTCCCGTGATAAACAGAACGGCGGGATACTTCACCCCGGCGCGGACGTGGTGATAGGGCGAATACGCATACATCGCTTTGAACAGAGCTGGATCTTTGACGCTACCAAATTCCGTCGTGTTAAAGCCGCCATTGGGATCGAGCTCCACGCGGAGCATGTCATAGATACCGACAAACGACAGCACCACGCGGAACATCTCGGGGTGCTGAGTAAACTCAGCGCCCATCAGCAAGCCGCCATTGCTTCCGCCCTGCGCCGCGAGGTGCGCGGGCGAGGTGTACTTATGGTCGATCAGATATTGGCTGCATGCGGCGAAGTCGTCGAAGACATTCTGCTTGTTGAGCAGTTTGCCTGCGGTATGCCATTCCTCGCCATACTCTGCGCCCCCACGCAGGTTTGCCCGAACCTCAATGGCCCCCTGATCAAACCACAACCGGCTAGTGCTGCCCAGGAAGTGTGGCGTAACGCTTATCCCATATCCCCCATAGCCCGAAATAAGCGTCGGCGCAGTGCCGTCGAGCCTGGTTCCCTTTCTCATCAGGATGGTCATCGGGACATGGGTACCATCCTTCGAAGTCGCAAAGACGCGCTTTACCTCGATGTCATCGAAGTTGAGGTTCCCAGGAGGGTTGAACGGTAGTCCCACCGGCGTCCCCGAGCCGTCATAACGAAACCACTCGGCGGGCTGGGTATACGTCGAGGCTTGATACAGGAACGAGTCGCCGGCAAGTGGAACCAGCCCGCTGACTGAGGCTACTTCCGGCACCGGGACTTTGCCCTCGCTCTTGCCGGCGAGATCGAACTTCAATATCTCTTCCGGGCCGCCGTCGATCACAGTTACATACAACTTATGCTCACCGATCCAAAAACTCCTTTGGTCTCCCGCGCCTTCAATGCTGCTCTTCATCGGCGCGACGACAGTCAGTGCGTCGGCCAGCTTCAGACTTGTGGCAGGAAGATGGTCTATTTCGCCTCGATCGTTCTTCGCATGGCTTAAGAGCCAAAGGCTGTCGTCCGGACCGAACTGCGCGTCAACAATCTTGTCCGCGAAATGCGTGACCTGAGTCGCCGTCCTATCGGCGCCCAATACGAAATGCTCATATTCGCCGCCATCGCCATTCGCCACCGTGATCAGGAGGCGCTTGCCGTCGCCGGAGGCGTCAAGGTGCGTTTCGGCGATGCGCGGGAACTCCTTGCCCAGCACATACGCGTCCCCGGCCGTTGGAGTGCCGATCTTATGGAAGTACACCTGCTGAAAGAAGTTCGCGTCCTCCGCGGGGCGCTCGTTCCCCTGCGGATAGCGAGTGTAGTAAAAGCCGGAGCCGTCGTTCTTCCACGCCATATCGCCGCCGCCGGTGGCAAACTGCGCCCGCGGCACGACTTCCCCGACTTGCTTGCCGGTCGCCACATCGAAGACATAGAGCGATCCGTCCTCGCTTCCCCCGGTGCTGAGCGCCAGCCCGACGAGCTTGCCGTCGGACGATGGCTTATACCAGCTCGCCTGAAAAACCTTGCCGCTCTCGACTGTGTTCAGATCGACGACCGTGCGCTCGCTGGACTTATCCGCCGGCGAAGTGAAGACCACCAGCGATGCTCCCGATTTCTCCGGATCGAACTTCAGCGCGAAGAGCATTCCTCCGGCGGACTGAAAGCCTCCATAGGCGACATGGGCCTGTTGGCGCGACTTCTTGAGAGATTCCAGGATCGCCGCCCGCTGCGGCAGTACACTCACATAGCTTTGGGTGTAGGCATTCTGCGACGCAACCCAGGCCTTGACCTTCGGATCGTCCCAGTTCTCGAGCCAACGGTAATCGTCAACTACCTTCACGCCGTGATAGGTGTCGCTCACCGGGATTTTCTCGGTCGGGGGAGGAGGGCCAGGCTGCTGCGCCACCACCCACACGTTGCCCATGAAGAGCATCGCCAGAGCGCTCATCTTCCGCTTATTCATCGCATCTCTCTTTTCATTGCGGTTAGTTAAACCTAGTGCATCGAACGCAACGCCAGTACCGCGTTCAAGCCGCCAAAGGCGAACGACGTCGATAGCGCGTATTCGACCGAAGCAGTGCGCGCGTGATTTGGAATTACATCAAGATCGCACTCCGGATCAGGCTGAGTGAAGTTTGCCGTCGGCGGCAGGATGCCGCAATCCAGACTGAAGGCGGTCGCGGCCGCTTCAATCGCTCCGGCCGCACCCAGGGTGTGCCCATGCATCGACTTCGTCGAACTGAGAGGCAGCTTCTCCGCGTGGGGTCCGAAGACAGCACGAATCGCCGCGACTTCCATTTTGTCGTTGGCCTCGGTGCCAGTCCCGTGGGCATTGATGTAGCCGATCTGCTCGGGAGCGAGGCCTGCGTCTTTCAACGCGCCGCGGATCGCACGAGCGGCGCCCTCCGCCAGGGGTTGGGTGATGTGACTCGCATCAGAAGACATGCCGAAACCGACGATCTCGGCGATCGGTCGTGCTCCTCGTGCAAGGGCGGTCTCCAGCGGCTCGATCACCAGCATGGCTGAACCCTCGCCCAGGATCATGCCTGCTCGATCGAGCGAAAATGGCCGGCAAGTGTCGGGGCTGACGACGCGCATCGCCTCCCAGGCCTTCATGTTCCCGAAATAAATCGGCGCATCGGCGCCCCCGGCGATGGCCATGGGCGCGGCACCCGAGCGGACCATCCAGAAGGCGTGACCCAATGCGTGCGCGGAAGACGAGCAGGCAGTCGAGAAAGTGAAGGTGGGGCCGTGGATTCCGAAGTCCATCGAGACCTGGCTCGCGCCGGAGTTGGCCATACCCAGGGGGATGGTAAGCGGGTGCACGCGATTCTTATTCAGGTGAAAAAGGTTCCAGTATCCAGCCTCTTCCGCCATGCGGCCGCCGATGCAAGAGCCGGTAATGATCGCAGTGCGTTCTCGCAGCTCCGCGTCCCAAGCGACTCCCGACTGAGCAACCGCTTCCCGAGCCGCGACCACGGAGAACTGCGCGAAGCGGTCCATAAAGGTCACGCTCTTCTCGGGGAAGTGCGACTCGGGCTGGAAGCCGCGAACGAATGCGGCATTCTTGAAGCGAACCGGGCCGTACTCCGGCTGCTCAAACTCTCCTATGCCCGATTTTCCTTCGACCAGGGATGCCCAGAATTGATGCCGGTCAAGTCCCAGAGCGGAAATCACACCAATTCCGGTGATGACGACGCGATGCATCCTAACTTTCTTGCGAGGCCTTTTCCTTCGCTTCCAGCAGTTTCTCGACTCCGTCAATCATCTCGTGCACATAGCGAATATGCCGCGCCTGTTCGTCGTCGATCTCGATCTCGAATTCGCTTTCCAGGTCGAACAGGATGTTGATGCTGTCCATCGAGTCGATACCCAGTTCCTCGAAAGAGCTTTGGGGAGTCACCGTCTCCACCGGAATCCGCTGCGTCTTGGCAATGACTTTAAGAACTCTCTCTTGAATTGATTCAGACATAAGTTTCATATCGCCGGACAAGCCGTCCGGATTCCAAATTGCGGACGCTCCCTGGATGCGATTCCACTCCCGTGAGCGCACGTCTGCCCGCAGCCTTCAATTCTTCCATGGTGCGGGATGCGAATGACCATTGCAAGCACATTCTAGAGCATTTCGACCGATGCCATGCGGCAGCGGGGGTTGGAGCACCAGCGATGCTTTGCGGAAATGCTGCGCCCGCCACTGCTCGGCGCCCGCCCGCGTGACGCTCTGCCACGGAGCCATTGCTGATGATACACAACCCGCCGGCGGCGCTCGTGGGCTGCGCGCGCTGTGCAGACCCCGCTGGGTGAGTTATGCTGAGACGATTCGAGTCGCGGTCAGATCAAGGGACATTACTCGTGGAAATGCAACGCGCCCGAGGCGGCCTCTTCGCCAGCGAACCCGTTCTGTTACTGGCAACCGTGATCGCCGTCCTCTACTTCGGACGAGCGGTCCTAATTCCCGTCGCCCTGGCGCTGACCCTCAATTTCCTACTGGCTCCGGCGGTCATTTATCTTCATCGCTTTCGCATCCGCCGCATCCCGGCGGTGATCCTTGTTGTCATTGTCGCGGGCATCATTATCGGCGGAGTTGGTTGGGTGGTGGCCCGGCAGCTCCTGCACATCGCCGATCAACTGCCCGACTATCAGGTCAATCTTCACGAGAAGATGGCCGCTTTGCACACTCCGTCAACCGGCCCGTTTGGCCGCGCACTTCGGGGCATGAGTGAAGTAGGCCAGGAATTTACTTCGCAGGGACAACCTGTCTTGTCGGCCAACGGCCCGGCTCCAAATCCTCCCGGCAGCGCGGCAACGGCAGCGACCGCCCTTGGGGCTGCTGCTCAGGCCGCTCCGGTACCGGTGACGGTAATCGCCCAGCCGAAAGGCGTCTCCGATCTCCTGAATGCGATGGTGCCGATCGCCCAGCCGCTGGGAGAGGCCGTCTTCGTACTTGTCCTGACCGTATACATGCTCATTAACCGGGAGGACCTGCACAACCGCCTATTATTGCTCGCCGGGATGGGACGGCTCAACCTGGTGACCAAGGCTCTGGATGACGCCGGCCAACGCATCAGCAGCTATCTCATCATGAACTTTCTCGTGAACGCGGGATACGCTGTGTGCTTCGGTTTCGGGCTTTTTGCAATCGGCATCCCCTATGCGACGCTCTGGGGGGTCATCGCCGGCATTCTCCGTTTTGTGCCCTACATCGGGACATCGATCGCCGTCCTGCTCCCATTTGTCTTTGCCCTGGGGGTCTTTCCTCATTGGGGACCCGCTCTGGTCGTCCTGGCGCTTTTCGCGTTGCTTGAGTTTGCCGTCAGTAACATCCTCGAGCCCTGGCTCTATGGCAGTCACACCGGCATATCGACTCTCGCCCTCCTGGTCATGGCGGTTGTCTGGACGATGCTATGGGGCTGGCCGGGCCTGGTGCTTTCGACGCCGCTGACCGTCTGCCTGATTGTCATGGGCCTTCATCTGCCCCAGATGTCGTTCCTGCACATCCTGCTCGGCGATAACGCCGAACTCGCGCCGGAGGCTAAATTCTACGAGCGATTGCTGGCCATGGACCAGACTGAGGCTCACACCATTGCAGAGGCTTTTCTCGAGAGCCGTCCCCTGGCCGATCTTTACGATGTCCTTCTTCTTCCTGCTTTGTCGCTTGCCGAGCGAGACCGCCATCAGGGCGCGCTGGATGAGGCGCGCGCAAATTTTGTTTTCCAATGCGCCAACGAGCTGATCGCCGAGCTCTCGGACGCCGCCTTATTAGTTGAGGACGCTGCTGTGCCGGCCCCGGTCGGGATACATACCAAATCGTTTCCGGTGATTTGCGTCTCGACTCAAGACCAGGCTGACGAGATCGTCGCTACCATGCTCGCGCAGCTTCTCGAGCGGGCGGGCAACCGCACCCTGCAACTCCCTTCCAGCGCCCTGTCGGACGAGATCCTCGGCAGACTGGCCGAAGAGACGGACACCGTCATCTGCGTCTCCTCGTTACCGCCCTTTGCGTTTGCCGAGACTCGCGCGCTCTGCCAGCGGGTGCGACACCGGCTGCCTCGTAATCGCATGATCGTGGGATTGTGGGACCCAACGCTCGATGCCGAAAGGATCCGCGACCGCCTGAGCACATCCCGTCCCGATCGCGTGGTGACCAACCTGGCCCAGGCCCTGGCCCAGCTTCGCGAGTGGCAAGCGCCGGGTGTTTATCCCGAGCTCGCCATGCGGACGATGCAGAGTAGCTCAGAACCACTGGGAACCCGGTAGAGTTGTCTTCACAATAGAAGCTCGGCGCAGCTTTTCCCGACTGGAAACCCCCTTCGCTTTCGCTGCCGCAGGCATAGCGTTCATGAAAATAGCCTGGCGTCGAGGTACCCTCATCCATCGGAAGAAACTTGCATCCAATCTCTTTGCAGTTCGGCGAGTGCGCGCCAGGTGTGCGCAACATACGCCGGACCAACACAGGAGAAGACCATGCGTCGGTTTTGTGGGGGCGTCATCGCGGTTGCCGGATCAATACTCGGCGTTGGATTGGCAGCATGTGGCGGGGGAGGCGGCACGACACCAACCCCTACGGCCAGCTTCTCGCTGGCTGTAACGCCCGCCAGCCTGGCGATTACCCCCGGAGCGACCGGGCAGACCGTCACTCTGTCAGCGGTCGCATCGAACGGCT
Organism: uncultured Acidobacteriaceae bacterium; assembly: GCA_963790505.1. Taxonomy (GTDB): domain Bacteria; phylum Acidobacteriota; class Terriglobia; order Terriglobales; family Acidobacteriaceae; genus Acidisarcina. The sequence goes on along the minus strand of CAWBOT010000004.1, from coordinate 934,106 downwards.
TTACCGGCTCGGTCGCAGTGGCCATTGCCGGTTTGCCTGCCGGAGTAACGGCGGCGCCCGCCACGCTTACGCTCACTCCAGGAACCCCTCAAACCGTGACCCTGACCGCCGCCGCCTCTGCAGCCGCGGGCACCCCGACGATTACCTTTACCGGTACCTCGGGCACATTGAGCAATACGGCCACTGTGGCCCTGACAGTCACCGGTCCGCCCGACTTCACGCTCACGCTTACGCCCGCGTCGCTTTCGCTCATCGCGGGAGGATGTGGCTCCGCCGTCAGCGTCGCCGCAAACGCGGTAAATTCCTTCACCGGCACCGTGGCGGTTGCGATCACCGGCCTTCCCTCCGGAGTCACGGCCAATCCAAGCACTCTAAGCCTGACCCCTGGAACCGCGCAAAGCACGACGCTCACCGCGGCCGGATCCGCAGCTGCGGCCACTTCAACCGTGACATTTACTGGCACGTCCGGTTCTCTTACTCACGCCGCTATCCTGGCGTTGACTGTCCAGGCCATGGGATCCATGACCACCGCTCCCGACGTAACCACCTATCATTTCGACAACTCCCGGGATGGGCTTAACTCGAAGGAAACTATCCTCACACCTGCTAATGTCAACTCGACCCAGTTCGGCAAGGTCGGCTTCGACACGGTTGACGGCCTGGTGGATGCGCAGCCGGTCTACGCAGCGAATGTGACGATGGGCTGCGCGCTGCACAACGTCATCTACGTCGCAACCGAAAATGACAGCGTCTACGCTTTCGACGCCAATTCGGGCAGCCAGCTGTGGAAGACCTCCGTGCTGGGCAGCGGCGAAAGCACCAGCGGGGACCAGGGGTGCAGCCAGATCACACCCCAGATCGGAATCACCTCAACGCCTGTCATTGATCGCAAGCAGGGTGCGAACGGCACCCTCTTCACCGTCGGGATGAGCAAGGATGCGAGCGGGAACTACCACCAGCGGCTCCACGCCCTGGATCTAACCACCGGCGCGGAAGTCTCCGGCAGTCCGGCGGAGATATCAGCCACCTATCCAGGCAGCGGAGACAACAGCCAGGGTGGCAATGTGGTCTTCGATCCCTCCAAGTACGCCGAGCGGGCGGCTTTGCTCTTATTGAACGGGAATGTCTATCTCACTTGGACGTCGCACTGCGATAGCACTCCCTATACCGGCTGGGTAATGGCTTATAGCGAGTCGACGCTGAAGCAAACCCAGGTGCTGAATCTGACTCCAAACGGCTCGCAGGGCTCGATCTGGATGTCGGGAAATGGACCCGCGGCGGACAGCAGCGGTAATATTTATTTCCTTGACGCCAACGGCACCTTCGACCTCGGCTTCGACGGGGCCGGATTCCCCACCAAGGGCGACTACGGAAATGGCATCATCAAGCTCAGCGTGAACAGTGCCGGAGCTCTAGCCGTTGCCGACTACTTCGAGCCTTACAACACCGACGCGGAGAGCACCGCCGACATCGACCTCGGCTCGGGCGGCGAACTGCTGTTGCCCGACCTCACCGATACCGGAGGCACAACGCACCAGCTGATCGTCGGCGCCGGCAAAGACATGCACATCTACATCGGCGACCGGGACAATCTCGGCAAATTCAACTCGATGACCTCCGACAACAGCAACCTCTATCAGGACGTCAGCGGAGCGCTCAGCAAGCCGGTTTTTTCGTCACCGGCTTACTTCAATGGCGTCCTTTATTACGCCGCCAACGGAGATGTTCTGAGGGCATTTCCCCTGACCAATGCAAAACTGGCAACGAATTCATCCAGCCAGTCGGCGGCTACGTTCGACTATCCCGGGTCTACGCCGAGCGTCTCTGCCAATGGAACCAGCAACGGCATCGTATGGGCGGTGGAATCGAACACGGGTTCGCCAGCCGTATTGCACGCCTACGACGCATCGAATCTTGGAAATGAACTCTACAATAGCGGTCAGGCAGCGAGCGGTCGCGACAGCTTCGGCAACGGAAACAAGTTCATCACGCCGGTAATCGTGAATGGCAAGGTCTATGTCGGAACTCCAACCGGAGTAGCGGTTTTCGGATTGCTGGCGCCGTAGCCGCAGGAATCAGGACAGAGACAGGCGGCCCACCGCATTTCGATAAAGCTAAGAAGCTGCCCGCTTCTCCTCGGCGTCCTTCTGCAGCACCTTGATATCGGTGTGCGCTTCCATATACCAGGGAATATTGATGACCAATACTCTCTGGTTTCCCTTCACCAGCAGCAGCAGCTTGAGCACACTCGCGCGCTGATTGTGTAAAAGGTTCTGGTACCAATGCCGGACGACCAGCTCCGGGACCAGGACCGCGACGTGCCGATCCGGGTGGTCCCGCTCCACCTGGAGCGCAAAATCCACAATTGGTTGAATCACGAAGCGATAGGGGGAGTGGAGCATAATTAGCTCCGGGACAGGGAGGTTTGCCGCCCGGATCGGCGCCGCTATATTTGTCTCCCACATCTGGGAAATGCTTTCGGCATCATCGCCGCAATCGACATGGACCGCGCGTACCTCTCTCGATAGCATCAACGCGAAACGCATGCCCTTCGCCGTTATCTTGCTCCAGCGATCGACGGGGATGATCACGATCGGCTCGCTCAGCTTCGCCAGGCTGATAGGCGCGGTTTCCCTGGTTTCCTCATCGACGCGGCGGTAATGCCGTCGGACAGAAACCATGATCACAATCATGGCGGGAATGAGCATCGCAGTTACCCAGGCGCCGTCGTGAAACTTCGCCACGAGCACTACAAGCGTCGTTATCCCGGTAGAAGCGGCGCCGAGTCCGTTGATCGCCATTTTCGCGCGCCAGCCCCGAGTGTGGTTCTTGCGCCAATGCATCACCATACCCGCCTGGGAGAGAGTGAACGCAAGGAATGCCCCAATCGCATAGAGAGGGATGAGCCTGTCGGTGACGCCGCCAAAGAGGATAAGCAGCGAGGCGGTAAGCCCAACCAGCGCATAGATGCCGTGCGAATAAAGCAGCCGCCGTCCGCGCAGCAGAAAGACGTGAGGCAGATAGTCGCGAAGTGCAATGGCCCGGGTGAGACGGGGAAAATCGGCGAAGGCGGTGTTCGCCGAAAGCGCCAGCACGACCAGGATTGACCCGATCGAAACGTAATAGAAAATACCCCGCCCCATAACCGCCGCAATCAACTGCGACAGCACGCTCTCGTAGGCGTTGCCCTCCGGATCGGTCGCACCGACCCCGTAGGATCGGCAGAGGAAGGCGATGCCGGCGAGTAGCAGAATAAGCAAGCCGATGATGATAGTCAGCGTTTTCTGCGCATTCTTTGTCGTTGGCTGGCGAAAGGCCATCACACCGTTGCTCACGGCTTCAACGCCGGTCATGGCCGTGCATCCACTCGCAAACACTTTCAGGATCAGCCAATAGCCGAGCGCCGCAGTCGCAGCCGGGAGATGCGGCGGCGCGACTACAGGTACGGGATGTCCGCCGCCAGTCAGCACCCGAAACAGCCCCACGCCGATAATGGTCAGCAGCGAAGCGAGAAAAAGATAAGTAGGGAGGGTGAAGATCGCCCCCGCGTCCCTCACGCCGCGAAGGTTGACGAGGGTCAGAAGCGCAAGGATGCCGAGGCAGATTGCCAGGGTGTGCGCATGGAGGCTGGGCGCTGCCGATATCAGCGCGCCTACGCCGGCAGAGATACCCACCGCCGCAGTAAGCACATAGTCGATCATCAGTGCGGCCGCGGCCAGAAGCCCGGGGCCATCGCCCAGATTCTCACTAGCGACCGTGTAGGAGCCGCCGCCATGGGGATACGCCTCGATCGTCTGCCGGTAAGAAAAATAAACAATCACCAGCAGGGCGATGATCGCTCCGGTGATCGGCAGGATGATGTGAACGCCCTCCAGCCCCAGCGGAATCAGCAGCGTCAGCGCGGCCTCGGGACCGTATGCCGCCGAACTCAGCGCATCGAGGCCGAAGATGGGAATCCCTGCGGAGGGGCCGATTTGCTCGGCGCGCTCCTCAGAGTTGGCTAGCGGTCGTCCAAATAGAAAATTGAGATTGGCCATGGGAATAACTGAATGTGAGATGCGCCGGATCTTCCTCCATGAGTCTGTATCACGCTCCGGAATTTGTCATTACAATCCCGCCGGCAGCCTCCGTGAAAGCTGGGAAATTCGTTCCCTTTCAAACTCCCGTGGAGTTTGTTGAGTTTGAGCGCAAGAATCGGAGTGTGCTCTCCGACGGATAGCGGGATGCTCTCTGTAGCGATATCTTTATCGGAGACGAAGAGATGGCAACCATGGCAGTCAGCAAAGAAACGGTATCAAGCGACGTCTGGTCGAGGGCATGGGAACTGGTCAAGGAGCGAAACCCCACCGCCGACGCACTCTTTGTCTACGCAGTGCGGACCACCGGCATCTATTGCCGGCCCTCCTGCCCCAGCCGCCGGCCACTGCGCAACTCGGTTGAGTTCTTCGCTACTGCCGAACTCGCTCGGGCTGCCGGGTATCGTGCCTGCAAACGCTGCCGTCCCGAAGGCGAGCATCCGCAGCAAAGGCTGCTCGCCATTGCATGTGATTACATCGGCACCACCCTGGACACCACGATAACCCTCGAAGCCCTCGGCAAGCGGCTCGACTTAAGCCCGTTCCACGCCCAGCGGCTCTTTCGGCGGACGCTCGGCGTAACTCCCCGGCAGTATCAACAGGCGCGCCGCATGGAGCGCCTCCGCGGCGAACTGCAGGGCCAGTCCAGCGTGACTGACGCCATCTACGGTTCCGGCTTCAGCTCGGGCAGCCGCGTCTATGAGAATTCCACTGCGGAGATCGGCATGACTCCGACTGAATATCGCAAGGGCGGGCAGGGACTGAGTATCGCTTACGGCATCGCCGAGTCGCCGTTGGGAAAGATGCTGGTCGCTACCACCGCGGCGGGTATCTGCGCCGTCGCTTTCGGCAATCTCGAAAGCGAGTTGGAGGACGAACTGCGCGCGCGTTTTGCTCAGGCGGAAATCACCCGTGATGACCGCGGCCTCGATGAGACGCTATCGCGAGTAGTGTCCCGGATCACCGAGCATCCACTGGCCGCCGATCTTCCGCTCGACGTTCGCGCGACTGCATTTCAAAGGCGCGTATGGACCGCTCTACGCGCCATCCCCAGGGGCGAAACCCGCAGTTACGCCCAGGTCGCTGCCGAGATCGGCCAACCGCTCGCGGTGAGGGCCGTCGCGCACGCCTGCGCCTCCAACCCGGTCGCGGTCGTTATTCCCTGCCATCGCGTTGTCGGTAGCGACGGGAAACTCACCGGCTATCGATGGGGAGTCGAACGCAAGCGCCGCTTGTTAGAGATGGAGCGCTCAGCAGCGGGGTAAGAACACCGGTGAGTTGCGTCCACACCCGTCTTCACTCCTGGATTCCCGCCGTCTTCAACATCTGCAAGAACTGCGCCTGGGTCCGCATGTCGATAGACTGCGCCACCAACTGGCCATCGCGATTATAGACAAAGCTCTTCGGGATCCCTTGCAGGTGAAAGCTGTCGTTTACCTTGCGACCGGGATCCAGCAGTACCGGATAGGTGATCTTGTGTTCGGCGATGTAAGGCCTGACCTTTTCAGCATCTTCATCCGAGATCGAAAGCACCACCAGTCCCTGGCCGGCGAAGCGCTGCGACAATGCCTGAAGGTCGGGCATCTCCTTGCGGCACGGCGGACACCAAGTCGCCCAGAAGTTCACCAGCACCACCTTGCCCTTGAGCGCACTCAGCGTCCACGGCTTGCCCGAGAGGTCGGTCAGCGTGAAATCGACTCTCTGAATCTCGGCGTCTCGCGCCGCCAATATCTCTGCTGCCTTCGCTAACTGCGGATCATTGAGGTCGGTGGTTACGTGCTCGTAGCGCACCAGGCTGGCCAACTCCATGTAGGGATACGCAGGCTCATCGCCTTTGTCCGGCGTCGGAGTCTCGCGAAGCGCGCCGCCCAGTGTCGTCGCCACCGCCTGAAGCGTCGCATGCCCAAAGTCGCCCTCGGTCGAGAGCCCGGCCAGTCCCGTTGCCAGCTTCACCTTATTCGGTCCCGGCGGCAACGCCTGTATTTGCGTAGCGATATCGATCGTATGTTGTCCACGCTGGTCGTCGGGAACGGCGCGCAGCCCCTTCAGCTGCGTAATGATCGCCTGCTCTGCCGGAGTATAGGTGACTTTGGTTGCTTGCGCCTGCCCGTGCAAGGGGGCGCCGATGCCAAGGCCCATAGTGAGAACCGAGACAAGAAAGGGACGAACCAGACGACTTGCGAGATGCGTCAAGAATGCCTCCTGGACAGCGTATACAAAGGAAGTTCAAGAACTCGACCAGAATACCCCAGCGCCTGAAACTCGAATGGCCGCAGTGCTTGTCCGCTGCAGAGCGCAAGTGGCAGCCATCTGCAGTCGATCGGATTGCCCATCGGCGGACAGCCATTTCCGATTGTGGACATACCCCAAATGCTTCATGAACCGCGTCAAACTCAAACCGCTCCAACTCAACCACTTGCATTCCATCCACTATGGCGGAACGAGTGCAGCCTTAAAACCGTAATTCGTGTTTGTGCCCAGGAGGGCCTGCATGCCGATACTCCTCGATGACCTTCGCTATGCCTTGCGCCAGTTGCGCAAGTCGCCCGGCTTCACCATGACCGCAGTGCTGACCCTGGCCGTGGGAATTGGAGCGACTACTGCGATCTTCACCCTGGTCTATGACGTGCTGCTCCGGCCGCTGCCCTATCGTCATCCTGGCCAGCTCGTAGTCGTAGAAGAGCAAGTGGCAGAGTTCCGCGACATCTACCCCACCCTGCCCGTGAACGCCAACCACTTCGAGTCCTGGCAACGGCACAGCAACAGCTTTCAATCCATGGCCATCATGGAGGAAAGCTCCATGCCGCTGGGTGTTGGCGGCCATCCGCTGCAGATCGGTATCTTGAGCGCGACACCCGGCCTCTTCTCCGTGCTCGATAATTCGCCCCAGCTTGGCCGCGCGTTCACTTTGCAGGAAGCTCAGCCCGGCCACGAGCACGTCGCCGTGCTGCTCTACGATCTCTGGCAGCGGCAGTTTCAGGGCGATCCCGCCATCCTTGGAAAGACCGTCACCCTTAACGGCTTTCCTTACACAGTAATTGGGGTGATGCCGCAGTCCTTCCATCTGCCCCATACTCAAGCCTTCGGCAGCAGCGAAGCCACTCGCGCGCAACCTGTCGAGGCGATACTACCCCTGGCCTTTTCCAAAGAGCGGCTCGAGGAAGCAATGGGCGACTTCGATTCCTTTGGGTTGGCGCGCCTCAACCCCGGGGTTTCCGTTGCGCAGGCAAGCGCTGAGATCAACGCCGTCCAGCATACAATCTCTGCCAGCCTCTCCGCAGAAGAAAAGGGCACGCTTTCTGCAGTACTCACGCCCCTTCAGACAGCCCTCGTCGGCAACAACCAGAAGCCGCTGCTGATTCTGCTCGCTGCTGTCGCCGCGTTGCTACTCGTCGGCTGCGTGAATATCACCAATCTTCTGCTGGCCCGCGCCACCGGGCAGCGCCAGCAGATCGCAGTCGCCGCCGCTCTTGGCGCTAACCGCGCAGAGCTGCTGCGCATGGCAATGCGTGAGACCGTCGTGCTCGCCGCCCTGGGCGGCACACTCGGGATTGGCCTGGCGGCAATTCTCGTACCCGCGATGCAGCGCTATCTTCCCGCCGCGCTCAACTTCCGCGGGCATCTCCATCTCGACTGGACCGGAGCCGCCTGCGCCCTCATCCTCGCCATGATCGCGACCCTTCTCGCCGGCGCCGCCCCGGCGTGGATCACCTCGCGCACCCAGCCTCAGGAGATCCTGCACAGCGAGTCGCGACTGGCCAGCGAATCGCGCGGTAGCAAGCGCCTGCGCCGGACGCTGGTAGCAATCGAGGTAGCAGTCAGCATGGCGCTCGTCCTGATGACCGGACTCCTGACTACCAGCCTCGTTCGCCTGCTCCGCGTCGATCGGGGCTTTCAAGCCGAGCACATCGTGACCGCCTCGATCGTTCTGCCCGACAAGTCCTACTCCGACCGCCCGGCCCGCGCTGCCTTTTATCGCGAAGCCCTTCGCCGCTTGAACCAGCTTCCCGGCGTCGAGCACGCAGCGGTGATCAGCGTGCTGCCGCTGGCCGGCGATTACTGGATCGACATGATCCATATCCCCGGCGATACGCGCCCCATCATGCAGCTACCCTCCCAGCACTTTCGCTGGGTCAGCCCCGAATACTTCGAGGCCATTCATCTTCCGCTCATCTCCGGCCGATTCTTGAGCGCAAGCGACGACGGCAAGAACTATGCCCTGGTCTCCGAGCTCACCGCCAAGACGCTCTGGCCGGGCAAGGACCCCGTCGGCCAGCAATTTAACCGCTCAGGCCTGACAACAGAGAAGCCCTTCACCGTGATCGGTGTCGTCGGCAACGCTCGCACCCTCTCGCTTGCCACCCCCGATCCAATGCTGGTTTACGTGCCCTATTGGTATCGCGCCGATCAGGTCGGCGGTCTCGTCCTTCGTACCAAGCAAGACCCATCTCTGATGGCCGACGCGCTGCGCAAGGCCATCTGGAGCGTCGATCCCGAGGTGCCCGTTCCAGTGGTTCGCACCCTCGGCGGCGTGGTCGCCGACTCGCTTGAAAACCGCCGCTTCGAGATGGACCTGCTGCTTCTCTTCGCCGTCAGCGCCCTGCTGCTCGCCGGACTCGGAGTCTATGGCGTCGTCAATTATTCCGTCGTCCAGCGGCAGCGCGAGATCGGCCTTCGCCTGGCGCTCGGTGCACAGCGCGGGAATGTCTACCGCCTCATGCTGCATGACGGTCTTGTGCCGGTCGTCGTTGGCGCGGCTGCTGGAATCGCCGTCGCCTTCGGCTTCGCCCGCGTGATGCGCAGCCTGCTCTTTGAGGTGAGCCCCTACAACTCTGGAATCACCAGCGCCGCGCTCTGCGTGTTGGTGGCCGTCGGAACTGCCGCCTGCCTGCTTCCCGCGCACCGGGCCGCTTCGATCGACCCCATGCAGGCGCTGCGCAGAGAATGAGGGCAATGGAAACCGCGCATCACCAAAGGCAATCCATAGCCCATCGTTCGTGCAATCGTTTACACTGGTGCCTCTCGCGTGAGCCGCCGTGAGAGCTATCAGGAGAACGAATGGACCGTCGCGATTTTCTCAAGACCGGCAGTGCCGCCGCTGCCACCGCACTTGCTCCCAATGCTCTGAGTCAAACCAGCTCCGATGCTATGACTGGACCGAATACCGCCGCCGGCCGGCTGCATCCTACCCATCAATCGCAACTGGCGATTTAGTCCGCATAATCCCGACCCCGCGAGCCCCGCAATCCATGCCAAAGATTTTGACGACTCCAGCTTCGAGCAGATCGTCATCCCGCATACCAATGCCAAGTTTCCGTGGCATAGCTTCGACGACAAGTCCTACGAATTCATCTCCATCTATCGCCGCCGTTTCAAGCTGCCTGCGGAAGCCAAGGGCAAGCGCGTCTTCGTCGATTTTGAAGGCGCGATGACTGCTTCCACAGTGTGGATCAACGGGACGAAGCTCGGCGAATACAAAGGCGGCTACACGCCATTCAGCTTCGAGCTCACCTCGCACGTCGACTTCGACGGAGACAACCTGCTCGCTGTCGATCTCGACTCGACCGAGCGCCCCGATATCCCGCCCTTCGGCTACCAGATCGATTACCTCACCTACGGCGGCATCTATCGCGAAGTCGCCCTGCGCGTCGTTCCGCAAACCTTCATCGAAAACATCTTTGCCCAGCCGAAAGACGTGCTCGGCAGCTCGCCGACGGTCGACGTGCATACTTATATTCAGCATTTCGAAAAGTCGTCACAGCCACTCACACTGCTGGTCGAACTTCTCGACGGCGAGAAGGTTATCGCTCATGGCACGGAGAAAATTCCTGCAGCCGCATCAACAACTGAGCCAGTCGAATACACCGTCACTCTCGACAAGCTCGGCCCGATCAAGCTCTGGGACTTGAAGAACCACAGTCTTTATCACGCTCGCGTCACGCTGCAGCAGGGCCGAGTTCAGCTCGACCAGGACACCCGCCGCTTCGGCTTTCGAGAAGCCGTCTTCACTCCGGAAGGCTTCAAACTCAATGGCAAGGTCATCAAGCTGCGCGGACTCGACCGCCATCAGACCTTCCCCTTCGTCGGACAGGCGATGCCCGCGCGTCCGCAAAAGCAGGACGCCAACATCCTCCGCAATGTCCTGCACTGCAACATCGTGCGCACCTCGCACTACCCGCAGTCGCGCCACTTCCTCGACGCCTGCGACGACTACGGCCTGCTTGTACTCGAAGAGATTCCCGGCTGGCAGCACATCGGGCCACTACCCTGGCAGGACATCTCGGTCGACAATGTCTCGCGCATGATTCGCCGCGATTGGAACCACCCCTCGATCATTCTCTGGGGAGTCCGCATCAACGAGTCGAAAGACGATCATGACTTCTACGTCCGCACCAACGCCGTCGCTCATAAGCTCGACCCCAGCCGCCAGACCGGCGGCATCCGCGCCAACTACGACTCGGAGCTGCTGGAGGACGTCTTCACCTGGAACGATTTTGGCTTTCCCTTGAAACCGCCGAACCATCCCCTCTTCCTCAACACCGAGTTCGTCGGCCACACCTATCCGGCAAAGTCGATCGACAATATGGAGCGGCTCACCGAGCACACGCTTCGCCACGTTCGCGTTCACGACCAGCTCGCCTCGAACCCGCAATACGCCGGCGGCATCGGCTGGTGCTTCTTCGACTACAACACTCACTTCGACTTCGGCTCCGGCGACCGCATGTGCTACCACGGCGTCGCCGACTACTTCCGCGAACGCAAGCCCGCCGGCGGCTTCTACAAATCGCAGTGCGATCCGGACGAAGAAATCGTGATTGAGCCAGCCTTTCACTGGGCGCGAAATGACGAGTCGACGCAGTTCTCCAAAGCCCTCGTCTCGTCAAACTGCGACAACCTGAAGTTCTATCTCAAGGGCCAGCTCATCGCCGACGCCAAGCCCGACCGCGAACGCTTCAAGTACCTCAAATACGCACCTTTCTACCCCGACCTTACTGACGTCGATCTCTCTTCGCTCTGGGCCGACCTGCGCATCGACGGATATATCAACGGCAAGCTCGTCGCCTCGCGCCAATATTCAGGCAAAGGCCTGGATCAGAAATTCGCACTGCTGCCCGACGACACCACGCTCGTCGCTGACGGTGCCGACACCACCAGAGTCGTGCTTCGAGTGACCGACGAGTTCGATAACATTCGCCCCTACGCCGGCGATCCGATCGTCTTCACTTTGGAAGGCCCAGCTGAACTCATCGGAGATAATCCCTTCGGCCTCGTCGGCGGCACTGGCGCAGTTTGGATTCGAGCTAAACAGGAGGCTGGCACCGCCGTCCTGACCGGCAAGCATCCCCGTCTCGGCGAACAGAAAGTGACCATCACGCTGACTGCGTCAGAGGCAGAGAAGGCATAACCCGGAAGCTGGATTATTCATCGAGCCTCGCCGGATTCTGATGTATGCTGCGGCGTACTGAGGTGACGGCATGATCGACCTGAGTGAAGTCGGCGCTTTTCCCGAGTCCGTCGGCGGCGGATTCGGCGTCCGGTTCGGCATCTATCTGCCCGGCATTCAGTTTACCGCCGGCTTTCAAGTCATCGCGCGCGTCATTCACAGCGACGACCGCTTCAATCCAGCAGTCCCGACCACCAACTTCAATCTCGAGTGGCAGAGCGCACATCCGCTTGACCTCTGGACGGTGACCGTCCCGCTTGCCCCGACGCCAGCCAATAACATCGGTTCGCCGGGAGTGCATCTCTACCGCTATGAACTTTGGTGGACGCCTCCGGGCGGGACCAGCCAGAGGGTAAGCCCGTGGATCACGGATCCCTTCGCGCGCGCGGCCGAGATCGGCAATATGGCGGCCTTCACGCTCGGTCCTGCTCCCGCTCCGTTCGCCTGGACAGACAGCGCCTACAAGACTCCGGATCTCGACGACCTCGTCGTCTACGAAATTCAGGTCGAGGAATTTAACGACACCTTTGACGGTGTGGCCGACCGTCTGATCTATCTCAAGAGCCTCGGGGTGAACTGTCTTGAGCTCATGCCGGTCGACAGCATGAAACTCGACTTCGACTGGGGCTACGGTCCGCTCTACTACTTCGCGCCAAGCAGTCGTTTCGGTGGCAGCGACGCACTCAAGCGACTCGTCAATGCGGCGCATGCGCAGGGCATGGCGGTCATCCTTGACGTGGTCTACGAGCATACCGATCCGCTCTTTCCCTACAACGCCGCGTACAACGATCTTGAAGGATTTGCCGGAGCGCCAAAGGTCACGAACCCGATGATGGACGGTCGGAATGTCTACGGATTCGGGCCCAAGCCGGACTTCAGCGTTGCCTTTACCCAGAATTACTTCCTCAACGCCAACCAGAACTGGATCGACAACTATCACGTCGACGGCTTCCGTTACGACGAAGTCACTGACCTCTATGTCCCGCCGATGGATGCGGGATATCGCACCCTCGTGCAGCAAACCTACCTGTACTCGCTCACCGTGCCCCGCTTCCAGGGCGCGTCAGGCGGATACAGCCGCATCGTGCAATGCGCCGAGGCGCTTAACAGCGCGCAGACGGTCCTGTCCCAGACTTACACCAACTCCGCTTGGCAGAACGGTCTGCTTTCGCTCGCCGAGAGCGTCGTGGGTGGCGCACCGGTCAGCGACGATTACGCTCACCAGCTTGACCCTAGCTTCATGGGATACCCCGCGACGACCGCTGCGGTCGATGCGGCAGGCAATGCCATCCAGATGCCCGTTGCGCCCTTTCAATATCTCGAGTCACACGACCACTCGCAGCTGATCGTCTTCGCCGGACCCAGCGACCCAGGCGACCCGATCCCCGAAGGCGATCGCAGCCTGTACTACAAATTGCAGCCGCACGCGATTGCGCTCTATACGTTGCAGGGCATCCCGATGTTGTGGCAGGGACAGGAATTCGCCGACAACTATGGGCTACCCGATACCGGCCTGTCGAGAATTCACCTTGAGCGCGTCACGCACTGGGAGTATTTCTACGACAGCTACGGAGCGCCGCTGGTCAACCTCTATCGCAGGCTTGGCGCTTTGCGCAGCACCGTGCGTGCGCTGCGCAGCCGCGCTTCGTATTACTACTATCAGCAATCGCTGCAAGGCAATCAGGTACTCATCTATTCGCGCCACGCCCTGGCCTCCGGAACGAATGCGGAGTCGTGGGCTCTTGTGCTCCTTAACTTTGGTGGCGGCAACAGCACCGTGGTTGCACCTTTCCCGGCGGCCGGTACATGGCGGGAGATGGTCGACGATTCTTTTCGCACCTCTCCACTGGAAGTCACTCCAACGAGCGACGGAGAGTCAATTTCTGTGACTGTGAATTCGTATTATGGCCAGGTCTGGGTGAGGGTCGCGTAGCTAGCTTGCCTGCGACTTCTCGATCGCTTGCGCAACGCGAAAGACCGTTCCCTCGGCAAAGTGCTTGCCGAGGATTTGCGCGCCGATGGGCAGCCCTTCGCGCGAAACCCCACAGGGCACGGAAATGCCGCAGATCCCCGCCAGACTCGCTGTCACGGTGTAGATGTCGGCGAGGTACATCGCCATCGGATCGTCGGTCTTCTCGCCGATCTTGAAGGCCGGCGTCGGCGCAACTGGCGTGACAATGGCATCAACTTCTCGGAAGGCTTGGAGAAAGTCCTGGGTGAGCAGAGTGCGCACCTGCTGCGCCTTCTTGTAATAGGCGTCGTAGTAGCCGGCGCTCAGGGCATAAGTGCCAAGCAGGATGCGCCGCTTCACCTCCGCACCGAAGCCGCCATCCCGTGATTTCCTATACATCGCCGATAGAGTCGTCGAATCGGGCGCGCGATAGCCGTAACGCACGCCGTCGAATCGCGCCAGGTTAGAGCTGGCTTCGGCAGTGGCGAGCACGTAGTAGGCCGGCACCGCGTAACGAGTATGGGGCAGCGAGATGGGGCGAATGATCGCACCGGCAGCCCGCAGTTTCTCGACTGCGGCTTCGACCGCTGCCCTGACCTCTGGATCTAGTCCCTCGGCGAAATACTCCGCTGGAACGCCAATCATTAGCCCTTCAACCGGCTTCTCCAGCTCGGCGGCGTAATCGGGCACCGGCTCATACGACGACGTCGCGTCCATCGGATCATGCCCGGCAATGACGCCGAGAACCGTCGCTGCATCAGCGACAGTATTCGTGAACGGCCCGACACGGTCCAGCGACGATGCGAAGGCGATCAACCCGTAGCGGGAGACTCGGCCGTATGTCGGGAGAACACCGACGACTCCGCAGAACGAAGCCGGCTGGCGGATCGAACCGCCGGTATCGGTGCCCAGCGTCGCGATCGCCATGCCAGCTGCCACGGCTGCAGCTGCGCCGCCGCTCGAACCTCCGGGAACCCGATCCAGGGCGCGCGGATTGCGCACCGGCCCATAGGCGGAGTTCTCGTTGGAAGAACCCATCGCAAACTCATCGCAGTTCAGCTTGCCGAGTAAAACCGCTCCCGCGGCCTCAAGGCGCTTCACTACCGTGGCATCGTATGGCGGCAGATAGCCTTCGAGGATCTTCGATCCGGCTGTCGCTGGCGATCCCTGCACGGCGAGCACATCCTTAATGCCGAAGGGTACTCCAGCCAGTGCTGGCAAAGGTCCTCCGGCTGCGACCCGGTCATCGATCTCCGCCGCCTGCTTGAGGGCGCGCTCCCGGCTCAGGGCGAGATAGGCATTGATCGCCGGATTTTCGGCCTCGATGCGGATGAAAAACTCTTCGGCCAGCTCACTGGCCTTGACTTCCCCGGCGGCGAGGGTGGAACGGACCTGCTCAATGCTGGACGGTTTGATGGTTGTGATCTCTGGGGACATTGAAAACTCTAGCGTTCTATCACTTTGGGAACACGGAAATAAGTGCCGTCCGAATCCGGCGAAGCAGCCATGACGCTCGCCCGGTCGAGGGACGCCACCAGTTCGTCTGGCCGCCACGCCGTCGAAACGGCACCCAGAATTTCACTCACTTGGGCCATTGGCGGCGCCGCAGTCGTATCCAGCTCGTTCAGTTGCGCCACATGATCAAGGATGGAGTTCAGGTCACGAAGCATGGATGTCTCTTCGTGTGGGGTCAACTCAAGATTGGCGAGCTCCGCCACGCGGCGAAGATCGCCGACACTCACTCTTTCAGACTCTGTCATTGAATTGAATCTTCATGAATTAACGCCTGCGGGTGCAGTATTCCCGCTGCTCCAGTATAGCCGGAGGCGTCAGTAGGCGCCGTCGCGGTTCATTACCGCCCGCGGCGTTTTGAGGAGAATCCAGATGTCCCGCACCATGTTCCATTTGCGGACGTAGGTTTCGTCCAGGATGGTGCGCGCTTCATAAGTGACATCACAACGCCCTGAAACCTGCCATAGCCCAGTGATGCCCGGAACAGCCGCGAGGTAGTAGAGGTAGCGCTCGGCATACCTGGGCCTCTCGGCCCTGACGATCGGACGCGGACCCACGAAGCTCATGTCCCCGGAAAACACATTGAGTATCTGGGGGAGCTCATCCAGGCTGGTCTCGCGCAACATTCTGCCGAGCCGGGTGATACGAGGGTCCTCGCGCAATTTGTAAGTGTGGTTCCATTCGTCCCTCGCGGCAGCGTCGCGCTTCAGATGCTCAACCAGAATGCTGTCCGCGCGCGGGCTCATCGTACGGAATTTCCAGATGAGAAATTCGCGTCCGTGCTGACCGATGCGGCGTTGCCGGAAGAAGATCGGACCGCCGGAAGTCAAGGCAATCATTCCGCCGATGACCACAATCATGACCGCCAGAATCGGGGAGATTGCGACAGCCAACAGGAGATCGAATATCCGCTTGCCTAATTGGTACTTTGCGCTTTGGGTGGGCAGATCGACAAAACGAGGAAGCGTCTGATAAGTCCCAAATCCCCCTGAAGCGTCTACATAGCCACTGAATGTTTCGGAATTAAAGGTGCTGCCGGCATCCAGGGATTCGGCAACACAACTCTCGGAATCCGTACGGAATTCCAGATGACCGTCAATATCGTGAGTGATGGAGGAGTCGAAATCTGCGCCTGGTTCGGGACGAACCGTGACGATACGGCCGCCAGCGCGTGTGGACAAAATTGACGAAGCCAAATGCATCCCCCGAGGAAAATTATTGCAAGAAAACGCGATGTATCATTCGCGTCTTTGCTTTATCGTCATCTCAATTCAACGGCCCTACCGCCTGATACCTATTGATTGCATCAACCCTGCTGCCGAGTCGAACCACAATCCAGACGAATAACCAAAGTAATCCCCGGAGCTTCCTAAAGTTGCTTATTGTCTACGTCCAGAACTATCACCCGGATGATGCCAAGATCAACCTAATTCTCCGCGATTGTGTCGTCACAAGATCAGCCGGTAGACCAACTTGACAGCCCAGACCCGGTTTTGCCTCTAAAGTTGCTTTCCCGAAACGAGTCCCTCGTTCAGTCCGGGTACAGTGTACTAAACCCCGATTGACCTTCTTGTAAAGATTCCCTCTGCGGCATTCTGGATGCCTTGAGGGTATTTCGGCTGCCTTTCGTGAAAAGCGTAAGAGTGACGGCAAATGGGCCAATTGGAGGCGCACAATTGTCAACCCGGAAGCATACCGTAGCGCCAGGCTCGACTCCCTCTAATTGTGCAGAACGCTAATGGCCGCCGCTCCCAGAGCCAGCTGCGAAAAGACCTGAGACCAGTTGATGAAATTGCGCAGGACGGAGGTGCCGATGATCTTCTCGGGCACGATGATGCTGTCTCCAGGGTTCAGTCTGGCAGCCTCGAAATTGTTTCCCCAAAGGCCGTTTGCGGTCTCTTTGCTGTAGACCGAACCGTCCGCGCGAATGATGAAGATGTGGCCCTTGTCGGCCTCGCGGTTCGGGCCACCGGCCAAACGCAGGTAGTCGCCCACTCGGCGCTGCGATTGATATAAGAATGAGTTCTGATCGTAGACTGCGCCCACCACGTTCACCGTCGCAGGCACCGATGGAACGACAAAGCGATCATCGTCCTGAAGTTGGAGGTCGGGGATGCTGTCCAGCCCGATGCTGTTCGGCTTGACTTCGAGGACGATCCTGCCCGTGGCCTTCAATTGGTGCAGCCGAGACAGGAGGGCTTGCTCGTTGATGCCAGCCGAGTTGGCCGCCGCCGTGTCCTGGGGGCTGACCGCGTTGGCCGCCAGACTAAGCGCGCCGCGCTGTGCTTGCAGCTCCAGCGATTGCACGTATTCGTCCAGCCGTTGTTGCTGGAAGACCCGCGTCGACTCGCGCGTGAACTCGGAGCCAAAGATGTAGGCATTGGGGGTGAAACCACCAGCGCGCTCTACCACTTCGCGAAGGGTCTCCCCGGGCCCGACGCTATAAATGCCGGCACTGACAAACTCCCCCTCCAACTTGACGAACTTGGTTTGCTGATCGAGAGGCACACGGATATCCGCCTGCGAAAAGATAGAAACCACATCGCCGGGCTGAAGCACCAGGTCCTGAGTCGGATCATGGTCGATCACCAGCTTGCCAAGGTTAAAGGGCAAGAGCGACGTTTTCAGCGTCTTAGGATCGAGACGCTCGACGACCGCGTAGGTCCAGTCGATCTCGGGCGCGGAGAGTTTGACCTCCACCTTCTCTCCGGAAGCGGAAGCGACGTTCTCAGTGATGACCTGGCTCTGTTGTCCGGCTAACGTGCCGCCCGTCGCCCCGGATTGTGCCGGAAGCGTATTTGGCCGCTGCGTCTGCGAGTAGTTGCCGGAAGTATTGCTATTGTCCTGCTGGATGCCGGTCTGGCTGTCAGGGTACTGCGCCGGATTGCCAGGATACTGCGTCTGGTTGTTGGGATACTGAGTCGGGTTGGTTGCATATTGCCCCCGGTCCGCCCCCTGCTGTTGTCCCACCGAAGTCGCATCCTGAGCGTATGGCTGACTGATAGGACTGGATGAGTTTCCGTACACGGGCGGGCGCTGCCTGGGCAAGTAACCTGGATTGATGGGCTGAAAGAGCGGCCCCCGCCCTTCGAGAGGCTGAAATTCGGGGCCGGGCAGCCCAAGCTGGGCGCGACGCCACCAGTAGTTTCTGGTGATTAGCGAAGGGCGATCCGGGATGAGGTCGCTGAGTTTCATGCCTTCGTGCCATTCAAAGCGTCCGGGATTTGCCAGGTTGCCGCGCAAAGTCACCGTCTTCTCGAATGCCGGGACGATCGATAGAACCCGTATGACGTCCCCGTCCTGAAGCGTCGTGGCCAGGCCGGTCGTATCCAGCGCCACCTCGAAGGTCTGTCTCGCCTGATGTTCCTCGATGCGCTCAATCGACATTCGCGAACCGGATGCGATTGTAGAGCGCCCGCCTGCCGAGTCCAGGAGTTGCTGGAGGGTAGTCGTCCCGCCGTTTAGCTCCCCGCGGTTCAGTTCATAGATTGCCGGCTTGCGAACGCTGCCGATGAGCGCGACCTGCGGACCGGCAGCCGGAATGAAAATGACATCGCCGGGCAACAACCGGGCGTCTTTGGATTTGTCACCGCGGATGAGCAGATCATAGAGGTCGAAGTCGGAGATGACCTTGCCATCCCTCTTCAGCTGAATGTCGCGCATCGTGCCCTGGACCGACGGGCCGCCCGAGGCAAACAGCGCATTGACCAGCGTGCTGAGCGAACTCACCGTATAGGAACCTGGACGCAGCGCCTGCCCGACGACGAATATCTGGATCGAGCGCAACTGCCCCAGATCGACGGTCAGGTCGAAATTGCGATATACCCTGGCCACCTGCGACCGGATCTGTTGGCTCAGCTCTGAGTAAGGGGTCCCGGTGACGTGGATGCGGCCGATCATCGGCGGGTAAATGTCCCCGGAGCGGTCGACTTTAAGGTCGGCGTTGAAATTCACCTGACCCCAGACCCGGATCCTGATCTCGTCGCCCGGCCCAATGACGTAATCCGGCGTCACTGGAATCTGATCGAGCGGAGCGAAGGTGGAGGGAACTCCGCGAAAGAGATCATGCCCAAAGATGGGAAGAACTTGACCGGTCGTCGCCGCGACCAGCTTCTGGAACTCGGTCAGCGGCTCGAGAGGAGCGGGCGCCATCGCCTGATTGGTCTGGGCATTGGGATTTCGGGCCGTCCCGCCATTGTCGACATAGGTGGGGCCATTCTGCGTTCCGTTCTGCCCGTTCACACCCGTCTGTGACGTTGTGCCGGGATAGCGTTGCTGAGAAGGATAGGAAGGATAGCCGTTCTGCTGTCCGCTTTGCCCGTATCCTGACTGACAGCTCGACGAGGAAGCATTCGCCGGATCGCTGCAGTCGATCCCCTGCTGCGTATCGACGCCTGGGTATCCCTGGGAAGATTGGGCCTGCGATAGGGAGGAAATACCAATGAATGAGGCGATCAGGAAGGATGCGGATCGTTTTAGCATACCGTCATCGGGGTTGAGGAATGCGAACGGATGCTCGCAAATCCCTCCCTTGGTAATTTCTCCTTGCTCCCCTGCGAACAACTCCGCAGAAGGACTGCAACAGTGCTTCTAGAGTGTAGAGCCTTCGGGTGTCGAATCAAAGCGGAACCGGGCAAAGGAAGTGTCTCAGTCGACTACGTGCACCAGGAATTCCATGTCCCTGTGACCACTACCGCAGTATACCGAGCAAGTCCCGGGGAAGTCGCCGGTCTGAGATGGCGTGACGCTGACCTCGGTCTGCTGACCCGGTCGAATGTCGACGCGCAGGCCGAGACCTTTCACTGCCAGTCCATGGCGGACATCGTCGGAGATCAGAACAAGTTTGGTGGTCTGGCCCTTCTTTAGCGTGATAGCACCCGGTACGAATGCAAATTTCTTGACATGCACGACAACGACCTGCGCGACCGGCTGTTGGGCATCGGCGGATCGCGGGGAGCCGCCCAAGCCGATCACCAGCGCGAGGAACAGGCGGGAGATGCAGACTGAAATACTCGATGATCGTCTTGCTTGGATAGCCACCAAGACTAGGTTTGCATTGAACTCGCCGGATGTAAAGTCGCCGGGTTTCTTTGGCTTGAGAGCCGAAATTCCACGGATGCCGGCCGCCGAAGAGATCGCAGCAAGCCGGAGCGAGAGCGCCTGCTACTTACGAGACCAGTTCTAATCGACAATCAGCGTCAGCGTGACGCTTTGCGTTATTCCCGGCCCAGTAGCGGTGATGAGCGGATTGTAGGTCGCCGAAGGCGTGGAGACGGGATTACCGCCGGTTGGAGCGGTTGAGATGCCACCTGTCGAAGTAACTCCGCAACCGAGAGCAAGACATGCAGCAAAGGAGAGAATAACCAGAGGCAGCATCCTTCGACGAGTCCATGGGATTGCGAAAAAGATCAGCCCCGCGGGAAGTAAGACCGCGGCCGACAGTCGCAATCCCGATGATGAATTCAGCGAGACCGTGTCGGCGACGGTCGCGATCGTCACGGTAACCGATGCCGTGACGCCGCTCGACAACTGTACCGATGCCGGATTGACGAGGCAGGTCGAGTTCTGCGGCGCTCCGCTGCAGCTAAGCGTAAGCACTCCGCTCGAGCCGGCGGCAGGAGCGATCTGCAGCATATAGCTGGCGGTCTGCCCACTGGCCACGGTCACGCTGGAAGCACCTTGCGCCTGAATCGTAAAGCTCAGACCCGTGCCGCTGAGGGCAACCTCAAAACCCGGCGCCGACGAGCTCGAAACGATCAACTTCCCCGCCGCCGGGCCAGGTTGTGCGGGAGAGAAGGTCACTTCGACGGCGCAGTTCGCTCCCGCTGCCAAAGTGGACGCACAGGAGTTTCCCGCCATCCCAAAATCTCCAGTGATCGCGAATGCCAGCCCATTGAGCGGAACGCCTCCGTTATTGGTTACCGTTACGGTCTGTCCAGCGGTGGTTGCAGCGACGCCCCAATCTCCGAAGTCGATTGCGGCGGGCAAAACCGATATCCCCGCCGGCGCTACTCCCACGCCGCTCAATGCGATCGTCTGCGGTTTCCCGTACATATCGGTCACGGCGAGCGTGCCGATCTCTGGGCCGACCGCTGTGGGAGTGTAGTTCACTGTGATCGAGCAACTCGCGTGGCCAATTAGGGAATTGCCGCAGCCGTCAACTGCATGAAAATCCCCGGTGACGGTTACCGCTATTGAGTTGAGCGGAGAATCTCCCGAGTTAGTTAGGGTAACCGCCTGCGCCGTGCTCGCCGTCCCCACGACCTGGGGGGCGAAGGTGAGCGTCTGGGGGCTGACGCTGTCGGTAGCGGGCGATTCTCCAACACCGGAGAGCGGGATCGTCTGGGTACCCACGCTGTCGGCAATAGAAAAAACTCCGGAGCGGGGGCCGGATGCCGTCGGCGTAAACGTGAGCGAAACCGTGCAACCGAAGTTCGGCGCCAGGCTCGCCGAACAGGTGTTGGCGGTGATTGAAAAATCTCCGGTCGCCGCCGGCGTCTCCAGTTCAACCGCAACCCCGCCGGTATTGGAGACTGTCACATTCTGCGCTGGTGTTGATGTGACGCCAATCAGCCCAGAGCCAAAGTTCATCGAGGTGGGCAGCAGTACGATGGCGCCGCCCGGTATCCCTGACCCGGTAAGGGGTACTGTGATTTGCCCTCCCGCGATGTTCACGTAAATGCTTAGCGTCGCTGTACGAGATCCGACAGCGGTCGGGGTAAACGTCACCTGCACCGAGCAACTTGCGCCGACAGCGACAGCCACGCTGCAGGTATCGGTTTCCGCAAAGTCTCCAGCGAGCGTGACCTGCTTGACTACCATCGCAATCGTGCCGGTATTTGTAAGCGTCACGGTTTGCGCCGCGCTTGCGGTCTGCACCTGTTGTGCAGGGAATGTCAGGGTCGTAGGCGCAGCCGTCGCCGTTGTCACCGTGGCCGCCGCTGTAATTAGCGGGACCTGCCAGATGCCTCGCCCGTAGGTCCCCGCGCGCAACAGAGCCTGGCCGCCCTGGTTAAACGTCGCCAGTTGAAGCACCGGCGCATTGGGCAACCCCGTGCCATAGACGCTCCAGCAGTTTTCCATCGGGCAACTTGTCACTGCAGTAGTTACGTATACTCCGGTGTCGAGCGCTACATAGACGGTGTTGGCGTCGTTGGGATCGACGGCCAGGCTATTGACCGGGTCGCTGGGCAAATTGCTTCGGATATTCGCCCAACTGGCGCCGCCATTGGTCGAGGCGTATACAGAGCCGGTGGAGGCAACTGGGGTGTCGAACCCCTGGACAGTGGCGTAGATCGTTTGACCGGTTGTGTCATGCGAATCGACGGTTACGCTGGAGACCGAGTAGTCCTGAGGATTGAATCCCTTGGAGTCGTTGACGACCGGCGAAGGCCAGAGATCGGTCCAGCTGCTGGGTACCGGCGCGCCATCGCTGACGGTTGCTTCAAACAAATGCCCCGAGTACGCCTGGGGTCCGTCGAGGCCGATTCCCGCCATGCCTGCGTAGATCGATTCGACGTTTCCTCCCAGGTTCACGACTATCCCTGTGGCCAGCGACTGGATGAACGCGTTGCCGTCGCAGTCCGGCCCTTCGCCGGGATACAGTTCGCCGAGCAAGTTCGCCGCCGACCACGAGAAACCGTCCGCCGGGCCGCGCCACACATGACACGTCCCCGCGATCAGGTTCACGCTCCCTTGCGGGCCCACGTCCAGTGAATCAACCAGAAACGGCGAAGGCTCGGGCGAGGCAAACGCGTCCGCGCCGAGCTGGGGATAGCCGATGACCGGGGCGAAATCCGTGACGGTACACGAGGGGCCGTTCGTGCAGACATCGATCCCGACTCCGGCAGTAGCTTGTGCATACCAATTTTGTGAATTCGCGGGATCAATGGCCACATAGCTTCCATAGCCGTCCAACACTTGTGGCCAGACTGTTTGTCCTGGAGTTGTCGATGCCGCTGTTCCATTGACTCCCAGTCCGGCCAGAAAAATCGCGCTGTTGCCAGGGTCCTGCGAGAAAGACTGCACCTCTCCAAGCGACCCGAGTCCGCCGTTTAGATTTTGATAGTGTCTGGCGTCGTCGCTGCTGCAGGGCGGTTCGGTTTGATTGACGTTGTCGGTGGAGCGGCAGAGACCGCTGTCGCTGCCGAAATACATCAGGGAAAGCGGGCCGGCGAAAGTCGCATCAACGGCATGTTGAAAGGGTGCAACCTGTGCGGCGCCGCAGGTTGCAGTGTTGGTGGTGTTGCGGAATGCGCATCCCGCAGCGACACTGCAACGATAAATATCCGTCGTACCTGCAAAGAGCAGCGTGTCTCCGGTGACCTGCGCCGCCGCCAGCCAAAGGTTGTAGTCGCCCTGCGCGATCGTGCCCGGGTTGTTGGGGTCGTCAAGCGGAACGGAATTCAATTGCCGGGCGAAAGTGACTGTGCTGGAGGCGCAGGAGCCGAAGGTGGCCGAGCAGGTGTCCTGCCAGAGTCCCTGGTCGAGCAGATTCACATCCACCGTCAGAGCGAACATGTCGCCGGTCACAGGCTGCACGGCGAGAGCCCCTCGGAAGATCGGGCAGGCAACTGAACCCACGCCTCCGGGGTTGGTTGGACATTCGGTGGTCGTAAGGCCGGATCCGGGTTGGTTCGTGAGGCGCGTCCAGGTTATGCCGTCCAAAGATTCGTAATATCCGTGGAATCGCACCGCGGCATAAAAGCGGTTTCGGATCGGGTTCCAGACGACCGCGGTCGCGGCATTTCCGCCTCCGCCGATCGCCACGGTGGAAGTCTGGACCACTTGGTGTGGACCGTCGCTTATGGTTCCCAGAAGCCACGTCTGCCCGGCGTCGGTCGAGTAATACAGCCCCATGACCGCCGGTTGCAGGCCTCCGAAGATTTCTTTCTCGTTCGCCCCGACTACGACGCCTTCAGCAGATTGCGACACCGCCGCTACCACCAGGTTCGGGCTTTGAGAGCTCCATGCGAAGCCGGAGAACGCCAGACCGAGGAAGTAAAAATCGGTAACGCCATTGAGCGGCAGATCGCCGGAGTTCACGATCAGGCTCCAGGTCAGCCCTCTGTCGCCCGAGCGCAGCAGCCCGGTGCCGTAGTAAGAATCCAGTGCGTCGTTCGGGTCTCCGGTTCCTGCAAGGAGCACGCCCGTGTTCCCCGGCTGCACCGACACTGCCCCGATACTTAGCGAGGCAAGGTTGCCGCTGCTGAAGACAGGTAGATCGTCGGTCAGCGGAGTGAAGACAACCGAAGCAGCTGGCCCGGCAGCGTTGGTCGATTTCCAGACTCCGCCGCCGGTCGTCCCCAGATACACCGTATTTCCCGTCGGGTCAGCTGGGTCGGCTGCAATACTCGTCACTCTTCCCGTGACGTTGCCGTAGGCCGCGGTTGACACCTGCGCCGGCCCGACCGCCTGCCACGGCTGATTCAATAATGCAGGAGCATACAAGCCACTCTGGGGAGCCACCGTCAGAGTGGCGCGGGCCTCGCGCGCTCGCTTGCGCAGCTCCGCCCCGTCGAGACCGAAGAGACCGCGCTTCGCCAGAAATCTGCGAGCTTCCGCCTTGCGCGCCTGGGAGGCATTCGTTTCGCCCGTACCGCCGTTCTGTGGCGGCAACGCCCACATCGGGAGCGCGGATAAGCAGACAGCGACACAACCTACCAAGCGGAGCAGTCGGGTCTTCACCGTACGCCTCTGCTTCCAGCGGCGTCAGTGCTCCTTCCGTAGACGTGGCCTCCAGAAAACAGAAGTTCGCCTCAGAGCAATCAACCACGGACCAAATTTTTGAAAACGGAAAGTTGCAGCAATTATGAGACGGGACGGCGCTTTGCGCAACTGGATTCTTCAGTTCTTGCATTTTGCAAGAGACATTTATTCCTGGACGAAGGCTAACCGGGGGCAATCTCACCAGGCGGCGACAGAGGCTGCTCCTCCATCACGTTCCGGATGTACAGCTTCGAGTTGAACTTCTTTCCTGTCGAACCGCCCGACATATAGCGAATGGTGCCGAAGATGGGCCGATCGAACCACGGACGGTCGTGGACCCCGGCGACCGCCCAGGCGATACCCGCATAGCCATTCGGATCGCGGCCATCCAACTCGTACTTGTCGTTCAGGTAGACCGCATTCTGAAAGGCCACGGCCGGAGTCGGCGACCACTCCAGAATCTTCTTCGCCCAATACATCCGCATGTAGTTGTGCATCCAGCCGAACCTGACCATCTGCATCTGCGAGGCGTTCCAAAGCTCATCGTAGGTCTGCGCCTTCTCCAGTTGCTCGAGGGTATAGACCGAGTCGCGTTTGTCGCGGGCGTGATCCCGCAGTGTTTTTTGCGCCCAGGGTTCGGCGCACTCGATCGAATCGTAGTTCGGGACGTGCTTGACGAAATTGACTGACAGCTCCCGCCAGCCAATCATTTCGCTAAGGAACGTGTCCCGCGCGGGCTGAGTGACCTTGCCCGTCTTCAAAGCATTCTCGACAGCAAGAGCGATGGTGAGCGGCCCGATGTGGCCAAAATGCAGGTAGGGAGACAGCCGACTCGTACCCGGCGTTTCGGGGTGATTGCGCCGGTCCGCGTAGTCGTTCAGATCGTTCGCGACGAACTCTTTGAGGCGATTCAGCGCAGCGTGCGTGCCTCCGGTAAATGTATCGACCGGGCCCACTGAGCGATCCAGATTCTTCCAGCCGGCGGTGACATCTTCGCGCACATTGAACGCCGCGAAATCTGCTGGGCGCTTCCATCTCCGGATGGGCTGAATCTGAGGGGGCTTCACCAGATATGTCGGAAAGTGGGCATAGAGCTTTGGCTTGAAGATATGCAGCGCGTAGAAATGCCTGGTGAAAAGGCTCGACGGCACCAGCACGTCCGCGTCGACCGTCCAGTAAGGAATTCTCAGACGATGGGCCACGACCTTGCGCCAGCGTTCCGGCTCGCGGCAGGGATTTTCGTCGCCGATGACCATCGCCGCGCCAACCTCGTTCAGTAGCGCCTCGAGTGAATTGCCCGGCGGGCGGCGGACGATGAAGTCAATGCCCCGCTCGGCAAGGTCCTCCTCAACATCGCGAAGCCCCTGATTGAGGAAGACATAATGGCGCAAGTTGGCGCTGGGGAAGTTCGAGATAGCGGAAAAGTAGACGAGGACGGGGAGATCGAGTTCATTGGCGACCTGAATCGCCACGTCGAGCGCAGGGTTGTCTACGCCGCGCTCTGCCCTCTGCATCCAGTAGACGACGCACTTGCCATCCCTTTCAGGCGCCCCGGAGCGGCGGATCAAAATTCTTGGATCGTGAGAGAGTTTCTGGAGAGCGGACGGGAGTTCAGCTTCGGTGTCGGGGACTGAGGTCATGATGCTGCCTGAGATGCAGCCCTAGATTAAAGCGCGGACCGAGACAGCGAAAGGCGCAGTCGCGAGTCTCTTTGACGGGACTACCAAAGTCCCCACGAACGGCTCATGTAGTCGCTCAGCGTCATCATGATCAACACGATGAAGGTGAAGAATCCGGCGGCGACGGTCAGTTTCATCAGTCGCGAACTGAAATAGACGTGCATGAAGAAGAGGATAACGATCACCGCCTTGAAGCAGGCGATGGCCAATGCCAGGACCGGGTTAAATGCCTTGAGGTCGATGAACGCGGCGCCCGTGGTCAGCCCGGTGGCGATCAACAGGGTGATGTAAACCGCGATGTAGGTCTTCGGAGTAACGATATGGTGAATCGCTTCCGGATCTTTCGGATCGAAGTCGTCGTCGGCAAGGTGGGGAGGATGATGAGTCATAACTCTGAGCTTCCTGTCTCGGGGTGCCTACCGCCCCGGGTGCCGGTTGATTAGATAAAGCAGTGGGAAGAGGAATATCCACACAATATCGACGAAATGCCAATACAGCCCGAAGTATTCGATTGGCTGCACGTACCCGTCGGTATAGGCGCCCTGCTGGGCTCGGACCACCAGCCAGAAGAGGATCGCGATACCGATGATCATGTGGAGCGCGTGCATGCCGGTCATGGCAAAGTAGAGCGAGAAGTAGACTTGGGTCTTCTCCGCCATATCAGGCGCCAAAGGCGTTTCATGCGAAGCAGCCGAAGGATGCACAAACTGGGCGATGGAGAAATCAGCGCCGGGTACGTGATGCAATTCGAACTTCTCTGCATACTCGACGTACTTCACGCCCAGGAAGGCAAGCCCGAAGATAATCGTGAAGATAAGTGAGATCACCAGCCCTTTTCTGCGCCGCGTTTCCGCGCACCAGACGCCCATCGCCATGGCGAAGCCCGAGGTAATCAGGATGGCGGTGTTCGCCGTCCCCAGGGTGATGCTCAGCGTGTTGCTGGCGGCGGCGAAGGCTGGATAGTACCAGTTGCGATAGATGAGGTACGCGCAGAACATGCCCCCGAAAAACATGATTTCGGTAAGCAGGAAAAGCCACATGCCGAACTGCGTCGCCTCGCGCTGCTGCTCCACGGTTTCAAAGTGGTGGCGCAGGTAAGCGGGATGCTCGTGGATCTCATGCCCCGCTTCAGGTGAATGGGTCGCGGTCGCGTGGCTATCCAACAGTCGTCACCTCATGTTTGGTTTTGTTCGCCAGCCAGTCATAGTCGTACGCCTCGTAATCGACGATGGGCGTCTCGAGGAAGTTCTCGGTCAGCGGCGGCGATTGAATCTGCCATTCAAGTCCCGTGGCCTGCCAGGGATTCGACCCGGCGATGGCGCCATATTTTAGCGACCAGGTCATATAAATCATGGGCATCAGGTAACCAAGCCCAAGCACCGTCGCTCCGGCAGTCGAGAGCACGTTCAGCACCTGGAACTCCGGGGGATAAGCATGATAGCGGCGCGGCATGCCCAGGTAGCCAAGAATGAACTGCGGGAAGAAGGTCAGGTTGAAGCCGATAAAGGTCACGACCGCGGCCAGCTTTGACATAGCTTCGGGATACATTCGCCCGGTCATCTTCGGCCACCAGAAGTGGACGCCGGACAGGAATGCCATCAACATCCCGCCGACCATCACAAAGTGGAAGTGGGCAACGATGAAGTAGGTTTCGGTCAGGTGGATGTCCATACCCAGCGAACCGAGAAACACGCCGGTAAGGCCGCCGATGGTGAAGAGTCCAATGAATCCGAAAGCGTAGAGCATTGGCGTCTCGAATGTAATGGAGCCCTTGTAGAGCGTCGCCGACCAGTTGAATATCTTGATCGCCGAAGGCACCGCAACCAGCATGGTCAGCAGGGAGAAGACCAGCGCGGAGTAGTTCGATACTCCCATGATGAACATGTGGTGCGCCCAGACGAAGAAGCCAAAGAGGGCGATGGCCACGGACGAGAACGCGACCGCCGTATATCCGAAGACTCGCTTGCGCGAGAAGGTGCTGATGACCTCGGAGATTACTCCCATGCCGGGCAGAATCATGATGTAGACGGCAGGGTGCGAATAAAACCAGAAAAGGTGCTGGAAGAGCAGCGGATCGCCGCCCTTGGCAGGGTCAAAGACCCCGATGCCGATCGTCCGCTCGAGAAGAACGAGCACAATTGCAATCGCAAGCACCGGAGTTCCCAGGACCATAAGAATGGATGCCGCATAGTTCGACCAGCAGAAGAGCGGCAGCCGGAACCAGGTCATCCCCGGCGCGCGCATACGGTGGATCGTAACGATAAAATTCAGGCCGGTGAATATCGAGCTGAAGCCGGCAATGAATATCCCCAGAGCCGCGGTGACCACATGAGTATTCAGATAATGAGTGCTTAGCGGAGTGGTGAAGGTCCAGCCGGTGTCGACCCCCCCAAGTACCAGGGCGGAGATGGTAAATGTGCCGGCAATGATGTAGAGATACCAGCTCAGCAGGTTGATCTTGGGGAAGGCGAGATCTTTCGCGCCCACCATGATAGGAATCACGAAGTTGCCGATCGTCGCGGGCACCGACGGCACCAGGAAGAGGAAAATCATGATGACGCCGTGCATGGTGAAGAGCTTGTTGTAGGTATCGGAGGCCATCAGGTCGCCCTGCGGCGTGAGCAGCTCAAGGCGGATCAGGCCCGCCATCGCGCCGCCGATGAAGAAGAAGAAGGTGATCGAGATCAGGTACATGATCGCGATCCGCTTGTGGTCACCGGTCAGCAGCCAGCTCTTGATGCCATATTCCTTGTTCAGGTAGGAGAGCTTCGGCGGTCTTGCCGTCGATTGATCGGGAAGATTCAGAATTGTGCTCATTGCTTCACCATCCCTGACGCCGGAGCTGCGCTCGGCGTCACTGCGCCCGGTTTCTCGGGCTGTAACTGGGTCGTATTCAGCGTCTGCTGGATACGATAGTTGGAGTTCAGTTTCTTGATGTATTCGACCAGGTCGATCAATCCCTCTTCGCTCACCTGCCCTTGATAGGTGGGCATGATGGGCGCGAATCCCGACGTCACGTGCATGGAGGGATTCAATATCGTGTCGCGCAGGAACGCGTCATCGACAGTCACGTACGAGCCGTTGGTCAATTGCAGCTTCGCGCCATAAACGGCGGCGAGATTCGGGCCGCGCGCATCGGCTTGTCCGGAGTGGCAGCTGTTGCAACCCAGGCTGGCATAGAGCCTTTCGCCATTCTGCGCAAGAGATGCCCCACTTGTGCTGCCCGCCGTCCAGGCCTGGTAGTCTTCCGGCTTCAGGGCGGTGATGGTGCCGATCATTTGTGAATGAAGGGTACCGCAATACTGGGTGCAGAAAAGGTGATAGTCGCCTGGAGTAGTGGCCTCGAACCACACCGTCGAGTAGCGCCCCGGAATCACTTCGCGTTTCACCCGAAACGCCGGGATCGAGAAGCTGTGGAAGACGTCCTGCGAGATCATAGTGAGTTGCACAGGCCGGTTGATGGGGATGTGCAACGAGTTGATCTCATGCTGTCCGCCGGGATGTTCAGCCTTCCACATCCACTGCTTGCCAACGATGTAGATGTTCATTGCGTTGGTCGGTGGGTTGTAGATGCGAAAGTACAGCAGCGCACCCCAGACGAATGTCACCATGAATAGCGCCAGCGGGATGATCGTCCAGGTGGCTTCGAGAAGCGTCGATCCTTCAATATGGGTTGCGACTGGGTTCTTCTCGGCGCGGTAGGCGAAGGAAAAGCCGAAGACCAGCGCGGCAACGATGACCATGCCGACCACCGAGATAAGGACCAGGAAAAAATACAATGCGTCGGTATAGGGCGCGATCGTCGACGCCTCCGCCGGAAAGAGCGCGAAGTTCGTCAGCCACTTAACCAGAAATTCCCAAAGTACCGGACTAATAATGTGCATCGTTCCCTTTTATCCGTTTCCTAACCGCACCGCTTAGGCCCGCCAGTCGCGGCGAGGTAATTCTTCCTGATTCAGGTCTCGCCTGAAATTCACCACCATGAAACTGCCCAGACCGAAGACCGTCAGCACGCCGCCCAACTGCACGATCCGGGCGACCACCAGGCTGTGCTTATTCAAGTCCGGGTCGTAACGGTAGCAGTAGGTCAAGATATTGTCGACCGGAGTTCCGATCGTGTTATGCGACGCCTCAACCAGCCCGAGTTGCAGGTCCTTGGGCGAATATTCGACACCCATGTAGTACTGCGCCAGCTTGCCCTCCGGGGTCACGATCTGTATGCCGCTGGCGTGGGCAAACTGCGAGAGATGCCCGTCAGGCCCCGGAACCCGCGCATAACCGAAACCAACTGCCTTGGCCAACTCGTTGATCTGGGGTTGCTGGCCAGTCAGAAAATGCCAGCCGGCAGCGGTCTCAGGGTGGCCGTAACGCTTGACGTACATCGCCTTCTTCTTCGCCGCAAGCTCCGGCGTCTCGGAGGGATCGATGCTTACCGCGACGATGTCGAAATCCTTACCGGGCCGAAATTTGACCATCTCCAGCGCGCTGACCAATCCGTTCATCTCCTCCGAGCAAAGCATCGGGCAAGAGTAATAGACCAACGCAAGGACCACGGGACGCTTGCCGAAATAGTCACCCAGCTTGACCGTTGACCCAGCCTCATCCCGGAAGGCTGCGTCGAGCGGAACCTGCTGGTCGAGACGCTGGTGGATGTACACGTTATTCAGTAGCGGCGATGGATGGTCGACCGCGACCTCACCCATCTGCTTGTCTCCGTATGACGAAACCTGCGCGAAGGATGTCAGCGAGGCGCCCAGAAGCACACCCAGAACCAGCGAGCACCTACGGAGGGGCGACACCTCCTGCCTTCCCATCGCTCGCCGACTTGGTTGCAATTGCTTCATCTACTCCCTAGTCCTTCGTCACTAGACCCTATCTTTATGTTAACTGCCGCTCGAAGCCGCTGCGGTCTTGCAAGAGGGCCGCTTTCTTCGGATGAAATCTGCAGCCAGTTCTTGCCGCCCGTCGCATTGCGTCGACCCGAAACGGCCATAGCAGCTACTTGCCGTGGCTCTCCGCTACTTCCGGAGCCTTGCGGCTGTTGGCTAGTTCCTGCTCGTATCCAGTAGGCGCGAAGCCGTCGGTTAAAGGCGCGGGGGGCAGAACAATGTCGCTGCCGCCGGCTTCCATGGGCGCTCCTTCCGCGGTCTCTCCATAGGTCGGCGCCCCCGCCTGTCCTGCGGGCAAACCGGAAGCGACGGGAAGGCCGCGCTGCGCGATCAATTCCATGGCGTGCTCGATCGGGATCCTCACCTTGCCCTGGCCGCGGTCAACCCAGCTGTAGTGGTCGAGCAGCAGCGACTCGCGCTCGTGCATATCGGCCAGCTCCTGGTTGCCGTCGTCGGTCTGCAGGCGCGGAGTCGGAAAGCGCTGGGTGAG
Organism: uncultured Acidobacteriaceae bacterium; assembly: GCA_963790505.1. GTDB lineage: Bacteria > Acidobacteriota > Terriglobia > Terriglobales > Acidobacteriaceae > Acidisarcina. The sequence goes on along the minus strand of CAWBOT010000004.1, from coordinate 902,357 downwards.
CTCCTGCAACTGCTGCTGTTCCATCGCCGGGTTCGAGGCCATGTTCTTCGGCACTTCGGCCGAACCGTTCTCGAGCGTGTTCCACTTGTTCAGCGGTCCGTCGCGCTTGACCAGTTGGTCGTTAATTACTTTCCCCATGCCGAAGCAGAAGACAAAAAACACCACCACAAATGCCATGAGCGCGGCAAGGAAGACGGCAATTCCAGTGGCGCTGACGTCCGAGGCCTCATAGCCCTTTTGCGGCGTAGAGGCGTCAACCGGATCATTAGGGTTACGCGTGGGCATGATCGGGCTCCAAAATCTCCGCCAGGTGCGGGTCGTTCACCGCGACCAGCGGCCGCTTCTGCAACTGGGTAAAGTAGTACGCCATCCAGAAGGCAATCATTGCCGTCGGAATAAAGGCGTATTCCAGAATTCCAAAGCTGAAATGCAGGTTGCGCCGCGCGTCGGCGAAGTTCGGCTCGATCAGCCAGAACATGTCCCAGCAACGGGCAAAGATCATCAGCCGGCAAACCAGCATCAGCCGCCGCTTGTTCCGCTTTAGATCGCGCGAGAGCAGCATTGAGAAGGGCAGCAACCAGTGGAAGATGAAATCGAGGGTAGCGATGACTCCCCAATTACCGCGAATCCGGTCCAGATACCAGGGAATCTCTTCGGGCAGATTGCCCGACCAGATAATCAGGAACGAGGCGAAAGCCAGGTACATGTTCAGCATGACAAAAGCGAAGCAGAGCTTGCCAAGGTCATGCTGCTCGGTGGTGCGCAGGATGGTCTTGATCGGCTCGCCTTTGGAGAGGCCGAGCAAGGTAAGCACCACCAGGGCGAGTACGCCGTATCCCTGTCCAACCAGGAACTGCAATCCGTACACCGACGAATACCACGTCGGGTCGAGCGACATCACCCAGTAGATTGCGCCCGCCGTCAGAGTAATCGCGTAGACGACCACGCCAAAGCCGCTGAGGTTTTCAAAACGCTTCTGCCAGAAAGGTACATTTTGCGAACCGTCGCGCTTCGCCTCGAGACCGATCTCCTGATCGCGCTGCAATGACCACTTGTTGAGCCGCCAGGTGTAAAAGGCCCAGATGGCGAAACAGATCAGCGAAACCACCCAGAAGGAGGTCACGTTAAGCATCGGCTTCTTGTAGCTGATGGCGTGTTCCTGGGCAAAGGAGATCAGCCCTTGCTTGTAGGCGTTTTCAGCGTCAGGATATTTCGCCCAGATGTAGAGCTGCTTTACGAAGATTCCGATAGGCAGAAAATATAGAAAGGCCAGCGGCAGGGAACGCGACATCGCCTCCAGCGGGCGCCGGACGAGCAAACCCCACTTGCCGCCGGAGAGATACTGCACCATCAGCAGCGCCATGCCGCCGATCGAGAAGCCCAGCGTAATCATGAAGCCCAGCAGCCAGGAGCGAAGGAAATGCTGAAAGTGATCGCCCTGCGCATTGGCCAGGAACATCAGGATGATGCCGAGCACGGCAAAGACCGCGCCCACGATCAGCGCCCGGGTGCGCCAGGCGTTCACGAACGCCGGGGCATTCAGCTCGGCGGGGAGTGTCTTCGCGTGAATTGCGTGTTCCATATCTTCGGTCCTATGCGTTCCCGTGCTTCAATTCCCGCTCGGCGCGGGGGTCTTGCTTGCGTCCCCGCCAGGCTGCGTCACCGGCGGATGAGTCTGGATCCTGGGGTTAGTCGGCTGCGCCGGTGCTCCGCCGGCCGGAGCCTCTCCCGGCGAAATTGCCTTCACATTCGTTGACGTGGGCAGCTCCCACGCCCCCGCGAAAGTGGCTGGATACCCCGAGCGCTCGGCGATATCGGTCAGATTGTCTACCTGCGCGCCTGCCGGAACATCCTTTTGCGTCGCGTTCTGGCTCAGCTGCAATGCCCGGATGTAGGCGGCGACCGCCCAGCGGTCTTCCGGAGGCAGCTGCGCCGAATAATCCGGCATCGCACCATAGCCGTTGGTCATGACGTAGAAGTAATGGCTGAGCGGCTCGGCCAGGCGCTTGGCGTCGTGAAAGTTCCCCGCCGGCTTATAGCCGCGCTCGACAATCATGCCCGCTCCGTTGCCCACTCGTGAGTGGCAGGGCGTGCAGTAGATGTTGAAGCGCTCCTCACCTCGGGCCAGGACCTGCGACGTCGCCGGGAAGGGCAGGGCATCCTGCTCCTTGCCGCCGATCAGGCCGGTATGGAAGAAATCGTCGACGTCCACTTCATTGCGCGAGACCGTGTTCTCGACTTGAGGCCGGGCCGACCGTCCGTCGGAGAAGAACTTGGTGCCGCGTTGTGGAATCATCTTCGGCTGGTTCTGCATATCCTGGCGGCAGCCGGTGACGAGCGCAAGCGCTCCGATCGCCGACAGCGCCAGCAAAGCGCGCGGCTTTCTCGCCTGGAGAAAGGCCTTGCCGTGGATTGTGAGGATGGCTTTAATGTTCCACCTCCACGACGGAAACAGGGTGATGCCGGGCGAGAAAGTCTCTGGTTTCGGTAAGCGAAAACTTTGGATCGGTAGCCTCGAGACAGAGAAAGAACTTGTCGGTGGTCGCGCCGTTGCGAAAGTTCGGCGCGTTAAAGAGTGGGTGATACAAAGTCGGAAGTCCATTCATCGCCAGCATGCCGAACGCTGCCGAAAGCCCCGCGAAGAGGATGGTCCACTCATAGGCGGGAACTACAAAGGCCGGCCACGAGTAGTAGGGACGTCCAGCGATATTCAAGGGATAACCCCAGACCGAAACCCAGGTCTCCATGCCGAACATCGCCGCGCAGCCGAGAATTCCGCCTATCAGGCAGATCAGCGAAACGTGATTGCGATGAAAACCGATCGCTTCGGCAGCTTCCTCGACCGGGTAAGGCGTGTAGCAATCCATGCGCCGGTAACCGGCGGCGTAGGCTGCCTCGGCGGCCAGCACCAGCTCGGTCGGCGTATCGAACTCCGCCAGCAATCCGTAAGTGCCTTCGGTGATGGGCATCAGTCCCCCGCCTCATGCACGGCGTCTGCCTCGGGCTTGACCTTGGCCTGGGGCAGCATCATGCGGATTTCAGACATCGGGATCATGGGCAAGAAGCGGACGAAGAGCAGGAACAGCGTCGTAAACAGCCCGATCGTCCCGATATAGGTTGCATAGTCCCAGCGGGTCGCCTTGTAGGTGCCCCACGAGGAGGGAAGAAAATCGCGATAGAGGCTGGTGACAACGATCACGAAGCGCTCGAACCACATGCCGGTATTCACGATCAGCGAGACGAAGAACATCTTCATCGGACTCGTTCGCGTCGAGCGCAGCCACATGACCTGCGGGATCGCAATATTGCAGGCGATCAGCACCCAGTAGGACCAGCCCATTGGCCCAAACATGCGGTTCCACATCATGAAGAATTCCCAGTGGCTCGCCGAATACCACGCCATGAAGACTTCCATCGAGTAGCCGTAGGCGACGATCAGCCCGGTGGTCAGCATCACCTTCGCCATATTGTCGATGTGGCGAATGGTGATCATGTCTTCGAGGTGGTAGAAGGCCCGGATCGGCACCGCCAGGTTGATGACCATGGCGAAGCCCGAATACACCGCGCCCGCGACGAAGTACGGCGGAAAGATCGTCGTGTGCCAGCCGGGCAGTACCGCCACGGCAAAGTCGAAGCTGATGACCGAGTGCACCGAGAGCACCAGCGGCGTCGCTAAACCGGCCAGCAGCAGCGATGCGGTCTCATAGCGCATCCAGTGCCGCGCGGAGCCGCGCCAACCCAGCGAAAGCAGGCCGTAAGTGTATTGCGCGAAGGAGCTCTTGGCGCGGTCGCGCATCGTGCCAAAGTCGGGCACCATGCCGATGTACCAGAAGACCACCGAGATCGTTGCATAGGTCGAGACCGCGAAGACGTCCCACAGCAGCGGGGAGCGGAATTGCGGCCAGACGTTCATCGAGTTGGGATAGGGGAAGAGCCAGTACCCGAGCCACGGGCGGCCGACGTGGATCAGAGGGAACATGCCCGCGCAGACCACGGCGAAGATCGTCATCGCCTCAGCGAAGCGGTTGATCGAGTTGCGCCAAGTCTGCTTAAAGAGCAGCAGAATGGCCGAGATCAGCGTGCCGGCATGGCCGATACCGATCCACCAGACGAAGTTGATGATCGCGAATCCCCACGCCACCGGCTGCGTAATGCCCCAGATGCCGACGCCCTTGAGGAAGAGCCAGGTCACCGCGATCGCCACCAGCGTCGCGATGCTCGACGCCAGCAGGATGCCGCCGAACCAGCCCAGCGGGGTGTGCGAGGTGAGCACGATCCGGGAGATCTTCTCGGTCACCGACTTGAAGGTGTGACCGGGCGCGAGAACCCGCACCTCTCCGGTGATCGGATCCAGCATCGGGTCGTTGATCGGTTCTTTAGTCGCCATGTGCGATTCCGCCCATTCGTGCCGCCTTTGAAAACCCCAGTCCGCTTTGTCGGCTAACCAGCACTTGCATTCTGTCCCGTCGTCTGCCCCGGCAGATGTTCGACCTGGGCCTGTCCTAATTCCTGGTTAAAGTTCAGCACTTCCGCCACGTAGGTTGTCCGCGGCCGGGTGTTCAGGTCGGCCAGTACTCCATAGGTCCGCTGCTGTTTCTTAAGCCTGGCCACTCTGCTCTCGGGGTCATTGATATTTCCGAAGGTGATCGCCTCGGTCGGGCACGCCTGTTGGCATGCCGTAATGACCTCGCCGTCACGTATCTCGCGATTCTCCTTGTCGGCGTGGATCTTGGCCGCGCTGATCCGCTGCACGCAGTAGGAACACTTTTCCATCACCCCGCGGCTGCGCACCGAGACATCCGGGTTGCGGCCGAGCTTGTAGCTCTCCGTCTCGTAATCGGAATAGAGCAGAAAGTTGAAGCGTCGCACTTTATAAGGACAGTTGTTGGAGCAATACCGTGTGCCCACGCAGCGGTTATAGACCATGGTATTCAGGCCTTCCGGCGTATGTACCGTTGCGCCAACCGGGCAGACCTGTTCGCAGGGAGCGTTTTCGCAGTGCTGGCAGGCCATCGGCTGGAAGTGTGCCCTTGGCGCCGAGAGGTCGCCTTCAAAATAGGTATCGATACGCAGCCACTGCATGTTGCGGCCGATCTTGACCTGCTCCTTGCCAACCACCGCGATGTTGTTTTCCGCGTAGCAGGCGACAATACAGGCGTTGCAGCCCACGCAGGAGTTCATGTCGATCGACATTCCCCAGGCGTTCTTGTCATAGACATATGCGGGAAACATGGTCTCGTCCTGCTCGGGCGCTTCGTGTCCCTCGCCCTCCTGGGCGAAGTTCGGATTCTGCTTGAATTCCTCGAGCGTTGCGTAGCGGATGATGCCGCGAGTCTCGGCTTCATTGCCTTCGAGCGAATTCTTGCCGCCGCCCGTGCCGCCCATCAACTTCGAGCGGTCGTCGTGATAATGGCTTTTGGTGTTGGCGAACTCGTAGGTAGCGTCCGTCTTGGTAATGGTCGCGCCGATCGCAAAGAGGGGCGAGGAAGACGGGCGGATGGCATACGCGTCGAAGCCAGTCCCGCTGCCGACCCGCCCAGCCTTGCGGCGGCCATGCCCGAGATAAACGGTGATGCTATCGTCAGGATGCCCAGGAACCACCAGGACCGCAGCCTTGACCTTCTTGCCGTTCAGCCCTATCTCGATCACGTCGGCTTCGACCAGCTTGTACTTGAGCAGCGTTGCGTTCGAGATCAGCGCGGCGTTGTCCCAGGAAAGATTGGTGACCGGCTTGGGCAGCTCCTGCAGCCAGCCGACATTGGCGTAGCGACCGTCATAGAGCGAAGGATCGGGCCTGAAGATGACCTCAATCGAATCGGCAGGAACCGCGGCAGGCTGCGGAAGACCGCCTTTCGGCGAAACCGTCTTGACCTCGAAAGCTGTGCCGTCGATGAAGCCGTCGTGAAGCGCCTTGCGCCAGTTCTGCTCGAAGTCGCCCTTGGCCGAAAGTTGTGCCTTCCAGGTCGCCCGGACCGCCTCGTACGGCGAAACCAGGGGGGCGTTGACCAGCATCGCCTGGATCACTTCATGCGCCGAATGGCCGCCGTAAAGAGGCTCAATCATCGGCTGAAGGATCGTGACCATGCCGTGATAAGCGCGGGCATCCGACCACGATTCGAGGTAGTGAGTGCTGTTGATATGCCACTCGGCGATGACAGCAGTCTCATCGACGTGAGCGCCGAGATGGACCAGCGTGTTCACCTTGCCGAGCGCTGCTTCGAAATCGAGATCCGCAGGTGCGGAGTAGACCGGATTGACGTCCAGCGCCAGAAGCCAGTCAACCTTGCCGGCATTCATGTCGGCAACCAGAGATCTCAGGTCTTCGTTCTGCTGTGATGGCAGAGGGTTTACCGTCTCGGAATAGACCACCGTTTTTCCAACGTTGCCCAGCGCTTCATTGATCGCGATGGCGGCCAGGTGCACTTCGGGCGGCTGCTGCTCGCCCGGGATCACCGCCGATTCGCCGCCACTTGCCTTGAGATCTTTCACCACTGCGGCGAGAAACGCCTGCTGCTCCGGCGTCCAGCTATAGCCTGAAGGCGCCTGGCCGCCGGTGATCACCGCAGCCAGCGTCACTGCAAATGCAGGGATTTCGCTGGCGCGAAGCCCGAGGCGATGGTCAGCCTTAAAACCAGTGGTCGTGGGCGCGCTTTCAATCGCGTACAGGCGATTCATGTCCGCGTCCGGGCTATCCAGTTTGCGCCGCCGCGAGTAGTCGCCAGCCAGCTTCTGAAATCCGGGCTGCGTAATGCCCGACAGGAAGTCGGCGTCGAGCGAGACGATGACGTCCGCCCCTTCTAAGACGTATTGCGTATCCAGCGGAGTGCCAAAAGCAGTCTGCGTCGCCGCATAAGCAGAGTCGCGATTGACTGGGTCGTACTGCAGGAACTTCGCATTCGGCCACGCCGCCTGCGCCTGCTTGATCTGGCCAGCGAGCGTCGGCGAGGTCACGGTGCTGGTCAGCACGTAGACACCTGCGCCGCCAACGGTCTTCTTGACCGCGAGATGGGTCTGCAGGGCGTTTACGAACTCCGACCATTCGCGGTTTTCGCCGCGATAGATCACATGCTGGGAGCGATCCGGATCGTATAGACCCAGGATCGTTCCCTGGGTAATCGGATCGGAACTGCCACGGTTCATCGGGTGATCGGGGTTGCCGTCCACCTTGATCGGACGATACGCGTCGCTCTTGACCAACACAGGAATCGCGCCGGTATTGAAAGGATGCGCGGTGGCGAAATAATTCGGCTTGCCGAGGATCATGTCCTCAGGCGCCTTAATGTAGGGGTAGATAGGCTCGTCGGGCTGCTTGGTGCAGCCAGAGAGCCCTGCCAGGGCCATCGATGCGCCCATGATCTTAAGGAAGCCGCGGCGCGATACGGGATCGATCCACTCCGACGCCTGGCGCGGGAACTCTCGCTCGAGCATCTCGTCAAAGCCGGGAGAGCCCGCCAATTCTTCCAGACTGCGCCAGTACCGCTTGCCGCCTTTACCGGAAAGCTTCGCCCGCGCCTCCGCCAGAGTGAGGCTGGGCGTCAGGCCGCTCTTGGCCTGCGAAGACCCGGCTTCCAGAGTCACCAGCGCGCTGCTCCCTGTTGCCGCAGCATCCGTCTTTGTTGTCTCGGTTGGCGTCATCGCGTCGCGCTTTTCCTCTTCCGGTAACAATCCTGCCGCCTGTCTTTCCAGATTCACTTTGCTCATCGGTGACAGGTCTCGCAACTGCTAAGCTCTCGCGGAGTGCGAATGTGATACTGCTCAACCAGGAAATTTCCCAGCTTGGTCTGGTCGGTAAACTTCGTGTAGCTGATCGGCGCCGGCAACGAGGCACTTCCCGTATCGCTCACCGGTGCGCCCGCTGCCTCAGAGGAGAGTGGCGCCTGAAGCGCTGCCACGTTGACTCCACCTTCAGACGGGCTGGTTGTCGTGCAGGAGACGGTCTGGGCAGTCGGCACACCAGTTTTACGGCCGCTTGTTCCGCACCACACCGGACTATCGGTCGATGGCCCAGTCCAGGCCATATTGTAGATTTCACTGGTCGGCCGGATATTCTTCGCCGGGTTGCGATGGCAGTTCAGGCACCACTCCATCTGCAATGTGTTCTGCGCGTACATGATGGGCATCTGGTCGACACGCCCGTGGCAGCTTGAACAACCCATCCCCTTGTTGACGTGAATTTCGTGATTGAAATACGCAAAGTCGGGAAGGTCATGGACCTTGGTCCAGGTGATCGACTCGCCGGTGGCCCAGCTATGCCGCACCGGTTCAAGCAAACCGGCGTTCGTCCAGATCTGGGAATGGCAATTCATGCAGGTTTTGGTCGGGGGAATGCCGGCGTAGCTCGATTTTTCGACCGAGGTATGACAGTACTGGCATTGAATACCCAGGCCCATCACATGGTGCTTGTGGCTGAAGGGAACCGGCTGATCAGCCCGCTGACCCTGCCGCGTGACCCACGGCGATCTCTGCAACTGGTCGAGCGTAAATCCCAGGGCAATCACGATCAGCCCCGTCAGAACCAGGCTCGCCCGGGCCAGCGCGTTCGAGCTGCGGTCAAAAATCTGCGCCATGAATGCGTTCCTGCTCCCTTAAGTTACACAAGCAATAAGAAATTCGATGACCGTTTGCGGGAGGTCTCGGCGCATTTTTCGAGACCCGCTTCCGCCGCGGAAATCGTACAGGGTGAAAGATGAATATAGCAGCAGAAAAGGCCTTTGCAACCGACCCCGGATGCTCCCACAGAAAAAATCCCCGGGTTTATTTCAGTCTGGAAACTGCTGATAAATATGGACAACTTTGGTCGTAGTTCTCAATCGCCTTTGTCTGCGCGGTCGGGCGCGATCTCATCGGCGGCTACGACCATCAGGGCACACAATCTCGAACCGGTGACAATTCGGACACTCCGCCGAGTCGGACTGCCACGCCTCGAACTCGGGAACATTCGTCCACCCGCGTTTGCTTTAGACTTGCGGCAGCATGACCGATGGACGCCGCCCCGTTCGCTACGACGCCGCTCAAGCCTGCAGGCAATTAAGCCTTGCCGATCCGAAACTGGCTAAGTTGATGGCCCAGGCCGGCCCCTTTTCGCTGACGATCAAGAGCTCCCACTCTCCCTTTGAGGCGCTCCTTGAGGCGATCATCTACCAGCAGCTCAACGGCCGCGCCGCCGCCACCATCCTCGGCCGCCTCTTGGGTAACTTCGGCGACATTCATCCGACGCCGGAAAACATCATCGCCACCCCCGACGAGCTCTTTCGCGCCGCCGGCGTCTCCGGCGGGAAGACCCGTGCGCTTCGAGACCTCGCCGCGAGGACCCTCGACGGCACCGTGCCGACCCTCGCCCGCATCCGCCGCATGAGAGACGAAGACATCATTGAACACCTGACCCAGGTTCGCGGCATCGGAACCTGGACGGTCGAAATGTTCCTCATGTTCCGGCTGGGCCGTCCGGACGTTCTGCCGGTCAGCGACTACGGCGTCCGCAAAGGCTTCGCCCTTACCTTTGGCCGGGTTCCCAGGAACAAACCATTCTCGAACGACCTGCTTCCCAAGCCCGACGTCATGCTCCGCCGCGCTGAGAAGTGGCGACCCTGGAGATCGGTCGCCAGCTGGTACATGTGGCGGGCGTGCGACCTCGCCGGCAACGCTTCGCCGCCGCCGGATTAATGCGTGCCGCGCTTTTCTGATCTGGAAGTCCTTTGTTAGGAATGAAAAATGGCCCCGGTTCCACTCGCTGACCAGCCGGGAAAAGCCGATACTATGTCTTGGCGAACCTCGGAGCTCCTTCACTTTTGCGCTTGATGCTACAAACGTCCCTCCTGCCGCTCTTGGAGATCTAAATGCCCGACCCTACACCCGTCGCCGCCGCGAACCCGGAGAAGTACATCACTATCCACGGCCACTTCTACCAGCCGCCGCGCGAAAACCCCTGGCTCGAGACAGTGGAGACCCAGGATTCGGCTGCCCCCTATCACGACTGGAATGAGCGCATCACCGCCGAGTGCTATGCGCCCAACGGCGCCTCGCGCATCGTCAACCGGCAGAACCAGATCATCCGCATCATCAACAATTACGCGCGAATCAGTTTTAACTTCGGTCCCACCCTGCTTTCCTGGCTGGAGGAAAACGCATCTCGCGCCTACAAGCACATCCTCGAGGCCGACCGGCGCAGCCAGCTCCGCTTCAGCGGCCACGGCTCAGCGATGGCGCAGGTCTACAACCACATCATCATGCCGCTGGCCAGCACCCGTGACCGCATAACCCAGATTCGCTGGGGCATCGCCGACTTTGAGTCTCGATTCCACCGCAAGCCTGAGGGCATGTGGCTGGCGGAGACCGCCGTCGATAGCGAGTCGCTGGAGCTGCTTGCGGCAGAGGGCATCCGCTTCACCGTGCTCGCGCCCAGCCAATGCGCCCGCGTGCGCCCGCTGCCGGAGACGCCAAAGCGCAAGGCCAAGTCCGACAAAGAACCCGACGGAGCCGTAAAAACGGCCGCAGTCATCCCCTGGCAAGAGACGCCAAACGCGTCCGTCGACACCACCCATCCGTATCTCGTACGCCTCAAGTCGGGCGGCACTATCGCGCTCTTTTTCTATGACGGCCCACGCTCCCGGGCAATCGCCTTCGACGGCCTGTTGAACAGCGGTGATGACTTCGCCAACCGCCTCATGGGCGGCTTCCGCGCCGAGCCGCTTCCCGCCGACGGACAGCCACGCGCACAGTTGGTCCATGTGGCTACCGACGGCGAGAGTTACGGCCATCATCATCGCTACGGGGAGATGGCGCTCTCTTATGCGCTGAAGTTGATCGAACAGCGCGGCGACGCGAAGCTGACCAACTACGGCGAATTTCTGGAGAAATTCCCGCCCCAATACGAGGCCGAGATCTACGAGAACACGTCGTGGAGCTGCTTTCATGGCGTCGAACGCTGGCGCTCCGATTGCGGCTGCAATGGCGGCAAAGCGGGGTGGAACCAGAAATGGCGGGGGCCGTTGCGGGCTGCGCTCGATTGGCTGCGCGACAGCATCATTCCGCTTTCAGAGAAACGCGCGCAAGCTCTGTTCACCGATTTCTGGGCCGCGCGCGATGCGTATATCGCGCTGGTCCTGGCCCGCGGCGACGCGAGTCATCGCGCCTCTGTCCCGACTGCGAGCACCGATCCATTCCTCGATGAGCACGCCGAACATCTGCTCAATCTTGCCGAGCGGATCACTGCGCTGAAGCTGATGGAGATGCAGCGCCATGCCCTGCTCATGTACACCAGCTGCGGGTGGTTCTTCGACGATATTTCCGGACTCGAAACGGTGCAGATCATCGCTTATGCCGGCCGCGTCGTGCAGCTGGCTGGCGAAGTCTTCGGCAGCGACGCGATCGGTCTGGAGGAAGGCTTCGTCGAGCGTCTGCGCGCGGCAAAGAGCAACGATCCAAAAGCCGTCGATGGCGGCGAGATCTATCTCCGCCAGGTGAAGACCGCACAAGTGGGACTGGAAGAGGTCGCCGCCCACTATGCCATCAGTTCAGTCTTCACCAGCTATCCGGAGGAGACGCGCCTCTTCGGCTACTCTGTGCGCCGGGTGGACTCTGAGTCACTCTCCACCGGCCGGGGACGACTGGTGATCGGTCGCGCCCTTGTCTCGTCGATCGTTACCGGCGAGTTGGAAGCCGTCACCTATGCGGTACTCCATTTCGGCGACCAGAACATTACCGCCGCAGTTAAAGGCCTGGCCGGTGGCTTGAACGGCGGCACCCTCGACGTCGCCGAGAGCGCCAGGGAGCGCGCGGAACATGAAGCCTTAATCGCCGCTGTTCGCGCCGCCGTGGATCGCGCCGACGTCCCCGCCGTCGTGCGCCTCTTCGACCGCCATTTCGGCGAGACTGCCTACTCGCTGACCTCGCTGTTTAACGACGAAGAACGGCGCATCCTGAAGATCATCCTCGAACCCACACTGCATGAAATCGAGACAACCTTCAGCGCCATCTATGAGCGCCACGCATCGCTGCTCCAGTTCCTGAGCCAGGCCCGGCTGCCGAAGCCCTCCGAACTGACCCTGGCGGCCGGGTATTCAATCAATTCCGGCCTCCGCCATGCGCTGGAGTCGACGCCGATCGACGCCGACCGCATTCAACTCCTTCTCGGCCGCGCGAAAGACATCCAGATCGCCCTCGACGAACCGCTGCTCGGCTATGTCGCCAGCCAGCGCATCAAAAAGGCAATGTCCGCTCTGCACAGCCGCCGCGAGCGCCTATCCGCGCTCGATCAGGCGGTGGAGATCGCCGAGGTGCTGCGCACCTTCCCCTTCGAGATTCGCCTTTGGCACGCACAAAACATCTGGTACGAAATCCTGGAAATGGCCCACCAGCACAAATTGGCCTTGAATCCCCTCGAAACAGCCAGCTGGCAGGCGCGCTTCAATACGCTCGGACGCCACCTGGGCATCGCCGTCGATGAGCTGGTCGTCGAAGATGATGTCGCATCGCTCGTTACAACTTAAGGCTTGCCTGCCAGACCGAGGCGGAAGAGCCCGGCCGGATCTAGATACGCATCGTGCCAACGCGCCGCAAAGTGGAGATGCGGGCCCGTAACTCGCCCTGTCGCTCCGCTCAACCCCAGTTTTTGGCCCTTGCGCACCTTGTCACCGCTGGCCACTTCGATCCGTGAGAGATGCATGTAAATGGTCATGAATCCCTGGCCGTGGTCAATCACTACGCAGTTCCCTTCGTAGAAGAGCTTCTGTGCCAGCACCACCGTTCCCGCATTTGCGGCGGCCACCGGCGTCCCCGACGGTGCGCGGAAGTCCATACCTTTATGGACACTCTGTAGTTTGCCGTTAAACGTCCGGCGGGTGCCGAAAGAGTCGGTCGCCGGAGCTTGAACAGGCTTAGCGAAATCCCCCGCCCACTCGGGCGTTGCAGCGCTATGAGCGAAGACCGCGTCCTTAATCTCTTTATCCGCAGCGATCTCCTTCTGCGTTGCCGCATCCGGCTCGACAAAGTTCGGGGCCACCGTCAGCGTGCCCGTGCGGTAATGCGCAGCGGTGATCGCGATCTGCAGAGTCGCGTGGAGCTGTCTTCCATCCGCCGTTGTCGCCTCAACCGTGAGCGCATAGCTGCCCGGCGAGGTCTCTACATCGACTCCAGCTAACGCATACCAGGCATTACCGCCGGGTTGCCCCTGGAAGAACAGGACCTCCTTGCTCAACCACGTGCCCCGAACACTGGAGACTTTCTCCGCTGGTTCGACGGTGAGCAGAAACGGCGAGCCGTTGGCCAGCGAGCGCGGCTCGGTCGCGATCCTGCGAAAGCCGGGATTCTCCGCCGCGTAAGCCGCAACCAACGAAAGCCCCAAGCAACAACCGAGCAGCGCCATTCGGCCCATCAGATGTGCGAGCCAGCCGAACCTCTTCGAGCAATCGGAACCCATAGAACGAGCATCGCCTTCGGCGGCACTTTGCACAACCGCGACCGACCTACGAGCCTGGTCCGAGAGGAAGGCTTCGCGATGAAATCCGCGCCTGGCTTGCCTTTCCTTCTGTTATCCTCAGCTTTTCCCGTTGGAAACAAAGGAACGACCCATGCCCTCTCGCACCCCCCGCCTAGTTTGCACGGTCATGTTGACCACCGTCTCCCTCTTTTCCCTACCCGCCTTGGCCGCCGATAAAGCGAAGGCTGCCGCGACCACCGACGTCCCCGCATGGGAGCAACCGCAGCCGTCGGTCGAGAAGATTGACCTCACCATGTATGGCCGCATCCGCGAAGAGGGCCTGCAGCACTCGCACATCATGGAGTACGGCTCGGCGCTGGCGGACGATATCGGCCCCCGACTAACCGGCTCGCCCAACCTGGCCAAAGCCAACGCCTGGACGCGCGATCAGCTGACCGCCATGGGCTGCGTCAATGCCCACCTCGACGATTGGGGTGAATTCGGCATGGGCTGGCAACAGCTCAACACCTGGGTGCGCATGACCTCGCCCGATACCGCAGTCTTCGTTGCTCAGGCGACGCCCTGGTCCCCCGCAACCAACAATGGAGCAGGCGGCCCGGTAAGCGGCCCGGCGATCCTGGTCAATATTCAGACCGAAAAGGATTTCGATCAATACAAGGGCAAGCTGGCCGGCAAGATCGTCTTCCTCGGCGAGATGCGCGAGGTACCCCCACCCGATAAGCCCTTCTTCACCCGCTACACCGATAAAGAACTTGAGGAGATGGCGAACAGCGCCGGCGAGGGCCGCTTCAGTCAGAACAGCCCCGATTACCAGGCACGTCTCAAGGCCTACCTGCAGCGCTATGAGCTGGCCAACAAGACTCCGCAGTTCCTCGCCGACGAAAAGGCCCTGGCGGTCATCCGTCCAGCCCGCGATGGATCAAACGGCGGCGGAACCGGCATCATCTTTGACGACAACGGTGCGGCGCTCGGCCGCAAGCCTTATGTGCGCGAGAGCGCGGTCAACATTCCCGTAATCGTCGCGCAGATCGAAAGCTGGGGCCGTGTCTACCGTCTGCTCCAGGCGCATGTGCCGGTGACTATCGAGGCCGATGTCGAAACCAAGTTCACCGGCGACCACGAGCACGGATTCGACACCATCGCCGAAATCCCGGGCACCGATCCCACACTGAAAGATCAGGTGGTGATGGTGGGCGGCCATCTGGACAGCTGGATCGCCGGCACCGGCGCAACTGACAACGGCGCGGGAACGATTGTCGCAATGGAGGTGATGCGGATCCTCACCGCGCTTGACGTGCATCCCCGCCGGACGATCCGCATTGCTTTGTGGACCGGCGAAGAGCAGGGGCTCTTTGGTTCGCAGGGCTACGCGAAGGAACACTTTGGCTCTTCGCCGCCGACCACCGACCCGGAGGAATTGAAGAAGCCAGAATTCCTGCGTGCCCCCGGTGGAGCTTTGGAGCTCAAACCCGAGCAAAAGCTGATCTCCGGCTATTTCAACGTCGACAATGGTTCAGGAAAGATTCGCGGCATCTACCTGCAACAAAACCTGGCCGTCCGGCCGATCTTCGAGCAGTGGATGGCGCCGCTGAAGGACCTCGGCGTCACCACCATCACGGCGCAAAACACCGGCGGCACCGACCATCTCTCCTTCGATGCGGTCGGCATACCCGGCTTCCAGTTCATCCAAGACCCGCTCGACTATGAGACCCGGACCCACCACTCCAACATGGACACCTACGAGCGGCTTCAGGCCGCCGACCTGAAGCAGGCCGCGACCGTCGAGGCGATCTTCGTTTACAACGCCGCCATGCGCGACCAGATGCTGCCCCGCAAGCCGCTCCCGCATCCTGAACTAAACAAGCAGAAGAACGCCCCTTTACCGAATCTGTTTCTCGGTGCAGAACTCCCGCCGGCGAAGTAAGGGCGAGAAATCTTTTCAATACGCCGACGAACGCAGACTCAGTTCAGTCTCCAGATGGCGAAGTTCAGCACGCTGGCGAAACTCACCCAGGCAAGGTAGGGCACGAACATCCACCCCGCGGCCTTGCTTGTGCGGAAGAAGATCGCGGTCGTCCCCGCGACAGCGAGCCAGAGGAAAGCAATTTCCACCATGGCGAGGCCGAGCTGGTGGTAGCGAAAGAAGACGAAGCTCCAGAGAAAATTTAAGGCTAGCTGGATGCCGAACCAAATCAGGCCGGCCCGCCGGAGCTTCGAATCCGGCTGCTTCCAGACCAGCCACGCGGCAATCGCCATGAGTGCGTAGAGCAGCGTCCATACAGGGCCGAAGACCTGATTGGGCGGATTGAAGCTTGGTTTGGCCAGCGCCGCGTACCAGGTCGGGATCGCGGTAACGGTAAAGACGCTCGACACTCCCGCAACCAGGAAAGTTGCCGCGAGAAACGCCGCCAGGGCCACTGCGCTGTACGGGCGAGACGGCGGTTGAACGCCGGGATCATTCATAGCGACGAGTGTAATCGCAACGATCCGGGGCGGCTAAGACTTTGACTGCAGCGAGCTAACCGTATTGCCATCCAGATCGCTGGACCGGAAGAATGCGCCGCTACCGAATCTCTTCCTCGGCGCAGAACCTCCGCCGGCGAAGTAACGCCGGCGGTTCATTCAAAACGGTTGGAATATTCCAGCGGCTGAGACTTCGGCTGAATCAGGCCCACTGTAGTGCCATCCGGATCACTGAACCAGGCAAAGCTCCCGGTCGGAATCGGAATCGGCCCCACAATTTTCTTGCCGCCAAGCGCTTCGGCTTTGGCCAGCGCCGCAACAATGTCGGCTACCTCGACGTAAAATGTGGCGTAGTGGTGCGGCTCGTGTCCCAGAGATGCTATGTGGCCCTGGATTCCTTTTTCTGTGCCCGTCGCGATCACTGAAGCCGGTCCCTGCTCGACAATCGACCAGTCGAAGAGTTGCGCGTAGAACTCGCTCGTCTTCGCCCGGTCCCGGCATCCGATCTCAAAATACACCACTGGATTTCCCACGAACTCCTCCTCGGCCGATTGTGCTGAAACATCCGGCGCAATCAGCTTAATGGAGACTCGGACGCGAGTGAAGGTGAAACACGAAAGCCGGAGAGGAAAACTCTCCGGCCTCACGCTACTCCGCACAGGGGACTGACTTCGAGCAGTGCTTCTATTTGAATCCGTTGGGGCCGGCGTTCATGCCGGCCGGGAAGAAAACTCCGACAGCCGGACTAACGACCGCAGTGCCGTTGACCGCGCCTCCGCCAGTGACAATGTTTAGCACCTGCGTGGTGTTGCGGGCGAAAGCGATTACGTTGGTAGGATCGGCGCCGGTGATTCTGGTTGCGGTGGCGCTACCGCCGCTGCCCAGCGAGACGGTGGTCGTGGCCAGGCCATAGTCGTCTGGGTTGGCGTCGTAAGCAGAGGGCGCCACGCCGAGCAGCCCGGCTTGCGAGAGAGTCGCGCGCAGCGCCGAGATCAGGTTGGTATATCCGGCGATGCTCGTGCCCGTCGGATCGATGTAGTTGATCGTAGTGCGCACGAGACCGGCATGGTATGCCTCGACGGCGAGAATGCCGGCAGCCGCCGTCAGGTTCGCGGGCGTCGTAAGCAGCGAGGCCGCGCCATGATAGGCGGTGACGCCAACGTCCTCGAAGACATACGCGCCGACCAGGAAGGCCTCGTCATTAGCGTACGGGCTGAATCCTGATCCGCCCGGAATCTGCGCCGCCATAGCCAGCGTCTGGAACGAGGTTCCGAGGTTAATCGCCGGCTGTGCGACCGCCAGTGAGCCCAGAGCAGACAAGAGCAGCTGGACATGTTTCCCCTCTTCGACGGCGGTTTCTATTGCATAAGAGGCGACCGGAATCGTGGTGAAGGGAACCAGGCTGCCGCCGGAGACCGTACCGGCAGTCCCAACCGTGCCCGACAGAGCAATCAGCGGGGCGCCCGCCGCCGTCGACGCGGCGTTCGCCACATCGATGGTGGTGCCAAAGGCCGCGAGATAGTAGAAGTTCGCCTCGAGATATTCGAGGTTCAAGGCGAAGTTGAGAATGTCGTTGTCGGTGTAGCTCGCGGTCGCGGCTTTGGCCGACGGGGCGCTGGCGCCCATGACCAGGCCGGCGAGCGAGGCTGCGCCGAAAGTCAGCATCCTGCGCCGGCTCTCGACCATGATCGTATCCAGTAACTGCGTCTCTTGAGTTGCCATATAATTCTCCCGTCCTTTGGGTCCCGCTTAGGCTGTGGTCGTGGCAAAGATGCTGTTGGTGCCGTTCGGGAAGAAGCCGCCTTTGGCGACACCTACCGTGGGCGAGCCATAGACGATGTGGTGGACCTGGTTCACCGTACGCGCAAACCCCACCGCGTTCGAGGCGCTTGCCGCGACGATCGCGCTTGGCGTGGTCAGGCTGGTGGGAAGCACCAGCGCGGTCTCGACCGACCCAGCCGTTGACGGGGCTGCACTGTTGCCGACGGTGAGCGTCGCCCGCAGATTCTCCACCAGGTTGGCGGCGCCGAGATAGGGGTAGGCGGCCGCGGAGCCGGCGGCGATTGCCCGCCCGGTCAGCGACGTGCGTACGTAGCCGGCATGGTAGGCCTCGACCGCCAGGATACCGGCCGCGGCAGTGAGATAGCCGGCCGCGACACCCGCCGCGCTGATCAAGCCTGCTGCTCCGGAGTAGGCAGTCACTCCCACGTCCTCGAAAATGAAGGCGCCGACCAGGAAGTAATCGAAGCTGGAGAAGGGATTGAAGGAACCAGTGCCGGTGGGCGCCGTAGTGATGCTTGCGGCCACAGCCAACGGACCAAAAAAGGAGAGATCGATGTCAGGCATGGGAACCGCCGCCGAGCCGAGCGCGCTGCGCAGGAACCGGACGTGGGCCTGCTCTTCATAGGCGATCTCGTTCAGGATGTCTTGCTGCGCAGGCGTGAGATTGGGCACTGCCGCAGCCTGGCCGAGCGTCACCGTGCCGACGGTCTGGTAGCTCGATGCCGATCCGGCAGTCGTATCGGCCGCCGCCAGACCCGAGCCGGTCGCCGCATACAGGTAGAACTGCGCCTCAAGATACTCCAGATTGAGAGCAAAGTTCAGAATGTCGATATCCGTATAAGCAGCCGGAGTCACCGGAGGAGTTGGAGTCACTGGTGGGGTTACGATGCCCCCGCCGGAGCCGCAGCCTGCCGCCAGGGTGGCAACAGCCGCCGTGCCTGCGCTTGCGCCGAGACCGGCAAGGAACGTCCGGCGGGAAAGCCGGGACAAAAACCGTTCGTGGATTTGATTCATGGATGTGCCCTCTTGAATTTTTTTGTTCTCACTTGCCTGGAATCGGAGCGCGTCGCCTTGCCGCTATGGGACGAACGTAGCCGGAGGCTAATTCGGATTCACGCTTTCTCGTTGTCCATGCAAGAAGGGGGCCGAGGGGCGGGAATCGGGGTGAATATTCCCTTAGAATTGACGGGAAGGTTCTTCACTAAGATCGGGACAAAATGAACTCCTCAGACATTTCAGTCGTCAGCGAACCCGCCGTCGGATCCATTGAAGTGAAACTTCCCGACGGTAGTCTTCGGACTTTCCCATCCGGCACAACCGCGCTCGACGTCGCCAACAGCATCTCGCCCCGTCTCGCGGCAGCATCCGTCGTCGCGAAGATCACCCCCCTGCACCGGCCGGAAGCCCCCGCTCCGTCGAACCTCTCTAACGGTGCGGCAGGCGAAGACTCCGAAGCTGCCATGTATGGTGACGGCGAGCCGGCAGCCGCGCGGCTGGTCGATCTGACCGCGCCTCTCGATGAAGACGTCGAACTGCAGCTGCTCCGCGAGAATGACGCCGAGTCGCTCAAAGTCGTGCGGCACTCGGCCGCCCATGTGATGGCGACCGCTGTGCTGGAGCTCTTTCCCGAAACAAAGCTCGGCCACGGACCCGCAACCGACGCCGGCTTTTTCTATGACTTCTATCGGCCCACTCCCTTTACGCCCGACGACCTCAAGGCGATCGAGGCAAAGATGTCCGACATCGTCGCCCGCGACGATCGTTTCCTGCACGAATACGAGAGCCGCGATGAGGCGATCTCCGCCTTCAAAGGCGCGAATGACTTCATGAAGCTCCACTTCGTCGAGCGCTTCACCAAGCCCGGCGAGATGATCTCGCTGTATCGCAACGGAAAGTTCGTCGACTTTTGCCGCGGGCCACACGTTCCCTCGACCGGACGTGTCAAGGCCTTCAAAGTCCTGAGCCTCGCAGGCGCGTATTGGCTTGGCGACGAGAAGAACCCGCAACTGCAGCGCATCTACGGCACAGCGTTCTTTTCGCAAAAAGAGATGGATGCCCATTTCGCGCGGCTGGAAGAGATCGCCAAGCGCGACCATCGTCTGCTGGGCAAGCAGCTCGATCTGTTTTCCATTCAGGAGGTGGCTGGCGCGGGCCTGGTCTTCTGGCATCCCAAGGGCGCGATCGTCCGCAATGCGATGGAAGAGTGGATGCGCAAGGAATGTATCAACCGCGGTTACTCATTGGTCTACACGCCGCACGTCATGCGTAGCGAACTGTGGCGAATCAGCGGCCACGAGGGCTACTACGCACAGAATATGTATGCGCCGATGGAGCTCGACGACGCCGATTACCGTCTGAAGCCGATGAATTGCCCCGGCCACACACTGATCTATAAGAATTCGCCCAAGAGCTATCGCGATCTTCCGGTCAGGTTGGCTGAGCTTGGAAACGTCTATCGCTACGAGCGTTCCGGAACCATGCATGGCCTGCTGCGGGTGCGCGGCTTTACTCAGGACGATGCGCATATCTTCTGTACTCCCGGGCAGATCGAAGACGAGATTGTCGCGTGCATCGAGTTTGCGCAGGTGGTGCTGAAGACCTTTGGCTTTGACGAATTCAAGGTCGAGCTTTCCACCTGGGACCCTAAGGACCGCGCGAACTATATAGGCTCCGATGAGAACTGGGCCATCGCAATTCATTCGCTGGAGAATGCTCTTGAGCGCAAAGGGATTCCGTACAAGACCGTCCCCGGCGAGGCCGCTTTCTACGGGCCGAAGATCGATATCAAGCTGGTCGATGTACTTGGACGTTTATGGCAGTTATCGACGGTGCAGTTTGATTTCAACTTGCCGGTGCGCTTTGAACTCGAATACGTTGGCGAAGACGGCGAACGCCATCAGCCGGTGATGGTGCATCGCGCCCTCTTCGGTTCGGTGGAGCGGTTCTTCGGCGTGCTCATCGAGCATTATGCCGGAGCATTTCCTTTGTGGCTTGCCCCGGTGCAGGTCGGGCTCGTGCCCATCAGCGAACGCCATCACGATTATGCGGAAAAGATACAGTCACAGTTACAAAAGAATGGCTTCCGCGTTGAGATCGATGGCCGCAACGAAAAAATGAACGCCAAGATCCGCGATTTCACGCTGCAGAAAGTCCCCTACATCTTGGTGGTAGGCGATAAGGAAGCCGAGTCTGGCGCGGTCAGCGTTCGCGCCCGCGGCAAAGGCGATCAGGGCGCAATGGTGTTCGAGGAATTTCTGAAGAAGATTCAGGAGTCGGTGGAAAGCAAGTCTACCGAGGTGTAGCCGGGTTCCTGATTTCGATCCCAGCTGCTATTTAGTGGCCGGCGCCGGCTTCACGCCATGCTTCGACTTCAGCAGCGCCTCCCAATCCTTCTTCGTCTGGTCGGCATATGCCTCTGCGAAATCCAGGATCGCGTCATCAAACTTCTTGCCGTTGCCGATGTATCCGGCGATGACGCAGGCGTCTCCGGAGCGGGCATGGCCTCGCGCCAGAAGCTCACCGCAGACCGTGGCGTATTCCACCAGTCCCTGGCCCTTCAATTCGGTCAAGTCGAGCGAACCCTTGTAGTCGTTGAGTTGGCGAACCAGGTAGTCACGGTTCGCGATCGTCGTCCAGCCGAGAAACGGGTCCGATTGTAGTTGCATCGCCCGCTGTCCCTCGGCGACACGTTGGCCTTGATGTTTCGGCCCAATGAATCCGAGATACGGCTCATACGCCGACTTCGCCTCCTCCTTGATTTGGAGAAACAGCGGATCTCCAGGGCCGTTGCCCTCAAAGTAGACAACATAATCGCGCAGCCCTACGCTGCCCGTGCCAACCACCTTAAAAGCGACATCGATGGGCCGGTAGAAATCGAGAAAGTGCCGCCGCTCCGGCAGCAGCGATTCGCTGTATTCCGTGAGCGAAGCAATCACTTCGCGGGCCTTCGCGCCGGTTACGCGGGTCAGCATAGGCTTGATTTCTTTGAAGACGCGTTCGCCGGAAGGCTTCTTGCCTTCCGCTTTCACCGGCAGGGTCAGTGCATCGAGCGTGTGCAACGGCGTTGCCCGTTCCGCCTTGAGCAACACTTTTGAGACCGGTTGAACGCGTTGCAGTCGATGCACCTGGTAGCGGGCGGCCGCGATGATCGGCATCTTCGACAACATCGCGATCATCCGCCGGTAGGTCTCGGCCGCAGCCAGCACCGCCGGCTCGCGCTGCGAAGCCTTACTGCCAATGTCGAGCCCGGCAAGCACAAGGCTGGTCGCCAGCCGCTTCAGGTCCCACTCGAATGGGCCCCGCGTGGTCTCGTCGAAGTCGTTAATGTCGAAGGCCAGCCGGCCATCGGGCGAGGCAAAGGCCCCGAAGTTGCGCACATGCGCGTCGCCGCAGAGCTCGCAAATGATGCCGGTATTTGGCTGAGCCGCAAGATCGTACGCCATAATCGGCGCTGCGCCGCGAAAGAAACCGAACGCGGAGGCGGACATCAATTGATATTTGAGCGCGATGAGCGAGGGAACCCGCCCGCGCGTGGAATCCTGCAACAGCGCAATTGGATCGCGGTGCGGAATGCTGACCTTGCCGTGGCTCTGGCGGGGAAGCTGCTTGCGACGAAGTTGGCCCTCGGCGCGCCGTTCCTGGGATGTCGCATACGTGGGCATCGTGCTCCTTGCGAAATTCTAGCTTCCTACCTTCGCGATCGCTGTCTCGATTTCCTCGCGCTTTTCGTCGGAGAGCGGCGGCATCGCCCCGGCTTGCGAAGCAACCCACGAACCCCAGCGGTTCCCCGCCTCATTCAGTACACTCAAGGGCGCGCCGCGCAGATAGTAGCTGGTCAGCGCCGCCGTGAAAGCGTCGCCCGCGCCGATCGTGTCGACGACCCGGATCGGAATGCCGGCATGTTGGTCGAAACTCTCTCGTGTGACGAGCAAGCTTCCGCTGCCGCCCATGGTGACACAGACCAGTTGCAGCGGAAACTCCGCCAGCAGCGTCCGTGCGCCACGCCGCAAACCGTCAGCCCCATAGGCCGCATCGGCGCACTCGAGCTTCAGCAGCTTTAGTACCTCGGGCATCTCGGCGTCATTCAATTTGAGCACCGTCGCCCGGCTGAGCGAGTCTTCGAGCACCCCGCGAGTATAGAAAGGCTTACGCAGATTCACATCGAATACGCGAACGCACTCCCGTCGCGTTGCCGCCAGAAATACATGGATCGTCTTGCGCGAGATCGGCTCTCGCTGCGCCAGAGTGCCGAAGCAAACCGCATCCGCTTGGGCCGCAAGACTCTTCCACTCCGGAGTGAACTCCAGAAAATCCCACGCGACAGGCTCGTGAATGACGTACTCGGCCTGACCGTCGGTGAGCTTCACCGAAACCGACCCGGTCGGCTGCTTGGCATCTCTCTGGATCGACCCCACCTCCGCAGGGAGCGTTGACAGGAATCTTCGTGCCTCGCGACCAAGTGGATCTTCGCCCAGGCGGCTGGCGATGACTGCCCGATTGCCCAGTCGCGCGGACATCACCGAGAAGTTGGCTGGAGCTCCCCCCAGTTGCTTGCCATCCGGCAGCAGGTCCCAAAGTAACTCGCCGAGACCAACAATGACCTTCGGTTGGCCGCTCATTTGCCTTTGTTTTCCATTTTCCCGCCGCTGGCGATGACATCCTGCATCTTCAGATAGACCGCATTCGTCCACCCAAACCCCACCACGTTCATCTTGTACCCCGTCGCCACTTCCACGTTCGAAGTGCCGCTGCACGACGTTATATTTCTCACGGATCGTCTTGTCGTGGGCGAAGCCTTCCTCGATTGTCTTGCTGAACTCCTGCGAGGTCCGAACCGCGTCCGCCGCGTCCCCTGCTAGAACCAATCCGCGGATGGCGATCCACGACGGAGGGGCCCAGCCGAAGGGCAGGTCCCACTGCGTTCCCGAATTCGTATCGCTCATCGCAATGCCGCCCGGCTGCTCCAACAGCTTGAGGTTCCTTTCGACTCCGGCGATTTGCGTCGCATCGGCAGCGCCCGCCCACAGCGGATAGAGAGTGGAGATATAGACGTAGCTCGCCTGCTCCCCTTTCATATAGTCGTAGTCGAAATACATCCCCTTGTCCGCGTTCCACAGGTATTTGTTGATCGCGGCTTTGCGGGCGTCGGCCTCGGCATTCCACTTCACCGCCTCGGCTGGCTTGCCAAGCTTCGTCGCCATCCATGCCAGGTCGCGCTCGTACTTGTAGAGCAGGCTGTTGAGGCAGACCGGGGCGTAGTGGTGCGTCGATCCGTCGAAGGGTCCAAAACGGAAGGAGGGATCGAAGCCCGATTCGCGCATGGCGCGGTCGCCCTTGTAGAAATCGGCCGTCAGCCAGTGGCCGTCTACGTGGGCGCGAGCGCAGACGTGCGAAGTGCGCGGGTCGCAGCTCAAGTTGGCGAGCATCGACATCTCCTTCGGACTCGGATTGTCAGGCGCCTCGACCAGGTAATCGGTCTTGACCTCGGGATGAGCGAGCAGCCAGCGAATTACGTCGGGATAATAAGAGCTATCATCTTCCTGTTCAGGAACCGGACCTTTGCCAATGTCATAGTAGCGCGCGAGTCCTGTGTCTCCGGCGACATGAAACTCGTTCAACCAGAGCGAGTGATCGCGCTGCGCGTAGTCATAGGCCTTCGCCAGCCATGCCTTCGCCTTTTGCTGCTGGCCCGGCTTCGCCATCTCGGCGTCATACACATCGCGGATCATCGAACTCAGGAAGGGCGGCTGCGAGCGAGTGAAGTAATAAGTCCGGTTAGCGTTCAGAATGCCGCCATAGTTCTCGATCTCGTAGAAGAAGTTCTCCACCATGCCCCGCGCCAGGTCTACCCTTCCTTCGCGCAGCAGGCCAAGGATGATGAAGTAACTGTCCCAGCCATACATTTCATTAAACCGGCCGCCGGGCACGACATACTTATTGGGCAGATAGAGCAGCCCCGGCTTGGGGATATCGGTGAGCTTGAGTTCGCCGAATGTGGTCACTATCTTGGGCAGATGCTCCACATCGACGTTGCATTGTTTCTTCAGCGCCGCAACCTGGGGGGGTATCGACACATCGGCCGGCAGATACAGCACCGCCGGGGCGCCATTCAACTTCGGGTCAACGAAGGTATGGCAATCGGTCATCGACCGCGAGAGCGTATCCCAGCTCTTGTGAATGTAATCGAGGATCGTGGTCGCCTCGGGTTTGGAGGGAGGCGTCTCCTGGCCGAGGGCTGTGCCCATGAGGACTGCCGGGACGACTATAGTAACTACAAAACAGAGACGGCTGAGCTTCGACTTCGAGATTGCAGGCGGCTTGTAGTCCATGAAAGGCATCCTTAAGTTGGGACTGGCGCCGGGGCGCAGGTCCAGCGAAGTAAGCTGCGGCGCGCTTCCGCCGCTTTGCATCCAATTCGAGCAGTATTGCCGCTGAAAGAAGGTTTGTCTACGTGGTAGAAAGTCGAGGGCCAGCCATGGCTCCTGAAACCGCCCAAATTCGAGGCGGAAGGCACGATCCCCGGCAAAGAAGCCGCAAGCTCCGCCGAATCCTGCTCTGGACCGCGGCCTGCCTCCTCATCATTGTCATCGGCCTCGGCATTGGCGCGCAGATAGCCTTCAACCGAGCCGAGCCGACATTGCGCGCACGCGTCATCGATGCCTTATCCACGCGCTTCAACAGCCGGGTAGAGTTGGGTCAGTTTCACGTCTCCGTCTTTCGCGGCTTCGAAGCAGAAGGCGAGAATCTTCGCCTCTATCCCCGCCGTTTCCTCACCAATCAACCACTAATTGCCATCGCAAAGTTCCGCTTCCGGGTTTCCTGGTTTAGCCTGCTTGAAACTCCCATGCATGTCGGCCGTGTTTCGGTCGAAGGCATGGCAATCAATATTCCTCCGAAGCAGGAGCGCGCGCCGGCGGCGCAATCACTTCAAGCCCCAACCCCAGCGCCGTCCGTCATGACTCCGGCCGTGAGCAGGGCGACTTCGAGCCTGCCGCCGGGCAGCGGCGGCCTCAAGATCATCGTGGATGAAGTCGTCATTCAAAACACCCGCCTGCTCATCGGTACCAGCAAACCCGGCAAGCTTCCGCTGGACTTCGAGATCAGTCTCATCGACCTCCATTCCGTCGGCCCGGGCCGGCCCATGAAGTTCGACGCTACACTGGTCAATCCCAAGCCGATCGGCGACATTCAATCCAGCGGCTACTTCGGACCATTCCAGCAAGACAGTCCCGGCGAGACGCCAGTTTGGGGATCGTACACCTTCAGCCACGCCAACCTGGCGACCTTCAAAGGAATCGCCGGGACCCTCTCTTCGACCGGTAAATATCAGGGGCAGCTCAACCATCTCACCGTGGATGGCCAGGCAGATGTCCCCGACTTCCGGCTCACCACCGGCAACCACCCGCTCCCGCTGCACACCGTCTTTCACGCCATCGTGGACGGCATGACCGGCGACACCTACCTCCAGCCAGTGCAGGCGCAGTTGGCGCATTCGCGATTTACTGTAACTGGTTCGATCGTCAAGGTGCCGGGAACTCCGGGAGGCCAGCACGGCCACAACATCACCCTGGACGTGGTGATGAACAGCGCCAGGATCGAGGACTTCCTGAAGCTGGCGGTGCACACCGACCCTCCGGTGATGAACGGCAACCTGCACATGAGTGCGAAGCTCGATATCCCCCCCGGCGACGTCCCCGTCCCGCAGAAAATTCAGCTCAACGGTAACTTCGATGTCACCCAGGCATCCTTCAACAGCGACAAAATTCAGGGAAAGATCAACCTGCTTAGCCGCCTCGGTCAAGGCCATCCGAAAAATCCCGACTTGCATGTCAACCCGCCGCAGCCGGAGGCTAATGCTCCCGCGGAGGTGAAGGGCGACTTCGCTCTCGCCGACGGCCGCATGGACTTCTCCACCCTCGAGTTCGGCGTGCCCGGCGCAAGAATCGACATGACGGGCACTTACACCTTGGATGGCAGCAAGTTCGATTTTCACGGCCAGGCGAAGCTTGACGCCCACCCGTCACAAATGACCACCGGTCTGAAATCAGCACTGCTGAAGCTCGCCGACCCCTTCTTCGCCAAAGAGGGCTATGGCACCGTGGTTCCGATCGAAGTCAGCGGGACGAAGTCGGACCCGCACTTCGGCCTGGACTTTGGCCACGATTCACCCCAAAAGAAATAACCTAACGGCGTTCCGCATCGTTGCGCGCCGCGGCTCGCAAGTTCATGTTGTGCAGATAGCCGGTCGATATCAATCCCAAAGATCGTTTGGGAAGGCGCCATCGGCAACCATGTTTGGGAACTCTGGCCCGGCGAAATTGCAGAATGGTGACGAGCGCATTCGGCTGCTAATCGAGTCGATCGGCGACTACGCGATTTACCTGCTCGATTGCACCGGACATGTGGTGGCCTGGAGCCGCGGCGCAGAACTCAACCACGGCTACACCTCTAGGGAAGTCCTCGGCCGGCATTACAAAATATTCTTTGTTCCCGAGGATGTCGCATCCGACATTCCCGAAAAAGTACTCTGCGAAGCGGTACAAACTGGCCGGTGCGCCGAGGAAGGCTGGCGTCTGCGGAAGTGCGGGGAACGCTTCTGGGCCGGCTTTGCAGTCACCGCGATGCTCGATGCGAATGGCAAGCTGATCGGCTTCGCTAAAGTGACCCGGGACCTGACCGAACGCAAACGGCAACTGGATGCCGTGCAATCGGCTCAATTGGCGTTGCGCGAGGAGCGCGATTGTCTCTACAACGCGGCAGAATGCAGCTTAGACGCCCTGTACATCTGCCGATCATTGCGTGGGCCGGCTGGCGAGATTAAAGACTTCGTCTTTACCTATCTCAACCATAACGTCGAAAAAATGGTCTCCATTCCGCGTAGCGTTCTGCTCGGCGGTCGGATGTGCGAGCTGTTTCCCGTGAATCTTACGTCCGGCCTCTTTGAGCGATACAAACAGGTGGCGCTTACCGGAGAGCCGCTCGTCTGGGAAGTTCCCTTCGAGGAGAACACCATCAATGCATCCTGGATCAGAATGCAGGTGGTCAAGGCCGGTGACGGCATCGCCATCAGCGCGTCGGATATCACGCCGCGCAAGCGCGAGGAAGAGCGCATTCTGCACCTCGCGCAGCACGATGATCTAACTGGATTACCCAACCGCAGCCTCTTGTCTGACCGCATCAGCCAGGCGATCGAGCGGGCCAAGCGATTTGGCGGTAGAGTGGCCGTCTTCCTGGTTGACCTGGACGGCTTCAAACGCATCAACGATACGCTCGGGCATGCCACCGGCGATGTGGCGCTGGTTACGGTTGCGGTTCGCCTCAAAGCCGCGGTCCGCGCTACCGATTCGGTCATTCGATTGGGCGGCGACGAGTTCGTCGTCGTTATGCCCGACATTGCCGGGCAGAGTGACATCCTGGAATGCGCGGGGAAAATCCTGAATTCGCTGCGGAGCTGCATCGACGTGGAAGGACACTCGATTCAAATCTCCTGCAGTATCGGACTGGCGGTCTACCCGGACTCCGCAGAGTCCGTCGAGCAATTGTTACTGCGTGCGGATAAGGCGATGTACGTGGCCAAATCCCGCGGTAAGAACCAGCTGCAGGTCTTCGATCCACACCTCAACTTGCCGGATGCGGCCCCCGCCCCTGCCATTCCTGCACGGCCCCTGAAGCACACCGCCGCCTGAGCCCTGTCGCGCCCCCATCGCTATCTCTCCACCGTGCGAAGGAGTACGCTGTTGTGTTCTTCAGTACGAAAATCACCGTCCGCTTTAACTTGGGGAAATGCAAATGATCTGGATAAGCAAAAAGAAACAACTCATCATCGCCGCCATCGTGGGAGCAGCTTTGGCCGGCTCCTCTTTCGCCGCGCCCCGAAGCTTCGCCCAAAGCCACGCCGCAAAGCCCATTGCCAAAGCAAAGGCCGCTGCTTCGGACGACCAGTGGTGGAAGGGCGCAGTCGTCTATGAGATCTATCCGCGCAGCTTCCAGGATTCGAACGGCGACGGCATCGGCGACCTGAACGGCATCACCTCCCGGCTGGACTACCTCAAGGTGCTCGGCGTCGATGCCATCTGGCTCTCGCCGATCTATCCCTCGCCGCAGGTCGACTTCGGCTACGACATCTCCGACTACGAGAACATCGATCCCGCCTACGGCACGCT
Organism: uncultured Acidobacteriaceae bacterium; assembly: GCA_963790505.1. Classification (GTDB taxonomy): domain Bacteria; phylum Acidobacteriota; class Terriglobia; order Terriglobales; family Acidobacteriaceae; genus Acidisarcina. The sequence goes on along the minus strand of CAWBOT010000004.1, from coordinate 873,512 downwards.
CGCCGACTTCGACCGCCTGGTCGCCGAGGCCAAAAAACGCGACATCAAGATCATCATGGACATGGTGATGAACCACACCTCCGACAAGCACAAGTGGTTCATCGAGTCGGCCAGTTCGAAGACCAACCCCAAGCGCGACTGGTATGTATGGAAAGACGGCAAGGGGGCTGGTCAGCCGCCCAATAACTGGACATCCGTCTTCGGCCACTCCGCCTGGCAGCTCGATCCCAAGACCAACCAGTACTACTACCACAAGTTCTACATCCAGCAACCCGACCTCAACTGGGACAACCCCCAGGTCCGCAAAGCGATGTATGACACCTGCCGCTTCTGGATGAAGCGCGGCGTCTACGGATTTCGGCTCGACGCCATCCCAACGCTCTTCGAAGATCCTCAACTGCGCGACGAGCAGCCCAAGCTGGACGCCAACGGCAAACAGACGATCAACGCCTTTGGCGATGTGGACCTCGACGACTCGCTGACCAACAACCTTCCCCAAGTCCACGACGTCGAGAAGGAGCTTCGCACCGTCATCAATGAATTTCCAGGCCGTGTGCTCATCGGCGAAACTTACTTCTCCAACATCGCTGACCTACGCCGCACCTACGGCGTCAAGAACGACGAGATTCAGTTGCCTATGGATTTCCAGGTCGGCATGATCAACAAGCTCGACATTGCAGCCTTCCGCCAGCACATCGACGAAGTCGAAACCAAGATCGACAATAACGAGCCCCTGTTGGTCTTCGACAACCACGACAATCCACGCATCGACGCCCGCTACGGCGACGGCGTCCACAACACCGACATCGAGCGCATGCTCGCGACCGATCCTCTTCGCCAGCCGCGACACCGCGCTCTTCTACTACGGCGACGAAATCGGCATGAAGACCACTCCGCCCGTCCGCAAAGAAGATGTGAAAGACCCGATCGGCGTCACCGGATGGCCAAAAGAAAAAGGCCGCGACGGCGAGCGCACCCCGATGCAGTGGGACACCCGGCCCGAACGCCGGCTTCACCACCGGCACGCCGTGGCTGCCGATCCCGCCCAGCTACACACTCGTCAACGTGCAGACCGAGGTCGCCGACTACGACTCGATGCTGAACTGGTACAAGCAGCTCATCGAGCTGCGCCGCGCCAATCCGGTGGTGCGAGAGCGGGAAGAACGTGATGCTGAACACCGGCGACACCAAAGTCCTCGCCTGGGCGCGCCAGATCGAAGGACAGCCGACGGTCGTCGTCGCGTGCAACTTCACCGCCGACCCGCAGAAGTTCGCCTTCGACCTCTCCGGAACCGGCCTTACCAGTAAGAACGCCAAGACGCTGATGAAGACTCCGGGAAGCAGCGACCCGGCATCGCTCGACGCCGTCAACCTTCCGCCCTTCGGCGTTTACATAGGCCAAGTGCAGTAGGTTAGCCGAGCGCAACAGACTTCGCTAGAGTTGTTGCATGCTCGATCTGGAAGACGGACGTTGGAGCACACTCTCGGGCGGGTATCGACTCCCTTTCGATGCTCGCCCACCACTCAGGCAATTGGCCCAAGAATCAGATTCGGAGTCCGCGTGGTCGGCACTCTCTGAAGAGCTTTATCACCAAGGCGACGTTGGAGAAGCGTCTTACGCAGCGGTACCTTTTCTGGTGGACAACTGCATCGATTCGAGCCAGCCAAGCTGGAGACTTCTGGCCTTGGTTAGTTTTGTCGAAGTTGCCAGGACAGCTCCGGGAAATCCACCACTTCCTGCATGGCTAGAGCACGACTACCACGCCGCCATCGAAAGCCTAGCCCTCTTGAGCTTGACTCGGTTGAGACACCAAAATGGCACGGAGGAATTACGCGGAATGCTCTGCGTTATCGCTCTCTGGAAAGGGCTCCGTACTTACGCCGATGCTTTGCTGAGTTACGACGAGGATGAGCTTCGCGACTTGCTACCCCTCCAGACATAACTACTGCGATGACCGCCAACTTGCTTTAGCTAACCACATTAGCTAGTCTTGAAAATATGGAAGTCAACGTCCATCACGCGAAGACCCACCTCTCCCGCCTCATCCAGCAGGCTGAGAACGGAGAGGAGGTCATCATCGCTCGCGACGGCAAACCGGCCGTCAAGCTGGTTCCGGTTGCCCCGGCTCCCGCGGAAGAGAATTACCGCATTCCTGGTCGGCTAAAGGGCAAGCTCAATCTCCCGGAGAACTGGGAAGGGGAATGGAAGCTGATCGATAAGGAATTGGAAGATCTCATGAACGACGAGCCATTGATGAGCGAGGCTCCGCCCGGAATGGATCGATGGGGAAATCTCATCAAGTGAGATTATTGCTCGACTCAAACGCGCTCATCTGGTGGGTGACCGAGCCAAGTAGGCTTTCGAAATCCGCCGACAATGCAATTCGAGAACGAGAGAACGAAATCGTTGTAAGCCTCGTCTCTCTTTGGGAAATCACCATCAAGATCAGCAAAGGCGGCCTGCCCCAATTAGGTTCGTCGATTCAATATCTGCTCGACGAGATCCGCGAGCAGCGGTTTGACCTGCTTGCTCTCCGTCCTGAGCACTTCGTCGCTCTGGGCAAACTTGATCGTCACCATCGCGATCCCTTCGACCGCCTGCTGATCGCCCAGGGAATCGCAGAACGCCTGCCTGTAGCCACCAACGATCCGACCTTCACTAGATATCCGGTGGAAGTATTTTGGTAGCTTACGACGCCGCCCGCACCGGCAGCGCCTTCGGCGCTTTCACCAGCACCGACTCATAAGCCTCATAAACGCCCTCAAAGACCGCATCCCATGAGGCGCTGAGGGCATACTGCCGGGCCGCCTCACGCATTCTGGAGTGGCGCTCGGGATCGCGCAAAATCGAGGCGACTGCCGCCGCGAATTCTCCATCCTGGGCGATCACTCCCGTCTCCCCATCGCGAACAATATGGCGCGGACCGCCATCGGGGGTCACGATCGCGGGCACGCCAGAGGCAAGCGCCTCCAATACGACGTTGCCGAAGGTGTCGGTATGCGAGGGAAAGACGAACAGGTCCATGTTGGCATAGGCCCGCGACAGATCCTCTCCGCGCAAGATGCCGGGCAGTTCGACGTTAGGCACATTCTCGCGCATCCACTGCTCTTCCGCTCCATGGCCGATAATTAAGAATCTGAAGTTGGTGACGCCCGCAGCCAGCAGCTCCTCGCCGACGCGTTCGAGCAGAGTCACGTTCTTTTCGATCGAGAGCCGCCCTACGAACCCAAGAACGAACTGATCGTCTCCCGGATCGCGATCTCGGCGGGCGGGAGAAAACAATTCCGTATCGACGCCTCGCGGCATCAGGAAGCAGCGTCGCCCCGTTCTGCGCTCGAGCAAGCGGCAGAGCTCGATATTCGGAGCGAAAAGTATCCTTGCCCGCTTGTAAAAGCGTGCAGTCACCGCCAGGGTGATTTGCTTGATGTGCATCGCGGCCGTCGTCGATTGCCCGACCGGCAGGAATCGCAAAAACCACGACGAACGCTTAGCCGCGTACTCGTGCACATTTGTATGCCAGCTCGCTACCAGCGGCACCCGCAGCCACAACGAAAGAAAGGCGCCGATAAATCCCAGTTCGCTCGGGCCGGTGATATGAATAACGTCCGGCTTGAACGCTTTGACGGTGCTTGCGATATAGGGCAGATGGCGAAGAAATCCCAGGTCGATCCGCAGATCCTTCTCGAGCGCGAACGACAGGAATCCGCGCTTCAGCTCCAGGCTGGCCCCGCGAGATTCGCTCACGTACCGTTCCGGGCGCTCGCCGGCCCGAACCATCAAGAACGGCAAGTCGCGCCGCCGGGCGAAGGCCTCAAACTGCCGGCTCGTGTGGGCTACTCCGTTCACCTCGTGATACGAGTCGGGAAAATACACCACACGCATGAGCTGAGTCTAGACGTTCCTCCGAAGACCACGTTTAAGGGCTCATGAAGAGGTGATTCAAACCTCGAAAAAGAATCAGGAGAGACATTAATCAATCACTTGATTTAATAATCAACCTTGTGTATAAATCTTTTGTGACGAACTCCGAGACCGCTGAAACCATCATTCCTGCTCTCACCGAACAGGTCGATCGCCGCAAGAGCCTGCTGCAGGCGGCCTTCGACGTGATTGCCTCTTCGGGCTTCGAGGGCCTGCGCACCCGGGCGGTAGCCGAACGCGCCGGAGTCAACATTGCTACGCTGCACTACTACTTTCCCAGCAAGCAATCCTTGATCGAAGGCTTGGCTCACTTCCTCTCAGGAATCTTCCAGACTCTTCATGCGCCTCCGGGACCGAGCACCGGTCGGCCGTTCCTCGACCAGCTCCGCCAGGAGTTTACTGACGCGCAGTTCTACCAGGAGCACCATCCCGAGTTGGGGGTGGTGTTGCAGGAACTGACCCTGCGCGCCAACCGCGATGAGGCGATCCAAGCCGCGATGAATACTATGGTCATCTCCTGGCGCTATTGGATCGAGTCCATCGTACGCGGCGGCATCGCCGAAGGCACCTTTCGCCAGAACCTCGACCCTCAAACGACCATCCCGACGCTCATGGCCGTCCTGGCCGGAGACCGCTTCGCAGGCATCGAGGAGTTACACAACATTCAGCGTGGCGTTGAGGAGTGGCTCCTCGCGCCCGAAGTCAAAGAAGAACTCCAAGGAGAGAGACAATGACCACGAGTCGTGGAACCGACCTGCATGTGCTCATCATTGGCGGAGGCATCGGCGGCCTCTGCCTCGCCCAGGGCCTCAAGAAGGCCGGAGTCGCCGCTAGCGTGTACGAGCGCGATGTAACCCCCAGCTCCCGTCTGCAGGGCTTTCGCATCCATATCGACCCGGACGGAAGCCGCGCGCTTCATGAATGCCTTCCCCCCGACCTATGGGAGGTCTTCGATTCCACCTGCGGAGATTTCTCGCAGGGATTCACCATACTCAGCGAACAACTGGAAGAGTTGATGAAATTCCGCCAGCATCCCGCGACCGCCGATCCGGTCGCGAGGCATCGCCAGGTAAGTCGAATGACCCTGCGCCAGGTCTTGCTCGCCGGCCTGGGCGACGCGGTCCACTTCGACAAACGCTTTGAGCGCTACGAGCAATGCCCCGACGGCCGCATCGTCGCCTTTTTCGACGACGGATCAACCGCCGAAGGCAACGTGCTGGTCGCCGCCGATGGCGTCAACTCCAGGGTGCGCAAGCAATACCTGCCCGGCAACGATCCCATCGACACCGGAGTTATCAGCCTGGGAGGAAAAATTCCGCTCACCGACGGAGTCATGGCGCTCATCCCGCCAGCGCTGCTCGACGGCCCGGCGATTGTCACGCCCTCCGCCCCTGCAAACATGTTCATGGCCGCCTGGAAGCGCTCTGCCGAGGCCGAAGAGAAAGTTCGCACCATCAATGGACAGCAGGTCTCTGACAGCGAAGGCAGCTATGTGGTCATGGCCCTCGGTGCAAAGCGTGACTACTTCGGTCTCAACGCGAACTCAGACGCCGCCATGGATGCGATGAGTTCCGAAGAGATGCACACGATGCTCCGGGAAAGAGTGCTCGATTGGCATCCGAATCTACGCAAGCTGGTCGAAATGATGAGCGGCGAGATCGGATTCTGGCGCATTCGTACTTCGCAGCCGGTCGCGCCCTGGAAGCCCTCGAACATTACCTTGCTCGGCGACGCCATCCACAGCATGACGCCGTATCGCGGCATCGGCGCGAATGTCGCGCTCCGCGACGCCTCGCTCTTGTGCAGCAAATTGGTGGAAGCTCAGAGTTTGGGAGTGCCGGCGGCCGAAAAAGTCGGCGAATACGAAGTCCAGATGCGCTACTACGGATTCGAAGCAGTCGCCGCCTCGCGTAAGGCCATGGAAGAGGCGATCACTCCCAAGAATTTCGCATTCAAGCTGGTCATGTCGATCATGCGGATCGCCACCAAAGTCCCCGCCTTGCGCCGCCGCATCATGGAGCAGCGCGTGACCCGTCCGCGAAAGACGCTCGCGCAGACAGCCTGAACCGCCTCTGAGATCTTCGTGTTTAGTCGCCGAGCGCAAAGCCAAGCTCGCGGGACTCGTCCCACGCCCGGCGCAGGCTGCCGGAGATCGGGCCGCTGCCCATCAGCCGGACCGCCTTGATGATGAACTCCAGATAGGCGGGCACTTCGCCGTTCGTCCAGAGCTCGCAGATCGGGCGAACCACCCCATTTTTGTCGGGGTGATAGACGCGCTCGTCCCACCGCCGCGAACCTAGGGGGAAATCCGGATAGTCGCCGATCGCGTCGAGCGTCGACTGCAGGATGCGGTGCTTCCACGGCTCCGCGTACTGCGGCATGAAAAGCACGTTGCTGACGCCCTGGTAACGCACCTCATGGACGAACTCAGTGAAGGTCGAGGCATTCGACAGATTAATATTGGCATTCGGCTCAACTCCGTGCCTGTCGCCGCCGGAGATTAGCAGCTTGCCATATTTCGCCGCCATCCGCTTGACCGCCCGGTTTTCTTCCCATATCCGCAGGCCGTTCAGCTCCAGCGCGTGCATGAACTGGCCGTTCTGCTCCATGAACGTTTCCACATAGGCGAGGTGCTTCTCCTCGCCTATCAGGTAGAGGTCCCAAAGCGGATGATTGAAGATAATCAGCACATTGGGCAGTGCATGGAGCGTAGCGAGGATTTCAGTCAGCCGTTCATTCGAAGGCTTGGCGGTGAACTCCTCAAAGGTTCGCATCCATTCCACGCCGGTATCGCTGGGCAGATTATGGATGCCGAGATGAAATGACTGTTCGCAGCCGCCGTCGGGCCCGAAGAACGGCGCACTCCATTCGACCGAAACCGGTATATGCCGGGCCGACGCCACCGTACGCAACAGCATCGGAGCAGTAATGTTGTCGTGGTCTGAGATGGATACCAGCGGCGCGACGCCCAGCCGCTCGATCTGCTTGCTCTCCAGATCGAACGCCAGCTTCGGGGTCAGAGGCGGCGTCCAATATCCGGCTGCATAGTCCAGCTTGAGGCCATAGCGCTCGCGTGCGCGGCCTTCGCCAAGAGCCATCAGCTTCCCGATCAACCCCGAGCGGTTGCCCAGGTTAGCCAGAAAGTCCAGCGTCTCCTTCGACTGGTTGGTGTGGCTGTGAAGGGAAACACCCGAAGTAAATCCTTCGGCTGCGCGGGGGTTCTTCCAGAGGTACGAGATTTGCGATCCGCCCATCGACCCAGCTCCCTGGTTACTTCTTAACGCCACTTCTCGTAACGCCACCCTTCACTCGCTAGTATCGTCTTGCACCATGAATGCGACATTACGGCTACAAAAAACGAAATTCACATTGGCCGGGAACCTGAATTGATACTGCAAGCCACCCTGCAACAAGAAGTAAGCCCCGATGAGGTGCTTACTAAGTGAGCAGGCCGGCCTTCCGCAACGGAGCTAACTCGTTGCGAAACATGCCGTGATACTTTGGATTCACGCCGGAAGACGACTTGGCGCTTGTCTGTCCGCCTTGCCTTGAGTGGATCGAATGCAGAAAACGATCGGCCCGTACGAAGTGCTCGACCAATTGGGCAGCGGCGGCATGGGAGTCGTCTATCGCGCCCGCGACCCCCGCCTGCAGCGCGACGTTGCCATCAAAGTCCTGCCTGACGGATTTCTCGGCGCAGGCACGCCCGGCCAGGCCACGCATGAGCGCTTCCTGCGCGAGGCGCGCTCTGCATCTTCACTGAACCACCCCAACATCTGCACCATTTACGATGTCGGCGAGCAGGACAGCCAGCCATACCTGGTCATGGAGCTCCTCCAGGGCAGCACCTTGAAAGAGCTGCTACAAGGCAATCCGCTGCCCCTGCCCGAGGCGCTCGAGTTCTCCATCCAGATCGCCCGCGGTCTCGAAGAGGCCCACGAATCCGGAATTATCCATCGCGATATCAAGCCGGCCAACATCTTCATCGTCCGAAAGCAGCAAGGCGCGCAGCAGGCCAAGATCCTCGACTTCGGTCTCGCCAAGCAGGCCAAGCCGAACGATACCGAGGCGACCTCTGACTCCACTGCAGCGTTCGACGTCGCCGGCAAGTCGCTCACCGTCGCCGGATCAACCGTCGGCACCGTTGCCTACATGTCTCCCGAACAGGCCCGCGGCGAGATTCTCGATACACGCAGCGATCTCTTTTCGCTCGGATCGGTCATCTACGAGATGGCTACCGGCAAGCTGCCCTTCGCCGGAAATTCAACCGCCGATGTCTTTGCCTCGCTACTCGCCCGAGATCCCGAACCGCCGCGCAAGCTGAATCCCGCTGTCTCTAAAGAGGGCGAGCGAATCATCCTCAAGCTGCTCGCCAAGGACAAGACCCAGCGCTATCAGTCCGCAACCGAAGTCAGGGCTGACCTCGAACAACTCGCCGCCCGCTCCGGCTCGACTCGCTCGGCCCTGACCTCGACTGGAATGGGTACGCCCGCGCGCAAGCCCTTCCCCATCGTTCCCGTGGCCGCCGCATTGATCGTGATCGTTCTGGCGGCAGGCGGCATCTTTTGGTGGCGTAGCCACAAGGCTGGCGCACCGGCCACGACCGCTTCCTCGGTGATGCACGAGCGAGATTCCGTCATCCTCTCCGACTTCATCAACCAGACCGGCGATCCGGTCTTCGACACTACCCTCACCCAGGCGCTCGAGATCCAGCTCGAGCAGTCACCTTTTCTCACCATCGTCAGCCAGCAGCACCTTCGCCAGAGCCTGCAATATCAGGGCAAACCGTCAGACACGAAGATCACTCCGGAGATCGCCCGCGAGATCGGCATTCGCGAGGGAATCAAAGCGATCATCAATGGCAGCATCTCCCGGCTCGGCGACCAATACATCATTACGCTTGAGGCGCAATCGACCTCCACTGGAGACTCGATCGCCAGTGAGCAGGCCCGGGCCCTTGACAAGAACCATGTGCTTGCCGCCCTCGATCAGGCCACCACTGCCCTACGCGGCAAGCTCGGCGAATCGCTCAGTTCTATTCAGAAACTTGACACTCCACTAGGCCAGGCGACCACTCCGTCACTGGAGGCCTTCCGCGCCTACGCGCTCGGAGACGTGGAACATGGGCAAGGCAAAGACATACCCGAAGCCGAAGGTCATTACAGGCGCGCTCTCGAACTCGACCCTAAGTTTGCCATGGCCTGGGCCAGGCTGGGGGTCGTCTATTGCAATTCCGGAGCATGTTGGGAAGGCGCAGGAATACTATCAGAAGGCCTACGATCTCTCCGCGAATGTGAGTGAATCCGAGAAGCTCTACATCGCCGGACACTACTATGACCAGGTCACTGGCGATCTGCCGAAAGAGATCGAGACTCTGGAGCTGGCCACCCGCACCTACCCTCAAAATCTGAACTACTGGGTCAACCTGGGCGCAGCCTATTCGTCGATCGGGGAATTCGACAGAGGCGTCGTGGCCTTCCAGCGCGCCGTTGACATTCAGTCGGACGAGATGATCGCGCGGGAAAACCTGGTCAGCAATCTGACGGCTGTGAACGAGCTTGAAAAGGCTAAAGAGATAGCGGCACGCGATCTGCAGCTTGGTCTCGCAAAATCTGCCGAATATCGCCAGTACCTCGTGCCTCTTTATTTTCTACTGGGCGACCAGGCCGCCTTGCAGCAGCAGCTTGACTGGGCCGCTGGAAAGCCCGAAGAGTATCTTCTGCTTCAGAAGGCGGCCTTGGTGAGGGAATTTGAGGGGCGCTATCGAGACGCCGACGCTATCTATCAAAAGGCCGTCGATCAGACGCTACAGCAAAAAATTCCCGATGTCGCCGCCGGCATCGTATTGCAACAGGCCCAGGGCAAGGCCCTCGCCGGAATGTGTAAAGACGTTCCTGCGCTGGTGAAACAAGCCCTCAGCCTGGATAAATCCAGTGTGACCATTCGTGCGACCGGACTGCCGGCCTCGCTCTGCGGCGAAGCCAAACTGGCTATGCCATTGCTTGAAGACCTGGCAAAGAAATATCCGCAGGATACGCTCACCAACTCGCTCGCTTTGCCGCTGACCCGCGCCGCCGACGACCTTGCAAACCATCGTCCGGAACAGGCCCTGCGCGATCTCGAACCGATGCCCAACTACAACCTCATCAGCCAGCAGGAATATCTTCGCGGCCTGGCCTATCTCGATCTGTACAACGGCTCAAGCGCCGCCGAGGCCTTCCGCAGAGTCCTTGCCGCGAAGGGCGCACAAGTGATCCAGAGCCTTCAGGATTATCCCCAGGCCCAGCTCGGCCTCGCCCGCGCTCTTGCTATGCAAGGCAAAACCGCCGACGCCAAACAGGCCTATCACGACTTCTTCACCACCTGGAAAGACGCTGACCCCGACCTGCCGCAGCTGGTGCAGGCCAAGGCTGAGTTCGCTGCTCTGAAGTAGAGCGGTCTGGTAGGATCGTTGCCCCCGTGAAGCCGTGCCCCTTCATTAAAGCTGTAGCGGTCAAGGCTGCAAATTGGAATCCGCTCGAAATGACCGCGGGAAGCGTCCGATATTGGACGTTCTCTCTCATTTTGTGAACGCCACGCGGCAATCTGACGTAGCTAGCCTATTGATGTCAGGCGGGCAACGCAGGCGCCACGTTGGCCCGCGATTTGCTTGTTGTGTGTGCACGTTGAAGTGTGTCTCCACGGTTCTTGAGGGGTAAAGGGAATGAAGGTTCTGCTGCAGGATGTGGGTTTTGCGTTTCGCCAATTTCGAAAGACTCCGGGGTTTACCGCTACCGTGCTGCTCACGCTGGCGCTCGGCATCGGCGCGAACTCGGCAATCTTCACGCTGGTCAATGCCATCCTGCTGCATAACCTGCCGGTAACCGACCCCAAGAGCCTGGTCCGCATTGGCGACTCAGACGATTGCTGCGTGAACGGCGGATGGAACGAGAAGGGCGACTATTCACTCTTCTCGACCGACACCTACTACATGTTTAAGAAGAACCTGCCGGAATTCGAAGAGCTGGCGGCGATGGAGTCAGGTTACGCCTGGCGGCCGATCACGGTGCGCCGGGCCGGCCCACAGACTGTGGCAAAGTCGGTGACGGGAACCTTCGTCTCCGGCAACTACTTTCGCGTCTTCGGACTGTCCCCTGCCGCGGGCCGGCTGCTTTTGGATAGCGACGACCAGAAGGGCGCACCGATTACCGCGGTGATGAGCTATGACGCGTGGCAGCAGGATTATGCCGGCGACCCGGCCGTTGTAGGAAGCACGTTTTATGTCAATACCAAGCCGGCAATGATCGTCGGCGTTGCGCCAAAGGGATTTTACGGAGACCGCATCGATACCAATCCGCCGAAATACTTTCTGCCCATGAATGCGATGGATGAAACTATCGGCGCACCGTACTTTAGCGAGCCCGATGCACAGTGGGCCTACGTCATTGGCCGGGTGAAGCCGGGAACCTCCCTGCCGGCGCTCCAGGATAAGGCCAGCGCGTTGCTGAAACAGGAGTTGGCGACGCTCAAGACCTTCACCGATCCGCGTGCCCAGAAGGTCCTCCCGCGCACTCACGTGGTGCTCGCTCCCGGCGGCGGCGGTATTCAGAACATGCAGGAGGGTTACAAAGACCATCTGAGGCTGCTGCAATGGATCGCGGCGCTGGTGCTTCTTGTGGCCTGCGCCAATGTCGCCAACCTGCTGCTGGTGCGCGGCATGGGCCGCCGCGCGGAGCTTTCCATCCGCTCGGCGCTGGGTGCGCAGCGCAGCCGTCTTGTGCGCCAACTGTTGACGGAAAGCGTTCTGCTCTCGGGGATGGGCGGCGTGCTTGGGCTCGCCGTTTCTTATCTGGGCGCACACGCGTTGCTGGCGCTCGCCTTTCCCGATCAGCACAATATGCCGGTGTCGGCCTACCCCTCGCCTCTGGTGATCGGCTTTGCTCTTGCGCTGTCGCTGGTAACCGGCATCCTCTTTGGGCTTGCGCCGGCAATGATGGCCTCGCGCGCACAACCTGCCGAGGCGCTGCGCTCGAACACGCGCACCACCGCCCACGGCGCGTCCTTCCTGCAGCGTGCGCTGGTTGTTCTGCAGGCGGCGCTCTCCCTCGTCCTCCTGGTTGTTGCAGGTCTCTTTGTGCAGAGCCTCAACAAGGCCGAAAACGTGGACATGAAGCTGGATACAAAGTACCGCTACATTGCCCACATCAACCCGCAAGCGGCCGGCTACAAGAATACCGACGTTGAGCCCCTCTACCAGACGATCGTAGACCGCTTCCACGCGATTCCCGGTGTGGTCAAAGTCGGACTCGCTACCTACACGCCGATGGAACAGAACAATTGGGGATCCGGCGTTAAGGTCCAGGGCGATCCCGACATCAATAAAGGCGCATCGTGGGTGAAAGGCAGCGCCGAGTATTTCGATTCCGTTGGTACCCGCGTCGTGATGGGGCGCGGCTTCACTTTGCAGGACACGCTGAATTCAGCGCCGGTCGCGGTGGTCAACCAGGAGTTCGTGAAGCAGTTCTTCGGCAAGCGCAACCCGATCGGCCATCACTTTGGCGGCTCGGGCCCGCGCCGACATGATGAAGCGCATGAGATCGTCGGCGTCGTGGCGGACACGACTTACACCACCATTTACTGGAAGGACCACGCCATGTATTTCCTGCCGCTGACGCAGCGCGCCGGTGTGGCGAATGATCCCGACGACCCTCTCGAGAAAGACTTATCCATGTATGCCGGAGCATTGGTCATTCAGACCGGCTATCCCATCGACGGCTTCGAAAAGACTGTCAGCAGTACGTTGGCCACCATCAATCCCAACCTCACCATTGTGAAGTTTCAGACCTTCCAGCAACAGATCGACGACCGATTTATTGAGGAGCGCCTCATCGCACGTCTCACTTCGCTCTTCGGCCTTCTTGCCCTGCTGCTCGCCGCGATAGGCCTCTACGGCGTCACCGCATACACCGTGGTCCGCCGCACTCAGGAGATCGGCATCCGCATGGCGCTGGGAGCGCCGCGCAGCCGGGTGATCGAAACGGTGATGCGCGGCGCCATGCTGCAGGCCATCGCAGGCCTGGCTATCGGCGTTCCGGTGGCGATTTTCTGCGTGCGATACGTGAAGTCGCAGCTCTACGAGACTACCAGTGTCAATGTGCCGGTCATGGGCATCGCCATGGGTGTGCTGATCGTGACCGCTGCCGTTGCGGGCATCATACCGGCTCGCCGCGCCGCCTCCATCGATCCCGTACGGGCGTTGCGCATTGAGTGACCTGAAGCTTCGAGAGGGCGGCGGCATTTGGGAAGAGGAGAAAGATGACCATTTGCTAACGAACTCCCACGACAAGAAACGCAAACGCTACCGTGAGGAGTGCAGTGCGCCACCGGTGATGTCTGTCCCATATACGCCGGTACGTCTTCCAATCGGCAGGCGGAGTGGACTTCTCCCACGACTTAATGCGGTTATTGACTGGCACGAGGGCAATGAGCGAATACACGCTCGCCAGCATCCATAAAGCGGCCGATGCAGCGATCCAGATGGGTATGCGGCCGGATTGGTGCCACCGAATGACAAGCTCGCCTAACGTAAGCAAAAACGTGAGGTTGTACCAAAACGGCATGACTGTTCCCAGCACACGAGCGATGGCGCTGGCGGCTGGCTGATGGGCTTCGTCCGGAAGTTTATCGAGCGTCGGATGAATAAACGCGGCAATGGCCAACTCACATCCAACCATCAATCCGGCCACGATAATTGCAACGACATTCAGGATTTCCATGATGTTCCTCCAGGAACAATACCTGCGGTTGAGTTGGCTCCCGTTGAGTGAAGAGCGGGGTTATCAAAGGATATGGATCAGGAAGAGACCCACCACAAGCATTGCCGCGCAGGTTACGCCATGAATGGAGAACGCTGCCGACTTCGACCCGCCCGACCCCAGGATGACTGACATGTCGCCCAGAGGGGTGATGGCTAAGACGAGCAGGGCTATGCCCACTGCCCGCGTACCCATGGTCAGCATCATGGTCAGCACGACCAAGCCAGAGGCGATGTCCCGAACTCCCTTGAGGCGGAGCCAGGCACGAGTGTCAGAATCGGGTGCGGGCGGCTTCAGGCCAAAGGAACCTGTCATTCGTTCCGGAGACAAAAGGTAGAAACAGCCGATGACCATGATCGCCACAGCCATGAGAGCAGCGAGAGAAAGCGGGATGCCGTTACGCATATCAGTTCTCCTTGTTAGAAACTCTAGCAATGCTACAAATGATGCGAGAGATTTGAACGCGATGCAAGAACATTCGTAGAAGTTTTCTATTAAGCTATACGTTCTATCGATGCTACAATATTAATCGATGGAAGTGACGCTCGCCGCTAACCGGATTGCGGAAAGAAAACTACGTGACAGGCAGGCCCGCCGGACACAGATCATCCGTGCTGCGCGACGAATCGCGGAGCTTGAAGGGTGGTCCAACGTAACCGTTCGGCGGCTATCCGACGAAATTTCATATAGCCAACCTGTCTTGTACGCTCATTTTGGAAGCCGCGAGGGGGTTCTGGCCGCCGTCGCTATCGAAGGTTTCCAGGAGCTTGGCCTGGCTTTGGAAAAAGCGCGGAAACGGGCTAAGCGTGGAAATATGGTCGAATCGGTCGCGGCCGCATATCTGGAGTTCGCCGCCTCTTCACCAGCGCTCTATGAAGCGATGTTTTCACTCAGCCTGAGCCTAAAATTTGATGACCCCGCTACTCCTCCGGAGCTGCGGTTCGCGTTTGCCCAACTCCTGGAGATGTTTCAGGGGCAGGGCTCGAAGTCGGAGGTTCTCTCCGAATTGTTTTGGGCGAGCCTCCATGGTATCGCCGAGCTCACAAGAACCAGGCGATTTCCGCGCAGCCGCCAGAAAGAGCGCGTCAGGGCGCTCGTTGAGCTCTTCACTTTCCCGAGCTCTTCACTTTCCAGGTGAACCGGCACAGGTCGTCCCGGGCTACGAGCGGAAATAGCCGCTTTGTTCCAGATCCGTGAAGAGGTCCGGGTGTGTCGGCAGCCAGCCCGTACTATCTCGCGTCAATGCGCTCGATACGGGGTTGTCAGCCGTCACGAACGACGCCAGGAAGCCGAACTGCTTGGAAGCCTCCGTGGGGGACTTGCTTACAACGGGAAGTTTGAGTTCGTTCCCGATGCGCTGCGCAATCTCAAGAAAGGGAATGCCCTCCTCCGCTACGGCGTGATACGTAACGCCGGCTGGTCCCGTTTCGAGGACCAGGCGGAAGAGATGCGCCGCATCCTCCTTGTGTACGGCGCCCCAGCGATTCATGCCGTCGCCGATGTACGCCGCTTCACCCTTCTTTCGCGCCGTCTTGATGAGCAGCGGCACGAGGCCATTGCGATCGTTTTCGCCATGCACGACGGGCGGCAGGCGCACTATAGAGGTGCGGACGCCCTGCGAGGCCAGCTTATGTAGAACGGTTTCTGTTGCTCCTCGCAAGGCTCCAGCCGCATCGGGATCGTATGGCTGGTCTTCCGTTGCCACGCTGCCCGCCTTCATTGCCATTGTGCCGAAGGCGCCTGCGAGTGGCCTGCCGCTGCCTTGCAGCGTGCTGCCCATCGTCTCCAGCGCGCGACGATCTGCGTCCAGCGCGGCCTGAAGGAAGCGCCCTACAATACCCGTAGGGAGGCCGCCCAGAAAAACCTTGAGTCGCGTCCCCAGCGGGATGTGGGAGATCTGGTGATAGAAGGCCGTATGAATCACGCCGTCCGCATTCGCCGCCCCCACGCGCAGGACATCCAGATCTTCGATGTCTCCACGCAGGCTCTTTGCCCCCGCACCTGCCAGTTTCTTTGCCGAAGCGTCGGAACGCGCAAGACCAGTTACCTGGTGCCCCGCTGCCACCAGCTGGTTGACGATAGCAAATCCGAGGAGCCCTGTGGCTCCAGTAACAAAAACCTTCATTCAGTCTCCGTCCATTCTGAGGCGCGCTGGTTGCGTCCTTCAGAAGAAGAGATGAGGAGAAGGGATTTCAAATTACACTGAAACTCCGAAGTTTTCGTCTAATCGTCCGGGAGATGCATGGACCCCCTTTCAAGCGTATTGTCGCTGCTAAAGCCGCGCAGCCATGTTTCGGGCCGATTCGATATCGGCAGCAGGCAGTCGATCCTGTTTCCGGAGTATGAAGGGATTAAATGCTATGCCGTGATCTCCGGCACATGCTGGCTTACCAGAGCGGATACAGAACCGGTATTCCTTCAGGAGGGCGACTGCTTCCTGCTCCCCGGCGGCAAACCCTTTGCGCTGGCGACGGACAAGTCGGCTCGCACCATAGATCTTCAAGCTCTCATAGAAGCTCTCCATCATGGGCTTCCAGGGCTTTTCAGCGGAGAACCAGCATGCACCCTGGCGGGGGGACACTTCGTGCTCGACGGTAACCCTGCCGACCTTCTACTGGGTTCTTTACCGCCCGTCGTGCATCTGCACAGCGAGGAAGAAAGGTCGGCGGTGCGCTGGTCCCTGGAGCGGATGAGGGATGAGTTGCGAAACGAAAGGCTCGGCAGTTTTCTCCTCGTGCAACAGCTCGCCTACACGATGCTGGTGCAAGCACTCCGCGCCCATCTAACCGAATCGTCAAGAGACACGGTGGGGTGGCTGTATGCCATCAGCGATCCGCAGCTCAAGACGGCCATCACGTCAATGCAGGAAAACCCGGCTGGTTCATGGAGCGTGAATGATCTCGCTCAACAGGTTGGGATGTCGCGTTCGATCTTCGCGTTGAAGTTCAAAGAAAAAGTGGGCGAAGCTCCGATGGAGTATCTAACCCGCTGGCGCATGCTGCTCACCGGAGATCGTCTCACGAACTCCCCGGAACCGGTCCTCTCGATTGCTCTTTCTCTGGGCTACGAGTCAGAGAGCGCGTTTGGCAAAGCCTTTAAGCGGGTGATGGGCTGTTCGCCGCGACGATACGGGCGACAGCAGGACCGTCACAAGAACAGCGCAGGAAGATAGAGATCGGAGTTTACGGCACCTTACGAGAGCGACAGAGCAATCCGCAAATGAGAAGAAGCCAGGTTGCTGTGTAGTCGGCCTGGCCGACAGGTAACGGTATTTCGCTTGAATAAGCGGGGAATTCTCCGGCTTGAAAGAACACTGGTCTCAGACCGCTCGGCCTTTCCCAGCTTTGTTGTCAAGCCCCCTGTGCCAGGTTTTTTCCCGGACCTCATTGATTCGCCGCGAGATAATAAATCGCAGAAGTTGGCGTAGTGAATGGGGTCAACTTGGTATTCTGGATATATACCCTGAAGAGAAAGAAGACGACACCTTCCTCTTCTTCGCGGCGCACCAATCGTCTCGACTAGCTCTCGCGGAATGAATACTTTAGCGATTCACGCCCCATGTTCATGAGTATTTGGGGGATAGGGTAGCGATCCGCAGGGAGCTAAGTCGAGCCGGCTTAGGAATATACCGGAAGGTACGGGGGGGGGGTGCCCCTCGCTTCCCACCAAACATGAATCCCCTCCTGGCCGTAGACGGTCTCTCCATCTGGTTCCATTCGCGGGGCGCCGAACGCCTCGTCGTCTCCGACCTGGAGTTCACGCTTGCCGCCGGCGAAGTCCTCGGCCTCGTCGGCGAATCAGGCTCGGGAAAGTCCGTCACCGCTCTCGCAATTCTTCAGTTGCTCGATCCGGCTGCTCGCGCGCAAGGCTCGATCGGTTTCGACGGCGACGACCTTCTGACTCTTTCTCGGGAAGAGATGCGCAAACGGCGCGGACGCGACATCGCCATGATCTTTCAGGAGCCGATGACCGCGCTCAACCCGGTCATGACCATCGGCGAACAGGTCGCCGAAGCCATCCGCGCTCACCAGCCACAGCTTTCGCGGCGGCAAGTGAAGCAGTCGGTGCTCGAATCGCTGGAAGCCGTTGCCATCCCTGATCCCGCGTCACGTTATGGGAACTACCCACACCAGTTCTCCGGCGGCCAGCGCCAACGCATTCTCATTGCCATGGCCATCGCGAATCGGCCCAGGCTGCTCATCGCCGACGAGCCGACCACCGCCCTCGACGTCACCGTGCAGGCGCAGATTCTGGATTTGCTGGCCGACCTCAGACGCCACTTCGGCCTGGCGATGCTCTTTATCTCCCACGACCTCGCGGTCGTCTCTCAAGTGGCCGACCGGGTGATGGTCATGCGCCAGGGAATGGTCCTCGAGAGCGGTTCTGCGACGCGGGTCTTCCACCATCCCCAGCACCCTTATACCGTGAGCCTGCTCGGAGCTGCTCCGACCCTCGCGACCGACCGGAACCTTCCTCTCGCGACCCTGTCGCAGCCGATCGAAGCCGCGAACGGCGCGTTGGTGGAGTGCGCGCCCGGCCACTGGGTGCGTCGCACCCCCTCTTCGGTAACATCGGCCCGGCCCCCTTCGACGCCGGGCATCAAAACAATCCTGTAACATTACAAAGTTGCCGTCCCGCTATGCGCGCCCTGATCCTCTCCGACATTCATGCCAACCTCGACGCCCTGGAAGCCGTGCTGCATGCCGCTCCCCCGCACGACGTCGTCTGGAACCTCGGCGACACGGTCGGCTATGGAGCCAGCCCTAACGAAGTAATCGACAGCGTGCAGGAACTGGGCGTCGTCTTCGTCCGCGGCAACCACGACCGCGCCTGCTGCGGCCTGCTGTCGGTAGAGGACTTCAACCCCATCGCCAGCCGCGCCGTGCGCTGGACCCAGTCCACCCTGACTGGAGAACACACTGCCTGGCTGCAAGCTCTGGCCCACGGGCCCCTCAGCCCCGATGGGCCGGCGGTAAGCATCATGCACGGTTCTCCACTCGACGAAGATGAGTACATCCTCTCGATGCGCGACGCCTGGGACCCTTTGCGGACGGCGCCGGCACGGATCAATTTCTTTGGCCACACTCATCTGCAGGGTGGCTTCGCGACCGATGGCGAAACGCTGTTTAAGCTGAATCCCTTCTATAGCACCCGCAACGGCGCCGAAGAGTACGAGATCGAGCTGCGCGAAAACGCCCGTTACATGATCAATCCGGGCTCAGTCGGCCAGCCCCGCGACCACGATTGGCGGGCCGCCTGCGGACTCTACGACGATGAGAAGATGACGGTAAGTTTTCTCCGGATTCCGTACGATGTACGCGCCGCGCAGGTCAAGATAGTCCGCGCTGGATTGCCCGATCGCCTCGCCGTGCGGCTTCGCGAAGGGCGCTAGCCGGCGGCCCAGACCGATTATCCTCTTGCCGATATCACCTGCTTGGCAAAGCGCTCCATCTCCTCAAGCTGCGGGCTGGACTGGAGCAAAACGAGATCGACACCCGCCGCTGTGAACTCTTCGAGGCGATCACGGACCTGTTCGGGAGTGCCGACCAGACCGCTGCGAAGACCGCGGTTCGAGACGGAGTAGTCCTCGAGCGAGATTTTCTGCTCAAGATTAGAACCTGTAACCCATTGCTGGTAGTTCGCATAGCCTTTGGCAGATTGCCGGACATCCGTGATGCGGCCCAGCTCGCGTTGAGCTTCTGCCTCGCTGTCCCGGACGATCGCGTAACCGGCAACGCCAAACTTCAGTGGCGGCAAGCCCATCTGGTCTCGGCGTCGCCGCATATCTGTAACTTTAGCAGCGACAATCTCTGGCGGATCGCCGTGCATCAGGTAGGCATCGCACTTTGACGCGATCAATTGTTTGGCTGTTTCTGACTCTCCGCCTGCATATAGGGTCGGTCGCGGCTGCGCGACCGGCTTAGGCGAGAGGATATTGTCACCAACACTGTGATATTTTCCGGAGTAGGAGAAGTGCTGCTGCGACCAGCAGCCGTTCACGACATCGAGCCACTCTGAGGTACGCGCGTAGCGGTCGTCGTGCCGTTCGAAATGGACCCCATATTTGGTCGCCTCATCGGCCCACCAGCTGGAGACAACATTCAGCGTAAGCCTTCCATTCGCGATGTGGTCAATATTCGCGGCCTGCTTGGCGAGGAGCGCGGGATTATGAAAAGCCGGTCGCACCGCGACCATAAGCTCTAGTTTGCTGGTGACTGCAGCGAGCGCGGCAGCCGTTGACCAGGCGTCGAGCGATGGAGCGTCAACTCCCTTAATATCGTTGAGGTTCAGCTCCGCGATCAGGGTGAGGTCATAGCCGATCTCTTCGGCGCGCAGAGCGACCTTGCGGGCGTAATCCCAAGTGGCTTCCATCTGCTCTTCGGCAACATTGCGCAGCCATCCACCGAAGACTGGGAGCCAGAATCCATAGCGCATCTATCTTGCCTCTTGCGCGACGAGCTGACGGCCCGAGGCTTTAGCGGCTTCGTCTTCGAGCCAGTCGCCGAGTTTTGCGAACGGATCGAAGCCGATCACGCGCGGGCCGTCGGCGACGAAGTTGGAGAGTGCATTGATGTCGTAGTAGTAGCGCTGGCCGTCGCGGTCATCGGTCATGTATTCGACGCCGCCGAGCTCGATGCCGGCGTGATGCATGATGCGTTCTACGTCGGCGATGACTTCGGCTGGAGGGTCGTAGGCTTCGACGCGGATTCCGGTTTTGGGCGCGTCGATGGCGCAGGCTCCACGGTTGAGGTCGACGCCGTCGGCGGTACGGCAGATGTCCGCCGGGCAGAGATCAAAGGTCTCGCCGGTGATGTGGACCTTGATCGCATAGAGGTAGCGGCCATTAAGGACCTCAACGCGGACAATGTGGGAATCGCGGGCGGGGATGAACTCCTGGACAAGCGCGGTGGAGTCGAGACCGAAGACGAGGGCGTTCTCGGCCGCGGCATTGGCAAGGCCTTGCGGGGTGTCGAAGCGTTTGACGCCTGCTCCGCTGCCTCCGATATTCGGCTTGACGACGATCGGCCAGCGGAGACCTTCGGCAGCAGCCAGTGCCTGACTGGCGCGATGAATCACGCGAGCTTTCGGGTAAGGCAAGCCGAGTTCTTCAAGCAGCGAAAGCTGCGCGGCTTTGGAGAGTTCGGTGCGAAAGGCCTCGAGGCCGTTAATGACGCGGACTCCGCGACGCTTGAGGTGTTCGAGATAGCCGAGGGTATAAAAGATGGCGTCGCCGTGATCCCGATTCCAGGCCGAGGGGCTCATGCGATTGACGACGAGTGAGTATTGTTCTTCGGGACGGTCTTCGGCGGAGTAGGAATGCTCGACGGCGTCTATACGGACGTAATTCGTGCCGCGACGGTCGAGTTCAGCGAAGAGCGGTTTAAACCAGTGCTGCTGTTCGTAGTAGATCGCGAGTGGCTTGTAGTGGGGCGCGGCCATGAAGCGATTCTAATTCGTCTCCGGCGCCGCTTCGCGAGACTGCAAGTACGGAAGCCGACCAAAGCAGCCGGCTTCCACCGAATCTCTTGTGTTACTCGGCCTCTTCAGCCTGGACGACGACCTTGATGTGCGCCGTGACTTCGCGGTGCAGGCGGACCGGCACGAGGAAGTCGCCGAGTGACTTGAGCGGCTCGTCGAGGTGGATCTTGCGGCGGTCGATGGTGAAGCCCTTCTCTTCGAGCTGCTGCGCAATGTCAGACGAGGTGACTGAACCGAAGAGGTGGTCGTTCTCGCCGGTCTTGCGGGCAAAGGTGAGGGCGACGGCGTCGAGCTGAGCAACGAGCGCTTCCGCCTCGGTCTTTTCCTTCGCAGACTTGCGGACGGCAGAGTTCTTCATCTGCTCGATGACTGCCTTGTTGTTGGCATTGGCTTCCATCGCCAGGTTCTGCGGCAGCAGGTAGTTTCGGCCATAGCCATTAGCGACCTTCACCACGTCGCCACGGTGACCGAGGTTGTTGACGTCTTCTTTCAGAATGACTTCCATCACGAATCTCCTAAGCTGTACAGCCGGCGCATTCAGGTCTAAAGACGAAGACCTGATGCACCCGAATTTTCTCGCCTTTAGAAGCGGGCGGCGAAGGGCAGCAAAGCGATGTTCCGGGCCTGCTTGATGGCGCGGGTCAGCTTGCGCTGGTGGGTGGTGCAGACGCCAGTCAGGCGACGGGGCACAATCTTGCCGCGCTCGGCGACAAACTGCTGCAACAGGCGAACTTCGCGATACGGGATCGCGTCGATCTTCTCGGTGCAGAACTTGCAGACCTTCTTGCGACGGAAGAACTTGCGGCCGCCGCCTCCCGGTCCACCTGGGCCAGAGGGACGGCCGCCTGCCGGACGAGGTCCGCCGGAGCTGTGCCCCGAGTGCGAGGCGCCGCTGGACGATCCGCTGTGGGATGGTGCTGGTTGTTCCGTTCTTGGTGGCGCTGGTTTCGTCAGCCATAATTTCCCTGTTCCTTCTTGAATCGCGCCACGACTGATCGTGGCGACGTAGTTTGCCGGCGCTAGGCCGGATGAATGCTTAAACCGCCGCGGTAGCCACTTCAGCCGGCTCGACCGCAGGGGCTGCGGCCACTTCGGGCGCGACAGCTGCTTCAGCAGCGACAGACGGCGCTACGGCTGCCGGCTGAGCGCTGAGCTTCTTGCGGCTCGCGCGGAGTGCCTTCACCTTGTCCAGGCGCTTGGTCTCTTCGTCCATGCGCACGGTAATGAACTTGATCACTTGCTCGATCACGCGCAGACGGCGCTCGACCTCAGCGATCAGCTTGCCGTCGGCGTCGACGGTGAGCAGCACATAGTTGCCATCGTTGAACTTGCGGACCGTGTAGGCGAGCTTGCGGCGGCCCAACTTCTCGATCGAGCGGATCGCGCCCCCGCCACCGGTGATCGTCGTTTCCAGGCCGGCGATCAGCTTGTCGAGGTCCTCGTCAAGCACGTCAGGACGGACAATGAACATCACTTCGTAAAAACGTTGCACCATTTCGCTTCTCTTTTCTCACCCCAACAACTTCGCCACGGTGACAGTTACTTGTTCTTCGAACTACATTTCTTTACTGCGCGGGGCTGTTTGACTCGCGCCCATTCGCCTTCTTGTTAAACTCGTTCATCGCGGCGCCAACGCCCCGAGCCAGGATCACTTCCACTGCCTTTGCTGCGCGATCTAAACCTTCGTCGAGCAGTCCTAAGTCCGCCTTTTTGAGCGGGGTCAGGACGTAATCCTTACGCCTGCGCCGGGCCGATTCTGCGGCAGCCGGCAGTTCGGGTGCAACCCCGATCCTGATACGGATCCACTCCTCGCTATTCACTGCTCCGGAGATCGACTTCACTCCGTTATGTCCCGCGGAGCTGCCTCGTTCGCGAATGCGTAGCGCCCCCAGCGGAAACTCCACGTCGTCATACAGCACGATTAGGTCCCGATGCGGATCGACCTTGTACTCCCTGACAAGTGCCTGGACAGCGGCCCCGCTCAGGTTCATAAATGTCTCCGGCTTGGCCAGGATCACGTCTCTACTCGCAATCCTGACTGTCCCCGTCAATGCCCGGCAGCGCCGGTTTCCCACCACCACACCGTGGTCTCGCGCGATCCGGTCGATCGCCAGAAACCCCGCATTGTGCGGCGTGAATTGATACTCGATGCCCGGATTCCCCAGACCCACCACCAGCACTTTCCCTGATCCGATGCGCGGTTGAGCATCCTCGGGGTTGGCAAGCTGGCCGGGCAGTCCAGGAGAATCCGACAAGGGCTACTTCTTCGCGGCCTTTTTGTCGCCGGATGGAGCAGCAGCCGCTGCATCCGCGTCCTGCTTACCCTTCTTGACAACTTCGGGCTCAGCCGCACCCGCGGCGGCAACCGCATCCGACCGTCGGCGCAACCTCTTCCTTGATTGCCACTACGTGGGCCACGGTTGCCGTCTCGTCACCCAGGAACTTGAACTTGCCGCCATGCGGAAGATCGGAGATACGCAGCACATCGCCGAAGCCCAGATTCGAGACATCGACGTTAATGTGACTGGGAATATCGCTCGGCAGGCACTCGATCTCGACCTCGCGCAATACCTGGTCCAGAATGCCGCCACCCATCTTGACCCCAACAGGAATACCTTCCAGCAGGACGGGGACTTCGACCTTCATCGCCTTATCCATCGCGATGCGCTTCAGGTCGATGTGGATGAGGCGGTCCTTGATCGGCTCATATTGCCAGTCGACGATCATCACCTTGGTTTTGGTGGATGATCCAATGACTTCCAGGTCGAAGATGGAGTTATGGCCGGTCTCGGAATGCAGAATACGAAGCATCTGCTTAGGATCTAACTCGATCGCCAGCGCCGGTTCCTTGGCGCCATAGACAACGGCGGGAATCTTGCCTTGCACGCGCACCCGGCGGGCGGCGTTCTTGTTGAATTTTCCCTCGCGGGGCGTAGCTGCTACGACTTCAGGTACTGCTGCCATGATGTTTTCCTTTCGGGCACGGCTGAAAGCTGAAAGTTCTCAGTCCTCAGTTTCCAGTCCTCAGGATCGAAGACTCACCGCTCCCTTTCTCTTTCGTTTTCCTACCAGGTTGTCGCTGATGCCAACCACGCCACTCCAGACTGACAACTGACGACTAACGACTAACTGAACAGCGTGCTGACGCTGGTTTCCATATGGATGCTTTCGATCGTTGCCGCCAGCAAGCCAGCAATCGAGAGTACTTTGATCTTTGCTACCTTCTGCGCCTCTTCGGTGAGCGGGATGGAGTTGGTCACGACCAGCTCTTCCAGCTTCGAATCTGCAATACGCTTGATCGCCGGCCCCGATAGCACCGCGTGTGAAGCGCACGCATACACCTGAGTTGCACCATTCGCCAGCAGGGCGTCGGCGGTTTTCACCAGCGTTCCTGCCGTATCCACAATGTCGTCGATGATGAGGCATGTCTTGCCCTGCACATCGCCGATCACATTCATCACTTCAGTGACGTTAATGTCAGTGCGCCGCTTGTCCACGATCGCCAGCGGGGCGCCCATCTTCGTCGCAAAAAACCGGGCGCGCTCCACGCCGCCCGCGTCCGGCGATACCACGGTTAAGTTCGGCAATTCCAGCTTCCGGAAGTAGCTCACCATTACTGGACTGGCAAACATATGATCAACCGGAATATTGAAAAATCCTTGTATCTGCGCCGCATGCAAATCCATGAATAACGCCCGGTTAGCCCCGGCGGTAGTCATCAGATCGGCAACCAGCTTGGATGAAATTGCCACCCTGGGCCGGTCTTTTCGATCTTGCCTCGCGTAGCCGTAATACGGAACGACTACAGTGATTCTGCCCGCCGATGCGCGCTTCAGCGCGTCGATCATGATGAGCAGCTCCACCAGGTGCTGGTCGACTGGGTTACAGGTCGGCTGCACCACGAAAACGTCGACTCCGCGAACGTTCTCTAACAACTGAAAATAAATCTCTCCATCGGCAAATCGCTGGACCTTGGTTTCGCCCAGCGGAAGCCCGATGATGTCGCATATCTCTGCGGTCAGCTTGCGGTTCGCTGAACCGGAAAATATCTTGAAGCGCTTATCTTCATTTCGCGAAGACCGTTTCTTCTCCGCCGGTTTAGTACGTTGAGCCGATGACTCTTGCACGCCCGAAACTCTCAGGGGCAATTTCAAACAGTTCCGCGGTTTCTGCTTTCACTAGAACCTCCCAAGCTGGTTTGCGTTGGTTGTCCTGCCACCCGAAGTTTTACCCGGCCCTTTTGTGCCGGATTCCGCTATGTCAAGCCTTGCCTAACTCCCATATAACTCCTGGCTGGGCGACTAGGATTCGAACCTAGACGAAGTGCGTCAAAGGCACTTGACCTACCATTAGTCTATCGCCCAGTGTTTACACCGAACTCAAGTGTAATCGCCTCGGCAATCGATGCGCCAGGCGCAGCCAAGACTACTGATCCCGGCCGGCGCCTGTCCATCGCACCCAAGCTATTCGACCATGTCCTGCCAATACCCCGCTCGCGGCAACGTCCGGGTACGATGGGCGGTTATACCCATCTTTTCCAGACTCGCTTGCGCCGCTTTCGCTGCTTTCGTGGTTGCGTAAAGCCCGAAAACGGCTGAACCCGAACCAGAGAGTGCCGCATAAACAGCCGACTGCTCCGGTGCTTCTGGATCAGGAACCGCAAGAATGCGCTTGATGTTTCCGAGAAGGGGGTATTGAGGAAAGACGACTCGTTCGAAGTCGTTTTCAATCCCGGTTCGGACAAGCGCGAGAAGCGGATTCTCGGCCAGGTCTCCCCGTTGGGGCGAGACACCGGAGGAGTGCGGACTGCTCCATGCACAAGCAAGCGACCGACTCAACTTCTTAAGTCTATCGAATTCAGCGGCTGGGGTCAAATCCGCGGCGCCCTGCTCGTCCCAGTCGCGAAAGGCCTGCGGCGTCGAGACGCTGACTGCCGGCGTCGCGACCACGCATTCATAGGAGGGCAGATCGGGAAGTGGGTACACCTCTTCACCGCGGCCGAGCCCGAGCACCGCGCCGCCGATGAGGAACAGCGGCACGTCCGAGCCGACCTCCGCAGCCAGCGAGAGGCGGTCGGCGCTGGAAAGCTCTACGCCAAGCTCCTGCTCCAGGCCAATCAATGCCGCTGCCGCGTTTGCAGAACCGGCGCCAAGTCCTCCCTGTACCGGCAGTCGCTTATCGATATGGATATGGACCTTGGCGGCTATGCCCAACCTGGCAAGTGCGTTCTCCACCATCTTCCATGCCGTGTTGCGCACGTCGGTAGGAACTCC
Source organism: uncultured Acidobacteriaceae bacterium (assembly GCA_963790505.1). Taxonomy (GTDB): domain Bacteria; phylum Acidobacteriota; class Terriglobia; order Terriglobales; family Acidobacteriaceae; genus Acidisarcina. Next base: position 847,044 of record CAWBOT010000004.1, on the reverse strand, counting down.
GTCATGGTTACAGGTCAGGTGCATGCTGGTTGGCTCAGCTGAATCCATCCGCGAGGCGCTCACGGTCACCAGATCGTGCAGTTCGAGGGTTTGGTACAAGGTCGTCAGAGCATGAAAACCATCCGGACGCGCGGGACCGATGGCGAGGCCGAGATTGATCTTCGAATACGAGCGGAGCTGGGTGGGCATAGAGTTCTGCGTTCTCAGTTTCGGGCTACGGAGCCAATATTTCCACCGTTGGAAAATAGCTTCGATAGCGGCTTGCATCGCGCGTAAGCAACGCGAGCTGCGCAATCGCCGCATGAGCTCCAATGTAGAAGTCCGGCATTGTCGTCGTGCGCTGTCCTCCCCGGCGGCGATAGTCGATGAAACACTTTCCGGCTAAGAATGCGGCGCGCCACGGAAGCGGCTGTCTGTCATAAATGAATGCAGGAAAAGATGCGTCTAGAGCTTCGATCGTAGTGAAACCGACTGACACCTCGGCGTAGATAATGGGATTGATTACGAGTGTGGAGTATTCAGCGCACTCGTTCAGCGCACTCCTGGACCAATCGCTCCAAGCCGGATCTTCATAGGCGATGTCCAAAAGAATATTACTGTCGACGAGTACACCGGTGCAGGCAAGTAGGCGGGTTGGCAGGTCCGGAATCGCCGGATCCAACTACTCGGCCTCGCCGCGAGTGAGGGCCATGATCTCGTCGGTGGTCATAGGAACATCCGCGGCTCCGCGCAGAGCCTCTATCGCCCGTTGCCCCCTGGATTTTGCCCCTCTGGATCGTGCTGCTTTTCGTATTTGGGCGTGGTCTCCGGCCAGCTGAAATTCGACCTCGGTATGAGGCAGAAGCCCCAGCCGTTCGCGAATCTCCTGAGGGATGGTGACCTGCCCTTTGCTGGTGATCTGCACGGTATTACTCCTGAAAGTAAGGATACCAGAGGGCATCGTTCCACTCGGGCGTTTCACGCTGAGTGTTACGGGAGTTGAGGTAGAGTGGTGAGCGTGAGCACCTTCAGCCGCAGAAAATTCCTTGCGATGACGGGCGCCGCTGGTCTGTCTAGCGCGCTCCGGCCGCCACTATTCGGCCAGACCGCCCCGGTGCCGAATCCCAGCGTCGCCGTCGCCGGGGACTTTACTTTCCTCTTTATCACCGACACCCACATCGAGCCCGAGCTGAACGCCGCTCAAGGATGCGATCAATGCTTTAAGAAAGCGCGCGCGATCAAGAGCGACTTTGCCATTCAGGGCGGTGATCACGTCTTCGATTCGCTGGGAGTGGGCCGCGAGCGGGCTTCGAGTTTGTTCGATCTTTATGCGAAGACCGAGCAGGACCTGGGAATGAAGATCTATCACACGATCGGGAACCACGACTGCCTTGGCATCTATCCGGCGAGCGGCGTTTCTCCGACAGAGCCGCTCTACGGTAAGAAGATTTTTGAGGACCGGTTCGGTAAGGCGTATTACTCTTTTGACCACAAAGGCGTGCACTTTGTCGTTCTCGACTCGATCGGCATTACTGACGACCATGCCTATGAGGGCCGGATCGACGCTACGCAATTGGCGTGGCTGGCCGGCGATCTCAAGGCCTTGCCGGCGGCAACTCCGATCGTGATTTCAGTACATATTCCGCTGGTGACGGCTTTTGACTCCTATGTGCCAGTTCCTCCGACTCCCCCTAAACATCACGGGTTGAGCGTCGCGAATGCCTACGAAGTCATTGCCTTGTTCGAGGGGCATAACGTGCTCGGCGTGCTGCAGGGACACACTCATATCAATGAAATGGTCTGGTGGAAGGGCGTTCCTTACATCACGAGCGGGGCGGTGAGCGGGAACTGGTGGCATGGAACCAGGATGGGGACGCCAGAAGGATTCACCGTTGCGCGGATCGAAAACGGAAAGCTCTCGACGCGCTACGAGACCTATGGTTTTCAGAGCGTCGACCCCCAAAATACCTGAGGCTACCCGGCATCTCAGGTTACAATCCCTGCTACGATGTCCATCCCGCTGACCTTCCGGAATGTCGTTGTGCGTGCTGTCACGCTGAGGCTAGCCGCAGCGATCGCCGCGGCTGAGGCGCCTTCGGCCGATTATCTCAAAGAGCAGCCCGTAGGGGCGCAACACGCCATGGTGGTCAGCGTGCATCATCTGGCGGCCGACGCTGGCGTCGAGATCATGCGAGAGGGCGGCAACGCCATCGACGCCGCCGTGGCCACCGGATTCGCTCTGGCGGTCGTCCACCCAGCGGCAGGAAATATCGGCGGCGGCGGATTCATGCTCATCCGTCTACATAGCGGCAAATCCACCTTCATCGACTATCGCGAAAAAGCCCCGCTGGCGGCGACCGCCAACATGTACCTCGACGCCAAGGGAGACGTCATTCCTGACGCCAGCGTGGTGGGCTATAAGGCCGTCGGCGTTCCCGGCTCGGTAGCCGGCATGGTCTACGCAGAGAAGAAATATGGCCGTCTCGACCTGAAAAGAGTGATGCAGCCGGCGTTCGGCTCTGGCGCGAGCGGCTTTGTGTCTGAGCACCGAAGAGGCTGCAGAGCTGCACGATCCGACGCTAGCGATGTTTCCCGAATCGAAGCGCATCTTCCAGCGCGGCGGAAACTACTACCAGCCCGGCGAATTCTTCCGCCAGCCTGAACTGGCACGAACCCTGGAGCGCATCGCCGAAAACCCGGACGGCTTCTACCACGGCGACCTGGCGCAAGAGGTCTCGCCGAGCGATCCGCAAAGGCGGCGGCCTGGTCACCGAGCGGGATCTCGCGACCTACGAGGTCAAAGAGCGGGAGCCGGTCACCGGCACCTATAAGGACTACACCATCATCAGCGCGCCGCCGCCATCCTCCGGCGGGATCGCCCTGATCGAAGCGCTCAATATCCTTGAGGGCTACAACCTCTCGAGACTGGGCGACCGCACCCCGGCGGAGATGCACCTCATCGTAGAAGCCTACCGGCGCGCCTACATGGACCGCGGCGACTACCTTGGCGATCCCGACTTCGTGAAGATTCCGGTCGAGCAGCTTTCGACAAGAAATATGCTGCGGCTTGGCGGACCGGCATCGAGGCGGACGAGGCCACCCCGTCGGCCACCCTGCGCCGTCCTGCGGGATTCCTGCCGCCTCCGCCAAAGGCGCGACGCGAAATCCGCGGAGCACAACAATACCACGCATTACTCCGTCGTCGATGCGGACGGCAACGCGGTCTCCGTCACCACCACGCTCAACAACTCCTTCGGCTCCGCGGCGACCGCCGGAGGGTCTCGGCTTTCTGCTGAATGACGAGATGGACGACTTCGCGGCCAAGCAGGGCGTCGCCAAACTTATATGGGTTGATCCAGGGGCCGGCCAATGCCATCGCCCCCGGCAAACGTCCGCTGTCGAGCATGACGCCAACCATCGTGCTCAAAGACGGCAAGCTGCGTTTTGTGCTGGGCTCCCCCGGAGGCAGCCGCATCATCACCACCGTCGCCAACATCTTTCTAAGCGCAGGGGACGAGAGCCTCAACATCCAGCAGGCCGTCGATGCACCCCGCTTCCACCATCAGTATTTGCCCGACACTCTGTATCTGGAGCCGGGATTCTCCGACGCTACCACCGCTGGCCTCGAGGCGCTCGGCTATAAGCTTGACGCTGGAGAACGCTCATGGAGCGACGGCGAATGCATCGCCGTCAACCCGCGCACCGGAATGCTCGAAGGCGGCCAGGACCATCGCCACTCCTACGGCAAAGCGGCCGGCTATTGAGTCGTGGCCTGGTACGACGGCACAGACGATAGCGGGATGAGAAAATACTGGTTACGGCCATGATCAAGGCTGACCAACAGAACAACCTATGCTGAAAGCCATTTCTTCCCATGTGTTTTTAAGCCATCGTTTGCATCCTGGCCTGCTCGACTCACTCGCGAAGAGCGGCGCCGGGGCGGTCGAGATGTTTGCCGCCCGGCAGCATTTTGACTACACCAACCGCAGCCATGTGAGTGAAATTGCAGAATGGTTTCGTTCCAATCCGGTAGTTCCCTTTTCCATGCACGCCCCACTGTACGCTGACCACGACATGGGTCGGGACGGAGCACCCGGCGTGAACGTCGTCCATCCGGAGAAGTCGCGGCGAATCGACGCCATGGACGAGATCAAGCGAGCCGTCGAGGTAGCCGAGCAGATTCCGTTGAAGTACCTCGTGATCCATCTTGGCGAGCGCCACGATGAATGGAGTCCGCGAACGCTGGAGCACTCGATGACCGCGCTCGAGCATCTGCGCGCATTTACCAGCCCGCTAGGCGTCAAGCTGAATGTAGAAAACATCCTCAATGAAGTAACTCAGCCCGAGCACCTGCTCGAGATATTAAGGACGGGCCACTTCTCTGACATTGGTATCTGCCTGGATACAGGCCACGCTAACATCAGCGGGACTGTAGCCGCCGTGATCTCCGATTTGAAACCTCATATCCGCTCCGCTCATCTACACGACAATCATGGCGAGAAGGACGAACACTTGTGGCCTGGAGATGGCGCCATCCAATGGGCGGACGCAATGGCTGAATTGAGGACTGCTCCGCAGCTGGAGGCTGGCGTCCTCGAGATCCACTACGCGCTGGACGATCCAGCGGAGAGAGTGTGCAGCAAGGCGCGTGAGACATTTACCCGGCTGGAGATCTGGGCCAAACGAGAAGAGCTATGACAGAAGATACAATTTCAGAATCAGTAACAACTGCTGCGACAATTCCGGCGAACGCCACGATCAGCAGCATTGGGAAGCACGAGGGCCAGTCGGTCGTCCTTCGCGGATGGCTTTATGCGCTGCGCGAGAGCGGCAAGCTCCTCTTCCCGATTTTTCGCGACGGCACGGGAACCATTCAGGGCATCGTTCCCAAGGCCGCTGTCTCACCCGCGACATTCGAAACGATTCGGCAGCTGACTCAGGAATCGAGCGTGATCGTCACCGGTAAGGTCCGCGCCGACAAGCGCGCCCCCGGGGGCTATGAACTCGATGTCGAGGCTGTCGAGGTCATCCAGCGCGTTCCCGAGGACGATCCATTTCCGATCACCCGCAAAGAGCACGGCGTCGACTTCCTGATGGAGCACCGCCATCTATGGATCCGCACACCGAGGCAGTCGGCGATCCTGCGTATTCGCGCCGAGATCATCAAGGCGGCGCGCGATTATCTCGACGATAACGGCTTCACCCTGACTGATCCTCCGATCCTCACTCCGGCCGCCTGCGAAGGCACCAGCACTTTATTTCCTGTCGACTACTTCGGCGACGAGGCTTTCCTCACCCAGAGTGGTCAGCTCTATATCGAGAGCACCGCCCTCGCGCTGGGCAAGGTATATTCGTTCGGCCCGACTTTTCGCGCAGAAAAGTCCAAGACCCGCCGTCATCTGACGGAGTTCTGGATGGTTGAGCCGGAGTTGGCCTACGCCGGCCTCGATGAACTCATGGAACTGGCTGAGAACTTCCTCAGCTTCATTGTCGAGCGCGTACTCAGTCGCCGCGCACTGGATATCGCAGTGATCGGACGCGATGTTAGCAAGCTGCAGGCGATCAAAGCGCCGTTTCCTCGCCTTAGCTATGACGACGCAGTCGCGATGCTGCACGAGGCCTATGAGAAAGGTCTCGCTCCCGAGCTGATCCAAAGCAAGTTCGAATACGGCAACGACTTCGGTTCGCCTGATGAGACGTATCTATCCTCGCAATTCGAACGCCCGCTGATGGTGCATCGCTATCCCGCGGCGGTGAAGGCCTTTTACATGGAGCCCGATCCGGAAAACCCGAAGTACGCGTTGTGCGTCGACGTGCTCGCGCCGGAAGGTTACGGCGAGGTCATCGGCGGCTCGCAGCGCATCGCCTCCTATGAACTGCTAAAGAAGCGCATCGAGGAGCACAACCTGCCGATGGAGCCGTTCCAGTGGTACCTCGACCTCCGCCGCTACGGTTCGGTGCCCCACTCCGGCTTCGGCATGGGGATCGAGCGGGCCGTCGCGTGGATCTGCGGACTGGAACACGTACGCGAGACAATTCCGTTCGCGCGAACGCTGAATCGAATTTATCCCTGATAGAGCTTCCGGCTCTGGATAAATTCCTCCGGTGTGCCGTCTTCGGGATTCACGAAGGTGACGTCGCTCGGATCGCGTCGCGGAGTATCCACCGAAAACACTACGAACGGCTCTTCGAGAATCTCGCTCGTGCCGTGGACGGTCCCTTTCTTAAAGAAGACAAGCTGGCCGGGACCAAGTTCGAATGGCGGCGTGTCAGCCAAGAAGAAGCGTGCCCGCCCAGCGACCACAAAGAGGTATTCATCGCAGGTGGCGTGGTAGTGCGCAGGCGCTGGCCGGTAAACGCGGAAGACTCGGGCGCTGGCCTCCGGCTCGTCGGTGAGCCGGGCGTCGATAAGCATGGTGGAGGCTGTTTCTGGAAATTCCGCAGCAATCGCCTTGATGTTGAAGACAGCTGATTTTCCGGCGTAATTGTCGATCTCATTTTCAGACATTTCTACCTCCGCTGACTGAATTCGGTTCGCGATTCGGTTCATTCGTCGGCGAGGAACGGCCTCGACGCCTGTTTCGCATACCAATGGCAGCCGATCAAGAATACCGTTCCCGCAGCGTAGCTCCATGCGAATGCTGGCGCGGCGAAGAGGCCGATGCGGCTACCCACCCCGTCAGGCGTGAGGCGGAAAGAGTGAATGACCCCAAAGCAGGAGAAGACGGCGCCAACTGCCATCCACAAGGCGGCCTTGAGGAACCCGCGGTCGACGATCATGGCCAACGCCGCCGCCCAGATCATCGAGACGAGCAACGCGCCTGAGCTAAGGGCGATCAGGCCGTAAATGGCGAGTTCGTTGCCAAATAAAGGCGCAGTTGCGAAGAGCGTTGAACCCGCTTTGCGTACCGCGAGATCGATCAGCTGGAGTGTCCAAGAGGCGAGCATCGGCACTAATCCCAGGGCGACGGCCACGTAGTGTGATTTGGGAACGTCCTGAAAAGTCTGACCGACCATCATCAGCCCGACCCAAACCACGACGATCGAGACCGCCTCCAGGGGGACGATGTGAAGCACCAGCGGCACCAGTCCGGTCATGCACAGCAGCATGGTGGCGGCGCCGCTTAGCGCGGAGTAGCCGGAGCGCGCTCCCATCGCCTTGTAGGCGGAGTGGCCAAGGTAGAGGGTCGTGGGAAACGGGCTGCCAAAGGCCGCGGCTGCCAATGTCGCTACCCCATTCATCAGCAGGGATGGCCGGGTCGGGTAATTGTCGCCGGCCAGCTCGACGCTCTCGAGTATCTGGAGCGAGACAATGGTGTCGAGCACGCTCATTGGCAGGATGACAGAGAGATACTTCCAGCCCTCCGCCTGACGCAGAAAGACCCATATATTCAGCGGATGTGGCGGATAGAATCCGACTCCGGCAAGCGGAAGCGCCGGCCCATGGTAGAGATGCAGGGCCTTCAGCGCGGCCACGAGAACAGCAGCGACGCTCAGGCAGAGCAACCCTCCGGGAATGCGTAGCGGCAGGCGCAAGCGCGCGGCGTAGACGGCCAGCAAGACGATTGCCGGCAGCAGCGCTACAGCGGGTGCCTGAAAGATGCCAAAAATGAAGCCAAGGCAGAGAAAGGCCATGGCAATCCCAGCCAGAGGGCAGAGCAGCGCGGCGCGCGGGATCGAACGCCGCATCCAGTCAGTGCAGAAGGCACCGGCACTCTGCACTGCTCCGCTCAGGAAGCTGGCAAAGACCCCAACCTGCCAAGCGAGATGGAAATCATGCGTCCGCTGATAGACGGGCAGCATGATCAGCGAAATGTAGGCAAAGATCGTCGGCGTATTTATTCCGAAGGGAATGGCGGTGACGTCGGTGCGGCGGGTCCGCTTCGCGAGTCGATGCGCCTGCCATGAATAGAAACAATTTCCGGCGAAAATGGAGATCGCAACGCCTGGAAGAATGCGGCCGACGACCAGTTCCGCGGGAAAGCCGCAAAGCGGCGCGAGTCCAGCGATAAGCAGGAGGTCGGGGAGCCCGTTAAAGAAAAGCCCAAAGCAGCCGTCGAGGTCGCCGGGGGCAAACCAGAAGAGGTGGCTCTTTGATGGCGGGGGCGCGCTCGTCTCGATCGTCATGTCTCCCGTAGGCTGTCGAGTCCTCAGTTGTTGGTCCTCAGCCATCACTTCTTAGCACTCGCTGTCACATGGCGAGCCGATCTTTTACCTGAGGGCCGCAGACTAACACCCGACAGCTGCTCTTACGCTGTTCCATATTCCATACCCAGTTCCTTGAGCCAGCGGCGGTATGCAATGGCCATGCGGTCGGAGCGCAGATGTAACTCCGCCTGAATATCGAGCGGCAACAACTCTGGTCGTTGCGATTCGACGATGGCCTTGTCCTGCGCGCTGACCTTGTCTTGAAAGCTGCGCAACTCCTCGTCGCTGGTCTGGTCGGCATAATTGAGCGCCAGCACTACCCAGGCCAGGCTTTGCTCGTCTGCGCTCTTCCCGTTTTCGATCGGCGTGACCGTATCCAACATGCTGAAGCATTGCCCGTCCTGCATTTTGCGAAAGCAGGCAGTGAGCGGACGCTCGACGTTGTAGTTGTAGAACACCTGCGCGGGCTTGCCCGTTCCGTCCGGGTCTGGCTGCCAGATCTTGATATTGTGGGCGATGACGCCCTCGGGGCCAGATTCCACCTCGTAGTCCTCAATCCGCGCCCGATCGGGATCTCCCAGCAACCCGGCGTGAACGAAGGCCAGATGGGCGACATCGAGAAAATTCTCAATGATACGCGGGCCTTTCGCTCGGAAGCGATAAGGGCCGGCCAATACCTTACGGAAGGCGGGATCTTCCGCCTCGGGGAATGCCGGGATCTCGCGCACCGGCGTGTCGAGCGCGACCCACACCAGGCCATATCTCTCCTGGGCGTGAAAGACATTGGCATGCGCCTTCAGCGGAGGATGCTGATCCGGATGCGAGGGAATAAAGACGCACCTGCCCGAGGCATCGTACGTCCAGTGGTGATAGGGGCATACGACGCAGCCATTCCTTACCTGGCCGAGCGACAGCTTCGCGCCGCGATGGATGCAAAGGTCTTCCCACGCGTGAAGACTCCCGCTGCTTTCGCGCCAGAGCACGAGGTCGCGCCCCAAGAGGCGCACCGGCAGCAACTCACCCACGTTCACGCTTGCCGACCAGCCAACAGCGAGCCATTCGTGGCGCAGATACGCGTCTTCCGTCACGGTCATCTGACCTCCACGTCCAAGAGAGAAGAAGATGCGATACACGGAGTATAACCAGCACTGGCTCCGGCTGCGATCCCGGTTGCGCCCGCTTCGGGGTATTCCTTCAGCCAATGCCAGCAAGCCGCGCTGCAGTAGCTTCTGCTCGTACAATCAAGTTCGCATGTCAACAAAACTACGAGTCGGAATTCTCTTTGGCGGACGCAGCGGCGAGCATGAGGTCTCGTTGCTTTCGGCCGCATCCATCCTGAAGGCCATCGATAACGAGCGCTACGAAGTTGTGCCGGTCGGCATCACCAAAGAAGGACGCTGGGTTACGGCAGGCGCCGCGCACGCATTGCTTTCTGGCGCAGCTTTACCGGCATTGCAGAAGGACGCTTCGCTAAAGACCGCGGGGCGCGATCTTCAGCCGACGGCCCTCGGCCAGACGTTGAAGGTCGATGTGATTTTTCCTGTCTTGCATGGGACCTTCGGCGAGGATGGCACCATTCAGGGGCTCTTCGAGATGGCAGACGTCGCTTACGTCGGCTCCGGCGTGCTCGGCTCAGCGGCGGCGATGGACAAAGACATCATGAAACGGCTTTTTAGGGCCGCCGGGTTGCCGACGCCGAAGTACGTCAGTTTTCTGCGCGGCGACTGGAGGTCGGCGCCCAGGAAGATTGTTAAGCAAGCGGAAGAGGCGTTGAAGTATCCGATGTTTGTGAAGCCCGCGAACCTCGGCTCTTCGGTAGGCATCAGCAAGGCGCATGACCGGACGGAACTCGGCCCGGCGATCGATCTCGCCGCCAACTACGACCGCAAGATCGTCATCGAGCAGGGCGTCGGCGGAAGCCGAGGCAAAGCCCGCGAACTTGAGGTCGCGGTGCTTGGCAACGATTCCCCCGAGGCTTCGGTCGTCGGCGAGATCGTTCCGGGCAAGGAGTTCTACGACTACGAGGCGAAGTATCTGAGCGAGGGGTCTGTGCCGATCATCCCCGCCAAGCTGAGCCGCGCTCAAGCGAAGCAGGTTCGCGAAATGGCGATCGCCGCCTTCCGCGCCTGCGACTGCACCGGACTGGCGCGGGTCGATTTCCTGATGGAGCCAGAGTCGAAGAGTAAGAAACCCGGGCGGATTTTTGTGAATGAGGTAAACACGCTGCCCGGATTCACCAAAATCAGCATGTACCCCAAGCTCTGGGAGGCTTCGGGACTGGCCTATTCGCACTTGATCGACAAACTGATCGAGCTGGCGCTGGAGCGCCGCGCAGAGAAAGACGAGACCAGCTACAACCGATGAATCCACGCTCCGGGGAACTGGCCGCGTCTACCCGGTGTCATATACAGTGAGTACTTGGCCAGTAAAGGAATTGAACGATGACCTTAATGGATGCTCCGCAGTTCGATCTCGCGAAGGCAAAGCGCATGCGCGAACTGACAATCGGCGCCTTGATCGCTGCCGGCGCACTGCTGGTCGTTTACATCGTTCTCTGGACGACTCTCTTCCACACCTTTGAGTTCTGGGCTTGGCCGGCGGAACATCGGATCGGCAACTTCATGAAGACGCTGGAAGCGGCGGACTTCAACAAAGGCTTCGAGATGTGGAACCAGGATCCGGATTGGCAGAAACATCCGGAGCGGTACTCTGCCTATGATTTCAACCAGTTCCAGAAGGACTGGGGGCCAACCGGTGACTACGGAAAGATTCGCAGCCACAAGATTCTGATGGCTAAGTCGGTAGGCAATGGCGTCATCGTCGGCCTCACCGTCAACGGCGATAGCGCCCACCCATTCTTTCTGCGCGTGGACAACAAGAGCAAGCAGATCGGATTTTCGCCGGTCGAGCTTTATGTTGGGCCCTGAAGGAAGTGGTCAGTCTTCAGCAGCTCGCATTGAATGACACTTCCACGTTATCGCGCCGAAAACTCCTAGCTGACAACTGCGAAGTGAGAACTGCCGCCAGCAAGAGCCTCCAACACCTGCGCCAAAGTCGCGGAGTCCTGCACGTGGGCATGCTTTTGTTCCCGATCGATCTGGCGAAGCAGCCCGCTGAGGACTTTTCCCGGCCCTACCTCCAGAAAGAAATCCGGCTTCTCGGCAATGAGAAGTTGCATTGACTCGACCCAGCGAACGGTACCCGTCACCTGCCGAATCAGGGCGTCGCGCAACCTCTCCGCGTTGGTCGTGAGCTTCGCGTCCACGTTGACCGCGACCGGCACCGCGGCTGGCGCGACGGCCAAAGCGTTGAGCAATACCGCCAGTCTGTCCTGAGCAGGCTGCATCAGCGGGCAATGGAATGGCGCGCTTACCGCGAGCATCACTGCCTTGCGGGCACCGCGTTCCTTGGCCAGAACGATCGCCCGCTCGACGGCAACTGCCGCGCCGGAGACGGCGATCTGCGATGGACTGTTGATGTTGGCGGCTGCGACGACCGCTCCGGTTTCGGCCGCGGCTTCGGCGCAGAGCTTGAGCACGTCTTCGACCCCCATGCCCAGGATGGCCGCCATTGCGCCTTCTCCGGCGGGAACCGCCTCTTGCATATAGCGACCGCGCTCGCGGACTGTACGCACCGCTTCAGAGAAGCCGATCGTTCCGGCAGCGACGTTGGCGGAGTATTCGCCCAGCGAATGCCCGGCGACGTAAGCCGGGACGACCCCGCGCTCGGCCAGCACGCGCTGTGCAGCAATCGAGACGGTGAAGATCGCCGGCTGAGTGTTCTCGGTGAGCCGAAGCTGTTCGTCGGGGCCCTCAAAGCAAAGCTGCGAAAGCGAAAATCCGAGCGCCTCGTCAGCCTCGTCGAAGGTCTGCCGAGCGATGGGAAAGTTGTCGTAGAAATCGCGGCCCATTCCGACCGACTGCGATCCCTGGCCGGGGAAGAGAAAAACTATCTTCTTGTCGTTCATGTCAGTGGCTATTGGAACGGAGATAGCCTCAGGATGCAAGAGCGCTGCGTCCTGCTATTTCTGCAGCAGGCTGATCGCGACCGAACTCATTGCGAGCACGCCTGTGCGGAGAGTTGGTTCCGGGTCGGGTTCAAAGTGGCTGTTGTGAGGGCCAGGGAGGGTCGTTCCAGCGGCTTGGGCAGCGGCGAACTTCTCCGGGCTCATGGCTCCAAGCCAGAACATCACCGTCGGAATTTTGTGGCCCTCGAGGCCAAAAGCGCCGAAGTCCTCGCTCGCCATGATCATCGGCCCATCGAAAACGTTCCTGTCACCGAGGGCCTGCACTAGTGAGGCTTTCACCCTCGCCGCCAACGCGGGGTTGTTGTAAAGCGGAGGCGTCGACTCCTGGATAGTCACGATGGGCGCGAGCGCCTCCGGAACTCCGGCAGAAAGAGCCACACCCTGGGCGGTACGTCGAATGCCGTCGAGGGTAATCTTTCGTCCCTCCTCGCTGAATGCGCGAGTAGTCAGCTCCATCTTGACCTCATCCGGGATGATGTTGCGCTTGGTGCCGCCGTGAATTTCACCCACCGTCACCACTGTGGGATCAAGCGGGCTCTGCTGACGGCTGACGATGGTTTGCAATTGGACAATGAACTCCGCCGCCATGACGACAGGATCCTTGGCAAGCTGCGGGAGCGCACCGTGACCGCCGACTCCACGGATAGTCACATCCACCCCCGTAGAACCGGCCATCGCCGGACCGCTGGTTACCGAGACACTTCCGGCCGCCAACGCGTTTGTGTCGTGTAAAGCGACGGCAAGATCAGGTGTGCCGAAGCGATCATAAAGATGATCGGCAAGCATCGCCTGGGCGCCATCGATTGTCTCTTCGGATGGCTGGCCAATGAGCATCAGGGTGCCGTGCCAGTTACTCTTCTTGGCAATTAAGGCGCGTGCGACGCCGATCATGGTAGTAACGTGAACGTCGTGTCCGCAGGCGTGCATGACTCCGACATCCTCCCCGGCGGCGCTCTTGGTTTTGACCCTGCTGGCGTAGGGCACGCCGGTTTCTTCGATAACCGGGAGCGCGTCGAGATCTGTGCGAATCAGGAGCGTTGGCCCTCCGCCATTCTTGAGGATGGCTACGACTCCGTAGGCCTGGCTGCCGTCTGGATATCTGCCGACATGCTCCGCGACGGTGTAGCCGGCCTTGCGCAGTTCGTCTGCGAGTAATGCTGCCGTCTTCTCTTCGTGATGAGAGAGTTCGGGGTGAGAATGAATTTCCTTGTAGGTATCAACGAGCCTTGGCAGCTCGGTATTCACGTAGGCTGGAAGGTCCTGCGCGAGGAGCGGCGCAGCGGCCAGCGAAAGAATCGGCATGCAAAGAGAAACTTTCATGGAAACTCCGGAGCAAAGTAGTCCGAAGTCTAAATGCCGGAGGAAGCTTTATCGAGAGATTTCGTGAAGAGCGACCTATTGGATGCCCAGGCCAACGCCGTTGGTGGGGATGATGGCCGGCCGCTGGGCGAATTCCTGTTCGATGCGGTCGTTGATTGCCGCCTGGGCGAACTCGGCGGCCACCCGTATCCCGTTCATGATCGCGCGGTCGTTCGATGAGCCGTGGCCAACGATGCAAACTCCGCGGACGCCAAGAAGCGGCGCCCCGCCGTATTCACGATAGTCGAGGCGCTTCTTGAATTCCTTGAGGGCTTTGCGGGAGAGCAGAGCGCCAGCCTGGGCGGTGACGGTCCGGGTAAGAGACGCACGGAGCATCTCGCTGACCAGGCGCGCCAGACCCTCGGAGGTTTTGAGCGCGACATTGCCGACAAAGCCGTCGCAGACCACCACATCAGCGTTTCCGTTGAAGATCTCTCGACCCTCGACATTGCCAATGAAGTTGATCGGCAGCTGCTTGAGCAGGCCGTAGGCTTCGCGGGTGAGCTCGTTGCCCTTGTTTTCCTCTTCCCCGATGGAGAGAAGGCCGACGCGGGGACGGGCGATCTTGAGAACGCTGCGCGAATACATCTCGCCCATAACGGCGAACTGCTCCAGGTTATGCGGCTTGCACTCGACGTTGGCGCCCACATCAAGTAAGACGCAGGGCGAACCGGAGGAGGTCGGCATAATGCCAGTAAGGGCCGGACGGTCGACTCCCGGCAATGCGCCAAGCACCATCTTGGCTGTCGCCATGGCCGCGCCCGTGTTGCCGGCGGTCAGAAAGCCGGCGGCGCGCCTCTCGCGCACCAGCTTCAGGCCGACACGCATGGAGCTGTCCCGCTTATTGCGCACCGCGACTGCTGCCTTCTCATTCATCCCGATGCGTTCGGTAGCATTGACAACCTCGATCGGGAGCCGTTCCCCGTGAAGATGCTCCTCGAGCAAAGCGCGAAGCTGGGCTTCGGGCCCGACCAGATGCACTCGAACGGGATGTTCGCGGCAAGCAAGGATGGCGCCGCGAATCTCCGGCTCCGGGGCCTTGTCCGATCCCATGGCGTCGAGAGCTATGTCAGTCAGCGCGGTATGGGAGAACGAAGACTGTGGCAGCATGGATGTGCGTTCGGACTAGCTTGCTTCTTTGACTTCCAGCACGTCACGGCCCTTGTAGGTGCCGCACTTGGGGCAGGCACGGTGGGGCTGCTTGCGTTCGTGACAGTTGGGGCACTCGGAGAGGCCAACTGCGGTAAGGCCGTCGTGAGAGCGCCGTTTGGAGGTGCGGGCCTTGGAGTGACGCCGCTTTGGGTTTGCCATTGCAAAATTCCTTTCCTACACGCTTCCCGAGCGGCTTCATGCACGCTGGCGGGTCGCGGACTACTTATGATTCTTGGGTGGTTCTGTTCGCTAATGCCTGACCCGGGTGCGCAGGCTGGAGAGTGCCGACCATCGCGGATCGATCACTGTTTCACTGCAGGCGCATGTCTCGGAATTCAGATGCCGTCCGCAATGAGGGCAAAGCCCTTTACAGTCCTCGCGGCACAGGGTCTTGGCTGGAAGCGACAACAGCACCTGCTCACGCAGGACGTCCTCCAGCAGGACACCATCCTTCTGATAATAACCGATTTCGGTCTCCGAAGTGGTGATGGAATGCTCTGAAGCGTCCCCATCGGCGCCGGTCGGCCGAAAAAGCAGGTCGAACTGCCCCGAAAGCGGGTGTTCGACGGGATCGAGACAACGCGCGCAAAGAACCTCGAACCGCCCGTGATAGGACGCGCGGAGCCGAATATCGTTAATCAACTCGCCGGGCCCGCGGTGCTCGACAATCAAGTCTGCGCCACCATCGACTGTTAGGGGATTCAACTGACAAATATCGAATCCGTATTCAATACTGCCGGGCTCGAAGGTGAGATCGAATTGGAGCGGTTCCCGTTCCAGGTCAACAACGGTAATCAACATGGCAGATGTCACCGGGGCGCAGCGCGCAGGAGGCTTGGTCTCTCCTAAATATGCTGGATCAAGGTTATCACCTGGGCCGAAACGTCAGGAATCGATGGGTGATCAGATGGTTACAATCGATTCATGTCCCTAACCCGCCTAACCCGATTGACCCGTGCCGGGGTGATTCTGTCATTAGCTGCCTGCCTGCTGTTGAGTCGCGGCAGCGTTGCTCAGCAGACCCCACCCGCTTCAACGCCCGATGCACCGACCCCCGCTCCTCAGACCCAGACAGCCCCAGCCCCGACCGGACCGGATATGTCCAATCCCCTACATGGCAGTGTGGCTATCTTCCTGACCCTGCAGAAGAAATCGTTTATCTTTCCCGACATCGCTACCAACTCGGGCCCGCTGGACAGCTGGGGCAAGTTCAAGCTGGCGGCCAATAACAGCGTAGCCGTGCCCACAATCAGCGCTGCCTTGATTGGCGCAGGGTTCGGCCAGGCGATCGATAGCCCGTCGGGTTATCACCAGGGGGCGGAAGGCTATGCCAAACGCTTCGGCGCCGACATGGCTCGAGCCTCATCCGACAACATGTTTGGGAACTTCCTCTTAGCGTCCGCGCTGCACCAGGATCCACGCTTCTATGTAAAAAAGAACTTGTCGTTCGGAAAGTCCGTCGAATATGCCGCTCTCAGGGTGCTCTACACCCGGAGCGACTCCGGAGAGAAGCAGATCAACTATTCGGGGCTGATCGGCCCACTCCTTGGCGAGGGGCTTGCCAACGCCTACTATCCTGACGAAAACCGATCCGTGGGGAGCACCTTCACTCGCTACGCCTCGGATATGGGCTGGCGCTTTGCCGGAAATCTTTTGAAGCAATACTGGCCGACAATCAATCGAAGATTACAGCTAGCGCCTGACTCTGCCTCGACGAAATGAGCCGCAGACTCTCAAGGGGCCGACTCCTCAGCTGCCCTGCCGGAAATGGTAAACTCATTATGAGAAACTATGCCGCTTAAGACGCTCTTCCTCAATCCTCCTTCTTTTGAAAATTTTGATGGCGGCGCCAGCTCACGCTGGCCCGCGACCCGTGAAATTGAGTCGTACTGGTACCCGGTGTGGCTGGCCTATCCGGCCGGCATGCTGGAGGGCTCGCGGTTGCTCGATGCGAATCCGCACCACGTCTCCTGGACCGAGGTAGGCGAAATCCTCAGGGATTATGACTTCCTGGTGCTCTTTACCAGTACCATCGGCTGGAGCGGCGACCAACGCGCCGTCGAAAAGATTAAAGCCGTCCATCCGAATCTCAAGATCGCCTTCGTCGGACCGCCGGTCACCACCGATACCGACAAGGCACTCAACGAGTGCGCCGCCATCGACTTTGTCTGCCGGCGTGAGTTCGACTTCTCCGTCGTGGAGTATGCCAACGGCAAGCCGCTCGACGAAATCCTCGGCGTCAGCTACAGGAAAGACGGAAAGATCGTCCACAATCCCGACCGTCCGCAGGTTGAAAAGCTAGACAAGCCGGACATGCCCTGGGTCACGGACGTCTACAAGCGCGATCTCGACGTTACGAAGTACAACGTTCCGTTCCTGCTTCATCCCTATGTCGCGCTCTACTCGACCCGAGGCTGCCCGGCGCAATGCACCTTCTGCCTATGGCCGCAGACTTTGTCAGGCCATGCCTGGCGCAAGCGGTCAACCGATGACGTCGCCGCCGAGATGGCCCACGCCAAGCAGCTTTTCCCGGATGTCAAAGAGTTCTTCTTCGACGATGACACCTTCAACATCAACGGCCCGCGCACCATTGAGCTCTGCGAGAAATTGAAGCCACTCGGCCTCACCTGGTCATGCACTTCGCGTGTGACCACCAGCTACGAGACGCTCAAGGCGATGAAGGAAGCCGGCTGCCGTCTCTTGATCGTCGGCTACGAGTCCGGTGACCCACAGATCCTCAAGAACATCAAGAAAGGCGCCACCGTCGAGCGCGCCCGCGACTTCACCCGCGACTGCCATAAGCTCGGCCTGGTCGTGCACGCCGACTTTATCCTTGGCTTGCCCGGCGAAACGGAAGCTTCGATCCGTAACACCATTAACTTCGCCAAATCGCTCGACTGCGAGACCATTCAGGTCTCGATCGCGCATGCTTTCCCGGGCACCGAGTTCTATGATTACGCCAAGGCCAATGGATTCATCACCAATCAGGTGATGTCCGACTCCGGCGGACACCAGATGGCGCACATCGAGTACCCAGGGCTGCCGACTGAGTATGTTATGGAGATGGTGCATCGCTTCTACGACGAATACTACTTCCGTCCCAAGGCCGCCTTCCGGGTGGTGTGGAAGGCAATCGTCAATCGCGATGTGCCGCGGCTTTACGTCGAAGCAAAGTCGTTCCTGAAGCTCCGCTCGCAGCGCAACAAGATGGTGGCGCAGAGCAAGAAAGACAATCGTGCCAGCGACAAACCTTCGACTGTGGGCGCGGGCGCATAGGCTGGCTTTCCCCGACGCGTTTTCAGACAATAGCCGTGACGAGAAGGCGAAAAATATCCTCGAAAAGGATTTACACAAGGCCGGCGTTGACGATCAATTGGCGATGTAAGACGGGCCACTCCGGATTTACGGCTAAGCGCAAGTGCCCTTTGTAGCGCAACCAAGGATTGAGGGCGTTGCCAGACGATCTGAGCAAACAGTGCTCACTTTCCAAGACTACACAGCCAATTGCTAGTCGCTCAATCAGTGCCTCTAAGGTTTCGCGGCTCAACGAGGCATCCAACGCTCGCAGCACCCCAACTAGGTCAGCCCGAGGAAACACATGTTCGTGCGTTAGCTTTGGGCGTTTTTCGGCACCCTTCTTTGCAAGGAAAGCAGCAACTTCCCAAGCATCCTGCACAGTTGGAGCGCGTTCCCTAATAGACCCACTCAGGGTCTCGTCGAATAGGTGCTTGGCCTTTTCGCTCCAATACGGGCATCCGCAGAATTTTCCCGTCAGTTCGGAACGCTTCCACGCCAACTCATCAAGAGTCGCGCGAACATCCTTATTTCCACGAAGGTTATAGCTTCCGTAATACAGAAGAGACTTTGGGAACACTGCGATTGGCTTTCGCGTCTGAAGGCATTGATAGGTCATCTCAATGATGGCTTTTCGCGAGCCCTCAACATCATCAGCGTGATGCTGAAATACGTCCCGGAACTGTATAGCTTCACGGCGACTCTTTATGAAATACCCCATTAGCTACCACTCTGAAGCTGACGGTTGTCGCTGCAACAAATACGTTTTATGAGGCTGTAAGGGGAGGGATGGTGCGCTCCGAGGGATTCGAACCCCCGACCTATTGGTTCGTAGCCAATTGCTCTATCCAGCTGAGCTAGGAGCGCGTGCCTTTTTAAGGATAACAATGCGCGAAAGTCGCGTCAATCAGGGCTACTTCGCCGGAGCAGGTTGCGATGCCGGCTGGTCGAGCTGCGGCAGGGGCGGCAATTCCTCGCTTACGTTGATGCCGGCGCGGCGCAGCAGTTGGCCGACAACCGCCGCATTCAGCCGTGTCGCATCGTACTCGATGCGGATTGTCTGCCACGCTTCGTTGACCGTCACCCGGCGGATCCCGTAAATCTCCCCCATGTTGCCCAGCGCAATCATCGCCGCCTCTGAGGGATGGCGTTCGTAGCGAAAGAGAATCTCGACGGTCGTCATGCAGCGATCATAACAAGGAGCGCTTGGCGGGGCCAAACCAGAACCGTCAATCCGCTTCATCCACGAGTCTGCGCTCTGGTAAGAAATAGAGTATTGGCAGCACGATGACAACCGCGAGTGCCAGATTGTGCGAGACCCACGCTAGTGAGGCACAGCCTATGTAGGTTGCGGTCGTCATCAGGCTCTTCCGGCGCTGGCGCCGATACTCGGCGGCGAGCGCCGGATGATGGGCGTTGTGTACACCGAGTACTGCGATCAGCCAGTAGAAGGACGCTGCGGTCACAGCGAGCAGGCCCGCATAGACGGCCACCGGAAGCGGCGCAGAGAGGTTCTGCTGCAGATAGCGGGTTGCGAAGGGAATCAACGACATCCAGAAGAGCAGGTTGGTATTTGACCACAGCAGCGCCGCGTCGGGTCGGCGTGCAGTCTTCAAGTAGTGATGGTGGTTCACCCACATAATCGCGACAGTCAGAAAGCTTAGAGCGTAGACCAGCAGGAGCGGCACTACCGCCATGAGGGAACGCAGGCTGGCATCTGCGGGCACATGTAATTCCAACACCATGATGGTGATGATGATGGCGATAACTCCGTCGCTGAATGCCTCTACCCTGCCGGTGCTCATAGACTTAGCATCCACGCTGGGCGGGGATGATGTCTATGCGAAGTCTTTGCGTCGACGCCAGCCTAAGATTCAGATCCCCGGAGCCATCAGCCGTAGCAGAAAGAAAATCAGCACTCCAAAGAAAAACACCAGCGCCATGCGAATGCCGGGTTCGCGATTAACCTCGGGCACCAGGTCGGTAGCCGCCACGTAGATGGCAACTCCGGCGGAGACTGGCAGTCCAAATCGTACCCAGCCGGGAAGCAGGCCGATCACCAGCACTCCGGCCAAGGTGGCCGCCGCCAGCAGAACGGCGGCATAGAAGGCCCTGGTCCGGCTGCGTCCGCTGGCGACCATCACCGACGCGACGGTGAACCCTTCGGGAATTTTGTGCAGAAAGATCGCCAGGAAGATCACCCAGCCGAGCCAATTCGAGAGCACAAATCCGGAGCCGATCGCGACCCCATCGAAAAGCGCGTGGACGGCGAGGCCAAGCAGCACCGAGTCGCCCGTATGCGCTGGGAGCAACTCCTCGTGACAGGTCTCTTCCCCGAAGTGAAAGTGGGGAGTGATGGTGTGTTCAAGCAAATGGATGGCGCAGTAGCCGGCGAGAACCAGTACCGGTCCCCATTCCATCGAGAGCTTTAGGCTCTCCGGCAGCATCTCGAGAATGGCCGCAGCCATCATGAACCCCGCGCCGAGGGCGACGAAGTAGCGCAGATAGCGCTTCTCCCAATCACGGCGGACGAGCACGAGGCCACCGAAGATATCGGCGAGTGCGGCGATGGTTCCGAGCAGCAGGGAAAGCTTCATAGGGCAGCGAGGAGGAAGACAGGCTTCCTCCAGCGTACTGCGATTCTGCCTTCAGGCTCCATCATCCGGCCTTATTGCTTGCTCACGTCAATCATGTTGTCGTCGGGAATGCGATCAATCAGCTTGTTATAGGGATCGATCCCAGCGCGGGTAGGCATCTGGTCGACGACGACCTCGAAGGTCTGCTTTTCCTGGGTGATCTTTTCTTTCTTCAGATAAAGCGGCTGCTCGTGGTCCTTCTTGCCAGAAAAGACGCCAATATCAACGTAATCATTTAGCGGCATCGGCGTCTCGGTTCCCAGCCCGTCGGCTTTGAACTTCTTCGCCTGGACGTTCAGCGTGACCTTGTATTTCTTGTCGGCAGTCGGGGTCACCGTCGCCGTCACAGTCTTGTTGTCGTAGAGCACGATGGACTCGAAGGCGTCGGTGATGTAGTACTGCAGCTCGGGCGGCGTCTGCTCGCGCAGCGCCTGGACGAACTGCCGCGTATCCGGATAGGGGCCGCTCTGCGAGTCGGTCGCGTTTGCGTAACGGTACTGCATCAGGAAATTGTGCAGCGCGAGATTTAGTTTGTCCTCGCCGATGTAATCGGAGAGCGCGTAGAGAACCAGCGATCCCTTCTGGTACCAGACGTAAGCCTCGCGCTGCACGAGATCGAGAGGCGCTTCTTTGCGGCTCTCGCCCGAACGGCCGCGCAGATAGCCATCCAGCTCGTGCTTGAGGAATTTGTGCATCTGGTAATCGCCGTATTTCTTCTGCATCACGCGGAGCGCAGAGTACTCGGCCAGCGACTCGGACATCATGTTCGATCCCGCCACGCGGCCGCCGATTAGTTGATGTCCCCACCACTGGTGGGCAAGTTCGTGTGCGGTCACGAAATAGGTAAAGTCAATATCGTCGGGATTCGTGACCCGCGCGATAAACCCGATGCCCTCCGAAAACGGAATCGTATTCGGGAACGACTGCGCAAAGGTGCGATAGCGAGGGAACTCGAGGATGCGGTATTGGCGGAACTGGTAGGGGCTGAAATTCTTTTCGTAATAAGCCAGGCCCATCTTGCTTGCCGCAATCATATCGTCGACATCGTAGGGATGCGCCGCGTCGTGATAGACCTCAATGTTGATGTTTCCGCCGGTGCCGGGATAGGTGTCGCGCTTTACGTCATAACGCGCAGATACATAGGAAAAAAAGTCGGCGATCCTGACGTCTCCCATGCTGTATTCGTAATAATGGCGCCCGTTCTGATGCCAGTCGCGGTCTGGATAACCGGGCGCAAGCGCGGTTTGGTCGTCAGAGGTACTGACCACCGTGTGGTACGTGATCCAGTCCGACTGGGGCGAAAAAAGGTTGAGCCGGCTGCCCACGGGATCTCCGCGCTCCGGCAGGTCGGTAACCGGACCGAGATGCTCATCCCTGCGCCGGCGGGGGTCGTCGAGCTCGAAGTCGGTGCTATAGCCGATGCCCGGGAAGTAACCCGAGTCAAAGAAAGTGCCGCTGTACGCAAACTGCGGCCGTTCGTTGCCGTCGGTGAAGCCGTGTGTCGTGTAGCCGATATTAAAGTTCATATTGAGCTTCTCGCCGGGCGCGAGAGGCTCTTCGAGCGCATAGATCGTATACAGGGCACGCGGACTCGAAGAGACGACATGGAATGGCCGGTCGAATTGTACCTTCGAGATCGATTGCTCCGTGTTCAGAATGTGGATTTGCGAGATCGGCGCTGCGGTCTTGTTCTGCAGCACGTAGTGGCCAGTTCCGGAGAAGGCACGCTTCTCGGGAAAGATATCGACGTTTGCGTCTACGGCGATAATCTTCGGCTGAGGAAGGCCTTGGTATTTTTTGAAATTGCGCTCGTATTCGGCCTTGATGTCGCGGCGCGCTTTGGCGTTCAGATATTCATTCCGAACGTGGGCGTTGTAGTAGTACCAACTCCCGCTGCCGATGGCGATTAACAGAAACAGGGCTCCGACCGGCGCCAGTCGCGGCAGGCGTTCGCGGGCAAGGCGCAACCGAGCCTTCCACGAATCGTCCGATCCACGGAGAGCAAAAACAATCGAGATGACGCCCAGAAATGCGGCGATCGAAAGCCAGTAGGTGATCGACCAAAAGAGAGCCGGGGCGAAATGGCCGTAGCCATTCATATCGGAATAGGTGTACGGCGGGCTATTGCCGAAAAGGTAGAGTGTGTTTTCCCATCCGAAGTTGAACAGCACGATGTTCAGGACGAAAAAGCCGATCAGGATTCCGTGGGCGATGAACTTGTTGCTCAGCATTGTCTGCAGGAACAGCGCCAGCAGCACATACATGAGCACCCCGGGAAAGGTGATCAGATAAAGCTCTTTGAAATACTGCAGGAACTCATAGTGGTAATAGCCGGCGACGGTCTGCATGAGAACGCCGCAGAACAGAATCACGGTGAGCAGAAAGAGCTCGACAAAGACCAGGGCGGCGAACTTCGACAGCCAATCAGTCGATTCGCGCATCGGCAGCGCGTCGTGGATACCGTCGAAATGGGTGTCGCGCTCCCGCCAGATCAGTTCGCCGGCATACATCGTCGAGACGATCAGGAAAAAGAGCGTCGCCGTTCCTTCCACTGCCTGCACCATGAGGAAGGTGACCGGATAGACATTGATCTCCTGGACCCGCCCGGCAAAGTGGCCATTGATGATCGCATAGACCATCATGACCACGAGAATTGCCCAGAATGGCAGCTCGTGGAGGATGTTCGAGATGCGCATCCGGGTCAGTGAAACGAATTGGGCCCACGTGGTCCCGGGTCCAAAGACTTGGTGGACCATCGGTAGCCTGCCGGCAATGAGCGATCGCCTTGGACGAAAATCCTCCGCCTCGTTCTGTTTGGCTTTTGCCGCGCGGCGTCCCTGCGAAACTGCGGTCAGGGCCTCGACGGAAAGCGGAAAGAGAGCATAAACAAGTACCAGCGACGCCACTCCTACTCCGGCCCAAATGAGGCGGTTGTATAGGAAGACGCCGCTCCAGGGAAGCAGCAGGGTGTTCTTCTCTGCTACTGTCCAATATCGCGTCACGCTGTCGAAGAGCCGCAGACCCACGGGATCGAATATCGCCGACCAGAAATGCTCCAGAGAACGGGTTGCCTGGAAGACCACATTGGCGATCAGGTACGCCATGAACACCGCGACGCCTTGCAGGTAAACAATAAATATTTTGCGGGTCAGCGCGGCGATGCAGAAGAAAAGCGACCCCAGAAAGAAAATCTGGATCACGGTAATCGAAAGGAAAGGCTGCACGTACCACCAGAAGTGCCCACTGGCGATGCGCGTGTGATCTGCCCAAGGGGCGAGGGTGCCCATCGCCTCCCCAAAGACCAATCCGCTGAACGCCAGGACAGTGGTGACGAATGAGCCAGCCCAGCGGCCGCCGAGATACGCAAACTTGGTGACCGGCTTGGTGAACAGAATCTGGTAGGTATCCCGCTGAAAATCTCGCAGGATTGACGTCCCAAAGATTGCGCCTATAACGATAATGCCGAACAAGGTCAGAATGATGTACAGAATGCTCGTGGAAAACGGGCCATTCAGCAAAATCTTGTCATTGCCAACGTTGAGAAAGTCCTCGGCCGCAATCGACAAGAAACTGAGGAAGAACCAAAGCCCGAAATAGACATAGGTCGATGGGCTCTTAAGCCTGAACTTAAGCTCGAACGAGAAAAACTCCCAGAACTGTCCCATGCGTCTCCCCTCGCGGCTAGTTTTTCGCCTGGCGGGCGAGGTTGAGGAAGTAAACGTCTTCAAGACCGGAGTCGACTGATTTGAATCCTTCGCCGGGGCTGGAGTCCGCATATACGCGGACCTCATGCTGACCGCCGACCAGGTGCGTCGAGATCACCTGAACCGACGTCTCCAGCTCCACCAGCTCTGCATCGGTGGCCACAACCTTGCTCCAGATGTTCCCTTTCAGTGCATCGAGCGAATCGGAGGGGGCTCCCTCCAGCAGCACCTCGCCGTTGGCAATGATCGCCATGCGCGAGCACAGCTCCCGTACGTCGTCGACAATGTGAGTGGAGAGAATGACCGTTACGTTGCTGGCGATCGAGCTCAGCAGATTGAGAAAGCGGTTGCGCTCGGCCGGGTCGAGACCGGCAGTCGGCTCATCGACGATTATCAGTTTTGGGTTGGCGAGCAAGGCCTGGGCGATCCCAAATCGCTGCTTCATGCCACCGGAGTAGGTGCTGAGCGCCTTTTTGCGCGAGTCCCACAGATTGGTCTGTTTCAGCAGCGTCTCCACAATATCTTTTCGTTCCGATCCGGCGGTCACGCCTTTCAACACCGCCAGGTGGTTGAGCATGTCGATCGCCGAGAGTTTGGGATAGACGCCGAACTCCTGGGGCAGGTAGCCGAGCAGCTTCCTGACGGTATTTTTCTCCTTGAGCACGTCGATGCCATCGAGGAAGATCGTCCCAGTATCCGGGTCCTGCAGGGTTGCGACAGTGCGCATCAGCGTCGATTTGCCGGCTCCGTTCGGCCCGAGCAGGCCGAACATGTTGTTGCCGATGGTGAGGGAGAGGTTCTTGAGCGCCTTCACCCCGTTTGGATAGGTCTTCGATAGTCCGGTGATCGTGAGTGCCAAGCGTGCTCCCTTCCCGTGTGGGACGTTCGTGAGTCGATATCGTCAGCGCAATCCAGCTTGTTGAGGGTGCAACCAGCTTACAACGAACCCTCCGGGGAAACGCCGCGGACACTCCGTTTCGACCCCGCGGCAGGCGTCCGGCCCAAGCAGGATCGGAGGGGAATACGCCGCGCCTCTTGCGAAAGTTCCCTGCACCGCCACCCTTGACTTGCTCCGCGGCGGTAAGCCTCGTATCATCCGGCGAGAGACTTATGACCGAAAAAAACAGTGGCGGCAAACCCCTGCTGCGCGAAAAGTGCAGGTTGATGTCGGCCTCCGAGATCGAACGCACCCTCGTCCGGCTGGCTCACGAGATTATTGAGAAGAACAACGGCAGCCAAAATGTCGGCCTGGTCGGCATCAAGCGCCGCGGCGTCCCGCTAGCCCAGCGCTTGGCCAGAGTCATCTCCGCCATCGAGAAGACCCCCGTCGACCACGGTATTCTGGATATCAGTTTTTATCGCGACGACTTGTCCACCCACGATGTGCGCCCCGTGGTTAGCCCCGGCGCAATCGGCTTTGACGTTAACGGACGCGACATCGTTCTCATCGACGATGTGCTCTATACCGGACGGACCATTCGCGCCGCGCTCGACGCGCTCTTTGACCACGGCCGCCCCAAGCGAGTGCAATTGCTGGTGCTCATCGACCGTGGCCATCGCGAGCTGCCGATTGAAGCCACTTTTGTCGGCCGCACGGTGCAGACCACGCAGCGCGAAATTGTTGAAGTGAAGCTGAAGGAAATCGACAGTGATGAGCAGGTGCTGCTGGTCGAGCGGACCGATTGAGTCTGTCGTTAGTAGTGTCAGGCGCGTGCATATGTAAGGGAAGATGCCGATTTGACGTGGCTTCGGCGCTTGTCCACCAACCTCAGGGCAATCTGCAGAAGCCGCGGCATTGAAAATTTAAGGAACCTCGCGGTGAGAGATTGCTGCGCTGCCGAAGTGTGAGTGCGAATGCCGATCAGAAAAGCCGCAGCACAAACCCTGCCTCCCGCCCCGCCAACCCAGATCATTTCCCATCAGGGCCGTCGCCCCCACGGATCGCTGATCTCGGTCCTCGATCTCTCCCTCGACGAGATTGGCTCCGTGCTTTCTCTCGCCACCCTGCTCGAAGAAGAAGACCCACTGCTCCGGATGAAGCGGCTCGAGAAGCGGCGCGTTGCGCTGCTCTTCTACGAGTCAAGCACTCGGACTCGCACCTCCTTTGAGCTTGCCGCGAAAGGCCTGGGCGCCGACACGGCACTG
Organism: uncultured Acidobacteriaceae bacterium; assembly: GCA_963790505.1. Classification (GTDB taxonomy): domain Bacteria; phylum Acidobacteriota; class Terriglobia; order Terriglobales; family Acidobacteriaceae; genus Acidisarcina. Next base: position 820,600 of record CAWBOT010000004.1, on the reverse strand, counting down.
ATTAGTTCACAGTCTTCGAGTATCGAGAAGGGCGAGTCGCTTAAAGACACCGGGATAACCCTTAAGGCTCTCGGCGCGGAGTGCATCATACTCCGCCATCTCTCCTCCGGCGCACCTTATCTGCTGGAGCGCGAGACGGGCCTTCCTGTCCTCAACGGCGGCGACGGCACTCACGAACATCCCTCGCAGGCACTGCTCGATCTGCGCACCATGCTCGCCCATCTGCGAGGTGGCCAGACAGAAATTAGTGACAAGACGCTCGAAGGCGTTACCGTCTCCATTGTTGGAGACATCCTCCATAGCCGAGTAGCGAGATCGAACGCTCTCCTGCTTCCCCGGCTCGGGGCGCGCGTCATCTTTTGCGGTCCGCCTCCGCTCCTTCCGGAGACCGCAACTCAGATCGGCCCCGGACTCAGCATTGAGCGCGACTTCGATCGTGCCCTGGCCGCCTCGGACGTCGTGATGATGTTGCGCATCCAGGCGGAACGTCTCGCAGGACTTCATCTCGACCTCGAAGATTACAAATCCCGGTATCAGGCGAACGCGGAGCGCATGGCGGCCCATGCGCCAACCGCGCTGCTCATGCATCCGGGCCCGATCATTCGCGGCCTGGAGCTGACCAGCGAGGTCGCCGACGGGCCGCAATCTCTCATCGCCGAGCAGGTGCGGCACGGCGTCGCTATCCGTATGGCACTCGTGGCACGAGCCTTAAACTCTCCCCGTGAAGAAACTGCCACACGGACCGTAAAGAAAGCGAGGCGCGCATGAGCAGCATACTGATACGCGGCGGCCGCCTCATCGATCCCGCCTCTGGCATCGACGCCGAGCGCGACCTTTTGCTGCGCGACGGCCGCGTTGCTGCCGTCGATGCGCCCGGCAAGTTGAAGTCTGCTGCTAAGCAGGAGAAAGCCGAAGTTATCGATGCCACCGGACTCGTAGTCGCGCCCGGGCTAGTGGATATTCACGTCCACCTGCGCGAGCCTGGCCAAGGCTACAAAGAGACCATAGCCACCGGCACGGCAGCGGCAGCGGCGGGCGGATTTACCAGCGTCTGCGCCATGCCCAATACGATTCCGGTCAACGACTCACCCGAGATCACGCGGTGGATGCAAAGCCCGGAGCGCGGCGCGAAGATCCGGGTCTTCCCCATCGCAGCTGCCACTCGCGGCAGCATGGGAGAAAAGCTCACCGAATACGGCTCACTCAAGGCCGCCGGAGCGGTTGGCGTCTCTGACGACGGCAAGCCAATCCTCGGCGAAGCCATCATGCATGAGGCGCTGATCGCTGCCGCGCGCGCCGGCCTCCCCGTCATTCAACATGCCGAAGACACCCGCCTGACCGGCGGTTGCTCGATGAACGCCGGGGCAATGGCCTTTCGCATGGGACTTCGCGGCATGCCCATCGAAGCTGAGTCAGGACTGGTCGAACGTGACCTGCGCCTGCTCGCCAGCCTCAACGGCCTTCGCGGACATCTGCATGTAGCTCACCTTTCGACCGCAGCCGCACTTGAGGCTGTTCGAAAGGCCCGTCGAAATGGCCTGCACGTCACCTGCGAGGTCGCGCCGCATCACTTCCTACTTACCGAAGAAGCGGTTGGCGATTATGACACCAACGCCAAGATGAATCCGCCGTTGCGCGCTCAGGCCGATCGCGATGCGATGCTGCAGGGTATTCTCGATGGAGTGGTCGATTGCATCGCTACCGACCACGCGCCACACGCCGCGCACGAAAAGCAGCAGGAGTTTGAGCGCGCCCCCAACGGCATCACCGGACTGGAGACCGCGATGGGATTGTCACTGTCGCTGTTACATAAGCAGCACCGGTTGCCCATCGGAAGGGTGATCAACCTGCTCAGCACTCAGCCGGCGGCGGTGCTGGCACTCAAAGGCCGCGGAACTCTGGCGGTCGGGTCGTTCGCCGACGTAGTGATCTTCGATGCAAAGAAAGAATGGACTTTCCGCTCCGCAAATTCCAAATCGAAGTCGAAAAACACTCCGTTCGATGGCTGGACGATGCTTGGCGAGGTACGTTGGACGATCAGCGAGGGCCGCATCGCCTATCGCAGCGGACCCCTAAGTTAGTGAATCTGGAAATTAGCCGCGACAGACAGTGCCGGAGCTATTGCTCGGCGTAATATCCTGCGCGAGTTTGCACCGTGACGTCTTTCTTATCGGTCGTCAGCGCCAGCTTGTGATATCCCGGGTCGCTATCGCCTTTAGCCGGCGTATAGCCAAGGACGTACTGCGAACGCAGTTCTTCCTCGATAGTCGCGTAGATCTGATCCACTGTTTCCTTCTTCGAAACCTCGAAGAACCGGCCACCAGTTTCGCTGGATAGCTGCTGGAGCACCTTTTTCCCGTCTTCGTGCGACTCCGTCTGTCCGCCTCCGCCGCGCGGATAGCCTCCTCCTCCACCAGGATATCCGCCTCCGCCTGGGTATCCGCCGCCCATTCCGCCGTGTCGGCCCATCCCCGGATAGCCACCGTTACCGCCAGAGTTGCCACCCCCGCCGCGTTCGCCTTTGAAATAGATCGAATAAACCTCGGTGTCGGCCCGCTGCGCCGCCTCGACCGCCGTGTTCAGCGTTTCTTTGCTGCCCCTGTCAACGCCATCGGTCAAGACGATCAGCGCCTTGCGCCCCGGCTGCTTTTTCGTTATCTCGTTAGAGGCCAGATAGATCGCATCGTAAAGCTGTGTGCCCGCGCCGCCGCGCATGCCAGACCGGCGTCCTGATCCCCCTCCCGAGCCGTTCCCCGAGCCGTTCCCCGAGCCGTTCGATGACCCGTCTGACGAATCGCCACTGTTCATATGCGGGCCGGATACCTGGATCAAGTCAACCGCCGCTTTTAGTTTGTCCCGTGAGGCGGTCAGGTCCTCCAGAAGCTCCACCTCGGCGTCGAAGTGTATGACAAACGCCTTGTCTTTATCTACGGTCAGCATCTGGTCAAGGAACGCTTTGCTTGCCGTCTTTTCCTGGTCGAGCACCGTCCGCTGGCTCATGCTCGAATCGACCAGCAGGCCCAGCGTCAGCGGCAGGTTCGTGTCCAGGTTGAAGTATTTAATAACCTGCGGATGGCCGTCCTGGGTGAGAGTGAAGTCCGCCTTGGTCAGCCCCTTGACGATCTGGTTATGCTTGTCTCGGACAGTAACCGGCAGTGTCACGACCTTCACATCGACGGAAAGAGTTGTGGCAGGAGCATTCGCCGTCCCGCTAGACGGGGGCGCTGCTTGAGTGCTCGGAGCCGTCGGTGACGGCGCCTGAGCCTGACTTGCAAGACAAGAAAGGGCCAATCCAAGAAAGACCGCAAAAGATAGATTCCGCGACTGCATCACGTCCATTGGACGAAGACGACGGACAATTTGTTTACAAGAGGTCCGAGGCTGCGGCGGAAGGAACGCCTCACGACCCAAGTTCTTTAGAAATCAGCTTGACCGTCTCTTCCGGCGTCCCTTCGGCAGAAACCCGTAGCGCATCCGAAGGCATCTCGAGAGTCGCGAACTGGCTGTCGAGCAGCCCGGGATTCATATAGTGATTGGCCCGCTTGCTGAGCCGTTCGGCGATGTGTTCGCGAGAGACCTGGAGCAACACAAAACGGTAAGCATCGTGCGCGATGCCCGCCGACAAAGTATCGCGATATGCCTGCTTCAGAGCAGAGCAAGCGAGGATTCCGCTCTGGCCGTTCCGATACCACCCCAGCAGCACATCATGCAGCGACGCCAGCCAGGGAGCGCGGTCTTCATCGTCAAGCGGAATTCCCGCATGCATCTTCGCTTTGTTGGCTTCAGAGTGATAGTCGTCGCCCTCGGCGAACTGCCAGCCCGTCTGATTGGAGAGCAGTTTGCCAATCGTCGTCTTTCCGGTTCCAGTAACGCCCATCAAAATCACAATCATGATCTCCCCGCCAACTCCTTCACATCGCTTAACACCTGCTCCGGTGTCCAGTCGTTTGTCGGATACCATTTGAACACTTTGCCATCCGGCCCGATCACCACTGTCGATAGTGAATGCGTGATCGTGTGGTCTTTTTCGGGGGTCACGCCTACGTCGAAGAACTTGTCCACATCTTCCTGATCAGATTTGCCCCGGTCATCCTTGCCCGGTGCGGCAAAATCCCAGTGAGCAAACTTTTCCTCCGTATAGTTCCCGGTATAAGCGCCGCCATAGCTCCGCAACACCGCCGGAGTGTCATAGTCCGGATCGAAGCTCACGCTGAGAAGATGCGTTTTGCTGTAGAGAGCGGGATCGGCGGCCAGCGCTTTGTCGATCTTGGCGAAGTTCTGGCTCATGCGCGGGCAGAAGTCCGGCAGCGGGCAGCGGGTGTAAATGAATGTCACCAGAAGCACCTTACCCTTAAAATCGCCAATGCTAACGTGCTTCCCGCTCTGGTTGAGGAACTTGAAATCAGGCACGGCGTCGCCGGGTGCGGGCACGTGGTACTGAACCAGCGGCCGGTAGTCGGGCTGGCCTTGCGCGGTGATCACAATCTGGTCAAGCAAATCGCTGGAATCGGTGACGTACAGCGTTGCGGTGATGTGGTCGCCAGGATGAAGTTCACTCAGGATATTGGGTGTTTTGAGCTTGTAAGGCATGGTCATCGCTTCCATAAAGCCGGGAATCGCCTCGGTATCGACGATGACCTCGCCCTGTGCGGCATCGGTCGACACTACTCTTCCCCGGATTGGATACTGTTTGCCCTGCGAGGCGGACGACGAAGCCGCGGCATCGGGAGGATTGCGGTGGCAGCCCGCATTCAATGCCAGAATGGCCGCAAACATCGGGATGACGGTGCGCCTCACCGGGTCAGTTTACACTTTCGTCTAGTGAAGACCGCTCCAGCTACTTTCCCGAATCGGCCGGAATCCGCCACGCAAGCAGCCGTGTTTGATTGCCTCAAACGCGGGGGCACCGTAGTGACCGCAAACGCGCGGGCAGCGAGGTCGCTTCGGCAGAGCTACGCGAACGCACAGCGGGCGGACGGAAGGATGGCGTGGCCGACGCCCCTCATTCACGATTGGGAGAGTTGGCTGGGCATCCTGTGGCAGCAGCACCTGCAGAATTCTCCGGAAGCGCCTCTATTGCTCACCGAACTCCAGGAGCGGGCGGTCTGGAAGAAAATCACAGCTACTAACTCAGGCTATTCCGAATCCATTGCCGCGCTCGCCTGCGAAGCCTGGCAACTGCTGAGCGACTTTGCTGCGCATGGCGAGCGCCATCGCCCCTGGAGCGGCTGGGCGAGCAGCGATGCGGAGGCCTTTCGGGGGTGGGCTGCACGATTCCAGAGCCAATGCCGGCAAAACAGCTGGCTGTCTCGCTCCGACCTGGCCCTCCTGCTCGAGAGATCGATTCGCCTCGGCAGCGTGTCAGTTCCCACCGAAATCCTGCTGGTCGGCTTCGACCGGCTCACACCGAACCGCCAGGCCTTGATCAATTCAACGCGAGCGGCGGGCGCATCGATTCACTCGATCCAGGCGCCAGTCGCGAGGAGCTTTCCGCAAATCATCGAGGCCACGGACTCGCGCGATGAACTTGCAACCTGCGCCTGGTGGGCGCGGCAAATCCTTGAAGCAAATCCCGCCTCCCGCATCGCGGTCATCGTCCAGGAAATCGACGGCCTTCGCGGCGAAATCGATCGCACCTTCCGCCGCGTCCTGATGCCGGAGTCATTAGGGGTGGAGTCTGACGATGCTATGCCTTTCGAGTTTTCGCTTGGCCACCCACTGGCCACTGTCCCCGTGATCGGCGCGGCTCTGCTGGTGTTGCGCTGGGCTATCGAGCCGATCGAGCAGGCGGCCATCTCCTGGCTCATGATGTCTGGTTTTCTCGCCGCTCGCGGCGATGACCTGGATGAAATGGCGGCCCTCGACGCCGGCATTCGCAAGCGCGGCGGGATCTGCCCAACCGTATCGCTGGAGAGCTTCATCTCCTCCGGCTTGCGCGCATCCTCTGCAATGTCCCGAAACTTCCTCGGCGGCCTTCGCGGCTTGCAACGCGCCGCTCACTCAAGCGGAATGGGAAATCGTCAGACAACTTTTCTCGACTGGACCGAGTTCGCTGAAGACCTGCTGCAGCGTGCCCGCTGGCCGGGGGGGCGGCCTCTCGATACGACTGAATACCAGGCGATACTCCGCTGGGAGCAGTTGCTCGGCGACGTGGCCGGTCTCAGCTTCGACCGCGCCCAGGTCAACTACGAAGAATTTGTAACCACGATTGATCGCTATGCGAACGAAACCATCTTCGCGCCGGAATCCCGGGACGCTCCTATCCAGTTTATGGGCGTCCTGGAGTCTGCTGGGCAGGAGTTCGATGCGCTTTGGTTTCTCGGCGTCGACGACCGCCGGTGGCCCTCAACCGCTCAGCCGCATTCTCTCTTGCCGCGCGAACTGCAGCGGAAATACAACATGCCCCACGCCACCGTCGATATGGACTGGGAGCAGACGCTGCCGGTTACGCGCCGGATCGCCGCGAGCTCGCCGCATTCCGTCTTCAGCTACTCGCGGCGGGATGATACCGGCGACCTGCGCTCCGCTCCGATACTCTGCGAAGTATTCGGCACATCGCTGGTATCGGAAGCATCACAGGATTTGCGCGCAACTCTGAACGTCCCCGAGGAACCACCTCATCGGCGCCTGACCGAGCCGGTTGAAGACCTGTCGTCGGTCCCCTGGCCTCGTGATAGACGGGCCGGCGGAGCAGAGATTCTTCGACGACAATCGGCATGCGGGTTCCAGAGCTTTGCAGTCCGCAGGCTGGGCGCAGAAGAGATCGATGAACCCGAACGAGGGCTCAACCCCCGCGACCGCGGGAACATCCTTCACAAAGTTCTTGAATCTCTCTGGTCGCCGCACAATGCCGACCACCTGCGCCTGCAAACCCGCGCTGACCTGTTAAATGCGATAGCGAACGACCGTCTGGAAACACTACTCCGCTACCACATCCGCAACGCCTTTAGTAAACATGCGGACAGAGACGAGGGAAGCAACTGGACAAGGTCGTATCTGCGATCAGAACAAGAGCGGCTCCACTTGTTACTGTTGCGGTGGCTTGCCTATGAAGCCGAACGCTCTCACTTTACGGTGCTCGAGCACGAAAAGAACATCGAGACTGAAGTGAACGGTCTCCAGTTGAACCTCCGCGTCGATCGCATCGATCACGTCGACGGCGGCCAACTCATACTCGATTACAAGACTGGCAGGATATCGGCGGGAATGTGGGAGGGCGAGCGTCCAGACGAACCTCAGCTCCTTCTTTATGCGACTGCCGCCCGGATTGAAGATCTGCGCGGTTTGCTGCTGGCAAATGTGCGCACGGGAAAGGCGATGGGATTTATGGGTCGCGCTATAGATGCCAGGCGGACAGTGATGAATGATCTTGAGGCTAAGTCGCCGTTGGTCAAGAACCCGCTCGATCAGGAGATGCTTGACGGCTGGCGCAAGGCGTTGAGCAATCTCGCTGAACAATTTCTGGCCGGTGACGCCGAAGTCGCGCCGAAAGCATATCCGAAGACCTGCGAAAACTGCCCGTTGCCAGCGCTCTGCCGCGTTGCCGAGATCTCCGCACTGCTGGAGGAAGAAGAAATCACCGCCGGCGAGGACAAAGAAGCTGCTCAGGAGGAAGAGGGCGCCGATGACTGAGCTCGCCGTAATTGGCCTCGCTGACCGGTTGGCCCGCGAGGAGGCACTTGACACGTCCAGGTCAATTCTCGTGCAGGCACCCGCGGGCTCGGGCAAGACGGAGCTCCTTGTCCAACGCTTTCTAAAACTGCTCGCGGAGGTCGAGGAGCCAGAGCAGGTGCTCGCGATTACCTTCACCAAGGCAGCCACTGCCGAGATGAGACATAGAGTCTTGCGCGAGCTTGAGCAGGCAAAGCATCCCGGCGTGGAAACCGCTCGCCCCGGGCCCGCTACTCTGCGGCTGGCAATCGCGGCGCTGGAAAACTCCGACCGGCGAGGCTGGCGGCTGCTCGACCACTCGCAGCGATTGAATATTCAAACCATTGACTCGTTATGCCTTCGAATCGCCCGTCAGATGCCGCTAAGAGCGAGAGCTGCGGCTGCTCTGGAGCCGCTCGAAAACGCGCTGCCTCTCTATCGCAGCGCCGCGCGCAAGACTTTCGATCGGCTGGGCGGAGGCGATATCGAACTGAACCAGGCCCTCGCGGCCCTGCTGGCTCTGCGCGACAGCAATCTGAAGAACTGTGAATCTCTGATTGCGGGTATGCTCGCGACACGAGACCAGTGGGGGCGGATCCTCCCAATCGATGGTGCTGTCGATTGGGAGTCGACACGCGCTCACTTTGAGAGACCTTTCAAGCGGGAGATTGAGTCGGTGCTGAGAACGGCGCATGCACTGCTCTCGTCTCACCCTGAAAAAACGAGGGATTTGCTTAGACTTGCTGACTATGCCTGCGGCAACCTCGGAACCAGCGTCGATATCCGGTTGCTTGCAGGACTGACAGCGTTGCCGGAGCCTCTATCCGAAGCACTCGGACACTGGCATTGCCTGTGCAATTTTCTGCTGACAAAGGCGCACGACATTCGCAAGAGGTACTTAGCTTCGGAGGGCTTCCCCTCTGACGGGAAGAACCGGAAAGACATGGCAGAGCTGGTCGACTTCCTTCGCGACCTACCGGGATTACAGGAGTCTCTTACGGAGATTCGGCATCTCCCCCCTGCTCATTACACCGAAGACCAATGGCAGGGCCTGCGGTATATGTTCACCGTGCTCCGACAGGCCAAGCAGGAGCTGGAAGTGGTATTCGCCGAGCAGAATGCCGTCGACTTCGTCGAATTGGGCAACGCCGCGCGCGCGGTGCTCGACGGTCCATCCGGTGACGGCGCCTCCTTCGACCAGGGCCAGCAAGTGCTTCACCTGCTGGTCGATGAATTCCAAGACACTTCGCGCAGCCAGTATCAGCTGACTTCAGCTCTGCTTCGCGAGTGGCGCCGGGACGATGGGCGCACATTCTTTCTGGTCGGCGATCCAATGCAATCGATCTATATGTTTCGCCAGGCCGATGTCGAACTTTTCAAACTGATAGGCAAGCATGGATTCGCCGCCGACAACGGCCGCCTGCCGGTGAAGATGCTACGGCTCTCCACCAACTTTCGCTCCAAGGCCAGAGTAGTCACGTCGCTGAATAACATCTTCGAGACTATATTCCCCCACGAAGTCAAAGAGGGGGCCGGGCCGGTCGACTTTCTGCCCGGAAACCCAAAGAACCCTGACGAACAGGAAGGCGTCTACAAGGTTCATCCAGGCTTTACGATTCCACAGGCGAAAACGAAGAGCAACTCCTCTCGACGTTATGATCCGCGAGCTGGTGTCGATCCTCAGGGAAACGAAACCGACGAAGTGCTAAAGATCATCCGCGAACACCTTCCCAGAATCGAAAGGGCGGCGCTGGGCAAAACCGACTTCACCGTTGCGGTGCTCGCACGAGCGAAGAATCATGTCGCGAGGATCGCCGCCGCATTGCGCGACGAAGAGATCCCCTTCAGGGCAGTCGAACTGGAGACACTAAGCGAACGGCAGGAAATCCTGGACCTGCAGGCGCTTACCCGCGCTCTGTTGCACCCGATGGACCGCATCGCGTGGCTGGCTCTGCTGCGCGCTCCGTGGTGCGGACTGGAGTTGAGCGATCTCCATTTGCTCTGCGGCACCGACGAGCGGCAATCCGGCGGCGGCGCGGTTGCGTTGCAAATCAAGAAGCATCTTCACCTGCTCAAGGAGGAATCAAGAGAGCGTGTCGTGCATGTGATTTCGGTCTTGCAGGCCGCGCTTCGCGCCCGTTACAGGCAGTCCTCTTTCTCGTCCTGGATCGAGCGCACCTGGCACAGCCTGGGCGGACCCGCCTGCGTCGACGAGACTGGAAATGAAAATACGCGGGCATACTTTTCCATGTTGGAGAAGATCGCGCCCGATGGCATCGCCGCCTCGGGCGAATCGATGCAGGACCAGATCGACCGACTCTTTGCTTGCCCCAATCCCACGGTCGGCGAAGGTTGCGGCGTTCAGATAATGACGATACACAAAGCGAAGGGGCTCGGCTTCGATGTCGTCCTGGTTCCTGGCCTTCATCGGCTTGCACAGCGGGATTCGCCTGCCCTCATCCAATATCTCGAGAGAGCAAGGGCTGAGGATACTGAGATCCTTGCTGCTCCGATTGACAAGTCAGGAGACGAGACCTCCCCGCTGAATCGCTGGTTGAAGCGGCAGAGGGCGAACCGCGACGCCGAGGAACGTAAGCGCATGCTCTATGTCGCGTGTACGCGGGCCCGGGAAGAAGTGCACCTATTTGGCACAGCTACGGTGACGAACGCCGGCGTGAGTTGCAGACACGGTACACTTCTCCATGCCGCATGGCCCGCTCTGCACGATGTATTTGCCGCAAGTTGTGCGGGTATGCCCGCTCCGCCTGCGAGCAGTGTTGTGGCATTCAGGCCCGCCCCCGTGGACGGTCAGCCCGTACCTGGAATACTGGAGACAGTCGCAGCCACGAAGACCGGCACCACACTCCACCGCCTGCCGCCTGAATGGAAACCGACACCGCGGCGCTCAAATGTAACAGTGGCCGCGACGAATCATTCGGCCAACGCGGTACGGCCAGCGAAAGAGAAAATGCGCCCGCAGGCATCTCGATCGACCCGGACGCTAGGCACCGTCGTGCACGCGATCTTTGAAGACGCGGCGCGGCTCCTGGAAAGCAGCAGCAGAGAGGCGCTCTTCGTCGGCGCACTCTCCAGATTTCACACTCGGGCAGTCACGCTCGCACGCAATGAAGGCTTGCCTCTGCGGGAGGCGGAATCCTGTGCGCGCGTGGCCCTGGGAGCGCTCCAGGCAGCGCTTGCTGACGCAGAGGGGCTTTGGATCTTGAGCCCTCATAGAGAAGCGCAAACAGAGTCGTCCTGGACCGGGCTCATCGATGGCGATGCGCGCACCCTGCGCATCGATCGCTGCTTTCGAGCGGGACAGGAACCAGGCAGCGACGGATCGGACTTCCTGTGGATCATCGATTACAAGACGGCGACCCACGGCCAAGCCGGTCTTGCTACTTTTCTCGATAAAGAACGACTGCAATACGCGGAACAGTTGGAGAGCTACGGACGGATGATGCGTCTGGCGCAGGGTCCGGATTTACAGCTGCGGCTGGGACTCTACTACCCGCTGATGCAGAAGCTTATTTGGTGGCCAGCTTAAGTGATGGTCGGCCGCTCTCGATGAGTGTGCTTCCGCAATTGGCTATCTTATGGAGACAACCTCGGCACGGCTTTTCCGTCAAGAAAAGCCATTCTTCGCATTCGCTACGCTCAGCAACACTATTTGTGAAACGGATTATTAGTCCGCCGCAGGCGCAGGAGATCCGTCAGCTTGGTGGACGTGGTGACGAACGTCGGCGCCGCGCACCCAGAAAATCACGTCTTCGGCAACGTTGGTGGCGTGGTCGGCGACCCTTTCCAGGTTGCGCGCGATCATCATAGCGTTGAGGGCCTGTGGAGTCAGTTCCGGCTGACTCTTCATAAGGCTCGAGAGGGCAAAGTACGCGCTATCATTCAGCCGATCCACATTGTCATCCATGGAGAGAACGGACTCCGCAAGCTCGGCATCGGCTTCGATGAAGGCCTGCAGGGCTTTGCGCACCATGCCCTCCGCCAGCGACGCCATTCGCGGAATATCGACGGGAAGGTCCGCTACCGGAAAGGCTTGGAGGTCGCGAACCCGGTCGCTGATACTGCTGGCGGCATCGCCCACGCGTTCAAGGTCGGCGTTGATCTTGATGACGGCGAGGATAAAGCGGAGATCGATGGCCATGGGTTGTTCCATCGCAAGCAGATCGAGCGCCATCTGGTCGATCTCGCGTTCGAAGCGATCAATTGCCTGTTCACTATGATCCACTAGGTCGCAGACGGAAATGTCGCGCGTCCGGTAGGCTTCGATGGCGCGCTGAATGGCCTGCTCCGCCATGCCCGCCATGACCAGCAGCCGTTCCTTCAGATCATCGAGACTTTGCTGAAACCGGAGCCGCACCATTGGGCCCACCCTTCGCCGCCGATCGCTATCGGCATCTTCATTCGACGCGAGCTCCGCTCGCACAATAAGTTAGTCGTTTGGCTGCCGCATCACAACCTTTAGCCAAACCTGCCTGTAATGTAGTCTTCCGTCCTTTTATCACTTGGGTTTGTGAAGATCTTGTGAGTAGCATCGAACTCGATCATCTTGCCGTTCAAAAAGAAGCCGGTGTTTTCCGCGACCCGTGCTGCCTGCTGCATGTTGTGGGTGACGATGACGATCGTATATTGAGATTTCAACTGAAAGATCAGGTCCTCAATCTTCGCGGTCGAGACAGGGTCGAGGGCCGAGGCCGGTTCGTCCATGAGCAGTACCTCCGGATCGACCGCCAGCGCCCGGGCGATGCATAAACGTTGCTGTTGGCCGCCCGAAAGGCTGGCGCCGGACTTCTTCTTGAGATCGTCTTTCACTTCATCGAACAGGGCCGCATTCGTTAGCGACCGTTCCACAATCTCGTCGAGCACCCGGCGGTTGCTGAATCCGTTGAGGCGCAGTCCTGAGGCGACATTGTCGTAGATCGACATCGTTGGAAATGGGTTGGGGCGCTGAAAGACCATGCCGACACGACGCCGCACTTCGACCGCCGACGAGTCCGCGTAGATGTCCATGTCGGCGATGAGCACCTTGCCTGTCACCCTCGCGATGGGGTTGGTTTCGTGCATCCGGTTCAGGCAGCGCACGAACGTCGATTTGCCGCAACCGGAAGGGCCGATCAATGCCGTCGCATTATTAGCGGGCATGTTCAGATTGACGTCGTGCAACGTATGGTTCGTGCCATACCATGCGTTCAGTTCCGTTACCTGAATGCCAGCGCCCACTTAACTGTTTCCTTTCAAAACGCCGCGCGAGGTCACGAAGCGAACCAGTGCGACTGAAACCACGATGAGAACAATCAGCACCAGCGCGCCCGCCCACGCCAACCGGTGCCACTCGTCATAGGGAGAGATTGCGTAGACAAAAATCTGCAGGGGAAGGGCGGCAATCGGCTGGTCGAGCCTGCCGCTCCAGAACTGGTTGCCAAATGCGGTGAAAAGCAGGGGAGCGGTCTCTCCCGCGACCCGCGCGAAGGCGAGCATGCAACCGGTAATGACCCCGGGTGAAGCCGTGCGCAACGTAATCGCCAGCACCGAGCGCCAATTTGGCACACCAAGTCCGAGCGCCGCTTCGCGGATCGAATTCGGAACCATTAGCAGCATTTCCTCGGTCGTCCGCGTAATCGTCGGAATCATCATGATACCCAGCGCCACTCCCCCGGACAACGCAGAGAAGTGCTTTTGCGGAAGCACGATCAGCGAATACACGGAGATACCCATGACGATCGAGGGCACGCCGTTCAACACATCGGCGGTAAAGCGGACTGCGTTCGCCAGACGGCCGCCCCTACCGAACTCTGCAAGAAAAATCCCTCCGGCGATGCCGATCGGTACCCCAAGCACGCTGCCGATCAGCAGCAAAACCGCTGAGCCGAAGATCGCGTTCGCCATGCCACCGCCGCTCTCTCCGACGGGTTTGGGAACTTGGGTGAAAAACGCAAGATTCAGTGAGCTTGCGCCTTTATACAACAGGTAGATGAAGATGGCGACGAGCGGCGCAACCACCAGGATGGTGCTCAGGACTGAGAGCCCCGTGGCCGCATAGTCCGCTGCCTGACGGCTGATCCTGTTGAATGCACTCGTCTTGTAAACGCTGCTTGCCATAGGGGTCTTCGGCGCCAGGGTAAGCTAAGCTGCCCGCGCAGGTGCTCCTTGCGTGACTGCCCATACCAACAAGCGGGCCAGAGCGTTCACGATGATCGTGACGACAAACAAGGCAAGGCCTATCTCGACCAGGGCGCTCAGATAGAGATCGTCGGAGGCTTCGCTGAATTCGTTGGCGATCACGCTGGCCATGCTATAGCCCGGGGCGAAAAGGGACTTCGCGATTTCCGGACGATTGCCGATGACCATGGTGACTGCCATCGTCTCGCCCAGCGCGCGGCCCAGCCCCAGAATGATCGAACCCACAATGCCGATGCGCGCGTTGCGCAGCACGCCCATGCGAATCATCTCCCAGCGCGTAGCACCCAGTGCCAGCACGGCTTCGCGCTGCGAATGGGGAACGGAGGTCATTACTTCGCGGGTCAACGACGAAATGACCGGGAGGATCATAATCGCAAGGATGATGCCGGCCGCCAGCATGCCAATGCCATAATTCGGCCCGCCAAACAAGCCTGTCCAGCCAAACAGCTTCGCCAGCACGGGATTGACGTGCTCCCGCAACAGCGGCACCAGCACAAACACCGCCCACAGGCCATATACCACGCTTGGGATTGCAGCCAGCAGTTCGGTCAGAAAAGCTAGCGGACCGCGCAGCAGTTTCGGACACATCTCCGTCAGATAAATCGCCACGCCGATTGCGAGGGGCACGGCAATGAGTAAGCCGACGAAGGACGACATCAGGGTGCCGTAGATAAATGGTAAGGCGCCGAAATCCCCGCTCACCGGGTCCCACGCCTGGCGATAGAAGAAGCCCAGACCGAATTTGTGGATCGACAGCTGCGATCGCAGGATCAACTCAAAAAGGATCAGCGCCACGATCGCGAAAATGACCAGCGCACACACCACCATGAGGCCGGCGAAAGCGCGATCAATGCCGGCGGAACTGCCCCGCTCTCGCAGAAATATTCTGATTTTCGAGCTTTCCAGGGAGGGTTTTGAGGAGCCCGGAGTCGAGGACGGCGCCCGGCCGAACGGAGAGTTGGTCGTGGGAGGGGCGTCCACGCGTGCGTCCTGAGTGTTAGGTTTCACCGATTACCAACTTAGCGACAGTCTGTGAATGGGAGGTTAATGCACGCGGTGCCTGGCGAGCAACATCGCAAGGGATTGAGCGATAAACATAACGAATCAAGCGTTCCACCTCGAAGCCGTGGCATTGAGGTCCTGCAAGTCAAATATTTTGGCGCGAGGCCATGCTCAACATCGCCGATCTGCTACGCTGTGCCATCGACAGGCCTGCTCGGCCGTCTGCCGGAGAATGAATGTTCCAACGGGGTTTTGCTACTAGCACCAGCCGCCTTTCCTTCGCCCTTTTTCTTATCCTGAGCCTGGCTCTGAATTCGCACGCCGCACGGGCACAGTCGGCATCTAAACTCGACCCCGACGCCCGCCAGCTCTCTCATGACATCTTTCAGCAGCTCATCGAAATCAACACCACTGACTCGGTCGGCAGCACGACCGTTGCCGCGGAGGCGATGGCCAGGCGCCTGCTCGACGCAGGCTTCGCCAAAGAGGACGTCGTGGTCTTAGGGCCTAACGACCGCAAGGACAACATGGTCGCGCGTCTCAAGGGAACCGGTGCACGCAAGCCTATTCTGCTCATCGGCCATCTCGATGTCGTCGAGGCCCGCCGCGAAGACTGGACGACAGACCCGTTCCAATTCGTCGAGAAAGACGGGTTCTATTACGGACGCGGTACCCAGGATATGAAAAGCGGGGACGCCATCATGGTGACCACCTTCATCCGAATGAAGAAAGATGGGTACAGGCCGGATCGCGATATCGTCCTCGCCCTTACCGCCGATGAGGAAGGCGGCAAGTCAAACGGCGTCGACTGGCTATTAAAGAACCATCGCGACCTCATCGACGCAGAATATGTGCTTAATCACGACGGCGGCGGGATTGAACTCGAGAAAGGCAAAGCTCTCAGCGTTGACGTCGACGCAAGCGAAAAGCTTTACGCGGACTTTCAGCTCACCGTCACCAATCCCGGCGGCCACAGTTCTCTGCCGGTGCCAGACAACGCGATCTACCACCTCGCCGATGCGCTCACCCGCCTGCAAGCCTACAAGTTTCCCTTCGAACTCAACCCCGTCACTCGCGCCTATTTCGAAACCATGAGCAAGGTCGAGTCGGGGCAGACAGCGGCCGACATGAAGGCCATCCTGCTAACCCCGCCAAATCAGGCAGCGATCGAAAGGCTGTCGCAGGACCCCGCCCATAACTCCACCCTGCACACCACCTGCGTCGCCACCCGCCTCGAAGCAGGCCACGCCAACAACGCGCTGCCCCAAATGGCCCGCGCCAATGTAAACTGCCGCATCCTCCCTGGCCACTCCCGCGAAGAGATCCGCCAGCAGCTCATCGGCATCTTCGCCGACCCCAAGGTTGTCGTGCGCTACATAAATGATGCCGGTGATGTCTTTGACACCGCACCCGACGCCAAAGCACTTCCTCCGGCAGCACTCAAGCCCGAGGTCATGCAGGCGATGACTGAGGTCTCAGGCAAGTTTTGGCCCGGCGTTCCCGTCATCCCAGATATGGCCGACGGCGCCTCGGATGGCGTATATACGAACGCCGCCGGTATGCCAACATATGGAATATCTGGAATCGCTCTCGAAAACAACGACCTTCGCATGCATGGCAAAGACGAGCGGGTCCCGATAGAGTCGTACTTCACTGCGGTGGATTTCTTTTACCAGTTCCTCACGGCGCTCACCTCGTCCCACTGACGCCGCAGCCGACTCAAGCGCGGGGAGGCACTCGCCTGAGACTGGCGTTCGTCTGTAGCACCTGAGAGGATGTCTGCGACGATGGCCCACGACATCAACAATGGCGCCGACCACACCAGCCGCAGAAAGGACGGAGCCCCGCCGGCAGCGAAAGAACGCATCTTCGTCGGCCCGGTCCCTCTCGATGTCCTCACCTTCAACGAAGCGGTCCAATGTGCACTCAGATATATCGAGAGCAAAAGCGTGGCGCCGCCGGCCCGCATCGTCTGTCCCAACGCTTTCCTGGTCGCACTTGCCGACAGCGATAAAGCCTATGCCAACATCATTCGCTCCTGCGAGCTTGTGGTCGCAGACGGTTTACCCCTCGTCTGGGCGGCGTCCCTGCTAGGCACTCCTTTGCCTGAGCAGATTCGCGGGGTGGACCTCATGGAAGCGATCTGCGCGGCCTGCGCGGCCTCAGGAATGACCTTCTATATTCTCGGCGGACTCCCCGGCGGAGCCGAAAGAGCTGCGGAGAAGCTGGTGCAGCGGAATTCGGGCCTCCGGCTGGCCGGCATCGACTGTCCTCCAATCGGATTTGAGGCCGACCCGGCGGCCAACCAAAGAGTGCGTGACAAGATCGTCGCCGCCGCACCCGATTTCCTCATCGTTGCGCTGGGTTCACCCAAGCAGGAGTGGTGGATATCCGAGAATTGCCGGGACCTCCCGGTGGGCGCGATCCACGGCGTAGGCGCTGCGATCGATACCGTCGCCGGACTGCGCAGACGTCCTCCGCAATGGATGAGGAGCATTGGCCTCGAATGGCTCGGACGGCTGATCTTCGAACCGCGCCGTTTGTGGCGCAGATATCTTTTCGGCAATGCCCGCTTTCTCGCAATAGTCTATCGCCAATGGCGAAACATTCGAAGGTAGCGTCTACGAAGGCATTTACGGTAGCGACGGCGCACCCTCAGCGGCGAATTATTTCTGCGCGATCGATTTTGACGGGGGCTTTGGACAGGCCCGTGCAGTGACTCCCTTTCCCTGCTCGACGGTGAAAATGCAGTCGACCCCGGGCAGCTTCACATGCTCCACCGAACTTCCGGGCCAATGAATTTCCAGGTTTTCGACGGCCGTCGCTTCGCCGATGCCGAAGTGGACCCGCGGGTCGTTCGAGGAAGCGTAACTGCCCCCGCTCACAACATCGCCGCGCTGTTTCATGCCATTCGCTGCCAGGTAGACCGTCGCACCGACGGCATCGCGAGGACCATTCGCTCCGCCCACCAGCTTCAATTCGACCCAGTGGTGGTGGTCGTCATTCACGTTGCGCAGCAGCACCGGCGAACCATCCATGACGTTGATGACCACATCGATCTTTCCATCATTGAAGAGGTCGCCGAAGGCGCCGCCCCGCCCGGGGATTACGTCGGCCAGCCCGGTACCCTTCACCGGCGGTACGTTCTCAAACTTCTGCCCTTTCTCATTGCGAAACAGCAGCGGGCGCTCGGCAAAGCTCGTTCCCCAGTCATTCTTGTCGACTTCAGGATAGACGTGCCCATTGACGAAGAATAAGTCTTTCCATCCGTCATTGTCATAGTCGAGAAATCCAGCTCCCCAGCCCAGAAATGGAATCGTGACCTGGGCGATCCCCGCCTTGTAGCTGATGTCAGTGAAATTGGCGTCTCCGTCGTTGCGATACAGCACCTTGTAATCATCCGAAAACGTCGTGTTCGCCAGGTCGATCAGACCATTGTTTTGGTAATCGCCGATGGCGATGCCCATCGAAGCCGTCTCGCGCCCATCCTGGTTCAGCGCGTACCCGGAAGCATAACTATCGTCGTCGAAAGTCCCATCACCCTTGTTGATGTACAGATAGTTGGGCGTTGAGTCGTCTGCGACAACCAGGTCTACTTTGCCGTCGTTATTCAGGTCGACGAAGGCAGACGCCAGCCCATAATAGGCATTGGGATCGCCCACGCCTGCCCTCTCAGTCGTATCAGTGAACGTTCCGTCGCCGTTGTTACGGAACAAGTGATCCTTCTCGCCCTGCAAACCACGAGGGCCGCACATGACGGTCACCCCGCGAAACTGGCAACCGGAATAGTTGACCGCCTTCAATCCAGGGTCGGGCAAATTCGTGCGATCGAAATGCACATATCCCGGCACAAAAAGGTCCAGCTTGCCGTCCCCGTCGTAGTCACCGAAGGTTGCCCCGGCAGACCAGCCCCCGAGCGTGACTCCAGCCTTCTCGGCAACGTCGGTGAAGGTGCCGTCGTGGTTGTTGTGGTAGAGGCGGTTCTTGCCGTAGTTGCTGACGTAGATGTCCGGCCAGCCATCGTTGTCATAGTCTCCCACTGCTGCGCCAAATCCCCAACGGTCGTTGGTCACTCCGGCCCTCGCGGCGACATTGCTGAAGGTACCGTCATGATTATTGTGAAAGAGAGCGGCGTGGGGAGCGGGCTCTTTACCGTCGAGCGCCTTGTAGGTCGAGCCGTTGACCGCGTAGATGTCCAGCCATCCGTCGTTGTCGTAATCAAGCAGCGCGATCCCCGAGCCTGGAGTCTCCAGGATGTATTTCTTCTCCGGAGTGCCCATCTTATGACGCCACACCGTCAGCCCCGCCTGCTTCGAGACATCCTGAAAGATGACCGGACCCGAATCGACAAATCCTCCCGCGGTAATCGGGCGGTTCTGGGCATCATGCACCGGGGCGAAGACGCCGGCGGTTGAATTCCCCATCCCCGACTGTGGCGCTGGCGTGGTATTCGCCGCCGGTCGCTGCGCCTGGGCGGTCGCCGGGGGTTCGAATCCGGAGCAGACCAGGGCAACAGCAGCAACCAGAATTCCCTTACGAAGACTCTTCTCCAATATCCGACTCCGATCGATACTCAGACCGGCGCGGCGGTCTCTGCTGCTCTCTGACATAATCCTATGTCGAATACCTATATAACTCTAATGAGACTTGTCTCATGTTTCGCGCGTCAACGACTTGGGTTCATCCGGGGAAATTCGAGAGAGCAATGAACATCAGAGAAGTCGCCCGAGTGGCCCAGGTGTCCACGGCGACCGTGTCGCGGACCATCAACGGCTCCGACAAGGTCGCCCCCGAGACCGCCGAGCGCGTCCACAATGCGATCCGCAAGCTCAAGTTCTACCCCAACAACAACGCTCGCGCCCTCGGCTCCGGGCGAAGCAGCCTATATGGCTTGATTATCTCCGACATCACGAATCCATTTTTCCCTGAGCTAGTGAGAAGCTTTGAGGAGGTCGCCGTCCAGTACGGCCAGGAAGTGCTGATCGCCAATACCAACTACGACCCCGGCCGCATGGAAACCTGCGTGCGCCGCATGCTGCAGCGTAAGGTCGACGGCGTCGCCATCCTCACCTCGGAGATGGAGGGCCACCTGATCGAGGAGTTCAGCAGCCGGCGTATCCCACTCGTCTTCCTCGATACCGCGACGCCTGGCGAAGGCATCTCGAACATCGTGCTGGATTACGCGGCAGGCATCGATGCTGCCGTCCAGCATCTTTCCGACCTGGGCCATTCCGATATCGGCTTTATCTCTGGACCGATGGACCTGACCTCAGCCCGGGTGCGGCGCCAGGCCTTCATTTCCAGCCTCAGACGCAAACGAATTCGCCTGGATCCAGCCTTGATCGAGGCAGGTGACCATCGTATGGGCGGCGGCCACGATGCCATGGCGCGGCTGCTCGCGCGCTCCCATCGTCCCACCGCGATTCTGGCCTCGAATGACATGACCGCCATCGGCGCTATGGGCGCGATCTTCGAGCAGGGGCTCAGCGTACCCGAGGACATCTCGGTGATCGGCTTCGACGACATCGACCTCAGCGCTTTCACCCAGCCGCCGCTCACTACCATCCGTGTTTCCCGCCCAGACATCGCCCGCACTGCCTTTCGGGCCCTTTTCCATCTCCACCAACAAGCGCCGCCCGAGGGCGCCGAATTCATCATCCACCCTACCCTCATCGAGCGAAAATCGACTGGACGGATGGTCGCGCACGCCGGGCCGCGAAAACGAACCCGAACCACCGACACCGGAATGCGTTTCGGACCCGCCGACGCGCCGCACTGAGGGAGAATTGTCCACCTCCTGCCTGATCGCGAGTCACTCGATCCGCTGGTGCCGGTAACCCGCCTCCGAGAGTGTGCGCTCGATGATCGCGATATGCTCCAACCCACGAGTCTCAAGGGTGAAGTCGATCACCGTGTCGCCCAAGCTCACGCCGTAGTAGGCACGGTCGTACTGCGTCTGCACGATGTTTGCGGAAAGCTCAGCAATGATCCTCGTCAGCTGGTGCAGAGCGCCGGGCCGGTCGGAGAGGTGAATCCGCAGCCGCATCCATCGGCCATCTTTGACCAGGCCGCGCTCGATAATCTTGGCCAGCAGGCTCACGTCGATATTGCCTCCACAGACCAGCACCGCCGTCCGCTCAGTGGACAGGGAGGACTTTCTCTGCAGCACCGCCGCCAGCGCCGCGGCTCCGGCGCCCTCAGCCAGCGTCTTCTCCCGCTCCAGCAGCACCAGGATTGCGCTGGCAATCTCTTCCTCGTCGACGGTCACCAGCTCATCCACGTAGCGCTCCACCAGGCGAAGGGTACGCTCGGCTGAGCGCCGCACCGCAATTCCGTCGGCAATCGTCGCTTCTGCTGGAACCGTAACTGGCTGGCCCGCCTCCGAGGCCCGAAGCATCGAGGGCAGCCGCTCGGTCTGGACGCCGATCACTCGCACCTTGGGATTCGTCTCCTTGATCGCGCAGGCCACGCCGCCGATCAGCCCGCCCCCGCCGATTGGCACCACCACGGCTTCGATCTCCGGTACCTGCTCCAGAATTTCGAGCCCGATCGATCCCTGTCCCTGGATCACCTCCGGATCGTCGAAGGGATGCAGAAAGGTCATCCCTTCGGTCTCCGCTCGCAGGATTGCTTCGGCGCAGGCCTCATCGTAGTTGGCCCCGCACAGGACGACCTCCGCTCCAAAGCCCCGCGTCGCCGCCACCTTGACCAGGGGGGTCATCAGCGGCATCACGATCTGTGATCGAATCCCGCGCTGCGTCGCGTGATAGGCCACCGCCTGGGCGTGGTTTCCCGCGCTCGCCGCGATCACTCCGCGCCGCTTCTCGTCGTCGCTCAGAGTCAGGATCTTGTTGAGCGCGCCCCGTTCCTTGAACGCGCCGGTGCGCTGCAGGTTGTCGAGCTTGAGATAAATCTCTTGCCCGGTCATTCGCGTCAGCTCGGCGGAGCGCAGGCAGGGAGAGAGAAAGACAAAGTCACGAATGCGCGCGCGGGCGCGCTGTACGCCCGCTAGAGATACATCAAGTGCCGCCGCTTGCACAGCTTCCAATTGGCTCTCCTGTAAACACATAGAGTAAACCCCATGATAGAGAGCGCATCAGCTCAGGACTCGTCGTCCGCCAGCAAAGACCATCGCCGGCCGCTGGACCCCGAACCAGTAAGCGATCTCGCGATAATCTTCGCCTTCATGGATGACGAAATCAGCAACTTTGCCGGCTTCAAGGGAGCCGAGCTCGTGTTGAAGGTCGAGACTGCAGGCGGCGTTGATGGTTGCAGCGGTGAGCGCCTCGGCAGGAGTCATCTTCATTTGCGTGCAGGCAAGCGACATCACCATCGCCATCGAGGCCGTCGGCGACGAGCCGGGATTGAAATCGGTCGCGATCACCACTCCTAGCCCGGCCTCGATCATCGCCCGCGCGGGAGCATAATCGCGCGATCCGATCGCATAGACCGAACCCGGCAGCAGCACCGGCTGAACTCCCGTCGCTTTGAGCGCCGCGATCGAGGCAGAGTCGGATTGCTCCAGATGATCAGCCGTCTTCGCGCCCAATTCGGCCGCAAGCTGCGCCGCTCCCGAGCAAGTGAACTGGTCGGCATGAACTCGCAACCCGAAGCCGAGAGACTTGGCAGCGGCAAGGATTTGTCTCGCCTCCGCCACGGGAAATGTCTTTGGCTCGCAGAAAATATCGCAATACCTCGCCAAACCCGCGGACGCGACTTTCGGCAGCATCTCGTCGATAACCAGGCTGACATAGCCCGGCGTATTGCCGCGGTACTTCTCCGGGATTTCATGCGCGCCGAGAAAGGTCGGCACACAGCGGAGCTGAGTCGCTTCACCGACCGCCTTGATCGAGCGCAGCATCTTCAGCTCGTCTTCGAGGGTCAGCCCGTAACCGGATTTCGCTTCGATCGTCGTCGTGCCGCCGCGGAGAAACCACTCGGCATGCTTTCGGCCAATCGCAATCAACTCTGCTTCACTTGCCGCGCGGGTGTTCCTAACTGTCGAGCGGATGCCCCCGCCCTGCTCCGAGATCTGCTGATAGGTCATCCCTTCGCATCGCATCTCGAACTCGTTGGCTCGGTTGCCGCCGAAGATGAGGTGGGTGTGCGCATCGACAAATCCCGGCGTGACCACGCGGCCGCCGGCGTCGATGACCTCCGCGGCGGCGCTCGCCAGCGGCTCAACCGCAACGCGTGGGCCGACGGCAGCAATGCGGCCACCGCGAACCAACATTGCTCCATTGGGCATGATCGCGAGCTTGCGCATCTCCGGGCCGATACGCGGGCCCGCCGGTCCGGCCAGCGTCATCAGTTGCGAGCAGTTCACAAGCAGAAGCTCTCCAGGAGTTTCCTCTTGCCGAGTCCCTGATCCGCTCGTCACTCGCGCCTCATCGGGATGCGAACGCCCGCCTGCTCCGCGAACTCTTCAGCGATATCGTAGCCGGCATCGACATGGCGCAACACGCCCATGCCCGGATCGCTGGTCAGCACTCGCTCCAGACGTCTCGCCGCCTCGTCGGTACCGTCGGCGACGACGACCATCCCGGCGTGCTGCGAGTAGCCGATGCCGACACCTCCGCCGTTGTGAATGCTCACCCACGAAGCTCCGGCAGCCGTATTTACCAGCGCATTGAGCAGCGGCCAATCGGCGATCGCATCTGAACCATCGATCATCCCTTCGGTCTCGCGGTAGGGTGATGCCACCGATCCCGCATCCAGATGGTCGCGCCCAATGACGATTGGGGCTGAAATCTCTCCTGACCGCACCAACTCATTGATCGCCAGCCCCAACTTGGCGCGATCACCGTAGCCGAGCCAACAAATTCGCGCCGGCAGTCCCTGGAAATGGATCCTGCGCTGCGCGAGATCGATCCATCGCCGCAGCGCGGCATCCTGGGGAAACAACTCCAGAACCAGTCGATCGGTCCTGTAAATGTCCTCGGGATCGCCGGAGAGCGCGACCCACCGGAACGGCCCTTTGCCCACGCAGAAGAGTGGCCGGATATATTCGGGAACGAAGCCTGGAATATCGAAGGCCCGCTCAACGCCAGCCAGCTTCGCCTGGGTGCGCAGGTTGTTTCCGTAATCGAAGGTCACTGCGCCGCGCGCTTGCAACTCCAGCATCGCCTCGACATGTTTTCCCATGGTGGCCATCGACAACCGCACGTAGCCCTCCGCGTGTCGCTCCCGCAAATGCAGTGCCTGCTCCAATGTCATACCGTTGGGGACGTACCCATTGAGCGGATCATGCGCGCTGGTCTGATCGGTGAGCATGTCGGGCACTACGCCAAGAGCGATCAACTCTGGCAACACGTCTGCGGCGTTGCCTACGAGGCCGACCGAAAGGGCCTGCTTCTTTGTACACGCGGCGTCGAGCTTGGCCAGCGCATCCATCAGGTTCCACGAGATTTCATCGCAATATCCGCCTGCAATTCGCTTCTCAATCCGCGCCGGATCGACATCGATGCCGAGAAAACAAGCTCCCGCCATGGTCGCTGCGAGGGGTTGCGCTCCTCCCATGCCGCCCATGCCTGCTGAGACAATCAGTCGGCCCTCGAGGTCGCCGCCGAAGTGCCGCCGCCCGGCCTCGGCGAAAGTCTCGTACGTCCCCTGCACGATCCCCTGGCTGCCGATGTAAATCCACGAACCCGCTGTCATCTGGCCGTACATGATCAGGCCCTTACGCTCGAGCTCGTGAAAGTGTTCCCAGTTCGACCATTTGCCGACGAGATTCGAGTTTGCAATGAGCACCCGGGGTGCGGACTCCTGAGTGCGCAAAATCCCGACAGGCTTGCCCGACTGAATGAGCAAGGTCTCGTCGTTTTCGAGCGACTTGAGGGCACGAACAATCGCATGAAACGAGGGCCAGTCCCGCGCTGCCTTGCCGGTGCCGCCATAGACGACCAGGTCGTCCGGGCGCTCCGCAACCTCGGGATCGAGGTTGTTCATCAGCATGCGAAGGGCCGCTTCCTGCTGCCATCCCTTGCAGCTCAACTCCGTTCCACGCGGAGCACGCACTCCCACTTGGGCCTCTGCCTGCAACATATCCGACACCTCCATTACGAATCTGCCCATCTGTCGAACTCGCCGGCACGCACCGCCTGGGCCAGCGCCTCAATATCACCCGACAAAACCCTGTCCTCTGCCAGACGCGACACAAACTTGCGCACCGTCAACCGGGCCAGCTCAATCTGCCGCGCGGCTTTCATCGGAGCGCGATACTCGACTCCCTGCGCCGCCGCCATCAGCTCGATTGCCAGCACCAGTTCCGCGTTCTCGACAATCCGTTTCAGCTTCAACGCCGAGGTCATGCCCATCGAAACGTGGTCTTCTTTCCCTCCGGAGGTGGGCACGCTGTCGACGCTCGCAGGATGAGCCAATACTTTGCATTCATTCAGTAGAGCGGCAGCAGTTACGTGAGCGATCATTAATCCTGACGATACCCCAGGCCGGTCGGACAGGAACGCCGGCAGTCCCTCGTTGATGTCCGGATTGATCAATCGGTCGATTCGCCGTTCGCTGATGCTGATCAAATCTGTCACCGCGATGGCCGCATAATCCAGCGCCAGCGCAAGCGGAGCCCCGTGGAAGTTTCCGCCCGAGAGGATCTCCGCGTCCTCGCCATTCTCGCCAATGAAAATCAACGGATTATCGGTTGCCGAACCGGCCTCGATCTCAATCACTTCGCGCCCATGCTCGAGAACTCCGCGCGCTGCGCCGTGCACCTGCGGCATGCAGCGCAGGCAATATGCGTCCTGCACGCGCGAATCATTCTGCCGGTGCGACTCGCGAATCTCACTGTCTGCCAGCAACTCGCGGAGGTGCCGCGCTACTGCTATTTGCCCTGCGTGAGGACGCGCGGCGTGAATGCGCTCGTCGAACGGCGTCGGTGTTCCGCGCAACGCCTCGAGCGACATGGCGCCCGCCAGGTCGAACAACTTCGCAACTCGCAAGCCGCGCAGCAGCGCCAGGCCTCCCGTGGCCGCGATCGCCTGGGTACCGTTCAGGAGCGCGAGCCCTTCTTTCGCCTCGAGGACCAGGGGCTGCAGGCCTGCTGCCTTTAGCGCGAGAAGTGAAGGGACTCGCTCCCCTTTGAAGAAGACCTCGCCTTCTCCGATTAGAGCCAGCGCCAAATGGGCCAGGGGAGCGAGATCGCCGCTCGCGCCCACCGAACCGCGCGAGGGAACCACAGGATGGATGCGATTATTCAGCATCCCGGTCAACAACTCCGCGACGCGCACGCGAACCCCGCTATGACCTTTGGCCAGCACATTGGCCCGCAAGAGCAACATTGCCCTGACTTCGGCCTCCGGTAATGGATCGCCCACGCCGGCGGCGTGGCTGCGAACAAGATTGCGCTGCAGGGCAACCAGCTCGTCCTCGGGAATCTGGATATCCGCCAGCTTGCCGAAACCGGTGTTGATGCCATAAGCAGTCTCGCCGCGAGCCACTAGTTTTTCGACGACGGCGCGTGAAGCTTCCATCTGCTTGCAAGCAGCGGAGGAGACCACTACGTACTGACCCTCGTTAGCGACCCTGGCGATGGATTCGAGCGTGAAAGGCTGCCCGTTCAGCTCAAGGGCACGACCTTCGACCTTGGACGAATCGAGCCCCGCTTCAAGAAGCGGATGTTGAATATCCGCAAACTGCAAACCAATATCCATACAACTTCATGATAGAAACTGGCGACGGGAACCGAAACCCACAATCCACGGAATAAATGCCAAAATGGAACAGAAGTCATTGAGAATTCCCGCTATGGCCATTGAATCCCCCCCATTGCTCGACGAATACGGACGAAACATCCTTCAGTCGCTTCAACAGGACTCTCGGCTCTCTTATGCTGATTTGGGCCGCCGTGTCGGTCTCTCGCCCTCAGCGACGGCCGAGCGAATGCGCCGTATGGAAGAGGACGGCATTATCCGCTCCTACACCATCGAAATCGACCGCGAAGCGCTCGGCCTGCCGATTCTCGCCTACGTCCGTATGACCTGCGACGGCCAGCGCTACCAATCGTTTCTGAAGTTTGTTCACTCGCTGGCTGAGGTGCGCGAGTGCCACCACGTCACCGGAGGAGAGGCGTTCATCCTCCAGGTCACAACCGCATCGATTGCCGAGCTGGAGCGTACGATCGAACGCCTGCTTCCCTACGGAATTCCGACGACGAGCATTGTGTTATCGTCGCCGATCGCGCGGCGGGTGTACGAGGTTGTCAGACAGAAGAAACCGTCACTGCCGTAGCCCTGTTACGCAGTCGCCGTCCGCGTGGGTCTTGATCCCCTGAATCCGTAGTAAGCCAGATAGATATAGCAGATCGCCGGAATGATGAAGGCATGGTGGATGCCGATCGAATCGGCCAGCCTTCCCTCCAGATAAGGCAGGATTGCCCCACCCACTATCGCGGCCACCAGAATTCCCGAGCCCATGCCGGTCAACGGGCCGAGTTCGGCGATGCCAAGGGTGAAAATCGTCGGGAACATAATCGAGTTGAATAGGCCTACGAGCAGAATGCTCCATACCGCCAAGTGTCCGAAGCTCAGGATCGAGATCGACACCAGCGCGCACGCCACAATAGCCACCACGCCCAGCGCCCGATTCGGCCGCACTCTGGACAACACATACGAACCGATGAACCGCCCGACCATCGCCCCGCCCCAGTAGAGCGAAACGTACCGTGCCGCGACCTGCTCGGTCATGCCACCGATGTCTTCATGGCTGAAGTAATTCACCAGGAAGCTCCCGATCGACACCTCGGCGCCCACATAGAGGAAGATCGCGATTGCGCCCAGGATAAGGTGCGGATAGTTGAAGATGCTGTCCTTCTTGTCGCCCGCTGCAGGACGGAAGTCGCGGGTGGTCTCAATCCTCGGCAACTTGAATAGTGCGATGGCAACCGCCAAAGCCACCAGTGCTATCGCAATGAACAGATAAGGCGTCTTTACTGTTGCCGCTTCGGTCAGGCGGTACTGCTGCAGCGCCGTGGCCGACATGGCCCTCACTTCTTCCATCGTCTTTGGCGCGGCGCTTAGAATCAGCGCGCCTCCGATCCAGGGAGCCACGGTCGTTCCTAAAGAGTTAAAGGCTTGGGTTAGATTCAAACGGCTCGAAGCGGTCCGCTCCGGCCCGAGTACCGACACAAACGGATTCGCCGAGACCTGCAGCAGGGTCACGCCGGCCGCCAGCACAATCTCCGCGCCAAGAAACAGCGGATACGATGGGACATTCGCCGCTGGAATAAAACACAACGCCCCGACCGCCATAACCAGCAGCCCCACCACCATCGAGCGCTTATAGCCAATCCATTCCACGAGCTTGCCGGACGGGAAAGCAAATACCGCATAGGAGAGAAAGAACGCCAGCTGCACCAGCATGACCTGGGCGTAATTCAGATCGAAGATCGCCTTAAGGTGAGGGATCAGGATGTCGTTCAGGCAGGTTAAAAAACCCCACATGAAGAACAGCGTGGTCACGACTGCCATTGCCTTGGTGTTAGTGGATGCCGGCTTGTTCGTTACCGTTGCGGTGTTCCCTACGCTAGCGATTGCCATTGATAATCATGTCCTCCCCGCAGCTCCGACATTGAGCATTCCAGCCATCCAAAAGAGCACTTTGCGCGACCCGCCGATCATATCGTATCCGCTGAAGGTTAGTGAATATGCGGGAAGGCGCCTCCGGTAACCCGGCCCAACTGAAACTTTACCTGCCCGGAAACGTCATTCCATTTGAAATCGGACGGCAGGTTGATGGCGGATTCGCGCACTGTCCAGAGTCGGTCAACGGGAAAAAAGCAATGTCGAAGCAGTCCACAAGTCACAAAAGCGGAATGGCGTGGGCCGCGGCCGCAGGCCTCCTGGTCTGCCTAAGTGCGGCAAGGTTACCAGCAGCATCCGCGTCACCGGTCCAGGCAGCTACCTCGCCGTCCGCTGGAAGTCGCGTGGCGGGAACTGTCACGGCTATCGCCGGCAACATCCTAACTGTAAAAGACGACAAAGGAGTTGAAGCGCGGGTCACCGTGCCCGACACAGCCAAGGTTCTCCAACTCCCAGCCGGTTCGAAGAGCCTCAGTTCTGCGACACCGATCAAGCTGACAGACGTCGCCGTCGGCGACCGCATCCTCGCTAAGATCGACGCGGATGGGAGCGCCTCGACGGTGGTGGCCATGAAACAGGCCGACATTGCGAAGAAGCAACAGCAGGACCGCGAAGACTGGCAGACCCGCGGAGTGAATGGTGTGGTCAAGTCCGTCGATCCCGCCGCTCAGGCCGTGACGATCTCGACGGGTAGCGGAGCAACGGCCAAAACCCTCGTCGTCCAGGCGTCAAAAGCCACCGCAATCCGCCGCTATGCACCGGACTCGACCAAGTTCGACGACGCCAAGCCTGCGACGATCGAGCAGATCAATCCCGGCGACCAGCTCCGCGCCAAAGGAGAGAAAAATTCCGATGGCACCCAGCTGTCGGCCACAGACATTATCGCCGGGACCTTCCGTAACATCGCCGGAACGGTGATCGCGGTCGACCCAACGGCCAATACCGTGACCGTCAACGATCTGGCCAGCAAAAAGCCGTTTGTGGTCGACATCAACGCCGACTCGCAACTGCATAAGCTCTCGCCGATGATGGCCCAGGGAATGGCAATGCGCCTTAAAGGCAGCTCGGGCGCATCCGATGGCAGCGGAGCTCCGGGACAAGGCAACGTTTCTGGCGCGGGAGGCCAAGCCCACGGCTCTGGAGCAGGGGGCGGTCAGCCTCCGACCGGAGTGTCTGGCGCACCGGGAGCCGCATCCGGCGGACCTCCTCAGGGTGGTCCTGGCGGAGCACCGGGTCAGCGTGGCGGCGACCTCCAGCAGATGCTCAACCGCGCTCCCGTTCTGCAGCTTGCCGACCTCAAGAAGGGCGACGCAGTGATGGTGCTCACCACCGAGGGGCACACTCCGGGAACAGCCACCGCAATCACCTTGCTTGCGGGCGTTGAGCCGCTGCTGCAGGCCTCGCCCAGCGCCAGCCGGAGCGTCCTCTCCGCATCGTGGAACCTGGGCGGCGCCCCAGCCGGTGGCCAAGACGCCCAGTAGCTCATTTCCTGTACGCAACAACAGTCCTGCTTACGAAACTATTAAGAGAGGTCCCGTGAAACGTCCTTCATTTTCCGTTTACTCGATCCCTGCCTTGTTTGTGCCGGCGCTCGCTCTTTCGCTTTCCGCGTCGGGGCCACCTACCTTTGCCCAGACTGCCAACCCGCCCACCGCACAGGCCACTGCTTCTTCTGCATCGCCGTCATCGACCGGGTCTTTGCGCGGAGCAGTAACTGATCCGAGCGGAGCCGTCATTCCCCAGGCGACGATCACTGCAACGTCCGCGGCCGGACAGACCGCCACCGCTACCTCAGACAGCGGCGGCAATTATGTTCTCAGGGGGCTTCCTCCGGGCACCTATACCCTGAAGACCACAGCTCCCGGATTCTCCCTGGCCGTGAACCAGGGAGTGATCGTTACTGCGGGCGCGCCCAAGCATCTGGACATCAATCTGGTCATTGAGGTCGCCCAGCAGAATGTTGAAGTGACCACCGAGAACCCGACGGTCAGCGTGGATGCCAGCAGCAACGCAAGCGCGGTTGTTCTGAAGGACAAAGACCTCGACCAGCTCTCCGACGATCCCGATGAGCTCTCCGCCGAGCTCTCCGCTCTCGCCGGCCCTTCGGCGGGGCCGAACGGCGGTCAGATTTATATCGACGGCTTCACCGCTGGCCAGTTGCCGCCCAAGTCGGCAATCCGCGAAATCCGCATCAACCAGAATCCGTTCTCGGCGGAATACGACAAGCTTGGTTACGGGCGCATCGAGATCCTGACCAAACCCGGCACGGACAAACTTCATGGGCAGATCCTGGTGCAGGGCAATACCAAGGCGTTTAACTCGCAAAACCCCTTTGCCCAGACGATTCCTGATTACCATACCGTGCAGTACGAGGGCAGCCTCAGCTCCGCGCTCGGCAAGAATGCGTCGTTCTTCTTCAACTTTCAGCGGCGCAACATTGAAGATAACAACATCATCTCGGCGACTCTCAATGGCCCGAGCCCCAACTGCGATCCGTCGAGTTCCGACTATAGCTCTTACGATCCGGCCGTTTGCAGCCTCGCGCTGCCCAACCCGCGGACTCGCACTAACTTAAGCCCGCGATTCGACATTCAACTGGGCGCCAAGAACACGCTCTCGGTTCGCTACCAGTATTACGATGACGGCGATACCCAGAGTGGACCCGGCCAGCTGAACCTGCCCACGACCGCGTACAACAGTGAAGAGACCGAGAACACCGTCCAGCTCAGCGACACTCAGGTTCTGAGCGACAAGATCGTCAACGAGACTCGCTTCCAGTACATCCACAATCGTGACACCCAGAATCCGGCCAGTACCTTACCAACTATCCAGGTGCAAGGTGCCTTCGGCGGAGGCGGCGCCAGCTCCCAATTCAGCCAGGACAATACCAACCGCTATGAAATTCAGGACTACACATCGGTCTCGCTGGGTGCTCATTTCCTGAAATTTGGCGGACGACTGCGGATCGACCGCGATGCCAACAAAGCTACGTCGAACTACAACGGCTACTTTACCTTTGCGCAGCATAATTGCCCGGTGACCGGGTGCCCCATCGTGGGGGAGCAGAACGTCCCCGCGTTGCAGGTCTACCAAATTACTGAGAATCTGCTCTCTCAGGGATTCACCCCGGCTGAGATTCAGGCTGTCGGCTACGGGCCTAAGCAATTTACGGTAACGACCGGCATTCCATCGGTCGTCGAGACGCTGGTCGACGTCGGTCTCTACGCCCAGGACGACTGGAAGATAAAACCCAACCTCACTTTCAGCTATGGCCTGCGCTGGGAATCGCAGAACCAGATCTCTAACCATTCGAACTTTGCCCCGCGCGTGAGCTTTGCCTATGGGCTGGCGCGCGGCAAGAAGCCCCCGAAGACCGTGGTCCGCGGCGGCTGGGGTATCTTCTACGACCGCTTCCAGATCGCGCAGGTGCTGCAAGCCGACCGCCAGAACGGGATCGACCAGACCCAGTATGTGGTCACCAACCCGACGTTCTTCCCCAACTTTACGGCAGCCGACCTGGTAGGTGCCAACGTGGTCCCAACCATTTACAACATCGCTCCCTCGCTACATGCGCCCTATAGTATGCAGACCGCGATCGGCGTAGACCAGCAATTGACCAAGACTGCAACCGTGTCGGTGACCTACCTGAACAATCGCGGCGTCCATCAGCTGCTTACCCGCAACATCAACGCCCCTCTGTATGGGCCGAACACCGACAACTCTGGCGAGCGGCCGCTGGGAGACGCCGCCGGAAATATTTATCAATATGAATCGGCGGCGATCTTCAAGCAGAATCAGCTGCTGGTGAACTTCAACCTGCGGGCCAGCACTTCGCTCTCCGTTTTCGGCTTCTACGCGCTGGGCTACGCGGATAGCGATACCGGCGGAGTTACTACTTTCCCCTCAGCCCAATACGACATAAGCCAGGATTATGGTCGTGCCTCTTTCGATGTCCGGCAGCGCTTCGTCGTCGGCGGCAGCTATCAGACGCCGCGCTGGGGGATACGCTTCAGCCCGTTCGTCCTTGCCTTTTCTGGGCCGCCTTTCAATATCACGACCAGCCAGGACGTCAACGACGACTCGATCTTCAACGACCGCCCCTCCTATGCACCGGCCGGCGAGACCGGGGCCAATATCTACCAGACGAAATACGGCAACTTCAATACCACGCCCGCCCAGGGGGAAGCCCGTATTCCCGTTAACCTTGGCCAGGCGCCGGGGCAATTCACTTTTAATCTGCGCGTGAGCAAAACCATCGGGCTCGGGCCCAAGGTGGAAAACGGCAATGTCGGAGGAGGCGGCGGGCCGGGCGGCGGCGGTCGCGGCGGCGGCCCCGGCTTCATCGGCTTTGGCGGCCGCCCGGGCGGCCCAGGCGGGCCCACATCCAACCACCGCTACAACCTGACACTCAGCGCTCAGGCCCGCAACCTGTTCAACAACGTCAATTACGCCGCGCCGATTGGCGTCGTGGGTCCCACTTTCGGCCAATACACAGGTTTAGGTGGCGCTTTTGGCGGAGTCTCCCAATCCGCCAACCGCCGCATCGACCTGCAAGCAGTTTTCAGCTTCTGAGCAGCCCGCGTGGGCCAGGTGCGGAGCCTGGCCCACTACCCGCGCCTGAAGAAAGTTGATTTTAGTGGGTATCGCCGCTATCATTGCGAATATGCAAGGTCAAACCTGTTGTCGCCGCTGCCATCACTCCGCGTGCCGGTGACCTGACCTGTCCCTCTAGAATCAAATCCCAAGGTTTCCGAAGGCCCGCGACCCAGCTAATGCTGTCGCGGGCTTTCCTTTTCTACCCGAGAATCCTATGCCTGAAGCGGTCGTAGTGAAAGAAACGAAGGCCCAGAAGATTGAGCGCCTCAAGCGCCAGAAGAACCCGTGGTACGCCTTCGATGAGGTGCGTGCCTTTGCTCGCCAGGGGCGTTCCAGCGTCGTTCCGGAGTGGGCCTCAGCCTACTTCAAATGGTGGGGGATCTACACTCAGGGCGATGGCGTCGGAGTCACCGGCGGCAAAGGCGGCGAGGGACTCGCCACCGACTACTTCATGATGCGCATCGGCATCCCCAATGGCATCGTAAGTTCGGAGCAGCTTCGCGTCATCGGCTCCCTTACCCGTCAGTACGCTCGCAACCTCGCCGACATCACCGTCCGGCAGAATATCCAGCTGCATTGGCTCACCATCGAGTCGTTGCCTGAGGTCGTCGATGCCCTCAATGCTGTCGGACTTTCTCCCAAGGGGGCCTGCGGCGATGTCGTCCGTAACGTCACCGGCTGTCCGCTGGCCGGCGTCGCCGACGACGAGATCATTGACGCCTCACCCCTGGCCATTGAGATCGCCGAGTTGCTCACCGCCAACCCGGACTTTTACAACCTGCCGCGCAAGTTCAAGATTTCGGCCACCGGCTGCCCTTCGTGGTGCACCCACCCGGAAATCAACGACATTGCTCTCACCGGAGTGAACTATCGTGGCCAGGTTGGTTACTCGCTACGCGTCGGAGGCGGTCTTTCCACAGATCCGCACTTAGCCGTTCGCCTCAATGCTTTCGTGCTGCCGAATCAAGCGGTCTCCGTGGTTCGCGCTGTGACGGAGATCTTTCGCGATCAGCAGGGGCTGCGCGAGAGCCGCGACCGGGCGCGGCTCAAGCACCTCTTTCTCAAAGAGGGCTGGACCGCCGAAAGTTTTTTCGCTGAACTCGAGTCGCGTCTCGACTTCCCTTTATTGCCTGGTGTTCCAGAGAGTGTTCCGGACGATATCTATCGCGACCACACCGGCATTCATGGTCAGCGCCAGACGGGCTTCAGCTATGTTGGAGCTTCGGTGCTGCGTGGCCGACTCACCGGCGAGCAGCTCGAAGCGGCGGCGGCGTTGGCCGACCGCTTCGGCAGCGGCTCCTTGCGCGCCACCACCTCGCAAAACCTGATTTTCATCGACGTCCCCAATCGCAAGGCCAACCAACTCGCCCGCGAACTTCAGCAGATCGGACTCGAGGTGGAAGGCAGCGCTTTCTGGCGGGGGGCGGTGGCCTGCACGGGCACCGAATTCTGCAAGCTCGCCATCACCGAGACTAAGGGATTCACTCGCTGGCTGGTCGATGAACTCGAAGAGCGCCTGCCGGAGTTTGATCAGCAGCTCAAGCTCCACGTCACCGGCTGCCCCAACAGTTGCGGCCAGCACTGGATCGCCGATCTCGGCCTGGAAGGCAAGAAGATCAAGCACGACGGCAAACTCACAGACGCCTATTATTTTTGCGTTGGCGGCGCAGTCGGCCAGCATGCCGCGATCGCCCGGCCGGTCGGCTATCGTTGCCCAGCTCCGCTGGTTCCTGAGGCGATCGAGCGACTGCTGCGCCATTACCTCGCCGGTCGCGCGCCCGAAGAGAACCTGCGGGCTTGGTTCAACCGCCATCCTGACGACGAACTCCGCGCCCACCTCGCGGGAGAATTTCTGCCGCCTGTCGAACGAGATATGCCGCAAGGCAGAGTCCCTCACGGAGTTGCCGACTAATGACAATGCTGCCTATCTTTCTCAAACTCGCCGACCGCCGCTGCTTGCTTGTCGGGGCAGGCAACGTTGCGCTTGAAAAAATCGGAAGTATGCTTCAGACGGGTGTCAAACTCCAGGTGGTTGCTCCTTACGCTCGACCTGAAGTTCGGCAGCTAGCCGCTGAAGGCAGACTGGAATGGATCGAGCGCGCCTTCGATCTGAGCGACCTTGATGGCAACTTCCTCGTCATTACTGCGACGGATTCCCCGCGGGTCAATGCCGCGGTATATCAAGGCTGCGTCGAGAGAAACATCATTTGTAACAGTGTGGATGACATTCCCAACTGTGATTTCTACTTTGGCTCAGTCGTCGCCCGGGGCAACCTGCAGATCGCCATCTCCACCGCCGGTGAAAGCCCCGCCGTCGCCCAGGGGCTGCGCCGCGAGATCGATGCGCAGCTGCCCCAAGACCTGGGCCCATGGTTGGAAAACCTGGGCCAGCTGCGGCGAAAGGTCTTGGAAATCCATCCGCGCAGCGATGGCAGGAAGGCACTGCTCCACCAGCTGGCCCAGCGTCAGCTATGTGAATCCGCGTCGTGCCCATCCCGCCTGCTCGCCCACGAGCCCATTCCCGCCGTAGTTGATGGCGCGAAGATAGGAACAGCGTACCTCGTCGGGGCCGGTCCGGGCGACCCAGATCTGCTCACCGTGAAGGCGCTTCGCCTCATTCAGACGGCGCAGGTCGTCCTCCACGATGATCTCGTCCCGCAAGCTGTTCTTGAGCATGCTTCGTCGCGAGCCGAAATCGTCAATGTCGGCAAGCGCTGCGGCACGAAGAGCATCTCCCAAGATGAAATCAACGCGCTGATGATTGACTACGCTCGAGGCAATAACAGTGTCGTTCGCCTCAAGAGTGGTGACCCACTCGTCTTTGGCCGCGCCGCCGAAGAGATGGCCGCCCTTGCAGACGCAGGCGTTCCCTTCGAGATCGTCCCTGGAATCACCGCTGCCTTTGCCGCAGCCGCAGCGATTCAGTGCTCGCTCACTGACCGCAACAGCGCCTCCAACGTAATCTTCTCCACCGGGCATCACGCGCAGTCGCACAACCAGGCGCCGCTTCCCGAACTGGAAGATGCGACGCGAGTGATCTACATGCCTGGTCGCGACTTGACGCTGCTCGCGGCCCAGTGGCTCGATGAAGGGCTACCGCCGGACTTCCCCTGCGTCCTTGTTTCCCGCGCAGCTCAGCCAGACCAGGATGTCTTCTGTACGACGCTCGACGCTTTGGGTAAAGCAAAATCCCCATTCGCTCCGAGTCTTTTGATTGCCGGCTGGGCAGTTCGCGACGTCGCTTCAGCGGGAGTGCAGGCAGACGTGATTCAAGTCGCAGTTTGAGATAGCACATATTGTTGGAGAAACACGATGCCAGAACCAAATCCCAACGCAAGGCGCGGCCCCTCGCTCGATGTCTATGCCGTCGCACTCTCGCTTCTGCTTGCCCTGCTGGTGCGCTTCAACTTGATCCCCGCAGTGAAGTGGTGAGCTATAACGGAACGCTACGCAAGGAGCAAGAATAGTGGCCACTACAGCCGTCATCACCCCTCCGGTCGGAATTGGCAGGCAAATCGTCTCGCTGATTCCCGGCCTGCTACTGCTGGCTGCCGTCGGTTATGGAGGCAAGTTCATCGAGCAGTCGATCGCGCATTACACCAAAACGAACCACATCACCTTTCCCAATATCGAATATGTCCTCTGGGCGATTGTGATCGGCCTGGTTATCGCTAATACTGTCGGCGTCCCCCGAGTCTTTGAGGCTGGCGTTGCCACCTACGAGTTCTGGCTCAAAGCGGGCATTGTCCTGCTCGGCTCCCGCTTTCTGTTCGGAGATCTTCTGCACCTCGGCGGCATTTCCCTGCTGCTTGTCGCGATCGCTGTCTCTCTCTCGATCGCCTTTATGCACTTGCTGGGCCGCGCCTTCGGCCTGAAGCCAAAACTCGCCTCTCTGCTCGCCGTGGGCTCCTCCATCTGCGGGGTTTCGGCCATCATCGCCGCTAAACCCGCCATTGACGCCGACGACGAAGACGCCTCCTACGCCATCGCCGCGATCCTTGCGCTCGGCGCTATCTCGCTCTTTACCTTTCCGCTGATCGGGCACTCCCTGCACCTCAGCGACAAGGCCTACGGGCTCTGGGCAGGCTTGGCCGTCGACAACACTGCCGAAGCGACCGCAGCCGGAGCTCTCTACTCCGACGCTGCCGGAAAGGTCGCTGTCCTCGCCAAGACCACCCGCAACGCCCTGATCGGCTTCGTTGTGCTCGCGTACGCGATCTACTGGGCATCCCGAGGAGAAGCCCAGGCCATTGGCAACAAGGGCGCTTTCCTCTGGCGCAAATTCCCCAAGTTCGTCCTGGGATTTCTACTGATCTCGCTGCTCGCCACTCTGGGGTACTTCACCAAGCCGCAGCTGACCAGCCTCGCGAACCTGTCGCGCTGGGCCTTTCTGCTGACCTTCGCCGGAGTCGGCCTCAAGACCAGCCTTCGCGAACTCGGCAAGCAGGGCTGGAAACCCTTCGCCGTGGGGGCCATTGGCGAGGTCTTTATCGCGCTGGTCACTTTGGGCCTCGTCTACGGGGCCGATCACTATCTTCATCTCTAGAGTCGCCAGACGCCTATCGAATCTAGCTCCTTTGCTTTCTTGAAGATAAGCTTATCCAGGCTACGAATGTCAGCAGTTCTGCGGGAAGACCACCTGCTGAGCCGTATATAATTGCCATAACCTCTGGCAGAACAGATTGAGCGGGCTAGTCTTGGGATCGCCGCTTGCATACCCTGTCGGCCGGGACACCCTGGCCGCTTCTACCGCAACAGACCCTCAAGGAGGAAATAACCGCTATGTCGAAACCTGTTTCCATCTGTGTGATCGGCTCCGGCTACGTCGGGCTCGTAGCAGCTGTTTGCTTTGCCGAAATGGGCCACCAGGTCACCTGCGTCGACAATGACGAGAGCAAGGTGAAGACCCTTCGCGAAGGCGGCGTGCCCATCTTCGAAGATCATCTGACCGAGTTACTGGCGAAACACCTGAACCGCGGGGTGGAATTCACCTCGGATCTGCATTCGGCAGTGGAGGGCAGTGAGGCGGTGTTTATCGCCGTCGGAACCCCTCAAGGCGACACCGGCGCCGCCGACCTTTCCTTTGTTGAGGCGGTCGTTTCTGAGATCGCCCGCTCCGTCAATGGATACAAGGTGATCGTCGAAAAGAGCACCGTCCCGGTCTATACCAACGAATGGATCAAGCGTGTGCTGCATCGCCACGGAGTCGAGGCAGACTCCTTTGACGTGGTATCGAATCCTGAGTTCCTGCGCGAAGGGACGGCGGTCATTGACTTCCTCCATCCCGACCGTATCGTAGTGGGCGCCAACACAGACCGCTCGGCCGCTGTGCTCCGCCGCATCTACGAACCACTCACCAGTGGCAGCTACTACGATCAGCCCGGAGCACTGCCGGGTGTTTGCAACGCCGCAAATCCGGCAAAGCTGCTGGTTACCTCGGCGCAAAGCTCTGAGATCATCAAGCACGCCTCCAACGCTTTCCTGGCGCTGAAAATCTCCTTCATTAACGCGGTCGCAAACCTGGCCGAAAGCGTCGACGCTGACATCGAGGACATCGCCGCTGGCATGGGCCTCGACAGCCGCATTGGGCCAAAGTTTCTGAGCGCTGGATTAGGCTATGGCGGGTCATGCTTCCCCAAAGATGTGGCTGCCTTTCATTGGGTTGCCGAGCAGCAGGGCGTGGACTTTCAACTGCTTCAGGAGGTCCGCCGGATCAACGAGGCCCAGAAAGAGATTTTCTTCAACAAAGTACGTTCCGCTCTCTGGACTTTGCGTGGCAAGAAAATTGCTGCGCTGGGGCTGGCATTCAAGGGAGGCACGGACGACATCCGCGACTCTCCAGCTATCGACACCATCAAGAAATTGATCGACGCCGGCGCCACCGTAGTAGCCTATGATCCCGCGGCAATTGAACGCGCGGAAGCAGTGCTGCCGCCTTCAGACAAGCTCTCGTATGCGAGCAGCGCCTACGAAGCCGCCCAGGACGCCGACGCCGTCTTAATTCTTACCGACTGGAAAGAATTTGCGAACCTCGACTTGGTCAAGCTGAACCAGGCGGTACGCTTCCCCATCGTGATCGACGGACGCAACTTGTATCGTCCTCAAAACATGCTGGATCACGGATTCACTTATATCAGCGTGGGAAGGCCGTCCTACTACGAGGCGCAGCAAGGAAAGCCGCGGAGATTGGTGCTCTCTTAAGGCGCGCCGAAGAAATCGCCCCAGGCTCTAGCTTTACCACATTGGCCGTCCGCCTCATGCAGGCTGGGCGGCCAATGTCGTCTCACGAACACCGTCTTCCAGGCTGGTGAACTCCTCTTCCCACCCGGCGCGGCGCAGCCTAGTAATATCAGCCTCGGTGAAATGCTGGTAGCGATTTTCAAGATCAGCCGGAAAGGGAATGTACTCAATCTCTCCCGGCTGGATCGACTGCATTAAGGCACGGGCGACATCGTTGAAGCTGCGCGATCTGCCGGTTCCGGCGTTGAAGATGCCCCGGACCGACGAGACGTCGCCAACGAGGCCGGCAAAGTGCAGGTTCATCCGCGCCAGGTCCCTCACGAAGACGAAATCACGCCGCTGCTCGCCTGGCCCATAGCCGCCCGACCCTTCAAACATCCGTATCTTCCCCGTCTCACGAAGCTGCCGCGAAAAGTGATGGACCACCGACGCCATCCTGCCTTTGTGCGCCTCCCGAGGGCCGTACACATTGAAATATCTCAGCCCGACAACCGTGCTGCGAATGGACGGCAGCAAACGCCGGAGATAATTGTCAAAAACCAGTTTCGAGAAGCCGTAGATGTTGAGCGGGCGCTCATGCTCTTCCGATTCCACCGAAACTTTACTCAGACCGTACACCGCCGCAGTCGACGCATAGACCAATGGAACTTTGCTCTCGACCGCATATCGCAGGACTTCCTTGGAATAAGTAAAGTTGTTGTCCAACATGTACTGCCCATCATCCTCGAGGGTGTTAGAGCAGGCCCCGTTATGCACGATGGCGCGAACCTTCGCACCGGAAAATTTGCCGGCGGCCAGGGCGTTTCGAAATTCCCGCTTGTCCATGAAATCGCAGAAGGACGCGCCCGCGAGATTCAGAAACTTCGGCGGTGAAGCGCTGCCGGCGGCAGAGAGATTGTCTACAACCAGAATGTCGCTTTCGCCGATCCGGTTCAGTTCGTGAACTACATTACTGCCGATGAAACCGGCGCCGCCGGTGACGATGATCATCATTTTGCGCCTTGCTCCGCAAGCTTCCGCACGACGTTGGTAGTGCTGAAACCTTCAACGATGGGGACGATGGCGACTCGTCCGCCCCAGCCTCTCACCGCACTGGCGCCCACAACAGTTTCCTCCACGTAATCGCCGCCCTTTACTAGCACGTCGGGGCGCAGGGCCAGAATCACCTCGAGAGGAGTGGGGCTATCAAAGACCACCACTGCATCGGTGGCTGCGAGCGCCGCGAGGATACAGGCGCGCTCGCGTTCGCCAACGATCGGCCTGGCTGGCCCCTTAAGACCCCGCACGGAGGCGTCGCTGTTGATCCCAACGACGACCTTGTCTCCAAAACGCCGGCAGGCCTCAAGCAGGGCGATGTGGCCGACGTGCAAAATGTCAAAGCAGCCATTGGTGAAAACGATGGTCTGTCCCGAAGCCCGCCACTCGGATGCCCTCACCAGGAGCCTGCCGATATCAAGCGCCTTCTCCTGGGTCTCGGTCCCGGCAAACTCGGTCAGCGCGGCAACTAACTCGTGGCGTTCGATCGGAACCGTTCCCAGCTTGCCGACAACAATCCCCGCCGCAGTATTGGCAATCCGCGTGGCCTCTTCAATTCCGATACCGCAAGCGGCGGCCACGGCGAGAGTCGCGATGACGGTGTCTCCGGCGCCGGAGACGTCGAAGACCTGCTTCGCGATCGCCGGCGAATGGAAGCGGCTGCCACGCTGAAGCACGGCAATGCCTTTTTCCCCGAGCGTAACCGTGAGGTAGTCGAGTCCAAGCTCCCCAAGAATGGTTTGTCCGCGATCGAGGACCGCTTCCATGGGTGCGCCCGAGTCTCCAGTCGCTACAGCGAGCTCTTTCAAATTGGGACTTATCGAAGTTGCTCCGCGGTATCGCTGAAAGTCACGGCCTTTCGGATCGACAAAAACCGGCAGTCCAGCCTGTCGCGCCTCGCCAATCAGGGTCTGGCAGACTTCTTCGGTAAGAGTCCCCTTGGCATAGTCGGAAAGAATCAGCACGTCGATCTCAGGTAGAAGCGCTCGAACCTTCGCCACCAGGGAGGAATAGGACTCGGACGGCCGCTCCTTCGCGGTCTCGATATCCAGCCGCATCATCTGCTGGCTACCGCCCAGGACCCTGAGTTTGGAGGTTGTCGGCGTCCCTGGCACCGCGATCAAATGGGCGTTGACCCCTCCGGATTGCAGCAAAGCGGCCAGACTCGCGGAGTCTTCGTCATCGCCGGCGAAGCCAATGACGGTCGCCCGCGCGCCGAGCCCGGCTACATTCATCGCAACGTTGGCCGCCCCGCCAGGCTGCTGACTGCGACGGGTGGCGTGGACTATGGGCACCGGGGCTTCCGGCGAGATGCGTTCCACGCTCCCGAAAATGTACTTATCCAGCATTACGTCGCCGACAACCAGGATGTGCTTGCCGTCCCAGCCGCTTTCCAGTAGCCGGACAATTTCAGGAAGTTGAGGGATAGGGTTGGGGGTCTCTGGACGCGATCCACTCGTACCGCTTCTTTCCAGCGTCACTCGGGATTCGCCTCTGCCCGCAAAGACAAGCTGGACGCTAGCCGCCGAGCCGACCGGAGATGGCCCCCTGGTGCGGTTCTTAGGATGATGAATTGTGTTGCGGCGGGTGTCATTGCCCTCTCACAGCGCGTTGTCGGTCGAGGCTATTATACAAATCAATGCCGAATGAATTGAGACCTTCCAGATGGTCGGCGATCGAATACGTCTTCCTGGACCGCGATGGGGTGATCAACCGTAAGCTGCCTGAAGGGCAATACGTGACCCGGTGGGAGCAGTTCGAATTGCTGCCGGGCGTGGCCGCGGCCATTGCCACGCTGAATCGCTCAGGGCGGAAAGTGATCGTCGTGACCAACCAGCGCGGGATCGCTTTGGGGCGCATGTCCGAAGCCGACTTGTGCGCAATTCATAAGCAGCTTCGAGGCGAGCTTGCCCGCCTCGGCGCTACTCTCGACGCCATCTACTACTGTCCTCACGGACGCGATGAATGCTCTTGTCGCAAACCTAAGACCGGAATGATCGACGAGGCTTTCAGAGATTTTCCCGAGGCAGTGCCTGGGAACTCCGCGCTGATCGGCGACTCGCTCTCGGACATGGCATGCGGTCACCACGCCGGCATGGCCACAGTCTTTGTCGATGGAGAAGGGTCCGCGCAGGACGGAGAGGCGGCGAAGGAGCGCAAATCAGCCGCTGAAACTGCAAAGCAAATGGCGGATGCGGTCGCGGAATCCCTCAGCGACGCCGTACGCCTATTTCTGTGAAGCGCGCTTTGCGTGGGCACTTCACTTGAAGAGATACTTAGTTTCCATGAAGGACCACGCCTTGACCGGCGAAACCCGATTTGACGACCGGTTCGACCTCCGGGGGCTTGACCAGGCCCTCACCGGGACCCCATTTGCCGGAAATCTCCGCTTTTTCTCGACCATCCACTCGACCAATACTCTGGCAATGCAAGAGGCTGATGCCGGAGCACCCGAGGGCATGGTCTGTATTGCCGACGAACAGACTGCCGGGCGCGGGCGCGGCGCCCATGGCTGGGCATCTCCTCCCGGCTCGGGCCTGTATGTGAGCATCTTGCTGCGTCCAAAAATTGCGCCTGCCGATGTGCTGTGGCTTTCATTGGCAGCCGGCCTTGCCGTCCGAGAAGCCGTGGCCCAGGTGACTTCGCTCGAAGCCGATCTGCGCTGGCCCAACGACCTGTTGTTGGGGCCGAAGAAGTTTTGCGGCGTGCTCACCGAACTGAATGCGGAGGTCACCCGCGTTCGCCACCTCGTCATCGGCATCGGGATCAATGTCCACCAGGAGCAATTCCCCGAGGATCTGCGCCGCCAGGCCACCTCGCTTCGCATTGAGACCGGAAAACACTGGCCAAGACAGGATATCCTCGCCGCGTTGCTGCGCATTGTTCATCGGGAGACCCTCGCACTTCAGGAAGCGGCCGGCCTCCCAGACGCAGCCCGGAGCATTCTGAATCGCCTCGAGCGGTTATCCACCTGGATTCGCGGGAAGAGAGTACAGGTCGATGAGGCCGGCGGCTATACGGGTGTCACGGCAGGCCTCGACGATCGCGGCTTTCTTCTCGTTCAAACGGAGCACGGACCGCGCACCGTTCTTTCCGGCGGTGTTCGCGCGCTTTAGAATGAATGACGATGCTTCTCGCGCTCGACGTCGGCAACACCAACACCGTGCTCGCACTCTACAACCTCGACCTTGAGAGCCCCGGCGATCTAGTCGCGAACTGGCGCGTCACCACGCAGAAGACCCAGACCGCCGACGAATTTGGGGTCCTCATCGTCAGCTTGCTTTCGCTGCACAAGATCGA
This sequence comes from uncultured Acidobacteriaceae bacterium, assembly GCA_963790505.1. GTDB lineage: Bacteria > Acidobacteriota > Terriglobia > Terriglobales > Acidobacteriaceae > Acidisarcina. The sequence continues at coordinate 776,993 of CAWBOT010000004.1, read as the reverse complement.
GCCCGCCGCTGTCACCGGTGTCATTATCTCTTCAGTTGTCCCGCCGCTCGATTCGACACTCCGCCGCGTTTCCGAGCGCTATTTCAAGATCAAGCCCCTCTTCGTCGAGCCCGGAATCAAGACCGGCATGCCGCTGCTGATCGACAACCCCGCCGAGTTGGGCGCCGACCGCGCCGCCAATGGGGTCGCCGCCTTCGAGCGTTATGGCGGCCCCTGCGTCGTTGTCGATTTCGGCACTGCGACCACCTTCGACGTCGTCTCCGCGAAAGGAGAATTCCTGGGCGGAGTCATCGCCCCAGGCCTGGGCATCTCGGCCGATGCTCTGTTTACCCGCGCCGCCAGGCTTGCCCGGGTCAATATCAAGAAGCCTGCAAAAGCAATTGGAACAAATACGGTTACAAATCTGCAGAGTGGTATTTTTTACGGCTATATCGGCCTTGTGGATGGCATCCTCGAACGCATCGTCGAGGAGCTCGATAGCCCGCCCACAGTCATCGCCACAGGCGGCCTGGCTAATCTGATTGCCGAGGATTCGAAGTACATCACCAGGGTCGACCACCTGCTGACCCTCGACGGTCTGCGGCTTATTTACTTACGCAACCTGGGGCCCGAAGAAGCGTGCGCCGCGCGGTCGGCAATCTGAAGAAGCGAAGATCTAGCAATGCAGAACTACTTCAACTACTTCACCGAGATTGAAGAGCACTTCCAACGCCGCCGCGGCTCGCTGCTTATGCTCTCGACGCTCGATTGGGCGCTCATCGAAAGTTGGCGCGAGGCGTCTGTTCCGCTTGCAGCGGTCCTGCGCGGCATCGATGCCGCCTTCGATAAGTATGACGCGCGAAAAGCGACAGCTCGCGTCCGGCGCATTAACGGTCTCGCCTGGTGTGCCCAAGAGGTCATGAAGGCTGTCGAAGATATGCAGGAAGCCGCTGTCGGTGCTCGCCCGCTGCGACCAGAGATCCGCGGCCTGCCCCCGGCCTCGAAGCGAGAACGCATCGCGGACGCACCTGAAGCACTGCGCTGATGTCTCTTCGCGCGCGCATCAACTGACCGGTATTGCCGCAGCAGACTGCGACGAGACGGCAGCGCGCCTCGAAGAACTTGCGGACCGAATCCGCGCTGCGCCGACCCGATCTTGAAGCTCTCGAACGAAATCTGACGGTGATGGAGGAGAAGCTCTTCGCCGCGCTGACGGCGACAACCACCGAGGCCGATCTGCTCGCCATGCGTGACCACGCAGCGACTCGAACTCGCCCCGTATCGCAGCCGTATGAAGGCACTGCAAATCCGCCAGATCGAGCAGCAATTCCTGCACAAACGGCTGCTCGAGAGGTGGAAGCTGCCCCGACTCAGCCTCTTTTATATGAGCCAGGCATGAAGCTGCGAGATCGAGAAGGCAATCTACGGCGGCGCCGGCCTGGCGCGCATTCGACGACGGCGAAGGCCGCTCGCCGGCAAGACAGTTTTTGTGCCGCTCACGCTGCCCGGCGAACTGGTCGAGGCGCATCTCACCGAAGACAAGCGCAGCTTCATCAACGCTGAAGTCGATGCAGATCCTCGAACCATCGCTGCTTCGCACCACTCCGGCTTGCCCTTACTTCGGCACCTGCGGAGGATGCAGCTATCAGCACGCGGTCTACGCGCATCAAATCGAGATTAAGGCTGCGATCCTGCGCGAGTCGCTTGAGCGCGCACACATCGCTAAGATTCCACGCATTCATACTCTGAGCGGCGATCCGTGGCATTACCGGAACCGCATCCGTCTCCATATCACGGCGAGTCCATTCGCGCTTTGCTATCGCGAACGCCGGCTCGCACCGGCTGCTTGCCGTTGAACAATGCCCCATCGCCGCACCTCTGCTTGAAAAAGCAATCGCCATTGTTACAAACATCGGTCGCTCGTTAGATCTGTCTCGCTTTTGTCACGAAATCGAATTTTTCGCCGCCGATGAGAACGCACTCCTTGTCTCGTTTCCATGCGGCAAGGACTTGGGCTCGATGCGAAGGCGGAACTTCACGACCATCTGCCACACTCTAAAAGAGCAATTACCTCAGCTTTTAGGGGCGGCGCTCGTCGTGGCGCACAACCAACAGCCCGCGAAGCTCGCTGCATTACTGGGGCGAAACGGCTCTGCTCTACGGGGTGGGCGGCTTCGACTACCGGGTAAGCCTTGGATCCTTCTTTCAGGTCAACCGCTTCCTTGTGGATGGCTTGGTCGACCTCGTCGCCGCCAATCGCGCCGGCGGCCAGGCTTGGGATCTTTACGCAGGGGTTGGCCTGTTCTCCCGGGCGCTAACCAGCAGCTTTGAACGCGTCATTGCGGTCGAGTCTTCTCCACCATCTGTCGTGGACCTGCGCCACAATCTGATCGGGACCTCGCATCGCGTCGTTGAGGCTGAAACCGCTGAGTTCCTCAAGAAGCAAAAGCCGTCCTCGACTCCCCCCGACCTAGTCGTGCTCGACCCTCCCCGTGCCGGGCTCGGGGCGGCCGTCACCCGTGACCTGGCCCGTACCCGCCCTGCGGAGATCGTCTACGTCTCTTGTGATCCGTCTACCCTGTCCCGCGACCTAGCCGCGCTGGTACAATCCGGCTACGACCTCCGGACAATCACGATGGTGGATCTCTTTCCCCAGACCTTCCACCTGGAAAGCGTTTCTGTGCTTACGCGCAGATAGCTGGCTTGGCCGCGGGCACGTGCCGCTATGTCTGTTGCCGTCATCGGGCCGCCGCAGGCTTCACCAGCATCCGCAGCGTCTTCGCGCCCAAACCCCAGGGCCCTTCCAGTCGGCCAGCTGGCATTTCAGAGCGCTCCATCCCTCTTTGCCGCATGCTGCTTTGCATCTGGGATCTTTCTGTCCCATACACTCTACGTGCCGCCATCGCTAGGACTGTCGGCAGCACTGTTGGCAGGAATAGTTGCCCTGCTCGCCGTCCGTTGCACTTTGCGTCTCACACTTGCGCCACTCTGCCTGGCGTGGGTCGCAGCGGGTGTCGTTTGTGCGGAGATTTATCCCGGGCCCGACCCACAGACCGAGCTGCTCTCCTGGGCATCGAATAGTGCGCATACCTTTCAAGGTGAAGTAGTCCGGGCACGCCCGGTTCGCGTCGTCGAATCGACCGCCCCGTTCGCAAACCGTGCGGTGGCAGAGAAATCGCAGACGCTCGATTTGGCCATTAGGACGATCGCAGATTCACCGGCTGCTGCACATCCGATACGAGGCGGCCTTCGTCTGACACTGTATGCCCCGGCGGAGGAATCATTCTCAGCCTTCCATTGCGGGGATCGAATCCAGCTGACCGCGCCAATTCACGCGCCTGAGCGCTACAACGACCCTGGCGTTTGGAACTCGACAGACTACTTGCTGGGGCAAGGAATCGGCGCCCTCGCCACCGCTAGAACTACGGCGGTGTCGGTGGCATCGGCGACGGGAAAGGTATCGCCCTCCTGCAGGCTGAAAGCCTTGCAGCAGACTGCCGGCGAGCGAATCATGGAGCTTGCCGAGACCGAGGCGCCAGAGCAAAGGAATTCCGCTCTCCCTTCGTTTTTTCGGCTGACAAGCGAGGATGCGTCCATGCTCTCCGCTATGGTCACCGGCGATCGGACATGGCTGCAGCGCCGCACCCGCATTGGCTTCGAACGCACCGGCTCCTTCCACCTCCTGGTTGTTTCGGGGCTGCATCTGGCGATCTTTGCCGGTCTGATTTTCTGGCTGTCACAGAGGATTGGCCTGCCCAGGTTATGGGCATCGCTAGTCACGGTCGCGGCCGCCCTGAGCTATGCGGTCTTCACCGGATTCGGTCAGCCAGTGCAGCGTTCTTTCTGGATGGTGACGCTCTACCTCTTCGCTCGGCTCCTCTGGCGCGACCGCGCTCCGCTCAACGCCATCGGTTTTGCTGCGCTTTGCCTGCTTGCTGCGAACCCACCCAGCCTCTTCGACGCCGGCTTTCAGATGACGCTGCTGTCGGTCATTGCTATCGCGGGAATCGCCACGCCGCTCGCCGAAGGAACCTTTGCGCCGTACCTTCGCGCTACGCGAAACCTGTCGTTGATTGCCATCGACCCTGCGCTGCCGCCCAGGGTGGCGCAGTTCCGCGTCAGCCTGCGGTTACTCGGCAGCCACCTCAGCCCGCTGTGCGGGAGACGCTTCGCCTTCAGCGCGCCGGGTCACACGATTCATCTCGCATTTCGACTCGCCGAGTTGCTACTGGTGTCGATCGCCGTCGAGGTCGTTATGTCGCTGCCGATGGCGCTCTATTTTCATCGGGTCACGGTGCTCGCGCTCCCGGTGAACTTCCTCATCGTGCCATTCCTTGGGCTGTTGTTGCCATCGGCGCTGCTTACCTTCGCGGTCCTGATGATCTCGGCGAAGCTTGCGGTTTTGCCTGCCGCCGCCACTGCCGCGCTGCTACATTCCGTGACGGCGCTAATTCACCTTTTCGCGGGAATGCGCGCGGGCGATTTTCGCATCCCCGGGCCGTCCTCCGCGGCGATCGCGACCTTCCTGGCATTGCTAGGACTTGCCATTTACGCGGCCAGGCTCCGCCGATTCGCTGTTCCCGTTTGCGCCACCGCCCTGGTGCTGATGGCAGTGGCCGTCGTATCGTCGCGCCCGATGCAACACGAGACCGCTGCGTTGGAGGTAACGGCCATCGACGTGGGCCAGGGCGATTCACTGCTGATCGTTACTCCTGAAGGGAAGACCCTGCTCGTCGATGCTGGGGGTTCACCCTTCGGGCCGCCTCCCGGCATCGCGAACTTCGATATTGGCGAAGACGTCGTCTCCGCGTATCTCTGGTCGCGCGGAATCCGACGCCTCGATGCGCTCGCCCTCACTCACGCCCACGCAGACCACATCGGCGGGATGCCCGCTGTACTCGCCAACTTTCGCCCGCGCCGAGTCTGGATTGGAAATAATCCCCATTCCGAGGCCTATGACGCATTCCTTGCAGAAGGGAAGGCCTACGGTGCAGTGATCGAGCACCACGTCGCTGGGGACCGCTTCTACTTCGGTTTGACTCAAGTCGAGGTGCTCGCACCGGACGCTCAGTATCGGCCCGGCCCAAGCCCGACCAACAACGACTCGCTGGTTCTGCGGCTACAATACGGCCAGTCCTCCGCATTGTTGGAGGGCGACGCCGAAGCGCCCAGCGAGGCGCGAATGCTTGCTGAAGGCGATCTTCACTCCGACCTGCTCAAGATCGGCCATCACGGCAGCCGTACCTCGACTACGCCTCCGTTTCTCGCCGCCGTCTCGCCGTCGTTTGCGGTGATCTCCGTGGGCGGCCGTAACCTCTACGGACATCCGCGCCGTGAGGTCTTGGAAGAATTGCAGAGCGGCCACATTCGCACCTGGCGCACCGACGCCCTCGGCGTTTCGACTTTCTACCTCGACGGCCGGCAGGTGATACCTGCGCCAATGTCCGCGGCGGTCAATTGACCGGTATCGAAACAGCAACCCGTCCAGGCCCTATCTTTTTGTTTCGGATTTGGTCTCTCCGGTATACGATTCGCTCAAAGCGACCGGAAATCGGAGGAACGGCAAGAGCCTCGGATTGAGCTGAGCCGCTTTCGGGAGGAGACTGGATGGCGCCAGAAGGCTACGACGAAGTCGCGAACTCGAAATCCGCCAACCCCAACCCTATTGCGCGGCAAGACACCGAAGAAGAGATGGAAGAGCGGCGCAAGATCCGACGCTTGCAGCTCATGATGGACATGGTAATGTCGGTGATCGGCCAAGACCCCAACCTGACCATCGACGAAGCCGCTGAGATGGTTGCCGACAGCCGCCGTGCCGCCCTTGCCATGTTCCCCGACAAGGAACTTGCCTTTAATCTTCTCTACAGACCTCGCTTGCAGCGACTGATGCGCGAGCGCTATCGAATCCAGTAGCTCTATTTCACCGCTGCATTTATTTTTGCTCGACGCTCGACAGCCGCATGGTTAGCGTTCCCCAGAAGAGCCGTGCCCGCATCTGCACCGGGATATGGCGCGCGTCGTCGGTATACCAAATCCAGATCTCGCCCTTATTCTTGACCACGCCGGAGTCAGCGGTAGGTTGAACCCGGATCGTCTGATACGTCCCTGAGAGAGTCTTCACCTCTTCACGGGAGAGGGCCTTCATGGTTACCGGCAGTGTGTGCAACGCGTCGGCCAAAGGCATCTGGAAGCTCTGCCCAACCTGAATAGGTTGCGAGGCGGCATAGAAAATTCCAGACAGCAGATCCGTAACGCAGCCCGGAATCTGCGCCTGTTCGTTCTTGACGATTCCTGAGACGAGATTCTTCTCGTACTGGAAGGACTTGTGCTGTGAGTAATCGAACTTCAGGTCGGTATTGATCTGTCGTTTTCCTTCGATAATCTGCTTGCTGAAGCCGTAGGAGCAGCCGGTCTTGCGATCGAAGGAGGACTGGAATTTGTCGCTAACCCGGAAGAGCAGATTCATTGCCTCGATCGTCTCGCCTGTACCCGTAACGCGCATCACATCGCCCTGCTGTTCCAGGTGAATACTCGCCGTGCCGGCCGGAAAAACCCTCCAGTCGACCGCATAATTGAGGGTTTGCCTCGCCGGAAAGGCATAGCCGGGCAGTGGAGGTACTAAGGAGGTCAACGTTGTGGGGGTTTGCGATAGCAACCAAACTGGAGCGAAGGCTAATAGTCCGGCGAGCGAAGTATCAGCCGCGCTTTTGAGAACTCTTTTGAAAATTGTCAAATCCCCTCACCTGAAGTTGTTCCAAGGCTGATCGCCGAGGCCAAACCTCTAGCTGGCAATGTAGAGGCGAAGCGCCAGGGCCGCATAAATAGCCGCTGCCCCTATTAGCGCATTGTACTCGCGATGTTTTAGATACAACTCACGCGAAAATGCGCCCGCGTGATCGAGAGCCATTGGCGCGGGCGTAATCCTTGGAAGCAACCGCGGCACGCGTCTCGCATACTCATCGAAGTCACTGAATCTGGAACGAAGAAATTCCTCCTCCGACCGGATGGTGGGAGCATAGATCAAAGCAAACAGCACCGCGAGGAGTAGAAAGATCCAAACGCTGCGCGACGCCCCCGCGAAGCCAAAGGCGATCAGCATTGATCCGAGGTACAGCGGGTTTCGCGTATGAGCGTACGGCCCGGTCACAGTCAGCTCCGCATTCTTCTTTACATAGCCGGACGCATATCCTCGCAGCCAGACACCGGGAACCACGACTGACAGGCTCCAGGCGAGCGACAACCAACTGGGGCGCGCCAGCCACAGAAACAAAGCGGCGAACACAAATCCCAAAGGGACCCGGATCCGCCGTGCGATCTTGCTCCACTCTGTCGCCACGAGCTACCCGTTCGCTTTCAGTAGTTCATCTACGGCCGCGAGGACCGCCTCCGGCGTGATGGTCAACAATCCCGCTTCGGGCTGGCTTCTGCGGCTGTGATCGCGCTTACTCTCCGGATGCCGCAAAACGCGGAACTGGCAACCGAACGGCCCGTTCCGCTCTGGGTCGGTCGGTCCAAATATCCCCACAACAGGCTTGCCCAGAGCGCAGGCTAGGTGGAGCGGGCCAGTGTCCCCTGCAATAAATAGCGACGACCTGCGGGTCAACTCGATCAGCTCCCCCAACTTTGGAATTGCAGGGATTGCGACTCCATCGCTTGCTTGAACCAACTCCGCCGCCAACCGCGCCTCCTCCGGCCCCGCGTTGACCACAACGCCGAGCCCACGCTCTGCGAGCCCTTTTGCGACGAGCCCGTACCGTTCCGCAGGCCAGCGCTTCGCACCCCATCCGGCACCGGGACTAATGAGAGCGAAGGGCGCGACCCGGCCACGCAGAAGGCCCTCAACCCACGCCTCGGCGGCGGCATCGCGCGGCAAGGCTGGTTGCACCAGCGGTAGTTCTCCTCCGGCGATCGCGTTGAGCACGTCAGTCGCTTGCTCAATGACGTGACGTCCGGCCGTGACGACCCGCTCGCTAAACCACCATCGCGCCACTTTCTCGCGCGGCTGGTCTTCGCCGATCATTCTGGCGGCCCCAGCCCATCGCCCGATCACTGCCGAGCGCACTGCCCCTTGCAAATCGACGCAAACATCGTAGCGCGATTCCCGAAGCTCTCGCCGAAGACTCCGAATCTCGCTCAGCATTTCCGGATGGAGCGGCCGCCGTCCCCAGCTCTTGGCATTGACCAGATGAATCCGATCTACAAGAGGCATCGCGGACCCGCGTGCTTCGCTCCCACTTCCAGCGCGAAAGAGCGCCTGCCACCTGGGTTCCACCGCCCATCCAATCGTCCAGTCCGGATGCTCCATGCGAAGCGCAGTCACCCCGGGCAGCGCGTGAAGAATGTCCCCCATGGCGCCCAAACGGACAATGAGGACCCGCAGGTCACGATGCTTGGTATCGGCGCACAATCCTTAATTTTCTCACGCCGGGCTTATAGCCAACCGCCATCGATCACATAGCTCTGGTTGGTAATAGCGCTACTATCGTCAGCCGCTAAGAACAGCACCAACCGCGCAACCTCCTCGGGAAGAATCATCCTTTTGAGCGCCTGCCTGCTGAGAATCTCCGCTTTGTAAGCTTCGGTAAACCAGAGTTGCCTCTGCCGTTCTGTCTCGATCGCGCCCGGCATCACGCAATTCACACGGATATTGAAAGGCCCGAGCTCGCGAGCAAGCGTTCTAGTTAACCCGACGATGGCCGCCTTGGCTGCAATATAGACAGGCAGTCCGACGGAAGGAATGGCCCAGGCAATCGAACTCATGTTGATGATCGATCCCGCACCGGCATTTTTCATAATGGGAATCACCGCCTGGGTGAGAAAAAACTGGTGCTTCAAATTAACCGCGATCGCCCGGTCCCAGAACTCCGGCGTGACTTCCTCCGTTTTGTGGCGGGCGTCGTTTCCTGCATTGTTGATCAACACATCGATATCGCCGAACGAGCCCGCGACATCTTCCACGCAGCTTCGCAGGGCGGCGATATCCGTAACATCACAGGGGTAATACGTAGGAGCCGGATGGCTCTTCGCCGCGATGTTGCGGATCACTTGCGCCGCAGCGTCGTCCTGAATGTCGAGAAAAACTACTTTGGCCCCTTGCCGGGCGAAGGCTTCGACAATCCTTTCTCCAATTCCAGATGCGCCGCCGGTCACAAGGACTACGCGGTCTCGCAGGCTGGGATAGGACGCAAATGCATCTCTGGATTGAGTCAACTCTGGCTCCTCAGTGAGACTCGCGGGTGACGGTGGTTCCGCGGCAGCCGACGAGGAAGTCGAGGTCCGCCCCTTCCGACGCTTGCATCACATGCTGGACGTACATCTGCTGGTAGCCGCCGTTGCTTTGCGGAAGTTGAGGTTGCCAGGACTGCTTGCGACGGTCGAGTTCCTCGCCAGAAACGTCAATTTGCAACCGGCGAGCTTCCACGTCCAGCTCGATCATATCGCCGTCGCGAACCAATGCCAGCGGCCCCCCGACCGCCGCCTCCGGGCAGACATGAAGCACGACTGTGCCATAGGCGGTCCCGCTCATTCGAGCGTCGGAGATACGCACCATGTCGGTAATTCCGCGCGCCAGAAGCTTCGGCGGAAGGCCCATGTTGCCAACCTCAGCCATGCCCGGATATCCCTTGGGGCCGCAGTTTTTCAGCACCAATACCGAGTTCTCGTCAACCTCGAGTTCGGGATCGAGGATGCGCTCGTGATAGTGCTCGATGGTCTCGAAGACCACCGCCGGCCCGCGATGCCGCATCAGGTGCGGCGATGCGGCGGAAGGTTTCAGCACCGCGCCATCCGGAGCGAGATTGCCCCGCAGCACGGCAACGCCGCCGTGTTCGACCAGCGGATGATCGAAGGATCGAATCACCTCCGCGTTCCAATTCGGAGCGTCCTTGCAGTTCTCCCATATCGTCTTGCCATTGACGGTGATTGCATCCTTCTGAAGCAGATCGCGCTCGCCCATCGCACGGATCACCGCCGGAAGTCCACCCGCATAATAGAAGTCTTCCATCAGGAACCGCCCCGATGGCATGAGGTCAACCAAAGTCGGCACATCGCGGCCCAGCCTGTCCCAGTCCTCCAACGTCAGAGGAAGTCCGACTCTGCCCGCAAAGGCGAGCAAGTGGATCACGGCATTGGTCGAGCCACCGATGGCGCCGTTGATGCGGATGGCATTTTCAAATGCCGCCGGAGTGAGGATCTTCGAAATTCGCAGATCTTCGCGCACCATCTCGACGATTCGGCGCCCGGCAACATGGGCAAGGACCGACCGCCGGGAATCGACCGCGGGAATCGTCGAGTTATACGGCAGTCCGAGCCCGAGAGACTCGACCATAGAACCCATAGTCGAGGCCGTCCCCATCGTCATGCAATGGCCGGCGGAACGCGACATGCAGGATTCGGCTTCGCTGAACTCCTCGAGCGTCATCTTGCCTGCCTTGACGTCTTCGCTGAATTTCCAGACCGAAGTTCCGGAGCCAATGTCCTGGCCGCGAAACTTGCCGTTTAGCATCGGGCCACCGGAGACGACGATGGCCGGCACATCGCAGCTCGCCGCCCCCATAATGAGCGACGGAGTGGTTTTGTCGCAGCCGCACATCAGCACAACGCCGTCGATCGGATTGGCACGGATCGACTCCTCGACATCCATGCTGACCAGATTGCGAAACAACATCGCCGTGGGCCGCATGTTTGTCTCCCCGGTCGACATAACAGGAAACTCGAGCGGAAATCCGCCCGCCTCCCACACCCCGCGCTTCACCCGCTCGGCAAGGGCGCGCAGATGGGCGTTGCAGGGCGTGAGTTCCGACCAGGTGTTGCAAATACCGATGACCGGGCGGCCATCGAAAACGTCGTCGGGAAAACCCTGGTTGCGCATCCAGCTGCGATGGATGAACCCGTCTTTGTCGGTCCGTCCAAACCATGCGGACGAACGGAACTTCTGTTTTTCTTCAGACATCGTTCCCTTTTCTCAAGCTGCGCCGAGGCACAGGAAGTCCCACGAGGAAATTGTTTCACACCGGCGCTATCGTCTAGTCTTGAAGCCAGAGACCGACATACGCAAGAGAGGTCGGGGCGGAGCATGATGATCAGGCATACAGTCCAATTTAAGCTGAGGCATGACCCTGGATCGCAGGCTGAAGGCGATTTCCTGGCTGCCGCGAAGGTGCTCGCGACTATTCCCGGCGTCGATAACTTCGAACAGTCGCGGCAGGTCAGCAGCAAGAACCCCTACGTCTTCAACTTTTCGATGGAGTTCGCCGACAAGGCAGCCTATGACCGATACAACCTACATCCTGCGCACGTAGACTTCGTCGAAAGCCGATGGATTCCAGAGGTTGAGTCCTTTCTGGAAGCGGATTTTGTTTCGTTATAGAGCTGCCTTCTATTCGAAAGCGGCATTACGTAACTCGGGAGCGACAGCATATTCAAGGAAGCGCTCAACTTCCGAACGTCCGCCGACAACCAGTGGCGTGCGCTGGTGGATCCCGCTCGGCTGCAGGCCGAGAATTGGCTCATTGCCATTGATCGCCATGCCGCCCGCCTGCTCGGCAATAAGCGCAAGCGGATTCGCCTCGTAGAGCAGGCGCAGCTTTCCATCGGGATGGCTGGCGGTCGGAGGATAAAGAAATACCCCTCCTTTGAGCAGCGTCCGATGAAAGTCTGCGACCAGCGAACCGATGTAGCGTGAGCTGTACTCCGCCCCGCTCTTCTGCGTGCGCAAGTCGTTTAAGTAGGTGCGGTAATGGTCGGGAAAATGGGCCGAATTCGCCTCATTGCAGGAGTAATACTTGCCTTTGGAGGGCATCTTCATCTGATCGTGGCTCAGGACGAATGCTCCGATCGTCGGGTCGAGAGTGAAGCCAAAGACGCCCCGGCCGGCGGTGTAGACGAGCACGGTCGACGGTCCATACAGTACATACCCAGCCGCCACCTGGCAATGCCCTGGCTGCAGGACCGAGTCAAGCGCGCCCGTGCGCTCTGTTTCCTGCCGACGATATACGGAAAAGATCGTCCCGACGTTGACGTTCACGTCGATATTCGAGGAGCCGTCGAGCGGGTCGAAGACGATAATGTACTTCCCGCCGTCCGAGTTCCTATCGAAGGTGACCGGCTCTTCGTTCTCCTCCGAGACGAGCGCTGCGACGCTGTCGCGAACGCCCAGGCAGTGGAGCAGGGCCTCGTTCGCGAAGACATCCAGCTTTTGCTGGGTTTCGCCCTGGACGTTGGTCTGGCCAGCCGTTCCGACGATGCCGCTCAAGCCGGCACAGCGAATCTTTGCCTCGATCATCTTGGCCGCGAGGGTAATCCCTGACAGAAGCCATGAGAAATCGCCTGAGGCGTAGGGTACTTCGCGCTGCTGCTGCAGGATATGCTGCTGGAACGTCGTTATCATCTTTCGGTCCATATCGCCGGATGTTGGCGACGAATCTCTTCGGAAGAGCGACATCGGTGCAATGACGAGCCAGGTTTCAGCGAACCCCTCTCTCGCCTTATCGACACACTACCCTCTTCGCTCGATACGAGCAATCGCCGGAAGTCCGATTCGGGCGAGCCAGAGGCGAGTACCGGCGGTCGGTCTATCGGTTGGGGCGTGACTGCCCTTCATCCGGAACCGTTCTTGCCAGGCAATCCGATTTATGCCCAAACCAGCCTTGCGATCTCGCATAGACTCGACCGATTCGGATCACTGGCCTAGTATCGATGGGTGGATCCTATCGTACCTCTGACACCCCAGATGTTGAACAAACTGAATCAGGCGCTTGTCGATCGAAGCGTGAGCGAGGGATTCGCCCTCCTGCGACGAACCGGTAAAGACCTGGCGAAATTAAATCCGGATCACCCACAAGCGGTGGGCTATCTCCTCTGCCTGGCGCAGTGGGTCGATCTCGGATATCGAGATTTCGCCTATCTGGAGAAACTGACGAAGCGCTTCGCGCAGGTCTCTCGTGCGGAGATGCCCTTCGCGGATTATCTCCGACTGCGGATGGTTGAAGCCCTTCAGGCGTTTATCGCCGAAGACGCGGCTCGGGCAATTGCGATCTTCGGCTTTCTTCTGGAGGTCGAGCCAGGAGTGTTGGAGCCTCAGTTGCTCGTGCTGGCGCATTACTGGAAGTGCCGCGCCCATCGCCGGCAAGGGGAATACGAGTTCGCGCTGCATCACATCCAGGAAGCGAAGAAGGTCGCCTTGCAGATGGGCGCGCCTAAGCTGGTTGCGGTGACCAATATCCACGAAAGCTGGCTGCTCTTCCAGCGCGGCCAGCGCCGGGAGGCCTTGCGCCTGCTCGATGATGCGGAGTCCGAGCTGAAATCCACGGGACACGCGTTGTCGCTCGGCAACATTGAGTCGGCGCGGGGAAGGTTTGTCCGCAGGTCGGGCGAGTATACCCGGGCCCTCGAGCACTTTGAACGCGCGGTCGAGATATACGGAAAGCACTTCCCCGAGCATCCCAACCTGGCCCGGGCCCTCGTGAACGCTGCTTATGTGAAGCGCCTGATCGCTCTCGATCTTCGCCATCGCTCCAACTCCGGACGCGCCAAGGGCGCCGATCATCTCCGATATCTGGAAATCATCAAGGAGGCGCTCGACCTGTTACGCCGCGCCGGCGAGATTTACTCGCGCCAGCACCATCAGGCGGGAACTGGCTCCGTGCTGGTAAACGCCGGCCATCTGCATCTCGACAGCGGCGACATCGACAGCGCCGAAGACGAGGCCCACAAGGCATTCCTGCTCGGCGAGGAAAAGCAAGACCACATATTGATGGCGCGTGCGCGTATCCTGCAGGCCGCGATCGAGAATGAGCACGCCGAGGAGGAGACCGGAGAGTCTCCCGATACCGCCATGCATGCGCACCTCGCGCGAACATACTCCGAAGAGGCGATCGCGCTCGCTAAGCTAACCCAGAACAGCCGCCTGCTCGCGGGAGCTTACGTCGCCCGCAGTTCGATCGCCGCGAATGAATACTTTCAGGACTGGGAGATAGCCAAACACTTTGCCGCGCTGGCAGGAGAGATCATCGGGAAGGACGACCTCGACCATCTATCCAAGCAACTGACTTCCTTGAAGACGCGGATTCTGCGCGCCACTGGCATCGACGAAATGCTTCGTGCTTGGTCGGAAGGAATTGTCGGCGATAAGACCTTTCAGCAGGTGACAGAAGAATTCGCCGAGCTTGTCATCCCCAAGGTATGGGTCCGCGAGGGCCGCAAGATATCCCGGGTGGCTGAACAGCTCTCAATCTCCCCCAAAAAAGTGCGGAGAATCCTCAACAACGTCGATATGCTCCGGCAACAGTGACCTCGGCTTTGACGGGATAAATGGGCGACTTCGCAAACTCCCTCCCGCGTTGTTTACGGCTTCGTGGCGCTAACCAGCGTCTCCACCCCAGGAACGATGGCGAGGATCAGCACCGCCTGCGGCTTCGTCATCGCATGTAACGAGGCGAGCTGCGCTTGCTGCGCCGCCGGGGCCACAGGTTGGTGCTTCTCAAGGGAGTCCAGGGCTGCAAGGCCAATCGTCGCGGCTTGACTTAGGTTGCGAGAGACCGGCGCCAGTTCTGCAGTGAGCTCGGACTTGGGCAGAAGAGGCTGCAGCGCGGCATCGTTGTCGCGCCATTGAGTAAGCCACTGCCGCGCCTGCTGCCAGTCGGCGGGGGCTGCGTTTCCCTTCGCGATGCGGCTTGCCAGGTTCCGGAACTCGCGCGCGGTGTCGCTCTCCGGGGGCACCGCGTCGACCATGTGATTGAGCGGCGTGTAGCTGTAGTATTTCTTCACTTGCTCGCGCGCATACCCTCTGGGCGGTTCGACTACGCTGGCCAGTACATAAAGTGATGGCGAATCCGCGTCGCCGCTAAGGCGTTGCAGCATCTGTTTACTCACCGCCTGATACGGCTGGCCATAGTAGGCGAAATCCTGGGAGACGATCGCCAACCGGCGATACATGGAATCGACATCCTTCGTATCCTGCGGAGACCATAACCGCTCAGCAATCGCCAGAGTGCGCGGCCAGATGCGGCCGCCAACATTTTCCGGCGTGACGAACTCCGACCACATCGTCGCTTCTCCGCCGAGAATGTTCTTCTGCTCCTCGGGAGTCAGGGAAGCAGTTGCACCTTCCATCGGGTCGGCTGCGTAATGCTGCGAGGCGGGCTGATTCAGGTCGATGTAATAGCCCGACGAAAGAATTCCGCGATAGCCGCGTCGCGCTGCCTGGGCAAGCGAATCCGGCCCGCGCCATGATTGGATCACGACATCTTTGGGCGTGTCCGGCTGAAGGACTTCATCCCATCCGACAGTAATCTTGCCGCGCTTGGTTACCAGCTTCTGCACTCGGCCCGTGAAGTATGCCTGCAGCGCCGCATTGTCCTTCATTCCGTGTTCGCGCATATACGCCTGTATGCGCGGATTGGCATCCCACTCTTTGCCGTTGCATTCGTCGCCGCCAATGTGAAAATACGCATCGGGGAAGAGGGCTGTCATTTCGCCAATGAAGCGGTCGAGGAATTGATAGGTGCTCTCCCGGGTCGGATCCATCGCCGGATCGAAGATCCCCCATTGACGCTCGATCTGGTAAGGGCCTTTGCCGCTCGCCAGGTCGGGATAGCCCACAAACCATGCCGTTGCGTGGCCCGGCATATCGAACTCCGGAACGACCCGGATGCCCCGATCGCGCGCATACTCGATAATGCCGCGGACCTCGTCCTGGGTGTAGTAGAGGCCGTCAGAGCCCTTCTCCTGCAGCAGGGGGTACGTCTTGCTCTCGATGCGAAAGCCCTGGTCCTCCGATAGATGCCAGTGAAAGACGTTCAACTTCGCTGCTTCCATGCCGTCGAGGCTTTGGCGGATGACATCAAGAGGCATGAAATGCCGTCCTGAGTCGATCATTAGACCGCGCCAGGGAAAACGTGGCTGATCGTCGATGGTGACCGCCGCAACCGCGAAGCCCTGCGGAGTAATCTGCACAAGCTGCAGGAAGGTCTGCAAGCCGTGCAGAATTCCCAACGGATTCGGTGCGCTCAACAGTATCCCGGTCGGCGTGACCTCGAGGTGATAAGACTCGTCCTCGCCAAGCTGCGGAACGGCAGCGCTCGGCCCTGCCGTCCTAATGACAAGACGTGGCTGGAGGCCCGGCGCCGCGGGGACGGGAAGAACCCCCGTTTCGCCCGCGAGCTTCTCGAGGAAACGGTCCCGCGCTCGCTCCAGCCTTGGCTCGGTGTGTCCCTCAAAGACGACCTGAAGACCGCCGTTGATCGAAAGGCTGCCGGTGCCCCCTACCGCATGGGCCGGCAGAGGCATGAGAGGCAATTGTGACTGAGCGCGGAGATTGCCCGCTCCGGGTAGTAAAGCAAAGGCCAGCGCGGCGGTCGCCATGCGCCCTCGTAGCGTTTTGAAAGTCATTGCCTCATTTGTATCCCTCATGGGGCTAGAAGACAAACTTCGCGGCCAGCTGCAGGATGCGAGGGTTGTGCGCCGCGGTCGCGGTGAGGAATGTCGAGGATGAGCAATTGTCCGCGCCGTAGCAGGATGAATTGTCCACCTGGCTGAACTGCGTGTGGTTGAAGATGTTGAAGGCCTCGGCACGAAACTCAAAGTTCATCGCTTCGTGGATTGCAAAAGTCTTGAACAGGCCCATATCGAAATTGGTGCGGTGAGGCATGTTCAGCACGTTGCGCCCGGCGTCGCCGTAGGTGAGTCCCTGTGGAGCCGCAAAGGCATCGCTGTTAAAGAGCCGCGGTCCAGGCGCTCCGACAGGGTGCCGGATTGCGACTGGCCCATGGATCGGTCCGACGATGTCCGGATAAGACTGGACCGAACCCGCGGACGCAACGACGAGCGACTGTCCGTTGCTGGCGACGGTGTTTCCCGTTCCGGCATTATCGGCGTTCTGCGTGTTGACGATGCTGAATGGCATGCCTGACTGAAAACTGGTCAGATCGGAGATCTGCCATCCGCCCAGAAGGGTATGCAGCAGGCCCGGCTTGGTGAAGAAGGGAAGATCGTAGAGCAGGCTCAGTTCGAGCACGTGCCGCTCGTCGAAGTTCGAGCTGGCGAGACTGCCTTGCGGATTGTAGGCATTCACGATTTCCGTGACCGAGCCGTCGGAGCCATCGTCGATCGAATGACCGTAGGTGTAGGCGAGGCTTCCGTTGAGGTGGCCGAAATACCTGCTAACTCCAATCTGAAGCGCGTTGTACTGCGATTGGCCGATGTTCCAGTTGTGGGTGATTCCGCTGATGCCATAGAACGGGCGCGAGGGATCCGCAGAGGTTCCGCAGGCGATCGCCAGGTGGGTAGCAACCGTTCCGCTCACCGGGTTTCCATTCACAGTACCGGTATATCCGGTAGCCGCCGTTCCTGAGATGCTGCCACAATCGTCAGACGAGATCGCCTGCCCGCGTCCATACGGATTGAGCGCCGGCGAGAGCGGCTCCAGCTGGTTATATTCTGTTCGGACAGGCAAGTGTCTACCAAGGCTGCCCACATACGCTCCTTGCAGAATGATGTGACTGGGCAACTGGCCTTGCACGGCGAGATTGAATTGCTGGACGTAGGGCCAAACGGCATGAGTAGGGATCGCGAGCAGGCTCAGCGGGAACTGCAGCCCAGCGCCCCCAATCTGGTTGTAGGCGGTCAGGTTGAACTGGTTTGGAGTCTGCACTACTGGCGCCGAACCCTCCAGTGCTTCGGAGTTACTCTCGTTGCCGTTGGTGTGCTCGAAGAAGATGCCGTACCCACCGCGCACTGATACCTTCCCATTTCCGAAGACGTCATAGGCGAAACCCACCCTGGGCGCGGGATTAAAAAGGTGACCTGACATGCAACCAGGAGTTACGCCGTTCTGTCCGCACCGAACCAGACCGTTAAAGATGTTCCCCGATCCGGGCACGATAGCTCCAGCTTGCCCAGTCACCGAACCGTCTTCGTCGATGGTGGGTGCAGCAGCCGCGCTCCAGGTTCCAGGCTCAAAATTGCCGGACTGATTGCTGATGTCCTTGTATGTCCCAAATAAGCTCAACCGCAGGCCGAGGTTGAGAGTCAGCTTCGGGCTTACCCGCCAGTTGTCCTGAACGTAAGGCTCCACGATCTTGTAGCGGTTGTAGTACTTAGGCTGAGCCGAGGTCTGCGAGAACTGCCCGATGTTCCCCGTCAAGAGGTCGGCGAATGCATTGCCAGTCGTCACCGTAGACGAGGTGCTGAAGGTCAGCGTGCCCTGATTGTTTCCCGTGCTGGGCTCGTTCTTTTGCGCCGCGATCAGGCTCACTCCGAAGATTAGGGTCTGCTTGCCGAGAGTCTTGGTGAGATCGTCGCGGTAGGTGTACGTCGGGTTGGAGTTCTTCCACGGGAAATAGCCTGTATTGACCTGGAAGCCGCCGCTATACGCGCTACCGCCAGTGAGGTTGATCGAGGGCAGGACGTTTCCATAGCCGTTGTCGAAGAATCCGCCCGGGGTAAAGTTTTCGCGCCCGATCCCATGGCTGATGTTGGTGAGAGTGATGTGGTCGGTCGTATAGTCGGCGACGAACTCATTGACCAGCGACGGCGACGCGGCGTATGTCAAATTGGCCACCATGTCGATGCCCGGGCCGGCAAAGCTGTTCTGTACGGTGGGAAAAGCATTGCCTTGAAATGTCGGGGACGAGCTGACCGTCGCCCACGAATCGTAGATGAACCGGTAGAAGCCGCGAAGCTTTTCGTTCACTACCTCGTCGATACGGAAGAGTTCCTCGCGGTTCGTCGTGTACTGTGCGGGCGACGCTTGATAGAGAGAGGAAGAGCCGGAGCCAGATGTCGCCGTCGGGATCAAAGCGAGCAGGGCCTGGCCGTTCGGGTCGACAGGAACCTGATTGCCGGGATAAAAGGCGCCCCCGCTGCCGGGGATCGTCGGGCAATTGGCATAGCTGCCGGTCGGGTCGGGACACAAATCGGAAAAGTCGCCAGTACGTTCTGCGCCGGATGGAACGATCTGGTTGAAGACCGTGCCCGGAACGACCTCTCTGCGCCACTCCTGCGAATAGAAGAAAAAGGTCTTTGCCTTCGCAGGCGTGTAGAGCTTCGGTATGTAGACAGGGCCGCCGACGGTAAATCCAAAGTCGTTTTTCTTGTATTCCGGGACCGTCGTCTCGAAGTAATTGCGCGCGTTGAACACGTTGTTGCGCACAAATTCGAAGACGTTGCCATGCAGATGTTCGGTCCCGGATTTGGTCTGCGCAATCACCGTGCCCGAAGCGTTTCGGCCGTATTGTGCGCCGTAGTTTGAGGTGAGCACTTCTGTTTCAGCGATAGCGTCGACGTCCGGATAAACATTCAGCGTCGAGTTACTGCCGTTGTCCATGATGCTGGCGCCGTCAAGTTCCCAGTTGTTGTACTCGGTACGGCCGCCGTTCATGCTGTACTCGACGCTGCCTGCAACGCCAGTCTCGCCCTCGTCCTGTCCAGTCTGATTAGTCACGCCAGGAGAAAGGGTTGCTAATTGGGTAAAGTTCCGGCCGTTCAAAACCATCTGCGTGATCTGCTTCCCGGTGATGGTGAACGATATCTCCGGAGACTCCGTCTGCACTGAGCCCAGGTCGCTACCACTCACCTCCACCTGCGCGCTCACTGCGCCCACCTTCAACTTCGCGTCCACCCGTTCCGTGCGCGAAACGCGCAGCACGATGCCTTTCGCCTCAAAAGTCGAAAATCCCGGAGCAGTCACCTGCAGGCTGTAGGTGCCTGGTTCCAGGGCCGGCGCCGAGTATTCACCGGAACCGTTTGTCGTCGTCTTGAAGGGCGTACCCTTTGCAGTGTTGGTGACCGTTACCTGCGCGTTCGGGACAGCCCCGCCGCTCTCGTCAGTCACCTGCCCGTTGATCGCTCCGGATTGTTGCGCGAAGAGCGGGCATGACACCAGCAGGCTCACGACGAGGAGGCGTAACAACGCTCCGAGGGTTGGCGTCTGCACGCGCATCGGAACCGCGTTCAGCTGAAAAGATGGCACGGCTGATGCTGGGAATTTCTTTACCGCAGAACGGTTTTCGGAATGCATAGCTTGACGACGCCTCCATACGCACACGGGAACTCTTTGTTCGGTCGGCTCTAAGATTGGCCTTTCGCCGGCTGACGTTACAAGCGGATTAAGAGATATTAAAACGTTTGAACACTCTGTCAAGTGAAAGTTTTCAAGAAGTTTTCGGAAATCTGCTTTCTCCCTTGAAGGAGGCATCGCAGCGGCGCAGTCGGCAGCGCTGCCTGATAACTCGCCTACCGCTTGCGGGTAAACTGTTCCGGGAGTGGCGTCGCTGCATGAAACTTTGCGATGGATGTCGGCTGCTGCTACTTCTTTGCTACTTGCAGGGATTGCCGGCGCGCTGTCTCTCTGCGGACGCCGCATATCTCGGCGTAGCTCAAGCCCCCGCGGGTGGCGCCGACCCGGCGGCGCTCTTCCGCGAGGGCAAACAAGCCCTGCAGGCCGGGAAACTGGCACTCGCTGAGGAAGACTTCCGTCAGGTCATTGCGCTTGACCCAAAGTCCGGCGCCGCCCATGTGAACCTCGGCGTCACCTACATGCGGGAAAAACGCTGGGACAATGCGCTTGCGGAATTTCATCAGGCGCAGACGCTGTCTCCCAATGAGCCGGGAGTCGACTTGAACATCGGCCTCGCCTACTACCGCAAAAACGACTTTGCCTCGGCCATCGAGCCATTCTCTGCAACTCTGAGACAAAGCCCGGATTCGCTTCAGGCGAGATATCTGCTCGGACTCTGCTACTTTTTCACGAACCGATACAAAGAAGCCACGGATACGCTCGCTCCGCTCTGGGAAAAGGAATCTGCGAGCCTGAATTACCTTTACGTCCTGAGTATCGCGGCCAGCAAATCCTCTAACTCAGCGCTGCAAAAGCAAGCCTTCGACCGGATGCTCGCGATCGGGCAGAACACGCCTGAGTTTCACTTATACGTCGGCAAAGCATGGCTGGCTGAAAATGAAACCAACAAGGCCATCCAGGAGTTCCAGTCCGCCGCCGCGGCCCGTCCCGACCTGCCCCTGGTCCACTATTTTCTGGGTCGCGCCTACCTCGAGCAGCGCGCCTATCCGCAAGCTGAAGCCGAGCTGTTGAAGGAGGCCGCACTCGATCCTGAGTTCGCGTACACCTACGAAGACCTCGGGATTCTGTACGCACAGACCAATCAATCAGAGAAATCGGAAAAGTCTTTTCGTCAGGCGATCAAGTTGAGCGATGCACTGGTGAACTCTTACTTCGGCCTTGCCAAGGTGTATCGCGATGCTCGCCAATATTCGCAGGCGCTGGAAATGCTGGACCGCGCTGAATCGCTCGCGCCCCAGAGCGCCAGCCTGCATTACACCCGCGGGCAGGTGTTGGCTCATCTGGGCCAATCAGCGGCGGCCCGACAAGAATTTGATACCTCAGCCCAATTGCTTAAGTCGTTCAACGACCGCCTGCAGCAGGACCCCTCGGGCGACCGGTCTGCCGACGCGCAGGACGCCGCGCAGCAATAACAACTACCAGCCACTTCAGTTGGAGGACCACGGCGCACGATATTGAGGCGTCAGCAGTGAAGCAGCCCGCCCGGAGCCTCGAGTCAAACGAACTTCGGCGCTGTCCCATTCCAACAGTTCCTGCGTCCGTATGGCGATGTTTCCGAGCATCAGACTCTCGACGATGGGCGCCTCAAAAGCGTAGTTGGCGCTGGCTGGCGGACCGCCGTGACAAGCGTTGATCCACTCGAAATAGTGTGCGAGATTGGCACTGCTTGCACTCGGCCCGAGCTCTGGCCGGTTCGGCTGGAACGGCTCATTCGCTGGCGTCAGCGCCGGCAGTGGAGCCGACAGTTCGCCTTTCGTGGAAAGAATGCGCGGCGCCTGCGCCATGTAGCCGGTCAACAGCTGACCGCGCTCGCCGCTGTAAATAATTCCTTCGCCGCCAACGCTCATCTGCGCGTCGATAGGCAAACCATCGGGGCGCGCAGGCCGGATGCCCCCGTCGTACCAATGGAGTTCTACACCGTGCTTCCCGGATCTCGCCGGAAAGCGATAATTCAGCCGCGAGGCCACCGGGTAGCAATCTGGAAACAACTCCGTAGAACTGGCGTCGACGCGGTCGGCAGCGCCCAAATCGAGGGCGCGAACGATAGTATCGAAGCCGTATTCACCCATGTCGCCGATTGCGCCGCAGCCATAGTCGTACCAGGCCCGCCACACGAAAGGCAGATAGGCGTGGTTATATGGCCGCAGAGGAGCGGGTCCGAGCCACATATCCCAATTCAGCCCCGGCGGAACGGGATCGGCTGCAGTTGGAGTGCTTAAGCCCTGCTTCCAGAATGCCGAAGCCCGCGTCGTCCAGATGTCTACGCGCTGAACCGCCCCGATAGCGCCGCCCTGGAGCATTTCAATCACTCTCTTGGATTCCAGGGTCTGCGAGTTGAAGATCGAAACCTGGGTCGCGCGGCCAGTCTGCGCTGCCGCGGCCGCCATCTGCCTGGCTTCCCATACGCTGTGCGCCATCGGTTTCTGGCTGTAAACGTGTTTTCCTGCCCGCATAGCCGCGATGGCAATCAGCGCGTGCCAGTGATCGGGCGTACTCACTACAACCGCGTCGAGATCTTTCTCCTTGCTCAGTAGCTCCCGAAAGTCCTCATATGGGGTGCAGCCTTTGTAATTGGGCTTGCCTGACTCCTTCGCGTAGTAGGCATTGGCTATTGCTTGCGCGACTTCGCGGCCGGCCGTGGGGCCAGTCAGCGATGAGCCCCATGCCGGATCCTGCAAGACCACTCTCACTTTGCTGCGAAGCTCATTAGGACCCCAGTCAAGATAGTCGCTCGACTGCCGGTTCACATCGCAGACTGCGACGATCTGAACTTCGGGGATGCGCAACAAATCCAACAGCACCCGCAACCCCTGAGAGCCGACGCCAATGCAGGCAACCGTCAGCTTGTCGCTCGGTTTCACGACAGATTGACCAGATAACCAGCGAGGAGATAGCAACGCGCCTGACGTTGCAACCGTATAGCCAAGAAAATCACGACGAGTGGAATTTCGCATGTAGCTCTCGATCTTAGACCACGCGGTTTTTCTTTAGCGAGATCGAAGAACCGGATGCGGCTATAACACGCATCGGTCGGGGTCAGTCGAGCTTTCGGCCGACCGAGGCCGGAGGTTCTGCTTCCTGTCTTTGCCTTCTTGCATGACTCTGGTGGAGAACGGACGAATTTCCCGCCATGCTACGATGCACGAGGTCAAGTGACATACGCACCCAGGGCGGATTCCCCTGCGGAAGAAGAGAGTGCTGGCGAGATGGTCGAGAGTCGTTTGAGCGATGAAGAAAGTGTCATCGCGATTGACATCGGTGGAGGCACAACCAAACTCGCCGTCGTCAATCGAAGGGGCGCGATTCGGAGCTGGCAGTCGTTTCCGACAAGCGCATCCAGCGGGAGAGATTTCCTTGAAACGGTCGCTACCGCAGCCCGTCAGTTGCAAGTGACGGCAGAGGTCACGACCGTCGGCGTCTCAGTGGCCGTCGCAGGTTTTGTAAGCGCCGAGGGCGCGCTTGAATTTAACGCCAATCTACCCTGGCTCGAGAATCTCCCGATTGCGACGTTGCTTACCGAGCGCCTCGGCCTGCGGGTTCACATCGATGCCGACTCGAACGCCGCTTCTGCCGCCGAGTACCTCTTCGGCGTAGGGCGAGGATCGTCCCGCTTTCTCTGCCTAACCGGCGGCACTGGGCTTGGCGTGGGCATGATCGTCCGGGGCAAACTTCTGCGCATCGCCTACGGGTGTATGGGCGATGCCGGGCACATCATCGTGTCCCACGAGGGGCCGGTTTGCACTTGCGGCGGCCGCGGGTGCGCTGAAGCTCTACTCTCGACTGCGTCGCTCGCGAAGCGATACGCGGAGGTCAGCGGATCTGGGAAGCCAGGTTTTCGGTCGCTCGTCGAAGACGCGCACAACGGAAATCCCGACGCCGTGAAAATGCTCGAAGAAGCAGGCTACTGGCTCGGGATCGCTGCGGCTTCGCTCGCCAGTATCTTCCTTCCTGATCGCATCGCCGTCGCCGGAGGCCTCTCACAAGCAGGAGACATCCTGCTGCTCGCTGCGCAGGAGTCTTTTCGTTCCCACGGTGGCAGATTCCCTCTCGCCCGAGCCTCCCTGCTGCGCTCCGACGCTGGGGAACACGCGACTCTTCTAGGCGCTGCCGCTTGCTTCTTCCATCCCGAAATCCTGTGACAGCCCGCCTCACTCGCCGGACGCGCGAGGGACCGTCGCTGTGTGAGTTTTGCCGGTTGCGTTCCCCGTTCCTGGAAGCATTCCGCCAGACAAGGTGTTTTAATCGCAAGCGAAGAGGTTGCATAGTTGCCGGAACGAAAAAATGCATCGCGGCGCGTCACCATCCTCGACGTGGCCCGTACCAGCGGATTCTCCGCCTCGACGGTTTCGATCGTGCTCAACGAGGCGCCGCTCTCCCGCTACGTTGCTGCAGGCACCAAAGAGCGTATCAGGGCGGTTGCGGGTGATCTTGGATACCGTCCCGACGCCTCCGCGCGGTCGCTGCGCAGCCGCCGCAGCCACACCATCGGCATCATGGTCTCCGACATCTCCGATCCTTTTTGCACGCTCATCCTGCAGGGCATTGAGAAGGCGCTTCACCCCACTACCTACCTGCCGATCATCATGATCGCGCATAACCAGCGCCAACAGTTCGAGCGTCACATCGAGATGATGCTTGAGCGCCGGGTCGAGGGTCTGATCCTGGTCGCCAACTGGCTTTTCGGGGAGTTTGATCTGCTCACCGACATCGAGAAGAACCAGATCCCCACCGTAGGCGTGGGACGCGATCTCACCACCAGCCGCATCCGTTCTCTCCAGGTCGACAATGAAGCCGGAGGATTCGCCGCGGCGCAGCATCTCTATGAGCTGGGTCACCGCGAGATCGCCGTCCTTCGTGGTCCGTCGGAATTATCCGACAGCGATCGGCGCTGGGAGGGCGTGCAGCGTTTCGCCGCCGAGGCAGGCCTCTCGCTCTCCGCGCGGCGGGTCAGGCAACTAGCGCCAGCCGTCGAGCCGACCTCCGGCTTTGACGAGGGCCTTCGGCTCACTTCGACGATGATCGACGGAGGCGTAAAGTTCACCGCCGTCCTGGCCTTCGACGACCTCACCGCCCTGGGCGCGGTCCGCGCTTTGCACGGAGCCGGCCGCCGCGTCCCCGACGACTGTTCGGTCATCGGCTTCGATGATGTGCCACTCGCCGCACTCAGCACCCCCGGCCTCACCACAATCCGCCAGCCGATGGAGCAGATGGGTAGTCTCGCGGCGGAATGGGTGCTCGATTCATTGAGTGGCGCGAAACAGAATGGAAGCGAGGCCCCCTCGCTCTCGGGCACATTGCATCTGCTGCCTCCGGAATTGATTGTTCGCGAATCCACGATGAAAAGAGGACGGTGAGTCCGTGTGGCGTGGAATGCAAATATATTCTTGACACTTGAGGCGATAGGGCGTAATTGCTTATATTCAAACGTTTGAATAAGGAGCACGTTCGTTTGGTTCATCCATTCAGCTCATCCGCAGCGGACATTCGATTCGCCGCAAGAGGGTCCGCGTTCCGATCGTTGACGAGAATCGCGGCGCTGGCACTCCTTTCGGCAATGACTTCGGCCGCCTATGCCGCCGATGCGGGAAATCCTGCGCCGACACTTGCCCTGCGCGACGGATGGAACCTGCAGTCCGCCTGCAAGACCCAAGCCAGTGGCGAAGCCATCTCCACCGGTGGCTTTGGAACCAAAGGATGGTACACAGTGACCGTCCCGGCGACGGTGCTGGCCGCGCAGGTTGCCGCCGGAGAATTCAAAGATCCCTACTATAGCGACAATCTGCGCAAGATACCCGGCACCACTTATCCCGTCGGCGAGAATTTTTCTAACTTGCCTATGCCCGCGGACAGTCCGTATCACTGTGGCTGGTGGTATCGAAAGCAGTTCCTCATTCCCGCTACAGACAAGACCCACACTCTCTGGCTCCGTTTCGGGGGGATCAATTACCGGGCCGATATCTGGGTGAACGGCAAGCGCATCGCAGATACCACCCAGGTCGCCGGTGCTTATCGCACTTATGAATTCGACATCACCGCCTATGCGCTTCCCGGACGAGCCAATACCGTCGCTGTTGAAACCTTCGCTCCGGCGGAAACCGACCTCGGCATCAACTGGGTCGATTGGAACCCCTGTCCGCCGGATAAGGACATGGGGCTTTGGGGCGCAGTCGACCTGGTCACCAGTGGCCCGGTCTCGGTGCGCTCCCCACTCGTGGTGACGCACCTGCCCAATGGTGATAGTGGCGAAGCCGATCTAACGGCGTACGCAGAGCTGCATAACTCTTCTAGCTCGCCCGTAAAGGGCCTCGTAACTGCCGCCATCGCTGGAGTCAGAGTTACGCAGGATGTAGAGTTACAAGCCAATGAAGATAAAACTGTAGTCTTCGATCCACAACGCTATCCGGCACTGCGCGTGAAGCATCCCGAGCTCTGGTGGCCCTACCAGATGGGAACGCCGCATCTTGAGACGGCTACCGTGAGCTTCGAAAAAGGGGGGCGGCTTTCCGATGAGCAGACCGTCCGCTTCGGCATCCGGGAAGTCACCTCAGAATTAACGCCGCAGGGCTTCCGCCTCTTCAAGATCAACGGCAAACCGATCCTGATTCGCGGGGCGGGCTGGTCTCAAGACATGCTTCTTCGCCAGGACCAGAAACATCTTGCACAGCAGTTTGAGTTGGTTAGAGATATGCACTTGAACACCATCCGACTCGAAGGCAAGCTGGAGACAGAGAGCTTTTTCCGCTTCGCGGATGAGCAAGGAATATTGGTAATGCTCGGCTGGTGCTGTTGCGATCAGTGGGAACACTGGAACAAATGGACCGCCGAGAACCATGCGGTTGCAACTGCGTCTTTGCGGGCGCAGATGTTGCGTCTGCGCCATCACGCGAGCCTTCTCGTCTGGCTCAACGGCAGCGACAATCCTCCACCGCCGGACGTAGAGAAGGCCTACCTCGACATCGAAGCAGAGGCGCACTGGCCCAATGCCGTACTATCTTCGGCCTCACAGACGCCGACTACAGTCACCGGGAAGAGTGGAGTCAAGATGACGGGCCCTTATGACTATGTCGCCCCGTCATACTGGCTCACAGATACGAATCGCTACGGCGGGGCCTATGGCTTCAATACGGAGACAAGTCCCGGTCCAGCGATACCGACCTTGAGCAGCCTGAAGAAGTTTATCCCCGCGGCCAACACGTGGCCTCCCGATGAAATCTGGTCGCTCCACTATGGGGGGGAAGGATTCAAGAAACTCACTGTCTATAACGAGGCCTTGGAAGCGAGTTATGGACCGGCCAAGGACCTTGAAGACTACCTCCGCGTTTCACAAACCATGGCCTATACCGGCGAGCGCGCAATGTTCGAAGCGTACGGTCGCAACAAGTACACATCCACGGGGGTGATTCAGTGGATGTTAAATAATGCATGGCCGTCGATGATTTGGCACTTATACGACTATTACCTCGATGCCGGCGGAGGCTACTACGGGACGAAGAAGGCCTGTGAGCAGGTGCATGTGCAATACTCCTACGACGACCGCAGCGTCTATGTTGTCAATAGCAATTATCACGCCGACAATAAGATCAAGGTGAGTGCGAAGCTATACGACTTTCAACTCACTCAGCTCTTTTCCCAGGAGACATCTATCGACTCCGCAGCCGACTCATCCGTCAAGGCTCTGACCATACCCCAGGACAGATTCTCGGCCGGCTCGCCGTTGTACTTTGTCGAACTTTCTTTGAGAGATGCAAAGGGTGAAGTCATTTCCCGTAATTTCTATTGGATACCAGCCAAGGCCACAGAATTCGACTGGAGCAAGACGGACTACACTCACACTCCCGCGCTGACCCACGAAGACTTCACGGCGCTGCGACAATTGCCCCAGGCCCGGATCGAATCGGAAGTTCATGTCGGCGGTGACGACGCTCTCACGGTTCGCGTGCACAATTCATCACGAGCACTCGCCTTTCAGGTGGCCGTCGATGCGGTGGATGAGGCCGGCACTGATCTTAGCCCCGTGCCGTGGTCGGACAACTACATTGAGCTGATGCCTGGAGAGACGCGCACACTCACGGCCAGGCCGCCCACAGGTAAGACTGTGGCATCGGTAGTGGTATCGGGTTGGAATATCCCTTCCACAACCCTCAAGACGTCCGCGCGCGAAACTGCCTTGCTGGGATCGACTGTTCACGCACAATAGACTTCTTCTTCAGGAAGGGAAGGAATGCCAGGGCCAGCCACCGAGGTGACGACCGGCGTAACGCTTCGCCGCAGCCTGCGGTTTCGCGACCTTGTTCTCTACGGAATCATTCTTATCCAGCCGACCGCGCCGATGCCCAGCTTCGGGGTGATATATCAGGAGGCGCGCGGCCACGTGGTTACTGCCATCCTGTGCGCGCTCGTGGCCATGCTCTTTACGTCGATCAGCTATGGCCGGATGGCGCGCGTATACCCAAGCGGCGGCTCCGCCTTTATGTATGTCGGCCGCGAGCTGCATCCGGCGTTGGGATATATCACCGGCTGGTGCATGGCGATGGATTACATCCTGAACCCGCTCATCTGTACCATTTGGTGTAGCAAGGCTGCCCAGAACTTTCTGCCTGAAGTGCCGTACGTTCTGTGGGCGATCTTCTTTGCGGGCCTCTTTACCTTGCTTAACCTGCGCGGCGTAGAAACGTCCGCCCGAATTAATGCCATGATGGCTGCCGCACTGGGTGTGGTGATCGTTCTTGTCGTTGCCTCGATCCTCCGCTATCTCCTCAAGCTGCCTCACCAGCCCGGCTCCTTCTACACAACTCCTTTCTACGACCCATCGACCTTTTCGTCCACCGCCCTTTTTCGCGGCACTTCGATAGCGATTCTGACTTACATAGGCTTCGACGGCATTTCTACACTTACCGATGAAGCGAAGGACCCGGCACGCAACATTCCCCGCGCGATTGTCCTGACCTGCTTAATCACTGGGGTTCTCGCGTCGATCGAGGTGTATCTCGGTCAACTGGTCTGGCCTCGCGGTTTGGCCTTTCCCGACGTGGATACTGCCTATGTCAGCATCGCCGGGCGCGCGGGAGGTGTTTTTATGTTCGCTCTCGTCAACGCGTCATTGCTGCTGGCGACGATCGGCTCCGGAATGGCCTCGCAGCTCGGCGCGGCGCGCCTGCTGCTCGCCATGGGACAGGACGGCGCCATACCACGCAGGTTTTTCGGCGCTGTTCACCCCAAGAATCGGATCCCCCGCAACAACGTCCTGCTGATTGGCGCCATTTGCCTTGCCGGTGCACTCGTCTTTAGCTATCAGCTTGGCACCGAGCTGCTCAACTACGGCGCTCTTCTCGCGTTTATGGGCGTCAACCTCGCGTCTGCCGTTTTGGCTTGGCGCACCGCCCGACTCAAACAATGGCTCCCGATTCTTTCCTCGGTCATCGGATTTGCGGTCTGCCTCTTCATCTGGCTCAACCTCGGCCATCTTGCCCGCGTCGCCGGCACCGCCTGGGCCGCAGCAGGCATCGGCTGCTGGCTTTTGTACGGGCGCAGGGCCGGAACCATGAAGCTCTAAGGAGCGACGAGTGGCGCCCCGGAACGAGCTATGATTAGCAGTTCCGTAGATGCTGCTCCTCTATCGCTTGGAATCGGCACGCGGAAGCAACTCTGCGAATAATCCTGAGGTGCAACTGATGGGATACAAGTACGCCAACATCCTCGAGACGGTCGGTAACACGCCTGTTGTGCGAATCAACAAGCTCGCCCCTCCCCATGTCAATCTCTTCGTCAAGATTGAGGCCTTCAATCCTCTTGGCTCGGTCAAAGACCGGCTCGCGCTTGGAGTGATCGAAGACGCCGAGAAGACCGGGCGCCTCAAGCCGGGCCAGACAGTGATCGAGGCAACCAGCGGCAATACGGGCATCGGCCTGGCCATGGTCTGCGCGCAGAAAGGATATCCCCTGGTGGTCACCATGGCTGAGACCTTCAGCGTAGAGCGGCGCAAGCTGATGCGCTTCCTTGGTGCAAAGGTTGTGCTTACTCCGGCAGCGGGCAGAGGGCTCGGCATGGTCGCCAAAGCCGTCGAGCTTGCCGAGGCCCACGGATGGTTTCTTACTCGCCAGTTCGAGAACGAAGCCAACGCCGACATGCACTCACGTACAACGGCCAAAGAGATACTGGAAGACTTCAAAGGTGAGCGGTTGGACTACTGGGTCACCGGATTTGGCACCGGCGGGACGCTCAAGGGCGTTGCTCGGGTGCTCGCGAAAGAGCGGCCTGAGACAAAGATCGTCGTCTCCGAGCCGGACGATGCAGCCATGCTTTCCAGCGGCATCGAGCAATTGCGCAAGCCAGATGGCTCCGCCGAGACCAGCCACCCAGCATGGAAACCCCATCCAATGCAGGGCTGGAGCCCAGACTTCATCGCGAAACTCGTTGAGGATGCCGTTGGTACGAATATTGTGAGCCAGATAGTGCGGATCGAAAACGCCGAGGCAATGCGGCGAAGCAGAGAGCTTGCCCGTCAGGAGGGCATCTTTGTCGGCATAACTTCCGGCGCAACCTTTGCGGCAGCACTCAACATCGCCGCTGAGGCCCCGAAAGGGTCGACGATTCTGTGCATGTTGCCTGACACCGGGGAACGCTACTTGAGCACTCCTCTCTTCGCCGACGTGTCAGTAGATATGAATCCTGAAGAGGTGGCGATATCCCTTTCGACTCCCAGCGGCCGGTTGCAGACCACCCCATAAGCGGCAGGAACAGTCGCCGGCAGATCAACTTTGGAGAATCACTTCGATTCGGTGAGATGAGACCGCAACTCGTCCGAGAAGATGCTTAGTCTACAAACCATCGTTTAGTAGCTCAATCCGGAGTTGGAGCGGGTCAGGAGACCGGACGCTTTGAATTGTCGAGCCATCATCCTCTGTTGTGCATTTCTGTGCGCTGCGCATCTCTTTGCCCAGGAGAGCAGCGATGTCATCGTCATGAAGAACGGCGATCGCTTTACAGGCGAGATCAAGGGTCTGAGCGCTGGCGTACTTTCAGTCAAACTCAAGTATGTCGACGGTACTATCGCGGTGCAGTGGTCACAGGTCGCTCGCCTCGAGAGCAATCGGCTCTTTCTGGTCAAGACTGAGAGTGGCCTGGTCTACACCGGGAAAATCTCCACGACGGGTGAGTCGACCGATCCGCCAATTGCGATTGAGATCGCGGAATCGTCGGGGGGGAAGTCGTGGTCCCGCAGCGCAAGATCATCAAACTAAACCAGACCTCTGAACGGTTTTGGAACAGGTTCGACGGCGCCGTCAACACCGGTTTGCTCTATTCGAAAGGCAATGAATCCACTCAATACAACCTGAGTTCTCAGGTTGCATATACCAGAGAGCGCTGGTCGGCCCAGCTCAATTTCAACTCTTCCCTTGCATCGAATGGCGACACTAATCTCACCACCCGGAACCAGACCACCCTGAACGCAATGAGGTTATTGCGCTGGAACAATTGGTTCTATGCTGGCTCGGCCTCCTTTCTGCAAAGCTCGGTGCAGGATATCGATTTGCAAACGACGCTTGGCGGCGGAGTGGGTCGTTACCTCAAAAACTCCAATCGGGCGAGTCTGTACGTCGCTGGGGGTCTCGGTTGGCAGAATGCAAGCTACGGGCAAGATGAAGGAACGCAAAATACGGTGGTTGGTTTCGTCACTACCGGACTTCAGGTCTTCAAATTCAAGAAAACTAACCTGGATGTTTCTGCGTCGATCATCCCGGCGATCTCTGATCCAGGTCGGGTCCACTTCAATACGAACGCAATTTACTACATTAAGGTGGTCAGCGATCTCTCCTGGAATTTCTCCTTCTACGGGAGCTGGGACAGTCGGCCGCCGGCAACCTTACCCAAGAGCGATTACGGTACGAGTTCTGGGCTCAGTTGGACATTTGGCAACAGATAAGAAGTTTGATGGCTTTGGTAGCGAGAAGAATCAAGGGTGATCAGAATGCGGTGTGCGTCCCAACGAGCGGCATTTCTTTGTCCATGGCATAAGCGGCCTTTTCCCCGTCATACTTGACTTCGCGCACGGCGTTTGAATCCTCAGCGACGATCTTGAATTGCCTGGACTGCAGCATTCCCGAGAACTGGCCGTTTCGCTGTCCTATCGAAAGTTCTCTCTTGGTATCGTTCCAGTGGAAGTGGATCGTGCTTCGCATTCCCTTCTCATAGTTGTAATTCGTCCCTTCATCTTCATAGAGCGTGAAGTCTCCATCTGCGCCGGGATAGACGCGGACCTCCAGGTCCGTGGCCGGTTTTTGACCGGTGTATTGCTCCACAGGCCCGATCGGAACAATGCTCCCTGCTCTCACAAGCAGTGGAATCTGTTCAAGAGGAGCGGCGATGTCTACCTTCCCCGACGGCACCAGGTTGCCCGTCCAGAAGTTGTACCAGCCCCCTTTGGTGGCGGGGATATAGACAGGCCAGCTGACTGCCCCTGCTTCCAGAACCGGAGAGACCAGGAAGGCCGGACCAAACATGTACTCATATTTCTGGTTGAGCGCCTGATCGTCTTGCGCGAAATCCATGACCAGGGGACGCATCAGCGTCGATCCCTGAAAGGTGACGGCGGCGGCCTGGGAATAGATGTAGGGCAGCAACTGCTGACGAAGGTCGAGGTAGCTGCGCACTTCGCGTTCAACTTTGTCGCCATAACGCCAGGGCTCGGTATCCGTTTGGAAGCCGTGGACCCGTTGCAGCGGCGAAAAGGTTGAAAACTGGAAC
This sequence comes from uncultured Acidobacteriaceae bacterium, assembly GCA_963790505.1. Taxonomy (GTDB): domain Bacteria; phylum Acidobacteriota; class Terriglobia; order Terriglobales; family Acidobacteriaceae; genus Acidisarcina. The sequence goes on along the minus strand of CAWBOT010000004.1, from coordinate 744,193 downwards.
CACCTCAGGAACCGCTCGTGATAATCGGGATCAGAATACTGACCAGGACCAGGACGAAAGAATCCGCCGGCATCCGTCGTCCAGTACGGCAACCCACTCGCCGTGTAACCGAGGCCGGCCGTAATTTGCCTGCGAAGTGTCTCCCAGCTGTTGCCGATGTCGCCGGACCACGTGGCGGAGGCGTAGCGCTGTTGCCCCAAAAAGGCGCTGCGGCTCAATATGAAAACACGCTTCGTTGGCGTGTCTTTCCTTTGCCCTTCATAAACTGTTTTGTTCACATACAGTGGAAAGAGCAGGCGCACCTTTTCACCCGGTCCGGCGAAAGTGTTTCGTCCCGCAAGGTCATCATTCTCCGGTTCGGTAGCGTCCTGCCACCAAGCATCGACCCCGAGCGATAACATGCGCTCGCTGAAGTTCTTCCAATAGAGCGCAGCGGCTTCGGGGTTGAAGAAATCGACCCACTGAGTTCCGGGTATGTAATACCCCTTCGCCGTGAATTGCTTTCCTACTTCCGTCTCTGGATCGATCTTGGACCACACGGAAACCATCAGCTTTACGTTCATGGCATGGAGGCGGTCGATCATCCCTGCAGGATCGGGGTAATACCGCTCATCCCATTTCATCGCATTCCAGCCGTACTTCCCCCAATACTGCCAATCCTGCACGATGAGATCGAGTGGCAAGTTCCGCCTTCTGAACTCCGCCGCCGTATCCAGAATCTCCTCGCTGGAATGGAACCGCTCCCGGCAGTGAATATAGCCATACGCCCATAACGGCATTAATGGAGCGGGTCCGGTGATTTGCCGATAGGTCGCGATCACATCGTCTGGACTCGGCCCCGCGAAGACCACATAATCGACCGCGTCCGCTACCGGAGACCGTAATACCGTGCGCTCCTCGGTGGGCCTCCAGAACAGGATCGGCTGATCATCCTGTGCGCCGGTCACGCGGATGGTGTGGTGACCCGCGCTAAGATCGCCAAACCAGCTCGTCGTGGGAGGGAGCCAGAAGTTTGAAAAGTCTATAACGACTTTCCCATCGATCTCGACATGATAGCGGCGTGCCATCTTTTGCCCCACGTCCAGCATGAAGGCATAGCGTCCATTGTGAGGGACCTCCATACTGCCCGCAAAGCGGGCCTCGCGCCGGACCTCTCGTTTTGTGCCTTCGGTCGTGGTTACATCGGCTCTCGTCTCGTCGCCAGTGGAGGCTCGCGTCAGCAATACCCGCTCATCCGCGGGGTTCAAATCAGTCAACCCATAGTTGTGCCAGAGAATTCCATAACCCCCGCTCGACAGCAGGAAAGGAATGGCTATCTGGCTATTGACCTGGGTCAAACGCCGCGGGAGATCTCGTACATCGAGGAAACCGTCCTGGAATTCTCCAGTTCCGAACAAGTGTTCCCCGGGCGGGGAGACAAACGCCTGTTCTGCTGCAAAGGTCTCTTCACCCCGTAAGGACGACCGGTCCAGCCGGCGCGTGCCGGCAATTTCGGACAAGAAGGTCTTTCCCGAGCCATCTGTAAAGTGAAGAGCCTGACCATGAAGATCGAAGACGGCCTTCATGTTCGCAGTCGCAAGCACGATACTGGTTTCGTCCTGCGAGACCTTGAAGGCCGGCGCAGAGGGTTGCTGAAGCAGAACAAGACTCGGACTCTCAACCACTGCTTCCTTCGCACAGCGGACACGCATCGCACTCGTAGTGATCGGGCGTATGGTAAGAACGCACGTGTCCGTGCTTATTGCCACGCCAGATTCGATCCGCCGGATGGCTCCGGTTGATCTTCCCTGAGCGGCTGCATCGGCAAAAGCCGACCAGGCGAAAATCCCCGCAAGAATCGCCAGATATGAAAGTAGGGGCGAAGTTCGTCGACCGAGATGACTCAAAGTTATCCTTTGCGCCGCCGCAGCGCGCTTAGAAGTTTCCAGGCGGCGTCCTTCAACACCGAAATATCCGGGCTCCCATTCCTGCTGGCAAAAGCAAGGCCGCACAAGTGCCGACCAAGGTGGGAGAACTTCGCGCATTTTCAATCGGAATAGCTTAGTCCGCCTACTTGCCCACTACCGTCACTACGGAGTCATCCGGCCCACTCCATCCCGGCGCTCCTTCATGTTTCAATTGGCGCGCTGCATCGTCCCAGGTCAATTTGGTGATCGAGCCCGCCCCCTTTTCGTAGGCGTAGGTCGTACCGTCGTCCTGAAAGAGCGTGAAGCTGCTATTAGCTCCGGGATATACGCGTACCGACGCGATCGTCTGCGGCAGGGATGCGCTCAGCACCTCCGATCCAAGGGGCACAATGCTGCCCGCCTTCACGAACAGAGGCAAGGTATCGATCGGAGCATCCGCTTCAATCGTTTGGCCGCCATGCAGCTCGCTCGTTGGTCCAGTAGTTGTACCAATCGCTGCCCGCCGGCAGATACACCGTCCGATGAGTCGCGCCCTGCTCCGTCACCGGAGCCACCAGGAATGCGGGCCCGTACATATATTCATCCGGAATGTCGGCGGCCTTGGGATCGTTCGGAAAATCCATAAATAGCGCTCTCATATAAGGAGCGCCGCGTCTGGTAGCTGCGATAGGCAACTGAGTAGGTGTAAGGCAAAAGCTGGTAGCGCAGCCTGAGATACTTGGCGAGGATCGGCTCAGCCTGCTTGCCGTATGCCCATACTTCGTTGTGATTTCTTTCTCCATGCGCGCGCATCACTGGCTGAAAGGCGCCCCATTCAAACCACCGCACAAACAGCTCGGGATAATCTTCGTAGTTGCCAATCGTAGCGCGCACATCGGATCCATCGATCAGCGGCTTGTGCGCCGCGTGATAATCAGGCCCAAGCGACGGCGAGAAAAACCCTGCGATGTCCGTATCCCAGTAGGGCAAGTCCGGTCGCGGTAAAATTCAGCCCTGCCGGAATCGAACGCCTCAGCATGTCCCAGGTCGAAATAATGTCGCTCGACCAGAAGACCGTGCCGTTGCGTTGCGCCCCCAGGTACGCGGCCCGGGCCAGGATCATCACCCTGCGGCTGTCGCCAAAATCCCGCCGGAAGCCCTCGTACACCGAAGCGGTGTGAAAGAGCGGATATACGTTGTAGAAGCGCGTGCCCGAACCGACGAAGAAGACATCCTTGGCCGGGTCGATATCCGGCTCGGTTTCATCCAGCCAGAGGTAATCGAAGCCGTACGGCTTCACGTAGCGGTCGCGAATCTTCTCCCAGAACCACTTCGCTGCCTCCGGATTGGTGGTATCGATATTCGGCCCGATGACGGCCTGGAAGCCTCCGAAGTCCGGCTTTCCGTCCGGCGTATGAATCAGCCAGCCTTTGCTCAGCAGCATGTCGTAGAACTGCGTGCCCGGCGAATAATGCGGCCACACGCTCAACAGCGTCCCGACGCCCATGGCATGCAGTTCGCGATTCATCGCCGCCGGATCCGGCCAGCGTTTGGGATCGAGGTCCATTTCGCCCTGCTTCGTCATGTTCAGAAAGTCGACCACCATGACATCGAGCGGCAGGTTCTTCTGGCGATATTCCTTGGCCACATCGAGAACCTGGTCCTGCGTCGGGTAGATCGCCTTGCTCTGGATGTATCCGTAGATTGCCCTGGGTAGCAGGTGGGTTACGCCGGTGAGCAGACGGTATCCCTCGTAAATCTCGTCGCTGGTGTCTCCAGCAATCACGAAATATGAAATGCGGTTTCCCACTTCCGACGACCAAACGTTACGTCCATTGAAGCCCAGGTCCACGGTCGTCTTGGAAGGGTTGTCCCACACCAGTCCATAGCCGCGGCTCGAAACCATGAAGGGCACGCAGACGTCCTGGCCGCCAATCGCCACGTAGTCATGCCAGCATCGGACCTGGTGGTCCCGCAGATCCATCCATCCCTTCTGCTGCTGGCCCAAGTCCGTAGTAGTGCTCATCGGCCGGCGAGTCGAAGGTGGAGATAACCCGGTAGCCCTTTGTCGCCGGCATCTGTTGCCGCCACTTCCGCGCTCTCCGGCTCCATCACTCCATGTGCGCATGTGCAGCAGCATCTTGCCGTCCGCCGCTGTCACCACCAGCGCGTCGTTGTGGGGACCACGTCCGCCGTCGTTCGGACCATTCCCGCCGCCGCCCCCTCCGAAGTAGTGTTCGCGCAACTGGAGATTCAGCGCGTCGAGCGGCATCGGCCGCGGCAGTTTGTCCTTGGGCAGATCCGCCGGCGCCAGGCGCACCACCATCCGGGCGGACCGATACACATCGTTGCCTTCCGCATCGCGCTCGTGCGTCCATCCCTCCGCTGAGGGCTGCGCGACAAAGCCATACCCGGGAGCGTCCGTCGCAGCGGCTCGATCTGTACTCATAGTGACGCGCAAAATGTTAGGGGCGTATGGCTCCAGAGAGATCGTCCTCCCATCCCGCTCCAGCAGCAAAGGAGCAGCCTGGGCCAGCGCTACCTTCCCCATCTGACTCATCAGCAGCACCGCGCTCACTCCATATGCCAGGAATTTCCCCATGAGAGCAAGCCTCATCCAAAGCCTCCGGTTCATACCGTCTTGCTGGCGCATCACGCTTGAAATCTGCATTTCTCTCCTAACCAAATCATCTGAACAGATTCCCATTCACGGTTGTGGGGACTCGGCCCGCGGACTCTAGGATCAAAACGCCAGAGCACTCACGCCATCCAGAAGGAGGCTGTAGTTGATGCCTCTCCCGCTTCGTTGTTCGCGTCGACTGCAATCACTTAAAAGACGCCGCGCTATGGCTGGCACAGCGCGGCTTGGGAGGCATACATTTTCGGCTAGGCGGGGTCACGTCGAGCCTTCGGAACTAGCCCTCCGACAGCACTTTTGTCCCGCGCCCGGCGCATAATCGTGCATGGGCCTTTCAAAAGCTGACCGTCACTGAAAACTCCAGTTGACGTGGGCTTTGTCCGATGGCCATTCCCGTGATGACCCCCGCGCCACTGCAATCGATACAGGTGTTTCCAGGATTTCCTGGGCTGATGTGGTTAAAGACATTGAAGGCATCGAGACGGAACTGGGCTGTGATCCGCTCGTGGATCGAAGTGTTCTTCATTAGAGACAAATCGGTATTGAAGAACGCGGGACCGAAGTAGCTGTTGCGTTGAACGTCCCCGAATTGATCAAGGTAGGGCCGGGCGAACACCCCGTCGGTCGAGCCGTTGGAGACAAGGGCAGGATAGGGTGTGAAGTACGACCGCGAGTGAGATGTCGCGTTGAACGAGGTCAGATGCGTCGGCATAATGCCCCCACCCTTGTTGGGCTGGCAGGGGCCGTTCGGTATGTCCGATCCGCACTCGCCATAGCTCGGGCTGAAGGGTAGCCCGCTCGACCAGTTTAAGGACGCACCCGCCTGGTATCCGCTGACGAGATAATTTGCCCACGTGGGAACTCCGCTTAAGAACTTCTGGTTGCGGCCGAAGGGCAGATCGTAGTTCCCATACAGCTGGAACTCCTGCGCCCGCAAATCATCGAACCTCCCGTAAGTGACCTTCCTGTCGATCAGGGCGTAATCGTTGTTTCCATAATTGAACGCCGCTTGCCACGAGTACCTTGCGGTGAATTGCAAACCCTGGGTAAAGTGCTTATCCAATGTTGCCTGCAGTGCGTTGTAATGAGTGTCAAATCCGTCGTGGTAGTACGTTAGGCCCTGGGTCCAACCGAACTGGGAATAGTACTTTCGGAGGTAGTTCGTGTTGCTGGTCTCGGTTTGCGAAGCCGTCGGGGGGGTGGACGGGGCATTTGGATTCCAGCAAAGCCCTTGACCGTTCACACTCTCGCTCGACGGAATGCAGGCGGCAACCCCGTTAAGATTGACGGTCTGCCCATCGCCCGCAAAAGTATGGGTGCCCTTGTTACCGGTGTAAGCCAGCGTTGCGGAGAGTGAAGGGGTAAGTTGCCGCTGGATGCTTAAGTTCCATGCATCCACGGTGGGTAAGAGCTGGGGATTATCGCGGACTTTGGCACTCAGGCCATTTGGTATCGGGATTTGACCGCTCGCGGGAATGGCCGGAAAAGCGAAGGCTGTAGGACCTGTGGCGAGATTGAAGGCTGCTGTATTTGCACCCGAGTTGGTGAGATTCTGGTTGGCGAGGACGGGGAGATTCTGGGTGACTACGTGACCGAAGAGCGTGCCGAAAACACCGATGTCGAAGCTTCTTCCATAGCCGCCCCGGATGACCGTTTTCGGGTCGAGCTGGTAGGCGATTCCGACACGCGGCGCAATATTGTTGAAGTCCTTCTTAACGTTCATCGCCGTGTCATACGGGCCGTACCCCGCAACGCGAATTGACCCGGTCGTAAGATCGGCGAAGCCACCCTGCCCTGCTCCGTTGACCGCCTCAGGGAAGTAGACCTCCCAACGTACGCCCAGGTTGAGGGTTAGGTTGGGAGTGAGGCGCCAGGTGTCCTGCACGTAAGTGAAGACAATCTTCTGCGATTCCTTCGCATTTGTTGATGTGCTCACGTAACGGGCGAAATTTGTGACATCGCCCAAGAGGAAGGTTGCAAGGCCCAGACCTCCCGGCGTGCTCAGTGTCGTGTTCTCGGTGTCGGTGGCGCTGAACGTTAGTTCGCCCGCCCGATTGCTGTCGCTTGGGACTCGCAGATTCCGCGCATAACGAAGATCCGCGCCGAACCTGACGTTGTGATTACCTATGATCTTTGTCCAGTTATTGACGACCTGATACTGGTCCTCGGTCTCAAGCAGATGGCAGTTGCATGCGTTGACGTTCAGACCTGATCCGAAATTTGACAGTCCGTCGCCCCCGCCCCCGCCTGTATTGTTCGCGTAAAAGGCAGGCGAACCGGCCGTGAATGTCGTCCCCAGGTTCAACCCAGGAATGCCGGCCATCGTGGCCAAATCCTGCACCCCGTCGTACTTTGCCGTAGAGACGTGATAGCGCAGATACCCCAGGCGGAAGTCGGTGAGGAGCTTCGGACCCAAGACGATGTCCATTCCTGCGACCGCGCTTTGGTTGCGCCCCGCAGCGGAACCGCCAAAGTCGTTTGTGATGGATGAGAATCCCGCGCCGCCGGCCGCTCCAAAGATAACGTTGGCCGAGTTTGCATTGCCGAAATAGCTATAGCGGCCGAAGGCATGCATCGACTCACGAAGTTCGTAGTCGACTCGCACATCGAACTGGTTCTGGTTCGTGACCCCGGTGCCCCCTGCATTGTAGTTATTGGCGGTGCCATCCTGCGTACCCGGCGCATTCGGCAGCGGAATCAGGTTGAGCAGGTAGAGCGCCTGTGGCGACAGGTACGCGTTGGGGATGAAATTGTTTACAAAAGGCGCCGGTCCCGTAACCGGATCAATGATGCGGGGGTTGTAAATCTGGCCCTGCAGAGCGCCGCGGCCCGCGAGAAACTCACTGAAATCGCATCCATTCCCGGAAAGGCATGAATTGTGAGCGAGGGCAGTCGGAACGGTCTCTTGAGCGGAAGCGCCATTCCGTTGCCGGACACCCTGGTAGTCGCCAAAGAAGAACAATTTGTTCTTCAGAATCGGCCCACCCACCGACCCTCCGAATTGGTTATAGAGTGCCGGCGGAGTCAAGCGGGTTGATGTAGCGGAATAAGGTGCGTATTGGTTATACGGATTTCGCGCCAAGTTGGCCCCGCTTCGCCGGTAATCGAAGACGTCCCCATGGAAGGTATTGGTTCCCGACTTGATCTGGGCGTTCACAACCGCGGCGACCGACTGTCCGAACTCCGCGTCGTAAGCCTGCACCAGGATTTTGGCCTCTCCCACCGCGTCCAGGGGCGGGTTAATCACGATCTGTCCCAGAATAGGGTCTTGGTTCGAGGCGCCGTCGAGCAGATACCCGACGCCCGAGAAGGACTGCCCCTGGATGTTGACGGTTGGGCTTCCCTGCGCGTCCTCGGCGTTGTTCTGCGTCCACCCCATCGCCTGGGCTCCAGGAATCAAGAGTTGGAGGCTGGCAAAGTTGCGCCCTTGAATGGGCAGGCCAGAGATGGTTCTGTCATTAAACACCGTCCCAACGTCCGCGCGATCGGTTTGCAACTGTGGAGGCTCGGTGGTAACCGTCACTGTGTCGCTGGCGCTGCCGACAGTAAGCTTCAGGTCGACCTTCGGCGATGTGTCCGCCGAGATCTGAATTCCAGGTTCCTCCACATTACCGAAACCAGGGGCCGATGCCTTGATGTTGTAGACATCCGGAATAAGATTCGGAACCAGGTATTCGCCCGATTGATTCGTGGTGACCTGGACGGATGTCCCCTTGCTCACGTCGGTTACTGTGATGGTGGCGTTTGGGATGGCGGCGCCAGTCGTGTCAGTCACCTGTCCATTAATGGACCCGTGTATGACTTGCGCCTGGACAATACCGGGCCAGCCACAAATGCATCCGATGGCCATCACCAACAGCACACACCCAAAGATTCCTTCGCTTCTCTTCAGCATCACTCCTCCTAAGGGATTGCAAGCGGCATATTCTTTTCTCGATCTTTGCCGCCACGACTGGAACAGGTTTATCGATCGTTGAGCTTTGAACTCGGGAGTTCACCGTGCATTCGGTAGCGTCGACCGGGGCCGGGGCTAATGCCCATCATCGCCTTTCAGTAAATGTTTACTCATATCGCCGGGATATTGCCCTATCGCTTGCCGAGGGCAATGCGGCTTCTCGTCCTTTTCCGCAGAATAGATTGAGTTTAGAAAATATCCGAAGACGCGGCCGAGTTTTCAGTTCCTCGAAGTCGACGCCCCCCAACACGACCGGAATCTACGCTTTGATCTGGAGAAACTGCAAGTAACACACTGTGTTGTACGGTAAGAGATGCCAACATCCCCTTGGTTTTCCGAAGCGCAAAAGGCTCGCCGGCCGATCAGCCGCAAACTGCCTTACCGCCCCAAATTGTGTCCTTGACAGACGCTGTTTGAGCGGTGTGTACTTTACCGTTAATCTACTGGCATTGCGGTAAACGTTTTTACGCTGCCTCAAGCATATTTTTGAAGCCGGGTAACCCACGGTGTTGGGGTACCGGAGAATCTGGTGCGCACGAATTCCAAAGCTCGGATTGGCAGTTCCAAAAGCGCCATTCTAAGGGTTGACAGTCTTGAGATTTCGGGCCGTAGAGCATGCCTCCTCGTTGGTCTCAAGCGAACCCAAAACGACTGATCACCGATTTTCGGATATGACATCAGTTGGGGAACCGATGAAAGCAGTAGTCGAACCGCCGAATCGCAAAGTTGAGCCACCGCTTTTTTTCGCGGAGGATTCCCAGAAGGCCGAAGCGGTCGTCCAGGAACTTGATAGGATTCTCGCCAGCCGCTACTTTCGCAGCGCGGCGCGTAGTCGGCAATTTCTAGAATATGTCGTACGGCAAAAGCTTGACGGGCATCTTGAAAACCTGAAAGAACGCACCATCGGAATTGAGGTCTTCCAGCGGTCGCCAGACTATGCGACCGGAGATGATCCGGTCGTTCGGGTGCAGGCCGGTGAAGTGCGCCGCCGCCTGGATCAGTACTACCAGGAAAGCCCGGGTGAGTCGCCGGTGTCCATCAGGCTTTCGGTTGGCTCCTACGCGCCAACATTTGAGTGGGCCGCCGAACAAGACCTCCGCCGCTAAAGTATCAGCGATTCCTGAGCCATTCGCCCTGCCGGTATCCGTCGCTCCCCGTCGGCAGACAGATCCCCATACCTTGCGAAAGCTGATCGCTGCCGCCTGCTTACTGATTCTCGCGTCCGCGGTCGGGGCCGTGTTCGTCAACCTTCAACGAACAGCGCACAAGAAAACAATCATCGAACAGTTCTGGGGCCCAGTCTTCGCGACCCAGCAACCGGTCCTGATTTGCCTCGCCAAACCCGTCGTTTACCGCCCCGCTCCAACGCTGTACGAAAGATATTCGCGGACCCACCCCGGGACGTTCCAGACAGAGGTTGAACGATACAATCACCCCCTTCCGCTCGATCCAGATGAAAAACTGAGCTGGAGCGATATGGCGATTTATCCCGAGTTTGGAGTCGCGCTTGGCGATGCCTACGCCAGCGTGAGCCTCTCCGGTCTGCTCGGCCAGATTGGCAAGCCGAGCCAGGTCCGGATTGGCTCGAACTACTCGTTTCGAAGATCTGCGCAACTCGCCGGCGGTGGTAGTTGGCGCATTTAACAACCGGTGGACTATGGATTTGACGGCAAACCTCCATTTTGCTTTTGTTGAAAAGAATGGGAGATTCGGCATCCAGGAACAAACCCCCGGCGGAAGGGTTTGGCCACCATACACCCTGAGCTCCGTTGGGCCGAACACCGATTTTGCCATCGTTGGGCGATTATTGGATTCCAGAACCGGTCAATTCGTCGTCATCGTGGCGGGGATCGATGGCACGGGAACACAGGCGGCTGCGGACTTTGTCTCTCATCCCGAGGTCATTGAGAAAGGTCTCCGCGACGCTCCTGCTGACTGGCAAAAGAAGAACCTGGAAGTTGTTCTCAAGACCACAATTACCGATTCGGTTGCCTGGCCCTCCGCAAGTCGTGGCGGCTTACTACTGGTAGACTGGATTCTCGGCCATTCCATATCTTCGGTATGCGGCGCGATTGAATCGGGCATACCGGAGATGCCCATCTTAGACGGAATCCCTACCGGCGAGGATTACCTGCGATGCGTTGTCCCAAATTGCAATATGGCTTCTCCATCTCCTGCCGATTGTGCTGACTGCGATTGCCTCTCCGGGCCATGTCGGCGCCTCTACTTGCCGGGCAAACTGCCGATCCAGTGTCCGAGGCACAGAGTCTGATGAACAAGGGGCAGTTCGACAAGGCTCTGGAGTTGCTTACTCCACTGGCCGCAACCGATCCGGAGCCAAAAGGAGCTGAATATCTGCGCGGCCTCATCCTCTATGAGAAGGGCGACCTGCAGAATGCAGCGACAGCTTTCGCGAAGGCGTCCGCGCAAGATCCGACGGATCTGGAAGCAATGAAGATGCAAGGCGCCAGTCTGTTTCGTTTGGGCAAAGCTGCGGAGGCGATTCCTCTTGCTGGAAAAAGCATCTGGATCGACGCAACAAATGAATGTGGATCCGCAGTACGTCCTCGGACTTTGCTACCTTGATACGAATCGGTTCGATGATGCCCGCCACGCCTTTGCCGCGCAATACGAGTTCTTACCAGACTCCGCGCCGGCGTATTTGCTCGAGGGCCGGATGCTGTTGCGCGGCAATACCTGCCTGCCGCGGAAAAGGCAACGCGCAAAGCGATCGAACTCAAACCGGATCTACCTGCTGCTCACCTGCTACTCGGCCAGATTGCTCTCGCTCGAAATGATCTTCACGAAGCGCTGTCGCAGTTCATGATGGAGCGCGATTTGAACCCCATGTTCGGCACGGTCTACGACCGGCTTGGCGACGCCTATCTCCGCAGCGGCGACTACGTCAATGCGCAGAAAGTCACTGGATCGCGCCGTCCTTCTTGAACCGACCCTGAACATACCTTACATCCTGCTCGGTAAAGTGCTGCTGGAGCAAAACGAAGCCTTGATGGCGACGATGTACCTCAAGCATGCAATTGATATCGACGCTAAGAACTCGATGGCGCATGCGCTGCTTGGACGCGCGTACCGCTCCCTCGGCCGCACCGATGACGCGGTCGCAGAACTTCGGACAGCGGCGAAACTGCAGGAAGCGGACGCACCGACTATAGAACAATCCAAGTAGCCCGGAGACGGCTAGAGGATCTAGGACAGGCCTTCTTGCTTTCACGAAATATAGAGAAACTCCGAACAACGTGTCGATGGCATCCGCCTAGACAGGCGGACGCTCATCCTGTCCGAGTGCGTTCGTTGTTTCTCGAAATATCCTTGTCTTTTTGTTGCTGACAATGCCGGTTTGTGCATGGGCGAGTGCAAGTGGCTCGCATTCGCAGGCCGCCATACCCTGCGTCGAGCGACCATGCGGCGCCAGCGTGGTATATCGACGTGGCGGCGAAGGCGGGCATCGCCGTGCGCAATGTCAACGGCGGCATCACGTCAAAGCGCTACATCATCGAATCCACCGGATCTGGAGTTGCGATCATCGACTACGACCGCGATGGCTGGCCGGATATTTTCCTCGTCAACGGATCGACGCTGCCTGACACCAAGACGTCTGAGCCGACCCACCAATCACCTCTTTCATAACAATCACGACGGAACCTTTACCGACGTAACAGCAAAAGCTGGACTCGTCTCTACCGGATGGGGTCAGGGAGCGTGTGTCGGAGACTACGACAATGATGGCTTCGACGACATCTACGTCACTGGGTATGGAGTCAATCGCCTCTTTCACAATCAAGGAAATGGGACGTTCCTCGAAGTGGCGCGGCAATCCGGGGTCGGCCGGCTCGGGAAAGGAATGGGGTACAGGCTGCGCCTTCGTCGATTATGACCGTGACGGCAAGCTGGACCTGGTGGTGGCGAACTATGTTCATTTCGATCTTGCTAAGACGCCCGCTCCCGGCCAGGCTGCGGGTTGCAACTGGAAGGGCGTTCCGGTGATGTGCGGACCGCGTGGCCTTGCCAGCGCACCCAACATCCTCTATCACAATCTCGGGAACGGAAAATTTGAAGACGTAAGTAAAGCCAGCGGCATCGAGAAGACTGCGGCCCACTACTGTTTCTCCGTAACTACCATCGACTACAACCTTGACGGTTGGCCAGATCTCTACATCGCCTGCGACTCAACGCCCTCGATCCTGTATCGCAACAACCACGACGGCACCTTCACCGATGTTGGCGTCGACTCGTCGTCGCATTCAATGAAGATGGCCGAGAGCAGGCCGGAATGGGGTCTACCGCCGGCGACTACGACGGAGATGGCAAATCTGGACATCTTCAAGACCAACTTCTCCGATGACACCTCGACCCTCTACCACAACAACGGCGACGGCACCTTTACCGATACAACCTATCGCGTCCGGTCTCGGAATCAACACGGATGCACTGGGATGGGGCACGGCCTTCGCCGACGTCGACAACGATGGCTGGCCAGACCTCCTGGTCGTGAACGGCCACGTGTACCCGGAAGTCGATTCTGAAGTGACAGGTACCAGGTATCGTGAGCCCCGGTTCCTTTACTACAACCTTGGAAACGGCAAGTTCAAAGATCTCAGCAAGTCTGCCGGACCGGGGCTCAGCCGAGCCTCGATCGGGCCGGGGCCTGGCGATCGCCGATCTATTCAATGATGGCCGTCTCGACGCAGTAGTCAACAATCTGAGCGACTTCCCTATGCTGCTCGTCAACGTGGCCCTCAATCGGAATCACTGGCTGGGGCTGCGCTTGATTGGCACTAGTCTCGAATCGCGATGCTATCGGCGCTCGCGTGACCCTTCACGGGGCCGAGCGGGTTTGGGTCGATGAAGTCCGCAGCGGCTCCAGCTTCAACTCCTCCAACGACCTGCGTTTGCACTTTGGTCTTGGTGCTGCGCCCGGAACTCGTCTCGATCGAGGTCCGCTGGCCCAACGGCGGCAAAGAGACCTTTGCCCCCCGCCAAGCCTCGACCATTTCGTTGAGTTAACCGAAGGCACTGGGCACAAGTCGTCGCCTGGCAAATGACCAGCACTCCTCATCCGTCGGGTTTTCTCCTGCCATAGGCGGGCGTGGAGCCCCACTCAGCGCGATGATGCCATTTGCGCCGGCAACTTTGATATGGACTCGTCGGATCATTGGACGAGGTCCGCTTCCATCGGACCTAAGATCACGGCTTTTTCAAAGACGCCGTTGCTGATGAATCCCTTCTTCACAGTGGAAATAGGTATTTGCTGTTCATGGCTAGTCGTGTTGACAAAAAGAGTGCGGCCGTCGACGACCCTTGCATAGACTCCCTCAGGGGTCTTTGGACCCGGCTCAATACCGGTCATCGAATAGAGGTAATTCATGAGCGGTCCGATGGTGGAAGGATTCGACTCCGTCGCCAGGTAGAGTGCATTCCCTTTGCCGAATTTGTTGATCGTGACTGCCGGGGTGTGATCCGAGGTATTCGTGAATCGAGCCACCACCGTGGCCGTTGACGGCTCGAGCACTTCATATCGATGGACGCTGCTTTCGATCGAGGCTCATCCAACTCGAATTTCAAAGCGGCAGCAAGTCGTAGAACGCATTTGTCTTCAGTCCAAAAACATCGCTCAGCCGGCCGGGCAGCGGCGTGTCGAACCATTGCCCATGCTCGTCGACTTTGGCTGAGAAGGCGGTCATCAGAACGGTGCCGCCTTCGCTCACATAATCCCGCAGAGCTTTGGCGCTGGCCGCGTCCATCACGTAATCGGCCGGCACGACGACCAGCTTGTAGGGTGAAAGGCTGTCGTGCCCGATGTTGATGATCGCCGTGTCGATGTTGGCGCGGAAGAAGGGCTCAAAAGCCCCTTGCACCTGCTCCGTGTACGGAGGCTTGAAGTATTGCAAGCGTCGTATTGGAAGGACCATTCGGTCTGAATCGACGAAGGAATCGAATGAATAGGCGATGGCCACTTCGGGATGGGTGTAGCGCGGGAACCCGCATTTTCGAGAGCTGCTTGAACTCCGAAGCGAAATCGCGCCAACTCGTCCACTTTCCATGAAGGCGTGCCGTCGTGGTCCACCAGCCCAAAGAGTGCCTGCTCCTCTCCGCCCAGATGACTGTTGAATGTCCATGCAAGGATTCCCTGCGCGCCCATCATGAGCCCCAGGTAAGCATACATGCGGCTGCGCCCCGGCGTTCCATAGAAACCACCGCCGCCGGCGGTGAATTCGTTGAACCAGATGGGAGTCGACAGATCGCCCTTGGTCGTCAACGCGCCAAATGCTCCACTGACTGGATCGCCCGGATAAAAGCCCTCGGCGCCGTATGAGACATAGGACTTGTAAGTGGAGAGATAATCAAAGCCTCGCCTCGATGCGGTGTCCCAGAGATTCGAAATCGACGGAATGTCCGGCATATTGCGCTGGCGAATCGCATCGAGTTCCTGAAGCCGAGCCACGGTGACATCCGACCAATAGCGGTGGAGATCCAGATAGCGCTCGGAGGGTCCAGGCCCGTCCGCGAGCGGCAGGTCAACGTCCTCAAAGCTGTTCAACCGGCGTGACCATCGCTGTGTCGCCCAGGCTTTGTTGAGGTCTTCGATGGTTCCGTACTTCTTCTTGAGCCATACGATGAACCGCTGCCGGTCGGCTTCCGAATACGACATGAAGCCATTTCCGATTTCGTTGTCGTAGCCGACAGCGATCACCGCCGGATGATGCGCATAGCGTTTCGTCATCGCATCCGCCAGCATGCCCACTTCGCGCACGTAATCCGGATCGCTGATGTCATCCATATAGCGCTCCGCGGGCGGAAGGCGAGTACCGTTCTGGCTAACGATATCGACGCCCGGGTAGGCGCGATGCAGCCAGATGGGCGCCGGCAAACCCGGAATATCCAGGATCACTCGAATTCCATTGGCCTGCATCTTGTCCATGATCCTGTCGAACCACTCAAAGTCAAATTTTCCCTGCGAGGGCTCAAACGAGTCCCACGACAGGTCCCCCATGCGCACGACGTTGAAACCCGCGTGCCTCATGATCGCGATGTCCTGGTCGATCTGCTCCGGCGATCGATCGATGGGCTGATAACAAGTGCCCACAAAAAGTTGTCCAGGCCCCGGCCAATTTGGGGGCTGGTGACCAACCTGGGCTAGGGAAGCAAAGCTCAGTGTGCATATGAGGATAACCGGGAGTACTGATTTCCGGAGTGACACGCTAGTCGCCTTTCGATGGCTCGATGGAGGGATGGTCTTACCCAGAAACGGTGAGTGGTGAACGAGAACAGATCCTCCGATTGCGAAAAAGGGAGCTGGCCTCCTCAATCGGCGAGCCATAGCTCGAACTTCATTGCGAGCTGGCCTTCCTCGTGCCCCGCTGCGTCGGGTTTGCAAATCGATCGAAATTCGAACTTCTGTCTGTTTGGCTCGGCTGCTCCTGCTATCGGTTTGGCTACTGAGATTTCGTGTAATACCGGTTGGGCGCCCCCGGAGTGGGAACACTGTCGGCGACCGGCGCTCCGCTGGTATGCGCTCGCGACAATGCGGCGGTGAGGGTGATGCCAGTGCCTGACACCTGCACGCCGGCCGCATGGGCACGAGTGAGCGGAGCGGCGACGGTGATGGTGGCGCCGGACCTCCTGACCGAGGCGATGACCGCCGTTTCGGAGTTTGCGCCACTGTCGATAGTGATGGTCTGACCCTCGCTGAAACCAAACGCGCCAGCGACCCGGATCACAGTTGCGCCCACGCCGATGCCCGAGCCTACCGTTGTGGCGCCTGGTGTGCCAACTGTTGCGATAACAGCGGTCTCAAGGCTGGAACCCGCGTCAATTCGGATCGTCTGACCCGGCTCGAAGCCCGTCGCGTTTGCAACTTTGATATTGGTTGCACCAGCCGCCGAACCCAGCGGCAGAGTGGTCGCCGCCTGCACCAGGAAATCCCCGCAGTTGCTGTCGGTGTCAATGCCGTCATGGAATCGGCCCGCGCTCCGGTTTGTGGTGTCGGTTGAACCGGTCGCTTCGTAGCCGCCATTCGGCCCTGGCGTTGGAACGAAGCAACCGCCGTGCCCTGGTCCAGAGGCGGCCTGATAGCCCTCGGCGGCCCATGGATCGACCAGGCCGCCATAGTTCAGGCTATCGACAACCAGCCCAGCGGCGTCTCGCAGGACAATATTCCCCTCTCTCACGATGATCGTGCGGCCAAACAGCGGGGCACTCGTTGTGAGCTCGGGACCTCCAAACCACTGGTCCGGTTCCGGCGTCCCTTGGTAGCCCTCGGTAGTGACCGTTGCATCGCGAACAGCCGCGTGAATCGAATGATCATGTCCCAGAGGGCCGTCAAGCGTGACCCCGGTACCGAGCGCCTGCACCGGCTCATTGCTCGAATGCGCAAAAACCGTCGCCGGCTCGAAACTGATTCCGGTTCCCCGATCGCTGAAGGGAAGATTGGCCGCATGGCTGAAGCGTAGCGGAGCGGCCAGATCCAGGCCCGTGCCCGGAGTCACCACCGTCTCGCCATTGATATGCGCCCGATTGAGGGCCGGGCTGAACTCCAATCCCGTGCCGGTCGGTCCGCCGCTGCCAACGGCGGAGAGCGTGACCGTTTCCCGGTTCACAGGAGTGCCGATGGTCAGCTTGTCGCCCGCCGCAAAACCCGCCGCGTTGCGAACTTTGATGTTTGTCGCGCCGGCGCTCGCATCCGCCGAGAGGTTTGTAGAGGTGGCCTGGGTTCCGGCGCTCGTAACCGTGACCGTCTCGATCCCGTGGCCAACGCTATCGATGTCCAGCCGGATCTTGTCGCCGGCCGAAATATCGGATATCGAAGTCACCTTGATGTTGGTCGCGCCGGCAGGAGCGTCCATTGCCAAATAGGCTTGTGTGCCCGGCTTGCCGACCGCGGTGACCGTGGCCACCTCGTACTGCTCCACGCCGCGCCCGACAACAGGGTAGGTGGCGCCGTAGCCCAGTGCGATCTTCTCGCCAACCACAAAGCCAGATACGCTCTGTGACTGGAACATTCGTCGAACCAGTCGGAATTGTGATCACCGGACCGTCCGGAACAGGCTGCCACAGCGTTGTATGGTTGCTGGCTGCCGTCCCGATCTTCGCGATCTTGCGAGTCTCTGCACCGGCGCCCGAGTCGATGCTGAGCGTGTCCCCGGCCGACATTCCGGTCGTGCTCCTGACGTAGATGGTCCCATCGCCCGCGCGCGACGGCACTGCCAGCCCGGAGTTGGAGAGGCCCATCAGGTAGAAGCGGCCCGCCGCAAGCTTTGTTCCGGCTGGGATCTTCACCGTGGAGAAGATGGCCTGCTGGGCCGGGTGTTCGGTCAGAGTCCAGTTGGAAAGGTCCACGTCACCGGCGCCTGCGTTGTAAAGCTCGATAAACGAGTCTGTCGGGTTGGCCGGTGGACCTGCGCTGATGCGGAACTCATTGATCTTGACCGGGCTGACGTTCCGCGCCTTCTCGACCGCGGTCTCGAATTCGCTTCGCTCCGCTCGCCGGGTTTGTCCATGAGGCATGGCCGACCAGGTCGCCATTGAAGGCCTCCGGCCCGGAAGTGACCTTGAACGTTGCGCTCACGCTCGCGCCCGGTGCGACGGGACCTGAAATCGTCTTCGACGTGTCGACGGTACCGTCAACGACGGAGCGCCACTGCCTGCTTGGCACGGAGAGACTCAACGTCAGGCCCAAGACAGGCACGCCTGTAGTATTCGTGAACGTCACAGTCGTGTCCTGCGAAGACCCCGGCGAGAACGTCTGCAGTCCCGGCGGAGTGGCGGTCGCAGAGGCCGGAGCCAGGCTCAGCCGGGGCACGTCGTAGTGAGCAGCGACAACGTTGGCCTGAACCAGTTGGTCCGTCGCGTCCGGCGGAAAAGTGCCTGCGGCCGTCATCGCGCCTTCATAGAATGTCCCCTGCGAGCCATTGCTGTTGTCCCCGCCGTTGCCCAGCAGGATTGCCCCCTGCTTGCGCATCGGATCATAGGTCGCGTCGACGCGCGGTCCGCTGAACATGACTGACAGCGGGCCCTGTTGCGCGTCGCCGCCCATAGAGGTCCAGTGATGCGGCTCTCCTTTAGCCATCGCGGTCACGAACCGCCAGGTGATGTTCGGCAGGTTGAGGCAGAGTTTCGAACCGTCGGGATTGACGCAACCGACCAGGTTGTTCTCCTGGTCGGTCATCACCCATGGCCCCGGCGCCTTCCCGTGATACCAGGGGGTGGCATCACCGTAGTAAGTGGTTTCCATCGTGCCGTTGTCGTCGTCGCGGCTGTCGATCTCGGCATTGCCATAGTCGAAGCAGCAGCCGGAGTTAAAATGGCGGCCATTGATGACCCAGTACTGGCCCTCCGCCTGGTCGTCCACCGCGGTGCCCTTCGCGTCGTTCTGGCGCAGGCCCATCCCCGGCGCGATGAAGACGCCGTAGGCCTTGTGGCCCATGATCGTAATCGGCGCCATGTCCGCGATAGGAAGGTTATTAAAGCCGCCCATCGCCGGGCCGCTGAATCCGCCTCGGGGAGCCTGGGTGAGGTTGTTGTGTCGCGGGGATTGGTCGTAGAGAACCGTGATCCAGCAGTAGGTGTTGGCACAGAAGTCGTCTTGCGCGGCCGCGTCGGCGAATCCGCCTGCATCTGGAACTGGAGATGCAACGGGCTGGACGACGCCGATGTCCAGTCTCTTGCCGTCCGACTGCCGCAGGACCTGGTAAAGCGGGCCGTTGTAAGAGGAGTACAGAGCGCGCGTCGTGCTGTGGGCGGCCACGCAAGGGTAGCCGGCCCTGGCGTAGATATCACAAGGGCCTTCGGGCCGGGGCGGAGGAACGTTGGACCCCGTTCCGGCGCGTTCTGCCATCGTCAGCACTGCGGTAGGTAGCATGAGCCCCACCGCGAGCAGAGGTACAAGATTGATTCGCGTTTTCACTGTTGACCCTATTTACTGCGCCATTCCGAACGTGCCGAGTAAACGCTTACTCAGAAACGCTAAGTTGAATCCTACAAGCCTGTCAATCCCGCGACCGCACTGCAGGCATGTCCTGCGGTTAAATCGGTGCGTCTTGCCAGACTTGCGCGTGACGAGCCGACATACGCGACCCAGCGTCCAGTCGAGTGAAGCAGCCTGGTTCTCTCTTTCTTCCACAAGGAGCATTACTTCGGAATGCCGATCTCGTTCGATTCCTGCTCGCGCATTTTTTGTCTTGACGCGATCTGCTCGTCGCTCAGGCGCGCATCGTAAATCGAACGGGGCTCAAAGGAACGCGCGATGAGTGTCGAGAGAGCAGCGATCAGAATGAGCGGCAAAATGAATGACCTGTCCCTGCCGGTTAGCTCCAACATCAGGACAATGGCAGAGATCGGCCCCTGGGTGGTGGCGGATACAACTGCGCCAGCGCCTAGCAACGCGAAGAATCCTAAAGGCGTGCCCGGCCACAGTGTGCTCCAGGCAAACCCCAGCGTTGCGCCGAGCAGAGCTCCAAAGGTGAGAGAGGGCGTAAACAGGCCGCCAGGAACCCCACCGCGCATGCACAGGATAGTGGCCAGCGGCTTTAGCACGAGCAGCGCCAGCAGCAGGCGCAGTCCGACCTGACCAGTAAACAGCAACTGCGAAAGGTCTTTTCCGTTACCGAGTATCTCCGGAAACCGCACGGAAACCACTCCCAATAGTCCGAGGACGATCGCAGGAGCTATGAATCGCTGCCATCCATGCGGCTTGCCCTTGTCGGCCCAACGAACGAGCCTCACATAAAGGATGGAGGCGAACGCGAAGAATGGAGCCGCCACAATCGCCCACACAATCACTGAAGCCGAAAGCGGGAATGAGGGAATGATGTAAGTGGGCGCGTCCGGCAGAGCTACCCAGGAAACCCCGGTTGCGATCAGCGAAGCAAGAAGTGCCGGTAATACAAAGCGCAAGGCCAGCTTTCCGCGCATCACTTCCAACGAGAAAAGCGCACCCCCCAATGGAACCCCATAAGCCGCTCCCATACCGGCTCCAGCTCCACAAGCCACCAACAAGCGTCGCTGCTCATCGGAGAGCTTTCCGGTGTCGGCAAACAGATTCGCAAAGACAGCGCCGGCTTGTTTGGGCGCGCCCTCGCGCCCCATGGATGCACCCATGGCGACGGCGAAGATGGACAACACCGCGCTGCCCAGAGTTCGTAAGGCCGGCATTCTCCCCGCGTAAAACCAGATGGCGGCAGTGGTATCGATGCCGTTGCCGCTGGAGAGTTGTTTGAGAAGAAGCTGGCCAGCCCCAGTCAGAATGGCTGCGGCGAGGAGAACGGTAATGTGTCGCGCAACGCTTGCCTGGTGGGCTGCGGCAATTATATCGGTGCCGGATCCATGCCATGTAACATGCTGAACAACTTCAAGCAATCGTGTAAGCGCCGCCGCTGCGAGACCGGTGGTCGTGCCAATTAAGCAAACCGCCAGCCAAAATCGCAGTGCAGCCGGACTCGCGAGCGTGGTGGGGATAGCTCCGCCGTTCTCGGCGTCGGGCGTTGGCATAACAACCCATACTAACGAAGTCGCTACCTGGATGCTTCCCGCAGCTCTTGCCACCAAGAGCGAAGCAACTTCGATGCAACGGTGCAATTAGTAATGGAAAACCTGCAACAAACTCTCCCAACATTGCTGGCGGTTGTTACCAGCAGCCAAGGCGCCTATTGGCCTATTGAGATCCTTTCAGTTCCCCGGCAAGTCGTCCGTACAACGGATCCTTGATGGAAATTGTCAGGTTGATCTGCTTCGCCTTCGCATACAACGTCCGCAGACTTCTCTGTAAGGGACGTAACCGCGAGCAAGGGTGAACTCTCCACCCGTCACTGAAAAGCTTCATAAGCTTCCAGCATGCCTAAGCATGCCGCCGTCAATGAAATGGGTGCTTCCTGTGACATAAGCCGCATCTTCTGATGCGAGGTAAACAGCGAGTTGTGCGACTTCTTCTGGCTTGCCCCAACGGCCCATGGGAATCTCAGCAAGGATCTGATCGTTCATTTTGGCGTCGCTCTCAACATCTTTGTCAATCGGCGTGTAGATCGCTCCAGGACCGATGTTGTTTACCGTTATACCGCTGGGCGCGAGCTCAACGGCGATCGTGCGCATGAGCATCCTCAGTCCGCCTTTACTAGCGCAGTATGGCGCGTTTGTCGTCATAGGCAAGTCTTCGTGAATCGAAGAGATATTAATAATTCTCCCGCCTTGACCCTGCTTGATCATCTGTTTCGCCGCGGCCTGGGAACAGAGAAATGGCCCTGTGAGATTGACCTCCATGATCTTTTGCCACTCGTCGAGAGGGTAGTCCACGAAGGCGAACTTCTTTTCGATCCCCGCATTGTTCACGAAGATGTCGAGCTTGCCAAAGGCTTCAACGGTCTTTTCCACGAGCGTCTGGACATCGTCTGGCCTCGAAATATCCGCGTCGACGCCCAGTGACTTGCCGCCCATGGAGCTGATTTTATCGATGGTGTCTTGGGACACAGATGCCTTGCCGACGTAGTCAACCACGACCATCGCACCCTCCCGGGCGAACGCAAGAGCAATGGCCTGACCTATTCCCGTCCCGGCTCCGGTGACAACGGCTACCTTACCCAGCAATCTCATGAAAATGCCTCATGGCATGAGATGCGAAGATAACGTACAACGCGCAATAGATCGACGTGCACATTTTTCGTCCTATCTCTCACATGTTTGCATCACATTGAGTCGAAGGAAGGGGGACCGCTCTGCGTCCGATCGAACATGGCATCGCGACGCGCCGATCTTTGCTCGTCCTCTTGAAACAAAATTGGATACTTTATGTTTTTGAGGGCATCGAGCTCGCAATATTCATGATTTCCGCATGCGCTCTGCCAATTTCCGCTTCATCAGCATCAGATCGACGTGGATTGGACGGACAAATGATGACTGCTCGCGCAATGTTCATCTGGGAAGACTCAATTCGGCGCATCCAAAGCTCATGGCAACTCAGTATGACGCGATCATCATTGGCACGGGGGCGGGCGGCGGAACACTAGCTCTGCATCTGGCTCAAGCTGGTAAGAACATTTTGATTCTCGAGCGCGGACCTTTTATGCCGCAGGAAAAGCTCAACTGGGATACCTCGGCCGTCTTTCTCGACAATCGATACCACACAAAGGAAACCTGGCAAGACAAGGATGGAAAGGACTTGCATCCTCAACAGGCATACTTCGTGGGCGGCCAGACGAAGGTATATGGCGCCGCGATGTTCCGGATGCGCGCCGAAGACTTCGGAACCATCCAACATCAGGGAGGAATTTCGCCGGCGTGGCCGATCTCCTATGGCGATCTCGAACCCTACTACTCAAGAGCGGAAGAGCTCTTTCACGTTCACGGCGATCTGGGGGCCGCGCCTGCCGTCGCGGGAGGATATGGTTCCTCCTTCGATCCCACCGAGCCCTTTCACTCCAAGAAGTATCCATACCCGGCGTTCACTAACGAGCCGCGCATGCAGGCCATCGAAGACGATGTCCGAAAGCTCGGCATCCATACATTTCCCATACCGCTCGGCCTGAAGCTGAACGAAGCGAATCCTCTCGATTCGAAATGTGTTCGATGCGATACCTGCGACGGCTATCCATGCCTGCTCCACGCAAAATCGGACGCGGATATTAATTGCATTCGCCAGATTCTGCATTTGCCCAATGTCACGTTGATGACAAACTCACGAGCAACGCGGCTCATGACGAATAGTGCCGGGACCGCTGTTATCTCCGTCGAGGTAATTCACTCCGGCTCCGGCAAACGTTACGCGATTGGATCGGGCACGGACGACAGGAACGCGCCGCCTGCTTCGGGAAACGGGTATTCAGCTGTTTACAGCGCCGGTTTCTTTGCCGTTTGCGCAGGAGCTGTCAACTCGGCAGTGCTGCTTCTCGCCTCCGCCAACGATAGGCATCCAAGAGGACTCGCAAACAGCTCCGATCAGGTCGGTCGAAATTTCATGTACCACCAGGCCGACGCACTGCTTGCAATCGGAACCAAAACCAATGAGGACAGCTACACCAAGACCTGGGGCACCAACGATTTCTATTTGAAAGACTCAGATCCTGACTATCCTTTTCCCTTAGGACAAGTCCAGCCGGTCGGCAGCTTTCATTTCGAGATGATGAAAGGTGATGCGCCGCCGCTCACACCCGAATTTGCTCTAGAAACCATGAAGCACCACGCCGTTCCCTGGTGGCTCACAACCGAAGATCTTCCCGATCCAGAAAATCGGGTGACCTTGCACAATACGACTCCGCTCTCGGCGGAAAACTGGCAGCCCGGGCTTAACGGCGCACACCCAGCAGGAGACACGGATGGGCGTAATGAATCCGAACCCGTAAGCGATACCGCACCGAATCGAATCCAACTCTCTTACACGCCCAATAACGTAAAGTCTTTTAACCGTTTGAAAGACCGCTGGGTCGACATCTTAAAGAAGGCAGGCCACGCGACAACTTCCGTGCCTCTCCACGCATACTTCAAGAAGCGAATTCCCCTCGAGGGCGTCGGTCATCAGAATGGCACTTGCCGGATGGGGACCGATCCCGAAACAAGCGTCCTGGATCCCTATTGCAAAGCTCATGATCTGGATAATTTGTATGTTGTGGATGCGTCCTGCTTTGTTTCAGCCAGCGCCGTTAATCCTTCATTGACCATCATTGCGAATGCCATTCGCGTTGCCGATCACCTGGTCGATGACCGAATCAAATAATCTTGCCAGGCTCGGACGGTCGCGCTGCACCGAAGGCGTATTCTGACGAATGGAGATCACTAATGATCCAGCGACTTGAGCAAAGCCACAAAGCGGTCTTTGGCTTTAAGGTTATAGGGGATTTGACCGCAACAGACGTGGCTAATGTTTCGAAGCAAATTGACAACTGTATCGATCAGTATAAGAAGCCGATCGGCCTCCTTGCCGATCTGTCGGAGATGCAGGGAGCTAGCTGGGCTGCGCGATGGGAAGAGATGCGCTTTCTCGGCCGCCATACGGATCACATTGCGCGTTTGGCGGTCATCAGCAATGACGAATGGCAGGATGTATCGAAGATTGTCCTCGTCGCGACGACCGCTCTTCAAGCCCAGACCCTCTACTTCCAGCCTTCCGAGATCGCTCATGCGTGGCACTGGGTCAAGATGGCCAGGACAGACGGGTCGATGCCGAATCGGGTGATGTACCCCGGCAAAGGCCTGTTTCACAACTACACGTCGGAATATATGGGGATTTAGGCAAGACCATGAGAGTTTCACCGAATTGCCGCGGGCTTCTCGCACGTCGAGGTCCTGCGCGCCTCGCTGAGAACCCACAAGCCTTTGGTTTTGGGTCGAGGATTTAAGGCGAAGGCGGATTTCGCTCAAATCTTCTTATGAAAGATAAGAAATACTCGGATATCCTTTTCTCCGTTTGTGTTATCAAAGGAGATAGCTACGATGGTCTGCGCAGGTTTTGCGCCGCGTAGAACACTGCCTTCGCTTGCTGGGTGAGCGTCCTTGACCTTTCCGATCAAAAACCGGGCAAGATTGTGTCGGCTCACTTTCGCGTTACTGAGTCTGGCGCTGTGCGTTTTTGCCTGGGGTTTGCAGTACAAGCTTTCGCTTTACAATCCTCCGCAAGCAAGCATCCACCAAATACCCCAAGCGAAGCTGCTATCCAAGGACCAATGGGCCCCGTCACCCCACGATGGGCATGCTTTGGATATGAAGCCAACCGCGCAGCCTTCAACTGAGCAGTTTTTTGTCTTGGGTCTCTTCTTCGTCGTGGCCCTTAGCGCTCAGAAGTCCCCGGCAGCAACGGAAAAGCATCGCGAGGGCTGCAGACCCTGGCTTTCGTGGTCATCTGCCTCTTTGAGCGCCTTCTTCTTCCGACCCCCACCCTCAGTGCTTCTCTAAGAATCCTCCGTCTCCCCAGTCGAAACAGACCTGCGGTCGCGCATTCTCGACCCTAGGAATATTCGTCTGTTTCGTCGAAAGACGGGCCGTCCATTGTGATGCTCGCCCGCGAACAACCTACGAACAGGTGCAAGAGAAGACATGCGAAATCAAACACCCCTAAATCGAAAGCCAATGTCCTTGATTCTTGTCGTCGGATTGGCTGTATCTGTGCCCTTCATAAATGTCGGGTGCAGCTCAAGAGACAAAAAGCCCAATGCTGACGCTGCAGAGCTTCCGTCGGCATCGGTCGCTGTTGTTAAGCGAGGGAATATCAACCACACCCTGAGTCTCGCGGGTCAGTTCCAGCCCTACCAGGTAGTGGATGTTCACCCGAAGGTCACCGGCTTCATGAGGAAGATCAATGTGGACATCGGCGACCGAGTTCGTGAGGGCCAAGTGCTGGCAGTACTGGAAGTGCCCGAATTGAAGGCGCAATTGCAGGGATCCGGATTCGAGATGCAGCAGGCCAAGGATGAGATCATCCGCGCTCAACATGAGATCAAGCGGGCGGAGGCCATTCATGCCGCGGAACACGCGAATTACCAGCGGCTGTTGGATACATCGAAAGCGCAACCGGGCCTGGTCGCGCAGCAGGAACTTGACGATGCACAGAGCAAAGACCTTTCCTCGGAGGCGCAAGTCGACGGAGCGAAAGCCGCGGCCGACGCCGCGCACGAGCACGCGCAGGCAGCGAGTTCGAATAACGACCGCGTGCAGGCGCTTCAGAACTACACCAATGTCGTGGCGCCCCTCGATGGGGTCGTCATCTGGCGTTATGCCGACACCGGCGCGCTGATTCAAAGTGGAACCAATTCGAACGAACAGGACATTCCGATCGTGAAGCTCGCGCAGAGCGGCCTGCTGCGTCTGCGCATGCCCATCCCCGAAGACGACGTGCGATATGTGAAGGTCGGCGACCCGATGGAGATTCGGATCGATGCCCTCGGACGTTCCATTACCGGCAAGATCGTCCGCTTTACTCGCAATGTGAACTTTGAAACCCGAACGATGGAGACCGAAGTCGATGTGGAGAACAAAGACCTTTCGATCGATCCCGGGATGTACGCCAATACCAGCCTGCAAATCGGGAGCGCTGAAAATGTCCTGACCCTCCCGGTCGAGGCGCTCGTCCTCAAAGGAAGACAGAATACGGTCTATATCCTGGACGCCAACAATCGCGTCCACATTCGCAATGTCGAAGTCGGCATACAGGGTTCAAAGCTGGCGGAAATCAAGAGCGGATTGCAGGAGGGTGATCGAGTAATAGTCGGCGGCCAGGAGAAGTACAACGAAGGCGAACAGATATCGCCGATCCTCACCGATACACCGGCCTCCGATGAAAAACGCGAATCGGGTGGAGTCATCGATCTGAAGGCTGAAGACAACGGGGGCGCACAGTAATGCCAAAATTTGCGCTGAGATATCCGTTTTTCATCATCATGCTTTGCCTGATGGTGATGCTTGTGGGAGTCGTGAACACCCTCCGCATGCCAGTCGATCTGTTTCCCAAGATCGAGATGCCGGTGGTCGTGGTGGCAACTTTTTATAACGGCATGCCGCCGCAACAGATTGAAGCCGACATCACCAATACCTTTGAGCGCTTCTTCACTCTCGCCGCGAATGTCGACCATAGCGAATCGCGCTCTCTCACCGGGGTTAGCCTTATCAAGATCTATTTCAAGCCTGGTACGAATGCTGACTCGGCGCTCAGCAACGTCGCGAACCTGGCCATGGCCGATCTGCGACGCTTACCGCCGGGAACGCTGCCGCCGGTGGTTCTGGGAATGGATGCTTCGACCCAGCCGGTGTGCCTTGTCACCCTCAAAGGCGAGGGACTGAATGAGACGCACCTCAAAGATCTGGCGCAATTTCAAGTGCGAAATCAGATATCGAGCGTGCAAGGTGCATCGGTGCCGCAGCCGTTCGGCGGAACGTATCGGCAGATCCAAATCTATGTCGATCCGGTCAAGATGGAAGCCCGGAACCTAAGCCTGAATGACGTTGTGAAGTCGGTGAATAGCTCCAATCTAATTTTGCCGGCTGGCGATGTGCGCATTGGATCGAAGGACTTCAATATCTATGCCAACAGCCAGTTCCCCGACGCAAATTCGATGAACGAAATGCCGCTGAAATCGGTAGGCAACTCTTCGGTGCTGGTGGCGGACATAGGCAAGGCCGAAGACTCGGGAGCGTTGCAGTACAACATCGTCCGTATCGATGGGCAGCGTTCGGTCTACGTACCGGTCTTCAAGCAGGGCGGTAACAGCAACACCATCACCATCGTGAACGGCATGAAGGCAGCCATTAAGCGTCTGGTCGACATTCCTGCCACGCTGAAGACAGCGGTAGTATTCGACCAATCGGTGTTCGTTAAGCTGGCCATTCGCAACCTGGTGAAGGAAGCCTCAATCGGATTGGTGCTCACAGGCGTCATGATTCTGGTCTTTCTTGGCAGCCCGCGCGCAACCTTTGCAGTCCTGTTGTCTATTCCGCTTTCGGCGTTGGTTTGCCTGTTGTTGACCAACGCAATGGGCGGCTCAATCAACACCATGATCCTCGGCGGTCTCGCCCTCGCCTTCTCGCGCCTCATTGACGACTCGGTTGTGGTACTTGAAAACATCTTCCGCTATATGGAGATGGGATCTCCGCCACGGGAAGCTGCTGAAAAGGGTGGCATGGAGGTATCGCTGGCTGTACTGGCGGCCACTTCGACAACCTCGATTGTCTTCTTTCCGGTTACATTTCTCTCCGGTATCAGCAGATACATCTTTACTCCTCTCGCGCTGGGGGTGGTGCTTTCCATTTTTGCCTCGTACATCTTCGCGATGACTGTAGTGCCCCTTTTCTGCGCGACCTTCATCACTGTTTCCCACGAAGAACATGAGGAAGGGCAAGGCAGGCAGGGATTCTTCGGCCGCTTCGAGCGAAAGTTCAACGAGAAGTTCCAGGCCATGTTGAACTGGTATGAACGCCTTGCTACGCGGGCAATGCGTCGCCCTGGCCTGACCGCGGCTGGAATTCTCGGTGGTGTCGCCCTGACGCTACTCGTGTGCTTTCCCTTTATCGGCCGCGCCTTCTTTCCCCGCACCGATCCTGGTCAGTTTGTGATCGATGTTCGCATGCCGAGCGGCACCCGGTTGGAAGTGAGTGACAAGTACGTCGCCAAGGTAGAGAACATCATCCGGAGCGTCGTGAAGCCCGCGGATATGGGAATGATCGTCTCCAACATCGGTGTGTATCCTGACCTCTCCGCGATCTACACCACCAATGCATCGATGGATACGGCGTTCGTTCAGACAAGCCTGAAGGAAGACCATAGCGTGGGTAGCTATGAATATATGCGGCGCGTGCGGGAGAAGCTTTCGCACGAGATGCCGGAACTCGCGACCTACTATCAGGCGGGAGGTCTTATCGACGGTGTAATCAATCAGGGTCTACCTGCCCCGATCGACATCCAGATCAGCTCGGGGAATATGAACGGGGCTTACGCTCTAGCACAAACCCTTGCCCAGAAGATCAAAACGATGCCGAACGTCAGCGATGTTTACATACCCCAGAATCTCGACTACCCAGGAATTGCCCTAAACATTGACCGCGAAAGGGCCAGCCTGATTGGACTCTCCGCGAAGGATGTCGTCGATAACGTGATCACCGCAATGACCTCTGATGGCATGGTTGCGCCGAGTTATTGGATCGATCCCAAGAGCGGAAACAACTATATGGTGACCGTCCAGTATGCGAATCATGTGATTAACAATATGTCGATGGAGGACTTCAAGAACATTCCTCTGCGAGGCGTGCATCCGCCCGGATACAGCCCCCTGCAAGAAGCTCACAGCGCCGACGAGCAACCCTCCGACGATTGGCGAGGCAATCACTCTTCGGGCTATACCCCTCTGGGCTCGGTTGCCGACATCAAGCTCATCAACACTCCAACCGAGGTGGACCATTATCAGATCCGGCGAGTCATCGACATCTATGTCGCAACAAAAGGAGAAGCCCTCCAAAAGGTAGGAGCCAACATCAACAAGCTCTTGGCAAACACCAAGACCGATAAGAACACGGTGCTGACGGTGCGCGGTGCGGTCATCAGCATGAATCAATCGTTCAAGGACTTCGGACTCGGTCTCATTATTTCAATCCTGCTGGTGTACCTGATCCTCATGGCGCAGTTCACCTCCTTCGTTGATCCCTTCATCATTCTGATGGCAATTCCTCCTGGCCTCGCGGGAGTGGTGATTACCTTGTTGGTGACAGGCAGCACCATCAACATCATGTCTTTAATGGGGGTGATCATGATGACTGGCATCGTGGTGTCTAACAGTATCTTGATTGTTGAGTTTGCCGGAACTCTACATGAACAAGGGCTCCCATTGGTTGAGGCCGCTATTCAGTCGTGCAAGATACGACTGCGTCCTATCCTGATGACCTCACTGGCTACGTTGCTCGGAATGATTCCCATGGCGCTTGGATTCGAAGCTGGAAGCGAACAATACGCACCGCTCGCCCGGGCCATCATCGGTGGCCTCGCCGTTTCGGTGGTTGCCACAGTCTTCCTCGTTCCCGCAGTCTATCTGCTGATTCACGGCAGGCGTGAGAACAAAGCCGGCATCTCGGTGGAGGTATAACAATGACTCAACCATCAAGAACTTGGCTGACCTTTGTTCCGTTGTTTGTCGTGACTGTCATAGCTGGCCCTCTATATGGGCAAAGAACGACCGCTATGAGTCCACTGCCCGACGCTCCGCCATTTCAACTCACCGCGCAGACAACCACTCCAACCATGCCGGTCCCCGACGGCCAATCTTCGTCAGCTTTGCCAAATGCTCAAGCCGAAGGGCAACAAGGCTCCCGGCTCACTCGGACGGAAGCGGAACAGATGGCCGTAAAGAACAATCCTCGCGTCAGTGTGAGTCGGCTTCTTGCCTTGGCGCAACATCAGGTCGTCCGCGAATCAAGAGCGCCGGAATTGCCAACGGTTACTGGCAGCATCACCGCTGAGCAAGCGGAGAATGCCAGCCGCATATCGGCCGGGTCGCTTACTGCCTCGCGTCTATTCGAACATGCCGGAGCTGGAGCTACCGTAAGCCAGTTGATCACCGACTTTGGAAGAACGCATAACCTCGTCGCCTCATCGAAACTTCAGGAAAAGGCACAAAATGCTAATGCCCTGGCAACTACCGAAGACATCGTTCTGGCGACCGATCAGGCCTTCTATAACGCGCTACAGGCGCAGGCCCTGCTACAGGTAGCGCAACAAAACGTGAGCACCCGCAACACCACCCAAGTCCAGGTTAACCAGATGACGGTGAACAAACTCAAATCCACTTTGGATTTGAGCTTCGCCGACGTGAATCTGTCTCAGGCCAAGTTGTTGCAGTTGGACGCACAAAACAACGCCGACTCCACGATGGCAGCGCTCGACGAGGTGCTCGGACTCGACAGGGAGATGAACTACACGTTGGTAGACGATGACGTGCCGATCCAGCCGCCGCCTCCCGATGCCGATCAACTCACCCAACTCGGACTCCAGCAGCGTCCCGACCTACAGGCGCTGAATTACGACCAACAGGCTGCGGTTAAATTCAGCCGTGCACAGTTCGATCAGAAACTTCCCAGCATCACCGCGCTGGGCACAGTCGGAAGCGTGCCGATACGACCTGCTGCGTACTACCTTCAGAATTGGTGGGGAGGCGTCGGCGTCAACATGAATATCCCTATTTTCAACGGCTTCCTCTTCTCGGCGCAGGCGAAGGAAGCAACTATCCGTTCGCAGGCTTCCTCCGAGGAGACCCGCGTGCTGCGCGACCGAATCGTCCGCGATATTCGAACTTCGTGGCTAGCCGCAAACACCGCATACCAACGAGTCGCCGTCACCGCCGAGCTACTGAAACAAGCGAACCTGGCGCTCAATCTGGCGCAAACCCGATACAAACTGGGCCTCAGTTCAATCGTCGAACTGAGCCAGGCGCAGTTTCAGCAAACCGATGCCGCAATTGGAAATACCAATGCTCAGTATCAGTACAAACTTTCGCTCGCGACGTTGAACTATCAGATCGGCGCGCAGCCATGATCGAAAACTTCAAGCTGCATGTCTTCCGGGCTGTAGCCGACACCCTGAACTTCAGCAAGGCTGCCGAGGAGCTTCATCTATCGCAGCCCGCCGTTACCTCACAAGTGCGGAGCCTCGAGGAGGGACTTGGCATCGCGCTCTTCGACCGGGTCGGACGCAACGCGACTCTCACCCCTGCCGGAGCGACACTCCTCGATTACGTACGTCAGATTGAGGTATTGACGAATGAGGCCGTCGCCGCACTTGCCCCTTTCGGAGTTCAGGAAAGTGTCGAGCTTAATATCGGCGCTTCTCACACGATCGGCGCCTACCTGCTGCCGAGACTGTTACCGCAACTGGTACGCGAGTGGCCAAAGCTCCGAATTCACATCATCAGTGGGAGCACTGCTGAGATTCTCAATGCGCTGGCTGCGCATCAGGTGTCGATCGGTTTGATCGAAGCGCCCGCGCACCGGCCCGATCTGAAGGTTGAACACTTTCTTGAGGACGAGCTCTGCTTGATTCTTCCCGCGTCCCATCGCTGGGCGAACAAAACATTGCTGCGTGCCGCAGAAATTGTGCAGGAACCGATTCTGTTGCGTGAAGCAGGTTCTGGAATGCGGCGATTTGTCGAAGAGTATTTGGAGCGTAATGGAATCCTAAGCCAGCAATTGCAGATGAATATCGATATGAATTCCACAGAAGCCATCATCACTGCTGTGGAAGTAGGGCTCGGGGTTGGCTTCGTTCCGGTGCTGGCTCTTGGGAATATTCAAGAAAACAGGGGCATCAGGATTATTCCCCTTGAAAACGGCCCAATCAAAAGGCAGTTTAGCTTCGCACTCCTGGGCGGTCCGGTGAGAGAGGGCCCGTTACGGGATTTGATTGACTTGTTGCGATCCGCTACGCCTTCGAAAACTGATCACCGCGAGCAACCCAGGAGCGGAAGGGAGAACGGCGCATGAGTTGTACTCCGGTAGGCTATGTCGTGTTTCAACTTTGCACACTAGAGAATTTTTCCGCGATCGATAACAGCGGCGCAAGAAGTCTCGCTTACAACTGAACAGGGAGCAAGGTAATGCCTGCTATCGGGAACTCTTCGAGAATCCAGCTCGACACCATTCTTTTCGCAACCGACTTTTCACCAGCCTCGCACAATGCCGGACTCTATGCCTCGGCAGTATCGAAGTATTTTGGGACATGTCTCGTGGTCGCGCATGCCTTCACACTGAGCCAGGCCGCCCTTGAGGCAGAAGTCACTAAGTTTAGGTCGAGCCAGCAGAGGACCGATCTCACGCGTGAGTTAAGTTTGGCGGCGCAAATTCTCGAGGCTGGCTGCGGGGACACCGAATCAATCCTGATTCAGGGAGAACCGGGCAAGGTAATCCCAGCGTTGGCGGAACGGAGAAAACCCTCCCTCCTAGTCCTGGGGACACATGGCGGGGGCTCCGTTGATCGCTTTGTCTTGGGTTCAGTCGCGGAGGACATCCTGCGACATTCTCCTAGGGCCGCTCTAACGATTGGTCCGAAGGTAAACATACTTTTGGCTGGGCGGTTAAATGTCAGGCGTATTCTCTATGCTACGGACTCCTCGTCCGAAGCGACCCGTGCTGCCCCCATCGCCGTCGCTCTTGCCGAGGCATTTACGGCTGAACTCGACGTTCTCAACGTCGTTTATCCGAAGGACATGGACGATCCGGAAAAGATGCGTGATATTCGACAACAGTTATATGGGGATGTGTGCTCACTTCTCCCCAACAGTGCTGCAAAGCTTTGTGAGGCAAACACCTTTCTTAGTGGAGGAAGGCCGAGCAAAGAGATATTAAACCACCTTGAGGAACGAGCGATTGACCTACTAGTACTTGGACTTCGAAGGAATGCTCACCTTGGAATGCAAAACCGTACTTCCGGCGCGTTTCCACTCATCATTGAAGCCCCATGCCCAGTAGTGACGATCGCCTCCGGCCCTGTTGAATGAACGCTGGCGTGGCACTACCTGTGTCTCGGGAATAGAAAGGAGAGTTCAGTTGGCAGATTCTCTGGATGGGTCCCCAGGTTTTGACCCAAAGTCACCTAGAAGTCTCGTCGGAAGCCTGCTGTTCATCCTCTGCTTGTTAATTGTCTTGTTTTTCTTGGCTCGAGCGATGGTACGCCACCATTTTCACGATGGCGGCCGAATCAATCGGGACGATACCAGGGGACGATAGCTGATCCTGATGCCATCTTGACCTCGGACCTCGAGCATCAATCTAGTTGACCAATGGCTAGGCGCGTCCCCTAAGCATTCCGTACCAATAAAGCTTTGGTAGCAAATGCTTTTTCACCAGGAACATGCTGTACCGCTCTTTCGATTGGTCAATCGGAAACGTCTCGGCCGGCTTGCCATCGTAGTCGAATTCGGCCATTACGAGGCTGTTGTATCCGGTGACGAGCGGGCATGATGTGTAGCCGTCGTACTTCTTCGGGAGCAATTGGCCCTGCATCAAGGCGATCAGGTTAGTTGCGACCACGGGAGACTGTTTGCGGATGGCTGCCCCGGTTTTTGAAGTGGGCAAACTACTGGCGTCCCCAATACCGAAGACGTTAGGGTACCTCACGTGCTGCAAAGTGAGCTTGTCCACTTCCACCCATCCGTCCTTGTTCGCCAGCGGGGATGTCTTCACGAAATCGGGAGAACTCTGAGGAGGAGTTACATGGATCATGTCGTAGTGCATAACGACCTCTTCCCCCGTATCGAGGTGCTTAAAAATAGCTTCCTTCTTATCCGGACGAATCTCGATGAGGTTGTGCCGATATTTCGTGATAATTTCTTTGCGCCGAAGTACTCCGTCGAGCGTGTCTGCATACTTCTTAACGGCAAAAATGTTGGCGGCAGCCGAGCAAAACACCACCTTCGACTTGGCGCGAACTTTGCTCTTTCGAAAATAGCTGTCCGCAAGATACATGATCTTCTGAGGGGCCCCTCCGCACTTGATCGGGGGCAGAGGCTGGGTAAAGATGGCGGCCCCGCCCTTGAAGTTACGAATACTTTCCCACGTGGAATCGACCGTCTGGTAGGAATAATTGCTACAGACTCCGTTCTTTCCAATGCCTTCGGCCAGCCCGGGAATTTTGTTCCAGTCGATCTTGATGCCGGTAGCAACGACCATATAGCGGTAGGAGATGGTTTTGCCGGAGCGAGTGACTACGTGGTTCTGATCAGGATAAAACTCTGCGACGGCATCTTTAATCCACGTCGCTCCCTTTGGAATGAGGTCTGCTTCACGCCTCCCTGTGACCTCCTTGGGATAAATGCCGCCGCCAACGAGCGTCCATAAAGGCTGGTAATAATGCGTTTCCGATGGCTCGAGTATCGCCATCGAAGCCTTACGCATGCCGGACGGGAGTTGTCTCTTGATACGGGCCGCGGTAGTGATGCCTGCGCTTCCACCGCCGACGATGAGGATGTCGTACTTCTCTTGTTCGACCATGCTGACTGAACTCCCCCGTGGAACTACCTTCGTGTTGCAGGATTGAACAATGCTGCTCTACGAACTAGACATGAGTGACACTGATTTCCGATTCGCGATCTTTCGACGAGTTGAGCGTCTTCCAGGCGTTCATGCCGCCGACAATATTGAAGACTTGGGTGAACCCGCATTTGGCGAGAACGCTCGACGCTGCACTCGAGCGATAGCCACTCTGGCAGATGACGGCGACAGGCCGCAATCGATCGAAGGCACCCGCGTGCTCGGCGAGATGTGCCAACTCAGCTGAGTGCGCGCCCTCTATATGTCCACCTTTGAACTCGGCTGGGCGCCGAACGTCGATCAATTGGATTCCAGAGCGTTCGGCGAGTTGATGATCGAGTTCGTCGATCGGCATCTGTCCGACGGTTGCAACCTGAAACCTTGCCTGGTCCCAGGCGTACATGCCGCCCTGCAGGTAGCCCGCTACCGTCTCAATTCCTACGCGCGCCAGTCGCATCACAGCTTCATCCACACCGTCGAGGTCTTCCGCGACGAGGACGATGGGGGTTGTCATATCGAGCAGGCTTCCTGCCCAGGAGGCGAACTGACCCGAGAGCCCAATGTTCAGGGCGCCGGGGATGTGTCCGTTGCCGAATGCAGCAGAAGGCCGGATGTCGAGAATCAATTCGCCTTGTTCAGATCGCCCTTTCACATCTGCCGCACTAAGTGCCGCAACGCGTGAGGTACCGACGAGGGGGGCGGCTCCAATGCGGTTCAGCTCCGCATCTCTCGTGAAATAGGCCGGTGCTTCAGGCAATTCGTTCGTCA
Organism: uncultured Acidobacteriaceae bacterium; assembly: GCA_963790505.1. Lineage (GTDB taxonomy): Bacteria > Acidobacteriota > Terriglobia > Terriglobales > Acidobacteriaceae > Acidisarcina. The sequence continues at coordinate 708,450 of CAWBOT010000004.1, read as the reverse complement.
TCATCGCGATGAAATCGTCCTTAGACATTGGCTGCAACGCATAGTTGAACTGTTTCTGTAGTCCAATCGTCGAGGAGCTGTCTTTTGAAATATTGCGTCCACACATTGAGCCCGCACCGTGGGCTGGATAGACCTCGGTGCTGTCGGCGAGGGGCATGATTTTGTTGTGCAGGCTGTCAAATAGCATGCCCGCCATTTCCTCGGCAGTGAACCCTTTGGATCCGGCTAGATCGGGACGGCCCACATCACCGATAAACAGGGTGTCGCCGGTAAGCAATTTCATGGGGGCGTCCAGGTCAGAGGGATCATCCACTAACACACAGACACCCTCTGGGGTGTGACCGGGTGTTTCGAGAATACGAAGGCGAATCTGTCCGACGTATAGTTCGTCGCCGTCTTTGACGGCCTTGTGCGGAAACGCCGCATGGGCCTTCTCGCCGAAGATGATCTGCGCCCCGGTGCGGCCTGCTAGCTCTCTGTGCCCGCTCACGAAATCCGCGTGTAGGTGTGTCTCGAGTACCTGAATTATTCTTAGGCCCTGCGCCGCCGCTTCGTCGATGTACTGGTCGACATCACGTTGAGGGTCAACGACGACAGCCTCTCCGTTCGAGCCGATCAAATAGGAGGCATGGGCCAGACAGCCAAGATAAAATTGCTTGAAGTACATAGACTCTCCCGGAGCGCATCATGCTCGACTCGAGCACTAGCTCAACGAACTTGAGTCTGCATCTTGGGTAGAAGGGTCGTCTTGTACGTTATTGCGGTCCGTTGATACTGCCCTGGCGTGACGCCTGTCATCTTCTTGAAATGACGGCTGAAATGGCTCTGATCCGCAAATCCCGTGAGAAAGGCCACGTCGGCAATAGAATCGCCATTGCGCAAGCGGTGTCTGGCTCGATTAATGCGCACTTGTTCGAGATACGCGTGGGGCGGAAGCCCCGTCTCTGCTCGGAACACGCGAATGAGATGGTAAGAACTCAGACCTGAAACAGTGGCAATCTCGTTCAGGCTGACATTTTCCCTATAGTGCTTTTCCAGGTAATCACGTACGGTAGCCACTACTGACTTTTCGTTGCCCAGAGGCCGTTCGACCGGACGAGCATCAGCGTGTCTCTTTACCAAATTCGCAAAGGTCCAGATAAATTTCGACTGCCTCTCCAGTGCGGTACCGCTACCATCCAGGCTCATATGAAGGCTTCTTAGCATTGAGGCTGTCTCGGGATCGCTGATGATTGGTTCCGCGAAGAATGGAATGTCGGTCGGTCGACCAGTCAGCTCGGCAGCTGCCTGCTGCAGCAGGCGTGAATCCAGGTAAAACATCCGGAAACGCCAACCACGTTCGTCTGCGCCCTGGCCGGTATGGGCTTCGCTGGGGTTGAAAACGACGATCCGGCCTACTGGGGCAGTGTGAATTGCTCCGCGGTAGTAAAAGCTTTCCGCCCCCTCTTCGATAACGCCCACTGCCGCGCCTTCATGAGTGTGCCTCGCGAAGGAATAATGGATGTAGCGGGCATGGAGAAGCTCGATATCGCCGATATCGTCCGCGCGCCAGATTTTAGCGCATTCGCCCTGGTGAAGCGGATTGTTATGGCATTCCATGCTGAAGAAACGCCCTCCCACACATTTTAGATGCGCTCATCCTCTTCAAGTATAGGGGGCCGGAACCCCATCGGCCTTGCGCGGCGCCCATGTGACTAAGTAACCCACAGGAAGGGACTGTGTGTCGTGCGGCTGCAGCACTTGAGACACAAGAGATAATGTGCGACTACTATCTCTCCTGCTGCCTTATCGTCGACGATTTGACCGGTCCGAGCAATAACGTACAAGACCTCCGGCACGGGTGTGGCTATAGTGGACATTGGCTCATTGGAGGTTCTCTTTTCGTCTTGGGCGGGTGCTTCGTCTACACAAGTCGAACTCGGTGAAATGAGCAGAAGAGTGTGTTTCAGCCGAAAAATCATCTGAAAACGCGAATTGAGAGAACTATATGGCCAAAATAACGATGTCACCCCAGCTTCTAAAGCACGCTCTCGACGAAAAGCGCAGGATGCAGCTGGTCGACGTTCGTTCGCAGAGCGAATTTTCTGCAGGCCACATTCCGGCGGCCATCAATATCCCGATGGAACAGATCGAAAGCCGGGTGGCGGATCTGGATGCTTCCAGTACGCTTGTGCTCGTCTGCCAGAGCGGTACCCGCGCGACCATTGCTCAACGGATGCTTGCCTCACGGCATCCTGACATGACTGTGCTCGAAGGCGGTACCAAAGCCTGGATTGCAACCGGACTTCCAACGGTTGCGACTGCCCGGAGTCGCTGGTCGTTGGAACGACAAGTGAGATTCGGAGCAGGTTTGATGGTTCTTGTTGGGGCGGGACTGGCTCTGACAGTCTCGGCGCGATGGTTGTATCTTTGCATATTCGTGGGTGCAGGCCTGACCTTTGCCGGCGCGACGGACATTTGCGGCATGGGAATACTGCTGTCAAGGATGCCCTGGAACCGTGCATCCAGGATTTCCGGACCTGCCACAAACCCCGCGCGTTCCACCAACTGAACCTCAACTCTCTCCACAGCGGCAGGTAGATGAACGCAATCGAATTCTCAATACTGATTTGTCTGGCCTCCCTGCTTGCCGGTTTTCTTGGATCGCTTACAGGGCTAGGCGGAGGGGTGGTCATCGTCCCGCTGCTCGCATTGGCCTTCAAGGTCGATATCCACTATGCGATCGGCGCGTCCCTGGTGTCGGTCATTGCGACATCTTCTGGCTCGGCAGCCGCTTATGTGAAGGAAGGCTTCTCCAATATCCGCATCGGCATGTTCCTGGAAATTGCGACCACCTTGGGTGCGATCTTCGGGGCTTTTCTCGCCACCGACACACCGACCAAGGCAATCGCCATCATATTTGGGGCCGTGTTGCTTTTCTCATCCGCCATTTCCGCCCGCAAGCGGCAACTGCCCCCGGTGAATGAACCGAAGGACCGGTTGGCGACAATGTTGCATCTGGACGGTACATATCCGCTCGATGGCAAGAAACAGCCGTATCATGTGCGCCGAGTCCCTCTTGGGTTCGGGCTGATGTTTGGCGCCGGCACACTCTCCGGCCTTCTCGGCATCGGATCTGGCGCTGTCAAAGTGATCGCGATGGATGAGGCGATGCTAATCCCCTTCAAGGTATCCACAACCACTAGCAATTTCATGATTGGCGTTACCGCCGCAGCAAGTGCCGGCATTTATCTGAGCCGGGGCTATATCAATCCCGCGATAGCGATGCCTGTGACGCTAGGAGTGCTCGCCGGCTCACTGCTTGGAGCGAAGTTTCTGGTTCGGGCCAAGGTTCAGGCAATTCGAATCATCTTTGCAATCGTGATCGCGATGCTCGGCGTCGAAATGATCTATAGCGGTTTAACGGGAAGGCTCTGAATGGCCGATCAGCGTATTTCTTCACCCCATCTCAACGACGGATCTGATGACAGTGTTATCGACGCAAGGATCGGCATCCTCCTCCGGGTAGGCATGTTGGCCTCGGCATCAGTAATCCTGCTCGGGGGGGTTCTGTTCCTGATCCATCACGGCCAAGCCGAGGTCGATTTCAAGGAGTTCAAAGGAGTGCCCGCTGGCCTCAGCTCGATCGGAGGGACAGCGGCGGCTGCCTTCCACGGACACGACCTCGCGATCATCCAATTTGGAATCCTTATGCTGATCGCAACTCCAATCGCCCGGGTCGCTTTTTCAGTGTTCGCTTTCTTTGCGGAGCGGGATTACCTTTACGTCGCGATCTCCGGAATTGTTCTGCTGACGTTGATCGCCGGCCTGATCTGGCACTGAGACAGGAGCTGGATATGGAGGGATCGCCAAGCACGACGCCCAAAGATCGAAACCTTAAGGTAAAGCGATGGGTCAAGCGAATCCCGGCGTTGCTCGTTCTTGGTTTCCTTTCTTATCGATACCTTCGAATGCAGATCATCAAATCACCGAAGCAAATCAACGTTGAAGCACTGGGCCTTTCGCAACTGGATAGATCCCCTATACCGCTGCCGCTGATTCATGGCAGGGCGATTGTCCTCAATTTCTGGGCGCCATGGTGCCCGCCATGCCGGATCGAAACGCCGTGGCTTGAAAAACTCCAGACAGAGCACCCTAAAGACCTGCTGGTGGTGGGCGTAGTTGCAGATTCGGAGCAATACAGTGAGGCCCGTGATTTTATGGCGGAGCGCGGTGGCACCTATCCCCTTGTCAGGGAGACAGCCTCGATAGAGGATGCATTTGGCAAAATTATAGGATTGCCGACAACGTACTACATCAGCTCCTCCGGAAAGGTCGTCCATTCAGTGAGCGGCTTGATACCGCAGCCGCTGATGAACCGGTATGCAAACGATGCCATGCATGAATAACCAGGAGCCTGCTGATTAGGGCGAGAAGTTTCAAACATTGCACAACCAGACGGAAGATAAGAGGGAACGCATAGTATGGCTTTGACTCGTAGATCATTCGTAGGGGCCGTCGGATCGGGAATGGCCGCCCTGGGAGTGTCAGCACTACCGCTTGCGACCGCTCAAGCGCAGTTGGTATACACGCGTGCAGACTGGAAATTTGCCGACTTCGACAGCCTGCTAAGACACTCCGCGCGGGCAAAGCAGGTTTATGACATTAGGCCCATCGGTGATGGGCAGTTTCTCAACAATATCAAGAATTCACTCAATGGCTTGCACTTCGGATTCAGCATTCCGGCGGACGCCGTCAAGGTCGTATGAGCGATGCATGGACCTTCCAACATGCTGAACTTCGACGATTCGATGTGGGAGAAATACCGCCTCGGCGAATGGCTGAAGGTGACAGATCCGAAAACCGGGAAACCTGCCGTGCGCAACATTTATTACCCGAAGGCCTCAAGTGATTCGAAAGATCCAAATGACCGGACTTCGGTCTTCCAGGACACTGGTATGCAGGCGCTGCAAAGCAGGGGAGTGCAATTTCTGAGTTGTCATACAGCAACCGAAGAGCAAGCACGGGTCCTCGTAAAGCAGTATTCACTGACCGATTCGGCTGAGCGGATCGTTCAGGATCTGCAGGCACACACACTGCCAGGCATATTAATAGTTCCTTCCATGGTGGCAGCTATCTCACTCCTCCAGTCTGAGGGTCACTACACGTACATAACCGTGTAGCGGAGGGCAGACTCATGAGAGTTCCGGGCATCGGGATTTTGTTATTACTTTCTATCGGGGCGATGGGTCAGTCCATTCCGCCCTGGAGCAAAGGTGCGAACGACCCCGCTCAGGATAAGGGCTTCGTGTTTCGCGTCGACGATATCGACAACATTCCAGACCTGCACGGTAACCTGCAGGATGCAAAGCTTGTTTTGTTTGTAGGTGGCAATCAATTCTTTGTGATGCCCAGGCTGATCGCCGGCTTTGAGAAACAGCATCCTGAACTCGCCGGTCACATTTTCTACGAAACGCTGCCGCCGGGTGTCCTGCGTAAACAAATCGAGCAGAACGACACTATCACTCTGGGCAACTTGACCCTTCGCGCCGTGCCCGATATCTACGAGGCCGGGGCCACGGTACTCGACTCCATGCAAAAGCAAGGTACCGTGGAACACGTCATACGATATACGACCAATAAACTTGAGATCATGATCGCCGAAGGAAATCCAAAAGGAATTAAAACTCTTCAAGACCTCGCCTCTCCATCGATTCGCCTGGCCATGCCGAATCCGGAGACGGAGGGGGTTGCACGGCAGATATCGGATTCCTTGCGAAAGGCCGGCGGTGATTCTCTTGCCCATGTCGTCTATGAAGCTAAATTGCAAGCCGGAACTACGCATCTAACCCAGGTTCACCATCGGCAGACGCCGATGTGGATCTTTCAAGGTAAGAGCGATGCAGGAGTTGTCTGGGCATCCGAGGTTCGCTTCCAGCAAAAACTTGGCAACGCGATCAGCGGTATAGTCATTCCCGAAGAGGACAACGTTACCGCAGTTTACGCAGCAGGGATGATGCGCGGGGCACCACACCCTTCAGCCGCAAAGGAATGGTTAGCCTATCTGCAAACCCCCGACGCGCAGGCCGCATACGGTGAATTTGGGTTCAAACCATACATCCCTGATCACGCGCAATGATGCTTAGAAAGTCAACCGTTGCGGTAAGCCTGTTTGTCGCGGCCGTCTATGCTGGCACCATCGTGATTGGCCTGCATGTGAAGAGCCTTTCGCTCTATTGGGCTGCTCCCCGCGCTGGTGTCGGAGCAGCGTGGAAACCTCCAGAGGAAAGCACCATTCCCGATACGCCTCACGGCGAGAGCATACGCCGCGGCGCTCTGCTGTTCGATGAGACGCCGCGTTATGCGTCACAGTACACAGGCGCGAAGGTGAGCTGTGCGAATTGTCATGCCGAAGGTGGTATTCAGCCGTTTGCATCGCCCATGGTCGGTCTGCCTGCACTTTTCCCAATGTTCAATCTTCGGGCTGGGCGCGTCATTTCGCTCAAAGACCGTATTCAGGAATGCTTCGTGCGAAGCGAGAACGGCAGCCCTCTCGACTATAAGGGGCCAGAAATGCAGTCTCTGGTGGATTACATCACCTGGCTCTCGCAACCGGAGCCAAGCCGAAGACCTTATTTAGGTAGAGGCTTGGTTGTGCTTCCCGATCTTCAGCCTGACCCTAGGAATGGGGCAACGGTCTACGCAGCGCAATGTGCGGGCTGTCATGGAGAGCACGGCGAAGGAATCGAGCCGCAGTTCCCGCCAGTCTGGGGCCCCGACTCGTTCAATGACGGTGCCGGAATGCACGGCATCCGAAAAATGGCAGCATTTGTTCAGCACAACATGCCGCAGAATCGGCCCGGCATCCTGAGCCCTCAAGAGGCCTATGACGTGTCGGCCTTCATTCACAATCAGCCACGACCGGTGTTCAACAAGGCTTATAGCCAGTATTAGGGCAGTATGGAAAAGGCTTTCGGTGGAAGTGATGGTGAACAATTGAAATCGCTTGGCACCGAATTTCCGGTCTCTATCACCTCAAGCCTGCCTCTTCGATATACGCGGCTTGAACCGAATTCGATCCGAAGACACTTCATCTGCGCCGAACGGTTTCGTAATACGACACCGTTCCTGGGGCAGACTCTCGATACTCCGGCCTATCAAATGCTCTATGGTCGCCAGTAACAAATCGGGTTTGGCTTCGGGTCCCAACCGGTGGTCATAGAGCACGTCGTCAACGTTCCAGGCGTCCTTTCGGATCATTAGGATGCGCGCTGAGGGGCGTCGCCGACGAACCAGTTGCCCCACCTCTCTCACCTCATCAACGGACAGCGTGTTGTGGAGAACAACGATCTCAAAGGCCTCAGACTTTAAGAGTGCGGACAGCTCCAGGTAGCCTGTTACGGGAACAAGCACGCATCCGTGCTTTTTGAGGAAAGTACTATTAGCAATATGGAGAGGTCCCACTTCACCGATATACGGCACACGAAGAGTACCGCTCATGCGAGTACCTCACTACGGCAGGATGAGCCTGACCTGCGGAGCCGCTGTGGATGGTTGTTTGCTCACGCATTTAGGCGACTTTCGATTGCAATGAGTTCGACGGAAGTACATATATAGCGGCGCACCGAGAAACATTGCGGACCGCCCTTACTAATGACGTACAAGACTCCAGACCGCCAAACAGAACAACGCTGGTCGTAGAGGGCAGCCACGGTAATACATCCGAAAGGTGATTAGGATCGAGGCACAAGATATCTGGTGGGACGAATGGCAACAAAGTCTGCTTACCGTCGGACCTTAAATCGATAAAAAGTACATCCTCAGGCTTTAACGCTAAGACACCTAGCTCCCTCGGTGAAATCCACTCCACTCTGACTTTATTTCGTGGCTTTCCAGCCCGGTGGTTTGGTGGGGTGAACTTACTCCCGGGTAGAGGGATAGCAGAAGGAAGGCGGGTCGAGCTTACTTTCGAACCCCTGTTAGCAATTCCGTAAACAATGTAGACGAAACCCGCGACAGGGATCGCAATCAGTATCAGGATGAGAGACATGGAACACCTCTTTGTAAACGAGCATTACTGGAATGAACCGTTCGAGGTTTCACAAAATGAAACCTCAAACAGTCCTCGCTTCGAAAACTTCCTTAGCAATGTTGTAGAGGAGGCGATCGCAGGGTCGCCATTCGAGAGCTGAAATTGCGCTTTACGGCGTATGTTATGGTGGTGTGACATGCCGATTCAGTAGCCAACTGACCCGACGGCCGTGGGCTCGCTGGTAAGAATGGGCTCGGCGAATGAGATGGCGATACATCTCCAACGCTTTGTGAGGGCACGGGATCTGGCCGAGAATCAACCCATAGCTTCGCAACGTTAACCGGAGCAGTATGATTTCGTGCGGCCTGGTAGAGTGACAGCTTATAGCTAATGCCCCACAGCGCCACTGTAACTGCCAATACCATCAAGCCTAGGTTGCATGGCCTCGACATAAGCCTGCTCAGATAAGTTGTCCCTGAGAGCACTTGTGCTTTGCGTTCAGCCAAAGCCCCACGCTTAGTGTTCGCCCCTGTCTCCAAAAGCGTCCGCTGTGTCTCTGATACCGCGCCGCGCATCGAAGCACACCTTGGCATCCTAACGATCATTGTGAACCGCCGGCGCTGCCAGATGGGCTCTCCGACGATTGCCAGTACCCACTCCGTGCCGACACCACATTTCCTTGTCCCTGCCGTACCTGCACCGTCAATGCGTGGAATCCTGGCTGCGGATTGCTCGGTTGGAAGGTCAAGTTATATCGATTGTGGATATGGTTTGCGGTATCAGCTAATGTTTGTTCGAAACGCTTTTCACTATCGAAGCGATGAAACTCTCCTCCAGTGAGGCTCGTTAAGGCTTCCGCCGGATTCTTTTGCATGGCACTTAATGTCATGGCCAGTGGGTTAATAGACTCCAGACGCTTGAAGGGGTTCTGGCTGTTGGCCGAGAATGAAAATGCGTAGATTGAGGCATTGACAGACGAAACGTCTTGGATCAAGGATTCGGGATCGGAGGCGTTGCTCCCATGATCATGTTCGCCGGAGATGAGGACAATGATTCGCCGACTGTTAGACTGAGCCGTACGAATCGTGCTGATAGCCGCGTGGATGGCATCAAACAACGCCGCTCCCGTGTCGCCGCCCCGAAGAGATGCAAGAGAACTTGACGTCTTGTCCTGGTCGGCGCTGAACGGCTGAATGACGTGTACGTGGCTATCGAATGTTAATACAGCTATCTCATCTTTCGGGCTGGTGACAATGCTGTCGAGAAGATCGTCAAGGCGAGCAATTTTGCTCAGTTGAGCTCCGCCGCTCCTTCCGATCTGGATCAGTAACAATACAGAGAGAGGCTTGGGGCTTAACTCTTCGTTCAGGGTTACTTTTTGCGGACTGCCATTGTCTTGAATGGTGAAATCGTCGGCGACCAGATCATATGCGATCTCCCCGGACTTGAGCTCTACCAGAGCGGGAACGTGGACTCCTGTTGCAATCTGGGCCGTCTGCGCCCGAATGCCGACGGTTGAGAGGATTGCAAGGCTGAGCCATAGGCATACTCGCGTCATCCCTACCCCCGGTGACGAGGACTACATTCCCCACCCACCCCGACCGAACAGCTGAGTATAGAGCCGGTCAGGCAGTCTTGTGTGACAAATGAATTGATCGAAGATTGCACGTCTCCTAGTGTTGCGTTGAAGGGAATCTTATTTCCAATAGGGCTGCGCTTGGATGCGGGGAGACTAATCGGAGAGAATAGCCCGTGGCCGCCTGGATTTTGCTATCGGCGATTGCATCTCATCGTCAGACTTGGGTCTGCCATGGAGGATCCGCCATTGATTATTTGCCATCTTAGGAGAAGATCGGTTTGCCTTGCATTTACTCTGGCCTCGGTCAGTCTGGGTCAATCTTCCAGGACAGTCGCTGTTTCGCCGCAGTCTGCAATTCATGAACTTGCCGGGCTAAACGATGAGTTGCAGGCGCTTGCTGATCGAATATCACCCTCCGTCGTGAAGATCGAAGTTAGTGGATTGGCTTCCATTCACGATCCAAATTCACCCGCTATTTCGCTGGTCGCGCGCGAGAGCAGCGTGGGTTCTGGGATTATCGTGAGCCCGGACGGCTTGATCCTTACAAATGCGCATGTGGTCGAGCACTCTACCTCTATCCAGGTGACAATATACGACCATCCAAATCAGCCGTCATTTCTTCCCAGCGATATGCATCGTTTGAAGGCAAGGATCGTCGGACTAGACGCCCTGACCGATATCGCGCTGATCCAGGTTGATGCGAAGAATCTTAGAGCTCTCACCCTTGCCGATTCAGATTTGGTCCGGGTTGGCCAGATCGGATTGGCGTTCGGCAGTCCACTGGGATTAGAGAACACGGTTACGCTTGGTGTGATCAGCTCAACGCAGCGTCAATTAAGTGTCAACAGTCCGGTTATCTACTTGCAGACGGATGCCTCTATCAATCCAGGCAATTCCGGCGGTCCGCTGGTGAATATACAGGGCGAGGTCATCGGAATGAATACTTTGATCGCCTCACAGTCCGGTGGAAACGAGGGAGTCGGCTTTTCAATACCTTCGAAGACTCTGGCATTTGTTTATGAGCAACTCCGGACGATCGGGCACGTTCGGCGCGGCACTCTTGGAATCAGTGTCACTTCGATCAGCCCCGCTTTGGCATCGGCATTAGGGCTTTCGGATAGCTCGGGCCTCATCCTTGAGGATGTAACGCCAGGCTCCTCTGCTGACTTAGCAGGTCTGCACCCTGGAGATTTAATCGCCGCCGCCGACGGAAGACCGATTGTGACCTGCCCCGTTTTTCTCACCCATTCATAACTGGAGATTCTCGGTTTAGGTTTGGCTTTGGAAAAACTCCGTAGCCGCCGTCGTGGCTGTGTAAATGTGGGAGGCGTTGTTGGCCTTCCACATTTGCATAGCCTGCGCTTTGCCGGAACTGCTCCGGCGTTTGATAGCCCAGCGAACTATGCGGGCGTTCCCAGTTATACTCCTGCCGCCAGTTCGCCAGGGTCGTCCTAACATCGTTCAAGGTCCGGAACCAGCTGGCGTTGAGGCACTCGTCGCGCAACCGTCCGTGGAAGCTCTCGACGTGGCCGTTCTGCATCGGACGCCCTGGCTGGATATGCACCAGTCCGACCTTCCAGTCCTCTGACCAGGCCAGCATCCGCCGCGAGGTGAACTCCGGCCCATTATCGGAGCGCACGCTTTCGGGACGGCCCCGCTCTTCGATCAGCCGCTCCAGCACCCGCGTCACGCGCCCCGAGCCGAGGCTGGTGTCGGCCTCCAGCGCCAGGCACTCGCGCGTATACACATCCACCACGCTCAGGATGCGCACCATTCGCCCCGTCGCCAGGCCGTCGACGATGAAGTCCATCGCCCACTCCTGGTTCGCTCCCATCAGCCGCGGCTCGGCCGCGCGATCGCGCACCAGACGCTTGCGCTTCTTGCGCCGGACCATCAGCCGCTCTTGCACGTACAACCGATAGACCCGCTTCACGTTCACCTCGTGGCCGCGGCGGCTCAGCACCGCGTGCAGCCGGCGATAGCCATAGCGCGGCTTCTGACGGGCCAGCTTCACCAGCGCTTCGCGCAGCTCCGCGTTGCGGTCCGGTCGCGGCTCGTACCGATAGCTCGACCGCTCCATACCCAGCAGCTTGCAGGCCGTGCGCTCGCTCAGGCCATGCTCGGCCTGAGCGTACGCCACATCGCCTCTCAGACCGGCAAGCTCCAGCCGTTTTTTCGGATCACGCCCTTCAGTGCCTCACCGTGCAGGCTCAGTTCCGCCACCAGCAGCTTCAGACGGCGGTTCTCCTCCTCCAGCGCCTTCAGCCGCTGCGCCTCGCTCACGTCCATCCCGCCGTACTTCGACTTCCACCCATAGAACGTCGCCGCACTTATCCCATGTTCGCGGCACAGGTCCGCCGTCTTCACTCCCGCCTCGTGTTGCTTCAAGATCCCGATGATCTGCTCTTCCGTGTACCGGCTCTTCTTCATACAAAATCCCCCCGTCTACATTACGAGAGAACTCCAGTTATCACTGGTAGAGTTTTTCGGGGGCAGGTCAATTGAGGAGCCCCAGCAACTCTCCGTGCTTCTCTTCAGGAAACAAATTGGCGATGACGTTCGGTTTACGGTTCGTAGGCCTGACTCGAGTCTGTCGTCCATCGCCGTGAAAGTCACCAGGCGCCCGAGAGACACCGAAAGTATTCTTGATTCGGAACACCTGAGCGATGACATCGTTTCTCGCCTGGGCATTATCGCTGTGCCGCTCTCGCCCGACATTTCGAAACTTATCCCTCCGACACGTATGCCGGAGGGGCTTTTGATTATCGCTCTCACTGAGGGCGGCAAAGGCGCCACACTTGACTTGCAGGCGGGGGACATCATTTATGCGTTAAATGGGAAGCTGACCGCATCGCTTACGGCGCTCCGCAGTCTCCTTGACCAGCTCCCCCGTAACGCAGCGATTGCTCTCCAGGTTGAACGCGAAGGCAAATTGCAGTATGTGGCCTTCATGAACTCCGATTAGAAACTCTGAAGCTCCGAAATATCGACGTTCGGACCATTTCTAGCGGTGCCCTCCGCCGCCGCCGTGGGCTCCTCCACCGCCGCCGTGAAAGCCGCCTCCCATACCTCCGCCGACATGGCCCCCGAACGATCCGCCGTGCATTACCCCACCCCTGCCGGCGCGCCCACCATAACCGCCGCGTCCATAACCTCCGTGTCCGTAGCCGTAACCACCACGACCGTAGATCCACCCTCCCCCTTCGATGTAGTAAGGGGAATAGAACCCAAACCCAAACGGACTAAAAAACATCCCGTCGCCCGGAAGCCACGTATAGCCCATAAATGCCGAATCCCAAAACCAACCGGGGTTGACGCCATCGGCTCCAGCGTATTCCGAAGCGACGTTTTCATTGGCCTCGCCGAGGTACTCGGAACGAAGACTGCTCCACGCATAGAGCCCATCCTGCGAGCCTTCCTTCTGGAAATGCACCGGCTTGGAGGGCGTCCCATCGATGAGCAGCTTATGGCTGCTTTTAACCGTGATGTGTTTCACATCATCCCGGTTGTCGATGGGAACCACATTTGCCTCGCCCTCGAATACCCGCATCGTCGCCTTGGTGGTATTGAATGCGTAAAGACCGGGCTTTAGCAAGCGCGCCTGCGAACCTCCCTGGTCGACGAGAATGTCATTTTGTTTGTAAATATTATCTACTTCCACGTCGGCTTTACCGCTCACAAGCGCGACTTCTGTATGAGTGAGATCAGGCGACACCATCTTTAAGGTACTGTTGGAACCAACGCGAAGATAGATGCCTGGAGTAAGCAGCACTTCGGCTCGACCCACTTTAGTTTGTATCGCCTGTCCAGCTTCAAGCGTTGTCGTACCCACGGAATGTGAAGTCACCGGAGATCCGGCGACAGATACCTGTCCTTCAACGTAATTTAGCGTGCCCGGCTGTCCCGGATTGGCATTGTCGTTCTGCCCGACTGCCTGCATGCCCAAGGACGCAAAGGTGAATAGTAGAAGCGCTTGTATCTTTTTCATAATTTACACCGTCATTTCCAGTTAAGAACCCCGTGTGTGCCCAAGCCATCGCGAACTTGCCGCAAACCATCAGCACTCGTATTGCTGCGCGCGGAGGACGGCCGCTGCCGATACGGGGGCTAGGACAATCCCTGAATTACTTCGATGCGTTCGCGGAGGGTACAACGGTGGGTGAGTTAATAACACTCGTTAATTAAAGTTATGGTCAATCACTTAAAGAGGCCCATGATGGGAGTCTCCATGAACTTTTCAGTCAAGGGCGGCGACTGGGTCTGCCATTCCAGGCCAGTAGCCTGCCATGGGTTATCGCCGGCTACGGCGCCGTTCGATGCCCGTCGCAAGCTGGCCATGTGGCGCCACGATTACAACCACCACCGCCCCCACTCGGCGCTCGCCGATCGCACGCCGAACGAGTTTGCCACCACACACAGCAGAGGAAAAGACGGCGATCAAGCCGCCTTGGAAAACGCTCCGCGTTTCCCACTTTCCCTCCGCACGGCTGCGGCTGGGTTTTTTCTGAAGGGCGATCAATCTTCAAGCCTCTTGCTGGAGACCCTCACGTGAGTTACATCAACTGCAAATCTGCCGGTAAATCCGGCACGAATCGAACCACGCAGGCCGAAACTTCCAGCCTCCTGCGGCTCAGTTTTCCAGGGCGGGTCACAGAGATTCCCGGAGAAGGTTGTTCCGATCGACGCCCTGGAGGAAGCCCTCAAAGACTAATGAGAACAGTCGACAAGAGGTGAGCTTGTGAATCGCGCAAGCAAAGTTGCGCGATTTACCCGATGGTTGCGCGATTCGGCGGGATCGACAATCCCAAAGCTGCCAATAAAAACGATGCCAGAAGACCCGTGCTGCAACTCGGCGAACCACGGCTGATCCGAAGCGACAACGTTAAACCCAACTGCCACCGGCGAAAAATGACCTCTCGCTGTCGAGAGGTCATTTTGCCTATAAGTCCTTTGTAATCTTGGTGCCGGGAGGGGGGGTCGAACCCCCACGAGGTTGCCCTCGGCGGATTTTGAGTCCGCTGCGTCTGCCAGTTCCGCCATCCCGGCGCGTCATGCTGTAGTTCGCCGAGGTGGCCCCCGGCGATGGATAGTCTGTTTGTGAGCTGAGAATGGTTTTCTTTGCCTTCCTCTGCTCACCATACGAAGTATCTCATAGCCCTTCAAGTGCCCTCAATCACCCGGCGAAGCTTCCCAGCCCCGCGGCATCGGCGCCGCCAGCGTAAACTGGAACGATAGCTATGTCAGTCCTCGTCGCCGCTCCGAGTCCGATCGCGGAAGTCAAACGCAAGCTGGAGGCCCGCACTGCCCGCATCGGGATTATCGGCCTCGGCTACGTTGGTCTGCCACTTGCATTGCTCTTCGCCGATGAGCGCTTCCCGGTCACGGGCTTTGATATCGACGCTGCCAAAGTCGATACGCTCAACGGAGGCGGATCCTACATCGTCCGCATCACTCCGGAGGAGATTGGCGCGGCGCAGCGGCGGGGCTTTCGCGCAACGGCTGATTACTCCCAGATCGCCGCAATGGATGTCGTTTTGATCTGCGTGCCCACGCCGCTCAACGACTATCACGAACCCGACTTGAGTTACGTGACGCAGACCGCCAAATCCATCGCGCCCTGGCTGCGCGAAGGCCAACTCATTGTGCTTGAGAGCACGACCTATCCGGGCACCACCGAAGAGATCCTGTTGCCATTACTGGAATCAGGCAATCCAGGCCAGCTTCGGGCCGCACGCGAGCCTGGGGAAAGTGGTTTCTACCTCGCATTCTCGCCGGAGCGCGAAGACCCCGGCAACGATACGGTCGCGCGTCGCGACATTCCTAAAGTGATTGGCGGCGTGGGGCCGCTGGCGCTGGAGTTCGCCTGCGCCGTCTACGGATCCATTTTTCACCGCACCGTGCCGGTCTCGTCTCCTGCGGCAGCAGAGATGACTAAGCTTCTCGAAAACATCTATCGATGCGTAAATATTGCGCTGGTGAACGAACTCAAGCAGCTCTGCCAACGCATGAACATCGATCTGTTCGAAGTGATCGACGCCGCGAAGACCAAGCCCTTCGGTTTCCAGGCCTTTTATCCCGGGCCGGGCCTTGGCGGACACTGCATCCCCATTGACCCTTTCTATCTCTCCTGGAAGGCCAAGCAGTTCGACTTCCGCACCCGATTCATCGAGCTTGCCGGCGAGGTCAATATCGCCATGCCGTACTACGTGATCGATCAGACCATCGCGGCGCTTAACGACCGGCGCAAGGCGCTCAATGGATCGAAGGTGCTGGTACTCGGGCTTGCCTATAAGCGGGACATCGACGATTTACGCGAATCGCCGTCGCTAACGATCATCGAACTGCTGCGGGAACGTGGCGCCATTGTTGCTTATCACGACCCATATTTCCCCACCGTGGGGCGCGGTCGCCATTATGACCTGAACATGAAGTGCGCAACTCTCGACAATCTGGGAGAATATGACGCGGTGATGGTGGTCACCGATCACACGGCCTATGACTATCCCAAGATAGTCGGCGAATCGCGCTTAGTCATTGATACGCGCAACGCCACCAAAGGGATCGTGGCGGATAACATCGTGCGCTGCTGACGATCACCCGCGCTAGACGAGCGCCGCACGGGATCCAACTGCCGCCGGCGCGGATTGCCCCGCACATTCACGCACTGCTTCGCCTATCTGCACCAGATCGCTCTCGCTGAGATAGGGGTGCATCGGCAGGCTCACAACTCGCTTCGCCGCGGCTTCCGCGACCGGAAATTCCCCTTGTCGATAGCCGAGGTGGGCGAAGGCCGGCTGAAGATGAAGCGCCTCGGGATAGTGGATGGTCGTCGGAATTCCGCGGCGTTTCATCGCTTCCTGAAATTCATCTCGCTCTTCTACCTCGATGGTGTACTGCGCATACACGCTCGTGTTCCCACCGAGGACCTTCGGAGTCTTTACCGCGTTCCTCAACAATTCTGAGTATCGCGCTCCTATCTCGGCGCGGCGCTTCACTTCTTCGGCGAAGACCTCAAGTTTGGCCAATAGCACGGCCGCCTGGATCGTATCCATGCGCGCATTTACGCCGATGACCGGATGATGATAGCGCCGGTCCTGGCCGTGATTGCGAATCATCCCCATCCTCGCGGCGAGATCGTCATCGCTGGTGAAGCAGGCTCCTGCATCGCCATAACAGCCGAGCGGCTTTGACGGGAAAAAGCTCGTGCAGCCGATTGCTGAAAGATTGCAGGAGTTCCGACCATGGTACGTCGCGCCAAAGCTCTGCGCCCCATCTTCGATGACCGGAATATTGCCGGCGATCTGTTGGATCGCGTCCATGTCCGCGCACTGGCCGTAGAGCGAGACCGGCAGAATCGCTTTGGTACGCGGCGTGATCGCAGTCGCCAATAAAGAGGGATCGAGATTGTAAGTCGCCGGGTCGATATCGACGAAGACGGGCCTGGCGCCCAGCAGCGCAATGATCTCGGCCGTTGCGAAAAAGCTGAAGGGGCTGGTGACGACCTCGTCGCCGCGGCCAATACCGAGGGCCATCATCGCGAGCAACAGAGCATCCGTGCCGCTCGAGCAGGCAATGCAGTGCCTCGCCCCTGTGTAGGTGGCGAGCCTCTCTTCGAGCGCGCCTATCTCCGGCCCCATGACATATTGGCCATGATCGAGCACCGCCTGGATGCGGCGATCGACCGACGTCTTGATATCTCGATACTGACTTTTTAGGTCGATGAACTCCATCGCCTCCATTATTTCAGAGCCGCGAGGAGCGCGTCCTGATTGTGCGATGCAGATCGATGAAGACGGCCGGTTCGCAGCTAATCGCGAACCAGAACGCCCGCTGAGCGATAAGTCGAGCCATTCCACTCCGTGTCGACCAGCGGAAGATCGGGGGTTTCTGTCAGCGTCTCAATCTGGCCATCGCGCAGCAAAACAGTATCTTCCACCTTGCCGCCGCGAATGCTCGGGTTCCACGCAAAGGCCTGGTTGTTGACGACAGTCTCTTTGCCGGCAGGCGTTGCCACCCATTCGCGCTCGCCATAGCCCGTTGCTCCGCCCTGATGATGGAACTCTTCTTCGCCAGGAAATCCCTCGGCGGCGTAGGCACCTTGCGCCGTCCGAAACAGCTCCGCCGAAGTATTTCCAGGCCGCGTCGCGGCCAGCAATGCGGCATTTACCCGCGCAGCCGAAGTAAAGCGCGCGGCGAGCTCAGAAGAAAGCTTGCCGAAGTACACGAAGCGAGTAATGGAAATCGCCAGCCCCCACTTCCGGGAACAAAGATTCAGCATGCCGTAACGATCGAGGCTGCGCCCGCGCGCGACGGCGTGTTTGTAGTTCAGGATGCGGTCGTCGACCGCCATCAGCAGCACTGACGGCAGAATCCCTTCGAGGAATAGCCCCTCCGCGATGAGTGCCTCCATCTCATATTCGGTGACGCCCGGCTCTAGTTCCCTGAGCACCGCGGCAGTCACCTCGGCGGTCTTGCGCCCCAACCAGCGATAACGCTCGATTTCGGCGACCGTAAGGCTCGCACGCAGCGCGCCCAGATGCACCGGAACCAACCCGGGCGCGCCAATATCGCAACCGATCTCAACCCCTCCGGCTACCCTTTGCGCCGCGCTCACGCAATCGTTTTCGTACCAGGGATAGAGCACCGGCTCATAGTCGAGGCTGGCGAACTCCTCGGCGGCCAGCCTCGGTGCTTCGTTCTTTGGCGCGAAATAATATTTTCGCCCGCCGCGAGTAATCAAGACTGACGTGACCCACGTCTCCGACGGTATAAGCACACGAGCCTCGACCTTGCCGCCGGTCGCCCAGGCGATATTCTCGCTCCGACGCAGCAGTATAGCCGCGAGCTGGTGCTCGTCGAGCAATCGCTCCACGCGCGCGCGCTTCTCCTCAGCCTCCGCCTGTAATGCTTCGACCGAGACGATCTCTTCCAGGCTCAACATTCGATCAGTCCTCTGCCTTCGGGTGATAGTGGCTCTCAAAGCCGAGATAGCGTTCTGCGGCCTCGTGAATGGCAGGTGCGACGTGAGAGAAGTTAGCCGCTACGTGGTGCTCGAAGCCTTCCCGGCAGATGTACTTGAGCAGTGATTGCAGCTTGGGAATCTCGACCACGCCCGCGCCGCCGAAAGTCTCCAGCGGATCGTCGGTGAAATGCCCGTGCCCAGTGTAGCCGCGCACTACCCCGCGGCGATCGTCGGTAGAGTACCGCGCATAGCTCATCGCACCTGACTTCACCCGGCCCACACAGGTTCCGAAGGTGTTCTCGATGCCCACCGTGCCCGCGATGATCGCCTGATAGTCCATGGTCACTTCCTTGAAGAAGTGTTTCGGAAGATTACTGCAATGGAAGCAGACCGCCTTGTCCGGGTCGTCGCCATAGTTGTTGTTCCAGTCGAGCAGCGCACTCGGCGTACCGGACGCGAGCGCGAGCATATGCATGCTCAGCGTGCCAGGCACATCCACCTCGCAGGCGCTCGGAATGAGGTCTTCGCTCATCATGCTCATGATCGTGCACGGCACGACGCCGAAGTATTCTTCAAGCGAGGTCCAGCACTGGATGGCGCTGATCGTGATATGGTTCTGCTTCATCCAGGTGTCGATCACTGCGCCGAGCTTTGCCATTTTCAACAGCGCGGCGTCGGGAACGCTGCCGGTGCTCACGTATTTCTTGATCGCCGCGAGCTTCGCTTGAGCGGTGTCGTCGTTGTCGCCCATCCGGTTGATGCGGCCGAGAATCTCCGAAAGGTCAATCGGGTCGACGGTGATGCCGTGTGACTCGTAGATGCGTTCGCTGTAACGCACAGTGTTGAAGGCCGCCGGGCGCGCGCCGATCGCACCGATGCGCAGGTTCTTCAGCCCTTTCACAATGCGCGCCACAGCCGCAAACCAGGCAAGGTCGGCCTGAAAGCCTTCCGAGGCCGGATCGACGGTATGCAACGTCGTCAGCGAATAGGGGATTTTGTACTGCATCAGGTTGTTCGAGAGCGACATCTTGCCGCAAAAGCTGTCGCGCCGAAAGGCGATGGTCATATTGGCGGTGCGGTCGGGTGTCGCCTGCACCAGGACGGGAACGCCCAGCCCCGAGAGTCGGATCGCGTCAACGATGCCGCGCTCTTCGCCGAAGTTCGGCAGGGTCACAATGATGCCATCGATCTCTTCGCGATGGCGCTTAAAAAGCGCCGCGCAACGCATCGCCTCGTCATAGGTCTCGACAGCACCGTGCGTGCTCTCTTCCGCGCCGAGCACGATTGCTTTATGGCCGGCTTTCTCGATCGCCGCGATCATCTCTTCCCGCCCGGTCTTAGCCAGATGAGAGGGAAAAAAACCGCGATTGCCGACGATCACTCCAAAGGTCACTGCTTTCGGGGCTGCCATTCTGTCTCCTCTTAGCTTTGCCAGCTATCCCCTGCTGGGTTTGAATCGAAGGCAATAAAACGCGCCAAGCGCCAGCATCACTGCGCCCCACCAAACCGGTGCGTGAAGTTGCCACAGTTCCACGTTAGCGTGGGTTCCAGTCATTAACTCGTAAGTTCCATAGCCGCAAATGAGGGCCCCGTAGATCGTCAGCAAGACGCCGATGAAGAACCAGATCGAAATTCCTGAACCGTGCATACAGCACCTCGATGCCGCTGTAGATTAGAAGAAAATCAAGTTCAGCACAAAGAAGACAACAATGACGATGGACGCCCAGAACCAGTGGTTCTTGATCAATGGAACAGGGCCTTCGTTTGGAATCACCGTTGCACCGTAAACCAGTCCGTTGAGTTCGCTAATTGGTCGCGCTTTGCCGAGATAGCTGACGACGATAGTCACCAGCACGCATACCACCCACGACCAGAGCGCGCGATAGAGGTTTTCTGCCATGTCCTTCGCGTCCGGCGAAAACGCCACGATCGAAAGCGCCGCGTGATCGAGCTTCACCCAGACATAGAGGGATATCGAGGTCGCGGTGCCGGCCAGCAATCCCCAGAAACCGCCTGCTCCCGTCGCCCGCTTCCAAAACATTCCCAGCAGGATCGTGCCCAGCAGCGGCGCGATAAAGAAACTGAAGAGCGCTTGAACGTAGTCCATGATGCCCTGCGCGTGCATGACCAGATACGCGGTGCCGATGCTCACGACCACGCCCAGGATCGTCGACCAGCGCCCGACCGCGACGTAGTGTTTGTCCGTGGCCTTCTTGTTGATGAGCGGCTGGTAGATGTCGTAGGTCCAGACCGCAGAAAAGGCGCTGACGTTCCCCGCCATCCCCGACATAAAGCCGGCGATCAGCGCAGTAATGCCCAGCCCGAGTAGGCCCGGCCCGCAGTACCTGACGAGCATGAGCGGCAACACCTCGTTGTAGCTATGAGGGTTCTGCAGATTCACCTGGTTCTCGCCTACCAGGTGCATGAGCGTGCCATCCGGATTATGCAGAATCACCAGGCCCAGCAATCCGGGAAGAATGACGATGAAAGGCACAGCCATCTTGAATGCTGCCGCGATGATCGGCGCCATCTGCGCCGAGCGAAGGCTGTCCGCTGCAAGCACGCGCTGGACGACAAGGAAATCCGTCGTCCAGTAGCCGAAGGAGATGACAAAGCCGAGCCCGAAAACAATTCCCGTCCAATGCACGCCCATCGGGTTCGACGAGAAGTGCGCTAACCCTCGCCACATATGGGTGTAGTCGAGGCCGTGATAATTGGCGAGAATGTTGGCCTGCAGTTTCGTCCAGCCACCCGCCTCGATTAGGCCAAGAATCGGCACCAGCAGCGCGCCGCCCCAGATGAGCACGAACTGCAATACTTCGTTGAAAATTGCCGAGCGCAATCCGCCCAGCGTCACATACACCGCCACCGCAAGCGACGACATGAGGATGCTGAACGTGATGTCCCACCCCAGCACCACCTTCATCACGACCGCCATGGCAAACATGTTTACGCCGCTCATTAGGATGGTCATGAAGCCGAACGAAACCGCCGCCAGCACTCGGCTCGACTCACCGAACCTGAGCTTGAGATATCCCGGCACCGAGTGCGTCTTAGACACGTAGTAGAACGGCATCATCACCAGGCCGAGGAAAAGCATGGCCGGAATGGCGCCGATCCAATACCAGTGTGCCGCCAGAATTCCATATTGATAGGCCGACCCGGCCCAGCCCATCAGTTCCAACGATCCAAGATTCGCGGAGACAAAGCTGAGACCGGCGATCCACGCCGTCATCTCGCGACCAGCCATGAAGAATTCTTCGCTGGTATTGGCTTTCTGCTTCAGGTAGAAGCCGATCCAGATCACCATCGCGAAGTAAATAGCGATCACGATCACGTCGAGCACAGATAGCTTCGCCAGTTGATGCTGACCCTGGAGGAAGAACGCCAGCGACGATGTCGCAGCATTTCCGGACGGAGCTGCGAACCATCCCAGGCTCATTCGCTGCACCGCCCATCTCTACTGATCGTGATTGTGCTCATTTTGTCATTCGCTCCCGGCGCTGCGATAGTCCCTTTGACTGCGTTGCTTCCTGCGAAGTTACTGTTTCTGCCCGTACGTTGCCTTCGGCCCGTGCTTTCGTTCGTAGTGCTTGCGCAGCAGCCTGGTCGAAACTGTAGCAGCTTCGCTTTTAATTAAGACAGTCCGAAACGCGAGCCTCGCCACGTATTCGAGTACGACGGCGTTGTACGCGGCGTCCGCGGCCGTCTTGCCCCATGCGAAGGGCGCATGGTTGGCGACCAAAACTCCAGGCACGGCCAGCGGATCGAGTTCCGTAAATCGGTCGGCGATCACCACGCCGGTGTTGAATTCGTAGTCCGCTTCGATCTCTTCGTCGGTCAGAGGCCGTGTCACCGGGACTTCGCCGTGGAAGTAGTCCGCATGGGTGGTGCCGTAGCAGGGAATCGCCGTGCCCGCCTGCGCCCAGCTGGTGGCGAATTCGGAGTGCGTATGCACCACTCCGCCGATGGCTGGAAACTCTTGGTACAGCAGTAGATGGGTCTTCAGATCGGAGGATGGATTCAGCCTCCCCTCCACGATCTTGCCCTCAATATCCACGATCACCAGGTCGCCGGCCTTCAGCGCGTCGTAGGCGACGCCGCTCGGCTTGATTGCCACGAGCCCGCGCTCGCGGTCGATGCCGCTGGCGTTGCCAAAGGTGTACAAGACGAGGCCCTTCCTCACCAGCTCCAGGTTGGCGTCGAGGACTTGCTCTCTCAGTTCGGGCAGCAACATATCACTCCGCCCAGACATTGGGTCTGGTAAACGTTTCCTGATGGAATTAAGTCTACACACCGCGGCGGGTGTTCGGCACCCAGCTTGGCCACGGGGCACATCGTCTTCGATCCCGACAGCGATCGTGCAGCGCTACTCAAAGCCCTAAGTAAATGCATTTAGTGAGAGACTGTCAACCCATGATCGGCGACGCAAGTCGCCATCGGTTATCGCTTCGTTCCAACCGAGAATGTCGCCAGGAAGCTGTCGGCCACAATCGCTTCCAGCCCTTCGGGAGCTTTGCCGCCCAGCTTGTGTTTATGGATCAGCACATTGCGATAGATGAGTGGACCGAGCAGCAGGGCCAATCCGACTTCCGGATCTAGCCCGGGCTTGAGAACGCCTCGCCGTTTGCCGCGATCCATCATTTCGCTCAGTGCTCCGCGAATGGGAGATAAAACCCGGCTGCGCCATGCATCGCCGAAGACGCGGTGGTGCGAGGCATAAGCGATCAAATGCGGCATAATGCGTTCCCGCATGGCTTTGCGGTCCGCCGCAGGATCGTATTCGAGTTGCGCTACCAAATCGCGCCGGAGGTCTCCCGAATCGAAGACCGGGAGTTCCTTGTCGAGACCATGAAGATAAACCAGTACTTCGAGTGCCAGCGTATCCTTGTCCGGCCAATGGCGATAGATCGTCGCCTTGCTCACGCCCGACGCGCGGGCGATCGAGTCCATGCTGGTGGCCTCGATGCCACGCTCGGCGAAGAGTGAACTCGCAGCTTCGATCACCTGGCTGTGAGCGCGCTCGCTTCTCTGTCTTGCCATCTTGCCGAACCGTTTCTAGACTTCGATTTTATTGAAGAGGTATGCGCCGGCACTGATAAACACTACGGCAATCGCCGCCAGCACCGTTAGGTCCGTCACAACGTTGAAGTGCCACACGTTGATCAGCACTCCCCGCAGTCCGTCGACGCCGTATGTCAGTGGATCGAGATGGGTGATCAAGGTCATCACCCTGGGCAAATTCGCCAGGGGAAAAGCGCGCCGGACAGGAAGAACATTGGCAGCACCAGAAAGTTCATCACCAGCTGGAAACCCTGCATGTCCTTGATCGTCGAGCCGATTGCGGTACCCATTGCCGCGAAGACCACCGCGATCAGGATCACGAACAAAAATGCGCCCGGAATCGCGACCCAATGCTGCGGCCGGAAGCCGGCGATCAGGCAGATCACGAGAATCAGTGAGCCTTGGATGATCGCCACGGTTGCTCCTCCCAGAGTGCGACCGATCATGATTTGCAACCGCGAAACCGGTGCGACCAGCGTCTCCTTGAGAAAGCCGAACTGACGGTCCCAAAGCATCGCGATGCCCGAAAACACGGAACTGAAGAGCACTGTCATGCCCACAATGCCCGGCGCCATGAACTGTAGATAGCTTCCATGCCCGGCCTGCTGAAAGACCGGACCCAGGCCGAAACCCAATGCAAGCAGGTACAGGCATGGCTGCCCGAGAGAGGCGACGATTTGAACCCGCGACCGAATGTATCGTTTCAACTCTCGTAGCCAGAGAATATATATCGCGCCCATCGAGTGATTGCTCCCTTCGTCTTTGTCGCTGGATGGCTTGACCGGGTCCCGGCGACAGGCCGTCGTCGTTGGGGTGGCTTTATCGCCTCCACATCTTGGCAACCTGCCGTAAGCCGTCAGCGGAGTTCGCTCCCTCGTCGCGAATCGACGAGCCCGTCAAAGCCAGAAACGCGCCTTCGAGCGAATCGGTGTGCGTCTGCTCTTTCAGCTCCGATGGAGTACCCTGGGCAACAATCGCACCGTGGTCGATAATGGCAATTCGGTGTGCCACCCGCTCCGCTTCATCCATGTAGTGCGTCGTCAGAAACACTGTTGTTTTCTCCGTCTCGTTGATGTTCTTCACATGGGTCCATAGAAGGTTGCGGCTTTGCGGATCTAGCCCCAGCGTCGGTTCATCCAGAAAGAGAATCCTCGGCGTATGCAGAAGGCCGCGCGCAATCTCCAGGCGGCGCTTCATTCCTCCTGAAAATGTCTTGACGTAACTATCGCGGCGGTCCCATAACTCGAACAGCTTGAGGAGCCGCTCGGTTCGGCCCTCGCGCAGCTGGCGTGGCACGTGATAAAGAATGCCGTGCAGAATCATGTTCTCGTAAGCCGTCTGCTCGGCATCGAGGCTGGGATCCTGAAAGACTATCCCGAAGCGCTGTCGCGCCTCTTTCTGCCTTGTTCGCGGATTAAGACCGTCCAGCTCGATGCTCCCGCTCGTCGGCGGCAGCAAGGTAGTAAGCATCTTGATGGTCGTCGTCTTCCCCGCCCCATTTGGCCCCAGGAATGCAAAGATCTCCCCCTGGGCCACATCGAACGAGATGTCCTTGACGGCAGCGACCTCGCCGAAGTTTTTCACCAGATTTCGGACTTGAATCATATCGACCTCAATAATCCATAACAATACTGAACGGTATCGTTTTGTCTGTCAACCACCCCTTGTGTCTTGGTTGATGTCTTCTGCGCGAATTCCTATTGGTAAACAAATTCTCATTTGCCATTGAAGACCTCCGTTGCAGCAGATAAACTCAAGGGAATCCTCGGAGGAACCACACCTTGCGCGTGTCGCTGTTCATCACTTGCTACAACGACACCCTCTTTCCCGAGACCGGCAAAGCCGTCGTCCGGGTCCTCGAGCGACTCGGCCACACCGTCGATTTCCCACCCGACCAGACCTGCTGCGGACAGATGCACTGGAACACCGGCTACCAGCGCGAAGCCGTTCCGATCATCCGCCACTTCGTCAACATCTTCCGCGACTCCGAGGCGGTCTGCATTCCATCATCTTCGTGCGTCGCCATGATTCGCGAACACTACCATAAGGCCGCTGCGGCCTCTGGCGACGCCGCCTTCATCGCAGACGTCGAGGCTCTGCTGCCGCGGGTCTATGAATTCTCTGAGTTCCTGGTCGAGAAGCTCGGTGTGACCGATGTCGGCGCCTCCTATCCGCATCGCGTGACCTACCACGCCAGTTGCCACTCGCTGCGCAGCCTTCACCTTGGAGACATTCCCTTCCGTCTGCTGCGCAAGGTGCGCGGCCTCGAGCTCGTCGACCTTCCCGAAATCGAACAGTGCTGCGGTTTTGGCGGAACATTTGCGATCAAGAACGCTGAGGTCTCTTCGGCGATGCTCTTGGACAAGACCCGCTCGGTGCTCAACACCGGCGCTGAAATCTGTACAGCGGTCGACAACTCCTGCCTGATGCACATCTACGGCGGACTTCATCGGCAGCGTACCAACATCCGGACGGCGCACCTGGCCGAAATTCTGGCTTCGGAAGCCGGAGCCGCGCGATGACTCCCACCGCCAACGAGCTGGTCACCATCGAAGCTCCTCGCGTCGAATGGCCCCAGGGCAACTTTCCCACAGCTGCGCACGAGACGATGAAGGATGCGCAACTCCGCAGAAACGTTCGCCACGCCACCGGCGTAGTCGCTGCCAAGCGCGCCAAAGTTGTGGGCGAAATGCCCGACTGGCAGCAGCTTCGCGATGCCGGCAGCGCCATCCGGCAGCACACCCTCGATCATTTAGATCATTACTTGTTACAGTTCGAGGCCGCATGTACCGCCGCCGGAGGCCAGGTCCACTGGGCTGTCGACGCAGCCGAAGCCAACCGCATCGCCGTGGAGATTGTGCAGCGTCACGCTTCGAAAGAAGTCATCAAGATCAAGTCGATGACTACCGAGGAGATCGAGCTCAACCACGCGCTTGAGTCCGCTGGGATCCATCCAACGGAAACCGACCTCGCCGAGCTCATCATCCAGATGGGCCGCGACAAGCCCTCGCACATCATTGCTCCGGCCTTGCATAAGAATCGGCGCCAGGTGCGCGAGATGTTCAGCCGAGAGATGAATCTGCCCGATCTCGGCGATACCCCCGAAGATCTCACCGATGCTGCGCGGCGGTATCTGCGCGAAAAATTCCTGCGCGTGAAGGTCGCAGTTAGCGGAGCTAATTTCCTTATCGCCGAAACGGGGGGCGTCTGCATACTCGAATCGGAAGGCAACGGCCGTATGTGCCTCACCCTGCCCGATGTGCTCATCTCCATCGCTGGCATTGAAAAGGTGATTCCTCGATTCCGCGACCTGGAAGTCTTCCTGCAGACGCTGCCCCGCTCCTCGACCGCCGAGCGGATGAACCCCTACAACTCGATTTGGACCGGTGTCCGTCCCGGCGACGGCCCACAGGAGTTTCACGTCATTCTGCTCGACAACGGGCGCAGCGCTATCCTTCACGACGTTGAATCGAAACAGACGCTGAAATGTATTCGCTGCGCCGCCTGCCAGAACGCCTGCCCGGTCTACCGGCAGACCGGGGGGCACGCTTATGCCTCGGTCTATGCTGGGCCAATTGGCGCGATCCTCACCCCGCAGCTGCATCAGGACAGAGACGGACAATTAGCAGAAGGCGACTCGCTCCCGTACGCCTCGTCGCTATGTGGCGCCTGTTACGAAGTCTGCCCCGTCAAGATCAATATTCCCGAGGTCCTCATCCACCTGCGCGCCAAAGTAGTGGAGCGCGACCAGGCCACCATCGCAGGCAAGCTGGATCCGTGGAACCTTGGCATGCAGGCGGCGGCGGCGGCCTTCAAGAGCGGCGACAGGCTCGATCTGGCCCAGCGCTTCGGCCGTCTCGGCCAAATTCCCTTCGTTGCCAAGGGCGGTTTCATCGAACACCTTCCGCTGATGCTGGGCGGATGGACCGAGAGCCGCGACCTCGCGCCTCTGCCCAAACAGTCTTTTCGCACATGGTGGAGCCAGCGCGACAAATCAGGGTCCCCCGAAAGCGGTGAGCAAGCATGAGCGCACCGCCAGATTCCCGTCAGGAAATTCTCTCCAGGATTCGCGGTGTTCACCCCCGGACGAATCCTGAGATTGCCGCCGATGCCTATGCGGAGATCGCCCGCACTTACAACCGTGGGGGCCCACTGAACGCCGAACAGAGAATCGATCTATTCGAGGAGCGCCTTATCGAATACGACGCGCGCGTACTTCGCGTGACCGACTCGGCACTCCCCGAAGCAATCGCATCCGCCATCGGCGAGCGTGGTGCCAAGCGAATTGCCATGCCGGCCGGAACTCCAGCGCGATGGTTTGCTTCTTCGTTGGCGGTAACCGAGGCCGACCAGCTCACCAACCTCGACCTCGACAAGTTCGACGGAATTCTTTCCGCCTGCACCGTCGCCATCGCTCTCACCGGAACGATCGTTCTGCAAAACGCTCCGGCCCAGGGCCCGCGCAAACTCTCGCTGATTCCCGACTACCACCTGTGCGTCGTCTTCGCCGAACAGGTCGTCGAGACTGTCTCCGAAGCCTTCGACCGGCTAGCCGCGACCGCGACGTTGCCGACTACCTTTATATCCGGCCCATCCGCGACCGCCGACATCGAGATGACCCGTATCAAAGGGGTTCATGGCCCCCGTTTCCTTGATGTTTTGATCGTTTCCTGAAAGTCCCTGCAAAAAAAAGCAAGAGGCGCAGGTTGCGACTACGCCTCTTGGGTCAAGCTGCCTTTGCCTTGCTCTATTTCGGCTTCTCGTTCTCCGGGCGGCTCTGCTGCGGCGCTGGTCGGGCCTGTTGCGGGGCCGGTCGTGCCTGTTGCGGCGCGGGCCGGCTCTGTTGAGCAGCTGGGCGACTCTGCTGCTCTTGAGCCGTGGGACGAGCTTGCTGCGGACGCTCTTGCGGAGCCGGGCGGCTCTCCGGCCGGGGTTGCTGTTGCGGCGCAGGCCGAGTCTCCTGCGGCGCGGGCCGGCTCTCCTGCGGCGCGGGCCGGCTCTCTTGCGGCCGCGCTTGCGCCGGTTCCCGAGTCGGAGCAGGCTTCGCCTCCGGCCTGGGCTGTGCCGTGTTATTCGGGCGGGGCTGCACGGTATTGGTCGGCCGTTGCTCCTGTGTATTGCCCGGGCGTGGCTGCATCGCGTTGTTGGGGCGAGGTTGCATGGTATTAGCGGGCTTCGGCTGCATCGCGCTGGCAGGCCGCTGTTCTACCGTGTTGGCTGGCCTGGGCTGCATGGCGTTGTTGGGGCGAGGCTGCATTGCGTTATTGGGATGGGCGACGACCGGCCGCATCACTGGAGCCGGAGGAATCCCTCGGTCTGCGGGAAGAGGTCTGGCTGCTACAAAAACAGCTGGACGGCCACCGTTAGCAGAAGCAAACTGAGCGCGATTTGAGGCCGATTCCCTTGCAAGCTGCACCTGGCTGGTCATGGGCGGCGCATGAGGAGCACGATAGGCGGCAACCTCGGCTGGCGTTGGACGCACTTGCACGCCATTTGGCCCCCCGTTATAGCTGACGCGGTTGACGGTCACGTTGTTGATCACAGTACGGTTATAGACATTCGTTATATGTACATTGCTGATGTTGTTAACCGAGCGGTTGTAGTTGAAGTTGTTGCCATTCCAGTAACCGCCCTGATAACCCCTGCCGACGTAGCCGAAGCCATAGTTAACGCCACCGTAAAAGCCGACATATCTGCCCCAGTAGCCATGGTAGAAGCCATATCTGCCGCCAGAATAGCCCCAATACGGAGGGGTCCACAGCGCTCCTTGATACGGCGGCGCGACCCACACGCCAGGCACCCAGTAATACCCGACCGGAGCGTAGGCCCAGTATCCAGGCGTCCAGAGATACCCCGGTTCGGGGATGGGCGGTTGCTGATATTCAGGTAGCGGAGGAGGCGGCTGCGGCGCGTAGTCCGCCGGTTGCGGGTTATAGGACGCTTCGCTATAGTCGTCATCCCCGCCGCCCTGGTTATCGGAGGATTCAGCCGCCGGAGCATATGTTTGCTCCTGCGCGGGCTGAGCCGCCTGTGCCTCTTGCTGCGCCGCTGCCGGAGCCTCTTGCTGGGCTGGGGCCGACGCCTGCCGCCGCGGGGCAGGCGCGCTGCTGGGCGCGGAGGTCGACCCCGATTGATCCACCGGCGCCATGTTGGCGGCTGCCGGGTCTCCCTGGTCTTGAGTAGCGGCGTTCGGGTCCTGGGCGCTCTGGTCGGCGGTCTTATTGCAGCCGGAGGCCCCTAAAGCAAGGCCTAGCGTCATCGCCGCCAGCACAAAATATCGATCAGTCGATCTCATAGATGTCTCTTTCTCCACGTGCTCTGGTTCTCTTAGGCTCTTATTGCTGCTGTGAGAGGATGCGTCCGCGCTCGAAGCGGATGTCCGCAGTGGCGCGCGCAGGTCACCCTCCGCTCTTTTCCGTTACCGGTGTCCCCAAACGGGACACCGCGGACCGCTGCCATTTGCAAGCGGTCAACGTCTCAAACCCTGCCCCGCACCGTAAGTTTCCCCTTGCTGAGCGACTGCGCGTTTGCTGGAGGTTTGATCTGTTTGGCAATCGGCGGGAAGTTTTGATGTAACGAATCCGGGCTTCAACCCACCATCTTTGGAGAAGAGGAACGCACGAGGTCGCCGAACGATGCAAGGGTTCTTAGCCGGTTTAGTTCAGGTCGGAGCACTGGCTCTGGGAGTGTCGTTGCTGGCGCTCCGGATCAATCGCCTCAGTGCGAACCGTGATCAAAGCTCCCGCCAGGGTCGGCGTCTCTGACGACCGCAAACGCAGGTCTAAGGTCCGATGCGGAGAAATCCCTGACAAACGCAGGGGCAATTTTGCGGGAAAGCGACTGGACGTTTAATGCTCCAACCGATCTATGACCATCGCCGCCACTTGGGAGACACTGCCCGCGCCCAGCGTGAGCACAGCATCGCCGTCAGTCGCCAATTCCGCTACTCTCACCGCTGCCTCCTCAAAGGAAGGAGCGTAGGCCACACTGTCGCGCTGGAAGGCCGCGACCAGCGCCTGCGCATTCACTCCCTCAATGGGCTCCTCGCTGGCGGCATAGATGTCCAGCACCAGCACTGAATCGGCTTCGTTGAAGGCGGTCGAAAACTCCGCCATCAGATCCCGCGTCCGTGAGTAGCGGTGAGGCTGAAAAATCACATGCAGTTTTTTATAGCCGCACTCCCGCGCTGCGTTCAGGGTTGCGGCGATCTCGGTGGGGTGGTGCCCGTAGTCGTCGATGACCGCTACTCCGCGAGGGCATCCCTTGAGCTGAAAGCGGCGGTCCACGCCTCGAAAATCGCGCAAACCCTGCGCGATCTGCTCCGGCGCAATCTCCAGTTGGGTTGCAATCGCGACAGCGGCGGCGGCGTTCATCACGTTATGCCGCCCCGGCACATGAAGTTCAAACGGGCCCAGAACAAGTGCGCCGAAGGCCACTTCAAAGCGCGACCGAATCTGCGCGTCACCGTCCGACACCTGCAACGGCAGCCCGCGCACGACAAAGTCGGCGTTCGAGCGAGTGCCATACGTGAACACCCGTCGCCCCACGCGCGGAATAACTTCCGCCAGCAGATCGTTGTCCAGGCAGGCGGTTGTCGCCCCATAAAACGGCACCTTGTCCATGAACTCGACAAAGGCCTGCTCGATATCGGCCATGTCGCGATAGCAGTCCATGTGTTCGCGGTCGAGATTGGTAACCACCGCGAGGATCGGAGAAAGCTTCAGAAACGAACGGTCGCTCTCGTCTGCCTCCGCGACCAGATACTGCGATTTGCCCAGGCGCGCATTTGAGCCCAGGGCATCGACCCGGCCGCCCACGACTACGGTGGGATCCAGCCCGCCGGCCGCGAGAACCGTGGCAATCATTGACGTTGTAGTCGTCTTGCCGTGCATCCCGGCCACGGCTATCCCGTATTTCAGCCGCATCAACTCAGCCAGCATCTCCGCCCGCTGAATGACGGGAATCTTTCTCGCCCGCGCCTCGACGACCTCCGGATTCGCTTTGCTGACCGCCGAACTCGCCACCACCACACCGGCGCCGACGACGTTCGCAGCGGCATGACCTTCAAAGAGCGTTGCGCCCAGCCTCGACAGTCGCTCGGTCGTGCTGGTTCGTCGCAGATCGGAGCCGGATACGGCGTAACCCAGATTCAGCAGGATCTCAGCGATGCCGCTCATCCCGATCCCGCCAATGCCAATGAAATGAACTCGTTGCGACTTGACGAACATAGCGGCTTCTACTTTAACAGCAGGGCTCACAGGGGTGGCCCGCCGGTCGGCGGCGGCATTCACAGCGCGCTCACCCGCAACGCAACTTTCTGTTGCATCTCATGTTTATACGGTTAGACTTCGTATGAGTGCTGAATCACTCCGGGGTCGCGTCAAGTTTGGAAGCATTGCCAGGGATTTCGGCAACTGAGAATTTGACGAGGAGGTAACCCAATGCGCATTCTCCGTTCACTTCTACTGCTCAGCGTTCTCGCTATCCCGGCAGCTTTCGCCCATTCCCAGGTCGCGATTGGCATTGGAGTTGGCCCGGTGGTCGCCCCGATTGGCTACTACGGCTACGACTACGGCCCGCCCGCCTGTTCCTACGGCTACTATCCGTACTATCCCTACTCATGTGCTCCTTACGGCTACTATGGCGCGAGCTGGTTTGCCGGTGGGATATTCATCGGCGCTGGCCCCTGGTACCACGGCGGATGGTATGGGCGCGGCCCGTGGTATGGATATGGCCACGGCGGATACTATGGTGGCCGTCCCGGCTATGGCTATGGCGGTCGTCCAATCGCTACCCCCTATCGCGGGGGAGGCTATAACGGCTACAACGGCGGCGCGCGCCCGGTCTATAACAGCGGTTACCACGGGACCGGTAACAGCTTCGCTGGCGGCGGGTATCGCGGAACCGGCAACAGCTTCGCTGGCGGCGGATACCATGCGCCATCCGGCGGCGGCGGCTTTCACGGCGGCGGTAGCTTCGGCGGCGGTGGGGGTGGATTCCACGGCGGCGGTGGTGGCGGTTTTCACGGCGGTGGGGGCGGCGGCTTTCACGGTGGTGGGGGCGGACACCGGTAAACGCAGTTCGTTCGACCTCAAAGGCCTGCTTTCCGAAGCAGGCCTTTCTGCTGAGCAATGATCGCGGAAATGGCCGCGCCGCAGCGCGGACGGTAGATCGTGTCAATCTGGTAGTCTGAGGAGCAGGCAAGGTCGACCTATTTCTCCGCGAGCTGGCCTGGGCTGTTCGCCGAACCAATTGCGCGGGACGCCGGTCAAATAAGAGCGGTTCGGCACCGTCGCGAATGGTCGCTTCTCTTGGATGTGCGGCTTGCCGATTTGGGGGTTTTCTGGAAATGCACGGTACTTTGGCGGTCGCTTTGGCGTTGTTGATGTTGGGTCAGTCGCAGTCGCAGCAACCCGTGCCCGACGCCCCTATACCGCAGCCTTCCCCCGGCTTGTCCGATCTGAAGAATGAAGTGACTCCCGGAAAGGCGCCCGATGCCTCCGGAGAAACCCCAGCCGTGACCCCGCCAGCAGCCCAGTCCGCGGCGCCGCTCACTGGCGACCAACCTCAGCAAGAGGCGCCGGAGATCGGTACCAGGGGATCGAATCCCTATATCCTCCCTCCAGCCGGCGTCAACATTGTCGTCGTTCCGGTTACCGTGCGCGATTCCAAGGGAAAAGAGGTTCCGGGCCTCACGTATCGGGACTTCCGCATTTACGAGAACAAAGAGCGCCAGAGGATCACATATTTCAGCACCGACGCCGTTCCGTTATCGGTCGCCTTTGTGATCGACCAGAGCGTCACGACCGGAACCATGAAGAAGGTCAATGAATCATTGAGCGCAGTCACTGGCGCCTTCACCCCTTACGACGAGGTCGCGGTTTACACCTACAACAACGGCCCCAAAAGGATTACAGACTTCACCGGTGCCCAGGGCAATCGCCTTCCGGCGGCGCTCCAGGCCGCGAAGCAGCCCGGTCGCGACGAGGGTGTTCCGGTAACTTCAGGCCCCTTGGCGACCGGTCCCACGATCAATGGCAAATCCGTCGATCCCAATCTTGATCGCGGCAACGCCGGCGGCATCGGTGGGTTCTTGACTCCCCCCAAGGACATTCATACCCTCAACGATGCGATCCTCTTCGCGGCCAAAGATCTCTCGCAGCGACCCAGGGGCCGGCGGCGAATTATTTACGTAATCAGCGATGGAAAAGAGTCTGGCAGCAAGGCGACGGTTAAAGAGGTCATCCCCTACCTTCAGCGCAACAACATCGCGGTCTATGCAACTCTGGTTGGCGACGCCGCCACGTGGGGTTACGGCTACCTGGAGAAGGTCAAGCTACCGCTGCTGCCTGCGAACAATGTGCTCCCAAGATATACGGTCGCCACAGGCGGTTCGCTCGATGCCGAATTCCAGACGAACGGCATAGAGAAAAGCTTCCAGAACATCGCTCAGCAAGTCCGGACGCAATACACGATTGAATACCATGTGAGCCAGGCGAAGTCGCTGGACAGCAGGTTCCGCAGCATCGAGGTCACATTGCCCGGACGGCCCGGCTACGACGTCACCGCAAAACAAGGCTACTACCCCGCCGCGACCAACGCCGTCACCCACTAACCCTCTGGCTTTTCACGCCCAAAGACTCCCGTTTGACATCCGTCCTGACGGGGAATTTCGCAGCCAAATGGAAATGCAGTCTTCCCTTGGCGGGACGACTGCATTTCGAGCGCCTTCGATTCCGAAGGCGGTGTTGTTACTTGACCTCGGTGACTTCGGTCTTGGTCGCGGGCGTGTCCTGCTTAGGCGCTTCCGGGCCGCCCTTGATCCCTTCCTTGAAGCCGCGGAAACCTTCTCCGAGACCCTTGCCGAGCTCGGGCAGCTTTCTCGGCCCAAAGATCAGCAGTGCGATGACCAGGACGACGACAAGATGGGTCGGCGTGAGCAAATTATCTAACATGGTTGAATTCCTCCCGAAAGTCCACGATTTGAGGGTCGCTCAACCGTTGAAGACTCGGAGTTTCCTCCGAGTATTGTCGCACAACGAGCCCAGAGCTGAATCTCGTGCCTATCATCAGAACGTGTGCCGCTGCCAAAACGGATTTGCTCCCTGTCTTTGGCGCCGGAATCCGCCCTCTCCGTCCACTCACCGGCTACCAGACAGCATCTGGAGAGGCTCTTTGTGTGCTCCCAACTCTGACAGAACCCGCCCGGCAATGTAATCTTGTATGGTTGCGAAGTTTCGCCGTCGGTCGGGTTTGATCGGTCGGGGAGCGCGGATTTTGGGGGTTGTTCTGGAAAACGGTAAGTTCGGTTATCGGTACAGTTGGATTGTTCGTCGTTTTATAGCGACCTCATTTCTCTTCTTCTTGGCGGGAGTGTTTGGCGGCGGTCTGGCCGCGCAGGCCCAGGTGCCCGTCTATACTCCTCCGCCGGTAGCGGCCAACAATTCACTGGCCAACGTCCGTTACGACTACCGCTGGGAAGTTTATGGCGGAATCGCATACTCCCACTTCAATGCGGGCCCGAATCTCTTGCAGGGCGCCAACCTTGGCGGATTCGACATCCAGGCGGCGCACTGGTTTCGCCAGCACTGGGCACTCGCCGGCAACGCTCGCGGGTATTACGGTACTTCCGGCGTAATTCCCAACATTTATGGGATCCGTGGACCATTTGTCAGCGAGCAGATGTACATGGTCGGGCCGGAGTTTCGCGGCCCCAGCAACGCTCACGCCTCCATGACCTTTCACGCCCTGGTGGGCGGAGCGCACGGCAACTTCAACTCGGCGCTGAGCGGAGTTCCGCCCAACGCTCTCGGCTTGTTTAACAACCAATGGACCTTCGGCAGTGCCTTCGGCGGTTCGGTCGACTTGAATCGGTCTCCCAATCTGGCGTTCCGCATTTCACCTGACGCCACCTTCACCAACTTTGGCGGTGCCGGGCTGCATGATCAATTTGCCATCTCCGTTGGCGTTGTCTACCGGCTCGACCAGGTCGGGCGAAAGCACCGAAAGTAACTGACGCGCGAGATTTGGGGAGCCACAGGGTAGCGGGGTCATCACCTCGCCATCCCACTTTCGTGTGATTGCGCGGAACCGAGCCGGGCAGGTAACCGTAAGTTCTGGGTGATGTATCCCCAATGCAAAATGCCCAATTTCGAACAACTGGCGCTAGCCGTCGATGAGGAACTCGAAGCTTTTGTTGTTAAGAGTGATTCATAGTTTGCTAACCGCCAACGCTTAGGTAAGTCTTTTGGACAAGGCCGCGACCCAATGAGGCAATTCGCCTGTTTTCAACTCGACACCCAGAACGAGTGCCTGTGGCGCAATGGGGAACGCATCCCTCTCACGCCCAAACCGTTCGCGGTGTTGCGTTATCTCGTCGAAAACCCCCAGCGGCTGGTGACCCACGATGAACTGTTGGAGGCTCTGTGGCCCGAGACCTACGTTCAGCCCCAGGTGTTGCGGACTTATGTCCTCGAGCTGCGCAAGGTCTTCAATGACGATGCAGGCAATGCCCGCTTCATCGAGACTGTGCCCAAACGAGGGTATCGTTTCATAGCCCCGATCGAGGAAACTGCCAGCTCGGCGGCGGGCTTTGAACAGAAAGCCGGTGCGGGCGCGCCTTCCGGGCTGGTCGGACGGGCCGCTGAACTCGAAGAATTCCACCGCGCGATGGCCGAGGTCCTCAAGGGGGATCGGCAGGTGTTGTTTGTCACTGGCGAGGTGGGCATAGGCAAGACTGCGCTGGTGGATGCATTTTGCCGCCAGTTGGGCGCCGCCAGCCAGGCCCGCATGGCCCGAGGGCAGAGCGTCGAAGGCTTCGGCGGTAAGGAGCCCTACTTCCCGGTCATGGAAGCGCTGACCCAGCTCTGTACCGAGTCCGGCGACGGCAAGGGCCTTCGAGTTCTCCAGCAGAAGGCCCCCAACTGGCACGCCAAGCTGGCCGTCGTGATGACTTCCGAGATCAAGCCAGTCCCAGCCTCGACCGTTCCCAGCGAACGACTGCTTGGCGAGCTTTGTGACGCGTTAGAGGCCATGGCCGTCGAAGCCCCGCTCGTCCTGGTCTTCGAAGACTTGCACTGGGCTGACCATTCCACCCTCGACCTCATCTCCGCCTTGGCGCGCCGCCGGGCGCAGGCCAAGCTCATGCTGATCGCGACCTTCCGCCCTGGAGACGTGAGCGACGCGCAGCATCCATTAAAGGGCCTCAAGCAGGATTTAGTGACCCGGAAGCTTTGCACTGAAGTTGCGCTGCGTCCGCTCGCCAAGGGCGCTGTCGCTGAGTATCTATCCAGGGAGCTGCACCAACCCAAGCCTCCTTCCGGCCTCACCAGCTTCCTGCATCAGCATTCCGAGGGAAACCCGCTGTTCATGATCGCGGTCCTCGAACACCTGATTTCTCAAAACTATCTGCGCCGGCAGGACGACCTCTGGCAACTCGCTTCGCCGCTGGCTGAGATCGACATGGGCGTTCCGGCAGCGCTCTCCGAATTGATCGAGCTCCAAATCGAGCGCCTCGAGCCCGCCGATCAGCGCCTGCTCGAAGCCGCCAGCCTCATCGGCGTGATCTTTCCCGCGTGGGCCGCCGCCGCTGCCTTAAACGGCGACCTCGAAGAAGTCGAAGACCAATATGAAAAGCTGACGCGGAGATTGCATTTTCTCAATCCTGCCGGGCATGACGAACTCCCCGATGGAACTCAATCTGCGTTTTACGTCTTTGCTCACGGACTTTATCGCGAGGTGCTTTATAAGCGCCAACCTTCCTCACGACGCACCCGCCGCCATCGCCGGGTCGCAGAGAAGCTCTTGCAGCTCTTCGCCGGGCGCGAGCAGGACGTGGCCTCGGAGTTGGCCACGCACTTCGAGGCCGCTGGAGACTGGTTGCGCGCCGCCGATGCCGTGATGGCCTCGGCCAAATCGTATCTGCGCCGCGGAGACCGCGAAGAGGCACTCTTGCTGATGCGCCAGGCCGGCGCTCTCGTCGAGAACCTGCCCGAACGTGAACGCGCCGAGGCCGGCAGCAAGATTCGCAAACAAATCTCTTCCCTCGACAGGACGCTGGTCGAAGTGTTGTCCGCTTAATCCCCCGCGATTTGTAATCGCCGCAGTGTGAATCTTCCCGCACAGACCGCCGCAGGGCCACAGTTCTGCTCATTTGCGCTGCCACGCTGCGAATATGTAACTATTTTTGTTACTTATTTGTCGGCGTCCTTCCTGACTGTATCCGTCAAGAAAAGATTGACAACAACTAGACAGGAATTTGACACCAGACTTCTCTCGGCAGAGATACAGTTCTCTTCGTTGGAGGACATCAACATGAAGATCACCCTTAAGACCTTAGTACTCTCGTCCGCCGCTCTCTGCGCTACTGCCGCTTTCGCAGCCACCCAGGCACGAGTGGACGTTCCTTTCAGCTTCACGGCCAAGGGCCAATCGTATCCGGCGGGATCGTATGAAGTGATGCTGGATTCGACCCACAACGTCGTCACTCTGGCGAGCCAGACCGACGCAACTAAGCACATCAGCTGGGGAGTTGAGCCGGCGGATGCCGCCAAGACGCCGGCCGTCATAAAGTTCGATCAGGTTGGTACCGATCACGCCCTGAACAGCATTCAGGTCGGCAACAAGGTCACCCCGAACCTCGACACCCCGAGCAAGCGCGGCATCAGCGCGACCACCTCGATCGGCGGTCAATAAGACTCTCAGCCGGTTACCCGCCCGCGGTGAACTGGCCCGAATTCCAAGCAGGGAGCCTGCGGGCGAAAGGTGCGTCCGAGAACGCTACACGGAAGCGCCTCGCGGGCTCTCATTTTTATCAAAAGGAAAAGCGCCGGATACCCCGGCGCTCTTCCTTTTTGTGGATTGATTTTCGCCTTGAGCAGGTACCTACACCAACTCATATCCAGCGAAGAAATAGCCGATCTCGAAGGCCGCCGTCTCCGGCGCATCCGAACCGTGAATCGCATTCTCTTCAATCGACCCCGCGTATTTCTTGCGGATCGTACCCTCCTCGGCGTTCGCCGGATTGGTCGCTCCCATGAGTTTCCGGAGGTCGGCGATGGCATTCTCTTTCTCAAGGACCAACGGCACGATTGGGCCCGAAGACATGAAGGTGGCCAGAGAATCGAAGAACGGGCGATGGCTGTGTACTGCGTAAAAGCCTTCGGCCTGAGACTTGGAGATCGAAATCTCCTTCTTGCCAATGATCTTGAATCCCGCTTTCTCGATTTCGGCGACGATTGCGGCGGCATGGCCCTTGCGGACGGCGTCGGGCTTGATGATGCTAAAGGTACGTTGGGACACGGACTTCTCCTGTTTTCATTTCGTTGTCTCTCTAGTGTAGAGCAGACTAGCCCAAGTCTTGGGAATGTAACGAAGTTGGCATACGCTCATCTAATTCTCTGAGGTGCCTCACCATGACCGAGAGCAAGGTTGAAAAGATCCAGAAATCCGACGCCGAGTGGCGCGAACAGTTGACCCCCGAGCAATACCACATCACCCGGCAAAAGGGGACCGAGCCGCCCTTTACCGGAGCTCTCTACCAGAACCACGCAGACGGCATGTACCACTGCGTCGCCTGTGGCGCGGAGTTGTTCAAGTCCGACACCAAATTCGAATCCGGGAGCGGTTGGCCAAGCTTTTACCTGCCCGTAAATAATGCCGCGGTCGAGACGCATGAAGACAACAGCCTTGGCATGCGGCGTGTCGAAGTGAACTGTGCGCGCTGCGGCGCCCATCTGGGCCATGTCTTCCCCGACGGCCCGAAGCCGACCGGACTGCGGTATTGCATTAACT
Source organism: uncultured Acidobacteriaceae bacterium (assembly GCA_963790505.1). Lineage (GTDB taxonomy): Bacteria > Acidobacteriota > Terriglobia > Terriglobales > Acidobacteriaceae > Acidisarcina. The sequence goes on along the minus strand of CAWBOT010000004.1, from coordinate 669,042 downwards.
CAGCTGCCCTTGATTTTGAGAAAGCCAGGTAATGCCGGCGAGTCAATCGAGCGATGGGAGCTAAAGGTAGGTGTTTGACTCAAGCTTCCATCCGGTATCTCTGCGGATGAAGACGAGGCACTCTCCATGGATGTAGCAGTCGAACGCCTTGTTGGCGATGGCTTCGAAGATCTTTTGAGTAGCCCCCGGATGGTCGGTATCCGGACACTCGACGATCAGCACTTTCACCCGGCCGATCCACGATTCAACATTCGGCGCCGAGAACACTTGGTATTCAGCGCCTTCGATGTCCATCTTCAAGATGTCGATCTCGTCGAGGGAAAATTGACTCAGAATGGAGGGAATTGAGACCGCCTCGACATCCTCGGGTGATGCCGCCTCCGCCTCTTCCACGCGAAAGCCCTCAGCCGACTCGCCAGGCACGACTCTCAGCCAGCAGTCGTGAGACCACAAGCCACTCTTCAGTAGCCTGATCTTTGAATCACCCCCCGTATTCAGGGACAGGAACTTGAAGTTTTCGGAATCGGGTTCGATCGCCACGATGACGGCTTCCGGATGAAAATGCCGGAATCGCAGGGTCTCGTCGCCGATGTTGGCCCCAACGTCCAGGATCACGCGAACCGGACTATCGGTCGTGTCGCGAATGCGGTACCCAGGCGTGTAGAAGTGTGAGAGAACTCCCTTGTCGATCCTTCCCCGCAAGACGACGGTTCGGCGAAGCTTGCGAACGTAGACTGAAACCCCGCCCGGAATCTCCTCGCGACAGTAGACGAACAGTCTCACTGCGCTGACGAAGCCGAAGTTCTCCCACGCGACGCAAAAACGCTGCAAGTAGGCGAAGCCTCGCGCGAACAGAGTGGCAGCCGTCATCAGTGTCCGACGATCTCTACAATCCCGGAATCCGCGCCAGCCCAGGCATCCGCCCCCGAGTGGGTCAACTTCCCGGTCGCGTCGTCCCAGTGCAGCTGGGTTACCTTGCCGCTCCCTTTCTCATAGGCATAGGTGTTTCCGTCGTCATCGAAGAGCGTGAAATCCGCATCGGCCCCGCGGTAGATTCGCAGCTTGGCGATCTTCTGCGTCTCGCTCGTGCTTTCGATCGGCGACCCAATTGGAACGATCGACCCCGCGCGAACGAAGAGCGGCAGTTTCTCGATAGGTGCATCCACCATGATTGTTTGGCCGCCCTTGATGCGCTCATTGGTCCAATAGTTGTACCAATCGGCGCCCGCCGGCAGGTAGACCTTACGGCTTGTCACCCCCTGGTCGGTTACGGGAGCCACCAGGAATGCGGGCCCAAACATGTACTCGTCGCCCAAATCGGCGACCTTCGGGTCGCTGGGGAAATCCATGAACAGCGCGCGCATCGACGGTGCACCTGTCTGATAGGTGTGGTAGCTCAGCGAATAGATATAGGGCATGAGCTGGTAGCGCAGCTTCAGATACGCCTCCAGGATTGGCTCGGCCTGTTTGCCGTAGGACCAGACCTCGTTGTAAGTCCGGCTGCCATGGGAGCGGAAGATCGGCAGAAAGGTCGCGTACTCAAACCATCTGGTGTAGAGCTCGGGATAGTCATCGTACCCGCCCACATTGTCCCGTGCGTCGGAAGGATCAAGCAACGGCGGATGAGCGGGATGATGTACCGCGGGAAGATACTGCCAGCCGCCGGTATCGTTGCTCCAGTTGGCGATGCCCGACGCGGTAAAATCAAGCCCCGTGGGTATTTGCCGCTTGAACGTGTCCCACGTGGGATTGATGTCTGACGACCAAACGATCACGCCATTTCGCTGAATCCCCAAATACGCGTCGCGAGAGAGAACCAGCGCCCGGTTGGGTGTATCGCGGCGAAATCCATCGTAAAGTGCCGCCGTGTGAAAGAGCGGATAAGGGTTGTAGTAGCGAGTGCCCGGTCCGATATAAAAGTAGCTTCCCTGCGGCGGCAGGTCGGGCTCTGTCTCGTCGGCCCAGAGCGAGTTGAAGCCCTTGCTCAGGATGTTGTCGCGAATTGTCTCCCAATACCACTTCGCCGCCGCCGGATTGGTAGTGTCGATATCGGAACCGGCACGATCGTAGGGCAGACCGTTGGTCGGCGTGCCGTCTGCCAGCTGCTCGAACCAACCGTTCTTGAGAATCAGATCGTAGAAGCGCGAATTGGGCACAAAGCGAGGCCAGACGCTGATCATCGTCTGGATGCCTTCGGCGTGAAGGGTCTTGTTCATTGCCATCGGATCGGGCCACTTCACCGGATCCATGTCCATCTGGCCCATCTTGGTGTAGTAGAACCAGTCGACGACGATCGTGTCCAAAGGCAGATGGCGCTCCCGATAGCCTTTCGCGACCGCCAGCACCTCATCCTGCGTCGAATATTTCTGCTTGCACTGGATGTAGCCGTAAGCCGACTTCGGAAGCAGCGGCGTTGCGCCAGTAAGCAACCGATAGCCGGCGTAGATCTCGTCCGTCGACTTGCCGGCGATGACGAAGTAAGAAACCCGGTCCCCGACTTCAGAGATCCACTTCGTCTGTTCGTTGAAGCCGGGCTCAATCGTCGTCCGCGAGGGATTGTCCCAGATCAGGCCGTAGCCTTTATTCGTCACCAGGAAAGGAACACAGGAGGTCGGCCCGCCGGTGGCGAGATAATTTTGCCAGCACTCGATCGTATGTCCGCGATGATCGAGGAACCCTTCCTGGTTTTCGCCCAGCCCGTAGTAATGCTCGTCGTCGGGCGAGGCGAAGCTCGCCCCGACCTCGAAAAACGGCGGGTCGGAGGGCCGACGGTCATGCTCGATTCCTGCGTTGCCGTCTTTGTAGTTGGGCACAGATTGCTGCCAACCCTCCATCTGCAGCAACCGAGAGCCTTCCGGAGTGTCGAAGCTTATATTGGCTCCGGGCGTCGACCCGTTGAAAAACTTTGCGATGTCAACCTGCGAGGGTACTGGCCTGCCGCCGCCATGACTGATTCCGACCCTCACTACCATCCGCGAAGACGAATAGACATCGGCGTCTTCGGTATGTTGGTAGCTCCAGCCCTCGGGAGTGGGCGCCCCCACGAATCCGTAGCCGGGAGCCGCAGTGGCGTTCTCTTTCTGCAGGCTCAGCGTCACGCGAAGGATATTTGGCGCGTAGGGCTCGAGCACGATGGTGCTGTTGCCGCGTTCGAGCACAATCTTTGACTGCTGCGCCACGGCGTGGCCGCCGGCCAAAAGGATTCCCACAAATATCACCGTGGAGCCAAGCCGTTTCTTCATCCTGATCCTCTGAAAGCGGCTGCCGGGAAGAGTCCCTGCCGCACGCTCTTCTGTGCTCGACTTGAGGTCGTCGTCATTCAACCCATCGGCAATTCGGATTGTACCCAATGCCGTGATTCCCGCATCCCTCCAGAAAAGCGATATAACTGGTCTCAGCCCGAGGCTTTCTGGCCCTGATTGGCGAACGCGATGCAGCAGGCAACTCCATCTGGCACAGCCCTCCGCGTGGCCCTTCGCCGCGCCGCGCACCAGCTTTACGACGCGCCGGTCGTCTTCAGCGACCCAATCGCTGTCCCCATTCTCGGAGAGGCGTACACCGAACAGCTTCATCGAACCCCACAGCGCTCCGACCGGCCATTCTCCGTCAGCCTCCGCGCCTTCCTCGTCGCCCGCAGCCGCTATGCCGAAGACAACCTCGCCTGCTCCGTCGCCGTCGGAGTCAATCAATATGTCCTGCTCGGCGCCGGACTCGACACCTTCGCCTACCGCAATCCCTGGCCGCAACTCCGCGTCTTCGAGGTCGACCATCCCGCAACCCAGCAGTGGAAGTGCGAGCTGCTTCGAACCAGCGCAATATCGATTCCCGGGAACCTCGCCTATGTGCCGGTCGACTTTGAGTCCCAGTCGCTCGCCGAAGAACTCCGGGCTGGCGGCTTCGATCCCGGCAGGCCGGCCTTTTTCGCATGGTTGGGAGTGGTTCCGTACCTGACGCTGGCTGCATTTCGCGCAACAGTTCAGTTTGTCGCGTCACTGCCGCACGGGAGCGGTATCGTCCTCGACTACGGCCAGCCCCGCGCCGTTCTGCCACTCCTTGAGCAACTCGCCCATGACTCGCTCGCCGCCCGCGTTCGCCTCTCTGGTGAACCCTTTCAGCTTTTCTTTACCCCGGCCGAAATTGCAGCGGAGTTCTCTGCTTTCCGGGCCATCGAAGACCTCGGCCGAGACGAGATCAACGCCCGCTACTTTGCCCATCGCAAAGACCAGCTCAAACTCCGCGGAAGTGCCGGGCGCTTCTTGACTGCGTGGCTCTGAGGCGAACTGCTCTTAGGCTGCAGTGCCAGTCTCCGCCGCAGCCACCGGCATGCGCTTCGCCAATAACGCGCTCCCAATCGTCGGGAACAGCAGGACCGACAGTACTCCCGCTCCAACCAAAGCGGCCGCAATTTCGGTGGACATATGTCCCGTGCGTACTCCAATATTGGTGATCGCCACGACCATCGGCAACGCCGTCGCTGAATAGAGCGCCAGCGGTAACCGTTCGCGCTTCGGTATGTCGTTGCCATAAAGCAATACCGGTGCACCTCGCACCACTAGAAATAGCAGCAGGAAGAGTGGCACCAGAAGCATCGACTTTGGGCTCTCCAGGAGTGCGCGAAGATCGAGATTGACGCCACTGACGACGAAGAAGAAGGGGACGAAAAATCCGAAGCACAAGGCCTCCGACTTTTGGCGAAACAGCTTGCCCGACTCGCCCTGGGCTGCTAAGCCAACCACCATGCCTGCCGCGAATGCGCCCAGCACCGCCTCCAGCCCGATGCTTTGCGAGAGCAGATCAAACGAAGCCAGGATAAGAACAGAAAGGGCGAGGGGCAGCTGGGTACTCGAGTGCATGCTGCGCTCAAGCAAGGCCAGCGCCCTTGGCGGCCTGACTCCCAGCGCAATCACCGCCGCCCCGAAGGCGACCGCCGCGAATGCCAACATGAGCGCGATCTGCTGCCAGGCGCCGTATTCGCGAGTCAGCACCAGAGAGACGACGATGATCGGTGCAAACTCCCCCACCGCTCCCGCCGCCAGAACGTACCGCCCAAATCCAGAATCGAGATGCCCTGCGTCGCGCAACATCGGCAGAAACGTTCCCATCGCCGTTGTGGTCAGGACTAGTCCGACCATCATCGGAATGTTCAAGCGGGGTACGGAGTGAAGTGCAAAGGCGAGGGCGACGGCCAGAGCCAACGACAGCGCCCAGCCGCGAACCGCCAATGTAAGAGGCCTGCCTTTTACTTTCTGAAGGTCGAGCTCAAGTCCTGCCATAAAGAACAATGCGGCCAGCCCTAAAGTGCCTCCCAGCCACTCCAGCAGACCACCAGTTTTCACCAGCCCCAGGACCTGCGGCCCGAGGATTAGGCCGAAAAGCATCTCCCAGACAACGACTGGAATGCGAAAAGCGCCGACACGAATTTCCGCTAGGAGTGCCGACACAACCGCGATCGCCAGGACGACAAACACGGGATGACTACTAAAATTCACTCTTTACTCCCGGAAATGCCGTCTTGTTCTACGCGCATTTTTGCGATTTCCTCGATATTCCTCCGCATGGTCGCCAGGCGCGACCGCCCCCCGGAAGATCCATCGACCACTCGCTCAATGCTCCTCATCCACTCGGGAAGGTTCATCTGTTCGCGGAAGCCGGCGAGGAACGGCTCAATCTTCGCGAACTGGAAATACATTTCCGCGCAAGTATCGTAGAGCAGCGGCTCGCTCAGCGCCCCATGCAGGACGAAGGCCGCGACCATGTCCCAATAGCCATAAACCTGGAGGATGTAGGCGCTCTCTTGGGTCCCCGCACTCACGAGCGCAACCAACTCTTTCGCCGATGCAGGCAGAAAGGCGCCCCCGACGTAGCTTCGTGCCTGCCGCATCACCGGCTCGCGACGCAACTCAAAGAGTTTCAGAACCAGCTCTGCCTGCCGGATCGCAATTTCCGCAGTTTCCAAAGCGGCCTCCTCGATACTCCAGCCCCAAAACAACGCTACACCAGAATGGCCGCCCGTCCCGCTCGACGATCGTCATCGTGAGGCCTGTTTGTTCTAATGAAGTTGAGTGCTCCGCGAAGACGAACTCGGCCGGCTATGCGTGGTGCTGGTCCGCGCCCGCGACCCTAATAACATCGGCGCAGCTGCCCGCGCAATGTACGACTTCGGCTTTCGCGATCTGCGGCTGGTCAACGAGTATCGGGTCCCGTTTGAAAGGGCCCGTTCCGCCATCGACGCTTCGTCGGTCCTCGAAGACGTGCGGGAATACGCTTCCGTAGCCGAGGCGGTTGCCGATTGCACTCTCGTTGTCGGGACCACAGCAGTCGGCTTGCGCAGGCAGGAGCATCCGCTCTACTCGCTGGCCGAAGTCTGCCCGAGGCTGCGCGCGGAGGCTGCTTCGCGCGAGGGCCGCGTCGCCCTGCTCTTCGGTTCAGAGAAAACCGGGCTGAGCAACGAGGAGCTAAGCCACTGCAACTGGCTTCTCACCATCCCCATGCACCAAACCGACGGAATGCGCCACGCTTCGATGAACCTTGGCCAGGCCGTTGCGGTCTGTCTCTACGAACTCGTTCGGAGTGTCGGGCCGCTTGGGCCGCAAGACTCGGCTCAGCGCGCCGCAGCAGCCGATCTGGAGCGATTGACCCAACTCCTGATCGAGGTGATGGCCGAAAGCGGATACAGCAGCCATCACCCGGCCAACTTCGATGAAGTGCAGGTGCGAAGACTGGTGCGCCACATGGGCCTGGACCGCTCCCACGCCCTTGCCTGGACCGGCGTCCTCCGGCAGGTATTGTGGAAGCTGCGCAAGACAGACCCAACCGGCCCCACCGCCTAAGTGCTCAGGCCGGAGTTTCTTGCCTCGCTTCGCATGCCGCAGTTCGATCGTCGACTAACAACATCGCCGCCGCGATTCCGAGGCTCCCGCCGAGAAGCAACCGCAAAAGCGGCATATTCCCATGTAGGCCGACCGATTCGGACGCCACATCGAGGCAGTTCAATGCCAGGGCCGCGCCCAGCGGGCGAAGTGCCGACCGTGAGTTCCCCCGCATCAGGCTGCCCAGAGCGGCGCCGGCATAGATTCCCAGGCAACGAACGCAGACCGCCACTTGGCCGCCAAACAAAATGAAGCTGCGCTCCGGGCGTTGATGACACACCTTGCTAAAAAACCCGGCGACCGCCAGCGCCAGAATCCGATGACTGGATGGCATAAAGACCGGCGCGAGAGCCAGCCCGCACAGCGAAGCCGCACCGCAGAAAACAATCGTCCGCGTGGCCATCATCTCCGTCGGCTACCGCGCCCCGACGGTCTCAGGAGAAGTTTGCGGTTCACGCAGCCAGCCATAAAGCGGAAATTGCTCCGCGAGCTCCAGCACCTGGCTGCGAATCCTGCGCAGCGCCTGGGAATCTTCGCGATGGTTCAGCGCTTCCCCGATCCACCTGGCGACGGTGCGCATCTCTGCCTCCTTCATGCCTCGGGTAGTCAAAGCCGGGGTTCCAATACGCACCCCGCTGGGCTTCATGGGGGGGTTGGTATCGAACGGAATGGCATTCTTGTTCACCGTGATTCCTGCCTCGTGGAGCGCGGTCTCTGCTTCGCTTCCCAGCATCCCCTTCGCAAACACATCGATCAACAGCACGTGGGTATCTGTGCCGCCGCTGATGATGCGAAACCCTTCCTCAGCCAGCGTGGCCGCAAGCACCTTGGCGTTGGCGACGACCTGACGAGCATACTCGCGGAACTCCGGCCGCAATGCCTCCCGGAAGGCGACCGCCTTCGCGGCAATGATGTGTACCAGCGGGCCGCCCTGCTGCCCCGGAAAAACGCAGCGGTCGATCGCCGCGGCGAACTGCTGCTGTGCGAGGATTAATCCGGAGCGCGGACCGCGCAGCGTCTTGTGCGTTGTCGTAGTAACGATGTGCGCGTGGGGCACCGGCGAGGGATGAGCACCGCCGGCAACTAGACCGGAGAAGTGCGCCATATCGATGAGCAGCAGTGCGCCTACGCTGTCGGCAATCTGCCGCATGCGGGCAAAGTCGAAGATGCGCGGATAGGCACTCCCCCCACCGATGATCAGCTTAGGGCGCTCCCGCTCGGCGATCTGCTCCAGCTCGTCGTAGTCGATCACTTCGCTCTCGCGCTGCACTCCATACGAAGCAACGCGGTAGAGCTTGCCGGAAAAATTCAATTTGTGCCCGTGGGTCAGGTGGCCGCCATGGGCCAGGTCGAGGCCGAGAATAGTGTCGCCCGGCGAGATCAACGCCATATAGGCTGCGGCGTTGGCCTGCGAACCGGAATGCGGCTGGACGTTCGCGTGGTCCGCGCCAAAGAGTTCTTTCGCCCGGTCGCGTGCCAGGTTCTCCACGACATCGGCATACTCACAACCACCGTAGTACCGCTTGCCGGGATACCCCTCGGCATATTTGTTAGTGAAGACCGAACCCGCTGCCTCCAGCACCGCGCGGCTGACGAAGTTCTCCGAAGCGATCATCTCCAGGCCCTCATGCTGACGGCGGACCTCCTGATCGATAGCGGTGGCGATGGCGGGGTCGGATTCGGCGAGCGGCAGAGTCAGGCGGTCAGTCATGACCAATAGTCTAGCCGCTTTTTGCTCGTTTAGTGCGCTGCTGCTGTGGCAGTGCGCGAGGCCGTCATAAGCGTTCCCCCGCTTCCCAATCCGGAAATGCCTCTTCCGGTTCGAGGGTACGCGAGACTCTCTAGGCACGAAATCGGGCTAATGCAGCGCCAGAGTATTGCCGAGAATCCTACTGAAAGAACCATCTCGCAAAACGACGCTAGTACCTAGCACGGAACCTTCATGAAATATCTTCGCGCGCTCAATAGACATTGGCGCTTTCGCCGTGCAAGACTCGGGGACGTCCAAGAAACTGGCCCTGGCGGGCATTAACTTTTCCGCCATCTCCGTCGATGTTTGTTTAAGAAGTAATAAACAGCCGCCGGGCTCTTGGAGGATATGATGCGACTCTATACCTTCGGTCTGATTTGCGGTGCATCCCTCTTAACAGGCGCAGTTGGCTGTGGCGTTCACTTGAGTCCAACCAACTTGGTCATCGCCACCAGCTCGCCGCTCTCCCCGGCAATCGTCGGGGTCGCCTACAGCCAACGCCTCACAGCGACCGGAGGCATACCGCCTTATACCTGGAGCGTCAGTTCGGGGAAGCTTCCCGCCGGACTTGTACTGAGCGGTAGTGTCATTTCTGGAACCCCCACCGCCGTGGGTACCGGCGCGTTCACCATCAAGGTATCCGATTCCCTGAACTCGCCGCAAACCGCCAGCCTCCCAGCGACACTTGCCGTCGACCCTGTCCCGCTGGCCATCAGCACACCCTCGACGCTCACGCCAGGAACGTTGAATGTCCCCTATGCGGCGACGCTCAGCGCCACCGGCGGCACCGCGCCTTACAGTTGGAGCGTGACCAGCGGGACGCTGCCGGTGGGGTTAACGTTGACCGCTGCAGGCATTCTTTCGGGAACGCCGGCCACGACGGGAACCAGCACGTTCACCGTCCAGGTCGTGGACTCGGCTTCGACTCCCCAGACCGCAACCGCGCCGCTCACACTCGTGATAGGCGTTGCGACACTGGCGATCACGACCACGTCGTTGCCGAGTGGAAATGCAGGCACGCTATACACGGCTCGGCTGGCGGCCAGCGGCGGCGCGCCTCCTTACGCCTGGAGCGTGACCGCCGGAAGTCTGCCTGCAGGTATCGCGTTAAGTGCCGCAGGCCTCTTAAGCGGTACCCCCGGAAGCGTAAGTAGCTCCAGCCCCACGTTTACGGTCATGGACGCGAGCGGCCAGAGTGCCTCGTCAACCCTCTCGCTCACCGTGAATGCGGCCACCGGGACCGTTCCTGATAACGATTACTCCTTTCTTTTCGCCGGGACCGGGCCCCAAGGTACGCCCGCAGCCACGAACGGCCTTGCCATCAACGGATCCATCAAGATCCGATCCGGTCGGGTGGTGAGTGGTTACTACGACGAGAACTTTAACGCGAGCCCTTCCGTATCGAAGGCCGCTGTCTCCGGTGGAAGTCTCGTACTGGGCGCCAATGGCCTGGGCCAGTTGGTGCTGACCACGGCTACGGGTACCATGACTTTCGCGCTCGCGAGTCCAGCCTCCGTCTCCGCCGGCGGATTGACCCCGATTCGTATCATTGAATACGACGACGCGACCGGCGCGGGCACCCGCGGTTCCGGCGTCCTCGATCCCACACCACCGGGTTCATTCCTGGGAGAGATCTCCGGAAACTTCGCCTTCCTCCTCAGCGGCACCGATATCGACCAAAACCAGCAGGCTTTGATTGGGTCTTTCCAGACGGACGGGGCCGGCAACATTACAAATGGCACGGTCGACGCCAACCAGGTCGTGCCAATCGGTGGCGTCCCGACCCGCGAAGTAGTGAGCTTTAGCTCGATAACCGGCAGCTACAGCGTCGACCCCGACGGCCGGGGATTGCTCACGCTCACGATCGACGGCGGGTCCTTCAATTTCAGCTTCTACGAGGTCTCGTCTCAGGAATGGCTGGTGATCTCACTTGACCCCGCTACGCTGAACTCGCCTTTAGTGAGCGGCATCGCCTATCAGCAAACGGGTGCGCCGTTCAGCGCGGCCTCGCTGCCAGAGCTTTCAGTCCTCGAGGTCAGCGGGGTTGTTCCAGGCAACCCTCCCGTTCCAGATATCTCCCTTGGCCTCGCTACCTCTGACGGCAGCGGCAACGTCACCTACACCTTCGACGAGTACAACGGCTCTCTCACCTCTGGCACATCGAAGGTAGCCTATTCCGTCGATGCGGCAACCGGACGAACCACCGCGACCGCGGGATTCGCCACCCAGCCAATCCTCTACATCATCAACAGCACTTCGGCATTCTATCTGGGGGTGGATCTGTCTGGTCAGTCCGGCATGATCGAGGCCCAGACCGGCGCACCCTTCAGCGCCGCCTCCTTCAGCGGAGATTATCTGGGCGGTAGTCTGCCACTGGCAGTGACCTCGGTGCTGAATGAAAGTGGGCTGGTCATGGCCGATGGCGCCGGCAACGTCGGTTTCACCACCAACCGGAGCAGCAGTGCTGGATTAGCCTATGAAGACGACGTCGTTGGCGCCTACGCGATAAGCAGCGGCGGTCGGTGCGTCGTTACCGCTCCCGATGGCGTGGCCCGAATCTTCTACATGGTCTCACCGACCAAAGCTGCCTACCTCACGAGTGACGGAGGCGGCTATCTGGGCAGCTTCGCGCAGTAAGCGGCGAGCCGATCTCAATCAGACATAAGGGCTGGCGCAGGGGACTTCTTCGTGAGCAGCTGTCGCGTCGGCTCCTCCGCCAGCTCTTTGAAGGCTGAGTAGACGAACGACCCCAGATACCAGCCATCGATGAACTTATAAGGCGTCTCACCGGTCGTATAGTGGCCGCAAGGAAGCACCTTCGACACAAAATTCAACCCCACCCGCTCAAAGCTCTCCAGCACCTGCAAGGAGAACTCCTCCCGGAAAGTCAGATCGTACTTTGCATGAATGACTAAAACTCTCTTCCGCAGTGTAGACGCCCGAGCAATCACCTCCGCAGATTCAGGATCGGCGAATCTCTCCAGGTACGAGACAGGGCTAATGCAGCGCCAAAGCTCAGCCAACCCCTGCTGTGTCATCACCGGCTCAAGCGCTTGACGAATGTGGCGTGTGCTCTGCCCGGTCCAGACAACGTCGCCAAAGTTCATTGACGCATGGTTGAAGGCGTTGACCCGGAGCCTCGCGTCGTGGGCGCTGGCAATAAACGCATAGCAGGAGCCCAGACTGGTGCCGAGCACCCCAAACTGCTCATAGCCCTGCGATTCCAGCCAGTCAAGACAGCACCGGATATCGACGACCGCCTGGCGGCACGCCGATATCGTACGGCCGATGTTGGCGCTGACCGCATAGTCGGAGCGCTCCAGTTCCGCCGGACGCCGGATGTCGTGATATGGCTTGCTGAGGCGCAGCGCGGAGACGCCGAAGCGGTTGAAGATACCGCAAAGCGCGTTGTGGCTGAAGGCGTCGGCGTTCCACTGCGGCATCACAATGATCGCCTGTTTCGGCTTCCCGGCCTGCTTCTCCTCCTGTGCGGGATACCAGCGCGCATTAACCTGATCGTTCTCGGGATGCTGGGTTCGCACCGGCGAAGTGAAGCGGAGAAACTGTGCTGTCGGTAGCTTGCCGTCCGCAGCCCGCTGCCTGAGCGTCGCGTCGCGTCTGAGTGTCTCTGGGCGGACGTTCGTCGGAAACAGCTGTGGATGGCGCTCCTCCAGGCGAAAGTCAGCAGGCACACGGTAGCCGAAAAATTGCTCGCTGTTCTGGACAATGTCTTCACCCAAACGCAGCATTGCTCGCTGGGCTGTCTGGTCGTCGATGGACGGCATCTCGCTCGTCCCGAAGAGTTTTGCCCGGATCTTGCGCCGCTCGATGTAGTCGTCCAGCCAGTCGAATCCCCACTCCAGTGGGCGGACGATGCGGTTCTCGTCGCGGGTCGTCAAGGCGGTCTCCCAGCGGTACATCCAGTTGGCATAGGCCTTGTGGAACATATCCCTAGTTTAGAGGGGAATTCGCGCAAACGCGACCTCAGCGCAGCACCGCGTGCGGAACGAGTAGGTGCACCCTGCGCAGGCATCGGCCATCTTCCGGCTGTTAAACTGAGTAAGTCCATGTTCGATACACTCTCCGAAAAACTTCAACGCGCCTTCAAGAACCTCCGCGGCCAGGGCACTATCACCGAAGAAAATGTCGGCGAGGCGCTGCGTGAGATTCGCGTCGCCCTGCTCGAGGCGGACGTCAACCTCGGCGTCGTCAAAGACCTCATCGAACACATCCGCGAAAAGGCCCTCGGACAGGAAGTGGTAACTGCGCTTTCGCCCACCGAGCAGGTCGTCAAGATTGTCAACGATGAGCTGATCGCGATTCTCGGCAAAGACACCGCACGCTTTAACTTTGCCTCGCGTCCGCCAACGGTGATCCTGATGGCCGGCCTGCAAGGTTCGGGCAAGACCACCACCTCGGGCAAACTTGCGGCATGGCTTCAAAAGGGCGGCCACCGGCCGATGCTCGTCTCGGTCGACGTCTATCGCCCCGCCGCGCGAGAGCAGTTGAAGATCGTCGCCTCCTCGATCAAGGCCAATATTTACGAAGGCGACCTGAAGGGCGAAACGCCCGGCCCCGACCTCGTCGAACGCCTGGCAAAAGAGGCCCGTCGCGACGCCATTAACTCCGGCTGCGACACGCTGATCGTCGACACCGCCGGACGGCTCGCTCTCGACGACGACCTGATGAAAGAGATGGAGCGTCTTAAATCACTGCTCGCTCCGCAGGAGATTCTCTTCGTCGCCGACGCCATGACCGGGCAGGACGCGGTCAACTCCGCCGACGCCTTTCACAAGCGCCTCGCGCTTACCGGAGTGGTCCTTACCAAGATGGATGGCGACGCGCGCGGTGGCGCGGCCCTTTCAATTCGTCACGTCACCGGGCAGCCAATCAAGTTCATTGGCACCGGCGAAAAGCTGGACGCCTTCGAGGCCTTTCACCCCGACCGCATCGTCAGCCGCATTCTCGGCATGGGCGACATCGCCTCATTGCTCGAGCGCGCCGAAGAAAAGCTGGATAAGAAAAAATCTGAAGAGTTCGCCAAGAAGGCGCTCTCCGGCGATGGCTTTTCTCTTGAAGACTTCCGCGACCAGCTGCGCCAGATCCGTAAGCTCGGATCTTTGCAAAGCATCATGAAGATGTTGCCCTCGGTTGGGCCATTTCAGGGCATCCAGCAGATGGCCGATCAGGTCGACGAAAAGCAGTTTGTGCGCGTCGAGGCCATCATCAACTCGATGACGAAGAAAGAGCGCGACCATCACGAGATCATCTCCGGCAGCCGCCGCAAGCGCATCGCTCGTGGCTCGGGGACTTCTGTGCAGGAAGTCAATCAGCTCCTCAAGCAGTATGTGCAGATGCGCAAGGTCTTCAAGACCGTCGGCGCTGGCGGCGGCAAGATGCAGCGCAGTCTGATGGGCCAGTTGGCTGGAAGACAGAAGTTTGGTCGCTGAGCAGGTCCGCATTGTTGATGGCCCCGCACGCTGGCCGTTCCTGAAGCTAACCCGCTCAACGTTTCAGTGCACGGAGATACGATCCGAGGTGCTCACCCACCTTTCGCAGCGGCTCTCGAGACTTCTCCAGGCGACTCATCATGACCGCCCCCTCCAAAGCGGAGATCATGATCACCGCAACGGCGTCGGGGTCAATCTCGCTACAAAACTCTCCGCTACTCTGACCCTCGCGAACAAAGCCGGCAAGGGTTGAACGCCATTGGTCGAGAGCCGCGCGAACCCTCGCGCGCATCAGCGCATTTCCGTCATCGCTATCGACAGCCGTGTTGAGCAGGGGGCAGCCGCCGGGAAGGTTCGCCGGTGCCTCTTCTACAAAGTTACGGACAAAGAGCAGCAGCTTCTCCACAAAGCTTTCGCAATCGTCAAGACCCCTGTGCCGCGGCGCCAGCACCGTCTCCCACGCGTAATCGAACGCGGCCGCGGCAAGCGACTGCTTGCTCTTGAAGTGGCGATAAAGACCGCCCTTTTCTAGGCCAGTCGCTGCCATCAACTCCGACATCGAGGTCCCAGCGTATCCGCGTTGGTTGAAGATCGGCGCTGAGCGCTCAATGATCCGCTGCCGCGTGGCGCGCCCGCGTTCGGACTTGGCCGGCGTTTTGACTGAAGGCATGATTACTTCCTGCGAATTAAGATGCGACCGATCGGTCTCATGCTACATCTTTTCTTTGAACTACCCGTGCAAAAGTGGCCACCGCAACCGCAAATATCGCTTCGCTACCCGCCGCTTCAGCGGCTAGGCAGGTCAACCCCTGGGCCGTGGCGCTGACGGTCACCCTCGCGACGTTCATGGAGTTGCTCGATACCTCCATCGCCAACGTCTCTCTGCCGCACATTGCCGGCGGCCTCGGCCGCAGCTTCGACGAGACGACGTGGGTGCTGACCTCCTACTTGGTCGCGAATGCAGTGGTACTCCCGATGAGTGCGTGGCTGAGCCGCGTCTTTGGGCGCAAGCGCTATTACATGATCAGCGTAGGCCTCTTCACGCTCACATCTTTTCTCTGCGGTATCGCCCCGACCCTGAATTTCCTGGTAATCTTCCGCGTGCTGCAAGGCATCGGCGGAGGCGGCCTGGCGCCGGTCGAGCAGGCAATTCTCGTAGATACATTCCCGGCCTCGAAACGAGCCGCTGCCTTCGCCCTGTATAGCGTGGCGATCGTAACCGCTCCGGCTATCGGCCCTCCGCTGGGCGGCTGGATCACCGACAGCTTCTCGTGGCGCTGGGTCTTTTTTATCAACGTACCGATCGGCCTGATTTCGCTCTTTCTCACGAGCCGGTTGGTGAGCGACCCGCCGGCTTTCACCGCCGAGATAGCTGAGGCGAAGCGGCTAGGCAAGCTGGGCATCGACTACATCGGCATCACTCTCATTGCGCTTGGCTTTGCGTTCTTGGAAGTGGTGCTCGACCGCGGCCAAATCGATGACTGGTTCGGCAGCAACTTCATTCGAACGATGTTCTGCCTCGCTATCACGTGCATCGGATTAGCAATCTGGTGGGAGTTGCGCGCCGCCGATCCGGTGGTCGAGCTCAAGCTGCTCGGCGAACGGAACTTCGCGATTTCTAACATCTTTTATTTTCTCTTTGGATTCGTTCTCTTCGGCAGCACAACGATGATTCCCGAGATACTGCAAAGCCTCTATGGATACACGGCGACCGACGCCGGCCTGGTGCTCGGTCCCGGCGCGGCAGTCATTACGGTGCTCGCTCCCATGGTTGCCGTGCTAACGCAAAAGGGATTCGTCAAACCTCGCTACCTCATCGCCTTCAGCTTCGCGGTGGTCTCGGCGTCGATGTTCTACTACGGCTCATTCAATCTGCAGACCGACTACTTCCACTACGCGATGGCCCGCGCGCTCCAAGGCTTCGGCTACGCTTTCCTATTTGTTCCCGTGAGCGTATTGGCTTATTCCTATCTGCCGCCCGGGAAAAACAATAAAGGTTCCAGCCTGACCAACCTGGCGCGCAACTGGGGCGGCAGCTTCGGAGTCGCCTTCATAACGACAGTGCATGAGAGGCGAATGGACCTGCACAGCGATCGCCTGTCGCGCAATGCGGATCTGGCATCGCCGCTCTTCCATCCCCGGATAGACGCGTTAACCAGGACCTTCGAGCATCTGGGCTTTTCACATGTGGATGCCGCGCAACATGCGCAGGGGATGCTCTATAACCAGCTGAATTCACAGGCCAGCCTGCTTGGTTTCGCGGACTGCTTTAAGCTGATGGCGCTGATTGCGCTGATCGGGATCCCGCTCGCATTCATGACCAGAAGCTTCAAGCCGGGCGGCGAAGCCAGTGGCGGCCACTAAAGCAAAAGTAGAGAAGGCGTAATTTGAGACCACCACTCTGAGCAGGCTTTTTTCAAGAAAAAGCCTACATAGCGATTGCCTGACACGTTACAGTAACTCTGCTTTCGCTCTAATACCCGTTCGCGACCAGATATTCCAGGCTGATCTCGAATTCTTCCTTCTTTTGCTGCGCAACCTGTTGCTCGGCGAACTTCAGCAGTACGTCTGCCTCGAGGTTCACCTGCTGTCCCGCCTGGAGCGAGTGCAGGTTCGTCGCCGCATAGGTATGAGGAATGATCGCAACACTGACGATATCTCCCTCCGGCCCTCCCGGCTCGAAGCGGGCTACCGTCAGGCTGATGCCCTCGATCGCAATCGAGCCCTTTTCGACGACATAACGGCCTACGCTCGACGGAACTGCGACGCGCAGCCACCAGTCGGTGAGCTTCGGGTCCGCGTTCGCGTTAACTGGCGCGATAGAAATCAACGTCCCGGTGGAATCGACGTGGCCCTGCACTACATGGCCTCCGAGCGGAGTGCCCGCAGGCGTCGGCAGTTCGAGGTTGACCTTTGATCCCGGAGCCAGCGCCGCAAGTGAAGTTCGAGCAACCGTCTCTGCGGCGAGATCGGCGTGGAAAAGCGGCGGCATGATCTCCAGCGCAGTGAGACAAACTCCGCTGACCGCAACGCTGTCCCCACTATGCAATTTTGCAGCAACGCCCGGCGCTTCGATCGTGATGCGCTGCGCTCCTTCGCGTCTTTCGACAGAGACGATAGAGCCTAGGCTCTCAATCAGGCCAGTAAACATGAGTTCAGCTTAACTGATCGAGGCCTTGAATTTCACGGCTGCCACGGGTCGCTTAGCCAGCCTTCGAAAGCAAAGTCCGCCCCGAATCGATGCAGCGCGAACTCGCGAACTGCCGGCTTCTCTATCGGCGCTGCAGCGACAACAGTGTGGGCTTCAGGTCCGAGAAAGTAGGGCGCATAAAAGAGGTAGAGACGATCGACAAGGCCCGCATCCAGGAAGCTGGAGTTCATCTGCGAGCCCGCCTCAATCAACAGACTGGTGATCTGCATCTTTCCGAGTTGCTCCAGGACGCTTCGCAACTGCGGTCGAGCGCTGCCGGGTTTCGATTCGATCTCTTTCACTGCCAGTCCGGCTGCCGAAAGTGCCAACCGCCGATTCTCCGGGAGATCGGAGCAGAACACCAGCACGTCGACGTCTGCTGACTTCACCAGCTTGGCTTCGAGTGGCAGCCGCAGTTGACTATCCAGCACGACTCTCAACAAATGCCGCGTCCGGGGCAAGCCGCTGCGATCCGTGAGTAGCGGGTCATCTGCAAGCACAGTGCCGATGCCGGTGAGCACCGCATCGGCCGCGTGCCGCAAACGATGGACCTGCTGCAGCGAATCGTATCCGGTGATCCAGGTGATCTCCCCAGGTTGGCGGGCCTCGGCAGGCGGCGCGATGCGACCGTCGAGGGACATCGCGGCTTTCAACGTCACGAAGGGAAGTCCGGTGCGGATATATTTTGCGAAGGCATCGTTAATGCGCTGCGCCGGCTCTTGCAAGACTCCGACAGTCACCCCGATTCCCGCTGCGCGCAACTTCTCGATTCCCCGGCCATTGACCTCCGGGCTAGCGTCGGCAGTCGCCACGACGACGCGACCCACACCCGCATTGATGAGCGCGTCGGCGCAGGGGCCAGTGCGCCCGAAGTGCGAACACGGTTCCAGCGTCACGTATGCGGTCGCGCCGCGCGCGAGCTCCCCGGCCTCGCGCAGCGCGACGACTTCAGCATGATCGCGGCGGTCGTACTGGTGAAAGCCGGAGCCGACACGGTGCCCATCTCGGACGATCACGCAGCCTACGGTGGGGTTTGGCGAAGCCAGCCCCACCCCTTTCCGCGCCAGTGCGAGCGCCTGGGACATCCAGCGCTCGTCGGTCGCGCACTCGTCTGCGCCCCGCCCGTCGGTTTTGATGGACGCGGCGCTTGCGGTCGCCCGGCCAACCGTCTCGTCGGTTCGCTCGTTAGCCATCGAGCAGTGACTCCACAAACGCCTCGCTGTCAAAGGGCAGCAGATCGTCAATCTTCTCCCCGACTCCGACGTAACGCACCGGCAGATTGAGTTCCCGTGCGATCGCGATCGCGATTCCACCCTTTGCGGTGCCGTCGAGCTTGGTGAGCACGATACCCGTCACTCCCGCTGACTCAGTGAAGAGCCTCGCCTGTTGCAGGCCATTCTGCCCCGTGGTAGCGTCCATGACCAGCAGAACCTCGTGCGGAGCTGAGGGAACAAGACGCTGCGCGGTACGCCGCATTTTGTCGAGCTCGGCCATCAGGCTGTTCTTGGTGTGCAGCCGTCCCGCGGTGTCGACAATCAGCACATCGGTGGAACGGGCCTTAGCTGCTTGCAGAGCATCATAAAGCACCGCGGAGGGATCGCCACCCTGTTTCGTCTTGATCATCTCGACCCCGCTGCGCTCACCCCAGACCTCGAGTTGTTCGATCGCCGCAGCGCGGAAGGTATCCGCCGCGCAGAGCAGCACCGTCTTCGCCTCGCGGCGGAAGTAAGCGGCAAGCTTGCCCGTAGTCGTCGTCTTCCCGGTGCCGTTGACGCCGACCATCATAATCACCAACGGCGGAGCGACCTTGGAGACAGGCCGCTGCTGTTCATCCAGAATGTGCTTCAACTGCTCTTTCAGCAACTGCCTGAGTTCGGCGCCGTTGCGAATCTGCTGTCGCAGCGCGCGCTCGCGCAACGCCGTCACAATCTCAGTTGTCGTCGCAACCCCGATGTCGGAAGAGAGCAGCACCAGCTCCAGTTCCTCGAGGGCCGCCTCGTCGACCTCGCGGGTGAGCGCAAGCACGCCTTCGATCTTGTCGCCAAGCGAGTCGCGGGTCTTCGAGACCGCTTGCTTCATGCGGTCGAAGATGGATTTCTTTTCGGGTTCTTCCAGGCTGCCAAAGAGGGTTTGAATCATGCAGGGAGGGGGTCCTTCGCGGCAGAGGCCGCCGCTGCTTCGAGTTTAGCAACCCGCTACTGCGGAAGCCTGGCTCCGTGGCGTCCCGAGCATCAATTACTGCATCAATGATGCTAAAGTCAGTGGCGAGAGGACTGGCGAAATGCGCACAACGATGAACGTGGATGACGCGCTGATCGAGCGCGCCCAAGAGCTTACCGGCATCAAGGAACGGAATACGCTGGTGCGCATGGGACTTGAAGCCTTGGTCCAGCGCGAGGCGGGGCGGCGCTTGGCGAGACTGGGCGGCACGGATCCGGAGATAGAAGATATCCCGAGGCGGCGGGAGCCGGCCGCTTGATCATTGCGGATAGTTCCGTCTGGATCGATCACCTGCGTTCGTCGAATCGAAGGCTTGACGAGCTGATGGAAAGATGGGAGATTTTCTGCCATCCGTGCGTCATTGGAGAACTGGCCTGCGGAAATATATCTGGACGGAAGGAACGGCTTCAGTTGCTGAAGGAACTGCCGCAGGCGACGGTCGCAAGTCATGCGGAGGTCCTTCGTTTCATCGAACGGCATCGCTTGATGGGACGCGGAGTAGGGTACAACGACATGCAACTGCTCGCTTCTGCTGCCATCCAGCCCGGACTGCTGTGGACCAGGGACCGTCGCCTTAACGACGCCGCCCAAAGTCTCGGCCTGAGCTACTGAAGGCGCTTCCGGGTTAGACTGGCCTTCAGAGCCGCCTTTCTAATGCCTTTTCCCGACAACGACGCGCCGGAGGTGATGCCCGATCCGCTGGCGACCGAACCGGAGTTCGTCGTCGGCGCCGAAGGTCCGGTTAGGCCGCCGGAGATCCCCAGGGGACGTCGCGCCGCAGCCACCTTTATCTTCTTCACGGTAACGCTGGACATGCTGGCGATGGGCATGATCGCGCCGGTACTGCCTCGGCTCATCACCAATTTCCTGCATGGGAATACTGCCGGCGCCGCCGAGATGCTGGGCATCTTCGGGACGCTTTTCGCGGGAATGCAGTTCTTTTTCTCGCCGGTGCTGGGATCGCTGTCGGACCGCTATGGCCGCCGCCCGGTCGTGCTGCTCTCGAACTTCGGCCTCGGTTTGGATTACATGCTCATGGCCTGGGCGCCCGCATTAAGCTGGCTCTTTGTGGGGCGAGTGATCTCCGGCCTGACCGCTTCGAGCATTCCCACCGCCATGGCGTATATGAGCGACGTCACCCCCCACGAGAAGCGGGCTGCCGCATTTGGCATGTTGAGCGCAGCGTTTGGCATGGGCTTCGTACTGGGGCCGGCGGTCGGCGGCATACTCGGCAACGTGAATCCGCGCCTGCCCTTCTGGGTGGCCGGCGGGCTGAGCCTGCTCAACGGCTTGTATGGTCTCTTCGTCCTGCCGGAATCGCTCGCCAAGGAGCATCGCAGTCCTTTCTCCTGGAAACGCGCCAACCCGGTTGGCTCGGTCTCAATGCTCACCCGCAACCATGTACTCTTGGGCATTGCCGGCCTGCTGCTGCTTGGCTATATCGCACAACAGTCCCTGATGAACGTCTACGTTATCTACGCGGATTACCGCTATCAGTGGACCGACCGCACCGTCGGCTTGTCTTTGGCGACAATCGGCATCTTTTCCGGACTTTACGGCGCTCTTCTGGTCAAACCGGTAGTCAAATGGCTAGGCGAACGACGCGCCATGGTGCTGGGCTACGTTGGGGGCGCGGCTGGATACATGATGTTCGGACTCTCAGCCACCGGCATGCTCTTTTGGATGGGAATTCCACTCCTCAACCTGATGTCGGTTGCGTGGCCCTCGGCCCAAAGCCTGATGTCGCGCGAGATCGGGCCTTCGGAGCAGGGCCAGTTGCAGGGCGCTGTGAACAGCCTGCGCGGCATCGCTGGGTTGCTCGGCCCCGGCCTCTTCACCTACATCTTCAGCAAATCGATTGGCGTTGGAGCACCGATCCACCTGCCGGGCATGCCGTTCTTTGTCGCCGCCGGAATGCTGATCGCCGCACTCGGATTAATGGTGGTCATCCGTCAGACCCGCCCACAAACATCTGCTGGATGATGCTCCAGCAGACCGTATCTTCCAGATAACATCGGCAGCAGGACAGCGTCACGATGTTAGGCTGGAGCGCATGGAAGCGTTGAACAATCCTTGGATAGACTTACCACGCAAAGGGGACTCCTACGTTCTCGATATCGACTGTAAGGATATCGAGCGATACAACTACTCGGTACGCGATCCAAAGGCAAAGGTTGTTGTGGGATCCATCCCGGAACCCTTCATCGGGAATCCAGAGACGGCGAGGGTTGCACTACTGATTCTTAATCCCGGGCACAAGCAGGAGGACCAGAAAGCACACGCTGATGCGCATTTTCGAAATGCTATGTTCCAAAATCTCGTACATGGGAAGATGGAGTATCCATTCTATCCACTGAACCCCGCGTTCGAGTCGACTCCGGCTGGTCAATGGTGGCGCGCCCACACACGCGGCTTAAGACAGGCTTGCAGCTTAAGTGACGCGACATTTGCTAGTCGCCTAATTGCCATTGAATGGTTCCCTTACCACTCGGAAGTTTCCGAGCTACCCCTGAAACGTGTGTGTCGCTCGCAAGAGTACTCCCTTGATCTCGCTAGACGGATGTTGGCGAAGAACCTGCCTATGATTGTCATGCGCTCGAAAAAGCATTGGGTAAAGACTGACCCAGTATTTGAAGCTCTGCCGGCGCTAAATAACCCTCGCCGGGTCTACTTGACGAAAGGCAACATGGGGGACGGGCTGTTTGAGAAATTAGTCGACGCCCTTCAGCGCGAGACATAAGCCGGCTATCTCACGACTCATCTCTGCCCGGCCGCGCCATCAACTCTCGCATCGCTTCGACGGGTGATTTTCTCGCGCTCAGAATTGCAGCCACCTGTTCCGTGATCGGCATTTCGATGCCGTGCTTGTGCGCCAGGCCCAGTGCCGCAAAGGTCGTGCGAACTCCCTCAGCCACTTTGCCGTTTAGGCCTTCGAGGATTGCGTCCAGCCGCCGCCCTTTGCCGAGCTCGATGCCCACCGTCCTGTTGCGCGAGAGTCCCCCGGTGCAGGTGAGCACCAGGTCGCCGATGCCGGAGAGGCCAGCGAGCGTTTCGCGACGTCCTCCGCAGGCGATCGCCAGGCGTGTGACTTCAGCGATGCCTCGGGTAATCAGCGCGGCGGCCGTGTTGTGGCCGAGTCCTAGGCCGGTGACGACGCCCGAGGCAATTGCGATTACGTTCTTCAGTGCCCCGCCAAGCTCGACCCCGACCACGTCGTCGTTGGTATAAAGGCGAAGTGCCGCGCCGCTGAACTCCTTCTGAATTCGGGCAGCGAGCCCACTCTCCGTAAACGCAATCGTTAGTGCGGTCGGCGATCCGGCTGCGACCTCCTGGGCAAAGGATGGCCCACTCAAAACTCCGCACGGCAGGTTAACGCCGTTCGCAGACAACGTCTGCCGAATCACTTCGCTCATGCGGAGCAGGCTTTGGTCTTCGATCCCCTTCGTAGCGCTGACGACGATTTGACCTTCCCGAACAAACGAAGCGAAGTGCTCGCACGTTGCGCGAAGGTGCTCCGAAGGCACTGCGGTGACAACAATGTCCGCCTCACCGACAGCCCCCTCCGCTTCGCCGGTGACGGCAATCGCCTCGGGCAGAGCGAAGCCGGGAAGATATACCGTATTCTCGCGGCGTTCCCCCATCGCGATTGCCGGCGCAGGGGAGCGCGACCACAGCCTTATTTCGTGCCCGCCGCGATTCGCGAGGCTGATGGCCAGCGCCGTTCCCCACGCTCCGCTGCCCAGAATGGCGATTCGGCTCATGCAGCGCTCTCAGGACTGGGTTTGCCGAAGCGATATTCCGTGCCGCTGAGCAACCGGCCTATGTTCTGGCGATGCTTGACGATCACCAGCAGAGGAATAAGCACGACCACCGCCGCAAAAAGCGGTGTTCCCCGGCCATGGGCGAGAAGCAGTGCGGCAATCGGAAACACGATCGCTGATACGACCGAAGCGAGCGACACATAGCGCCAGATCAACAGGACGACGAAGAAGACGCCCAACCCTATGAGTGCTGCCTCGGGCGATAATGCCAGGAATACGCCAAATGCCGTGGCGACACCCTTACCGCCTTTGAAACGAAGCCAGACGGGATACATGTGCCCCAGGACCGCGAAAGCAGCGGCGATCGCGTGATTGTCCGGCCCGGCAAACCAATCCCCCAAAAGCCATCCCGCCGCGAAGACGGCGACATATCCCTTGGCTGCATCGAGCAGAAAGGTCAGCAGGCCCAGCCACTTCGCGCCCGAGCGGACGACATTCGTGGCCCCGATATTGCCGCTGCCTACGGTGCGGATGTCCTCCTTGCGGAAGACCAGCACCAGCAGGAAGCCGAAGGGAATCGAGCCGAGTAGGTAAGCGATGGCCGCGACGATGAGAATGATCCCGACTGCGATCATGACTTGATCCAGGAGGTCATGGCGCTTTTGAGTTTAGCAGCCGCGGACAGCTACTTCGCCCACGCCAGACCGTCGGTTCCTTCGCCCGCGTCGATCAGCGCCTTGACCTTCCACTGCGACAGGTCGATGACTGCAACCTGGTTCTTCTTATTGCAGGAGACGTATGCTTCGCTGCCATCGGGATTCATCAGGATTTCCTGGGGATCGGCGGGCACGTCGATGGTTCGGGCGACCTCCATCTTTTCCAGGTCGACGACCGCGACCTTCTGCGCGGCGCGCATCGCGACCAGCAGCCAGTGGCCGTCCCTGGTCGAGGCCGTGCCGTAACCGGGCGAGGGCAGCGGAACCCAGTTCTTTACCTGATTCGTAGCCGTATCGATGACCGCTAGCTGCGGCTTCGTCTGATCGGAGGTGAAGACCAACTTGTCATCGTTGGAGATCGAGATACGCTGCGTCTCCCCCGAGATCGGAATGATCGTGAGCGTCTTGCGCCCCTTCATGTCGAGGACAGACACCGTGCCCGGCTTGACGTTGGCGGTATAGCCTCGGCTGCCATCGTGCGAGATGGTGAGCATGTGAGAGTAAAGTCGGCCCGTCGGGATCGTCCCGACGATCTTCAGTGTGTGCGGATCGATGATCGTAATGGTCTGGTCGATTTCGGTGGTGACGTAGAGCAGCTTGCTTACTGGATCGAGAACGGCGCAGTGGGGCCGGATGCCATGGCCAAAGTCGAGGGTGCTCGTGACCTTGTGCGACGCGACATCGATGACCGCCATGTACCGTCCGTCCGTGCCCGGCTTGGCGACACCCGCGTCCCCGTAGATCGGGACGTAGGCGGTGCGGCCGTCGAGCGAGGCAGCGACTTCATGGCCAGTGATTCCTCCCACGGGCACAGCGTCGATCTGATGGGCGGCCACTGGATCGATGATGCTCAGGTTGCGGCTCCCCTGGTTCGCCACCAATAAATGGGGCGGCATCGCCGTCACCGAGTGGACCTGCGAGTTGACGTGGAAATGGGCCACTGCAAGAACCAGGCCGGCGCAGAGCGGCAGGAGTAGAGCATATCGCATTGTTCGCATTGTCATTCGCATCGCGGGTTGAGGTTATCACAGCCGCGCGCCGCCAGCCTCGCATTTGTGCGCGCCGAAATATCTCTTCAAGTCCAGAGAGGACTCTGCTACCATCCTGCTCTTGTTACAAATGCGCGGCCCGTCAGACGCAATTCGGCGTGGGGGTTCGTCGAGCCTCCCCTTCGCCCATTCGAAATCGGCGAATGTAACGAAGCCCAAGCCGCCAACACAATCTTAGACAGGCCAGTGAACTCGCTTCGCGGCTGCTTTCCGCGTTCGCTGGGACGAGCTTCAGGGAGGCGATCATGAGCTTATGCGGCGCATTGGGGGACCGGTTTCGAGGAAAAACTCGACCGGTGGCAGAGGCGGCTGCGCGCGGGCCAAGGCGAGTGAATCAGAGGGCGCAATGAAGAAGGAGGCCGGATGGGGCGCGGCGGCGCTGGTCGTGGCCGCGGCTTTTGTCGGAGTCAGCTCCCAGCTCGGGAGCAAACCGCCCGTTCGCGTACCGACGCGGGGGGACAGCGAAGGGCGCGCGGCCAGCAAGCCGGGCACCTTTGAAGGTGGCCCGTGCGTCGATCTCGAAGATACAATCCAGAAATTCTTGTTATCTCCGCCGAAGGGAATCGCCGCGCCTGCGTCCTGCTATTCGGGGGGAGTCCCGGGCCAGACAAATCCGGCCGACGAGGAGATGCGGAAGAGCGCCAGCGGCATGAGGTTCGTCATCGCCCTTCTTCCCGATCCCGTTCACACGCATTTTTCGCTGAACTTCGACCGTCTCGCCGAATCGATCCAGCAAGGCGTGCAGGACGATGGATATTTCTTCGATTCTTCCTGGTTGCCGTGGGAAAAGGAACAACCGTCGCCCGGCTCGACAGCCGATAAGGACACGGAGGAGATGAGGACCCGGGCACGTGAAGCTCAGCCTGGCGTCCTGCTCTTTCGGAAGAAGCCCAGCCGGGGCAGCGAGATCGCTGCGGCCGGCGCCGAGGAGCCATACCGTGAGGGGCTGGCCGTCTTCGTCGTTGGAGAGGAGCCGACGACCGGAATCCATAAAGAGCAGTTCCAAAATGCAATCGAATGGATCACCGCGCTGCAACCGCAAAGCAACGGCTCGGCGGTCGATCCAGCTCACGGAGTCAGCATTCTGGGGCCGGGTTTTTCAGGGTCGCTCCCCTCGCTGGCGCAACTGCTCCTCCGCAATCAAGCCGCGGTCGACTCTTTCTCTGCCAACGCGCCGGGTGGGAAGTTGATGGTCTTCACCGGGAGCATCTCCAGCTTGAACCTTGTGAGATGGTTTGTCCGCCTCCCGCTGATCCGCGACAAGGTCGTCTTCCGCAGCTTTTCAGCCGATGGCGATCTGCTATTGAATCGATACCGCAGCTACCTTCAGAGCCAGCAGTTCGATCTCTCTCACCTGGCAATCCTTTCTGAAGACGAAACCGCGTATGGCGGCTACCTGGACGTCGGCAGGTCCCAGAATCCGGCCGTTGCCGCGCCCAGAGGCATCACCAACCCGCCGCACTCCGATCCCTGCGCTCCGTCTGAGCGAGATAAACCAGGCCCCGCTTGCCTGTATTATCCGAGGGATATCTCCGCGCTGCGCGATGCCTACCAAAAGCAATCGATCTTCGCCAGCAAGACCGATCAGCAATCCTCAGACCTAACGCAGCGGACATTAACCACCGACCTGGCGGACCCGACCGGACGGCAGCACGATACCATCCGCAACTACAGCTCCGAGCAGACGGCTCTGTCGCAGGAGGCGGTGCTGCAACAGATCGTCAGCATGCTCCGGGCCCATGAATCCCAGTACATTGTGCTCCGCAGCAGCAACCCTCTCGATCAGCTTTTTCTAAGCCACTATTTGCGACTTACCTACCCCGAAGGACGAGTGGTGATCGTCGGCTCCGACCTCTTGCTGCGACGCGAGAGCGGCGCCGCGACGCTGAGCGGCATCATGACCCTGACGACATATCCGTTGCTTCCATGGGAACATCACTGGACCGGCCTCGGCGGGACACTGAATGGGCACTCGCACCGGGTCTTCGCGGACGACATCGCCGAGGCGAACTACGTGGCCACGCGGTTCACGATCCACTCCGATTGCATTGCGAAGACTCCCGATCCAATCGACGCCGACGGAATCGCGGAGACGCGCTTCCTGCCCGCCAACTGCACCGGTGTCCTGATCCCCAACTACGCTCCGCCTTTCTGGGCGCAGCCGACAGAGGACAAGAACCGCCCTGAGGACCCTGCGTGGGGGTGGCAACGGCCGGCAGTCTGGCTCTCGGTGCTGGGCCGGGACGGCTTCTGGCCGGTCGCGGCGCTCGATGAAAAGAGCATGCCCCGGAATCCTCCGCGAATGCTCGATCGGGCGGGGCACGCCGTGGTGTCGTTGCCCAGAGATCTGGCATTTCTCTTCGCTCGCGGGGAGAGCCGCACCGGGCAAGACAAGGTAGGTGGACCAGCCTACATTCCGGAGCTCGGCAAGTGGCCGCCGATGCCGCTCAGCATGAAGCTGTGCCTGCTCTCAATGATTCTCTGGGCCTGCTTCCATATTCATTGCTGCATGCGGCCGTCCCTGACGGTGAAACCAGGACATCGGGCCCATTTCGTGCGGCTGCAGGGCTGGTCGCACCTCGGTTTGATGTTGCTCGGCAGCGTGATCGTGGGACTCTTGCCCATTCTCTTCGCGTGGGGCTACGGCGCAATGTCGCCTTTCGGCGAGCCCTTGGCGCACGCCTGGTGGTACCGGGCGTTTCTGCCGATCACCTGGCTGCTTGCGGGGCTTGCCCTCGCCTTGAATGTCCGCGTTGAGTCGGTCTATGGAACGCCGATTCCTGTGAAGCCCTGGAAGTTCGGACCACGGTGGCTGCCCCTCCTCGTCGGCGTGCTGGCTGTTTATGTCGCCGCGACCTACCTCATCTACGGAATCGTAGACTTCGCCCTGGACGAAACCCTGTTTCCCGCCAACCGGATTCCAACTTACTGGCGGTCGATCAACCTGACAACCGGCGTCTCTCCCTTGGTTCCGCTCATTGCATTGGCCGTCGGTCTCTATCTGTGGTTCTGGCATTCTCTCCAGGGATTGGCCCTCTTCGGCCCGGACCGTCCTCTGCTGCCGCTTCAAGACGACCTGAAGATCCATCCGGGGCATGGCAAAGAACCGCTTCGCCCGCTATGCGTCTTCAGCCGCGAGCAGACCGCAAAGCGGATCGAGGATCTCTGTCATCCGTTTTCCAGGGAAATCCTGCTGGTTGCCGCCGTGCTCTTTCCGGTCAACCTGATCGCTGCCGTCGAACTTGCCGGGGGCGTGCCGGTCAGGGGATTGGGCTCGCAGGCCTACTCAATCCTCTATTGCCTGGCGATCGACCTCTGCATCAGCCTCATGCTGGCAAATGCCTGGCAACTGCTCCGGGTCTGGCTGCGACTGCGGCTGATGTTGCTCTTCCTGGATCGGGTGCCGATGCGCCGGACAATGAAGGCCATGAAGGGCTACTCCTGGGGCTCGGTCTGGAAGATGGCTGGCAATGTCCTGGATATGCGCTACAAGTTGCTATCCAGGCAGTTCGAGTGCCTCACTCACCTCTCGAGTCAGCTGGACTGCAGGGGCATCGGCAAGCACACAGCCTGGTGCCAGCAAATACAGAAGACGCAGGCCCTCCGCACCGCCTTCGCTCAGTGGTACGGCGACAATTGGGACACCTGGCACGCCCGCGACCTGACCACTTTACAGAACTTCCAGACCAGCATCGCCGAGACGGCGGGAAGGACGCTGGCCGGCCCGGTCGTGACCCAATGGTGGTCAGAGCGCGAGTCCTTATTGCTCGATGGCGCACCCGGTAAGAACGAAGAGCGAGGACCGGGGGAAACAACCGCAGCGATTCCCGACCTCCTCCGCAACTCCGAAGAACTCGTATGCCTGTTGTATCTGGGGTTCATCCAGAATGTGTTGGGGCGGATGCGGACGCTCGTCATGGCGATACTCTGGTTGTTCATAGCGGTGACGGTGTCGATCGCCACCTATCCCTTCGACCCGCGGCCAACTCTGAGCGGCGCAATGATGGCGCTATTTCTAACAATCGGCACGGCGGTCGTGATCGTTTATTCGCAGATGCATCGCGACGCCACCCTAAGCTATGTGACCGACACCAATCCCGGCGAACTCGGGCCCGAGTTCTGGTGGAAGTTGATCGGGTTCGGCCTGGGCCCCGCGCTGGGCTTGCTGGCGACGATCTTCCCCGAACTGCCCGGTTCGCTCTTTTCCTGGCTTCAGCCAGGAATCGCTTCCATGAAGTAGGAACACGACGGGTCAGACTTTGACCGCTTCCGAATCGACTTCAGCCTTTGGCTGGGAGCTTTGCACCCGCGCGGATGTAACCAGCGCGACAGCCACGACCACGAGAAGCATTCCGGCATATTCGCTGGGCACCAGCCGTTCGCCCAGCAGCACAAGTCCAAGCAGCCCCGCGACCACTGGATTCACATACGCGTACGTGGCGACCTTGCCGACCGGAACGTGCTTGAGGAGCCAAACGTAGGCGGTGTACCCGACCCACGAGCCGAAGGTGACGAGGTAGGCAATCGACCAGGCTGCAGGCCGCGTCCAATGGGCCCGGGACCAGTCGCCTAAGAGCGCAGACAAGGCCGCATTGGCGATTCCCGCGAAGAGCATCTGCCAGCCGGATGCGACCAGGATATCGACCTCCAGCCTGGCGCGGCGGGCAAGCAGCGAGCCGACAGCCCAGGCGAACGCGCCCACAAGCAGGGCGCCACCGGCCAATGCCTGCGCGCTTTGGCCAGAGATTCCGTGACGCAGGCTTGGCCACATGAGTACAGCCAGACCGACGAAGCCGAGCACCAGCCCAGCTATGCCGCGAGGGTGAAGCTGTTCGCCTCCCGGCAGCAGCTTTTCGAGGACCGCGACATAGAGTGGCGTTACCGCCATGATCAGCGCCGCCAGGCCGCTGGGCAGCGCCTTTTCGCTCCAGACCAGGGTGAAGTTACCCACACCCAGCATAAGAATCCCCATGATCGCGAGCAACGTCATCTCCCGAACGCGATAGAAGATGCGCAGCCCGCGTAGACGGCAGAAGACTAGAAGCAAAGACCCGGAGATGAGGAACCTGGTGCCTGTCAGCAGCAGGGCGGGAAGATACTGCGTTCCCACCTTGATGGCCGTGTAAGTCGATCCCCAGAAAAGGTAGACGCAGCCGAAAGCCAGCGGCACAGCCCAGCGCATCCTGGTTCCCGAATCGGTCTTCTGTCCCATGGCGGTAGTCCGATTCTACAAGTTGCTTCACTCCCGGCCTTGGCGCGTGGTATTCTCCATCGCAGCGGGAGCTTCCCATGAACAATTCAGCGCGCTCTGCATATTTCGGCGCAACGTCCCCAATCTGGACGCGCTGGCTCGCTCGTTGCACCTCGCCCCGCAAGCATTATCGCGTCCTGCCGACGCGGACCCGCCCCAACCTCTTCGGCGGCGACTAGCCTTCTCCTTCGCGTAGCTCTGGCGCGATATGCACCCAGCTATCCGCATCGTCTGCCGAAGTTTCGCCGTTCAGCGCGGCGCGACTCACAACGAGACAGCCCATCACCACGGCCTTTGCGAGGAGAGATTTTATGCCGAATGGCAACCAGGTACTTGAATTCCCGTCATCCAAAAACGCAGCTACAAGCAAGTACGGCCCGAAGCTCCTCGGTCCGCTGCCCGGGCCGAAGGCGCGGGCAGTCATCGCGGCAGACGACCGCCTGATGTCGCCGAGCTACACGCGCTCCTATCCGATGGTCGCCAAGCGTGGCCGCGGACTTCGCGTGGAAGATGTCGACGGCAACGAATTTCTCGACTTCGCCGCCGGGATTGCCGTCACTTCGACCGGACACTGTCACCCCGCCGTGGTCGCAGCCATTCAGGCGCAAGCCGCGGAGTTGATTCATATCTCCGGGACCGACTTCTACTATGAGAGTCTCGTCACCTTCGCCGAGCGGCTCTCCGCGGTTGCTCCTATGCCCGGCCCACACCGCTTTTATTACGGCAACTCGGGCGCTGAGGCGGTGGAGTGCGCGCTGAAGCTGGCCAGATATCACACCAAACGGCAGCAGGTGATCGCCTTCTTCGGCGCGTTTCACGGGCGCACCATGGGCGCGCTTTCGCTCACCGGCTCGAAGCCGCAGCAGAAGCGGCGTTTTTCGCCGCTTGTCCCCGGAGTGACCCACGTGCGCTATCCCTACGCGTACCGCGGCTGTAGCGGCGGCCCTCAGGAAGAGGAGGCATTTGCCCTTGGTTGTGCCCGTTACATAGAGGAGAAGCTCTTCCACACCACCATCGCTCCGGAAGAAGTCGCGGCAATCTTTATCGAGCCGATCCAGGGCGAGGGCGGCTATGTGGTCGCTCCTACGATCTTCATGCAGGAGATCCGGCGGATCTGCGACAAATACGGCATCCTGCTGGTCGCCGACGAGGTGCAGTCTGGCGCCGGGCGCACCGGCAAGTGGTGGGCCATCGAACACACCGGTGTCGAGCCGGACATCGTCTGCATGGCGAAAGGAATCGCCTCCGGCATGCCATTAGGCGTCTGCATGGCCCGCGCTGAAATTATGGACTGGGTGCCTGGCTCCCACGCCTCGACCTTTGGCGGAAACCCGGTCTCGATCGCCGCGGCTCTGGCGACCATGGATATCCTGGAGCACGAAGGCATCGCTAACGCCGCTCTGATCGGCGAAGAGATGTTGACCCGCCTGCGCGACTGGCCGGCACGGCACGCCGTCGTTGGAGATGTTCGCGGGCGCGGCTTGATGATCGGCATCGAAATCGTCCGGGACCAGGCCTCGCGCGCGGTTGCTGGGCCCTTGCGCGACCGTATCGTTGAGCTGGCTTTCGAGCGCGGGCTTCTCATCCTGGGCTGCGGCGAGACATCGATCCGGCTCGCGCCGCCGTTGATCGTCAATACGCACGAGGCGGCGATTGCCCTCGATATTCTGGAAGAGTGCATTGCGCTCGCCGCGGAAGAGTCGCTTCAGTCAGCGAGCTCCGAGATGGCGCTCTCCAGCAATTGACAGACTCGAGCGAAGTCCGACCCCGCCGAATCATCCTGGGAATTTCTTCCGGAACCAGCGGGTTACGATTGGCGTACCTGACTCAACGACGAACTGTGTCTTAGGGAGGCTGTCTCGTGCGCAACCTGCTGGCGGTCCGATCGACCGCGGCCTATCGATTTGCTATTCCGGCAATATTGCTTTGCCTCTTCGCGCCGCTTGCACAAGCCCAGAGCCGCGATGTCGTGCAGTTCGGCAACGATATTGTCGTTCGCGAAGGTGAGGAGGCCCATGATGCAGTCTGCCTGGCCTGCTCGATTGAAATCGACGGCACGCTGCACGGAGATGCCGTCGCGGTCCTCGGCAACATTCGTGTGCGTGGTCATGCCGAGCATGATGCGGTCGCAATTCTGGGCAATGTCACCGTGGGTGACAACGCCAGCATCGAACGCGACGCCGTTGTTTTGGCCGGAAACCTCCGCACTGGAACCGGATCCGCGATCGGCAATGACCGCGTAGTCTTCCCGATCTTCCTCTTTATTCTGCCGCTGCTCTTCGTGGCTGGATTCGTCGCGTTGATTATCTGGGCGATCCGGGCGCTCGTCTATCGCAGTCGCCCCGTGTATCCCATGCCTCCCCCCAGACGATAATCGGATAAAGTTGCACCGGTGTACGGTGCTGGTTCCGGGCCGCACAAATCTCGGCGAATACACACTCCTGTTTCACGGCATCTGTATGCTGAGAGCGGAATCGGGCAGGATCGTCTCGGCAGGCTTGCTGGCGTCCTCCCTTGATTTCGCCGAAAGCGCGGATGCGTCGTGTTCTGCTGTTTGTGAATCCGATTTTCGAGCAGCGCGCGGCCCACCGCGACGCCATCGCCCGCATTGCCACGCTGCTTGGCTCCGTCGGACTTTCGGTCGAGGTGCATGAGACGCTCTCGGCGCAGTCGGCTGGCGAGCAGGCCCGGCAGGGCATCGAAGACGGCTTCGATACCATCCTCGTCTGCGGCGGCGACGGCACCGTATTCAACGTGATTCAGGGAGTCGCGGGAACAAATATCCCTGTCGGCATCCTGCCTTTCGGCACGGGGAACGTGCTGGCGCAAAACATGAACCTGCCGCGCCATCCGGTTGACGCCGCGCGAAAGCTGCTCGACGCCGCGCCGCGCCGCATTCCATTGGGGCGGATCACCGTGACCTTACCCGATCCCTCGGGAGTTCCCGGCCGTACGAAAGACAAGAGTTGGTACTTCGCCATGGCCGCAGGCATGGGCCTCCACGCCTCCCTGATGAACGCCGCCGACAGCTGGGGAAAGAGGGCGCTTGGAAGAACTTCGTATTTTCTCGCCGGTATCAGCCTTCTGACGAAGCATCGAATTCAGCCATTTGAGATCGAGGTAACCACGGTCGACGGAAACAAGTTCCGTCAGCGGGTATGTGAGGCGATCGCGGTCCGGGTTGCGGAGCTCAATCGCTGGCGCCCCGGCGGAAGCCTGGAAGAGCCGATGCTGCGACTGGCGACCGTCGACGCTACCGGCCGTTGGGGCTTGGCGAAGGCAAGCGTCCAGGCGCTGGCAAGAAGAGAGTCGCGCGACGGGAGCTCGCCATCGGTGCGCTACACCGACGCCGTTCGCATCGTCTGCCGCCCCGTCAAAGACTACGATTACCACACTGCGGTCCTTGCCGAGGCCGACGGCGAGGTGCTTGGCGCCTCCCGCGCCGTGATCGAGATGGCGAAGGAGTCGTTCTATTTGCTCTGGCCTTGAAATCTCAGCGGCAGTTGGAATTTCCCGCCGCCGGGATGCCCAGGAAGGTGATGCTCGCAGCAGCCAGCCTGATGGCCCCAGGCTTCGTGGCAGCTCCGAAAAGCGACGGCAGACCTCCGTCCGAGTCTTGTTTCAACTCGCTCCCGTTTAAGTCAACTTTGTTGCCCATAAGATCGGCTGCCGATAACGTATAGCGTTCCGACTCAACTGGCAGGAATATGTCCTTCGCCGTCGACCTGTCCGCATTGATCGCGAGCAACGCCACACCCCCCGGCTTTCCTCTCAGGCATTGGGCATAGATATATAGGTTCGGCGAACCAGACGGTCCGGCGTCGAGCACGGTTTTTCCCATCAGCTTACGCCACAAGACTGCGGCCCAGTAATTGGGGCGCGGAGTCAGATCGCTTTCGTCAATTAGCGCGTAGTCGCTGGCGGCCAGCGTGTTGTGAATGACAACTTGCACGCCTAGCTTTGCGAGCAAGCCAAGCTGGTTGAGATATCGAAAGCTGTCGATAAAATCCGCAGCCCACGGATCGCCGCCGCATGCCGTCTCGCCGGTCTCGGTGAGCCAGATTGGCTTTCCCGGGGCGAACTGGTCCCGCAACTTCGCGTAATACTCCTCCTCGTGCTGCGAGCGGAAGAGCCACTCTTCGGTCAGTGCCGTGGTTGGGGTAATCTGCGGCGCCGTTCCCGGCCTTACACATCGCTGCGAGGCTCCGCCATAGAAGTGATACGAGAAGATATCAATACCCGGACCCGACGCCGCCAGCATATCCGTCGATTTCAGCATATGCATTCCCGGCATCTCACCGAAACCGTGACCTTCGCCCACCGAGCCAGGACCGAGCACCTTCAAATCAGGGGCTGCCTGTTTCACAAAGGCGTCGAAAGCACGGAAGTCTTTGCCATAAGCCGCGGCATCGTATCCCTTGGGCGCTCCGCCCATCGACGCGAACGTTGGCTCGTTGAACATCTCCGCGGCCGCGATCTTTCCGCCGACGCTATTGGTATAAGCCAGGAACTTCTTGGCTTCAATGGGCGTCCACACGCCGCTCTCGTCGCGCACTCCAGGGCTGATAGCAAAAGACGTCACGATCTCGGCATCGACCGCCTGCGAAAAATCAATGACGCTCTTCCATTCCTTGCGCGTAAGAACGCCGCCGAATCCTGCCGGTGGAACGGCCGGAGCGGGCTCGTCGGAATCCTGAAAGTAAGTCGAGTTGGCCCACGTTCCGCTTACTCTCATATAGCTCGGCCCGAGGGCCGCGGCTAACTTGCGAAGCTGCGGGTTGGCGAGATCGATCGGCGGACGATACCGGTAGAGCGAAGGATCCATGCCGGGTGGCGGCGAGACCTTGGGTTCGGCCGGAGACGGGGTCGGTGCCTCGCCGTGCTTGTACGGCGCCCAAAACCTGCCGCCCGTCACCTCGATCATCTCGATGTTGAAGGATTGGTATCGGTCGCTGACCGAGCCGATCTTGGGCATCTTCTCCGGCGCCAGCCTCGGCGACTGAGCGCCCATCAACACGGGCGAGGTGAGCGTTATCCCAAGCAAGATCAAGCGGGCCCGAAGGCACATCTCAATAACACAGTTCCCGTTCATGGCGAACTTACCTCACAAGTTAGGTTCGATCTTCGTACGAGGCGGAGGAGGGCGAGAATCGGAAGCAGCATCAAGCTATACTTCGCAGTTCGAACAAAAGTCAATCCAGTCCTAAACTCGATGTCAGTAAGGCAGGCAGCCGCCCCTTCTTACCTTATGGCGCCCCCCCAATGACGCCGATCACAAAGGAGAAAACGCGACGCCAGGCCAGACCAGCGTATCTTATTCAGATATGCGCCCTCTCGCCTCGAAGCTGGTTCAGCGTTCCGCTCTTTCCCTCGGTCTCCTTGCGGGAACCTTCGCATGGTCCGCCCCGACTGCTCTTGCCGGCACGAAGGTGATCTACTCCGACACCGCCGATCCCCACGCCGACATTCAGGCGGCGCTGGCTGCCGCCGCCAAAGAACACAAGCGGGTCATTCTCGACTTCGGCGGAAATTGGTGCGGAGATTGCCAGGTGCTCGATATCTACTTCCACGACGACAAGAACCTCAGCTTGCTGGAGTCGAACTTCGTCCTCGTTCACATCGATATCGGCCATATGGATAAGAACGTCGATGTTGCCGAGAAGTACGGCGTCCCTCTCAAGAAAGGCGTTCCAGCGCTGGCGGTCCTCGACTCCCGCGGCAAGCTCCTTTATAGCCAGACGAATGGCGAATTTGAAGCAATGCGCCGCATGGACGAGTCTTCTGTAACCGAGTTCTTGAATCATTGGAAGCCCGCCAGCTAAGAGCGGCGCGCTTTTTCTCAGCTATCCTCTACGGTATGCGGAAGTCTCCGCTCTGGCGAATCTTGGGACACTTTCGGCGTGCCGTGGAGAAATCCATGGTGCACGACGTCTTTACTATTGCCAAGGCGGCAGCCTACTCGGCCATCCTGAGTCTTTTTCCTGCATTGCTGGCAATCACTACCCTGCTGGCTCTTACCCCCGAGACTGACACGCTCGCTAATGAAATCCGATCGGTTCTGAATGAGGTCCTGCCCGCAGACACTATGGACCTGGCTCAGGCCTACTTCCTCAGCCGTCACGCGCACTCGATGCAGGTAGTGTGGTCTGCTTTGTTGGTCGCGGCGCTCGCGGCAATGGGCATGATGCTTTCATTGATGGAAGGCTTCCGCCGCGCCTACCGCCTGCCGCGCCGATTATGGAGCATTTGGCAAACGCGGGCAGTCGCGGCGGCGTTGATTCCGATCTGTCTGGCGCCGATGTTGTTCGCTACCGCCATCGTCGTCTTCGGCCACCAGATTGAGCTGTGGATGATCGACAACGCCGACCATGAACTTCGGCTTTACGTCCTGCTTCTCTGGCGGATGGTGCGTTGGGCGATTGCCGTCTCGACCGGAATCGCGGTGTTGACCGTGATCTACCACTTTGGCGCACCCCGGACCCACAGCTGGAAATGCTGCCTGCCGGGGGCCACGATGGCCACCCTTACCTGGTTCGCCGCCACCCTCGCCTACGGCTGGTACGTGACGCGTTTCGCCGTTTATATGGCCGTCTACGGATCGGTCGCTGGCAGCAATCGCCACCCTGGTCTGGCTCTACATCACTTCGCTGAGTATCTTGATGGGAGCGGAGTTCAACGCGCAGATTTATCCCAAACGGGAACTGGCACGGCAGAAGCGCCCGGAGGAGGGCTCGATGGCAGACAGTTCGACCTCCGCTCAGGGCAATTCAGTTGAACCGATCGCGGCCCCGGAAGAGTAAACTACGTTGGGGCACGCGAGCAAGACTCCGATGTGCCTCTGGGGGAGTCAATGAGTTCTTTCGTGAGTTCGACCGCGGGCCTGCCGGAGCAACGGCGCCGGGCGAAAATTGTTGGTACGCTCGGACCCGCGTCGAATAATGAGCAGGCCTTTCGGCAGCTGGTGCGCGCCGGCCTCGACGTCGCCCGCCTGAATTTTTCGCACGGCATTCATGCCGAAAAATTGAAGCTGATCGAGATGGTGCGCACTGTCGCCCGTGAGGAAGAAAAGCCCATCTGCATTCTGGGCGATTTGCAAGGCCCGAAGATCCGCACCGGCAAGCTGGAAAATGGAACGCCCGTTCAACTGATTGCTGGACAGACGCTGACCATCACGCCGCGCGACATTCTCGGAAACGCAACCCTGGTTAGCACCACATTCACGACCCTGGCGGAAAATCTGGAACCTGGTTCGCGGATCCTCTCTCGCTGATGGCCTGATCGAGCTTAGCGTTCTCAAGGTGATCGGCGAGGACGTCGAGTGTACCGTGATCAATGGCGGCATGCTCGGCGAGAAGAAAGGCATCAATCTGCCGGGGATTCCGGTGCGCGTGCCCTCTCTCACCGAGAAAGACGAAATCGATCTCGAGTTCGCGATTCACAGCGGAGTGGATGCCATTGCGGTTTCTTTTGTTCGAACTGCGGACGATGTCCGCCACGTCAAGGACCGCATCGCTGCCCTCGGCGCCGATACCTGGGTGATCGCCAAGCTCGAAAAGCCGCAGGCCATCGAGAATCTGGAAAGCATTCTCGAGATTGCCGACGGCGTCATGGTGGCGCGCGGCGATCTGGGCGTCGAGATGCCGCCCGAGAAAGTTCCAGCCATCCAGAAACATGTCATTCGCCGCGCCGCCGAGTACCGGAAGCCGGTGATCACCGCGACCCAGATGCTCGAATCAATGATCGAAAACCCCCGGCCTACGCGCGCCGAGGCGAGCGACGTCGCCAACGCAATTTATGACGGCACCGACGCCGTCATGCTCTCAGCTGAAACCGCCGCTGGTAAGTATCCTGTCGAAGCAGTGAAGATGATGGCCAAAATCGTCACCGAGACCGAAGGCCAGATGCGCGACCATCCTGCCGACACTCCGGTCGGCGTCCACTACTCCGGCCATGCACGGCTATCTATCTCGGAGACGATTTGCGAGTCGATGGCCCACGCGGCCGAGGATCTCGACATCAGCGCTATCGCGGTCTTCACAGAAACCGGAGCTACGGCCCGGCAATTGTCGAAGTATCGGCCCGGCCCGCAAATTTACGCATTGTCGAGCGTGCCGGTCGTTATCAACCGTATGACCATGCTCTGGGGCGTCGTTCCCGTAATCTGCGCCAAAAACTACACCACCGAACAGATGGTGTCGGAGGCGGAGCGCATCCTCGAGGAAAAAGGCTTCGTGCATCACCGGGAAATCCTCGGAATCGTTGCCGGAACCCGCACCAAGAGCGGGTCGACCAACTTCCTCCGGCTGCATGTGCTGGGTGACGAAATCGCTGAACAGCCGGCGCAGGCACGGGAAGCAGAGCTGGCCGTCCACTAGGGAACTTCTACTCAGCCTTTGATGATGGCACGGCATCAACCGTGCCGTCATCACAATTGAATCAACGCGGCTTGAGCTGCGGAGGAAGCGCCGGAGTTGACTTCCTCGAAGTCTTCCTCGGCCTTCTGGGGAAATCACTTGTCTGTATTCGACGACTACCGCGAAGAGCTTGAAAAACACGAATTCATGATGGGGACGGCCCGCGGGCGTCTGGCGGTCTCGCTCGACCGCCTGACCGACGCGCTCATCCTTGTCGGGCAGCACGGAGTCTATTGCACCTCCAGCCGCAATCCCTCCGTGCCCGCCCTCGATCTTCAGGCCGTGCTCAGCGAGATCAAGGGTGCCAAAGAACTGGTGCAATCCGTGATGGAAGAGCTTGCCGCCAAACGATAAGCTGGCTTACTGCGCGACCACCGGCACAAACACGTCGGTGTTCTCCCAGATCAGATGCAGCTCGGTCTTCTTGCCCTTGGTGTTTTCAAACTTGATGGTGAAGACCTCTACTGGCGCTGCAGGACTCGGCCCCTTCTTCATGTCTGTACGCCCGAGGTCCTGGTCCTGGTTGTAGACCGTGCCCCATTGACCCGTCTGCTTATTGATGATCAGCTTCCAGGTCGTCGCGGAGGGAACCGAATAGATCGTGTATGTCCCCGCCGGCACGGCCAGGTCGCCAATCTTCAGATTCACCTCGGTTTTCAGAGTCGTCGCCGGATTAGCCCCCGTCCGCCAGACCTTGCCATACGGAGCCAGCTCCGCTCCAACATGCCGCCCGCGCAGCGATGGCTGGTTGTAATCAATGGTGACAATCTTGCCATCGAGCGCGACTCGCGCCTGCGCCGGAGGGCTGGGCAGCTTTTTGCCGTAGTCATTGGCCGCCGTGGCTTCTTGGCCTTGCAGAGAAATCGTAGTCAGCGAGCCGAGGAGTATGGCGCCGAACGTACACAGTAATTTGCGTCGCAACATGGAATGAATTCCTTTGGCACTGATATGTGGGAGACTTGCGACCCCACCATCGGAAGGCTACCACCAATCTCGCAGTGGGCGCAGTCGCCGTAGTATCCTTAAGGTGGCGCGCACCCGTAGCTCAGCTGGATAGAGCGAACGCCTCCGAAGCGTTAGGTCGCAAGTTCGAATCTTGCCGGGTGCACCATCTCTTCCTAAGCGCCACTCATCACTGACCTGAACCCGCGATCGTTTCGCTTAGATGTGGCAGCTTACCGCGCCGCGCTTCTCAAGATACTTCTGGTGATACTCTTCAGCCTTCCAGAAGGTCTGCGCCGGCGCCACTTGGGTTACAATCGGCTTCCTGAATTTCTGCTCCGTCGTCAGCTTCTCGATCACCTGTTTCGCCGTCGCTTCTTGCTCGGGAGAATGAAAGAAGATCGCGCTGCGGTACTGGGTCCCCCAATCCGGCCCCTGGCGGTTGAGCTGGGTCGGATCGTGAAGCTCGAAGAAGGCTTCGACCAGTTTCTCGTAGCTCACCTTCGCCGGGTCGAAGGTCAGCTCAACGACCTCCGCATGGCCAGTCCGGTCCGTGCAGACCTCTTTGTAAGTCGGACGCTCCGTCTGGCCACCCTCGTAGCCGACGGCGGTCTCGGTCACGCCAGGAATTTTCCCGAACTCGACCTCCACCCCCCAGAAACAACCCGCTCCAAATGTCGCTTTTTCCATAATTTTCCTCTCTGTCATTCCATTAGATGAGGCAAGCCGGAGTTGGTTACTGATGCCTGACGCAGGTCCCTAGCGAGCTCTTCTCTGCGGCTTTGGGCCAGCCTTAAATCCACTCTTGAATGGTTTCCTTAGCGCCGGCGCAATCGACACCGGCGGCGGCGACACGCGCGAACCGGGACGAATCCCGCGCGCCGCTCTCTGCAGCGCCAACACTTCGTCCGGAGTCAGCTCGCGCACCTCCCCCGGCTCAACATCCAGCACCAGCGGCCCATAACCGACCCGGCGGATCTTCTCCACGAAGTGCCCGACCTCCTCAAACATCTTGCGGATTTCGCGGTTGCGGCCCTCGGTAAGTGTCACCTCGTACCAGGGGTTCTCAGCGTCGCGGACGCGGCGGATTCCCGCCGGCTGAGTCATCACCCGGCCCAGCTTCTCATCCTTGTTCCGGCCCTTGTCGATCATGATCCCTGCGCGGAGCTGATTCAGCGCCTCATCACTCGGCTTGCCGCTGATCTTGACCAGATAAACCTTGCTCACCTTGTTGGCAGCACGGGTAAGCAGGTTGGCCAGCTCGCCGTCGTTGGTCATCAGCAGCAGCCCTTCGCTCTGGTAATCGAGCCGCCCCACGGGGAAGACGCGAGGCTGGCCGGGAAAGAACTTCATCACCGTCGGCCGCCCCTCCGGGTCGCTCGCGGAGGTGATATATCCCTTGGGTTTGTTAAGCACGGCGTAGCGAAGACGATTCGTCCCCTGCCCCGGCTTCGCCAGCAGCTTGCCATCGACGCGGATATGATCGAGCGCGGCATCGGCCTTCGCGCCAAGCTCAACAACCGCCTGCCCATTCACCTGCACGCGCCCCTCGGTGATCAGCTCTTCGGCCTTGCGCCGCGAGGTAACGCCAGCGGCAGCGATGATCTTTTGCAGGCGCTCTTCATGCCGGACGGGGACAAACTTCGTCGCCTCAGCAGATTCCGCGCTGGGTTCTTCCACAGACTGCTCTATCTCCGGGCGCACCTCATCCTCCGCTTTCGTCCGGGACGCCTTGCTAACCGCGCTTTTCTTAACTGCTCTTGGCATCGATCTCTTCCATCTCTTCTATCGGCGCCGTAGGATGGGCGGCCGGCGCAATCTCAACGTCCCCAGGTTGGGTGGCATCCGGCGTTTCGACCTCGAGCGCGACGACCTCGGGTTTGAGTTCAGTCTCATCAGTCGGAGCGCCGGGGATCTCCACAGTTTCGACCGCTAAGCCAGCTTCTCCGGCGTTCGCCTCGACAGCCTCAAGCGCTGACTCGCCCGATTCCTCAAACGGCAAGCTCGACTCTTCCGCGGCTTCCTCCTCGCCAATCTCGAAGTCGCCCGCCAGTTTCTCGAACTCCTCAATGCTCG
Source organism: uncultured Acidobacteriaceae bacterium (assembly GCA_963790505.1). GTDB lineage: Bacteria > Acidobacteriota > Terriglobia > Terriglobales > Acidobacteriaceae > Acidisarcina. The sequence continues at coordinate 627,354 of CAWBOT010000004.1, read as the reverse complement.
GCAGCTCGTTCAGGTCTTTGAGACCGAAGCGCAGCAGAAACTCGCGGGTCGTCTTGTACAGGATCGGCCTCCCGATGACCTGCTTGCGGCCAGCGGTGGTGATGAGCTTGCGGCTGATCAGGCCGCCGAGCACCCCGCTCGAATCGACGCCGCGTATCTCCGCCACCTCGGGGGCCGTGACCGGCTGCTTGTATGCGATGACCGCAAGCGTTTCGAGAGCCTGAAGCGAGAGTTTCATCGCCGGCTTGAGACTCTTGACGAAGCTGCGAACAGCATCGTGATATTCCGGCTTGGTGGCGATGCGGTAGCCGCCAGCCACTTCGCGGATCTCCATCCCGCGGTCGCTTGTGGAGTATTCCTTGATCAACCCGTCGACGATGCCCTTTAGGCTCTCGCGGATCTCGCGCTCGCGCTGCCTTGCGACGCGTTTGGCCTCGGCCTCGGCAGCGGCCGGGTCGCCGGCCGATCGACTCTCGTCCCCCAACAGCGCCATCTCGACCATATGGTCTTCGTTGGCGGACATGAAGTTATTTGCCTCGACCATGCTGCGTCCAACGAGGGACCAGGCACTGGGCCGGCCTTCCGCTTGGGCGGCAGGCAACTCATGGGCAAATATTCCGGCCAGTTGCGCCAGGGTGACCGGTTCTTCCGCCGCGTAGATCACGGCCTCTATCTTTGCTCGTAGACTCATATCTCTCGACTATCCCGCCCGCGGCACGCCAAAGAAAATGGCGCTCCCGCGGCTATGTTTCATAGTACCGGAGCGCCGATTTTCGAGGTGAGAGCCAGGCGGCTGGGACCCCGCCATTGAGATCTAGTGCGAGACGAACTGGTTGAGCACCCAGAACAGCGTTGCCGACAGCAGCGCAGCCGCTGGAAGCGTGCAGACCCAGGCCATGGCGATGTTGCGGATCGTAGACCACTGCAGGCCGCTGCCGTTAGCGACCATCGTACCCGCCACCCCCGACGAGAGGACGTGGGTCGTGCTCACTGGCAGGTGCAGTTGGTCGGCGGCGATGATCGTGATCGCGGCCACGATCTCCGCCGAGGCCCCCTGCGCGTACGTCAGGTGGTCCTTGCCGATCTTTTCGCCCACCGTTACGACGATCCGCTTCCAGCCAACCATGGTGCCCAGACCGAGCGCCAGGGCAACCGCGACCTTCACCCAGCTGGGAATGAACTTCGTCGCCGTGTCGATGTGCTTCTTGTAGTTGGCCAATTCTGCCGTTTCTATGGAACTAAAGGCTGGTTTACCCGTCTTGGCAAACAGGCGCAGCGCTTCACCCTCAACGTACATGTCGTTGCGAACGTTCTGCTGCTGGTTTGCCGGGATGCCCGCCAGTGACTTCGCATCGGTGACGGCGGTCGAGATCTGCAGTGCCAGATCGTGGGCTGCGGCCATCGTGACCGGCGTCGCTTCTTTCGTTCGGATGTAGTTGGTCAGATCGGCGCGCGGGTCGCTTGAGGTCACACCGGGTGTCACCTTGCCCGCAAATACATTGGCCGCTTGCTGCGAAACCGCGGCGAAATCCTGGACCTGTCCCGGCCCGACCGCATGGTTGAGAGCGTATACGGTGGGTACCGTCCCGATCAGGATGAGCATGATCAATCCCATGCCTTTTTGGCCGTCATTAGAGCCGTGGCCAAAGCTGACGCCCGTACAAGTCAGGATCAGCAGGCCGCGAATCCAGAACGGAGGCGGAGCGTCCCCATCAGGAGCCTTGTACAGTTCCGGAACCTTGATAAGGGCCTTCAACAGCAGCAATAAACCGCCCGCCAGGACGAACCCAAATATGGGAGAAAGAAGCAGCGCCCGGAAAACTCCCGCTGCCTGTGCCCAATCGACTCCGCTGGTGCCCGAACCTTTCGGGCTCATCAACTGGTTCGCAATACCGACACCGATGATCGAACCGATCAGGGTGTGCGAACTGGAGGCCGGCAGTCCAAGCCACCATGTGCCCAGGTTCCAGAGAATGGCCGCGATCAACAGAGCGAAAACCATCGCGAATCCCGCCCCGTGGCCGACCTGCAGGATCAACTCCACTGGCAGCAGCGAAATAATTGTGAAGGCCACAGCGCCCGAAGAAGTCAGCACGCCGATTAGGTTCCACATACCGGACCAGACAACGGCGATGTGCGGTTCAAGGGAATGGGTATAGATAACGGTTGCCACAGCGTTCGCTGTGTCATGGAACCCGTTGACGAACTCAAAACCGAGCGCGGTCAGCAGCGCGACGCCGAGCAGAACATAGGGCCAGATCGTCTCAAAATGTCCACCGCCCTCGAGGTCTGAGGCGAGGTTAAAACCTGCGTACGCGAAGCCGCCAATGAGGACGATCGCGAAAATGATCATGCCGATGGCGCCCGGCGATTTGTTTAGCTTCGCGTGGACTGTGCTCGTCGGGGGGGCGGCAATGCTTTGTGCTTCTGCCATATAAACAGCTCCAGGTGAGGTTCACTAGGCACGCTAGCAGGGGCGATGTCGAAAGACGATAAAAAACAACGATTTGAAGTATGAATATTCCGTGAATAGCGCGCAACGAAAGGAAATCGCCCCGATTCCTTTATCTTCAAGAAAGCGAGGACTCGAATGGGTCAGGCAGGCATTCATCATCTGGAACTGATCGTCCTGGGGCTGTTGCTTGCCACGGCGATGCTCACCACGCTTGCCCGGAGGTTCGAGACTCCATATCCGATCGTGCTGGTGATCGGCGGTCTGGCTCTGTCTTTCCTGCCGCGCCTGGGACATGTCTCCCTCAGCCCCGACTTGGTTTTCCTCGTCTTTCTTCCGCCGCTGGTCTTTTCCGGCGCATTCAATACTTCCTGGCGTGACTTTCGCGCGAACCTCCTGAGCATTTCCATGCTGGCCTTCGGGCTGGTCGGTTTCACCGTCGTCGGTGTCGCCGTCATGTGCGATTGGCTGTTGCCCGGCATCGATTGGCGCCTGGGATGCGCCCTCGGCGCAGTCGTCTCGACAACCGACACAATCGCCGCTATCTCCATCGCCAGACGCCTGGGGTTGCCGAGGCGCATAAGCGACCTGATCGAGGGCGAAAGCCTGATTAACGACGCGAGCGGCTTGTTGGCTCTGCAATTTGCCGTCGCGCTCGTGGTCAGCGGCGAGAAGCCGACGCTCACCAAGGGTCTGGCCGAGATGATCGGCCTGATTGCTGGAGGCATCGTCTTCGGGCTGATTTCAGCCAAGATCATCAGCGTCCTCCAAAGCAGGATTCACGATCCCCCAGTTGAAATTACCGTCACCCTGATCGCGCCGTATCTGGCTTACCTGAGCGCCGAGACCTTCCACTGTTCTGGCGTGCTCTCGACGGTCGTCTGCGGGCTGTACTTGGGCCGGAAACGCTCCGAAATCCTGACCACCTCCGCCCGCCTCGATACCTCGGCGGTCTGGAACACTCTCGACTTCGTGCTGAACGGTGTACTGTTCATCCTGATCGGCTTGCAACTGCCCTACATCTTGGGCGGAATCAAGGACGTCAGCCGGTTGCAGTTGTTCGAAGATGCGGCCTTCTTCTGCGCCCTGGTGATCGCGTTGCGGCTCGTCTGGATGTACCCCGGAACCTGGGTCGCTCACCTGGTCCGGACGCGTTTGCTGGGAGAAACGGAGAAGCCGCCTCGCTCAAAAGAGATCTTCTTGCTCGGCTGGACAGGCATGCGCGGTGTGCTGGCGCTGGCCGCGGCCATCTCTTTGCCCGAGTACTTGAACGATGGGACGCCCTTCCCGCAGCGCAACCTTATTCTGTTTTTGACCTTTTCCGTCATCCTCACCACGCTCGTTCTACAGGGGCTTTCTCTGCCCGCGATTATCCGCAAGCTAAAGATCGGCGGCATGGGCGGGAACTCCGAGCTCACCCGCGCGCGGCGCGCTATGCTCGAAGCCGCGCTCGCCTCTCTCGATGGGATGGAAGTCGGGGGAAAGCCCGACGACCATTGGGTGGTCGAAGACCTGGCTCATCACTACCGTCAACGGTTGAACCTGATCAAAGAGGATGCGAACGAAGCCGACCGCTCCTCGCAAAACGACTATCACGACTATCGCCAGGTCGCGATGATGTTGCGCGCGGTCGAACGCGCCGCATTGCTTGAACTCTGGAACCGTAACGACATCAACGACGAAGTATTGCGCGAGTTAGAGAGGGAATTGGACCTCGAGGACGCGCGCGCCACTTCGCTTGCTCACTGATCGCGGCAAGACAACCGCTTTGGGTTACCAGGTGATTCTCACCAGTGCGAGCCCTTGTCGCGGCAAATTCAGCGGCAACTGCAAGTCATGCTGATCGACATTGCGCCACGACGGCGACCCATCCATCTGCAACTGACCGGCCTCATCTAGCTCCTTATATTGCTCAGGAGTCGGCTCTTGCGGGCTCCCCATCGCCTTCCAGGCGGCGAAGCTGTTGCTGTGGGTGGCGTCAACTCGGAAAGTCTCCAGCAGGACTCGCTTCGCCTCCTCGGGCAGGCCGTTCACAGCGAGGCGAATCTCGGCGGCCGGCGCGGGCAGATCGTCGTCGTGATAATGGAAGAGTAGGACATCAATCTCGCGCTCTTTGCCGGTGGCGAGAGCATCAATGTCCGGCTGACCGCGAACTCCAGAACTTTCGACTTGCTCGACCGGAATTGCCTGACTGCTCGCGACGGGTAAGCGGATTGTGCCCATCAGCCCGAAGGTCCGGAAAGAATTCAATACCGGCTTGTCGAGTCCGTTGGTGGCGAGTTCGCGCAGCCCTTCAAAATACGGCTGATCATCGAACTGGAAGGCCCAGGTGACCATTCCCGCGAGTTTGACTCCGTCGCGGTGAGCGAGTTCGACGGTGCTTTTGTAGGCGAGCGCGGTATACGCAGCATAGAGCGGGCCATTGCGATAGCCGTTTTGCGGATTGCTCTTGGCGGTGCAGGCGGCGCAGCCTTCCGGGTCCCATTCGCCCATGATGATCGGAGTATTGCGCCATTCGGGGAAGCTGGCAACGACCTTGAAACCTCCGTCGATCGCTGAAAGCTGGTTGCCTGGACCCATCTGCACGTGATCGCCCTGCCATTTAGGCGAACCCTTGGGATGGAAGCTGATGAAGGCGAGCGGTGCGCCAGCCTTGCCGGTCGCAGCGTTTACTCCGCGAGCGCAGTGCTCAAGAAAATGCTGCAGGAACGCAGTGGACTTTCCACCGTACGGGCCCGTCGATTCTGGCCCGCCGACTCGGGCGTCAGGCAAGGCTCGAAGCAGCGCTGCGGCGGAGTAGTCGTAGAGCTTGAAATATTCCTCCGGCGTTCCATGCCAGTAATCGATGTCCGGCTCGTTCCAGACCTCCCAGAGCCAGGTTTTGACGGCGTCGTCTCCATAACGCTCACGCAGGTGTTGCGCGAAGCGGAAAACCAACTCGCCCCATTTTTCATAGTCTTTGGGCGGATAGCTCCAGCCGGTGAAGACACTCCCCTTCGGAAAGCTGTGGCGATAAGGAGCAGGTCCGGTGGTCATCGCCTCAGGCGTGAAACCGATCTCGACCAGCGGCCTCACCCCGGCATCGCGATAGGCGTCGAAGATGCGATCAACCACCGTCCAATCGTAGATCGCATGACCGCTGGCGTCTTCGCTGTAGGCGTTGGTCGATCCCCACTTGAGCGACCCTTTGCCGTCTCCGCTGGTGAGCAGGTTGTGGGTTCGAACGTAGACCGGCACGGGACTCAGCGCGGCGAGCTCATGGAGCAGCTTTTTTCCGTTCGCGCTGTAGGTGAAGTTGGGTTCGTCGTAGCCAAAAAACGCCCATGCCCGCGGAAGCGTGCCGTCCCGACTGGATGCGTCGACCGTGATCTTGACAGGCGCCGTTGCTTGCTGCGCGAAAAAAGACGATGTCAGAGCCAGAAGGAAAGTGATCGCCAGCAGAACGGATCGGCGTGGAGCAAAGAGGATCGGCGTGGCGCGCCGACACCGCAATAGGCGTCTCTGCATAGACCTACTGAAGCCTGTTCCAGCTCTTGCGCCAGAGAGCGCCTGCCACCACGAAGAGAAGCGCTACCCCAACCGCGCCAAGCGCGTGCGTTCGATGGTTATAGTGCAGAGCCAGAGCAGCATCGAATAGCCAGACGCCGGAGCCTATATACCAGAGCCAGTAGTTTCGGAGTTGGGAGGAAGCAGGCCTCAAACCGGGAGCCTCGCGTCTATCTCGATGAGCTTATTGTAGACTCACTCTGCAACCATACCGCCCCTGTCGACTGAGGAAAAACACAATGATTATTCGCGAAGACGAAGTGGTCGAACTCAACACCCCCTACGGCCCGATGCGGACGCTGGTCCTGCGCCCGGTCGCGCCCGGCAAGTATCCTGGGGTCGTCTTCTATTCGGAGATATTCCAGATCACTGGGCCAATTCGCCGCACCGCCGCCATGTTGGCAGGCCACGGATACATCGTCGCCATTCCTGAGATTTATCACGAATTCGAGCCCGCGGGAACTGTCCTCGCCTACGACCAGGCAGGTTCCGATCGCGGCAATGTTCTAAAGACCACCAAGGAACTCGCCAGCTACGACGCCGATGCGCGGGCCGTCCTCGACCATCTGAAGTCGCGGCCGGATTGCACTGGCCAACTCGGCGCCTTTGGGATCTGCATCGGCGGCCACCTCGCCTTTCGCGCGGCGATGAATCCCGACGTTCGCGCCGCCGCGTGCTTCTACGCCACCGACATCCACAAGGGCAGCCTGGCGAAGGGGATGCACGACGACACGCTCGAACGCACGAAAGATATCAAGGGCGAACTGCTGATGATCTACGGCCGTCAGGACCCGCACGTGCCACTCGAAGGCCGCACAAAGGTGCTGGCGCGGTTAAACGAGGTCGACGCTCGGTTCACCTGGCACGAAGTAAATGGCGCCCACGCATTCCTCCGCGATGAAGGTGCGCGCTACGATCCCGAGCTTGCCTGTCAATGCTACGGGCTGGCCTTCGATTTATTTCACCGACGGCTGGGTTTCGGAGATCAGCCAGCCGAGACGGTCGGAGGCGGAGAGACGCGTCACTGATCGTGGCGTCGAAATGCGGCTGAGAAAGGGCTGATGACTGCGAAGTGGGCGCGGCCTTGATCGGATGGCATCGAGCGGGAGAGCGACTTTACTGTTGCGACCTCGAGTCCTTCAGCTTCTGGGTGCTCTCTACTTCGTTGTCGTTCGCCTTCTGGCGGCTCTCCTTCGCTGCATCGTTCGCCTCGGAAGCCTTAACGCCCTTCGGATTCACGACGTGCTCGACCCCTTCTTTGGTCTTGTCAAAGCCTTTAGTCGTGCCTTCCTTAGTCTTGTTGTAGCCCGTAGTTGTGCCTTCTTTCGTCTTGGTCGCAGCGGTCGTCGTGCCCTTTTTCACCGCGTGACCCGTGCTCTTGGCCGCGTTCTTTGTGTCTTGGCCGGCTTGCTGAACATCTTGGCTGGCACTTTGAGCAACAAGTGCCAATGGAAAGCCGCAGGCCATCACGCCCGAGAGAATTAAACCGTAGAATCGCGAATTCGTAGACATGGCTACTACGGATGCTGTCAGGGTTATTTGGGTTGTAGGCAAGCCATTACCTGGATGACGGCAATCGAGAAACTCAATGAGGTCGAGGCTTGCGTCGCCGGGCGTGAGGTGAACGGCCACACGCCTTTCTGCGCCATGCCTATGTCTCGTAGAAACGCCAGATATTGGCGAGGTTTAGGACGAATCCCTCCACGGGTCCGCTTCCCGCGACCGAGTTGCCGGTGACAACTTCAGCGGATTTTCCCGGCGCATAGACCATGACTTGTTGCCTGTAAGGATCGACCAGCCATCCAAGTTGTGCGCCGTTGGCAATCCAATCCTGCATCTTCGCCTGCGCCTTTACGAGGCGATCCGAACCGGAGAGCAGTTCGATGACGAAGTCCGGGCAGTGATGGGCCATCCTCCTGCCTCTCCCTTCGCGTGGACCGAGGTTCTCCGGGAGCACGTAGGCCGCGTCCGGGCTCATATTGGAGCTATCGGGGAGGAAGAACCCGGTACTCGAATCATAGACCGCTCCCCGTTCGTGGTTATGCCACCAGTTGCCAAGTTGTCTGGTGATTTCTGCGTTGGCGCGACCTGTATCGTCGCCGGTGGCTGGGGTCACAAGAATCTCTCCTTCCTTGGTCCGCTCCAACAGGAAAAAGTCGTTGGCCATGGCCAGCGACTCGAACTCGTCGTCCGTCAGAGGCGGATTCCAGGAGATGCGTTCGGGAAGAGTCTCCGGGTTGAGCAGAAGAGCGTTCATACTCAAAGTGTAACTGCTTCAGCCGGTTTTGACTGTTCCGGTGATATGCAAATCCCAGCTGGCCTTGAAGCACTCAATGGAGGCTCTTCTGAAAGACTTGCGAGCGTACAAAATCATCTTTCAGTTCCTTGAGGATCGCTATTTTCGAGGCCCCTCAAACGAGCTCGGCGAGCTGCTCAGCAGTTTTAGCTTTGATGCAAGACGGCAACCGGCTGACGCAGCCATGCCTCAGGATGGGGAGCGAGCGGTTGAACCCGTCGACGCGCGAGACCACGCTGATTTTGGCCAGGGCCTGAAACTCTCAAGACAGGAACGAAAAGGCCGCGATCTCTCGCGGCCTCCTCTTTTTCGTAACTGACCCAATTACATTTCCCGCACGCCATCCACAAACGCCTTTAGCTTGCGCGAACGCGAAGGATGCCGCAGCTTCCTGAGCGCCTTTGCCTCTATCTGGCGAATCCGCTCGCGAGTCACCTGGAAGCTCTGCCCAACCTCTTCCAGGGTGTGCTCAGAGCCGTCTTCGAGGCCGAAGCGCATCTTGATTACGCGCTCTTCCCTCGGAGTCAAAGTCCGCAGCACCTGCGAGGTGTACTCCTTCAGGTTGACGCTGATGACAGCATCGGAAGGCGAAACAGCCTGGCGGTCTTCGATGAAGTCGCCAAGATGCGAATCCTCTTCCTCGCCGATCGGCGTTTCGAGCGAGATCGGCTCCTGCGCGATCTTGAGCACCTTGCGGACCTTCGCCACAGGGATATCCATCCTGCGCGCGATCTCTTCCGAGGTAGGCTCGCGGCCAAGCTCCTGCACCAGCTGACGCGAAGTCCGGATGAGCTTGTTGATCGTCTCGATCATGTGCACCGGGATACGGATCGTCCGGGCCTGGTCCGCAATAGCGCGGGTAATCGCCTGCCGGATCCACCACGTTGCATAAGTCGAGAATTTGTAACCGCGGCGGTACTCGAATTTGTCCACCGCCTTCATCAGGCCGATGTTGCCCTCCTGAATGAGGTCGAGGAACTGGAGACCGCGGTTGGTGTACTTCTTCGCGATCGACACAACGAGACGAAGATTGGCCTCGATCAGCTCGCGCTTGGCCTGCTCGGCGTCCATGTCGCCCTGGATCATCTCGCGCTGGGTGCGCTTGAGGTCGGCGATCGTCAGTCCGGCATCGTGCTCCAGCTTTTCGAGATCGATCTTGCAGTTCTTCTGCTGGCGTCGATATTCCTTGCGCAGCTCTTCGCTCTTCGACTGGTCATGCTTGGTGTCGAGCGATTTGATCTGCCGCTCGAGCGTCCGCATCGCGTCGACCGTCTTATTGACCTTGTCGAGCAGCCGCTTGCGCTCTGCGTTGGTGTACTTCAGCTCGCGAACGATCCGGGAAACAAAGACCTTTTCGCGGGCGATGAGCCAGCGGTTCTTGCGCTGGTCGCGCGCCTTGGCCTTGGCGTCCCGCCCAACTGGGCTTTCGAGCTTTTCGGTGAGCAGCGCAGTCTTCTTCTGGTGCTTGACCATTGCATCGATACGGCCGACGGTTGCGCGCACCCGCGCCTGCAGGATCTCTTCGGTGATCTCTTCTTCGTCGAAGATCACCACTTCTTTCACATTGCGGACCCCGCGCTTCAAATCGTCCGAGAGCGCAATCACTTCACGGATCACGATCGGCGAACGCGAAATCGCCTTCAGCACGCGCATCTGGCCGCGCTCGATCCGCTTCGCAATCTCTACCTCACCTTCGCGGGTAAGCAACGGTACCGTGCCCATCTCGCGCAAGTACATGCGGACGGGGTCGTTTGTCTTTTCCAGTGTTCCCGGCGTAAGGTCTAGCTCAACGTCTTCACCCTCTTCGGCATCCGGATCGAACTTGTCCGCGCCAAACTTCGGCCCGTCTTCGCTGATGTCGATACCCTGAGTACCAATCGTGGTAATGAGATCGTCGAGATCATCGGGGGAATGCAGGTCGCCGGGAATGAGATCGTTGACCTCGTTGTAGGTCAAATATCCCTTTTCCTTGCCTGTATCGATGAGCTTCTGAATATCTTCTTCGTATTTATCTTCTATGGCCAAGCGAATGCACGCTCCCGCGTCGATTTTGTGGGTCTGTCCCTATGATTGGGTAGGACGAGGTGCGATTGAGGCCGCTTGGGCGTATCCCGCTGCGCGAGGGCATGGGGGAATTGGGCGCACGTCTACCAAATACAACTTAGAATAGCACGTTGGGAAGACCTCACCTTGGCAAAATGCCTTAAAATGGCGCCGAAACATGCACTTCTACGCTGGACGGACACTGATTTAGATGCATTTGGGGCGATTTTGTTTCATTTCCGGCCAACTTCAGGCCGCTGAATTGGGCAGGGGAGCAAGTTCCACCAATCCGCCGATGAGCCTCTGTTAGCGTCCGGCGCGCAGTTCGACGAAAAAGAACACTCCCAGCGCCAGCACAAAAAGAATGACTCCCAGCAGAAAGCCGCCAATCACCAGGTGGACCGTCTTTCGCTGCTTCTCGGTAGGTTCGGTAATCCCGAAGAACCCAATAAACGCCTCAGCCAAAAAGCTCAATACCCCCATCTTCCCTATTCCCCGATCTCGCGCAGTTGTCGATCCAGCTGCATCTTTTCGGCAGAAAGCGCAGCTACCAGCGCCCAATCCCCTTTGCGCTCAGCATCGGCCAAAGAGGCCCGCAGCCCTCGCTGGCGGCGGCTGAAGTAGCGATGAAGAAGCGGTTGGATCGCCGCCGTGACCTCCTCAGCCGTCACCGGCTCCGACTCGGAGAAAAGCACCTGGGCGACCAGCTGGCGGTCACGTCCTTCCGGAATCGACTCAACCGGGTCTGTTTCGCCCCGATCTCGCAGCAACTCGAGCGTCGGAGTCACGCTTAATTCGTCGAAGATCTCCCCCTGCCGCTCCAGCGCTTCGCAAGCCGCCAAATGCGCCAGATCGGAGCGTGGCGCGGCCAGCGCCCGTATCAACACCCGCTCACACTCATTAAGCCCAACAGAGCTGGTGGAGACAGTGTCGCGCCGTTTGGCGGCAGCCTGTTTCAACTCCTCTCGCAAAACCGCCGAATCGATCGACAGCTTCTGCGCCGCATTGGCCGCAAACTCGTCGCGGGCCAGACGGTCGGGGAGCCGCCGAATATGCGGCAGCAGGAAATTCAGCGCTTTCACCTTGGCCTCAGGGCTGCGCGGCGGAAAAAGTTGCCGGGCACGCTCAATCAGGTAGTCGGGAAGGCTTTGCGCCGTTCGTGCGGCCGCATGATAAGCCGCAGCCCCTCGTTCACGTATGTACCGGTCGGGATCGAGGCCGTCTTCGAGAGTGATCACTTTGACCGTGAATCCCTCTTCGGTGAGTAGCGCAATCGACTTCTCGGCGGCGTTCGCCCCCGCCGTGTCCGGATCGAAATTGACCACCACCTGGGTGCAATACCGCTTGAGCAGATTCACCTGGTGCTCGGTGAAGGCGGTGCCGCTGGTGGCGAGCACGTTCTGTACTCCTGTCATAAAGACGGAAATGCAGTCCATCTGCCCCTCAACCAACAATGCGAAATTGTTCTGGCGGATCGACGCGCGTGCCTTATCGAGGTTAAAAAGCACCTGCCCCTTGGAATAAAGCGGCGTCTCCGGCGAATTGATGTACTTCGGGCCCGCCTTCTCACCTGCACTCGCCGCCGAATCGAGCGCCCGCGCTGTAAATGCAATCACCCTTCCCGATTCGTTCATGATCGGAAAAGTAATGCGTTTCCGAAAGCGCGAGTAGAGAGCGCCGGAACCGCCATCCTCTTGTTCTTTCCATGAAAATAGCCCTGACGCGCGCAACGCATCCTGATCGACTCCAGGCGCAAGTCTGTCGCGCAGCGCGCTGAACGAATCCGGCGCATAGCCGATGCGGAATTTGGCAATCGCCTCGGCCGTGACGCCGCGCCCAGTCAGATATTCGCGCGCCCCTGCCCCCTCAGGCGAACGAAGCTGCTCTTGAAACCAGGCCGTCGCCGTCTCGTGAAGATCTAGCAGCTTGCCTCGCTGGCGGCTCTCCTGTGCCTCTTCCGGCGAGTTGAAGTCGCGCTTCGGCAACGCGATCCCGCATTTTTGAGCAACCGCGCGCACCGCTTCAGGAAAGCTGAGGTTCTCGATCTTCTGCAAAAAGCTGAAGACATCGCCCGACTGGCCGCAGCCAAAGCAGTGATAGAACTGGCGTGTCGCGTGCACCGAGAACGACGGCGACTTTTCGCTGTGAAAAGGGCAAAGTCCCGAATAATTCTGAGCGCCGGACTTCTTCAGCCGCACATAGTCGCCGATGATCTTGACGATATCGGCCTGCTGTTTGACGGTCTGGGCGAAATCGCTGGCCATGGCTGGGGCTGGAGCAAGTGTAAATTGCTGATCCCGGCGCCTGTTGTGGATTTGGCGCACATGCGCGCCGCTCATTCATGCTCACTACCGTCCAACCAACAGGGTCAAACAGGCAGGCAGAAGCGTGGGGTGCCGTCCCCGATAGCCCCCGCTGCGTAGGTTGAACTGCTGGAAAAGAGTATTCTAAGAAGATATGAAGAAACAGCGATCAGCTCCGCCGCCATGTAGCGGCTCCCTCACCTCCGTTCAGGGTCACCTGCCGGCGGCAGACGGCAAAACAGGTGTCTGCGGTACTTGCGGCTCCAATGTGCCTTTCACGATTGATGTCTCCGCCCGTCCGGTCCCGCGTTTTCACAAGTCTGGACCGCGTTGAGAGATTGGCGTCTCGGATTTCGCTCCCGCCAACCTCAACACATCTTCTGGCTTCATCCCTGATGCCCTCAGCGCTCTTAGACTGAGGGCATCGTGGCGTTTTGCGAGTCTTTGCCCGGCTTCATCGGTCACCAGCGGACAGTGATGCCAGTCTGGCTCCGGCAGCCCAAGAGCTTTGCAGACCAAAATCTGCCGCGCGGTTGACTTCAACAGATCGGCGCCCCGCACCACCTCGCTTATTCCCATCGCCGCGTCGTCGACTGCCACGGCCAACTGGTAAGCCGGCACCCCATCCTTCCTCCACACCAGAAAGTCCCCAAAGTCTTCCCCGGCAACAAATCGTTGCGGCCCGAAATAATTGTCGTGAAATTCGATGGCCTCGCCATCCGGGACGCGAAAGCGCCAATTCACTCCAGTCCCCGTAGGCTCACGAATTGACGCCCCGGCCATCGCCCGGCACGTTCCCGGATAAATCGGCTCGTCCTCGTGCGGGGCCTGCGCCAACCTTGCCAGATCTTTGCGAGTGCAGCTGCAGGGATAGACGAATCCGCCCGCGATCAATTGCTGAAGAGCAGACCGATACAGCGCCAACCGCTCACTCTGCTTGTAAGCTCCCCCAACTCCGCCAACGTCCGGCCCCTCCTGCCAGCGAATCCCCAGCCATTGCAGCTCCTCGACGGCCGCCTCCGCATATTCTGCTTTCGATCTCTGCGGATCAAGATCCTCCATGCGCAAAATGAGCGCGCCGCCCGCCTCGATTGCTCGCTGGTAGGCGATCCAAAAGGTCGCTGCGTGACCCAAATGAAGCAAACCGGTCGGCGAAGGCGCGATCCGCCCGCGATAACCTTCAGGGGTTCCCAATGAGGACTGGTCCACGACGTTCTGAGTCTATCGCGACCCTGGGCCCGCGGAACTGCCGGTCTTTTGCGCTGGCCGCTGCAGCAGCTCCCGAGCCAACTCGCAGAAGGCCGTCACGATTGCGCGGTCCTCACCTTCACGCCAGGCAAGTTCAATATCGCTGCGAGCATGGGCATGGCTCAGCCGCACACAGACCACGTCCGGCGCGGCGATCTTCTCCACGCAAGCCGGGGCGATGCTCACCCCAAGCCCCGCGCCCACAAGCCGAAGGACGGTCAACCACTGCGGCGCCTCCTGCACGATGCGCGGCCTAAAACCTTGCTCTTCGCACAGTGACAAGGTCTTGTCGTAGGCCACTTGGCCGGCAACCTGCGGGAAGAATACAAACGGCTCCTCGCGCAGCGCCGCCGCGGAGATGGTCTTGCGCCCCGCCAAAGAGTGACCTGCGGGCAGCACGGCAACGAAGGGCTCCGAGAAGAGCCCCTCCACCTGAAGACCGGCTGCCGGCCCTCCATCGCGCAGAAAGCCGACATCGACCGTGCCCTCGAGAATCGCCTGCATGATCTGCGACGACATCGCCTCGCGCAGCTGTAGATCGGCCTTTGGATGCTTGCGGCGGTAGCGGCCAAGCATTGCAGGCAACGGCGTGAGCATCCCGGACCCGATGAAGCCCACGCGCAGCGAACCGACCTCGCCGCGGCCGACGCTGCGCGCTTCTGCTAGATCCTCTTTCACTGTGCGCAAAGTCCGGCGAGCGCGGTCTAGGAAGACTTCCCCGGCTGCTGTAAGACGAACTGCGCGTGAGGTTCTCACAAAGAGAGCATGGCCAAGAATCTCCTCAAGTTTGCGGATCTGTTGCGAAAGCGGCGGCTGCGCAAGATGAAGCCGCAAGGCAGCGCGGCCAAAGTGAAGCTCTTCAGCGACCGCCACAAAATACCGCAAGTGCCTAAGCTCCACTTCTTGATCCATATACAGAACATCTTAATCGGAATGAACAAGATATTGGACATATCACTGAGACCGCTCTAGTTTCAGAGTTGAGGAGAATTCAAATGCCCGCTCACCTGCCCGAAGCTACCCTCGAACCTCCTGCCGCAACCAAGTCGGAGTCGCCGGTCCAATATCGAAGCTTTCAGCCGGGCGACGAGGCGAGCTTCCTTCGCTTAAACGAAGAATGGATAGTGCGTCACTTTGTGTTGGAGGACAAGGACCGCGCTGTCCTGGGCGACCCCGTGAAATACATCCTGGACCCCGGCGGCTGGATTCTCTTCGCTACCATTGACGATCAGCCGGTGGGCTGCTGCGCGCTCGCCCCGACCGAACCGGGAGTCTACGAAGTGGCGAAGATGGCCGTCACCGAGGCCTGCCAGGGACGTGGCATCGGACGAAAGATTTTGCTCGCCATCATTGCCCAGGCGAAAAAAATGGGCGCCCGGAGACTCGATCTCGAGACCAATAGCAAGCTGCCGAACGCGACCCATTTATACGCGTCAGTCGGTTTCCAGCACGTACCTCCAGAGAGGTTGAAGCCGTCGCTTTACGCAAGAGCGGATGTCTTCATGGAAATGCTCCTCGAAGACTAGCAAAAATCGGTGGATCCACCGCTAAAACACCTGCCCGCCCCTGACGCTCATCATCGCCCTTCTCACGATTGCCCACGCTGCTCTTTCCCAAATCCAACCCGCCCCCATCCCTCAAGTCTTTGAATTTTCACGCGCTGGGCAAAATCGCCCTGTAAGATTGCCGCATTGACGGTATATTTTCATCCGGCGCTTTGACCCGGATTTTTTTCGTTTCCCGGCGATCCGCGGCATGGCCGATAATCGAGAAGCGCATGGGACGATAGCGCCGGGCGGCCTGCCGCCGCTCTGCCGTCGACTGTAAGTGGAGATTTCTGGTCCTGCTATGAACGAATACGACTTGCTGGTGATCGGCTCGGGACCTTCCGGGCAGCGGGCCGCTGTAGCGGCGGTAAAACGGGGCAAGCGGGTTGCGCTCGTCGAGATGCGGGACGTGGTCGGCGGAGTCTGCATCAATACCGGCACCATCCCCAGCAAGACCATGCGCGAGGCCGTGCTGCATCTTTCCGGCTACAACTACCGCTCGGTCTACGGCATGAACTACCGGGTCAAGGAAAAGATCACCATGGCCGACCTGGCCTTCCGGGTTCAGCATGTGATCAAGACCGAAGTGGACGTGACCGAGGCCCAGCTCTCGCGCAATGGCGTGGAAGTTCTGACCGGCGTCGCGAGCTTCGAGGACCCCACCCACGTCCGGGTTACCGGCTCGCGCGGCTCCAGCATTTACGGAGCGGAGAATATTCTCATCGGTGTCGGGACGACGCCGGCATCTTCGAGCAAAGTCCCGATCAACGGTCGAACGATCATTAACAGCGACCAGGTCCTCGACCTCCCGGAGCTGCCCAAGACCCTGATTATCGTCGGCGGCGGCGTCATTGGCGTTGAATACACCTGCATGTTCTCGGCTCTCGGCGTGCGCGTCACCCTGATTGAAAAGCGCCCCAAACTGCTCGAGTTTGCCGATCAGGAGATCGTCGAAGCGCTCAGCTATCACCTCCGCGACACGCGCGTCACCATGCGCACCGGCGAGGAAGTGGAAAGCGTCGAAGAAATGCCCGACGGCAGCGTCGTCGCCAATCTCGAAAGCAAGAAGCGGATCACCGGGGGCGCGCTGCTCTTCGCCGTGGGGCGGCAGGGCAACATTGCTGAATTGAACCTCGCCGCCGCCGGCATCGAGGCCGACAGCCGCGGGCGCATCCCGGTCGACAAAGACTTCCAGACAAAGCAGCCGCACATCTACGCGGTCGGCGACGTCATCGGCTTTCCCAGCCTGGCGTCGGTCTCTATGGAGCAGGGCCGCATCGCTGTCGCGCGAATGTTCAACGACGACAGCGTGCATACCAATCCGAGCGTCTATCCCTACGGCATCTACACCATCCCGGAAATTTCATTTATCGGCAAGACCGAAGAGCAGCTCACCGACGAAGACGTCCCCTACGAAGTCGGCGTGGCTTATTACCGCGAGATCGCCCGCGGGCAGATTCGCGGCGATACCACCGGACGCCTCAAGCTGATCTTCCATCGCGAAAACCGGACGATCCTGGGCGTGCACATCATCGGTGAAGGCGCTGCTGAACTGGTGCACATCGGCCAGGCGGTCATGACGCTCAATGGCACAGTGGATTACTTTATCGAGACTGTGTTTAACTACCCAACGCTGGCCGAATGCTATAAGGCGGCCGCGTTCAATGGTATTAACCGCTTGTCGAGATAAGCAGCGGCGCGCGCGGCTAGCGCAGTAGCTCGAGCGTCGTCCGTCGGTAAGCCGCAACGAAGAGGGGTTGAGTATGGCGAGAACCATCGGGGTGGTCATGGCCGAGCGCGTAGTGGCGGGCCTCATCGAAGACCACAAAATTGCCGGAGCTGTGCGGGAGTATCCCGAAGACAGCGAGGAGTTCGACGGTCTGGTCGAGATTCCCTCCGAGGATTTGTGCAACATTATCTGCGATCAGATCGTGAAACTGGTCCCCGAAGGTACCGAAATCGCCGCGGTGGGCGTCGCTCTTCCTGGCGTCGTCCGCAATGGCGTCGTCGAGGATTCACCCAATCTGGGCCAGCTCAAAGGCGCCAAGATTGGCGAGTGGATCGAGGAAACTCTCCAGGAACGTGGCCGCAACTACACCGTGGATGTCTTTAACGACGCCGACGCCGTGGCCGCAGGGCTGGCGGCAATTAAGGGGCAACTGGACCGACTCGTTCGCGTCTGGACGATCGGCAACGGCATCGGTTTCGGACGCTTTCCCTATGCAGAAGGCCCTTGGGAAGGCGGCCACACCGTGATCTCGCTCGACCTGAAAGAGAATTACTGCGGATGCGGCGGCCGGGGCCATCTCGAAGGCATCATGGGCCATCGCGCGATGCGCCTGCGCTTCATGGATATGGAGCCGGACGAAGTCTTCGCGGCAGCCAAGAAAGGCGATAAGCGTTGCGTCCAGTTCGTCGAGCTATGGCATCGCGCGCTCGCTGCAGCTACCGCGACCCAGATCCACCTCGAGGGTCCGGGACGCTTTTACTTCACCGGACGCGACATCAGCCGCCTCGACCTCAGCCTCTTGAAACAAGACCTCTGGGAGATGGTGAAGATGAGTCCGCTGCAGAGTTACACCCTGGAAGTGATTCCGGAGAACGCGGAGCTGGCAATCATCGGCGCCGGTGCGGCAGCCGAGCACGTGCGCAACGGGTAAGGGCACGGATCTCTTGGATTCCCCTGAACCATACCATTCCGATGGGAAAGCTATCTCGCCATTCAGCGTTGCCCTTGCTGTTGTTTCCTTTTCTGCTATCGATAGCAGCTCTTGCATTCGCTAGCGTCTCGTCGACACGAGGTCGCAGGCTTGAACTGCCTTTCGGCCCGATCAAGAGCTTGTCGTCACCGGACGGATCGCACCTTCTCTACGGCGCGGCGGTGGCCGCGTCTCCCGGCCGATCGGCTGAACTTTGGCTGAAAGAGGTTAAGACCGGGCGCCCACAGAAAATTCTCGATGTTACGCGGACGTTGTCGGCCGGGTGGTCTCCGGACGGATCGTTTTTCTTCGTTCAGAACAATCTTGGCAGCAACGTCACCGAGGCATACCTTTTCGAGACCGCCACTCTGAAATGCATCGATATCGGCGAGCGCATCTCCGCTTCCGACCTGAAGGCAAAGCAGCTCGCAGCGGGCCATGCTTACTTCAACGTTATGAGCTGGCTCGATGGGCGGCACCTGTTAATCGACCTCAATGGCCACACCGACGTCCCGCCCGTCGAGTGCTTCGACCTGCGGTATCAGCTGGGCAGTGACGGGACGGTAGTGAAGCTGTCGGAACGCATAGCCGCCATCGACGACCCGGCGTGCAAGTAGCAGTCTCGTGCTTGCTTACCTGTAGCTCCGCTGATAAGTCCGGCTGATGCGGTCGTGCCAGCCGAGGCGGTCGTCGTCAAAGAACGCCCATAAAATTCCCAGACCCATCGGGCTTGCCGAGAGCAAGACTGCGCCCAGGCGGCGGCGCATGGTCTGGCGAGTGGGATTCTCGTCGTCAAAGGTACATAGCGCGATCTTCGCGTAGCGCATCCCCGGCGTATCGCTGCCAAAGTTGAAGAAAAGCACTTGATAAATCGCCGCGAAGGCAAGGAGCGCGAGCGCGGCGCCCACTTGTGCCGGTTTGCCAACCGGCGGATGCGCTGTGCAGGCGGCAAAGACCAGAACGAATACCAGAAATCCCGCGATAATCAGGGCCCCATCGACGAGACCGGCCATCACGCGGTCTTCGAGCGGCGCGACCTGGAGCGGCAAATCAAGGCTGGCGCTCTCGCTCGTCGCCGGCGCAGTTGAGTTCGGACCAGGTGCAGCGTGACTATCGCGGACCCGGCTGTAGCTTCGCGTAGAGGCTGGATGCGCCTCTGCGAGCGAGTCGAGCCGAATCTGCGACCACTCCGGCAGCACCGGTTCCACGATCGGCTCGGTCGAGATGGTCTCCGGCGCAACTTCAAAAATGCGCAGCTGCGATCGGGCCGCGTCGCGGTCGTACTCTTCGCGCAACGGGCCCTCTGCCAGGCGTGGACGCGCCTTCCGGGTCGCGATTAGTTCGCGGGGAAATTCGAGCAGGTTTGCCGGCAGCGGCTGTACCGGCGCGGTCAACTCCTCCATGTGCTCAAAATCGCCATCCTCGCTCGCTTCGGTTATGAAAGGCCGCGATCTCTGCTCCGGCACGGGAGCCTCGTGCGTCGCGGGCGACAGACGAGATTGACGATGGGCCGACGACGCCTGCGGATCGACGCTCTCCCCTTCGATATCGTGCATCTCGGCATCCAGGCCGACGAGGATGGCCTGAGCCGCGTCGCGCGCTTCACCGGCCGCGACGGCCGCCGCTTCCGCGGCACGCGCCGCATTCCGCGCCTCGTGCGCGAGCATTTCGCTATAGGTCGGTGCTTGGGCGTAGCGAGCGGCTACCCGTGCAGCCACGCTCCTGGTCTTGGGTTGGGAGGCAGGCGCCTCTGTGTCGACAGCTTCTTCCATCCCCGGAAGAGCCGCCTGCAGGGCGGCGCGGCCGCCACGCCGGGCGCGATGCACTGCCAGGCGATGATTGGCTTCCTGCTTCCAATCTGCAGGGGAGCTCGGGAGGCGAGTCCCGTTCGGCGCCCGATGATAACGAACTCACTTCAATTCCTCTGGGTTGCTCAATGTGAGGCTCTCGCCTTCTCTCCGGTGTTGCTTTGCTATTCTGAAGTCGCTCCAGAGCATTTCACTGTGGGCGTAAGCCAAGGGTGGCAAGCAGCGCGCCTCTTGCGTTAAGGGCATAGCGGCACCGAAAAATAATGCTGAACCACCGTAAACGTGAAGATGCTCCGATAAGAATGACAGCCCGCTTTTGTTGGTGTATCACGCTGTGCTGCCTGTGTCATCCGCAGCTTTGGGCGCAGACGTTGGCGAAACAGTTTCCCCCTGTTGCCGCCTCGGAACACACCGCGCCTCAAAGCGCGGCGCAGGAACCGCTCCCTGACGAAGCGCACCCGGATCAGATTCCCGTCGCCCAGGTCGTTCCCGCCCTCGAACAGGGAGTTCCCGTAAAGATCGCGGCCCGAGAACAGGGCAAGCGCGGCGACATATGGACGCTCTCCGGCGAGGTCGAGATTCACTACCGCGACTACATCGTGCGCGCGGACAAGGTCACCTACAACGAGGCAACCAGTGAAGTCGAAGCCACTGGGCATTTGCATCTGGAAGGCGGCCCCGACGATGAGCTCATCGACGCAACCCATGGCACGATGAACCTCGATCGCGAGACTGGGCATTTTTTCGAGGTCTCGGGATCGATCGGTGTGCGTCCCGTCGCCTCTACCAACGCTAAGTTCTATACCACCAGCAACCCCTTTCTGTTTACCGGCAGCGAGGTCTTCAAAGACGGTCCCGAACGCTATCGCGTGCTCCATGGTTCCATGACCTCGTGCCGCCTTCCCGACCCCGACTGGCTCCTGCTCTCTTCGAAAATTGACGTCTCTGACGGCAAGGCGAAGGCGAGGAACTCGTGGTTCACGCTGCTGCATGTTCCACTCTTTTTCTTTCCGTATGTTACCCACGGGGTGAACTCGGAAAGCCGGCAGACCGGCTTTCTGATCCCAACCTTTGGGAATTCGTCGACCAAGGGTTGGATTCTGGGAGAACAAATCTACTGGGCGATCAACCGCAGCACCGACCTCACCTTCGGGTCGGAATACTATTCCAAGCGCGGATTCGCGCCACGCGCTGAGTTCCGCTATCGCGGCCGGAACCAGGACTTCCTGACCATAAACTTTCACGCTTTGCTCGATCGGGGACTTCCCTCGGGCGAGCCAGGCGTGCCCCCCACCAATCAAGGCGGCGAGGACGTCATCCTCAACGGCCGGCATGATTTCGATCCCCAGACCCGGGCGGTTGCGGACATCGAATATCTTAGCTCCTATGTCTACCGGCAGGCCTTTGAAGAAAACTATGCCATCGCCACCAACTCCGAGGTGAAGTCGGACGCGTTCGCGCAACATGAAGACCGGGGCATTTTCGGGAGCGTGTATCTGGGCAGATACCAGAGTTTTCAGAGTGACACTGCGGGCGACGAAATCCGCATCCTTCATCTGCCTGCCCTGGAAGCTGAGGCCGTCGATCATCCCCTGAAAGGCACCCCGTTTCTCTGGGGCTTTACCTCTTCGATGGACGTCCTCACCCGCTCCGAGCCGCTCTTCCACGCCCGCAACGCCTTTCGTCTCGACCTGTATCCGCATCTGGCCCTTCCTTTCCAGCTCGGCGGATGGAATTTTCGGCCCGAGGTGGCCGGGCGGGAGACCTTCTATTCAAAGTCCGAACAGCTACCGATGCTGCTTGAAGGCGGAATCTCGCCAACTCTCAACGGCGAGGGCCTCAATCGCACCGATTTCGAGGCCCAGGTCGACATCCGGCCGCCTGTCATACAGCGCGATTTCTCTGCGCCGTGGCTGGAGAAGCTGCTCGGCGGAGACGTGCGGCACACGATCGAACCTGACATCCACTATCGGTACGTGACCGGAATTAACAACTTTAATTCCGTACTGCGCTTCGACGAGATCGATGTTGCCAGCAATACCAACGAACTCGAATATGCCTTGACTCAACGGCTCTTTGTGCGTCATCGGAAGGCCCACCCCTGCCGCGACGATGAGCCCCAGACTGCCGACGGAATCTGTGGCGGCGGCACCGTCGACTGGCTGACATGGACGGTAGCGCAGAAGTATTTTTTTAATCCCAACTTCGGCGGCGCGGTCATACCGGACGAACGCAATGTGTTGACCACCACCCTCGATTTCACCGGCGCCGCTTTTCTTGATGGCCCTCGCGACTACTCGCCGGTCATTTCTCGGCTGCGGCTGCGGACGACCTCAGCCACCGATGTTGAATGGGACCTTGATTACGACACCAAAACAGGCCGGATCAACTCCAGCAACGTCTTCGCCGGATACCGCCACTCGAATTTCTACTTCGGGATCGGAGACTTCAAGCTCAACGTTTTGTCCGCGCCGACCTCGGTTGAGAACGTCACCCAGGCAGTCACCAACTTCAACCAGATGCGCTTTCTCTTCTCGTACGGCAGCCCGACCCGCCGCGGCTTCGGCGTAGCGACGAATGCCGGCTACGACTTCGTGCAGGGCAACGTCCAGTTCGCCGGTGTCGAGGCAACGTACAACTGGGATTGCTGCGGTTTTAGCGCCGAGTACCGGCGGTATGATCTGGGCTCGGTCCGCAACGAAAATCAATACTTGTTCAGCTTTACCCTCGCCGGCGTCGGAACCGCCGGCAATCTTCGTCGCGCCGTCCGGATTTTCTAACCCCGGTTCACGCAATTCCGCGACAAACAGTCTTACATTCGGGGCTTCTGCCGGTGCGTTGCCGCCGGGATGTGGGGCCGTGAAATGCGATAATCAGACGTGTGCCCGCTGGGCGCGCCGCGAAAGGTGGTTTGCGTGTTTCCCCGTCGATATCTTCTGGGCCGGTTCCTGCTCTGCTGTCTGGTAGCAATGGCCGCTTCGGGCTGCAAAGCCCAAAGTTCCGCCCCAACTGCCGCGATCGATCCGAAGCTCGACCGCCGCATTGAACTGCTGGTTCGTTCGCAACTGCAGGTGCCGTCAGAATACGTGGTGTCGGTAGGTACCCGGACCAAAAGCGCCTTCGCCGGATACGACACCGTGCCAATTACCTTCTCTCTGCCCTCAAAACCCGGGGCGAAGCCGGCGGTCGTCGATTTTCTGTTGTCTCAGGACGGAACGACCCTCGCTCGGATGCAGAAGTTTGACCTGACCAAGGACCCAGCCAATGTAGCGCAACTGGCGAACCGGCCGGTGCGCGGCTCCGAGACGGCCAAGGTAACCATCGTCAACTTCGATGATCTGGAATGCCCTTACTGCGCGCGCATGCACCAACAGCTCTTTCCGCAGACTGCGGAGCATTACAAGGGTTTGGTGAAATTTGTCTATAAGGACGACCCCCTGGTCGAGATCCATCCCTGGGCGATGCATGCTTCGGTAGACGCAAACTGCCTCGCCGACCAAAATGGGGCTGCGTACTGGTCCTTTGTCGACTACGTGCACAGCCACGGCGACGAAGTCAGTGGAACGGACCGCGATCCCGCCAAGGCCAATGCCGCCCTTGACCGCATCGCCCGCGCTGAAGGCGCGAAACAGAAGCTGAATGCCGTTACGCTCGACGCCTGCCTGCAGAAGCAGGACAATGGCGCCGTCGTCGCCTCGATGAAAGAGGCCGATCACTTGAACATCGACGGCACGCCGACGCTCTTCATCAACGGTGAGCGTATTTCCGGCGCTCAACCAATCGAGGAGGTTTGGGCCGCGATTGATCGCGCGCTCGAAGCGGAAGGACTGAAACCTCCCGTCGCCAGCCCGGCGCCATCGGCGCCTGGTCCATCCAAGCCGCCAACTGGAAATTAGCGCGGGATCAATCCCCGAGGAGAAAGCTTTTGTACGGTCGATCTGTTGGTACGAGCAAGCAAAGTCTGCCCGCGTTGCATTCGTTGACGAGCGGACATCGAAGTATCCTCGGCGTCGTCGGCCTGATCGTGATCGCCGCCGGAGTTGCGGGTTGCAAGCGCGAGCATGGGCCCGACGTAGTGGCCATGGTCAACGGCAAGCCCATCATGCGCTCGGAGATGGAGACCCTCTACCGGACCAATCTGGGAGACTCCAAGCAGGAACCCCCCAAGGACCAGGCGGATAACGTGCGTCTGAACGTCGTCCGCGAACAGATCGACGAAGAGATCGTCGACCAGCGCGCCGCCAAGCTCAACCTTACCGCGAGCGATGATGAAGTCGATACCAAGCTCGCCGAGTTCAAAGCTCCCTATACCCAGGAAGAGTTTGACCAAAAGCTGAAGAGCCAGCACCTGACGCTCGACGACCTGAAAAAGGAGATTCGCCGGAACAAGACCCAGGAAAAGCTCTTCAACAAAGAGATCAACTCCAAAATCAACATCACCGACGCCGACATCTCGAATTACTACAACGCCCATAAGGCCGACTTCGACCTCATCGAGCCGCGCTATCACATGGCGCAGATCGTGGTGACCCCGCAGCCTGCGCCCGCTCAGCAGCAACAGCCGATCAACATGCAGAACAGCAAGGCTGCCAATGACGTTGAAGCCAGGAAGAAGATTGACGGCCTTCATGGCCGCCTGGAGAGCGGCGAAGACTTCGGCACCCTCGCCGCAAACTTTTCCGAGGACCCGAACACCGCCAGCAACGGCGGCGATCTCGGTGGAATTCTGGAATCGCAGTTACGCAATCGCCCCGATGTCTTCGAGGCGATCCAAAAGCTGAAGGTCGGGCAGATCACCCCGGTGATTGCCGTGCCCGATGCCCCAGGCTCGAAGCGGGTCGCCTTCTATGTCATCTTCAAGCTCCTCGACCACGAAGCGGCCGGACAGCGCGCCTTGAACGATCCCCGTGTGCAGCAGACCATCCGGGCTGAACTGCGGCAGGAACGTTCCACCCTGCTCAAGAACGCCTATCTTGAGATGTTGCGCGACCAGGCGCATGTCGAAAATTACTTCGCCGAAGAGATCTTCAAGAACGGCGCTCAGTAGGACTTAGAGAAGATGATTCGCTACGGCATTCTCGGCTTTGGGCACCATGCGGCGAAGCGCCTCGTGCCCGCATTCGCCGCATCGCAAGACTCGCGGCTGATCGGACTCTGGCGGCGGGACATCGCCAAAGCCCACGCAAACGCGCGTGATTTTGCTATCCCGCATGTCTTCGATACACCCGAAGCCTTGTGCTCATCGCCCGAGATCGACGCGGTCTTCGTTGCCTCCCCCGACTCGCTTCATCTGCACGATGTATTGCTGGCCCTTGCGAATGGCAAACCAGTGTTGTGCGAGAAGCCGCTGGCCATGAGCGCAGCGGAGGTCGAAACGATGCTTGCCGCGCAGGCGAAGGCGGGCGTCGCCTTTGGCGTCGCGCAGAACATGCGCTACAACGCCAGCACGCAGTTAATGCGAGATTGGATCGCCGAGGGTCGCATCGGCAAGCCGGTCCTCGCCCACTCCCAGTTCTGCTATGCCGCTGAGCGCAGCCCGCGCCAATGGATCTACGACCCTACCCTGGCGCTGGGCGGTCCCATCGGCGACGTCGCCATTCACTGCATCGACGCTCTGCGCTTCGTGCTGGGCGGCGACACCGTCGCTGAGGTCGGCACTCTCGCGCACACTGACTCCGACTCGGGAGCGGTCGAATCCCACGCCGTCGTCGCCCTCGATTTCACAAGCGGCGCGATGGGTTCGGTCACCGTCACCACCCGCGGCGAATATCGTTCCCTCATAGAGATCACCGGCGAACAGGGCCTGCTCGTTTGCGAAAACGGCATGACCGTCGACCACGACGTCGAACTAATCCGCTACCGTAAAGGCGAAGTCGCCGAGCGTGCCAGAGTTTCCAACGCCGACGCTTACACGAAGATGCTGGATTCCTTCTCAGCTGAAATCGAGGGTAAGGGGAAATACCTGGCCCCAGGCAGCGATGGCCTGCATAACCAGCGCATCCTCGATGCCGCCTATGCCAGCTGGCGGGGTGGAACTAAGCAGGTTCTGAGCTGACTAGTTCGCGTCTTCGCGTGGCGGCGCAATCAGGGAACGCGAGATGGCGACGTCCTTCACTTCCAGCCGCTCCACGGAGAGAGTACCGACTTCGAGTTCGGTAAAAGAGCTCTTCCGCGCCGCGAGACGTCGAATCGCGAGTCGTCCGACGGCGATCGCTCCAACTGCCATGGACCCTACCGCAAGTGCCCCGATCGCGAACGAGCCCACTCCCACCGCGCCGATCGCAATCGCCGATCTCTTAAACAGCTTGCGCTTATCCATAGGAACCGACCCTCCGGTCAGAGCTGAATATTAACCAGCTCCGGAGCTTCGCCGACGGGCAAACCCGGCGAAACCTGCTTGTCCTGCGGAGCGCGCCAGTGATCGATGTAGGAAATCTGGTGGACGCAGGAGATAGTGCAATTCGGAGCGCACGTCTTCTCGGTCAGGAACTCGCGCTTAAGGTCTTCGTGAGTGTACTCGGCCAGTGGAACGCCCGGGAAACCGCGCTGCTGCGAGCAGTAATGCACCAGCCCGTCTTCGCAAATGTACAGATATCGCGAGCCGGCTCGGCAGCGCCAGTCGTTGGGTTCTCCATTGGCGATCGCTTCCTGAAAATGGTTGAAACGCGAATAATTCTTTTTCTTGAAGCCGCGCATCTCGTTCCACACCAGGCGCTCTTCTGCTCCCAGAGGTTTGAGTTGCCCATCGCCGTCGTGGATAATCCCGATCGTCGAGGTGAACCCTAAGCCAATCGCGCGATGGCCGATCGTCAAGGCATCTTGCGGATTTTTGATGCCGCCCCCGACCACGGAGTTGATGTTCACGTGAAAGTCCGCGTACTGCGATAGAAACTCTAGTTTCTTATCGAGCACCTTCAGGCTCTTTTTTGAAATCTCGTCCGGCTGCACATTATCGATCGAGATCTGCATATGATCGAGGCCGGCCTTGTTCAGCCGCTCGATGCGGTCCGGCATCAGGAAGTATCCATTCGTTATCATGCCGGCAATGCGGCCGTGATGGCGGATGCGGGCGATAATCTCGTCCAGATCGGGATGAGTCAGCGGCTCTCCGCCCGAAATCGTAATGATGCTGGTGCCGAGCCTCGCCAGATGGTCGATGCGGCGCAGCATCTCGTCGACCGGTACCGGATCGGAGACCTTGTCGTACTCATTGCAGTAGGCGCAGGAGAGATTGCAGAAGCGCATCGGCACGATCTGTGCCATGACCACATGATCAGTCGAAGCCAGCGCATGGGCCACAGTAGCGACTTCGCGGGCCTTGCGCGTGGCCGCACGAACGCGCCGGGAGAACTTAGGTGTAGAAGCGACTGCCATTCCTAATCTATTGAATCACAGTGGGATGGCGGTCAGCGAATCGGCAGCGCCGAGTGGCGAAACGCTGCATTTGAACGGGCAATTCGGTCAGTCCATCTGTTCGAGTTGCAGGGATTGCAAAGCCTGCTTCAGGTTCTGCATCTGCTGCTCGATCTGCTGGCGGTTCTCCTGGAATTGCTGCTGGCTTTGTTCTACAGCTTTCTCAATCTCTTTTGTATCAATGCTCTGCGCAGCTTGCTCCGCGGCCTTCTGAATTTCCTTCATATCGATGCTTCGCGCGGCCTCTTCGGCTTGTTGCCGAAACTCCTCTGCGTTGAAGCCCTTCATCGATTCCACCATCTGCTGCGCGAGGTCGCGCTGCAGTTCGGCAACTGTCTGCGTGTCAGGCGGTTCCATATCCGGAGCCTGCAGCTCGCTGCTCTTCTTCGCCTCCCCGGCTACCATACTCAGCGTCTGCTCCTTCTTATCGCGAATGACGGTGACCTGCACCGGTTTTCCGTGATTCAGGCGAATGGCACGCTCCCAGTCGGTCAGGCTCACGATGGGCTGGCCATTTACCTTCTGGATGACGTCGGCCGCCTTGAGCCCGGCAACCGCTGCGGGTGTATTAGGGAAAACAGTGCCCACCAGAACGCCGGAACCGTTGTGTACCCCGAAATACTCCGCTAATCCGCTGGTGAGCGGTTGCAGTTCCAGACCGACGTATTCGCGGTTATGGCCAAAGGGCTCCAGGAACCCATTCGAGTGGCCGCGAGGAAGCACCAAAAGCTGCGGATAGTCCGGGCCTGCGGCGCCTGCGGAAGGTGATGATCCGTCCTCACCCAGCCCGACCATGCTTTGCTTGGCGATGGCTGCGCGATCAGCCAGTTGAACGGGAACAGTCACCGCCTGCCCATCGCGCATTACGACCAGCGAGACGCTCCGGCCGGGAGGCGTCTCCCGTAACATCCGCCGAAGCTGCTCGACGCTCTCCACCCGCTGGCCGTTCATCTGCACTACCACGTCATGGACTTTCAAGTTGGCCTTGGCGGCCGGGGCGTCCTGATCGATCCTCATAATCTCGGCGCCGCGCGCCTCCTTCAGCTTCAACGCCGAGGCGCGGTCATTATCGACATCATTGAGACCCACGCCGAGGTACCCCTGCGACGGATTGCTGAGCAGCAATTCCCCTGGGTTGGCGGGATGGAGGTCTGCTCCGCCCGCGTAGACGAGCGGCGCGGCCGATAGCATTCCACTCACAATAAGAGTCAGCGTTCCCAGCCTCGACACGTGAACCATACAACCTGCCTCCTGCTTACGTTTCTTCTCAGCATCGCTCTTCGACCTCGTAAGGGCGAAGGTAACTACTGAATCTCGGGAAGTCCGTTCAGCACCTGGCGCGAGACTGTCCGAAGATATGGATTGTCATCGGTCGCGGCGACATTGTGCAATGCCTGGCGGACGCTGCTGTCGCTGTCGACCGCCTGCAGTAGTTCCACCGCCTTGATGCGGACTTTGGAATCGGAATCCTTCAGCAGCGCATTCAGCACTACGTTGCGGATGTTCGTGTCCTCGCTGATGTAGGGCTGCAGTCCTTCGAGCGCCTTGAGCCGGACGTTCGGGTCCTTATCGCGGCGCAACGCCACCATCAGCGCATTCCTCACCTGTCCATCGCCGCACTGGTGGCCAGCGCGGCATTCACCCGCCAGCATCTCCACGGAGTCGGAGCGAACACCTGGGTCCACGCGGCTCTGGGCGCCCAGGAGCAGCAGTTGGCGCACCTCCTCATTGTCCAGTGAGCCGTGAATGGTCTCTGGAACAAGGCGGTCGTAGCTGATGTCGACGTTCTCTGTACCCGGAGTCCGTACGACGCTCCGAATATCGGCGATCTGCTGTCCATCCGGTTGCGGATCGGCAGTCCGCGTCGGTGCCTGCACCGTCGGTCCTTGCCCCACGACAGTAGTAGCCGTTTTCTCTCCCGCCCGATATCCGGCAAAGCCGCCGGCGCCAAGTCCACAGATCAAAACTACCGATGCCATCGCCGGGGCGGACTGAATTCGGGCGATGCCATTAAAAAGCCGGTCGACGACTCTCGTCATCCACCCGCTGCGCGGCACCGCGTCGAGTGCCTCCTCCAACCGCAATCTGGTGCGGGTGAGCAGGTTCGGCGACGGCTCGAGCATCGGGTACAGCGACATAGCCTGTCGCAAGCCCTGGACGGCTTCCAGTTCCTGGCGGCAGTATCCGCAACCTTCGAGGTGGTGCTCTAAGCGGTGGCTGGCGTCATCGGGGAGTTCTCCGTAGACCGCCAGGGCGATGTCCTGCTGCGCAGACTCGCACTCTTTCGATAACGGCTGTGCGGCTTCCGGCTTTCCCGGGCCGCCCATATCCGACTCGTATTTCCTGGTATTCATTTGCATCCTGCCTCAACGTAAAGTCGCCAGATTTGATCTAAGTTTTTTTGTCGCGCGGAAGAGCGTATTCTTGGCGGTCTCTTCCGTCGTGTTCAGCATTTCGCCGATGGTCCTCAACTTCAGGCCCTGGTAGTGTTTCAGCTCAAAAACCATGCGCTCGCGCGGGGTCAGCGTGTCGAGCGCAGCCTTGATCTTCTCTCCCAGAAACTTTCGCTCCAGCTCGCGGTCCGGATTGGCCATCGACCGGTCGTCGGAAACGTTACTTAACAGGTCGATCTGCTCGCCCGAGGCGTCGACCATCACCGCCTGGTCTTCGCGGCGCGACTTGCGCCGGCGCAGATGGTCCAGGCATAGATTGGTCACGATCCGGTAAAGCCAGGTGTAAAAGGAGCACTCGAACCGAAAGTTCCCAATATACCGGTACGCCTTCAGAAACGCTTCCTGGTGAACATCCTGAGCGTCCTGCTCGGAGCCGGTGAGGTGCATCGCCAGGCGCAGCACCGCCTGATCGTATTGCCGCACCAGCGAGTCGAACGCCGGCCGTGAGCCCTGCTGGGCCTCGCGAATCAGGTCCTGCTCATTTTCGCGCGCCCGGGCGTCTATCGCCATGCTTGAGGAGGATTGTACCCTCCGCGGCTTGGTTGCAATCTGCGAGGGTAGGCGAAGCGCGTCAGTAGCCATGCGGTCGTGCTCCTGTTTCCTTAAAGGACGAGTTGTAGGCCGGTTGGTGAGCATGAGGGATCGAGAAACTTTTCTCGGGAATCTGTTGCAAACACCAGCCTTAGGAAAAAGTTGTCAGTTCTGGGCCGTCCAGCCGCCAGGCGCCCCCTTCGAGCCTTCGTTGGCTTGTGCGGGACCGGCTTCCTCGTCCCTCACCACTGGGTCGTTCTAAACTCGGGAGATGGTTCAGCATAAGGAAGGTATTTCGGCAGCCGGACTCTTTCCCGAGCCGGCCGCGCCCACCCGCCCCAAAACAGCCTCAGAGACCGGCTGGATTACTGCCTATTGCGACGGCGGATCGCGAGGAAACCCCGGTCCGTCCGGTTATGGCGTCTACATCCAGGACGAAGCCGGCAAGGCGCAGGCCGAGCTGAGCGAATTCCTCGGCAAGCAGACCAACAACTATGCCGAATATTCAGGCCTGCTCGCTGCCCTCAATTTCGCCATCGAAAAGGGACACCCTCGGCTCCGCGTCGTCTCCGATTCCGAGCTGATGGTCAAACAGATCAAGGGGCAATACCGCGTTAATAGCCCCGAACTTCGCCCACTCTACGATGAGGCGAAACGCCGCATCGCGCGGCTGGAGCAATTCCGCATCGAGCACGTCCTTCGCGGCAAAAACAAAGAGGCCGACCGCCTGGCGAACGAGGCGATGGACCGCGGCATGGGCCGGAGCCCCGCGCCAGTAGCCGCTTCCTCAAGCTTTCGCGCCGCCGTGAAAGCCGTTTCCGGAACGTCCACTCCGCCCAAGACCACAGTTCCTCCGACAAAGTCCCTGCCCGGATTAGTCAAGAACGGAGTCATCCACCTGCTCGACGGCGAGCTCCCCGACGGAATTCTCGTCAGAGTGACGCCTGAGTCCAGGTAATTACCCGCACCAAAAAATTCTCAGGACTTCCGATTGTCATTTCGACCGCACCCTGAGCGAAGTCGAAGGGGGAGTGGAGAAGTCTGCGGTATCAACGCGCCGGCAGGAGACAATCCAACGGGGCGATCTTACTTCGCCAGCCTCGCCTTCACCGCCTCGCTCACAACCTTGCCATCGGCGCGGACGCCGGCTTCCTTGATCCGCTCCTGGACCGCCTTCATCACCATCCCCATGTCTTTCGGACCGGGGTCAACGCCGCTCACCGCCAGATCGTCGATGGTCAGCTTCACGAGATGCGCGATCTCTTCCTCGCCGGCCGCCTTCGGCATGTACTCCTCGATCAGCGCGATCTCGGTCGCCTCTTTGGCGGCAAGCTCGGGACGATTGCCCTTGGTGAACTGCTCAATCGAGTCGCGGCGCTGCTTGATCATCGTCGTGAGCACTTGATAAGCCTCAGCATCCGTCAGCGGCTCGCGCTTTTCGATCTCCTTGTTCTTAAATGCGGACTTCATCATCCGGATCGTCACCAGACGCTCCGCATCGCGCGCCTTCATCGCCGCGATCATGTCCTGGTCTACTGTCTTGACTACACTCATTGCGGTCCCGCTTCCGATTCACGATAGGAACAATTCGAACACTCCTCAAGTGTATTCAATTCTCGCTTTCTGCTTCATTCGCCACCAACGAGAGATGCGGCGGGCGAGATCGACGGGCAGCGGGTTCCTCTGGTCAGCCAGTGCGCTCCAGAAGCTCCTCGCGAAGCTTCTGGTTCGTCTCCAATAGTTCCACTACCAACCTCCGCAGCCCAGAGTTCTCAGACTCGAGCAACAAGAGCGCAGAATCGATATCTGACATCACTCCCGGAGCTGTGGAACGCCTCTCATCGAGACGTGTCGCGGCGCTACTCCCGCCTGCGCGACTGGAATTCCCATTCATTTCCTGGGGCTTCTCTTGGACATTCATATAACTCCGGTTTTCGTCAGTGTGATTGCCTTTTCGGGGCAAGCAGTGATGCAATCGCCGCAGGCCTGACAATCGTTCGCACGCACCGCGAAGGCCTGCCGGTTGCCGTGAATGCGTGCCTTGAAACGCGAGAAGAACGGCATCGCACTCTTCTCGGCTTCGCTCAGAATTTGCATTTCGAAGACATCACATGGGCAAGCAGTCACGCAATCCTCTTTGCCCTCGCAACGATTGCGATCGATGACCGGGACATATCGGCCTGCCGGTTGAGGGCAATCCACAGTTCGTGGCTGGACTGCCATCTTAAAGTTCCGCCTTCTCAGGATTAGGCCAGCATCCGCGGCGGCCAAAACGCCCACCCATGCCCTGGCTGAATTTTTCGCGCTCTTCCGGCGACATCTGTGCCCATTTTTCCTGCATGCGGCCACGCCAGTGCATGCCGCGACCGGGGCCTCCGCGAAAGCCGCCAAAGAGGATCTTGCTCAGCAATAGCAGACCCACGGCCTGCCAGAAGGTGATCGTGTGCCAGCCAATGATCGAGGGTATGAGACTGTTCCACAACGCCATCACAACGAAACCGAAGACCGCGACGGCGACGATCCCAATCAGGATGACTTTGATAATCTTCTGGATCTTTCTTTGCACCATATTCTGCGTTCTCATTTTTCGTTACCTCATCTCTTTCCGAATTCGTCGTAGATCGATTGCAAACGATCGCGGAGGTGCAGCACCGCGTAGCGTTTGCGAGACAGTAGAGTATTCACACCCACACCAGTGTCCGTGGCCAGTTCCTTGAAGCTCTTGCCTTCCAACTCATGCGCAACAAAGACCGCGCGCTGCTCCTCAGGTAGCTCGTCCAGCGCTTCCTCCAGCTCATCGAGCAGTACTGCCCGGGCGTAGGCTGCCTCGGGACCTTCATCCGGTGAGGGCAACAAATCCTCGAGCGGCGTCGCCTCTCCATCCTCGTTCCCGTACACCGGGTCGCTGAGCGAATCCGCCTTCCTCCGGCGAAAAAGATCGACGATGCGGTTCCGGGCGACGCGAAACATCCATGCGCCCACCTGCTCGATCGGCTTCATCAGCCGATACGCCTCGATCAGCTCGCAGAAGACCTCCTGCAAAATGTCTTCGGTGAGGCTGCGATCGACGATGTGATTGCGGATGTAGCCGCGAAGGCGCGATTCCTCTTTCTCCATCGCCAATGCGATGAGTTGGTTCTGGTCGGCAATCGTCTGGCTGGTCTCGGACATTTCTGATCGCTTGCTATAAAGGTAGACGGCCGATGAGCGGGAATATTGTATGGATCTTCGTTCCTGGTGTCTTAAAGTCGCGTCGAACGTCTCGCCTTTCCTAAAACACCGGAGTATCGTTCCATCCATGAATCGGATTTCGAGACTCGCCTTGCTGTCCTGCGTTCTTTGCCTCGCGGTCCTGACCATCGCCTCGCTGGGTGCGGAAACCACCCCGCAGAGCGCCCTGCTCGTCCTATCCAAGCGCGACCAGACTCTGGCGATCGTCGACCCCGTCAGCCTGAAGGTTGTTGCCAAGGTTCCGGTCGGCGAAGACCCCCACGAAGTTATCGCGTCAGCCGACGGAACCACCGCCTATGTCTCCGATTACGGTGGCGGCCGCCTCCACTCCCTTTCAGTCGTCGATCTCGTCGAGCAGCAGCGCCGGCCGGCGATCGACCTCGGCGTGCTCGGCGGCCCTCACGGGCTCGCCTTCGTCGCCGCAAAGCTATGGTTCACCGCAGAAGGCGCCAAAGTGATCGGCAGCTACGATCCCTCCAGCCGGAAAGTCGATTGGGTCCTCGGAACCGGCCAGAACCGCACCCACATGATCTACGTCTCCCCTGACCTGAAGCGGATCATCACCACCAACGTCAGCTCCGGCACAGTAAGCATCATCGAGAAGACGCTGCGCAGCATGGGCCCGCCGCCCGGCCGTCCCGGACAAGGCCCGATCCCCGGAAACCGTCCGCCCGGCGCACCGAACGGACCCCCTCCCGGAGGGGGTCCACCTGCTCTCGATTGGAATGAAACTGTGATTAAGGTCGGCAATGGCTCCGAGGGCTTCGACGTCTCTCCAGATGGCAAGGAAGTCTGGGTGGCCAACTCCCAGGACGGCACCATCTCCATCATCGATCCCGATGCCAAGACCGTAACCCAGACTCTCCCAGCCGACGTTCAGAGCGCGAACCGGCTCAAGTTCACCCTCGATGGCAAGCTCGCTCTGGTCTCTCTGCTGGGTGGTTCCGATCTCGTCGTCATCGATGTCGCCACCCGCAAGACGATCAAGCGAATTCCCATCGGCACCGGAGCAGCGGGCATACTCATCGAGCCCGGCGGCGCACGCGCCTTTGTGGCCTGCACCCCAGACAGCTACGTCGCAATCATCGACCTCAAGACACTAACGATGACCGGAAAGATCGACGCTGGAGGAGAGCCCGACGGCATGGCCTGGGCCGCTTCAAAATAGGCGTGAGAGGACGCCAGCATGAAAGACCGCATGGACCTCAAGCTCACAGTGCTCCTAATCGTTGGAGGCTCGTTAAGCCTAATCACTTTCTACGGAGACTAACCGGGTGGACGGGGAACCACCTGTGGGCAAGCCGAACCAGTCATGCGGTAGTCCTCGTCATAGCTATCGTTTTCCCTTACGAAGTGTGGAAACGGCAAAAGTTGGGTTAGTCAGCATAGTGATTACCCAAACTAACCCTGTCTCACACAAGTTGGGGTAGAACGAACTCTCAATTAGGAGCGAACGTCATCCTGACGACCATCGGGAGGAAGGGTCCCTGCGATACGCCCCCGCAACAGTCCCCTCAACTCTTGCAGCAAATGCGGGATCCGAATGAGTCGACCTCAACCACTGAAGGGTGGGAGGAACAAACCCTCAAGACCGAACGAAACAAACCTCGCAGACACAATGCCGCCGCAGATAGTCCCATGAATAAATCCCGCTGCCATGTCCGTCGTTCCAGCCAAAGCTGATCGCATAACGGCCAATCGGAGTCACCTTTTCCGGCAAAGGCGGCGCCTTATACAAGGCAAATGGATCCTTCGGCGCCGGCTTTGGCTCCCCCGGCCGTCGGCCATCGTTGTCACGCTCTTCATTGCAAGTCGCGCAAGGGCAGGCATCGCGCAGCCAGCGAAAGCTCCAGGAGCTATGGTGACCGTCTTTCCAGTCGATCTCCATGCCCGTGCCTTCGGTCTTGTGCACCTTCACCCGCACCGGCTCAATTGCGTCTTTAGGCAGCTCGCGAGACAGCATCGCGCGCTTCGCCTCGTCCTCGCTCACAAACCGGATTCCCTCGTGACTCATATCTCTATTCTCGCCCACGTTGCAGGCGCGTGACTAGACTGCCCGTGGTCTGGATGCATCAGATGTCTGTCTTCTCCAGAACCAGCTGCGCGGCAAACGGGAAGAGCAAAACCACCGCCGCGCGAATCAGTAGAGAAATGCCAAGATGGTCAGCAAGCTGAGGCAGATTTGAGGCCGACTCGCCAAACTCCGGCGGTATAGGGCTGGGCAGGCTGATCGAGGGCCAATAGTGTTTCAGCACTGCTCCGAGAATGAAGTAGCCGAGCACAATTCCGGCCGCCAGCATCACTCCCTTGCTGTTCTTGACCAGCACAGTAGAGAAGTAGGACAGCCCAAAGATGAGCGCCGCCAGCAGGAACGCGGCAACGCAGTTTAGCCCGACCAGCGCGGCGAGGCTGATCGGCCCGCTCGCCAGGAAGAGCTTGCCATGCAGCGGGTCGCCCATCGCCAACAGGACTCTATAAATCTGGAGACCGATGACGATATTCAGCAACACCACGATCGCCAGCAGCTCCGCCGCGCCATAACCCCAATCCCGCCAGACGAAAGACCTGCGCGTCGCCGGTCGGGTGAAGAGATAAGACCCGCTCTTTTCGCCAAGATCGCGTCCCGCACCGTAGCTGCCAAGAAGCCACGCGATAAATGCGACAGGAAATGCCTGAATGATCAGCGTCACGGGAAATATCCCCGCCAGATTACTGAACGGCGGCCCGCCGTTTGAGGTGAAGGCAGGCTCTCGCAGGACCAACACACACAAAAGAGCGATACACGCCAGGCTCACACAGAAGGCAACGCGAGTTTCACGCCAATACTTCCATAGGTACATTCGCATCCCCCTTTCCAACCACTTCGAGAAAGATTTCCGACAGGTTCATCGGGGTGAGGTCGAGCACTGTCGCGCCCCCGTTGCTTAGCTCCGCGATAAACGCATCCGCATTGGCGCGGACCACATATTCGGTAGTCCCCTCGCCGGTCTTCGTCGTGAAGATCTCGCTGCGGGCGCCAACCGGCAGACTCTCGCCCACCGCTCGAACCCGGCGAAAGTTGGCGCGCACATCATCGAGCCGCGCTTCTAGCAGCAGCTTGCCGTGGTCGATGATGCCCACCCAGTCCGCCACGCGCTCGATCTCGGAAAGGTGATGCGACGAGAGGAACAACGTGCGTCCTTCGTTCGCAAAGTCATCCACGAGCACCCGCAGCAGCTGGTCCGTCACCACCGGGTCCAGCCCCGCCGTCGGCTCGTCGAGCACCAGCAGCTCTGCTCCCTGCGAAAGCGCCAGCAAAAGACCGAGCTTGGTCTGGTTCCCGGTTGAGAGCTTGCGGAACTTCCGGTCCATGGGCACCTCCAGCGCTTCTGCATACTTGCTCGCCAGAGCGTCCGACCAGCGCGGATAGAAGGCCCGGTTGAATCGCACCAGGTCATTGCCTGTCATCGATGGCATCAGCATCTTGTCGATCACGAAGCCCGTTCGCGCCAGGACTGCGACACGCTCGGTTTGCGGGTCGAGGTCGAGCACCCGCATCGTGCCGCTGCTGGGGTGCGCGAGTCCGCCCAGCATGCGGATCGCCGTCGTCTTTCCAGCCCCATTGCGGCCCAGAAATCCATAGACCGACCCGCGTGGCACACGCAGTTCCAGCCCGTCGACCGCGCGGAGAGCGCCGTAGTGTTTATGCAGCGACTGTGTTTCGATAGCGAGATCGCTCATTGCGCCCCTCCCGTGTTTGTCCTTTGAAGCCCGTCATAGGAATCTTCCACTAGTTGCACCAGCTCTTTTCGCGGCAGCCGCAACTGCTTTGCCTCGACCGCAAGCTGTGTGGCCAGCGGGGTCAGGCGGCGCAGCTTCTCCGACTTCAGCAATCCGGGGCTCTGCGCATCGACGTAGCAGCCTCCGCCCGGCACAGTTCGCAGCACTCCATCGCGTTCCAGGTTCTGATACGCGCGGGCCACAGTGTTCGGGTTGATGCGCAACTCGGCCGCCAGTTTCCGCACCGGAGGCAGCGCGTCGTCCTGGTTGAGCGCGCCCGCTGCTATGGCGTGCTTCACCTGGGATTCTATTTGCAGATAGATCGGAGTACCGAGGCCGGGTTGGACGCGTATCAGCATTTGTATTAATACACTAATACGGTTGAAGAATTTGTCAAGCGGAAATTTTTCTCTTCCTCGGAAATAGTTTGCGGCACTTCCCGCCGGGGTATTCTTTTCTACGGGCATCTTCCTATCGGAAGACGATCCAGGAGGGTCACACCGATGCAGCAGGGAATCATCACCAGGCAAACCAGCCACTCCGTTGACGAAACGGTCGCGAAACTCGAGGCTACACTTCGCGAGAAGGGCATCAAGCTCTTTGCCGTCATCGACCACTCCGGCGAAGCAGCCAGCGCGGGCCTCAAGATGCCGCCGACCAAATTGCTGATCTTCGGCAACCCCAAAGGCGGAACGCCGCTCATGCTCGCTGCGCCTTCGACCGCTCTCGACCTGCCGCTGAAGATTCTGGTGGCTGAAGATGCCGAGGGAAAAGTCTGGCTCTCGTGGAACGATCCCGCCTACCTCCAGGAGCGCCACGGATTTCCCAACGAGCTCGTCGCCAACATCGCCGCCGCCGGAGCGCTGGCCTCTTCGCTCACGTAAGAGGATTGCTGTCTTGCGCGAAGTGGCGCAGCCCAGGCTCGATGGATTGGCGACAGGCACGGCCAACCATTGCCTCCTCAGCTTGCCTCTCTCCAGAAGAAATAAGCCGACATCCCTAACCCGATCGCCACCACCGCCATCCGCATAATCCGCGCATCGACCCGGCGTGAATATCTTCCCCCGAGATACCCACCCACAGCCGCCGTCACCATCATTAGCAGGCAATAGTGCCAAACCACTTGCCTCTCAACGATGAAAGTCACCACCGCGATCCCGTTTGCCAGGCACGTCGTGACCACCTTGAGAGCGTTGATCTGGTTGATGTCTTCGACGCCAAAAATGGCCAGCAGGGACATCACCAGGAAACCTGCTCCGGCGCCAAAATACCCGATATAGAAGCACACCACCACCATCCCTAGAAATAGCGGAATCAGCGAGAGTCTTGAAGCCGGCAATCTCCCGCCACTCATATCGTGTGCCAGCTTGCGCTGAGCTGCCCGCCGCTGCAGCCACTTCGAAATCGGATTGCTCGCCGCAAAGAGCAGCGCCGCTACCAGCAACAACCAGGGCACCAGATGAAGAAACGTGGCCTGCCCTGTCCTTAGCAAGACGATGCCACCCGCAAGGCCGCCCAGCAACGCCGCGCTCCCCAACGGCACAAGCAGACGAAAGTTGTGCTTCAGATCCTCCCAATACGCCGCGATCGAGGCGAACTGCCCCGGCCACAAAGCCACCGTGTTGGTGGCATTTGCCGGGATGGGCAGGATTCCCGTCCCTAGCAGCGCCGGGAACGATAGAAAGGAGCCCCCGCCCGCCATCGCGTTCAGCGCGCCAGCCAGCATGGAGGCAAGCAGCAGCCACGCGTGCGGCCAGGTTGGGCTAAGCGACATTTCTCTTGATTCTACTTTCTATCGCTCTTCCGCCAATACGTCACCGCTACTGATACAGATCAAGAAGCACGTCAACTAGTTGCTTAATGAATGACTTAGCCAATTTCCGGTGTCGCTGCCAGGAGCGAGCGCGTGTATTCGTCACCGGGACTGTTACAGATAGCTTCGCAGCTCCCGGTCTCGACCAACTTTCCTTTCCGCATGACTGCGATATTGGTCGAGAGGTAGCGAACGAGCGGCATCGAATGAGAGATAAAAAGATAAGTCAGGCTAAATTCCTTCTGCAGGTCTCGCAGCAGGTTCACCACCTGCGCCCCAACGCTGACATCCAGCGCTGAAACTGGCTCATCCAAAATCAGCAATTCAGGACGCAACGCCAGCGCGCGTGCAATGTTGATTCGTTGCCGCTGGCCGCCGGAGAATTCGTGGGGATAGCGCGCCAGCGCCGACTCCTCCAGCCCCACCGCCCGCATCAGATCGGAGGCTTGCCGGCGCAATCCCTCCCGGCTCGCGTCCACACCTTCTTCGCCCCGAAAAATCTTTAGCGGCTCCGTCACGATGTCCGCGACCCTCATGCGCGGGTTTAACGCCGCAAATGGGTCCTGAAAGACCGGCTGCATTCGCCGCCGCGCCCTCCGCATCCCCGATCGTGAGGCGCCCCTCTTGCCATCGAAGATTGCCTGACCATCGACGACCACGGTGCCCGAATCCGGCTCGATCAGCCCCAGAATCATTCGCGCAACCGTGCTCTTACCTGAGCCCGACTCGCCAACGAGGCCCAGCGTCTCGCCGCGCGCTATGGAAAACGTGACAGCGTCGACGACCAGAGCGCGCCCAGCGGCTTCGGCGCCGCCGTCTCTCCTTGGTTCGGTGTTCGCAGACGCGCGATGAGGATAGCTCTTCGACAACCCGGCAACTTCTACCAGGGCCATGTCCCGATCCTGCCTTTAGCCAGCGATAGCCTCCAGAAGCGCGTCGAAATCCTCGAGGCGCGCGTACTCAATAATCACTTGGCCGCGCCCATTCTTGTCATGAATCCGCACCTTCAGCCCTAGCGCCCGCTGTAGCCGGTCCTGCGCCTCGCGAACATTGGGGTCGAGCGGCTCCTCCTTGGTCTCGCTCTTGGCCTTCGCCTCCGGATGGAGCATCCCCTGCACCAGCGTCTCCGTCTGCCGGACGGACATGGAGAGAGCCCCCACCTTCTGCGCTGCCTTCAGAATCGCCTCGGCATTTTCCAGCGCCAGTAAGGCGCGAGCGTGGCCGAAGCTAAGCTCGCCACCCTCGACCTTGACCTGGATCTCCGCAGGCAGGCGAAGCAGGCGCATGAAATTGGCAATCGAAGTCCGGTTCTTCCCCGTCCGCTGCGCCATCTGCTCCTGGGTCATCTTGAAATCGCGTGTCAGC
Source organism: uncultured Acidobacteriaceae bacterium (assembly GCA_963790505.1). Classification (GTDB taxonomy): domain Bacteria; phylum Acidobacteriota; class Terriglobia; order Terriglobales; family Acidobacteriaceae; genus Acidisarcina. Next base: position 586,847 of record CAWBOT010000004.1, on the reverse strand, counting down.
CTGTCGAAGGCGCGCGCCTGCTCCATCGGGTTCAGGTCGGCCCGCTGCAGGTTCTCGACGATCGTCATCTCCATGGCTTGCTCGTCAGAGACGGTTCGAACCATCGCCGGAATCGTCGCCTTGCCGGCCTTCTGCGACGCCAGCCAACGCCGCTCTCCGGCAATCAACTGGAAGCGGTCGCCCGGTAGCGGCCGCACTAAAATCGGCTGCACCACACCGGTGGCTGCAATGGATGCCGCCAACTCTTCCAGCTGCTCTTCGTCGAAGCGGGTCCGCGTCTGAAAGGGGTTGCGTTCGATACTTTCGACCGCAATCTCGCGCGGCTTGCCCGACGGCGTCTCGGCAGCAACGGGAGCGGCGGCCTGCGGAGGCGGTGTGGTGGGCCGCGAAGGCAGTAGCGATTCAAGGCCCTTGCCTAGGGCGCGACGTTTTGCAGGTTCCGTGACGGTGCTCATGGTGCAAACTTCCTATCTTCTGAAATCCCTGTCGATCTGGTGCAAATTCAATGCTTAAGCGAAAGGTAAAACCCGTCGGCTCACCATCAACCGTACGGCCAGAACTTGACCGTGACTTCGCCCCTGGTGGCAGCGGCCGCTTTGCGCGCCTTGGCCTTCGGGCTCTCTACCTGATGACGCTTCAAAATCTCCATTCCCAGCTCGCGGTAACTCTCCGCGCCTCGTGATTTCGGGTCATAAAGCAACACCGGTTTCCCGTAGCTTGGCGCTTCGGCCAGCCGCACATTCCGCGGAATCGCCGTCTTCAGCAGCTTTTCCTTGAAAAACTCCCTGAGATTCTCGGTTACCTGCTGTGCCAAATTTGTGCGGTCGTCATACATGGTCAGCAGCACTCCCTCGATCTCAAGCTCGGGATTGAACGCACCTCGTACCCGCTCCAGCGTGTTCATCAACTCGCTGATCCCCTCGAGGGCAAAATATTCCGCCTGCATCGGCACCAGCAGGCGATCGGCCGCTACCAGCGCGTTCAAAGTCAGCAAATCCAGCGCCGGCGGGCAATCCAACAGGATGTAGTCATAATCTGCCCTCACCGCGTCCACTGCGTCCTTCAACCGGTAGGCGCGCCGCTCCACCTGGATTAGCTCGACGTTGGCCCCGATCAGGTTTTTGCTCGACGGAACGAGTTTGAGCGTTTCGATCTCCGTTTGCAGAGCAGCCCCAGCCAGGGTCGCTTCTCCCACCAGAACGTCGTAGATCGACTCCCGATCGTCATCCCGCGGGAAACCATAGCCGCCGGTCGAGTTTGCCTGAGGATCGCAGTCGATCAATAGGCACCGTAAGCCCTCCATCGCCAGCGCCGCGGAAAGATTGATGGCGGTGGTAGTTTTTCCTACGCCACCCTTCTGATTCACTACTCCGAGCACCCTGGACATGTCCTGCAAGATTACTGGCCCCGGCATGATGAAGCAACGCTGGCCGCCTGTGCAGAAGTCGTCCCAGTCTGTGGAGAACCTCCTGCGCGTGCAGAACGGCGCCTTCGCAAGTTGCAGAGCGATTTAAGCTTGCGAGCTCTGGCACGAAGTGCGGCTGCGCGAGGCGTTGCGGTACTTAACGGTGGAAATCTTTGGCATGTTTCACGTGGAACACTCCCACTTAAGCCCCAAGTTGGTGTCAGATGGTGGCCGTGGACTGTTTCACGTGGAACACTTCCATTGAAACGTCCTTCGATGCAAGCACCAGGATTCCGCTCTCAGAACCCGGTATCGCGATCGTGCTCCCATGGAAGCCCTTCGGCAGATCGACCCCTCCGGCAGTCACCAACAAGGTCAGGTAGCCCGAATCTTTCACTCGACCCACCGCGCTGCCTAGCGCCGATTGCATCTTGTCGACCGCCCGCATCGAAACCGCGTCAAACCGCAGCTCCGGCTCCATATCTTCAACCCGTCCGCCGTAGACTTTGGTATCCATCCCCAGCCAGCGCACGACTTCACGAAGAAAGCTCGCCTTCTTGCTTTGAGATTCCGCCAGCGTCACCCGTATCTCCGGCCTGCAAAGTGCGATCGGCACACCCGGGAAGCCGCCTCCGGATCCATAGTCGAGCAACGTCGCGATCCCCGCAGGCAGGCTCTGGGCACAAAAGATGCACTCCACAAAGTGCCGTCGCAACGCTTCTTCTGGATTCCGGATTGCCGTGAGATTCAGCTTGGCATTCCATCGCTGAAGCAGGTCGAAGTAGCGAGAGAATTGTTCCGGAACTCCGGGCGCTAGCGGACGCAGGCCGTACTCTTCGACCACTGCCGCTATCCGCTGCGCGGATAAACCTGGCTCGCTCGGCGTGGTCACAGCACCAGCGACTCTAGCACCGCCCGAGGGCGATACCTGACGGCAGCCTCCACGAACGCGCGAAAAAGGTGGCGCGAAGCGGCACTCGCGTCGAAGCTGCGCTCTGGGTGCCACTGCACCCCCAGCACAAAATGATCGCTGGCCGCTCCTTCCAAAGCCTCAATTGTGCCATCCTCCGCACAACGGGCCGACACCTCCAGACCATCCCCCGGCACGTCGACTCCCTGATGATGGCTGGAATTCACCACCGTCGCCGCCGCCTGGGTAATCGAAACAAGGTCGTCAGAGACCCCAATGATTTCCCCTAATTTCGAGCCCCGCTCCAACTGAACCGCGTGTGCGCTCAATATTCCAGGGCCGGGATCATGGTCGATCGCTGTCACCAAAGGAAGATGCTGCACGATTGTTCCGCCACGCCATACGTTCAGCGCCTGCAATCCATAGCAAATACCAAAGAGCGGCTTATGCATGTTGAACGCGTCCTGCAGCAGCAGTTCGTCCACAGCTTCGCGAGCCGCGTCGGCCGCCGCACACTCTGGAACTCGTGTCGCGCCGTATTTCTGCGGATCGACGTCCGCCGGGCTTCCCGGCAACAGGACCCCCGCACAGGAGCCAACCAGCTTGGCGATTGTCGCGGGCGACGCGTCCAGCGGAATCGGCACCCCGACGGCTCCTGAAGAGGCCAGAGCATGAAAATAGGGTGCCCACGCGCGCTGATTGTAGGCCGCGTCTGTCGAGGTCGGCTCGGGCAGCGCGATCCGCGTCGCCGATCCGTTCAACCGCTCATGCAAATGATCAATCAATGGAATCCGCCTCAATTAGGCCCAGGTCTCTTCCTCGGAATTCAATGACTGCCCGGGGGCCAAATGAGAATGAGCATAATACAAATTCCCAATCTCCATCTTGAGCCGCTTGGTCAGCTCTTCTACTTGCCGGGTTGTGTAATGCGAGGTGTCGATTGGCTCGCCCACAACCAGCTTCACGTTCTGGGGAAAAAAATGGTGGGTATGCATGGGCAGCAGTTCATAGGTGCCCACAATCGCCATCGGAACCAGCGGAACCTGGGAGCGAATCGCCATGTACGCCGGCCCGCTCATGAACGTACTGAGATGGCCATCCTTCGTGCGTCCGCCCTCCGGGAAGACAATCAGCGGCATCCCCGATTTCAGGGCCTTCACCCCCGCACTCAGGCTGCTGATCGACGCCCTCGGATTCTCCGTGTCCACGGGAATCTGTCCAGATCGATTGAGATGCCAGCCGATAAACGGAATCTTCCACAGCGACTGGCGCGCCAGTATCCGGAACTGAAAAGGAACCGCACCAAACAAGACCGGTGTATCCATGTAGGAGAGGTGATTGGCGGCGTAGACCGCGACCGGATGCCGCAGCAGGTTCTCCTTGCCTACGACTGTTACCGGGGAGCGCGCGATCCGCATAGAAGTTGCGGCCCACAACCGCGCGATCCTGTGCTGCATCCGGCCATCCTTCTCAAAAAGGGAGGCAGTCAGCGAAAGTGTACCGAAGATAGCAGTTAGGGCAAAAAAGAGTGGTGCTTGGACCAGGTTTCCAAGCATGCGCGTCGCCAGCGGCAGCGGATCAGGCCGAGGGGTCGGCGCAACTGTCATACGGCCGGCGCCCCTGCCCACTCGCCCCGCACCCGGCCCACAAGATAAACAGACCCCGCCGCTACTACCAGCCCACCTTGCGGCGTTGCCGCAAAGGCCCGCTCCATTGCGGCCGCCGCATTAGGCATGGCCTCGGCCGTACTGCCGGTAGAGGCCGCGGCCTCTACGAGGTCGGCAAGCTGCGCCGTGCGCGGAGACTCCACTTCGGTCAACAACACCCTGTCGAACAAGGGAAAGAGGATTTGTGCCATCTCCGCCAGCGCTTTGTCTTTGAGGCATCCGAAGACCAGTGTCATCGCACGCTGCGGCGCCGCATCGACCATTGCGGAAATCGCCGAGCGTAGCGCCCACGCCCCCGCCGGGTTGTGCGCCACGTCGAGCAATACATCGGGGCGGCCGCTTCCCGGTAAGAGCTCCAGCCGTCCCGGCCAGCTCGTCGTGCGAACTCCTCGTGTAATATCGGCTGCGCTCAATTTGTAACCGTGACTGTTACGTAATTCCACCGCAGCGGCGATTGCCAGGGCAATGTTGCGTTGTTGGTGCCGTCCGGCCAGCGGCGAGTCGATCTCAATCGCCTCGCCCATCGCCTGCAGCGCAGTATTGATTGCGGCCCAGATCGGTTCCAAAGCTGGCTCCAGGTGCCGGAACATATTCCGCGGCACTAACTCCGCGAACCCCCAGCCCAACGGCGATCTCTCCCAGCGCCTGGTTCGCTTCCGCATGTTGGGGCAGAGTCACCATTACGCCATTCGGGCGCAGAATCCCCGCCTTCTCCCGCGTAATTGCGTCGATCGTCGGCCCCAGCCATTCGGTGTGATCGAGCGAAATGTCGGTGATGATCGAAAGCAGCGGTTCAACCACATTGGTCGCATCCAGCCGCCCGCCCATGCCGACCTCGAGCACCGCGATATCCACCGCCTCAGCGGCAAAATGCAGAAAGGCAAGGGCCGTGACCGCCTCGAAGAAGCTCGCGTGGTCGGGGAGGCCGCCATTGGCCACCAACCGCGAAGCTGCCTCATCGACTTCAAAGTAACGCGCTGCGAAGGCATCGTCGGAAATCTCTCCGCCGCCTTCTGCTTTCCCATCCAGTATTCGAATTCGCTCGTTCACCCGGGAAAGATGCGGCGAGGTATATAGCCCCGTCCTATAGCCAGCCGCTGCCAAAATGCTTGCCAGCGTCGAGGCCGTGGATCCCTTGCCGTTCGTTCCCGCGATGAGCACGGCAGGAAAACGCGACTGAGGGTTGCCCAGCTCCGCAAGCAGCGCCCGCATGTCCTCTAGCCGAAACTTGCGTCGCGGCACACCCGGCTTCGTCACCAGCTCGCCGGCCAGCGCCTGCAATCCTTCAATAGCCGCCGAATAAGACATCGATCCCTACACTCCCGCGCCCTGTTCCTTGTGTTCTATGCCCTCACCCATGAAATCGAGGACCCGGCTCAAATATCCCTTCAACTCGCGGCGGTCGACGACCGCATCCAGCATGCCGTGCTCCAGCAGGAACTCCGACCGCTGAAAGCCCTCCGGCAGCTTCTGCCGGATCGTCTGCTCGACCACGCGAGGTCCGGCGAACGCGATCAGCGCACCGGGCTCGGCTATGTTCAGGTCCCCGAGCATGCCGAAGCTGGCTGTCACCCCGCCGGTCGTTGGATCGGTCAACACCGACAAATACGGGACGCCTGCATCATCCAGCATGCCCAGACCCGTCGAAATCTTTGCCAGTTGCATGAGGCTGACGATGCCTTCCATCATCCGCGCCCCGCCCGAGGCCGCAACGATGATCAGTGGGTGCCTCGTGGCCAGCGACCGGTCGATGGCCCGGGCAATCGTTTCACCCACCACCGCGCCCATGCTGCCGCCAATAAAGGCATACTCCATCACGCTCAACACCACGGCATGATGATTGCAGAAAGCCAGTGGCGTTCACGATCGCGTCGTTCAGCCCGGTCTCGCCCTGCGCCTTCCGCAGCCGCGCCTTGTACGGCTTCAAGTCGAAAAAATTGAGCGGATCGGTCGACTTCAGCTCAAGATCGACCAGCTCATACCCCGGCTCCAGCAGGCTCTCAACCCGCTCCCGCGCGCTCAGCCGGAAATGCTTTCCGCATTTCGGGCAAACCTGCAGGTTCGCATCCAGATCGGCCTTCCACAACGTGGCCTTGCAGCCCTCGCATTTAGTCCAGAGCCCCTCGGTGCGCACCCGCTTCTCCGCGCTCGGAGACGAACCCTCGTCCAGCGGCCCTGCGCCGTTCTCGTCGTCTCCACTCCCGTCTTGCCGCTTAAACCAGGCCATTCAAACTCTTCTTCCTTCTCTAGTCCCTATTCCCTGGTCCCTAGTCTCGAATTTCTAGTATTCAATTCCGCGCTGCGCCAGCACTCCGCCCTCGTAGGCGTGCTTCACCTGGCGCATCTCGGTCACCGTATCGGCGATCTCGACCAGCGACGGATGGGCATTTCGCCCGGTCAGAATCACATGCACCATCTCCGGGCGGGCCTTCAGTGTCTCCGCCACCTTCGCCGGATCCAGCATCCCGTAGCCTATCGCATAGTTGATCTCATCCAGCACTACCATGTCCCATTCGCCCGAGAGGATTGCCGCCCGCGCTTCCTCCCAGGCAGCCTCGACCATCCGTATGTCCTCCGGATCGGTCTCCGCCCCTCCGATTTTCACAAAACCTCGTCCCATTTGCTTGAGCACGAAGTTCTCGCCGAATGCCTTCACCGCGTCCAGCTCTCCGTAGTGCCACGAGCCCTTCAGGAACTGCAGCATCAGTACGCGCATCCCGTTGCCAACCGCGCGCAAGGCCGTTCCCATCGCCGCCGTCGTCTTGCCTTTGCCTGGGCCGGTATTGATCAGCACCAGCCCGCGCCGCGCTTCTGCCATAAGCTCCTAGTCTAAAGGATCAGCGACTGGAGCCTGGGGAATAGCGACCATGGATTAGCGGGCTCCGTGCGTCAGCCATGAGACACCCGCATCGAACCTGCCCCTCTTCCCTGGTCTCAGCTTTCTATTCCCTGTGATACGGATGTCCGGCCAGGATTGTAAATGCCCGATATACCTGCTCGGCCAGCACCACTCGCGCCAGCTCATGCGGCAGCGTCATCGGCCCTAGCGAGAGCAGCAGTCCGGCTTCAGCCCGCGCGGCCTCTGACCAGCCGTCAGCCGGGCCAACCGCGAAAACCAGGCTCTGCACTCCCCCGTCCCGCTGCCGCCCAATCCAGGCGGCGAGCTCTTCCGAAGAGAGCCTCTTTCCACGGCCATCCAGCAGGACCACCATCGGAGCGGTGCGAGCGCGCAGCTTCGTGACGCCCGCAAACAGCGCCGCCTCTGACGCATAATCGACCGTCTCGGCAGGCTCATACTGGCGGATTCGCTCCACATACTTCGCCGCCGCCGAAGAGAGCGACTGGGCGAGACCGGACTCAGATCCCGTCTTGCGTATCGCCGCCAACAATAAGCGCATGGTTTCGAGTGTAGCGTCCCACCAAGCGGTCGGCTTCCAGCCTACGGTTTTCAGAACCGCCTCTTCCGGATTGCGTATTCAGGAGCAATGGAACTTCGGCGCCGAACTTGGCGTAAGATGAGCAGTACCATCGCTCTGGAGGATCCGCGTCTAGTTGGGTCCGAGAGCTCCGCTATCCCATCTTGCTTGGCACATCAATTGCAAATTAGTTAATACATACAGCCGCTCTGGAGGATCCGCGTCTAGTTGGGTCCGAGAGCCAGCCATCACCCCTTGCTTGGCGAAGCACTTACAACAGAACAGCTGACTCTAAGGGACTCTCCCTGCGCGACACACTTCAGGAGGTAAATTATGTTGGCCTTTTTCCGTCGTCCCCCCATCTTCGTCGTGGCCCTTTTGGCACTCTCGTTTTCTTTCTTCCCCACCCCGGTGCGCGGACAAGGCATCACCACCGGAACAATTTCAGGCACCATCACCGATCCCTCCGGAGCGGTTATCAGCGGCACGACGATCATCGCGCTGGACCCAACCAGAGGAACCACACTCACTGCTGAATCTGGGGCCGATGGAACATTCAGCATTCGAGGCGTCCCGATCGGGACTTACCGGCTTACGATCTCCGCCATAGGTTTCTCCGCATCCCGGCTCGACAATGTCATCGTCCGGGCCGGGGGGACCACGGACTTGAATAGCGTGCAGCTGAAGATTGGCGCCACAGAACAGGTGCAGGTCAACGGATCGGCGGCAACGCTGCTCGAAACCTCCGACTCCCAGGTCACCACCACATTCAGCACGCAACAGATGCAAAGCCTTCCCCTGAACAACGGCTTCGATACCGTGACTGAGGTGATCCCGGGCGTAGTCAGCACCCACGGCGATAACTTCTCGAATACCAATGGCGACAACTTCTCCGTCAACGGTCAAAGCGGGCGCTACAACAATTTCGAGCTCGATGGACAATCCAACAACGACAACTCCATCGGCGGCCCGCAAATCTTCTTCGGCAGCCAGGATGCCATCGCCCAACTCCAGGTCATCACCGACGATTACAGCGCCCAGTATGGCCGTAACGCCGGCGCAGTTGTGAACTACATCACCAAGTCTGGCAGCAACGCCTTCCATGGGAGTGCCTTCGAGTTCTATCAGGGCTCCTTCATGAGCTCATTGTCGAACCAGCAGAAAAACCCGCTCTTCGGCTACTGCGTGCCTGGAGAGTCCGGTGACGGTTGCACCACGCCCCAGGTCCCCCGATCCGTCGAAAATCGCTGGGGAGGCACGATTGGCGGCCCGATCCTCAAAGACAAATTGTTCTTTTTCGGCAGCACTTTCTGGGATCACGTCCGCAATGGCGCCGCTCCCTCTCAGTCACTACCCGATCTCACTCCAGACCCGACGGGAATCGCCGAACTCAAGGCCGCATTTCCCGGAAATCCTTCGGTTGCCGCTCTCGTCGCCTCGGGACCTTATGGAGTTAGCCAGGGCAACCCCCAGCCCATCCCCAACAGCGCCGTCATCGAAACCGTCACTGGTCCCAACGGCGTCAGCGCTCCTATCGAATTCGCCGGCGTCCAGCGACTGATTCCAACCATCTTCAACGACGAAGAAAACCTGGGCCGCGTCGACTGGCAGCCCACTGCAAAAGATCACCTGTTCGTGCGCTACTTCTATCAAAACCAGCTTCAATCAGGCGTGGCCGGCACTACGATTGCCGCCGGGGACTTCGTTAACTCCACCGCCATTCTCAGTCTGTCGGCGCCGACTGGTCGCACACTTTCTCTGATCATTGGATCGATCAGCTGCGCTACAGCTTCCAGCAGAGCAAATTCTACTTCCAGAGCGGGGCCGTGCCCGACTGTACGACCAACGACATCACCGCCTGCCCGGCGCAAGTCATCTTTAACGGCTCGAATAACGATCTCGGCTTCGGCATCGACACCACCTTTCCCCAGGGCCGCACTGTCAAAGTGACCCAGATCCAGAACAATGCCGTCTGGACACACGGCAAACACACCCTGCTCTTCGGCGGCGAGTTCGACTACCAGAACTCTCCCAATGGCGGCCTCTTCTTCTACAACGGCGCCTTGAACTTCGGCACCTTTAACAACTTCTTGCAGAACGGCGGCAATAGCGCTTATCTGCAACTGGCCGACGGCAGTCCGAACATCCCCTTCACTGAGCCCGATGCCGCCGGTTATGTCCAGGACGACTGGAAGGTCTCGCCGTCATTCACCGCACACATCGGCTTGCGCTGGGAGTACTTCGGTCAGGCGCTCAATAAGCTGCACGACGAGACCGTCGCCCGCGAGTCCAATCCTGCTACCGCCTTCTGGGACACCAGTCTGCCGCTGCCGGATCGTACTTTCCCGGCGGTCAACGAGTTTTACAAGAACTTTGAGCCTCGTATCGGCTTCGCCTGGAATCCTGCCATCGACAAACAACTCGTAGTCCGCGCCGGATACGCAATCAACGCCAATCCTGCCTTTTACAACATGTTCCTCCTCGCTGCCGACGGAGCGCCCGTCATAAATTTCGGCGGCAACATTCCATGCGGAGTCGGTACATGCGTCCCCACCAATGGATCGATCGCTGGCATCAGTGTTCGCAACACCAACCTGCCCTCGATTCCTCTGGGTATCGATCCTCGCACCGAATCTCAGTCGCTCTTTCCCACCAACTTCCGCACCCCGTATGTGCAGACCTGGACGCTCGATATTCAGCATCAGATCGGCCGGGCTGCAGTCGGGGAAATTCGTTACGTGGGTTCAAAGACCACAAAGGACTTTCGCTCCATCGACGGAAATCCCTATCTTCTGCCAGTGCAGAGCCAGTTTCCTGACTACGCTCCAGGCGCTCTCTGCACAGACGCAACAGCCACCGGTTACGGCCGCCCCAACTGCAATTACAACAACGTGTCCCTCATTACCAACGGTGGATACGCGAACTACAACGGTCTGCAGCTCAACCTCACCACGCAGAACTATCACGGGTTGACCCTGACTGCCTCGTATACCCATAGCAAATCGATCAACAACGCCACCGATGCCTTCGTCAGCACTGGAGGCGCAGGCGCATCCATCGCCTATCCGCAAAACCCCCTTGATCCGAGCAACGCTGAACGCGGCTTGAGTGGCAATGATTTCCCCAATGTGGTTGGTATCGCGTTTGTTTACGATGTCCCGAAGCTGACGACCGGTAACGCCCTGCTCTCCCGGGCAACCAGCGGCTTCCAGTTCAGCGGTCTGTACCGCTTCAATAGCGGCCAGCCATATACGCCCTTCCAGGCGATAACCCTCGACAACAACACCGGAGACAGCAGCTTCTGTGACGGCGTCTTCAATGCGACCACTGTCGGCGTCGATACCTGCCGGCTTGTGGAGTCCAATCGAAAGGCGCCTGTCAACAGCGTTGCTTATCTCAACCCCTATACCGGTCCTCAGGACGTGAACGGCAATCCCACTCTGGGAAATCCGGAATACGTGGTCTACAACTCCGACGGCTTCGATCCCAACACTGGCATTTACTACCCCGGCACACCCGTCGATCCAACAAGCACGCGGTGGATCATCAACAATCAGGCCTACGCCACTGCCGCCGGAAATCCATATCCGGGATGGAGCCGCAGCCTTTTACGAGGCCAGACCTTCAGCGATCTGGATCTCACAATCACCAAAACCACTCAGCTCACCGAGCGCATCAACCTGCAACTCTCCCTCGCTGCTTACAACGCCCTGAACCAGATGTACCGTCCAATCGATTCGAACGGTACATTTGTTGGATCAAGCGCTTTTGCTACGAATGTCTTTAGCAACTCGGGCAGCGTCCCGGGAAACACCTCCGGCAACCGCTTCTTTCTGCTCGGAGGAAAGTTCACCTTCTAGATAAGCCCGCTCTGGAAGCAGCAAAGGGCGCTCCCAGCGGAGCGCCCTCATTTTCTTTCGAATTCAAAACCAGACTCTATTCAGTTTGAATCCGCCGAAGCACCTACTTCGCGCGCTGACCCGCCACTTTCTTGCTCGTCGCTTTCTTGCTCGTCGCTTTCTTGCTCGTCGCTTTCCTGACCGTCTTTTTCGCGGAAGTCTTCTTGGCAGCGCTCTCCTTCTTTGCTGCGATATTTGTAGCAGACGCGGTTACTTTCTCTCCTGTCGCCTTCTTGGCGGCCGCTTTCGCAGGCGCCTTTTTCGCAGGCGCCTTCTTGGCTGCCGATTTCGTGCGCGCTGACTTCACCTTCTCCGTCAAGGCCGCCTTCAACTGATCCAGATCCACGGTGGTCGCCGACTTCCGCAGCCGTTCGATGTCGTAATACGCACGCTTCTCCGCCACGAAGATGTGGACGACAAAATCCACATAATCCATCAGCACCCACTCGCCCTGCCGCCGTCCCTCGACAGCATTCGGATAAGTGCCAAACTCCCGCTTCAGGCGCAGCTCGATCTCATCGGAGATCGCCACCACTTGGCGCGTATTTGTCCCGCTCATGATGAGAAAGAAATCCGTAAATCCTGAATCGCTCGCGTCCAGTTCCAGAATCCGGACATCTTCGGCCTTCTTGTCCGCGCTGGCCGCGGCGGCCACCAGGACCATCTTCCTTGTTTCTGCTGATGCCATTAAGTCTCGCTGCCTCTCCTCAAATCCTCTTCCATCGTAGCTTGCGCCTTACATTCCACGCGAATCCAGCCGGCCTTCCCAATAGCCCAATTCCTCGCCATCGCGCCTAACGATAGAGCCCCTTCTTTTGGATATACCGGAGCACAGACGGGCACAGCACACCCTCCGCCGACTCTTCGCCGGCGACCGCGGCGCGGATGTCGGTCGCCGCTATATCCACGTGCAGGTCGGGCATTAAGTAAAGCCGTGACCGATTTCCTGCCTGATCGCGGAGATCCCATCCGACCAGCTCCCGCGATGCCGCCCCGGACGATTTTTCCGCAATCACCCCCTCGGGCAGCGCGGCGGCAAGGTGATCGAGAGTGAATCCCGGCCGGCCAGCCACGACGAATTCGCAGGCAAAAGGAAGCTCCGCCGATCGATGCCATTCACGAAGCGAGAGAAACGCGTCAGCTCCCAGCAGGAAGAACAGCGCATCGCCGGGTCGCAACGTGGCCTTGATCGTGGAGAGCACGTCGATGGTGTAATTCGGCCGTCCGTCGCTCCGCGGAGCATCGATTGACGACGCGATGATGCGCAGGTTGCGTGCGACCGCCAGCTCCACCATCGCCAGCCTGTCCGCATAGCTGGTCGAGTGGCCATCGAGTTTCAACGGCTGCGCGCCCGCCGGGGCCATCCACACCTCGTCCAGCGCCAGCCTGTCGGCGGCGGCTTCAGCAATGGCAAGGTGCCCGCGATGCGGTGGGTCGAAACTGCCGCCGAAAAAAGCGATACGCATCAGCGACAATAGTAAAGGCTCACTCAAAACGAAACGTGGCAACCGCGCACACTGCATATATCGGCCTGGGCTCGAACCTCCCCTCCCCGGCCGGAAATCCCGAGGCAACGCTCTCCGCCGCCATCGAGCGTCTCGCTTCTCTCGGCGCGGTCACTGCGCGTTCGTCCTTCTACCAGACCGAGCCCGTTGGCATCGCCGACCAGCCCCGATTCCTGAATGCCGCGGTTACCCTCGAGACCGGCCTGACTCCGTTGGCATTACTCGACCATTTGCTCGCGATCGAGCGCGAATTCGGACGTGATCGCAGCCAAACTCCGGCGAAAGGCCCGCGGACTCTCGACCTGGATCTACTCATGATGGCCGGATTCATCCTCAATTCGCCCCAACTCACCCTGCCGCATCCGGCGATGACGGAGCGCCGCTTTGTCCTTGCGCCCCTTGCCGAGATCGCTCCGACTCTCCTCCATCCAACTACAGGAAAGACGATAGCCGCCCTGCTTGCCGGGTTGAACGATGCCGGTGAGAACCGTATCGCCGCAGTCAGGATTTCGTGAGTTCCCGGGCAGTCACGGTTATCCTTAATTTCACATGCTCCCTGCTCGAATCCTCACCAGCGCTTTCTGCTCGGTCCTCCTCCTGCTAGGGCCCGCCTGCGCACACGCACAGCACGGTAATTCGTTCACCGGTCACGTCGTCGATACACAGAACTCCCCCATCGAAGGCGCGCGCATTCTCGGCAAGAACGGCAACGTGCTCGCAATCACCGACAATGCCGGGCAATTCACCGTTGACGCGGGAATTTCGGACATACAAGTCAAAGCCCCCGGATTTGATAGCGCGACAGTTACAATTACCGATTCCTCGCAGCACCAGGTAGTCTTGAAGCCCGTTGCGGAGACTCAATCCGTCTCCGTCACCGCCTATCTTTCGCCGCTGAGCAATCTGGATAGCCCAGCGAGCACGCGAGCACTCACCACATCCGAGCTGAACGAGTCTGCCTCCCCGGTGCTCGATGACAAAATCCGGCAGGTCCCCGGCACTGAACTCTTCCGCCGCTCCAGCTCCCTGGTCGCCAACCCTACCTCGCAGGGAATTTCGCTTCGTGGCCTGGGCTCGACGGCCGCGAGCCGAACCCTCGTCCTCAGCGACGACATTCCGGTGCTCGATCCCTATGGCGCCTGGATCCATTGGGAAGAAATGCCCGAGTTGAGCATCAAGTCCGTCGACGTCGTTCGCGGCGGCGCTTCCGATCTTTACGGCTCGAGCGCCATCGGCGGAGTCATCAATCTCCTGCCCGTCCGCCCCGCAGGCGACACCCTCGATCTGCTCGGCAGCTACGGTTCCGAAAGCACGACCGACGATGGCTTCCTCGGCTCCCTCCAGTCCGGCAAGTGGAGCGGTCTCGCCGCCGGAGGTCTCATCGCAACCGACGGCTACATCCTGACTGCGCCATTCCAACGCGGCACGATCGACGTCCCCTCGAACGTTCACGCGCAAAATGCTCTTGTTGAAATCGACCGCGACTTCCTCTCCACCGGGCAAATATTCCTTCGCGGCAACTTTTTCAACGAATCCCGCTCGAATGGCACCCCGCTCCAGAGCAACGGTACCCGGCTCTGGCGTTACGCGACGGGGGCCAACTGGACCGCAGCCTCGGGCGGAAGCCTCGTGGTTCGGCTCTTTGGCGACGACGAGCATTACCGCCAGAGCTATTCTTCGATTGCTGCGAACCGCGACTCTGAGACCTTCACCCGCTTCGGACTCACGCCCGCCGACGAGCTCGGAGCAGCGGCTAACTGGACGCAGCCCATTGGAACCAGGCTCATCATCGTCGGGGGCGCCGACACTCACGACGTTCGCGCGACTGACTACGAGACCAGCTATAAATCGAATGTCCCGAGCGGCGTTGTCGACACCAGCGCCCGCCAGCGCCAGACCGGCGTCTATGGCGAAGCCTTGTGGACGCCGGCAAAGTGGACGCTGACCGCCGGCGGACGCATCGACCACTTCTCCAACTTCGACGCAACCCAGTGGACCAGCCCCCCGCTCAAAGAGACGAATCTCCCCGACTTCTCCCAGACCGTCTTCGATCCCCGGCTCGGCGTGGTTCGCCGCGTGACCAGCAACTTCTCCCTCACCGCCTCCGCCTTCCGCGCCTATCGCGCTCCGACGCAGAACGAGCTCTATCGCACCGGCCAGGTCGGCCAGGAGCTCACCAGGCCCAATCCGAATCTTCGCTCCGAGCGGGCCACGGGTTGGGAGACCGGCGTCGTCCTCGTCACCCGCTACAACACGACCCTGCGCACCAGCTATTTCTGGACCGTAGTGAACGACCCCATCACCGCCCTCACCATCAGCACCACGCCCACCCTCATCACCGATATGCGCGAGAATCTCGGCCAGATTCGCAGCCGCGGCGTTAGCTTCGACGCCGAGACCACTCCTGCACGCTGGGTCTCGTTAATCGGCGGCTATCAATATGCTGATGCCACCGTCACCAAGTTCGCCGACCCTTCATTGGTAGGCAACTGGATCCCTCAGGTCGCCCACAATACCGGAACGCTCCAGGTCCGTTTTCAAGACCCTCGCCTCGGCATCCTGAGCCTGCAGGCGCGCGACAGCGGCCAGCAGTACGACAACGCGACCAACACCTTCCTGCTCCACGGCTACTTCCGCCTCGACGCCTACGCCTCGCACGACTTCGGCCACCGCTTCCAGGTCTTTGCAGCCGGAGAAAACCTCTTCGACCGCACGATCGAGGTAGGGAAGACACCCACGCTTACCTTGGGAACACCCGCTGTCGCGAGATTTGGCATTCGCATTCGGCTCGGAGAGTAATTGTCCGCAAGTAGACTGGTCTCTAGCCATCTTGAACTTCCAAATCCAGTCCACCCTCGACACCGCGCGCCGCGCTTCCATGGCGCTGCCCCACGCAACCGTGCAAACCCCCGTCTTTATGCCGGTCGGAACCCAGGCGACCGTCAAGGCCATTCCCCAGCACCTTCTCGAAGGGCTAGGCGCGCAAATCATACTCGGCAACACCTACCATCTCTACCTTCGCCCCGGCCACGAACTCATCCGCCGTCTCGGCGGCCTGCACCAGTTCATGAGCTGGCCGCGTGCCCTGCTGACCGACTCCGGCGGCTTTCAGGTCTTCAGCCTCAGCGAACTCCGCAAAATCACCGAAGAGGGTGTGCAATTCCGCTCCCATCTCGATGGCTCCTCGCATTTCTTTTCGCCCGAACACTCGATCGATGTCCAGATCGCCCTCGGCGCGGACATCATTATGGCCTTCGATGAATGCACCGAATACCCCGCCGACTTTGCTCGCGCCCGGCAGTCGCTCGACCTCACTCTGCGCTGGGCGCAGCGTAGCAAAGACCACTTCTCCGCTCACCAGCTCGAACGCCCCTGGCCCTCAGGCCCGAATGACGCCTTTGCCGGCCAGACGCAGAATCTCTTCGGCATCGTCCAGGGCGGCATGTTTCCTGAACTCCGTCGCGAATCCGCCGAACGCCTCGTCGAGATGGACTTCCCCGGCTACGCCATCGGCGGCCTCAGCGTCGGCGAGCCTCGCGCCCTCACCCGCGAGATGATCGAGGCCACCCTGCCTTTTCTTCCCACCGATAAGCCCCGCTATGTGATGGGCGTCGGCTATCCCGAGGAAATCGTCGAATATGCTGCAATGGGTGTCGATATGATGGACTGCGTCTTGCCGACGCGCGCCGCCCGTCACGGGCTCCTCTTCACCTCCGAGGGCCGGCTGAACATCAAAAACCGCCGCTTTGCCGAAGATCGGGGCCCGCTCGATCCCAGATGCGGCTGCATGGTCTGTGCCCGCTATAGCCGCGCCTATCTGCGGCATCTTTTTGTCACCCAGGAGGTGCTCGGCGCCGTGCTGAACACCCTCCACAACCTTGCCTTCTACCTTGACACGATGGAATCGGTACGCGATGCTATTGAGTTAGGGACCCTTCCGGCCCTGCTCGCAGAGGTGCGCGCCCGCAAGACCGGCGGTGCGGCCAGTGAAGCTTGACGGTATGGGTCGCTTGAGAAGTCGCAGGTAGGAAGCAGCAGGCAGACGGGTCCAGCGGTTTTTTCGACAGCTACCCTCCTCCGAGCCTTGAATCCCTCCCCAGCCTCATTGGACGCCGAGAGCACGAAGTGGCCATCGGGTCATGGCGCTTGTATCGGGCTGGAGAAGAACAAGGCCTTCCCCGGTGCAAACGATCTTAATGACCGGGAGGCGGCAGGCGCCTCTCGATAGAAAGAATGTGTCTTGATGTCGTTCCCCGCTCTCGCTCTCCCCGCCCTGCCGCCCGGAATCGCTTCGTTCCTCCCGTTTTTGCTGATCATTGTGGTCTTTTATTTTCTGCTCATCCGCCCCAATCAAAATAAGCAGAAGGCCTGGCAGCAGATGTTGAACGATTTGAAGCCCGGCGACAAGATCACCACCACTGGCGGCATGCGCGGCACCATTGTCGCCCTTCGCGATGACGCGGTGCAGCTCAAGCTGCCCCCGGACAATGTCAAGATCGAAGTTGTGAAGAGCGCGATCGCCTCCGTCACCACTCCAGAGGAAGGCAAGTAATCCCGCTGCGGGAACTCCATGCGTAAGAATCTAAGAACCAAAATCATCGTCATCCTCGCCGCCATCGCGGTTTGTGTCTTTGGCATCTTCTGGAAGCCGGATGCTCCTCGTCCCACCAGCTTGAAACAGGCCCTGACGCCGAATATCAACCTCGGCCTCGACCTTCGCGGCGGCACGCACCTTGTTCTTCAGGTACACGTCGAGGAAGCCATCGGCGCCACCACTGATTCCGACGCCGCCCGCATTCAAAGCCAGTTGCAGCAGTCCGGAATCACAGTCGGCTCGGTTGTCCGCGATCCGCAGCATCCCGAAGTGATCCAGATTCAGGGCGCTCCGGCCGACCGGGTAGGCGACATCCGCACGACGCTCAACAACAGCTATAGCTCCCAGTACGACATCTCTTCAAGCAGCGGGACCGCTTTCACGCTGACGATGAAGGCGCAGGCAATTAAGGACCTCGAGCAGCGCACCCTCGAACAGGCGCGAGAGGTCATCAACACGCGTATCAACTCGCTCGGCGTTACCGAGCCGGTCATCCAGGAGTACAACCTGGGCAGTAACCAGCTGCTCGTCGAGCTCCCCGGCGTCGACGACCTTGCGCGCGTCCATGACATTATTCAGTCGACCGCGCGGCTGGAGATTCACGAGATTCAGGGCGGACCCTATACGGATGAGGCAGCCGCTCTGCAGGCCTTGGGCGGCACGGTGCCCTATGATTCCGTCCTGCTCCATGAGCCGGCTGGAACCGCCGCACCGAACAGCCCTGACCAGGTGTACCAGGTCAAGAAAGCCCCGGAAGTCGGCGGCACCGATATCCGCGATGCCCAAACCGGACGCAACCCCAACACCAACGAGCCCCAGGTCGTCTTCTATCTGACCCACGCGGCCGGCGACCACTTCGCCGACTTTACCGGTGCCAACAAGGGGAAATCGCTGGGCATCGTGCTCGATAACAAGCTTCGCGAGGTCGCCACAATTCGCGACCAGATCCGCGACACCGGCACCATCTCCGGCGGCTCGATGGGCGAAGAGCAAGCCAAGGATTTATCGATGCTCCTGCGGACGGGCGCGCTCCCGGCGTCAATCAGTTATCTGCAGGAGAGCACCATCGGCCCATCGCTCGGCGCCGATTCGATCCGCCAGGGCGTCATGGCTTCGCTCGTCGGCATGCTGGTGGTAATGGCTTTCATGCTCGTCTACTACCGCGGCGCGGGCATCAACGCCGACCTGGCCCTGTTCCTGAATCTGGTCATCCTGCTCGGCTTCATGGGCTTCAGCGGATCGACGCTGACCCTTCCAGGAATCGCTGGCGTCATTCTGACCATCGGCATGGGCGTCGATTCCAATGTGCTGATCTTTGAGCGCATCCGCGAGGAACTGCGTGCTGGCAAGTCGCCGGCGTCGGCAGTCGATCAGGGCTTTGCCCACGCCTGGACGACCATCATCGATACCCACGTGACAACCATTGTTTCGGCGGCGATCCTCTTCATCTTCGGCACCGGCCCGGTACGCGGCTTTGCCGTCACCCTCACCATTGGCTTGCTCGCGAACCTGTTTACCGCGGTCTTTGTCTCCAGGGTGATCTTCGACACCAACCTCAACCGCAAGCAGCGCGGCGAGGCGCTTTCTATATGACGGAACAGTTGAAGCTTCCCGCTGCCCGGCAGACCCCAGGCGAAGGCCTGTGGCGCGGTGGCGTAGGTTTCCTCGGCGGTATGTTTCTTTGCGCCCTGGCGCTCGCCGCTCAGGCAGCTCTGCTGCATGCGATCGCCGCCCCGGCAAGGAAGACCGGCTGATATGCAGCGCAGAAACGGCATTGGACACTTGCTGTGTCCCGACAACTCAAGTACGTAGGCGGAATTCGTGGAACTGTTTCATGGCGTAAATATCGACTGGCTGGGGAAGAAATGGATTTTCCTCGGCTGCTCTCTCATCTTCAGCGTGGCTGGCGTTCTCAGTCTGCTCTTCTGGCACCACCTTCCCCTGGACGTAGACTTCCAGGGCGGTACACAGGTGCGCGTCCGGTTCGAGCAGAAGCCTGACGTCGACCGCATTCGCGAAGCCACCGACCGCGCTGGCCTCCGCGATACCCGCATTACTACCTTCAATAACGCGGCGGCGAACTCGGCAAGCACCAACGAGGTCATCATCTCGTTGCCCCAGCGCGACACCAAAGAGATCACCCTCGATGCCGGCCGGGCCGCAATCCTCGGCGCGCTCAAGACGAATTATCCCCAGAACCCCGCGGAGATTCGAAGCGTCGAAATCGTCGGCCCCCAGGTTGGCTCCGCGCTCCGCAATCAGGCCCTTCTCGCCACCGGCTACTCGCTCGCCGGAATGCTGGTCTACCTCTGGTTCCGTTTCGAGTTGATCTACGGCGTGGCCGCTGTCGTCGCTGTCTTCCACGACACCCTCATCACCGTGGGCTTCTTCAGCCTCTTCAATTACGAGATCTCGCTGACGGTCATCGCTGCCATCCTCACCCTGATCGGCTACTCGATGAACGACACCATCGTCGTCTTCGACCGCATACGCGAGAATCTCGCCACCTCGCGCCGTGAGGGCCTCGCCGATGTGGTGAATCGCAGCATCAACCAGACCTTAAGCCGGACCGTACTCACCTCCGGGCTGACCTTTCTCACCGTGCTCTCGCTGTTCTTCTTTGGCGGCGAAGTTCTCCACCCCTTCTCTTTCGCCCTCGTGGTTGGCATCCTGATTGGGACCTACTCTTCGATTGCCGTCGCAGCCCCGATGTTGGTGGCCTGGCAGCAATCGCGCTCCAAAGGCCGGGTCGCGGCACTTCCTGCCGCCAAAAGAAGTCGGGCTTGAGGGGCCTTGGATCATTCCCGTTTGACAAGTCGGCGCAGTGATATAAAATCCATCTTCTACAACTTATGTGGGATTCCGGTTTCGGGATCAAAATGCTCACATGCGGTGTCTACAAAGATCAGAACGGATCGTTCTTCGTGAGGTAGGCCATGTTTGAAGACAGCCTGGTGGAATCGGGCGGCAAGTTAAAGACCAAGAGCAAGTATTGGGCAATCGGGGCATTCATTCTCAATGGGGGCATCCTCCTCATCCTTATCCTGATTCCGTTGATCTATCCAGAGGCCCTGCCCAAACAGGCACAGGCTATGCTGCTCGCGGCGCCACCGCCGCCACCGCCTCCGCCACCCCCTCCCCCGCCACAGGTCATCAAGGTTGTAAAAATCCAGTCGGAGATGATGAACAACCAGCTCACCGCTCCGAGCAAAATTCCCAAAGTCATTAAGCAGATCACCGAGTCGAATGCTCCGCCTCCCTCGTCCGGCGTCGCTGGCATGGGCGGCGATCCTAAT
Source organism: uncultured Acidobacteriaceae bacterium (assembly GCA_963790505.1). Classification (GTDB taxonomy): domain Bacteria; phylum Acidobacteriota; class Terriglobia; order Terriglobales; family Acidobacteriaceae; genus Acidisarcina. Next base: position 566,155 of record CAWBOT010000004.1, on the reverse strand, counting down.
GGCGCAGCGGGCGGCGTGATGGGCGGCATCCTCGGCGGCATCGGCACCGGCCCGGCGCCTGTAGTCAAGGCCGCGGCCCCGAAGAAGATCGCCGTCTCCTCCGGCGTGATGGCCGGCAATATCCTCGTCAAGACCCAGCCCCAGTATCCGGCGATTGCCAAAGCGGCCCGTATCCAGGGTACTGTCGTGCTGCAGGCCACCATCTCCAAGACCGGCACCATCGAAGGCTTGACCGTAGTCAGCGGTCCGCCCATGCTTGCAGCAGGCGGCCCTGGACGCGGTTCGTTCCTGGCGGTATAAACCTTACTTGCTCAATGGCGAGCCGGTCGAGGTCGGAACTCAGGTCAACGTCGTCTTCAGCCTCGGTGGCTGACACGTTTCTGCCGCTGAGGCGCAATCGGCCGCAACGGTTCTCACTTTCAACCGCAGTTCGTCAGGCACCGCAAGTAACTCCTTAGGAGGAAAGATTCAGTGATTCTCGCTCACCTATCTCAAATCGCAGTCCACCCGGCAACCCTTGGCTTCTTCCAGGAGCAGACGCCTGGCTTTAGCCCCCTCGACCTCTGGAACAACATGGGCGTCCTGGCCAAATGCGTCGTCGTCGTCCTCTTCATCGTGTCGATCTGGTCGCTCGCGGTCATCATCGATCGCGCCCTGTATTTCAGCGCCGCCAAAAAGCAGTCGCGCGAGTTCGCTCCGCGCGTCGCCGGCGCCCTGAAGGAAGGCAAGCTCGACGAGGCCATCAAGGTCGCCGACCGCAACAAGAAGTCCCACCTCGCCGAAGTGGTCACCGCCGGCCTGCAGGAGTTTCGCAACTTCGGCAGCGGCGGCGCCATCACCGAAGAGCAGATCGAGTCCAGCCAGCGCGCCCTTGAGCGGTCCGAAGCTATTGTCCACGCCAAGCTGAAGCGCGGGCTTGGCGGTCTGGCCACCATCGGCTCGACGGCGCCGTTTATCGGCCTCTTCGGGACGGTCGTCGGTATCCTTCACGCCTTCCAGCAGATCGCCACCCAGAAGACCTCCGGCATCGGGGCCGTCGCCGGCGGTATCTCAGAAGCTCTGGTCACCACCGCCTTTGGCCTGCTCGTCGCAATCCCGGCGGTTATGACCTTCAACTACTTCACCGGGAAGGTCGAGGCCTTCGACGTCGAGATGGACAACTCCTCCAGCGAACTCGTCGACTACTTCATCAAGCAAAGCCGCGCTCACCGGTAGCAACCGGCGCAGGTTCGGGCGAGAGTTCGTCGTGCGGAGCGGGTTTTGCGAACGCTGCCCGCTCCCACGATTTTTCCATGACCCTCCCGCTCCTCCGCACCTAACAATGCGCGAACCAACCATCCAGATACATGGGGCGTAGTAATGGCAATCAGCAAGAGAGACGAAGGAAAGAAAGTCAACTCCAACATCAACGTGACGCCGATGGTGGACGTCATGTTGTGTCTGCTCATCATTTTCATGGTCATCACCCCGATGCTCCAGAACAAGGTGAATGTCCAGCTCGCGCAGACTGACAACCCGACCGCAATGCCCGATGCTGATAAGGAAGACGCTGTCCTCGTCGCCATCACCCGCGATGGCCGCATCTTTCTCGGACAGAACCAGGTCTCCGAAGCGGACTTGGCCGGTAAAGTCAGGGACGCGCTCACCGACAAGACCAGCAAACAGATCTACATTCGCGCCGATGCCCGGGCCAAGTACGGTACCGTGACCTAGGCGATCGATGACGTACGGACTGCCGGTGTGGATGAAGTGGGCCTGCTGACCGAGCAGCGCCAGACCCTAACTAAACCCCCGGCTGCCGCGGGCGGCCAGTAGGCCCGAAATATTAGCTCTTGAAATTGTGAAAAAACGAGGATTTGACTTATGGCAATGGGCGGTGGTGCAGGACCGGGTGGTCTCTCCTCGGACATCAATGTAACCCCACTGATCGACGTTCTGCTGGTGTTGCTGATCATCTTCATGGTCATCGTGCCGGTAACCCCTAAGGGTCTCGATGCGCTGGTTCCCCAGCCTCCGAAGAACCATCAGAACCAGCCGGATAACGACCGCACCATCGTCGTGCAGGTCACCTCGCGGCCAGGCGGCGGAGAGCCCGGATACAAGATCAATCAGGACGATGTTGCCAAGGGTGATCTGCTCACCAAGCTCACCACCATCTTCGCCACCCGCGCCGAGCGCGTGATGTTCGTCAAGGGCGACGACAATCTCAACTTCGGCGACGTCGCGGAAGTTATAGACATCGGCCATGCTGCGGGTGTAGACCATATTGGGTTGATTACTCCTAAGATTGAAGCGGGACAATAAACGTATCCGGCCTGGCGGCTTCCGGCTCGCGAACTGAATCTCAATGGCTTAGCGCACGAATATCGAGTCAGTGAGTTGCGCGGACGCGAAATCCTATTACAATCGCAACGCGGATGCTTTCGCCGGTAAAGGCTCCACAATCTTTTAGGAAGGCCAGCCCGAAGCCTCGAACCACCAGGGCGATCGAAGGAGATGACAAGCAGAATGAATCGAATCGCACGTTTTCCGGTGTTGGCAGCAGCCGCCTCGCTTTCGCTCCTGCCCTTGATGACCGGGTGTCAAAAGCTGGAAGCACGCGACCAGCTCAATAAGGGTGTTCAAGCTTATAAGAGCGCAAAATACGAAGACGCTATCAATCATTTCCAGAAAGCGGTTCAGCTGGATCCCACCTACCCCTCCGCTGAGCTTTATCTGGCCACCGCCTACGCCCAATCCGTTGTGCCGGATTTGCAGACCCCGGAAAATCTGAACCACGCCCAGATGGCCATCGACGGTTTCAAGAAGGTCTACGATAAGGACCCTAAGGACACCGGCAGCATCAAGGGAATCGCCGCCCTCTACCTGAATATCGGCAAATACGACGACGCGAAGGCTTGGCAGCTCAAGGCCATCGCCGTCGATCCGCAGGATGCCGAAGCCTATTACACCGTCGGATATATCGATTGGCGGCAGGCTTACCGCAACGCCGTGGAGCAATTGGCGACCCAGGCTCTTACCGACGATGGCAGCGGCAACGCCAAGATGAACAAACAAGTCTGTGCCAAGCTGCAGGAGCTCAACACGCCCCTCGTTACCGAGGGTCTCCAGTACATGCAGAAAGCGGTAGACATTCGTCCGAACTATGACGACGCGATGTCCTACATGAACCTGCTCAATCGCCGCAAAGCCGACCTTGAGTGCGGCAATGACGCTGCTCGCAAGGCCGACGTCCAGGCTGCGGTCGACTGGAACAGCAAAGCCATGGGAACCCGCAAGGCCAACGAAGAGAAGAAGGCCGCTGCGACTCCCGGCGGAGTCGTGATGGATAACTCGAAGTAACCTGCTTCTCGTCTAGTCGAGAAAGCCCCCGTTCGCGGGGGCTTTCTTATTCGCCTGCAGTTTGTTGCTGGAACCATCTTCACAACATGACGGAAATTCGAAAGATCCTGATCGCCAACCGGGGCGAGATCGCACTGCGCATCGCGCGCGCCTGTCGCGAGCTGGATATCGCGACCGTCGCCGTCTATTCTGACGCCGACCGCGGCGCACCGCATGTGCTCGCCGCCACCGAAGCCTACCGTCTCGGCCCCCCTCCCTCGGTTGACTCGTATCTGCGCGGCGACCTCATACTCGAAATCGCGCGGAAAAGCGGCGCGGACGCGGTCCACCCTGGCTACGGCTTCCTCTCCGAGAACGCTGATTTCGCCGACGCCTGCGAGGCCGCCGGGGTCAAGTTCATCGGCCCGCCGGCCTCTGCTATGCGCGCGCTCGGTTCGAAGACCCGCGCACGCCAGGCGGCCGATGCAGTGGGCATGCCGCGCGTACCCGGCTCCACCAGCGGCCTAATCGGCTTGGATGAAGCTCTCCGGGTGGCCGCTCAGATCGGCTACCCCGTCATGCTGAAGGCCTCTGCCGGCGGCGGCGGCAAGGGCATGCGCGCCGTCCGCTCTCCCGAAGCGATGGAGAGCGCCTTCGAGGGCGCCCGCAGCGAAGCCGAGCGCGCATTTGGCTCTAGTGAGGTCTATCTCGAAAAACTCATCGACCGTCCTCGCCACATCGAGATTCAGATGCTCGCCGACGAACACGGCAACTGCGTCCATCTCGGCGAACGCGACTGCTCCGTGCAGCGCCGCCATCAGAAAGTAATCGAAGAAGCCCCCTCCGTAGTAGTCGACGAAGACCTTCGTCAGAGGATGGGTGCGGCCGCCGTCCGGCTCGCCCAATCTGCCGGATACACCAACGCCGGAACAGTCGAGTTTCTTCTCGAAAATGGCCGCGACGGTGCTCCCGGCGACTTCTATTTCCTCGAGATGAATACCCGTCTCCAGGTCGAACATCCAGTCACCGAGCTAATCACCGGCCTCGACCTCGTCCATCTTCAGATCGCTTTCGCCCGAGGAGAGAGGCTACCCTTCACGCAGCAGGACATCACTCTGCGCGGCCACGCCATCGAATGCCGCATCTACGCCGAGGACCACGAGAACGGCTTCATGCCCTCGCCCGGCAAGATCACGCGGCTCGTCCAACCCTCCGGCCCGGGCATTCGCGAGGACTCCGGCGTCTACGAGGGCTGGACGGTTCCAATGGACTACGATCCCATGCTCTCCAAGCTGATCGCTTACGCGCCCACCCGCGATCTCGCGATTGCGCGAATGCAACGGGCGCTGGCGGAGTATGCGATCGGCGGAATCCGGACAAACCTCGGCCTCTTCCGCCGGATCCTCGGCGATCGTGACTTCCAATTGGCGAATCTCGATACCGGCTACCTTGACCGGTTGCTCTCCGAGAGTCCCGCCCCGCAGCCTGCAAACCCCGCGCCGAACGGACGCATGCCCGACGAAGATATTGCTGCCATCTCGGCTGGATTGTTCCGCAAGCTCAACAGCAGGCAATCGGCGGAAACAGCGGCAGAGGCTCTGCCATCAGCCTGGAAGCGGCAAGCCCGTCAGGAGGCGCTGCGATCGTGATCGAGGGCGCTACAGTCCTGCAGTTGGATATCGGCGGAAAAGCGCGCCGCCTGGAGATCTCAGCCAGCGGCGACGCTGGCAGCTTTCGCGCCACGCTTGACGGCGTCCCCATCGAGATCGACGCCCGCATGGTCCAGCCCGGAATCCTGAGCCTGCTCATCGAGGGTCATTCGTTTCGCTGCATTCTCGATGAAGGCCCCGTCGAAACGGCCGTCCAGTTAAGCGGCAATCGCTATCTGCTTGCGATCGACGACCCCCGTTCGCTCGTCGCCAGTCGCCGGCAGGCAAGCGCCGCAGGAGGCATTCAAGTCATCAAAGCGCCCATGCCCGGGCGCATTATCCGGCTCTTGGTGGCGCCCGGCGACGCAGTCGCCGCTCATCAGGCAGTCGTGATTATCGAGGCCATGAAGATGCAAAACGAGCTGAAGGCAGCTCGGCCCGGCAAAGTCGTTGAGGTCCGCACCGCGGCAGGAGCCACCGTCGCTGCCGGCCAATCCCTCTTGCTCATCGAATGAGCGGCGGTGCCAGTTCTGCTAATGCTTGATCGAGGCGGTCGTTGCGTGAGATGGAGCTGGCTTGGTCGCCGCCAGCGCCTGATCGATGATGTCGTACAACTTGTTCCGATCGACGATCTCGACGTACGGCGGGGCATTCCCGGCCCGGTTCGTCACCACCCAGATCGTCGGTGTATGCAGGATTCCCACCCGCTCACCAAGCGCATAGTCCGCCTGCACCTCGGCAGCGAGCTTTCCTTGCGGATCGACCGCGAACGGAAAGGCGACCTTGTGGTCGTTGCCGAACTTCTCGGTAAAGCTGCGTAGATCGTCTTGGGTCGCGATGCTCATCTGGTTGGCAAAGACCGCCTCCCGGTAATCGTCCCCAAGCTTCTTCGACTTCGTGTCAAACCAGCGGGCGTTGATCGCGGCCTGCTTGCTCCACACATGCATCTGCAACGGAAAATCGTACTTCACCCAGGGAATGTTGTATTTGGCGGCAGCCTGCTTGAGCAGCGGATAGGCGCGCGCGCAATCCGGGCATTCCAGGTCCTCAAACTCAACGATGGCAACCCTGGCCCCCGCCGGAGGCCGCAGAACGGTGGATTTGTCACCCTGTGGCTGGGAAAACTGCGCGAAAGCCTGCGGCCCGCGTACAGCGGTCGCGACCACGCTTAAAGTGACGATGGCAAGAATCCCGCGGATACGGAGCGAAGCAAACATGGCAGTTAGACTGGTCCTCTCTCAAATTGTATCGAAGTTCAACCCCCTGGTTCCCTCTGTCCTGCCGGCTCTCAAATCATTCTGCCCAACCCCGCGTCCTTCAGCGTATAAACTCATCCACGCGGATGTTATCTCTCAACTTCACCGCTCGAAGGAAATTCAGTCTGGGGCCCGATTCCCGCGCGGCCCTCGCTCTCTGTCTCCTCGTCCCTGGGCTGGCCTCGCCCTGTCTCGCACAGCAGCCGAACCCCCCACAGGAAGCTCCCCCGACGATTGTGGTCAACGTTCAGAAGGTGCTGGTGCCGGTGGTCGTCCGCGACAAACAGGGCCAAGCGGTGGGCGACCTGAAAAAAGAAGATTTCCAGGTTTTCGACAACGACAAACCCAGGCCAGTATCCGGAATCACTATCGAGACACGCGGCGCATTCGGCGCCGCCAGCATGCAACCGCCACTCGCTGAAGCTGGCCCACCGCCTCCGCCGCCGTCAGTTCCCCAAAGATTCGTCGTCTTCCTCTTTGACGACATGCACCTCAGCGCCGAAGACCTGCTGAACTCGCAGAAGGCCGGTGTGAAGGCCGTCGACACCTCACTGAGCGACTCGGACATGGCTGCCGTGGTCTCCATCTCGGGGAAGACCAACAGTGGCCTCACCCGTGATCGCGTCAAGTTGAAAGACGCGATCATGGGGCTGAAATTGAGGTCCCTCTTCCGGTCCAGCAACGCCGATTGCCCGAATATCCAGTATTACCAGGCCGATCTGATCGAGAACAGGCACGATAGCTCGGCGCTTGCCGACGCAGTCCGTCAAGTCTTCACCTGCCACCCGGAGATGGATCGGCAGCGCGACATCGATCAGGCCGAGAGAATGGCGGAGTCAACCGCAATGCAGGTGCAGATGGTAGGCCGCCAGGATATTCAGGCAACTTACACCGTCCTCCGCGAAATCGTGCGCCGGGTGGCCGCTCTGCCCGGCCAGCGCACACTGGTTCTGGTGTCGCCCGGGTTCCTCACCGTCGAGCCAGACACCCTGACCTCGGAATCGCAGATCATCGACATCGCCGCCCAGGCCAACGTGACGATCAACACTATCGATGCGCGCGGACTGTACACCACCAGCGTGACCGCCAGCGACCATGTGATTGGCGACCCCCAGTATCAGTCCGACATCCGCCGCAGATCGCAGGAGGCAGCCGAGAACCCCTTGTCGGAGCTCGCCAACGGGACCGGCGGCGTCTTCTTTCACAACAGCAACGATCTCGACGCCGGCATGAAGTCCCTTACCGAGCCGCCAGAGTATATCTATGTCCTCGAACTCTCCCTCGACAACGTCAAGCAGGACGGCAGCTATCATCGCTTGAAAGTGAAGGTCGACCGCGACGGAGTGGACCTGCAGGCTCGCCGTGGCTACTTCCTCCCCAAACCGGAGAAGCACAAGAAATGAAACCTCGTCCGAAAGCCCGGACCCCAATGAAAAGAAAGGCGGCCGTGTGAACCGCTACTGGAAGGTATTCGCCTGGACGGTAATTGCCGTTCTCTTGCTGACGGCGGCGCAGTTTGGCAGTCTCCACCTGCTCACCGCTCGCCCGTCTTCCTGGCTCTTCGAGGCCTCCCTCGATCTCGGACCGCCCCTGCTCTTCTTTGGAGACTTGATGCAATTGCATTTCGATAATGGGTCGCAAGCGCCGCTGCGCGATCAACCCGGGCCGCTCGCGGCTGGGGTGCTGGCGAACATCGTCCTGTACGCGACCGTCGCTTTGGTCGTCACATGGCTCTTCTTTCCGCCATCTCGATCCGACGCCGATGCCGAAACGAGTCAACGAAATGACGAGTAGGAGATGACCGCGCCGCCCGCGACAATCAATGCGCCGCCGAGCAGAATCGCGCCGCTGGGGCGCTGGTGAAAGAAGATCCAGTTGATCAGCTGGGCGACCACGAAAAAGAAGACCACGTAGACCCCGAGCAGCTTCCCGAAATCCCACGGCGGCGCATTGACCACATAGCCGTAGCCGAACAGCGTCACCGCGCCAACGGCAAAGAATGCCACTCTGGCCGCCTGCCCCTGCGCGTGCAATCCATGCCGGACCAAAGCGTCGCCCGCCGCCTCTAACACTGCGGCAAAGAATAGAACTCCCAGCGCAATTCGTAGGCTCATACAAGGAATCTTAACGGCGAACAGCTAAGGGAGCGATGAAGATCGCAAGGACGTCGCTCCTCCAGCAAAAATCGACCCGCCGTGGTAAACCTAATTCGTATGGGAACCGCGACATCGCATCTTCGCTTAAGCAGGATTGCGCCCCACCTGGAGCAATCCGAAATCCGCGCCATGACCATGGAATGCGACCGGGTCGGCGGCGTGAACCTCGCCCAGGGAGTCTGCGACACCGAGGTGCCTCCAGCCGTTGTCGACGGCGCTATCAACGCCATTCGCGAAGGCAACAACATCTATACCCGCCTCGATGGGATCGCGCCATTGCGCGAGGCGATCGCGCGAAAGCTGGAGCGCGATAATCATCTCACTGTCGACCCCGCATCGGAGGTGCTCGTCACCTCGGGCGCAACCGGCGGCTTTTACGCCGCGTTGTTGGCATTGCTCGATCCCGGCGATGAGGTCGTCCTCTTCGAGCCGTTCTACGGTTACCACCTCAACACGATGACGGCACTGGGAATCCAGCCTGTCGCCGTCCCGCTGGCGCTTGGAACCTGGGCGCTCGATCTCGACCGGCTCCGCGCCGCAATCACCCCGAAAACCCGGGCGCTGCTAATCAATTCGCCCTCGAACCCCTGCGGCAAGGTCTTCTCCCGCACCGAGCTCGAAGCCGTCGCCGCCATCGCCGAGGAACATGATCTCTTTCTCTTCACCGATGAGATCTACGAATATTTCGTCTTCGACGGCACCGAACATATCAGTCCGGCGACGCTCCCCGGCATGGCCGAGCGCACCATCTCGGTCTCCGGGCTTTCCAAGACCTTCAGCATCACTGGCTGGCGCATCGGCTACCTGACCGCCAGCCCCCGTTGGATGCCGTCGATCGCCTACTTCCACGATCTGACTTACGTCTGCGCGCCCTCGCCATTCCAGCACGGAGCGGCTGCCGGCCTGCTGGAGCTTCCCGTCTCTTTCTATACCGGCCTTGCCTCGGAATATCAGGCCAAGCGCGATCTGCTCTGTTCCGCTCTCGCCGCCGCCGGATTTTCGCCCTATGTTCCATCCGGCGCCTATTACGTCCTCGCCGACGTCTCTTCGCTCGCCGGCCGCAACGCAAAAGAAAAGGCCCGAACCCTGCTCCGCGAACGAGGCGTCGCCGCCGTCGCCGGCACCGCCTTCTTTCATGAAGGGCGCGGTGAAAATCTACTGCGCTTCTGCTTCGCCAAGCGCGACGACGAGCTGCAACGGGCATGCGAACTACTCCAGGGTGGCCGCTGAGCCGTAGAAATCCCACGCCCAGGCAACAAACAAGCGCCGTAGAATCCGCCCCAACATCTAATCTTTTGGCAACCTCGGGCGCGCGTTCCGATCTAAAGAACAGGACCAAAGTAAGTTGAAACGGATGAAGATCGCAAAATCTGGAATTCTGGGGAATTTTCTCGCTCTTGCTATGGCCGCGACGGCGCCTCTCGGCGCGCAGACCGTAGTAAACCAGAGCTCCGCCACAAACACCTACTACGGCAGCGTAACGGCCGTGCCGCTCGTCGACGAGACCCTGCCCCTCACCCTCGATGACGCTATCCGCCTCGGCCTGGAACACAATCTTGCCCTCACCCTCGCCCGCGACCAGCAGAAGACCGCCAGCGGCAATCGCTTGCAATCGCTCAATCCGCTGCTACCCAACATCACCATCGAGGGCCAGAACGGCGTTCACCAATATAACCTCGAGGCCGAGGGCTTCCGAGGGCAGCTTCTCACCGAGTTCCCAATCCCTCCCGGAGTAACCTCCTTCGACTTTTTCCCCGTGGTCACCGTCACCCAGGGCCAGGCCAACCTCAATCTGAACCTCGTAAATATCTCTCTCCTCGACCAGTATCGCGCCGCAAAGGCTGGAGAGTCCGCCGCCTTCTACAACATGCAGTCCTCGCGCGGGCTCGTAGTTCTCACCGTCGCAACCTCATACCTGCAGGCTCTCGCTGCCAGCGCCCGCCTCGACTACGCCCGTGCGCTGCTCAAGACCGACCAGGTGACTCTCGACCAGGTTGTCGCGGAGCACGAAGCCGGGACCGTCGCCCGCCTCGACGAACTGCGCGCTCGGGTGCAATATCAGACCCAGCAGCAAACCGTCATCTCCCAGGAAAACGACTTCGCCAAGGCCAAGATCAACCTCGAGCGGGAGATCGGCATGCCCGCTGGCCAGAAGATCACGCTCACTGACACCTCGCCCTACGCCGAGCTCGAGGCCAAGTCTATCGACCAGGCAAAGCAGGAAGCCTACGCCAGCCGCCAGGACTATCAGTCCATGCTCCGGCAGATACGCCAATCCCAGCTGTCCCTCGGAGCAGCGAAACATGAGCGGCTGCCAAGCCTGAACTTCAGCGGCTTTTATGGTGTGCAGGGCCTCTCCGGCAGCGTCTATCACGGAGTCTTCAATGCCCAGGGCGAGCTCGAAATTCCCCTCTTCCACGAGGCCAAATTTCGCGGCGACCGCCAGACCGCCGACGCCCATCTAGCCAGCCTCAACTCCCAGATGGCCGACCTCAGGAGCAAGATCGATCAGCAGCTCCGCGACAGCCTCTTCGACGTCGCCACCCAGGCCGAGCTGGTCAAAGTCGCCCGCAGCAACCTCGACCTCGCCACGACCGAGCTCGACCAGTCCACCCAGCGCTTCCGCGCCGGAATCGACGACAATCTACCTCTCGTCGAGGCACAGTCCACCCTTGCTGACGCCCAGACCCAGTACGTGAACACCGTCTACCAGTACAACCAGGCCAAGCTGTCCTTGGCCCGAAACCTGGGTATCATCGACACCCAGTACCAGGCCTATCTGAAACCCGCCCCGCCGCCAGGCGCCCCGCCCGTCCAATAGCGCCAATTGGGCAAGCATCTGAAAGCCTTGGGTAGAATTCCTAACGTTGATGGTTTTCGATTTTCTTCGCGCCGTCCGCAAAGGAACTCACATTGGAATCGGAACCGGCAATTTTATCGGCGAACAGCTCTTCGGTGCAGCGGCTCGTCGACCCCGCCGTGATGCCGCTCGGCGAGTGCGGCCCCTACCTGCGCATCTTCAAGTCGAACGTCTTCGTCCGCGACCATGATCGCTCGCTCGAGTTCTATGTAGCCCTGCTCGGATTCAGCGTCGTTGCCGACATTCAATTCGAGTTTGGCGGTCGATGGGTCGCCGTCGCGCCGCCCGACGGCAGCGCCATTCTCGCCCTCATTGCCCCCAAGCGCGGCTCCGAGAACTACAAACTCATCGGCAGGAACACGCAGATTGCCTTCATCGCCGAGGACATCAACGCCACCTTCGAGCTATGGCGCAGCCGGGGGATCCGCTTCGGTCATCTCCCGCAAAAGACCCTCTTCGGGGGAACCTCCGCCAGTTTCTTCGATGTCGACGGCAACTGCTTTGAGCTGCTCGCCTCCGACGGCTTCAGCCGCGAAATCGAGGCGCAGCGCCGAGCGATAGCCCAAAAGCTCGAGGCCGACCGCCGTGCCGCCCAGGAGCTGGAGATCGCCAAGCAGGTGCAGGCCCGGCTCTTTCCGCAAACGCTGCCCAGGCTCAGGACCCTGGACTACGCCGGCATCTGCATTCAGGCGCGGCAGATAGGAGGAGACTATTACGACTTCCTCGATCTCGGCCGCGAACGCCTTGCGCTCGTCATCGGGGACATCGCCGGCAAGGGAATCGCCGCCGCCTTGGTCATGGCCAATCTGCAGGCCAGCCTGCGCAGCCAGTGCGCCATCGCCCGCGACGAGCTGGAGCGCTTCCTCGGCCTCGTAAACCGGATGCTCTTCGAGAACACCACCGCCGGCGCCTACGCCACCCTGTTTTTCGCTGAATACGACGACCGCTCTCGGAAGCTCCGCTACGTAAACTGCGGCCACCTCTGCGCGCTTGTGCTCCACGCCGACGGCACGCTCGACCGGCTCGACTCAACCAGCACGGTCATGGGCTTATTTGAGGATTGGGAGTGTTCGATCGGAAGCTGCCAGCTGCGCCTCGGAGACGTGCTCGCGCTCTACACCGACGGCATCACCGAATCCTTCAACGAATCTGGCGAAGAGTTTGGTGAAGTCCGCCTCGTCGAAGCTTTAAGCCGTCATCGCGACCTGCCCTCGAAAGAGTTGGTCGCAGCCGTCGTCAGAGAGGTTAAAGAGTTCAGCCTCGAAGACCAGTTCGACGACAACACGGTCATCGTCGCCAAATGCCGCCTGACTGCGTGACGGCATGGGCAAAGCCGCTTTTAGGCGGCCTTGGTCGCCAGCGCCTTGACGCGAGCATTGAGGCGGCTCTTGTAGCGCGAGGCAGTGTTGTCGTGCAGAATGCCCTTTTGAACACTCTTGTCGAGCGCCGAGGTCGTCAACCGCAGCTGCTCCTGTGCGGCCTTGTGATCGCCCTTGGTGATCGCCTCGCGCAGGCTGCGCAGGCTGCCGCGAACGCGGCTCCGGTTGGCACGGTTTACGGCAGTCTTCTTCTCGGTCTGACGGGCGCGCTTGAGCGAAGAAACATGGTTCGCCATCTTGAAAATCCTATCTAAAGCTGAAATTTGGTCTGGGACTCTTTGTAAAAGAGGCGCGGGCAGGCAGACTTCTTCCCTTCATGCCACGCAAACCTTAAGTTTATTGGATTTTTGGGGTTGGGTCAATGCTTGGCTGCGGGAACCGACCGCCTTATTGAACCTCCGCGCACTTGGCGTTGACGAATGCTCTCGGGCCGCCTTTGCGGGCGACAGCGAAGGAATCTTTCACGTGAAACGTACTCACCACACCAGTGCCCCGACCCCCTCTATCGCTTCGGCTCGGGAATCGCTTCTGGCACTCAAGGTCATTTGCTATAACTAAATATGGCGTCGATACCGGTCATTCAGCCTCCATCCGCCGCGATCGCCCTCCCGCTCAACTGCACCTTTGACGCTCACGATTGGACGAAGCTCGCCCGTCACTGGTACCCGGTAGCGCTGTCGCGAGAGGTGATGAACGGGCCGGTTGCAGTAAAGCTTCTCGACGAACTGCTCGTCGTCTACCGCCTCGATGATCAGGTCGTCGTCGCCAACGATCTCTGCCCCCACCGCGGCACCCCTCTCAGCATGGGCAAACACGATGGCAAGGGAATCACCTGCGCCTACCACGGACTTCGCTTCGGCGAGGGCGGCCGTTGCAACCTCATCCCCGCCCAGCCTCACGATGCCATACCGCAGAAACTGCACCTCCGTACTTATCCCACGTGCGAATCCTATGGCCTGATCTGGACGTGTCTGCGACCCGATCCAGACGTTACCCACCCCGACATTCCAGCCATGCCGCACTGGAACGATCCCGGCTTCCAGCAGATCACCTGTCCCAGCCTCGATATTTTCGGCTTCGCCGGCCGCCAGATGGAAGGCTTCCTCGACGTCGCCCACTTCGGCTTCGTCCATGCCGACACCTTTGGAGACCCCAACAACACCGTCGTCCCTCCCTACACCCCCAAACCCACGGAGAAAGGCTTCGAGGTCGAGTACTGGAGCTCGGTCGGCAACTACCCCATCGGGATGGAGGACCGCGGGAAAGCGGGATTTGAGTGGCTCCGTCATTTCCGCGTGCATCTGCCCTTCACCGCAACCCTGGTCATCCATTTTCCCGGGGAAGCCCGCATGACGATCATGAACGCCGCCTCGCCCGTATCCGCGAAAGTCACTCGCCTCTTCGCGCCGATCGCCCGGAACTTCGACACCGATCTGCCCGTGCAAGCCGTCTACGATTTCAATGACAAGATATTTAGAGAAGACAAGAGGATCGTTGAAGCGCAAAAACCTGAGTGCCTTCCCCTCGATCCGAGGATGGAAGCCCACATCATGGCCGACCGCAGCTCCATCGCCTATCGCCGCGGACTGCGCGACATGGGCCTCAGCCGATTTTTTGTTGCCTGAGCGATTGTCCGAGATGCCGGAAGATGTCCGCGTCCCGAATTGCAAATTGCCGGCCTGGCAATCAAGCGATCGTAATGCCGTGGTCTTCCACCTGGCTGAAGACGGAAAGAAGGTTTGTCAGCTTCAGCAGGTTGCGAAGTTGCTTGCCAAGGTGAAGTAACTTGAACTGGCATCCCAGCTGCCGGGCAGAGGAATGCAGTCGCACCAGGGTGCCAAGTCCCATGCTGTCCACGTAGGTAAGGTCGGCTAAGTCAACTACGACCACTTTTGCCTGAGATAGTAGATGTTTCACATCCTGGTAGAGTTCTTCGGTGGCGCCCGCTACCAACCGGCCATGACATTTCACAACTGCGGTGTCCCCATCGCGTTCGATTTCAAAGGTCAGCACTTTCTCGGATTGCTCAGGCATAGGGATTGCTCCTGGAAGATAACGAATCTTGGGCCTAGCGGTTGACCTGGGATTTCTCGCATATGGAGCCTAAATACAGGAACGAATTTGTGCAAGGGTGTACAGCGATTTATGAGGGGATGCAACTCGGGAGTTGGAGGGGATTTGAGGCTCAGCCGCCGCAACATCATATGTGATAGAAAATGGTGTCGCCGCATTGGTAACAGACTGAGCTATGAAACTTCTGCGGCTGTCCCCGGTTCCTTCTGGGGCTGTCCCCGGTTCATGGATGTATCCATTGCGCTCTGCCGTTGAAGGGATGTCTGCATGCCGTCGTTTCTTGATCGTGAAGTCTCTGTGGCCCCTCCCGGTTTCAGCCGGTGGCTTGTGCCCCCCGCTGCACTCTCGATTCATCTGGCCATCGGCCAGGTCTACTCATTCAGTATCTTCAAGAATCCGCTGCTCGCATTGAAGGGCGCCGACGGCGCGGCGTGGAACCTGAAAGAGGTGGGCTACATCTTTTCGATCGCCATCGCGGTCCTCGGGCTCTCCGCCGCTCTCTTTGGGCGATGGCTTGAAACAGCCGGCCCTCGCAAGGCGATGTTTGTCGCGGCTGCCTGCTTCGGCTCTGGATTCCTGGTGGCGGCGGCCGGTGCGGCGACCCATACTCTGGCGCTGATCTACCTCGGCTATGGAGTCATCGGTGGCGTCGGCCTGGGACTGGGCTACATCTCACCCGTCTCGACACTGATCAAGTGGTTTCCCGACCGGCCTGGATTGGCTACCGGCCTCGCCATCATGGGCTTCGGCGGCGGTGCGATGATCGGCTCGCCGTTGGGGACGAAGTTGATGCTGTTCTACAAAGCCGCCGCGCATCCCATCGCCGCCACCTGGGTGACGATGGGCCTTCTCTACTTTGTCTTCATGATGTTTGGCGTCTTTACGATTCGCGTGCCCCCGGAGGGTTGGAAACCAGAGGGATGGGTCCCCCGCGCCACACGATCGGCGCTCATCTCTACCCATAGCGTCGAGGTCAACTCCGCCTTCCGTACGCCGCAGTTCTGGCTGCTCTGGCTCATCCTGTGCATGAACGTCACCGCCGGCATCGGCATCCTGGAGCAGGCCTCGCCGATGATCCAGGACCTCTTTCGCGGCCATGTCTCGGCGATCCCCGCGGCTGGTTTTGTGGGCCTGCTAAGCCTCTTTAACATGGGCGGACGTTTTGTCTGGGCCTCCATGTCGGACTTCATCGGGCGCAAGACCACCTACATGGTCTTCTTTACTCTCGGCCTTCTGCTCTATCTGGCGCTTCCTTTTACCGGCAATACCCACCTCAACTCCGTCCCGCTCTTTGTGCTGATTGCTGGCGTCCTCATCAGCATGTACGGAGGAGGATTCGCGACTATTCCCGCTTATCTCAAGGACCTCTTCGGCAGCTATCATGTCAGCGCCATCCATGGCCGCCTGCTGACCGCCTGGTCCACCGCAGGCATCGTGGGGCCGCTCATCGTCAACGGCGTCCTCGACCATTACGTCGCCAACCACCTGCCGAAACAGCAGGCCTATCCGGTGATCCTGCACATCATGGCCGCCCTTATGGTGGTGGGCTTTATCGCCAATCTCCTGGTACGTCCCGTGGCGCAGAAATATTGGCTCGACAGCACAAACAGTCAAGTTCGAACAGCACATTGAGCTGATCCCCAACCGGAGGAACTTCAAACAATGGTCACCACCGAGAAAAAGACATCGCCGGTCCTGGTCCTGGCTGCGTGGTTCCTGGTTTCGATACCCGCCGCCTGGGGCGTCTACTACACCCTGCTGAACGCGCTCAAGCTGTTCCAGTAACCCCTGTGGTTTTCGCCACGAAGGCTTGTCATTGAGCCTGCTGCTGCGGGAACCGCCTCTTAGTCCTGCTCGCCAATCGTCTGCGCATAGGTCTTGCCGTAGGGGTAGAAGAGTTCTTTCTTGCCTTCTTGCCACGCGGCGCGAAGCTCAGGAGCGGTGATGTCCCAATCCGGGCGGCATTTCTTGGTGACGGCACGCAGGTCCTGGCGAAGCTCTTCCAGTGTCGGTCGCCCCAGGTACCAGTAGCCGTTATAGACCTTGTAGATGACCAGGCCCGGCTCGAGCACGATCACGTGCGGAATCATCGGATTGTTCTTCGGGTCCGTGTACTCGGCGATGTCGAGGTCCTTCTGGACCATCCGGCCTGCGTCGGAGAGAAAAGGCCAGTGCGCGCCGACTCCAGTACGGTATTCGTTGGTCAGCGTGATGTTGTCGGTGCTGATCGTGACCAGCCGGCAATAGGCGACTTCAAGCTCGCGATGCAGCTCAACCAGCCCCTCGGCCTGCCGGCGGTCTTTGGGGCAAAAACCTCCGCGGCTCAGCACCAGCACCATCGGATGCATCGCTTGCAGCTCCGAGAGCTTGCGCCGCTTCGCCGTGTGGTCCGTCAGTTCATAGTCGGGAAAAATCGCCCCAGGAACAATGTCAGCTCGCATAATGTGACCCTCAGCTTTCTCGATGTGCCGCCTCGCATTCAATCGCGCACAAATCTGTTTTATTCCTTTCGGCAGATTCTATCGCGCAGCGTCTATGCGCAGCGTGCACCCTCCTCGACCTCGTGAAGTAGAATCGCTGCGAGGTTCTCGATGTTGCTTTCTTCCTCTCGCCGCGCACTACTCGTCTACGGATTTGCAGCTCTTTTCTCGACTCTCTGCCCAGCGCACGCGGCCCAGCTCGGCATCTTTCGGGGCCAGCAAGACGTTGGCACTGTGCTCCACCCCGGATCGGCGGCTTACGACGCCGCGACCGGCAGCTTCGCCATCAGCGGCAGCGGCGAAAATATGTGGTTTGGCCAGGACGACTTTCACTTCGTCTGGACGAAGGTCACGGGCGACATCTCACTGACTGCTGACATCGCCTTCGTCGGCGCGACCGGCAACAACCACCGCAAGGCGGTGCTGATGGTCCGCCAGAGCCTCGACCCCGGATCGCCCATGGTGGATCTCGCCCGGCACGGCGACGGCCTGACCTCCCTTCAATTTCGCGACGCGGCCGCCGCCAACACCCACGAAGTCGAGTCGAACCTCTCCGCGCCCAAGACCGTCCGCATCGAGAAGCGCGGCGACTACTTTTATGCCTTCGTCTCCAGCCCGGAAGGCAAGCTCATCCCCGCCGGCGCCTCAACCAAGCTACATCTCGACGTCGAATACTACATCGGCATCGGCGTCTGCTCGCACGACAAAGATGTGACCGAGACCGCAGTCTTCTCCAACGTCAAACTCGCCAACCTGCCGCCAGCCACAGGGAAACCCGTCCTCGTGAGCGCGCTTGAGACAACTACCATCGCCTCGACCGACCGCCGCGTCGAATATGTAGCCGCCGACCACTTCGAAGCGCCAAACTGGTCGCGCGACGGCTCATTCTTTCTCTTCAACCAAGGGGGCAAGATCTACCGCCTCCCGCTGAAAGGAACGCAGCCCACAGTCATCCCGACCGGCCCTCAGGACCGCTGCAACAACGACCACGGCATCTCGCCCGACGGTCAATCGATCGCCATCAGCGACAGCTCGGGCAGCAGCGGCAAGTCCTCCGTCTACGTCCTACCCATTTCTGGCGGAACTCCGCGCCAGATCACGCAGGCATCGCCCTCCTACTGGCACGGCTGGTCGCCCGACGGCAAGACGCTCGCCTTCACCGGGCAGCGCGACGGCGAATTCGACATCTATGCCATCCCCGTCACGGGCGGCGCGGAGACGCGCCTCACCACCGCCAAAGGCCTCGACGACGGCCCGGAATACTCTCCCGACGGCCAGTACATCTACTTCAACTCCGAGCGCTCCGGCCTGATGCAGATCTGGCGCATGAAAGCGGACGGCAGCGAACAGGAGCGCGTGCTGACCTCGGAGACCAACGACTGGTTCCCACACATCTCGCCCGACGGCAAGTGGATGGTCTTCCTCTCCTATGAAAAAGACGTGACCGGCCATCCAGGCGAAAAAGACGTCATCCTCCAGCTCATGTCGATGTCGGACAAGAAGGTGCACGTCCTGGCGAAGCTCTTCGGCGGCCAGGGGACCATCAACGTGCCCTCATGGTCCCCCGACAGCAAGAAGCTCGCCTTCGTAAGCTACGAATTGCTGCCGGAAGAGAGTCTAAAGTAACCCCACGCTACCGGCCCAATAGAATCGCCGCGAGGTTCCCGATGCTCCTTAGTTCCTCTCGCCGTGTCAGGCTCCTCTTCGGCGTTACGTTCCTCTTCCTGGATCTCTCGTCCGCCATATCCCAGACTCATGCCGTAGCGCCGACCACTCCGGCCGCGCAAACCATCCCCACCGCCCCGGCTATCGATGCCCAGGTAAGCCAGATCATGGCCGCCACCCATGCAAACGGCATGGCAGTCGCGGTCATTGATCACGGCAAGGTCAGTTACGTCCAGGCCTATGGCATCCGCAACGCCAAGGGCGATCCGCTGACCGTCGACACCGTGATGTACGGAGCATCTCTGACTAAAACCGTCTTCGCCTACACCGCGATGCAGCTCGTCGATCAGGGCAGGCTGAAGCTCGATACTCCATTGAAGGACGACCTCGACAAACCGCTGCCCAGCTATCCGCCCGATCCGGTCTTTGCTGACAAATATGGCCGCGAAGGCCATGCCTATGAAGACTTGGCCAGCGATCCGCGCTGGGAAAAGATCACCCCGCGCATGTGCCTGACGCATTCGACCGGCTTCAACAACTTCTGGTTTATCGAGCCCGACCAGAAACTGCGCATCCACTTCGAGCCGGGCACGCGGTACAGCTATTCGGGCGAAGGAATGATCTTGCTGCAGTTCACCATCGAACACGGGCGCAAATCGCAGGGGCTCGGGCACGATGTAGGCATGCTGACCAAGGCCAATTTCGATCGCCTTGGCATGACGCACACCAGCTTAGTCTGGCGCCCGGATTTCGCCGCGAATCTCGCCGATGGCTGGGGTGACAAAGGCGAGTCGCGGGAACACGACGAGCGCAGCAAAGTCCGCGCGGCGGGTTCGATGGACACCACAATCTCGGACTTCTCCAAGTTCGCCGCCGCATTGGTTCGCGGTGATGGCCTGAGCCCGGCCTCGCGCGCGGAGATGACCAAACCCCAGCTCCACATCGCCACCGCCCATCAATTCCCCGTCTTTGGCGCAGAGCTGCCGCCGGGCGAACAGCGTAAGGATTTGAATGCCGGCCTGGGCGTGATCGTCTTCGACGGCCCGCAAGGGCATGGATATTTCAAGGGCGGCCATGATGGCGGAACCGCCAACACCATGGTTTGCATCGAACGCACCCAGCGGTGCGTCGTGATCCTGGCCAACGATGTGCGCGCGGAAGCCGGCTTCGCCCAGCTGGTGAAGCTCATTTTGGGCGACACCGGAGTCCCTTACGACTGGGAATACGGGAACTACGCAGGCAAATCGTGAAACGGCTCCGCTTCCCGATGAGGTACCGAGGTTCCGAATTAGCCGAGGATTCATCGAAATAGCTGTTGACGGTCGGCTCCGCTGGCGCTACTCTGAGCCCATCTACGGGAAATATTTGGTGCTTATCGCCAATCCGGCCCGGCTCTCCCCGACAATTCACGTGGCATGTGCCTTTGGGCGCGCGTCGGAATTCCGCGTTCCGGTCTCCTCCCGCCGTTCCTGCCCGCTCCCGGCAACATCTAACCTAACGGACCACTCACCCCCTGGAGGGAATTTCACCGCTTGAAAAAAGCCCTGGACATCACGCCCAACCTCGAGCCCCTGTTTGGGACCCGCGATGAAAATCTCAGGCTTATGGAAGATAGCCTCAACGTACGCATCGATCTCAAGTCCGATGCGGTGCATGTCGAGGGTCCTCCGGAAAGCATCTGCCAGGTAGAAAAAATATTTGCCGACTTCGAACACCTGCGCCGCGCCGGCGTCAATCTGCACAACGGCGAGTTGCACGGCATGTTGAAGCTGGTCGTCGCCGACTGCGGAGTCTCCTTGCGCAGCCTGGCCGAGAGCGGCAAACAGCGTTCGGCAGGCATCAAGCGCATGGTCCAGCCCCGCTCCATCAATCAGCGCCGCTACGTCGAGGCCATCGAGCAGAACGACATGGTCTTCGGCATCGGCCCGGCAGGTACCGGCAAGACTTACCTCGCCGTCGCCATGGCCGCCTCGGCGCTCCTCGCCAAGAAAATCAGCCGCATCATCCTCGTCCGCCCCGCTGTCGAGGCCGGCGAGCGGCTGGGCTTTCTGCCCGGCAGCCTGCAGGAAAAGATCGATCCCTACCTGCGCCCCCTCTACGACGCCCTCTACGATTTGCTCGATCAGGAACGCGTCGACAAGATGCTCGAGCGCAACGTCATCGAGGTTGCCCCGCTCGCCTTCATGCGCGGCCGCACCCTCAACGATGCCTTCATCATCATGGACGAGGCGCAAAACACCACCAGCGAGCAGATGAAGATGTTCCTCACCCGCCTCGGCAACAACGCCAAAGCCGTCATCACCGGCGACGTCACTCAGATCGACCTGCCCAACGCCAAGAAGTCCGGCCTGATCGAGGCGATGAACATCCTCAACGGCGTCGACGGCATCAAGTTCGTCGAGTTCGAGTCCGGCGACGTGGTTCGTCACCACCTCGTGCAGCGCATCATCGTCGCCTATGACAACTTCGGCAAAGGTCAGCGCGAACTGCCGCTCAACCTCGGCGAGCCCCGCGAAGGTCAGCCCACCCCCAAGCCGCAGTAGGGTCGCAGCAAGGACGTTGCGATACCATTACTACGGGAGGGCACTTGCCCTCCTGTAGTTTTTGGAGCCACTGTCCCCGTTCTAAGTTCCTAAGCTCATTTGTTTGCTCCGTTGCTCCACAAGATGATCCTTATCGAACCTCCTCGATCCCCGACCGTCGCCCGCCGCTCCCCGTTGAATCAACGAGAGCTTTCGCAGTTTGCTGCGCGGGCGGTCCGAGCTACCGGAGCGCACGGAACAGTTTCCGTCCTGCTCACCGGCGATGAGCGCATCCGCGAACTCAACCGGCAGTTCCGCAAGAAAAATACCGCAACCGACGTCCTCTCGTTTCCCGCAATCGCCTGGCAGACCGAACCCGGCAGTCACAAAAACCGCAGCGCCGGCGATCTGGCCATCTCACTCGACACCGCTAGCCGCCAGGCCGAAGCCTTCGGCCACTCCCTCGCCACCGAAGTCAAAGTGCTGATCCTCCACGGAGCGCTTCACCTCGCCGGATATGATCACGAAGCCGACTCCGGCGAAATGGCCCGCCTCGAGGCAAAACTCCGCAAAGAATTCGGACTCCCCGCGGGCCTCATTCAGCGAAGCTCCTCCGCCAAGCGCCCGCCAGCAGCCTCAAAGCCAAAGCAAGCCCCACAGAGAGCCAGGAGCAGCCGATGATGACCGTCCTCCTGGCCGCCTCGATTGCGCTGCTTCTCTGCACCCTCACCCTCGCCTCCTATGTCGACCGCCTCTACTCCGAGATGGGCAAATTCCTCGCCCGCGAATTTCAGGAGAATATTGACGCCTGGGAGCAGCGCGTCCAGCCGCGCCTCGGCTTCGAGCGCGATCGCATCGCCCTGTCGGCCGCCGTCCTCACCCAGTTATCGCTCGCCTGCGTGACGCTGCTCTTCGGCGCCATGCTCTTCGACCGCGGCTCCCTCACCGACCGCCCCACCTTCGGCGAGATCGCCCAGGTCGTCCTCGGCGTCGTGCTGGTCATCGTCATCTTCAACCGGCTCCTGCCCTTCGTCTTCTTCACCCGGACGCGCGGCCTGTGGGTCGTCCGCTTCCGCCTCGTCCTGCGGCTGCTCTTTGTGATCGTGTCGCCGGTGACCTTCCTGCTCAGCTTCCTGCTTTCGATCGCCGCGCTCGCCGAGGCTCCCCAAACCGAAGAAGACGACGACAGCTCCGAAGCCGTCGACGCCCTCATCGAGGCTGGTGAAGAAGAGGGCATCATCGAGAAAAGCGACCGCGACCTGGTCCGCTCCGCCGTCGAGTTCGGCGACAAGGTCGTGCGCGAGGTCATGACCCCCAGGCCCCAGCTCTTCGCCGTGCCCGAGACGACCACGCTCGAAGACTTCCTCAAAGCACTCGTGGCCAACCCCTATTCGCGCGTGCCCGCCTATCGCGAAACCGTTGACCAGATCACCGGCATCGCCTACTCTCACGATCTCTTGCAGATCCCCGACTCCGTCGCCGGAACCCGCACCGTCGCCAGCATCCAGCGCACCGCCGCCTTCGTACCCGAAACCAAGAAGGTCAATGAGCTCCTCCGCGAGATGCAGCGCGCCAAGCAGCACATGCGCATCGTGATCGACGAATACGGCGGCGTCGCCGGTGTCGTCACCATCGAAGATCTGCTCGAAGAGATCGTCGGCACGATCACCGACGAACACGAAGAGACCGACGGCAAGGACGAACCCATCCTGGAGCCCGACGGCTCATGGATCGTCCCCGGCAACCTCGACGTCGAACGCCTCGAAGAGCTGCTCGGCGCAACCTGGCAGATGCCCGAAGACTACGAAGCCACAACCGTCGCCGGACTCGTCAGCGAAACCGCCGGACGCATCCCCTCCGCCGGCGAAGTCATCGAAGACGAACACCTGCGCTTCGAAGTGCTCGCCTCCACCGACCGGCGGATCGAGCGCCTGCGCGTGTCGCGTCGAGCGAGCACAGGTTGACGTCAGATATCGGAGCTCCATCTCAACGCTTTTTCTTCGGCTTTGGCATTTCAGTTACCTTACTCAGCAGGCGATCCTCCACGACCACATTTGGAACCGTGGCCGCAATTTCATCTCTTGTCTTGCCCTCAGTTTTCTCCAGGAAATACCACAGCGCATCTACGAGTATGTCGTTAGTTGTCGTACGCTTGCTCTTCTTTGCCTTGCGCACCTCACTGATCCACCGTATCGCTGATCTATCCTCGGCGGTAAGGCCGACGGTGGTCCGCTGAGCATTATCTGGAATGTGTTTTTCACGCGGGCTCATTAGACCAGATTTTCCTTGACCGAGTTACAGAATTATCGCATCATGACGTTAAAATGCGATAACGTCACAACGCAAGGTCGACTCATGACGTATTAACATTCGTTCGAGAGGACTCAAATGACGCATCCCGACCCATTCTCGGCCGAGCTTAAGGTGTTTGAGAAGCACCGACATGAATGGCTGCAATCACACACAGGCGCTTATGTTGTGATTCAGGATGACGCAATAGCGGGATTTTTCGACTCGTACGCAGATGCCTTGAAGGCCGGCCTGCAGAAGTTTGGTGTGAGCCGGAGTTTTCTAGTGAAACAGGTGTGGAGCACCGAGCCGGTGTACCTCGTTTCATAGCATGGCTTGCGTCGAGATTAGATGGGATCCCTTCGATCAGAATGACCCGGGCCCATGCATCGACGTAATAGTGATGAATTCCCGTGAAGTAATCGAAGCTGGGCGAGCCGTCGGCCTCGAATATCCAAAACCACTGAAAATGAGAGCTCTCCTCGACACAGGTGCGTCTGTGACGGTCATAAGCAAAGTGTTCGCCAAGCACTGCAAGCTCTTTCCAACGAGCGAAGGAAGCGAAATAACAGCGATTGGCGCCACACATCGTTGTGGTGAGCATGCGGGCGCTGTCAGTTTTCCCGGTACGGGCCTGAGATCATTTGACCCCATTCGTATCGTCTCCGCGGATTTCACGAGGGAGCGCTATTACGCGATTCTGATTGGTAGAGATATCCTGCGAAATTGGACCATCGACTTCGACGGGCGCTCCAAGCGCGTGACGATAGCAGATTAGCTTCGCCCGCCGACAAATATGGTGGAGTCACCCTCTTTGAAGAGATCATCGGCACCATCCAGGACGCCGGCATTTTACTCGAGAGTCACCTGCTTGTAGGTTATTCTGATCGTGCCCTTTATCGCCATGTCGCAGGTTCGCCCCGGCCTTCGTCCTGCCGGAGAACCTTCATCCCCGTGACAAGAGACGGCTATTGGCTGTTCCTCGATTTTGCTTCGAATCATCTGTTCCACTTGGAATTGGAAATCATATCCGCCGCGCTGACATCTAGGGTTCGCACAGGGTACGCGCGGACCGTCGGATAAGCTATGAATTCTGTCCTTGGGACTGCTTCCGAATTCTGATTCGACGAATCGAACGATCGCGCTGTGCACCTCTGGATACGTTTTCGCAAAGGTCGAGAGCGTTCCAAAAAAGGGAGGGCTAACCTCACGTAACTTTCCCATATTCTCTCCAGCGTACGGCTAGGCAGGGCAATGCGCAATCGCGGTGCCCCAAGTGGGCGAAATAGCTCGTCCCTTCCCGATTCAGTGGCTTTCCAGGGCGTGCTGTTTTTTCAGCCACGACCTCAGCGCCTCATCCGCCCGCACCTGCCAGCCCTCACCCGTCGCGCGCAATCCGGCAACAACATCCGGTGAGAGCCGAATCGACACAGGAACCTTGGTAGGCGCCTTCTGCGGACCACGTTTGATCTTCGATAAAGCGCTCTTCACCGACTCCGGAAGCGAAGAGAACGGCATGGCGTTTCGCATGTCTTCTTCAGTCCATTCAGGGCTGTCCGCATCTGGCGTATCAACCTTTATCTTTGCCATATCTCCCCGCTTCCGCACGATTTGCCCTTCGCAAACTGATCACCCTGAGGTCTTCGCCGGGCTCTTGAAGCGTCACTACTTACACAAGTCTTTAGGCGTCCAGTTATGCACCGGATGACCGCCCGGCTGAGTCGAATCATGCAACACCAGCGCAAATCCCTGGCGTTTGTCTTTACCAATGGCGGTGAGCTGCATCGGAATCCCCGCCGCCACGATCACCGGCGGCCCGCCCGGGCGTTCGACCGAGATGCCTTCAGACGTCTCAAGACATGTCTCGCCGGTCAGCGTATAGAAGGCTTCAGGACCAGGATGATCGTGGATGGCCGATTTCATTCCCGGAGTGAAGACTGCCTCCATGTAATCGACTGTATAACTCTCAGCCTTGGGAATCGGCAGCGGCCCGATGGTGGCGACGTGCTCTCCCCCTGCCGGCGCCTGCCATTCGGAGGTATCGATGGTCAGCAGCCAGTTCTTGCCGAACGAATTAGCGACGACTCCGCGAGGACCTTTTGCCGCATTGGCAGCTTCCTGGGTCGGATAGGTATCGAGGTGCCAAAATACCTGCGATTTGTTCAACGGGCCCACCGGCTGATCAGCCAGAATCCAGCAGCCCAGTTCACCGGTCCGCTGCGAGATCGGCTTGCAGCTCACAACCGAGTCTGTTTTCGCGGCCGGTTGCTGGCTCCAAGACAATGAAGACGCCACGAGCACCGCGAAAAATAGCGAGTAGATTTGGCGTGACGACACTAGGCACCTATTCTTTTGCGTCCTGTTCGATGATCTTACGGGATTGCACCCGCCCGCAATGGCGTAAGATTGTCTTACCATGGAAACCAAGCTCTCCAGCAAGGGCCAAGTGGTACTTCCCGTCTCCTTTCGCCGCAAGCTCGATCTGCGCGAGGGAGACGCACTCGATCTCCGTGTCGACGGATCTAGCATTGTCCTGACGCCGCGCCGCAAGCCCAGCGGCAAAGCGAGAATCATCACCGATCCAGTAACAGGTTTGCCTGCGCTGAAGGCTCCTGAAGGCGCTCCTGTCCTTCGCAGCAAAGATGTAAGAGAAATGCTGGCTGACTTTCCATGATCTACCTGCTCGATGTAAACGCGTTGCTTGCGTTGGGCATCGCCGATCATGAGTTTCACGGTAGGATGCTGTCGTGGCTTGGACAACAGTGCACCCCGCAGCTGGCGACCTGCTCGATCACCGAACTTGGGTTCATGCGTCTGGCAAGCCAGATCACGGCATACGGTTTCACAATAGCAAACGCTCAGCTGGTTTTACGCAAGCTGAAGAGCGCAACGTCATTCAAGTTCCTCGTCGACGACCTCGATGCTACGCATCTGCCCTCTTGGGTCAAGAGCCCAAAGCAAATCACCGACGGCCACTTAACGGCGCTTGCATCTGCCCACGGCGCAACCCTCGCAACTCTCGACGAGGGAATTCCCGGCGCTTACCTTATCGAAAGGTCGTCATAGCTTTGAGGCGCTTTCTTTGAAATCCGGATTCGTATCCATCCTCGGCCGTCCCAACGCCGGCAAATCGACGCTCCTTAACGCCCTCATCGGCGAAAAAGTAGCCATCGTCACCCCCAAGGCGCAGACTACGCGCACCCGCATCCACGGCATCTACGATGTCCCCGCCAGGAAGGGCAAGCACCAGGCCGCCCAGATCGTCTTCGTCGACACCCCCGGAGTTCACACTCCCGGCACCCTCCTCGACAAGCGCATGATGCAGGAGGTCTACGACGCCCTCGAGACCCGCGACATCGTCGTGCTGATCGTCGACGCCACGCGGAACTATCACTTCTCCGCGCCAGGAACCGCACCGACCGAAGAGAACAAAAGCCAATTCAGCAAATCGCAGAAGGAGCGCGAAGAGGACGAATTCGTCTTCCGCCTCGTCCGCAAGCTCGACTGCCCCGTCTTCCTGCTCATCAACAAGATCGACCTGATCACCAGCGAAAAGCTGGCGCCGCTCATCGCCCAGCTCAGTGCGCAGCACACCTTCACCGAAGTCATCCCGATCTCGGCGCAAAAGCGCAAAGGCCTCGACATCCTCGTCGAGAAGCTGATCGAGCATCTGCCCGTCGGGGAGCGCTATTTCCCCAAAGATCAGTTCACCGACCAGCCCGAACGCTTCATGGTCGCCGAGCTCATCCGCGAAAAGATTCTGCTAGAAACCGGCGAAGAAGTCCCCTACGCATCCGCCGTCGTCGTCGAGAAGTTCGAAGAACCGCCACCCCCGCCGAAGAATCCCCGTCCGCTCAAAGCCGGCCAGCTCCCGCCCAAGCTTCCCGTCACCAAGATCGCCGCAGCAATCTACTGCGAACGCGAAGGCCAGAAGGCCATTCTTATCGGCAAGGGTGGAGTGAAGCTCAAGTCAATCGGCACCGCAGCGCGAAAAGAGATCGAGTCCCTGCTCGGAACGAGGGTCTTCCTCGAACTCTTCGTCATCGTCCAGGAAAACTGGCGCGAGTCGCGTGGCTTTCTCGCCACGCTCGACTGGCGCAATCAGTTGGAAGAGATAGCAAAACAGGAAGAAGCAAAGGGTCCGGCGGCGGCAGAAGAGGAGTAGGAGTAGCCGCCTCTCCTCCCCTGCGGATCGTCAGGTCGCTAACTCCCGGTGACCGTCAGCGTCACCGACACCGTCGAGGTCGAAAGACTGCTGCCCGTCCCGGTGATCCCAGAGACCACGACCGTATAAGTACCCAACGGAGTTCCAGGATTCTCCGACGGCGGCCGGTGATAGTAGTAATGCAGCTGCGAACAACCCCCGAGTCCCATGCCGCCTGCAACCAGCAGGAGAAGTAAAGCTGCCATCCTGGTCGCATTCCCGAGCTTGCCGAGGCTAACTCCCCGCTTCCGCGCCAAAACGAGTCCGACGAGCGCTAGGATTCCAGGCACAACCGCCGCATAGGCCAACCGGCCGCCGGAACGCGGATCCTCTCGAAGCATGCCTCCCGAGGGAGCAATCGTCTGGATCGCTAAAGTGCTCGGCGCTGGAATCCCATTGGGCGCAGCCGCAGTGGGCGCCCCGGGCGTCACCTGTGCGGGGCTGAAAATGCAGGATACCGAAACATATGGCACCCCCGAGCACGAGAGCGACACCGCCTGATTAAAGCCGTTCTCAGGCGTCGCCGTGATCACCGTCGACACTGCTTGTCCGGCCACGACCTTGAGCGAGGCGCTGCTGGCGCTCAGCGTAAAGCCCGGAACACCGCTGGCGTTAGAGTTCACCACAGCCGGCTCTGAAGTCGCAGCCTGAAAGGTGTCGTCTCCGACATAGACTGCGGTCACGTTCCGCGTGCCCAAAGGCAGCGCATCTGCGGTGTATGTCGCGCGCCCGTCGCTATCGAGGAAGGCGGCGCCGATCGACTGCTCGCCCATCATGAAGCTGACGCTGCCGGTTGGCTTCGTATCCCCTGTAGGCGCTGTTGAGGGGTCAGTGGCGACTACCTGCGCCGTAAACGTCGCTTGCGTCCGAGTGGCGCCTTCGGTAGTCGCTGCGCTGAGATTTACCCTGGAGGCGATCTTGTTAGGTTGCTCGCCAAGCAGGGCAGCCGCTGGCAGCGCGATCACTGCGAGAAGAGCGAACCGCAGAAGAAATCCGGGCAGTATCGCCCCAAGTGAGAAACTCCGGCCCGAAGATGCTCTGACTCCCGGTCCGGCCTGTGAAACCACTCTTGCGCCACGCTTGCAAAACTCTAAGCTGCTCGACTTCAAATCCATCCCTCAAACTGAATGCCAACGCCCTGATCGCGCCGCCCGCCAAATCGATCCAGGGGAACGAGCGTCGTTCATGCTGTCGTGCTTTCGATACTTAGACTGTATTGTATCTGCGCCGGCAGCAACGAGGGAGCGGGCCATCCGGAAACAGCGCAAGGCGAGCAGCATTTTGCCCGCCGCGCAAAGGCTAAACACTGCTTCGCCCAGCCTCGCCACAAATAGAGATGGGCCCGTTTCCAGGCCCTCGTCCGAAAATCCTCACGCCTGAACTGCCTCAGATGCGCATCGGCATAATGATGTACCGGTAGCGGTATTCATCGTCCGCATCTTCCGGTCTCACCTGGCCGGCCGACTGCGCGTCTTTGAACTCCAGCCGTACCTCCCCGGTGTTTCCAACCGCCTTGAGAAAATCGATGAGGTACGCGGAATTGAACCCCACTACGATCGCGTCGAAGTTGTACGGCGCCTCAATGGTGTCTTCCGATTCTCCCGAGTCGGTAGAAGAAGAGGAAATCTTCAACTCGTTCTGTTCCAGCCGCATCTTCACCGCGCCCGAGCGCTCGTCGGCAAACTGCGCCACGCGCTGGATCGACGCCATGAGGTCTTCGCTGCGCACCACGATGAACTTGTTGTTATCGCGGGGCAGCACCGCCTCATAGTTCGGGAATTGCCCTGTCAGCTTGCGCGAGGTCAGCGTCCGATGGCCAACGCGGAAGAACAGCGTGTGGTCGTCGTCGGAAAAGTCGATGAACTCCGCTTCCGTGTTCGCCAGCAGCGATTGCAGCTCCGACAGCGCCTTGCGCGGAATCAGCGTCTTCTTCTCGCCGCTGATGTTGGCCAGCGTCTCGCCCGTCTTCTCCACATGCGCCAGCCGGTGGCCATCCGTAGCCACCATCGCCAGGCTCTCTGCCTTCAAGATCAGCAACGCGCCGTTCAGCGTGTACCGCGATTCTTCATTCGAGATCGCGAAGATAGTCTTCCCGATCATGTTCTTCAGCGATGCGGAAGGAATCTTCGTCAGCCCCGCCTCAGGGAAGACCGGGACCTGGGGGAAGTTCGCCCGCGCCATGCCCACCATCTTCGTGTTCGACCGCCCCGAACGGATCTGCACCCAGTGGTTGTCCATCAGCTTGATCGAAATATCGCCGTCGCCCAGCAGCTTGATGTAGTCGTAGAGTTTGCGCGCCGGAATCGTGCAGGCCCCAGGCTTCTTCACCTTGGCCGCGCAGGAGGTCTTGATGCTCTGGTCCAGGTCCGTCGCCGTGATCGTTAGCCGGTCGTCGGCCGCCTCGATCAAAAAGTTTGAAAGGATGGGGATGGTCGTCTTGCGCTCGACCACGCTCTGCGTCGCAGTCAACTCGCGCAATAGCTCGGCGCGGCTGACGGTGATCTCCATGGCTCCGCTAGCCACCACTGGCTTCTCCTGCTCTACTTCTAAGCCTGGCATAAGTCGATCGCCCCCTTTGTCGGTTTGCCACAATGTACACCACCAGGCGCCTGAAGGCACAGCGGCGTTTGTGGGCTGTTTCCCGTGGAATTCATTCTATTGAGAATTTGCACACTGCGCGCTGCGGAAATCTCGTCCACGCAGTGGAAACACTTCCCACATCCGAACCCGCCCGTTTCGGTGGCCTATTCAAGCCCTCTGTTGGCTTGAATGGGATCGAACAACATTGGAAGGAGTGGCCTTTAGGCCACTCGACAGATGTTTCCGGAGAAAAGGGCTTCAGCCCTGGGCTCTTCGGCTATGGGATCTCGTGCCCCCCGAGTGGAAGAAGACGATGCCAGCTCACCACTGCTTCTTTCTACTGACTTAATTCTTTATTGAACCCAGTAGCAGTAGTAGTTCGCCGTGGATAAGTGGAAACCAAGTCCAAGTCCTCTGCTGGCGAGCTTTTGAACCAGGTCCGTCTTTTAGAAAACCCCTCCCGCCAGAAAGCACAAGCGGGAAAACAAGCCGCATTCACCGCAATACCTGCCCACTTTGCCGCAATCCACACAGTCCCGCCGAACGCACCCATGTGGAAAGCAGCCGGCGGAAGTGGAAAGCGAAGGCCTGATCAATGACGAAGCACCTTTCCGCAAAACCCGCTTTGCACAGTAGACCGGTTTCCCTAAGTTTCCTCAGGCTGCGCTAGAGTTGTGTGAAAACCGTGCAGGGAGTCGCGAATGCCCTCCAGGAAGACCAGTCCCGCCATCCGCCAACCTACCAGGCTCGATCTGCTGCGCGAGATGGAAGCAGTGGCTGACGAGCGCAAAGCGCGCAACCTCGCCTGGTTTTTCAAAACCGGTCCGGGCGAATACGGCGAAGGCGATCAATTCATCGGCCT
This sequence comes from uncultured Acidobacteriaceae bacterium, assembly GCA_963790505.1. Taxonomy (GTDB): domain Bacteria; phylum Acidobacteriota; class Terriglobia; order Terriglobales; family Acidobacteriaceae; genus Acidisarcina. Next base: position 534,859 of record CAWBOT010000004.1, on the reverse strand, counting down.
CACCGTACCCGTCAGTCGCAAGATCGCGCTCCGCTACACGCATTTGGCGCCTACTGATATCTCAAGGCTCCTCGCCTCTCCGATTCATGAGCACCGCTTCGTGGCGCTCGAAATCCTCGTCGCCCAATACGAGCGCTCCGACCAGACCCGCCGCCATCAGATCTTCGATTTCTACCTCCAGAACACCTGCAGGGCGAACAACTGGGACCTGGTCGACACCTCATGCCGCTACATCGTCGGCAAGCACCTTACAGCGTGCTCCAGAGCTCATAGGGACGCCCTGCTCGACAAGCTGGCATCCTCGCCCATGCTCTGGGAGCGGCGCATCGCCATCGTCTCCACCTTCGCCTTCCTCGCCGACGGCGAGACCAGAGAAACCTTCCGCATCGCCCGCAAGCTGCTCAACGACAAAGAGCCGCTGATTCACAAGGCCGTGGGATGGCTGTTACGCGAAGCCGGAAAAGTCTCCCGCCCCGAGCTGATCAAATTCCTCGAGAAGTACGCCGCTAGGATGCCCCGAACGACCCTGCGCTACGCAATCGAGCGCTTGTCTCCGACCGAGCGCAAGCAGTGGCTGGCAAAACGTCGCTCATGAGCGACTCAATTGAGGGGAATCTCGACTTCGGCGTAACTCCCAGGTGTGGCCTGGTCAACCGCTAGAGCAATGCGGTCGAGGTAAAGTCGCACGATCCGACAGGAACCGGTGGCGGATCCAAACTCCGTGCCGCAAATTCAAGCACAGCCTGGATCTGCTCCCGGGTCACATGAACTTGCTCAATGATTTCATCGATATCCGACCCAGCCTCGAGGTCTTCAAAGACGGTGGCGACAGGCATCCGGGTGCCGCGAAACACTCAAGCGCCGCTTCGCCGGTCGGGAACGCTTTCGACGGCAGGGCATTGCGACCAATCCAGAGTTGCCATACTCCCACCCTCTTCTCGATCGTAATCGTGCTTGACGCTCTGTACCAGCATCGCGAATCAGCGCAGCGGCACTGAACCCTACCCGTTCAGCGTCTCTGTCAACTTCGTCAGCGTTCGGTTCAAGTCTTTGTCCGCGCGCTTCAGCTCATCGATCTTGCCGATCGAGTGCATCACCGTCGTGTGATGTTTTCCGCCGAACTGCCTTCCGATCTCCGGCAGCGAAGCCTCGGTCATCTGCTTTGCGAGATACATCGCGATCTGCCGCGGCACCACCACCGAGCGCGAATTGTTCTTCTGCTTCAGCTCCGCCACCCGCATGCCGAACTGCTCGGCAACCGCGCGCTGGATCGACTCGATCGTGATCTTGCGCACCTGGGTATCGATGAATGCCTTCAGGCACTGCTGCGTCGTCGGCAGCGTGATCTCCATGCCGTTCAACCCGCACCAGGCGATCAGCCGCACCAGGGCACCCTCAAGCTCGCGCACGTTGGTCCGCACATTCGACGCAATGAAGAGCGCAACATCGATCGGCAGCACCGTCTGTTCACTCTCCGCCTTCTTCTGCAGGATCGCGACCTTCGTCTCGAGGTCCGGTGGTTGGATGTCGGCGATCAGTCCCCACTCGAATCGGCTGCGCAAACGGTCTTCGATCTCCGGCAGCTCCTTCGGCGGCCGGTCCGAAGCAATCACGATCTGCTTCATGCTCTCGTGCAGCGCATTGAACGTATGGAAGAACTCCTCCTGCGTGCGCTCCTTCTGCGCGAGAAACTGGATGTCGTCAATCAGCAGCAGATCGACCGAACGGAATTTGTCGCGGAAGCTCGTCATCCGGTCGTTGCGCAGCGAGTTGATCATCTCGTTGGTGAACTTCTCGCTCGAGACGTAGCAGATCGAGGCCTGCGGCTCGCGCCGCTTCATCTCGTGGCCGATCGCATGCATCAGGTGGGTCTTGCCCATTCCCGTGCCGCTGTAAAGGAAGAGCGGGTTATACGCCTTCGACGGGCGCTCGGCGACCGCTCCCGCCGCGGCTCGCGCAAACTGGTTGCCGTTGCCGATCACGAAGCCGTCAAAGGTATACCGAGGATTCAGCTGCGCGGCAGAGGTCCAATCGAAGCGCGCCTGTTGAACCGGCGCTGCGGAGCGTGAGCCATTCGTCCGCTGGCTGCCGTTCGAGCCGTTTCGCGGAGCGCCCGGCCCATGTGCAGGCTGCGGCGCAAAGCCTCCGTCGTCCCGCGATCGCGCCGTCGGGTCCTGTTCCGGGGTGACGAACTTCACCTCTTCGAACTCCATCGCCAGCGCCTCGATCGCCTCCTGAATGATGTCCCCGTAGCGGTCGCAGACCTGCTGGATGTCCGCGCTCGGAACGCGGACAAACAGCGTCGTGCCCGCAGCGTGGCTGAAACGTGTCGGCTTCAGGCACGCGTCGAAAGAGTGGCGGGTGACTTTCTTTTCCAGGGCTCCAAGAATTCTCACCCAGGGGTTCGGGGCGACGGCGGGCGGCGTTGCTGCGAATGACATAAACTTCCTTGCTCAGGGCCGCCAACCGGTCGGTGCCCCTGGCGGAAAAATGAAAGCAGATACGGCGCATCGCCTTGCGGGGAGGCCCGCAGCGTGCGTCGTACTTCTCTCGTGTGCTTGGAGCTTGCACTCGAACGTTTAGAGATCGAGTGCTACTAAATCGATCGGCAAACAGACAGCCTGACGTGCAGATTTCTGTCGTGAACGAAAGCGATAGTAGCACGCTTGCAAGACCGTCGTAACGAGTCTTTCACGGAAAAATTTCTTTTCCCGGAGAGTTGCACCACTCGTGGTGAAGACTGCGATTCAGTCGCGGTTTTTGCGGCGATGCGGACAAATCGTCTATACTAAACCGAGTAATTAACACCCAAATGGCTCGCGTAATCAGCGACGTCAATCGACAGTAATCATAGGAGCGCACTTCCATGCCGAAGCGCACATTTCAACCCAACCGCCGTCACCGTTCCAAGACGCACGGATTCAGGGTGCGTATGAAGACCAAGAGCGGGGCAGCAGTTCTCTCCCGCCGCCGCGCCAAGGGCCGCCATCGCGTAGCCGTGAGCGCGGGATACCGCGACTAGCTCTTTCGCCGCAGCTTCCACGCGGCTGCCAATGGTTGCTTATCCCACCGCAGTCTTCAACACCCCTCGAAATTCCCCCATCGACGTTGCAGGGCCGGTAACTCGGCCGCTGCAGCGCGACGCCTTCGTGCGCCCTGGCGAGAAGCCCTCCTTGCGTCACAATGGATCTATGCAGACGACTGCCGGCGGCGACGATGACCCGAGCGCGCCGGCGGACTTTCGCCTGCGCAAGCACGCCGACTATCAGCGCGTATACCGCGAGGGTCGCAAACAGTTTTCCCCTTCCATGAGTTATTTCTTCGCCCTGCGCGGGCAGGGGTCTCCCGGGCTGGTCGGCCCGCGCGTTGGCCTCACCGCGGGCAAGGTCCTCGGCAAGGCGGTCGACCGCAACCGCATCAAGCGCAGAATGCGCGACATCGTCCGCCGCCGCGTCGAACTCGTCCACGCCAACGTTGACATCGTACTGCACCCCCGCAAGTCGGTCCTCACCATGGAATTCGCGAAACTGGAGAGCGAAGTTGTGCGTATCTTCACTACGATCGACTCCGCGATAACGAAGTTAAGCGCTGGCAAGTCGGTCCCCGGCAGGCCTGTCGACGCCAGGGTCGAACTGTGAGCTCATCCGCATCTGACCATCGCCCGTTGCGCAGTGTGCTGATTCGCGCACCCTTCTTTGTTTACAGGAAGTTGCTCTCCCCATTTCTTCACGCCGCAAGCGGATCGGCCGGCGCATGCCGCTTTCAACCGACTTGCTCCGAATATGCCGCCGCCGCCCTCGATCGTCACGGGTTATTCCGCGGCGCACTGCTCGCGCTTCGCCGTATCGCGAAGTGCCATCCCTTCCACGCCGCCGAATTCGATCCCGTGCCTGGGTTGCAGCCTGCGCAACCAATGCAAGCTTCCGCGCCGCCAATTACCATAGAAGAAACAGGGTTTCGGCCCGTCCCTGCCGCCGGTTCGCGGCCAGTCGCCGCAACCTTGCCTTACGAACGTCGATAGGAACACCTTTTGCCAGAGATCAAAAATCCAAATCAGCAGGGCGGCGGGCAGGACTCGAAGACCATGCTCGCCTTCACCGCCATCTTTATCCTCATGTTCTTTGGGCTGCAGTATTTCAAGCCTAAGAAGGCGGCCGAAACCGCGCCTCCCGTGCAACAGACTCTGCCCGCGCAGACGAGCTCCGCATCTGCATCCTCCGCGCCGATCGCAGCTGCATCGAAATCCGGGAGTGCCGCCGCCGTCACCGCAGCCGGCGAATCGTCCACGATCGTCGAGAATGAGCTCTATCGCATTCAGTTCACCAACCGCGGCGCGCAGGTCACCTCCTGGATTTTGAAGAAGTACAAAGACGCCGATGGCAAGCCGCTCGATCTCGTCAACAAGCAGGCTGCCGCCCAGTTCGGCTACCCCCTCTCTCTCTTCACCTATGACTCGGGCTTGCGCACCCGGCTTGCACAGGCATTGTTCGTTCCCTCCACCACTGGAGACATCAATGCCCCCGCGACCCTCAGCTTTACCTGGTCTGATGGCGGCCTGGCCGCGCGCAAGACCTTCAGCTTCGATTCGAGCTACGTCGTTCACGCCGAGACATCGGTCGAGCAGAACGGTGCCCCGGTAACCGCGCTGCTCGCTTGGCCCTCCGGCTTCGGCGATCAGGACACCCTGCCCCAATATGCCAAGGGAACGTTTAACTCGATGCAGGGCGGGAAATCCAACTCGGACGCCTACAAGAAGGTTATCGGCGGAGCGACGCTCAACAGCCCGCCAACCGCCTCAATGGACTGGGCCGGCGTCAGCGATCTTTATTTTGCCGCCATCTTTCTTCCCGACACGCCGCAGCAGACGACAGCTGTTCAGCTGCATAGCGACATCACGATTCCCCGCAACCTCAAAAAGCCCGATCCCAACGTGACCGACCGGGCGCCAGTCCTTGGCGCGGCTGTCGGCCTGCTTGGTGCCCCGACCTCGGCGCGACTCTACGCCGGACCCAAGCTCATCGACGTGCTTAAGAGCGTGAAGGCCACGGGCGCTGACGGCAAGCCCAACGGTCCCGACATCGAGCCCATCGTCAGCTTCGGCTGGATGAAGATCATCTCTGAGCCGCTCTTCATCATCCTGCACTGGATGCATGAGCACATCGTCTCCAACTGGGGCTGGTCGATCCTGCTGCTCACCCTGGTCATCAATTTGGCCATGCTGCCCACGCGCATCACCATGATGAAATCCGCGCTCAAGATGCAGCGCATTCAGCCGCAGATGGAGGCGATCAAGGAGCGCTACAAGAAATACAAGATGAACGACCCCCGCCGCGCCGACATGAACCAGGAGATCTTCGCTCTGCAGAAAAAGAGGGCGCAAACATGTTCGGTGGCTGCCTGCCCATGCTCATCCAGTGGCCCCTGCTCTACGGCTTCTACAACATGCTCTCGAATGTCTTCGAGCTGCGCCAGGCGCACTGGCTCTGGCTGCCCGACCTGGCCTCGCCCGATCCGCTCCACATCCTGCCCGTCTTCTTCATCGTCTCCATGTTCCTGGTGCAGTACCTCACCCCGTCGCCCGGTGTCGATCCTGCCCAACAGCGCATGATGGCCTTCACCATGCCTGCGGTCTTTGGCTTCATGACCTGGAGCGTCGCCTCCGGCCTCGCGCTCTATTGGGCCTGCGGCAATATCGTGAACATCGTCCAGCAGACGGTGATGAACCGGACCAGTCTCGGCCGCGAAATGCATGACATCGCCGCCAAACGCGCGGCCAAACGGCTCGGCAAACCCGCGGCGGGCCGTCGATGAACTTCTGCCCGCCTTCGACCGTCTAAAAAGAACGTCGCAGCAAATGTGGGATTCGATAAACCAGGAAAAGGGACCCAACTCGACGATGCCCATTGAAGATCACGCAGCAGCAGCCAACAAAATAGCCGGCTTCCTTCAGCTCCTGGTGAAGACTGGCGGCCTGCGGGTAAAGTACCGCATCACCGCCGGCGGCGGCGCAGCCGACCCCGACGGCCTCGAAGCCCGCGAGATCTACGTGGAACTCGCCGGCCCCGACGCCGTCCTGCTCACCGAACGAGGCGGCGAGTTACTCCGCGCCCTCGAACACGTCGCTGCCAAGATCATCCGCCTCGAGCCCGAGGAGCACGACAAGGTCTCCTTCGACGCTAACCACTTCAAGGCGCTCCGCGCTCGCGAACTCAAGCTCACCGCCGAGACCGCTGCTGAAAGCGTCCGCCGTACCGGCCAGCCATTCAACTTTGCGCCCATGAGCTCGCGCGAACGCCGCATGTTGCATCTTGCGCTGAAGGAATATGACGACCTCGAGACCGCCAGTAGCGGCGAGGGCCTCGGGCGCTACGTCGTCGCCTATCCGAAAGGCTCACCGCTCGCTCGCGCCGCCGCCGAGGCAAGCCGCCGCCCTCATTCCGATCGCGGATACGGAGACCGTCGCCCGGGCCGCAGCTCTTCCGGTCGGGGCCCGTCCGGACGCGATCGCCCTTATGGCGACCGGCCACGCCGCCGCGACTAGCTTTCCGCAGCGATATAAAATCCTTTCTCGCATTAGACTGCTGTGCGAGCATCGGGTATGACTCTCTCTGAGGCTGTCGTTCTGCTGCGCGGATTATCGCCCAAACTTCTGGATGGGCTCACTCCGGGAGAGCGAACTTTGCTATTGGAATCGGCTACCGTTCGGAGTTATCGGCCCGGAGCGCACATCACCCGCGAGGGATTTCCAGCCGACTCCCTCGCGCTTCTCGTCCGCGGGCTTGCCCGTTTCTTCTGCACAACGATGGAAGGCGGAAACGTCCTGCTTCGCCGCATTCATCCCGGTGACGTATGCAGCATGTCCGCACTTTTGTCTGAGCCTGTCGACTATCTCTTGAGCGCCGAGGCCATCAAGCCCTGCATCGCCCTCGTGTGGCCCCGCGCCGCCCTGCGGGCTTTCGCCGTTAAGTGCCCTCGCCTGCTCGACAATGGCACGCTGCTGGCCTATGACTATGCGCGGTGGTACCGCGTCGCCCACATATCGGCGATGGGTCAAACAGCCCGTCACCGCCTTGCTCTCGTCCTCGGAGATCTCGCCACCGGAATCGGGCACAAGGTCGACCAAGGTGTCGAGGTGACCGTTCGCAATGAAGAGCTCGCCAGCGAGGCAAACGTCACCATCTTCACCGCCAGCCGCCTCTTGAGCGAGTGGCAGCGTGACGGAGTTCTGGTCAAGGGACGAGGCAAAGTCATCCTCCGCTCTGCGAAAGGCCTCTTGCGTCTCAAGCACTGACGAATCGCATCTTCAGTCTCCACATCCCCTTTCCTTCATTGCGCTTGAGCAACGACCTGAACCGCAGTCGCTGCCATTCTTAAAGATGGCGTCGTTCGGCCCAGAGCACTCTTGTGGCAAGGGCGAACGTCACTTTGGCAGGGGGATTTTGTGAAGTGGCATCGGTAAGAGTTTTGATCGTGGATGATTATGAGTTTTGGCGCTATTGCGTCGTGTCAATGTTGAAGCAACATCCGGAATTCGAGATTGCCGGCGAGGGCTCTGACGGCCTCGACGCAATTGATATGAGCGCGGAGCTGCAACCGGACATCGTGTTGCTCGACCTCCGGCTTCCCGAAGTGAACGGATTCGAGGCCGCTCGGGAGATCCGAAAGGTGTCCGCCGGTTCGAGGATCGTCTTTCTAAGCCAAACCCGTGATCAGGATCTGGTGAATGAAGCGAGAAGGCTGGGAGCGCTCGGCTTCGTTTCAAAGATGGACGCTCCATGCCAGCTCGTGCCGGCGCTGAAATCTGCGCTGGCCAATAAATGGCATTTCTACGACTGATCGCCAAAATGCTCAAGGGAAAGCCGGGCCTCGATCCTTCGCCTGGTGCCAACGGCCCCGGTCCCGCCGAATCTCAAAGCCGTGATCCCCTAAACTAGACCCGTGCAGCAATCGCGGATCGGCCCCCACACAACCATCGACACCATCGTCGCCATCTCCACGCCTCCCGGCCGCGGAGGCATAGGCATCGTGCGCCTCTCCGGCCCAGACGCCATTGCCATCGCCTCCCCAATGCTGCGCCTGAAGAATCCGCTGGCCCACGGCCGCGCTCGATTCGCGGAAATCCTCGACCCTGAAGCATCCGGAGAAGGCCGCATCGACGAAGCCGTGGTCACCCTCTTCGCTGCGCCCAACTCCTACACCGGCGAAGACATCGTCGAGATCGCCGCCCACGGAGCGCCGGTAGTCCTCGACCTGCTGCTGCGCCTTGCATTGGAACGCGGTGCCCGCCTCGCCGATCCGGGTGAGTTCACCCAGCGAGCCTTTCTCTCTGGCCGCATCGATCTCACCCAGGCCGAAGCCGTGCGCGACCTCATCGACGCCCAGACTCTCTATCAGGCCCGAGTCGCCGCGAGCCAGTTGAGCGGTGCTCTCTCCCATCGCATCCAACCCGCTAAAGACGCGCTTATTACTCTCATCGCAACGGTCGAGGCAGGCATCGACTTTGCCGAAGACGACATCGATGTGATTCCCAATGCCGAAATCGTCAATCGCATCGAGCTTATAAGCGCCATGCTCGCGCCCGTTGAGTCTTCCTTCGCTCAGGGCCGCATCGTGCATTCGGGACTGACCCTGGCGATCGTCGGCCGTCCCAACGTCGGCAAGTCCTCGCTCTTCAACCGCCTCGTCGAACGCGAACGCGCCATCGTCACCGCCGTCCCCGGGACCACCCGCGACCTGGTCACCGAAACCGTCTCTCTCGGAGGCATTCCAGTTCACCTGATCGATACCGCCGGCCTTCGCGAAGCCTCCGACGAAGCCGAGGCCATCGGCATCCAGAAATCCCGCGAGACCCTCGCTGACGCCGATATCGTCCTCGTCGTGATGGATGCCACTGCAGAAGACTTCACTCAGGAGATGGAGCTGATCGCAACGCTCGAGGGGCGGCAGAGTGTCGCCGTGTTGAATAAGATCGACCTTCTCACTGGTACCGCTCAACCCTCGTTTCCCGACCGGCCAGGATCATACGCACCCCTTCCCATTTCAGCCAAGACCAGTGTCGGCCTCGCCGAGCTCCGCGAGAAGATACTCGCTCTGGCTCGAGGCCCTGCCGGCGAGGGGCAGAGTGGGATGATCACCAATCTCCGCCAGCATCAGGCAATCACCCTGGCGATTCGCTCGCTCGCCGCCGCGACAAACTCCGCCGCCCAGAGCATTCCCCATGAGATGGTGATGCTCGACCTCTACGCCGCCCTCCGCGACCTCGACGCACTGACCGGGCAGACGACCCCCGACGATATCCTCAGCCAGATATTCTCCACCTTCTGCATCGGCAAATAACCCTATCGGCGCTGCTACCCGGCATCGTTGCTCGAGCGGTTTACCTCCTCACACAACGTGAGAGTTGGCGCAGCGGTGCGTTATTATCAAACAGGCACTGTTGCAGCTTCTGGCTATAGCAAGTTGCTGAATATTTCAGTGTTGAAGCCGACGGAGCCTAAGAAACATGAAGCTTTCGGACTACGTTTTCCGCTCGATCGCGGACTGCGGTGTGAAACATGTTTTCCTGGTGCCCGGTGGGGGTGCCATGCACTTGAACGACTCGCTAAGCCGCTGTGCCGAGCTTGAGTTTGTCTGCAATCTTCACGAGCAAGCCAGCGCAATCGCCGCCGAAAACTATTCGAAAGCCACCAATCACCTGGGCGTAGCACTCGTCACAACCGGTCCTGGCGCCACCAATGCCATTACTGGACTGGCCGGCGCATGGCTCGATTCGACGCCCTTGTCTCTTCCTGTCCGGCCAAGTCAAGCGCGCCGACCGCATGTTCACTCCCGACGGAATGCCGCTGGGGGTCCGGCAAGTGGGCATGCAGGAAGTCGATATCGTCTCCATCGTCCGTCCCTTATCCAAGTACGCGGTCACGATCGACGATCCAAGCTCCATTCGCTACCACATGGAGAAGGCGCTATACCTCGCGAAGTCGGGCCGGCCCGGTCCGGTGTGGATCGACATCCCGCTCGACGTGCAGGCGATGTCAGATTGAACCGGAAGAGCTCTCGGGTTTCGACCCGCAGGAGTGCGAGGTTGCCACAAGCATCGATCTTGAGTCGCTGGTCGAAGAGACGATCCGCGCGTTGAATGCCTCAGAACGGCCGATGCTTCTCGCCGGCAATGGCATTCGCCTGGCTCGCGCGGAGAAGGAGTTTCTGAAGCTCGTGGAGTTGCTCGATGTTCCGGTTGAGGCGACGTGGCTGGCGATCGACCTGATTGCCGACGACCATCCCCTCTTCGTGGGGCGGCCGGGCTCGCTCGCGCCGCGAGGAGCGAACTTTGCCATCCAAAATTCCGACTTCCTGCTGACACTTGGCGCTCGACTGGATCGCGTGATCACCGGCTATTCTCCCGAACGCCTTGCGCGCGCCGCCCACAAAGTGATGGTGGACATCGATCCCTCCGAGTTGGGAAAAATGGGGGACTCCATTCAAACCAAGGTGCAGGCAGATGCGGGCGAGTTTATGCGAGCGCTTCTGCGCCGCAGATCTGAGATTCGACCCCGGAATCGCTCCGCCTGGAAACGGCGCTGCGCGGACTGGAAAACATCGCTATCCGATCATCACAGATGAACACCGCAAGCCCCAAGGACCGGTCAGTATGTATTACCTCGCCGAGGCGCTCCAGGATGTTCTTCCCGACAATACTCCGATTGTCTCCGGCAGCTCCGGGAGCGCAATTGAACTCTTCTTGCTGGCGCTGCGCGTCAAGCCCGGCCAAAGGGTCTTCCACACGACGGCGCTGGGCGCAATGGGTTTTGGCATCGCTGCGTCGATAGGTGTCTGCATGGCTAATGGCCGCCGTCCCGTCGTGTGTGTCGATGGAGACGGGGGGTTTCAGTTCAACATTCAGGAGTTGGAAACTGTCTCGCGACTTCAGCTGCCCATCATATTTTTCGTCTTGAACAACGATGGCTATGCGTCCATTCGTATCTCGCAGACAGCTTTCTTTGGCTCGCCTCGCATCGGCTGCAATCCAGAAACGGGCCAGAGCATGCCGGACATCGGCAAGGTGGCTCAGGCTTACGGGTTGAAGACGGACACGATCCGCGATCAATCCAATCTGTACGCCGATTGCGGAGAGTGCTTGCCCGCGGCGGCCCGCTGGTCTGCGATACGATCATACTGCCGGATGAATTTCGCGGCCCCCGACTCTCCTCGGTACAGCGTCCTGATGGCTCGTTCGTCTCCAAGCCGCTCGAAGACCTTTTCCCTTTTCTGCCGCGGGACGAGTTCCTCTCAAACATGTTGATCCCCGTCGAGGAGGACTAGGCCGTTGATGCTCGCGGTGATGCAGGGCAGGCTTTTGCCGCCCTTCGATGGCCACTTCCAAAGCTTTCCGGTGAATCGCTGGCGGGAGGAGTTCTCTCTTGCTGCGCGAGCATCTCTCGACGCCATCGAATGGATCTACGACACTGTCGGCGAGAGCGTTAATCCGCTCGCCACCGATGCCGGTCTCGCCGAAATGGCGCGATTAGGTGAGGAATGTGGCATCGCGGTGGTCTCAGTCTGCGCCGACTACTTCATGGAGCATCCGTTTCTTCGCGTCAGCTCGGCGGAGCTGGAGCTGCGGATGAATAAGCTATTGTGGCTTATGGAGCGATGCAGGATCGCCGGCATTCAACGTGTCGTCCTTCCGTTTGTCGACAATTCCAGGATTGAAAACGAAAGCGAAGCAGGCGCAGGTCATTCGAGATTCTGGGTCATGCCTGTTCAGCCGCTGAAAAGGTCGGCGTGGAGTTGCATTTAGAAACGGCGCTCGGTCCCGATCGCTTTGCTTCGCTTCTGGCCAGGCTGCCCCATTCTTTCCTGAAAGTGAACTACGATTCGGGAAACAGCGCTTCCCTGGGCTTCGATCCCGCAGAGGAAATCGCCGCATATGGAGAGCGTATCGGCAGCGTCCACATCAAGGACAGGATTCGCGGTGGCGGGACGGTCCCGCTCGGATCGGGAAACGCCAACATCGCGTCTTTGCTTTCTCATTTGTTCCGCATCGGATACAAGGGCGATTTTGTGATGCAGATCGCGCGAGCTGAGCCGGGCATGGAGCTTGAATGGATCCGTAACAATCGTGAAATCGTGCTGGGCCAGTTGCAGGCCGCAGGTTTCGCGCCGGGAGAACGCCGATGAAGATACTAACGGTCGGGCTCGGCGGCATCGGGCAACGCCACCTTCGCAACCTTCGCGCCCTGCTTGGCGACGAAGTCGAGATCATAGCCTACCGAGTGCGAAGACTGACCTCGGTCGTCACCCCGGCACTGCAGCTTGACGACAAGCTCGACGTCGAGAAGGTGTACGGTCTTCGCGTCTTCGGCGATCTCAAGTCCGCGCTGGCCGAGAAACCCGACATCGCCTTCATCTGCAACCCCAGCAGCTTGCATGTTCCTGTTGCCCTGGCGTGCGTCGAGGCCGGCTGCGACATTTTTGTTGAGAAGCCCCTATCGAACGACCTGACCGGTCTGCCCGAGTTAGAGTCTGCAATCGAAAAGCGTGGACGCATCGCGATGGTCGGCTACCAACTTCGATTCCATCCGTGTTTTCTGCGCCTACAAGAGATCGTGCAGCAGGGCCTGCTTGGAAATCTATTGAGCGTTCGCGCCACGGTCGGCGAGTATCTGCCCAACTGGCATCGATATGAAGACTACCGGACCGGCTACGCAGCGCGCGCCAGCCTGGGCGGAGGTGTCATTCTCTCGCAGATTCATGAATTCGATTATCTCTATGCTTTGTTCGGCGAGGCGAAGCGCTTGTTTTCGGTTGCTGGTCATTGGAGCAATCTTGAGGTCGACGTAGAGGACATCGCCAGCACGCTGATGCAGTGCGAATATGCAGGCAGACCGTTGCCCGTGCACTTGCAGCAGGATTACCTTCAACGCCCAGCTCATCGGCAGTGTGAAGTGATCGGTGACGCGGGCAAAGCCGTCCTCGACTTGCCCGGGCTCACGGTTACCCTGCGGCAATATGACGCCGCCGCGGAGGACCGGTTTAGTTGCGAGGGTTTCGACCGCAACCTGCTCTTCATTCGAGAGATCGAACATTTCCTGGATAGTGTGAAGACCCGGAAGAAACCGCTGGTCGACCTGAATGAAGGCATCAAGAGTCTGCGTCTCGCCCTGGCGGCGAAGCAGTCGGCTGCAACCGGACAGGTAGTAGAACTGTCTTAGCGAAAGAGTATGACTGAGCTTGCGAACCTCTTCGATTTATCCGGCCGGGTTGCAGTCATCACCGGTGGCGCTGGCCTGCTCGGCGAGCAGCACGCGACGGCGATCGCCATCGCAGGTGGCATCCCAGTGCTGGTGGATATTCAGGAGGCGCGCGCGCGCGATCGAGCAGCGGCCATCGCTGAGACCTATGGCGTTTCGGCCTTTGGCTGTGCCGTAGACATCACGGAGCAGCAGGCCATTGAATCGCTTCTAGACCAGATCCTCTCCCGTTTCGGGCGCATCGACATCCTGATCAACAATGCCGCCAATAATCCCAAAATGGAAGCAAGCCGAGAGATCGACTTCTCCCGTCTTGAGAATTTTCCGTTGGCACAATGGGACGCCGATCTGGCAGTGGGCCTCACCGGCGCCTTTCTGTGCAGCAAGATCCTGGGAAGCTACATGGCCGCCAATGGCGGCGGCGTCATCCTCAATGTTGCATCCGATCTGGCCCTCATAGCCCCCGATCAGCGCATCTACCGGCAGGAGGGGTTGCCGGAGCACCTGCAGCCCGTCAAGCCTGTTACGTATTCCGTCGTAAAATCGGCACTGGTAGGGCTCACCCGCTACCTGGCCACCTACTGGGCCGCGCACAACGTCCGCGTGAATGCTATCTCCCCGGGCGGCGTCGGCAACGGCCAACCCGAAGATTTCGTGCAGCGTCTGGCCAACCTCATTCCGCTGGGAAGAATGGCCGCGAGCAATGAATATCAGGGTGCAATCGTATTTTTGTGTTCCGATGCGTCGTCATACATGACCGGGGCGAATCTGGTCGTCGATGGTGGGCGGAGTTGTTGGTAACGATGTGTTTCCATCGCGCCTAAGGCGGCGATGCGGAGGTAAGCAAATGGCTGTTGCAACAATCGGGCTCTCATGCGCGGAATTAACAGCGGCGCTCGACGACTTGTTTGCCGAGGGCGAAGCCGGGGCGTGCGCCCGGCAAAGCTCGGCATATGATTTGGCGGCTGGACTCGCAAAGAAACCGCTCGTCTTGTTCGGCGCAGGACAGTTGGGCCGCATAACTCTATCCGGCCTGCGCAAGTTGGGCGTCGAGCCGATCGCCTTTACCGATAACAACTCTCTCCTTTGGAACACCACCGTGGAGGGCGTGAAGGTTCTTTCGCCCCGCGAAGCCGCACGCCTTCATGGCGATGAGGCAATTTTTCTGGTCACGATCTGGCGCGGGAAGAGCGACGATCGCATGCCAGAGCGTGAGGCCAACCTGCGCGACCTCGGCTGCCGGCACGTCATGACGTTCCAGCCGTTATTTTGGAAGCACCCTGAGATTTTCCTGCCTCATTATGCAGTCGACCTTCCTCATCGAGTGCATCAGCAAGCAGAAGAGGTTCGGCGTGCCGGTCAGTTATGGGCTGACGACGCCTCCCGCGGCGAATATTTGGCACAGTTACGGTGGCGCACGCTTGGCGACTTTAATGCCATGCCCAATCCAGTGGAGCACACGATCTATTTTCCGCAGGAACTTTGTCCGCTCATGGATTGCGAGGTGTTCGTTGATTGCGGCGCTTACGATGGCGACTCCATTCAAAGTTTCCTGGAAGAAACGAAAAACAGATTCGCGCAGATTTATGGATTCGAGCCGGATCCTGCCAACTTCGCCAAGCTCCAGGAACGCGTGGAGAAGCTCTCAAAACGGGATTCGATCAGTGTGCGGCGCGCGGCCGTAGGGGCCGTCGCTGGAGTCGTGACATTTTCCGGTGAAGGCAGCGAAGCCTCCCGCGTCGGCACAGGGAAAATGCAGGTCGATTGCATTGTGCTCGACCAAGTTCTCGCCGGAACACAGCCCACTTATATCAAGATGGACATCGAGGGCTCGGAACTGGACGCGTTGACCGGCGCGCGAGGGATCATCGAACAACACTCTCCTGTGTTGGCGATCTGCACCTACCATCTGCAGGACCACCTCTGGAAGATTCCGCTGCTGATCCAGTCATTTTCAGACCGTTACGCATACTTCCTTCGTCCACATCTCCTCGAAGGTTGGGATCTGGTCACCTATGCGATTCCCAGGAGTCGCCTGGCACAAAAATAGATAGGTTGGAGTCAGGCTGTCGACGGAAGTGCGATTGCCCTGCAAGATGGGCTTTGTCGCTAGTCGCGACTCTTGATCACCACGCCGACTAAGAGCCGGTGCCTCTTACGAAAAGAATTCCGCGCCAAAGTAGCAGCGCTCCACCAGCATGCAGAAGATGTGTTCGAGCGCCAGGTGCGATTCCTGGATGTTCATCGTTACGTCGCACGGCACGATCACGTTGTAGTCGCACAGCGGGGCCATTTTGCCTCCGCCATTGCCGCTGAGGCCGATCGTGACAATCCCCAGCGTCTTGCAGAGCTCCAAAGCGCGAAGCACATTCGGAGAGTTGCCTGATGTCGAGATCGCCAGGAAGACATCTCCCTGCTGCCCGAGCGCCTCGATCTGCCGTTCAAAGCATTTTTCATACCCGTAGTCGTTGCCGACTGCGGTGAGGATCGAGCTGTCGACGGTGAGCGCGATGGCCCGCAGAGCTGGCCTGTCCTTGACCAGGCGGCTGACGAACTCCGCCACCAGATGTTGCGAGTCGGCCGCGCTCCCGCCGTTGCCGGCGACCATGAGCTTGCGGCCTTTCAGCATCGCTTCGGCTGTCGTTTCCGCAGCGTCGGACACCACGCCGAGAAGCGAGTCGTCGGCCCGAACTCTCTCGAGAACCGCGATGCTCTTTCCGAGTTGTTCGTGAATGATGTGTTTCAAGAGATCGTCTCTAGATTGAACTTGCGTAGATGGTCGCCGAATCCGTTTGCTGAGCAGCGAAGAGCGCTTCGATGAGTTCGCGCACCGCACCCTGCCCTCCCGGACTCGTCGTGGCGAAATCTACTCTTGCAAGCACCGCTGGCCGGGCATCGGCGGGCGCCGCGGAGAAGCCGCAGATCGCCATGGCGGGAAGATCGTTGACGTCGTCCCCCATAAAGCAAACTTCGCCCAGCTCCAGGCTGTTCCTTTGCGCGAACTCCCGAAGCGCCGATGCCTTGTCCCGGCAGCCTTTTGTGACATCGGCGATCTTCAACTTGGCGGCGTACCGGTCGACCAGCGGGCTATTCTCGCCCGAGATGAGAGTTAGGATCAATCCGTGCCGGCGGGCCAGCGAAATCCCCATGATGTCGGCGAAGGAGAATCGCTTGAACTCCTCGCCGTTCGCGCCCCACCACATGCCGCCGTCGGTCAGCACACCGTCCACGTCGAATGCAATGGCCTTGATACCCCGCAGCCTGTCATGAATCTCTCTTGACGATTGGCCGCCGTGCGCCGCACTTTCATCGGCCATCCGCTAAACCGCCGCTCCAACTCTGCGCAACTTCTTGATGATCGGCAACTCGCGCTCATACACGCGCTTGATCCCATCGCCCATTGACATTTCGCACAGACGGATGTCGCGCACCAGCCGGCTGATTCCATTCGGCTCAAGAGAAGCCGCCTGATCGCTGCCCCACGATGCGCGGTCCATCGTGATGTGCCGCTCCACCATGCAGGCGCCGAGCACCGAAGCCGCAACGCTCGTCGGGATGCCTGTCTCGTGACCCGAATATCCAACCAGCGTGTCGTAACGCTCGCGTATCGTCGGGATCGCCCGCAGATTCAACTCGTCGTAGTTCGCCGGGTAGGTGCTGGTCGCATGCATCACGATCAGATCTTCTTTCCCAAGCACTTTCACTGCATGGTCGATCTCCGCATACGTGCTCATCCCCGTCGACAGAATGATCGGCTTCCCCTTCGATCGCGTGTGCCGCAACAGGTTGTCGTCGGTCAGCGAAGCCGACGCAATCTTGAAGCAGGGAACCTTGAAGTTGTCCGCGATCAGGTCGACCGACGCCTCATCCCACGCGGAAACAAACCACGGAATCTTCGCCGATCTGCAGAACGCATCGATCTCCGCATAGTCCTCTTCGTCGAACTCCAGGCCCCACTTCAGATCGCCGTTGGTGGCGCCAAAAGGGTTCTCGCGCGGCTTGGAAAGCTCTTCCGCAGTGTAAACGACGTCCACCGTGCGCTTCTGAAACTTCACCGCGTCGCAGCCTGCGGCGATAGCGACGCTGATGAGCCGCTTCGCTAGATCGATGTCCCCGTTGTGATTGATGCCGATCTCGGCAACGACGTAACACGGTTGCCCGTCCCCGACCATCTTGTTTCCAATCCTGACAACTGAATCGGTAATAGCCATCTGTGAACCCTTTCTCAAATAAGACACCCTTAAAGCTCGATATCGTAGAACACCCTAAAAACTCGATACCGCTGGATTAGTTTTCCAACTATACGCTCGCCTTTCGCTATCGTCTATTGGCCCGCACGACCTCCCCGCGTGGCCTGACTCTTCTTCATGCGAGCTTCTCGTACTCCTCGATTTGCGCCAGAGTCAGGGAATGAATCTCTTGTCCTTCATGCCATGCTCGGTACCACTCCACCGTCCACTCCACCGCCGCCTCAATCCCCAGCGGCGTCTGCCAATTCAGCTCTCTCCGGGCCTTGCTTGAGTCCAGGCGCAGGCTGCCCGCCTCATGCACACCAGGGTCTTGGTCCCGAGCCCAGGCAGCGCCCTCACCCCACGCATTCGCCATCTTCGTTGCGATGCGCTCAACCGGCCAAGCGTCGCCGCTCGGCCCAAAATTGAACGCCGAGGCGAACTGTCCCTTTTCCTCCAGTAGCTTCTCGGCCAACTGGATGTAACCATGCAGCGGCTCCAGTACGTGCTGCCAGGGCCGGATCGCCGTTGGCCTTCGAATCAATACTGGTTCCTTCTTCACAAAGCCGCGAATCAGGTCCGGTACCAGCCGGTCCTCCGACCAGTCTCCGCCGCCGATCACATTGCCCGCCCTGGCTGTCGCCACGGCAACATGATGCTCGTTGAGCTTGTCGACCGGAAAGAAAGAGCTCCGATAGCTCGCGCATACCAGCTCCGCACAGGCCTTGCTTGACGAATACGGATCGTGGCCTCCGAGCGGATCGGTCTCGCGATAAGGCCATACCCAATCCTTGTTCTCATAGCATTTGTCGGTCGTCACCGAAACGACAGCTCGCACCGACGAACTCTTGCGAACCGCCTCGAGAACATACGCCGTCCCCATCACGTTCGTCGCATACGTGCCCAGCGGATCGGCATAAGAGCGCCGAACCAGAGGCTGCGCCGCAAGGTGGAAGACCACTTCCGGAGCGAAACCCGCCAATGCTCCCTCTAACTTCTCTCGATCGGCAAGATCGCCTCGAACATCTTCTACCGCCGTGCCGACCTTGGCGACGTGAAAGAAATTCGGTTCAGTCGAGGGATCGAGAGCGTAGCCGCGAACCTGTGCGCCCATCTTTGCAAGCCAGAGACTCAGCCAGCCGCCCTTGAAACCCGTATGTCCGGTCAGGAAGACCCGTCGTCCGCGCCACGGGTTCACCATGTCTTCCACGGGGCCTCTCCGCTCGCCCAAAGCTCTTCGAGCCGCTGCTTATCGCGCAGCGTATCCATCGGCTGCCAGAATCCATGGTGGAAAAAAGCCCGCACCTCGCGCTTCGCGGTCAGGCTCTCGATCGGCTCCCGTTCAAACATCCAGGAGTCATGATGGATCTCGTCAAACACCTCCGGCGACAAGACAAAAAAACCGCCGTTGATCCATCCGCCCTCGCCCTTCGGCTTCTCTTGGAATGCGTAGACTTCGGTTTCTTCCAGCCCCAACGCACCGAAGCGTGCCGAGGGCTGGACTGCCGTGAGTGTCACCTGCTTTCCGTGGGAACGATGAAATTCCACGCTCGCGGTGATGTCGATATTGCTGAGACCATCGCCGTAGGTCATGCAAAACGCTTCCTCATTGCTCAGGTATTTCTGCACGCGGCGCAGCCGTCCGCCGGTACCCGTATTCTCCCCCGTGTCGACTAGCGTAACGTTCCAGGGTTCGGCAACGCTCTGGTGTACCTCCATCCGGTTGTCTCTCAGGTTGAAGGTCACGTCGGACATGTGCAGGAAGTAGTTGGCGAAATACTCCTTGATCATGTAGCCCTTGTACCCGCAGCAGATGATGAAATCGTTGATGCCATGCTGGGAGTAAATCTTCAGGATGTGCCACAGGATGGGGAGCCCGCCGACATCGACCATCGGCTTGGGCCGCACCGAGGTCTCTTCGCTCAGACGCGTGCCAAGCCCGCCTGCCAAAATCACCGCTTTCATTCCTGCTCCTGGGAGATCGTATGGCGTGACCGGTCTAGAGTCAATCGGCTGCGCAGGCGGCGTCAGGCCTGTGTCACTTGCCTCGTATATTCTAAAGGAGGGTACTAAAGCCACGATGGGTGACAAAGCGGCACAGTTGCGCGAACAGATTCGCGCACTCACGGCCGAATATTTTTCGGAGGCATTTCCTCAAAGGGACTTTATTCCCGGCGTCTCCTCCGTGCCCGTTTCGGGCAAGGTCATCGACAGCGACGACGTCAGTTCGGTTGTCGATTCCGCCCTCGACGCTTGGTTCACCACGGGACGATTCGCCAAAGACTTCGAACGCCAGCTCGCCCGCTTTGTCGGCGTCCGCTCCGCCTCTCTCGTCAACTCCGGCTCCTCGGCCAATCTCGTCGCAGTCAGCGCTCTTACCTCCCCTAAATTAGGGGAACGTCAGCTCAAACCGGGGGATGAAGTCATCACCGTCGCCGCAGGCTTTCCCACGACAGTGAATCCCATCATCCAGAACCAGCTTGTCCCGGTCTTTGTCGATGTCACCCTGCCCACCTACGAAATCGACGTCAGCCAGCTGGAAGCAGCGCGCAGCGAGAAGACAAAGGCCATCATCATCGCCCACACCCTGGGCAACGTCTTCGATCTCGACGCGGTGACCGAGTTCGCCCGCAAGTACAATCTCTGGCTCATCGAGGACTGCTGCGACGCCCTCGGCTCCACCTATCGCGGCCGCAAGGTCGGCACCTTCGGCGATATGGCAACGGTGAGCTTCTATCCCGCCCACCACATCACCATGGGCGAGGGCGGAGCGGTCCTCACCGACAAGCCGGCGCTTCAAGTGCTCATCGAATCCTTCCGCGACTGGGGCCGCGACTGCTGGTGCGAGCCCGGCAAAGACAATACCTGCGGCAAGCGATTTGAGTGGCAACTGGGGACGCTCCCCTGCGGCTACGATCACAAATACACCTATTCGCATATCGGCTATAACCTCAAAGCCACCGATATGCAGGCCGCCCTCGGCGTCTCGCAGATCGCCAAGCTGCCGCACTTCATCGAGCGCCGCAAAGAGAACTTCAGCTATCTGCGACAAGCCCTTCAGCCGATTGAGGAGTTCCTCATTCTGCCCGAGGCGACGCCTCACTCCGATCCATCTTGGTTTGGCTTCCCTGTCGGAGTTCGCGAGGGAGCGCCCTTTACTCGCGATCGGTTGACGCACGCCCTTGAAGCAAACAAGATCGGAACCCGCCTGCTCTTCGGCGGCAATCTAGCCCGGCAACCCGCCTACCAAGGCCACGACTACCGGGTCGTCGGCGACCTGCCGAACACCAACTTCGTAATGAACAATGTCTTTTGGGTGGGCGTCTATCCCGGCCTGACTAGGCCAATGTTGGACTACATCGCGAACACGATCGTCGATTTTGCCACGGCGGCGACACCTGAAGCTCCCACGCAGGAAATCACCGCTAATCTGTCGCTCCCGGCGAACTGAGCAATGGAGCCTTCAGGCTGGTCATTGGGCCGCCGCAGATCGCGTTTCGGGGCTGTAACCATCACCCGTAGAGACATATCACTATGAGCTCCATCATCCAGGACGACATCAAGCGCATCGTTCAAGAGCCGCTGCCCTGGCAGTCCTTTGCGGCTGCAAACGTGCTAGTAACCGGTGCGGCCGGATTCCTGCCTGCCTACATGGTAGAGACGTTGCTGTTTCTCAATCGGTATGTCTTGTCGGCGCCGGCCAGAGTTACCGCCCTTGTTCGCGATGAAGAGCGGGCCTTGCTACGATTCGCCGAATACCGCGGCCGGGACGACCTCCACATTCTCGTGCAGGATGTTTCCCATCCACTCGGAGTATCGACACCATTCGACTACATCATTCACGCCGCCAGCAATGCAACGCCGGCAGCTTACCTGGCAGACCCGGCGGGAACAATTTCTGCGAACGTGCTGGGCACCTATCATCTGCTCGACGCCGCGGCGCAGAGCAAGACATGTAAGGGTTTCTTGTTTTTCTCGAGTGGCGAGGTTTATGGGGATGTAAAGGCAACGTCCACACCTCTTGCCGAAAACGAAGGAGGATTTCTTGATCCCACGGATCCCAGAGCCTGCTATGGGGAAAGCAAAAGAATTGGCGAAACGATGTGTGCCTCCTGGGCCCGTCAATACGGGGTTCCCGCGCGTAGCGTAAGGATTGGTCACACCTATGGCCCTCGAATGCGGTTGGACGATGGCCGTGTCTACGCCGATTTCGTTCGCGACATATTGAATGGCGGTCCAGTTAAGATGCTGAGCGATGGCCTTGCTCGTAGGCCTTTTTGCTACCTGGCCGACGCGACAGAAGGTTTCTTTACCGCTCTTTTGAAGGGAGGAGATGGACAGGCTTACAACGTCGTCAACCCGGACGCCGAATGCACTATCGCCGAACTCGCTGACCGGCTAGCTGCGCTTTACAAGGAGGAAGGGATCCATGTAGAGCGGTGGACAAATCCAGGCGCGAATTATATTCCGAGCGCCCATCAGGGCGTTCCGGTAAGTGCAGAGAAGCTTAAGTCTCTGGGCTGGCGACCAAGAACGACAATCGAAGAGGGATTCAAACGCACGGTGGAAAGTTACCGCAATCGACCGGGAAATGATCGAATCCACGCTCCTTCAAATACACTCCCGGGTGCAGAACCATCGAGATTCTCTCACGCGAAAACACAGCGTTAGCTCTCTGAACTCGCTCGAAAGCACTATAGGATTTCATCTGGCGTCGGGAGACGATACGTGCCACAGGGAATGCCAGTTACAGCCAACACCGAGCGCACGGAGCCCGAAAATCGCGCATTCTTCCCGGCGCTGGATGGCTTGCGTGCTGTCGCATTCCTCATGGTCTTCTTTCATCACTACCTCCTTGTGCCTTGGGGTTGGATGGGCGTCGACGTCTTCTTCGTGCTCTCGGGATTTCTCATCACCGGCATTCTTTTCGACTCTCGCCATGAAGCCTATCGCGCCCGGAACTTCTACCTTCGTCGAACCCTCCGCATCTTCCCGCTCTACTATGGCGTTATGCTGGCGCTGCTCTTATCGGCGCCTGTTCTCCATTGGCAATGGTCCTGGTCCTGGCTTATTTGGCCGGCTTACCTTGGCAACTATGCTCCCTTTTTGAAACCCTACCTCCCGCTTTCGCCTATGGAGAGATTGGCTGATTTCCATGTCCTCGGAACTCTACGCGGGTTCCATGTCACGCTGTTCCTCGGTCATTTCTGGTCGCTCTGCGTTGAAGAACAGTTCTACCTGGTGTGGCCTTGGGTGGTCTTCTGGATCCGCGACCGCGCCAAACTCTGTTGGATTTGCGTCGCGACTCTCCCTGCCTGCCTTGCCATGAGACTGGCGGCCCAGTATCTGCTTCCGGTGTGGATGCTCGACAACCAGGTCCTTTCGCGGGCCACTCCCTTTCGGCTGGATGCGCTGCTGCTCGGCGGCCTGATCGCTCTTTCCCTCCGGGGTCCACATTCTGCGACCTTGCATCGGTTCGCTCGCATCGCGCTCCCGATCACAATGGGGGTTTTGCTCGTTTGGGCATCTTTGACGCCTTCCGGCCATCTCCTTCAGCAGGCCCATCCTGACGCTCACTGGTTGTTCACCTGGTGGCTCAGCGCGCTCGACTTATTGGCGGGCCTGGTCATTCTCGTGGCCATCCAGCCTCGTTCCCTGCTCTGTCGCGCTCTAAGCCTGCGCCCCTTGCGCTGGTTGGGCCGCATTAGCTATGGAGCTTACGTATTACACGATATTCCGCATGTGATCTTCGGCCATATCGGGATGAGCCTGTCACCCGCCCATCCTGAAATTGCAGTTGCGGCAGTCGCCCTCATCTGCTCCGTGGGGCTGGCGTGGTTAAGCTTCCGTTTCCTTGAGACTCCGTTTCTCAATCTCAAGGATTCTCTGACGAGGCGCGCCGCTCCCCCTGTTAAGGCTTTGAGGAGCAAGGCCAGTAACGCATGACTTCCAACGGTCTCCGCAGCTGGATGAAGCACACCCTGGGGCTCGATCGGGCCATAGCATTCACGGTCATGGCACGTGTCTGGTCCAGCGCCGCTGGCATCGTGACGGTGCTTCTGATCGCAAGGTTTCTCACTCCCGCCGAGCAGGGGTATTACTACACGTTCGGCAGTCTGGTCGCGCTTCAGATCGTCTTTGAGCTTGGCTTCTCGATCGTCATCCTGCAACTGGCAAGCCATGAGCGGGCCCATCTAGCGCTTTCCGCAGACGGTACCATCACCGGAGATCCGGTCGCTCACGAGCGGCTTGCCTCGGTCCTAAAAAAAGCGGTCCGCTGGTACTTCATCGGTGGCTTGCTGATGGCGGCTGTTCTCATTCCGTGGGGATTTTACTTTTTCTCCGTCCATCAGCATGCGGGGCACTCGCTCTCCTGGCAGATTCCCTGGATCCTCGTTGTGCTCGCTGCTACGATGACCTTCCAGATCGATCCGGTCTTGTCTTTTCTTGAGGGTTGCGGCTTCGTTGAGAACGTCGCGCAACTGCGCCTGGCACAAGCCATGTTGAGCGGACTGTTGGCCTGGCTGGTGCTTGCAACCGGCCACGGGCTTTTTGCGCCGGCCATGATGATCTTCGGGCAGGCCATCGCCGGAGCCGTATGGCTCTATGGGCGGCGGCGGCTGCTCCTGGGGCTGATGCGGCATAAAAACGGAACCTGCGGCGTGCGATGGAAAACCGAGGTATGGCCGTTCCAATGGAGAGTCGCCGTCACCTGGATCTGCGCCTACTTCGTCTATCAGCTCTTTAATCCGGTACTCTTCGCTTATAAAGGAGCAGTGGAAGCGGGCCGCATGGGAATGTCCCTGAGCATCATGGGTGCCTTGACCTCAGTCTCAATCGCGTGGGTGAACACCAAAGCCGCGCCGTTCGGTGCACTGATCGCACGGAAGGACTATGCCACAC
Organism: uncultured Acidobacteriaceae bacterium; assembly: GCA_963790505.1. GTDB lineage: Bacteria > Acidobacteriota > Terriglobia > Terriglobales > Acidobacteriaceae > Acidisarcina. Next base: position 510,477 of record CAWBOT010000004.1, on the reverse strand, counting down.
TCGATGGCCTCTTCTTCCCCGCCTTGCGCCAGTGTATGCTGATTTGCGCCGCTGGCAGCCTCTTCGTCTGGCTGGGCGCGATGTACTTGAATGTCGCGCACCTGCGCTTCGCACAGCGCCTGCTCGATCCCGTCTCGCTGGGTATTTTGCTTCTCGGTACGCTGATCAATGTTCTCATCTTCGCGCTCTCGATTTACCTGCGCGCCCATAAAGAAGAGAAGATGTTGGTCAGTTCAATAATCGGCGCAACGCTGGTTGGCTGCTCCACTTACTTTCTGGGCAAACACTACGGCGCCAGAGGCATGGTCATTGGCTACCTGGCCGTCCAGGCCTTCGTGGGGCTTGGCTACAACCTCTCGATCTTCGCGAGGTATCGCCGAGAGGCGCATCGGTGACTGATTGCGCCTCGGCCGCTAATCCCGAACTCCGCCGTTGGTCGCTTCTGCCCCGAGCTCTCAGTGATTGGGAGTCTGGTACAGCCGCTTCACAAAGCGGCCCGAATATTTGGCGAACAGTAGAAAAGCGGGAAGTCCGACTCCGATAATCATCCAAACGCTGAAGGTGCCCTGCTCGTATAGATCGATCCGCCATAACTCCGCGGATGCGTACAGAATTGCCCCGCAAGGTAAGAGAAAGACCGTCTTGCCTACGGACACCAGTGATTCGAAGGCGAAACCCATGAAACAGCAAAGCACCGTGATGTAAGGCCACGCGAGATAGCCCATCTGCTGATGCAGATGAACGAAGGCCGAGTTGGTCATGTAGTTTTGCATAATGTCGACGTAAAGACGGTAGGGCTCCGCTCCGCCAACCGCCCCGATCCCACCTGCAGCCAGTTGGTCGGTGAATGGCGCCGTCCCCACCGCAACTTGGAAAGGCGTTCCCAGGTAAGCGTCGATTTCATTGACTCCAGCCAGCCAGAAAGACAGCCCATTGACCTCATAGTATGCTGCGTTCCTCGAAATATTGAGCCCGGACAAGACGAGGAACAAAAATCCGCCCCATGCCGCGACCTTGAGCCCGCTCACCTTCATAAGTCTTCTGCCGAAACTCAGCAGGAAGAAGGTGGTGACAGTCGTTGCAATCAGGATCAGGCGGTACGACATGAAAGCTAGCAATGCCAGCATCAGCACGTTAATAAGATTAATGGGCGAGAAACTCTTCCATCGAAGGATCCTGTAGATGGCCCACGACGAAGAGAAAAGAATGACGTAGCGCAGCGAGATCCAACCGATGCTGTAGTTCGCGTACCATGCCTCTTTCAACTCGTTCGTTTCGCCCATCGAAACAAATAGCACAATCTCTTGCCAGGAGAAGGAGCTGAATATGTAAGCCATCATCGCGATTAGGCCAACTGCGCCCAGCAGGGTGAACGCGTAATAGACCAGGTTCGAATCGAGCTCGATAAGCCGGTCGATTCGGCGGGGTCTCAGAAATGAAGCGAGCTCGCCTGCCTTTTCGCCGATGCTGAAGCTCGTGAAGATCAGCAGGTACCAGCAAGCCAACACTAGTACAGAAGTTATATTCAGCCGCGAAGGCGTATCGAATCCCTTGTTTAAGACCCCGAAGCTGGGGAATATCCAGGCGGCGAAGCTCGCGGCCACGGCAATCATCGAAACGCGAGATGGCTTGAGAATGGCGCGGACAGGTATTTTCATGGCTGTTGTTCACTTGCCCAGCAGTTTGAAGCCGGTCGGCGTCTTGCCGTGCAGCGGCATCAACGGCCAAAAGGAAAACCGCTCCGCAACCGGGCCAGCTTCACCGCGTACTCCGGATCTTGCTCCATCTTCTTCAAGATGTCGGCCGTCAGAGTCGCGACGCAGGCCAGGAAGAGCCCGACGACTCCAAATCCAAGCGTCATGAGAATCCGATGGGGCGACGACTTCGTGTCCGGAGGCACGGCCCTGTCGATCACCTGAATGATCGGCGCAGCCTTCGCTTCATCGATGCGCGCAGCCTCGTATTGCTTGGAGAGCAGATCGAAGAGGGATTCGTGATATCTCACCTCCCGCAGTTTGCGCGCGTATTCGAGGCTCACCTCGGGAACCCGTCCCGCCGCAAAATCCCCGGCTCCCGCTTGCGGATTTCTCGGGTCGTTCTCCATCTTGGCCAGCTGGCTGCGCAGCGCGTTGATCTCTTCCTGCGCGCGCACCGCCTCCGGATTTTGATCGGTCGCGAAAGTGCGCAGAGACTGAATCTCAACCTCCCGGCTGGCGATCTGCGCTTTGATCTCGGCGATGCTGCGAATCATCGACTCTGCCTGGCCGCTGAGCTGGATCACCCCGGTCTTCTCGGCGTCCTGCTTGAGCGCATCTTCCGCGGCCGCCAGCGCATTCTTTTCGTCGGCCAGTTCCTGGTCAAAGAACACCCGCCGCTGGGCCGCCTCGGTGATCGCGAGGTGGGAATTCATCGCATGTAGCTCGTCTACATACGCGTTTGCGATGTCGCTCGCTCGTTGAGGGTCGTGGTCCTCGACAGTGATGTGGATCAACTGGTCCTTGGTGACCAGCATGCGAGTGGCATTCTTCAGATGCGTGCGCGTGTCTGTCGGCTTCTTGGTCTTGTATTCGCTATCGAGATGAAACTTGGCGATGATGTTGTCGGCAATTGTCCGGCTGCCAAGCATGCCGAGGTACAAATCGGATGGCGTCTTCATCACCCCCCCGGTCAGCGCCCCGAGACCAAGCTGGTTGACCAGCATCGACGAAGCAGACTGCCCCTGCTCCGGTGGGAGGATAAGCGCAGTCGCGGCGAAGGTCGGCTTCATAAGAAAGGCGATCGTTGCCCCGATCACCATGGCCAAGAGCGTGACGATCGCGATCTTCCGGCGCGCGTCCGAGAGAATCAGCAGCATGTCGAACAAGTCGACCCGGCGCTCGCCGCCGGCCAGATTGTCGCCCTCTCGTTCGACTGTCCCAGCTCTTTCCATGCTGACCTGTATCGTACCGCATCTTAAGGGTGCCAGGCATGGCCCCGCACTCCGCAGCGCTCGCCGGAAAGAAGTCTTTACAATGGTCGTGGGGAGAGACAATGTTCGAGAAAACCCTGTCATTCTTCAGGGAAAATGGCAGCTACGTATTTTTCTCGACGCTCGCCGCCCGGCCGGGAGTTCTAATACGCAACCGGATGCTCGCCTCCAGATTCGGAGTTCAGAAGCTCAGTATCGGAGCCCGGCCCTATTTGCGCGGTCTTAGTTCAATCGACATCGGCGAGGATCTCATCGCTGGCGAGGAGTTGTGGCTGGAGGCAATCACCCGCTACGCCGGCCAGAGCTTTGAGCCGCGGATGACTATCGGCAACCATGTCCGCATCAGTCATTGGAGTCACATCGCCTGCACCCACTCCGTCACCATCGGAGACCATGTGCTGATCGGCAGCAGAGTCCTCATCACCGATCACAACCACGGCCACTTCGGTCCCGGTGCCACCTCGCCTCTCATTCCGCCAGCGGAACGCCCCCTCGAGGCCAACCGCTTTGTTTCCATAGGAAATAATGTCTGGCTGGGGGACGGCGTCGTCGTCTGCCCCGGCGTCGCAATGGGCGAAGGCTCTGTCGCCGGCGCCAACGCCGTCGTCACCAAAGACGTGCCTCCGCTCACCCTCGTCGCCGGAGTGCCCGCCGTCCCCATCCGCCGGTACGATGCGGCTGCCGCAACCTGGATCTCAATCTAAGTCTCAGGGCTTGCGGAGCCTGAGAATCCCGACTGTAGCGCTCAGCGAATTTTCTGCGTTACGGGCAGCATCTTGCGGTAGTCGGCGATCCCCGCCCACACCTCGCGGCATCGCGAGAACTGCAGCCGCACCAGCCGTCGCGCAAATCGCGCCGCGAGGAAGAGAAACATGGCTATCGCGGGCGCGGGCGAATGAAGGCGGAGGATGCGCAGTCCCGAGGCGGTGAAGTAGCGATCGAGCACCGGACTTTTTCTCCCGGTGCTTCCTGCCACCTTATGCAGGATCTTCGACTCAGGGGCTGCGGCGAGCCGCCACCTCTTCTCGAGCAGACGCAGGCAAAGCTCGGTCTCTTCCCAATAGTGAAAGAAGCCCTCGTCCAGCAACCCGGCGTCCTGAAGGGCTTCGGAACGGAGCAGGATGCTCGCCCCGTAGAGCGAGTGGAACCAATCGTCGGGGTGGGGCGTCGTGCTGTTGCGCGCATACCCGATCCAAAGATTCATCCGCGCCCCGGCCCAGGCTTGGACGGTCGAGGGAGAGTCCGCGTAATAGCAAACCGAGGCGACCGCCCCGATTCGCGGGTCGCTCATCGCCTTCCCGACCAACTCCGAGAGAGCGTCTGTCGCCGCCTCGGTGTCGTTATTCAAGAGCCAGATATATTCGGCGCCCCGCTCCAGCGCATAGCGGATTCCGATATTGTTGCCGCCTGCAAAACCCAGGTTTCGCCCTGCCTCGAGCAGCGGAACTGCCGGATGCGCCGCCCTGATCCTGGCCACCGAATCGTTCGTCGAGCCATTATCCACAACCACGACGGTCAGACGGGGATAGGCGCATCGCTCCAGCGCCTCCAGGCACTGGATGGTGTCCGCCCAGCCATTCCAGTTCAGTACGACGCAGGTGACGCTCGGTTGTTCAATCATCATGAAAAAGCTGATCTTCTTCCGTCTGGCTGCAGTACTGGAGTGCGAGACCGGCTGATCGAGTGTAGACCCACCTTTCTACCTTCCTACAGTTTACGGAATGATGCGTCCGACAAGGAGATGTCGCCGGGAGGCCGTGGGTATATGATTGGGCCTTGAAATCAGCTATTTAGTCAGCCATGCGGAGAGCAGAACGAACCACCGGAGGTAAGTTGAGTACCGATAAGTCCTCGAAACCCTTGTTTGGATCCACCACCACACACCCGCTGGCCCGGCTGGTCGACACGAAGGAGAACTACGGTCCAAAGGTTGTGGAGGAGTTGGTTCGGTCGTTGAAAGACCTGCGGATCGTGGTAGACCTTGGCGCGGGGGGGGGAGAGATCTCGGCGTCGTCCGCCGGTACCATCCCAGCGCAACTCTGATCGCGGTGGAGGGCGGAAAGGAATATGCGAGGAACCTGGAGGGAAAGGCCGACCGGATCGTCGTGGCCAACATTGAAAGGGATCGATTCCCCCTCGCCGACGGCGAAGCTGACCTCATCATCGCCAATCAGATTTTGGAGCATACCAAGGAAGTATTTTGGATTTTTCATGAAGTCTCCCGTTCCCTCAAAATAGGCGGCCATTTTCTATTTGGGGTCCCTAATGTTTGCTCGCTGCACAATCGTTTCCTGCTTGCGCTAGGGAGACAGCCCACTCAACACAAACTAGCCTCGGCACATGTGCGGCCGTTTTCCAAAAACGACACGCTCGCTTTTTTGAACGCGTGTTTTCCGGGTGGCTACGAGCTGGAGCAGTTTCGCGGCGCTCAGTTCTACCCCTTCCCGCTCCGGATGGCGCGCCTGCTTGCGAACGCCCTCCCAACCCTGGCGTTCACTATTTTTTTCATGATCCGCAAGACGAGGAAGTATCGCAACGAGTTTGCCGTGTACCCTGGTCGGGCTCAACTGGAAACAAATTTTTGGACGGGCGATGTATCGACGAGCGCTCAATACTAGTGCCGTCGATTGAGATTCCACAACGACTGCCCAACAACGCTGGGAGCGATACTAGAGGGTAAGCGAGAACGCCCCCTAGAGACGAAGTGCCGCGGGCACTCGCGCATCCTAACCAGTCGCGCTATGCAGCTAAGAGCAAATTGCCTGACAGTCATCCTCATGTCCACAGCGAGTGTCCTCACCCACGCGCAGGTTGCGCCCTACGAGAATGTCGCCACCTACGGAGCCGCCTGCAACTGGAACGGGACTTCTGGCACTGACGACACGGCCGCATTCCAGGCGGCTGCGACAGCGGCAAGCGAGGCCTATGCCGCGACCGGCCAGCCCGTAAAAATTCACGTCTCCGGGAACTGTCGTGTTGATGGAGTAGTCAGCTACGGCAGCGGCGTGCAATGGGAGGGGCTCGGAGGTACGATCACCGTCGGTGCTCTCAGCAACCAGTCGGGATACACGTTCAAGGCGGTGAACGCCGATGACGTCGCCTGGGACCACATGACAATCGACGTCGTTCATAGTCCCGGAGGTAACAATTCCGGTATTAACGTGATTCAGTGGCTGCAGCTGGCGACCGACAATGTTGTCCACCGTGGCGTCACTGTCAGCAACAATACGATTCACAACAGCGTCTGGGGAATCTCGGTTACCTACGCCACGGCAGGCAAAGGTTCGCTCACCGATGTGAACATCACCGGGAATACAGTCGATAGTCCCACGCCGTTCAACAACGCCGACGGCATCCACATCGACGGAAACGTACATGCGATCACCATCGCCAACAACCACCTGACCAACCGCGGAGATGGCGCCATCAGCCTCACCGCCGAAGCTACCAATGTGAACCCGCTGGATGTGCCCAGGAACTTCACAGTGGTCGATAACATCTTGAATCAGGACAGGGTAGGCATAGATATCTCCGGAGCCGCCGATGGCAAAATTACTGGCAACAAGGTTATCGCAAAGGGAGTCATGCCGCCGGAATCTGATCCCGCCCTCCGCATCGTGTATTACCATGGCCCACCCAGCAACATCACCGTGACCGGCAACTACTTTGAGGTAGGCAGCGGCACCGCCAATGGCCAGGCCTTTGTTGATGTGAACGACTCTTACAAGGCTGGTGACGCTCCGGCAGATTGCAACTGTACGATCACCGGGAACACCTTTGGCGCATCCACGCCATCGTTTAGCATAAAAGCCAACCGCGTGATTTTTACCGGAAATACCATCTTGCCCGGCGGGATGGTGTCTACCGATTACAACGGCGGAGCGGGTATAGCTACAAAAAACGTCACCATCGGGAAGAATAAGTGGCTGGGAGACGGCACAATTTATATCGGCCCAAATGCCGGGCTGAGCCTCAACATTCAGGTGGCTCCGCAGGATGTAGCCGGCAAGCTTATCGCGAAAAATCTGAATTACTCCATCCTTCCGAACGGCTACGCTCAGACGGTCACGGTGCCAGGCTGCAGCTTCCCGGCGCGGGACAATGGAAATGTCTGTCACCAGACCATCACCCTCCCCCAGAGCCATATCTCCAATGACTACACTGTGAAATGCTCACTTTCAAACAGTCTGACCAGAACGGGCAGACCCGCCCCAAACCTCTCATGGACTGCCAAAGTTCTGAATAGCATTCAGTTCGAGCTTTACGAGAAATCCGTGGCGGCCGCTTCGTCCTGGTCAACCCACCCCGACGATCAGGTCGTGGCCACATGCACCACCACTCATCTCTGACCGCGCCGCCGCCGTAGCAATTAGCTTGGGGGGTAAGACTCGACGACGCCGTTGATCTTGATCGAAGGCTGTCCTGAACTCGCCGAGATATACGGCACTCCGTTGGCCATCACAGCGTCGGGAAACTCCCACCCAGTCGCCAGCACACCCACCCCGGAAACCGAACCGATGCTGCCGAATTCTCCCGGAGAGATCGGAGCCTTGATCTTGCTGCTATCCAGAGAAGCGAGAACCAGCTGACCGATGGAGGCGGAGCCGACACTCAGCAGTTCTTCTACCTTCGAGTACGATCCAGCGTCCTGCACGGTGTATCCGTTGAAAGCCACAGAACCGATCGTGGAGTTATTGGCGAGCACAACCGCGGCCGCGTCCATGTTCGAAATTCGATAAAGCTTGCAGTTCTCAAAGGAGAGGCTTGATCCAGCGTAATCGAGTGTCCCGAAGACCGGCGACGGGCGCAAAAAGGCAGAGTTCCGGTTTAGCTGAGGATTATTCCAGACGACATTCACCTGTTGTGGAGTGAAGGTGACGCCGCTGAGCCCGATAGTTCCAAAATTCTCCTGGATGCCGAGCACAGTCGGTGCGGTCAAAGTGCAATCGGAAATCGTTAAACCGGTCACTGCATTTGGATTACTCGGATAACCAAGTCCGATGATGAATGCAAATTCGCGAAATGTGCCACTGCAGTTATTCACTGACACGGTGTCGATGTTGCACATATAGTTCGCGTTCGCCGTGTATAGCCGCATCAGCGACCAACTGTTGAATGTGCAGCCTGAGACTGATACGCGTGATATGTCGCCCGAATATCCCTCAGGGCAGTTCAGTGCAATCGAGTCGTCGCCGGTTGTAAAGTCGCAGCCCAAAATCGTAATGTCATTGGCCGGCCCGTCGAAATGGAGTCCATCGCTGTTGGGACCCAGCGTCCTCATCACGCATCCAGATACCGTCACATTGCCAACATTTGAAAGCCGGATATGGTACTGGGGAGAGTTCACCACCACCACCTTTTCAATCACGATGTTGTTCAGGTTCATCAGGTTGATGCCAAAGAACCCTACTCCATTCGCCCCTTGAAAGACTCCGCCCGTCGCATCTCCGTTATGACCATTGCCTCGGTTTCCGTTCAACGTGAAATTGCTCAGCGAGACATTCATTCCCGTGCGAACGGGGGCAGGGGGACCCGGGTCCGATGGTCCTCCATAGCGCGGGCCATTGTGAATGCCGTCGTTATTGGTCCCCGTCTTGACATAAAATCCCGTCCCGCACCCCAGCCCGGCGATGCTCCAATGGCCGCCCGCAGGCAGGAACAGGCCCGATACCAGGGCGCTCCCGTCAATAATCAGTGTGATCGGATTGCTCGCTGTCGCGCCGGCCATCGCGGCATTGATTCGCGGCCCATCGTCCGTCGCGGGCCCTCCCTTGTACTTGTTACGGCCGTTTTCCAGGCTACAATCCAAGGCGCAGCCGATCTCCGACGCTTTGATGTACGTCATTCCTGCGACAGGCGTCGGCGCTGCGGCCGGACCAAGGCAGGGTATGTAGAAATCGACGCCACAGCCAGACAGCGAAGATCCAAGCGCCGAGCCCGCAGCCAGGAGACCCGCACCTCGAAGGAAACTGCGTCTGTCGATCAGAAGTCTGTGGGAGTTGCAGTCTTTTGCCATAGCGGTCTCGCTCAGCTTCGTTGCCCCTGTTGCCTTTTGCGTGTGCCCCTTGAACCGGCCGCCCTCGACAGCACGCATGAGTGTTTGATCCGCATCAGAAGCGGTCTCAGACCAGCATAAATATTTGCCTGGGTCAGCTACAACACGGCGCTCGCGTCGCTTGCGGCAGCCGCTGCGAGAGACTTCGCCGCATGCGGCGCTCTGCGAAGCTCTGTCATGGATACCGCTATTTCAATAACCCAAGGAAGCGCACCATCTCCAAGTGTCGCTCTCTGTGCAGGAAAAAGAAGTTGGTCTCGACGGTGTTTTCATCCATTTCGGCGAAGCCTCGAAGGGTCCCTTCAAACAAAACGAAACACTCATAGCCATAATTGCGGAACAGCGCGATGATGTCGTTTGGATGATATGCAAAACGCGCCGACCATTTTCTGAGCATCTCCGTAAAGACGATTGGCTTGGACCGCTCAAGCAGCTTCGCCCCTCCACGAAAGACAGCCAGCTCGCCGCCCTCGACATCGCACTTGATGAAATCCGGCGACGCTCCTGTCCTGCCTACAAAGGCGTCCAGCGTTTCGACGGGACAAGTCAAAGCCTCGGTGACTGGATATTCAGGACCCAGAGGCGCCCCGGAAGCTGCGCCGGAAACGCTGGGATCAAAGAAAAATGGTGCATCGTCGCAGCGGTCAGAAAGGCCTAAATTGAAGGTCTCCACGTTGCTGATAGAGTTGAGCGCGAGGTTTCGGCACAACTCTCCATACGTGGCAGGCACCGGCTCGAAAGCCATAACTCTGGCGGAGGGGAAGCGTTGAGCGATGGCTAAGCTATAGAGACCGACGTTCGCTCCTACATCGAAGACCGTGCTGCACACTTTGGCAATCTCAAGGGCTGCCCGCATCTCCTCAGGCTCATAATTGCGAAAGTTGAGGTTGTTGATCGCGACGTGGCCGCGGTCCCGCTCACTGCACCACAACTTGATCGCAGGGTCTCGTAGTTGAAAGATGACGCCTTCGGGAGTTATTTCGATCGAGCCGACATTCGTGCCGGCGAGAAATCGGGAATACTCAAATAGCTGCTCATGCACCGGCCAGACTTCGCGGCTGTAGGCTACTTTATTAAGAGCGCCTGCCTCGTACTCGGAACGTAGGGCAGTGAGATCCAGAATGCCGGAGGAGATTGTGCTAGCCTCTGTTGACGATGCCATCTTTCGTATCCAACTTGAGCGTAAATGATATTGCAGGCGAAGTACAGAATCAGACCGCCTCGATATAACGGCAGTAGATGGATCGCCTGGATCGCGCCGAATCGAAAGAGGCAGGAAAGCTGGTAGTGTAACTAAGTAAGCATGGCCGTCGAACCATTCCTGCTGACAATTGCGATTCCCACCTACAGGCGAAGCCGCTACTTGGCGCGGTTGCTGGAGTCTCTTGTTCCTCAACTCGAGAGCGAGCCGCGGGTCGAGCTGATCATCTCTGACAACGCGTCGCCCGATGCGACGCAGGAGACGCTGGAAGAGTACAGGCTTAGAGGCTTGGCCTTCCGAAACATTCGCAATCAGACGAATATTGGTGCGGAGGCAAATTTCGTCCAGTGTTTTGCCGAAGCCAGCGGAAGATATGTGTGGATCGTGGGCGACGACGACATGGTTCTGCCGCAAACTATCGAGTCGGTCCTCGGTCTTCTGGAGAAGAGTGAATATGATCTGGTGCACCTGCGGGCTGCCGTGATTGTTGAAGGTAAGACGCTCGCCGCGCCGACCGCACAACCCCGCATCGAGATCATCCACGAAGCCGCCACCTTCGCCCTCAGAACACATGTGTACCTGACGTTCATCACCAGCAATATCATCAACAAACACCGTGTCTGCGAGTTGCCGCACCAGCCCTTCACCGACGTTGTGGGTACCGGCCTTGTGCAGTTGAGCTGGACGTACACGGTGCTGCGCCATCTTCAGAAGGGAGCGGTCGTTCACGACCGTCTCGTCGCCGGGGGCGGAGACGAAAACCGGGACGCCTATTCCCTTGTTGCGATCTTCGGCACGAACCTCAAGCGCATCACCGAAGAATGGTTGGTAGACCCGCAGCTTGTACGCATAATTCTGAACGGGACGCTGCAAGTATTCTTTCCTCCTTATCTATCGCTCGCAAGCGGCAATCAGCGCGCGTTTACCGCCGAGGATCCTGATAAAGTTTTGAGGCCGCTCTTTGCGGGGAACTGGCGGTATTCCGTCTTTGTCTTCCCCCAACTAAGGCTGCCGGTACGCATCGGCCGAATATGGCTGTTCCTCTGCCGCATCGCCAATCGTCTGGACAAGATTCTCGGCAATCCTCTGTTGCGCTGAGGAGGTCGCGATGAGGTCGTTCTTGATTGTCGGCCACCGCCGAGAACTGCCTGCCGTTCCCGACGAAAATCGTCGCGTGCGGCTAAATCTGCGCCTATCGGCGCATGATAAGGTCGCGTGAGTGACAAAAGCGCAGAAAAACGGGAAGACCCTCTGCATCGACCTCCGCTGGATCGACTCTTCCGGGGTGGGCGTATACATCAGGGGCATCCTCCCCGGACTCGTTGAAGGGTTCAGGGATGTTTCCATCGTGGGAATCGGAGATGCTTCACGTCTCGCGGACTTTGGCTGGAGCAACGCGGCAAATTTCCGCGTCGTCGACTGTCGCGCCGGACGCTACTCGGTCGCCGAGCAGATTGAGCTTCCGCGCGCTATTCCTGCGGGTACAGACCTTTTCTTTTCTCCCTACTACACGATTCCACTTCTCTATCGGGGGAAACTTGCGGTCACCGTCCATGACCTGAGCCATCGAGTTGTTCCCGAAATCGTAAATGATGCCAGAAAGAGAATCTATGCCAAGGTGATGTTTCGGGCGGTCCGAAAGCGAAGTTCGGTCATATTTACCTGTTCAGACTTTTCAAAATCCGAGCTGCTCCGCTTTACCAGCGGACCAAGGCAAGACAACATTTACACCACGCACCTGGGCATCTCGGAGGAATGGTACGGAGCCGCGAAACTCCCGCCGCCTCGCACGGGCCCTTACTTCGTGCATGTGGGAAACATCAAGCCCTATAAGAATCTTGGCCGCCTTGTTGACGCCTTCCTGAAGATACGCCACCTGACCCCTCACGATCTGGTAATCGTGGGGCAGAGCGAGGGCTTGATTACTGGTGAGTCGCCGGCTTTCTTCGCCCGCATAAGGAGCGCGAGCGACCGGATCCATTTGACCGGTGCAGTTCCAAACGCCGAGCTGCTCTCACTGGTGGGGCACGCGACTGCTCTCGTCCAGCCATCCCTCTATGAAGGATTTGGCCTGCCGCCTCTTGAGGCAATGGCCGCCGGGGTTCCGGTCGCGGTCGCGCAAGCTGCGTCCCTGCCGGAGGTTTGTGGTGATGCCGCGCTATATTTTGATCCCCGCCGCGAGGAAGATATTGCCGAAAAACTTCTCCAGATTGCGTCCGACCCGAACCTCCGGCTGCGCCTTCGTCAAAAAGGGGGAGAGCGCAGCAAAATGTTTAGCTGGCAGTCCTGTTCCAGGAAGACAGTAGAAACATTGCGCCAGGCACTCGAAGGTGCGGTGTAGAGGCGTCCCCGGTGGCGACCGCATCCTACCCACTATGGTAGATTGGAAGCTGGACTTCGCTGGCAGCAATTGACTGGAAGATGCTTATTTAAGAGCACTTTCGGAGGTTTCCTTAGATGCGCGTGCTTTTCCTCAACCCGCCGTTCCACCCCCGATTTTCTCGGGAGCAGCGCAGTCCTGCGGTCACCAAGAGCGGCACTCTTTACTATCCCAAGTGGCTCGCGACCGCAGCCGGAGTTGCGATCAAGAACGGCCACGAGGTGGATCTCGTCGATGCGCCGGCGGCAGGATTTTCGGTGCAGACGGTCATCGACCGCATTGACGGCCAAAAATATTGAAGCGGTGGTCTGTGATACCTCCACGCCCAGCATTCTCAACGATGTAAGCGTGATGGAGTCGCTGATGGCGGCGAATCCTAAGTTGCATACGCTGATGGTGGGGCGGCACGTATCCTCGCTTCCTAAAGAGACTCTTGCTGATGTCGGATTCGCTGCAGGCGGTCGCCATCCGCGAATACGAATACACCGTACGCGACTGGCTGGAAGCAAAGGCCTGCGGCGCAGATCTTTCCCAGGTCGATGGGCTTGCGTGGCGCCAGCCGCACACCGGCGAAATCCTCACCAACAAGCAGCGCGCGGCTATTCACAATCTCGATGAACTGCCATTTGTCTCCGAGGTCTACAAGCGCTTTCTGCACACTCCCGACTATTTTTACGGCCACTCGCTGTGGCCTTTGGTGGTCTTCGACACCAGCCGCGGCTGCCCTTATCACTGCTCTTTCTGCGTCTACCCGCAGACCTTCAGCGGCCACACGATGCGTTATCGGTCGGTCGCCAATGTCGCAGACGAGTTTGAGTATGTCTCTCGCGAGATGCCCGAGATCAAGACCGTCATGCTGGAAGACGACACGTTTATCGTCAGCAAACCGCGCACGCTGGAGCTGGCCAAAGAACTGATCCGCCGCGGCAACAAGCTCCCCTTTGACGCCAATTGCCGCGCCGATATCGGCGCCGAGCACGAGCTGCTCTCGACGCTTCACCAGGCGGGAGCCCGGCTCTTCTGTGTCGGCTTTGAAAGCGGCGACGTCGAAGTCATCAACGGCATGAAGAAGAACAACGACGACCGGCGCGACGCCAAGTATCACGAGGAAGCGCACAAATTCGTTCGCCGCTGCCAGGAATCGGAGATCATGGTCCACGGCTGCTTCATGGTCGGCAACCTGAACGAGACTCCAGCGAGCATGGAAAAGACGCTGAGCTTTGCCAAGGCGCTGCGACCCGATACTGCGCAGTTCTTTCCCATCATGGTTTACCCGGGTACGGTCGCCTACCAGGAGGCCAAGAACCGGGACTACATTCAGATTGAGGACTGGGGGGCGTGGCTTACCAAGGATGGTCTTCACAATAGTGTGGTCACCCTGCCGAACATCACGCACGAACAGCTAGTGAGTTTCTGCGACCGGGCGAGGCGCAGCTTTTATCTCGCGCCGTCGTATCTTTTTTACAAGTTGAAACAGTCGCTCAGAGACCGTCGCGAACTGCAGCGGAACGTAAAGGGATTTCTGACGCTGTCAAAATACCTGCTGAAGGGCAGCGATCATCAAAAACAGGATGCCGCCCCGAAAGCCGGCGGCACCGCGAAAACCTCGGATGCGGCGGCCTAACCAGGCAGCGAATCAGGGTTTGCAAATCGGAAAGCCCATGGGTGCGCCAATCGAGTCTCAATCGATCGGATCGAGACCTGTATCGATCATCATTCCTACGTTTAACGGCGCCTCGCGCATCGGCAACTGCCTCGAAGCCCTGCTGACCCAAGTCGCGGGGCTAGATGTCGAGGTTCTGGTCGTCAATGACGGATCCACTGATGAGACGGACTCAGCGGTCGAGAGATATTCGGGCGTTCGCCTGATTACCCAGCCAAACGCGGGACCGGCCTCGGCCCGAAATCTCGGCGCCCAGGAGGCGCGGGGAGATATTCTGCTCTTCACCGACGACGACTGCGTGCCAATGCCTGCCTGGGTTGATGCGATGCTCGCCCCTTTCAGCGACGCGGAGGTGGTTGGAGCGAAAGGCGTCTACCGCACCCACCAGAAGAGCCTGGCGGCCCGCTTCGTGCAGGTCGAGTACGAAGATCGTTACGCCAAGATGTCTGGTTTGCCAAGCATCGACTTTATCGATACTTACTCCGCCGCTTTTCGCCGCGAACGCTTCCTCGAGATGAATGGCTACGACACGTCCTTCCCGGTGGCTTGCGCCGAGGACATTGAACTCTCGTACCGGATGTCGGCGCGTGGCTGGAAGATGAAATTCGCTCCCGAAGCGATCGTCTACCACACCCACCCGGAGACATTCCGGGCCTACTTCAAGAAGAAGTACAAGTTCGCGTTTTGGCGCGTGCTGGCCGTGCGCAAGAACCCGGGCAAGGGCATCAAGGATAGTCACACGCCACAGGTCATGAAGCTCCAGCTCTTATTCCTGCCGGCGATGCTGATGGCTGTCGCCTTCGATTTGATGGTGCGGCCCCGGGCGCCGGTCTCGGCGCTGGTGCTGGCTGCGTTTGTGCTCAGCACGTTACCGTTCGCGAGGCGAGCGATCGCGAAGGACACGACAGTTGGATTCCTCTCTCCGGTGCTGCTCGCCGGCAGGGCGTGCGCGCAGTTTCTAGGGGTGACCGGCGGGATTCTCTACGCACGGCGCACGAGTTCCGACATCCAAATCGAATCATCCAACGTACAGGCGCCTTGAGCAGTCGCCCTGAATCTCTTCAATGAGAGCTGTGTGATGCGAAGCGTTGTGCCGGCGGCACATTCGGACCGGCGACGGGCACAAGCGATCTCCGGCAAAGTCGCGCACGGAGAACTCTCGGACCCCCGGCGTTAGCTCTTGTTCCCCGTGCTTGCCAGCTTCGATTCCGCGTCTGAGATCATTTCGTTGGCTTCGGTGTATTTCTCTTCCACGTCGCCGGCTTCGTCCCAGCGCTTGTGGCCTTCGTCGAGCTCCCGTTGGGCGGCGGCGGTGTCGATCTTCTCCGGCGCTATGGCTTCATCGGCGAGGATCGTCACTCGGTCCGGCAACACCTCAACGAATCCCCACGAAACGTGAAATCTCTGCTCGCCCGCTTCGCCGCCATGCAGGCGAACTTCGCCCGAACCCAGCTCCGACAATAGCGGAGCGTGCCCCGGCAGCACTTCCATATAGCCGGAAAGCCCGGGAAGCTCCACCGCCGTTGCCGTCTGGTCGACGAGGATGCTGTCCGGAGTGACCAGCCTTACCTGAATTTGATTTGCTTCAGCCATAGTTACAATTCAACCAACGTTCTTGCACAACCAATGCTCGTGTACTCGCCGGTCGTCCTTGAAGGGGCACGGCTTCAGCCGTGCCATACGTCCACTCAATCCTCGCGGCTTCAACCGCTGAGGGAATCGCCCGGGCGAAGCTTTACCCCTTCTTCATCTTCTCGCCGGCCTCGATCACTTCCTCGATCGCGCCCTTCATATAAAACGCCTGCTCGGGAATATCATCGTGCTTGCCCTCGATGATCTCCTTGAAGCTGCGCACGGTGTCCGCAACCGTGACATAACGGCCCGGCGCGCCCGTAAAGACCTCGGCCACGTGGAAGGGCTGCGACAGGAACCGCTGCACTTTGCGGGCGCGGTTGACGGTCTGCTTGTCATCATCGGAGAGCTCGTCGATTCCAAGGATGGCGATGATGTCCTGCAGGTCCTTGTATCGCTGCAGAATCCGCTTCACGCCCTGCGCGACATCGTAATGCTCCTGTCCAACGATGCGCGGCGAAAGGATCCGCGAAGTCGAGGCCAGCGGATCGACGGCCGGATAAATCCCCAGTTCCGACAGCGGTCGCGAAAGCACCGTCGTCGCATCCAGATGAGCAAACGTCGTCGCCGGCGCCGGATCCGTCAAATCGTCGGCCGGCACGTACACCGCCTGCACCGAAGTCACCGAACCCTTCTTCGTCGAGGTGATCCGCTCCTGCAACTCGCCCATTTCCGTTGCCAGGTTCGGCTGATAGCCCACCGCAGACGGCATACGGCCGAGCAGCGTCGAAACCTCGGAACCGGCCTGCGTAAAGCGGAAGATGTTGTCGATGAAGAGCAGCGTGTCCGAGCCCTCTTCATCGCGGAAGTATTCGGCAACCGTTAGCCCCGTCAGCGCAACCCGCAAACGTGCGCCCGGAGGCTCCGTCATCTGGCCATAAATCAGTGCCGCCTTCGACTTCGAGAAATCCTTCAGGTCGATAACGCCAGACTCCTGAAACTCGCGCCAAAGGTCGTTGCCCTCGCGGGTACGCTCGCCGACCCCGGCGAAGACCGAAAAGCCGCCGTGCTTCATGGCGACGTTATTGATCAGCTCCTGGATCACCACCGTTTTGCCCACGCCCGCGCCGCCGAAGAGGCCGATCTTGCCGCCCTTCAAAAACGGCTGGATCAGATCGATGACCTTCACGCCGGTCTCGAACATCTCTTCGCTCGTCGACTGCTCGTCAAATGCCGGCGCCAGCCGATGGATCGGGCGATACTCTTTGGCGTTGACCGGCCCAAGCTCGTCAACCGGCTCGCCGATCACGTTGAGCACCCTGCCCAGGGTTGCGCGGCCCACCGGCGCCATGATGTAGCTGCCTGTGTCGATGGCCTTCATGCCCCGCACCATGCCCTCGGTGGCTTCCATGGCGACGGTGCGTACCCTGCCCTCGCCGAGATGCTGCTGCACCTCGAGGATGACATTGACTGGCTTGGGCACGTCAAAGCCTTCGCTCGTGACGCGCAGCGCCTGGTAAATGGGCGGCATCGTGGCTTCGTCGAACTGCACGTCCACCGCCGGGCCCGCAATCTGAATCACTTTTCCTATGTTCTCTGCCATAAGTCTCTTTCAAAACCTTCGCTGGTGTAGGGCTACGACAACGCTGCCGCTCCGCTGACGATCTCGATAATTTCCTTGGTAATTGCCGCCTGGCGCACGCGGTTCATCACCAGCGTCAGCGAGTCGATCATGTCCGAAGCGTTGTTCGATGCCGAATCCATTGCCGTCATGCGTGCCGCGTGTTCGGCCGCCACCGACTCCAGCATCGCGTGATAAAGCTGCGTCGTCACATACCGCGGCAACAGCGCCGCAAATAGCTCTGAAGGCGGCTGCTCGTAAATATAGTCAACCTCAGCGGTGCCGAACTGCTTCGCCTCGCGCTCGTCTTCTTCGGCGTCCGCCTGGCTCTCTTCGGTCAGCCCGGTAATGGTGATTCCTGAGGAGGCTGCGGCCTGCGCTGCGCGGTCCCGCTCCTCCTTGCCCATCTCTTCCGCCTGCGCGAAATCCTGCCGCCCGATCTCGATGATCGGTAGTATCCGCTCCACCACCAGCCGCTGCGCAATCACCGACTTGAACTCGTTATAGACGATATAAGCGCCGTCGATCTCTTCGTGCGCATAGCGGTGAACGATCTCCTTGGCCAGATCGTTGATGCGGCCATACTCCAGCTTTTCGAGAATGCCGGTATGGTCGCCGGTCACCTGGATCTCGCCCGCGCGCGGGGCTGGGGCCTGCTCAGGGTCCTCCGGCTGGCCAAAATCGTCCCTTCCGCGCTGCTCGGTCGGCTCATCCTTCGCGCGAACTGCCTCGGGGTATCGCTTGCGGAAGAAATCCCGTGCCTTGCGGCCCACCGGCTCGATATCGATCTGGCGGCCTTCTTCAAACTTCAGAAAATTGTTGGCCGCCTTGAAAATATTCGCGTTGAAGGCGCCCGCAAATCCTTTATCGCCGGAGATCACCACCAGCAGAACCGTCTTCTGTTCGCGCGTAACCAGCAGCGGATGCCGTATCTCCCCCGTCTCGGGATCGATCAGCTCGATGCGCCGCTTCAGCGACTGCAGCATGCTGATTAACATCTGCGCATACGGCCGGGCGTTGAGCGCACGCTCCTGGGCGCGGCGTAGCTTCGCCGCCGAGACCATCTTCATGGCCTTGGTGATCTGCCGCGTGTTCTTTACGCTGCGGATGCGCCTTTTGAGATCGAGAACGTTGGCCATAATGGATGCTTACTTCGCCGCTCCGGCTGGCTGCTTCGCATCGTTCTGCTCGGCGGCGAAATTCTGCTTGTACTCTTTCAGCGCCCCATCGATACGCGCCTTGAGGTCGTCGTCCAGCGCCTTCTTCTCCACAATGTCGCTCAGCAGTGCCGATTGCGCCGAGTCGAGATACTTGTAGAGGCCGTCTTCAAAGGCGCGGATCTGTTCGACCTCGAGATCGTCCAGATAGCCATTGTTGCCGGCATAGATGATGATGACCTGTTTCTCAGTGGGCAACGGCGAAAACTGCGATTGCTTCAGCAACTCCGTCAGCCGCTTGCCGCGATTCAGCTGCTTCAGCGTGACCTTGTCCAGGTCGCTGCCGAACTGCGAGAAGGCCGCCAGTTCGCGGTATTGCGCAAGATCGAGCTTCAGCGTGCCCGCCACCTGGCGCATCGCCTTGATCTGCGCACTGCCGCCGACGCGGCTCACCGAAAGGCCCACGTTGACCGCCGGGCGGACGCCCGAGTTGAACAGATCGGTCTCCAGATAAATCTGGCCGTCGGTGATCGAAATCACGTTCGTCGGGATATACGCCGATACGTCGCCCGCTTGAGTTTCGATAATCGGCAAAGCGGTCATCGAACCGCCGCCCATCTCGTCCTTCAGCTTCGAAGAACGCTCCAGCAAGCGCGAGTGGAGATAAAAAACGTCGCCCGGATACGCCTCGCGTCCCGGCGGCCGGCGCAGCAGCAGCGAAAGCTCGCGATACGCGACCGCGTGCTTGGAGAGATCGTCGTAAATCAGCAGCGCGTGCTTGCCGTTGTCCCGAAAAAATTCGCCGATCGCCGTTGCGGCAAACGGCGCAATATAGAGCATCGGAGCCGGCTCAGAAGCCGTCGCTGCCACGATGACGGTGTAGTCCATCGCTCCGTGTTCCGTCAGCGTTTGTACCACCTGGGCGACCGAAGAGCGCTTTTGCCCAATTGCGCAATAAATGCAAATCAGGTTGTTCTTGGCGCTGTTGATGATCGTGTCGAGCGCGACGGCCGTCTTGCCCGTCTGGCGGTCGCCAATGATCAGCTCGCGCTGCCCGCGGCCGATCGGGATCATGCTGTCGATCGCCTTGAGACCGGTGGTCATCGGCTCGCGGACCGGCTGCCGGTCGACGACGCCCGGCGCAAGCCGCTCCACGGGGAAATTGTCTGTAGTCGCGATCGGTCCCTTGTCGTCGATCGGCTGGCCGAGAGCGTCAACCACCCGCCCGATCATCGCCTCGCCGACCGGGACGCTCAGGATCTTCCCCGTTCGCTTGACCTGGTCGCCCTCGCGAAGATGGGTATAGTCACCCAGCAGCACCGAGCCCACCTGGTCTTCTTCGAGGTTCATCGCCAGGCCGGAGATGTTGTGCGGAAACTCCAGCAGTTCGCCGTACATCACCTTATCCAGGCCATGCAGGCGCGCGATTCCGTCGCCGAGCGAGATGATGGTGCCAACCTCGTCCACGCGGACCTTGGCGTCATAATTCTCAATTTGCTGCCGTAGCAGCTGTGTGATTTCGTCAGCTTTAATCTGGGCCATTCGTCACTTTCCCAACCGAATCTTGCATTGTGCCAGCTTGCCTCGCGTAGCTAGCCGGCGATGAGTTCTTCTTTGAGCTGGTCGAGCCGTCCCTTGACCGAGCCGTCATAAACTGTGCTGCCAATGGTGACAATCACCCCGCCGAGCAGCGCTTTGTCCACGCGGTATTGGGCCTTCACCTCGCCACCGGCGAGCTCTCCCACCTGCGCTTCCAGCTCGTTCCGCTCATCGTCGCCAAGTTGCCGCGCCGAGACAATCTCTACTTCAAAAACCCCGCGGCGCCGGTCCATCTCCCGCCGGTATTCCGCTACTACTTCGTCAAACGCCCCGATGCGGTCGTGAGAGATCAGCACCGCCAGGAAGTTCCTTACCAGCGGCGACAGTCCGATCCGTTCATTCAGCTTGTCCAGTAAAGCTACCTTCTGCGTCGCCGGAAACACCGGATTGTCCAGCAGTTGGCGCAGCTCCGGGCTTTCATTCAACGCAAACGCGAAGTCGTCCAGCTCCCGGCCGACAGCCGCCGCGTCCAGCTTAGCCCCTTCTACGGCGTCCGCAAAGGCCCGGGCATATCGCGAGGCAAAGATCGACATTAGTTCTGTCCCCCTTTGCCGAATTGTCCAATCAGGTCCTTGCCGAAACGCTTCACCAGTTCTCGGTCGGAATCCACCGTGAGCTGCAGTTTCCTTGTCGCCTGGTCGATGGACAGCTCCGCGGCGAAGCGCTTGAGCTCCCGCTGCGCGGCCGCCCCCGCTGATTCGATCTCCTGCTCGGCTGACTTGACGATCCGTTCCCGTTCGTCCTCGATCGCCTGCTTGATGCGCCGCTCGTCCCCGAGAGTGTCTTGTTCGGTCTGCTTCCGGATCGCCTCGATGTCCTCGCCGATTCTCGCCAGCTTCGCCTCGACGGCGCTCAACCGTTCGTTCGCCTCTTCTGTCGCCGTCCGCGCCTCGACCAGCTTCTTTTGGATCGTTGCGGTCCGGCTCCGAATCGCCTTCGGCGCCACCTTCAACAATAAGAAAAGGATCGCCAGAATCAGGATCCCCGAATTGATGTCCTCGGAGATCTGCGCGGCGCTCTCAATGTCGACGTGCAGCATCCGCGCGATGGCCTTGACGATCGGTGCGTGGCGGAATTGGCCTGTTTCGTCCCCGCCGTCAGGTTTCTCCGCCGGAGCGGTCGATGCGGAAGCGGTCGGCGCTGCCGTCGCCTCGCTCTGCGCAAGTGCGACGTTGCCGCCCTGCCAAACCAGGCAAGCGGTGAAACAAAGCAGTACCAGCCAGATGCGCAGTCGGATTCTCAACGCGGACCCTCGGCTACGAGGGCGCCGCCGGCCGAAAAGCCCGCTGGTAGAACGACCTTGAGGATTTCCGCAGCCAGATCGTCCGCTTTGCCTTCGATTTCCTGCCTGGAACTCGCGGCCTGTTCGTCGAGCGTGGATTTTGCGGCGTTCACCCGGTCGCGCGCGACCTGCCGGGCCGCGGCGAGCGCGCTGTCGCGTTCCGCGTTCCAGACCTGCACCCGCTCTTCGCGGGCCCGAAAAATCTCCGCCCGTGCCGCACGCAACCGTGCCTCATACTCCTGCGCCTTGGCGTCGGCGGCGGCAATGGCCGCCTGTGCCCGCTCGATCGCCCCTTCGGTACGCAGCCGGCGCTCCGCCAGCACCTTCAACAGGGGTCCGAGCAGGATAAATCTGTAGGCCAGCACCAGGATCAAAAAAATAACGATCGTCGGCACGGAGCCGAGCAGGAGGGGCACGAGTTGTTGCAGTATTTCGTCCATTGCCTTGACCGGCGGCGGGGCTGTTCTCAGGAGTTTTGAGCCAGAAACTAAGGTTCTAACAAAGCGGTTAAAGGAGTGTCAATTCAATCAGCGAACTAGCTCGACCGTCCCGGGACATCGATCGCGGGAACCTCTTGACGACATCTGCCTCAGGAGTAAGCTAAAGAATATCACCTCGACCCGGTTCAGGGTCAGGCGGGTTGCTCACCGGGGACTCGGCTCCGCTCCCCAGCGGGCAACCCGCTACTAAACCCCAGGGTAAGAATTCGAGCCCGCACCACCGTTCTGCCCCATTCACTACGAACGGGAGTGCCTCATTCTTCCTGAGGCAAAGCCGAAGGGATCTGCAGCTCGATCCAAAGCCCGAACCACAGGACCTGCGGTTTGCGAAGCCCGCACCCACCACAAATGCGGGTGCCCCATGTCCGGATTCTCGGACATGGGATAGGCGGACGCGAGTCCGCCCCGGTGGAAGCCGAGGGCTTTAGCCCTCGGAAAGAGAAAGATACACGGAGGCCTTTAGGCCTGGGCTTTCCCTTTAATCTGAACCGAAAGGGGCGCCCCATATCTGAGCGGGTATAACCCGCCAGACCGGGGTCCCCGGCGACAGGTCTTCGTCGCTGGGGTGGAGTTGTGGGGGGGGCGCAGGCGTCGTCCTCACTCCTCAATCGCCACCATCACCAGCACTAAATAACAACTGTCATCCTGAGGCAAAGCCGAAGGATCTGCTGTTTGCGATGCCCGCACCCACCACAAATGCGGGTGCTCCATGTCCGGATTCTCGGACATGGGAAAGGCGGACGCGAGTCCGCCCCGGCGGAAGGGTGGGAGGATCAAATCTTCCGTCCTCACTTCTCAACCACCACAATCGCCAGCACTAAAAACAAATGTCATCCTGAGGCAAAGCCGAAGGATCTGCGGTTTGCGAAGCCCGCACCCACCACAAATGCGGGTGCTCCATGTCCGGATTCTCGGACATGGGATAGGGCGGACGCGAGTCCGCCCCGGCGGAAGGGTGGGAGGATCAAATCTTCCGTCCTCACTTCTCCAGCCACCACCCAAAAGGGGTGCCCCATATCTGAGCGGGTGTAACCCGCCAGATGTGGGAGGATCGGAAGCGCCGACCTCACCGCCACGGTGCTATTCCGAGGGTCGCGGCGGCAAGTTTAGCCAGAGGCTGACGGAGGGAATCCAGCCCTCTGGAGAAAATCCGGGTGCGGAAGGATGCATGATCGGCATAGCCAAGGCTAGCTTTCCAGAGCGAGAAGCGTACCAGTAGGCGATGCTATCGTCTCCATACCAGGTGACGCGGCTATTCTGAAGCTTTATCCGTTCCTCCGGAATCGGCGAGCTGGAAAGGATGTTGGGATCGATCGGGAGATTTGTCCAGGTATTTTTGCCCAGCACGAGAACTCGGTCGGGCTGAAGACAGTCCAATACCGATTGGAAAGCCTCGGCCGAGTCACTGTCGTTCCAGTTAACGTCGGCGGGCGAATGCCTCGGTCGAGCACCGGCAAAAGTCTGCAAATAGTTATAAAAGGCGACGCGACTCCAAAACTCGGCCTTCTCAATTGCGAAGAGTTGGGGCACCCGGTGTGAAACCGGAGATCGGTGCGGCTTGTCCTTCCACGAGTCGACTACACCGGTCGTGAGATTCCGGTGACGTGCGTTTCTGTTGGCCTTGTTCTTACAATTCTCGTCCTTCTCGCAGTCGTGGTAATGGGACTCGCCCAGTACGAGGACCTTCTTTCCCGCTATACCAAGTTTGTAATTTACTCCCACCCAAGGCTCGAACGCGACTTTTGTATCTTTCCAAGCCATCCGCGGATTATATCTCGCATCGTTACGAGAAATTTCGCAAGGCGCCCTGATCGCGTGTAACCCACCAGATGTGGGTGGGACCAGATCTCCTCGTTCAGCAAAGTAATAAGGCGTCGAGGGTCCAACCGGTCTAAAAGCTTAATCTCGATTGTAGTCCGCGATTCTTCGCCGGAAGCGGCTTACCGTAGATCCTTGTGTAGGCGATATCAATGATGTCGATGATTGCACTTAAACTACGCCCAACCCGGTCGGTCGTGAGCTCTGTTGCTTCCCTCGGATGCGTCAGCTCATTTCGCAGCTTGATACCTTCCTTCAAATGCGACCAACTCGCCGACTGATAGTCGAAGGCATCGTGAACCGAACACCTTGTCCACAAAAGCGCAATTCGCTCATCAATTCTTTGCATTTGAAGCGAATCGTGTAACGCAAACGCACCCTGTTGCAAATTCACCTTTCGCTCAGATAGGAAAGCGCGTTCATGAACGCTGAGGTCGGTTCGTTCAAGCTGGTCATCAACTATCGAGTTGACGTGTGCCTCGAGCGAGGAAAAACCAAGACTGAGCGAGGCATGCAAGAAAGCGTGCCGGGCAGTATCGTCGGTCGTCTCGTGAGCCTTCTCTAGGAAGCGCTTGCTCTCTTCCAGCAAGAGCGTGGCCAGCGCATCGATGTCCCTCATTTGCGGGTGCCCTTCTCGAGCCGCTGGACCTCGAGTTGACTCTGCTTCGCGTAGTACTTGGCAATGGCAACCTCGATGGCGCTCTTTGTAATTCCATCTCCCTTCTCAGCCTGGTAATAGAAAAGCTCGACTAGCCTACCTCGCTCCTTCGCATCTGTCCTTGTCCCAAGCCCACGATAATTCTCAGGATCAGTTTTGTGCTTCCCCTTCGCCAAGGCAGAGGAGTTCAGGGGATCGCTGCCGGTTTTTTCGCTAAGCGCAAAATGACGATTTAGGCGAGTTTCATTTCCCGTGAGATAACCCGCGATATAGGCCCAAGCTGCGAGAATCGCGATATTCATCGCCTTTTCGCGATAGTCAGCCGGGCCCTTCTTGTCCTCAATAGCCTTCCTTTGCGCGGCAGCAAGTTTAGCGAATTCTGCCCCAGCCCTGTTAAGACGAGCGTCTTCCCAGATCGAGGGATCACGGCCGCGCAGCTTATCCCACAGCACGTTGTCACTGCCTACTCCCGGTATGACAGGCGAGGTATCCGTAGTGTCGAAGGGCATCTGAGAGATTTTGAGGCCCTCGTAGAAATTGATAATGAATGTCCGTGCTAAGCGCACAGTGATAGGACCGCTCCGTTGCGCCTTGTCGCCAAAGTCTAAGTCTTTGGCGAGCAACCCAGTCTGATGGCACCACTTTCTGAGCTGTGGCCCTTTTACAGTCTCCAGCATCCGATCATAAAGATCGCCAGAGACCGCGATCACCGTATTCGAGACGACCTGAACATCCAACCGCTGCTCTTGGTCAAGGCCGAAATAGACTTTTACCTCGTGATATTCATCGATGCCCCTTGCCAGGGCTTCTTTGATTGCTTCCGTCCGGTGCTGGCCGCCGATCACTCCGAGAGGCAAGGCTGGATTCTGCTGAGGGTTGAATTCAGCAACGATATTACTAAAGCTGCGTCCCTGGGAGGCGTCCGCCTTCATCCGCTCGAACGCTACATGGTCATCGACAATTTCACGGTTAGCCCGGTACTCCGCCTGCTCTTCAGGGTCCAGTGGAACATCGGTTGTGCAGCCCGGTACGAACTTCGAAGCTTTGACATGACACTCACAGTAATGAGCGCCCGTGCGGCGATCTGTGAAAACAAGAATCTCGCTAAGGTCGGCTTCAATCGGAGCAAAAGCCCCGATGAAGTCCTGAATAAGCCTAGCGACTTCAGCTCGCTTCTCTTCGCCGCCAATCCCGATGAATCGGGCCGGAGGCTTCGTCGTTTCCCTATCTCTTTGGGAGGTGTCGCCCATGGTGGCCCAATTATAGAGTTTGTTAGGCCGGTCCTCGGGCGACTCGCCCAGGACCGCCCTTGACTAATCCACCTGCATGAAGCGAACGCCCAAACTAAACGCAATCAGAATTTCGTTTAGTCGGACTATATACAGCACCTGCCTATCGTTCTGCGCCGATATTGGATCGAACGCATCGAAAGACCTGGCAGAAGCGCTCCGTCATCTGGCTCGCGGGAGCGCGCCGGGCTCTGAGACTCTTGGCCTGACCGCACCTTGCTCCCAACCCTGTCAACCCTCCCAACTACCCAATTTCACCCCTAACTCCCACCAAATCATCGAGATCAAAAATCCCAAAAGTTGGCATAGTGAATGGGGTCAACTTGATATCCTGAATATAGGGATCAAATAAACAGAGCCCGGCGCACGGAGCCCAACCCCGCCCTGCAGCCCACCCGAGCCTCTGCCGTAATTCGCTGAAAGAAGAGACCGTTAGATCATGCCGACTGATTCGAATGGATTTAGCTCGATCCACCCCCGCCTAACCCGCTGAAAACAGAGATTTAACCGGAAAATCCTAGGGGGAGGGGGGCATGGAGCGAATCTTCGGCGAAAACGCCACCCTTCCCTACCGCAAATCGAGCATCCGGATCGCTTCCAGCAGCACATCGCCATCGACCGTCAGGCTCTTCGCGCTGATCTTGTCCAGCGTGTCCTCAGGAGTGTGGTGGTATCCATCCGGATGCGCCGAGTCATGCGGCCCATAGTCGGAGTCGATAATGTCGATCGACGGCACCCCCCGCTGCAGGAACGGCACATGGTCGTCCTCCATCCCGCCGGAGCTCTGGAAGAAATACCGCTGGTCGCCCTCATGGACGGCCGCCTGCTTCACCAAATCGACCAGCCATCCGGTCGAAGCGCTCTCCCGCAGGATGTCCAGGTTCTTATCGCCGATCATGTCGGTCAGCATGAACGCCTTGATCTTCTTCAGCGTGCCATCGTTCGTCCACTTCGCCGCCATGTGCCGGCTGCCATAAAGTGAATCGGACTGGCTCCACGCCTTCACCGCCTCTTCGCCATCGAAAAACACCAGCCAGACGCTGTATCCCTCCCGCGGCTTTCCCGTCCGCAAGTGGTTGGCGATCTCAATCAGCAATCCAGTGGTTGCAGCCCCATCATTCGCCCCCACAAAACTCGTATTCCGCAGCGGGAAGTTCGTCTCATAATGCGTCGCAAGGACGATGATTCCGTCCTTCTTCCCAGGAAACTTCACCACGAAGTTATGCAGCACCTGCGGCCCAACCGCCGTATCGGACACGAACGTGTCCTCCGTCAGATTGTCCTTGGCGAACTGCTTCCGCAAGTAGCCTTGCGCCTTCGCCAACCCGTCGCTGCCGTTATACCTCGGCCCAAACGCCACGAACTCCCGCGCATACTCGAGCGCACGCTCGCCGCTGAAGTGCGGAGCCTGCGCCAACGCAGCCATTCCGCCCAGGACGATCAGCAGAGCAATCCCGCGTAGAGAACGAAGCACCGGACGCATTACGACGCCTGCTCCATCTTCTTCCGTCGCCGCGCCGGGTGCACCATGAACGAGACCCCAATGCTGACCAGGTAAAGCACCAGCATTGGACTGGCAAAGACGCACATCGTCAATACATCCGGAGTCGGCGTAATGATCGCCGCTATGACGAAGATGATGAGAATCGCGTAGCGAATATTCTTCCACAGGAATTTCGGGCTCACGATGCCGAAAAGCGAAAGAAACATCACCAGGATCGGCAACTCAAAGGTCACTCCCAGCCCAAGGATCACCGTATTGAAGAGGTCGGTATATTCGCTGATCTCAATCAGCGGCTTGAACTGTTTGGAATAGTCAAAGAGAAACCCGAGCGAGCCGGGAAAGACATAGTGATAGCCAAAGAACGCGCCGCAGAGAAACAGCCCAACCGTCGCGATCATGAACGGTGTCACATATTTCTTCTCATTCGCGTAAAGCCCCGGCGAGATGAACAGCCAAAGCTGATAAAGGATGTAAGGCGCAGCCAGGATCGCTCCGACGGTAAAGCTGATCTTCAAATACATATTGAAGCCGTCGATGGGGTTGTGGATGACCAGCTGCGTGTCGAGATGGTTCTTCTTGAGCGCCTCTACGATCGGCGCCTGCATGTAGCCAAAGATCTTCTCGTGGAAGGCGTAAGCGACAAAGAAGCCGATCACCAGCGCGACCGCAGAATGCACCAGCCGCTGCCGCAGCTCGTTCAGGTGCTCGATCAGGCTCATGCCCGGCAGCTCGGTCTGATCTTTGCGTTCGGTCAGCGCGGCGCGCGCGCGGTCTACCAGGTCAACCATGATGGACGGGCGCCTGGGCCTTTTCGTCTTCCGGTTCTTCAACTTCCAGAGCGGCCCGCTTGACAGCTTCGGGTGGGATTGATGCCTCGGCAGCGAAAGAAGTCTCGACAGCCAGACCATTCGATGCGGTGTTCAATCCCGGATTGAAACCATTCGCCGGTTCGGGGTAAGCCTCCTCAGAGGCGGTTTCTACAACAGATGTCTCACTATCAGCCGCTGCCGAGCCGAAACCATGGTTTACAGGAAGCCCCGTGCTCGGCGGTGCGATGACCGGGGTCGCTGGCGAAGCCAGACCCTCCTCGGCAGCCACTGCCGCTTCATAGGCCGGCGAAGTGGTCGCTGGGGTTGGAGTTGGCAGCATCGTCGTCGCGGCGGTAATCTCCTTCTGCCGCTCAGCCTCATCCGAAGCCCGCAACTCCTCTTCTATCTGCATCTTGAATTCATTGCTGGCGCGGCGAAACTCGACCATCAGCTTACCGATCTGGCGGCCGATCTCCGGCAGCTTCTTGGGGCCGAAGATGATCAGCGCCAGACAGAAAATAAAGATGGTATCGCCCACGTGCATCGCCCCTCATGATAAATGCCCTACGGTCTGCTCACAAACGCCTGAAGGACGATTACGAATTTGGCGGTTCTGTGTTGGAACGAACTCACGGCCTCTCTGGATGTTTCTCTGCCGCGCGGAGGCAGGTAGCTTCTTGGAACAGCTTCCATATCAGCGCTTTCAAGGGGTTACTTCCGTTAAACTTGTAATAGACCACTTCGCTGACCCCGATTCGTGCAACTGGGCGCTGGCGGGTGAGTCTAATAAGCAGGGTTGCAACATCCCCGGGGGTTGGGCGGCCACGCCGCAGTGAACTCTCTGCAACCAAAGCAGTTGCTTTCAACATCCCCGTCCAACCTGCTTCATGCTGGTGGACTGAAGGCGGAAGATCTATGAGCACTCTATTGGAAGAAGCGGTCCTTTCTACGCATGCCGAGTCCTCGCCTGTGGCAAGTTCGCAGTATGCGGGTACAGAAGCCTGTTCGCTGGACAACTACCTCGCCCTGCCCGACCACACCATGGACGGCCGCATCGCTGCGGCGCGCGAGGTTCTCGGTGCCACCACGATCCTCCTTGGTCACCACTACCAGCGCGACGAAGTGATCCGCTTCGCTGACGTCACTGGAGACTCCTATAAGCTGTCCAAAATTGCCGCCGAGACCCAAAGCCAATACATCGTCTTCTGCGGAGTCCATTTCATGGCCGAGAGCGCCGACATCCTCGGCAGTAGCCATCAGCAGGTCATTCTTCCCGACCTGAACGCCGGCTGCTCGATGGCCGACATGGCAGAGATCGGTCAGGTCGAGGATTGCTGGGATTCGCTGATGGCCGCAGGATTGAACGGTTCGATCACACCGCTTACTTATATGAATTCTGCCGCCTCCATCAAGGCATTCTGCGGCGAACGCGGCGGCCTGGTCTGCACCTCTTCCAATGCGCGGGCAGCCTTCGAGTGGGCCTTCGCGCGCGGCGAGAAAATCCTCTTTCTTCCCGACCAGCACCTCGGCCGCAATACCGCCTTCGCTATGGGGATCCCGCTCAACGAAATGGTCGTTTGGGACCCGTATCAGATCAACGGTGGACTTACGCCGGCGCGTCTTCTCGCAGCCAAGGTCGTCCTTTGGAAGGGGCACTGCTCCGTCCATCAGCGCTTCCTCCCCGGCCATGTGGATGCGGTTCGGGCGAAATATCCCGGCATCCAGGTCGTCGTTCACCCCGAGTGCCGCTGGGAAGTCTGCCAGAAGGCCGATGCGATGGGCTCGACCGAACGCATTATTCAACTTGTCGAGCAATCGCCCGAGGGCAGCGTCTTCGCCATCGGCACTGAGATCCACCTCGTGAACCGGCTGGCACGCCAGTTCGCTCCCCTCGGCAAGAAGATCATCACCCTCGACGATACCGGCTGCCTATGCACTACGATGTATCGCATCAGCCCGCAACACCTCGCGTGGGCGCTCGAAAACCTGATCGAAGGCCGGGTCGTGAACCGGATCAAGGTCCGCGATGACGTGAAATATTGGGCCCGGGTCGCGTTGGACCGTATGCTTGAGATTAAGGTCTAGTTCATATGAAGCTTTTTACCCTGGACGAAGCCCAGGCTCTGGTTCCTGTACTCGAGTCGCTGCTCAGGCGCGGCATCGAAGCCAAGAAGGCCGCCGAACAAATCAACGACGAATTGCAACGGCTCAGCCAGCGCATCTTTGTCTCCGGCGGCATGCATGTCGACGTGGCGAAGGTCGGCCGTCAGCGCGTCGAGTTGGAAGCGCATATCCAGCGGGCCAAAGACGCTCTGGAAGAAATTAACTCTATCGGCGTCCAGATCAAGGACCTCGAGATCGGCCTGCTCGACTTCCCCTGCAAGGTTGACGACACCGTCGTCCTGCTCTGCTGGAAGATGGGCGAAGCTCGAATCACCCACTGGCACACCGTCGAATCGGGATTTCAGGGGCGTCAACCTCTGGACGACCGCTTTCAGGAGCACCCCCGCCGCACGAAGCCCGAAAGGCCGAACTAGTCGGCTCGCCAGTAAACCGTCAGCGTGAGTAGGTAAAGGTTCCGCAGAGGCTAGTGGTGTTGGCAAGGGCCTCGGCAGTGAACACCGGCATCTTTAGACCGGAAAAGAAAGCAAGCTGAAGTGTGCGGCCGGAGGTATAGGTCGTCATCCAAGCGGTTTCTTCAGAGCCGCAGAGAGTGTTCTTGTGGGCGAACTTCTTCGCTCCAGGAATCTCCAGCCGATACAGATTGCCGCCGCCGGCTGCTCCCGGCTCGACGGAAAAGATCGCTGCCGCCTCCGCCGGTGTTAAGGGCCGGATCTGTGCGATAGGAAAACTGGCGAGATTGATGGACATCTTCTCATCACCGAAGGCGACGACACCGGTGATAGATTCCGCCGTCTTGCTCGCAGGCTGCCACTCCCCTCTATCTTGGGCTGCGGCGCCGCAACACAAAAGCCCCAGGACGAGCCATACGGAAAATTGTCGGAGCTTCATTCCTTGAGGATGCCATCTCCCGGGTGGGAGGGCAACCGCCCAAACGCCGTCCCTAAATAGCGCGCAATATCCGGACTGGCAGAAAAATCACCGCCGAGACCAGCTCCAGTGCACCGTGGACCGCGATTCCCACCAGTCGGAACGGCAGCAAGAACAGCCAAACCAACGGATACAACACTGCCGCCACCAACGCCAGCGGCCAGCACACAACCAGCAGGAGACACCAAAGTAGAAACGTCAACATTCGACCCACTCCTCTCAATCCCGGCGCGCGGCCCTGGACCCCTTATCCTCATCAGTGACTACGTAGGCGAATCGGTCCCGGTTCAACCGCAAACTCCTTCATCACCGCCCCAGCGGAGTGAGCACATGGGCGGCTTTCTGCGTCTAAGAGCATTGAGCCAGAGGCGTGCACTTCGAGGGTCGCGAAGCCGCATGAATTCAGGAAGGTTTAATCTTGCAGAGGAGAGTCTTCCCAGCCAGCACAACAGCTTTCAAAACCGATTCGTGTCGCATTCCATGATGAAGATACAAAAAAATTGTTTTGCGCTTTGCCTGCTCCTCCTCCCCGGTCTCACGGGCTTGACCGGCTGCGGTTTCTTTCCGCCAATCAACAATTGCACCACCAACTGCACCACCTCGACGGATTTTCTCTACGTCGCGAACACCACCAACACCACCACCACTCCAGCCAGCGTGGCGGGCTTTTCATTGACCACGACCACGACGGCCGCGACCGCCACTACTGCCGCTACGTCGACTCTCAGTCTGGCGATCACCCCCGGCTCCGCTTACTCACTCGGATTCGTGCCCACGGCGCTGGCGATTACTCCGGGCAACAAGTTTCTCTACGTAAGCGCCCTTACCGGCGGAATCTACCTCTACGCGATCAACACCAATGGTTCGATCACCATCCAGAACAACTCCCAGCCCGTGGTCACCGGTTCGATCGTCTCTACGATGAAAGTGGACAGCACCGGCGCATGGCTCATCGTCGCCAATGCCAGTCTGAGCACCACCAAGGCGGTCATGACCGTCTACTCGATCGCGAGTACAACCGGGCTTTTGACCTCTTCGGGGACGCTGGCCGTAAGCACGGCCGGAGCCAGCAACCGGATGGTGATCGCTCCCAGCAACACCAACGTCTATCTGACGCTGGGTACCGGCGGCACTGAGGCTTTCACCTTCAACGCCACCAACGGCGTGCTCGCCGACGTCGGCAACCTCGCGCCATTGACCGCGGCCAATGCCGACCAGGGCATTGCCACCGATCCGAGCAGCGTCTACGTTTTTGTGACCGAAACGGGAACCGGCGGCGTTCGGGTGCTGAAGATCGGCACCAGCCCCGCGCTCGCTGAAGTTGCGGGCTCACCCTTTGCGACCGGAGTCGGCCCTTCTGCAGTGCTGGTCGACTCTTCGGGCAGCTATGTCTATGTCACGAACCGCACTGACAACACCATCAGCGGCTATGTGCTGGCTGCAAACGGGACCCTGACCGCGATAAGCGGCTCGCCCTTCGCAACCGGAACCAACCCGGTCGACATCGCCGAAGATTCCACCGGACTCTATGTCGGCGTCGTTTGCAACGGCGGCGGCCAGGATCTTGAGATCTACAGCTTCGACGCCACCACCGGCGGCAAACTCGATGCCGCCGCCAATGCCACCACCGGCACGGATCCTACCCTGCCGATCGCCATCGCCATGACCACCAAGTAGCTTGTAAACGACCGCCCTCAAGAGCAACCGGGCTTAGATAATAGGAGTTGGTGCCGAAGGGGGGACTCGAACCCCCACACCCTTGCGAGTACACGGACCTGAACCGTGCGCGTCTGCCAATTCCACCACTTCGGCAATGCTTTGTGGTATCCAGCGCTAACCATGCGGATACGGCAGCAACCTCTAGTCTCACAAACCCATTCGCCTGTGTCAAACGGGTTGGCGGCGGGGTGGTCCCGCCGCCCCGAACTATTTGCCGCCCGTGCCATTCTTGGTCGGCGTCCCATTAGCTTCTAGATCAAAGAGCAACAGGGACCGCGCCGTTACTTTGTACACTTCGCCCACTTTGAAAGTTCCATCTTCGCTGTTGTCCAGCACGTTGGTATCAATCAAAAGTGCCCATTCCGAGCCGCCTGCCGCCTCCGGTAGCGTGAAGTTGACCATGTCGCTGTGATCGTTGATCACGATCAACAGCGTCGCCTCTTTGCCGCGCTGTCGCACGCCGCTCACCTGAGCGCGTCCGTCGATCAGCATGCCGAAACAGCGCATCCCTGTGTCGCCCCAGTTGTGGTCTTCCATCTCGCGGCCGTTGGCGTTGATCCACGTCACGTCCTTCACGCCCAGTTCTTCGTTGTAGTCGCCGTTCAGAAACAGGTTGCGCCGCAGGATCGGATATTTGTGCCGGAAGCCGGTCAGCTTCTTCGTGTACTCGATCAGCTGCTCGCCCTTCTCTTTCAAGTCCCAGTTGAGCCAGCTGATCTCGTTGTCCTGGCAATACGCATTATTGTTGCCTTGCTGGGTGCGGCCGAACTCATCGCCGGCCAGCATCATCGGCGTCCCCTGGGAGAGCAGCAGGGTCCCCAGCATGTTGCGAATCTGCCGCGAGCGCAGGGCATTGATCGCCGGATCGTCCGTCGGCCCTTCGACTCCACAATTCCAGGAGAGGTTGTTGGAGTTGCCGTCCTTGTTGTCTTCTCCGTTGGCTTCGTTGTGCTTTTCGTTGTAGGTGACGATGTCGTTCAGCGTGAAGCCGTCATGGGCGGTGATGAAGTTCACCGACGCCCATGGACGCCGGCCCTGGTAGTCGAATATCTCTCTCGACGCGCACAGCCGCTTGGTTAGCTCCGCTGCAGCGAGACCCGCCCTTCCAGTAATCGCGCACGGTATCGCGGAATTTGTCGTTCCACTCTGCCCAGCCGGGAGGAAAGCCGCCGACCTGGTAGCCGCCGGGACCGCAGTCCCAGGGTTCTGCAATCAGCTTCACTGAGTTCAGCACAGGATCCTGGCAGACCGCCTTCAGAAAGCCGCTGCGGTTGTCGAAACCATTTGCCTCGCGCGCGAGGATTGTTCCCAAGTCGAAGCGGAAGCCGTCGACTCGCGTCTGCTCCACCCAGTAGCGCAGACTGTCAGTGACCATCTGGATCACCCGTGGATGACTCACGTTGACCGTGTTTCCCGTGCCGGTGTCATTGATGTAGTAGCGCTTATTCTCCGGCAGCAGCCGATAGTAGCTGCAGTTATCGATGCCCTTGAACGACAGCGTCGGCCCCAGCTCATTGCCCTCCGCCGTGTGGTTGTAGACCACATCCAGAATCACCCCAAGCCCCGCCTCATGCAGCGCCGCAACGGTCTCCTTGAACTCCTTCAAACAGTCGTTGCAATCGGCGGCGTAGCGCGGATCCGGGGCAAAAAAGCCGATGGTGTTGTAGCCCCAGTAGTTCGTCAGGCCCTTGTCCAGCAAATTGCTGTCGTTGACGAAGGTATGGATCGGCAGTAGTTCGATCGAGGTGACGCCCAGCGACTTGATGTAGTCGATCACGTCGGGATGGGCGAGCCCGGCATAGGTGCCGCGAAGGTTTTCCGGTACCGCCGGATGCAGCTTCGTGAATCCCTTGACGTGCATTTCATAAAGAATCGTGTCGTCGAAGGGAACCCGGAACTTGCCCAGCCGGTTCTGCCCCTGCCAGTCAAAGTCCGGATCGACGACGATGCATTTCGGCATGAACGGAGCGCTGTCACGTTCGTCAAAGGTGGTATCGTCGCCCGACTCCATCTTGTACCCGAAGAGCGCCGGGTCCCACTTCAGCTCACCGATGTGGGCACAGGCGTAGGGATCGAGAAGCAGCTTATTGGGATTAAAGCGGTGCCCATTCTCTGGTTCATAAGGGCCATACACGCGTAGGCCGTAGCGCGTTCCGGGGCGCACCTTGGGAATATATCCATGCCAGATCTGATTGGTGTATTCCGGCAGCTCCTGGCGGTCGACTTCCTTCTCGCCGCTTTCGTCGAAGAAACAGACCTCGACCTTGGTCGCGTGTTCTGAGAAAACTGCAAAATTGGTTCCTTTTCCGTCCCACGTTGCGCCGCGGGGGCTGGGAACACCTTCGTGCATCTGGACAGCCATGAGTGATCCTTTCGCTTGCTTTATCTTTTGGTCAGGGTAGAGTTTCGCTGAATTGGCCGGAACCGCTCTCAAAAACAGAATGCGTATAAGTCGATCGCGGATGCGACCCGTTACCGAAGCAGGTCGCATGGATCCGGATCGGGTCTAAATGCCATATGAAATCAGTTCTTAACCTGAGTTGCAGCAATCCGGCATCGGGGTTGGATGCCCCTCTCGGATGAGTTTTGCCAGCCGCTGCAATTAACTGGAGAATTGAATACCGCCCTGGGATGCAAACCAGCGGTAGTGACTCATTTTGCTTGAGCCGGTCAAGCTGGACAGGCCGAGGGGAATGGGGCATACTGGATGCATGAGGCGCTTAAGCAAAATGCCGAAAGACCCGAATCGGGCCGCCGCATTGACGGTCAGACTTGCAACGGAAGAACCGGAGCCAGAAACGGCAACAGAGGAACGCAGCCCGGTGTCGCTATACTTGGCGACAATTGGTCGAAAGGGTGGTATAAAGGGCGGCAAAGCACGCGCTGCTTCCCTGACCGCAGAACGAAAGTCCGAGATCGCAAAACGGGCTGCACAGGCGAGGTGGGCAGACAAGGGTAAGGAAGATGTCCATACAAGGCGAAGAGGAAAAGCGCCCGGTTCCGGTAACAGCAAATGAATTCGTCGAGGATCAGTTGCATGAACGTCTGCGGAACATAGAGCAAGTATTTGGTTCCCATGCTCTTAGCTTCTCGGGGCCTCTTTATCTTGGGGTGGATGACATCCTTCGTACTAGAATTGAAAAAATCTGCAAGAGACAACCGGCATCCAAGAAGTTGGTAGTGATTCTCACCACTGGCGGCGGTTTTTTGGAACCAGTCCAGAGAATGGTCGCCACCCTGAGAAAGCACTATGAGGTGGTGGATTTTGTGATTCCGAATTATGCGTATTCTGCAGGCACCGTATTTGCCCTCTCGGGAGACGCAATCCACATGGATTACTATTCGAGGCTTGGGCCAATCGACCCTCAGATCGAATCCTCCAGCGGGAGGATGGTATCGGCGTTGGGGCACCTAGAGAAATTCAATGCTTTAATCGATAAGGCAAATACGGGAAAGATTTCGGCAGCCGAAGTGCAGCTCCTAATTGAAGGGTTCGACCAGGGAGAGCTTTATCACTACGAGCAAGCTAGGGACTTGTCCATTGCGGCGATTGAAGAATGGCTTGTAAAGTACAAATTTAAGAATTGGGAACGGACTGCGAAGCGAAATCGTAAGGTAACTCTGCCGATGAAAAAGGCGCGGGCCAAATGGATTGGCGAGCAGCTCAACGACACCAAGAAGTGGCATTCCCACGGCTACGGGATATCGATGGAAGTCCTCCGCAACGATCTGAACCTCGTAATCGATGATTTTGGAGCAAATGAAGACATTGCCTCGTCTGTCAGTTCATACCACGACCTGTTGTCTGATTACATGGCGAAACGAACCAACCGTGGGGTGGTTCACATTCCGGGCGACTACCGCCCATTCATGTAAGTTCGAGGGAGAGATATTATGCCGCGAAATATAGATCTGAAAGAGATTCGTCGAAACAATCCAAACATCGACTGGCAGTCTCTGGCGGAGTGGAAAAAACTTCGACGAGTGCTAGTCGAAAACGGTATGCATGGTAGGCGCGGATCGTACCCCGCAACGGGTAAAAGGGCTCAAGTAGTGGACGACGCAGAAAACGACCCGAGACTCGTGAAACTACTCAGGCACTAACCCTTTTACAGGTTGACATGCTTGAGCGGTTCATGCATAATAATTGCATGAACCGCTTGAATGTGCCTGAACGCGCCCGCCTCATCTCCGCTTTAGTCGAAGGAAACTCTCTCCGCGCAACCTCCCGGATGTGCGATGTTGCCTTCAATACCGTCCTCAAGCTGGTTCCGGAGATCGGCATCGCCTGTGCCGAGTTCCATGACCGCTATGTCCGTAACATTAAGGCGCGGCGAATCCAGTGTGATGAGATATGGCAATTCGTAGGCGCAAAGAAGAAAAACGCCACGGTGCGGCGATGTCTGGACATGGGTTGCGCTCGATGCCGACACCAAGCTCTGCATCTCTTACCTCGTTGGCGGCCGCGATAGCGGATGGGCCTATGACTTTATGCAAGATGTAGCCAGCCGGGTTCGTGGTCGCGTACAGGTCACTACAGACGGACACAAGCCCTATCTGGAGGCCGTTGAAGGCGCGTTTGGTATGGACGTGGACTTCTCGACACTCCACAAGATTTATGGAGCGCCTAGCGAGTCTGAGGCCCGCCGCTATTCCCCAGCCCAGTGCATTGGGTGCGACATGAAAACTGTCATCGGAAGGCCCGACCCTGACCATGTCTCCACGTCGTATGTCGAGCGCCAGAACCTAACCATGCGGATGTCTATGCGGCGCTTCACTAGGCTTACCAACGCATTCTCAAAGAAAATTCGAGAACCATTGCCACGCGGTCGCGCTCCACTTCGTGTACTACAATTTCTGCCGAGTTCATAAAACGCTGCGAGTCACCCCGGCGATGGAGGCTGGCTTGACCGATCATGTCTGGAGCCTGGAAGAACTTGCCGGACTGATGGAATCCCGCTCGAATTCGCGAGCGGCCTGAAAATGAGTCACTACCAAACCAGCGGTCAACATTTTCCGGCTCCGGTCGAGTGTCGTTTGGGCTGAAAGTTCAGAGGAACGAAGGTTATCTCAACGAGACAACCTAACCCTGCGTCAGAGCATCGCAATCGGCAATTTACACTATCCCGGAGCTTAATGGTAAGCATACCCAGTTCAGCCGATACTCCGGCCGGTCCCGAGCCACCAAAGACCGCCCGCGAACTCGCACACGACCTCAGTAACGCGCTCGAGATCATCATCCAGACAAGCTTCCTGCTCGGAACCCTCGACCTCGGCGAGAACGGCAAGGCATGGCACAAAATGCTGGACGGTGGAGTCGAGAGGGCAACCGCAATTAATCGGCAGTTACGCGAAGCGCTCCGCCGTGACCCCTCCTTGTAATGCGGCTTGCCTTTACAAGGTAGATTCGCGACCCTCCGTTCTGATAACAATTCAAACGAGTCATCAGAAAGGGAGGACTTTCCCATGAACGCCGCGGTTGTTCACGCCTTCAACGCTCTCCCGCGTTACATCTCTTTTGACGATCCGGTGCCCGCCGACGGAGAGAAGCTCGTGCAGATCATGGCCGCCGGCCTCCATCCGATCGTCAAATCGTTGGCGAACGGGACCCACTACGGCAGCACTGGGGAACTGCCCTTTATTCCCGGCGTCGATGGCGTAGGGCGGCTGGAGGACGGCAAGCGAATCTTCTTCGGTATATCCCGAAGTCCCTTCGGTAGTTTTGCGGAGCGCGGTTTGGCAGCCGGCTGGCTCTCGGTTGAGCTGCCGGAATCGCTCGACGACGTGACCGCGGCGGGAATCGCAAATCCGGGTATGTCGTCCTGGGTTGCGCTGGCGGCCCGCGCTAAGTTTGTCGCCGGGGAGAGTGTGCTGGTTCTCGGGGCAACCGGAGTCGCAGGGCAGCTGGCAGTCCAAATCGCCAGGCGTCTCGGCGCGAGCCGGGTGGTGGCGGCTGGCCGCAATCCCAAGATCTTAGAGGAACTCAAAGAAATGGGCGCGGACGCGGTCGTCTCGCTCGATCAGGAGCACGATGCGCTGGTCTCCGCATTTCATCAGGAGGTCGCGAATGGTATCGACGTGGTTCTCGATTATCTTTGGGGCAGCCCCGCAGAAACGTTGCTCGCCGCGATCGCTCAGAAAGGCCTGCGGCGCGCGGCCTCGCGAATTCGCTTCATTCAGATCGGCGGCAGCGCTGGGCCGGTCATTTCCCTTCCGGCCGCCACTCTCCGCAGCTCGGGTGTCGAGCTGCTGGGCAGCGGCTTCGGCAGCGCCTCCCTCGATCAAATCGTGTCGGCCGTGAGGGAATTCTTCCAGGTAGCTGCGAAGCAGCCCTTCCATTTCAAGACCAGGGCCGTCCCTCTGAAGGATGTTGAAGCTCTATGGAATGCGCCGGAGCAAGGCGTTCGGCTGGTCTTTCAGCCCTGACTTGATCCCCGGATTAAGGAGCTGGCTCTTCAGCGAACGCTGCCGAGCGCACATCGAAGCCCAGCGCAGCCAACTGCCGCAGTGATTCTCCCACCGAAGTGTGATGAATAAAGATCCCGCCCGCGTCTTCCCAGAGCTGCTTGTATTTGAGAAAGTCGTCCACCAGGACGTCGCCCGGATTCATGTGCAGGCGTTTGTCCCGGGAGAGGCAGGTAATCATCGCCACGTTGGGGAAGTGGCGCGCGGCCCAGGCCACCTTGTCCGGCTCCGCCCAACCTCCACGCGGACAGCCTGTCAGAATGACCGGTTTGAGGTGGGCGACTGCCTGGTAAAGCTCTAGGCCGTCTGAAAGCAGGGGGAGCTCGTAAAAGAAACGACCGCTCTCGCGCAATCGCCGCCAGAACTCCACGCTGCCTAGTTCATCTTCAGCTTGTTGGGGATGCTGCCCAAATATCCGGATGGCAGCCGTATCGAAGTCGGCGAGGACGCCGTCGCAGTCTAGGAATATCTGTTTCACTCACTATTCTAAACGGCAACGCGGCGGAAGAACAGACGAAAAAGTTGGATCGATCCTCCGAGAGGAGACAAACCCGTCAAGGCACAGTTGAAGAGCACAGTTGAACAGCGCAATCCCAAATTGGGAAAGACCGCACATTTGCGAGAACAAATGGGAGCACTTCTCTCCACTCATAGATAGAGTGGAAAAGAAGCGATCCCAAAGTTTGCAGTTGCCCTTCTCGCTGCACAGTTCTCGTCGGATAGCTTCGCCGATAAACCGCTGCGATTGTGGAACTTACCCGCAAGTCCTTTATTTTTAATTATTTGCGGACAAACTCCGCAACCGATTGAAAAGAAAGGGCTTGCATGGGGGGAGGGTACCCCCCGTCACCTCTTACACCAGTTGCGCGTCGAGTGTGATTTCCGTGTTCCCGTGGAAGAGCTTGGAGATCGGGCAGCCCGCCTTGGCATTGGCAGCAGCGGTATCGAAGGCCGCCTTGTCCGCGCCTGGAACCTTGGCCTTGGTCACCAGATGAATTGCGGTGATGCCGAAGCCGCCTTCCACCTTCTCAAGCTTGACGCTGGCGGTGGTTTCGAGGGACTCCGGAGGAAGGTTTGCGGCGGTCAGTTGCCCGCTCAGCGCCATGGTGAAACAGCCCGCGTGGGCAGCTGCTATCAACTCCTCGGGGTTCGTGCCTACGCCATTCTCAAAGCGGGTGCTAAACGAATACTGCGTGTCCTTGAGCGTGGTGCTCTGGGTGGAAATGCTGCCTTTGCCATCTTTCAGTCCGCCATGCCAGACGGCGCTTGCTGTGCGTTCCATGCGTGAACTCCTTTGTCTTTCTTCAGTCCTTCGAGATGATAAATCGTCTCAGCTCTACGATGCGGTCAGCGAGCCCGTGAGTTCATTAAGATTCACTGCACCTTGACGTCCTTCAGTGCTGCCCGATGAGTTTGAAGGTTACCGTCCGGTTTTGCGTGGTCTTTCCGACGTCGTCGTGGGTCGTCAGCGCGCCATCCATGAGGTAAAAGGCGTCCTGGGCGCGAGTCAGACCCTGTCCACGCATCACGTTGCCCTCGAATGAGTACGAGATGCCGTGAACCTGCCGGGTCTGCCAGGTCAAGCGGCCGTCGCCGCCGGTAACCCGGCTGAGGAAATAAGTCAGCACTTTGCCGTGCGTATTCGCTCCGGCCGAGACCGAGAAGTAACCCGAGATCTGCTCGAA
Organism: uncultured Acidobacteriaceae bacterium; assembly: GCA_963790505.1. GTDB lineage: Bacteria > Acidobacteriota > Terriglobia > Terriglobales > Acidobacteriaceae > Acidisarcina. Next base: position 469,481 of record CAWBOT010000004.1, on the reverse strand, counting down.
CTGATAAGTAATTTGCAACCCTTCGCCGAAGGGCCCTTCGCGGTCGGCGAAACGATAGAGCCCGAAAGCATCGTCGGGCAGGATATTCTTCCCCGGCTCGTGCACCACCGTGACCGGCTGATCATCAGCAACCGGTGCCGCGGCCGAGCGATGTTGCAGTCCAGGCGATGAGGGCTGCTGCTGGGCGAATGCCAGCAACGCCGCTAGCAGCGCAGAAGCCACGGTCATTGGGAGTTCCTCGCGATCATTCGACCTCGATCACTGGGCGCCTTCGCTCTTCTTGCGCGCTGCCTTGAACTCGTCTCCCGTCGAGGTTAGTCACAAAAGCCAGCGAAAGAGGCGCGACGCGGGGCAGTCGAGTCATTCGATCTCCAGAATAATCCTTCTATCTTGATTCTCGGAGTAAAGTTCCTACCTTTGGGATCGGCTCGAAGGGAAGTGGCGGGCCATTTGGAGGTTCATATTTCTGCTACACTCGAAGATGCTTGTGGCGATTGATGGGCTTTCCAGGAACCCTGTGCTCGAGCATCCTTTCACATGTTCGGGGAGTGGCGCAGCCTGGTAGCGCACCTGCTTCGGGAGCAGGGGGCCGGAGGTTCGAATCCTCTCTCCCCGACCAATCCGCGTCAAAAACAATTCAAAGGCCCGTGATAGCGTTTCGGCTCAAGGGTCTCCGATTAGACTCCAGCTTTAGCCTTCTTGATCTCTTCCGTCAGCGCAGGCACGATGTCGAAGAGGTTCCCGACCACACCGACATCAGCGATCTCGAAAATGGGCGCTGCAGAGTCTTTGTTGATTGCGACGATGGTGCCCGCGCCCTTCATTCCGACGATGTGCTGGATGGCTCCGCTGATGCCGAGCGCAATATAGAGCTTGGGCGCGACAGTCTGGCCGGAGCTGCCGATCTGGCGATCGAGCGGGAGCCAGCCGTTGTCGCAGATGGGGCGCGAAGCCGCGACCTCGCCGCCCAGCGCCTCGGCAAGCGCCTCGGCGACTGCGAGGTTTTTCTGCTCCTTGATCCCGCGGCCGACGGCGACGATGACTTCCGCCTGGCCGAGGTCGACAGCCTGCTTGGCTTCCTGAAAGACTTCGTGAGGGACGACGCGCGGTGCGGATTCGGCTGATGCAGCTACTGTTTCGACTGTCGCTGCACCGGGTTCCGTCTGGTCGCCTCGGAAAGCTCCAATCTGGATCGTGGCCATCCAGGGAGCTTTGCCAGTGAATGACACATCCGCCGAGAATTTGCCTTGAAACATCTGACGGACGAAGAGCAACTTGCCATTGTCGACCTTGTAGCCAGTGCTGTCCGAGATCAGCGTCCGGTCGAGTGCCAAGGCAAGACGTGGCGCAAAGTCGCGCACTTGGTAGGTGTGCGGAAAGAGCACCAGCTTCGGCTGTTTTTCAGCGATGAAGTGTTTCAGTGCTGAGACATACGCGTCGGACGTGTAATTTTCAAGCGCGAGCGATTCGAGCGCGTAGACTTTGCCCGTTGTCTTGGCCGCCAGCTCGGCTGCGGCTGCGCCGAGGGTGTTCCCTGGAAGAACGACTTCGACCATCCAGCCCATCTCTTTCGCAATGGACTGGGCGGCGGTGATGGTTTCAAGCGAGGCTCGGTTGAGTTTGCCTTGACGTTGCTCGGCGACTAAGAGGATGGTGTCTGGCATGGTTGCAGGTCACTTAGCAGGGAACCAAGTTCCAGGATCGAGGCCTGGGCACCGTATTCGTGGAACCGATTAAAACTTGGGCGCCCCGCGGCGGAGCGCCGTTCCGGTGCCGACGAGAATGATGGCGGCGATCCAAACGATGGCGTCGTAGTAGGCCATGGGGCGGACCCACCCCGGCGAGTAGGTGAGGTCTTGACCGACCCACAGCCAGAGAATGGTTCCGATGACCGCCAGCAACCCGGCGATGACCTGCAGAGTAAGCCCCCAAGTGCGGCGCTTGTCGAGCAGCTCGACTTCATGAGGGGTGAGGTTACGTTCCTCGGCGGGGATCAGTGTGTTCGCCATTTCATCTCTCCTGCGTTTGGCGCCGCTTCTCCGCGAAGCGGAACGCTACACGACCATTAAATCACGCGAGCGTGGTCCCGGAGGTGCTCGACGATTTTCTTGGCGATATCGCCGGAAGATCCGCTGATCATTTCGGTCTTTTTCTGCTTAGCTGGGACATAAAGCCGCTCGATTTTTTGTTGGTTGGGGCTGAGCTTTGCCTCGATCTCGGCATAGGCCACTTTGCGTACAGGTTTCATCTTGGCTTGCTTGATACCAATCAAAGTAGCGTAGCGTAGCTTGTTGATACCGCTTTGAATGGTCAGCACGGCCGGCAGGGGCAGGTCGATGTGCTGGTAATGGCCTGCCTCAAGCTCGCGCTTCAGGGTTACTCCGGAATCGGTCTTCTCTATGCCAATGATGATCGTGGCGTGGGGCAGACCAAGTACCTCGGCAAGCAGCACACCAGTCTGCGCGGCGCCAAAATCATCGGACTGGAGACCGGTAACTATAAGGTCGAAGTTCTCCTGCTCGATGGCGGCGGCAATGGCGCGGGCGGTGTTCGCCGAATCGAGGTGGACAAACTTGTCGTCTTCGAGATGAATCGCCCGGTCGGCGCCCTTGGCGAGCGCCTCGCGGAGCACGGTCTGGGCGCGCGCCGGTCCGGCGGTAACGACCACCACTTCGCCGCCATGTTTTTCTTTCTGGCGCAGTGCTTCTTCGAGGGCGTAGGCATCGGGCTCATTCACTTCGTAGGAAATGTCTTCGCGAATCCAGGTCCCGGACTCGTTCAGTTTCAGCGGAGCATCCTTCTGAGGGACTTGCTTGATACAGACGAGAATCTTCATGGGCTTTGATTTTGTCGGACACCAATCGGGTCTCCGACGATTCTGACGCTATTCACGATGGTAGATGATTTTTCCGTCGAAGAAAGTCATGTCGACGCGGGTCTTCTCGATTTCAATGGGATCCATGTGAAAGATGTCTTCGGAGAGGACGACAAGGTCAGCCAGCTTGCCGGGCGCCAGCGAGCCTTTGATATTTTCCTCTTACTCAGCGTAGGCAGCTCCAACGGTGTAAGCGTGGACAGCCTCGGCAACGGAGATCTTCTGTTCGGGAATCCAGCCTTCGGGATTCTTGCTATCGAGTGTGCGGCGCGTGACGGCCGCGTAAATGCCCATCAGCGGAACCATCGGAGCGACCGGCCAGTCGGAGCCGAAGGCAAGCACAACTCCGGCATCGAGCAGCGAGCGATAGGCGTGGGTCGTTTTGAGCCTCTCCGGACCGATACGTTTTTCAGCCCAACGCCCGTCGTCGATGCAGTGGTAGGGCTGCATGGAGGCGATGACATGCAGACTGGCGAAGCGAGGAATATCGCTGGCCAGCAGGTGCTGCGCATGTTCGATGCGAAAGCGGCGGTCAAGACCATTAGTCCAGGGGCCATTCTCCTTTTCGGCGCGCTCATAGAAATTCAGGATCGAGTTGTTTGCCCGGTCGCCGATAGCGTGAATAGCGATCTGAAGGCCGGTCTTGTCAGCGTCGCGGATATTCGCATACATCTCATCGGGCCTTGACAGCTCCGCGCTCGCGATGCCGCTCGTATCCGGCGCATCCACGTAAAGCTGGAAGAGCCAGGCGGTCTTCGACCCGAGCGAACCGTCAGCGAAGCCCTTAAGGCCGCCGACGTGCAGCGTGTCGTTACCGAAGTCTGCCTGAATGCCGGGTGCGGCCAGGGTCTTCCAGTTTACGAGAAGCTGGTGGCTGGACATTCGCACCCGCAGATCGCCCTCATGAAACATGGCCTGATAAGTGCGCAGGGCGTCGGGAGAGGTGGTCATCTCCTGCACGCTGGTGACCCCATTTTCGGCGGCGTATCGTTGGGCGGCGTCTACGGCTGCGCGCAACTGCTCGGGGGTTGGCGGCGGGATGACCTTCTGGATCAATCCGACTGCTGCATCTTTGAAAATGCCGGTTGGATTGCCTTCCGCGTCGCGGACAATTACACCGCCGGGGACATCCTTCGTGGTCTTATCTATTCCCGCCAGCTTCATGGCGAGCGCATTTGCCAGGACCATATGATGGTCAAGCCGCCAGACCATCACAGGATTCTCCGGCGTGACGTCGTCGATCAATTGGTGGGTCGGAATTTGCGCAGGCGTCCAGTTTTCATGGTCCCAATTGCCTTCGAGGATCCACGTGCCCTTCGGTTGAGTCTTCGCGAAATCGCCGATCCGTTGGCGGAACTCCGCGTGGCTCGAGGCATCGCGCAATTGCACTCCGGCAAGCGCGCTACCACCGGCGATGAAGTGGACGTGAGAGTCGTTGAAGCCGGGCACGACGCGTTTGCCGCTGAGTTCGATGACTTTGGTGGCGGGGCCAGCCAGCTTGAGCATCTCTGCTGACGTGCCGACAGCGGCGATGTGATTGCCGAGAATGGCGACGGCTTCGGCCTCTGGTTGCTGCGGATTCTCCGTCCACACTTTGCCGTGGACAAGCACGGTGTCGACAGCAATCTGCGCATACGAGCAGATTGGCAATAGAACGAGCAGCAGAATAAATGGCCTGATTCGGATCTTCATGGGATTTCGTTATCTTAACTCTGCCCCGCGGTTTCCCGGTCCTTTGATGACCGCTTGAGGCCGCTGCCCTTCTATCTGTCGCCATCAGTTGAAACTTCGCGCACATTTGGAGCTTGCTTAAGTTATAAGTTTGTACTTATATATTGGATATGCTTCAAAAGAGACAGGTCGCCATCTTCCAGGCGCTTGCCGATCCGACCCGCCTCGCCATCTTCGAGCATTTGTCGAAAGGTGAATTCACGGTTACGGCGATCGCCGAACGGTTTCCGGTTTCGCAACCCGCCGTCTCCCAGCACCTGGCGGCGCTGCGCCGCTGCCAGCTGGTATCACATCGCCGCGAGGGTCGCAGGATTTTCTATCAGGCAAGCCCGGCGGGGCTCGCGCCGTTGACCGACTGGCTCAACCACTACCGCGTCTTCTGGCCCGAGCGGCTTTCCCTGCTCAACAAGTTGCTGGATTCAAATTCACAACGCAAAGGAGACTTACAATGAGAGGTCCGGAATCCATCGTCGTCGATTACAACCTCAACGAACCCCCAGCCGAGGTTTGGCGCGCCCTCACCGAACCCAGGCTGCTCGCGCAGTGGCTGATGCAGAACGATATCGCGCCGGTGGTGGGCCATAAGTTTACCTTCAGGGAAAAGCCGCAAGGCGACTGGGACGGCATCGTCTATTGCGAAGTTCTCGAGGTCGACCCGCCGCGCAAACTGGCATATAGCTGGCAAGGAGGCTCCGGCAAAGACGATCCGGAGTTTCCCCGGCTCGATACCACCGTGACCTGGACGCTCGAGGCCGCGCCGCGAGGAGGCACGCTCCTGCACCTCGTCCACGAGGGCTTCCAGCCAGCCGACTATGCGTTCCAGGTGATCGGCTCCGGCTGGCGCAGCATGCTTAGCGCCGAAAAGCTGAGTCGCATTCTCGCCGTGAAGGAGCTTATTGAGACCTAACGGGAGTCAAGCAGGCGCCGTATGAAGGCACGGCCAAAGGCGCCCGCTAGCGGTCGAGCGTATTCGGAGCTGCCGCGCGGGGCCTTCTATTCGTCCGCTCTTTGGCATAGATCGTGTGGGTGACTCGAGGCGGCTCGTTGCCGCGATGGAAGCTGACCACATGGTCGCGGATGGTCCGGTCCGACGCGGTGAATCGTTCGCGCTGCCGGAGATAGTCGATCCACGACTCCATCAGGAACGTCTCGTTCAAGTGACGGGGATCATTCGCGTCCTGAAAGATGCCCCAGCGCATCGCGCCGTCACGCATCCTCACGTCCTTCAATTCGTGGATGGCATGAACGAAGTCGTTGTAGTCCTCCTCGTCGACACAATAGTCGATCAGGATGCGGACCGGCCCGTCGGACATTTCCGGCTCGATCGCCAATTGGGGAACTGCAAAGGTCGTCCGGAATGGGCTTAGATCGGGTTGTTCGCCGCGAAGAACGTGAAGCCGCATGCTGAACGGCAGAGTGATAAGCAGACCGCCGGCCGCGCTCGCCAGCGAAATGGGGGTTGAGAGGTGCTCGGCAAGAAGTCCCCAGACCACGCTGCCGAGCGCCATTCCTCCGGAAAAGATCATCTGGTAGGCGCCCAAAGCGCGGGCCTGCACCCAGTGCGGCGCGGAGACCTGCACTGCAAGATTGAGCGTGGACATGGTGCTGGTCCAGGCAAAGCCGGCCATTAACAGCACCGGGATGATGACCACCGGATAACGGACGAAGGCAAGGATCAGCAGCGTGCCCACGAAGACGCTGGTTGAGACGGCTATGATGACGTCGGCGGAGAATCTGCGCCGGATCCGAGGCAGGCTGGTGGCGCCAATCACCGCGCCTAGCCCCATGCTGCCGTTCAGGATGCCGTAGCCGAGTGCGCCCTGGTGCAAGTCCCGGGCCGCAACGACCGCGAGCAGCGACCAGACCGCACTCACAAACATGGTGAAGATGAAGGCCCGCGCCAGCGCAGCCCTCAGTGGAGGAGCGTATTGAATGTATCGCAGGCCGGCGCGCATGGAGCCGTAGATCCGTTCGGCGGGAAGGGTGCTCTTGAAGAGCGGATTTCGTTTCCATTGATAGAGCACGAAGATCACGCCAACAAAAGAAAGAGCATTTAGCAGGAAGGTCCACGCCGCACCAGTGGCGGCGTGAGCGAACCCGGCGATGGCGATGCCGCCGAGCGCCGGACCCAGAGCGCGGGCGAGGTTGAAGCCGGCGCTATTGAGCGAGACCGCGTCGGGGAGCTGTTCGCGAGTCACCAGCTCGGGCATGATCGCCTGCCAGGCAGGGCTGTTCATCGCCGTCCCCACATTGAGTAGGAAGGTGAGGATGAGCAGCACCCAGGGCGAGATGATGCCAAAGAACGTTAACAGGCTGAGCAGCGCGACCGCGCCCAACATCCACGCCTGCCAGAAAAGCAGCAGGCGTCGACGATCGAAGATGTCCGCAGTGGCCCCGGCCAGCAGCCCCAGCATCACCACAGGCAGGCTGGCAGCCGTCTGCATGAGTGCGATGAGCAGTGGCGATGGAGTCAGCACGGTCATCAGCCACGTGCCGGCGGTGTCCTGCATCCAGCCGCCGAGGTTCGAGACCGTCGACGCTACCCACAGTTTGCGGAAGAGGACGGAGTGGAGCGGCTCGAAGCCGGTGGAATGTTTCTCTGGCGCCGCGCCCGTCGTTGTTGCTGGTGGCGGGTTGGGCGAGTTAGATAAGGGCATGGCTGGAGCTTCGTCGTGAAGTCTTCTTGGCAGGAACTTCTACCATGATACCGAGCAATGATGTATTTTCGATCTAACCCGTCCGAAACGCCGTCCAGATTGCCTAAGGTTTAATTGCCTTCGGAACGTCGCATTTCCAGATATTCAAATCATCTTGCCGAGGTGCAGGCCGCTTGCCTACTTCCGCTACGACGACTCCTTCGATGATCGCGAGGCTGGAGACTTATTTCGAGTTTGGCACCCTGGGCACAAATTGGCGCACCGAGGTGCTGGCCGGCTTTACCACGTTCATCACCATGGCGTACATCGTGGTGGTCAACCCTGCGATCCTGCACGAGACGGGGATGCCCTTGGCCGCAGTCACTGCGGCGACCTGCATTTCGGCGGCGATCGGCAGCATCCTGATGGGAGTTCTGGCGCGCTATCCCATTGCTCTCGCGCCCGGGATGGGCCTGAATGCCTACTTTACCTATTCCGTTGTCAAGGGCATGGGAGTTCCCTGGCAGACCGCGCTGGGCGCCGTCTTTATCTCCGGTGTGGTCTTCGTTTTGCTAACGGTCACCGGGCTGCGACAGAAGATACTGAAGAGCATCCCGCACGAACTGTATCCCGCGGTGGCCGGCGGCATCGGCCTCTTCATCGCGTTTATAGGTCTGAAGAACGCCGGGATCATTGTGGCGAATTCCTCGACGATGATTACCCTAGGCAATGTTCGTAGCCCAGAGACGGCGCTGGCGCTCTTCGGCATTCTGCTGGTTGCCGCGCTTCAGGTGTGGCAAGTTCGCGGAGGAATGCTCATCGGCATTGTCGGAACGGCCCTGAGCGGGTGGACCTTCGGGCTGGTGCATTGGCATCCCACGCCGTACGATCTTGCCTCGATTACCGCGACGGCGTTCAAACTCGATTTGCGCGGTGCATTGCACTTCGGTCTCTTTGAAATTGTCTTTGTCTTTCTTTTCGTAGATCTCTTCGATAATTTGGGAACTCTGGTCGCGGTCACGAAAAAGGCCGGGCTGATCAAGGACGACCACCAAATCCCACGAGTGGATCGCATCTTGCTTGCCGACGCGGTCGCGACGATCTGTGGATCGCTGGTCGGGACGAGCACCGTGACCAGCTATGTGGAGAGCGCTGCTGGAGTCGCAGCCGGCGGCCGCTCGGGCGTGACAGCAATCGTTACCGGAATCCTGTTTATCGTGGCTCTCTTCATTGCGCCATTCCTCGGAGTCCTGCCCGCTGCCGCGACCGCGCCGGCATTGATCGTAGTGGGCTCGCTCATGTTGTCGACGATCAGTGAAATTCCGTGGCACGATCCGCTGGTCGCGTTCCCAGCTTTCCTCACGTTGATCATGATTCCGCTGACGTATTCAATCGCCAGCGGCCTCGGTTTCGGCATGATTGCCTACGCTGGCCTGCGTCTGATTCGGGGACATTTCCGCCGAGACGATTGGCTGCTGTATGTGCTAGCGATTCTGTTCCTGTTGCGCTTCATTTATATGGGAAAGGCATAGATAGCCGCCGGGCCTAGCGCCTTTTCAGCGCCTCGAGTCCTTCCAGTGTGCGCGGCCAGCCTTTGCCTAGTAATCGCGAGAGACTTCGGTCTGCAAGCACCACCCCTCCTGTCTGGCACTTCGCGCAGTAGTTGGTCTCGTTGTCGGCGTAACGAATGCGGAGCACCTTCTCACCGCATCGCGGGCAAGGTTCTCCGTAGCGGCCGTGAACAGCCATCTCTTTGCGAAACGCCGTGACCTTCTCCGGAAAGGCCATCTTTGCTTCTGCCTGAAACCGATCGATCCAGAGACGAAGCGTATCGCGAGTTGAGGAGAAGAGTCGTTCCCACTCGTCGGATTCCAGCTTTTGAGTCAGCGCGATGGGCGAAAGCCGGGCCGCGTGCAGGATCTCGTCGGAATACGCATTGCCAATGCCGTCAACCACCCGCGGGTCCGTGAGCACTCGCTTCAGGGTGTGATTTTCCGCCGCGAGTGTTGCCTGAAAGGCGGATAGGTCGGCAGAGAAGACGTCGAGGCCGCCGGGATCCATCGCGCGCAGGCCATCCTCGCCCGCAACGACGTGGAGCGAAGCGCGTCGCTTGGTGCCCGCTTCTGTGAGCACGAGAGAGCCATCGAGGAAATCGAAAGCCGCTAGACTCTGCCGTCCGGCAAGCCTGGCTCCAGGGGGACGCCAGTGAAGCCGGCCCGCGATCATCAGATGCAGCACCAGCCACACATCACCTTCGAGTCCAAAGGCAATGCGCTTGCCAATGCGGCGCAATTTGAGGACAGTGCGGCCCTCAGCCCCGGCCAGCGGCGGTTGAGCCGTTCGCAACAGGGAAATGCCCGCCACCCGAACACGCTCCAAAGGCTTATTGAGGATCCGCGGCTCAAGGGCGCTGATGTAGGCGGCAATGTCAGGCAGCTCTGGCATGGTTATTAGACTGCCTTTGACGAAACATTTGTGCAATTCGAACCGTCTGCGGTCATGACGTAGAATCGATTTTCATTCTGGAGAAGACTATGCAACGTCGCCAATTTCTCTCTACTTCTTTAGCGGCCTCTGCCGCCGCTTTGTCGCGCGAATCCGTCGCCCAGACCCCGGCCGCCGGCGCGCGCGAGTTTTATCAGATGCGCCGCTACCAGCTGCAGTCGGGACCGCAGACCAAGCTGGCCGAGAGCTACTTCGCCGATGCCCTGATTCCCGCGCTCACGCGGATGGGCATTGGGCCGGTTGGCGCTTTCAGCCTCAGCATCGGCCAGGAGACGCCGGCCTATTACTCGCTTATTCCAAGTACCTCGGTCGACGCGCTGGCATCGCTCGACCTGAAACTCGCGCAGGACGCCGACTTTCTTAAGGCAGCCGAGCCTTTCTGGAGCGCGCCTGCGACCGCGCCGCCGTTCGTGCGCGTCGACAGTTCCCTGCTCATCGCCTTTGAGGGATTTCCGAAGCTTTCGCCCCCGGCCTCGTCCAAGGCCAAGCGCATCTTCCAGCTCCGCACCTATGAGAGCCCCAGCTACGCCGCGCATGTTCGCAAGGTGGAGATGTTCCACCACGGCGAGTTTGAGATCTTCAAGAACGCCGGTTGTCACGCGGTTTTTTACGCCGATACGCTAGTTGGTCCACGAATGCCAAACCTGACCTATATGCTTACCTTCGCCGACATCGACGAGCTGAACGCAGGCTGGGCAAAGTTCAGTGCCGATCCCGATTGGAAGAAGCTTTCCGCCTCACCTCGGTATAGCTATGAAGCGATCGTGAGCAATATTTCGAACGTAATTTTGAATCCGCTTCCGGCTTCACAGATTTAGGCCGATCCAGCCGATCCAATATCGGGATGCGGCAAATCAAAGGGTCCTTTCGCGGCACTTGCCGCTTGTGCTATTCTGCCTGCCTTTCAGAGAATCTCCTCCGCGCGGGCGCCAGTTCGCGGGCTGAAACGGGAGGCTTGATGAACGTCTTCTCCGGCAGCAACATTCGCAACGTGGCCATAGCCGGCCACTCTCATTGCGGCAAGACCACTCTTATCTCGGCCATGCTGGCGACCTCCGGCGCGGCGCCTTCTCTCGGACGCGTTGATGACGGCACGGCGGTAACCGCCTACGATGAGGAAGAGATCGCCCGGCGGATGACTCTCTCCAATGCGGTCGCATGGTGCGAATGGAACGGAGCGAAGTTCAACTGCATCGATACACCGGGCTTCAGCATGTTCGTGCATGAGGCCAAGGCGGCGATGCTTCCGGCGGAGTCGGCGGTAGTCCTCATCGACGCCTGCGCCGGGATCGAGCCGATGACTGCGCGGGTCTGGTCGTATGCCGAGGAGTTTTCGCTCCCCAGGATTCTGGTGGTGAACAAGATGGACCGCGAGAGCGGCAAACCTGCTGCCAACGGCGGTGCTCAGGATTGTCTCGGCGAGTCGCTTGCTCTCCTGGAGTCTCTGCGCAACGGTTTTGGGCGCAATGTCGTGCCCGTCCAGCTGCCGATTGGTCAGGGAAGCGCAGCATCGAAGACGCCGTTTCGCGGGGTTATCGATCTGGTCTCAATGAAGGCGCATCTATACTCTTCCGGGGCGAGCGGGAAAGGCAAAGCGGACGAGATACCGGCTGAGCTACTGGAGACGGCCAAATCTGCCCACGAAGCTCTCGTTGAAATGGTCGCCGAGGGCAAAGATGAGCTCATGGAGGAGTATTTCGCGGAGGGTACGATTGCCGAAGACCATCTGGTCGCCGCGCTCCACGAGGCGATTCGAGAGGACCGCATATTCCCCGTGCTATTTGCATCGGGACAGGCCAACGTCGCCACCGACCGGCTGCTGGAATTCCTGCGCGTCTATGCTCCCGCGCCTACGGAACGCGCTCCGGTGGCAGCTCGGACAACGGCGCTTCACGCCGCAGTAGGCGGCGATGGTCACACTCGCCCGAATGGAGAGTGGAACTCGAGAAGCACTGAAATGGTGACACGGCCGGTCGCCGATGATCAGCCGCTTTCTCTCTATGTCTTCAAGACGATCTCCGATAACTTCGCAGGGCACATTTCTTTCTTCAAGATATTCTCCGGCGTAGTGCGCAACGATGCTACGCTACAAAATTACAATCGCAACGCGGTCGAGCGCTTCAGTCATCTGGCGGTCATGGAAGGCAGAGTTGCGACTCCCGTCTCCGAACTGCACGCTGGAGACATCGGCGCAGCCGCCAAGCTGAAGAACACCTTTACCGGCGACACGCTGGGCGATCGGGCGCACCCGATTTTCTATGAACCTGCCGCTCTGCCCGAACCGGCCATTGCCTTCGCTATCGAGCCTCGAACGCGCGCCGACGAAGACAAGCTGGCAACCGGACTGCATCGGCTGATGGAAGAGGACACTTTGATCCGCTTCTACCGTGACCCGCAGACGCACGAGTTCCTGATCGCCGGCGCCGGGCAGCAGCATATCGAGGTCATCGTCTCCAAACTCAAGAAGCGCTATCACACTGAGGTCACACTGCAAGCGCCGAAGGTGCCGTATCGCGAGACCATCCGCGCCGCGGTCGAGGCACGTGGGCGGCATAAGAAACAGTCTGGTGGCCACGGTCAATTCGGCGATTGCGTCATTCGCATCGAGCCGCTGCCGCGCGGCGCGGGCTTCGAGTTCGTCAACGATATCTTCGGCGGTGCAGTGCCCAAGAACTACATTCCAGCGATCGAGAAAGGCATTCAGGAAGCGGCCCTGCGCGGCCATCTGGCTGGGTATCCGGTGGTGGATTTCCGTGTGGTTCTCCTGGATGGTTCGTACCATGACGTGGATTCCAATGAGATCAGCTTCCGGATGGCGGGGAGGCTCGCCTTTCGCAAGTGTATGGAGCAGGCGCGACCGGCGATCATCGAGCCGGTGATGAAGGTACAAATCGATGGCCCGGAATCGGTGGCGGGCGTGTTAATGGGAGACCTCAACGGCCGCCGCGGCAAGGTGCAGGGAATGGAGTCGTGGCGCGGATCAATCTCGCTGCGCGCCGAGGTCCCAATGGCTGAGATGCTGACCTATGGGGCCGATTTGACCGCCATGACACAAGGGCTGGGCAGCTTTCACATGGAGCTCGATCATTACGATCTAGTGCCCGCCGCACTGCAGGAAAAGATCATCGCCGCATCGACGCATCGCATCCACGCCGCCGACGAGGACGACTGAGACGCTTCGCGCCGCGTAGGTCTCGAAGTTGGCTGGAATGATCCATTAGCGGTTCCCGCGACTCAAGTTCTCTTCGCGCCGCTCAATCTCGGCGACTTTCTCCGGATCGAGCTTCTGGAGCGCTTCGAGGAGCTTTCTTGGATCAAGGCTTTCCACCTGATCATCAGCGCCAGCGCAGTCGCTGTCTCCGGGCCCGCAGATGGCGATGATGGGAATTCCCGGCTTGATCTCTTTCAACGTCCTGGCGAGTGCCTCGCAGGTCGTGCCGTAGATGTCCGCATCGATCACCGCGCCGTGGATCGCCGGGAATTCGCGTAGCGTCTCGATAGCCTCATCGGCTGAGTAGGCGGTAATCACATTGAACTTGGCGGTCTCAATCACCAGCTTGCGAGTCGAGATGCTGCCGGGGAATTCCCGGTCAATTACTAGAAAACATGGTCTTACCATAAGGTTTACCGAACGACACCAGTGGGATGCACAAAATGCGAATTGGGCGGCCAGGTCGCTACGGAGCCTAGATCGACTGCACCGGGATTAGGGTCAGATCCTCGACGAGGCCGACCTCCTTTTGCACGAACGGCTCGGCGTAGCGAACGCCACCGAGCAGGCCGTAATGTTTCGCCATGGCAAATGTCCGTTCGCGGATTTCCTCTTCGGGGACAAAGAGGCCGCTTCCCGAAGGCTGGTTTGCGTATTGCGAACGATAGGCCATCAGCGCCGCGAAACGGGCTTCCATGTGGTCTGAGATGTCGACGATGAAGCTGGGGTGGACGTCGGCGTACAGGCTGGCATACACAATCTTGAATGGCCGGTGCGGCTGATCTCCGGTTTCGAGCTTCGCCAGGCCCGCAAGAAAACAGGCTTCGTAGCCGAGAGTTGAAGATGTGTAGTGGTCGGGATGCCGTCCCGTCCAGTACGGCAGAATAACGACCCTTGGGCGCAGCCGTCGCAGCACGCGGGCGATCTTGATTTTGTTCTCGTAAGTGTTCTCGACGCGACCGTCGGGGATATCGAGGGCTTCGCGCCCCTCCACCTGGAGGATGCGGGCGGCCTCTGCAGCCTCTGCAGCGCGTTCTTCGGCTGTGCCACGCGTGCCAGCCTCGCCTTGCGTCAAATCCAGAATTCCGGTTCGCAGGCCGATGGATTTCATGCGCAACAGGGTTCCGCCACAGGTCTGCTCCACGTCATCCCGATGGGCGGCGATGGCGAGGACGTCGAGAGCGGCCGTCATATGGCGCTAGTAGGTGGTGTTGTTGTCGTCGGTCGAGCCATCCATATACGCGACATCGGAGGCTGTGCCGACCACGGTGACGTTTGAATTGTCGAGCTGGGTGGGAAACTTATTGGTTGTGTAGATGTAAATCTGGCCGCCCTCGGCAACGTAGACTTTGTGGAGTCCTTCGACGTCGGCGATGCCTGTGAGGTCGCCCTGATAAGTATCGATCCCCACGGCGTTGGTGCTGGTATTGAACATCGTCAGGCAGCCGGAGGAAGAAGTTGGGTCGAGGTGATAGCGTTCCCCCGACTGGCACTGCTGAGAACCGATGAACAACGTACTGTCATCGGCGAAGAGCATCTTGTTGTGGGTGCCGTCGCTGATGGAGTACGTTCCTGCGACCTGGTTGTTGCTCAAGCTGAAGACGGTAAGGTTCCCGGAGAGAAAGCCGTCAGGGTTCACCGACTGCCCGGCAACGTAAAGTGTATTTCCGTTAGCAATAGCGTTGGTCGCGCCGCCTGGGATGGCGTAGGTCGCGTTCGCCTGCAGGTTGATTCCCGCGGGGCCGATGGAGCCGTTGTTGATCGACGAGGCGGTCACCGAAATGGTTGTGATTCCGGACGCATTGCCACCGCACTCTTTGCCGCAGTTGAGCACGTAAATCGAGGCGCCGTCGGGCGAAAAGAGCGCCTTGACGGGGCGGTCGAAGCTGGCCTTGCCGGGAGCGCCGGGACTGATTGGGTAGGCACAATAAACCGGCAGATTCTGCGGCTCGCAATCCTGAGCGGCAAGGCCGTAGGCGTTGGCGGGCCAGGTTCCATTTGACAGGAAATATGCCTGATAGCTGGTTTGCTGAGGTCCAGTGAGGTGGACGACGCTGTACGCTACATTCGAGTTCTGAACAAAGGCCAGGCCGAGCGAGGCGCTCGGATTCAGCGAGACCTTGTACACTCCGGGCAGGTTCAACGGAATGGTCCGTCCGATCACGCGGTCGTTGACCACCAGGTAATGCGCCGTCTGATCGGCGGCGAGCAAATATCCCTGGCTGCGGCTGATGAAGATGCTGGAAGCGGGTGTCCCGGTGACGCTGGTGCCTTGCTTTTCGGTCGAGTAGCTGATCACCGCCACGCTGCCGTCGCCTTGGTTATAGACCGCTCCGAGCTGTTCCTCGGGCATATTTTGAATGGTCAGCGGCAGGCTGACGGAGGCGCCTGAGATCGAAAAAGTCTGATTGATATTGTTGTAGGCGTGGCGGATATCGTAGAAGGCGTCGACAAAGATGAGCGATCCCTTGGTGAAGGCGCTGGGATTCTGGATCGCGATCAGCACCCGGTTGACCAGGCGGCTGGGAGGAAGATTCCTGCCTGCGAAGTAGGTGTTCGTGCCGCAACCCGTTAGAAAAGCAGAGACCGTGAGGAAGATAATTGTGGAAGACAACAGGCGCAGCGCACTTCTCGTATTCAAACTAACCCCTCATTGCGGACGAACATACTGGAACCCAAAGTATAACAAAGGCAGTCACTGGCTGGCGCGGGAACAGGCGCGGGGATAGCATGAAGACTGGGGAGAAAGCGATGGGCCGACTGCAGGAATTGTTTGGGGAACGCACGGTGCTCTTCGATGGAGCGATGGGATCGATGCTCTACGAGCGCGGCGTCTTCATCAACCGATGTTACGACGAACTCAACCTGTCGCAGCCCGAACTCGTCCGCTCGATCCATGAAGAGTATCTGCAGGCGGGAGCGGAGATCGTCGAGTCCAACACCTTTGGGGCCAATGCGTTTCGTCTGGGCCACTACGGATTGCAGGACAAGGTGTTTGCGATTAACGAGGCCGGGGCGAAGCTGGCCCGGCAGGCAGTCGCGCAACTGGCCGACAAGCAGGCCGGCGATGCCTGGGTCGCCGGCTCGGTGGGTCCGCTGGGCGTGTTGCTGGAGCCGCTGGGAAAGACGTCATTAGAAGAAGCCAGGGCCGCCTTTAAGGAACAAATTCGCGGCCTGGTGTCTGGCGGAGTCGATCTGCTGGCGATCGAGACGATCTCCGCCTTAAATGAAGCGGAGCAGGCGATGCTGGCGGCGGCTGAGGCGGCCCCCGGCGTCCCGGTGATTGCGCTGGTTACCGTCGATGAAGAGGCAAATTGCTTAGACGGCGCCTCTTGCGAGAGCGCGGCGGCCAAGCTGACGGCGTGGGGCGCGGATGCGATCGGCGTCAACTGCAGCGCCGGGCCGGCGACGGTCCTGACGGCCATCGAACGCATGGCTGCGGCCACGTCCCTGCCGCTGGTGGTGATGCCGAATGCCGGTATGCCCCGCGCCATTGAAGGGCGAAATATCTACTTGTGTTCGCCAGAATACATGGCGAACTTCTCCAAAAAGTTCTTGAAGGCCGGGGTCCAGTTCCTGGGCGGATGTTGCGGGACGACGCCCAATCATATCCGGGCGATGAAGTCGGCGATGCGCGCCGTTCATGCGCAGAAGAGCCAGGCAAAGGCCGGCTCCCGAGAGCCGATCCTGACCGAAACGCCGCCGGCGCCGCTCGGCGAGCGCTCCAAGATCGGGCGGCTGGTAGCGGCCGGCGAGTTTGTGACGCTAGTAGAGATTGTCTCTCCGCGGGGGATCTCCGCAGCGAAGGAGCTGGAAGGCGCGCGCCTGCTGGCGGGCCATGGAGTGCACGCGATCAATGTGCCCGATTCGCCTCGGGCTTCGGCGCGGATGAGCGCGCAGAGCCTGTGCATCCAGATCCAGCAGCAGGCGGGCATCGAGACGGTGCTGCACTACACATGCCGCGACCGCAATGTGCTCAGCATTCAGAGCGACCTGCTCGGCGCCTCGTCGATCGGCCTGAAGAACATTCTCTGCCTGACCGGCGACCCGCCGAAGCTGGGCAACTATCCCGACGCGACGGCGGTCTTCGATGTCGATGCGATCGGGTTGGTGAACATCGTGAACCGGCTCAATCACGGGCTGGATATCGGCGGCAACGGGATCGGCGCGTCGACCGGATTCACGATCGGCGTGGCGGCGAACCCAGGCGTGCCCGATCTGGACAACGAGATACGCAGATTCGCCTACAAGGTCGAGGCCGGTGCGGAATACGCGATTACTCAGCCGGTCTTCGATCTGCACGTGCTCGAGGCGTTTCTGAAGCGGGTGGAAGGTTTCCGCATTCCGGTGATCGCCGGCATCTGGCCACTGACCAGCCTGCGCAATGCCGAGTTTATGAAGAACGATCTGCGGGTGAGCGTGCCGGACTCGATCCTGCTGCGGATGCAGAAGGCTGATACGCCGGAGCTGGCGCGGGCGGAAGGCGTCCGCATTGCCCAAGAGATGCTGCGGTCGGCGCGGTCGATGGGCTATGGCGGCATCCAGGGAGTGCAGGTGAGCGCTCCGTTTGGACGTTATACGACGGCGGCCGAGGTGATCGCCGAGGTGCTGCCGGCTCCGCCGGCGGCGGAGAGAGCGCCGGTTTCACAGGCTATCGCGGCTGAGGGATTGCAGGTTGGCAACGTTTGAAGAATCGCTGAAGCAGCTGGAGAAGATCGTCGATCAGCTGGAGCGCGGCGATCTGCCGCTGGAGGAGTCGGTCCGACTTTTCGAGGAGGGGGTGCGCCTCTCGACCTCGTGCAAGCAGGAGCTGGACACTGCCGAGGGCAAGGTGCAAATCCTGATGAAGGAACGCGACGGAAGTATGCGCGCGGAGCCGTTTCCGGGGAAGTAAATTGGAGCTTTTTACTCCTCTATTTGTGCAGAAGTCGTTTGTTTGCCTCACCAAACCTCAAAATGAGGGGGTACCCCCCTCCCCCTGGGATTTTCTGCTTAAATCCTTGTTTTCAGCGGGTTAGGCGAGGGTAGATCGAGCTAAATCCATTAGAATCAGTCGGCATAATCTTAGAGTGACTTGCGCTGAAACTGGGGCACGGCGATGTTGGGGCCCTGCGCATCGGGCCTTTGTTTATTTGATCCCTATATTCAGGATATCAAGTTGACCCCATTCACCATGCCAACTTTTGAGATTTTTTATCTCGATGATTCTGTGTGGGTTAAGGGTGAGATGAGGGTGTGAGAGGGCTTGACAAGGATTGGAAACGGGGTCTCCAGCGGCGGAAGTCGCCTTGATTGCTGCGTGAGTTCCGCAGGACTTGTCGCCAGTCCGGAAACCAGCCCATCCCCGAGACTATTACTCAACCCAACTCACGCCGAGTATCGTAGTCGTCTATGCACCTTCGCAGCCCCATTGTTGCGTCTCTTCTTCTCACGGCCGCCATCCCCGCCCTTACCCAGGTCCCTAACACCCTCACCAAGCAAGAAAAGGCTCAAGGCTGGCAGCTGCTTTGGGACGGCAAGACCACCGACGGCTGGCAAAGCGAGCGCGGCGGACCCTTCCCCGCCTCAGGCTGGGTCATTAAAGACGGGCTGCTCACCACCACCGATCTGGGCGGAAAAGAAGGCGGCGCCGCCGGCGACATCGTCACCACGCGCAAGTATGCCAACTACGAGCTCTCCGTCGACTTCCGCGTCACTACCGGGGCCAACAGCGGCATCCTTTACCTCGTCGACCTCGACCTCAAGAAAGGACCGGGCTCCCCGGTCGGCTACGAGTACCAGATCCTCGACGACGACGTGCACCCCGACGCGAAGCGCGGCAAAGATGGCGATCGCACCGTCGCCTCTCTGTACGACCTGATCCCCGCCGCGGGCACCGCCGACCACACCAAACCCATCCATCCGGTAGGCGAGTGGAACACCGCCCGAATCCTCGTCAACGGAACCCACGCCGAGCACTGGCTCAACGGCGTCAAGGTCCTCGAGTACGACCGCGACTCGCCACAGTTCCGCGAACTTATCGCCAACAGCAAGTTCAACGTCTATCCCAACTTCGCGGACATGCACGATACCTGCATCGACCTCCAGGACCATGGCTTTCCGGTCTCGTTCCGCAACATCAAGATTCGCGAACTCCCGCCTACCCAGGCCAAGTAGCCTAACTCTTCGCTATGCCCCCGCGATTTGGCCTGGAGCGGCAAGCCGGGTGACACTGTCTACCGGAGCCTAATTATTCGTGGTCGGATCGTCGCCGTTTCTCCGCCGCATCTTTCGAGCATTTCGATACCGCGATTTCCGCATCATGTGGCTGGGCGCGTGTGTCTCGACGATCGGGACATTTGTGCAGCAGTTTGCGCAGAGCTGGCTGGTCTATGACCTCACTAAGGACCCCTTCTACCTTGGCCTTGACCTTTTTCTGGGTCAATTGCCCATCATGCTTTTCTCTTTGTTCGGCGGCGTCTTTGCGGACCGGCTGGACAGGAGGAAAATGCTGCTCTCTTCGCAGTACATCCAGATGACGTGCGCGTTTGTGCTGTCGATATTGTTTGCAACCCACACCGTTCATGTCTGGCAGATTCTGACGTTGTCTTTCATCGTTGGAGTGGGACAGTCGTTTGGAGGGCCGGCTTATGCGGCGCTGCTGCCGACGCTAGTCGATCCCGAAGACCTGACCAACGCGATTTCCATGAACGGGATTCAATTCAACCTTGCGCGGCTTGTTGGCCCGACGCTGGGGGGCCTCGCCTACACTGCCTTCGGCGCTACGTGGTGTTTCGCCCTGAATGGCTTCTCGTTCGTTGCGGTGATCGTTTCGCTGCTGGTGATCCGGGTGAAGTTTGTCGCGCCGAAGACGCAGGTCTCGGTGATGACGAGCATGAAGGAAGGAATTAAGTTCATTCGGGACCGTGAGGGGCTGGCTCCGCTGGTGTTGCTCGCGTTTTGCATGACGTTGTTCGGTTTCTCACTGACGGGATTTTTGCCGGTGATTGTGCGGACGATCTTTCACCGAGGGCCCGGAACCTATGAGCTGCTGCTGGTCTTCTCTGGGGCGGGATCGATCTGCGGAGCGCTGTTTACTGCAGCGATGGAGAGGTTGAAGGGACAGGCACGCCTGGCATTGGTTGGCGTGCTGGCGCTTGGACTGACGACGGCTGGATTTGCCGTGTCGAAGTGGCTGCCGGTTTCCTGCGTGCTGATCTTTCTTACCGGTATGGCGGTGATGGCGTCGGCATCTCTGCTGTTGTCGGTGGTGCAACTGGCGGTCGACGACTCGATGCGAGGGCGCGTCATGAGCGTCTACAGCCTTGCGTTTCGGGCGGGTATCCCACTCGGGGCGCTTATTCTGGGAAAGCTGATTCCGCTGCTCGGCATCTCGGTTGCTGTTGGCGGGTCGGGTTTGTGCCTGGTGTGTATTGCCGGGTATTTTTTCTTCGTGATGAGGAAGACGACGCTGTTTCAACGGAGCGCGTGAGGCTGACTTGAGGCTTGTTCACTCGGAGAGATCCGATTAGCCGATCGTCTGGGTGTACGCCCGGGTACCGCTAGATCACTGCGATCCTATTGAGCCTTGGCGTTCAGGCCGCCTATTTGCTGCCCTCATCCGTCGGAAGCACAAGTGCGACCAGCCCAAACTTCGTCTTCCCGTTCTTCGCGCTATCAATCCCAACGATCCAGAACTGCTCCGGCGTCCCGGCACGCAGTTCGTGATCGTCGTCGCTTTCACTCACCGTCACGCCACCATCCTTGCGGTTGCCGCAGGTTAGCCCGCTTTTCGTCACGCTCACCGAACCTACCGGTTTCCCGTGGTCGCACTCCAGCACTTCGCCGAATCTCGCCAGCGGCTTTCTATAAAAGTCGAGCACGTGCTGCTGTGAATCCGTCGTCACAAAGCTCGCTGCCTTTACGCTGAAATGAAAGCTGTTCAGTAGAAACAGTAAGTCTCCCGAGGATGAGTCGCTGTCCGTATCCTTGAACGGCATGGCTCCCGGATATACCGGCAGCCCAATGTCCTTTGCGGTGACATGCGAATTGGCGTGCATGTTCAGGTTGAAGTCCGAATTCTGGCCGATGATCGAGAGCGTAAACGAGAAGGCACCCATCAGAACGATTGCCGGTATCACTGCAGAAATGGGTCGACGCATCGATGACCTCCGCTGTGCAATACGGTCGCGTCGGCCATCAGGTTCCCGCGCAGTTCGCGCCTGGCCGGATGTGATTTCAAACGCTTATGAAAATGCCCGATATGGTTGGGGCGCGGAAGACACTATTCGTTAGAGCAAGGCCATGTCGCTCGCGGCGGTGTCTGTTGTCTAATGGGACGAACCGGTTGTGCTGATGGGAATTGACTCGCTGCGCCTGACGGCGTTGACTCCGGGCAAGGCCACACTCGATATTTGCAGGCAAGGACCAAGTGCTCGGAACCACGATCTCCCATTACCGGATTCTGGAACCGCTCGGCCAAGGTGGCATGGGAGTGGTCTATCGGGCCGAGGACGAGCGGCTGGGGCGGCACGTCGCGCTAAAGTTTCTGCCGGATGATCTCTCGGGTGACAAGCAGGCGCTGGAGCGATTCAAGCGCGAGGCACGGGCGGCCTCGGCGTTGAATCATCCCAATATCTGCACGATCTACGATGTTGGCGAGAGCGGCGGCCGCTCTTTCATCGCGATGGAGTTGCTGGAGGGAGAGACGCTACAGAAGCGAATCTCGGGCAGGCCATTGCCGAGCGCGGAGATTCTGGAGATCGGCTTGCAGCTGGCGGCGGCACTCGATGCGGCGCACAGCAAGGGTATTATTCATCGCGACATCAAGCCAGCCAACATCATCGTGGACGCGCAGGGGCACGCGAAGCTACTGGATTTTGGCCTGGCGAGCAGCGAGAAATGGCGCTCGCGGCCGTCGTCGGGGCTGACGGCGACGGTGATGCCGCCGGAGGGATTGACGAGCCCGGGCACGGCGCTGGGGACTGCGGCCTACATGGCTCCGGAGCAGGCACGGGGCGAGGAACTCGATGCGCGCGCCGATCTTTTCTCGTTTGGGGTGGTGCTGTATGAGATGTGCGCGGGCAGGCCGGCGTTTGGCGGGGCGACGCTGGCGCTGATCTTCGACAACATCCTGCACAAGGAGCCCGCGCCGCCGCAACAGTTCAATGCGGGTCTCTTGCCGGGGCTCGAAACAATTGTCAGCAAGGCGCTGGCCAAGGACCGGGAAGAGCGGTATCAGTCCGCTGCCGATATGCGCGCCGACCTCAGACGGCTGCGGCGGGAATCGGAGTCGGGAAAGGCGGCGGTCGTCGCCGAGGCAAGCAGTCATAGGCGGCGAAGCGCAGGATTCTATGCGACAGCGGGTTTGGCTGCGGCAGTGGTGATGGCGGCGGTTGCGGCCGGCGCATATCTCTATCGCGGGCGAAATGGTTCGGCGGCGTCAACTGCGGCGAGCGCTGCCGATTGGGTGCAGGTGACCGACTTTGCGGATTCGGCGGTTTCGCCAGCGATCTCGCCTGACGGGCGGGTGCTCGCTTTTATCCGGGGAGAAGATACTTTCATCGACACGGGCCAGATTTACGCGAAACTGCTGCCCGACGGAGAGCCGGTGCAGTTGACCCACGACGAGTTGCACAAGATGAGCCCGGAGTTCTCACCCGATGGGGGGCGAATCACGTACACGGTGATTCCGCCGGAGTGGAACACCTGGGTGGTCCCGGTGCTGGGTGGCGAACCGCGGTTGATGCTGGCCAATGCGGCGGCGCTGAGCTGGATCGATGAGAAGAATCTGCTCTTTTCCGAGCTCGGAAAAGGGATGCACATGTCGATTGTGACCGCCGGGGAGAACCGCTCGAACAGCCGGGCGGTGTATGTGCCTCCGCGAGAGAGGGGCATGGCGCACCGGTCGGCGATCTCGCCCGATCACAAGTGGGTTCTGGTGGCGCATATGGACAACGGCGGCTGGCTGCCCTGCCTGATCGTTCCGTTCGCCGGCGGTTCCGATGGGCGGGTTGTGGGGCCGAAGAGTGGCGGGTGCACTTACGTGGCGTGGTCTCCGGATGGGGCGTGGATGTACTTCAGCTCCGATGCGGGCGGGCGCTTCCATATCTGGCGGCAACGGTTTCCCGATGGCGAGCCGCAACAGGTAACCTCGGGAGCCACGGAAGAGGAAGGAATTGCCATTTCGCCCGATGGGCATTCGCTGATCACGTCGGTGGGATCGGTGCAGAGCACGGTGATGCTCAATGACGCGAAGGGAGAGCGGCAGATATCTTCGGAGAGCTACGCAGAGAGCCCGCAGTTTTCGCCGGACGGGAGGTCGGTCTTCTACCTCGTGCCGGCGCGTGGGGCAGGTGGGCACCAGTTCACCAGCGGAGAGCTGTTTCGGGTGGATTTGGCGAGCGGCAGCAACGAGCATTTGCTGCCCGGCATTCTGATGACTGGATACGCGCTGACGCCGGATGGGAGACAGGTGGTGTTCTCTGCGGCCGATCCGCAGGGGCATTCGCGGCTCTGGATTGCGGATTTAGACCTGCGGACCTCGCCAAAACAATTCGCATCTTCCGTCGAAGAAGATCAGCCGCACTTTGACGAGAGCGGCAACATTTTCTTCCGGGCAACCGAAGGCGGGGGGAACTTTCTGTATCGGATGAAGGCGGATGGAAGCGATCGGCAGAAGGTGTTGCCCAATACCATTTTCGAGTTCGAAGCCATCGCTCCGGATGGAAGGTGGGCCATCGCCACTGTTGCCTCGTCGAGAACTCCGGACGCCACTTATGAAACGATGGCGATGCCGCTTAGCGGGGGCGATCCATTACATATCTGCCCAAGCTACTGCACGGCCGATTGGGGCAATCACGGACGAATCTTTTTTATTCACCTTTCGGACATGGGGGCAGCCAAGACGGCCCTCGCGCCGCTTGCTTCCGGCGAGCCGGTGCCTCGACTGCCGGCTGAAGGAGTCGATCCGAAAGGCGGCGCAGGGACAATTCAAGGCATGAAGATCGTAGACAATTTCATTTATCTGGGGCCGAGCGCCGGGCAGTCTCTTTGGCTGCGGCAGAGCGTCCATCGCAACTTGTATCGCATTCCGCTGTCGTAGGCGCAGCCGCGCTGCTGCCGTCGATGCAGAAAACCGGGGGGAGGCACGATGAACATCCTGTTGTGGGTGCTACAAGGTCTCGCTGCGCTGGTGTACGGAGCGTCGGGGGTGATGAAGGTCTTCCTGTTCGACAAGGTAAGCGAGGGTGTTCCGTCGTTTGGCGCTTTGCCGCGTGGAGCGTGGAAGGCGCTTGGCATTGTCGAACTCGTTTGCGCGGCGGGGTTGATCGTTCCTGCTGCTCTTCACTGGCACCCGGAGTTCACGGTGGTGGCGGCCGCGGTGCTGACGGTCGAGAGCCTGGTGTTCATCTGGGTGCACACTCAGTACCGCGAGGTTACGACGATTGTGTTGAGCCTGGTGCTGGGTCTGGTGATGGCGTTCATCGTGTATGGCCGGATGGTTTTGAAGCCGATTTCTTGAAGGGGCGACCGACTTTGGGGGAACTAGCCGAACAGCCGGTGACACGCCAAACTGCCGGGAACGATGATCCATGAGCCTGCTCGGTGGGTGTTCAGGCCCCTCTACGCGACAGACGAGTAAAACCCAGGCCTCACCGGCAGTTGAGGCAACTTGCCAACTTCGGATGCAAAAGAAAAGCTTCACGGCCTGGTTGCGCCGGGGTCATGGATGCAGCTTCTGCTCTAAACCCGGCACAAACAGCGGTTGGGCGTCGGCTTCCAATCGATGAGCCGCCGCCAGCGCCGATACATAGGCAGCTCGTCCACCGTCTCTGTCGCCTAATGCGGTCTGCGCGTCTCCCAGGGCCATCTGCGCCAGCAAATTCTCCGGCTGCAAAGCGACAGCCCTCTTTGCCGCAACCAAAGCCTCCGCGGGCCTGTTCTCTCTCAGAAGAATTTGCGACTTTTGGACTGCTCCCAACGCCGCCGCTTCAGGAATATGAAAATCGCCGCGGTATACAAAGACGCTGTGATCGATCTGCTCCGACATGGGCATCCACCGAAATCGCTCGAAGACATTCAACTGGTCGCTAGGCCAGTCACAGGCTTCCAGATCGTCTGCGCTTAGCAGGAGGCTGCCATGGATGGTTTCCGGCACGTCGACGGGCAGGATCACTCCTCCGGTATGGGCCGTGGGCAGTGGGTGACAGGGAATGTCGTAGGCTTGCGGACGAAGATCGGGATAAGCGGAATATGCCAGCCAGCACTCCTCGCCAGGATGTGCGTCCACCCATTGCTTGATGTGGGGCAGCTGCTGCGCCCAATCCACACTGGAGTCGCTCAGGTACTTGTGCGTGTTTGCCGTTCCGCCCCAGGCTTCGTTGCCATACGCCATCTCCGCCGGGAATATCGCCATGGCAGAGATGACGTGGAAAGCGACCAATCCTCCACCGATCCAAATCCAGCGCCGGTTATGCCGCGCGAGCGCTGTCAGACCCGCTGCGCCGAGCAACGCAGCCAGTGGATACAGAAACAGAACATGACGCGTGCCGATGTTCATACCGCTGAGGATTGCCACAGTCAGATAGATAGCGCCAGGCACAAGCAGGTACGCCAATTCTCTTCTCTGCGTGAGCCGTCTGCTGATCAGCGCAAAACCGGCCAAGACCAGCACACCGATCAAGCCCAGAGAGGTCTTGATGGATAAGGCAACGGGAAAGTACCACCAGACGCCGTGAGGATAGTCGTGCCCGAGTACGAAGATGGGATACTGCTGCGCTGCATAGTGGATGTCGGTCATCCCCATCAGGTACGATTCCGGCAGCAATCGCCACTTGGCGAGATGCCCTATCGCCCAACCGTTCATTCCCGTGAGGGGTGCAGCGTATTCGCTCAGCGTCGGGTTCATCACAAATCCTGCCGGTCTGGCCGCATAGCGAAAACCGTAGAAAGCCCAGAGCACCACGACCGCAAGGACTGCGATGGTTGCCAATCCGCCAAGCAGTGTCTTAGCGATCCGGTTGCGCTCTTCGCGTTCGGCACAGGCAATCTCCACCAGCGCCAATCGCCAGCAGCATCGGGGCCAGCAAAATCCCGCTGTGCTTGGACGACGAGCGTGAGTCCGGCAGCCAGGCCGGTCAGCAACAGACGAATCAGAGATGGCTGCCTTGCGTAACGATAGAAGCAATAGATGGTGGCCAGAAAGAAGCAAGTGACGCCTACATCGGTCGTGACCAGATCACTGTTGGCCAACACATTGGGCTCGAAGACCACCAAAAGCAAAGCCAGCAAACCAGCGGACGCACCAAATAGCTCGCTCCCAATCAGAAACACTATCACCGAAAGTCCCACGGCAAAGACACCTGCTGCCAGGCGTATGCGGAAGAGCAGGCGATGCTGCGGGCCGTCGTTCCGTTCCATAAAGTCACGGCCATCCCGGTACGCCTCTGCCTTGAACCATCGCCCTTGCAGCGGAGGCACCCACAGCTTCTCTTGCAGTAGAGGCAGTGTCGCCACCAGCTTCACCAGCGGCGGATGCTCGGGATTCAGACCGTAGTCGCCGCTATGCCACATCATGTAGCCGGAGAAAATATGGTCGGCCTCATCGAAGGTCAGCGACTCACCATGAACGATGATCGCAATCAGAATCATCTGCAAGAGGATCAATCCGCCTGCAAGGGACCAGAAGGGCATTTTCAGTCTATTCATCGACGACTCTCCGCCACCATAGACTTACGGGTGTAATGCAGTAGCTGATGAAAACGCTATGCGCAATGATTTGCGACTCCCGTCACTCTGGACGAATGATATAGTGCCACTTCCACATTGAGACCCCGAGCACCTGGACGTATAGTCGGCTACTCGGACAAGTGTTCATGCAGCGGGCGCAAGACGGGGTTTTGAGAAACTCCGTCAGGATCTGCCCGGAGCGGAGGAGAGATATATTGTCGACGGGCATTTCGCTTTAGCGTGGATGAAGACCGGCGGCGACCGCTCTCAACAGAGCTGCGTCGGCGGAGTCGTTGCTGAGCTCCCAGATCATGGCTCCGCCGAGTTTGTGCTGGCGGGCGAAGTCGAGTTTGGCGCGGATGGAGGCGGGGTCGTCGAAGGTCCAGAAGGTGCTGCCGTCGTAGAGCCAGGGCGTCTGCGAATTGGGATCGCGGTAGAGCTTCGATTTCGGCTGGATGGACTGGATGTAGCTGTAGAAATGATCGCCGTGAATCGGCTGCCCGGGCTGAAAGAGGCCGTGATTTATGTCGGCGACGCCTGACCAGCCGTAGGCGTAGAAGGGGATTCCGAGGAGCATCTTTTCGGGCGGAACTCCGGCCTGCACGTAGGCTTCAAAGGTTGAGTCTATGTTGTTGTTGCGCTGCGGATCGCCGTCGATTGCGTAGAGCGGCGCGAGGATGCCGGTGAGGTGGCTCCAGGGGCCGTTGTAGTCGTAGTTCATCATGTTGATCTGGTCGACGACGGCAGCGACAGCCTTGAAATCGAGGCCCTGGAAGCGGCCGAGGCCGGGCGCGAGGGCGACGCTCAGTGTGAGGCCGGCGTGCAAGGCATCGAGCTGACGGCGAAACTCCTGCACGAGGGCGAGATAGTTGGCGGTGTCGGCAGCGGTGGGGAATTCCCAGTCGAGATCGAAGCCATCGAATAAAGTGCCGCCTTCTACCGCGGGCGCGAAATGGCCGTGCACAAACATGTCGATGCAGGAGGAGACGAACGCGGCGCGGTTCCCGGGTTGAGCGGCGCTGGCGAAGTACGCTGGATTGCCTTCGATTGAAATGAGGACGCGCAGCCTGGGATAGCGGCGGCGGAGCTCCTGGAGCTGATGGAAGTTTCCGCGCAGGGGCGCTGCTGGATCGTCGGCTTTGCCCTCGAGGCTGTCTGCTGCGGTGTAGACGAGATTGAGATCGGCGTTGGGGTCGCCGATGGCGCAGCGGTTGTCTTTAATCATGCCCTGCGAATAATCGATTTGATCGAGCAGCTTCGCGCCGCCGCTGGCGACAAGGTTCTTGACGAAGTATTGGTTGTAGACGCCCCATTGCGGGAAGTATCCGACGAGGATTGGGTGCGGGGGGAGCGGGCGCGGCGGCGGGTCAAGGGCGAGGAGCGAGGGAGCGAAAAGCGCGAGGATCGACAGGCAGAGGAGCGGCAGTCGGCCGCTCTGCGAACGCGGCGCTTGCCGGTTCCTGGAAACGCGAGGCCGCCTCAATTGGCTTTGGTCTCGACGGTGTGGCTCGGAGTCACGTAAGGGAGCGACTCAGTGGCGAATGCCTGCTCGGCGTGAGTGCCGCGGACGCGGTAGATGGCGAACTGCCGGTCGGACTCGCGGCGAAGCTCAAAGATCAGTTCGGCCTGGTTATCGCCGGCGGTATCGACCGCGTCCACGAGCCTCATGCGCGGGGTGATGTCGAGATGTTTCGGATCGGTGACCGATTGAAACCGCAGCTGCGGGTCGCCGTTGAAGTCGGGCTGGGCGATGATCGTGATGTATTTCTCGACCGTGACGCCAGCGTTATTCGGGCCGATCGCAGCCTTGGCGGTGAAGACCAGCGTCGCGCCTCCGTTGTAGGAGAGCTCGTAGGCGCGAAAGTCTTCTTCGCTCAGGGTCACGGGCGGCGGCTTGAGTGGGACCTTATGGGCGAGGGTGCTTTTCGGCCCTGCGTGCGCCGGGGTCTTTGTTGCCGGCGCAGAGGTCGCCGGCCCAATCTGATTTGCCGGAGAGGTCCCGTTGGAGAGAACAGCTTTGATGGCCAGAGCCTCGACGGCGGCCTGCATTTTTGGGGCATCGCCGGGATCGGGCCAGGGGTAACTAAAGGCGTGCTGTGGGCGGCTGGCCGCATCGGAGACGGCAGCCATTTGCTGGAGGTCGGGAGGCAGACCAGTAATCCTGGTCGCCTGCAACTGGACCTGGGCCTCAGCGGGCTTGCCGCGGCCGAGCTTGGGGCGGTCGGGGTCGGGCTCGTTCACGCTGGAGACGGGCGAGCCATCGTCAGCCGACTCAGACGAATTCGCGCTGGCGGCTGACTGCTTTTTCAGGTGGGGCCGGTCGGGATCATCGGGCGCGGTTCCGGCGCCCGAGGCAGCGGTGTCGATGTCTGAGGGGTTGCGGCGATGCAGGGAGGGCTTGTCCGGGTCGTCCGATGCTGGTGATGAAGAGCCGGAACTCGTCGATTGACCGGAGCCGCTCTGGCCGGAGGAGGGATTGCCCCCTTTGAAATGGGGTTTGTCGGGATCGCTATCCTGGACAACCCGGGGCGGGACCTTTGACGGCTGAAGCTTTCTTGCGGGTTTGGGGGCAGCGAGCGGCTTCCATTGGCCGTAGCCGAACCATGCGCCGCTGACGTTTTCGCCGCCGGCGACATAGAAGGTGCCTTTAGGGACGCCGGCTTGTTCGAGATCGTAGACAGTCTCGCTCTCTACGGTGAGCGGAGCGGGTTGGGCGAGGTAAAGGCCGCCGTCCTCATAACGACCGTTGACGAAGACTGTCACCGGGACAATCCTGCTAGCGACCGGCTTTCCGGGGTCGCCAACCCATTCGAGGACCGCGACGGCGCGAGGCGGAGTGGGCTTCTTGTCGTCGTTTTTCTGGACGTGGGTCTGATATTGCGCCGCGGCGGGCAAAGAGACGCCCAGTGCGCACATCAACACAACCGGCAGGGACCGCAAATGTCGCGCAACTTGTTTATGGATGGGCAATGACATAGCGTTGAAGATCGAGAAACAATTGGATGTTGTCATGATGAAAGCATCATCGCCTTCGATCACCCGAGGCTGGCAGTTGACCCTATAACAATGCTACTCCCGGCAAATCTATGCCGCGCGAAAGGAAATTCATGGAACCGAACGACAAAGTCGCCGATTTCACCCTGCAGGACGAGCAGGAAAAGACCATACATCTCTCCGACTTCGCGGGAAAACCGGTGGTGCTGTTCTTTTATCCGAAGGCGGATACGCCGGGGTGCACGATCGAGGCCTGCGGATTTCGCGACAGCTTCAAGAAGATCCAGAACGCCGGGGCAGTGGTGCTGGGGATCTCCCGCGACACGCCGAAGGCGCAGAAGAAGTTCAAAGAAAAATATGACCTGCCGTACACGCTCCTTGCTGATGTAGACGAAGTAGTCTGCAAACAGTTTGACGTGCTGAAGGAAAAGAACATGTATGGGAAGAAAGTGATTGGGATTGAGCGGACGACGTTCCTGATCGGGCCGGACCAGAAGCTGATCAAAGTCTTCCCGAAGGTCAAACCGGAGGGACATGCGGAAGAGGTGCTGGCGGCGGTGAAGGAGTATGGGAAGGCGAAGAAGGGGTAGTCACGGCGCCCCGTTTTCCCACTCAAGCCAACACCAGGCTTGAATGGGCAACCGGCTTCGGTCTCGCTAGAAAAAACACAGAGGGTCCATCTGCGTGTCGCGTCAGAAGTCAGCCAGCCTCCCGGAGGAGTTCTACCGGCACGATCCAGCTCAAGTGGCTCGTAAACTCCTCGGCAAACTGATCATCCGCAAGCTAGGCGGGCAGAGACTTATCGGGCGCATTGTTGAAACCGAAGCGTACATGGGCAAGAATGACCCGGCCTCACATTCCTATCCCGGGCTCACTGCGCGTAATGCGGTCATGTTCGGGCCGCCGGGGCGGGCTTATGTCTACTTCATTTATGGAATGCACTACTGCCTTAACGCCTCCTGCGAGCCGGATGGGCAGGCGGGCGGTGTGCTGTTCCGCGCGCTGGAGCCGATGACCGGAATGGCCGAGATGACGAAGTTGCGCAAGCTGCCGCCGGATGCGGCGCCGAGGCTGTTGACCTCGGGACCGGGGCGGCTCTGCCAGGCGCTTGGGATTACCAGAGAAAATATCAATGGAGTCGATCTGACTTCAGCAAAGTCTGTGCTGTACCTTGCTGACGATGGCTACGTGCCTGAGGCGGTGGCGGTCACGCCGAGGATCGGCATCAGCAAGGCGTCAGAGATGCCATTGCGTTTTGTGATTTCGGAAAATAAATTTGTATCCGCGTCATTCCTGCGGGCGCTTTCGTCTACCAGTTGAAATCTGCAGTGAGCTTCAAGAAAATCCTCGGAACTAAATCTTCGTTAGGGAGCCACCGTTGCTAACCGGACAATCGCGTCTCGCTGCTTGTATGCTTGCGGTCTTCGTTTCCTCGCTTGTCGCTATTGCACAAGGACCTCCGCCCGCGGGCGCGCAAGGGCTGCCTCCGGGAGGGCATCCACCGATGCCCAAGCCGACGAACCTGAAGATCCTGCCAAAGGACATCTCGACTTCCGACCTTATCGCGATCATGAAGCAGTATGAGGGACAGCTGGGCGTCGAGTGCGGCTACTGCCACGCCGGCGATGCGGCCACGCACCGGCTGAACTTTGCCTCCGACGCCAAGCCGGAGAAGGCGACCGCGCGCATCATGATGACCATGACCAGCGAGCTGAACTCGAAATACATCGGCCAATTGCCGACGGGCAGCGATCAGAAGGTGAATTGCGGGACCTGCCATCGCGGTCATGCGATGCCGGAAGCATTTGTGCCGCCGCCGGAGACGCACGAGAAGCACTGACGGGGGTTCGGCTCGACTCAATCGACGTCGGGCAACTCGTCGAATCGGCAGGCCATCGCTTGAGACAGGGCTGCACGGGGCCGATTACTTCAGGATGCTTTCCGATTGATTTCGCGAGTGAGCAGGTTGTCGAGCAGCCGGGTGGCGCCGAACCAGGCGGCGACGGCGAGCATTGCTCCGTGTTGTATATCCTCGATCGGCAGCAGGGTGTCGGGGTCGACGACAGTGATGTAGTCGACGCGAGCTGCAGGTTCGGAGGCGAGGACCGCGCGCATCGCGGTGAGCAGCGGTGAAGCGGATGTATCTCCGCTCGCGACGAGATCAGCGGCGGCACGCAGGGCACGATTGAGGACGAGCGCCTGCTGTCGCTCTTGTGCGCTGAGGTATCGGTTGCGCGAGCTCATTGCAAGGCCGTCGGGTTCGCGGACGGTGGGGCAGCCCACGATCTGCAGATCGAAGTTCAGATCCCAAACCATCTTGCGGAGGACTGCCAGCTGCGCGGCGTCTTTTTGCCCGAAGAAGGCATGGGTCGGCGCGACGATGTGGAAGAGCTTGGAGACCACGGTGGCGACGGCGCGCAGATGCCCAGGACGCGAGGCGCCCTCGAGGCGGTCGCCGACGCCCGCGACTTCCACCCAGGTTGCTGCGTCGCCGGCATACATCTCCTCAGCACTGGGAGCGAAGAGCAGATCGACGCCTTC
This sequence comes from uncultured Acidobacteriaceae bacterium, assembly GCA_963790505.1. Taxonomy (GTDB): domain Bacteria; phylum Acidobacteriota; class Terriglobia; order Terriglobales; family Acidobacteriaceae; genus Acidisarcina. Next base: position 437,278 of record CAWBOT010000004.1, on the reverse strand, counting down.
GCGTTCGAGCATGGCGGAGTCGGAGTCAAACGTTCGCGGATATTTGGCGAGATCTTCGTTGGGTGCGAACTGGGTTGGATTGACGAAGATCGAGACGGCGGTGATTTCGCAGGACGCCTTTGACGCCTCGACGAGAGAGAGGTGTCCGTCATGCAGCGCACCCATGGTCGGCACGAAGCCGAGCGATTTGCCTGCGTGGCGAAGGGCGCGGCAGGCGGATTGCATTTCCCGAATCGTGTTGACGATGCGCATTTCCTTAGCGCATGACGGCAAGCTTGCCGGCGAGCCGTTCTTCGAGTGCGAGGCGCTCCTCTTTGGCGAGGTGGTAGCTTTCCGCGTCGGCGGGAAAAGCTCGCTGGGCCACATCGTCGCGATAGCCCTCGATCGCGCCGCGATAGAGCGCAGCGGCGTCGCCGTATTGGCGGACGAATTTTGCGGTCTTAGAGAAGCTCAGATTGACGAGGTCGTGGAAGACGAGGATCTGCCCGTCGCAGTCGGGACCGGCACCGATGCCGATGGTGGGAATCGTCAGCTCGGCGGTGATCTTTTGCGCGACCTCACGTGGCATTCCTTCGAGCACAACTGCCGTCGCTCCGGCATGCTCCAGGGCAATCGAGTCACGCATTAACTCGTCAATCGCATGCAAGGTCTTGCCCTGGACCGCGTAGCCGCCCATGCGATTGACCGATTGCGGAGTGAGCCCGAGATGGCCGATGACGGGAATTTCCGCATCGACCAGACGCTCGATCAGCTCGAGACGATTGCGGCCGCCCTCGATCTTGACCGCTTCGGCGCCTGCCTCTTTGACAAAGCGGACGGCGTTGCTGACTCCCTCGGCGATGGCGGAGTGATAGGAGCCGAAAGGCATGTCGGCGACGACTACGGCACGCCGCACCGCCCGGCGGACGGCGCGGGTGTGGTGCAGCATCTCGTCGACGGTGACAGCGAGCGTGCTATCGAGGCCCATCACAACCATGGCGAGCGAATCGCCAACGAGGACCATGTCGATGCCGGCTTCGTCCACCAATCGCGCGGTCGCGTAGTCGTAGGCGGTCAGAGCGGCGATCGGCTGCCTGAAGCGCTTTTTCTCTTGAAGATGAGGGAGCGTGATTTTTACAGGGGCGAAAGATGAGGAGGGAGACGCAGACCGATCTGCGCTGCGGAAGTGCGGAATGCTCATGGTTGTCTCCAGTGTGGCTCCCGCCGATACCTCAGGGATGCCGCCCGAACCATTTCAGAGAATACTCCACCGACGGAGGCGTGGCAAATTCGTCTTCGGGGAAGATCTTCGACTTCTGACCGGCAGTGCGTTGCCTCAGCCGGACACTATGTTACCCCTTGCACTCCGAGTGCTGGCAATGGCAGGCCAACGCGACGACTCCTTTTGCGTCTTTGCAATGCTGGCTGCAGAACTTCTCTTTATCGACGACGCAGGTACAGCTGGGGTGAGCACATTTCCTGGGTCCTGACGACATAATGAGTCCCTCCATTTCGCTCTTTGTTTCGATGCGTGGCGAACGAACACGGAAGGATACTGCTACGTGAATTTTGCGGTCAAGGGAGGCGGCAGAATTGCAGCGGTTATTGCTTGGGTTCGTAGACGCCAACGTCGGGGCGGAAGGCGATGGCGATGCGGTTCCAGGTATTGATGGTGGTGATGGCGAAGGTGAGCTTGACCAGTTCGCCCTCTTCGAACTCCTTGCGAGCTTCGTCGTAGGCGGCCTGGGTGGCGTGGCCTTCCTGGATGTTGGTGATGGCTTCGGTCCAGCCCATGGCAGCGCGCTCGCGCGGGGTGAAGAAGGGCGCCTCTCGCCAGGCCACCAGGCCATAGAGGCGCTGCTCGGTTTCGCCGCCGGCGCGCGCGTCTTTGGTATGCATGTCGATGCAATAGGCACAGCCGTTCAGCTGCGAGGCGCGCAGCTTTACGAGGTCAAGCAGCGGCTTCTCCAGCCCGCTGTGGCGAAGGGTGGCTTCCATCTGGGCCATTGCCTTGATGGCCTCAGGGAATGCCTGCGCGTAATCGATGCGCTGTGTCATCGGGACAATCCTACACTCAACCCCCGATTAACTCGCTTGTTCGGTACCCAGAGGCAGGAAATACTGGGTGCCTTTGATCGGCTCGGAGAGCCGGTTGAGCAAGAGCTGCAGGTCACGGTTGTTGTTCACGAAATCGATGTCGGAGGTGTTGACGACCAGCAGGTCGCTGGCGGTGTAGTGGAAGAAGAAGTGCTCGTAGGCGGCGATGACCTGCTCAAGGTAGTCGTCGCTCACCGCGCGCTCACCGGGAGCGCCCTTACGTTTGAGTCGCTGCTTGAGAACGTCGGGGGTTGCCTGCAGGTAGATCACCAGGTCGGGGGTGGGCACCTGTTCGCGAAAGTGCTGGTAGTAGCTGTTGTAGAGCGCCAGCTCGGCATCGGACAGGTTGATGTAAGCAAACAGCTTGTCTTTCTCGAAAATATAGTCGGCGACGACCGGAGTCTCGAGCTCGTCGCGGTGGATTCCTTTCCACTGCTCAAAGCGCTGCTCGAGAAACCACATCTGCGTTTGAAAGCCGATCGAGGTCTGCCCGGCGTAGAAGCGATCCAAGAAGGGATTGTTCTCGGGCTCTACGATCCGTCGCGCATGAAGCCGCTCGGCGAGGATCTTTGCCAGGCTTGATTTCCCTACGCGGATCGGCCCTTCCAGGGCGATCAAACGCGGCTGCTCAAAGAGTTTTGCCATGAGGTGGATACCAGCTTTCAACATAATCTATCCTGCGTGCGGGTTCTGGTCCGTTGAGAAGAGTCCAGGCCTAAAGGATTCCGGGGGCTTGAGGCCCCGGCACCTACCGAAGGGCTTTCCTACCGTAGTCTCTATAGCGAAGAAAATACGAAGATATCATGCGCCCGGTCAGTCGCCAAGCAGCGGCGACGCGAAGTTCATGGGCAGTACACTGAAAGCCAATGTCAGGATCGCTTCCAGTGGGTGGAATTCTTGCAGGCGCTGCGGTTGCGGGCATTGCCGGGGCGGGACTGCTGACCTATGCCGCGCTTTCGGCGGGTTCGCAGCTCTTTGGGCGGACGGTGATTGCGGGCCGGAATCCGAATGAGATCGCGCTGACATTTGATGATGGGCCAAACGATCCTTACACTGGGCAGCTGCTCGACAGTCTTGCGGAGCATCAGGTACGGGCGACATTTTTCATGATCGGACGGTTCGTGCGGGAGCGGCCGGATATCGTTCGCGCGGTACAGGCGGCGGGGCACTTGATTGGGAACCATACGATGACGCATCCGTGGCTGGTGCTGGAGACTCCGGCGAGGGTGAGGCGGGAGCTAGCGGATTGCAATGCGGCGCTTGAAGATGCGCTGGGTGAGCGGGTGAGCTATTTTCGGCCGCCGCACGGCTCGCGTCGTCCGGATGTGTTGCGCGCGGCGCGGGAGCTGGGACTGACTCCGGTGATGTGGAATGTGATTGGGCACGACTGGGAAGCGGGGATTCGCGCAGAAGATGTTCTAGGCCATGTCGAAAAAGGAATCGGGCGGAATCGGCGGGGCGGGTGGGGGAGCAATATCGTTCTGCACGATGGCGGGCAGGCGGGGATTGGGCAGGACCGGAGCGCAACGGTTGAGGCGGTGCGAAGGCTGATTCCGAGGCTGGCTGCGGAAGGATCGAGCTTCGTTGCGACAGGGAGTGAAAGGTGACGGCGTTGGGTCGAGCTGCAAATCTGCTTTTGTTCGCAGTGTTGCTTGGCGGTTGCACGAGTGCTCCGCCAATTACCGTGGAGAAATCGCCTTCGGCCTCGCCGGTGCAATCGTCGGCTGCCAGCCAGGCTGATTCCGGGGCGAGCGGTAATTCGCGGGCGGAGTTTGCGAGCCGGAAGTCTCGACGCGCTCGTCCGGCGGCGAACTCGCAGCCTGGCGCCTTTGATTTCTATTTGCTGACGTTGTCGTGGTCGCCGGAATTCTGTGCGACTCATCCGAGCAGCTCGGAGTGCGGTTCGCATCCGGGGTTCGTGGTCCATGGGATGTGGCCGCAAAATGACGACGGCACTTATCCGGAGAATTGCTCGACGGCGGCGGGGCCGGCCAATCCGCAACAGTACCTCAGCCTGATTCCGACGGTTTCGCTCATCGAGCATGAGTGGACGACGCATGGGACTTGTTCGGGGCTTGCGCCGGATGCCTACTTCACCGCGATTGGGACGGCGTTTCATGCGGTGAGGATTCCGGCGATCTTTGTGAATGGGCGACCGCCGGCGATGATGACGCCAAGCGCGATCATTGGGGAGTTTGCGGCGGCGAATCCGAGCTGGCCGCAGGGGGGTATAGCTCTGAGTTGCGGGAAGAACTATCTGACTGCGGTTGAGGTTTGCTTGTCGAAGACGCTGGCGCCTGAAGCTTGCCAGAATGTGCATACCTGCGGGGCTACGGTGGTGAAAATCACTCCGCAGTGAAGCGATCGCAACTCTGCTCTCCGCACACGAATATCCATAAAAATGGTGATCTTAGTGGTACCATTTTGGATGGAATGATCGTACGTCCTTATGTCGATCGCGAGGGATGCAATCCGTTCGAGCTCTGGTTCTTATCCCTGGAGCCTGCAGCCCGGGCCAGAGTTGCCGTTTACCTGGAGCGTCTGGAACACGGCAACCTCTCGAACATCAAGAGCGTGGGCGGCGGAGTGATGGAGCTTCGGATGAATTTTGGGCCTGGTTTTCGGGCTTATCTTGGACGGGACGGCGAGACGCTCATCATCCTTCTCGGCGGAGGCAGCAAGAAGAGTCAGCAGAGCGATATTGCCGCCGCCCGAGCAATGTGGAACGAGTACAAGGCAACGAAAAAGGAGCAATGATGCCGCTGGGGCGAGAATTCAAAGAAACAGTCAAGGCGCAACTTCAAGAGAGTAAGGGATTCCGGCGCGCCTATTTGCGGGAAGGTTTGAACTGCCTCGTCTCGGGCGATGTTGAAACCGGGAAATCGGTGCTGCGCAATTACATTAACGGGACGGTTGGCTTCATTCAGCTCGGCGAGGCCCTCGACCGCTCCCCGAAGACCCTAATGCGAATGTTCAGCCCATCAGGAAATCCGCAAGCAAGAAATCTCTTCGCCATCATCGCGCATTTGCAGAAGCTGGAAGGAACCGTGCTTGAGGTGGTAGACCGGAAAGCTGCATAGCAATATCTCGGCATGAGTTCACGCAACGACGTCACTATAACGCTCGGCAGCAGCAGTAGGGCCTGGTAGCTGAGGTGGGCTGGCTAGGTTATTCTTTCAGCGGAGACTGTAACGTGGGGAAGGTAACGATCACTGTTACTCCAAGCGACCCAGCTGAAGCGGAGGAACGAGAGCGCCAGCGCGAGCGCCGACGCAAGCGCGGGCCTACCAAGGGTACGAAGTACAAGGGAGCGATAAGAGGGCTTAGTCACAACAGAAATCGGATCAGATTGTGGCGCAAGGTTAAGGTGGGCGACAAGTGCGAGCTCTTCCTCGAGCCTGAAAACCCTGCGGACAGGAATGCGATCTTAGTTCAATGGCGGGGAAGCACCTTAGGGCATTTAAACGCATCGAAAGCCAAATTAATTGCGCCGTACATGGAGGGCGGCGCACGGTTCGATGTAACCGTTGTTTATTCTCAACCGGGCATCATCTGGAGCGATGGAAGAGAAGACCACAACTGGCATGAGATCTCAGTAGAAATGGTTGCGATTGTCAATGACCCGAAGTCACGGGAGACGAATCAGCAGCGCATTTCACCAGAGGACAAGTCCGAGCAAGAACCAGTCGACATCGTGTCGGCAAATTTTTCAGTTAGTCCACCGCCGCCAGCAAGGCGGCCTTGGTGGATTCGATTGTTCGGTCGTTCCCTGACATAGCCGAAACTAGGCTGTTCTTAATTCGCCGAGCGCAATCTTCGCCGCCGCAATCGTCGCCTCCACCTCAACACTCCCATGCGCCGTTCCCAAAAACATCGCTTCAAACTGTGAGGGCGGTAGCCAGACTCCGGCTTCGAGCATAGCGCTGTGAAATCTTCCGAAAAGAGTTGTGTCGGAGGTTGCGGCGGTGTCCCAATCGGTGACGGGAGTCTCTGTGAAAAACCAGGTGAACATGGAACCCACTCGGTTGGTGGTGACGGGGATTCCGGCGGCTTCGGCGACAGCCGCGACTCCGTTGGCGACGGCGGCGCTGACTCGTTCGAGTTGCGGATAGATTTCTTTTTCGCGGTGGATCAGTTCGCCGACGGTGGCGATTCCAGCGGCCATGGCGAGGGGATTACCGCTCAGCGTTCCAGCCTGGTAGACGGGGCCTAAGGGCGCGAGCAGGTCCATGATCTGGGCGCGGCCGCCGAAGGCTCCGCAGGGCAAGCCTCCGCCGATGATCTTGCCGAGGGTGGTCATGTCGGGCTGGATCCCATAAAGGCCTTGCGCTCCGCCGAGAGCAACGCGGAAGCCCGTCATGACTTCGTCGAAGATCAGCACGCTTCCGGCGTGGGCGGTGATCTTGCGGAGCGCTTCGAGATATCCCGGCGCTGGCGTGACGCAGCCCATGTTGCCGACAACCGGCTCAACGATGATGCAGGCGATCTGGTCTTTGTGTGCGGCGAAGGCGGCCTCGACGGCGGCGACGTTGTTGAAGGGCAGCGCGAGGGTGAAGTGGACGATTTCTTCAGGAACCCCGGCAGAGCCGGGGATGCCGAAGGTCGCGACCCCGGAGCCGGCCTTGACGAGCAGGCCGTCGGAGTGGCCGTGGTAGCAACCCTCGAACTTGATGATGTATTTGCGATTGGTGAAGGCGCGGGCGACGCGGATGGCGGACATGGTCGCCTCAGTCCCGGAGGAGACGAAGCGCAGCTTCTCGATCGATGGAACAGCCGTCACCACCATCTCGGCAAGCTCGCCCTCGGTGGGCGTAGAGGCTCCAAAGCTTGCGCCGTTGGCGGCGGCGCGCTGGATCGCTTCGACGACCGGCGGATGGGCGTGGCCGAGGATCATCGGCCCCCAGGAGCCGAAGTAGTCGAGATAGCGGTTGCCGTCAGCGTCCCAGAGATAAGCGCCCTCGGCGCGGACGAGGAAGGGCGGCGCGCCGCCGACGGCGCGAAAGGCGCGAACGGGAGAGTCGACTCCGCCGGGGAGAAGGCGCTCGGCGCGGAGCTGGAATTCGTGGGACTTGGTGAGAGTGCGGGTCATTGATTTCAGTATAGGTTCCGGGGTTAACGCGGCCGCTAATAGAAAGGCGTTTCTTTCCGAGAACGGGGACCGGATATTCACCACGGAGAACACAGATCAGACAGAGCTAGAAGGTTCCGGACTGCGTAAGGGTGGATTTCTTCGTTAATAACGACTGATTGACACGACCAAGTAAATGTTTTCTCATACGCCCCAGACGCTCTTCGACATTTGAGTCAGTTCGCATTCACAACTCTTGTTAAGGACGGACATGCAACGACGCAGCTTTTTGAAGACGGGAGCGTTGGCCGGCTCCGGGTATCTTTTCTCTCGGCGGTTTGCCTCGGCGGCGACGGCTCCCGATGACGCGACGATCGAGGTGATGCTCGATGAGCCACTGGGCACGATTTCGCCGTTTATCTATAGCCATTTCACCGAGGAGCTGGGCGCGGTGGTTTATGACGGCGTGTGGGTGGGAGAGGACTCGAAGATTCCGAACACCAATGGCATTCGCACGGCGCTGATCGAGAAGATGAAACAGATCAAAGCGCCGGCGGTAAGGTGGCCGGGCGGGTGTTTCGCCGACAGCTACGACTGGCGCGACGGTGTCGGCCCGAAAGACAAGCGGCCGCGGCGGACAGATTTCTGGGTGGACGATCCGGATTCGAAGGGGCTGCCGAAGAAGGGCGTGCCGAGCTACGATCCGAACCAGTTTGGCACGGATGACTTTGTCCGCTTCTGCAAGTTGTGCGGAGCGGAGCCTTACCTTGCGGCGAACGTTCGCAGCCTGAATGCGTATGCATTCGATCAGTGGGTGGAGTATTGCAATTCCCCGGCGGGAAGTACGACGTGGTCGGATGTTCGCGCAGCGGCCGGGTCGCCTGAGCCGTATAACGTGAAGTTCTGGGGCGTCGGAAACGAGAGCTGGGGCTGCGGCGGGCAGTTTTTGCCGGAAGATTACGCCAGCGAATATCGCCGTTACCAGGCTTGGCTGCCGAGCTACGGGGTCGACCTGAAGCTGGTTGCCTCGGGGCCTAATCAAGATGATGTTGACTGGACGACGCGTTTCTTCGAGAACATTTTCAGGCCGGGGCGCGAAATCAAGCCGCCATTCGGCTGGTCGATGCACTACTACACCGATCTTCCCGAGGCACTGAAGTTTACGCCGGACGATGTGTACCCCGGCTATGAGCGGGCCGATCGGATGGAGAAGATCATGCTCGACCATTGGACGGCAATGGGCGTCTATGACCGCAACCACGTCGTCAAGCTGGTCGTCGACGAATACGGGCCGTGGTATCGCTTCAGCGATACGAAGCTCGATCCCACGCATGTGCTCGGCCAGCAGCTGACGGTTCGAGATGCGATCATGACTGCACTTACGCTCGATACGTTCAATCGGAACCCTGACAAGGTGGCGATGGCGGCGTGCGCGCAGCTCATCAACTGCATCGATTCTCCATTTCTTTCGCACGAAGACAAGTTCATTACCACGCCGGTGTTCAGTGTTTTCGACATGTACAAGGGGCACCAGGGAGGGCAATCGGTGAGAGTGCAGTTCTCCGTTCCTGAGATTTCGTTCCCGCGCAAGGCGGTGAAGAAACAACTCAGTGCTGAAGGCGACGAGGTGGTGGCCGGTGGGGCCATGTCGCATTTGTGGGGATTGAACGGCTCGGCGTCGCTCACGGGAAAGACACTGACGCTGACGGTGGTGAACCCCAACCTGACGGAGCCTCGAGCGACGCAGATCGTGCTGCGCGGTGGAGCAAGCGCGGCCTCGGCTGCTGCGGAGACGCTGGGCGGCGAAGACGTGCACGACCACAACACCTTCGAAGCGCCCGACGCGGTCAAGACGAAGACAGCGGCGGCCATGGTCTCGGGCAAGACGGTGCAGCTCACGCTGCCACCGTCGTCGGTCACGCGGGTGACGATCACTTTGGTGTAGACATCTGCATCGCGAACCAGGGTCTGGCCAGAGCTATTTTGCCGGCATCACGAAAGGCTTCACGTCGCCGCAATCGGCGCTCTTGAAGACGGAGGTGGAGTCGCTCGTCCACTCGATCGGCTTCGGAGTTGGTCCGGCCTGCATCGATCCTGTGAAGTGGACCTTGGCGGTGGAATGATCGTCGTCATTCCACGATGCCTGCATGGCGCCGTTGCCGGTTATCCTCCCAGTGCAGGTCATGGTGGCGCTCATGCCGTCGGCCTTCTTGACGACATCGGTCACCTGACAATCGCCGCGGTTTTGGGAGAAGGGCGTGCCGTATTTATCGATCTGCTCTTGAGTGACGCAGACCTGGGTGGTGTGGGGGCCGGGGGCGAAGGGCGAATTGGCGCCTCCGCCCATGCCGGCCGGGAAGGGAGACTGCTGCCAGGTCATGGTGGTGGTCACTTCCCAAAGACCGGCTTTCCTGGTCTGCGCATTGGCGAAACTCGTCGTGATAAAGAGACAACATCCGAGGGTAATCCAGACTCGAGCGCGGTGCATGGTTCCTCCAGGTTGATGAATCGATGCGCGCCAGCCTGTCGGTGCGCCGATTCACTTTACGTCGCGCGAGGAACCCCGGGAAAGAGAAATCTACGGTTTGGTCGCCAAAATGAGCGGCGACGGGCCGGGAGCGTCGAGGGTGCGTGAGTTGACGAATCCCGCCTCAGTAAGCCAGTCCGCGATTTCCTCAAACGAGTAGGTGTTTCCGGTATCGGTGTTGACCAGCATATTGACGGCGAAGAAGAGTCCGTTGACGGGGCCGGTGCGTTCGGGGTTTACAAGGAACTCGGCGATGGCGATGGTTCCGCCGGAGCTGAGCGACTCGAAGGTCTTTGCTAATAGCGCGCGGCTGCGCTCCTCGCCTTCGCTATGCAGGATGTGGCCAAGGGTCGCGATGTCGCGGCCGCTGCCGAAATCGGCGCCGAGCAGATCGCCCTCGATAAAGGAGAAGCGTTCGGAGAGGCCGAACTTTGTGACGGTTTTGCGGGTGACGGGAATGACTCCGGGCCAATCGACGGCGGTGACATGGACGGCATCGGAGCACTGCGCCAGGGCGATGCCCCATACTCCTGAACCGGCGGCGAGATCGAGCACCCGAACCTTGCGGCCGTAGGCGTCGCAATCGAGATATTGAGCGAGCGCTTTGGCGGCGGGGTAGCTCAGGGGGAAGATGTCGTTGACGAATTCGGTGAAGAACTCGGTGCCGTCGCCTTGCTGATTGACGGACGTAGCTGGGCGGCCGGTGGCGACAACTTCATTGAGGTGAAGCCATTTGGGGATGAGTTGGCTGCTGCCGTGGCGAATCATTCCACCCATGAAGGACGGCTTCGTGCTGACGAGGAAGGTGGCGCTTTCGGGAGTGAGCGAATAGCGGCCCTGCAGGTCTTTGGCGAGGAATTCGAGGCCGACGAGGGCATTCATGACGGCGGCGAGTCCGCGCTCTGAGGCACCGGTTTCTTTCACGACTTCGGACAGGGTTTTTGCGCCGCTATCGAGCACGTCGAAGACACGATGGCGGATCGCCGCCTCGAGAAGCAGCGGAGGCACGTAGCCCCAGGCGAATTGCATGATGCGTTCGGGGGTTACGGCAGCGGAAGTGGTCATCGTTCCCTCAGTGGATTCTTTCGAGAGCAGGCATAATGCAGCCACGCCAACCTCCCGCCGAATACTACCAGACCCGAGTCGGTGAAAAGATGACGCTGCAGGAATTCGGTCGATAATGACGAGATGACGAGACCATTGACCACAACCCTGCTTTCCGCGGCATTGTTTTTCGCCACCTTCGCCGTTGCCCAGGATGCGACGACGCTCAGCAAGGAAGATGCGCGGCTCAACAAGGCGTATCAGGCGCGGGTGACGCAGTTGCGCAGCGACCCCGCGGGGCTGGCGGCGCTTCGCAAAGACGAACTCAGCTGGATTGTGCAGCGCGATCAGCACTGCGGCAAAGATGTGGCCTGCCTGACACAGAATACGAGTGTGCGGGCGAATTACCTGGAGACCCAGGTGAAGCAAAACGACACAACGGCCAAGCCTGCCACTCCGATGCCGGCGGAGCTTTTGGGAACGTGGACGATCCGCAAGATTTTGCCGACGCAGACGATTGGGTGTTGGGACGAGAAGCAGGCTAAAGCCCTGATCGGGACCGAACTCATTTACAAGGCGGATAGTCTGCGTTGGAAGACCACGTCAGCGCGCTACGTGAACAGCACGGTGACGATTGTGAAGGCGCACGATTTCGCCGCGGACAACTCGGGATCGCAATCGAGTGTGACGTTCAAGGATCTGGGTATCGCTGCTTCGGAAGTGAAGCAGATCGCGATCGAGCACCCGGATGTCACGATCGACGATGGATCGAAGGGTGGAACGACGGAGATGCCGGGCGATACGGTGATGGTGAAGAGCTCGAGTGCGCTGGTTTTCTCGGTATGCAATGTATATTTCGAGGCGGACCGCAAGTAGCTGGCTACTTGCTTGGGGCGTCGTGTTTTGCGGCGGCATTCAATTGCTTGAGGCATGCAGCTTTCACCTGTTGCAGTTCGGGGACGGTGACTGCTCCAACTTTTTCCTGGGCGGCGCGGATGTATGCCGGTAGATCTTTGACCGTGTCTTCAATGAACGGCACACCGCAGACGCGGCTCACTCCGAGAGCGGGGCCGTTTTTCAGGTCGGTCGCGCGCAATACGGTGATTGGAGCGAGCGGGAGCGCGTGGGCGAGGCAAATTCCGAGGTCTTCGGAGGTGCCTGCGTCGGTGCCGGCTGCGAGCTTGGGCGCGAGCTCAATATAGGCGGCGCGGCCGAGCCACATCTCGTGGGTGACCAGGTTCCATTCGTTCTGGCCATCGGAGCCGGGAGGTGTATTGTTGAGCCGGGTCACCACTTCCTTCGCGCCTTTGGCATCGATCTCGGCGCTCAATGCAGCAGCACTGGGCGCTTGAGCGGAGGCGATGGTTGAGGCGAGTGTGAGCGCTGTGAAGGCGGCCACCCGCGCGACAGAGTTTGATCCTTGCAATCCGGTCTGCATCCTATCGAGACTCCGAATTTAGCGTGTTGCGGCGAGCTCTCCCGCCTCGACGACGATGCGGTGTTTGCGGTCGAGGCGCGCCGAGATCAACGCCAGTGCAATGGTACAGAGCGTGACGACGCCACTGGCAATCGGAAGCTGGCGGTAACCGAGGCCCGCCGTTAAGAGCATTCCTCCGAGGGTCGCTCCGGAGGCATTGCCGAGGTTGAATGCGCCCTGGTTCAGGGTCGAGGCGAGGTTCGGCGCCGCGGCCGCCTGCTCGACGATCCTAGCCTGCAGCGGAGTGCCCGCGGCGAAGACGATCGCGCCCCAGGCGAGCACCGCAGCGACCATGGGAACGGTATGCGGTTCAGCGAAATAAAGACAGACGAGCGAGCCGAGTACGGCCACCATCGCCATCACCAAGAAGCGCATTGGACGCCAATCGCTCAGGGCTCCCCCGGCCAAATTGCCGATGGTGATGCCGATGCCGAAGAGGAGGAGCACGATGGTGACTCCGTGGGGAGAGACACCGGTGACGGTTTCAAGGGTCGGGGCAATGTAGGTGAAGACGCAGAAGAGCGAAGCCGAGGAGAGGACGCTCATTGCGAGGACCAGCACTACGCGCGGGTTGCGGAGTACGCGAAACTCGTGAACCAGGCGGCTTGAGACCGCGACCTGCGGAGGAACGAGCCGCCACACTGCCGCCGCTGCAATCAATCCGATGGGGACGATTGCCCAAAACGCAGCGCGCCAGCCGAGCGCCTGCCCGAGAGCGGTACCTGCGGGGACGCCGAGAACGTTCGCGAGGGTGAGGCCGGAAAACATGAGCGCGATAGCCTGGGCGCGCTGGTTGCGCGGCACGAGGTTGGCCGCGACGATGCTTCCTATTCCGAAGAATGCCCCGTGGCAGAGCGCGGTCAGCACGCGGGCCAGAAAGAGCAGGTTGTAGGTTGGAGAGACTGCGCAGGCGAGGTTGCCGATGGTGAAGACGCCCATGAGCAGCAGCAGAGCCTGCTTGCGCTCAAGGCGCGCGGTGGCGACGGCGACGACAGGCGCACCGAGTGTAACGCTGAGGGCGTAGGCGGTGACCAACGCTCCGGCCTTGGGAATGCTGACGCGAAAGTCGTCCGCCAGATTGGGCAAGAGGCCCATGATGATGAATTCGGAGGTGCCGATGCCAAAGGCCGCGACGGCCAGCGCCATCAGGGGCGTTCGGGTGAGAATGCTCTGATTGTGATGGCTTTTCGCGGGGGGTTCCACTCTTTGATTCCAACACAACAGCCGTCAACTTAAAAGAATGAACTCACCGCAGGGGACACGGGGGCAAAGACTTTGGGTTGCCGGGAGAGAGCTACGGTTAACTCCAGTCGTCGTGGGCCTGGCTGAGGCGCGCATTCAAGACGCTTTCGAAGTCGGCGTGTTTCTTGATGAGGATGTCGCTGAAGTTACTCTCCTGGCGGAGGAGCATGGCCTGCAGACGGACCAGTTCGAGGAGCGCGAGGAACATTGCGATGAGGGAACGTTCGGAGGTGGTGTTGGCGAGCAGACGGCGCAGGGCCACGGGCTTGTCTTCCATCACCAGGCGGCGGCGGATGAACTCGATCATCTGGCCGACGGTGACGGTGTCTTCGTCGACGTCGAGCACGGGGCGGGTGCGTGCGCGCTCCAAAACTTCGCGGAAGACGCGGACGAGGTCGACGGTGTCGGCGGCGATCTCCGGCTCGGTGCCTGGGGCGTCGCGAAACTCGGCGATCTGGGGATGGCTCCAGGTCGCGTTCTCGATCTGCTGCTTCTGGGCCAGCATCTGCGCGGCATTCTTGAAGCGTTCGTGCTCGAGCAGACGCTCGACCAGTTCACGGCGAGGATCTTCGCTATCGGACTCGCCTGACTCGGCGGGCATGCGCGGAAGCAACATTTTGCTCTTGATGTGGATGAGCAAGGACGCGGTGTAGATGAACTCTCCGGCAACATCGATATCGGTCTGCTTCAGGTTCTCGACATAGGCGAGAAACTGCGCTGTGATTTTGGCGATCGGGATGTCGTAGATATCGATGTCCTGCTTGCGGATGAGGTCGAGCAGCAGGTCGAGCGGACCATCGTAGACCTGGCCGACGCTTACCGAGAAGGGCGAGGCATTCGCAGCCTCTTTTTTGAGGTCGGCGGGGGTCTTGGCGTAGGGGACCCTGGCGGTCGGGCCAGTCGGCGGATCGGGAGGGGCGGCGTCGGTCATTGGATCTTTCATTCTCCGATGGAGCCTCGGCGGCGCGGGGCAAGACCCATCGCATCGCGCACCTCGACCATGGTTTGCTCGGCGCGCTTTCTGGCTTTGGCGCCGCCGTCTTCGAGGATCTCCCAGACGAGCTCAGGGTTTTCTTCGTACGGCTTGCGGCGCTCCTGGATGGGCTTCAGCGCGGTGACGATCGAGTCCGCCGCCCATCCTTTGCATTCAATGCAGCCGATGCCGGCGGTCATGCAGCCGTCGTAGACTCTCGCGAGCGTCTCAGGGTTTGAAAATATCTTGTGCAGATCGCCGACCGGACATTTATCGGGGTTGCCGGGATCGCTGCGGCGAACCCGCGCCGGGTCGGTGACCATCGTCTTCAGCTTCTTGCGGATTTCGGCTTCGGGTTCACTGATCAGAATGAAGTTGCCGTAGCTCTTGGACATCTTGCGGCCGTCGGTGCCGAGAAGTTTGGGGGATGGAGTTAGCAGGGCTTGTGGCTCGGGGAGGATTTGGTTATGTCCCGGCGCAGGCTGGTAGTACTGGTTGAACCTCCGCGCGATCTCGCGCGTTAGTTCCACATGAGCGGCCTGATCCTGGCCTACGGGTACAGAGTGAGCCTGATAGACAAGGATGTCTGCCGATTGGAGCAACGGATAGCCTAAGAATCCATAGGTGGTGAGGTCTTTGCCAGTGATGTTTTCCTGCTGCTCTTTGTAGGACGGCACCCGCTCGAGCCATCCGAGCGAGGTGATCATCGACAGCAGCAGATGCAGCTCGGCGTGCTGCACGACGTGGCTCTGGATGAAGAGGACGCTCTTCTCGGGGTCGAGGCCGGCGGCGAGGAAGTCCATTCCGACCTCGAGGGTGTTTTGTTTCACCTGCGAAGGGTCGGCGTAGTCGGTGGTGAGCGCGTGGTAGTCGGCGATGAAGAAGTAGCACTCGTACTTGTCCTGCATGCCGACCCAGTTGTGCAGTGCGCCCATGTAGTTGCCGAGGTGCAGCTTGCCGGTGGGGCGCATGCCGCTGAGCACGCGTTTCTTGTCGGCCGAAGGGTTTTCCTGCCCCGCCGGGATATTGGGTGAAGTCGTCATTCAAGTTCCTTACAAACAACAAAGCTTAGTCAAGACCCCATAAACAGGCCGAATGGCAATTCGTTCCATTGTACGGAAGAGGCGCGGGATGATCCCGCATGAGCGACGCGCTCAAAGTGAGAAGAGCATTTGCCGGATAGCGAACAATACCGGGCTGACCACAAACCCAACCACTCGCCCGCCGAAAAAGATCATCAGGAAGAGGCTGATTATCCCAAGCCGGTCGTACATCGCCGTCCAGCTGTAGGGCAGCATGTGACGGAAGATGTGAGCGCCATCGAGCGGGGGCAGCGGCAGCAGGTTAAATGCGGTTAGAAAAACGTTGATAATGATGCCGAAGTAACAGAAGAGCACGACCGGCAGCATCATGGTGCTCTGGAACATGTTGATCTGCCCTGAAGCTACCTGGTGCACGACGTCGTCACCCAGTTGCGAGGTCTTCGCAATCAGGACCATCAGGACCACGCAGCCAAAAGCGGCAAGCAGATTGCTGACCGGACCGGCGAGCGTGGTGAGGATGTCGTCCCGCTTGTAATTCTGGAAATTTCGGCCGGTTACCGGGGTGGGCTTGGCCCAGCCCAGCAGCGGAATCCCAGAAAACATGGCGATCAGAGGAAAGAGCAGAGTTCCGATCGGATCGATATGTTTGATTGGGTTCAGCGTTACCCTGCCAAGCATCCGTGCGGTCTGGTCGCCGAGCCGAGAAGCCATCCACGCATGCGACGCTTCGTGCAGACTCAGAGCAAACAGCAAAATAGCAAATTGAAACAACTTAAGGACAATATCCTGCGGGGCCATGGCGATCTACCCTTGATGGTAGCAGGCGGCGACTCGATACCAATGCCGCAATGAAGAGGCATAGCCTGCTGCCGCGGTCGCCCATATAATAGTGCTTATATTCTGGCCTTCCTGAATCCGATCGGCGCTTTTAGCAGTCCTATGAAGACAATATGCAGATTCGACACTCTTTTTTTTGTTCCCTTCTTCTTTTTCTGTCCCTGTCGCTAACCGCGGTTGCAGCTCAGGAGGTTCCTTCATCTCCGGCGCCTACTGGTGCGACGGTGATTGGCACGGTGCTTGACCCCAACAACGGCACGGTTCCCGGCGCCACAGTGATTGCCCAAAGAGGGTCGGTCACGGAGCAGAAGGTAGTTGCGGACGACAATGGCTTTTTCCGGCTTGAGCATCTTTCGGCCGGAGTCAAGTACCGGGTGATCATCGGTGCGCAGGGTTTCGTAACCTGGGAATCTCCCGAGTTGACCCTGAAGCCCGGCCAATCCCTGGAAGTGACCGATATCCATCTCACCGTGAAGACAATTGAGTCTTCGGTAACGGTGTCTCTGAGCACCGAAGAGATCGCAACCGAGCAATTGAAGATAGAGGAGCAGCAGCGGGTGCTGGGATTTATTCCCAACTTCTACGTCGTTTACGACAAGCACCCTGCGCCGCTGACCACAAAGCTGAAGTATCAGCTGGCAGTCAGAACAATGATCGATCCAGTGACATTTGTCGGAGCGGCGTTCGTTGCGGGGATCGATCAGGCAGCGGATACGCCGGATTATCCGCAGGGCGCGAAGGGCTACTTTGAACGCTTTGGCGCCAATTATGCGAATGGCCTGACAGACATCATGTTCGGCGGAGCGATTTTACCTTCTCTCTTTCATCAGGACCCGCGCTATTACTACATGGGCCCAGGCGAACCTGTGAAAAAGCGGTTGGAGCATGCGCTCATGAACCCGATTCTCTGTAAGGGTGATAACGGGAATACGCAGATCAACTATTCCGGCCTGGGGGGGTACCTGATCTCAGGAGCGATTTCCAACGCTTATTATCCGCCTTCGAATCGCGGTGTTGGCCTGACCTTCACGACCTTTGGCGTCGACATTGCTGCCGATATGGCGGGCGGCGTGATCCAGGAATTTGTATTGAAGAAGCTGACGCCCTCAGCAAAGAAGAACCACCCCTAGGCGAGTCAGAACAGCGGCTGAACCTAGCATGAGTTAATACCTGCTAGGTTTTGGGAGCTTCATCCTTACAGTCGTTTTTTCGCGGGATATCGTTTTTGCTCTTAAGCTTCTTTGCGGGAACGCCGCCGACGATGGAGTGGGCCTCAACCTCGCGGGTCACGACGCCATGTGCACCGACGATCGAGTCTTCACCAACCTTCTGCCCGGCCATCACCGAGGCGTGATAGGTGATCCGTGCCGCCGGGCCGATCTCCGTCACCTTGTTGGTCACGTTCGCGGAGTCAATCGGGTCATGAGAGTGCGAATAGACCGCCGCGTAATCCGAAAGCGAAGTGCCTTTGCGGAGGATAATTTCGCCACGGTCGTCGAGCATCACGAATTTGTGGATGGTGACGTTGTCTTCGATGGTGAGGTTGTAGCCGAAGCTGAACTCGACGCCGTGGAAGATCTTCACACCCTTGCCGACGCTCTTGAAGATATGGCGGCCCAACATGCAGCGGAATTTGAATCCGAGCCAGTGATTTAATCCCACCGGGGAACGGTCGAACATCTGCCAGAAATAGATGAGCGGCTTGCGCTCGGCATACTTGTCTTTATCGATATCGCCGTAGTACTCCGGCTCGAGCGTTACGTTGCAGGGGTCGAAGGAGAGTTGGAGGACATTGCCGGGCAACTCTGAGGTGAGGGTGAAGTTCAGCTTGCCGCCATGCGGTCGGCCCAGGTAGAGCTGATGCAGGTTGTCGCGCACGATCTCGGCGCGCAGCGCGGGCTGCTTGTGCCTGGTGAACTCTTCGTCGAGATATTTGAGCCAGCGCCGGTAAAGTTCTTCGGCTTCGGCGGTGGGCTTCAGATCGCGGTACGGATAAACGGGCATAGGGTTCCTAGCGGCAAGATCAATCAGCGGCCTATTCTTTAGCGCAAGTCTACGCTGAGAAGCTTTGGATGCGGCACTCCGGGCTGCCGATGCGGCTTCATTCGATCGCGAAGACGGCGTAGACGGTGGCTGAGCTGGTGACCTTCTGGGGGCTGATCGCGAGCGGCTGAACGGCAGCCTGGCCCAAACCCGCGTTCATCGCCATCGACTTCATCGCAATCGGCATGGGGCGCTCTGGAACCTGGTTGCTCGCGTAGACCAGCGTTCCGAGGGTTGCGCCGAGCCCTCTAGCCATCTGGTCGGCGATGGCTCGGGCCCGCTTGAGCGCGCTCTGGGCGGCCTGGGCTTCGAGGGCGTCGGGGTCGGCGACGTCCCAGTCGATCTGGCCGCTCTGGTTCGCGCCTGCCTGCACCGCAGCGTCGAGCACCGAGGCGGCGTTCTTCGCGGAGGTCTTGACCGACCAACTCTGGGTCACCTGAAACTGGCGCTGCGCTTTTTGAGCATCGGGCAGGTTCTGATTCTCATATTGCTGCACTGGCGCGACGTTCTGGGCGTCGCTCTGGATGGCGGTGTCTTCGACTCCGGACTTCTTCAGAGCGGCGGCGATGTCGTTCGAGGTTTTCGAGCCGAGCGCGTAGGCAGATTTCGAATCCGCGGCAAATACCTGGAAGCCAATATGCACGGTGGCGACCTCGGCGTTGGCCGTGGCCTTGTCGGTGGCTGTGACGGCGATGGTGCGGTTGGCCTTGTTGACCTCGATTTGCTGGGCCTGCGAGACCGCAACCAATCCCGCCACGGCAACCGCGAGAAACCACATTCTCGGCTTCATGTGCTTTACCTCCGCTGAAACTGCAATCTTTAGACTTTCGCCGCAGTTATTTTGGTCGTGAACTCCCGCAACGCGGTGAGCGTCTTCATCGCCGCGCCGGAATCGATTGCCGCTGCGGCGCGGTCCATGCCTTCGCGGATGTCCGCTGCAATCTCGGCCACCGAGAGGGCGGCCGCAGCGTTCAACAGGACGACATCGCGCTTCGGGCCCTTCTCGCCCTGCAAGATGCGCTCTAGAATTGCCGCGTTCTCGGCTGCCGTGTCGCCGCCGCGCAGCTCGTTCGGAGAAGCTACTTCGAGCCCCGCCTGGTGGGGATGAACGCGATAATGGCGTACATCGCCCGGCACTGCGATTCCCCTGTCCCAGTCGGGGACGGGCTGGCATCGGACCTCCGCGACCATGGTTTCGGCGCAGACCGTGAGCTCGTCTAAACCGTCGAGGCCGTAGACCACAAAAGCGTGGCGTACGCCGAGGCTGGCCATCGATTGGGCGACCACGGCAACGCGGTCGGCGGCAAAGACGCCCATGACTTGGGTCTGGGCGTCGGCGGGATTGGACAACGGGCCGGCCAGATTGAAAATTGTGCGGAAGCCGAGCGCCTTGCGCACCGGCTGCAGCCGTTTCAACGAAGGATTGAGCGAGGGGGCATGGAGGAAGGTGAATCCGGTCGCGCGCAGGCACTCCACTGCTTCCCTGGCGGGGAGCGCGATGGCCACGCCGAGCGCCTCGAGGACATCCGCCGAGCCGCATTTCGAGGTCACGGCGCGATTGCCGTGCTTGGCGACTTTGGCTCCGGCGCCTGCGGCGACGAGGGCCGCAGCGGTTGAGATATTGAATGTTCCCAGCCCGTCGCCCCCGGTTCCACAGGTGTCGATCAATTCGGCGCGTTCCGGCTCGGTGAACGGGAGCGGGACGGCGAGTTCGCGGAGTGCCTCGGCGAATCCGGTGAGCTCCGAGACCCGCTCGCCGCGCCTGGCGATTGCCGAGAGGAGGGCGGCGATGTCTTCGTCGCGGGCTTCCCCGGCAAGCATTGCTCGCACGGCTGCGTTCGCCTCCTGGCGAGAGAGCGTCGCGCCGACGTCACGCACTTGTTCCACATATTGCAAGAAATCAGCCATGACTCACTGCAACCAGCCTATCGAAAAACACTGCGGCCCGAAATGGGCGGAGGGTCGCGCGGTGCTCTGACAGCCGGTCCGCGAATTTCCTTTTGTCACCCTGTCCGCTAGTATGGACTTTCTGCCTTGAATGCAGCATGACGGCAGATTGAGTGACTATGAAAATTCACGAGTACCAGGCAAAAGACATTCTCGCCAAGTATGGCGTGCCAGTTCCCCGCGGCGAAGTCGCCAACACCCTTGACGAAGCGATCGACGTAGGCAAGCGGCTGTTTGCCAATGGCGCGACCGGCGTTGTGGTCAAGGCGCAGATCCATGCCGGCGGGCGCGGCAAGGGCGGCGGCGTCAAGGTCGCGAAGAACATCGGAGAGGCCGAGGAATATGCCAAGAATATTCTGGGTATGCAGCTGATCACCCACCAGACCGGTCCGCAGGGGCAGAAGGTGCAGCGGCTGCTGGTCGAAGAGACTGCCGCAATCGATCGCGAGCTCTACCTGGGCATCGTGCTCGACCGCGCGGCGGCGAAGCTGGTCTTCATGGCGTCCAAAGCCGGCGGGATGGAGATCGAGGAGGTCGCGGCGAAGGACCCGGACGCCATCGTCAAGGCGTATATCGATCCGGGGGTTGGGTTTCAGGCTTACCAGGCACGCAAGCTGGCCTTTGCGCTGGGCCTGAAGCCTTCGCAGATCAACGAAGGGGTCAAGTTTATGATGGGGCTTTACAAGGCCTTTATCGAGACTGATTCCTCGCTGCTGGAGATCAATCCGTTCATTACCACGAAGGACGATAAGCTCTTCGCCCTCGATTGCAAGATCAATTTCGACGACAACGCGATCTTCCGCCACAAGGAGCTGAAGGAGCTGCGTGACGTTGCGGAAGAAGACCCACTCGAAGTGGAAGCGTCGAAGTTCGCGCTTAACTACATCAAGCTGGACGGCAACATCGCCTGCATGGTCAACGGCGCGGGCCTGGCGATGGCGACGATGGACATCATCCAATACGCCGGCGGCTCGCCTGCCAATTTTCTTGACGTGGGCGGCGGAGCGAACCAGCAGCAGATCGAGCAGGCGTTCGCGATTTTGCTGTCGGACAAGAATGTGAAGGCGATCTTCATCAACATCTTCGGCGGGATTTTGCGTGTGGACGTGCTGGCCAATGGGGTTGTTCAGGCAGCGAAGAACCTCGATGTGAAGGTACCGATCGTGTTGCGGCTTGAAGGCACCAATGTTGAAGAGGGCCGAAAGATATTGAAGGATTCGGGTCTGAACTTCATCGTCGGGGAAACTATGCAGGATGCGGCGGAGAAGGTAGTTGCGGCAGCGAAAGGCAGCAAATAATGTCAGTTCTTGTTGGCAATGACACGCGATTGATCGTGCAGGGAATCACCGGTAAAGAAGGCACCTTTCATGCGAAAGGCTGCGCCGAGTACGGAACGAAGGTGGTTGGCGGAGTAACGCCGGGCAAGGGTGGGACAATCCACGAGGGCTGGCCGGTCTTCGATACCGTCGCCGATGCGGTGAAAGAAACCGGCGCAAATGCCACCGTCATCTTCGTTCCACCACCCTTCGCCGCCGATGCGATTCTCGAGGCCGAAGATGCGGGATTGCCGCTGATCGTCTGCATCACCGAGGGCATTCCAACCATCGACATGGTCAAGGTGTGGAGTGTGCTGAAGCATTCCAAATCGCGCCTGATCGGACCGAACTGCCCGGGCGTCATTTCGCCGGGCAAAGCCAAGATTGGGATCATGCCAGGCCGCATTCATAAAGAGGGTTCGGTTGGTATCGTTTCGCGCTCGGGCACGCTGACCTATGAGGCTGTCTATCAGCTCACGCAACGCGGAATCGGTCAGTCGACTGCGATTGGCATCGGCGGCGATCCGATCATCGGGACGAACCATATCGACGCGCTGAAGCTGCTGAATGAAGACCCGGGAACTGAATCGATCATCCTGATCGGCGAGATTGGAGGTACGGCTGAAGAGGCCGCAGCCGCCTACGTCAAAGAGTTTGTGAAGAAGCCGGTGATCGGCTTCATCGCTGGACAGACCGCGCCTCCGGGGCGCCGCATGGGCCACGCAGGAGCGATCATCTCCGGAGGCCAGGGCACCGCTGCCGACAAAATGAAGGCGCTGACTGCTGCGGGGATTCATGTGGTGCAGTCGCCGGCGGCGATTGGCGAGACGCTGGCCAGGGTGATTGGGAAGGCGTAGCCGGTGACCGCTGAGGCGCGAGCCGAGGTGTGGATCGGACTCGTCGAGGTTGCGGCTCTGCCGAAGAGTGAGATTCTCAAGACTTCGTCCGGGGCGTTTGTGTATGTATTGACGACCGCCGCCGATCGAGATATCTTCCAGCGGCGTGCCCGAGAGTTGATGGATACACTCCGTGTTCAGATGGTGGCGCTTAGCCACGTTGAACCGGTCCGTGAGAAGGAATGCAAAGACGGCCTTTCCAAAGAGCTTCAAGAAATTGCAGAGGACGTTGCACGCAACCCGCAGTTTATCCGCTACTCCACCTTCCACGGTTGGAACGAATCTCCTTCTTAAGGCCCATGGCCTACTTCACCGTGACTCCGACCAGCGTCAAGCAGAACTCCCCTAACTCGGTACGAAAGACAGTCTGGCTGAGGGTCTTGCTTCCGCGCAGTTGGAGGATGTAGTCCCGGCCGCGGACAATCGAAGGGATTGAGATTCCCGTCTCGGGCGGCATTAGAGCCTTGAAGTTTCCGGCGATCATGTTGACGAGTTCGGCGAGGGAGTCGCATACGTCGGCGTCGACTGTGGTTGGCAGCGGCACGGACATCAGCCGGGCGGTGAACGCGAAGGCCAGCGGCAGCACGCACTCGAGCATCATCGCGCCCTTCCACGGCTCGGTGAAGTAGATGGCTGCGGTGACGAGTTCCTGGGCGGGCGGCCATGCCTCCTGGATTGGCGAGTCGACCGGCTCGGTGACCACGTCGGCCATGACGCCAAAGACCTCGCCGACGATGCGGACTTGTTCGGCGAGGTGTTCCTCGGTTTGTATCGTTGCCAGCATGGTCGGACCCTATCCTTTCCGGTAAACAGCTGTGTTGCCGTGGGCTACGCGCTCGAACTGGCCTTGCAGGTTCAAGGTTGTTTCTGCGCCGCCGAGCAGCAGATAGCCTCCGGGGTTGAGTGCGCCGTGGATCTGATGGAGTATTTTCACCTTCGTTTCGACATCGAAATAGATCAGCACGTTGCGGCAAAGGACGATATCGAACTTCCCCAGCGCGGCCATCGGCTGGCGGAGATCGAAGCGGCGAAACTTCACTGTCTGCCGTATCTCGTCTTTGAGAGTCCAGTCGAGTCCGTCGCGTTTGAAATATTTGACCAGGTATTGCGCGGGTAGTCCGCGGTTGACTTCGAATTGCACATATTTCGCTTCGCGGGCGCGCTCCAGGATTTGCTCGGAGAGATCGGTGCCGAGAATTTCGGCTGGACAGACTCCCGCGCCCATCTCGCGGAGCAACATCGAGATGCTGTATGCCTCTTGTCCGGAAGAAGCGGCGGCCGACCAGATGGCCAGTCGCTGCGGGCGCTTCTCCATCAGCTCGGGAATAATGCGTTGACGGAGCGCCTCGAACGGCGCCATATCACGGAAGAAGAGGGTTTCGTTGGTGGTCAGGGCCTCGATCACCTGGCGCGCGAGGCTGGCGGAGGCCCTTGCGCGCAGTCGCGAGCAGAGTTCGTCGAGCGACGCCAGACCTGCCGCGCGCGCGACCGGCATCAGCCGCGATTCGAGCAGGTAGTGCTTGTCCTGATCGAGGACGATTCCCGATTCGCGGTAGATCTCCTGCTGCAGGTAGCGGTAGTTTTCGGGGGTCACGACAACCAGCGCCGCCGCTGAGTTCGAGGCGGGGACCGAGGTTGGGGTTGCCGGGGCCTTGGCTGCGAGGACAGTCATCGCGACACCTGCTTCAATATCTCGGGCACTACGGCATGAAGGCTCAGGACCGAATCCGCCAGCCCGGCCTCGACGACTGCCCCAGGCATTCCCCAGACCACGCTAGAACTCTGATCCTGGGCGATGACGTAGGCGCCTCTGTTCTTCAGTTGCTCTGCGCCGCGCAGGCCGTCCTGACCCATGCCGGTCAAAATGACCGCGATTACTCCTCCCGCATAGACTTCGGCGACGGAACGAAAGAGGACATCGACGGCGGGGCGACAGGAGTTTTCGCGCGGGCCCTGGTCGAGCTTCACGGATACCTGGTTTGCGGAGCGGTGGAGACGCATGTGATAGTCGCCGGGGGCGAGAACGACGCGGCCCGGCCGCAGCGCGGTGCCGTCTGCCGCCTCGATTACCTCAAAGCCGCTCTGCGCATGCAGGCGCTCGGCCAGCAGCCTGGTAAAGAGCGGAGGCATGTGCTGCACGATCACGACCGGCAGCGGGAAGGAGGCGGGGAAGAGCGGCAGGATTTCCATCAGCGCGGTCGGGCCGCCGGTCGAAACACCGATCGCCACAATTTTGCGTTCAGCGGGCATGGTGAACAAGGGGGCGCCGGGATGGCGGACTGGGACCGTCGAAGGAACGGAGCGCGCGGCGGCGGAGGCGGGAAGGACGGAGTGCGAGGGCAGGCGGGGCGGGGCGGCGAGCTTCTTCGCCTCAAAGAATTGTTTGATCTTGGGGATGAGCTCGTCGCGGAGCATGGTGAGCGCGGTGTCCATTGGTCCGGTGTTAGAGGGCTTGGTCACGTAGTCGTTGGCCCCGAGGATCAGCGCATCGATGGTCGCGGAAGCGCCTCGAGAGGTAAGTGTGCTGCACATAATGACGCATGCCGAGGACGATGCTTCGCGGAGCCGGCGGACCGTGGTCAGTCCGTCCATCTCGGGCATCTCGATGTCCAGGGTAATCACGTCCGGCTTAAGTTCCGCCGCTTTTTGGAGCGCGAGCGCTCCATTGGCCGCAAAGCCAACGACCTCGAAGGCGGGGTCAGCGTTCAGCGCCTGGGAGATGATGCGGCGGATCACGACGGAATCGTCGACCACCAGAATGCGAATCTTCCGGCCGAGCCGGTTCAGGGAGCTCTGGGGCGGCGGACCGGTCATCGAGGACAGAGCGCTCTGGTTGATCATCGGGTTTTACTTCACCACTTGGAGCAAGCGGAGCTTGTCCTCAACAACATCAGCGGTAAACGGCTTCATGATGTATTCGTTGGCTCCGGCCTCGAGAGCGATAAGCATTTGTTCGATGTGCGTCTCGGTGGTCACCATGACCACGGTGACGGCAGCGAATCTCGCGTCCGCTCGAAGCGCTTTGACGAACTCCAGCCCATTCATCTCCGGCATATTCCAGTCGGAGAGAACCAGATTGAAGGGCGAGGATTCCTTGTTGAGCACCTCGAGGGCTTCACGCCCGTCGGCTGCCTGCAGCACCTCGAAGCCGAGGCGTGCGAGGATCTTGACGAGAATGCCTCGCATGGCACGGGAGTCATCGACGACCAGGGCTTTAGCGGGCATCAGTACGTGAGTCTCCTCTCACGAATTTCCTTGGCATGCTGGGGCATTGCTTTGTTTGCCCTTATCCGGCGGCCGGGGCCGCTACCCGTGGTTGACCCGGCTTGCGAGGAGCTGCAGATTTGCGGCCATCTCACTTAACGAACGGGCCGAGGTTTGAGTATCGGCTGCCCCCGCCATGGTCATCTGCGCCGATTTCGCGACTCCCGAGATGCTACTCGCGATTTCGTTGGTGCCCATCGCAGCCTCGGTCACGTTGCGTCCGATCTCCGTGGTGGTGGCGGTCTGCTCCTCGACGGCCGAGGCGATGACGTTCGAGATGTCGTTCACTTGAGTGATGATCTGGCTGACCTCGCCGATCGCCTTAACGGCTGCCTGAGTGTCGGTCTGGATCGCCTCGATCTTCTGCCCGATCTCTTCGGTGGCCCGCGCGGTTTCTTTGGCAAGCTCCTTTACCTCGTTGGCGACGACGGCGAAGCCCTTGCCGGCCTCCCCGGCGCGGGCGGCTTCGATGGTGGCATTGAGCGCGAGCAGGTTGGTCTGCTGGGCGATCGACGTGATGACCTTGATGACTTTGCCGATCTCGGAGCTCGATGTGCCCAGCTGATGGATGGTCTGGTTGGTGGTCTCGGCGATGGTGACGGCGGCTTTCGCGACCCGCGCGGCTTCGGTCGCGCTCTTGGAGATCTCGCGGATGGAGGCCATCATCTCTTCTGAGCTTGCCGCGACCACATTTACGTTCGCTGAAACCTGTTCGCTGGTCGACGATGCGGCGTTGGCCTGTTGCGCGGTGTCTCCCGCGTTGGTGGTCAGTTGCTGGCTGACGGCGGTCAGTTCTTCGGCGGAGGCGGCGATGGCGATCGACGTTTCGCTGATGGTGGTCAGCAACTCGGCCATCCCGCTGCGCATCTTGACCTGCTCGGTGACGTCGGTGGCAAACTTGACGACTTTGAAGGGCCGTCCATTGAGGTCGAGGATCGGGTTGTAAGAAGCCTGGATCCAGATCTCTTTGCCGCCCTTGCCGACGCGCTTGTATTCGGCGGACTGATACTCGCCGCGGTTCAGCTTTGCCCAGAACTCGGCGTAGGCAGGAGAGTTCTGCTCCGCCGGTTCGACAAACATGCGGTGGTGCCGTCCTTTGATCTCATCGAGGCTGTATCCGACGGTCTTGAGGAAATTTTCATTGGCGGTCAGGATGGCGCCATCCATCTGGAACTCGATCACCGCCTGCGACTTGCCGATGGCCGCGATCTGGCCAGAGAAGTTGGCACTCGCCAGCTTCTGTCCGGTCACATCGGTAGCAAACTTGACGACTTTGAAGGGCCGCCCATTGAGGTCAAGGAGCGGATTGTAGGAGGCCTGGATCCAGATCTCTTTGCCGCCCTTGCCAACGCGCTTGTACTCCCCCGACTGATACTCGCCGCGATTGAGCTTTGCCCAGAACTCGGCGTAGGCGGGAGAGTTTTGCTCGGCCGGCTCGACAAACATCCGGTGGTGCCGGCCTCTAATTTCTTCCAGGCTGTAGCCGAGAGTTGTCAGGAAATTGTCGTTGGCGGCGAGGATCGTGCCGTCCATCTGGAACTCGATCACCGCCTGCGACTTGCCGATGGCGGCTACGATCGCCTCAAGCTCGGCGGCCTTTTCCGCGGTGATTGCCGAAGCATTTGCCGCCACGGAACGCCGCGCTCCGGTGGAGGCGGGGACACCTGCACTCTTGCCCGAATAAGCAGGAGCTTCCAATACTGCACTGCCATTCCTGCCATGCTGACTCGACATGATTTCTCTCCCGATCATTCCGTTGACTGCGTTCAATCTCTTGTGGGCCTGCGGCCTACCTGCATGACTCTGCATTCAGTTCGCGGCCGTCTCCAACACGCGTGCGCTGTTCATAATGAGCAGCAGGCCGCATTCCAGCTGATACACGTCTTCAATGAGCTCACGCTGCCCGGCGGGCATGTTTTCCGGCACGGGCGTCGAGGCCTCGAGCGGGACGTCGAGCACGTCGCATATCTCGTCTACCAGCAGGCTCACCGGACCGCCCTCCGACTGGATTACTATGTTCATCGGCGGCGAGTCCTGGGACTCCATCGCCGGAAGCCCGAGAATTCTCCGCACATCCAAAGCGGTCACGATCTGCCCGCGCAGATTGATCAGGCCTTCGATCGCCGAGGGGGCGAGGGGGACATTGGTCATCTCCTGAAAGCGGAGCAGCTCCTGCACTCGAGTGAGCTCAATTCCCATGAACATGTCGCCGACACGGAAGGTCGAGTACTGCCGGGTTTCCCCTCTGCCGATCGATGCTGCGGTTGCCGATGTACCAGTAAGGGTCATTTGGAACTCCCTGTGGCGGCTAGTTCTCTGGATGTTCCCGCCATTGCGGCGATAGACCGCAGCAAGCCGGCGCGGTCGTCGCGTGCGACCAGGCCATCAAAGCGCCCGCCGCCGGGGCTTTCCCAGATCGAGTCTTCGCTCGGATCCGCCAGGGCAAGCACCGGCGTCGCCGCCATGGCTTCCCGGCTTCGCATCGCATCGAGAAGTTCGGCGGTGTGCGCCGCCCCACCGGCGCTGACGACAATTTGCAGCGGATGCCTGGAGAGCGCCTCAAGTACCGCCTCGACGGATGCCGCTTCGATCACGTTGTGGCCGTTCATCTCCAGATAGCCGCGGAGCACGCCTCGGGAGATCTTGGAGGGATCGAGAAGCAAGAGCGTGCCCTGGGGTTGCGGATGAGACGAGAAAGTCTCCTGCCGGTCGCCGGTGGCCGCCTTTAAGAGCTGCCCGAGGTCGATGAAGTCGGTGACCTTGCCGCCGACAACTCCCGAGCCCAGCAGGCCGAATGCGGGGTTGGCCCGCTTGACGGTGACCGCCTCTTCAACAATGTCGAGGATCTGGTCGACCACCAGGCCGACGTGCCGGTTGCCTTCGCTGAAGACGATGACCTGCAGGCAGTCGCCCGTTGCTGCGGGCGGCGCGGCCGGGTCGAGCATGGCCCCGACCCAGGCCAGCGGCAAGATCACGTCACGGTAATGCAGGACCGGGACGCCGGCGCCGTACTCCACACGGGAGGCGGGAAACTCCTCCAGCCGGGCCACCATCGACAACGGAACCACGAGGCGGGAGAAGCGCCCGGCACTGAAGAGCAGCAGAGTCTGCCGCGCATCTTTCATCGCCTCGGGGGCTTTGGTCTCAACGCGGGCTCGCTCCAGAGACTGGGGCAGAATGTTGGCCAACCGCGCTAATCCCGGCACGTCCAGAATCAGTGCGATCTTGCCATCGCCCATAATGGTCGCGCCGACGTAGCAGCTCAGCGCCTTCAACTGCTTGCCGAGCGCTTTGACGACGATCTCCTGGGTGTCGCTCACGCCGTCGACCACCAGGCCGAAGGCGGTCTCCTCCGCCTGCACGATGACGATGTTCAGCGCGTCGTCGGCTTCCTGGGCGGGCGCCAGCCCGAGCAGCCGGCCGAGATGGGCCAAGGGCAGCAGCTTGCCGCGGCGGCGGTAGACTTCGGTGCCGTGGATGCTTTCGATCTGTTTGCGGCCTTCGACGCCCTCGAGTCGCACCAGCTCGAGCAGGTTTGCCTGCGGGATCACGAAGCGGTCTTCCCGTTTTACCTGCGGACTGTCGTTGAGTCTGGTGCTGTTCACGTTCACGATCAGGCCGGGGATGATTGCGAGGGTGAGCGGGATCTTAATCTTGACCGTGCTGCCCGATCCGTGTCCGTTGACGCCGGGCCGATTGAAGAGATCGACGGCTCCGCCGATCTTTTCGATGTTGGTCTTCACCACGTCCATGCCGACGCCGCGGCCGGAGATGCTGCTTACCTTTTCGGCAGTCGAAAAACCAGGCAGGAAGACGAGGCGCAGCGCCTCCCATTCGCTCATCTGCGCGGTCTGCTCGGCGCGAACAAGTCCTTTCTCGACGGCTTTGCGCTTCACGCGCTCGGGATCGATGCCCGCGCCGTCGTCAGAGATCTCGATGTTGACGTGGCCGCCCTCGTGATAAGCCCGGAGCAGGATGGTTCCCGCGATGCTCTTGCCTTTGGCGGCCCGGACGTCCGGCGTTTCAATGCCGTGGTCGCAGGAGTTGCGAACGATGTGGGTCAGCGGGTCTTTGATGGCCTCGATGATGGTCTTATCGAGTTCCGTCTCCGCGCCTTCCATCTGAATATCGATCTGCTTGCCAACGTCGGAGGCCAGATCGCGGACGACGCGGGGCAGTTTGTTCCACACCACGCCGATGGGCTGCATGCGCGTCCGCATGACGCCTTCCTGAAGCTCGCTGGTGATGAGGTTCAGCCGCTGCGAGGCGCCGCTACTTGTGCCGGTCTGGTTGGCGTTGCCCTGAAGGATCTGATTGCGGGCGAGCACCAGCTCTCCGACGAGGTTCATTAGTTTGTCGAGCAGATTGACGTCGACACGGATGGTCGAGCCGGCCGCTGCGCTGGCTGAAGCCGCGGTCGAGGCGGCGGCCGAGGCTCCATTCGAGTTTGCGGCGCGGGACGGACCGGCCTGGTCTTGCCCAGAGAGAGCAGGCGGGTGTTCTTCGATTTCGTCATCGGTGTTTTCTGAGGGTGCGGGCGAAGCTGCGGCTGAAGGTTCGGCAGGAGCCCCAATCTCCGGCTCGGCAGCATTCTGCGGCAATCCGCTCGATCCGGAGCGGAAGTGATAGGCGTCGTCGAGCTGCTGGCGCAGGTCCTGGTAGACGTCTTCGCCCTCTTCGCCGCGTTCCTCGATGTTCGCGAGCACGAGTTTCACGACGTCCACGGTACGCAGCACCAGCGAGACGAGCTCGGGCGTGAGGTCGCGCTGCTTTTCACGCACCTGGCCGAGGATGTTCTCCGCGACGTGGGTGATCGATCCCAGGATCTCGAAGCCGAAGAATCCGCAGGTTCCCTTAATGGTGTGGATGGTCCGAAAGACGCTGGCGACGAGCTTCTCGTCGGTGGGGTTCTTCTCGAGTTCTACAATCTCCTGGTCGAGGACCCCGAGGTTTTCGTTGCTCTCGATGAGAAATTCCCGGACTTCCTCGGCAAACTCCATGCAGTCCTCAATCCAGTCGAAAAAGTCCGGAGATATAGCGATAAACCGGCAAACGCCGCGACAGGTTTATGGTGAGAGCGTTAGATTGCGTTGCCGCATCCAAGCAGCAGACTCGTCTCGGCCCTTTTGTTCGCTGTGAGCGGTATCGGCAGGATTCGCGGACGGGTTGAGCGGAAAAAGTAGAAAGGCGGCAGAAAACGATGCATCGCGGATTTCTGTCTCTTACGCTGGCCTTGCTCAGCACGGTCTGCTGGCCGCTCCAACTGAAAGCGCAATCGGCGCCCATTGAAAACGTTGCTATCGATGCAAAGGGGCCGGCGACTCCGCTGCCGCATTTCTGGGAGCAGATGTTTGGCTCGGGGCGCGCCGAACTGACGATGCGCGACAGCTACCGCACCGATCTGCGCCAGGTAAAGCAGATCACCGGATTTCGGTACGTCCGCTTTCACGCGATCCTGCACGATGAACTCGGCGTCTATGACGAGGACGCCAAGGGCAAACCGGTCTATAACTTCTCGTATATAGACCAGATTGACGACGGGCTGCTTGCGAATGGAGTGAAGCCGTTTGTCGAGATCAGCTTTATGCCGAAGAAGCTGGCGCTCCGTCCCCAGGACCTGCACGCCTTCTGGTACAAGCAGGTAGTTTCGCCGCCGAAGGATTATGCGAAGTGGGACGCGCTGATGACTGCGTTTGCCCAACACCTGGTCGACCGCTATGGCATCGAGGAGGTTTCGTCCTGGTACTTCGAGGTGTGGAATGAGCCGAACATCGATTTCTGGACAGGGCGGCCCGCGCAGCAGACTTATTTCGAGCTCTACGATCACACGGCTCGCGCGTTGAAGGCGGTCGACCAGAAGATTCGCGTTGGAGGCCCGGCGACGGCGCAGGCGGCATGGGTTGACGCCATGATTGCTCACGCGACGCAGAACAATGTCCCACTGGACTTCGTTTCTACCCACGTCTACGGGAATGACACGGCCAAGGACGTTTTTGGCGACAACCGGCCGATTCCGCCGCATCAGATGGTCTGTGCTGCCGTAAAGAAGGTGCATGACCAGATTCAGGCGTCGGCCAAGCCGACGATTCCGCTGATTTGGAGCGAGTTTAACGCCACCTATGCCAACGAATCGCCGATTACGGACTCGATTTACATGGGGCCATGGATGGCGGACACCATTCGGCAGTGCGATGGACTCGTCGACGTCATGTCGTACTGGACTTTTTCGGATGTGTTTGAGGAGCAGGGCCCGGTCAAACAGCCTTTCTACGGCGGCTACGGGCTGATTGCAGCGGGAGGGATTCCCAAACCCGCCTTCGACGTTTTTGAATTGCTGCATAAACTGGGCGACGAGCGGATTGCGTCCAGCAGCAACGATGTTCTCGTGACCCGCCGCAAAGACGGGACACTTGTGATTGCATTGTGGAACCTGGTTGAGCCCGAAGCGTCGGGCTCGGACAAAAGCTTCCATTTTGACTTCAAAGGAGTGGCTCCTCAAGCAGCTGTGACGATCAGCCGGGTCGATGCGAGGCACGGGGATACGCTTGACGCCTACAAGCAAATGGGCAGCCCGCGCTATCCGACGCAGGCGCAGATCAAACAGCTCAAGCAGGTAGCCGAACTCGGACGACCCGGAACTGAGAAACTCGATCAGGGAGGTTTGACGGTCACTGTGCCGCCCAAGGGACTAGCGATCATTGAAGTCCGCTGAGCAGGCTGACTACCACTTTTTGGTCATCACGCGAAAGCGATCGCCGTGTTACGTTTAAGTGGTCTTCCCGCGCGACGATGGAACAGACCGTAATTGGCCCGTACGAACTGATCGACCGGCTGGGCAGTGGCGGCATGGGGATTGTCTACCGCGCCCGGGATACCCGCCTCCAGCGCGATGTCGCAGTGAAAGTGCTCTCCGAGAGCTACATCGGATCCGGAACACCGGGGCACGCCTCGCATGAGCGCTTTTTACGCGAGGCCCGCGCCGCCTCGTCTCTCAACCACCCGAATATCTGCACCATTCACGACGTTGGCGAACACGCCGGCCAGCCATATCTCGTGATGGAACTGCTGCAGGGCCAGACGCTGCGCGCAGCCTTGCTGGGCACTCCGCTGCCCGTTGACCAGGTCGTGGATTTCGGAATCCAGCTGGCGCGCGCTCTCGAAGAGGCCCACGCGGCGGGCATCATCCATCGCGACATCAAACCGGCGAACATTTTCATCGTCCGCAAGCAGCAGGGGTCGCAGCAGATCAAGGTGCTTGATTTCGGGCTAGCCAAGATCTCCCGCGCCTTCTCCACGGAGAGCGCGGCGGGCGATACCTCCGACTCCGTCGGGCTCGGCGAGACCGCAGCCGGACTTACCCTCACCACCCCCGGAACGACCATCGGCACCTTGGCCTATATGTCTCCGGAGCAGGCCCGAGGCCAGGCCCTGGATGTTCGATCGGACCTTTTCTCGCTGGGCGCGGTGCTGTATGAGATGGCCACCGGCCAGCCGCCATTTCACGGGGAAGTCTCCGCTGACGTACTGGCCGCGTTGCTGACGAAAGAACCGGATCCGCTGCGGAAACTGAATCCGGCGCTGCCTAAAGAGCTCGAGCGCATCGTCCTGAAGCTACTCGCTAAGAACAAGGAGCAGCGTTACGCATCGGCCGCGGAGCTTCGCGTCGACCTCGAAAAAATGACAGGCCGCACCTCTTCACGGCACACCATTCCGATCGATGCGTCCGCTGCGAAGAGCAAGGCTCCGTTGATGATTGCCGGAGCTGCACTGGTCGTGGCGCTGGCGGCAGGCGGCTTTTACCTGTGGCATGGCCATCAGCCGTCTGCGCCGGCGTCTGGCGCCGCGCCGGTGATACACGAAAGAGACTCGGTCATTCTGTCTGATTTCACCAATCAGACGGGCGATCCAGTCTTCGATACCACGCTGACCCAGGCGCTTGAGATCCAGCTCGAACAATCGCCGTTTCTCACCATCGTCAGCCAGCAGCATCTTCGTCAAAGCCTGCAGTATCTGGGCAAACCGCCAGATACCAAAATCACGCCGGAGATCGCCCGCGAGATTGGCGTCCGCGAGGGCATCAAGGCCATCATTAACGGGAGCATCTCCCGGCTGGGCAACGAATACGTTGTTACTCTTCAGGCGCAGTCCACCGCCAACGGCGACACCATCGCCAGCGAGCAGGCCCAGGCCCCCGACAAAGAGCACGTCCTCACCGCCCTCGACCAGGCAACCACCGCGCTCCGGGCGAAGCTTGGAGAATCTCTCAGTTCCATTCAGAAGCTCGACACGCCGCTAGGCCAGGCAACGACCTCTTCACTCGAGGCCTTCCGCGCCTTTGCGCTAGGCGATGTAGAGCACTTTGAAGGGAATGACATTCCACAGGCTGAGGGCCATTACAAGCGCGCTCTCGAGCTCGACCCCAACTTCGCCATGGCCTGGGCGCGGCTGGGGGTGGTCTACGGCAATTCTGGAGCAACCGGAAAGGCAGTCGAATACTTTCAGAAGGCCTACGACCTCTCCGCGAACGTCAGCGAGCGCGAACGGCTCTACATCGCCGGCCACTACTACCAGAACGTCACCGGCGACCTGCCGAAAGTGATCGAGACCCTCGAACTGGCGACCCGAACCTATCCGCAGAATCTGGATACCTGGGTCAATCTGGGGTCCGCCTATGGTCTCATCGGAGACTTGGAAAAAGGGGTCGTGGCGAACCAACGCGCCCTCGATCTGCAGGCGGACGACGCGATCGCGCGCGAAAATCAGGTTGGCAACTTCGTTGGCCTCAATCGATTTGCGGAAGCCAAGGAGATCGCCACCCACGATCTCCAGACCAATATTGCAAACAATGCCGAATATCGCCAAAATCTGGTCCCTTTGTTCTTTCTGTTAGGCGATCCGGCAGCGATGCAGCAGCAAATTGAGTGGGCCTCCGGAAAACCCGAAGAGTATCTCATTCTGTTGAGCGCCGCTATGGTTCAAGAATTTTCCGGACGCTATCGCGACGCAGGCGCTCTCTATCAAAAAGCCTTCGATCAAGCGCAACAGCAAAAACTTCCCGACGTCGCGGCCGGTATTTTGTTGACCAAGGCCCAGGGCAAGGCCCTCGCAGGAATGTGCAATGATGTCCCCGCGCTGGTGAAACAGGCCCTCAGCCTGG
Source organism: uncultured Acidobacteriaceae bacterium (assembly GCA_963790505.1). GTDB lineage: Bacteria > Acidobacteriota > Terriglobia > Terriglobales > Acidobacteriaceae > Acidisarcina. Next base: position 402,368 of record CAWBOT010000004.1, on the reverse strand, counting down.
ATAAATCAAAGGCAACCATCCGCAACTCAGGTTTGCCAGCGGCGCTTTGCGGGGAGGCCAAAATATCGCTCCCGTTGCTGGAAGACCTGGCCAGGAAATACCCGCAGGATACACTTACCAACACTCTTTATCTGCCCCAGGCTCGCGCCGCTGACGACCTGGCCCACAGTCGCCCAGATCAGGCCTTGCACGATCTGGAACCAATGGGCAGCTTCAACCTAATCAGCCAGCAGGAATACCTGCGTGGCCTCGCTTACCTCGACCTGCATGACGGCGCCAGTGCTGCCGAGGCCTTCCGCAAAGTAACAGTTGCAAAAGGCGCCGCTCTGTCAGGCGGGGCCGGACAAGCTCTCCAGGATTATCCCCAGGCGCAGCTCGGACTGGCCCGCGCTCTCGCCATGCAGGGCGACAAGGCAGGCGCCAAGAAGGCCTACCAAGACTTCTTCACCACCTGGAAAGACGCCGATCCCGATCTACCCCAGCTTGCCGCCGCCAAGATGGAATTCGCCCACCTGAACTAGAGCAGTGACCTTCGACGTCATCATTCTCGGAGCGGGTGCGGCGGGACTTATGTGCGCCATCGAGGCGGGTAAGCGCGGACGCCGCGTTGCACTGCTTGATCACGCTGACCGCGTTGGCAAGAAGATCCTGATTTCCGGTGGAGGTCGCTGCAACTTCACCAACCTCTATTCGAAACCGGAAAACTTTCTTTCGGCCAACCGTCACTTTGCTCGCTCGGCGCTGGCCCGCTTCACGCCGGCGGACTTCATCGCGCTGGTTGAGAAGCATGGCATCGCCTATCACGAGAAAACGCTGGGACAGTTGTTCTGCGATGGGTCGGCGAAGGAGATTGTGGCTATGCTGCTCGCAGAGTCAGCCGCGGTAGGCGTCGAAATATTTCTGAAGCAAGACATCCAGAGCGTAAGCAAAGAGGAAGGGTTCAAGGTTCAGAGCCGAGATGGGGAGTTTCATGCGACCTCGCTGGTGATTGCTACGGGAGGGTTGTCGATTCCAAAGATGGGGGCGACCGCGCTGGGCTATGAGATTGCGGAACAGTTTGGGATTGGGATCGTGGAGTGCCGGCCGGCTCTGGTGCCCTTCGTGCTTGAGCAATCTGACCAGCAGGCGTGGTGCGATCTTGCCGGGTTGTCGGCAGAGGTAATTGCGTCCTGCGGGCGGCAGAAGTTTCGCGAGAAGATGCTGATAACCCATCGCGGCCTGAGCGGGCCGGCTATTTTGCAGATTTCGTCTTACTGGCGAGAGTCGGCGTCAATCACGATCGATTGGGCGCCGGAGAAGGCGGCCCTCAAGCCGATGCTCGAGGACAATACGCGTCGCGATTCAGGGGAAGCGAAGGCGACCTTGAGAGAGATCTTCGCGGCGAGGCTGGCCGAACGTCTCGTCGACCTTGCAGATCCGCTGCGGTGGACGAATGCGGTGATTCAGCAACTTGAAGATCGACTCCATCATTGGCAGTTTGAACCCGATGGTACGGAGGGATACGAGAAGGCTGAAGTGACCGTTGGGGGCATCGACACAAACGAACTCTCGGCGAAGACGATGGAGGCGAAGAAGGTGCCGGGGCTTTATTTCATTGGAGAGGTCGTCGATGTGACGGGACATTTGGGCGGGCACAATTTTCAGTGGGCGTGGGCGAGTGGGGCTGCAGCGGGGCGGGCGGTGTAAGGCGGCCTGTTCGGCGGTTGTTGTCTGCCGAAACTCAGCGCGGTTCTTTTTGGACAGCCGAAAGCGCTTCTCGCACCAGCTCCAGTCCTTCATCTCGGGAATGAATTCGTCCTTCGAGTTGGGCGTCTTCGGCGAGAGCCAGCATCTCTTTGAACTGCGGACCGGGACGGTAGCCTGCCTCGATGAGATCGCGCCCAGTGACGAGCAAATGCGGGCGGACCTGCTCCTCGGGAATCGCCCCGTAGCGTTCTTTGGCAAAGTTGTAATTTCCCAGATCGCCAAAGCTGGAGAGGACGTCCATCCGGTGCAGGGCGAGGTGCTCCTCAAATTTAGGCAGGCGGAAGAATCGCTTCAAGGTGGACTCTTTCATCTTGTGTACGTCACCGAAGCGCATGTGATTTTGAATCAGTAACAGTATCTGTGACGTTTCTTCGGTGGAGAACCGAAGCCGGCGCAGAATGTCCTCGGCGATGCGAACGCCGACCTCGACGTGGCCGTCGAAGCGGATCCGCTCAGGCGTGAGGCGAAAGGTCGCCGGCTTGCCGATGTCGTGGAGCAGAGCGCCCCAGGCAAGCGCGGGTGAGGCGTCTGGCGGTAGCTTTTCGAGTAGCAACAAAGTATGGATCCAGACGTCGCCTTCGGGGTGGAACTGCGGGGGCTGCTCAACGCCGTGCATCCGCGTAATTTCGGGAAGTACTTCCTGCAACAGGCCGGTTACATCGAGCAGCTCGAAGGCGCGTCGCGCCTGGCCTTCGGTGAGCATCCGGGTGAGCTCATCGCGAACTCGTTCCCGGCTGACTTGATGAATCTCCGATGCGCGAGCGCGGATTGCGGCGAAGGTACGCGGGTCGATTTCAAAGCCAAATCGCGCAGCAAAGCGGACGGCGCGCAACATACGCAGCTTGTCTTCGTCGAAGCGCTGCATGGGTTCGCCTATCGCGCGCACGAGTTTGGCACCCAGATCCTCGCGGCCACCGACGAAGTCGAGGACTGACGCATCGATGTTGCCGCTCTCACGGAGCTTCAGGGGATTGAGCAGCATTCCGTTGATGGTGAAGTCGCGGCGTTTCACATCTTCTTCGGCGCTGTCGGAGAAGCGAACCGCGTCGGGATGCCGGCCGTCGGAATAGGCGCCGTCGTTACGAAATGTAGCGACTTCAGTTACGAACTCTTCGTTGCCGGACTCAGGCGCAACCAACACCACGCCGAAATGGGCGCCGACGGAGAATGTTTTCGGGAACATCTCGAGAACGATATCGGGGCGGGCGTTCGTGGCCACGTCAAAGTCCTTCGGTTGGCGCCCCAGGAGCAGATCGCGCACGCAGCCGCCGGCGAAGTACGCGGCGAATCCCTTCGTCCGCAGCCTCTCGACAATCTCCTCCGCTGCTTCTCGTTTGCTCGTCATTTCCTCCTGCCAATGTTGACTTCATTAGTATCGAATATATGAACGTGCAAGCGGAACCCACCGCCAGCCCCGGTTCGGGCTTGATTCTCGGCATTGAAAGTTCCTGCGATGAGACCGGTGGGGCGGTTGTCCGCCGCGGCCGGGAGACGCTGTCGAATGTGGTGGCCTCGCAGATCGCGACCCACGCGCAGTTTGGGGGGGTCGTTCCGGAGCTAGCCTCGCGCGAGCATTTGCGGAATATCGTTCCGGTGGTCCGCGCCGCGCTTGCTGAAGCGGGAGTTGCTCTCCGCGACCTGGACGCGATTGCCGTGACGAGTGGCCCGGGGCTTGCCGGAGCGTTGCTGGTTGGAGTCACCTATGGGAAATTTCTCGCTTTTGCTCTGGGCAAGCCACTGATTGCGGTGAACCATCTCGAGGGTCACATTCACGCTGTGTTGCTCGAGTCCGCTACGCAGGCGAATGCTCAGCCTGAAACGCCAATACTCGCGCTGGTTGTCTCCGGAGGGCATACGCATTTGTATCTGGCGGACTGTGTTCCAGAGAACCCAGGTGAACCCGCAACGAACGCGGGTGTACCTGGGACACCCGCCGCCGTGGAGACAGTTGCTTCTAGCTGGCGTTACCGCAATGTCGGCCGCACTGTAGACGACGCCGCTGGCGAGGCGTTCGATAAGGTTGCGAAGCTGCTCGGGCTGCCTTATCCGGGAGGGCCATGGATCGACGCTCTCGCACCTTACGGCGATCCGAAGGCTGTGCCTTTCGCCTTTGCGCAGGTGAAGACGAAGCGCAAGCAGAATCTCGAGCTTCGTTCGCCGGAGGAAGAGGGCCCCTCGCGGACTCTTTTTTCTTTCAGCGGGATCAAGACTGCGGTTCTCCGGTATGTCGAGAGCCATGACCTCGCGCCGTCTATCGAAGCGCGGCGGCAGGCGCTGGCGCTGATTCCCGCCCCAAAGCCGGCGGACGCGATTGCTCAATGCGACCGCGAGACTCTTGACCTGATCGCGAGTTTTCAGCGGGCCGTGGTTGGGGATCTTCTGCAGAAGACATTGCGCACCGCTGAGGCGCTAGGCGTCAGGAACCTGATTGTGACGGGAGGGGTGGCGGCCAACCGGGAACTGCGCTCCCGCTTCGTCGCCGAAGCGCAAACCCGGAACCTTGCGGTCGCTTTTCCTTCGCTGGCGTTGTCGACGGACAACGCGGCGATGATCGCGGCAGCGGCGTGGCCCAAGTTCCTGGCTAGCGATTTTGCGCAGGCAACGCTCAACGCAGAGCCCTCGTTAAGTCTGGGGCTCTGAATTCGGGCGAAGCAATCAATCAGGAGGATTGGTTTAAGCGGCGGAGGCGATGAGGAGCGGTTCCATCGAAGGCTGTGGCGCGACGGCGGGCATTCTCACGTCGGTGAAGTGACCGCTGGCGACGTCGGCAAAGACGCGGTTAGCGGTGTCTTCGGTGCGGGTGCTGCTGATGTGGAGGCTCTGCACGGCCTTGATTGTCAGCGTCGTCAGCAGAAAGCGATTGGGGATACGGATCCCGGCGGAATAGACCAGCTCAGAGCGCATGTTGCCTCGTGGGTGTGCGGTTAGATTGCTTGGTGGAGAACTTTAGATCGGTGGCCCTTACCGGCTCCGCCAGCAATCCAAAGGATAGCCGAAGGGAGATCGGATATTAGAGCAACATTCCCGAGCATACGCCCCGCGTGTGCATTCGCCTAGAGAAATGCAAGCAAATCGGCCCGAGGGAGGAACTTAGGTCGATAAAGGGTCCGTTTTCGGACACTTTGGATTATTTCTCCATCTTGCCGTCATCGAAAGGGTCCCCGTGGTAACCACACCACACGCCACGACAGAAGCGATAGAGGGCGAAGGCGACCACCAGGAAGAGCAGCCAGCGGAACATGGCGCTAGGCTTCCAGCGCGTCGCCCGTTGGTTGCCAGAGCTCAACGCGGTTCCCCTCGGGATCGGTGAACCAGCCAAACTTGCCGTAGTCGTCATAGGATTCGCGTTTAGGGTCTACGGTCACACCGGCAGCGGCCATGGCGTCGAGCAGCCCATCGAGGTCGTCAACGCGAAAATTCAGCATGGCGCGCTGCGGTCCGGGGCCAAAGTTGCCGCTGTCTTCGGGAAAAAATGCGAGGACAGTCGCGCCGGTGACCTCGCTCTTCTCAAAGGTAAAAGACCCGTGTTCGGCCCGGCGGATGCCGAGATGCTGCTCATACCAGGCATAGAGCGATTTAGGGTCTTTCGCCTTGAGAAATGCTCCACCCACCCCGGTTATTTTCGCCATAAAAATCACTCCTTTGCGTCGCTTGCATAGTACCAGCAGTTTTTTTCGGCCGAGCCAATTCACCCCGGCTCGCTGTCGAGAATCTCGGCTAACGTCTTCTTATGCTTCGCCTTGCGTTTGTCGGGGGCCGGTTTGCCGGCGATGATTCTTTCCGCTTTGGGCTGGCCGAGCCGTTCGCGGGCATTGGCCTTTACGACTTTGGTGACGGAAAACTTCTTGGCTGCTTTCTTTCTCGTCACCATCGGGCCTCCAGAACTACCGCTGCTTTCTGATGATACTTTTACGAAGCCATAGAGAGCGTAGTAGCCTTGAAGATCAGAAGAATTGGGGAAAACCACCATGGAAGAGCGTGACTTTTTCGACGAAAAGCCAGAACAGCGGACGCATACGCTCACCTGTCCGCACTGCGGCAAGGCGGAAGAGTATCAGATCGGCTGGCTGGTGCGGCGCAAGAAGGCTGCGCTGCCGCGCAATGCCGACGAACGCGACCGGGCCCGTTTCGCTAAAGCCCAGTCGTATATGGTCCGCAAAGACGACCTGATGGCCTGCAAGAACATTCGCTGCCGCAAGCGCTTCGATGTGGCGGGGATTCAGACCGTGGCTTTCCTGTAGAGATTTGGAGCAGCTATGAGCACAGCGACATTGCCCGTTAAGACGCAGCAGATTCCGGGGCGCTTTGGCGCCTATGGCGGACGCTATGTGCCGGAAACGCTGATGGCGGCGCTCGAGGAGTTGGAGGTTGCGTATGCAGCCGCGCAGGCGGATCCCGCCTTCCATCTTGAACTGGATTCGCTGCTGAAGGATTATGCCGGACGCCCGACACCGCTCTATTTTGCTTCGCGGCTGACCGAGCAGCTGGGCGGGGCGAAGATCTATCTTAAGCGCGAAGACCTGCTGCATACCGGCGCGCACAAGATCAACAATTGCATTGGCCAGGGCTTGCTGGCGCGGCGGATGGGCAAACAGCGGATCATTGCCGAGACCGGCGCGGGCCAGCATGGCGTGGCAACGGCAACGGTGTGTGCTTTATTCGGCATGGAATGCGTCGTTTACATGGGCGAAGAAGACATGCGCCGCCAGGAGCTTAACGTCTACCGCATGAGACTGCTCGGCGCCGAGGTGCGTGGCGTCAGTTCGGGTTCGAAGACGCTCAAAGATGCCATCAACGAGGCAATGCGCGATTGGGTGACGAATGTCCGCACGACCCACTATCTGCTGGGCAGTGTGCTCGGTGCTCATCCTTATCCGATGATGGTGCGCGACTTTCACCGCGTGATTGGCAAGGAGATGCGTGGACAGATTCTGGAGAAGGAAGGCCGGCTGCCATCAGCGGTGGTTGCCTGTGTTGGCGGGGGTTCGAACGCTATTGGCGCGTTTTTCGAGTTTCTTCCGGACGAAAGTGTTCGTCTGATCGGCGTGGAGGCTGGTGGTCGCGGTAGGGCGCTCGGCGATCATGCCATTCGCTTTAACGGCGGAGGCTCACCGGGGGTTCTGCAAGGGACGTTCTCGTATGTCTTGCAGGATGAGGCTGGACAGATTGCGCTGACTCACTCTGTTTCCGCTGGGCTGGACTACGCGTCGGTCGGGCCCGAACATGCGGCACTGTACGACTCGGGACGCGCGGAATATGTTTCCGCTTCGGATGCTGAGGCCCTTGAAGCGACTGTTCGCCTGGCACGGACCGAGGGGATCATTCCGGCGCTTGAAAGCGCGCACGCGGTGGCTGAGGCCTTAAGGCTCGCGCCAAGGATGGGCCGCCATGAAATCCTGGTCGTCAATCTCTCAGGGCGCGGCGATAAGGACATTGGCATCTTGTCTCGAGAGTTGAATTTGCAAGGAGCTGGACTGTCGTAGCCGGAAGAAGATCGCGGGAAATGCAGGTCCTTCGACTACGCGCTGCGCACTCCGCTCAGGGTGACAAGGTTTTTTGAGATGCCGATCCTCTTCGCAAACAAGCCGGGACTTGTCGCCTACTTCACCGCAGGCGACCCTGATCTTGCAACCACCCGCGAGATCGCTTTGGCAGCAATTGATGCCGGCGCGGAGGTGATTGAGCTGGGCGTTCCCTTCAGCGATCCGCTGGCCGACGGGCCGGTGATCCAGCGCGCCAGCCAACGAGCGGTGGCCGGGGGGACGAGGCTGGTCGATGTGCTCGGTTTGGCGGCGGAGCTGCGGGCGTCGAGGCCGGCGGTCGGATTGATCGTCTTTACCTACTACAACCCGGTGCTGCGATTTGGAGTTGAAAAGTTCTGCGCGGCTGCCGAACAGGCTGGCGTCGACGGCGTTCTGATCACCGACATGATCGTCGAAGAGGCGGGCGAATATCTCCTCCACATGCGCAAGCACAGACTGGCGCCGATTTTTCTCGTCGCGCCGACCAGCCCGGACGTGCGTCTGCAGAAGATTGCCGAGGCTTCGCAGGGCTTTGTCTATGCGATTTCGCGGACGGGCATCACGGGCGCTCAGAAGACCTTGACCAATGATGCCGAGCAGCTGGTAAGGCGGCTTCGAGCCTTTACGAAGCTACCGATTGCCGTGGGCTTCGGTGTTTCGACTGCCGAGCATGTCGCGGCTGTGGGCGAGTTCGCCGATGCTGCCGTCGTGGGGACCGCCCTTGTAGCGATTATCGAAGAGTCGTCGCGCGTGGAGGCTCCCAGCTCGATCGCGCGATTTATCAAGGGTCTGCGCACACGTCCGGCTCCTGCGGAGACCGGCGCGCTGACCCGCTAGAGCATTTCCTCGCGGCTGGATTGCCGCGTATCCTTATTCACGAAGATTGAGGCACGAAAAAGTGAAGTCGGCGATGTGCGCTGTTGCGCGTTCAGCGACTTGAGGGCGACGTGCCCGCAGAGAAAGGAACCAGGTGGACATTGAGGATTGGCGACTGAAGATCGACGAACTGGACCGCCAGATCGTGGCGCTCATCAGCGAGCGCGCCAAGGCGGCGCAGGCGATCGGGAAGCTGAAGCAGGGGAGTTCGCTGCCGGTCTATGAACCGGGTCGGGAGAAGGTGATCTTCCAGAACGTGCGCGCGGCGAACGCGGGACCGCTACCGGACATCGAGCTGACGCACATTTACGAACGCATCATCGACGTGATGCGGGCAATGCAAAAGAACGAACTGGCTTCGCAGCGACCAACGGATGCGGATAGATCCGCGGTAGCGCAGCGGAACGCAGCGCAGCGCCAGATGGAGACGAAAGCATGATTGTCGCAATGCAGGAGTTTGCAACCGAAGAGCAGATCGCCGAGATCGTCTCCCGAATGACCGACCTCGGCTTCAACGTACACCGCACTACTGGAGCAGTGCAGACCATCCTCGCGGGTGTCGGGACGCCGGGCGTTTTCGATGTGAAGGACTTTGGACTGTTGGGCGGCGTTGCCGAAGCGTACCGCATCTCGTCGCCATATAAGCTGGCGGGGCGGGGCTTCCGGCCCGAGGGAACCGTGTTGAAGTTCGCGAACGGCGTGACGGTGGGCGGCAAAGAAGTTGTCATCATGGGTGGCCCCTGCTCGGTCGAATCGCGCGAACAAATCTTTCTCAGCGGAGCGCTGGTGAAGGCGGCGGGCGGGCAGTTCCTGCGGGGCGGCGCGTTCAAGCCTCGGAGTTCGCCGTATTCCTTCCAGGGCATGGGACTCGATGGCCTCAAGCTGCTGCGCGAGGTCGGCGACGCTACCGGCCTGCTCATCATCAGCGAGGTGATGGAGATCTCGCAGATCGAGGTCATGCTGCCCTATATCGACGTCTTCCAGGTGGGCGCGCGCAACATGCAAAACTTTAACCTGCTGCGCGAGCTCGGCCAGGTGCGCAAGGCGATCGTGCTCAAGCGCGGCATGGCGGCGACGATCGAGGAGCTGCTGCTTTCGGCGGAATACATTCTCGCCGGGGGCAACTACGACCTGATGCTGTGCGAGCGCGGCATTCGCACCTTTGAAACTTACACCCGCAACACGATGGACATCTCGGCGATTCCGGTCATTCATAAGCTGTCGCATCTGCCGATTCTGGGCGACCCGTCGCACGGGGTCGGGCGGCGCGATACGGTTCCACCGATGGCCAAAGCTGCGCTGGCGGCAGGCGCTGACGGGCTGCTGATGGAGATGCACCCTAATCCGGAGAAAGCGATGTCCGATGGAGCGCAGTCGCTCTTCCCGGAGCAGTTTGAAGAGCTGGTGGAGGAACTGCGCATCATCGCTCCGGCGGTAGGCAGGAAGATCGCCGCGCCGGTGATGGCTGCGGAGCAGGTGTCGATTTAGCTCATGGAAAGGATGGAGAAGATCACCATCCTCGGAACGGGGCTGATCGGAGCGTCGATTGGCCTCGCGCTGCGTGAGCAGAAGTTTGAAGGGCAAATCCTCGGCTGGGACAAGGACCCCGGCGAACTCGCCATTGCCCTGAGCCGCGGCGCGATTGATGTTGCTGCGGAAGATCCGGTCACGGCGGCGGTTGGCAGCGATCTGATTCTGCTGGCGGGGCCGGTCTTCAGCATTCTCGATTGGACCGATCAGCTTGGCCCGCTGCTTAGTGCACATCAACTCGTGACCGATGTGGGGAGCGTAAAGGGCGCGGTGTGCGAGCGGGCCGCGCTTTCCTTCGGAGGTGCGGGGCAGGCGAGTTTTCTGCCTGGACATCCGATGGCCGGCAAAGAAGTCCACGGAGCGGAACATGCCGAGGCGGCGTTGTTTCAAGGTGCGATGTGGCTGTTTACTCCGCTGAACATTTCTTCGGGAGCGAGCGAACTGGAGGCAGAGTGGCGGGATTGGGTGGCGAAGTTCGGCTGCCGTACTCTCGATCTCGACGCGGCGCGGCATGATGAAATCTGCGCCTGGGTCAGCCATCTGCCGCAGTATCTTTCGACGGCGCTGAGCGCGCTGCTGGAAGACAAGTTCTCAGGCGATGAGGAGATGCGGGCCGAGATGAGACTGATCGGCGGCCGCGCGCTGCGCGAGATGACGCGGCTCGGGGCGAGCCCCTACTCGATGTGGCGCGATGTGGCGCACACCAACACCGAGGCCATCGCGGCAACTCTGCTGGCTCTGGAGCAGCGCCTGACGCATCTTCGCGAGCACCTGAAGACGCCGGAGCTGAGGGAAGAGTTCGAGCTGGCGAATAGATTCCGTGCGGGCGAATTACCCCGACGGTAGGCCTGGGTTTGAGTGGTCATACCACTGGCTGTATGATCGCTGGCATGCGCCATGCCAGGTTTTTCGCCGCTTTTTGCAGGTTCAGAATTGTTTTGCTATTCGCGATGGTGCCAGTGATGCCTGCATTTGGGCAAGCTGCGGCGCCGCCGATCGTTCCGCCTACAACACTGCTGGTCGACATCGACCATCGCCCCTCGGTGAACCTCGGTGGGGCGTGGCACGCGATCGTCGATCCGTATCGCAATGGGTGGAACCGCAGCGGGCCGGGGAGCGACTCGGACGCGCCGAACCTCAACGGTTTTGCGAAGAATGAGCACTTCAACGGCACCGATCTGCTCGAGTATGACTTCGCGACGTCGGGTGTACTTCAGGTGCCCGGGGATTGGAATTCGCAGCGCGAGAGCCTGTTGTTCTATGAAGGGCTGCTCTGGTACGAGAAGGATTTCACGTATCAGCCGAAGGCGGGCATGCGCACGTTCATGCACTTTGGCGCGGCGAATCATCGCGCTTCCGTCTTCGTGAACGATGTCTATGTTTGCAAGCACGAGGGCGGCTTCACGCCGTTCGATTGCGAGGTCACTGCGGCGCTGAAGGCGGACGGCAAGAATTTCGTCGTGGTTGCCGTCGACAACTCGCGGCGTGCCGACACTGTTCCTGCATTGAAGACGGACTGGTGGAATTATGGCGGCCTCACTCGGCAGGTCTATCTGGTCGATGTGCCGCAGAGCTACATCGACGATTATTCGCTCCAAATGAAGCGCGGGCCAGGAGACGAGGTCGACGGCTACATCCACGTCGTTGGCGCGAGCGCGGGAGTCACGGTTTCGCTGCGGATACCCGAGTTAGCGATCAACAAGCAGGCGACGACCGATGCCGACGGCAACGCGAAGTTTTCATTCACGCCGCAGGGGTTGGTTCGCTGGGCGCCCGGCCATCCCAAGCTTTACCGCATCCAGATGACAGCAGGCGCGGACCATCTCGACGACGACATCGGCTTCCGCACCATCGAGGCGCAGGGCGACAAGATTCTGCTCAATGGCAAGCCGGTCTTTCTGCGTGGCATCAATATCCACGCCGAGGCGCCGTATCGCGGCGGGCGGGCATGGTCAGAGCAGGATGCGGCGACGCTGCTGGGCTGGGCGCACGAATTGCATTGCAACTTCGTGCGGCTGGCGCATTATCCGCACGACGAGCACATGACGCGCGAGGCGGACAAGCTGGGCATTATGGTGTGGTCGGAGATTCCGACGTACTGGTCGATCGACTGGAAGGGCGCGCATGCGCTTGAGTCGGCGAAGCAGCAACTCTCTGAGAATATTCGCCGTGACCACAACAAGGCTTCGGTGATCCTGTGGTCGGTTTCGAACGAGACGCCGAAGAGCGAAGAGCGGCTGGTTTTTCTAAAGGCACTCATCGACGAGGCGCACGAGCAAGACCCGACGCGGCTAGTCACCTCGGCGATGCTGACGCATATGGACGGGAAGACAGGCATCCTCGACGATCCCCTGGGTCAGTATCTCGATGTGCTCGGATCGAACGAATATATCGGTTGGTATGGCGGCAAGCCGGAGACTGCGCCGCAATATACCTGGCAGAATCCGTATAACAAGCCGCTGATCATGAGCGAGTGGGGCGGCGGGGCGAAGTCCGGCCTGCATGGGGAGATCACTGGGCGCTTCACTGAGGAGATGGAGGCGGAGATTTACAAGCAGCAGATCGCGATGCTGAAGCAGATTCCGTTTCTAGCGGGAACGTCGCCGTGGCTGCTGATGGATTTTCGTTCGCCGGTGCGGCAGCTGCCGAATATTCAGGACTATTACAACCGTAAAGGCGTGATCTCCAACAAGGGAATCAAGAAGAAGGCGTTTTTTGTGCTGCAGGATTATTACGCGAAGATGCCGCAGTAGCAGCTAAGGCGTGAGCTGGTAGGGGAATGAAAAGCGGCCGATCTGCATCACGGATTTTTCACTCGGCGGCCAGACGCGGAATGAGGCCACGCTCTTGATTGACGGGTTCAGCGTTGCCTCAACTGAGCCTAGCGGCTTTCCGCTGGCTGCTTCGTAGAATTTCACCGTCAGCGAATCTTCGTTATGCGTCCAGCCGAAAACGTACTGTCCGGGCACGAGGGCGATGTCTCCGATCTTGAGCGGCGCCTGCACGATCAGGAAGTGCGAGTATTTTCCTTCGGCGGAGTAGCCGGCGGTGATCAGCACCACACCTGCAATGAAACGATGTTGTCCATCGATGATGCCGGATGCGGTGCGAAATTCGGTCTCGATGCGTTCTTTCTCGACCGGCGCGCGCGCGGGAATCAGGGGTTTCAGTTCTGCTGCCGTGGCTGTGCGCCATGTGCTCTTTTCCTGGCCGGGCAGAGCGGCGGACGAGAGCAGGAGCAGCAAGGCAACGGCGAGCGTCCGCGTGATGCGCGCGGGGCGTATCGCGGATGAGGCGGAATCAGTCAAAGTGGACGATGCCGCGCTGCAGGGCGGTGGTTGCGGCCTGGGTGCGGTCGGTGACTCCCAGTTTGCCGAGCAGGCTGTTGATGTGGGTTTTGACAGTTGCCTCAGAGATGAAGAGAAACGAGGCGATTTCCTTGTTGCTTTTGCCGGCAACGATCTGGTGCAGCACTTCCGTCTCGCGCCCGGTGAGCTCCTGGCCGCTCATGCGGTCGGCGAGGCGCTGCGCGACGGGCGCGGGAATGCGGGTTTTGCCGCCATGCACGGCGCGAATGGCTTCGATCAACTCGTCTGCATCCATGCCTTTGAGCAGGTAGCCGCGGGCTCCAGCCTGAAGAGCGCGATAGATATCTTCATCGCCGTCGAAGGTGGTCAGCACGATGATTCGCGCGGCGGGAAACTCACTACGAATGGCGGTGATCGCATCGACGCCGCCGAGGTTGGGCAGGCGTAAGTCCATCAAAGTAATGTCCGGCTGGTGATGGCGAAACTGCTGTATCGCCTCCTTGCCATCCGGCGCCTCGGCGACAACCTCGAGGCCAGGGACGGTTTTGATGAGGGCCATCAGGCCCTTGCGAACAACGTGATGGTCTTCGACGACCATGATGCGGATTGCTTCGGTCATATCTTGACGAATTCAATCTTAAGCGACTTCATCTTAGACCGTAGTGTGGAAACGGGCCTCCACCGAAAGGTGGATACGGCCACTGGCCTCTTTAGGAAGCTAGCCCTGGAGCGGCACGCTCGCAGTTACGCGCGTGCCTTTGCCTGGAGCGCTGTCGATGATCAGCGTGCCGCCGATCTGCTCGGCGCGTTCGCTCATGCCGGTGATGCCAAAGTGGCCTTGAGGGCCGGTCGATTGCGGATGCGGCCGGCCATCGAATCCACGGCCGTCATCCTGAATGGTCAGCTGCAACTCGTGCGCTCCGAATCGAAGTTCGATGGCAATATGGTTGGGCTTCGCGTGGCGGACGGCGTTGGTGACGGCCTCCTGCGCGATCCTCAGCAACTCGCCTTCGGTTTTGGGAGCGAGGGGGCGATAGGCTCCGGAGACTTTTGACTTCACCCGAATTGCCGGGGTTGAATTCTCTGTAGCCGTAGCTGCCATGCGAGTCAGACGAGTCGCGAGGTCTTCGGTCTCAGCGGCTTGCGACCGCAGTTCCCAGATCGAACTGCGGGCTTCGGTAATGCTGCCTCGCACCAGGTTGCGGGCATGGTCTAACTGCGTCCGGGCGCTCTCGACGGATGAGGCAAGCAGTCGATTGACGAGTTCAAGCTGGACGGAGATACCGACCAGCCCCTGGGCCAGCGTGTCATGTATCTCGCGGGCGATGCGTCCGCGCTCGGCGAGCACGGCGTCGTAGCGCGCCTCGACCAGCCGCAGTCGCCAGCGGTAGATGCAATAAGCAAGCAACGCCAGCCCGAGAGCCAGAAGGAGATAGAACCAATATGTCTGGTAGTAGTGGGGTTCGAGCTGGAGATCGAGCGAGGCGCCGGTCTCATTCCAGACGCCGTCGTTGTTGCAGGCGAGCACGCGGAAGCGGTATTTACGCGGCGGCAGGTTGGTGTAGTAGGCGGTGCGCCGGTTACCGGCGTCGACCCATTCGCGATCGAAGCCCTCAAGCTTGTAGCGGAACCGGACCTTCTGCGGCGCGATAAAACTCAGTCCGGCGTAGTGAAACTCGAAGCGGCCCTTACCGGGAGCCACGGTGAGCGCGGCGGTTGAATCAACCGGCCGATCGTCAATTAAAACCTCTTCGATTGCTATCGGGGGAGGAATGGTGTTCGCCGTCAGATCCTCGGGGTCGACGGCGGCGACGCCCTTCAGCGTGGCGAACCACATTGTGCGGTCTGCGAGCTTCCAGGCCGCGGGATGGCCGCCGCTGCTCCCTTCGCTGATCTTCATTCCGTCGGCGGTGCCGTAGGCAGTTGGCGTGATAGGCGAGGGCGGATGGCCGGCGAAGTCATTCAATTGCTTTTTCGAGACGCTGTAGATGCCGGTCTTTGAACTCAGCCAGAGATTGCCGCGGGTGTCTTCGAGGATTGCGTAGACGCTCTCGGGAAGGTGGCTATCTTCAAGCGGATAGGTGGTGATTTTGGCGTCGCGGAGGCGATTGAGACCGCCTTGGTTAGTGCCGATCCACAGGGTGTTTTCGCGGTCCTGGTAGAGCGCGGTGATGACATTGCTGCTAAGGTCATCCCGCATGGTGAAGGTAGTGAATTTGGCATGATCGAAGCGGGTGAGCCCGCCGAGGGTGCCGATCCAGAGAGCGTGCTGGTTGTCTTCGACGATGGCGCCGATCAGATCACTGCCCAGGCCATCCAGGCTGGAGTAGTTCGTGAATCGGCCGCCCTGAAGGTGCGACAGTCCGCGTCTGGTGCCGATCCACATCGATCCGTCGGAGGCCGCATAGATCGAGCGGACGAAGTCATCGGCCAGGCCGTCGGCCGAGGTGAAGACGTTGATTGGCTTTCCATGTCGAATGCGATTCAAACCGTCGGGGGTCCCAACCCAGAGATCGCCCGCGGAGTCACTGCCCAAGGCCAACACGATGTTGCTGGAGAGACCGTCGGAGGTCGTCAGGCTGGTGAACCTTCCGTGGTCAAAGCGGTCGAGCCCGCCGCCGGCGGTGCCAACCCAGACGACCCCATCTCGATCCTGGAGCACGGAGCGTACGTGGTCGTCGGAGAGCCCTTCGACGGTCGTATAGGTGGTGAATTTCTGATTGTGCAGCATCTCCAGGCCGCCCGACTCGGTCCCAAGCCATAGGCTGCCTTCGCGATCTTCGAGTACCGAGAGCACGACGCTGTCGGACACACGATCGGGCCGGGTCAGCGTCTCTACGCGGCCGTCGAAAATTCGTGCAAGGCCACGGCTGGTGGCGATCCACCTGGCGCCTTCGCGATCTTCGGCGATTGATTCAACGCGGTCATCGGGGAGGCCATCCCGGGTGCCGTAAAGAGCGATGATTTTATCCCGGATGACGGCGACGCCCTGGGCGGTGCCGACCCACAAGCTACCGTCCCGAGCCACGGTGAGCGAGGTGATTTCGTTCGAGGGCAGGCCGGGGAACGGAGTAATGTTGCCCGCTTCTTTCGGGCCAACTCTCGGATCGATCCGGTACAGCCCGCTGCGCGTTGCAGCCCAGACTCGTCCATCGGAAGTCGCCGCAACGGACTGTACCTCGACACCAGACAGAGCTGGGGCTTCGCAAGCCCGTCCATAGCGGAGCAAACTGCGGCAAGGCGCCGCTGAGATGCCAGACAGATGCGCGAGCCCGGAGTGGGTACCGACCCAGACCGATCCATCCCGGCCCATGGCCACACTCTTCGGGCTGGCGACGCCCTCCTGGATATTGGCCGCTTCAAATCTGCCATTCAGAAATCGCGCGATACCGTCGGGAGTGACGATCCATACGGAGCCAGAGGCGTCCTGGAATACAGACCAGATGGTGCTCGAGGGCAGACCGTCGGCGTCTCCGAAGCTGGTGAATACGTTGTTCCGGTACCGTACCAGGCCGCCTTCGGTAGCGATCCATAGACTGCCGGTACTGTCTTCGAACAGGGAATTTACGGTGACGCTGGGCAAATGCGCCGGCGCCTGTTTGTCATAGACGACAAATTGCACGCCGTCGAAGCGAACCAGCCCTCCCTCGGTGGCAAGCCAGATATACCCGTCGCTGGTCTGGAGGACGGAGTGGACGGTGTCTTGCGGAAGACCGCTGTCGGTCTGCCAAGATCGGCGTCCGTACTGGCGAAGATCTTTATGCGGATCAAGACCGAGAGCGAAAGTGGTAGAGAGGGCAACGCACAGAACGAGGATTGCGCGCCGATAGTGGTGACTCGTCAGGGGTAGGTGGAGCATCCGCGATGGTGAGAGCACTTTCTCAATTACTATGAACCTTCCAGCGAATGCCATGTTGGCCTTTTCTTAAGGAAAAGGCAGGCCGATCAGGTTCTTTCCGTCCAGACTCATTGCGAAAATGCTCCACTCCGGGGCCAGCTTCAGCCTAATACAAGACGAATCCGGAGCGAGTTCGGGAATGCCGAGTGAACCTGCAATAAGACTGGCGGCACGG
Source organism: uncultured Acidobacteriaceae bacterium (assembly GCA_963790505.1). Lineage (GTDB taxonomy): Bacteria > Acidobacteriota > Terriglobia > Terriglobales > Acidobacteriaceae > Acidisarcina. Next base: position 385,313 of record CAWBOT010000004.1, on the reverse strand, counting down.
TGGTTAGAAATGGCCGCCCTGTCGCACTACGGACGCCTAAGGGTGTGCCGCCTTGGGTGGATGTGAAAGTAATTGCGGTTCGGGAGTCGGCATCGCAGGTGCGGCATCGATTGCCCGGCGGTCAAGATCGGCTGCGCCCAAACGCTGGCCCCAAGTTTACTCTGGCGCACCCAACCGAATTCGGTACAGCCGCGCAGCACGAGTCGGCTTGTCGAGGAGCAGTTGACGGATCATGCGTGCCATAGAAAGATGTTTGCGGAACAGTTTTCAAGGATGAAGATGCGGATATCTCCTTTAGTAAAAGCATTTACTCTGGTTTTTTTCTCGAGTGCCTTGGGGGTTCGGGCGCAGCCTTCACTGCCCTATCAAGACCCCGCGCTTCCCTTCGAACAGCGAGTGGCCGACCTGGTTTCGCGGATGACCCTGGAAGAGAAGGTGTCGCAGATGCAGAACACCGCTCCGGCGATCCCCCGCCTCAATATTGCCGCATACGACTGGTGGAGTGAGGCACTGCATGGCGTGGCGCGCTCGGGCTACGCGACGGTTTTTCCCCAGGCGATAGGCATGGCCGCGAGCTGGGATACCGATCTGATCCACCGCGAAGCGGAGACCATCTCCACCGAGGCGCGAGCAAAGTATGCGGACGCGATCGCGCACGACAACCACAGCATTTATTACGGGCTCGATTTCTGGTCGCCAAACATCAACATTTTTCGCGATCCGCGCTGGGGGCGCGGCCAGGAGACCTATGGAGAAGATCCCTATCTCACCAGCCGGCTGGGGGTCGCGTTTGTCGAGTCGATGCAGGGTGACGATCCGAAGTATTACAAGGTGATTGCGACGCCCAAGCACTATGCGGTTCACAGCGGGCCGGAGTCGACCCGTCACCAGGCCAACGTCAACGTTTCGCCTTACGACCTTTGGGACACGTACCTGCCGGCCTTCCGCGCAACGATCACCGAAGCTCACGCGGACTCGATCATGTGCGCTTATAACTCTATCGATGGCGAGCCGGCCTGCGCCAACACCATGCTGCTGAAAGACATCCTGCGCGGTGACTGGAAGTTCCAGGGGTATGTCACCTCAGATTGCGGGGCGATCGCCGACATCTCTGGCGGTCACAAGTATGCGCCTGACCTCACAACCGCATCGGTGGAAGCGGTGAAGGCGGGTACCGACACTACGTGCGGATTGGGGAGTCCGGAGTATCCGACCCTGGTGCAAGCGGTGAAGGACGGGAAGATCTCCGAGGCGGAGATCGATACTGCGGTGAAACGGCTCTTCACGGCGCGCTTCAAGCTGGGTATGTTCGATCCACCGGGGAGCGTGCCTTACGCGAAGATCGGGTTGCCAGAGAACAATACCCCGGAACATCGTCAGGCGGCGCTGATGGCGGCTCGGGAATCGATTGTTCTGCTGAAGAATGAGGGCCATATTTTGCCTCTGTCTGCGAGCACTAAGACTATTGCGGTGATTGGACCGAATGCCGCGAACCTGGCTTCGATCGAAGGGAACTATAACGGAATCCCGTCTCAGCCGGTGGCGCCACTGAAGGGCATCGAGACTTACTTCGACGGCCGCTCCAAAGTGCTGTACGCGCAAGGTTCGGTTTTCACCTCGGAGCTCTCGGCGGTTGTGCCGCGTACAGTATTCGGGGCGGGCTTGAAGGGCGAATATTTCAGCAGTGGCGATCTCTCCGGAACGCCGGTGGTCACCCGCACGGACGAATACCTGGATTTCGACTGGCAGAGCGCTTCCCCGGTTCCGGAGCTGTCTTCGACGCAATACTCGGTCCGCTGGACGGGGAGGATCCAGGCGCCGGGAGCGGGCGACTACCTGTTTAATTTCCGTAGCGCGGATTGCTATCCCTGCACCGGTGAGAACGCCATTCGGGTCTTTGTTGACGACCGAGAGACCCTGGACCAATTCGGTAAGGATGGGAGCGGAAAGCCGAAGACCTTTTCGATTCACTTCGATGCCGGCGAGTCTCATGCAATTCGCGTGGAATATTCCCATCGCGGAACAGAGCGGGGCGGCGGCATCCGATTAGAGTGGCGGCCGGACGCAGAGGCCCTCCGACAGGAAGCGGTGAAGGTCGCTGCGCAGGCGGACGTCATTGTCGCGTTTGTTGGTCTGTCCCCCGACCTGGAGGGCGAAGAGATGCCGGTGCATGTCGAAGGCTTCAGCGGCGGCGACCGCACCGATATCGCTTTGCCGGCGGTGCAGAGGCAATTGCTTGAAGCACTCGGAGCAACCGGCAAGCCGCTGGTGGTGGTGCTGATGAACGGGAGTGCTTTGGCGGTGGACTGGGCCCAGCAACATGCAGCGGCGATTCTCGAGGCCTGGTATCCGGGTGAAGAAGGCGGTACAGCGATTGCGCAGACGTTAGCTGGGGACAATAATCCCGCTGGAAGGTTGCCGGTGACCTTCTATGCATCTGTAAAGGACCTGCCGCCTTTTGACGACTATTCGATGAAGAACCGAACCTACCGCTACTACAAGGGTCCGGTGCTGTACCCCTTTGGCTATGGGTTGAGCTTCACGAGCTTCGCCTATCGTGATTTGAAGGTCGTTCGCGCTGCGAAGGCCTCAGATCCGGTCAAGGTAAGCGTCACCGTCGCAAACACGGGCGTGCTCAAAGGGGACGAGGTGGTGGAGCTGTACCTGGGAACGCCGACTGGCGGCGTTGTACGCTCTCTCAAAGGCTTCAAACGGGTTGCCCTCGACGGCGGGGCGTCGACATCGGTGGAGTTTGTACTCGACGCTCGAGATTTGAGCGCGGTGGACGAGGAGGGCGCTCGGGCAGTGCGGCCGGGGGCGTACACGCTCTTCGTCGGCGGCGGGCAACCGGGCGGTTCGACCCGTGGAGCGGAAGGCAGCTTCCGCGTATCCGGTACCAGCGTGCTGCCCAGGTGAGCCAACCGCAAGAATCTAAAGGGCCGCAGGTGGTTGGCATCGACCGTAGCAAATCTTCTGGAGGCCCTACTATCCTTTCTGAGGATTTTGGCCTTTAATGTTATAAACAATCGTTGCGCGAAAATGTGGTGTCTTCGCCGAGTAGGGCTGGCGCTGAACTCTTTTTGCTGCCAGTAAGGTTCGGAGGCTGATTGCAAAGTCGAGTAGTCTATCTTTCGAGGGACCGCGAGATACCCGCGTCCTATCGTTCCGCGGTTTCACTCCACAGCCACACCAATCATTCCCGCGAAAGCCTGGCCTTTGTCGACGGAGTGCTGCGCAGCAAGCGGCCGATCAGGGCATGGCTGGACCGCCGGGAGCTTCACTGTAAAGATTCCACCGGGATGGTGGTGAACCTGAACCACGCCTACTGGACGCCGCCGCTGAATGGCCGCCTGGCGCTGGATCTGGAGCGCCGGCAGATTGAATCGATCGGCCTGCGGGCAATCGTATCTCTCTCCGACCACGACAATATCGAAGCCGCCCTCGCACTTCGCACGGAACCGGAGACTGAAGCCGAGCCGGTTTCAGTCGAATGGACCGCACCCTTTGGAAAATCGAAGTTTCACATCGGTCTGCATAGTCTGCCTGGCGAATGTGCCCAGGACTGGATGACGCGCCTGCGCGCGTGCACCGCGAAGCGCGACGATCGCGCTGTCTGCGAAATGCTGGGGGAACTGCACAGTGAGCCCTCTGTGTTGATAGTGCTCAATCACCCCATGTGGAACCTGTATGCCCTGCCGGCGAGCGAGTTTCACTTCGAACTCGACCGGTTTCTCCAAGACGCTGGTCAATATCTTCATGCTTTCGAACTCAACGGCCTGCGGGGCCGGGAGGAGAACCAGCGGGTCGCGGATCTGGCGGCAAAATGGAACCAGGTGTTGATTTCGGGCGGCGATCGTCATGGCTGCGAGCCCAATGCCAACCTGAACCTGACCCGGGCAGAAGACTTTGAAGAGTTCATCTCGGAGATCCGCAACGAACGGCGTAGCACCGTGCTGATCATGCCTCAATACGAAGAGCCTATGGGCCTGCGGCTCTGGCAGAATTTCCTGGATATTATTCGCGAGTACCCCGATTATCCAGAGGGAGAGCGCAAGTGGGACGAGCGCACCTTCCATCCGAACTCGGCGGGAGAGTTGGTGCCGGTGTGCAAGCTGTGGCCGAACGGCACGCCCAGTATGTTCAGGAAGTTATTCGGAGCCGCTCTGCTCTTCGAACACCGCCAGATTCGAGACACGATGCGCGGCCTGATCCCGGGAGACCGAAACCAGTTATTCCTGGCGCCGGAGCATTCTGCAGCAATCTCGGACCTCTCGCCCGCCTGGTTCGATTAGACCGGCTATTGCTAATACGAGACGGATATGAAGACGATCAAGGGACCTGCAATCTTCCTCGCCCAATTTGCGGGAGACGAAGCGCCGTTCAACTCTCTGCCGGCCATGGCGCAGTGGGCGGCAAGTCTTGGTTACAAGGCCATCCAGATTCCCTCGTGGGACGCCCGCCTCTTCGACCTTAAGAAAGCGGCGGAGAGCAAGACTTACTGCGATGAGATCGCAGGAGTAGTCGCTGAATGCGGTCTGGAAATCTCCGAGCTTTCCAGCCATTTGCAGGGACAGCTGGTCGCTTCGCATCCCGCCTACAACGCGCAGTTTGACGACTTCGCTCCGGCGGAAGTTCGGGGCGACGAGCCTGCCCGGCGGGCCTGGGCTGTGGAGCAACTGACTTCCGCTGCAATGGCGAGCAGGAACCTAGGCCTCACCGCCCATGCAACGTTCTCCGGGGCGCTCGCATGGCCGTATTTCTATCCCTGGCCGCAGCGTCCGAAGGGCTTGATCGAGGAGGCCTTCGCGGAGTTAGCGAAGCGCTGGGTGCCAATCCTCGATGTTTTTGAAGAGGTTGGGGTGGATGCTTGTTTTGAGCTGCATCCCGGAGAGGACCTGCATGACGGCGTCACCTTCGAGCGCTTCCTGGAGGCAACCGCGAACCATCCGCGCGCGCGCATTCTCTTCGATCCCAGTCATTTCGTGCTGCAACAACTGGACTACCTGCAGTTCATCGATCTCTATCATCCGCTGATTCGCGCCTTCCATGTCAAGGACGCAGAGTACCGTCCAAATGGCCGCTCCGGCGTCTATGGTGGCTATCAGGACTGGATCGATCGCCCGGGGCGCTTTCGTTCCCTCGGCGATGGGCAGGTCGATTTTGGCGCGGTCTTCAGCAAGTTCGCGCAGTACGAGTATCCCGGCTGGGCGGTGCTGGAGTGGGAAGACTGCATCAAGAACGCCGAGGACGGCGCGAAAGAGGGTGCAGTGTTTATCCAAAAACACCTGATCCGCGTCGGGGACCGGGCCTTTGATGACTTCGCTGGAGCGGACACGGATGCGGCCTTCAACCGAAAACTGCTGGGGCTGTAGCCGCCTGGCTCGGGCAGATCAGGCTTTATCTTTTCGGTCGACGAACGTACCCTCAGCGCCCACGGAAGACGGTATTGCCCCGAAAGGCCCCAGCTGCGGAGTCTGGGCGTACAGATCAACCTGCTCGTCTGCCGGCGTCTCGTCGGCGAGTTTGTTGGCTAAGTCTTGTTCCGCCTTCTCCTCGGCCTTCTCCTCATCTGTCTCTTTCTTTCCCAATCCAAACATCGAAGTCCCTCCTGCAAGCATGCTAGCGCTCCGAGCGTTCGCTTGTCGCGCGCGGGAAAATCTTCGCGGGTGAAAGCCCTTTGCGCACTGCACCTCTCACACGCTGAAAGGATAAGCTCCCTCCGGCGCGCACCATTCATAGCGGTTCTCTGATTTGCTCTTGCCGCTTCTCCAGACTTCCGGCGTCGAATCTCCGAACCAATCTTGAGGCGCGCTCGGCACTTCAGCCGACGTAACAAGCGCAAAGGCTTCAGCGATAGCCTTCTTCTGCTCGTTGCCTGTCGCCTCAGCTGCGGCGGAGATGAACAGCGCCGTCTTGCTGCGCGCCACCACATCCAGCCATTGGCGAGTCAACTGCCAGGGGATGGCGGCTGTGATTGCGACGCAGTCGGCGTCGAGTGTGAAGAAGCTTTCATGCTGCGTCAGGCGGAAGGCCAGGGTATTCACGCCCATGCGGCGGGTTCGCTCCCATATCTTGCCGCTGGTGTCGTCGCCGGTGCGCTGAATGTCAAAGATACCGGCTCCGAGATGGCCCACGACGTTGCAGCTGAGGATCAACATTTCATCCCCTGCAGCGGCCCGGATCGCCTTGTAGAGATCGAGGATGATTTCGGCATTAGTCTTGCTTTGGTCGTGAAAAGACCAGCCGGGGAGGGTCGGCCGCGGCCCCATCTCGAAGCCCCACTGCCCGAGCAGATCGTAGGTGGTGAAATCATGCTTGAGCAGTTCAAAGCCCCAGGAACGAATGTGCCGGACCTTGTCGGTCACGATCTGCATGGCATCCGGGAGGGTCGGGTCGAAGGCCAGTTCAGCGGCGCGGGCCGACTTCTCCCCAAAACGGCGCTCTGGCATGAGCAGTCTGGAGTCTGTTCCTTCGGGTGCGCGCAGCGGCCGCTCCCAGATACCAGGCCGGACGCCGCGCCGGCCAATCTCCGCTGCCAGACGGGTCAGGTCAGGGAATTTTGCCTTGTTGGCCCAACCCTCGTCGATGACCGTCAAGGGCTTGGGCGCTTTGGCAGGCCGGAGCGATGCCACGAGATCGGCGTCGCGCAAGATCGCTTCCTGGGAGCTATTGCCGTAGGCGTAGTACCAATCGTTCGAACCATAGATCGGACCGGGCGAGGGGCGCGGATTCGCGCACATGCGTTTGCAGAACTGCCGCACAGCGGCGACGGCCCCTTCTCCGGGCTGGCCGCGGCGCGCTACGACGGTTGCCGCAGATAGAACGCGTTCGCCGAGGATGACGCCGCTTCCCCCGTTGCTGACGTCGAGCCAAAGCGAGATACCCTGTGGATCGAGCTGCCAGAAGCAGAGCGCCCGCGCTCCGGTCTTCACCCCATAGCCATCCACGCTTGCGCCATCGCCAGTTGAGGTCACGAAATACCAGGGCATCGGCCGCTCCGGAACCAGGCTGCGCCAGGCCAGATCTCCGTAGCTGCGCTCCCAAGCGTCGCCAAGGCAGAGCAGAGAGGTGGAAACGGGCCCTTCCCATCGCAGGTGAACGTGGGTCAGCGGATCCCTGGGCGCCGAAACGAAGATCGGCAGTTCGCCGTTGAGCGGAGTGGCCTCGACCTCGACGCTGCGGCCCGTCCAGCGCAGTGCGGAGCGGCCAAGCGGGAAGGGGTCCTCGAGTCCGGAATAAGCGGTCACCCCGTCCGGAGGCTGAATTACATCGAAGGAAGTGGATGTTTGAACCGGTCCCTGCCGGTCTAGCGCCGCACTGGCAAGTGGCAACGAAGCCATACCTGCGCTGACTGCTGCTGCGCGTTCGAGGAAGCTGCGGCGAGTCAGCGCTGAGATCGGCTGGGGCGGCTTGCAAGTAGATCGGCTCATGGAAAGGGCTACCCGGTGTCGGCTCTATCTTAATCTCGACGCAGCGATGGACGTCAGCGAACTTGCCTGACTTCCCGCCGATCCGCTACAAAAGGAAGTCCGGTGTTCCTGAAGCAGGCCGGCCCTGGCGGCCCCAGTCCTCATGAATCGAATCCACTTTCGTAAACCACTCGCAGGCATCGACCGCCCTCAGATGGAGGCCGACATCATCATCGTCGGCGGAGGCCCTGCGGGGATGGCCTGCGCGTTGCGGCTCGCGCAGATTATCGATGAACACAATCTGCATCATCCCGGCGAGCCGCTCACCAAAGACAATGTCTATGTGCTTGAAAAGGCCCGCGAGGCCGGTCAGCACTGCCTTTCGGGGGCGTTGCTCGACCCCCGCTCGATGCGCGAACTCCTCCCCGGATTTGAGGCGGAAGCGCCGCTCGATGCCGAGGTCACGCGTGAATCGGTCTATTTTCTTACGGAGCGCGGGCAGCACAAATTCCCGATCGTTCCGCCGCCGCTGCGTGACCACGGTAACTACGTCATCTCGATTAACAAGTTTGTGAAATGGCTCGCCACGAAGGTAGAAGACGCGGGGATCACGATCTTCACCGGCTTCGCCGGGTCAGAGCTATTGTTTGATGACGACGGACTTGGTCACGGCGTGATTGGTGTTCGCACCGACGATAAGGGTGTGGATAAGCAGGGTGAGCCCAAGGCTAATTTTGAGCCTGGCTACGATCTTCACGCGAAGATCACGGTTCTCGCCGAGGGAAGCAGGGGCAACTGCGCGAAGGGGCTGATTCAGCGTCTCGGGCTGGAAGACGCCGATCACGCCCAGACCTACGGGATCGGAATAAAGGAGTTGTGGGAGATCCCCGCCGGGCGGGTCGCCAAGGGCGAGGTCCTTTATACCCTGGGTTATCCCCTGACTAGCCGTGAGTACGGCGGGGCCTGGATTTACGGCATCAGCGACACCGAGGCCTCTGTCGGCTATGTCACCGGCCTCGATTACGAGGACCCGCGCACCGATCCCCATCATGTTTTTCAAAGCTTCAAGAAGCATCCCTTTGCCCGACGGATTTTGGATGGTGGCAAGATGGTCCGCTACGGCGCAAAGAGCCTGCCTTACGGGGGTTGGCTCACGATGCCGCAACTGGCGGGAGACGGCTGGATGTTGCTCGGCGATAGCGCTAGCTTTCTGAACTCGCAGCGGCTGAAAGGAATCCACCTAGCGATCAAGTCCGGCATGCTGGCGGCCGAGACCGCCTACGATGCGGTGCGCAAGCAGAATTACTCGAGTGCCCAACTTTCCAATTACAAGCGTCGCGTCGACGAGAGCTGGATCCGTGAGGAACTCTACCCGGTTCGCAATTTCCATCAAGGCTTCGAACACGGCCTGATCGATGGGGTCATCAAGGCGGGAGTCCAGCAACTCATGGGAGGAGCGAATCTTGGCCCCGATTTCGCCAACGGCCCCGGCTACAAGAGAATGCGCCGCATCGACACCCTTGGAGAACACGCCCACGGACGGGAAGCCTTTCTCGGTAATGCCCAGGGAGACGGGAAGCTGACCTTCGATCGGCTTACCGACGTTTATCATTCCGGAACCCGCCATGAAGACGACCAGCCAACGCACCTGGTCGTTGCCGATCTCGACATCTGCAACACCCGCTGCACCAAGGAGTTCGGGAACCCGTGCCAATACTTCTGCCCGGCGGCAGTCTATGAGATGGTGGGGGAAAGAGTTGAGGATTCGGGAGAGGGAAAGCGGCTGCAGATCAACTTCGCAAACTGCGTCCACTGCAAGACCTGCGATATTGCCGACCCCTACCAGATCATTACCTGGGTGCCTCCCGAGGGCGGAGGCGGCCCGAATTACGACGGGATGTAATCGGGCGACACATCCCGCGTCGGATGGAGGACATCGAAGAGATTTTCCGATGTGGCGTCGATGAGGGGTAGTATCTAGCAATAATAAAATTCGATACGGGAGTGCTGTGAGCACCGAGCCCACCCTGTTGCCTTTCGCAACCTTCCCGTAAGCAACGTGTTCGCGCCTCCTTTGCAGTCTTTGGATTCCCATGATCGGCACGACCAACGAATCTCGTCCATCCCGCGCCGATCTTTCGGCATTCCATGAGATTGCGCACGCACTCACCTCCTCGCAGGACCTCGATTCCGTTCTGAATGCGATCATGCGGCACATGGAGAGCCTCTTTCGCCCCGAAGCGTGGACGCTGCTGCTCGCGGATGAGCGGCGGAGAGACCTGTGTTACGCGATGGGGGACGCCCGCTTCGGCGGCCGTCTCGTCGATCTGCGCGTCGCTTACGGCGAGGGTGTCGTTGGACTGGTTGCTGAGCAGGGAGAACCGTTGATCATGCGCGACGCAACCTCCGAGGTGGGAATCAAGGAGGCGTTCGATCCGCGCCTGGGTTTGGCGGTGCGCTCTGCCGTCTCGGTCCCGCTGCGTTCGCGGCTGCGGACTCTTGGCGTGATCCAGCTGCTCAATCTGCCGGTTGAGAGTTTTTCGGAATACAGTTTGTCGTCCCTGACGGTGCTCTCCGACTTCGCCGCTATCGCCATCGAGAACGCGCGGGCCTTTAAGCGCGTGCAGGAACTAACGATCACCGACGAATGCACCGGCCTCTATAATCTGCGGCATTTCGATAACGTCCTGCCGCACGAGATGGCGCGCTGCGAGCGGCTGCCGGCTTTCCTGAGCCTGATCTTCGTGGATCTGGACCATTTCAAACTGGTGAATGATCAATACGGGCACCAAGTAGGCAGCCAGCTGCTCGCGCTGGTGGGCGCCACCATCAAAGGCCAGGTCAGAAGCATCGACAAGACCTTCCGGTACGGCGGGGACGAATTCGTTGTTCTGTTGCCGGATACGGGCAAATTGAAAGCGGTAGACGTGGCGAACCGCCTGCTGATGACCCTGCGCAAAACCAGCCACGCGATCTCGCCGACCCTGCGGCTCAATGTCAGAGCCAGCATCGGCGTCTCCAGCTATCCCGAAGACGGCAAATCGGCCCAGGAGCTGCTTCGCGCCGCCGATGCGAGAATGTATGGAGTCAAAGGCGCCAGCCGCGACGGGGTTGCTTTTGCGGGCGCGGCAAACTCGCGGCCTGGTTCGGAACGGGCGATCGACCCCGGCCCCTCACTCTTTTGACCCTCCGCCTTTCGCCCTGTTAAACTCAGAGGGTTCGACAGCGGCAAGCTGAATTGTTCGTTTGCCTGCCACCTCCCCTCCAGAAAGCTTCTTGAAGGAAATTCGTGGACACTCAGACACGTCACGCTCTAAAGCAGGACAAGTTCGTTCAGGCGACGACCAGCGGGTTGAGCTGGATCGAGATGAACCGTTTCCAGGTCATTCGCGCCAGCATCGCCGTGGTGGTTGTCATTGCAGCGCTGATCGGCGCCGCGGCCTTTTATGAACATCGCAGCGCGCAGGCTTCGCTCGCGCTCGGCGCAGCGCTGGAGATTTACAACTCGCCGCTGCGTCAGCCCGGCGAGCCCGAGGACGGCACCTACAAGACTGTTGCGGAACGCGCCAAGGCCGCCAACCAGCAGTTTGTGGACGTTGCTAATCGCTACAACAGCATGGAGCAGGGAAAGGTCGCCCGGTATTTCGCTGCACTGACTGACATCGATTTGGGCAAGACCGCCGACGCCGAGGCGAGTCTCAATGACGTAGCCGGCTCCTACCACAAGGACCTTTCCGCGCTGGCTAAGGTCGCTTTGGCTAACCTGTACGTCCAGACGGGCAAGACGCCGCAGGCGATCGACCTTTACAAGCAATTGATTGCCAAACCGACAGACACCGTGCCTGCTTCCGCTGCGCAGCTGCAACTGGCAGCGATCTACGAAAAGACCGATCCTCAACAAGCGAAGCAAATCTATGCCGTCTTGAAGGACAAGGACAAGACCACTGCGGCCGGCCAGATCGCGGCTCAGAAGCTGAATCCCGGCGCGCAGCCGCAGTTGCAGTAAGCACACCGCCGGTTCTTCGACGAAGCCCGCATCTCACGAGATGCGGGTTTTCTATTTCGGGACGAATCGGGGCAGCGGGTCTTTTAGAACTTGTGCACTCACCGCGATTGCGCCTACGGATTCGGAGCTTCTCAGGTTCAATGCGGTCCTCAGTCGCGCGGAAGCGGAGCCGGACGATTGCGCTTCCGCCTGCGTTTGGCGGAACATAGTATGAGCGGAACTCAATCTTCCCTCGTCATTCTTAGAAGATTATGAGTTCCTCGGAAGGACAACTCGTTGGCTGGATGCATGTGAATCCAATCGTCTCCACCGCACCATCGGATTCTCTCACCGAAGCCGATACCGGCGAGGCGATATCCGCGCTCGTCGCTCAATACTCCACGACGCTCTACCGGGTGGCCTATTCCATCACTCGCAATGCTGCCGAGGCCGAGGACGCCGTCCAGGAGACGTTTTTGCGCGTCCTACGCCATCGGGAAAAGCTGGGGGAGATCCGCGACCATCGGGTCTGGCTGGTGAGGATTACCTGGAATGTCGTGCTGGACCGGAAGCGGCGGGTGAAGACCCGTCCCGAGACCGAAGATATTGCCGATCTGGTGCGCACCCTGCCGGCGAAGCTTCCCACGGCGGAGAAAACGGCAATCTCTTCGCAGGAACACGCCCGGATACTAGCACTCATCGATACGCTACCCCGGAAAGAGCGGGAGGCATTGCTGTTGTCGGCAGTCGAGGAGTTGACGACCGCCCAGACCGCCGAGGTGCTCAAGACTACCGAGTCCTCGGTTCGGTCCAGGATCTTTCGCGCCCGACATCAACTCGCCGCGCTCCTCGATCAGGAAAGGATGGTTCGATGAAAGCGAAACTATCCAATACCTCCAACGGTTCATCCATGCACGACGCTCGAATCGACGCCGCGCTCCGCGTTTACTCTCACGCCGACCCCGAGCCTGACCTGGAAGTCAGGATCACCGCACGGATTTCGTCAATGTCACGTGAGTCGGTCCGATCGGGCAGTATAAGCCTGCTGGCCGTGTGGCGCTTGCTGGCTGCGGCCCTTGCCGTGGCAGCAGCTTGTGCGATCGTCGCCGGAAGCATTGCGCACTCGCATCGCGCTGCCCTGCCTCAGGCTGCCAGGGTGCAGCACCAAGGCGGTGTGACTACCTCGGGAACCGCGCACGTTCCAACCGGGGCTACTCCGGAGAGGCCCACGATCGATCCCAATGCGCCGCGCACTCCGGCCCATGGCCGCGCGACCGTCACTCGCGACCAAGGTCGGCATGACGGAGGGGCGGCCGTACCTCCGTCGCCCTATGCGCCCGGCCAGCAGCCCGCAAATTCGCAACAATAGTGGCTAGGTGCGCGCCCGCTTCCCATCCCCTGCAATCAGCGCGAACAACATGTGGATCAACGCCAGGACGACGGCCCCAATGAAGGCGGCGGCGAATGTGCTGACCACAAACCCGGGAACCAAGCCGCTAGCCAGCTTCAGAACGAAGGCGTTGATCACCAGGAAAAATATTCCAAGACTCAGGATCGCCAGCGGAAACGTGACCACCTTGAGGAAGAGTCCCAGGGTGGCATTGAGAAGCCCGATGACGATTACCGCGACGAGCGCGGCCCCGACTGTGGCCACATGAAAGCCGGGAACAATGTGGGCCACAATCAACAACGCGACAGCATTAACAATCCAGTGCAGGAGGAGGCGAAGCATTCGGAAAATTCCTTTCTCTATCAATCCGCAAATGGCAGTCCATACTTGCCGCCATTTTCATGGAATCGACACTGCGGCGGAACGTCGTGTCGATATCAACGTACTCTAGAACTGGTCTCATAGTTATTATTGAGCTTTGAGCCCAGATCATTGATGCCGCTTCGACGGCGGGTTCGATCCGTGTTCTAACCTTATACGACCTGTTTAGGAGACCAGTTCCAGCCGCAGGTGGTTTCCTAGTTCCTTCATAGTTGGTTCCCGAGTCCATCCATCATGCTCCGTCGTCTTCCTGTTCTGTTCCTGGCCGTGTTTGCGGCGCTCGCGTTGCCGGCCGTGCGGCTTGTCGCCGAGCAGCATCCGTCGAAACCCTCTCCAGGGACCTCTGCGGGCGCTGCACCGCTTCCCGACATTCCTGCGCTAATGCTCAAGGTGCAGGCGCACCAGCGTGAGCTGGACAAGGTGCGGGAGAACTACACCTACCACGACTCACTGCAGATCGACGATCTCGACTCAAACGGACAAGTGAAGAAAACCGAAACTGAGGAATACGAGGTCTTCTTCGTTAACAGTCATCACGTTCAACGCCTGGTGAAGAAGAACGGGAAGGACCTCACCCCTGAGGAGCAGAAGAAGGAACAGGAGCGCGTCAACAAGGAGGTCGAGAAGGCCACGAAGCTGGAGCCGGGTAAATCCATGGAAGCTGGAGAGATTTCCATCACCCGCATTCTGGCGATCGTGAAGGTCTCGAATCCGCGGCGCGTCTCGCTGAACGGTCGCGACACTATCGCCTTCGACTTCATCGGCGACCCCCATGCACAGACCCACGGTATCGCCGAGGACGCTTCGAAGAAGCTGGCCGGGACCCTTTGGGTCGACGAAAAGGACACCCAAGTGGCCAAGCTCACCGTCCACTTCGACGACAACTTTCGCGTTGGGGGCGGCCTGGTCGCGTCGGTGCAAAAAGGCTCGTCGTTTGAGTTCGAGCAGGCTCTGGTGAATAACGAGCTTTGGCTTCCTACCTCGGCCGAAGTCCATCTGGCTGCCCGCGAATTCGTCTTCAAGGCCTATCGCCAAAACATGCGCTTCAAAGACAGTAACTTTCAGCGTTTCCGCGTGGACGCCAACCAGCAACCCGGCGCCAACGTGAAGACTCCTTAAAGCCCAATTTCCGAGTGGGGCAAACATGGAAATTGGGTTCCCGCGCTCCTCGTTTCGGGCACAATGAGGATAGTCCGCCCTCTCGCGGCGGGAAGACTTCATGACGAATCCCTGGCTCCATTGGTGGACAGACTCCGTGCCGCTGCTGCAACAGGCCACGTTTCCGCGGCTCCTTCTGGCGCTCGTCCTGGGTTCACTCATCGGCGCGGAACGCCAATGGCGGCAGCGAGCCGCGGGCCTGCGCACCAACACCTTAGTATGCTTTGGGGCAGCTGCCTTCGTCGATCTAGGATCCACGGTTGCTCCGGGAGCAACCCAGATCATCGCTTATGTTGTCTCGGGCGTGGGATTTCTGGGCGCTGGCGCCATCATGAAAGATGGCGGCAACATTCGCGGGCTGAATACAGCCGCAACGCTCTGGTGCTCCGCGGCGGTTGGCGCATGCGCGGGCGCGGGAGAGATGCTCGATGCGGTCTTTGTCACCGCCCTGTTGATAGCGATTAACCTGGCGCTTCGCCCGCTCTCCCGCTATATCGACCGGCGGTCTCTGGCAGTGCTCGACACCCATGCTCTTTATCGCCTCAGAGTTATCTGCCCGGGTAAGAGCCAGGATGTCGCCGAGATGGAGCTTACGCGAGCGATCGCTTCGCGTTCGGTGGTGCTTCGCGAAATGCGCGCAGAAGAGGTAGAGGACGGCAAGAACGCCGTTATTGTGGCTGTTCTCGAGTCTTCGACCCGCGACTCAGTCGTGATGGAAAAGCTAGCCGAACAGATGCGCGCCTTCCCCTGGGCCTATTCCGTTGATTGGACGGAGACCGAATCGGAAAGCTGATTGCGAATCGGCGGACGGCAGCCCGCCCACGACCATCTTTCGCTAAGGAACGGCGTAGACCGCTGCTGCCCCTGCCGCTGCCAGGATCTGGCTCGAATTGGTTGCTATGTTCTTCAGATAGCTGAAGGGCACGAAGATCATGTCGTCGGGTTGCAGCAGGATATCGGGGATCTTCCCCTTCTGCATGTCGCTGAGCTGGATGCGGGTCTCGGAATAGCCATCGCCGGTTTTGCGAATGAGCCGCGCATGAGAAGGCACGGCGCTCGACGGCGTGCCACCGGCGAGGGAAAGCATCTGCAGAGCGGTAAGTTGTCCTTTGTTGTTGGAGAGGACGTAGCCGCCGGGACGGGCGAAATCCCCCAGGGCGTAGACTACGCCGGCCTTCGGGACCATCACTTTGTCGCCGGGATGGACCAAGACCGAATGATCGAAGGCCTCGTCGGGGTTATTGGAGACGAAGTACTGCAGACGCTCCCCGGATCCGTGCCGCAAAATGGTGATCTTGCGGTCGGCGACCCCGGTGAGGCTGCCGGCAAGGCTCAGTACATCCAGCACGGGGCGCGCGGTATCGATCTGGTAAGAGCCGGGATGGGCCACCTGGCCGATCACCAGCACTCCCTGGGTGGCATATTGCTCGATGACGACAGTGACCTGAGGGTGCTTCAGCACTTCACCCAGCCGAAGCCGCGCCTCAATCGTGCGCGCGGCTCCTTCAGGAGTCTTTCCCGCGATATGAACACTGCCAAGAAGGATCAGCGGGACGTTGCCGTCGTCGGTCACGCGAGCGTGTTGGTCCATTTCCGGTGAATCGAATATCTGAATATGGAGCATATCTCCGGCGCCGATGAGGATGCTTTCGGGGGCTGGCTTCGCCGGCTGCCCAAATGCGGGCGAGGTTAAGATTGCCAAAGCAATCGCGACTGCGGCCAGAATCCCGCGCTGGGTGTTGTTCACTAGGGCCTCCCGAGGTTTCCTGGTATTCGATTTTGCTACTAAGAGTGAGTGAGGATGCTTCCATCGTAGGTCTCAGGAGACCCGAGTTTCTCGTCGATTTTCGAAGAGAGTCGCTTCCTGATGGTTCCCGTTCCAGAATGGGAATTTGTTGACCTGAACTCCGGCCATCTGGTGGAGCGACGGGAAGCGCTCCAGCTGCCGCCTCCCGCAATCTGAGCGGTAGCCTACCCTTGACGGAGAGTCGTAGAATCACGCAATGGTCGCAAACCGCTCAGTGCCAACAGACTCCGCACTGCCGCACATCGCGTACCCAAACGTCGCCGAAGCGGTCGCCTGGCTGGTGAGAGTGTTTGGCTTTACCGAGCACTACCGCTATGGCGGAAACGGTGAGGTCAGCGGCGCTCAAATCTACCTGGGCAACACCTACATCATGATTCACAGCAAGCCTGGCCAGCCGACGCCCGCGCAACTAGGCTATGGAACGCAGTCGTTGACCGTATTCGTGGAAGACGTCGACAAGCACTTCGTGACGGCCAAGGCGGAAGGCGCAAGAGTCGTTGAAGAAGTACACGAAACGATCTATGGCGAGCGGCAATATGGGGCGGAGGATTTCGCCGGACACAATTGGCTCTTTTCAAGGCACTCGCGCGATACGCCTCCCGAAGAATGGGGAGCAATCGTGGCAAAACGCTGAGTTCGTTATTTGGATTCAGGAGTTGAGGAAGCAGTCGTAAACAAGCTTCGCCGCAGCCACGTCTTCGATCGCGATGCCAACCGATTTGAAGATCACCGGACGGTCGCACCGTTCGAGCTGAGCGCCGTTCAACAACTCGCCGATCTCGGCGCTCACCTTCGCCCGCGAGAGCAGAATGTCGCCGGGTTCTCTCGCGGCAGCTTCTCGGGACTCGACCACTACGCAGCTCTGCATCGCCTCATCGTCGAGTTCGCGGCGGTCCGGCGTGACCGCGCCGACGGCGCATACGACCGCGCTCTTCTTCAACCATCGCCCGAAAAGAACTGGTTCGCTGGCACTAGTAAGGGTGAGGACCACATCGGCCGCAGAAACTGCTTCTTCGGCGGAGGTAGATCGAGCCCCGATCTCATCCGCAAATTTCCGGGAGTGGTCGGGCGAGCGGCTCCAGACGCGAACTTCGCGAAAGGAACGAATTCCCGCGAGCGCCTTCATGTGGGACCGCGCCTGCACGCCGCTGCCGAGGATGGCGAGCACTTGCGCTTGAGGGTCGGCAAGCAGGTCGACAGCGACCGCCGACACGGCTGCGGTTCGCATCTCGGTGATGAGACGGCCATCCATCGTGACCAGGGGTTCGCCGGTGTGGGCGCGGAAGAGCTGGATCATGGCGTGGTGGGTGTGTTTCCCAAGGGCGGCGTTTCCGGGGTAGAAGGTCACCAGCTTCGCGCCCATCACGTCGCCATAAACGGCTGGCATCAGGGCGAACCAGCCGCCGTTATGAGCGACGCTCATGACGGTGCGCAGGGGTTGAAGGACGTGCCCGGCAGAGAACTCCATCAGCCCGCGCCGGATGGCGGGAATCAGGGCGTCATAGGTGAGAAGCGAGCGGACCTGGTCTTCGTTCAGGAAAGGAAGGGTGTCGGTAGGCATAAGTTTGAGCATCCATTATCCACGCGCCGGGTTTTGACGGTCGCCCTCCCGCATCGCGACTGAGCTGGTTTGCTTACAATAAGAGAAGAAAGGCCTGCACCGGTCGGGCCGATGGCCCGCTCCCGCTGGACTTCTCTCACCAAAAGCATGGCCGAACAACCACCGATTCGCGGTACCGCCGCCTTTCTCTCCCGGGATTTCCGGCTTTACCAGATGGCCCGCGTCATGGTCATCATCGGCGCGGAGGCGCAGGCGCTAGCCGTCGCTTGGCAGGTCTATCAAATCACCCACCGTGCTCTCTCGCTCGGCTATACAGGACTGGCGCTTTTCCTGCCCGGCGTCCTGCTGATACTGCCATCGGGGCACGTCGCCGACCGCTATGACCGGCGACAAGTGGTGCTGGTTTGCTATTCGCTGCAAATGTTGTGCACGGCGGCGCTGTTCTGGTTCGCGTGGCACGGTCTGAACAGTGTTTGGCCAATTTACGCGACGTTGGCGCTGATTGGGACAGGACGTTCGTTCAGCGGGCCGGCCAGCTCGGCTCTGGTGCCACATTTAGTTCCGAAAGAACACTTCGTGAACGCTGTTACCTGGGGATCGACGATCTTCCAGATTGCGAACATCGCCGGACCTGCGATCGGCGGCATCTTGTTTACCCTGCCGTTGCGGGGGAAAATCAGCGGGGCGAGCGCGGTTTTTCTGTTCACGTTTGTCACACTGATCGGATATCTCGTTCTGATCTCGATGCTCTCGGTGCGCCCGGGCAGAATGGAGAAGCGGGCCACTTCGATCGACGTAGTGCTTGCCGGCTTCCACTATGTCTGGCGCAGGAAGATCCTGCTGGGGTCGATCTCGCTCGATCTGTTTGCGGTGCTGCTGGGCGGCTCGGTGGCATTGCTGCCGATCTTCGCCCAGGACATTCTGCATGCTGGCCCGCGCGGGCTGGGAATCCTGCGCGCGGCTCCTGCGCTGGGTGCTCTGATCACCTCAGTCTCGATGGCTTTTCGTCCCATTCGGCGGCGAGCCGGGAGAAAGATGTTTGTCGGCGTCGCTTTGTTCGGCCTGGGGACGATTGCGTTTGGACTGTCGCGCAGCATTCCGTTGTCGGTGCTGGCGCTGCTGCTGGTAGGCGGCGCCGACATGATCAGCGTGGTGATCCGTTCCTCACTGCTTCAACTTGCCACGCCGCCTGAGATGCGCGGGCGGGTGAGCGCCGTCAACTCGCTCTTTCTGGGGGCGTCGAATGAATTGGGTGAGTTCGAGAGCGGGCTGACCGCGCAATGGTGGGGCGCGGTTCGAGCGGTGGTGATCGGCGGCATCGGGTCGCTTGCGGTTACCGGGCTTTGGAGTATTTTCTTCCCATCGCTGCGCCGCGCCGACACGCTATCCGCCGAGTCGCTTATGGCCGCCGACTTGGATCGAGTACGGCAGACCGAGGACGAGTCGACAAAGCAGCCGATCGGTTGACTCGCATTGCCTGATTCGGGTGAAGGCGCTCGATCTACCGCAGCGACAGTATGGTAGGCTCGCCGGATTTTCTACCTAGACGGCGCCAACACTGCGTGGCGAAACGGCCGAATATTCCTGGGAGTGCGGAGAGCCCCGGCGGCGCGGCGGCCTTGACCTGTTGCTGATGCAGGTCTGCGAGCGCCAGCCCTACCTGGTCACGCAGGCTGTCGACGCCCAGCGCACACTGCCGCAAATAGGCCGACACTGAGAGGTTTGCATGCGCCGCGCATGCCTGAATCCGAAGCTGCTCCTGGTCAGAGACCCGCAAGGTGAGGGACGCGGACTTTCCGCGCTCCAGGGTCGCGGGCGAGTGGATCGAATGGACGACAGCGCTGAGAGCAGCCGTCTCCTTGAATACATCGCGAAACGCGGGTGGGGCGCCCGGTTCTCCTCTCGGGAGTTCCGTGGCCTGCTTTGGCTTCGTTTTCAAGACCGCTGGAGTTGCGAGGAACGTCGGCACCGAGAGCTTGGGCGGGGCCGGAACAACTGCCCGCCTCTCGCGTGCTCGGGGCGCTTTCGTTTGGGTTCCTTTGGCTCCGGGCGACCGGGCCGCGGTCGCACCAGCTGCACCTGTCTGTGTTGCGGCTGCAGCGGGCAGAGGCGCCTCCGGCTTGGGGTCGAAATCGGGAGTCCGCCGGTCTCCTCTGCGGCTCGCTTTGCCGGCTTCGAGCCGGGAATCATGGGAGGGAATTGGCGCAGGCGGCGGATCATGCGGAGCGATCTTTGCGGGGCGACGATAAAGGCTGGCCCGCAATGCCTGTTCGTAAGGTATCTCTCGTGCTTCCTCAGTCAGGTTTGATTTCCGGGGGAAGCTCCCCCTGCTCTTGGCCGCGCTCGTCTCGCCTTTGGAGGCGGGTTCCTGCCGCCGCGCCTTCGCCCAATTCTGGAAGCGCCCCAGCACTGCATCGAGACCTTCTCCGTTCGGACTCGACCCGGAAGAGCCTAATCCCTCGCTTAATCCGTTCATGCAGAGAGAATAGCGCCGGATCGCTGGAGCTTAACGCAGATCCGCGCCGAATTGACGGGTCGGGTTTCGTTTCGGAACGGCGAAGCCCTGAAAGGGAAAATTAAACCGACGCGCTGATCCCGAATTCTCGGACAGAAGGCGGTGGTGTTATTGGCTGGTTCCTACGAGGAAGGTGACTTGAGCGCCTTTGTATTGAGTGATGCCCGCACCAGCTTGCGTGCCTGGGAGTTTGCCGGCGCGAACGGCGTCGAATTCTTTGGCTAGTTCGGGAAGGATTGAGGGTGGGGCGACAGGTACGTGGTGCCCGCCAAGGACCATGCGAACTTGCGGCGCGAGCATCGCGAGGCGGTCAACCGATTTCTGATAGGCGGCAAGATCGGAGCCAGCGCCTATGAGGTAAATGGTGCCCGGGTAATAGGTGTCGCCGGTGAAGAGAAGTCCTTTGGCGAGATCGAAGAGACAAAGGGAATCGGGGGTGTGGCCCGTGGTGGCGAGGACGCGGATGGTTCGTCCTCCGAGGTCAATGGTGTCGCCGTCGTGAAGCCACTTGGTGGTCTTCCATGGACGGGTGGCGTAGGTGGCGGGGTCGAAGTCTTTGGGGAAGGCTCCGCAGATTTCCTGCGGTTCGATCTCGGAGCGGACTTCAGTTGAGCCGAGCGCGTTTTGCCGGGTGTAATCGCTGTCGAGGTTATAGATCGTGGAGAATTGCCAGTTGTTGCCGGTATGGTCGGGATGAGTGTGGGAGTTGACGACGATGATGGGCAGCGGGGTGAGCCGAGTGACGAGGCGCTTGAGGTTGCCGATGCCCATGCCGGTGTCAAGGAGGAGCGCGCTTTTCTTGCCCAGGATGAGGTAAACGAGGGTCTCGTCCGACTGATGAGGCTCATAGATTGCGATGACGCCGGGAGCGACACGGTAGGCCTCGAACCATGGATCATCGATGGGGATGCGCTCAAGCGTCTTGTACTCTGGGCGGGGCAGAGCGCGGCACCAGTTCGGTATTACGGGCGCGTGGCTGGCCGGTTTCGTGGAGGTTTGGGTCCGAGCGAGAACTGCGGCACTGAGCAGCAGTAAGGTTAGAGTGCGGATGGGCCGCATTTTGAGCATTCTAGCTTAGCCAGTATTTCGTAATCCGGCTGCGATGCCGTTGATGGTGCCGGCGATGGCGCGATTGACGGCAGGCGTGTCTTCCCCGGCCCGCTTGCGGCGCAGCAGGTCGACCTGGATAAGGCTCATGGGGTCGACGTAAGGGTTGCGCAGCTTGATCGAGCGCGCCAGTACCTGGTTGGTCTGCAGCAGCTCGCTTTGACCGGTAACCCGCAGTACGGCATCGTGGGTGCGTTGAAACTCGGCTTCAATCTTCGAGAAGACGCGGTCGCGGATTTCTGCATTTGGGGCCAGCTCGGCGTAGAGCCTGGCAATGCCCAGATCGGCTTTTGCCAGCGCTGTTTCCACGTTACGGACGAGGTCGATGAATAGCGGGAACTCGCGCATCATGGTGCGCAGCAGATTAAGGCCTGAGGGATTCTTGATGTAATGCTGAATGGCGTGGCCGACGCCGAACCATCCGGGCACCAGCAGACGGCTTTGTGTCCAGCCAAAGACCCACGGAATCGCGCGCAGATTGCTGAAGTCGAGCGCGCCTTTACGCCGTGCCGGGCGGGAGCCGATCTTGGCATTTTCCAGCTCACCGACCGGAGTTGCGGCCTCGAAGTATTGCAGCACCTCGGGATCGTCGATAATATTCGCGCGATAGAAGTCAAAGGCGCTGGCGGAGAGCTCGTCGAGAGCCTTCTCCCACTCGGGCAGGAGGATGCCGGTGTAGTGGCCGTGGGGATCGCGGGCGTTAGGCCGGGCCAGCGCGTCGAGGCAAGCAGCGATCATCAACTCCAGATTGCGTTCGGCGAGGACGACGTCGGAGTATTTCCAGTTCAATACTTCGCCTTGCTCGGTAATGCGGATCTCGCCCTCAAAGGCGCCGAAGGGCTGGGCGAAGATGGCGCGATGAGTGGGGCCGCCACCGCGGCCGACGGTGCCGCCACGACCGTGAAAGAGCCGCAGCTTCACGCCGCATTCGCGGGCTACTTCGTGCAGGGCGCGGTGGGCGCGGAAGATCTCCCAGGTGCTAGTAAGCATGCCGCCGTCTTTGTTCGAATCGGAGTAACCGAGCATCACTTCCTGACGGCCTCCCCACGATTCGATCAGGCGGCGGTACTCTGAGCCGTTCCACAATTCGCGGCAGACCGCTGGCGCGTTCTGCAGGTCTTCGATCGATTCGAAGAGCGGCACAGGCATGAGGCCAGGATCGTCGGCGGTGGCTTCGACGCGAACGCCCGCTTGCCGCGCCAGCCAGATGACGTTGATGACGTCCTCGACGCTGCCTGCTCCGCTGATGACGGCGAGGCGTATGGTCTCAGGCGTGCCTTGTGCCTTGATCTCCGCAACGGTGCGAAAAGTCTCGAGAACGTCGGCCGACGCAGGGCTCAACGGGGCTGGAAGCGTCCCTTCGCTGGCTGCTTTGCTTCTCCACGCCGCAGCTTCCTTCAGTGCTGCCGTCTGAAGCTTGGCATGTTGGCGAATATCCAGGGTATGCAGGTGGAAACCGAAGGTGCGCGCGAGCAGCAGCAGCGGATCGACCAGCGTCTGCGCCAGCCGCAGGCCGCGATTTTCGATGAGGCTGCCTCGCACGAGGTTTAGATCGCCGAGAAACTCTCGCGCCGATTCATAACGGGGTAACCCGCTCAAAGCAGCATTGGAATCGCTCACCTCGCCCTTTGCCGAGAGCGTTTTTTCGAGGCGAGCAAGAATGCAGGCCAGGATGCGGCGATACGCCTCGAACTCGAACTGCGGACCAAAGACCGAGTCTTCCGTCAGGTGAAGGTCTTGCATGTACTCGGCGAGGCGAAACACGACACCCTCACCCACCTTCGCCTGCTGCGACGATGGGGTTAACAAGTCGATGACTAACTGGATTTGCCGACGGTACTCGCCCAGCAAGTGAGTTCGCGCCAGTTGGACTGCGTCACGCGTGATTTGCGGGGTTACGAAGGGATTGCCGTCGCGGTCGCCACCGATCCAGGAACCGAAGCCCAGAAGCGTGGGCAGATCGGCGACTTCTACCGCCAACCCATACTCGCTGGCCAGCGCGTCGACGATCTCCCGATATAGCGGCACCAGAGTGGCGAAGAGCGAGGAGTCGTAGAAATCGAGGCCCATCTGGATTTCGTCATAGACTGTGGGCTTACGACTGCGCACTTCATCGGTCTGCCAGAGTGCGGTGATCTCAGCGGTGAGCTGCTGCTGCAAATGCTCGAGGCTTTCGTCGGAGATGGGAATCTGGTCGAGTTTTTCGAGCAACTCGGCGATGCGCCGGCGTTTGAACATCACCGAGCGTCGCGCGACTTCGGTGGGGTGAGCGGTAAAGACTGGGACGACCAGTATCCGCCGGAGCCAGCCAAGCGCCTCGTCGCCGGTAATGCCGGCGCTCTTCATTGCGCTGAGCGTGCCGCGCAATGTGCCGCGCTGGGAGCGCGTGTCGCCGGTGACCTGGCTCGATAGCCGGCGCCGTTTGCGGTGGTTGGTTTCGGCCAGGTTGATCAGCTCAAAGTAAAAACCGAAGGCACGCCCCAGCTGATAGCACTGCTCGACTGGAAAGCCGCTGATGTCGAAGACCGCCTGCTGCATGAGGGTTTCGGCTTCGTCGACTCTGCCGTTCGCCTGGGCCTCGCGCCGCCGGATCGCGGCCTGCCGCAATTCTTCGACCTTCTCGAAGAGGTCGCCGCCAGCTTGTTCGCGAAGCACATCGCCCAGCAGCGTTCCCAGCGAACGAACGTCGCGTCGCAGCGGCGCTTCCTTTAATTCGCCGGATCGGGCTTCGAGCTCGGCCAGCCGGGAGGGCCAGCTTTCAGGTTTCCAGAGCGGAGGCATACGTTCGATTATGCCTGAGCGGGTAACAAACCAAGTGCAGGCGGCTTTCTCTACTTCGTGTTGGCGATCTCCCAGCCGTTGATGGTCAGTTGCAAAGTGGCGGTGTCCTGAGCGTCGGGTGAGGCGGACTTAGCCAGGGCAGGAAAGGCGGCACGCATGGCATCGGTGTTTGCCCAGACCGGCATGTCGCGCAGTTTGTATTTATATGTCACGGTCGTGGTCGGCAAACCGTTGACATTCACTGGCGGAGTAAAGCTGGGAACCGCTGTCACCTCGCGATAGCCATAACAGAACCTGCCGCCGACACGCTCGCCGGCCGGAGTCAGCGTGTAGCGATTGACGCCGATCAGCTTTGCTTCCTGACGCTTCATCAGATCGGAGGCGGTTAGAGCATCCATGCCCTTCGTTCCCGCGCCTGACTGGTCCTTAGCGGCGGTTTCATATGGAAATGTCAGGGTATTCGTGAAGAGGCACTCATTGTGGTGTGAATAGTAAGCATTGAGTGCCGGCAGGAAGTTCTTTTCAGTGGGCTCCTTGAAATTGGAGCAGCCCAGAAAAACCACCAGACATCCAAGCAATGCAGTCGTAAGAGCGGTTGATCTTCTATCCGCCATCTTTCCTCCCAAACGCACTTAGAAGCACGAATGGGAGAAATGGCAGTATGTCAGTTACAGATATGTCGAATCAGGATCTCGCTTACGGGACTTTCTACTCAGTTGACGGCCGATTGCTCTTCCAACTGCTCCATCAGCTCTCCCCACTCGCCGCTTAGAGCGGTGTACTTCTCGCGGAGTTCGTTGAGTGCCCGGCTGAGCCGCTGGGTCTCGGCAGCATTGGAGTAGTTGCCCAGCGCAGCTTCGGTCGCGGCGATGGTTGTTTCAATTCGCGGGATCTCCTCTTCCAGGAACCAGAATCGGTCCTGCATCTGCTTCAGCTTGATCGGATTCACGCGCTTGACGTCCCTGGCCTCGATCTTCGTGGGCTCCGGCGGCGATTCGGGTGCGACGGCGACGGCCGGCTTGTGCCCATTCGAAGAGGGCATGGCCCCGCTTATCGTCTTTCCAGTTTCCTTGCGGTAGAGGTAATCCTCATAGTTGCCGGGATAAACGTGCATATGGCCACCCTCGACCTCAAAGACGCGCGTCGCGACGCGGTCAATGAAGTAGCGATCGTGCGAGACGAAAATCACCGTGCCCGTGAACGAGCTCACCGCTTCAAGCAAGACATCTTTCGCGCGCAAATCCAAGTGGTTAGTCGGCTCGTCGAGCAGGAGGAAGTTCGCCGGACTCACCAGGATTTTTGCCAGCGCGTAGCGGTTGCGTTCGCCGCCTGAGAGCACGCCGAGCTTCTTGAAGGCGTCGTCGCCAGAGAAGAGGAAACAGCCCAGCAGGCTGCGCAGCTCGGTCTGCGCGATCTTTGGGGCGATGCCGCTGATGTCGTCGAGCATGCGGGCCTCGGGATTGAGGACCTTGTATTGGTCTTGCGCAAAATATTCGGCCAACACGTTGTGACCGAGCTTGATCGATCCGCTGGTTGGACCTTCCTGTGCCGAAAGCATTCGGATCAGCGTGGATTTGCCCGCACCGTTCGCGCCGACGAGCGCGATGCGGTCGCCGCGGTCGATGGTGAAGCTGACGTTGTCCAGAACGTGCTTCGGGCCGTAGTCCTTGCTGAGATGGTTCACTTCGACGACTGTTCGGCCTGAGGGCGGCGGCTGGGGGAAGGTGAAATGGATCACCGGCTCGTCTTCGGGGATGACGATGCGCTCGATCTTCTCCAGTTCCTTGATGCGGCTTTGCACCTGCTTGGCCTTCGTGGCCTGGGCGCGGAAGCGGTTGATGAAGGATTCCAGATGCTCGATCTGGTCTTTCTGATTCTTGTAGGCATTCTCCAACTGGGCGCGGCGCTCAGCCTTTTGCGTGAGGTATTTCTCGTAGTTGCCGTGATAGACGTGGATGTTCTTGTTCCAGATTTCGATGATCTTGTTCACGGTCACGTCGAGAAAGTAGCGATCGTGGGAGATGAGGATGTAACCCTTGGGATAGGTCCGCAGATACTCTTCGAGCCAGTTGCGCGTCTCGAGGTCGAGATGGTTAGTGGGCTCGTCAAGGAGGAGAAGATCGGGTTTCTGAAGTAGCAATTTCGCCAGCGCGATGCGCATTTGCCATCCGCCGGAGAATTCCTCCGTCCGGCGCTGCCAGTCTTCCTTGCTGAAGCCAAGGCCGCTCAATACGGTGCCGACCTTTACATCGAGGGCGTAACCGTCGTTGGCGGTGAATTGGGCGTCGATCTCTGAGAAACGGTCCGCAGCGGCCTGATATTCAGGACTCTCAGGGTTGAGTTCGGCGAGCGCCGCATAGAGCCCTTCGAGCTCGGTCTCCATGGCGCGGAGCTCGTCGAAGACCGACAGACACTCGTCGAAAACGGTCCGGCCAGAGAGTGAAAGGCCGTCCTGAGGCAGGTAACCGATCGACATGCCTTTGGTGAGGTGCATCACGCCGTAGTCGAGGCCACCCTCGTGCGTATCGTTGCCGGCGAGGATCTTCATCAGCGTCGACTTGCCCGTACCGTTGGCACCGACCAGGGCAGTTCGCTCATCCGGCGTAATCAGCCAGTTGACGTTCTCAAAGAGCAGTTTTGTCCCAAAGCGCTTCCCGGCGCCTGAAAGTTGCAGCATTTGTCTATTCTAGCGGGAATGGCCGATCCGTCTTCGCTGTCCGCGAGCGTTAGATGACTCTGCGTCAGCTCCTGCGAGTGAAAATTTGTTAAAGATAAATTTACCTCCCAGCCATAGCGAGCCCTGTTCGTTCTTTAGTACACATGGTCGCCGGAGGTAACTGAACAATGAAACATGTGCTCGCTCTCCTTTCCCTGGCTGCGGTCTGTTCCGCCGGCGTCGGGATTGCCCAAAACAACGATTACGACCACAGCAAGATCAAGCGCGTCCTGCTGATCAGCATTGATGGTATGCACGCGGCCGACTTCGCAAACTGCAAGAACGGCATGGGCCCAATCGATAACGGCGAACCCTACTGCCCGGCGCTTGCCGCCTTGGGGAAAACCGGGGTCAATTACGTCGCTGCCAGCACCTCGAAGCCGTCGGACTCATTTCCCGGCCTGACGGCGATCGTTACCGGCGGGAGCCCCGCACTGACCGGCATCTACTATGACGTGGCCTACTCCCGGAACTTCGACGCGCCTGCCAAGACCACAGGCAACGGTCTGGCTAAGGGGCCGTGCGTCGCTTATGCACCGCCGACGGGGACCACCAGCGAGTATGAGGAAGGCATCGACATCGACCAGACCAAGCTCAATGGGGGCGCTCCCGGTGCGTCGCTGACCGACGGCGGCCTCAACTCGATCGACCCCAAGAGGCTGATTCGCGACCCCAACAACGGATGCAATCCTGTCTTCCCGTGGGATTTCGTCCGCGTCAACAGCATCTTCAGCGTCATCCACAGCGCGGGGGGATACACTGCATGGTCGGATAAGCACCCTGCGTACGCCTCTGTCGCCAGCGGACTCGGTCCGATTGCCCTCGACGACTTCTACGCGCCCGAGATCAATTCGAATGTGATCGCGCTGCCGGCAGTACAGACGCCGACCGGGCTCTCCTGCGCGTCCGTTCCGGATCCAGGCTCGGACCTGACCGCCTGGACGAACAGCTTCCAGAACATACAGTGCTACGACACGCTCAAGGTCAACGCAATCGTGAATGAGATCGACGGCAAAGACCACCTCGGACTGAAGACAACCAAGGTCCCGACCATCTTCGGCATGAACTTCCAGGCGGTCAGTGTCGGACAGAAGCTGGTTGAGAAGAGCAACGGAGTCACCGGCGGATACCTGGACGCAGCCGGCACGCCCACCGACGCGCTTCTGGGCGAGATAAAGTTCGTCGACGCTTCGATCGGCAAGTTTGTCGCGGAGTTGAAAGCGAAGGGCTTGTACGACTCCACCTTGATCATCATCACCGCCAAGCATGGGCAGTCACCGATCGATCCTCACCGCTACGTCTCTCAGCTCATCAACGGATCGTCGCCGGCCACTCTGCTCTCGAATGCCGGCTATATTCCGTACTCCGAATCGACCAACAATCCCACCGGCATCGGACCTACCGAAGATGATGTCTCACTGCTCTGGCTGAAGAGTTCCGCTGAAACTGAGGAGGCGGTCAAGATCCTGGAAGAGAACGCCGCTCTTATCGGACTAGGGCAGATCTATTACGGTCCGACGCTGGCTCTGAACTACAACCATCCCACCCAGGATCCGCGGACTCCCGATATTATCGTGACTCCGAACGTGGGCATCACTTACTCGGGCAGCACCAAGAAGCTCGCCGAACACGGCGGATTCGCTCATGACGACACGAACGTCATGCTGCTCGTCTCAAACAGCTGTCTTCAACCCAAGAAAGTCCGCGCCGAGGTGGGTACCGCCCAGGTAGCGCCGACCATCCTGAAGGCGCTTGGCATCGACCCTTCCAACCTGCAAGCCGTCCGCGCGGAAGGAGTCGGAGTGCTTCCTGCGATCGACCTTCAGTAATCGCATCGTTGCAAGCTACCAGCGGGCGCTTCTTTGGAGGCGCCCGTTGTCTTGTGTTTAGGAACTCCCAATCAGTATTCCGGCGGCGAAGACCAGGCCTCCGCCCACGATCACCTGGAAACAGGACATGGCAAAGCTGGTCTTGAAATAGCGGTAGCGAATCCAGGAGATGACGAGCAGCTCCACACCAACTACCAGGTAGGCCCAGGTCAATGCGGTATGGACGTTGCGGATGAGGAAGGGAAGAGTATGCAGGAATCCCCCGACAAAGGTCATCAGGCCGGTAACGATGCCGCGAAAGACCGGATTGCCGCGGCCAGTGAGCTCGCCGTCATCGGAAAGCCCCTCGGAGAAGGCCATGGAGATACCCGCGCCGACTGCCGAGGCCGCGCCGATGAGGAAGACGGTGTGAGAGTTGTGGGTGGCAAAAGCGGTAGCAAAGATCGGGGCGAGCGTCGAGACCGAGCCGTCCATCAGCCCGGCGAGTCCGGGCTGCACGATGCGTAGCACGAAGTTGCGGTCATTGTGAATGATCGCGCCTATTTCAGTGAAACCAGGAAGCTGTTCCGACATATTCCCTCAGTTTTTGTGGAACCCAGATCGGCTCGATGGGTCGAACCGATACAAGCAAGGCTCAGAATCCAATGGTGCTATATCTTCCGGCGGGTTTTTGAAGAAACACGATTTTTTTCTAACCATTGAAGCGAATTCGTTTTTAGAATGCGAACGTGTTTCCTGGAGCGGGACGAAAATCCTGTTCCCCAATGAACAATCTATGAAACGTTTGTGTACCCTCTTCGCTTTCTTTTGGATTGCCGCTGCCGTGTGCCTGACTTCCCCGGCGACGGCGCAGAGTTCGGTTGCGTCCGCGGCCTGCTCGGCCTACCGCGACGCCAGCGATCCGGCCGATCAGGCGCTCTACCGCGCTTATCTCCAGGGCTTCGCCAATGCCAGCAGTCCCGATCCCCGCTACACCCAAAGCGAGGCCGCGCTGAGCGATGACGCCAGGCGGGTTCGCGACTGGTGCGGCCGGAACTTGAAGAGCAGCTATGGTGAAGCGGTCTTCGCCGTGTTGGGTCCTGCCAGAAGCGCCGCGGCGCCGTCGTACCAGCCAGCGCCCCAATACCAGCCCGCCCCGGTCCCGCAATATGTCGAGCCTTCGTCGTGCAGGGTGGGGCCGACTCAGGCCTGCTCCGGATGCAGCGTCACCTGCAACGGCGGCAAGCAGGCCACTTGCAAGCAAGGGCAGGACAACATGGACAGGACCGACTGTACCTTCCAATCACGATGCGACTGTAAATAGGCCGGGATCGATCTCCGAATTCCGGCGATTGAAGGCGACTAGAGAGGAAAGAAATCATGAAAGTGAAATTCGGCATGGGTAGACTCCGCGTTGGACACTGGTTCCCGGTATTGGCCATCGTTTTTCCGTCCTTGCTGGTGATTGCGCCTTGGTCGTCTTCCGCACTGGGCCAGCAGGTCCACTGGCAAGACCAGCGGTCGCCCGACGCTCCCGGCGAGGGCGCAGTTGTCGGCGGCCCGGGGGATTCGCCGGAGCCAAACTCCCCGCTCTACGTCTGCCGCGCGTCTTACCAGGGCAGCACCCAGCCGGGGAAGTGGGTGAAGGGCAACTGCAACGTCACCTACAACAGCAAGGAAGTCGTCACCCGGCAGTATCAAGTGCTCTACGGCCAGGCGGAGTGGCGGCCTTACACCGGCAGTACTGCCGGCCTTCTCCAGACCGGCAACGACGCCGATGGCACCCCGATCTATTCCTGCCGAGTGCAATACAAAAACCACGGCTACCAGCCGGGCAAGATCTACTTCGACAAGTGCGATATCCCCTATGACGGCGGCGAAAAGGGCCAGCATGGCCCGTTTGACGCGCTCTACGTGAGCGGGAGCGGTTCGTATGCCGCTGCGTCCGGCGGCCCGGCGGCTCCCGCCAGCCCCACTCATCACGGCGGCCTGATGTCCAATCTGATCGCCAATGCTCAGTACCAGCAGCCGCGGCAGAGCGGCGGCGACCCCGATAGCATGGCCCCGCTCAACTCCCAGCGAAAGGCGAACGGCGGCGGCTCAGGCAAAAAGCCGCTGTGCAAGATGAGCGACTCGGATGTCCACCTGGTGGACGGAACCTGGGCCGGCCCCAACTGCATCGCGGTCAATGGGGACGGAACCCCCGCCCACCCCGACGAAGTCAAGGCGCAGAACGACCACCCGTCGCAGAGCGATCAGGAAAAGCGCGCTGCCGACATGGAGTCCCATTCCTGCATGACCACCTACGGGGCCGACAAGGCTAATGAGCTCGCCGCTGATTGCCAGAAGGTGGCCGACCATCCGGACAAGGCCTGCAATATCCAGCAGAATAGCTGTGACGAGATCCGCAAGGCCACGCAAAGAGGATGCTGGGGCAAAGCCGCGGAGGGGCCGGACTGGTGCCTGACGAAGTACAACTAATTGCGCCGCAGAGACCAGGCTTTTCTTCTTACAGGTATTTCTCGACTGCTATTCATTCTTGTGCTAACGTGAAGGCCCGGTCAGACTTGGAGATTGCTGCTACGGCCCATTAGGAAGATTACAACTTAGCGTTCGGGAGGGGATATGCCACGCACGACGGTTCTCCTGTTCCTAGCTACAGCTCTCGCTACTTCACTCCAGGCAAAGGCAGACAACGGCAGCTACACCTATGCGGGCGGCTCATTTTCGGCCGGCACGGCGGCTGGCCAGAATATCTCCATTCAGGGAGCAGCCCTCACCGGAACAACGGCCACTCTCTCGCTCACTTGCCCAATTACTTCTTACGGGGCCGGCACTTATCAGATCACCTGGGACTGCGGCGGCGGTTCTATCTCGATCGCCAGCTCCGACCACTCCCTCGGATTTCAAGGCACGTTCTTGTCCGGCACGATGAGTTTTTCGGGCTCGGGCGGCGGCCGGGGCGGGCATGTTGCGTACTATTACGATTTCAGCGGATCCTTCTCCGGCACGATGACCGTCGGCACGGTCAGCCAGACGGTGTACGGCTCGCTGAGCCAAATCGTCAAGACCACAAGTCAGATCGGAAGCGGCAGCGCGCCGGTGACCAGCGGAACATTCGGCTGGAACTCCGGCTTCAGTCCGGTGCTCGTAGGTGACGCCGCCAATGCGCGCATTCTAAAGGCCGATAACATTACCGGCGCCGACTTTAGCAGCTACGGATCCGCGGGGACCGGAGCCGGTAACTTTGGCACGGTCGCCGGCCTTGCTCTGGATGCTGCGGGTCGAATTTATATCATCGACTCCTCGCTCGATCGCTTGGCAAGGATAGATAACATGACCGGCAATAACTGGCTGGAGCTGGGCAGCGCAGGATCTGGAACCAACCAGTTCGAGCAGCCCCGCGGCGTGACGGTCGATGCCTCCGGCAAGATCTGGGTAGCGGATACAGGCAACAACCGAATCGTACGATTCGACGATCTCACCGGCAAGAACTGGACGACGTTCGGTGCTCCTGGTTCGGGAGTGAACCAGTTCAATGCTCCCAGCAGCATCGCATTTGACGCGCAAGGGCGGATTTATGTGGCCGACGCCGGCAACGACCGGCTAGTCCGCTTCGACGACTTGAACGGTACGAACTGGACTTCCCTCAGCGAGTTGATCATCGATCCGTATGGGTACCTTCTCACCGCGCCGACAGGAGTTACGATCAACTCCAAGGGGCGCATCTTTGTCACCGCCGGCGATTATCTGCTGGGCTTTGACGATATGACCGGGGCCAACGGCAGCGCCAGCGCGTGGGGCGGCCCGCTGAGTGGAATCTCCCTGGACAAATCGGGGACGATCTATGTGATCGGAGGCTTCACCCCCGGCCTGGCCCAAGTTGTCGACGGCTCAGGCACCGGGTATTTTGCCTCAGGCCTCGGATTGACCAGTCTGCAGGCGAGCGCCATCGCCGCGAGGCCAATCCCTTTCGAGCCCGCAGTCCCTGAGCTTTCCAGGAAGTCGATGCGCTTCGGCAACAGTAATGTTGGCGAACCAGGGCCGGCATCCAAGGTCACGCTGACTAACATTGGTTCGGGCCCGCTGACCATCTCGTCTCTTACCGTCAGCGCGGATTTCCGGCTGAACGACAATTGCGCCAATCCATTGGCTGGAGGAGCCTCGTGCACCATTAGTCTTCAATTCGATCCCCTTGCCACGGGAAGCCGATCAGGAACATTGACTCTTGTGTCGAACAGCATCGTACACCCCGAGCTAGTTCTGCCATTGTCGGGGAACGGCACCGCGCCTGGAGCCGCAGTCTTTCCCGGGGCGCTTTCCTTCGATGCGCAGATGACGGGGACAGTGAGCTCCGCTCAAACGGTTACCTTAACCAATCCCGGCAGCGGACCGCTGACTATCTCATCGATTGCGACCGCGGGCGACTTCATCCGAACCAGCAATTGCCCCGGCGTGCTGGCGTCCCTCAGCGGATGTACTCTCCAGGTGACATTTCAACCCACGGCAACCGGCACGCGTTCCGGAAGTCTGAGCATCTTTGACGACGCCGTCCCGGCTGGCACTCATCAGACAGTGACGCTGAGCGGGACCGGCACTCTAACGGCTGCCGCCTTTACTCTGGCGCCCGAAAGCCTGTCTTTTTCCGGACAAGAGATTCAGACGAGCAGCCCTGCACAAGTGGTCACGTTGACGAACCACTCGGGGGCGAGCGTATCGCTGGGCGCACCGGTCTACTCCGCCGGGTATAAGGGCACGACGACCTGCGGCTCGACTCTTGCCAATTCAGCCAGTTGCACTTTCAAAGCGCAGTTTGCACCGACAGCAGTCGGGGCAAGCACGGGCACGCTGACCTTGCCAGTTACCGGGAAGCCATCGTTGAGCGTCGGCCTGTCAGGGACAGGAGTAGCCGCCGGCGCGCCTTCAGGGCTGGTCATCAACCCGGCGTCGCTTGATTTTGGGGCGGAGCCGATCGGCGATAATTATTCTCTTTCCCTGACGGTTGCCAATCCCAGCGGAGTTCCCGCCGGCATTCAGTCGATCAGCTATTCCCTCCAAGCGCAGTTTTCCCATAGCACCAACTGTCCAGCGGTGCTGGCGGGCGGCGCAAGCTGTTCGGTGAGCATCGGCTTTAGTCCGGGCCCGTCTCCGGCCTACTACAACGGAAGCTTCACCATAGTGGAGAGCGCCGGTTACAGCACTCCGGTGCCGGTGACCGCCGAAGGGGTGCTCGACAACTGATCTGCTTCCCGGCTGCGATTACACTAGGAGAGCGTCTCTATTCCTTCAGCGCGAGCCGGAAGTACTCTTTGCAGCATTTACTCGACAAATTGAACCCCCAGCAACGGGAGGCGGTTGAGGCCGTCGATGGGCCGGTGCTCATTCTTGCTGGCGCCGGCTCGGGCAAGACGCGCGTCATCACTCACCGCATCGCCTACCTGATCGAGGAGCGGGGGGTCGCGCCGGACTCGATCCTCGCTGTCACCTTTACCAACAAGGCCTCGGCGGAGATGGCGGAGCGCGTGGATAAACTGCTAGGCCACGGTTCTCTGGCCAAGCCACTGCTCTCGACCTTTCACTCTTTTTGTGTGCGGCTGCTGCGGCGAGATATCGAAGCGCTGCGTATAGGCGGCGAAGGGCTGACGCGGACTTTTGCGATCTATGACGAATCCGATCAGCAGTCTTTAGTCAAGCAAGTGATGCGGCGAATGGGCCTCGACGATAAACAGCTCACGCCACGCGTGGTGCTGGGGCGCATCTCGTGGGCGAAGAATCACATGCTCGATCCGCAGGAGTATTATCTGCAGTCGGCTGACCCGACCAGCGAGAAGGTCGCGCACATATTCGAGGCTTATCGCAAGGAGCTGCGGAAGGCGAACGCGCTCGACTTTGACGATCTGCTGCTCGAAGCAGTGCGGGTACTGAAGTCTTCAAGCGAGGTAAGAGAGCGCTACAACCGCCGCTACCGCTACCTGCTGATCGATGAGTATCAGGACACGAATCGTCCGCAGTATGAACTGATGAAGCTGCTCGCCGGGCCCGACCAGAATGTCTGCGTTGTCGGCGACGAAGACCAGAGCATCTATTCGTGGCGGGGCGCGGACATCAAGAACATTCTCGAGTTCGAGAAGGACTTTCCGAGTGTCAAGACGGTGCGTCTGGAGCAAAACTACCGATCGACACAAATGATTCTGGAGGCGGCCGGCGCGGTGGTTGCGCGCAACGCCCAGCGGAAGGGCAAGCATCTCTGGACGGCGCGCGAGGGCGGATCGAAGATCGGCTACTACGAAGCGCCTGATGGAGAGAACGAGGCGCTCTTCATCGCCGACCAGATCAACAAATATCTGCGCAAAGCGGGTGAAGAGAGCACTTCAGAAGAACCTCCTCGCGCGGCGGTGCTTTACCGCACCAACTCGCAATCGCGTCTGGTGGAAGAAGCACTGCGCCGCTACGCGATCGGTTACACCATGGTCGGCGGCTTTTCGTTCTACGACCGCTCTGAGATCAAGGACCTGCTGAGCTACCTCAAGCTGGTGCAGAACACCGACGACTCGATCGCGTTACAGCGGGTGGTAAATACTCCACCGCGCGGCATCGGCAAGACCACGATGGAGACGCTGGAGCGGCTGGCGCTTGAGACTGGGTCGAGCCTTTGGACGGCAACGGGACGAGCGGTGAAAGAAAACCTGCTTCCACAGCGATCTCTGCTGGCGTTGCAGAACTTCCGGCGCATCATCCAGGATGCGCGTGCGATGCTGACGCCCGGATTCGACGAGAAGCTGGCGGCGGATGTCGCAGGGTTAGACAGCGAACTGCAGTCTTCAGAGGCTGCGGAGGACGGAGCGGAGATGGATGGTTCGGAGGCATTCGAACCGGCCCTCGAAGACGACACCAGCTTCGATTTCGCGGAGTTCGATGATGGCGGCCAGGGGCTGCTTGGTCTTGAGCCGCTATTGCCTGAGCTTGCCGGCGAAGAACTTCGCGTCGATGCGACTGAGTTCAATCCTTTTCTAGAGATGATTCCCGAACCAGGAAAAGGGCCGACGCCGCTGGAGCGTGCTTCGCTGGCGCGGGCGGCTGCGCAAGAGTTGGCCCAGCTCGCAACTTCGCAAGACCGTGCGCCATTCCGCAAGCCGGGGGATGCGGCGACGCTGCCGGAGCTGATTCGCTTTCTCATCGACCGCACCGGATACATTCGCGCGCTCGAAGCAGAGGCTACGCCCGAGTCGCTCTCTCGGATTGAGAACCTCAAAGAACTCGCAAACGCCGCGCAGGACGCGCAGGCCCGGGGTGAGACGCTGCACGAGTTTCTCGATCATGCCGCGCTGGTGAGCGATGTCGACAAGTACGACCCGAGTTCGCGAGTCACGCTGATGACGCTGCACGCCGCCAAAGGTTTGGAGTTTCCACTGGTTCTGCTTGCGGGGATGGAAGAGGGATTGTTTCCGCATTCGCGCACCCTCAACGACCCCAACCAGATGGAAGAAGAGCGCCGGCTCTGCTACGTGGGGATGACGCGGGCGATGGACACGCTGATGGTGACGCGGGCGCGTTATCGACGCCGCTACGGCAATGACATGCCCGAGGCGAGTCTTCCTTCGCGGTTCCTGGAGGAAATTCCGGCTGACCTGATTGAAGATCTGAGCCCGGTGCGGGCTCGAACCCAGAGCTGGAGCGGGGGGGGGCGCGATTGGAATGGACGCGGTCGTTCGCCCTACCGGGACGACGATCTGGAATCGGGCCGCCACTACAGCTACGAGGATGAGGACCAGAGCGCGCGGCACGCTGCCTCAGAGTCACCGGCGTCACGATATGGCAACGGCTTTACGCCCCGACCTGTCGTCCGTCCGGGGAGCGGGCGACCTTCAGCTGGCGGGGCTGGATCACTGGACAACATCGCGCAGTTCTTCACTGCAAAGGGCAAGGGCAGCTACGCGCCGCGGCCAAAGCTGGAGATTCCCGAGACAAAGGGTGCGACGGGCTTCAAGAACGGCGAGCGGGTGCGTCATCCGAAGTATGGCGACGGCATCGTCTTCCGCACCGAGGGTGATGGCGAAACCGCCAAGATCACGGTGCAGTTCGCCAAGTTCGGTGTGAAGAAGCTGGTGGAGAAGTTCGCGAACCTGGAGAAGGTCTGAAGACCGCTCAAGCTCCTCATCGGCCAGTCAGCTCGATCGTGATATCGTTGATATCAGTAAATATTGCAGGAATGTGTCAGGCAATGGCCCAGTTACTGGTTAGAAATCTCGAGGAGGAAGTGAAAGCTCGGCTGCGGGAGCGGGCCGCGCGTCACGGGTGCAGCATGGAAGAGGAAGTGCGCGAGATTTTGCGAGCTGCGGCAACCGTCGAGGAGCAGGATTCCGGAGGATTGGGCACGAGAATCGTCGCAAGATTTTCCGGTAGCGGGCTTGGTGTCGATTTACCTGAAATGCCCACATGGGAGATGAAAGTTCCTTCTTTCGTCGAGGTCATCGATCAAGACAATGATCCTGCTTGATACCACTGTGCTCTCCGCCTTGATGCAGCCGATCCCAGAGCCATTGGTCATCGCGTGGCTGGATCGTCAATCGCAGCGGGAAGTATGGACCGGATCCGTGAACGTCTTTGAGATTGAATTTGGATTGAATCTCATGCCACCTGGCAAGCGCCGCAGCCATCTTGAGATTGCTCTTGCGGGTCTTCTCGCCGACGATCTGCGCGGACAAGTTGTGAGTTTCGACCCGCGTGCCGCCAGCGAGGCGGGAAGGTTGATGGCTAAACGAAAACGCGAAGGCCGCGACTACAAGCCGCTGGATGCAATGATCGCCGGGATGGCAATCACCCGTCACGCAACGATTGCCACGCGAAATGTAAAGCATTTCGATGACTTGCCTATCTCTGTCGTGAATCCCTGGGAGGCCTAAGCTTCTTTAGAGGAGAACCTATGAGTCAGCTCGCGCTATCTGCAACGGAGCTCCTGCAGTGGAACGACCTGACCGCGCAGGGGTGGAAGGCCCTTCTGGCCGCCAATCCAGAGGCGATCGATATGCCTTGTGATGTCTACAGAGTGGGGACAGTTCGCGGATTGGTGCGGCACATCGTTGCGGTGGAGCTGCGCTACTCGGAGCGGTTGAGCGGTGAGCCGGTGACGCCTTATGAGCAGGTGCCGGATGGATCCGTGGAAGTGCTCTTTGGGCTGCATGGTGCGGCGTTGGAGCGTTATCGCAAGCTGCTGGCTGACGCTTCAGTGAACTGGGACGAGATGCTGGAGTTCAGCACGATTTCTATGGGTACGCGGAGCGCCAAGCGGAAGACGATTCTCTTTCATGCGCTGCTGCACGGCATTCGGCATTACGCGCAGTTAGCCACGCTGGTGCGCCAGTATGGCATCAAGCCGGACTGGCCAATGGATTTTCTCTTTATGGGGATGAGCTAAGCGAGAGCCGCGGTCAAGAGGAGCAGCACCTAGGAATCCAGCTTCTTTACGACGAGCTCATTCAGCATACCAGGATTTGCCTGCCCTTTCGAGAGCTTCATTACCTGGCCGACGAAGAAAGCGGCCACGGTCTTCTTGCCGGCGCGGTACTGCTCGACTTGCTTGGGATTGGCGGCGATGACTTCATCGATCAACTTCTCTATGGCCGCAGGATCGCTGAGCTGTTGGGGCTTCTCGCGCTCGTAGACGGCGGGAAAATCTTCGTTCTTCTCAAACGCGACATCGAAGAGCTGCTTCCACTGCTTGCTGGAGAGCTTGCCTTCTTCCGCGAGATCGGCGGCATAGGCGATGCCCTTCATGGAGACCGGCGACTGCTCGAGCTCCAAGTTGTGGAGCTTGAGCCGGGTGACGAGTTCGCTGTTGACGAGGTTGGCGACGCGGCGGGGGCTCTTGGCGGCCTTCGCTGCCACTTCGAACTGATCGGCAAACTCGCGCGTCGCGGTGAGGGTCTGCGCGTCCTGCTCGTTGAGGCCGTACTCCTCCGCGAAGCGGGCGCGCCTGGCTTCGGGCAACTCGGGCAGCGCTTTTAGAATCTCCGCTTTCCATTCGGCAGTGACGATGAGCGGCGGCAGGTCGGGCTCGGGAAAATAACGGTAGTCGTGCGCCTGTTCTTTCGACCGCATGGAATAGGTACGCCCCACGGCGGCGTTCCACAGCCGTGTCTCCTGCACGACTCGTCCGCCGCTCTCGATCAACTCGACCTGGCGCTCGATCTCGTATTCGAGGGCGGAGCGGATGTAACGGAAGCTGTTGACGTTCTTGACCTCGGCCTTGGTGCCGAATTTCTCCTGGCCTCGGGGGCGAACGCTCACGTTTGCGTCGCAACGCAGCGAGCCCTCTTCCATGTTGCAGTCGCTCACGCCGGTGTAGAGGAGAATTTCCTTGAGCCTGGTGAGGTACTCGTAAGCTTCGTCGGGAGTGCGGATATCGGGTTCGCTAACGATCTCGATGAGCGGCGTCCCGCAGCGGTTGAGATCGACATAGGTCTTGGTGGCCGACTCGGGAAATCCTTCATGCATACTCTTACCGGCGTCTTCTTCGAGATGCAGGCGGGTGATGCCGATACGCTTCCTGCCGGACGGTGTGCTGACATCGATGTGGCCATGCTCGGCGAGCGGCTTGTCGAACTGGGAGATCTGATAACCCTTGGGCAGGTCGGGGTAGAAGTAGTTCTTGCGCGCGAAGATCGACCGTTCGCGCACCTCACAGTTGATCGCAGTTGCCGCCAGGACGGCGAACTCGACGGCGCGTTTGTTCAGCACCGGAAGAGACCCCGGCAACCCCAGGCAGACGGGGCAGACATTGGTGTTTGGGGCGGCGCCGAATTTTGTAGAGCAGCCGCAGAAGGCCTTGGTCCGGGTGAGCAGCTGCACATGGACTTCGAGGCCAATCACCGGCTCATATCTGGTCAGACTTTCGGGAGTAATGCTTGCGGAGGCGGCCATGGCTGCACTTATTTTAGCAACGGGAACTGGAGTTGACAGTCGTCATGCTAACTTACTACCACGATGCGCTGGGCCTGGTTGGTTGTGTTGGTTTGCTGCGCGGTCCCGTTGCGCGGTCAGAGCGAAGACCCATGGCTGGTGGTTCCCGGCAAGAGCGTCGGACCTATAACCGCGAAGACCACTCCAGCCAAGCTCAGGCTAAGTTTTCCCGGGGCCGCGATCAAAGACCAGATGATATCGGGCGGCGGCGACGCTGAGCCGGAACCCGCGACGGTGATCGACGGGGGCGATCAGGAGAAGGCGCTCACTATATTTTGGGACAAGGCCCCTGAAGCCGGAATTCACCCTGCGGCGACGGCGCATCCGGCGTCGATTCTTCTCTGCTATGGCAATGGCCCAACTCCCAAGACATGCAAGTGGCACTTTGCGAATGGGATCAGCTTTGGGACGTCGTTGCGGGAGCTGGAGGGCTTAAACGGCAACCCGTTTCAACTATCAGGCTTTGAGTGGGACTTCAGCGGCACGGTCGTGAACTGGAAAGGGGGGGCGCTGGATCGCGAGCTTGCTGCCTGCGGGCGGATCGTGATGCGCCTGGAGCCGAGGTATGGGGAGGCAGGGCCGACCGTCGAGCAGCAGAAGGCGGAGCAGCAGGTATCGGGCGATGGTTATTTCGCGTCGAGCCATCTGGCGATGCAGCAGTTGAACCCCGTGGTTTACTCGATCTCAGTGGAATTTCCGAATATTGGAAACTGCGCAGGGAAAAAAGCCGTCCAATAAACTCAGGAATTGCGAGGAGTCTTCACAGCCATGTCGAGCATCGTCAATGACCTTGTTTTCGCTTTGCGGCAACTTTTCAAGTCGCCAGGATTTGCTGTTACCGCAGTGTTGACGCTCGCGCTGGGCATTGGGGCAAATGCCGCATTGTTCACGGTGATCGACTCGGTGCTGATCCGGCCGCTGCCTTATTATGCCGCAGACCGGCTGGTGATCGCCGGCCTTGCCGGGGATACGGCTGACGACTGGAACAATACCTCGTGGCGGAATCTCGACGATGTCCGGCAGCGGTCGCATGTCTTCGAAGACGTTGCCGGCTATGAGGGCGATGTGGCGATCATCCAGACGGCGCAAGGCGGCGAGACGGTCTTTGGCCCCAAGCTCACCTGGAACCTGCTCACTATGATTGGCGCGCGGCCGGCGATCGGGAGGGTATTTTCCGAGGCCGACGGGCAGGATGGCGCGCCGCCAACCGCGATCCTCAGCGACCAGTTGTGGCGCAAGCAGTTCGCCGCCGATCCTAACGTGATCGGGCGAGATATTCGCATCGGCGGAATACCTCACAAGATCGTCGGCGTCATGCAGCCGGAATTCAGGTTTCCCGACAACCAGATGTATGCTGCGACCGAGGCGGTCTGGCTCCCGCTGCAGCCGAACAAGGAGATGCAGACCAGTCGCGGAATCAACTTCCTAACCCTGCTAGGCAGGCTACGGCGCGGAGTCACTATCTCCCAAGCACGCGCCGATCTTGAGAGCACCGCCAAGTCAATCGAGCGAGATTTTCCTGAAGACGCGAAGGGCATGCACTTCAACGCGGTGCCCTATCGGAATGTCATCACCTATTCCGTTCGACCAGTCTTTGCCGGCCTCGTTGCGGCGCTCGCCCTCGTCCTGTTGATTGCCTGCGTCAACGTAGCCAATCTCCAGCTGGCCCGCTGCCTCACCCGGCAGCAGGAGTTCGCCGTGAGGACCGCGCTGGGAGCCGACCGCTGGCGGCTGGTTCGTCAGCTGCTGGTAGAAGGCGGATTGCTGAGCGTGATTGGCTCGACGATCGGCCTGGGCCTGGCTGCCGCAATCCTATGGTCGCTACATAAGCTGCCCGAGGGGATGATGCCGCGCGCGGCCAACATCCATCTGCGCCCGTCTGTGCTGGCGATGCTCGCCGTGGTCGCTGTCGTCGTGACCTTGCTTTCGTCGCTGCTGCCGGTGCTGCTGGCCTGGAGGACGCAGCCGGAGACAGCCCTGCGCGGCCAGTCGCGTGCCTCAACGCCAAACGCAGCGCGTTCGCGGCTTGCCGGGTGGCTGGTCTCTGGAGAAGTAGCTCTGGCCGCGGTCCTGCTGGTCGCCACCGGACTGCTCTTCCATACTCTCTACAATCTCGAACACGAGCAGCTGGGGTTCGCGACGGAACACATCGTTACTTTCACAGCGACGCCGCCTGATTCACTCGGGTATCTGGCGTTCCAGAATACCCTCGCAAACCCGGGCGCGAATGCACCGGCGGCTCGGTCGCTACCCGCGTCTACCAGCCATTGCTGGAGCGCTTCCGCCATCTCCCCGGCGTCCATGACGCGGCGCTGGCTTCGTCGACGCCGCTGGACGGCGTCAACTTCAACACCAGCTTCGAAGTCCTTGGCCAGCCGAAGATGGAGAACACGAAGAACGAGAGGCATTCGGCGATCCGGGCTTTGAGCGGGGGCTTTCCTGCGGCGATCGGCACTCCGATCGTTCAAGGGCGAGCCATCTCTGACGACGATACCGCCAGCGCTCCGTTTGTCGCGCTGATCAACCAGGCCCTTGCCGACCAATACTTCCACGGCATCAATCCGATCGGCCAGCAGCTCGACCTCGGCGGTAAAGAGACAGGCATGATCAAGCCCTACACCATTGTAGGGGTGTTGCAAAATAACGTTCGCCATAACCTTGCCGAGTCGCCTAAGCCTGAGCTCTCGCTCTCGTACCAGCAGGTCCCGCCGGATTCGCTCTTCTATGCGATCCTGCTTGCTTCGGCGACGCAGTATGTACTCCACACGGCGGGCAACGTTGATCTCACTCAGAGTATTCA
The DNA here is from genome assembly GCA_963790505.1 of uncultured Acidobacteriaceae bacterium. Classification (GTDB taxonomy): domain Bacteria; phylum Acidobacteriota; class Terriglobia; order Terriglobales; family Acidobacteriaceae; genus Acidisarcina. The sequence continues at coordinate 342,936 of CAWBOT010000004.1, read as the reverse complement.
TCATGTTGTGCAGGAGACCGCGCCCGGCTTCGCCGTCGATGACCTCAAAACAATGGAATCTGCGGTCGAAGACGCGACCGGGAACCAGCGGTTAGGCGTCTACCTGATTGGGTCGTTTGCCGGGCTGGCGGTGCTGATGGTGATGGCCGGACTCTACGGCGTGCTCTCGCAACTGGTGAGCCAACGCCAGCAGGAGGTTGGCATCCGCATCGCACTGGGCGCGACGCGGGAATCGATTCTGGCGCTCTTTCTGCGTCAGAGTTGGACGCTTATCGCGGTTGGCATTGTCGTCGGCCTGGTCGTATCGGTCGCGGCCACGCGCCTGGTGCGCAGCTTCCTGTTCAATGTCCCGGTACTCGATCCGTGGTCTTATGCGGCAGCGGCAGTTGGGTTGGTCGTGATTGGGACGCTGGCGGCACTGATCCCGGCGCGGCGTGCTTCTCGGGTCGAACCTATGGTGGCGTTGCGGAACGAATAGGGCGACTAGCTGGTTTGGCTGGGCAGTTCCCAAACCGGTATCGGCCGTTTCGACTCCGGCAGATCGCGGCCCTTGACCCGGTCATACATGTAAACATCGCTAACCGTGCCGAGGGACTCGTTGTAGAAACTCACCGTCGCGGCGCGCTCCCGCAGTTCCTCGGCGAAGAGATGGACGGCCTTCAGTTGGGCGGCTTTCGCCGGGACCTCAAGCTTGCTGGTCTTGAGGAACTTCTGGTTTCCGCGGTCAAGGAGGCGGCTGATCTCGCCTCCAAGCAGGAAACCGGGGTTCGCCGTCAGAGAGGCGGTCTTGCCGTCTGCCGACTTCTTCAGAATGGCGCCGACCCCGTTTTTCTCGACCAGGACCTCATTTGCGACCCCGGGCAGGTCACGTACATCAAACTTGTGAGCGCGAAGTTCCGCCAGGATCTGGTCAAATGTCAGATGTTTCACTTTGATGGGCATGGCGCGAGACCTCAGGCTGAAGTTACACTAAATACTGCACCCTGGACGGCGCAGGGCGAAAGCGATGGAAATGGGATTGGACCGCAATCGGCGATGTCGGCGTTTTCTCCTGGAAAATGCCTGATCCACGGGTGGCTGCTACTTGGCGGTAACCCGAATTCCGTTCTAACTTTCGCACATTCACGGGACTCGCCGCAATCACTCAGCTTATGACAGCTACCATCGCTACCAGACTAGGTACGGGAGTTCTCGAACGCATCGGCAACACGCCGCTGATCCGCATTGAGCGCATCGCAGCGCATATGCCTGGGGTGCAGATTCTGGGCAAGGCAGAGTGGGCAAATCCCGGAGGCTCGGTGAAAGATCGCGCCGCTTCAGCGATCGTCGCAGAGGCCCGGAGGCGTGGCCTGCTCGGCGCTTCAGGCGCGACCCGGGGGCAGAGATTGCTCGACGCGACCAGCGGCAATACCGGTATCGCCTACGCTATGCTGGGCGCCGCGATGGGCTTCGGCGTGACGCTCTGCATGCCCGGCAATGTTTCGGCGGAGCGAAAGAAGATTCTGGCAGCCTACGGCGCCGAGGTGGTTTCGACCGATCCGGCTGACGGCTCGGACGGGGCGATTCGCAAGGCCCGAGAGCTTGCCGCCGAAGGTGGGGAGAGGTTCTACTACGCCGATCAATACAGCAACAACGCTAATTGGCAAGCCCACTACCAGACTACCGGGCCGGAGATTTGGCAGCAGACTGAGGGCCAGGTCACCCATTTTGTGACCGGGCTCGGCACGAGCGGCACTTTCATGGGAACAGCCCGCCGGCTGAAGGAATTCTCCTCCGATATCGAGTGCATTTCCATGCAGCCGGATTCGCCTTTTCATGGTCTCGAGGGGATGAAACACATGGCGTCAGCGCTGGTTCCGGCTATCTACGATCCCAGCCTCGCCGACAACAATATTGAGATTGAAACCGAGAAGGCCTACACCATGGCCAAGAGGCTGGCGCGGGAAGAGGGCATTCTGGTGGGGATTTCGGCCGCCGCGAATGTTGCCGCGGCTCTTCGGGTCGCGCAGGACGCTGTGTCCGCAGGCGAAGCGAAGAACCGGGACCTGGTGATCGTCACCATCCTGTGCGATTCGGCGGACAAGTACCTCAGCGAACGTTTTTGGGAAGAGTGATCGACGATGCTGCGAGTGGCTGATGCGGTTTACGAGGCTTTACGCGCTCATGGCGAAGAGGTTTATCCGCATGAGTGCTGCGGGGTGCTGCTGGGTCGTTCGGAGGACAACATCAACACGGTCGAGGCTGCGGTACGGGCGGACAACACCCGGACGGACTCGGCGCACAATCGCTACAGCATAGCTCCGCAGCAGCTGGTGAAGATCCAGCGCCAGGGGCGCGAACGGGGCTGGGACATCGTTGGTTTCTATCACTCACACCCCGACCATCCCGCGCAATGGTCGAGCACCGACCTTGCTGAGGCGCACTGGCTGGGCTGCTCGTATGTGATCACCGCGGTCGCGAGCGGTGAGGCCCAACAGACCAATTCATTCCTGCTCACCGGTTCGAGCGAAGACGATAAGGCACTCGTTCCGGAGCCGATTGAAGTGGACGGCGCGGCACAGATTGAAGCACACGAGAGATTGAGGAGCATTCTGGCATGAAGATCCATATCCCCACACCGCTCCGCGTTTATACCGGCAAGCTGGACACGGTGGTAGTTGAGGCGAAGACGGTTGGTGAGGCGCTTGCGCAGCTTACGGTTGACCATCCCGATCTGAAGAAGCACTTGTATTCAGAGGAAGGTAAGCTACGTTCGTTCGTGAATGTCTACCTGAACGACGAAGATGTGCGCTATCTTCCCGAAAAAGAAACAACGGCGGTTACAGATAGCGATGACCTGTCTATCATCCCGTCGATTGCAGGCGGGGTGGGCGAAGACTTTATCGAAAGAGGTGTCGCGTGGCGACGTTAGTTGAAGACTTAGTTGGTAGTTCACAAAAGCTGCCCGATCTGAGCAACGAGGAGATCGCGCGTTATTCACGCCACTTGATTCTGCCCGAAGTCGGCATGGAGGGGCAGAAAAAGCTGAAGGCCGCGAAGGTGCTGTGTGTCGGCACGGGCGGCCTAGGTTCGCCACTGGCCTTGTATCTCGCAGCCGCCGGCATCGGCACGCTGGGCCTGGTCGATTTCGATGTCGTCGACTCGAGCAATCTGCAGCGGCAGATCATTCACAGCACGGCGGATATCGGCCGGCCGAAGATCGATTCTGCTGAAGAGAAGTTGAAGGGCCTGAATCCGTTCATCAACATCGTCAAGTTCGAGACCATGTTGACGAGCGCCAACGCGCTCGAGATCATCAGCCAGTTCGACGTGATCGCGGACGGCACCGACAACTTTCAGACCAGGTATCTGGTCAACGATGCCTGCGTTTTGACCGGCAAGCCAAACGCTTACGGGTCGATCTTCCGGTTCGAGGGTCAGGCAAGCGTCTTTGCGACAAAGGATGGTCCGTGCTACCGCTGCCTCTATCCCGAACCGCCGCCGCCCGGACTCGTTCCTTCGTGCGCTGAGGGCGGCGTGCTCGGCATTCTGCCTGGCCTGGTCGGCGTGATTCAGGCGACCGAGGCGATCAAGCTCATCCTCGGCGTGGGCGAGCCGCTCATCGGCCGCCTGCTGCTCGTCGATGCACTGAACATGAACTTCCGCCAGCTCAAGCTGCGCAAGAACCCTGACTGCCCGGTGTGCGGCACCAACCCAACGGTGAAGGAGTTGATCGACTATGACCAATTTTGCGGCATTCTGCCAACAGCGCCCCAAGAGACAACATTGAGCAATGGAGTGAACGGTGGAGTATCCCAGATCTCGGTAACGGACTTCAAACGAAAGCTCGACGCCGGAGAAGACATCTATCTGCTCGACGTGCGTGAGCCGCATGAATACCAGATCGCCAACCTGGGCGGTCATCTGATCCCGCTGGGAGACTTGCCGGCGCGCGTGGGAGAGCTCGACAAGAGCCGCGAGATCGTCGTGCACTGCAAGATGGGCGGCCGCAGCCAGAAGGCGGCGGAGTTCCTGCAGCAGGCCGGCTTCCGCAATATACAAAACCTGTCCGGCGGCATTCAGGCCTGGTCAGAGCAGATCGATCCCAAGGTTCCCAGGTATTGAGGCGGTTGCAAGGGTTCGGAAAACGGTAGGCAAGCGCCTGCCGTTTTGTTTTGCCCGCCCGGTTGCATCCCGGTATACTCCCAGTTGGCCGCCGTCTGAAGAAAACAGATACGCATCCACGTCGGCGTAGCAGGAGCCTTTGTCATGGACCTGGTTTTGATCCGCGTTGGTTTCATCCTTCTTCTGGGCGTCGCAGCGTACTTCTTCCAGCCATTCCATCTCAACCCATGGTTCTCCGCGCTTGCCGGAGTTGCTGCAGCTGGGCTCATGATTGTCTTCGAGCTTCGGGTGCGCGCCTTAAGCCTCAAGCGGCTCTTCGGCGCAGTGATTGGCAGCATTCTCGGCATCTTTGGCGCGTTTCTCTTCAGCGCGGTGCTGCGCAACAGCCTCCCGCCGGGCGGAGCGCAGGAGTTATTGCAGATTTTTGTCCTGCTATTTATGTCGTACGTGGGACTGGTGGTGGGCGCAAGCAAAGGCGAGTTGCTCAACCTGGCGGCGCTCGGCGACCTATTCAACAGTGAATCTAGTGGTAACGGGGCGCTGAAGCTGCTGGACACCAGCGCGATCATTGACGGCCGCATCGCAGACATGGCGGACACGGGATTTCTCGAGGGAACACTGGCGGTTCCAGAGTTTGTGTTGCGGGAGCTGCAGATGGTGGCTGACTCCTCCGACGGATCGAAGCGCCAGCGCGGCCGGCGCGGCCTCGACATCCTGCAGCGGATGCAGGGCAACGCGCAACTGACTATAGAGATCATCGAAGAGGATTTTCCGCAGATCAAGGAAGTCGATCTGAAGCTGATTGAACTTGCCAAGAAGCTTCGCGCCAAGATCGTCACCAATGATTTCAATCTGAACAAGGTGGCGCACGTCCACAAAGTTCCGGTGCTGAACATTAACGACCTGGCAAACTCGCTGCGGCCAGTGGTGCTTCCGGGGGAGAAGATGAATATCGTCATTCTCAAGGAAGGCAAGGAATACAACCAGGGCGTGGGCTATCTGGACGATGGGACCATGGTCGTCGTCGATAATGCACGGCGGCTCATCGGCCGGGCGATTGAGATTTCTGTGACCTCGGTGCTGCAGACCGCATCAGGGAAGATGATCTTTGGCCGGGTTGATGAGGTCCGACCTGAACCGGTGCGGGCGATCGGCGCTGAAGTCCGGGAAATGTCGGGCGCGTCGTAGCGGGCCGGCCTTCCAGTCAGGCTGCCTCGCAAACCTGTTCAATTCCGCCACATCGAGCGCTCTCAGCCGCGGGTATTACGGAAGTCTTACAGCCATGAGGGTTTGGGCGGGATTAGGCTCGAAGCATTGGTGACCTCTATGGCGACCCTGGTTACAGACACTCCTATCCGGCAGTCCGAAGAAATCGGCGATCCCTTGTCGACGCAACAGAAATCCGACGAGTTCAACTGGGTCTTCTTCGTCACGATCGCACTCTTTCATCTCTTGGCGGCGGCGGCCATTGTGCAGTCGATCCTGCATTGGCGCTGGTCTTCGGTCGTGGTCTTTCTCGCCGTCTGGCTGGTCGGGCAGAACGTGGGCATCGGCATGAGCTACCACCGGCAGCTGACCCATCGCGGCTACGTGACGCCAAAGTGGCTGGAATACTTGATGGCGGGCTGCGGCACGATGGCGCTGCAAGGCGGGCCGCTGTACTGGGTCGCCGTCCACCGCATGCACCATCAGTACACCGACAAGCCGGGCGATCCGCATTCGCCGCGCGACGGCGCATGGTGGTCGCATATGGGCTGGATCCTGAATGGCTCCCTGCACAACGAATCCAAGGTGCTCTCGCGGTATGCGCCCGACCTGGCTAAAGATCCTGTTCACCAATGGCTGAGCAAGTATCACTGGCTGCCGGTGACGCTGGTAGGCGTTGGCCTGCTGTTAGGCGGCGCGGCGTTTGGCGGCTGGGCCTGCGGCGTCTCCTGGGCGCTTTGGGGCGTCTTCCTGCGGGTCACGATCGGGATGCACGTCACCTGGCTGGTGAACTCGGCGACGCATATGTGGGGTTCGCAAAGGTTCAAGGGCAAGGACGACTCGACGAACAACTGGCTGATCGCGCTGTTGACCGGCGGCGAGGGATGGCACAACAATCATCATGCACATCCCGTTTCGGCCCGGCATGGCATGGCCTGGTACGAGGTTGACTTCAATTACATGGGGATTCATCTGCTGCAACTCCTCGGGCTGGCGAAGAACGTCTACGCGCTGGACGCGAAGACAGCGCTGGCCAAGTCGCAGGGCCAATAGCAAGGGTTTCGTACGCTGGCAGCGCGACTTTTGGGCAGCGATGCCTTATGCTCATCTCTGCCGTCTAAGCAGATATGCGACTTCGCGCCATCCATCTAGCTGCGTTCGTTGCCGGGGCCGGCCTGATTTGCCTGGGTACAGGCAGGATATGGGCGCAGGCTGCGCCTTCCCCTGACGCGCCTCCCGTGAGCACCGCACCCGACACTACCCAGCAAGACGACCAGGGTCAGATGCCCACGACTACGTTGAAGGTCAATGTCAACCTGGTCAGCCTCTACTTCTCGGTGCGAGACAAGCACAATGGCTTGGTATCGACGCTGACCAAGCAAGACTGCACGATCCTCGAGGACAAGGCGCCGCAGACGATCAAGAACTGGGCCGCCGAGGCGGACCAGCCGCTCACGCTGGGCATTCTGCTCGATACCAGCGGCAGCCAGCAGAACGTTCTGCCGCTCGAGCAGGAGACGGGCAGCGCCTTTCTGAAGCGCATCCTGCGTTCCAAGGACGAAGCCTTCCTGGTTTCTTTCGATGTCGACGTCGACCTGCTGGAGGACTACACGAGCAACCCCAATCAGTTGGCGCGGGCGATGAACAAGGCAGAGATCAATACTGCCGGCGGCAATGGAGCGGGTGGCGTCCCAGGCATCGGGCAAGGACCGATTCCGACCAGTGGCACACCTAAAGGCACATTGCTCTATGACGCTGTCTACCTGGCAGCCAACGACAAGTTGCGTTCGGAGAACGGTCGAAAGGCGTTAATCCTGCTGACTGACGGCGGCGACCAGGGCAGCCGCAAGAAGCTTGCCGATGCCATCGAGGCGGCGCAGAAGGCGAATGCCATCATTTACGTGCTGCTGATTGCCGATCGCGGCTTTTACGGCGGCATGAGTTTCGGCTACAACGGCCCGATGGAGATGAAGCGGCTGGCTGAGCAGACTGGCGGCCGAATGATTGATGTTGGCAATAACGGGCCGAAGATGGAGGCCGCGTTCAAGCAGATCGAGGATGAACTGCGTACCCAATACGTCGCCAGCTTCACGCCTACCAATGAGAAGCTGGACGGCACCTATAGGAAACTCGACGTCGAGTGTAAGGGCGACGGTCTGAAGGTCCAGGCGCGCAAGGGGTATTACGCAATTGCGCCTCCCGAGTAGGCTCCCTGGGCTCGCCGGCTACTCTTCTTCGAGGAACTCCCACCACGAATCGGCGACAGTCGCGCCGAGATCGTTGGCAATGCGGGTGGCCGCATCCTCAACCTGACGCATGAGGCCGGTCAGATAGTCGCGTGAGCGGGAGATGGCGGCGACCCCAATCGTGGCGCTCTGCCAGGTGACGGCTTCGTCGAGCTCGGCGACCGAGATGTTGAAGGCATGACCGAGCTTTTCCTTCAGGCTGCGGACCACCTGACGGCGGTCTTTGAGCGACTGGGCATGCTCGATGCGAAGTTCGATGGTGAGAGCGGCTATCGGCATTCTTGTCGATTGGCGCGTGGCAGCGCAGGCGGCTTCAAGAACCGTTCGGCGGAAGACCCGGTCGTCATTTTGCCGGCTGCAAAGCGCGGTATCCGATGTCTCGCCGGTAATACATGCCGTCAAAGTGAATTCGGCCCATGCCTTCATAGGCCAGACCGAGGGCCTCCTGCAGAGTCCCAGCAGCGGCAGTGACGCCGAGCACACGACCGCCGTTGGTCAGATACTCACCGTTCAGGAGGGTCGTTCCGGCATGAAAGACCTGCGCGACTTCGCCCGCGGCGTCGAGCCCGGTGATTTTTCCCCCCGCGGTGTAGCTTCCCGGGTATCCCTCGGAAGCCGCGACCACGCAAGCCGAGGCCCCGGCCCGCCAGCGGAATTCAGTGTCGCTCAACCGGCCCTCGACGCAGGATTCCAGACCCTCTACGAGATCGCTTTCCATGCGGATGAGGATCGCCTGGGTCTCCGGATCGCCGAAGCGGGTGTTGTATTCGAGCACCATAGGGCCTCGGGCGGTCATCATGAGGCCGCAATAGAGCACCCCAGTGAAAGGAGTTTCCTCTGCCGCCATGCCATCGATGGTCGGCTGGGCGACGTGCTGCACGAGCCAACTCTGCATCGTCTCGGCAATGATCGCGTCCGTCGAGTACACGCCCATCCCACCGGTGTTCAGTCCTGTGTCCCCTTCGCCGATGCGCTTGTGGTCCTGAGCGGGCACAAGCGGCGTTGCATGTATGCCGTCGGAAAGCAGGAGGAAGGAGATCTCTTCGCCTTCCAGGAACTCCTCGATCACGATTGACTCTTCGACCGCTCCGAGCAGCGTCCCGCTGAAGAGGCCGGCGATCGCAGCCTCCGCCTCGGGTTTGGTATCGCAGATGAGCACGCCTTTGCCGGCCGCGAGGCCATCCGCCTTGACCACCACCGGGAAATGGAAGAGGTCGAGCGATTCGAGCGCCTGGGTGCGGTCTGAAACCGCGACATACTTGGCGGTGGGGATGTTGTGGCGCTGCATGAAGCGCTTGGCGAAGGCCTTGCTGGTCTCAAGCATCGCCGCAGCCCTGGTGGGGCCGAAGACGGGCAGGCTGCGGCGACGCAACTCATCCACGAGACCGAGGGAGAGCGGCAACTCCGGGCCGACGATGGTCAAGTCCGGCTTTTCTGACGCGACAACGCGCAGCAGATCGTCGAGTTCCGTTGCTCGCGCGGGGACGCAACGCGCGACCGAAGCGATGCCGCCGTTGCCTGGCGCGCAGGCGACTTCGTCAACCCGGGGCGATTTAGCGCAGGCCCAGGACAAAGCATGTTCCCGGCCGCCTGAACCGATAATCAAGACTTTCATGCAGTTCCGGTTCTCCTGCTCTCAACGAACGCGGTCTTCCAAAGGACGTTCCCACGAGGCTAACTCACCGGGTCGCGGAATCCAAGTGTGGCCGACGCATCTCACCGACCTAACTCTCTTCTTCGCCAGCATCCCGCCTGCGAAGTCGGCGCAATAGGCCGAGTTCTTTCAGAATGTGTTTCACCGGCTGGGCGGGCGTGCCCCACAAAATCCCACCGGTGGCGCGGAGTTTCTTTCCGGGCAACACTCCCGCCTGAGAGCCGAGGATGACGTTTTCGCCGATGTGGGCGTGGTCGCCAACCCCGACCTGGCCGCCAATGATGGCGTTATTGCCGATGGTGGTCGAGCCGGAGATTCCGGTTTGCGCGGCGATCAGGACGTTCTGCCCGACGACGACGTTGTGGCCAAGGTGAATGAGATTGTCGAGCTTGGCACCGCGCCCGATGACGGTGGCGTCGAGGGCACCGCGATCAATGGTGGTATTCGCGCCGATTTCGACGTCGTCCTCGATGATCAGCTGGCCTTGCTGGGGAAACTGGAGATATTCACTGGTCGCTGGGTCACGGACATAGCCGTAGCCATCGCTACCGAGGACCGCTCCGGCGTGAACGACGACGCGATCCCCGATCGCAGTTCCCGGATAAATAACGACGCGCGGGTAGAGGTGGCAGTCAGCGCCGATGGATACGCCTTCGCCAATCACCACACCTTCGCCAATCATGGTGCGCTCGCCGAGCTTGGCACTAGCGCCGACTACTGCACAGGCGGCGATTGAGGCGGTAACGGGGATGTGCGCCGAGGGATGGATGACTGCAGTGGGATGGATTTCGCTGGGGTGTTCAGCGCCGCGAAGGAGAAGCGCGGCCCGCGCAAAATCAAGGCGTGGGTTGGCACTGGGCAAGACGGGTTTGTTCGCAGACATTTCATCGTCGATACCGCTAGGCAGGATGATCGCTGTCGCAGCTGACTCCAGTGCTGCAGCAGCCGAGGCGGCATCGGTGGCGAAGACCAGGGAGCCGGGCCGCGCCGACTGGATGCTCGAGACATGCGAGACGAGTATGTCTCGCCAGCCTTCTTTAACTGGAAGGCCCAGCGCGGCGGAGATCTGTTGCAGGCTGATCACGGTCTTTAGGCACCTGCGCCCATCTTACTTGGTATAGATTGGCGGCTCTCCTTCAGGGCGCGTCTTCCACCGCCGATGGAGCCAGAGCCACTGTTCGCGATGCCTGCGGATGTAATCTTCGAGAAGGCTGGTAAAGAGCGCGGTGTTGGCGAGGACGTCGGCATCGTTATCGTTGCTGCGAATCAGGGCCAATTGCTCACCGAAGCGCAACACGTATTGCTGCGACAAGGCTTCCCAGAGCAGAAAGCCAGGCAGCACGGCAGCGCCGGTCTTGAGCGCGACCCGCGCCAGTCCCGATGCGGTGCAAGCGGGCGTGCCGAAGAAGTCGACGAAGAGGCCCTGCGGAGGAGTCATGTTGGTGTCCATAAGAATGCCCACGGTTTCCCCCTGGCGCATCGCCGCAATGAGACCGCGTGCGAAGTCGTCCTTGTGGACGACGGTGTTGCCATGCTGGCAGCGGATCTCGTTCACCAGGCGGTCGACAAGCTCGTTGTCCAGACGGCGAATAACCATGCTCATGGGATAGCCCATCAACGAGTGGTAAAAGCTGGAAAGCTCCCAGGCACCCAGGTGGCCGGTGAGGATCAGAACTCCACGTCCGGACTCTCGGGCGGCGAGGTAGTGATCCAGTCCCTCATACCGAATGAAACTGGCAGTATTTTCCGGAGTGTACTTACGCATTTGGCAAAACTCGGCGAGCTGCCAACCAAGACTGCGGTATTCGGCGCGAAGAATGGCCGTGTGTTCGGGCCTGGATTGTCTCGGAAAGGCTATTTGCAGGTTGCGGTACCCGACCCGTCGCAACCGCGGGAGCGCCATAAACGCGAGGGCGCCGATCGCAGCCCCTAGTCGGCGCGCGGCTTCCCGGGGCAGCAGGCCGATGGCCCTGATGAGCACCAAGACCGCGAGATACTCAAGCTTTCTTCGCATTCGTGCGTTTGCGCATTCGGTTCAAGGCAAAGTGTAGCTCAAAGGCGCGTCCAGGATGCGCGGAGCTTAACGCTCAAAGGGCGGCCTCGTGGGCCGCCCTTTGAAACCATAGTCATCGTAGATTGTTACTTCTGGACGGACCGGAAGTACTTCGCCACGGTGCGAACGAAAGGCTTCGCGTCGTCGGGAACCGGGACGTTGCCGTGAAGAATGTCTTCGGCGGTGTGGGGCGCACCATAATAGGCGGTAGTGTCATCGCCGCTTTGAGTCACTGAGGTCCCGGTGAGGTCAATTCCGGCGAAGAGTCCCCTGCTGCGAGAGTAGGTCAGCAGTTCGGCCTTCAGCAGAATGTCGGTCGACGCCTGGGAGTTCCGGCCAACCGGGCCTGCGGCTGCGGCGGCGTCTCCACCGATTTTGAATTTTGACTTCAGCAGATCCTGGAAGCCCTTGTCGTTGACTGCGACGAGCACGACATCCGTCGACTGACCACCAAGCTGAAGGCCGAAGGAGCCACCGCCCAAGGTGATGAAGGCGGGTGCGCTCCAGCCGTGTCCGGTGCGGCAGGTCACCACGCCGCGGCCATACTCGGCGCCAAAAATAAACGCTCCTTTTTTCAAACCCGGGATAACGGCGATGCAGGTTGCATTCTTGGCAATGTTATCGGGAATGCCTTTGTCCGGAACATTCATGATCTCTTGAATCGTAGCGGTGGCAGCTGTAACGCGACTATCGAGTGTTGCCTTATCGCTGGCGGCATTCGCGGATAACGTAACCGCTCCCGCAAGGCAAAGTGCTGTTAAGATCTTCTTCATTTCGTCCCCTGTCCCCCGGCGGAGGTCTCTCCCCGGGCTTGTATAACCATAAAAAATGTTTCGAGCGGATTTTGATACCTGTGTCGCTTTACCGACAACCGGATTAGATGCGGGTTTTACTGAGGGGGTTGAGACAGGCCGGGTTGAATTCGCCGCATTCAAAAAAAATCGGGGCGGAAAAGGTCATTAGGCCCTGTCCACCCCGTTCCCCAGATCTGCGTTGTTTCTAGAAACTACTATGAGCGTCCTGTCTGGTTACCGCAAGTCACCAAAGTAATACCCTCGTAGAGATTTCTAAGCGGGCGGGCGCTACAGTTTAGGCAGAACGATGCCCTGCTGGTTCTGGTATTTTCCCTTCCTGTCCGCATAGCTGATTTCACAGACTTCATCGGACTGGAAGAAGAGAATCTGGCACAAGCCCTCGTCTGCGTACACTCGAGCCGGCAGAGGGGTGGTATTTGAGATCTCCAGGGTGACGAAACCCTCCCATTCCGGTTCGAATGGCGTGACATTGACAATGATGCCGCAGCGGGCGTACGTGGACTTGCCGACACAGATCGTGAGGACGTCGCGAGGAATTTTGAAGTATTCAACCGACCGCGCCAGGGCAAAGGAGTTAGGTGGAACCAGCACTGAACCACCCTGCACCGTCACGAAGGAGCGCTCGTCAAAAGCCTTGGGATCGATGATGGCGCTGTTGACGTTGGTGAATATCTTGAATTCATCGGCGACGCGCAGATCGTAGCCGTAGGACGATAGGCCGTAGGAGATGACTCCGTCGCGGACCTGTTTTTCGCTGAAGGGTTGGATCATGCCATGTTTCAGGGCCTGTTCGCGGATCCAACGGTCGCTCTTGATGGACATTCTTCTCCCCGCCGGACCGCGCGAAGTGCGTGGCGACCGGCTTCCGCCTCCAAAGGCGATTGCTGAATATATCTCTAAAATCAGCATATTACGGGACGCAGTGTGCGTTGACAATGCCATCGAAGCTCTCTAGCATCGGCTTAGAGCGAAGAGACGACCCCGCCGATATTTCGAGGTGAGCGCCTTGATCAAGCAGGACATCATCCACAACGTGATCGAGCGAACAGGGCTGCCTCGCAACAAGGCAGAAGCGGCGGTCGACACGGTCTTCGAGAGTCTTAAGAAAGCCCTTGCAATCGGGGATCGTATCGAGCTCCGTGGCTTCGGCGTCTTCAATGTCCGTCCGCGCAAGACCGGCATAGGGCGCAACCCCCGCACGGGGGCCGAGGTGACCATCACTCCAGGCAAAGCGGTGCGCTTCAAGCCGGGAAAAGAGTTGCATCTCACCGACTCGATTGCCACCCCGCCTGCCGATCCTGTCGAAGGATCCTAAGTGCAGCGACGGAGCAGCCCCCGGGGCATAGCTGGGTCGCGCTGTTGATGTCCGCTTACCTTCATGGTGGCTTTGCGTGCGGATGCAGAGATTATTGAGGCATCCGCCGTAGAGTCGCCCGGGGGGAAAGCTTCTTTGCAATCACAGATTGTGATAGCAAAGATTTTGCTCTGGTTGCGTCCAAGGCTGAGAGCATCTATGGCCGATTTGACGATCAAATCGAGCAACTCCGGATCACATTAAGTTGACGGCGTCGACATCGACAATCAAGTTGCGATGCGGGATCTTCAGCAAATCTGCATGCGCCAGCGCGGCACGAAGCGTGCGGGCAAGCGTAGCGCGTTTCTCGGCTTTGATCACGAAATGGAAACGATAGATTCGTTTCAGGCGGCTGATGGGCGCGGTCGCTGGCCCGAGGATTCTGACGCCCTCAAACTGCGTGTTCTGAAGCCATTTGCCTAGAGACGTTGACCAAGCAGCAGCTTCTTCGAGCCGGGGACTCTGGATAATCAAATTCGCCAGGACGGCGAAGGGCGGATAGTGCATCCAGCGCCGGAACTGCAGCTCCTTCTCTGAGAAGGCGTGGAAGTCGTGCGCGGCGGCAAAACGAATCGCGTAATGATCGGAATGATAGGTCTGCACCAGGACCCTGCCTGGCAATTCACCGCGCCCGGCACGACCTGACACCTGGGTCAGTAACTGGAAGACGCGTTCGGCAGCGCGAAAATTGGGCAGGCCAAGGGCGAAGTCCGCGCCGACGACGCCGACCAGCGTGACACCGTGAATATCGTGGCCCTTGGCGATCATCTGCGTGCCGACCAACAAGTTGATCTCACCCGAATGCAGCCGGATGAGCAGCCGCTCCATGTCGTGGCGCCCGCGTACGGTATCGCGGTCCATGCGGCCAATACGGGCGTGAGGGAAGATCTCCTGAAGGCGCTGCTCGCCCTGCTGGGAGCCAGCCCCGAGAAAGTGGAGATGCTCGCTTTCGCAGGAAGGGCAGACCTTTGGCACCGTCCTCTTGTAGCCGCAATAATGGCATTGCAATCTCTGCCCGGTGGGGGAGGGGTCTTGATCGTCCGCAATCGGGCGATGATAGGTGAGCGAGATGGCACAGTTCTCGCATTGCAATTTTTCACCACAGGCGCGGCAAAGCACGACGAAGGAATAGCCGCGGCGATTGAGCAGGATGATGGCTTGCTCGCCGCGATCAAGCGTGGCCTGCGTTTCTTCGATGAGCTGGCGGGAGAAGAGCTGCTCCTGCCCGGTCTCTTGAAACTCCTTGCGCATGTCGACAAGTTCGACGACGGGAAGCGGCCGATCGGCAACTCGTTGGCGCAGTTCCATCAGCTGATATTTGCCGGTCGTCGCATTGCGCCACGACTCGAGCGAAGGCGTGGCCGAGCCGAGAACCACTGCCGCGGAATTCAACTTGGCTCTCATCACCGCAAGGTCGCGAGCGTGGTAACGAGGATTCTCTTCCTGCTTGTATGACGAGTCGTGCTCTTCGTCGACGATAACCAGGCCGAGCTTCGATACCGGGGCGAAGATTGCCGAGCGAGTACCGACGACGATACGGGCGTCGCCGGCACGAATGCGATGCCACTGCTCGGCCCGCTCCTCGGGGGTCAGCGCGGAGTGCAGCAGCGCGACGTGACTGCCAAAGGCGGTATATAACTGCGCCGCCATTGCAGGGGTCAGGCCAATCTCCGGAACAAGCAGGATAGCCGAGTGTCCCGCATCCAGAGCGCTCTGCATCGCGGCGAGATACACGGCGGTCTTGCCTGAACCGGTGACGCCGTGAAGCAGGATGGGACGAAAGGCGTCTTCGCTCATAGCGGCGGCGATCCCGAGAAAGGCCGCGTGTTGAGCTGGGCTGAGACTGTAGTCGATGGGGCCGCCGCCCATCCCCAGGGATGAAAGGTGGAAGTCGGCGGGACGCTCCTCGATACGAATGAGGCCGCGACGGACCAGCGTGCCGAGCGTCGAATCGGGAAGATCGAGACGTCGCAATTCCGCGAGCGCAAGTTCGCCCCCGGCCCCGGCGAGTTCCGCCAGTAACTTCTGCTGGTTAGAGTTCAGCTTGGGAATGTGGACGTCGTGAATCAAAGCCGCAAATCGGACAGTCCGGCGGGCGTCGCGCTGGACCGCTGACGTCTCGCGAGCGATCCACTTCTTGCGGAGCATGCCGTTTAACAGATCGAGAGTTGCGCCGGTCGCCGAGCGCAGGCGCGATATGCGGGCCGCTTCGCCATCGTTCAGTGCATTCAGATAGTTCAAGACGCTATATTCGATGTCCTGGTCGGCCGCTGACTTCCTGCTTCGTCGAGACGATCCGTCGTTGGCACTGTTGTAAAGGGCGTCGCGGCCTTTTTCGGCGATGCGGTAGAGGGTCTGGTGTTTGACCTCGGCCATTAGCGGCAGCATCGACCTGAACACTTCTCCAAGCGGGGCAAGGTAGTATTGGCTGACCCAGCCCGCGAGTTCCATCAGATCGGGCGCAAGCAGGGGCGCGGCATCGAGGACGTCGATGACCGCCTTCGCTTCAACCGGCGGCGGCTCGTCGTGCACGCGAGTGATGATGCCTGTCAGCTTCTCATTGCGGAAGGGTACGATCACCCGACAACCGACGCTTTCGGTGGAGAAGTCTGCGACACTATCCACTCTGTAAGTGAAGACGCGATCAAGCGGGACTGGCAGGGCAACATCGCAGAAGGAGGGCATCGCGGGGATATTGCAAGGATACGACGCCGTGAGTGTTGACTGCGCGTGAGTGCATCAATCGCAGGCGGTGAAGGGAGATCTTTGAGAGTCGGAGAGAGAGGAGAAGACAACGGGTCTGGCGCGCCCGCTGGTTGATGTGCGTCGCACTCCGCCTTTCATTCAGACTTCAATCGCAAGCTCTTTGATTGAAATCCCAATCAACTTACGTTACTGTTGGGCGACCTCCTGTCTGTGGGCAACCTCCGCCGCGTGAGCTCAGTCCGGTTCGAAATCGCGTTTACATCAAAACCAAATTTGGAGAAGAACTATGATCAAGTGTCTTCGCTTGCTGGCATTTTGCATGATAGCCATTGCTCTTTGCTCAACACTAACCCTCCGGGCACAGACCACCGCCGCCGCGCTCCCGGAGCGTGCCGCAGTCCCTTACCCGACCAAGACTACGCCGAAGCCGACCGACCTGGGAGCATTGTCGGGCAGGCCGGAGACCACGCCGATTTCGTTCACGGTTGCGCTCAAACTGCCCAAGATGGACGAAGCCGAGGGCCTTCTCAAGTCCATTAACACGCCGGGGGACCCGCAATATCACAAATTCTTGACTGTCGACGAATTCACGACGCGCTTTGCACCCACGGATGCCGATGTCGCGAAGGTAGTGGCGACGCTGGCCAAATACGGCCTCTCAGCCCAGAGGAACGGGACATCGGTACTTGCGGTGACGGGTCGGTCAGCCGACATCGAGCGGGCGTTCTCTGTAAGCCTGCACGCTTATGAAGTTGCCGCGCAAGGTAAGGCCCCGGGGTATACCTATTTTGCGCCCCTGAGCCACCCCACCGCTCCCGCCGAAATTTCCTCGATGGTCGCAGGCGTGATGGGCCTCGACACCCGTCCCCAGTTCCACCCTATGAACATCGCATCGCCGCATGCACTGCCGAAGGCAAAATCGAACACCGGAACGGGCAATACGCCGGGGCTGTGGACGGTGACCGACTTTACCAAGTATTACAACGTACGGCCGCTTTACCAAAGCTCCATTGGGGGCGGGCGCACGATCGGCATCCTGACCCTGGCAAACTTTCACCAAAGCGACGCCTATGCGTATTGGAGCGCTATCGGGCTCACCGTCAAACCGAACCGTATTACGAGAGTCCAGATAGACGGAGGTTCTGGCCCAGTCAGCGACGCGTCCGGCTCAATTGAGACGACCCTCGATGTTGAACAGTCGGGCGGGATCGCTCCGAACGCCAAGATTATCGTCTACGAGGCTCCCAACACGGGCCAGGGTTTTGTCGATGCTTTTGCCGCAGCCATTCAGTCCAACATCGCGCAGTTTCTCTCGACTAGCTGGGGCGACTGGGAGTGGTTTTACAATTTGGAAAATAATCCGGTAACCGATCCGATCGGGGGCCAGACGGTTGCGTTCCAAGCCGCACTCCATCAATTGCTAGTGCAGGCGGCGATTCAGGGGCAAACGATCTTTACATCGGCCGGTGATGATGGCGCTTACGATGTGAATAACGCGAACGTATGCCCCCTGCCGGCATGCAATGCTACGCTGAGCGTGGATTACCCTGCCAGCGACCCCGCAATTACCGCCGCAGGTGGCACCACGCTGGCGGGACTGCAGGAGTATTGCCTCAATCAGGCGTGCACGGAAATCTACCCTGTGACCATCACAAACGAGCGGGCCTGGTCGTGGGACTATCTCAACGGCCTTTGCGACGCTCTCGGATTAGATCCTATCTCCTGTGGGATTTTCCCGGCCGGCGGAGGCGGAGGCGTCAGTATCTCCTTCCCGGTTCCCTCATACCAGCTCTCCCTGCCCGGAGTTCAGCTGAGCCAGCCTAACCAGTTTTTCATCGCCGACGGTAATCTTGTGTATACGCTTCCGCCGAACTATGCAGGCCGCAATCTCCCCGACATTTCTATGAATGCCGACCCCGACACGGGATACGTGATTTATTACACCTCGGATGTCAACGGGCCCGGAATCTATTCTTACTATGGAGGGACCAGCTTCGTTGCGCCGCAATTGGCGGCGGTCGCGGCGCTGATCAGCGGGGACCTGGGCGGCAAGCCTCTCGGATTACTGAACTACGCTCTTTACTCCCTCGCGGCCAGCGGGCAGGCCTATGCAAAGCCGGACGCGCCTATCAACGCAATTCCTTATGGCAACAATCAGTTCTATTACGGCAGCGACGGCTACAATCCCGCAGTAGGATTGGGCACGCTTAACGTTGCGAATTTCGCAAAGGCGCTTAAGCCGTTGTATCCGTAATAGGCGCAGCAAACGGCTTGAGTGGGCCGCATGATCCCGGCCCACTCAAGCTAATAGAACGGTCTTGAATGGCGCGCTCTGAGTTAGGGTGCTATTCGGCAGGGCGTTTTGGCTTGAGGCCGAGTTCTGCCATCGCCATCTGAAGGTCTTTCCAGGCTTCCTTCTTCTGCGTGGGGTCGCGCAAGAGGAAGGCCGGATGATAGGTAACGATCAGCTTCGTATTCAAAGCGTGGTGCAGCCGGCCGCGGAGGCTGGCGAGTGAGGCTTTTGCGCCGAGCAAGTAGGTTGCCGCAGTCGCTCCCAGCGCGACGATGAGCTGCGGGCGGATCACCTCGATCTGCTGAAAGAGAAATGGCCTGCAGGTATTGGCTTCGATCGGCTCGGGAACGCGGTTCTTCGGGGGCCGGCATTTCACGATGTTTGCGATGTAGACCTCTTCGCGGGTGAGGCCCATCGCGACAATCATGTTGTTGAGCAGCTGGCCACCTCGCCCGACAAAGGGCAGCCCTTGCGCGTCTTCATCGGCCCCAGGACCTTCCCCGACGAACATGAGACGGGCATTTGGATCGCCGTCGCCGAAGACAATCTTGTTGCGGGTCGGTGCAAGCTGACAACGCTGGCAGTCGCCGATTTCCTCGCGAATTGCCCGAAGCGCATCGGCGCGATCGGCGGGAGCAATGGCAAGTGACTGCGTGATGGTGGGGATCTGGGCCGTAGCTCTAGGCATTTTGGGAAGGTTCTCCAGCAAACCGGGCGAAGGGCTATCTGTAACCATGTCGGTCACATTTAGTGGAGCCTCGGCGGCGGCCGGCCATGTTCTAGCAGATTCCGTCGGCGGCTCGCCGCGACGATAAAAATCGAAGATGCCGAGATCGCGGTAATAGCGGACTCGGCCGGCGATGGCTTGGTGCAGTTCGGGATCGATCGCCACCGACTAGCGCTTTCCGGATGCTTGGGAGGCCAGCTGGCTCGGAGTCGTCTCGTCCATGACCGACTGCGGGCGTCGCAGGGTGACCGCCTCATCGAGGATACGGTCGGCGAGATCGCGCTTGGACATTTCTGGAAACTCGATGGCGGTTTGCGCGGTGAGGAAGGTGGCTGCATTACGATCCGAATCGAAGCCGATGCCTTCACGCGACACGTCGTTCAGCACGATGGCGTCCGCGCCTTTGCGCAGCAACTTGTCGCGGCCGTGAACCATATGATTCTCGGTTTCAGCGGCGAAGCCGATGACCAGCGTTCCCGGGTTCCTGCGCTTCGCTACCTCGGCCAGGATGTCTTGCGTGGGCTCAAGCTCAAGCGTGAGTGGGCCGGAGCGCTTGAGCTTTTGATCGGCCATCGAAATCGGCCGGTAATCGGCGACGGCCGCGGCCTTGATGACCATGGTTGTTTCCGCCAAGCGCCCTAATACCGCGGTGCGCATCTCGCCGGTCGTCACCACGTTGACGACTTCGCAATTCGGCGGAGCGTGCAGAGCGGTCGGAGCGGTGACCAGGATGACGCGCGCCCCACGCCGCTGCGCGGCATCGGCGATAGCATAGCCCATCTTGCCGCTGGAGCGATTGCCGAGGAAACGAACGGGATCGACGGCTTCGCGGGTGCCACCGGCAGTAACCAGCACGACTTCACCGGCAAGATCGTTGGCGTGGTTAAGCAGTTCGAGAGCGGCGCGAACGATCTCTTCGTTCTCTGCGAGCCGGCCGCTGCCGATCATTCCGCAGGCGAGGTAGCCGTTGCCGGGAGAGACAATCCGCACTCCGCGATGATCGAGGGTCTGGAGATTTGCCTGAGTCGCGGGATGCTCCCACATGTTGACATTCATCGCCGGCGCTACGATCACGGGGGCCTTGGTGGCCAGATAGAGGGTAGTGAGGAAGTCGTCGGCGATGCCGTGTGCGAACCTGGCCAGGATATTGGCGGTAGCCGGAGCGACAATCAGCAAGTCGGTAGTCTGTGCCGCGTCGATGTGCTGAATGGAGGAAGCTGAGGTTTCTTCAGAAGCGCCTGATTGGGCCCACATGCCGGTAATGACTTCGTGCCCGGTAAGCGAGGCGAAAGTGAGCGGCTGGATGAACTGCTTCGCCGCTTCAGTCATGACAACGTGGACGTCGAGGGCCTGCCTTTGAAGTGCGCGGACGAGTTCCGCAGCCTTATAAGCCGCGATCCCACCAGAGACGCCTACGGTCACCTTCATAGACAGATTGTACGCCGGGTGGCCCGGAGTGTCGTGTGTCTTGTCGAAGTCATGCCGCACTCGTTACTTCGCCTCGATTGCAGTGTCGGGCAGCGAAATCTTCGCATCAAGCGAGGGTTTATGAAGACATTCAGGACATGGCTATGCTAGTGTCAGTCTGATTCAAATTACCTAAGACCAGCACCTATCTGCCTCCAGCAAGCATAACTGCTGCGGAAGGTTCGTATCGTGGCAGGACCGATCTATCCCCGCCATCGTCCATTTTCAATGTAACTGAAAGCTGAGGACTGTTTATGCATTTTCGATCTACAAGGGTTTCTGTGTTCGCGATCGCGATCGCTGGTTGCGCCATGACGGCTGCATCCTCATTCCAGGCATTTGCCCAGAACGCCGACATGCTTCAGAAGCTGGAGCAAGTCAAGGCGGCTTCGGATGCCAACAAAGCCGCGCTCGCCCATTACACGTGGCAAGAGCAGCAGACGATCAGTCTGAAAGGCGAGGTCAAGAAGACCGCCGTGTACCAGGTAAGCACTGGTCCTGACGGCCAACAGCAGAAGACCGAGATCAGCGCCTCCGCAGCGCCGGCGCCGACCGGCGGACGCCTGAAGCAGCGTATCGTTGCCAAGAAGACCGACGAATTCCAGCAGTACGGACAGCAGGTCGCGGCGCTCGCGAAGCAATATCACCCGGACGCGCAGTTATTGCAGCAGGCCTACCAGAAGGGCAATATTTCATTGCAAATGGGCGGCGCCGCCGGCACGATGAGCCTGGTGATCAAGAACTACATCAAGCCCGGAGATACGATGACGCTGGTCTTCAATCCCCAGGCCAAGGCGGTCGAGGCGCTTAATGTCTCCAGCTATCTCAACGATCCTAGCGACGTCGTCACCATGGCTGTCCAGTTCGCCAAACTGCCGAACGGCATCAACCATGTGGCCACGACCCAGATCAATGGAGTCAGCAAGCAGATGACGGTGGCGATCCAGAACTCGAACTATCAGCCGCAGATGTAATTACGGCTGAGGCAAGAACGGCCATGTGGCACCTTCGCCGCATGGCCATTCTTTTTGGTCATCTTGATCCGACTTACTTGGTAATGATCACTTCCGCGCTGGCATTCGCGCACATGCCGTTAAGGGCGCCAGAAACGCAGGCACCGACCGAGTACTTGTAGCAGCCGCTCGTCTTCGCTACGACAGAAACGTCCTTACTGCTTCCGCCAATGATGGCGCCGCCTGGGTCGAACGGGGACGCATCGCTGACGTCAACCACGAAGCCCGTATTCCTGGAGGTGCTCATCCAATTCACGGTCGTGCCGGGCCGAACGCAGAAGAGCTGATTGCCCTTGGCGCCGGGTATCTGCGGGGTAGCGGAGGCAGCGTAATTGGTCCGCTTCACATCCACCTGGCAGGGTGTTGTGGGAGATCCGCAGGTGTTACCCGCGGTACAAAGGGATTGTGGATCGGGCTCGTCGCAGGTGTATTTAGATTTCTTCGACTGGGCCCCGGCGGAGCTGACTGCAAGTGCCAAAGATAGCGCCAGAGCCGCCCGACCAATTGAGAAGTATCGATGATTCGTCATTTTAGCCTTACCTCACGATCTTGAACTAAGAGAAATTGTGCAGCTCTTGGCGCACGACGACTAAACTCCTGGAACAAACGGAGTCGATGCCGCCGTTCTAGTTTTCGCCTTCCGTGCCCTTCCAATCGATGATGCCGGAGAGCCTCCAGGCGTTCTGATTGAGTTGCAAACTCAGCTGCCCCTCTTTATCGAGCGTGAGTTGAGCTGCCGGAAACAACTGGCCTGTGCTCTTGCTCTTGTCCTGATCGTTGAGATCGATCTCACCCGCAGTCAGGTTAAAATTCATCGTTTGTGAATCCGCCCACGCCTCGCCAAACCGGATCTGCCGGTTCGTCACGAAGCGAATCTTTCTCCCGGTTGGAGTCTCAATCAGACGGATAAAGCTGCAATCGTAACCGAGGGTACCGGTAATAGAGACGCGGCCCACCGCAGGCATCTTGGAGAGCGCGTTGACCAGTCCCTGGTTTTGTCCTTTGGTGAAGGCGTCGACCAGTAACTGGCGGTCTGCCGCGGTCGAAAACTGATAGATGATGAGCGTGACACCGATGTTCTGGCCCATCTGCGTGCCGGTCCCGAAGGCCTGGGCATCAATTGTTTCATACTTTGCGGCAAACCCCGGAAGGGTTGCCATCGTCAACAGCGCCAGCAACAACAGGCTACTGAGGGCGAACCTGGAAATCCTGGAACGGTCAATCATTCTCTTTCTCCTTATCGCCCCGGGGCATCGCCCGAAAGTAAACGGCTGATGGCGTTGTCGCCCACTTTACGCCTGCCTGAAGATAAAGTCGACCTATCAAAACTACTGGTTTCAGACAAAAAAAAGTGCGCTACATGGGGTAAAGGCTGCAGTTCTTGCGAGAGGCATATTTTATTTCATATTTGAGCGAGGCGAGAGAGGGCCACCTGCGAAAGGTTTCTTGCGCTACTAGTAGTTTTGCCAGTATCGCGACTCCGCGGAATGGCCAACCATACTTATGCGAACCAGAAAGCGCCTCTGGCGAATAAAATGTGGCGGGTCGGCGCCGATCACTGGAAGTGAGTGCCATAAGAGAATTGAGGAAGAGTATGAAGAGTCACCTGCAGCTTCGATATATATCCGCCGGGCTGGCGGCGATCGTCCTAATATCCGTCGGCTCCGCAGCCGCACAAGGCCAGGCGGTATCGGGAGTCATTAATGGCCGAAGCGGCGCCACCATGACGATTCAGACCGTTGACACGCCGAAACTGGTCGTGCTGCTCACGCCTGACACCCAGGTCGAGGAGGTGCAGGGGGTCTTTAAGGCGCGCTCAAAGCAGATGGCGATGACCTCTCTGATTCCGGGCCTTCCCGTGCAGGTGACGGGGGCGACGAATGCCCAGGGCCAGTTAGTGGCGGAGACGGTGAAGTTCAAGGGCAACGATCTCAAGGCGGCCATGGACGCGCAGGCCGGTTTGCAGCCGACGGTCGAAGCGCAACAGGCGCACGAGCAGCAGATCCAGCAGAGCGAGCAGGAACTGGCGGCACAACAGGCGGCGCTGGCCCAGCAGCAGGCGCAACTTAACGCGGCAGATGCGAAGATCGCCGCGAACAAAGCCGCTATCGCCGCTGCCAATAAGCGTTTTGGCGAGCTTGGCGAATACAACATCATGGATGAAGTTACGGTGTACTTTGCCAATGGCAAAATCACGGTTGATCCGCAGTACGATGCACCGTTGATGAAGCTTGCAGAGAAGGCGGTGACTATTACCGGATATGTGATCCAGGTAAAAGGCTATGCCTCGGCCGTAGGGTCTGCGGCGCTGAACCAGAAGCTCAGTGTGGAGCGCGCCAATGCCGTCACTCAGTTCCTGATCCAGGCGGCAAACGTGCCGTTGACCAACATGCTTGCTCCGGGCGCGATGGGGACCGCCGATCAGGTGGCGCCGGACTCAACCTCGGAAGGGCAGGCGGAGAACCGCCGCGTGGTCGTCATGGTCCTGCAGAACAAGGGCATCGCCGGGACTTAGGTATTTTGGATAGCCTTCGCAACGCGCTTCAGGCCGCCCCTCAAAGGCGGCCTGTTCCGTCTCGGAGCAAGTTTATGGCGCTGGGAATCGCCTTAGATGAAGGATGAATGAATGGTCATTTTCTTCCGTTAATGTGTCCCCCGAGCGGGCCAGACCTACAGAGAAAAGGACTGGTAAAAGTAGTAGTCCCGTGAAATACTACGTCGGCCCTTTAGTTCAATAATATGGATGGAGTTTCCGTGGGAAGCAACGCTACAACGCGCATTCTACTGGCCGACGATCACCAGCTCCTCGCGGACGCCTGCAAGGGACTATTGGAACCCGAGTTTGAGGTTGTCGGGATTGTTACCGACGGCAGAAGCCTGCTGGAGCAGACAGCTCTTCTTAAGCCGGACGTGATCGTCCTCGACATCTCCATGCCACATTTGAATGGCCTGGATGCCAGCAGTGTTATCAAACAAAGATTTCCGGCAATCAAGCTGGTCGTCCTCACCATGAATATGACCCCCGAGGTCGCGGCCGAGGCCTTCCGGCGCGGTGTTTCGGGGTACGTTCTCAAACACACCGCTGCGGAAGAACTGTTGATTGCCGTGCGCAGGGTAGTCCAGGGCGCCTCCTATCTATCACCCCTGCTGACCAAGGAAACGGTCACTTTCCTGCTGAGCCGGCCGGAAGGCCACGTTGAGGACAAGCGCATCACCCAACGGCAGAGCGAAATTTTGCAGCTACTGGCTGAAGGAAACTCGATGAAACAGGTAGCCAGCATCGTGGACATCAAGCCGGGTACGGTGGCCTTTCATAAATACCGCATGATGGAGAAATTAAACATCAAGACTAACGCTGAGCTGCTCGAGTACGCGATTCGGCGGCAGATGGCGCAGTAGGTTTCCTGCGTGCCAACGATCGCAGTTGCCGCGGTTCGCTACTTCGTCTTTCGGGAGAAGTAAAAGTTGGCGATCAGCCCCAGCTGATTCTGCTGCTGATTCGGTTTCTTCCCAGTATTGTTTTGATGGCAATAGTACGGGCTGAGGTCGAGGCGTAGCCCCAAGGGCAGAGTGCTTCCCGCGTACAAGGCAGTTGTGCTCCACTTCTGATACTGGCTCTCATAGAATTCCTCCGCGCGAGCGTAGATGCGCGGATGATACGCGTTTACGTTCAGCGGTCTCTCGAGAGAAAGGCGGTTGCGGTAGCGCCATTCGAAGCCGCCGTTTTGCCAGTCGAGGTCCATGCGGTTTCTATCCGACACAAGAATGCTTCCTTTGACGGGGAAGTTCGATGTCCCGACCAACTCCATGCGCTGCACGGTAGAGGTACTCGGGGAAGGAAGCACTCGATAGCCCGCTGAGAGTACTAGCGCGCGCTGCTTGGCGTCATCGAGGTCACCGGTGGTCGCGCTTCTAAGCTTGATCCAGGGCTTAAGGTAGAAATCGACGCTCGGACCAATCTCCACCTGGGTAGGGTCGCCGCCCTCGCGGGTCTGTTTAGCTTGAAAGCTCACCCGCGCCAGCGGACTGAGCCTGAAATAGGTGTCAATCTCTGGCAGGAATTGCTTCGTCTGACATTCTGCTGAGGCACAAATTACCAAGAATACTAAGACGACCGGCCAGGGCAGCTTCGGCCGTCTAGTCGTCTTTCGAGTAGGCAGGCAATCGGACAACACAGATATCCTCGGGCTGGCGGCGGCTAAGAAGAAGAGTAATGAGGATCGCTCCCAAATGACAACTGCCATATTTTTCTGCGGGAGCTAGTAGAGTTGGCAGCCTCCGTTATGTCAATCGGCAGAGAAACTGTTTTGTAGGATGTGCTATCCGAACGGTTCACGGAACCGAAACTACCCTGGATTTAGCAGTGACAAATCTCTTAGGCCGGACGCAATAGGGGTAAGGTTGGACTCGATTTCCTGCGGCAGTATGATGCTAGAGAACATTCGCCAGACTTTGTGCCCCACTCAATTGTCGGCGACGGAGAAGACTGTCCGTGTTAGCCAACCTGAAGATTCGAAATAAACTGTTGACCGCTCTCGTCCCGCTAGGGGCGATGGTCCTGGTAGCGGTGGCCTACTCGACATTTGAGATGGTCAGGGCGGATATGCAGTACACGGCGATCATTGACGGTGATGTAAAGGCGTTAAGAAGCCTTATCGTCGCCCAGGCGTTGAGCAACAAGTTCAATCTGCTCTTGTACCGGGAGATGGTAGAGACCGATAAAGGCGCAAAGCACCAGATCGACTCCGAACTCGACGAGATCTCCACTGAATTCAGATCGTTCGTGGACGAAGCGATACGCGAAGCTCCTGCCCACGCGATAGAAATTCGAAATGTCGCCGCGGAGTTCAATCGGTCGATGTTTTCCTCTCACGATCTTCGCGCGGCTGCTTTAGCCGGGGACAGTCAAACTGCAGCCTTGCTGATGCACGGCGAAATGAACCCGAGACTAGATCGAGCCCGCCAATCGATGACCGAGTTGGTTCTGATGATGGACAAATCCATCGATCAACAGTCCGACGAGCTCACCACAAAGATGCACCGCTCCGTTGCCATCACCTGGCTGGTCGCCTTGCTGGGGCTTGGCGCTTCGACCACCTTTGCACTCGTTATCGTTCAGCGGGAAGTTGTGGAGCCGCTCCAAAAATTCCGGGGCAGGATCCTGGACGTA
Source organism: uncultured Acidobacteriaceae bacterium (assembly GCA_963790505.1). Taxonomy (GTDB): domain Bacteria; phylum Acidobacteriota; class Terriglobia; order Terriglobales; family Acidobacteriaceae; genus Acidisarcina. The sequence continues at coordinate 316,128 of CAWBOT010000004.1, read as the reverse complement.
GCCGAGGAGCGTACGGAAGGGCCGATACCTTACCAAGACCGTACCGACGAGATGGGCGAGATGAGCCGCGCTCTCCAGAGTTTGCAAAACGTTGCCCGGGAAAAGCAGCTTCAGGGATGGGTCAAGACGGAGATTGCCGCGACTACAGAGCAGTTGCAATCCTCTGAAGATTTCGCGGCTTTCTCAGCGAATCTGTTGTCGCAAATTTCGCAATCGGTCGAGTTGCTTTACGGGGTCTTCTATCTTGGTGAACCGGGCTACCAGCGCTACACAAAGGTAGGAGGGTTTGCGATCGGTGGATGGCCCGAACCAAGAGAGTTTGCAATAGGAGAAGGGCTTGTCGGTCAGGCGGCAGCGGAGCGGCGATCGCTGTCGATTTCGACGACTGCGGAGCACCAGGTGCATGTCTCGGCGGGAGTCGCCAATGTAACTCCCAGCACGCTGCACTTCTTCCCTCTGGTGGCCCATGGAGCCGTGGTTGCGGTCATCGAACTCGCGCCTTGCGGGGCCCTTACCCATAAGCAGAAGACGTTGATTGAGGCATTGCTGCCGACAATCGCACTCAGTACGGAGATTCTGACCGGCACGATCGAAACCAGAAAGCTGCTCGAGCACACCAAGGTCCAGGCGGCCACGGTGGCGGCGGCCGAGGAGCGCTCCCGGTTGATTCTCGGTTCAGTCGACGAGGGGATTTGCGGGTTGGATGTCGATGGCCGGTTGGCCTTCGTGAATCCCGCCGGCGCTAGAATGCTCGGCTATGAACCTGACGAACTGGTTGGGGAGGGGATGCATGGCCGGGTCCATTACGCCTTTCCGGATGGGTCACCGCTGTCTCGCGAACGATGCTCCATCTCCAATACTGGCAAGGATGGCCAGACTCGAATTGTCACCGACGAGGTGTTGTGGCGCAAAGACGGGACCAGCTTTCCCGTCGAATATACGGCAACGCCGATCCGTCAGAATGGCGAAGTGGTTGGAAGCGTGGTGGCCTTCCGCGACATCACGAGGCGACGCGCTGCGGAGAAGCGGCTGCAATTCACACAATACGCGGTGGACAACGCCGCCGATGCTGTCTTTTGGATAAATCCCGCAGACGGAAAGCTCGAGTATGCCAACGAGATTGCGTGCCGGATACTGGGACGCAGCCGCGAAGAGCTGCTTACGATGACTATTGGCGAGATCAACCCCAACGTGACGGCCGAGCGTCTCGATGAGCTGATGCATGAATTGCGGGAAAATCGCACAACGACCTGGGAGGGTTCACAGACTACTAAGGATGGCGTACGTCTGGACGTCGAAGTTACCGCGCTTCTGGCGGAGTATCTTGACCGTCACATGATGGTACTCAACGTGAAGGACATCACGGAGCGCAAAGTGGCCGAGGCCGAGATACGCCGCGCCAAGGAGATCGCTGAGGCGGCGACGCGCACCAAGTCCGATTTCCTCGCCAACATGAGCCATGAGATACGCACGCCGATGAACGCCATCATCGGCATTGACGTATCTCGCTCTGAAGACCGAACTCACTCGCAAGCAGGAGGACTATCTCACCAAGATCAAGTCCGCGGCCCAGGCGCTGCTCGGCATCATCAACGACATCCTCGACTTCTCGAAGATCGAAGCCGGGAAGCTGAACATGGAGAAGACCGACTTCCGCATGGAGGAAGTGCTGGATAACCTGCTCGTCGATCGTCGGCCAGAAGGCGCAGGAAAAGAACCTGGAATTTCTTATCTCATCGCAGCACGAAATTCCGCCCAACCTGATCGGCGATCCGCTGCGGCTTGGGCAGATTCTTATCAACCTGGTGAACAATGCGGTCAAGTTCACCGATCATGGCGAAGTGGTGGTCGCCGTCGGCTTGGAAGAGCAAGCCGGTGATCGAGTCAAATTGAAGTTCTCTGTCCGCGACAGTGGAATCGGGATGACTCCAGAGCAGAGTGCGCACCTGTTCCAGGCTTTTGCGCAGGCCGATTCCTCGACGACACGCAAGTACGGGGGCACCGGCCTGGGGCTGTCGATCTCAAAGAAGCTGGTGGAGATGATGGAAGGCTCGATCTGGGCCGAAAGCGAGGCCGGCAAGGGCAGCACCTTCCAATTCACCGCCTGGTTTGGCGTTGGAGACGCCGCCGAGCCGCGCAAGAAATTCATCCCCGACCTGGTGGGCCTTCGCGCCCTGGTCGTCGACGACAATGCCCAGGCGTGCGAGATATTAACGGAGCAGCTGAAGGCGCTTGCGCTTCGCCCGAGCTCCGTATCGTCCGGCGAGGACGCGTTGCGCGAGTTGGTTTCGGCCGACGCAACCGACCCTTACGGCTTGGTTTTGATGGATTGGCAAATGCCCGGCATGGACGGCCTGCAGGCAAGCCGCCTTATCAAACGCGGCAACCGTCTCCAGCATATTCCTAAAATTGCTATGGTCACGGCCTTTGGGCGGGACGACATTCGCGACCAGGCCGAAGGCATCGGCATCGAGAACTATCTACTGAAACCGGTGAATCCGTCGATTCTCTTCGACAGCCTGATGGACATGTTCGGGGTTGCGCCGGAGGACGGGGCGCGGTCATCGAAGCGCGAGGCCCCCGCCCATGACGCACGGGGCATTCGCGTTTTACTGGTCGAAGACAACGAGATGAACCAGCAAGTCGCGACTGAATTGCTGGAGAGCGCTGGGGCGATCGTCACGGTTGCCAACCACGGCGGCGAAGCGGTGAAGATCCTGACCAAGGAAGAAGTGAAGCCGGCTTTCGACGTTATTTTCATGGATCTGCAGATGCCTGAGATGGACGGTTTCTCCGCCACCAAAATTCTTCGTGCCAAGCCGTACCTCGACAAGATACCGATCATCGCGATGACCGCCCATGCACTGGCGGAGGAGCGTGAGCGCTGCCTGAATGCGGGGATGAACGACCACGTCAGCAAGCCGATCGATCCTGATGTGCTCTTTTCTACGCTGCTACGCTGGGCGAAACCGCATCCGGCCGATGGAGCTGCAGCTCAGCCAAAGCCAATTCCGCTCGCGGGCGAGATCAGGATCCCAGCTCTCGAGAACGTCGACGTGGACGGTGGGCTGAAGCGAGTCGCCGGTAACAAGAAGCTCTACCGTAGCCTGCTCACCCAGTTCGCCGAGAAAGAGGGTGACGCCGCGGGTCAGCTTTCAGAGGCGCTGAAAGCTGGAGACCACAGCCTGGCGGAGCGGATCGCCCACACGGTCAAAGGAGTTTCGGGCAACCTGGGCATCACACAGGTACAGCTCGCCGCCGCGAGCGTCGAGAAGGCTCTGCGTCAGAACGACCCGGCGGTCTCCTCGCTCCTGGCCGAATTGGACACGTTGCTCCGCGCGCAGGTTAGGGAGATCCGACGAGGTTTGGCGGAAACGGAGCCCGTCGCCACTGAGGCCGCTCCCTCGAAGTTTGACGCACAGGCCGCGACGGCCGCTGCCGATCGCCTGAAAGTACTGCTCGAGGCCAGCGACGGCGATGCGGAAGAAGCATTTGGAAAACTGGAGCAAGCACTCGGCGGCCAGGTTGACCCTGCGCGCCTGAGTGCTCTCGGCGCGGACATCAGCGGCTTCGACTTTGAAGCTGCACTTGGCAAACTCGCCGAAATCGTTCACGAACAGAGTCTGACCGTATAGTAGAAAGGCAATCATGACCGAAGCAAAGAAAGTGATTCTGGTCGTCGACGATGCACCGGCCAATATCCAAATCGCGCTCGCGATCCTTAAAGAGACTTACCAGGTAAAGGTTGCAACGAGCGGGGCCAAGGCCCTGGAACTCGCCGCAGGCACGCCTGTACCGGACCTGATTCTGCTGGATGTGGTGATGCCCGAGATGGACGGCTTTGAGGTCTGTACCCGGCTCAAGGCCGACCCGGCGACGCACGACATTCCGGTAATCTTTCTGACTGGCCAAACGGAGATTGAGGACGAGACCAGGGGATTTGAAGTTGGCGGCGTGGACTACATTCATAAGCCGTTTTCTCCAGCAGTGGTCAAGGCGCGAGTGAATACCCATCTTGTCCTGCGCGGAGTACGCCAGCAACTAGCGCAGCAACTGGAGACGATCAAGGGCGAGCTCGAAACAGCGCGCCGCATCCAGCTCTCGATTTTGCCGCAGTCAATGCCGAAGGTTGCCGGGCTGGACATTGCCGCCCGCTACATTCCGATGACGGAAGTCGCCGGCGACTTCTACGACTTCATTGTGGTTGACGACAAGAGGCTGGGCGCATTTGTCGGTGATGTGTCGGGTCATGGAATGCCGTCTGCGCTGATCTCGTCGATGCTCAAGATCGCACTGGCGGCTCAGGCGCCATTAGCCGCTGAGCCAGCTCGGGTGATGGACGGGTTAAACCAGGCACTGTGCGGCAAGTTCCAGGGTCACTTCGTCACTGCGGCTTACATCTACATCGATACGGAGGCGAAGACGATCCGTTACTCGGGGGCCGGTCATCCGCCGCTGGTGCTGGGCGACAAGGTGGCGGGAACGGCGGCGGCGTATGAGGAGAACGGGCTGATGCTGGGTGCGTTCTCGTTCGCCACTTACACGTCGACGGAGTTACCGTTCCACGAAGGAATGCGGGCGTTGATGTATACGGATGGAATTCTGGAGATGTCGAACTCGGCGCAGGAGGAGTTTGGGATCGAGCGACTGAAGCAGTTCACGGAAAAGCATGGGGAGTTGAACTCGGAGGATTTCGTGGCGGGGTTGTTCGATCATTTGTCGGAATGGGACAACCGTCACGCGGGGCCGGACCGGGAGGACGATCTGACCGTGCTGACGATCAGCTTCGATGCGGGCGGCACTGCGTAGGGCCTTCCTGGCGAAAGGCCCGTTTCATGTTCCGCGCCGGCTCTTAATGCGGCCGCATGGACTGTGAGAGGCTGACCAGGTTCTGCGGCTTGAGGCGTATGACGCCACCGCGCGGGCTGTCGATATCCGCAATGAGCAGGAACGACAGGGCGACGAGCAGCGGCAGGACGAAGAGCAGCGGCTTTCTTGGTTGGTGCGAGCCGTAGCCGATCAGCAGGTTGCAGAAGAAGGCGATCGAGGCCATCAGGATCCAGGCGGCGACGGGGATGCGGTTCCACCAGGCGGCCTGGGTGTAGCCCTGGGAGTTGAGGACATCGTTCATGCCGGAGACGGCGAGGGCGGTGACCTGATTCGGGTTCGCGGCGCCGGGGACGGCGACTGCCTTCCAAAGGTCGTCCTGCAATTGGGCGGTCTTCGCATTGATCTCGGGAAGCTCGTACATGTGGATGTTTTTGACCGAGTAGAAGACGAGCCGCTGGTCGAGATATTGCTGGAGGAGGGTGCGGACTCTGGCCCCTTCGGCGGCAGGCAGCAGGTCGGCGCGGACGTACTCGGTGCCGATGGCGTTGGCCTCTTCCTCCTCGAGGTTCTTGCGCTGGTCGTAGCGCGCGATGGCCATCGAGAAGGTGAAGCCGATGATCAGGCCGAGCAGGGTAAGGGTCGCGGCGAGGATGACGCCGAAGTCCTCGCGGGAGCCTTCCAGATTTTCCTTACGCCGGGGCAGAGCGAGGCCCAGTTGCGCTGCGAGCCACATGACGAGCAGCGAGACGACGAAGATCACGAGGGGATAGTTCAAGAGGTCGAGCATACGCTCTCTATGGTACTTCGAGAGACGTTTTCCGCCGCTTTGCGGGTTGGAGTCAGTTCAACTTCGTTGGGGCGGGGTACCCTCCCTTCTCTTAAACGATGTCTTTTCAATCGGTTGCCGCGTTTGAGCCGAAACTCTTCATTTCATTGGTTTTATTCTCAAGTTACTCATTCGATGCGGGTTAGCGAAGAGGCCACCCCGGGCCCCCTCCCCCCTCAGATTTTCCCCTTAAATCTTTGATTTCATCGCCATAGGCCGGGAGGGTATCGGCTAAATCGATGATCCTATTAAAAGCGTCCTGTAGGATCTCTGTTTTGAATGACATGGCGCAAATGGGGAAAGGCGGCTCGCGCCGCCTTTCGATTTTCTTGATCCCTATATTCAGTTTACCAAGCGGCACCCATTCACTATGCCAAGTTGGCGGAATTTATAGTCGGCATGGAATGAGCGACTTAAGGGGTGAAAAGCGCTACATAGGGGGTTGACAAGGTTTTTCGCGTCCGACATTACTGAGCGCCGAAGGAGGACGGCCAGACGGGGGCGGGGCGGTCTTTGGCCCAGAGGATGTAGTCGAGGGTGGGCGGTTTGGCGCCGTTTTCGCGGAGGCGGGTGAGGCACTGTCCGCGATGGTTCTGGCTGTGGAGGATGATGTGGGTGAGTCCCTCGGCGACGGTTGGTTGGGACTTGAGGGTGGGCAGGTCGAATGTGCGATCGAGTTCGGCTTCGGTGAGGCTGGTGAGGAAGGCGAGCTGTTCTTCGTGGGCGGTGCGGTAGAGCAGGATTTCCTGGTCGAAAGTCTCGGGTCTCTGGATTTCCTTTTCCCGGTCGAATGGGCGATTGAGGATGCGGGCGAGGGTGAGGCGCTGCGCCGTTACATGTGGACGATGTGGTGGAGGGTCTTGAGGATCTGCTCGTCGTGTAGGGAGTTCGGGTGGGACTGGACGGCGGTGAGGAGGGTGGCGTCCGCCCAGGCCTGGTGGTGGGTTAGGGATGTTAGGAGGGTGAGCATTGGGGAACGTTCTCGTGCAGCACGTGATGATCTGTTATCGCGCTGCGAAGCCTGTTCTTAACCTTCTTCGGCGGCTCCTTGTAAAGTTCCTTCTCAGTAGCATCCGATATTTCATTTGTTCGGTCTACTGCGAGAGAGGCGTCGAGGCACCAAAGATTTGTGTGCGCGAAGCACTGCGGCACCGGTTTGTGATTGGGAAAGACGTTGAACTCTTTGCCCGCGCCATCCTCAATTGTGGTCGGCAGAATAGAGAGCGGGAATGAGATTACAATCTGCTGAGTAACGGTTTTGCCATCGGCGCAATCGGGATGGAGAACATCTTCTGGCGTAGCTTCGCTGCTCCGTAATGTTGACATCGGCCTCTGAAAGCCAAGCGCGACTGGATCTATCTGACCGTCGTGAACGTAGATTGACATCACGCGTCGATAAAGAAGTTCCTCGGTACCAAATGCTTGATAGGCAGTTCTATCGCCCTGATGATGAGGAGCCAAGGCTTATCTCTCGAAGAAATTGTTGATGATATCTTTTACCTTGGCTGCGGTACTCGTTCCATCTGTTAGGTCGGCGATGGTGAGTTTTTGCCCCTTGCCGTAGGTTCCCACGGAAAGCTCGTTCTCATTGGTTATTTCAAAATAGGCGTGCTTAGGGGGCGAATCGAACATTAGCGCCACACCGCCCTCAGCGGAGGGAACCACCCGCTCAGGGAGCAACTCCTGCTTCAGAAAGGCGCCGAGATATTTAGCTCCTAAGTCCACCGAAGCTAAGCTCGGTGACGGCGCGCCATAGCCGTCCCAATCCTGTTCTAGCTTGCTCAATGAGAGGAGAGCTGCGTACAACCTATCGTATTCGCTGTATTTTCCGTAGAACGCACTCGTTTCCGCTTTGCGCCTCGCTACTCTTTGCGCGTCCTCTTGAGCCTTGCGGTAAGGGACAGATTCGGAATGCCACTGGGCACCCGACCACGGAAGGAGACTGCCTGTTAACTGATTCATTCCAACGCTACTGACCGGAGCGCCCATTATTTGAGTCTCTCTTTCATTCTGTCCGTTATACATCCCAGGAAGATATCGTTTTTTGTCTTCTGAACCGAGTTAATACCTGCCCAGAGATTCGCTTCGTCGAAACTTCCCGAATACACGAAGGTATTGTCCAGTATGTAAGCGACCAGTTCTGGGTTATCGGACGGTACCGTGGTTTGCTGCATCGTGTATAAGCCGCCCTCGGGCAACGGAAAATCCATTCTCAGGTAGAGCGCGGTAAACATCTGTGGGAGTTCGGCTGCGACTTCGGGGTATGTCTTCAGATAATGGCTAATCTCCTCCCCCGAGGGGATCGGGAGTTTGTTTATGAATCTGACGGAGTACGATCGAGATTTAAGGTCGCCCAGCACACTCCGAAAGATGGTCCATACTCTTCGAGCTTCAGTGGCAAACGGTACCCACCTCTCGTACGGAGCGAGTCGACTAAACGTCAGTCCGCCCAAATGTGCCTGCAAGACTTGGCGTCCATCCTCACTCTTGAAGACGTAGCCGACCTGTCGTTCATGTTTAGTCGGTTCTGCTCCAAGGGCGAAGCTAAAATTAGCCGTAAGCAAATCTTCACGGCTCGGGTATTCAACCGCGAGGAGAGCCGTCAGCTTCTCGATCTCTGACAATTTAGCTGCATCGAGCGGTTCAACCTCTATGCCGACTGCAGCTTCCACGATCGGATCTTTCGGAAAATAGACTTCGTCTTCCGTCATTAGTTAACCCAGCAAGATCGAATGGGGGAGAACCGTCTGGATATTGGAACGCTCATTTGTAGGAGATCGGCACTCGTTCGTCATAATATCAGCCCGAGTCCGTCGGCTCTCAATCGGTTTTGTTCGGTTCGGGCTTTTCCAGGGCGATGGATTCGATTTTGGGGTCTCCCATACGAGCATGCGGTTCGGTCGGGATGTGTGAAAGGCCTTACTCTGCAAGCCGGTAGAAGCTTTCCATTTGTGCTTCGTTGCGGATGATGGAGAAGCTTGCTGGGTGGGTGGCGAGTTGGGGTTGGCTGAAGACGACGACTCCGGCTTTGGGGCAGATTTTTTGGCAGGGGATTTCGATGAGGTGGAGGGGGTTTTTCTTTGCGCCTTCGTGACGGGCTCGGGCTTTGAGCCACTTCTTTAATTTGGCGAAGGCGGGCGGGTTGTCGGTTTTGCGGAGGCGTTTCTGGCAGCGTCGGCAGGCGAGGATGAGGTTGGTGTCCCAGGGGGTTGGGTAGGTGGTCATGTTCTGGTTAGATGCGCCTTCGGCGCGGCTTCAAAGCAAACCGCAGGTCCTTCCCCTTCGCGATGCTCAGGGTCAGGATGACAACTTATTGTGTGGCTATCGAGGCATTTGTGCCGGTCCTTCGGCTTCGCTCCACTGCGTTCCGCTTCGCTCAGCGACTGTCTGTAGTTGTCAAGGTTGAGTTATGGAAAAGGATGGAAAACGGTGCTGCTGTTTTCATCCTTTTCCACAACCCCGGCTGCGGCTGGTGCTGTTTTTAGGCGGTCATGGCAAGAGCTGCTGGGCCGGGACATGGGGTGGAGGTGGTGCGTTGCCGGACTTCTCTGGCTTTGGCGTTGAGGCGTACGAGCAACTTGTGGGCGAGCGCGATGCGGACGACTTTTGGAGGTTTTCCGGCGGCGGCGAGGCGCTCTCGGAAGGCGATGAAGTCGGGTTCGTAGCGGCCCACCACGCTGGCCACGATGAACAGGATTTCGCGTACCGCGGCGCGTCCTCCGCGGACCCGGCGCTTGCCTTGATGTTTGCCGCTATCCCGAGCCAGGGGCGCGAGGCCGGCCAGCTTGGAGATGGTTTTGTTGGAGAGCGTTCCGATCTCCGGCATCTCGGCCATGAGCCGGGCGACGGTGCGGTCGGCCACTCCTTTGATGGAGCGGAAGGCGTGGTCGAGTTCGCGCCACAGCGGATCGGTTTGGATCAGCGTGGCGATGGCGGTGGCCAGCTGCTCGATCTGGCGGTTCAGCACGGCGAGCAGTTCGGTGAACGAGGCTTCGACGTTGCCGTCGGTGATCAACCGCTGCTGATTGAGCTGGGCGGTGCGGATTTCGGTGAGCTGGCGCAGGCGCGTGACCAGGGCGCGCAGATGAAGCTGCGAGGCGGGGGCCAGACATAGCGGCGGGGACTGCTTGACCTCCGCATACCAGGCGATCATGCCAGCGTCGATGGCGTCGGTTTTTTCCAGCCGGCCCATGCTCTCGGCGAAGCGGCGTACGGCGCGCGGGTTCAGGATGGCGACGGGGAGGTCTTGTTGGGAGAGGCCGGCGAAGGCCTGGCGCTCATAGCCGCCGGTGGCTTCCATGGCGACCAGCTCGACTTGATGGAAGTGACAGAAGGCGGCCAGCTGGGCGATGCCTTCCGGGTTGTTGGCAAACGAGGTGAGGGCGCCCTGGCGGCCGAGGCGCGCCTCCAGAGAAGACGATGCGATATCCACTCCACAAATGATGCGTGTCACGGTAACCTGCCTTGTATGTGCGACGGAAGTTGTCATGCGACTGTTCGGTCGTACGTGACTTGGGCAGCGGTCCCGGGGCTGAGCGTCGGTGAGTGATCACCACAGGATGAACGGGAGCCGTCCGCCCGCGGGGAGTCGATCGCTCGACTCCCCACCACAACAGTTTCCTACTCTTACTGTCGCTCTCTTAGAGATACAAGGATGACCCGCGTCTATTGGGCATCAGTATGAGCCTGATGAGTAGAAGGTTTTGGGATCGGGGGCGAGGGAGCCGTTGAAGGTCTTGCAGGCGCCGACGGTTCCGGAGGTGAGGCCGCGGCGGAACCAGTTGGTGCGTTCGGCGCTGGAGCCGTGGGTCCAGTTTTCGGGGCTGACGGCGCGGCCGCTCATCTTTTGGAGGTGGTCGTCGCCGACGGCGGCGGCGGCGCGGAGTGCTCCGGCGATGTCGCTCTCATGGACGATATTGCGCTGGGTGGTGGAGTGGCCCCAGATGCCGGCGAAGCAGTCGGCCTGGAGCTCGAGGTCGACGGAGAGTTTGTTGCCTTCGCTGGGTGCCTGTTGCGCGAGGCGGCGCATTTTGCCTTCGATGCCGGTGAGTTTCTGGATGTGGTGGCCGAGTTCATGGGCGAGGACGTAGGCCTGGGCGAAGTCGCCGGCGTCTCCGCCCATGCGCTTGAGATCGTTCCAGAAATTGAGATCGATGTAGATTTTTTCGTCGGCTGGGCAATAGAAGGGGCCGGTGGCGGCCTGGGCGGTTCCGCAGCCGGAGTAGGTGGCGTTGCGGAAGAGGACGAGCTTGGCGTGGCGATATTGGAGGCCCTGCGCGGCGAAGATCTTGGTCCACGTGGCCTGGGCGTCGTCGAGGACGAAGCTGACGAGCTGGGCCTCGCGGTCTTCTGCGGGGCGGGGAGCATTGGTGGTTGCGGCTGGCTGGGCGACGTGGGCGCTGCCTCCGCCGGAGAGGAAGGCGCCGATGTAGTTCTTGCCGGTGATGAGGCTGATGACGAGCAGGACGAGGATGCCGATAATGCCGATGCCGCCGCCGCCGAAACCACCGCCGCCGCCGGAGGAGCTGCGGCGATCTTCAACATCTGAACTCATTCCCCCTGGTGTCCAGTCCATGGGCCCTCCGTGGTGAGTCTAGCTTAGACGGTTCGGGTTTGGATGGTCTCGGATCTGTGGTGGAAACCAGGGAGGTTCGATGAGACTGGGAGATCGCGGGGATTCTTCCGCTTCGCGTCAGAATGACACGCGATATTGGGGAGGCCGTGCGACTAGCGGTCGGCGATGGGGATGTAGGGGGATGGGTATTCGGGGCCGATGTATTCGGCGCGGGGGCGGATGAGGCGGTTGTCGTCGAGTTGCTCGATGACGTGGGCGGCCCATCCGGCGATGCGGCTTACGGCGAAGATCGGGGTGAAGAGGTCGATGTCGATGCCGAGCGTGGTGTAGGTTGAAGCGGAGTAGAAGTCGACGTTGGCGTTGAGCTTCTTTTCCTTCTTGACGTAGAGCTCAATGGCGCGGGACATGTTGTACCACTTGGCGTCGCCCTTGGAGTTGCCGAGGTCTTCGGACATCTTGCGGAGGTGGGTAGCGCGAGGGTCTTCGGTCTTGTAGACGCGGTGGCCGCAGCCGGGCACCTTCTCTTTGCGGGAGAGCATGCTGGCTACGAATTCGGTGGCGTATTCGACGGGGTCTTTGCCCTTCGCGGCGGCTTCTTTGTCGGCGGCGTAGAGGAGGCGCATGACGTTCTCGTTGGCTCCGCCATGGAGGGGGCCTTTGAGGGCGCCGATGGCTCCGGTGATGGCGGAGTGGACGTCGGAGAGCGTCGCGGCGATGACGCGGGCGGCGAAGGTGGAGGCGTTCAGCTCGTGGTCGGCGTGGAGGATGAGGGCGACGTCGAGGGTCCTGGTGGCGGTGGCGGAGGGTTTCTCGCCGGTGAGCATCCAGACGAAGTTGCCAGCGTGGGTGAGCGAGGGGTCGGGCTCGGGGAGATTGAGGCCTTTGCGGATTCGGTCGTAGTAGGCGACGATCATCGCGATCTGGGCGGTCAAGGCAAAGCTCTTACGAATATTGGAGGCGCGGTCGACGGCCTTTTCGTCGGGATCGTAGAAGCTGAGCGCGGAGACGGCGGTGCGGAGAACCTCCATCGGCGTGGCCGATTTGGGGGCGTTGCGCATGAGGGTGATTATGGCCGGGTCGATGGTGCGGGCTTGGGTGAGGCTTTTGGTGAAGTCGGCGAGCTCGGTTTTCGTGGGCAGGGTGCCGAACCAGAGCAGGTAGGCGGTCTCCTCAAAGGTCGACTTCTCAGCGAGCTCGTGGATGTCGATGCCACGGTAGGCGAGCACGCCGGCTTCGCCGTCGATCCAGCAGATGCCGGAGTTTGCCGCGACAATTCCTTCGAGTCCCTTGACTGGCGCCGCCGTTGCCATGCGTGTTTCTCCTTAAGACTGATCAGAACCCTGCTAAAGAACCTATTTCATAGACTTCTGCATTGATGCGAAAGTCTCGCACCGGGAGGTTTGCCGTCTGCGATGGCTCGATAATTCGTTTATAGCGCAGCGATTGAGAGGTTGTCACTTCAAGCTGGGACGCGGCGGTCGAGTGGACGCGGGATTTCTCGGGCTGGAGCAGGGCTGATTCGGGCGGGATCGAAGGGGCGTAGATCGATTTCTGGGGCAGCACCCGAGATAAGTTGGCCGAGCGCGCGGGCGGTCCCGGGGGCGAGCAGAATGCCGTTGCGGAAGTGCCCGGCGGCGATCCAGCAGCTGGGCGATCCGGAGGGGCCGATGAGGGGGAGTTCGTCGGAAGAGGCGGGGCGAAGGCCGGCCCAGCTGTCGACGAGTTCGGCGAAGGCGATGGGCGGCCAGAGTTCAGCGGCGGCTTTGAAGAGGGCGGCGATGGCGTGGGGATGGATGGCCTTGTCGTATCCGGCCTGCTCGACGGTGGCGCCGACGACGATGCGGCCTTCGCCGCGAGGGACAAGATAGATGTTTGGGGTTCGCAGAACGACGTTCAAGGTCTCGGGACCACGCAGGCGGACGAGGGCGATCTGGCCTTTGGCGGGTGTGACGCGGGGATGGCCGGCGGGCAGGCGGCCGAAGGCGGGCGATTCGGCCCAGGCTCCGGCGCAGTTGACGAAGTGGGCGGCGGCGATAGGGCCGGCGGCGGTGTGGATGGTGACTCCAGCGTTTTCCACGCCTTTCATCGGAGTATTTTCCGCATCTATTGATATGACAGCTGAGTGCTCGCGAAGGTGGACTCCGGCGGCGACGGCGGCGAGGGGCAAAGCGGCGCAGAGGTCGCGCGGGTCGAGGCTTTGCTCGTCGAGCGGGATAAAGCTGTGGTCGCCGGGGACCAGACCGGGAGCGAGAGCGTGGAGTTCGGCGGTGGTGAGCTGGCGAGCTGCTCCGACTTCGCGGGAAGCGGCGGCATGGGGCCCGTCCGGGGCGACTGCCTGGAGGGTCGGTGCGGCGCGCAGAGGAACTTTTCGGCCGGAGAGCTGTTCTATACGGGTGAGGTAGCCGGGATAGAGGCCGAGGCTGAAGCGGGCAAGTTGGCCGAGAGGCGGAGGATTTTCGGGATCGTTGGCGGCGAGCATGCCGGCGGCGGCCCAGGAGGACTCGGTCATCGCGGGGCCGCGGTCGAGAACGGTGACCCTGCATCCGCGAGCAGCCAGATCGAGGGCGAGGGAGAGACCGACGACCCCGGCACCGGCGATGACTACATCGGCTGTTTCCACTCGTCTATTGTAGGACGAGGGTGTAGGTCGAGGGTGTAAGGCAAGGTTGGAATGGGGATTCGGCGCGCGGTCAACGTTTGTGATTTATAGAGTTCGAAGGAATAGAGTTGAGTTCGCGCAGCTTTTGTATTTTTAGAGAGATGAGGGGGTAAACGCATCGATGAGTAATTTGGGGGATGATTCGCAGACGGAACCGGTGGTAGAGCGTAGTTATTCGGGAGCTTTTCTGGGGATGGTGGTGGTGGCGCTACTGGCTGCGATCGGCGGGCTAATCTGGAGCTACACACTTTCGACGAGGCTCACTAAGTCGGAGGCGGCGCTGGCGGCCGCGCAGGCGCAGAACGATAAGCTGAGCGCCGCGCTCGACCACACGAACGCGGAGTTGAGGGTAGAGACCGATGCATTGAGCAAGTCTGTCGGGCTGACGCAAAGGCAGATTGAGAGCAGCGCGTCGGACCTGCTTCGCCGCCAGGAGGCCGAGGCGAAGCGGCTGACGAGCCAGCAGGAGGCTGCGAGCGCAGCCGCGGCCAAGCAGATCGGCGCGGTGTCGAGCCAGGTGTCGAGCGTGCAGACCGATGTGGGCGGGGTGAAGACCGACGTCGCGGCGACCAAGACCGAGCTGAAGAACGCCGAAGCGCAGATGCAGAGCATGAAGGGCGATCTTGGCGTGCAGAGCGGGCTGATCGCGACCAACCACGATGAACTGGAGATACTGAAGCATAAGGGCGACCGAAACTATTACGAGTTCACGCTGAACAAGCAGAAGAACCCGCAGCCGGTGGCGACTGTAAGCCTGGTGCTGAAGAACGCCAACCCGAAGAAGAACCAATACACGTTGATGGTGGTCGCCGACGACAAGCAGATCGAGAAGAAGAACAAGGACACCAATGAGCCGGTGCAGTTTTATACCGGGAAAGACAACATGCTCTTCGAGCTGGTGGTGAACACGGTCAACAAGAACCAGGTGATCGGGTATATCTCGACTCCGAAGAACGCTCCGAAGCCGGTCACGCCGTAGGAGACGTAATTCGATGTCGCGATTTGTCGTTTGTCATTTGTCATTTGTCATTGAGCCGCCTCGAAAGGGCGGCTCAATTTATGTTGCCGAGAAGCCAACTCTATAAACACAATTCGAGCAGCAGATTTTGCGGCAACTTGACGCGATCCAGGGGATTCAAGGCCCGGCAGTTCCAATGCCGCGAACAAACCCGCCGTCTCCGCCGACATGCATCACGGCTGCAGCAATCGCAGCGGGAATCCGCGGGTTGCCAATCGCTTCTGCGCACTCTTTCATCGCCGATTCATGAGGGCGTCACAAAAGCCGACTAGAGTACGGCTTAGTCCGACTCGGAGATACGAAGATGAAACGTCGTTCCGTCGCAGCGCTGATCGCTCTGGGCATGTTGCTTATTGGTTGTTCCGGAAGTTCTCCCAGCAAGTCGACGACGCCCTCGATCGCAGTGCCGGGGTCGATCGAGGCGACGCAGGGCAATTATCTGATCTCAGTGTTTGCCAAAGCGCCGGGTACGCTGCTGCCTGACGACATGGTGCAGCTGGGTACCTCGGTCTTCGTAGTCTGCCAGGACCCCAAGGTGAATCCGGACGGGAGTTTTCCTCCAGGCGTGACGTCATCGCTGGCCGAGGTCATCGAGTACGACGAGAAGGGCAATGTGCTGCAGACCTTCAAAGTGCCAGGGCATCCTGATGGCATCACGGCCTACAACGCGACGACGGTCTGGGTGAGCAGTAATGAGGACGGGAACCCGGTCATCACGGTCATCAACGCGAGCAACAACACACTGCAGTCCTATACCTCCGATGAGGCGCAGTTGCCGCACGGCGGCGGTCTTGACGACTTGAAGGTGATTGGCGGGGTGGTTTATGCGAGCGCATCCGCTCCGACGACGACGGCAAGCCCCATGCCGAATCTGGCGCCGTACTCGACCGACTCAGCCGGCGCGACCGCGCAATACGGCGTGAACACGGGACCTGCGCTTTATGCGGTTACGCTCAACAGCGATGGCCAGACGTTTCACTCCACGCCGAAGCTAATGTCGAGCACGCCGACGACAGCGATCGTTGGCAGCTCGCCAGTCACGCTCAACATGACAGATACGGACTCCTCGGCGATCGACCCTTCGGGCGACCTAGTGGTGACGAGCCAGCAGGACTCGGAACTGGTGTTCGTCAAGAACCAGGCCTCGGCAACCCCCACAACGAGTGTGCTGAATGTAACGCTCTACGGCAACCCCTGGCCGCTGGACGATACGCGGTGGACGCCGGCGAGCGGTTCTTCTTTCATGCTGGTCTCCGACACTCCGACACAGCTGATCTATCGCATCGACAATACGACCGGTTACACGGCCGGGACGGCATTCAGTTCGGGCCAGGGCACGGTGTTGCAGATGAACACCACCACGGGAGTGCTGACGCCTATCTTTCTCGGGATGAATAATCCGCACGGCATGATCTTCGTGACGCAATAAGGCCAGACGATTGCGCGAAGGCAAGACGTCCTGCGACCAATGGACCTTCAACAAGGCCGCGTTCAGCCGCCCTGGCTGCGGGGGTGACCTGGCCGGCCGATTGGGCGCGCAATGCGCGTGATCCTGCTGCTGGTGGCGATACTCATAGCCGGCGCCTTCCTGCCCTTCCGAACGAAGTTCGCGATGGCCGGGGGAGGCACCTCCTCCAGCGCGTCAGCTATCCAGCAGGCAGCGGCCACCCGGCTCGATGCAGCCGCAGTTCCATTAAGCGCGATGGCGCGATTGGGGCAGAAGATGTTCTTCGACCCCAGCCTGTCAGGCTCGGGCAGGATGTCGTGCGCGTCCTGCCACGACCCGCGCCATGCCTATGCGCCAGGAAACGCGCTGCCAGCGCAGATGGGTGGCAGCGATCTGCGGTTGCAGGGCATCCGCGCGGTCCCTACTCTGACTTATCTG
The DNA here is from genome assembly GCA_963790505.1 of uncultured Acidobacteriaceae bacterium. GTDB lineage: Bacteria > Acidobacteriota > Terriglobia > Terriglobales > Acidobacteriaceae > Acidisarcina. The sequence goes on along the minus strand of CAWBOT010000004.1, from coordinate 299,335 downwards.
GAGCGCACGCCGCGATTTGCGGTTCGGCCGGACAGCACACTCGACCCTGAGGAGCGAGGTCCAGGGAAGGCTGCCAGGCCCAGGGCCGACCCGTCGCTGGACCCGATGAACTTCGGGTCGGTCGTTCCCGAGGGGGGAATGGATTGGGACGGGCGCGCGGCGGTTCTGGCCGATCAGGCGGGCGGACCGCTCCTGGATCCCAGAGAGATGGCCAACAAGGACGGGGCGGAGCTGCTGGCCAAGCTCAAGTCGGCCGCATATGCCCGCGAGGTCATTGCGGTGTTTGGCCCACAGGTATTCAGCACGCCGAGCGCCGGTCTCGCCGACATGTATCTCGCGCTGGCCCGTTTCCAGATGGAAGACCGCAGTTTCCACGCCTACAACAGCAAGTTCGACTACTACCTTGCGGGCCGCGCGAAACTGACGGAGGAGGAGTTGCGGGGACTTGCCGCGTTTGACGATCCGCACAAGGGCAACTGCGCCGCCTGCCATCTCGATAAACCGAGCAAGAACCGCTTCGCGCCAGTCTTCACCGACTACGAGTTCGAGGCCCTGGCGGCGCCGCGCAACCCGCATCTGAGCGCCAATCGGGATGCGAAGTTTTTCGATGAGGGTCTATGCGGCCCGTTACGCAAGGACCTGGCCAAGCCCGACTATTGCGGGCTTTTCAAGACGCCCACGCTGCGAAATGTGGCTACACGCCAGGCTTTCTTTCACAACGGCGGGATGCACTCGCTTGAGGAGACGGTGAGGTTTTATGTGGAGCGGGAGACGCGACCGGAGAAGTGGTATCCGCGCCGAGCCGACGGGAAAATTGCGATGTACGACGACTTGCCGGAGGCCTACCGGGCCAATGTCGACAACAAAGACGCGCCTTTCAACCGCAGGCGAGGCGCCACGCCGGCGTTGAGCGAGAGGGAGATTCAGGAGGTGGTGGCGTTTCTCAAGACGCTCACCGACAATTACCAGCCTGCGCCTGCCTCGCCGCCGGCCAGGAAGTAACGCTGAGATGGGCGCGATGCAATGAGCGGGCGGCGCTATTGGGGAGCGGGGAGGACGAGGTCTTTCTGGTGGAGGAAGGAAATGGTGATGTCGAGGGAGCGGCGCATGTCCCACTGGTCTTTGGTGATCGGATAGTTGAAGATCAGCTGGCCCTCGGCCGTGCCGCCCGCAGGGATGGTGGTGTCGCGCAGCAAGGGGTCGCGCTTCATCGGCACCAGCTCAGGATAGGCGATGAAGACCCGATCATAGTCGCTGGTGGTCGCCGCCAGACTGCGGTGTTCTTCAGTGGGAAGATTGAGCAGCGCCGACATGTCAGAGAGGAAGATGGGCCCGGAGCTCTGATTCCGCAGGCGAAGCTCGGCGACGACGATAACCTCGTCGAAGGTGTTCTCGACCTTGGCGGCCCTGAGGTTGGCCTCTAGCGCGGAGTTGGAGACGCGATGGACCGGGTAGGCGGTGAGGTGGGTGATCTCGCCGACGGCCACCGGGGGAATTGCGCCGAAATAAAAGTATGCCCCGACGGCGAGGATGACGATTGCCGCGGCCACAAGCACCTTGGGCAGCGGGCTACCGCCGCCGCCTTGAGCGCTGGCGAGGGCGAGGCGAGGGACAGGACGCAGCGTCGCGGATTGCGCTGGGGGCGGGGAGATCCCGGGCGTCGGCTGACTGCTCACGGTTTTCAGATTCTAACCGATTCATCGGCGTCCCGAAGGGAAAGCGGCGGGTGCGGCTTCAGACACCGATTCCACAACGAGCCGGGGCACAGATGAATCCCAGGGCATGATACAAAGAGTGAATCTCAATCCTGGGCCGGGGGGCCTCTTGAAAGTCCTGGATCGCGTCCTTGGCGTGCTGCTGATACTCGGAGGCCTGGGCCACACGGCAGGGTCGCTGCAGGCGTACAAGGCCGACCAGATGACTTTGCTGTGGTCGTTGTGCGCGAGCCTGTTCGTCTTTCTGCTGGCGGGCGCTAACCTGATTCGGGCCGGGCGGCAAGGAGACAAGGCGCTGGCGTGGCTTTGCCTCGCCGGAGGGCTGTGCCATATCGCGACCTCACTTCGTTTCGGCGTGCTGATCGGCAACGTCTTCGACTTTCGCCCGTTGATCTTCATTGTGATTACTCTCGGCCTCTGCGGAATGTGCGTGCGCACTCTGTCGCAACGGCAATGAGAGTGCCTTCACGCGGCCGGGAGGCGGCAGGTTTCTATATGGAAGAGCCGCGAGGGCGGGAGTTCGCGCACGTGCTCAAGCGCCTATTCAGACGACTGCTTTGGCTGGCGATGATTGCGGCGTGCCTGCCGGTCACGGGGCTGGCGCAAGACCTTTCGCCGCGCGCCTACCTCATCACTCCGATTCACTCGAATGCGATAACTCTGAGCTATGGGTTCTATCACGGCGGCGTCGATTTCGATGGGGCAGCGCCTATCACCAATGCAACTGGGACTTACAGCGTGCCGGTGGTGACCTACTATCACTCGCTTAACTTCTTTGGGCGCTCGGCGAACTTTAATGCCTCGCTTCCTTACGCGGTGGGGAACTTCCAAGGGACTGTAGGCAACCAGCAACAGCAACAGGCGATCTACCGGTCGGGGCTGACGGACTCGACTTATCGATTGTCAGTCAATCTCGTGGGCGGCAAGGCGATGCCGGCGCAGGAGTTTGCGAAATGGAAGCAGAAGACGCTGCTGGGCGCGAGTCTCAAGGTATTGGCCCCGACGGGACAATACGATCCGCTGAAGCTGGTGAATTGGGGCGCGAACCGGTGGGCGTTTAAGCCGGAGCTGGGCTATTCGGAGCGCTGGGGGCATTGGGTGGTGGATGCCTACGGAGGCGTCTGGTTCTACACCACGAATCCGCAGTATTATTCGATTCCGCGCCCACGGCCGCAGAGTGAAGCACCGATCGGTTCGTTTGAGGGCCACCTGAGTTACGACATCAAGTCGAGGTTATGGTTTTCACTGGATGGAAATTACTGGTGGGGCGGGGTGACGAGCCTGAGCGGCATCGAGAACCCGGCTACACGGCAGACAAGTTCCCGGGTGGGAGTTACGGCGTCGCTGCCGCTGGGGAAACATCAGTCGTTCAAGCTAAGTTATAACGACGGCGCGTATATCCGCTTTGGCGGAAACTACCAGAACGTCTCGGTCGCGTGGCAATACTCGTGGGTCGGCAAGCGCTGGTAGGTACAGTTATAAGTACCAGGGAATATTGATGACGACGATGCGTTGATTGCCGCGCACGAGCAACAGCACCTTTAGAATTTGCACGCGCTGATTGTGTAGCAGGTTCTCCCACCAGTGGCGCACGACGAGCTCGGGCAGCAACACGGCCACCTTTCTTCCCGGATGTTCGTCCTCCAACTGGAGGATGCAATCCATCAGTGGCGAGATGACGAAACGAAAGCTTGACGATATCGTGATGAGCTCGGGATCCGGAAAGCCCTGTTCGCGAATGGGCGCGAGTATCTTGTCGTCCCAGTCCGCTTCGATGCCGAGGTGTTCATCCTCAGAATGAACGTGGATAATCTTGATTTCTTTGGAAAGAAGCAGTCCGAACCTCAGGGCCTTTTCGGAGATGCGGTTCCAGGCGGCCATGGGAATGACGACTATCGGCGGCTCGAGGTTCGCCAGGTTGAGGCGCGCGGGCTCCTGTACCTCGCGGTGGACGCGGGTGTAATGCTTCTTCACTGAATACATCAGCAGGATGAGCGTGGGCACGAGGATGGCGGTGACCCATGCTCCGGATAGGAACTTCGAGGCGAGGACAACGAGGGTGGTAAGTCCGGTAGCGACCGCACCTAAGCCGTTCACGAACATGTGCCAGAGTCTGCCGGAATGCTTCTCGGCCTTGTACCAATGCACCACCATGCCGGCCTGGGAGAAGGTAAAGGCGAGGAAGGCGCCGATGGCATAGAGCGGAATGAGGCGGTCGGTGACGCCTTTGAAGAGGATCAGGATCACGGCGGTGAAGCCGGTGAGCGCGTAGATGCCATGCGAAAAGAGAAGGCGGCGGCCGCGCAGGATAAAGACGTGGGGCAGGTAATCGTGAAGGGCGATGGCGCGGGTGAGGCGGGGAAAGTCGGCAAAGGCAGTATTGGCGCTGAAGGCGAGGGCGACGAGGACCGAACCCATGGTCACGAAGTAAAACCAGCCACGGCCGAAGACCGCGGTTACCAGCAAGCTGAGCAAGCTTTGGTAGCCGGGCTGGTCGGGATCCATCGCCATAATCTGGTAGTGGTAGGCGAGCCACGCGGTGCCGTAGAGCATCACCATGAGAATGGCGATGATGATGGTCAGCGTGAATTGCGCATTTTTTGACCGGGGCTCGCGAAAGGCCATGACGCCGTTGGAGACCGCCTCGACGCCGGTCATGGCAGCGCATCCGCTGGAGAAGGCCTTCATGAGCATCCAGATGCCGAGATACTTGACGGTCTGAGTTATAGGGGGCGGCAAAGGGCTGACGGAAAGCGGGTGGCCGCCGGCCGCATAGGTCTTGTATACCCCGACGGCGACCAGCGCGAGCAGGGTGAGGATGAACATGAAGGTGGGGAAGATGAAGGCGGTTCCGGTGTCTTTGACGCCGCGCATGTTGATGAGGGCGAGTATTGCCAGGATCAAAAGGCAGAGCGCGAGGGTGTGCGGCTGCAGGCCGGGAACGGCGGAGGTGAGGGCGGTGACGCCGGCGGAGATTCCGACGGCGGCAGTGAGGATGTAGTCGATCATCAGCGCGGCGGCGGCGACGAGACCTGCTCCGTGACCGAGGTTCTCCGAGGCGACGGTGTAGCTTCCGCCCCCCGTGGGGTAGGCGGCGATGGTCTGGCGATAACTGAAGAAGACGATCGCGAGCAGGATAAGGACTGCGGTGACGATCGGCAGCAGATACTGAATTCCGAAGACGCCGAGAGGAATGAGCAGCGAGAGCGCCGCTTCGGGCCCGTACGCCGCGCTGGTTAATGCGTCGAGGCCGAAAATAGGAATTCCGGCGGCTACACCTATTTGTTCGCCACGTTCTTCGCTGGTCGCGAGCGGCTTACCGAAAATTGCGTCCCGAATCACCATCTCGTATATACCACACGCTTCGTCGTGTTCCAGTTACCACACGCTTCGATGCGTTCCCGGCAAAAGGGGTGTTTGGGGATTTACGATAGCGGGAAGATGATCTCGGTCCTGATTCTGACGCGGAATGAGCAAGCCGATCTGCCAGGATGCCTCGCGTCGGTTGCGTGGTCGGACGATGTTCATGTCTTCGACTCGCACTCAACGGACAAGACGGCGGAGATTGCGATTGCGGGTGGGGCGCGGCTGCATCAGCGGGTCTTCGACGATTATGCGACGCATCGCAACGCTTCGCTGGCGGTGGAGTTCGCGCACAAGTGGGTGTTGCTGCTCGATGCAGATGAACGGCCGACTCCGGGGCTAGTTGGCGAGATGGAGGCGGCGGTTGAGCGGGCGGCGTCTGAGGCCGGCGGCTTTCGGTTGCGGCGGCGGGATTTTTTGTTTGGCACGTGGTTGAAGCATGCGCAGATATCGCCCTACTATATTCGGCTGGTGAGGCCGGAGCGGGCGCGATACACGCGGCCTATTAATGAAGTGATTGAGGTGGATGGTGCGATCGGGGAGCTGCATGAGCCGCTCGATCATTTCCCTTTCTCGAAAGGGATGGCGCATTGGATCGCGAAGCACAATACCTACTCGACGATGGAGGCGGAGTTGATCGTCGAGGGGCAGGGGTTGGCGAATCCCTCGTGGAGGACGGCGCTGCGCGATCCGGACTTCCATACGCGCAGGCTGCATCAGAAGGCGTTGTTTTACAAGTTGCCGGGAAGGCCACTGATCAAGTGGATATATATGGTTGTGGTGAGGGGCGCATTTCTGGATGGCTGGGCGGGGCTGACGTATGCGACGCTGCAGTCGATCTATGAATACTTCATTGTGCTGAAGGTGAAGGAGCTGCGGCGGAGCGTGGGCGATTGACTCCCCGCTTAGCGAAGACTACCGTCAGAGTATGGCAACTTGTGAAATCGCTCACTGCATGAATCGGGTCGTTGGCGGATATCAACATGTCGTTCCGTGCGCGACGCCGGTCGATCCGGATGCTGCGGAGTTGGGTGAAAGAAGTTTTTGGTGCCAGGTGCATAAACGCACGGCTATCCGCAGTCTTGAGAAAAAGCCGGGAATGCGCTTAACGAACGGCGAGATCAACGGCTGCTAATTCCGGTCGTCCGTTACGAGAAGGGCCCTACTTCTCTGAGCCTACTTTTCGCCCACTTCAAACAGATAACTTCCCGCGGGTAGCTGGTATATCCGTGTGCCATCGTCGCTCTTTGCGGCGATGAGCTTCTTGCTCTTGTCGAGAGCGACTCCATCGAGCTTGAATCCGTCGCTCAAGGAAACAGGCAGTGCTCCGGTGGTGTTTGGTGGAATCGTCACTTTCCAGATTGTGTGCGAGCCCTGCGTCGACCAGGAAGATTTGATCTCTCCGTAAGCCGAGGCGTAGGAGAGGTCAAGGTGGCCGAGGCGGGAGTCGAAGGTGGGATGGAGATAGATGGTGTGGAAGCCGGCGTCGGCAGGGCTGGGCGTCGATGCCGGCGGCGTAGCGGTAGATCCACTCGGCGACGGCGCCGTAGGCGTAGTGGTTGTAGGAGTTCATGCTGGGGTCGTCGCGCATCTGGTCGCCGTTCCAGCGCTCCCACATGGTGGTGGCGCCGTGGCCGATCAGGTAGCCCCAGGAGGGATATTCGGGTGTTGAGCAGCAGGCGGTAGGCGACGTCGCTGTGGCCGGTGTCGGCGAGGACGGCGAGCAGATAGGGCGTGCCGAGAAAGCCGGTGCCGAGGAGCCAGTTGTTGTCTTTGAGCTTGGCGACGAGCTTGTCTGCGGCGGCCTGCGCGGAGCGTCGTCTGGCACTAAGGTCCATATGGAGTGCGAGGACGTATCCGGTCTGGGTGTCTCCGTTCTTTGCCTTGGCGTTGGGGTTGTTGATCGCGCCGAAGGGCGACGGGCCTTTCGTCTGCCGCAGACAATGAAGCCATCGTCAGTGGATGAATTCTTTGGCGAAGGCTTGCCTTGATCTTGCGCGAAGAGTTTCGCATATTTTCAGTCGTCGGCCTCGGCGTTGCCGACGGCGTGGGCCATCTGCCGCATGAGGGTGACGTCATAGGCCCAGTAAGCGGTGGCGACGAGGTCTTCCGGGGTGGTGCCGCTCGGGCGAGAGCCAGTCGCCGAAGGGAGTGCCGAAGTTTTTCTGCCAGAGATGGTCGGGGTTGTTGGCCTGCGATCGCGGCGAGGTACTTCTCCATGCCGTCCCAGTTCTCGTCGATGATGCGTGGTGTCGCCGGACTGGATCCATGCGGTCCAGGGGATGATGACGCCGGCATCGCTCCAGCCGGCGCCGTAGCCGGGGTTGGGCGGTATCGAGTGCCGGGCGCGAAGATGCCGTACATGGCGGTGCCGACCTGGGTGCCGCGGATGTCGGCGGCGTACTTCTTGCGAGAAGGTGATCGAGGTCCATGTTGTAGGAGGCGGTGCGCCAGAAGACCTGGGCGTCGGCCGTCCAGCCGAGGCGCTCGTCGCGCTGCGGGCAGTCGGTGGGGACGCTGACGAAGTTGGAGCGCTGCCCCCAGAGGATGTTGCTCCAAAGCTGATTGATCATCGGGCTGCCGGTCGAGAGCTTGGCGGTGAAGGGGGCGTCGGTGTGGAAGACGACGGCGGTTACCGCGTCGAGGGCGGGCCTGGCGGGGAGGCCTGTGATCTCGACGTAGCGGAAGCCGTGGAAGGTGAAGCGAGGCTGAAACTGCTCGACGCCCTTGCCGGCGAGGATGAAGTGGTCGGTGGCTTTGGCGGTGCGCAGATTTTCGGTGTAGATGGCGCCGTCGGGGTTGAGGACCTCAGCGAAGCGGAGGCTGGACGTCGGTTCCGGCGGGGCCTTGCGACGCGGAGGGTGGCGAGCCCGGCGAGGTTCTGGCCGAAGTCATAGATATAGATGCCGGGCGTGGGGCTGGTGATGGCCTTGGCCTTGAGGGTCATTTCGTCGCGCACGGGCGGAAAGTATTGCGGGACGATGGTCGGTTCTTTGGGCTGGATGAGTTCGACTGGCTTCCATGCGGCGTCGGCGAAGGCAGGGCGTGTCCCAGCCGGGTTGCTCGCGGCGGGCGTCGTAGGTTTCGCCGTCGTAGATCTCTGCTTTGAGGATCGGGGAGACGTCGGCCTTCCATGAGGCGTCGGTGACGATCCATTGGACGGAGCCGTCGGCGTGCTCGATGCGGAGCTGGGCTTTGAGCGCGGGCGGAGTGATGCCGTAGTTGTAGCCCTGGCGGTACCAGGCGAGCGGGGTTGTGTACCAACCGGGGGCGAGGTAGGCTCCGATGGCATTTGCGCCGGACTTGACGAGCGAAGTGACGTCGTAGGCCTGATACGCGACGTGCTCGCGGAAGTCCATCCATCCGGGCGAGAGGACCTGATCGCCGACACGATGGCCATTGATGTGGACCTGGTAAGCGCCGAGGGCGGTGACATAGAGGCGGGCGGAGGCGATGGGGCTGCCGACATCGAAGTTACGGCGGAGCAACTTCACGGGGCCGGTGGGCCAGGGGCTTCCGGGCGTGGCGTCGGTCATCTGGCTCGAGGGCGAATGCCAGGGAATGGCGGCGGCCCAGCTTTCATCGCTGGCTGTGGGGAGCTGCCAGCCGTCGGCGGCGTTGAGCGTCGCCTTCCAGCTGTTGTCGCTCTTGAGAACGGTGATGGAGCCGTCGGCCATTTCGAGGTAGAGGCATGCGCTCATCGGGGTGCGGCCACCACCGGCGGCGGCGAGTCCGCTGGGGTTCGCGGCGTAGAGCAGCACCTCGACGGCGAGGAGATTGCGGCCGGAGCGAATGTTGGGGGTGACGTCGGTGACGGTGTAGGTCTGCCAGGGGAATTGCTTCCAGCCGGGCATGGGCATGGCTTGCTGGACCTGCTTGCCGTTGAGCCATGCTGCCGCGGTGTCTTTACCGGTGACATAGAGGACGGCGCGCTTGACGGGCTGGGCGAGATCGAAGCCGAGGCGGAAATCATGCCTGGTGGGGACGGGGCCTTTGAAGTCTTCTTCGCCGGCGTTGGTGATCCACAGGGCGCCTGACTCGCGGATGCGGCGCTCTTCTTCCTGTTCGTATCCGATCCATTTGCCCTGCCAGTTTTCGGCGGCGATCAGGCCGGTCTCCCACCAGGTTAGTTCGCTGGCGGGGTAGGGCTTGCCGTCTTTGCCCCAGACTTTGACGCGCCAGTAATAGCGCTTCTCGGCGGTGAGCGCGGGGCCGGCGTAGGAAACGCCTACGGAGCGGTCGGAGGCGATCTTGCCGCTGTCCCAGATGTCTGGCTTGCCTTCACCTTCTGCGAGTAAGGCTGGCTTGGTGGCGACCTGGATTTGATATGCGGTCTGGCGCGCGCCGAAGCCGGGATCGCGGAGCTGCCAGGAGAGCCGTGGCGTGGGGTCGTCGATACCGAGAGGCGTGACCAGCGAGTCGCAGGTGAGGTGGGAGGGCGACAGCGATGCGGTCGCGGCGTGGAGGGTGTGGATCGAGACGAAAGAGAAGGCTCCGACAAGGGCAGCACGGCGCATGGCGCGCAGGAGTGGGTTCAAGGCAGAGTACCTCCGCAGATCGCTTGCTGAATCGCTTTGGACGATAGAAGAGCCGTAAGGTGAAGTCAATAGAAGATGTTTCTGTATTGGAATGAGAGGCCTGCGCTATGATGCGAGCAAATGCGAGGCGATCAGTGAGGATTGCGGTGAGGACTGCGGCGGTGCTGGCAATGGGGCTGGGTGCGGCGCTGGTGTTGCGCGGCGACGCGCGGACGGGCACAATGCCGAGCGCCGGCGTGCGATCGGCGGCTGATGCTCCTCCGTTAATGTTGTGGGCGTGGGAGGAGCCGGAGGACCTGCGCGGCATCGATCGGCAGCGGGTCGGCGTGGCGTTCCTGGCGGAGCGGATATTCGTGGGGCGTGATGTTCGAGTGCTGCCTCGGCGGCAGAGTGTTTTGGTTCCAGAGAAGACGTATGCGGTTGCGGTGGCGCGGGTGGAGGCGGGAATGGCCCTTGCGGATTCGGCGGCTCTGCGCCGGGAGACGGCGGAAGCGATTTTGCGGGTGGCGGCGTTGCCGGGTGTTCGCGGCGTGCAGGTAGACTTTGACGCGACTGCCTCGCAGCGGGAGTTCTATGCGGGTGTCTTGAGGCAGGTGCGGTCGCGGCTGCCGCAAGGCGCCGGACTGACGATGACTGCGCTGGTGAGCTGGTGCGCGGAGCCGTCGGGATGGATGCACGAGTTGCCGGTCGATTCCGCTGTGCCGATGTATTTCAGGCTGGGAGAGCATGTGGGGCGGTGGGAGATCCGCGAGCCGCTGTGTGAAGGCAGTGCGGGTGTGTCGACCGATGAGGGAATGGCGGCTCCGGATTTGAGCGGCGAAAGACAGATCTATGTGTTTGCTCCGCGGCCGTGGACAGCGGAGCAGATTGCGGTGCTCAACCGGAGTGGATTTCCAAACAATGCGCGAGGTGCGCGAGGTGCGCGATGAGGCGATGGCGGGGGTTGGCGCTTGGTGCGGTCTTTCTGGGGATGGCAGTCTTGCCGGGGCAGAGCTGTGGGCCTTTTTTCACCGAGGCGGTCTTCGTCGTGAAGCAGCCAGCAAGCCGAGCGGCGCTGATGGATGGGAAGCTGGGGATTGTGTGGCCAGAGTTTGGGACGGTGGATACGGCGCTTGTCTATCGGGTGCTTCGAGGGCCGGCCTTTGCTGCGGAGGAAAAGAAACAGATGATCGTGGCGGAAAATCCGAACGAAGGGCAGGATGGATCTTCAGCCGGCATGGTCTCATGGCTTGCGGCGAGGAAGCAGTTCACCGGGCAGGAGGGCGAAGGGATCGCGACCGATGCCAACGTGCCTGGCCAGAAATGGCAGACCTATTTGAACTGCCTGGATGATGCATTTGCGACGGCTGCGCTGACTCTCAAGAGCCGGGAGAGTGAATATGCGAGTGTGAAGCCGGCGGTGGCGGAATGGGTCAAGGGTCAGGATGCGGTGTTCTCGAATTGCTCTGAGAAGGGGCAGTTGCCGGCTGAGGCTTCGACGCCGGGGTGGCTGCGCGAGGACCGCGCTTATCAGACTGCGGCGGCGCATTTCTATCGTGCGGAGTGGCCGGCGGCGGAGGCGGGGTTCACGGCGATCGCTGCAGATAAGAGTTCACCTTGGCGTGAGGTTGCAGCGTACATGGTGGCGCGCAGCCTGGTTCGGCAGGGGATGTTGAGCAAGCCGGATTTTGGGGCGATCGATGAAGAGCCGATGCGGGCCGCGCAGACGCAGCTCGAGAAGATCGTGCAGCAGGGCGGTAAGTATGCAGGCGCGGCGGGGGAGCTGTTGAGCTTTGTGGATTTGCGGATTGCGCCAGGGACGGCCGCGGCGCAGTTGGGCGATGCGATTGCAAAGCCTGATCCGCAGCTGCACCAGGACCTGATCGATTTGAGATACGCGGTGAACCGGCCGGGTTTTATCAAGCATAGCAACGAGGCGCGCCGGAGCGAGTTGGCGGATTGGGTGCTAACGACGAGGCAGCAGATTGGGAATGGGGACGCGGAAGCACATGCTCTGGAACGGTGGCGGGCGACGAAGAGCGCGGCGTGGCTGATGTCGGCGATGATGTCGGCAAGCGGCCCTCAGCCTGATTTGATGGCTGCGGCGGCGGCTCTGCCGAGAAGTTCGCCGGCGTGGCTCACGGTGACTTATCACCGGCTGCGGCTAACGAGCGACGATGCAGCAGTGCAGGCGGAGATTTCGCGTCTGCTGCCGGAGATCGGGAAGTCAGAGACGGCCTCGACGGTGAATGCGTTTGAGTTGCTGGCGCAGAGGAAGCTGGGTTCGCTGGACGAATTTATCAAGCTGGCAGCGATCGAGCCGGCGGGGTATACCGACGGCATGGGCGATTCACTCACTACCGCGGCGGCGATCTCTTCCGCGTCGGGGACGAAGGCGCCGACGATGGCTGGGCTGCCGGTGGATACGGGGAAGCGGTTTACGCCTGAAGCGGCTGTGGTTCTCAATGAGCGGTTGCCACTGGAGACGCTGGCGGCGATTGTCCAGAAACGGGCTTATCCGAAGCAGCTGCAGTTTGAGCTGGCGATGGCGGTGTGGACGCGGGCGGTGTTGCTCAACAAGCCGGAGGTGGCGCGGACTCTCGCTCCGGCTTTGATCGAGGGTGAGCCGGGATGGAGGCCGTGGCTGACGGCCCATGACGAAGCCAAGACAGACGACGATCGCAGGGCGGCGGCGTTGCTGGCGCTGATGCGCTTCCCTTCGGTGCGGCCCTATGTGAATGCCGGCGCGGGCCGAGAGGACGGGTTTGTGGGGTACAGCGGTTATCGCGATAACTGGTGGTGCGCGGGGATGGGAGAGGACCCGAGAGGGGCGAACAGCTATTCGGGTTCTTATAACTATCAAGCAGGCCCGGACGGCGACGCGCAGGCTGCGGGGCAGACGAAGCCGGCCGAGGTTTGGCCGGCGTTTGTAACCGCAGCAATGAAGTCGCAGGCGAAGGAGGAAAATACTGCGCTGGCGAAGATTGGCGATGCGCCGCAATATTTTGGCAGCCAGGCGCTGGCGTGGGTGAAGGCGCATCCCGGCGATCCGCGGGGTGCGGAGCTGCTCGGGTTTGCTTTTCGGGCGATGCGCAACGGCTGCAACCTGGAGCAGAGTGCAGGGCTGCGGCATGAGGTCTTCAATACGCTTCATGCGAAGTATGGGCAGTCGGAGTGGGCGCGGAAGTATGTGCGCTTCGAGGGCGACTCGCAGTAGCACGGGAGGGTAAGAACCAGCTCCAGCGCGCCATTGTGCAAGGGTGTTATGCTTTCTGCGCGACTTTCTGACGATTTCGTTCGTACTAAAAACTAAAGCGGCACAACCCCAGGTCCGATCCAGCATCTTCCGGCGGCTGGGCAAGGAGAGAGATGGTTACACGACGCGAGTTCCTCGACACGATGGCGGTGGGAGCGGCGGGGCTGGCATTCCGTTCGACGGCCAAGAGCTACGCCCAGATCATGGGATCCAACGATCGCCTGAATTTTGCGGTGATGGGCCTGAACAGCCGCGCTTATGCGCATCTTTCGTCTCTCAAGGCGAACAAGGCTTCGGCGCGGATCGCCTACGTCTGCGACGTGGATACCGAGATCATGAAGAAGTTCGCGGCGGCAACGGAGAAGGCGATGGGCGAAGCGCCGGGGACGAAGCAGGACTTCAGAGAGATCCTGGCGATGAAGGAGATTGACGCGATTACGATTGCGACACCCGATCATTGGCATACGCCGATGGCGATCCTTGGATTGCAGGCGGGCAAGAACGTGTATGTCGAGAAGCCGTGCAGCCATAATCCCGCCGAAGGGGCGCTGCTGGTGGCGGCGGCGCAGAAGTACAACAAGCCGGTGCAGATGGGAACACAGCAGAGGTCGTCACCGCACACGATCGAGGTGGTGGACAAGATCCACAACGGCCTGATCGGAAGGGCGTACTACGCGAAGGCCTGGTACAGCAATACAAGGAAGTCGATTGGCACTGGGAAGCCGGCGCCGGTGCCGCCGCAGCTGAACTGGGACTTGTGGCAGGGGCCTGCGCCGCGCCAGGAATACAAAGACAATGTGCAGCCGTATAACTGGCACTGGTTCCGCATCTGGGGTACAGGCGAGGCGCTGAACAATGGCACTCACGAGGTCGATGTGTGCCGCTGGGCGCTGGGCGTCGACTTTCCGAACCGGGTCACCGCGTCGGGCGGAAGGTATCAGTTCAAAGACGACTGGCAGTTCTATGACACGCTGGTGACCGGCTTCACTTATGACGACAAGATGCTGGCGTGGGAAGACAAGAGTTGCAACGGCATGAAGTTCTTTGGCCGCGACCGCGGGTCGACGATCATGGGAACGACGGGTTCGGTGCTGGTCGATCGCGATGGCTACGAGGTCTACGACCTAAAGGGAAACAAAACGAGTGAGGTCAAGGCAGGCAGTAATACTTCGTCGGGCGACCTGGTTGGGGCCGATTCGATGACCGATCTGCACTTCGCCAATTTCATCGCCGCGATCAAGAAAGGCGAAAAGTTGAATGCGCCGGTCTCGATCGGCAACGTTGCGGTGACGATGCTGCAGCTGACCAACATCGCGTGGGAGGTGAACCGCGAACTGCAGCTCGACCCCAAAGATGGAAAGATCCTGCATGATGCCGAGGCGATGAAGGGTTGGGGGCGCGACTACGAAAAGGGCTGGGCGCCGCACATCTAGGTTATGGAGAACTTGCGAGGACGGCATCGACAGGTAACATCAACGCGCTGCCAACGAAGGTCCAAGAAACGCAGATCCTGCCACTCCCTTTTTTGTGAGGACGCTATATGAACAATACCTTTTCCCGTCGCAACTTTGTTCGCTCCGGCGCTCTCGCCGCGGCAGCGTGGGGCGCTTCGAATGCCGTGCCAGCATGGGCGGCGGACTTGACGAAGGCGAGCGGCAAACCTTCGCCGATCAACCTGGGGATATGCAGCTATACGTTTCGGAATTTCACGCGCGCGCAGATGATCGGCTACATGAAGCAGCTGAATGTCTTCGCGCTGAATGCAAAGGACACCAAAGATCATCTGCCGATGGATCCGGCAGGGGAGGCGCAGGCGGTCGCCGACTACGCCGCGGCGGGCATCAAGCTGCATGCGATCGGCGCTGTCTATTTTCCCAAAGACGAAGACGAGGACATTCGCGCCAAGTTTGAGTATGCGAAACGTGCGGGGGTTTCGGTGATCGTCGCGGGCGACCCGACGCCGGAGACGCTGCCGCGGATTGAGAAGTTTGTGAAGGAATACGACATCCGGCTGGCGATCCACAACCATGGGCCGGAGGACAAGATCTGGCATTCGCCGCTGGATGTCTTGAAGGCGGTCAAGAACATGGACCCGCGGATGGGATGTTGCATCGATGTGGGGCATTGTGTTCGCGCGGGCACGGATGTAGTGCAGGCGATTCACGATGTCGGGCCACGGCTTTTCGATCTGCACATGAAGGACCTGAGCGACTTCACCAGCAAGGAGAGCCAGGTTGCGGTGGGCGAAGGGATTATGCCGGTCAAGGGGATTTTCGAAGCTCTCATCGCTACCAACTACAAGGGGTTTGTCGATCTGGAGTATGAGATCCATGGCGACGATCCGATGCCGGGAACGATTGAGAGCTTCGCTTACATGCGCGGTGTGCTGGCGGGGATGGGATACGTGAGTGCGAGCATGGCTTGAGTGAGTGGCGTGACCAGGAAGCAAAAAAAGAAGGCCCGGCTAAAGAAGCCGGGCCTTTTCATTTGCATGGATACGGGATGATTGAGCGCTGCACTCGAAGCGGCAGGTCAGCGACGCCCGCTCTTACTCGCTAAAAGGTGACCTTCGCGGATACCTGAAGCACGCGGGGACCGCCTACACCGTTTACGTTTCCAACACCGCTGCCCAGAGTTGAGGTAACCCGGCCCAGCGTCGAGCCTAGCGATGTGACGGGGTTCGCAAACTGAGGAGTGTTGGTCGCGTTGAAGGCATCTCCACGTATTTCGAAATTGATCCTGTCCTTGATCGGGAAGGACTTGAAAAGGGAGATATTGTCGGAGAAATCTGCAGGACCGCGGAATTGATTTCGCTGCGTATTCCCGATGACGTTCGCTGCCGGACTGCTGAAGGTAGTGGGGTCAAACCAGGCTACGTTGGCCTTGCCGCTCACTGCATGGGTCACTCTGTAACCGCCGGTTAGATTTGCAGTTTGTGTGGTCCCCGGAGTTGGACTGCTGGTCGTGATCGTGAACGGTAAACCTGTCACGGCGGTCACGATGGCCGAGAACTTCCAGCCCCCAAGGACGTATGAGGCAGGGCCAGCACTGAGCAAGTTGTGGCCTCGCCCAAAGGGCAGTTCCCAGGTAACGGTCTGCGCCCAATTCACGGTGCGGTCAAAGTCCAACACCGTGTAGTTGCGATGAAGGTTGCCCGAGTAGAACAAGAGCGCACCATCTTGTCCGGTGGTGACATATCCCTGCGCCTTGCCCCACGTCAACGCGGTTGTGAAGGCCAGGCCCCTGGTGAAACGACGGGTAAGCTGCATCTGCAGGGATTGATAGTTGGCGGAATAGCCCTTGAAGAACTGATTGACCTGTGCCGTCTTGCCAAATGCAACATTAAATGGGGCCTTAGCTGCGCTCTCGCCGAAGACGTTGGGGACGTTGATATTTTGGGAAGAATCGATGCGCGTTCCGTGGTTCGCGACATAGGCGATTTGCAGCGAGGTGTCACCCGGGAGTGCCTGCTGTACGGCCGCATTCCAGGAACTCACGTAGGCGTTCTTGAAGTTCAGTGGTATATACAAGGCCGCCAGGCCAATCGTCCCATTGGCGGCAGTCTCGACAAGCTTTCCATCGGAACCAAACTGCGCGACGGGAGTGACCGGAACGCCGGCAACAAGGTTGACGTAGCCTCCAAGCGGATTGAGAGCCGCTCCGTAGGTAGGGGTGTTCTGATAGTTCGAGCTGGTTTTGACGGGGTAGTTGTAGGCATAGGTATTGTCGACAAAGGGAACATAGCTGATGCCATACCCTGCTCGAACAACTGTACCTTCACTCGCCCGGTACGATGCCCCGAGCCTCGGCGCGAAATTGGTCCAATCATTTTTCATTCCGAGGTTGGACGGGTTGCCGCCGACGCCGGCTGCAACCAGCGTGTTCGTGGTGGGATCGTAGTTCACGAATCCACCGGCCCTGGCCGGAGTCGCGGGCGGATACTGCTCGTAGCGCAGGCCGAGATCGACTGTCAGTTTCGGGGTGGCCTGCCACTTGTCAGAGACGAAAAAGAACTCCCACCACTGGCGGTAGGCCGGACGCGTACTATTCGTGTCCTGTCCGACCTGGTATGGCACATCGAACAGAAGACTGGCGACATCATTTGCCTGTCCCGTGACTGCTCCGTTAAATTTTGCAGCACCGGGCTCGGAGGTTTGATTCTCCTGATAATAGAACTGGCCAGCAGCCGCATTGTTATTGCCTTGCACAAGATCGTCGCGGATGCGGCGGACGTCCACGCCGGCCTTCAACACGTGGTTCCCGATGATTTTGGTCCAGTTGTTGGCGACGTCGATGTTCGACTCGGCGCGCAACCAGGGTAGAGACGCCGAATAGCCAATGAAGGGTGTGGTGAACGTGTTGACCGTGAAAGCAACCTGGCCGCTCGTCTGAAGGGAATTATTGGTTCCGTTCGGACCATTTCCCGGGATGCCAAGGGTCTTGGCGTCGTTGCTGCCGTAATCGGTTTGTTGGGCGATGTTACGAAGATGGGCAACACCGAAGCGTAGTTCGGTCAGCAGCGTAGGGGAAAAGGTGTGATCGTAATTCACGCCCCAACTGTAGGCCGAAGCGTTACCGGTCGCCTGAAAGCCGCCCCCGGCGGAGCCGCCGAGGAACGAGCTGAAGAGCGGCGCCTGAAAGATGTTGATCGACTGATGGTCGAAGCGGCCAGTGATATGGTCGGATGCGCGCATCGCGTAGTCGCCCTTCAGGTCATAACTCCAGTTGTCTTTGTGGAAGGGCAGGTTCCGCGAAAAGTTATTTGTCAGCACTCCGCTGGTGTATTTGGCGGCCGCCAGGTTGGTAGCAGGGTTGCGCGCCAGTGCGTCTACCTGGGAAAGCACGTTGGTAGCGATGGGGCTGATGCCGGGGTTGTTGAGCGGGATGATGTTGCCTACGAACGGGGTGCGGCCGGTTCCGCACAGAGCGGAGTTTGGACCACCTTGGCAATCTACGGTGTCTCCGGTGTTTGGATCGTAGACCTGGCCGGAGTAGCTGGAGAGGTTCAGATTTCCGCCTACGACGTTGTAATAGGGGATGGTGGCGTTGGTGGTCGTCTCTTCGTGATCGGTGGCGCGCAAGAAGTCGCCATAGTAAAACAACTTGTTTTTGATGACCGGGCCGCCGATGCCAGCGCCCCAATAGTTGTAGACCAAACGCCCGTTGGGGCCGCTGGCGAAATAGTTGCGGGCGTTGATGCCGTTGTTCTCAACGTTGTAGAAGACTGAACCGTGAAGGTCGTTGGTACCGGATTTCAGGGTGACGTTGACGACTGTGCCGACGGCGCGGCCAAATTCGGCTTCGAAATTGTTCGTGGTGATGTCTACGTTCTGAATCGCGACGGCGGGCGGGACGAGGATAATGTGGATGCCAGTGCGCTGATCGTCGTCGATACCCTCGATCTGGTAGAGGTTGACGTAGGTCGAGTTGCCGTTGGCGTTGGTCGAGATGTCGTTGTTGGCGTTGAAGAACTGAGAATTGTTAAACGTGAGAGGCGCCATCCCGGGAACTGTCTGGAGGAGCGACTGAAAGCTATTGCCGCTCGAGAGGGGAAGATCCTGAATCTCGCGTTGGCCAAGATTGGTGGAGATGTCGGCGCGGTCTGTCTGGAGGAGCGGAGGGGCGGCGGTGACGGTAACCGTTTCTGACGAGCTGCCTGCTGTCAGGTCAAAATCAACGCGAGCGGTGACGTTGGTTTCGACGACGATATTCTCGTGGGCCATCTTCTGAAAGCCGGTGGCCGCGACCGTCACGGTGTAGTTTCCCGCAGGCAGGTTGGGCGCGGTGAAATTGCCGCTTTCGTTCGTGATAAAGGAGTATTCGATATTTTGCCCGGTGAGGGTAATGGTGACCGGGGCATTGGCGACTACGGCCCCGGTTTTGTCGACCACAGTGCCAACGATCGTGCCGCTTACGGCCTGTGCCGTCAGCCTGCTGGCAGACAGACTGGCAATCAAGAACAAGAGCAACCAGGTCCGACGTAGCATATTTTGGTGCCTCCAAGATACAGATAGTTTCAATTGCGAACTTTTTATGCCCTATCCTCGGTAGCCCTTGTTTAGCGAGGGCTTGCACAGCTTACTTTGGAAGTCGGCAACACACTACTACCCGGTAAACGGCTTGCGCAAGCACTATTTGGTTGAGGTTGCGTGAAAGCCATGGCTGATGGGCGTTCGGAATGCGCCGCTGTGCTAATCTGACCTCCATTTAAGGGGGCAATTTTGGCGCGTCGATCGGGTTGGGTTATTGCTGTGCTTATTCTGCTGGCGCGGGGAGCGATCGCCGAGCAACCTGCCGCCGCCGGGCAGCCGACGGCAGTGCAACTGGAGGCCCTGGCGGGTGAATATACAGACGCTGAGTCCCCGGACCTGCCGTTCAGTTTCTACGTGCAGGACGGGAAGCTCTTCGCGGAGAGCGAACGCTACGTGCCGACGGCGCTGACCGGGGCGTCTGTGACCGAGTTTGCATATTCCGGCTCTGGCCAGAAAGCGCGCTACGTGTTTTCGATTGGCGCTTCAGGCCAGGCTTCTTCAGTGACAGTGACTTATGGGAACGAGACGGAAAAGCACCTGATGCGCAGGACCGGGCCTGCAGTGCGCCACGACTTTCCGGCATACGAGCGGAAGGAAGTCATGATTCCGATGCGCGATGGGGTCAAGCTTCATGCGGTGATTCTGACGCCGGCGAAGCCGCCGGGGCCCTTGCCTTTTCTAATGCAGCGAACACCGTATGGCGTGGACGGTACGACGATGGCCAGCTTCTTTGCCCAGCGGCCGGAGCTGGCGCGGTCGGAGTACATCTATGTGGCTGAGGACATTCGTGGGCGCTTTAAGTCAGAGGGCGAATTTATTATGAGCCGTCCGCTCGTTAACCACAGCGATCCGAAGGCAGTGGACGAGAGCACCGACGCTTACGACACGGTGGCGTGGCTGTTGAAGAACATACCGGGCAATAACGGGCGCGCGGGGGTGGTCGGGACGAGCTACCCAGGTTTTCTGGCGATGGCGGCGGGGATCGATCCGCATCCGGCGATAAAGGCGATTTCTCCGCAGGCGCCGATGATCGATGTTTGGAAGGGAGATGACTTCTTCCATAACGGGGCGTTCCGCCAGACGTATGGCTACGACTACGCTGCCGAGTTGGAGCAGAGCAACGGCGAGAGCGAAGTCAGCTATGGGAAAGGCGTCGATGGATACGATTACTTTCTGGAGCGAGGTTCGTTCGCCGAAGATGTGAAGCGCTCGGGCTTGCATGCCCCATCGGGCGGAGTTCTGCCGACGTGGAAGCTCTTCCTGGACCATCCAGCGTACGACGAGGTGTGGCGCTCGCGGGGTGTGGAGTATCACCTGACGACTGTCGCGGTGCCGACGCTTTCAGTGGGAGGCTATTACGACCAGGAAGATATGTGGGGGCCGCAGGAGGAGTACGCCACGCTTGAACCGCATGATGTGGACCATGACAACTTCCTGGTGCTGGGGCCATGGCGGCATGGCTCGTGGTCGTCGTCGTCGCGGCACCTGGGGGCGGTGCAGTATGGCGAACCGATCGGGACTGAGTTTCGCAAGCAGATCGAGGCGCCGTTCTTTGCACATTACTTGAAGGACGAGCAGGGTTTCGATCTGGAGGACACGGCGAGCTTCCAGACGGGATCGAATGTGTGGAAGCGCTATGCGCATTTTCCTCCGGCGGAGGCGAAGCCGGCCAAGCTTTATCTTGCGGCGGGAAAGAAGATGAGCTGGCAGGCGGAGGCGAAGCCAGCGAAGTTTACCTATGTTGCGGACCCGAAGAACCCAGTGCCATATCGTCATCGGCCGATCCAGCCGACGTATGGGGATGGGTCACAGTGGTTCAACTGGATGACCGAGGACCAGCGCTTCGTGACGGGGCGGAAGGATGTCGCGGTGTGGACGATGCCGCTCGATCACGACCTGACGCTGACGGGCGAAGTGGTGGCAGACATCTTTGTGTCGTTACAGGGCACCTCGGGGCGCGGCGAAGATGGCGCGGGGAGCGATGGCGACCTGGTGGTGAAGCTGATCGATGAATATCCGGGGGACGACGCGGACCCGGCGATGCGCGGCTATCAGTTGATGACGAACGAAGAGATCTTCCGAGGACGGTATCTCGCCGGCTTCGACAAACCGGCGGCGCTGAAGCCGGGAGAGGCGCAGGAGTTCAAGTACAGCCTGCATGCGGTTGACCACGTCTTCAAGAAGGGGCACACGCTCATGGTCGAGGTGCAGAGCAGCTGGTTTCCGCTCTACGACCGGAACCCGCAGACATTTGTGCCGAACATCATGACCGCCGAGCCGGGGCAGTTTCGGAAGGC
Organism: uncultured Acidobacteriaceae bacterium; assembly: GCA_963790505.1. Classification (GTDB taxonomy): domain Bacteria; phylum Acidobacteriota; class Terriglobia; order Terriglobales; family Acidobacteriaceae; genus Acidisarcina. The sequence goes on along the minus strand of CAWBOT010000004.1, from coordinate 278,155 downwards.
GAATGTGACGATTCTTTCGGATGAGGCGCATCCGTCGGGAGTGATCCTGCCGGTTGTCGGGGAAAACTGAGCGGCGGCTGGCCGATATACTTTAAGCAGCGGAAGATGTGCGGGCAGATATGCATCTGGAACCAATCCTTGCGGAAACTCGAAGAGTGGTTGAGGCGCGCAAACGAGTGGCCGATCTTGGCGCGCTCGAGGCCCGGGCCGCTGCTCACGAGCCGCGCGGATTTGCAGCTGCGTTGCGGCGCAAATCGCAATCGGGACCGGCGATTATCGCTGAACTCAAGAAGGCGTCGCCGTCGAAAGGGCTGATTCGGGCGGAGTTTGGCGCGGCGTTGCTGGCGAAGTCGTTTGAGTCAGGTGGGGCGAGCTGCCTCTCGGTGCTGACCGAGGAGAAGTTCTTTCAGGGCAGTTTGCAGAATCTGGAGCGCGCGTCGGCAGCGACGGCGATTCCCTGCCTGCGCAAAGACTTCATCGTGGATGAGTTTCAGATTCTCGAAGCCAAGGCGCATAGCGCGGATGCGATTCTGCTGATCGCGGCGGCGTTGCGCGATGACGAGCTGCGCCGCTTCAATGACGCGGCCCATCGCTTCGGCATGGATGTGCTTTGCGAGGTGCATACCGCGGAGGAGTTGGAGCGTGTCGCTGAGTTGGGCTGCGAAGCCTACGGCGTCAATAACCGCGACCTGGTCTCGTTTGAAGTTCGGTTGGAAGTCTCGCTTGAGCTTGCGGCGAAGCTGCCGGCGGGAGCGGTGCATGTTGCGGAGAGCGGCATTCACACGAGCGGTGATTTGCGCCTGCTGCGCGGGGCGGGTTTCGATGCGTTTCTGATTGGCGAGTCGCTGATGCGGCAGGCTGACCCTGGGGACGCTCTTGAGCGATTGCTCGCGGGTGTGCATGAAGAGAAGCCTGCGCTGATCGCCGGAGTATAGCCGCGATGTGGATCAAAATCTGCGGCAACACCAATCTCGAAGATGCGCAACTCGCAGCGGACGCGGGAGCCAATGCGGTGGGGTTTGTCTTTGCCGAGAGCCCGCGGCGCGTGACCCGGGAGCGGGTGCGAGCGATCACTCCGCATCTGCCGAAGGCGATTGAGAAGTATGGGGTATTCGTCAATCCAAGTCTTGACGAAGTGATCGAGACGGTCGAAGTGTGCAGACTGACTGGCGTGCAGCTGCAGAGCTACGTCAGATCCGGCTCTGGCGTTGCGCCTGCGAGAGCATTTTGCGGCGGTTCCGGGACGAGGACGGCTGGGGATTTTGCGGGTGATGCATTACGCGTCCGACTTTGACGCGCAGTTAGCAGAACTCAGCGGCGACCATGCGGTCGATGCGCTGCTGATCGACTCGCGAACGGCGAAGGCGGTCGGGGGCACAGGCGTGGTCTTTGACTGGCAAGCGGCGCAGGGGAGCTTTCTTCACAATGCTCCCCATCTGCGGCTGATTGTTGCGGGCGGCCTGCGGCCGGAGAATGTGGCCGAGGCGATAGCTACGTTGCACCCGTGGGGCGTGGATGTAGCAAGCGGCGTTGAAGCTGCTCCGGGGAAGAAGGATCCCGTGAAGTTGAAAGCTTTTGTCGATGCGGCACGAGCAGCTGCAACGAAGATCGAAAACCTCAGGCAGCCGGTTAAGGTTTGAGTCCCGCAATCCCTGGAAAACTCTATGCGGGCACGCCTAGCTCATCGCGGATCGCGCCGGCGATGCGATCGGCGTGAAACTGCATGAGACTTTGCGATTCCGCCTCGATCATCACGCGCGCGAGCGACTCGGTGCCGGAATAGCGCACAACGACGCGGCCGTTTTCGCTGAGTTCAGCCTCCGCCTGGAGAATTGTATCTGTCACAGTGGCGAATTCCTCGAGCGGACGCTTTTCCCGCACTTTGATATTCACAATCACCTGAGGAAAGACGCGGAGATCGGCGATCAGTTCGTGTAAAGGCTTGCCGGAGCGGCGAACAATGTCGAGGACGACGAGCGCGGTGAGAAGTCCGTCTCCGGTGGTGCTGAGCGCGGGGAAGAGGATGTGGCCGGACTGTTCGCCGCCGAGCGACGCGTGATGCTCGCGCATCCACTCGAGAACGTACTTGTCGCCCACCGGGGCGCGAAGCATGGTGACGCCATCGCGACGGAGTGCAGCTTCGAGGCCCATGTTGGACATGGTGGTCGCGACGACGATGTTGCCGTCGAGCGCGTTGCGGCGATGGAGATCGCGGGCGGCGAGAAGCAGTACACCGTCGCCGTTGACGACCTTACCATTGGCTTCGGCGAAGAGCGCGCGGTCGGCGTCTCCATCGAAGGTGATGCCGATATCTGCGCTACGCGCCAAGGTTGCAGCGGCGACAATCTCCGGATGGAGCGCGCCGCAGGTGTCGTTGATGTTGCGGCCGTTTGGAGCGGCGTGGGTGAGGTGAACGGTTGCTCCGAGACGAGTGTAGATATCGGGGGCGATGGCGGAGGAGGCTCCGTTGGCGCAGTCGAGGACTAACGAAATCCCGCTGAGATCGAGCCCTTCGATGGCGTGGAGGAGATAGTTTTCGTAGTCGGCGACGAAGGCAGGATCAACGGCTGGCGCAGCGGTATTTTCAGGCGAAGCGCCGTTGTCAATCTGGCGGAAGATTTCTTCTTCGATGAGGAGCTCGACCTCGTCGGGCAGCTTGTAACCGTCGCCGCCGAAGACCTTGATGCCGTTGTCGCGCCACGGATTGTGCGAGGCGGAGATCACGATGCCGGCAGCGAAGTTATGTTTGCGGGCGAGATAGGCGACGCCGGGTGTGGTGATGACGCCGGCGTTGGCGACGGTCGCACCACCGCGGCGGAGGCCTTCGGAGATAGTCGCAGCGATCCAGGCGCTCGATTCGCGGGTGTCGGCGCCGAGGAGCACGCGCGGTGTTTCAGTCTGGCCGCTGAGATAGCGGGCCAGAGCCGCGCCACATGCGAAGACTGTCTTCGGGTCGAGCGGATACTCTCCCGCGACGCCGCGAATTCCATCAGTACCAAATAGCTTTCGTTGTCCACTCATGAAACGGTTTCTGTTGCCCCTTCTGTTGCGATGACCCGGCTCTTGAGGCTGCCTTGAGCGAAACGGGCGGTGATGGTCTCGCCTTCGCGGACCGTGGTTGATGTCTTGATGAGCGAACCCGACTCGTCGTAGACCAGCGCGTAGCCACGTTGCAGGACAGCGAGCGGCGATAGGCAGTTGAGCCGTGATTCAAGACTTTGGAACTGAACGCGATTGGACTGGATGTAACCGACAGCGGCGTGGGCGAGCCGCGCATTCTGTGTCGCGAGTCGCTCCTGGAGTAGCTGCAGACGGTGAGTGGTGTCCTGGCGCAGCAGGCGTCCAGTGCCAGAGTTGAGCTGGTCTGAGGCGGTGCGGAGCCTGGCGCGGCAGGCGGCTTCCATGCGAAAGCGGAGTTCGTCGAGCCGCTGCTGGCGGCGGCCGAAGGCATCGCGAAGGCTGGCGGAGGAGGTGTCGATCTGTACGCGAGAAAGACGTTCGCGGGATTGGATGAGCTGGTAGCGGCAGGCGCGCTGCAGACGGTGCCAGAGAGTCTCGGTGTATTCGGCGACCTTGTGCTGGGCCTCGGTAATGAGTTCGGCCGCGGCTGAGGGTGTGGGCGCGCGCAGGTCGGCGACGAAGTCGGCGATGGTGAAGTCGGTCTCATGGCCGACTGCGGAGACGATTGGCAACGCAGAGGCGGCGATGGCGCGGGCGAGGAGTTCGCTGTTGAAGGCAGCAGAGGTCTTCGAGCGAACCGCCGCCGCGGGCGATGACGATTACGTCAACGGACATGGCCGGGATGGATTGGCGCGGTTGAAATATTCGATGCCGGCTGCGACTTCAGTTGCCGCTGCGGGGCCCTGCACGAGCGCCGGATAGAGGAGGACATTCAGCGCTTCGTGACGGCGGCTGCCGATATTCAGAAAGTCGCGAATGACAGCGCCCGAGGGCGAGGTAACGATGCCGACGCAGTGCGGGAAAGGCGGGCAGCGGCTTCTTGCGTTCGGGGTCGAAGAGGCCTTCGAGTTGAAGTCGCGCCTTCAACTGTTCGAAGGCAATCTGAAGCGAGCCTGCGCCGACGGGCTCCATGAATTCGGCGATGAGCTGCATCTGGCCGCGTTGTTCGTAGACGGAGACTTTGCCGCGGACGAGGACGTGCAGGCCGTCCTCGGGACGGAAGCGAAGGAGCGTGGACTGACGGCGGAAGAGCACGACGGGCAGCTGCGATTCGCCATCTTTCAGAGTGAAGTAGACGTGGCCGGAGGGCGCGGAGCGCAGATTGGAGATCTCGCCCTCGACCCAGAGATCGGCGTATTCGCGCTCGACGGGATTCGCGGACGTCGCCGACGAGTTCAGCGACGGTCCAGATGCGGCGGGGGAGGGCCTTGGGAGCTTCGAAGGAGAAGCCGAGCTGGCCGGGCTGCGTGGAACTGCTCACATGAAAAAGTCTACACGGCGGCGACGCGGCTGAACCCTTTATGAGGGCGACTCAAGCTTGCTCTGTCTCTTGCCGCCGAATGCTATTCCGGCCAAGGCGATGACGATGGGGAAGCATTCCAGGGTATAGCGGGGTTCGGGTGAGTCGAGCGTGAGGAGAAGCGCGCAGCGCAGCAGAACGAAGGCGAGCATGACTATGGCGAGTGGCGGCCAGCGGAAGAATCCGATCAGAGCGGCGATCAGATACGCGAGATTGAGCGCGGCGTAGGCGATGCAGAAGTCCGATTCTTCAGGGTGATGGTAGTGGTCCCACCAGCGCATCTCGATCCAGAGGAGCTCGGTGCGGGGACGGAGCCACATATCGGCGAGGCGCAAGAGGGGAAGCGAGAGGTAATAGCGCAGGGCGCTGTGCCGGATGCGCTGCTGGGCGAGGTCTTCGAAGCGGGCGTCGATGTCGGGCGAGAGCGTAGTGGTCTGGTTGTAGTCGTCGAGCAGCTGTTTGGTCTGTTCGTACTGCTCGGGAGTGTCGAAGGCGCGCGGCGGCAGGGCCTTGATGTCGATCTTGTCGCTGTTGCCGTTCCAATAGACCTCGGAGGTTGAGACGAGGTCGACGCACCAGGTTTTGACCCAGCGGTTGAATCCGGGATAGGTGAAGTCGCCGGGGTCCATCGCCGAGCGCGGGGCCAGCGGCTGAAGGACGTGGAATGTGCGCCAGTTGCGAGCGGTCCAGGGGATGAAAGGCAGGACGGAGAGAAGTCCCGCGGCGATGGCCAGCTTGAATGAGTGTTGGCGGGTCAGTGTTGGGGCGTTTCCCGCCCGGCGGCGGCATAAGAAGATGGCGGGACAGATGGCGACGGCTAATAACGCTCCGTCAGGGCGGAGGAGCGCGCAGTAGCTGATTGCGAAGGTGAGCGCGAGAAGCCAGGGGATTGTGGGCTTCTCGAGCAGTCGAGCAAGGGAATAAAAGCCGAGCGCGACGCAGAAGACGGAGAGCGTTTCGGCGAGCGGAGTGGCGGCATAGTTGGCAGTGAAGGGGCAGAGCGCGGCCAGCCACAGCGCGACCATGCTCGCGCGCGAGTTCCAAATGCGGCGGACTAGCGCGGCGATGATCAGGCAGGCGCCGAGATCGATCGCGGTCTGGGCGAACATGACTGCGTGGTAGTGCTCCATGCCAAAGAGGGTGAAACAGATTGCGAGGAAGAGCGGGTAGCCGGGCAAACGGATCAGTGTGGGATGGATGCCCTGGCCGGTAGTGAGACCGTAGATACCGTGCTGAATCCAGTTTTTGGCGATGTCGCCGTAGATGAGCGGGTCGCCGTCGACCTCGGGATAGGCGTGGATGAACCAGAGCCGCAGCGCGGCGCCGGCGGCGATGGCCAGGAGGACGGATATCCAATGACGGGAACGCGCCGGCTGCATCATTGCGAATCATAGCAGCGGACCGAAATGGGAACTGGCAATAGACGGCAGTGGCAGTGGAACCGCGCACACGTGGTTGAAGAGCCTAGGTTAGAGGCAGGTACTTTCGCGAGGCTTCATAGATGCGCGTTTGGTTGAGCAGGGGCTGCACCGAGGTTGCTGAACGCAACAACGGCCCTGCGCCAGCAGGGCCGTCATCTCTCGTGAAAGGAGGTAGAGGCTTTGTTGAGAGTCAACCTTTGCTTCAATCTCGCAATCCATTTGCCCTTACGGTGGATTGCCATCCTGTTTTACCTTCTCAGGTAGAACGATACAAACTTCCGGCGGTATGAGGCCCGCCGGAAATTGCTTTTAGTATATCGCAGCCTGCCTTTCGTCAACGCCGTCAGGCTTCTTTTACCGCCAACGCGGCTTCCTATAGTCTCGTATTGGGCAGTATGAGCCAGCAGATTTTCCTCGATCCCGACCGCAAACGGTGGAAACGCCTTCGCCGCATCTTCGATGTGGCGGCGGTACTGTCGACGCTGGTGCTGGTTACGTTCATCGTCAGTGTCTATAAGCGCCAGACGTTGCCCGAGCTGCTGCTGCCGGCGCAGCGGCGAAACTACAAGGCGCTCAAGGAAAACCAGCCTCCGCTGAAGACCAAGGGAGCGCGACCCGCGCGGCGCAAGACGCAACGCAAGCCTTCCGATGTCCCATTGAATACAGATGAGGGCATCCGGGCGGCGTTTTATGTAGACGATGAGGGCAGCTACTCCTCGCTCAAGCAGCACATCCACCAGATCGACATGCTGTTTCCCGATTGGCTGCATGTAATGTCGGCGGACGGCAAACTCAAAGCATCGACGGCCCTGTACCCGGTGCATATTTACGATGTGGTCGATGCGGCGGGGGTGCATGGCATCGATCCGGAAAATAAGGTTCGCCGGGTGATCGAGGCGAACAAGGAAGACACAGAAGTCTTCCCCATGGTGAACGACTACAACATTCTCACCGACAAATGGGGCGAAAGTGTTGGCGAACTGCTGAAAAGCCGCCAGGCAACCGAGAGTCTGCGCCAGCAGATCGATGCGTTTCTGGCTGGAAGCCCGCAATATCACGGAATCGCGCTCGATCTGGAAGAGGTGCCCGACGACGCCGAGGACGCGTACATGGCGTTCGTCGCCGAGCTTTACTCGGACTTTCGCGCGAAAAACCTGCGGCTCTACGTCAATGTGCAGGTGAGTGCCGATGACGATGAATTGCGTGCCCTGGCAAAGACGACGGACGGCATCATCCTGATGAATTACGACGAGCACGAGATCAGCAGCGATCCGGGCCCGATCGCCTCGCAGGACTGGTTTGAGGGCAACCTGCGCCGGGTGCTGAAGACAGTGCCGAAGGAAAAGATCATCTGTGCGCTGGGTAACTACGGTTACGACTGGACGGAGCAGCTTCCTGTCAAGGGAACGGCGAAGCCCGACGCCAAGCTCAAAGTTGTCGACTCGCGAGACCTGACCGTGCAGGAGGTGTGGCAGGAGGCAGCCGATTCCGAGGCCGATGTTCATCTGGAAGGCGATGAACTGAACGCCCACTTCGCTTACGACGATGAAGACAGCCACCAGCGGCATCAGGTGTGGTTCCTCGACGGAGTTACGGCGCTGAACGAGATGCGGGCGGCGCGGCAGATGGGGTTGCGGACCTTTGTCTTATGGCGCCTGGGGAAGGAAGATCCAACCATCTGGTCGGTGTGGGACCATCCAAGCACCCCGGAAGCTTTGAACGGGCTCAAAGTCGTTCCGCCCGGACAGGATGTCAACAACGAGGGCGAGGGGGACATTCTCCGGGTCACGGGGCGCCCTGCGAACGGGTCGCGGACGCTGTCGATGGACGCAGAGAATTTCACCATCACCGACGAGCGGATGCCGTCATATCCGCGCTCCTACACGATTGAGCAGTACGGCTATATGCCAAAGAAGCTGGCGCTGACGTTTGACGACGGGCCCGATCCCAAGTGGACGCCAAAGATCCTGGACATCCTGAAGCGCGAGAATGTCAAAGGCACTTTTTTCGTCATCGGCGACCAGGCGGAGAATAATGTCGGGCTTCTTCAGCGCTACGTCCGCGAGGGCCACGAGATTGGCAACCACACATTCACGCACCCGGACATCAGCGAAATTTCGCCTCGCCAGCTTGAGCTGGAGCTGAACCTGACGGAGAGGCTCTTCGCGAGCAAGCTGGGGCTGCAGCCGCTGTATTTTCGCCCGCCCTACTCGATCGACCAGGAGCCGGACACCAACGATCAAGCGGCCCCCATCGATCTGATCGAACAGATGGGTTACACGATCATCGGCAACAAGATCGACACTGAGGACTGGAACGAGCGCCCGAAGAAGAGTCCGCAGGAAATCACCGACGGCGTGCTGACGCAACTGGATGCGATGAAGGAGAGGCCGTGGTTCCGCGGCAGCGTCATTCTGCTGCACGACGGCGGCGGCGACCGCTCGGCGACGGTGGCCGCGCTGCCGCTATTGATTGATACGCTGCGGGCCAAGGGCTATGAGATCGTTCCAGTGTCGGAGTTGCTGGGGAAGACCACTGCCGAGGTCATGCCGCCGATTACGCCCAAAATGCGCTGGCAGGCGCGGGTGGATTCGCTGGCTTTTGTCGTGTATGCAGTCTTCGTCAAGTTCGGCGTATTTGTTTTCTTCTTTGGCGACGTGCTGATGAGCGGACGGCTCATCGTGGTGGGTATCTGCGCTTTCGTCGACCGGCTGAGGACGCGCAAGCTGCCAGCGCCGGGGAGTTTCGAGCCGGCGGTTGCGGTGCTGATCCCCGGCTATAACGAAGAGAAAGTGATCGTTCGCACGATTCGCTCGGTGCTCAATTCCGACTATAAGAATATGCGCGTGATCGTCATCGATGACGGCTCGAAGGACAACACGTTTGAAGTGGCCCGCGAGGCGTACGCGAAGGAGATTGCCGAGGGCCGGGTGACGATATTGACGAAGCCGAACGGCGGCAAGGCGGCGGCTCTGAATTTCGGCATCGAGCATCTGGAAGAAGAGTTCTATGTTGGCATCGACGCCGATACGGTGATCGCGCCCGACGCGGTTTCGAAGCTGGTGCGCCACTTCGCCGATGCAGAGATCGGCGCTGTTGCGGGCAATGCTAAGGTCGGCAACCGGGTGAATTTGTGGACGCGGTGGCAGGCGCTCGAGTACATCACCAGCCAGAACTTCGAGCGGCGGGCGCTGGATCTTTTTGGGGTGGTCACTGTGGTGCCGGGGGCGATCGGCGCATGGCGGACGGAGGGCGTACGGCGCGCCGGAGGCTATCCCGTGAACACCGTTGCCGAAGACGCCGACCTCACTATGAACCTGCTGGAGCAAGGCTACCGCGTGATCTATGAGGACCGGTCGCTGGCTTTTACCGAGGCGCCGATCGATATGCGCGGATTGATGAAGCAGCGCTTCCGGTGGTCGTTCGGCACCCTACAGGCGATCTTCAAGCATCGCGGCGCATTCACCAGGAACAAGGCGATGGGCTTCTTCGCGCTGCCGAATATTCTGATCTTTCAACTGCTGCTGCCCCTTGTTTCGCCGCTGATCGACATCATGTTTATCGCCGGGGTCATTCACTACATTGTCGACCGGCACTTCCATCCGGCAGCGGCGAGTGCGGCCAATTTCGAGAAGCTGCTGGTCTACTTCCTGGGATTTCTGGTGATCGATTTCCTCACTTCGAGCCTGGCGTTTTCGCTGGAGCCGCGGCATCAGGCCAATAAGGGCGACGGATGGCTACTCTTCCACATCTGGCTGCAGCGGTTTGCTTACAGGCAGGTGTTTTCCATCGTGATCTTCAAGACGATTAAACGGGCCATCGATGGACGGCCTTTCAGCTGGGACAAGCTGGATCGGACGGCGAAGATGTCGGCGGCGACGGAGCGGATCACGGCGGGGTCTTAGGCTAACCGTCAGATAGGCTTGGCGAAGACGTTGGGGAAGTCCGAGTTGGATCGGATCCAACGCGCCGTGATCGGGCAAATCCATGCCACGGTGTCGAGAATTCGATTGAAATCTTTCTGAAGCGGTCTGCTCAAGATTGGTTCATGGTGGGCTACGCGGTTCCTCAGCTTGCGAATCTCATCCAGCCTTTGGTGAGCGGCGACTCTCTGGAGCGTGCGGTTCGGGAAGGCTTTTACGAGGTGCGCGTTCCAAAGATTCGAGTATTTGGGGCCAGTCAGGCTGGTCCAAAACCCGAAAGACAACTCAGCTACGATTCTGCCCGGAGCGAGAGACTTGCCTTCCCTTGACAGAGACCCCTTTGCCCGGTTTAGGTGATCCCGTTGCGGCGCAGCAAGCTGCCAGGAGTCATACCACGTGGGATCATTCAAGCTCTTGCCTAGCGTCGAGTGAAAGGCATTGCGGACCGTCACCTCCAGTCCTTGGAGAACCCCATACAGCGACTGTGACAAGGCGGTGTTCCGCTCGTAAAGCCGAATGGCCCGTGCGCGATCGCTCTTCGCCAAGATCAGATATGGATGCAGCCGTTCGCTGGACAGATTCCTCTCAAGCGCATCCAACTGGGCGACCGAGTATAGGAATTGTTGCAACCCCGCCTCCTAACCGATACTCTTGGGAGAGTACACCCGGGTGCACCCCTGTCACTTTGTTGGCATGTGTCCATGGGTCATCGAGGGCCGCCCGTGGGCGGCCCTCACTATTTTGCGCGCCGCTTATATATCCAACATCTCGATCTCGATTCCCTTGCGAATCATGGCCGCCGCGACTAACTCCGTCGGAACGTCGGGCGACGCATTGGCCTCAGCGAAACTCTCAAAGACGCTAAGTTTTCCCCAGCCGTAAACCCCATTCGCGTCCCGCGCCCCGTCTTTGAAATTGAAAATCGCCACTCTGTTCTTAGCAGTGAGCGCTACGGCATATTGCCATTCCCCCGACGCCCACGTTTGCTCCCAAGGCGTGCCCGGATTTATGAGCCACCGCCCATGAAACGCGATTGATCGTGGAAGTTCTCCCGACTCCCTAAAACTTAGAGTGATTTTCTGATAGCCCTGTACCGCCGCCTCATTTGCGGCAACGAAATCCCTCAGTTGGTTTGTGATCAGAGCGGACATTTTATCTCCGACTATTTCCCTGGCTTTATCCCATATGGGAACGTCCTCATCCCGGACATACAAGGTTTTATTCATTGCCATAGTCAATCACACATGCACCATTTGGTGCAAATGCTACATGTGGAATATTGGAATGTCAACGGCGATTTCACAATCGGCGGGTATGCGTGTGGTTAGGCTTCCAAGAGAGAAGACGATTCCGTGATCCGGCCTTGTGTCCCGAACTCCGGAGTAAACTGGTCTAGCTATGGCTACTGCAGCGATGGGCACCGTAATTCTCCCCCGCGCGCCGAAAGGCGTTTTTCGCAACGAACCGTTTGAAGACTTTTCCCGCGACGACAACCGGCGGGAGATGCAGGCGGCGCTGGAGCGGGTGGGCGACCTGCTCGGCCAGGAGTATCCGCTGATCATCGACGGCGAGCGGGTGCATACGCCGGGCAAGATCGAATCGTATAATCCGGCGCGACCGGCGCAGGTAGTGGGAGTTCATCAGAATCCCGAGGTGGAACTAGCCGAGACGGCGGTCCAGGCGGCGCTGAAGGCCTTCGATAGCTGGAAGCATGTCTCAGTCGAGATTCGGACGTCGCTGCTTTTGCGCGCCTCGGAGATTATTCGCGAGCGGAAGTTCGACTTTTGCGCGTGGCTGACTTATGAGGTGGGGAAGAACTGGGCCGAGGCGGACGCAGATGTGGCTGAGACCATCGACTTCCTCGAGTTCTATGCGCGCGAGGCGTTGCGGCTGGCGGGGGCGACAACACCGATCCAGTTTCCGGGCGAGAAGAATGAGTTGATTTATCTTCCGCTGGGAGTTTGCGCGGTGATTCCGCCGTGGAATTTTCCCTTCGCGATCATGGCTGGGATGACGGCGGCGGCGATCGTCACCGGAAACACGGTAGTACTAAAGCCATCGGTTGATTCGCCCACAATCGCGGCGAAGTTTGTCGAAGTGCTCGAAGAGGCAGGAATGCCGCCGGGAGTAGTAAACCTCTGCCCTGGCCAGGGGCCGACGTTCGGGAACGCCCTCGTGGAGCACCCCAAGACGCGCTTCATCGCGTTCACGGGATCGCGCAAGGTTGGGCTGGAGATCAATGAAAAGGCGGCGCGGACTCAGCCTGGCCAGATCTGGATCAAGCGAACGGTGCTTGAGATGGGGGGCAAGGACTCGATCATCGTGACCAGCGACTGCGATCTGGATGCTGCCGTCGATGGCGTGGTCGCGTCGGCGTTTGGATTCAGCGGCCAGAAGTGTTCGGCGTGTTCGCGGGCGATTGTCGACGATCGCGTGTACGACTTATTCGTCGAGCGTGTACGAGAGCGGACGGCGTTGCTCAAAGTCGGCGACCCGGCGACGAATGCGAATATGGGGCCAGTCGTCAACGGGGCGGCGCTTAAGAAGATCCTGAGCTACATCGAAATTGGCAAGTCGGAGGGCAGGCTGATTGCCGGCGGCGAGGCGATCGAGACGCCTGAAGGCGGCTACTATGTTGCGCCGACGATCTTTGCCGATGTTGCGCCCGACGCTCGCGTGGCACAGGAGGAGATCTTCGGCCCGGTGCTGGCGATCATTCGCTCGCGCAACTTTGACGAAGCGCTGACTATCGCGAACAGTACGGAGTACGGCCTTACGGGCGCGATCTATTCCTACGACCGGGGCGAACTCGATCGCGCCCGGCGCGACTTTCACGTCGGCAATCTTTATCTAAATCGCAAATGCACAGGCGCGATGGTGGGCGCGCATCCGTTCGGCGGATTCAATATGTCGGGGACGGATTCCAAGGCAGGCGGCCCCGATTATCTCTACCTGTTTACCCAGGCAAAGTCGGTGGCGGAAAAGCTTTCAGCTCTCGACACCGAACCGACGGGTATCTAGAGCATTCGTGGGCCAGGGCTAACCCATGCCCGGCGAGACCAGATATCCGCCAGCAAACAATCCGCTCCACGACGGGTCGAGGTAGAGCCATCGCTGGGTGCTGAACCAGCTGGTCGGGATATCCGGGACGTGCAGCAAGCCATGGCCTCCAATACAAATCAGCTCGGTGCCGTTCCAGGCGAGGAAGTTTTGCGAAGCCTGCCCGACGCGTGCAGGGTTGGTTAGTGCGCGCAGGCAGACAGGGCAGCGCCTGCGCTGGTCTCGCAAGGCCCAACGAAAGGCGAAGAGAAGGGCAGAAAATGAGCTGACGAGCTGAATATACTGCGAGCTAACGATGCCGATCGAGGCGCTGCCATAGGCCAAGTCGAGCGATGCGCAGTAGACGATGGCGACGATCCAGCCAATCTTTGTGGCGAGAAAGAGCCAGCGGCGGAAGCTCCTGGTCCAGGAAAGGTGGCGGCCGATAGCGGGATACTCCCCGAGCGGCAGCGAAGTCGTCGCGGGCAGTGCCAAGCAAGCGAGCAAAAGTGTGAAGAGAAAGATTGAGAGCGGCTGCCGGGTTTGTTCGGCGAGGGAGATGCAGTCGAAGTCTGCGTAGCCTGTTCCGCGAAAGGCGGACATTCGCCGCCGGCCGTTCGTATCGGACGGAAAGGCTGCCGGCACGATGCGACCGAGCACATAGCCGTCTGTGTGCGAGGGCAACGCCGACAGGCGCTCTTCGTCTTCCAGCAGCCAGACATCGACATGACCCGGCAGCCGCCAGTCGTCCTCTGCTGCAAGGCCGGCGATCAACGCCCGCTCGCCAGCTATATCGATGGTGCGGCCAAAGATCGCCGGGTCGCGATGGAAATATCGATTCCATGCCGAGTGACTGAGAATGAGTTGCGCCGGATGTTCCCCGGGCACATTCGTTCCTTCGGCGTTTATCGGGATGTTCAGTAATTCGAGGAGATTGCGACTCGCGCGAGCGATGGAGAGCTCCGCGGAGGCATGGTTCGCGATATGTACTTTGCCGCGCCGCGGTTGATAGAAGGCGAACTCAGTAAATAAGTGACGAGCGCTGTGCGACCAGTCCTGATAATCGGCGAGTTGCACGGTTGGAGCAGGCGCATACGAATTACCGCTCGGCGAGATCATGACCAGGTCATCCGACTCGACGTAGCGAGAGGGCGAGAGAATTTTGCGAACTCCGGGCAGAGCGATTGCCACCAAAAGGCTCGCCACGGCCAAAGCCGCGAGAGTTAGTTCACAGCGCAACGGGGAGCCGGCCTCGCGGACCCGCTGGGAGACTCTCCGGAAATCTTCGCGCCTCAACCAGAGCGCATCGTTGAATGCGCCCATGCAAAAGGCGGTGACCTCGCGTTCGTCACGCTCGGGTGTCTCCGGCGCGTGGTGATGTGTCTGCCGAACGTGCCATAACTCAGACCGCCACTCCGCCAACCACTCGCTTCGCTGTTTGGCCGGTACAAGCCACGATGCGAGCGTGAGAATAGCACCGGACCCGGGAAGAGAATGCACCACATTCCAAATGCTCATGCGTTCTCGGCCTCCGGAGAAGGAATCAGCCTTTCGAGTAGAGGATAACGCTTGTACATGGCATCGAGGGTCACCCGGCCGGCCCGCGTGATCTTGTAGTACTTGCGCGGCGGCCTCAGTTCGGCGTCGGCGATGGCTTGCCGCTCCCAGCGGGAGGTGATGAGCTCGTCGCGCTCGAGGCGGCGCATCGCCGGGTAGACCGTTCCGCTGGGTAGGCCGGTCATCTCCATCACGCTGAAACCATAGATATGTCCGGCGTGGATGGCTTGAAGAATCAAGGCCGCGGTATGGGAGAGCCTGGGATCAGCTGCCATGCAAGAGAGTCTACCTATGTAGCAGGCTACTTGACCAGCCAAAAGCAGTATGCTACATAGGGTAGTGAGACAGGAGGGTTTCTTTGCTTGAGTTGCAAAATCTGTCGAGAAGCTATCGCGGCATTCCTGCCATTCAGAACGTGAGCTTTGAGGTTGGTGCGGGGGAGATTGTCGGCTACCTGGGACCGAATGGCTCGGGGAAATCGACGACGGTCAAAATCATCACCGGGTTGCTACAGCCGAACGAGGGCCGGGTGCTCTTCCAGGGGAAAAACATTCGTGACGATCTTGCAGGCTTTCGCGCGACGCTGGGTTATGTCCCTGAAGAGGCGCATCTCTATACGTATCTTTCCGGGCTTGAGTATCTCCAGCTGGTGGGCCGGCTTCGGGGCATGGAAGAGAAGCTGATCGAGGCCAAAGGGACTGTGCTGCTGCGGCTGCTGGATCTCGATTCGTGGAGACATTCGCCTATCTCTTCCTACTCGAAGGGCATGAAGCAGCGGGTGTTGATCGCGGCGGCGTTGATGCACGATCCCCTGCTGCTGGTTTTCGATGAGCCGCTATCCGGACTGGATGTTGTCACTGCGCGGTTGTTCAAAGACCTGCTGAAAGAACTGGCCGGTCAAGGCAAAGCGATTCTTTATATCTCTCATGTGCTCGAAGTCGTCGAGCAGGTTTGCGACCGGGTGGTGGTGCTGGCGAAGGGCAAGCTGCTGGCAAATGCTGCGCCGAGCGAACTGACCGCGATGATGAAGCTGGCAAATCTGGAGAGCGTCTTCGCGCAGCTGGTGCGGCAGAAAGATACTCAGGCGGTAGCGCGACAGCTGGTCGAAGTGATGAAGGCGGACCATGTTTAGCGTCAGTCGTATGTTCGCGCCGCCGAAGCATGCGGTTCAATCCCTCGCGGTCCAAGCGGAGATGGTTGAGGCGGTCAGGCCGCAAAGCCATTTCGAGATACTGGTTCGGCATTTTCTCAACTCGTTTTTCAATAACGAGATGGTCTCCGATGACGGTGAGGCGAAGTCTCGTCTCATCCAGATCGGATACGCCATTGCGTTACCGCAACTCATCATGGCGCTCTTCCTGTTTGTTCCTTACCACCAACCGCAGCCCCGTGCCTATTGGCCGCAGGTGAGCGACCGCTATTTTTATGTGGTGTATTCCATGGCGGCGGTCGGAGCGGTCACTGTTTTCGAGTGGGACCTGTTTTTTCCAAGCATGGTGGATGTCTTCGTGCTTTCAAGCCTGCCTGTCAGCAATCGAAGGCTTTTCGAAGCGAGGATCACGGCCATTGCGATATTTCTACTTGGCCTGGTGGTTGGCCTTAACTCATTGGGAATGGTTTTCTTTCCCGCCTCGTGCGATTTGTGGTCCCCGGCGCGACACTTTGCTGCGCACTTCGTGGCGATCTTCGCGAGCGGAGTATTCACAGCTGCTTTTGTTCTGGGGTGTCAGTCTCTGCTGCTGGCAATTCTGGGGCAGCATATTTTCCAGAGAATTGCGCCCGTGTTGCAAGGACTGTTCATCACCGTGCTCTTGACGGTGATTTTCCTGTGTCCAGTTGTTTCGAGGTTCCTGAAGGCCGCGATGGAATCGCATCATCGTGGGGCGCAGTGGTTCCCACCATTCTGGTTCCTGGGAATTTACGAGCGTGCTCTCGGAGGTCCAGCCGCAGGCCCCTTGTTTGGGGGCGCGGCGCGAATGGGAGTCGTGGCGACGGTCTGCACTGTCACTCTGGCAGCTTTGCTCTACCCGGTGGCTTACTGGCGTCGAACGCAGCAATTATTGCTGGGCAGGCCGGAGCGCGATACCAGAAGCCGGCTCGACGCGCCTTTCAATTTCGTGCTGCATAGATTTGTGCGCGTCCCGGTGCGTCGCGCGATCTTTCACTTCATCAGCCAGACGCTGCTAAGAACGCATCGGCATCGCGTGTATCTGGCGATTTATGGCGGCGTGGGGCTGGCGTTGGTCATCGCTAGCGCGCTGCTTTTGACGGTGGGCGACGGAGGCCATATTGAGGCGGCGCTTTCCGCGGATGGGCTTCGAGCAGCGATACCGATCGTGGCGTTCTGGACAATTGCCGGACTACGAAACGCCTTCGTCTCGCCAGTCGATAACCGCGGCGGTTGGATCTTCCGGGTGATCCGAGGCAGGCCGGGTTTAGACTTGCTGCTCCCGGCCAGGGGCTGGGTCCTGGCGTGCGCTTTTGCGGTCACTTTCGCGACGGTGGGCGTGATCGCCGCTATCAGGCCATCGTCGATGCGGGGCGGGGGCGTGATTGCAGTACAAGCGATCATGGCGGCGGGGATGTGTTTTCTGTTGCGAGACGTTCTGTTCCTCAGGATGAAGGCAATACCCTTCACGGGCGCGCAGACGGCGTCAGAGACCAATCTGGCCGTGGTGCTGATCCAATATTTTGGGCTCTTTCCGCCGATGGTTCTGATCGCCGTGGAGATTGAACGCTGGATGCAAGCGAGCTTGATTCATTCAGCGATCGTCGCGGTCGCCACGCTGTTCCTCCATCTCAGGATGCGGGCGGCGCACAGGAGAATTGCCACTGAACACGCTGAACTGCTGGATGTGGACGCGGAAGAAGAGGAGTTCCCGCAGCGGTTAGGGCTTCGGTATTGAACTCAGCCACGCCGACGGCATGGCTGAGTCAGGCGTGGATGCCCATCTGGTTTCCGACGGCGGTTGCGGCTTCGGCAAGCATGCGATGGTGGATGGTGAAGAGGGCCAGTTCGAGGCGGTCCGAGACGCCGGTCTTGTCGTAAATGCTGCGCAGGTAGTTCTTGATGACCTGCTCGGTGGTGCCGAGGCGCATCCCGATCTCGCGGTTCTTGCAGCCCTGAACGATCAAGGCGACGATCTTCATTTCTTTAGGGGTGAGGCGGTCGCGCACCCGGGCGCCGACGAGATCTTCGGGTTCGGCCTGTCCGTTCAGCTGGACGGGATGGATCGTGCGCTCGCCGCGAATCACTTTGCGCACGCAATCGATGAGCGCTCCGCTGGCAACGTTGCGGTAAATGAGTCCGTGCAGATCGGCGAGCACTTCGGGGGCCGGCGGTTCGCCATTCTCGGCAATCACAATCACCGGACTGGAGGCATCGCGCCCGCTGGCGAGGACCTGGGCGAAATCCGGCCGCAGCGAGGCGGCCACGAGGACGATGGAGCCGCGAAAGGTTGAAATTGCATGGTAAAGCCGGGGACAGTCTGGGCATTGCGCGATGATGCGCAGGTCGTCTTCCATGGCCAGCACCTTCGCCGTCCCGGTCCGAAAGATTGCCTGGTTATCCGCCAGAATGATCTTATTCATCGCTTATTCCCCTCGTGGAATCCAGTGTGATTCCCGCGAAACCGGAAGAAGCCGCGCTTCCGCAGCCGCAATTCTCGCAGAAGGTCGAATTTCTTCGAGTGGTCATCCGTTGTTCACATCATCTCTTATCGACAGTCTCCTTGCGGATTCTCCCGGTGTCTCTAATTCAGACAAGTGAGTACTGAAATCCAGGCAAAGGGCATGCAATAGGACGGGGCGGACAATCTTCGCCATACCGCATGGCGTCTCAACGAGCAATTGTCGAGTCTCGAACCTGAAATGTTTGTCCATTACACTAACGCAGCGGTGGGGGAAATGGAAAATAAAAAGATTGGCGAACTGCTTAGCGATGGGTAAAGCCCATTAATGAAAGAGTACACAACCGGAGACTCAACCGTAAGGATTTATCGCATTTTGTAGCGGGACGAAAGTGGCTTGCCGCGGGTGATTGCGGGCGTGCCGGAACGAAAACGCCGGAACGACATAGACTGGAACTGGGGACGGCCGCGCTGGGGCGTGCCGGGGAGCAAGCTGATATGGGAAAGCCAGTGATTCTAGCGGTGGACGACGACATCAGCGTTCTCGAGGCGGTGGTGCAGGACCTTCGCCGCCAGTATGGAGCGACCTACCGCATCCTGCGGGCGGGATCGGGACAGGCGGCGCTGGATACATGCCGGCAATTGCAGGAACGCACCGATTCAGTCGCGCTGCTGCTCTCCGATCAGAGGATGCCGGGGATGACCGGGGTGGAGTTTCTGGAGAAAGCGCAACAGATTTACCCCGAGGCAAAGCGCGCCCTGCTCACCGCGTACGCGGACACCGAGGCGGCGATCCGGGCGATCAACTCGGCCAAGATCCACTATTACCTGACCAAGCCGTGGGACCCGCCGGAGGAGCGTCTTTACCCGGTGCTGGACGACCTGCTGGGATCGTGGCGTGAGGGCTACAAGCCTCCGTTTGAGGGAATCCGAGTGGTCGGGCCGCGCTGGTCGCTGCGAGATCACCAGGTAAGGGATTTTCTCTCCCGCAACCAGGTGCCATATCTGTGGCTTGATCCCGAGCAGAACGACGAGGCGCTGCAACTGCTGGCCAAGTATCAAGTGGACGAACACAAGCTGCCGGCAGTGCTCTTTGCCGACGGGACGGCGCTGGCGCAGCCGACGCAGACCGAGCTGGCGGCGAAGATCGGCCTGCACGTGACGGCGGAGCGCGACTTTTACGATGTAGTGATCGTCGGCGCAGGCATGGCGGGACTGGCAGCGGCGGTCTATGCAACATCAGAGGGGCTGAGGGCGCTGCTGATCGAGCCTGAGGCACCGGGCGGACAGGCGGGCAGCAGCTCAAGAATCGAGAATTACCTGGGCTTTCCGACTGGAATCAGCGGCGCAGAACTGGCCAAGCGGGCGTTTCTGCAGGCGTCGCGCTTCGGCACGGAGTTTCTGGCGCAGAGAGCAACGGCGATACGCTCCGAGAACCAGTACCACTTTGTTACTCTCGCGGATGGAAAAGAAGTCTCCTGTCGAGTGGCGCTGGTCGCGGTGGGGGTGAATTACCGGAAGCTGGATGTTCCCGGTCTGGACCAGTTCACGGGCGCGGGGGTTTATTACGGTGCGGCGATGACCGAGGCCGTTTCCTGCCGCGATGAAGAAGTATTCATTGTGGGGGCGGCGAACTCGGCGGGCCAGGCGGCAATGTACTTCGCCAAGTATGCCCGCAAGGTGACCATGCTGGTGCGCGGCGACTCGCTGGTGAGCAGCATGTCGAAATACTTAATCGATCAGATCGCGGGAACATCCAATATAGCTGTGGAGACGAAGAGCCAGGTTGTGGAGGCATGCGGCGATCAGCGGCTGGAATCGATCCGTGTGGCTACGCCGTGGGGCGAGACCGTCCGTCCGGCAGGATCGCTGTTCATCTTCATCGGCGCTGCGCCGAACACGAGCTGGTTACCCGAGGGCGTGATGCGCGATCCCAATGGGTTTGTGCTGTCGGGCCGCGACGTGATGGTTGAGGGCCGGCTGCCGAAGGATTGGAAGGAAGACCGGCCGCCGTTCCTGCTGGAGACCAGCACGCCGGGAATCTTTGCGGCGGGCGACGTCCGGCATGGGTCGATCAAGCGTGCCGCATCCGCGGTTGGGGAGGGTTCGATCTCGGTGCAGTTCATGCACCAGTATCTGGCCAGGTTCTAAGGCCTCGACAACCATGCAAGACCAAAAGCCAGCAACGACAGAGCAGCGAGTGGACGCCCGGGAAGTGTATTCCCAATTGCGCCGCGTCAAGGTTTTCTCCGATCTTCGCGAAGAAGATGCCGCATGTTTAGGCGAGATCCGGATCCTGCACGTGCCGGCAGGGTCGACCATCTATCGCCCCGGCGACCTGGTGACCGACTTCTGGGCGGTGCTTGAGGGTGAGGTCCATGGAGTCAAGAAGGAAGCGGATGGCTCGGAAGGCTTTCCGCTCAATTTCAAAGAAGGCGAAAGTTTTGGAGAGGTACCGCTGCTGACGGGGCGGCCGAGCAGCTTGGTTTGGTCGGAGGCGGTGGTCGATACCATCCTTGCCGGGGTGGGCGAAGAGGGCTTTTGGAGGCTGTTAGCCTCATGCCCAATGGTGCGTCGCGCGGTTATCTCGAACATGGAGCGGCGTCTGCAGCACTACCAGGTGTTTGCCCTGCATCGCGAAAAGCTGATGTCCCTGGGGACGCTGTCGGCCGGCTTAATGCACGAGTTGAACAATCCGGGGACCGCGGCGAAACGGGCAGCCGCACAGTTGCGTGAGAACCTCGTCCGGTTGCAGCAGATCAGCCTGCGATTCTGCGAAGTTCCCATGGGCGCCGATCAGATCGAATGCATGAAAGAACTGCAAGGGCGGGCCTTTGCCAGCGAGAAGCCGAAGGCGGTCAGCACGCTTGACCAGTCCGACGCCGAAGAATGCCTGGCGGAATGGCTGGACGAGAGCGGTGTGGAGAACAGCTGGAAGATCGCCCCCACACTTTCGGCTATCGGGCTAACGGAGCGAGACCTGGGCTGCACTCGGCAAGCCTTTCCGGCGGAATCCTTCTCCGACGCGCTGAACTGGCTGGTTTCGCTGGTCTCAAGCATGCAGCTGGTCGAGACGGTCGAGGAGAGCATTACGCGAGTCTCCGAGCTGGCGATGGCGGTCAAGAAGTTCGCCTACAACGAAGGTGGCGGCAAGCCGCATGAGGTGGACGTTCACGACGGCCTGCGGGGTACGCTGACGATCCTCGCACACAAGTTCCGCCCCAAGGACTTGAAGGTCGACAAGCAGTTCGCGCCCGACCTGCCGACGATCGAGAGCCGCGGCGCGGGGTTGACGCAGGTCTGGACGAACCTGCTCGACAACGCCATCGACGCAAGCCCGGAAGGCGGAACTATTCGCGTTCGCACCTGGGTGGAGAAGGGCAGCATCGCCGTCGGGATCGTCGATCAGGGAGCGGGAATCGCCGAAGAGCACCAGAAACATATCTTCGATCCGTTCTTCACCACCAAGCCTGTGGGCGTTGGAACCGGCCTCGGCCTGGAGATCGCACAGCGCATCGTAGTGGGCTCTTATGGCGGCGAGATCGGTTTCACGACTGAACCGGGACGGACGGAATTTGTCGTCCACATCCCGATCAAACTTCCCGCAACGAAATAGATCGCTCCAGCAGTAGATTTGTCGACCATCGCGCGCGGGATTTCGGGCTCCCTGAGTCTTCTTCCCGAAGCGCCCCTCGGCCGACAACTCCTCTCCCGGAAAGCGTGAAGTTCATCGCCTCGATGCCGATAGAAGCGTTGAGACTGTGGCACCTCCTAGTCCAAAAAAGCCCAATCCATCGCCGCCTGCACGCCGGGTTGGTACGCCAGGCCGATCGACCTATCCCGGGAGCGCAATGTGTTTGCCATAATTGGAATCGTCCTGGTCTTCGGCGCCGTCATCGGCGGGTTCCTGATGGAGAAGGGACATCTGGCCGTGCTGGTGCAGCCGGCCGAGGTACTGATCATCGCGGGAGCGGCGATAGGCACGCTGCTGACGGCGAATCCACTGCACATTCTGAAGCAGATCATCGGCGCGCTGATTGGGACGCTGGGCAGCTCCAAGTTCGGCAAGGCGCGCTATCTCTCTACGCTGAAGATGATGTTCGACCTGATGAACAAGGCGCGGCGCGGCGGACTGCTGGCGATCGAGGCGGACATCGAAAAGCCGGAGGAGAGCGAAATCTTCAAGGAGTATCCCGATTTTCTGAAAGACCATCATGTCAGCCATTTCGTCTGCGACACGATGCGGATGATTGTGACCGGCGGGGTAGAGCCTTTCGACATGGACCAGATGCTGGAGCTGGACATGGAGGTTGGCCATCACGGCGCCTCGGCCCCAATCGCGGCGCTCTCGACGGTGGCCGATGCGCTGCCCGGGCTGGGGATTGTGGCCGCCGTGCTGGGCGTGGTCATCACAATGGGCGCGCTGAGCGGGCCTCCAGAAGAGCTGGGGAAGAAGGTCGCTGCTGCGCTGGTGGGGACATTCCTTGGGATACTACTGTGCTACGGAGTGGTGGGCCCGTTGAGTTCGAACATGTCCAAGGCAGCGGACGAGGAGCATAGCTACCTGAACGTGCTGCGGGTGCTGATGCTTGCGTCGATGAAGGGCCACGCGCCGCAAATCGTGGTGGAGGTGGCACGGCGGGCGATTCCAGTCCACGTGCGGCCCAGCTTTGAGGAATTGGAAGCCGCGTGCCGAGGAGAATCGGCTGCGCCGGCAGCGGCGGTCGCCGAAGAGGCGGCTTAGCCGAAACCCATGGCAAAAGCGCAGATCATCGTCATCAAGAAGGTCAAAGGCCATGGCGGCCACCATGGCGGGGCGTGGAAGGTGGCGTATGCGGATTTCGTCACTGCGATGATGGCGCTGTTCATCGTGCTGTGGCTACTCAACACCAGCGAACACACCAAGAAGGTGATCGCCGGCTATTTCAACGATCCGCTGGGCAAGCCCACCGAAACCGGCTCCGACCGGGCGGGCACGGCGGACGCGCTGCCCTTCACCAAGGAGAACATCGAAAAACTGAAGGAGCAGCTGCAAAAGCAGATCCAGCAAACCGCGAATCTGAAGGACCTTTCGAAACAAGTAGAGATGACGGTGACGCCGGAGGGATTGCGGATTGAGCTATTAGAGTCAAAGGACGGCACGTTCTTCGATACCGGGAGCACTACCTTGAAGCCGGGCGGCAGGGACATGCTGAATCTGCTCGCCGATAAGCTTTCCGCAGTGCCTAATAAAGTGTCGATTGAAGGGCATACCGACGCGCAGCCGTTTTCCGATTCCAAGATTTATTCCAACTGGGAGCTTTCGGAAGAGCGGGCGAATGTTGCCCGCAGGCTGATGCAGCGTCCGGGAGGATTGCGGACCAACCAGGTCTCGCAGGTGCGCGGCTTCGCCGACCAGCGGCTGCGCGACCTGCAAAATCCTCTGGATCCTGCGAACCGGCGAGTGTCGCTGATCGTGCAGTATCTCACTCCGGCGGACTTTCCCCGAGGCGTGCCGATGGAGGCGGAGAGACCTTCGGCTCCGGTCAAAGAGGACCCGGCGCCCGCGCCAAAGCCTGTGGAGGGAAAGCCAAACGCGGGGCATTAACGCTTGCGTTACCTCTAACCGCTAAAACCGGTTACCTGCGCCTGAAAGGCGATGAAACGCCGGGTTCGATTCCATCACTATTCTTCAGAGGCGGACAGTAAGCCCGCGCTCGCCAAGACGCGCCGGGCAGCGCGTTATCTTGTGCGTGACGATACGCTTATCAATTCTGCGATCCGGCCCGTATCTGGTCTGCAATAGTCGGGCGCGCGCGTTATATACTCCTGTCAACTGGGCGTGTACTGCGGTGAGTGGGCCTGATTCTCCGTGGAAACGAGCCGTTAGAACTTCGCGGGCCGCAAACGCGGTCCGGAGCAAGCTGTATCTATGGATGAGAAGGGCCGAGAGGGACGCGACGACGCGAGGAACAAGGGGGCCGGCATACGGGTCCCTGCGCCCGGCGAGAGTTCCTCGCCCGGCATGATGCCGCCGCTCGACTCGCCGACGATCATCGACATTCCCGGACGGAAACTGCCGGATATTTCCATGCGGAGAATCACCGCAGACGCGCCAACCATGGTAGGCGGCGCACCCACGCCGAAGCCGGGCTCCGGGCAGATCAACGTCTATGCGGGCACTCCGATCCTGGAGGTCGGGGCGATCCTGGCGGGGCGCTACGAGATTCTGCAGATCCTCGGGGTCGGCGGGATGGGCGCGGTCTACCAGGCGCGCGACCTGGAGCTGAGCCGGCTGGTGGCGCTGAAGGTCATTCGTCCAGACCTGGCTGGGAACCAGTCGATCATCGACCGTTTCAAGCAGGAATTGATTCTCGCTACCCAGGTCACGCACAAGAACGTAGTTCGTATCTATGACCTGGGCGAATCCGATGGGATGAAGTTCATCACCATGGAGTTTGTCGAGGGCCAGGACCTGCGTTCGCTGATTCACGAGCGCACGAAGCTCACCCCGGAAGACGCGGTGGAGATCATGCAGCAGGTCTGCCGCGCGCTCGAGGCGGCACATACGGTGGGGGTCATCCATCGCGACCTGAAGCCGCAGAACATCATGCGCGACGTGAACGGGCGCGTGGTGGTGATGGATTTCGGCCTGGCGCGGACGCTGGGCGGCGATGGAATGACGCAGTCCGGCGCGTTGGTGGGGACGATGGAATATATGTCCCCGGAGCAGGCGCTGGCGAAAGAACTGGACCAGCGATCGGACATCTTTTCGCTGGGCGTGATTTTCTACGAGCTGCTGAGCGGGGCGATCCCGTTTCGCGCCGACAGCGCCCTAGCCAGCCTGATCAAGCGGACCCAGGAGCGCGTCGTTCCGGTGACCGACCTGGACGACACGATTCCGGCCGCGCTGAGCGCCATAGTGAGTCGATGCCTGGAGCGCGACGTCGATGTTCGCTACCAGAGCGCCGCCGACTTGCTGGCCGATCTCGATGCCTGGCAGGGCAAGCGGCCAATCAGCCAGATTTCGACACCGCCGGCGACGATTTCGGAGAAGATACCGAACAAGTTCAAGCCCTGGCTGGTGGCAGGGTTATCCACCGTGTTCGCACTTCTGGTGGCGGCGGTCTTGGGTTGGTACTATCTGCGGCCGGGGAGCGGCCCGCCGCATCCCGGGATACTGGCTCCAGCGGCTCCCGCTCTGACGCTGACGGTTCTGCCGCTACGCAACGCCTCGGGCGAGCCAAAGCTCGACTGGCTGGGCGGGTACCTGGCCGACACGCTGAGCACGGACATCGGCCAGTCGGCGCATTTGCATACGTTGCCCAGTGACCGAGTCCACCAGGTGCTGGCGGACCTGCAGGTGACGTCGGGGGCGGACATCGACCCCGACACGCTGCATCACATTGTCGAACTCAGCGGCACGGACATCGCGGTGACCGGGCAATACGCCCGGCTCGGCGAGCAGATCGAGATCAACGCAACCGTCCAGGACATCAAGCACGATCGAACCACTGCGGTGAAGGCAACCGCCGCTAATGAGCAAGCGCTGCCGGCGGCCATCGACGCGCTGGCCGACCAGATCCGCAAGAGCCTGAATTTCTCCTCGAACCAGATCGACGAGTTGAAGTCGCAGGCATTCAAACCATCTTCGCAGTCGATTGAGGCGATGCGCGCTTACAACCAGGGGATGGACTTCCTGCGAGTGGGCAAGTATATCGACGCGAGTAAGTCCTTGCAGTCAGCGGTGAACACAGACCCGCAGTTCGCCCTGGCCTACTCGGGACTGGCGCAAGCGCAGTCGGCGCTGGGTCATCAGTCGGACGCCGAACAGTCGTCGCAGCGGGCCGCGAACCTGGCGAGCACCGGCGGGCTGCCGCAACTCGAGAAGATGCTGATCGACGCCAACCGCGCCACGATCCTCAACGACAACAAGAAGGCGCTTGGTCTCTATGAAAGCCTGGCCCAGGCGATGCCGCAGAGTATCGATGTGCAGATGGAGCTGGGTACGCTCTACTCGGCGACCGGCGCCTACGATAAGGCGCGGGCGGTGTTTGCGAAGATCCTGCAGGCGGACCCGAAGAACGTGCTGGCGCTTTGGCATTCCGGAATTGTGGAGGGGCAGAGCGGCCATTTCCAGGCGGCGCTCGATCCGCTCAGCAAGGCGGAGTACCTGACCAACTCCTCAGGCAATCAGGAGCAGCATGCGGTGGTGCTGCTGGCCATGGGGGTGGCCTACCAGTTCCTGCAGAAGAACGAGCAGGCGCTGAGCTACTTCGGAAACTCGATTGCGATCAGCGAGAAGCTGGGCCAGAAGCGCGCTGTTGCCGTGGCGCTGGGCGACACCGCCCAGGTGCAGGTTGCGATGGGCAAGCCGGACGCGGCGCTGGACAACCTCAAGAAGGCGGTCGCGCTCTTCCAGGAGATCGGATCGACCAAAGAGGCGGGCGACACGCTCATCGATATGGCCGATCTCTACCAGAACCGGGGGAACACCGACCAGGCGCTCAAGTTGTACCGGGACGCGCTGCAGATCGAGCGCGACGCGGGCGACCAGGAGCGCGAGGCGCATTGCCTGAGCGATATCGGATCGCTGAATCTGCGTAAAGGAGATACAGAGAGCGCCTTCACCTACTTCCAGCAAGCGCTGCAATTGGGAGAAAAGATTGGCGCTCCGCAGCGCATCGCCGACCCGCTTCAGGGGCTGGGCGAGGCCTACACCATGACGGGCCAGTACGACGAGGCGCTGGCGTCGCTCAAGCGCGCGCTCGACACCTGGCGCAGCGACGGCAACTCTTACGGGGTTGCCGATACGCAGAGGCAGATGGGAGTGGTCTTTGGCTACCAGGCGAGGTTCGGCGCGGCGGTCGATTCCATTCAGAAGTCGGTCGCGGGCTTTCAGGCGCTGGGCGACAAGAGCTCTAACGCCGCTGCGGCGCTGGAGAGTCTGGCAGAGGCGCTGGCGCGGGCGGGACGAGGCGATGAAGCGACGCCCTACCTGGACCAGGTGGAAGGGCTTGCCAAGCAGCTCAAGGACAATAACCTGCTTGCGCAGGCGATGAGCACGCGCGGTGAGATTGCCATGTTCCGCGGGGACCTTGCCCAGGCATCGACATACTTCCAGGAGGCGATGCAAATGGCATCGCGCTCGGGCGACCAGGTGACGATCGTGACGGCCAAGCTGAATCTCGGCCGACTGGCGATCGCGCAGGGCAAGGGAGCCGATGCGCTGAACCGGATTCGGCCGCTGCTGGGCGCCGAGGTCACCTCGGACCGCAATCTTTCCCTGTTGTGCTCGGTCTCTTACGCCGAGGCGCTGATACTGACCAAGGATTACGCGCGGGCGCGGCAGATGCTGCAGGACGCCGCCGCGCCGGCGGAGAAGTCTGGAATGCGCCTGCGCCTGGCGAGGATCTATTACTTCCAGGCGACGGCGTCGCGGCTGAGCGGCAACACGGGTGAGGCATGGAATGAATATCGCCAGGCGCTGACTCTGCTCAACGCGGTGCGCAATGAGCCGGGCGCGGAGAATATTCTGAGAAGGGCCGATCTGAAGGCCATCTTCGACGATTGCAACCGCTGGGTGGGAGTCGCGCCGGGCGAGAAGGCGAAGCCGTAGGTCAGGGAATAGGAAGCAGGAAAAACTGCCAGTTTCCCTCCGCTCCTCCCCCAATCAAGCGAGTCTTATTTCGAAGCCAACATCATCGTCTGTCCGGCGGCCGCCTGGGCTTTCACCTCGCGAAGTGTTTTGCGGGTTGCGCGGACTTCAGCCACGAGACTTTTCATCGCCGCGCTCTGGGCGCGGAGGAGTTTCTGCTGCTGCTCGATCTCGCGCTGCTGTTCTTTGATCGCGTTGACCATTGACCAGATGATCGGATCGTTGTTGACCAAGAGATAGCCTCTGCCGTTTTCCGTCACCGCTTCGGGTATGACGCGCTGGACTTCCTGGGCGACGACGCCGATGTGTTCGTCCGCGTCGCGAATGCCCATGCCGTTGTCGGGCTTGTAGCGATAGCGAATCGGGCGGAGCTGCATAACCTGATCCAGGCCTGAGGCGAAACTGCCGTTGACGGTCTTGAGGCGGCCGTCGGAGTAGGTTCCCCAGGAACCGCCGCCGGGCTTGTCGGCGGTGCCATTCACGGTGAGCAGGCTGTCGGGAGTCGTGGTGCCGATGCCCACGCTGACGCTGTTCGTGCAACCGTTCGTCCCCGCGATGCAGCCCAACACCAGGGTATTGCTATTCGTAACCTCTACGTTCGCGCCGATGGCTGTGGCGTTCGCAAGGGAACCCGTAGCGAGCGCGGTATCTTGCCCCACCAGCGTGTTGGAGGAGCCAGTAATGTTGGATAAGTCACGGGTTTGACCGGATTCTTCTCCGATTGCCAGGTTGTCGGAGCCTGTGGTGTTGGGATAGAGTGCGTCTTTACCGATGGCGATGTTCAGGGATCCAGTGGTGTTGGAGAAGAGTGCGTTCGCACCGTCAGCGGTGTTCGAGCTGCCCGTGATGTTGGAATAGAGCGCGCTTACACCGCTGGCAGTGTTGTTAAAACCAGTGGTGTTGGCCAGGAGTGCACTTGCTCCGCTGGCGGTATTTGAGTAGCCCGTAGTGTTGTTGTTGAGCGCTATAAACCCGAAGGCACTATTGTCGCTACCTGAAATGTTCTGTAATAGTGAGCCGCCGCCGCTGGCGGTGTTTTCACTTCCCGTAGTGTTAGACCCTAGAGCTCCCGAGCTGCTGGCGGTATTCTCATTTCCCGTTGTGTTTGACTGGAGCGCAAACGCACCAGTAGCGGTGTTGCCGGTGCCAGTGGTGTTGGAGACGAGCGCGTTTGAGCCGATCCCTGTGTTGTCGAAGCCGGTGGTGTTCACGAGTAGCGCGTTGACGCCGTCGGCGGTATTGCAGCAACCCGTCGTAGATGAATTCCCGGCAAATCCCAGGTAAACGCTCTTGCTCGCCTGCGAGCCGAAGGCAAAAGGCGTGCCGCTCAGATCAAAGCCGCTCGTGGCGTTCACGGTGCCCGCATTGACGACGCCGTTAACGCCAAGATTTCCGTTGACTCCCTGATTGCCGGTGAAGGTGTTGCTTGCCGACAGCAACGGAACTTTGGTGGTGTCGAGGTTGAGGGTGACGTTGCCGGTAGTTCCGCCGCCGGTGAGAGCGGTTCCGGCGGTGACGCCGGTGATGGTGCCTGTTCCGCCGCCTCCGGGGAAGGTCTGGCCAGCAGCGAAATGGATGGTCCCGTTGGGATTGAAATAGAGCCCGGTTTCGACAGCGTTAGCTACGGTGCCGTTGTTGTAGAGCAAGTTCAGCGTCGCGCCGGGCGAGGCGGTGTTGTTGCCGGTAGGTTCAGCCTGCCACTGCATCACGGGTTGAACCGGGCCGTTGATGGTGCTGTTCCAGCCGTTGGCGAAGAACTGCAACGGAACAGAACCGTAGCCGGTGGTCGACGTAGCATTGCCCGCACGCGAGACAACCATGGTGCCGCGGAAGATAGTACGTCCGGTGACGTCGAGAGCAGCGTAGGGGATGCCGTTAAT
Organism: uncultured Acidobacteriaceae bacterium; assembly: GCA_963790505.1. Taxonomy (GTDB): domain Bacteria; phylum Acidobacteriota; class Terriglobia; order Terriglobales; family Acidobacteriaceae; genus Acidisarcina. The sequence continues at coordinate 248,589 of CAWBOT010000004.1, read as the reverse complement.
ACCGATGCCGCTTGCGTTTTGATAGACGGTCGAGTTGGAGATGGTCGTTGGGCTGGTGAAGACGGGCAGATAGCCGGCGAAGCCTCCGGTGGTGGTGGTGATGGGGGCGCCTGTGGTCGCAGTCACGTCGGGTGTTATCACCGCTGCGCTCGCGGCGTTTTTCGTTCCCGCCAGTGCAAAGGCGGAGGCGGGCAGACCGCCAAGAGTCGCCGCGTCAGCAGCTTTGAGCGCATACGGAACGCTGGCCAGCAGGACGCGCGACTGGGCGGGTTCACCGGCGATCTGGACCGCGAGCCAGCGAGCTTCGCCGTTGGCAAAGAGGTCCATTGGAAGCCCGTTGGTGAGGGTCGCGCCGATTTGAGCCTTGAAGTGGCCGGTGGCATCGATGGCGACGGATTGTGTCTCGGAGAAGATAGGGTCGCCGCCTGTCTCTTCGCTGTAGATAAGGAAAGTGACGCTCTCGGCGCCCGGCAATGAACGACCGGCGAGCGTGGCGACAGCGCCGGAGTATGGGACCAGCGGTGGCACGGCTGTTGGCGCGGAGGCGGCGAGGCTGGATGCCGCGTTTTGGGGGGCGGCAGGTAGCGAGAGCAGTAACATCAGGAAAGACGGGAGTAACTTGCTAAGTCTCATGACGTTCTCCTTGACTTACGTTTGAGCGCCCGGACGAAAGATCCGAGGCGCCATTTTGCCGTGACGGGCGATGTCGGGCTCTGCGATGAACCAAGCAGTGTCCTCAGACTGCATAGCGCAATTTCCTGATCGTGGGGGCAATGGTGGCGGAGATTGCTCGGGATTTCAAGGAAAATCCGTTGCGGTCGTCGAAGGGTGGCGATGTGGAGGGTTGATCCTCCCACATCTGCGTCCCCAGCGACCAAGACCTGTCACCGGGGACGCCGTCTGGCGGGTTACACGCGCTCAATGGGGCACGCCACTCCTTTCGGGGTGACGCGATGGATTAGCATCGAGGGATGCTTGCCGGGGCTCCGCTTAGCTATTGGATTGGGTTTCATGCGCTGGTGGTGGTCTTGCTGGCGATCGACCTCGTCTTTTTGAATCACAGGGACGAGAGGACCGCGCGGAGGCAGGCGTGGGGGTGGACGCTCGTTCTCGCGTGCCTGGCGTGCGGGTTTGCGCTGTGGGTGGGGCGGGTTGACAGCCGCCCGCATGGGCTGGAGTTCATCTCGAGCTACCTGATCGAGAGCTCGTTGAGCGTCGATAACCTGTTCGTCTTTCTGCTGATGTTTCGCGCGCTGGGGCTGGGGCGGCATCAGCAACACCGGATTCTGCTGTGGGGCGTGGGCGGGGCGATCGTGATGCGGGCGCTGTTCATCGCTGCCGGGGTGAGCCTGCTGGCGCGGTTCGCGTGGGTCGAGGACGTCTTCGGGGTAATTTTGCTGGTGGCGGCGGTGCGGCTGATGAAGCCGGAAGAGGCGGCGCATGGCAAGCCTTCGAGATTGGTGCGGTGGATCCAGGGGAAGTCGACGACAACGATTCAGGCGAGGGTGGGCGGAGGAGTTCCGGCGGCGCATGGCAGGCATTTTGCGCTGACGCCGCGAAGCTTCGTGATGGTCGTGCTGGCGGTCGAGGCGACCGACCTGGTCTTTGCGCTGGATTCGATTCCGGCGGTGCTGGCGATTACGCGTGATCCGTTTATTGCTTATACGTCGAATATCTTTGCGGTGCTGGGGCTGCGGTCGTTGTTCTTTGGGCTGTCGGGGATGCTGGACCGGTTTCGGCTGTTGCACTACGGGCTGGGGATCATTCTGGGGTTTGTGGCGCTTAAGATGCTGCTGTCGCGGTGGGTGCATGTGAGCGTGGTGGTTTCGCTGGCGGTGATTCTGGGGATTTTGGGGATATTCGTTGTGGCTTCGCTGGTGGAGGAGAGGCGGAGGCGGGTCGATTCCCGCAGCGGGAAACCATAGCGCTTTCTGCGATGGTTGTCCGCACATATGGCCAAGGGCCGGACAAGCATCGATCCATGAAAGTCCTCACAGAAGTGCAAATAATCCGCGCCGGCGCAGATGGCGCGGGCGGCCCTTCGATGGCCGACGAACTCCAAAGAGAACGGCGGGCCGAGGACAAGAAGTGGTGACTTCCGTCGGTTAGGCCTTTGCTGCGAGCGGCTCTTCAACTCTTTGAACAACTGAATGGCGGGCGAAATTTGCGTCGTCGCGCTGGGGGAAGTCGTTGCGGAAGTGCGCGCCGCGGCTTTCTTCGCGGGCGAGCGCCGATTCCATAATCAGTTGGCTGAGAAGGAAGAGGTTGTTGATCTCGAGCGATTGGCGGTCGGCGGGTGCGGGGAGTTGGGGCTGCATCTGCTCGAGATCTTCGCGGAGCGAGAGCAGGCCATCGGCATCGCGAAGCAGGCCGGCTTTCTCCCACATCAGACGGCGTAATTCGGGGAGGAGGGTGGCCGGTGCTGGTTGCGGCGGTCGGGTGGCGACGGGCGGCATAGCGATTGGTCTGGCGCGGGTAGGTAGTGGGGATTCGGTGAGCATGGCTTCGGCGGCGCGGGCTCCGAAGACGAGGCCCTCGAGGAGCGAGTTGCTGGCGAGGCGGTTGGCGCCGTGGACGCCGGTGCAGGCGGCCTCGCCGGCAGCGTAGAGGCGGTGGAGCGAGGCGCGGCCGTGGATGTCGGTTCGGACTCCGCCCATGAGGTAATGCGCGGCGGGACGAACGGGTACGAGATCGCGCGCGAGGTCGAAGCCGTGCTGGTGGAGGAAGGCGGAGATTCCGGGGAATCGCTCGGCGAGGTCGAGGCCCTTCACGTGGCGCATATCGAGGTAGACGGGCCGGGTCTGGCCGGGACGGTCGCCGAAGCCTTCGCGGGTGATGGCGCGCGCGACGACATCGCGTGGGGCTAGCTCAAGCAGCGGATGATAGCGCTCCATGAATCGCTCGCCACGGTCGTTGCGCAGCCAGGCGCCCTCGCCGCGCAGCGCTTCAGAGAGCAGGAAGCGCGGCACTCCTGGCAGGCTCAGCGCGGTGGGGTGGAACTGGTAGAACTCCATGTCGGCGACCTCAGCGCCGGCGCGATAGGCCATGGCGATGCCATCACCAGTGGCGACTGCGGGGTTGGTGGTGTTGCTGTAGACCTGGCCTGCTCCGCCGCTGGCGAGGAGGACGGCCTGGGCGCGGACTTGTGAGAGCTTATCATCGCGATCAAGGACGGTGAGGCCGAGGATTTCGCCGGAGCTTTCGTCGGCGAGCAGATCGACGCAGGTAATCCAGGCGTGGAGTTCGATATTGGGGAGCGATTTTGCTTTGGCGAGGAGAGAGCGGCCGATCTCCGCGCCGGTCGCGTCGCCGTGAGCGTGCAGGATGCGCGGCAAGCTGTGGGCGCCTTCGCGGGTGAGCATGAGTTCGTCGCTTGAAGTGTTGCGGTCGAATTCGGTGCCCCAGCTGAGGAGCTCCTCGACGCGCCTGGGCCCTTCTTCGACAAGAACGGCGGCAGCGGCACGGTCAACCAAGCCGTCTCCGGCGCTGATGGTGTCTTCAAGGTGCAGGAAGACGTCCTGCTTGCCGCCCATCGCGACGGCGATGCCACCCTGTGCGTAGGAGGTGTTCGATTCGCCGAGCGATTCCTTGGTGAGGACGAGGACGCGGCCGTATTCGGCGAGGGTAATGGCAGCCCTCAAACCTGCGATTCCAGCGCCGACGATGACGAAGTCAGCATGCTCAGGAAGGCCCATTCATTCAGGCTACCACTCCGAGATGGACAACGATTTCGTCTGACTTAACCCGATTGCCCGACCGGCATTGGCAGCAACGCGAATGCGATACGATGAACTGATTGTGCGAACCATCCAGGTCAAGACCGGCAGCGTCGATTATCCAGTGTTCGTTGGACAGGAGCTACTGCCTACGCTGAGTCGCCGGATTTCTAAGATCGCCGGCAAGAAGAAGCGGCGGAGCTTCGTGCTGACTTCGCCGGAGATCTGGTCGCTCTGGGCGGACGCCTTTCTGGAGTCTTTCCGGCATGACGAACCGCCGACGGTCCTGTTTCTGCAGCCAGGCGAGGAACATAAGCGGCTGCGCACCGTGGAGCGGCTCGCCGAGCAGATGGCCGAGGGCCATGCCGATCGTTCGTCACTGCTGATCGCCTTTGGCGGCGGTATCGTCGGCGACGTGGGCGGCTTTCTCGCGGCGATCTACATGCGCGGGATCGACTATGTTCAGGTGCCGACGACGCTGCTGGCGCAGGTCGACTCGTCGGTGGGCGGCAAGACGGGAGTGAATCTGCAGGCGGGCAAGAACCTGGTCGGCAGCTTCCATCATCCGCTTGCGGTCTTCGCGGATATTGAGGTGCTGCAGACGCTGCCGCCGCGCGAACTTCGCGCTGGACTCTTTGAGAGCGTCAAGGCGGGGATCATTCGAGATGCGAAGCTCTTCGCGTTTATGGAGCGCAGCGTTGAGGCGATCCTGGCGCGCGATGCGAAAGCTATCGAGTATGTCGTCGCCGCTTCAGTAAGCATGAAGGCCGATGTGGTGGGCATCGATGAGATGGAGAACGGCCTGCGCATGATCCTGAATTACGGCCACACGCTTGGCCATGCGATCGAGGCCGCAACGCGCTACAAGAAGCTGCTTCATGGCGAAGCAATTGCATGGGGGATGATCGCCGCGACTCGCCTCGGCCTGGCGCGCGAGACAATTACCAAAACGCAGGCTGGCCGGATTGAGAAGTTGATCTTTGCGTACGGGCCGCTGCCGGCATTGCGTCTGCCGATCGACCGGCTGCTGGATGCGGCAATGCGAGACAAGAAAAACCGCAGCGGTGTTCGGCGTTTTATATTGCCCTCAGGCATCGGCGATGCGGTGGTGGTTGAAAATGTAACTGACGCTGAGCTTTATAGCGCCGCCGAATCGATGCTGGAAACGGCGCGTACTGCGGCGGAGAGCTCAGACCGTCTGGTTGGGGCATAGATGCCGGTTCCTTCGAATGTAGGTACTTCGGGCGCCAAGCCTGCTGGAGCGATTGACGAAGAGAGCGCGGCAGCGGCGGTCCGCGAGATGTTCGACGGCATCGCTCCGCGCTATGACCTGCTGAACCATTTGCTGTCGATGAACATCGACCGCTGGTGGTGGTGGCGCACGGCGCGGCGTTTTCGCGATGTTCTCAGCAGACCCGATGCGGTCGTTTTAGATATTTGTTGTGGCACGGGCGACATGACGACGGCGCTGCTGCGGCGACGGCCGATGAATTCGCATCCGGTGATCGCTGCCGACTTTTCGCACCAGATGCTGGTGCGAGGCGCGGCGAAGTTTGCCGCGTTTGAGGGAGGCGACGGCTCGCGAAGAGCAATTGCGATTGAGGCTGATGCGTTGCACTTACCGCTGGCGGATAGCTCCGTCGATCTCATTACTTCGGCTTTCGGATTTCGCAACCTCGCCAACTATCGCGCCGGACTCGACGAATTCCATCGCGTCTTGCGGCCGGGCGGCGAGCTTGGAATTCTGGACTTCAGCGAACCGGGAGGGCTGCTGGGCAAGCTTTACGCTTTCTACTTTCGGCGCATTCTTCCGGCCATCGGCTCGCGCGTGTCTGGAGTCACGGGGCCGTATGCGTATCTGCCTAACTCGGTGCATAACTTTCCGCCGCCTGCGGAGATGCGGGAGATTATGGCTGAGGTGGGACTTCGGGATGTGTCGTGGACGCCGTATACGTTTGGCGTGGCGGGGCTGTATCGGGCGGTGAAGTAACGGATGCGGTTGCGTTAAACTCAAGGAAGACAGATGGCTCTCGACGATTACAAAGTCGTGCTCTACCGAAATCAGCCCACCGGCTGGGTAGCAGAGGTCCCTTCGATTCCGGGCTGCTATGCGCTCATGCCTACTCGGGCAGAGGCGTTGTTGGAACTGGAACAAGTGTATCGAATGCTTGAAGAGGAATATCGCGACCGGAGTGTAGCTCTGCCGTCGGACACCACTGAAATCGTTCATGCCTAGCGCCCGGGCGGAAGAGTTTCGCCGAGTGGCTGCACGACTGGGCTTCCTTAGAGCAAGACAAACCGGAAGCCACGAGCGTTGGATTCACGCTGATGGTCGAGCCGCGACAATCCCGATCCATGGTGGCCGTGAGATCGGGCCGCCGCTCTACAACAAAATTCTGAGTCAGCTGGGCGTTGGACCTGAAGAGTTTCAGCGACTCAGGTAACAGTGCTTTCAGTCACTAAACTCAACCTTCTTCAATCCCGGTGCGAGCAGGCGCATGATGAGCAGCGCGAGCAGGTAGGCGCTGGAGGCGAGGACGAAGAGGATCGAGTAGCTGTGGGTGCGCTCGAGGATGTGTCCGGTGAAGAAGGCGAGGAGCGCACCGCCGACGGAACCGGCCATTCCTCCGATGCCTACTACCGCGCCGACGGCGCTGCGCGGGAACATGTCAGAGACGGTGGTGAAGAGGTTGGCGGACCAGCCCTGGTGGGCTCCGGCAGCGAGGCTGAGGAGGCCGATAGCAGCCCACTCCGAGGTCATGCTGCCGAGGGTGAAGATCGGCACGACGAGCACGGCGCAGAAGAGCATCGCGGCGAGGCGTGCGCCAGTGGCCGACAGCCCGAGTTTGCGGAAAGGCGAGGGCAGCCAGCCGCCGCCGATGCTGCCTATCGCCGACACGTTATAGACGATGATCAGCGGCAGACCGAGGTGGGAGAGATTGAGGTGGAACTTGGTGCTGAAGTAGGACGGCAGCCAGAATAGGTAGAACCACCAGATGGGATCGGTGAGGAATTTGCCGATCGCGAAGGCCCAGGTCTGGCGGTAGCCGATGAGCTTGAGCCAAGGCATGGTCGGACCCATCTGGGCGGCGGCTTCTTTATATATGTGGCGGAGCTCTATACCGGTGAGCGTGGGGTGGTCGGCGGGCTTGCGGTAGTACCGGAACCACCAGAGGATCCAGAGAAGGCTGAAGACACCGGTGGCCAGAAATGCGGCTCGCCAGCCGAAACGGATGGTGATCCACGGAACGAGGAGCGGGGCGAGGATCGCGCCAACGTTGGTGCCGGAGTTGAAGATGCCGGTGGCGAGGGAGCGTTCGCTTTGCGGGAACCATTCGGCGACGGTCTTGATGGCGGCGGGGAAATTGCCTGATTCGCCGATACCCAGACAGAAGCGGGCTATGCCGAATTCAAAGGCGGTACTGGCCAGGGCGTGGCCCATAGCGGAGAGACTCCAAATGCCCATGATGAGCACGTAGCCGATGCGGGTGCCGATTTTGTCGACGACGCGTCCGGCGACGAGCAGGCCGATGGCGTAGGCGATCTGGAAGGCGTCGACGATGTAGCCGTAGCTGATCTCGGTGAGGCCGATGGTGTGCTCGAGCGTCGGCTTGAGCAGGGCGATGACCTGGCGGTCCATGTAATTGATCGAGGTGGCGAAGAAGAGCATCGCGCAGATGGTCCAGCGCACCCGGCCGATGCGGGTATCGGAGAAACCGGACTCTTCCTCATCAATGCCTACAGACTTACCGATCCGAGTCATGCACCTGTCCAGAATTTGTCGACCGGCATTGCCGCCGATTTCTCATAATTTGTACGCGCTTCGGACTAATTTGTCAGTTAAATCGACGGCCAGGTCGAAGGCTTCCTCTTCGTCGAGACGGTGCTCGACGACGAGTTTTGCGAGGAAGGCGCAATCCATCCGGCGGGCGACGTCATGCCGCGCGGGAATGGAGAGAAACGCGCGAGTGTCGTCGTTGAAACCGACGGTGTTGTAGAAGCCGGCGGTCTCGATCACCGTCTCGTGGAAGCGCTGCATGCCCTCGGGGCTGTCGTGGAACCACCACGGCGGCCCGAGGCGCAGGCAGGGATAATGGCCGGCGAGCGGCGCGAGTTCGCGGCTGTAAGTGGATTCATCGAGGGTAAAAAGAATGAGGGTGAAGGCGGACTCGTTGCCGTAGAGATCGAGCAGTGGGCGAAGCGAGTGGACGTAATCGGTGGCAGTCGGCATGTCGGCGCCGGTGTCGCGGCCGTAGCGCTCGTAGACCTTGCGATTGTGATTGCGCGAGCTTCCGGGGTGGATCTGCATGACCAGCCCGTCCTCGACGCTCATGCCTGCCATCTCGGTGAGCATCTGGGCGCGGAAGAGCTCCTGCTGTGCGGCGTCGGCGCGGCCGGAGAGGACGGAATCGAAGAGTGTTGAGGCTTCCGCGGCGGAGAGGTTGGCGGTGCGCGCTGTGGGATGGCCGTGATCGGTCGCGGTGCAGCCGAGGCGTTTGAAGCGTGCACGGCTCTTGCGGAGCGCGAGCAGGTATCCGGGGAACGATCCGGTGTCTTCGCCGGTCAGCTCGCCAAGCCGGACGACGTTCTGACGGAAGCCGGCGAATTCGGGATCGACGACGGAATCGGGGCGAAAGGTGGGGATAATGCGCGCCTTCCATCCGGAGTCGCGGATGGCCTGGTGATCTGCCAGCGAATCGAGCGGCGAGTCGGATGTCGCGAGAACGTCGACGCGGAAGCGTTCGTAGAGAGCACGAGGCAGGAACTCCGGGGTGAGCAGCTTCTCGGCGATGGTGTCGTAGTAGTGGTCGGCGGTCTTTGGGGACAGGCGTTCGGTAAGGCCAAAGTTTTCCTGAAAGGCGTAGTCGAGCCACATGCGGGTGGGCGTGCCGCGAAAGAGATAGTAATGCTCGGCAAAGATGCGCCAGACTCCGCGCGGGTCTTTGATCTCGGCGGCGCCGATTTCGAGGTCTTCGAGCGAGACGCCCTGGCTATAGAGCATCCGGTAGACGTAATGGTCGGGCTGGACGAAGAGCCGGGCGGGGTCAGGGAAGGGCTGATTGTGGGCGAACCATGCCGCCTGGGTGTGGCCATGCGGGCTGACGATGGGCAGGTCGTGGATTTCGGCGTAGAGGCGCCTGGCCAGAGCGCGGCTGTCGGGGTCGGCGGGAAAGAGCCGGTCTTCATGAAGCAGAGTCACGGTATGAACTCACCTCGTGGCGGTTGGACCAGCGGGGATGTCACTTGCCGGAACTCCTGCGAGAGGTCCGACCACCAGAGTACGTGCTTCGCGACAAAAGCCCTGCCTGCCACCCCGCGAATTTTAGCAGCAAGACCACGGCGCAGTGCTAATCTCGAAGACGCGGGGCCACCCGCGCATCGACGCCTTATAGTACCTCCGCCTATGGCAAACGACAAAGGGCAAAGTACCGACACCCAGCTGGCGATGCATGTGGTTAACCACATCCGGGCCAAGATGGAGGACGGCACGCTGCAGCCGGGAGACAAGATTCCACCGGAACGGGAGTTTGCGCGGATGCTGAAGATCAGCCGGGCGAGCCTGCGGACGGGCATCGGCTACCTGGCGGCGATGGGAGTGATGAAGGTGCGCCACGGAGTGGGGACCTTCGTTGCCGAGGGGCCGGCGGAGATTGGGAAATCGTCGCTCGGGCTGTTGGGCGCGCTGCATGGTTTCCAGTCGTGGCAGATGTTCGAGGCGCGGATGCTGCTCGAAAGCAACCTCGCGGCGCTGGCGGCGGAGCGCGGAAAAGACGAACACTTTGCGGCGCTCGCCGAGGAGGTGGCCGAGATGTATGCGACCATCGACGACCCGGAAGAATATCTGATCCACGATATTCGTTTTCACCGGACGATCTCGCAGGCCTCGGGGAACCCGATCCTTGCGGCGCTGATGGAGACGATCACCGCCGCGCTCTATGACGAGCGGCGCAAGACGGTCGAACGGTCGCAGGACCTGAAGGAATCCGCCGAGACGCATCGCGAGATTTACCGGGCGATCCGTGCTCGAGACTCTGCGGAGGCGCGCAGAGTGATGGAGCGGCATCTGCAATTAGCGAAGAGCGCGCAGGATGTGGAAACTGCGGTGAGTCCGGGCAAGAGCCGCCGCGGACCGAGGCCCATTGCGAAATGAGCCGAGCGAAGTGAGCTGACGTCGGGTACGACCTAATCGAGGTGAAAGACTTCTTCGAGGGGGAACATGTTGTCGTCAGCGGCGCCTTCGGAGATGGCCTCAAAGAACGGCGACATCTCCGTCTGCCAGCGAGCGTTGACGGGGTGATTTTTCATAGCAGCACAGGCCTTTTCGAAGTCTGGGGTTTCGAGATAGCCGACAAGCAGTCCGTCGGGGCGCAGAAAGAGCGAGTAGTTGTGCCAACCGGTTTCGCGGAGGGCGTCCAGCATCTCTGGCCAGACCTGGGCGTGGCGCTCTTTATACTCCGCTAACTTCTCGGCACGGACCTTCAGTAGAAAACAGACTCGCATTGGAGGATCGTAGCCCGTCCCCGGTGGTCCGGCAATGGGGACGGATTTCTCGCCGTGGATGGACGAGCCAGCCTATCGCGACTATCGGGAAATCGGCGAAATCCCGGTGCGCAGATTGTTCCTGTCAGCACAGCTCCCGAGTGAAGTGGGATGCGGTTCGCTGGCGACTGTGTATAGTTCCGGGTATGACCGTGAAGATGAAGGACATTGCGCGTGACCTTGGCGTCTCCGTAGTGACGGTCTCGAAGGCGCTGCGCGAACACCCGGATATCAGCAAAGCGACCCGCGAGCGCATTCTTCTCAGAGCCAAAGAGCTTGGCTACCGGCCGAATCTGACCGCGCGGAGCCTGGTTACCGGGCGATCGCACCTGATCGGGCTGATCGTTCCGGATCTTATTCATCCGTTTTTTGCAGATATAGCAAAAGGCCTCTCGCTGGCCCTTCGCAAGCAGGGTTATTTCCTGGTGATCTCTTCGTCGGAGGAAGATCCGGAGCTGGAGCGGCAGGAGATCGAGCATATGCTGGCGCACCGGCTGGATGCGCTGATTGTCGCCACGTGCCAGCCGAGCTCAGAGTCGCTGCGCAAGATACAAGAGGGCGACACGCCGCTGATCCTGCTGGACCGCCAGTTCAAAGACCTGCCGGCCTACTTTGTCGGTTCCGACGACTATGCCGCGGGAAAGCTGGCCACCGAACACCTGTTGAGTATCGGCTGCAAGCGGATCGCGCACATTCGGGGGCCGGAAAACAGCGTTGGGAACCGGAGGCTGAAGGGCTTTCTCGATACGGTGAAAAGACATGGCGTCGAACTTCCCGGCGGTTATGTCGTCCAGGCACCGCGCGCCGACGTGCAGGGCATCGAAGGCGGATTAGAGGCGCTGCGGCGGTTTCAGGAACTCCGCGATCCTCCGGATGGCATTTTTTGCTACAACGATGTAGTAGCAATGGGGGTCATTGCCGAGGCGCTCAAGCGGGCCATTGAAGTCCCCGGGGACCTGGCGGTAATCGGGTGCGGGAACCTGCATTATGACAATGAAATCCGCGTGCCGCTCTCCAGCATCGACCAGCGAAGCGGCGAGATCGGCGCCCGCGCCGCCAAGCTTATCCTAGAAATCCTCGCCAGCCAGACGCCGCTGGACAATCTGAGCTATCGCGACATCATCCTGCAACCTCGGGTCATTGCCCGTCTCTCGACGATGACGAAGGTCACTGCGGGGTGACCTGAGTTGTAACGTCAAGCGGGCGGCTGGAATGCTATGCTCAAGCTGTCCGCACTGTGATCCCTCTTGTCGACCGTCCCTCGCCGTCACCTCCACTTCTGATCTGGAAGTCCCCGCGCCGCCGCACAGGGGTGCGTCGAGGGATGCCGTCTTTCCGATTGGCTGCGGCGGTTCTGGCCTGCCTGGCGTTTGCGGGCTGCGACCGGCTCAAGCCCAAACCAAAGACGGAAATTGTGTATGTGCTGGCGAAGGAGACCTTTCTGCGCGACCGCGTGGCTGCGGTTTCGAACCGAGTGGGGATGGTCCAAAACGGCCAACGGCTTGAGCTGCTGGAGCACGGCCGACGCTTTCTGCGGGTGAAGACCGAAAAGGGCGAGATTGGCTGGATCGAGGAGCACGCGGTCGTTAATCCGGAGGTAGTGACTGCCTTCGAACAGCTGCAAAAGGCCCATGAACATGACCTTGTCGTGGCGACCGCGACGCTGCGCGACGACGCCTATTTGCACGCCAAGCCGGGGCGCGACACGGACCGCTTCTACCTGCTGCCGGAGAGCGACAAACTGCAACTCCTAATAAGGGCTTCGGTGCCGAAGGCGATCGGGCCGCAGGCTTCGGGGACGGCATCGTCTTTCGCCGCAACTCAGGCGGCGGCCGCAGCGACGAAGAAATCGACGAGGGCCAAGGCCGCCCAGAAACAGGCGGACGAGAAAAAGCCGCCTCCGCCGGCGGTCAGTTTCACTCCCGCTCCACCTCCGCCTCCGCCGGCATCGGTGGCGAACCCGGAAACGGCGACAGCTCCTGGACCGGCCGCAACGCCGCCAGCCCCCGCGGAACCGGTCGCGATGGAAGACTGGTGGCTGGTGCGCGACAGCCAGGGAAAGGTCGGCTGGCTGACATCCAAACGCGTGGACGTCGACGTACCAGATGCAATCGCGGGCTACGCGGAAGGCCAGCGGATCGTCGCGGCGTATGTGCTGCGCAAAATCGACGACCCGGAGTCGGATTTCCCCGACAAACAGGCGCCCGAATATGTCACTGTGCTCAGCCCCTACAAAGATGGGCTTCCTTATGACTTCAGCCAGGTGCGCGTCTTCACCTGGAGCGTGAAGAAACACCGCTATGAAACGGCATTTCGCCAACATGACTTGCAGGGTTATCTGCCGGTGGTGGTTTCCAGCCAGACCTTCGAGAAGGGCGGAAGCGAGCCCACTTTTCAGTTCAAACAGGGGATTGGCGACTCGGTGACGATCGACCCGGACACCGGAGCGACCAAGCCGACGTCCACAGAAACCCTCACCTATCGCCTGGACAATACGGTGGTGAAGAAGGTGGGACCGGAGCGGGCGGCGACTCCAGCGGCCTCCCCGGGCGCTGCCCCAACGTCACGGCGGGCAGATCAAAAACCTTCCAAGGCGAAGCATCGCCGGCACTCACACGGATAACTTTGTGTCCCCCTGCCCTCCAGGCGAAGATTGGGATACTCCTGCCGTGCAGGGCCGCCGGCGCATCTCAACATGAGCGCCGCTGGAGATTCTCGCTACCGTATCGACAGCGCAGTTTGATAAAAGGGTTAGCAGCCTTTATGTTGTATGCACGTCCTTATCAATGCCCGGGGTGTTTTTACGGGTACTTCGAGTTTTGGCTGTTGTTTTAGTTCTCAGTTGCAAGCAAATAACCGACGCGGGGAGATCGGCACATGGAAAACAAGCCGGCACAAAATATTCAGGACACGTTTCTTAATACGGTCCGCAAAGACAAGACTCCAATCACCATCTACCTGGTCAGCGGAGTGAAGTTGACGGGCAAGATAAGGTCTTTCGACAAATACTCCGTGCTGCTGGAAAACAACAGCCAGGAGCAGTTGATCTTCAAGCACGCCATCTCCACCGTAGTGAGCAATCGGTCGGTGATCCACAGCGAGCACCGGGTCCCGCTAGGCGCGACGCCGAGCCATAGCGCTACGCCTGGGGCGCCGACGACGGCGCCGGCAAGCGCCGAACCTTCGCCGGGAAGTTCGCATCCCTAAAGGCAGGGCTACGGCCGCATACCGCGCTTCGAGCCGGGAGGGCGACAAGTCTTCTGCAGAACGCGCTCTGCTCGTCGGAGTCGAGATCGCTTCTGGGCGGAAGCCGCTCTCCCGCTCCGCAGCTCTGGCGCGTCATGCGGCGGCGTTGAGCCGGTCGGCAGATTCGGAATCGGAGCTTGATTCGGCTGCGGTTGCTCCGGCATCCGCTCCGGACATGGATTTTGAAGCCAGTTTCGCGGAATTCCGCGAGCTGGTGCTCAGCGCCGGGGCCGAAATTGCCGCCGAGGTGGTGCAGCGGCGGGCGAAGGCGGACCCTGCCACGTTGCTGGGAAGCGGCAAGGTGGAGGAAATCGCGGCAATCGCGGCCTCAACCGATGCCACGGTCATTCTTTTCGATCATGACCTGACCCCGACGCAGCTTCGCAACCTGGAAGATGCTCTGCCGTGCCGGGTGGTCGATCGAACCCAGCTCATTCTGGACATCTTTGCCCGTCACGCACGCACCCGAGAGGGTCAGCTCCAGGTGGAGCTGGCGCAGCTCGAGTACTTGCTGCCGAGGCTCGCAGGAAAGGGCAGCTCGATGTCGCAACTCGGCGGCGGGATCGGGACGCGGGGACCGGGCGAGACACAGCTGGAGACAGACCGGCGGAAGATCCAGCGCAAGGTACTGCACCTCAAGGGCGAGCTGGAGGCAGTGCGCCGGGTGCGCAGCCAACAACGGAACCGGAGGGAGAGTGTCCCGGTGCCGACGGTCGCGCTGGTTGGCTACACCAACGCCGGCAAGAGCACGCTCTTTAACGCGCTGACCCACGCCGGGGTTCTGGAGTCGTCGCGCATGTTCGCGACGCTCGACCCGAAGCTGAGGTCGCTGGTATTGCCGTCGCGGCGAAAGATCCTGCTTTCCGATACAGTCGGCTTCATCCGGAACCTGCCGCACACGCTGATTACTTCGTTTCGAGCCACTCTTGAAGAGGTGCAGAAGGCAGAGTTGCTGCTGCATGTGCAGGACTCATCGAGCGCAACGCGGGACGAGCAAAGGGCGGAGGTTGAGAAGGTACTCGGCGAACTGGGCGTCGAAGACAAGACGCGCATCGAGGTCCTCAATAAGGTCGATCTATTGCCCGAGGCAGAGCGGGAGATTCCGGACGATGCGGTCGGGGTCTCCGCGAGGACGGGAGAAGGGCTGGATTCCCTGCTGGAAAGGATCGATGCCGCGCTGCTGCTCGACCCGATCGTTCGGAAGACTTTGGAGGTGCCGCAAGGGGAGGGCGGGATTCTGGCGTCGCTGGAGGCGGGAGCGGTGGTGCATGGGCGGGAATTTCTCGAGCAAAAGGTGCGGATCGAGGTTTCGGGGCCTGCTTCGCTGCTGGGAAGGTATAGGGGGTATTGGGTGCAGGGAGGATAGGCGGACGGGAGTTGTTCCAATGCGTTCAGACCAGTGTTTCGTCGAACTGAAAAGGCCTTCCTCATGAGGAAGGCCTCTTCGATTGACTGCTTCGTCATCGCTCGAAGCGGAAATGCTCGAGCAGCCCGATTGGGTTACGGGACCGAGCAGTACTGGTTGTCGATCACGTTATAGGAGACGGAGACGGGTTCGCCTTCGTTTCCGGCAAGGTCCTTCACGTGGACAGTATACGTCTGGGGGCCGGGCCAATTCGTATCGACGTTGAAGGTCAGCGGGTTGGGATTCTTCGGCGCATGAGGATAATATTCCTCGCCGCAGCGATGGACTCCGGAACGATTGTCACTGCACTGATACGTGGCGGTCACAACCTGGTGGCGGCAGTAGCCCAATTCGCCGTGGATCGTGGTCGGCGGCGGAGAGAGTGTCGGGCCCAGGATGACTTTGGGAGCGACGGTGTCCACATTGAGCTGTGCGGTGTAGAAGGTTGTCTGCCAGCTCTGTGACGAGTCCTGATAGAAGGCGAGTTCCTCGGTACCGGCGCAATCGGTGGCGAAGTAGTGGATGAGGTATTGACCGTCCAGCGGCACGGTCACCTTGACGTTGCCGGGTTTGAAGGGGCGAGCGGGTATGTTGCCGGGGCAGCCGTTGGGATCGAGCAGGGTTACATCCCCGGGGACCGGAAATTCAGTCGAGGGAAGTTCGCTGGCAAGGGAGACGCCGTAGGTTATGCCGTAGATCGGCGCGGCAACGAAGCCGTTGTTCGGGGCGGGTACGCTGGGCGGAGTGGTGGTGAAGCCGACCCACAATTCGTGCCGGTTGAGCCACTGTCCGTTCTGGTAGGCGCCGAGGTTAATGTCGGTGCGGGGTTCGGGCACGGGGCCAACGCTAATGAACTCCGAGTTGAAGCCGGGCGAGGGGGTTCCGGTGGGCTTGACCGCTCCGGGGCCGGTAAAGACGGTCAGCAGATTCTCCGGGCAGGAGAAATACTGATCGGCTGCGGGGTCAAAGGTGCAGGGTCCGCCGCTCCATCCCTCGGCCGCCTCGAGAAGGCCGAAGCCCTGGTGGAAGGTCTGCGGGATTCCGCCGACAGTCGTGTTGATATCAGGCAGGAAGAGCGCGGTCGTGGGATCGAAGATGTCCTGAATGACGATATTGCGAGCGGTGGAAGTGGGGCATTGCACGCCGCTGGCTTCCGAGCCCTGGCCAATCTGGCAGGTGAGGGTAAAGAGCTTGCAACCCGGCAGGCCGTCGGTCTGCAGTTCGCCGTTGTGGACGAGGCATTGCGACGTGGCAAACGAAGTGCCGTGGACGTAGGCGGGCCACATCGTGGGATCGAAGGCGGCGTCGGTCACGGTCGGAGTCGATCCGGGGACGAGGACGATCGTGTTGTCGTTGAAGGCGTTGGTAAAGTCGAGCGCGAACTGCACATTGAGATTGTCCGCGGTGCTGAACGGGAAGGTCTGAGCCGGAGTGGTCGGCGTAACCGGATTGCCGCTGATCGTGCCGCCGCCGACCGCGCCGTTCGCGGTGCAATTGGTGTAGAGGTAGACCGAGGATGAGGCGAGGTAGCCGCCGGTGTCGACCGCGTCCAACTGGATGGTGTTGACGGCTCCCGGGACGAGCATTGTGCTGATGTCGAGCGGGCCGACGCCGCCTGCGGCGGCGATGGCTCCGTCTGGATCCTGGCCGGTGAGCTGCCCATTGCCTGCGGGCGACTGGTAGCCGGTGGTGAAGCAATCCTGCTGATTGCCGTTCTCTACCACGCCGCCGGTGCAGATATTGGTCGGCCCGGTCGTGGTCGTACCCTGAGTCACGGTGAGATTGATAAAGTTGTCGACCAGCACCAGCCCGGTTCCATCGGCAGTGGAGCTGACCCTGGCAATGATGCCGGACGAGGGGCAAGTCAGACTCTGCTTGGAGGTGCTAAAGGCGATCGCGGCGCTGCCGGGGCCTGCACCATTGGTCGAGAGCCGCACGTTGACGGACGGGAGGAAGGAGATGCCGGTCTGGGCCTGTACGGCCAATGCCGACGCGGCCATACAGGCTGCGATGCCTGCAATACGAAGTGGGCGCTGAACAATTTCTGGAAATGCGGTCATCGAATCCATCCTGGTTAATCTGGTCAATTGAATACGGGAATATCTGGGGAAAGAAGCTCGCAAAAGTCGTGGATCGCGTGATCGCGCATCAGAATCTCAGATCTCAAGGCATCGACACGTACAAAGCCATGCAAGGTTTGTTGACATACGGGACGATAACAGTCGGTAAATCCGTCTCGCAGCACATGTATCATTCCGTCCGCTCAGAGCAAGTGTCAAGGCAAAAATCCCTGAAATACCACGAAAGTCGTAGCGGCAGATGCGTGGCGGCGGGCGGTTGCGGTCGATGGCGAAGGCGGACGAGCGGGATCGGGCGCTGTTGGCAGACGGAACATCGACGCGCAACAGGGCGGTCACAACTTTCAGATATAAAAGAGCCTATGGATTCCGATAACAATTTTCGGCGCAAGGGGCTCCGCCTTTGACTTCAGACAGGTACTCGATTGGCGTCGATCTTGGAGGGACCAACCTGCGCATCTCGGCCTACCGGGAGGGTTCGAGCTCTGCGGGAACGATCACCGACAGCATTGGCCTGCCTACGCGGGTCGCCGCCGGGCCCGAGGCGGTGGTGGAAGACATGAGCGGGGCGATCAGGTCGCTGCTCGACAAGCATGGGCGGGGCGAGCACTTCGCGGGAGTTGGGCTAGGCACTCCCGGACCTCTGGAACTACCGGAGGGCGTGATGCGCAATCCTCCGAACCTGCCCGGTTTCGATGGCTTTGCGCTGCGCGAGGCGGTGAAGCAGGCGGTGGGTGTGCCGGTGATGATCGAGTCTGACGCCAACCTGGCGGCGCTGGCCGAATTTCAACTGGGCTCGGGAAAGACCTACGGCGTGCGTTCGCTGTGCATGCTGACGCTGGGAACGGGCGTGGGCAACGGGATCATCCTGGATGGAAAGGTATGGGACGGGAACAACGGCATGGCTGGCGAGGCCGGCCATAATACGGTGATCCCGGATGGCGAGGACTGCCCGTGCGGCAGCAAGGGCTGCCTCGAGCTGTATGCCTCCGCGACTGGCGTGCAGCGGATGGCAGAGGCCAGCCGCGCGCTCCATCGCGGCGAGCAGGAGCCAGGCGAGGAATCGCCGATGCTGACAGCGCGGCACATCGCCGACCTTGCTCTGGCCGGGGACGAGTACGCGGTAACTGTCTTTGCGCGCGTAGGAACGGCGCTGGGCATCGGCATTGGCGCGCTGGTGAATACTCTGAACCTGCCGCTGTATGTGGTTGGCGGCGGGGTGTCGGCGGCTTGGGACCTTTTTGCGCCGCGCATGATGGAGGAGCTGCGGATGCGCAGCTACGTGTATCGGCTGACCGCGCCCAACGAAGAAGAGTCGCGGCTGCGTTCACCGCGCAAGACTCATGTGGTGCGCGCCGAGCTTGGTTCAGATGCGGGTATACTTGGCGCTTGCCTGCTGCCGTTGATGCAGCCGTAGCGCAGGGGCATTGAGCCGCAAGGAAGGTTTTGCCATGATCAGTCCGGTACCAGCCAGCCAGTCCGCCGGAGACAAGACGCCATTCCCGATGAATCGCTACCTGCTGAAAGGCACTGCGGTTGGGGCGCTGGGCGGATTGCTCTTCGGCTTTGACACCGCGGTGATTGCGGGTGCGACCCATCAGCTAACGCAGGTCTATTCGCTGACGCCGAGCGAGCTGGGGACAACGGTTGCTATCGCTCTGGTCGGGACGGTCATCGGGGCCATGTCGGCGGGATCGATCGGGCAGAAGTTCGGGGGCCGCGACACGCTGCGAGTGATGGCGGTGCTGTATGTCGTCTCCGCGCTTGGATCGGGACTGGCGTGGAGCTGGTATGCGCTGCTCGCGGCGCGTTTTATCGGCGGCCTGGGCATCGGCGGATCGTCGGTGCTGGGTCCGGTGTATATCGCCGAGCTCGCGCCGGCGCGATGGCGCGGGCGGCTGGTGGGCATGTTCCAGGTCAACATTGTGGTGGGTATTCTGCTGGCCTACTTCTCAAACTTTGTCATCGCCCAGTTGCATCTGGGTGCAACGGAGTGGCGCTGGCAGCTGGGCATCGCGGCCTTGCCCGCCGTCTTGTTTCTGATCATGCTGTTTGGCATTCCGCGCAGCTCGCGCTGGCTGGTTACCCAGGACCGCGTCGACGAAGCGCGGCAGGTGCTGGTGATGATGGGCTCGCCGAACTCCGAGGAGGAGCTGAAAGAGATCGTCGATTCGATCCACATGGAGCGGTCGAACAAATCTGAGCCGCTGTTTGCCTGGAAATACCGGCGGCCGATCTTTCTTGCCGCGACGATCGGGATGTTCAATCAGCTCTCGGGTATTAACGCCATTCTCTATTATCTGAACGATATCTTTGCGGCGGCGGGATTCAGCCGGATGTCGGGAGACCTGCAGGCGGTGGCGATCGGCGCAACCAATCTGGTCGCGACGCTGCTGGCGATGACAGTGATTGACAAGCTGGGAAGAAAGAAGCTGCTGTTGTTTGGGTCCGTAGGCACTGCGATCTGTCTCGCAGGCGTCGCAGCGGTCTTCTTTACCAACTCGCACCAGGCATTCCTGGTCTGGCTGCTTGTCGCCTACATTGCTTTCTTTGCGGTGTCGCAGGGCGCGGTGATTTGGGTGTATATCAGTGAAGTCTTCCCAACCAAAGTCCGCTCGAAAGGGCAAAGCCTGGGAAGCAGCTCGCACTGGATCATGAATGCGGCGATTGCTTTCACTTTTCCGCTGCTGGCGAAAACTTCGGGGGCCTATCCGTTTATCTTCTTCGCGGCGATGATGGTCGTGCAGTTCTTCGTGGTGCTCTTCGCTTACCCGGAAACCAAGGGAGTGACGCTGGAGCAGTTGCAGCGGCAGTTGGGGATCGAGTAAAGCTGGTTGCATCCGCGACCCAGAGGTGCCATGCATCGGCGCGAATTCGTAAAGTCATCCGTCTTCACCCTGGGAAGCGCCCTGCTCGCCCGGCGACTTTCTGCGCAAGCCCGTCTAACGCTCGCTCCGCCCGCAGAGCCGAACCCCGCGATCGCTCGCGTGTTGGTGATGTTCAAGTGCCATTTCGACGCTGGCTTCATCGACACCCAGGCCCACGTCGTTCACCGTTACTTCGTCGAGTACTTCCCGCAGGCGATTCGCACCGCGCAGCAGATGCGCCAGGCTGGCTCAAACCGCTATGTCTGGAACACCGGCTCATGGTTGCTCTACGAATATCTTGAGCAGGCCTCGCCCGAAGACAAGCGGCGCATGGAACAGGCCATCGCCGATGGCGACATTGCGTGGCACGCGCTGCCGTTCAGTTGGCAGACGGAGATGATGGACCGCTCGCTCGATTGCCGGCAGTCTTTCGCTTTCGCATTCTCTCGACCGCCGCTTTGGCCGCACGACGACTGGCGCGAAGATGACCGACGTTCCCGGTCACACCCGCGGCCTCATTGCTCCCCTTGCCGAGCACGGCGTCAACTTCCTCGACATCGGCGTGAATGGCGGAAGCACACCGGCCGAGTTGCCGCCGCTCTTTGTCTGGAGAAATCCGAACGGCGCCTCGCTCGTGATGATGTATCACCATGAATACGGCGACATCGTCTGCGTGCCCGGCTCCGACCTCGCCGTCGCTGTGGTGGTGCGCGACGACAACAGCGGCCCGCATACTCCGCAGGAGATCGCCGAGATCTACGCCGATCTCGGCCAGCGTTTTCCCCGCGCAAAGATCGCCGCCACCAACCTCACCGAAATCGGCAACGCCGTTCAGCCTTTTCGCAGCCATCTTCCGGTTGTGACGAAGGAGATCGGCGACACCTGGATCTATGGCGTCGCCAGTGATCCGCTGAAGGTCGCGCGGTATCGCGAGCTCTGCCGGCTGCGGCTCAAGTGGATCGAGGCGAACAAATTTCAAGTCGGCGACGCAACCGACATCGCGCTGCTGCGCCATCTGCTTCTCGAGACAGAACACACCTGGGGAACCGACACCAAGACCTGGCTGGACTTCGAACACTACACCCCGAAGAGTCTCGCCGGAATGCTCGACACCAAGAACTACAGAGTCGTCGAGTTCAGCTGGCAGGAAAAACGCCAGGACCTCTTTGACGGCATCGGTACGCTGCCCGCTCCGCAGCAAGCCGAAGCGAAGAGCGCCATCGCGGCTCTCGCTCCTGCGCGCCCTGCAATGACCGGCAGCCCTCATTCCGCCGGCGAAGCCATCGATACGAAGTATTTCGTGCTCAACTTCGATCCAGACACCGGAGCCATCCACGGCCTGCGCAACAAGCAGACCGGCCGCGAATGGGCCTCATCGCAGCATCCCCTCGCGCTCTTCTCTTATCAGACGCTCTCTCACGAAGACTACGAGAAATTCCTCGCCGACTACCTCACCACCAAGGCCGACTGGGCGCCGAAAGACTTCGGCAAGCCAAACATCGAGCGCTATGGAGCTCGCAGCCAGAGCTGGTCCCCCAAACTCGTCGAGCTTCGCACTGAACGCCTGCCCGAAGGGCATCGGGCGATTGCCATGCTAAAAATCGACGATGCCGAAGCAATCAACAGCGGACGCGCCGCATTTCCAAGCGCGATCTATCTCGAGCTCGTCCTGCCCGCCGCCGAGCCCGTCGTGCAGTTGAATCTCTATTGGTTCGACAAGCCTGCGACGCGCATGCCCGAGGCACTATGGCTCACGATGAATCCGGTGATCGGCGATCCGAGCGGCTGGAGCATGGACAAGTCCGGGCAGAGCGTCTCACCCTTCGACGTGGTAACCGCCGGTGGCCAGCATCAACACGCGGTGAGTAAGGGCTTCGGGTATAACGACGCGCACGGCTCTTTCTATGTCGATACTCTCGATGTTCCACTCATCGCGCTTGGCGAAAAGTCGCCGCTCAATTTCTCCCGCGCCCAGCCCAACCTTGCCGCGGGCATCCATAGTTGCCTCTTCAACAATGCCTGGGGGACCAACTACATCATGTGGTTCAACGAAGATATGCGCTTCCGCTTTGTGCTTCGCCCATGAGTCCGCGACAGATGCGGCGCAGCAAAAGGCCCGACTCCATGAGCCGGGCCTTTTGGTTAACGGGTTAGGCTCTGAGTTTGTCAGGGAGCGAGAGTGGTGATCAGCGCGGGCTTCGGGCTGCCCCATCCGGTCACCAGATCGTAACCGGTCACCGCGGAGTAGCTCCCCGAGGTGCCGCTGGTGATGTCATGGAAGTCTGTGCCGTAGGTGGAGGTGATGTTCTCGGCGTAGATGGTGGGGTTCAGGAAGCCGACGTAGGAGTCTCCGTAGGCCTTCAGCTGCTGGTTGACGAGCGCAATGTAACCAGCCCACATGGGGGCGGCGAAGCTGGTTCCACCATAGTCGTTGGCGAGGCAGGCTTTCTGGTCGGAGCAGGTGTAGAAGGTGAAGTTGGCGTTGGCCGAGACGTCGGGGCCGTTGCGGTAGGTTGTCGATCCCTTGTTGCTGGAGTTGATGACGCCGGAGAGTTTCTGCCACGAGGGGATCGCGATCTTGTCCGGCGAGATGCCGCCGCCGCTATCCACCCATGCGGTTTCTGACTTCCAGGCGCCACCGGCGCTGGCGGTAGTCAGGTCAGTGCCGCCAACGGAAACGACGTAGGCGTCGTCGGCGGGCCACGCTTCGTTTCTCGAGGACCAGGTTGAACTATCGCCGGAGGCCGCGAAGAAGGTCTGGCCCTGGGCCGCCATCTTTTCGAAGTAAGGATCGAGTGTGGTGGGATCGTCCGGCGTCCAGCCCCAGGAACAACCGATGGTGGTGGGCAGCGGGATGTGGGTGGTCATGGCGCTGATGATCGCTGTGTCCGTCGATCCGATATACATCACCAGGCTCGCCAGTCCAGGGGCCATACCGAGCGCCTGGGTCATGTCGAGGGTCTGTTCGGTGTCGTCGCAGCGGCCCCCGGCACGGGTGTCGACGCAGGCGGTGCTGGTGCCATCTACGGAGAGCAAGGTCACCGGCACAGAGTTGGTCTGACCGACGTTCTTGTAATAGGTGGCCAGGTCGGCGAGGTCGGTGCCTTCGTACTCGAAGAGGCCGAGGTTCTGACCGGCGCCGGTGAGCGCCGTGCCGCCATAGTAGGCGGCGCGCATGTCGCTTCCCAGGAAAGAGGCCGACGGCCCCGAACCGGTCGTGGCGTGGGAGACCACCGCCTCGGCCTTGATACCGTGGGCGAGTGCGTAGTCGCTCTTCTTGACGAAGAGCGGATGCGGGATGGAGTAGTTGGAGAGGCCAGAGATGTGCCAGAGCGGGAACGACAGGGTGGTCGTCGGCTCGCGGTCCGGCCCGAAGAAGACCCGGTTCTCGGTGGGGTGCTGATAGTTGAGCAGGTTCACGTGGAAGGCCTTCTCGACCGCTCCGACGGTGCCTTTTACCTGCACTTCCATGCCGTCGCGACTGCCGCCGGTTACGACCAGGCTATGGGCCCTGGCGTAGCTCACGACCGCCTCATACTCTGCCTGGGTGGGGCCAAACTTTTCCGTGAATTCGGGTACGGTGAGGAAGTGGCGATAGGAGGAGCTGGCAGGGTTATAAACATCCGCCAGAAAGTTCTCGAGCGCGGCCTGATCGCGCAGGGGCAGAACCAGATCCAGGCTCATGACCTGGGCCTCGGGTAGCCGACCGAGGGGCGCCGCCATACCGCTGCGAACTGCTTCCCGGACGTGATTCGTGGTTACATACTGCGCATTGGCTTCGGTAGTGACGGCCAATGCGGTTGCGGCGATTGCAAGACAAGCCCAACCTGCCCTCTGAAAGCCGAGGGAAGTGACACTTCTGCTTACACTTCCATTCATCTGAAAAGCTCCTTTTTCCTTTTTGGGAAAACTGGCCCAAGCAATGAGTGAAACGGTTGATTTGGTTGTAGCTGACCCTGAAAGGTAACCATTTCGAGGTCACTGGTGTGTGAATGATGTTCGTTACCCTAACACCGAGCAGACTCTTGGGGCCAGAAGATTTTGCAAGATGGCTGTTACAAATGAGTGCCCAGTCGCGGATAGTCGCGGGGTGGCTCAGCGCCGGGTGCGCTTAGTCCCTTGGGGCGTTAGGAAGTGGCGACGCCCTAGTTGGAGCCGATGGAAGCGCGTATCGGGCGCGAGCGCAGCACTGAGCTTCGGACCGGGAGGGGGCCAGCCTGTCGACGTGACTGCGAGAGATGCGGGCTTACTGGATCTGCTTTTTCTCTGCGGGGTCGGGTGCTTGAGTCGTTTGCTGGGGAGTCGGCAATTGAGAGGTGTCCCAGCCGCCGCCGAGCGCCTCGATCAATTGCACTGAAGCGGTCATCTGTCCCACCTGAGTGGTGACTACCGCCTGCTGGTCGCCGAGCAGGGTGGTTTGCAGCGTGACGACGTTGATATACGGATCGATGCCAGTCTCATAGCGTCCGAGTTCGAGGTCGAGGGCCTTTTGGGCCGAAGCGACGGCTTCCTGCTGCTGCTGCACCTGGACGGAGTAGACGCGGACTGCGGCGAGGTAGTCCTCAACCTGCTGGAAGGCGGTAAGGACGGTCTGGCGGTAAGCGGCGACGTCGGCGTTGTAGGTGGTGACGTACTGATTGAGACCAGCGGTCAGGCCGGCGTTATAGATCGGCTGGGAGACAGAGGCGCCGAGCGACCAAAAGCGGCTGGGCCAGTCGAAGAGATGCTTGAAGGTGGAGCTGTCGAAGCCGCCGCCGACAGAAAGGGTCACGGCCGGATAGAACGCGGCATAGGCCACTCCTATGGCGGCGTTTGCCGAAGCCATGTTGCGCTCGGCGGCGGCGATGTCCGGACGGCGCTCCAGGAGCTGCGACGGGATGCCTACTGGAATCGGCGGCGCGGCTGCGGTCATGGGCCGTACGGGAATAGAAAAGGCGGACGCCGGTTGGCCGATCAGCATCGCGATGGCGTGTTCGTACTGAGCGCGCAGCAGGCCCACGTTAGTAGCGGAGGCCTGGGCGCTTTGCAGCGCCGACTGTGCCTGGACCACGGAGATTTGGTTATCGACGCCGGTCTCGTAGAGGGCCTGAGTGAGGGACAAGGCCTTCTTGTCGGCCTCCACGGTATCGTTGAGGACTTTCTGCAGCTCATCCTGCCCGCGGATTTCGAAGTAGTATTCCGCCAGGCTGGACTGTTCGGCGAGGCGCTCGTTTTCAAGGTCGGCGGCGCTCAACTGCGCGGCGTATTGCTCTTCGTGAACGGTGTTGCGAATCCGCCCGAAGAGATCGGGCTCCCAACTGACATCGAGGGGCAGCGAGATGAGCGAACTTTGGAGGCCGCCGTTGACCTGGGTCTGGCCGTTGTTGGTGTTGTAATTGTTGCTCTGGTTTGCCGAAGTACGCTGCCGGGTCAAGGACGGCCCTACGCTGACGGTGGGGAAATACTCGGAGCGGGCCTCGCGGACGAGGGCGCGGGCCTCCATATAATTCTCGAAATACTGCTTGATGGTCTGGTTGTCGATGTTGAGCTGATCTTCGAGCGCATTCAACTCGGGCTCATTGTAGATCTCCCACCATTTGCCGCGAAGCATTGCGTCAGAAGGGCTAGCGGGCTGCCACACCTTCAGGGCTTCGGCAGAGGGAGCAGCGGCGCCGGTTGCCTGGGCGGCGGGAGTGGCGGGAGGCGGGGTGGATTCTTTGTAGGCCGGTGGCGTCGGTGCGTTGGCCAGGGCGGCGGGCTGATGATATTTTGGTCCGACCGTGCATCCGCCGAGCAGCGCCAAGAAGGCCAGCGCCAGAGCGCCGGGCGTGCTGCGCCCTCCGAGTTGTTGCAGGTCTTGCATCCGGTGATGGTTCGAATTCTTCCGCATGGCAATTATCCGATCAATTATCCGAGCTAGCTCGCAGCGTTCCCGGTGGAGTGCAGATCGGCGGGGGGATGGAAGGTCCCGCGCGATTTGCCCTGAACTCGCAGGCGCAGCCCGTCGAGGAACAGGTATACGACCGGGGTGGTGTAGAGAGTAAGTACCTGGCTGACGATCAGGCCGCCAACGATGGTGATGCCCAGCGGCCGGCGCAGCTCCGACCCCGTGCCGGTGCCGAAGGCCAGGGGCAGAGCGCCGAAGAGCGCCGCCATGGTGGTCATGAGAATCGGGCGGAAGCGCAGCATGCAGGCCTCGAAGATCGCGTCGGCGGTGTTCTTGCCGTGTTCGCGCTCGGCGACGAGGGCGAAGTCGATCATCATGATGGCGTTCTTCTTTACGATGCCGATCAGCAGAATGATGCCGATGATCGATATCACGTTCAGGTCGATCTTGAAGATCATGAGGGCGATCATCGCGCCGACGCTGGCCGAGGGAAGCGTGGAGAGAATGGTCAGCGGATGCACCAGGCTCTCATAGAGAATTCCGAGCACGATGTAGACGGCGAGGATGGCGGTGACGATCAAATAGGGCTCGCGTGCTGAGTGAAGCCTGGAAGGCCTGCAGCGTGCCGGAGAAGAATCCACGGACGGTGTTGGGGGTCCCGAGCCGCTGTTTAAGCTGGTCAATCGCCAGGGTGGCATCGCTGAGCGACAATCCAGGGGCGAGGTTGAACGACACGGTGACGGAAGGAAAGAGCCCGGTGTGATTGACGGTGAGCGGCGTCGTGGTTGCCGAGGCGGTGGTGACGGCGCGAATCGGAATGACTCCGTGGGTCGAGGTGTTCAGGTAGATATTGTTCAGCGCTGAAGGGTCCTGCCAGTATTCCGGAGCGACCTCGAGCACCACGTAGTACTGGTTGAGCTGGGTGTAGATCAGCGAGACCTGGATTGCCCAAAGGCGGAGTAGAGCGACTGGTCCAACGCTTGCGCAGTGATGCCCAGCCGTGCCCGCTGTGACCCGATCATATTTCAGCATCTCGGTCGAGGCCGCCATTCTGCTGGTCGGAGTTCACGTCCTGAAAGCCGGGAAGCTTTTTCATCTCGTTCAGCAGGATCGGCCCCCAGGTATTGAGGTCCTGGGTGGTGTCGGACTGAATGGTGTATTGATAGAGGGCGTTGCCGCCGCGCCCGCCGATGCGAATGTCCTGGGCAGCCTGAAGGAACGCCGAAGCAACGGGCAGGCGATTCATCTTCGGCCGGAGCCGATCGAGAAAGCCTGACGCGGTCACATCGCGCTCATTGAGCGGCTTGAGCGACATAAACATAAATCCGCCGTTGGTCGCGCCCTGGCCGCCGGTGAAAGCGACGATGTGATTCGTCGCGGGATCGTTCTTGATTACGTTCACCAGTTGCTGGACAGAGTTGTTCATGACCGGGAAGGACGCATCCTGCGGACCCTGCACGCCGCCGAAGACGACGCCGGTGTCCTGCGTCGGGAAGAATCCCTTGGGGATTTTGGTGATCACCACGAAGTTGAGGGCGACGGTGAGCAGCAGCACTACCAGCGTCGGGCCTGGATTCTCAATCACCCAGGCGAGCGAGCGGCGATAGAACGAGAGCATTCCC
Source organism: uncultured Acidobacteriaceae bacterium (assembly GCA_963790505.1). Lineage (GTDB taxonomy): Bacteria > Acidobacteriota > Terriglobia > Terriglobales > Acidobacteriaceae > Acidisarcina. The sequence continues at coordinate 221,249 of CAWBOT010000004.1, read as the reverse complement.
TCGAAGATGCCCTCGCTGGCGCGGTAGAGGCGGCCGTGCTTTTCTTCGCCGTGGCTCTTGAGAATGTAGGCGCACATCATCGGCGTGGTGGTGAGCGAGATCACCATTGAGACGAGGATGGCGGTCGAGAGAGTCACGGCAAATTCGCGGAAGAGCCGGCCTACGATGCCGCCCATCGCGAGGATGGGAATGAAGACAGCGATCAGCGACATGCTGATGGAGAAGACGGTGAAGCCGATTTCTTTCGCGCCCTGCAAGGTCGCGGCCATCGGCGTCATGCCGTTTTCAATGTGGCGGGAGATGTTCTCCATCACTACGATGGCGTCGTCGACGACGAAGCCGGTGGAGATGGTGAGGGCCATGAGCGACAGGTTGTCGAGGCTGAAGTCGAGCAGGTACATGACCGCGAAGGTGCCGATGAGCGAAACCGGGACGGCCACGCTGGGAATCAAGGTTGCGCGGCCGCTGCGCAGAAAGACGAAGACCACAAAGACGACGAGGACGATCGAGATGATCAGCGTGCGTTCGACATCGTGGACCGAGGCGCGAATGGTGGTGGTGCGGTCGATGGCGACGGTGGTGTCGATTCCGGCGGGAATCGAGGCCTTGACCGACGGAAGCTCGGCGTAGATACGATCGACGGTCTCGATGATGTTCGCGCCGGGCTGGCGAAAGATGATGAGCAGAGTGGCGGGTTTGCCGTCGAGATATCCGGCGGAGCGGACATTCGAGGTGGCGTCTTCCACGTCGGCGACATCGGCGAGCCGCACCGCCTGGCCATGGTTGTAACCGACGATCAGCGGGCGATATTCCTCGGCATGCGAGATCTGGTCATTGGCGACGATATCGGCGGTGCTGATATCGCTGACTATTTGCCCTTTCGGCTGATCGGCATTCTGCAGGCTCAGGGTGGACTGCAGGTTCTGCATGGTGAGCCCTTGGCGAAGAGCTTATTCGGATTCACCTCGACGCGCACGGAGGGCAGCGCGCCGCCGCCAACCTGCACCTGGCCGACGCCCTGGATCTGCGAGAGCTTCTGCTGGACGATCGTCGATGCGATGTCATACAGCTTGGAAGGTTCATAGGTCTTCGAGGTGAGGCCGATCACCATGATGGGGGAATCGGCCGGGTTCACCTTGCGGTAGGTAGGGTTGCCGGGCAGATTGGCAGGCAGGTAGGTGCGCGCGGAGTTGATGGCCGCTTCGACCTCGCGCGCGGCGCCGTCGATGTTGCGGCTCAGGTCGAATTGCAAAGTGACGGCGGTGTTGCCGAGCGAGCTGGACGAGGTCATCTCGGTGATGCCGGCGATGTGGGCGAACTGCCTTTCGAGCGGTGTGGCAATCGAGGAGGCGACGATGTCGGCGCTGGCCCCAGGCAGCGAGGCGCCGACTGAAATGGTCGGGAAGTCTACCTGGGGCAGTGCCGAGACGGGCAGAACTTTATACGCAATGGCACCCGCCAGTGCGATGCCGATCGTCAGCAGCGTAGTTGCAACGGGGCGGCGGATGAATGGGCGGGAGAGGTTCATGACCGAACCCCCGCAGGTTTGTCTTCATCGCCGGGCCGTCTCTTGAATCCCGGGCCCCGGGTTCCGGGCTCGGACTTGTTGGTGGGGCGCTTGAAGCCGCGAGAGAGATTGTCGAAGAAGATGTAAATGACCGGGGTGGTGTAGAGCGTGAGCACCTGACTAAGCAAGAGGCCGCCGACCATGGCGATGCCCAACGGACGGCGCAGCTCGGAGCCGATGCCGTTGCCGAAGGCGAGCGGGATGCCGCCCAGCAGCGCGGCCATGGTGGTCATCATGATCGGCCGGAAGCGCAGCAGGCAGGCTTCGTAGATAGCCTCGGTCGAATTCTTGCCATGCTCGCGCTCCGCTTCGAGGGCGAAGTCGACCATCATGATGCCGTTCTTTTTCACGATGCCGATGAGGAGGATGATGCCGATGATCGCGACGACGCTGAGGTCCTGGCCGAAGAGCATCAACGAGAGCAGCGCGCCAACGCCTGCGGAGGGCAGCGTCGACAGGATCGTAATGGGGTGAATGAAGCTCTCGTAGAGTACGCCGAGCACGATATAGACGGTCACCAGTGCGGCGAGCACGAGCAGGGCCTCGTTCGACAGGGAGTTGCGGAAGGAGGCTGCGGTGCCTTGAAAATCGGCCTGGATGCTGGCCGGCATGTTGAGGTCTTTAGCCACCTTGTCGACTGCGGTGATAGCGTTGCCGAGCGCCCCATTGGACGCCAGGTTGAACGACACCGTCACCGAGGGGAACTGCCCCTGGTGAGTGATCGACAGCGGCTGGGTGGTGTTTTCAAAGTGCGCGAAGGCGCTTAGCGGCACCGCGTTGTTATAAGTGGAGCTGGTGGTGGTGTTGGCGGTGACCGGCGTGCTGGTGGTGGTGGTTGTGCCTACGCCAGCGGTGAGCGCGGTTGCCGGAGCAATCAGAGTGCCCGCGGATGGCGTGTAGGGCAGCGGCGCGGTGTTGGCGTTCGAGCCCGCCGAAGCGGAGCCCGAAGATGCATAAGAAGAAGACGCGGCGGCGCCACTCGAGCCGGACGACGCATTCGCCTGGATGTACATCTGGTGGAGCATGTCGGGATCGCGCTGAAAGTGCGGCTGGGCTTCCAGAATGACGTGGTACTGATTGGCTGAGGTGTACAGGGTGTTTATCTGGCGCTGGCCAAAAGCATCGTAGAGGGTGTTATCGATAGTGGTCGGGGCGATGCCGAGGCGCGAGGCGGTCACGCGGTCGATCATCAGGGAGGTCGCTAACCCGCCGGTCTGCTGGTCGGTGGCCACATCGGTGATCTGGGGCAGCTGCTTCAGCTTGTCGACGAAGCGGTTGGTCCACAAGTTCAGCTCGTTGGCGTCGGGGTCTTCAAGGGTGAACTGATATTGGGTGCGGCTGACGCGGTCGTCGACACTGATGTTCTGCACGGGCTGCATGTACAGGGTGATTCCTTCGACCTGGGGCAGCGTCTTCTGCAATCTGCGAATGACATCAGCAGCGCTGATGTGGCGCACGTCGAGGGGTTTCAGGTTGATCGACATACGCCCGCTATTGAGCGTCGTATTGGTTCCATCTGCGCCGATGAAGGACGACAGGCTCTCGACTGCAGGGTCTTGCAGCACAAGCCGGGCAAGCTGCTGCTGTTTCTGGGCCATAGCCTGAAAGGAGATCGACTGCGGCGCCTGAGAGATGCCCTGGATCACGCCGGTGTCCTGGGTCGGGAAGAAGCCTTTGGGGATGATGATGTAGAGGAAGATGGTGAGCGCCAGCGTGGCGACGGCGACCAGCAAGGTGAGCGGCTGGAAGCGCAGGACCACTTTGAGCGTCCGTCCGTAGAAAGCGATCAGACTTTCGAATACCTGTTCGGAGGCATGGTAAAAGCGTCCCTGCTGGTCCTCGGGGGTGTGCTTGAGGATGCGCGAGGCCATCATGGGCGTCAAGGTGAGCGAGACGACCGCTGAGATGACGATAGTGACGGCGAGGGTGACTGCGAATTCGCGAAAGAGCCTGCCGACGACATCGCCCATGAAGAGCAGCGGGATGAGCACGGCGATCAGCGAGACGGTCAGCGAGACGATGGTGAAGCCGATCTGCTCAGCGCCCTTGAGCGCCGCTTCCATGGGCGAATCGCCGGCCTCGAGATAGCGGGCAGATGTTCTCGATCATCACGATCGCATCGTCGACGACGAAGCCGGTCGAGATGGTGAGCGCCATCAGCGAGAGGTTGTCCAGCGAGTAGCCGAGCGCATACATGGCCGCGAAGGTGCCGACCAGCGAGAGCGGCACGGCCACGCTGGGAATAATGGTGGCGTAGAGGTTGCGCAGGAAGAGGAAGATCACCATCACCACCAGCGCGATGGTGAGCATCAGTTCGAATTCAACGTCGTCAACAGATGCCTGGATGGCGGTGGTGAGATCGGTCAGCTGGGTGACTTTGAGGGTGACAGGAAGGCTTGTCTCCAGCTGCGGCAGCAGCGCCTTGATGCTCCTGACGACGGCGATGGTGTTGGCGCCGGGCTGGCGCTGGACATTCAGAATGACCGCCGGGGTGATGGTCCCCTGGTCCTGGGCGTTGGCGGCAGCCTGGCCCATCCAGGCAGCGAGGTTATTGTTTTCGACGCCGTCGACCACGACCGCGATGTCCTTCAGCATTACCGGAGCGTTGTTGCGATAGGCGACGACGATGTCGCGGTATTCGTCGCTGGTGGTCAGCTGGTCGTTGGCGTTGATCTGGTAATCCTGGTGCGGGCCATCGAAGTTGCCCTTGGCAGCGTTGACACTGGTCGCAGTGAGCGCCGTACGCAGGTCCTCAAGACCCAGCCCATAGGAAGAAAGCGCGACCGGGTTGGCCTGGATGCGCACCGCCGGCTTCTGGCCGCCGCTGATGCTCACGAGGCCGACGCCATTCAACTGCGACAGCTTGGGTGCGAGGCGGGTGTCGACCAGGTCTTCCACCTTCGAGAGCGGCATCGAGTCGGAGGTGATGGCGAGGGTAAGCACCGGAGCGTCGGCGGGGTTGGTCTTGCTATAGACCGGGGGGGTGGGGAGATTTGACGGCAGATAGCTTTGTGCCGCATTGATCGCCGACTGCACCTCTTCCTCGGCGACGTCGATCGGCAGGGTCAAAGAGAATTGCAGCACGATGACCGAGGCGCCGCCGGCGCTGGTCGAGGTCATCTGGCTCAACCCCTGCAGCTGGCCGAACTGGCGCTCCAGCGGCGCGGTGACCGTCGTGGCCATCACCGTGGGGTTGGCGCCGGGGTAGAAGGTGAGCACCTGGATGGTTGGGTAATCCACCTCGGGCAGAGCAGAGACCGGCAACTGCGTGTAGGAGACAATGCCTACCAACAGAATTGCCGCCATCAGCAGCGAGGTGGCGACCGGCCGCAGGATAAATGGGCGGGACGGACTCACGGAGTATTGCTCTCGGCGCCGCTCGTTGGGATGGGCGTTTTCGAGATGACGGTCTTCACGCCATCCTGCAGCTTCTCAAAGCTGCTGGTCGCGACCTCGGCGCCGTCGTCGATTCCCTGGACAGCGGTCACGCCTGAGTCGGTGATTCCGGGCTTCACGTTGCGCACCTTGGCTACGCCGCCTTCGATGGCGTAGACGAAGGCCACCTGGCCGTTGTACTGGATAGCATTGCTGGGCACCAGAACGACGTTGTCCACGGTCTTGACCAGCAGCTTGGTATTCACAAACTGGTTGGGAAAGAGCGCTCCATCCCGATTGTTGAAGGTGCCACGCAGCTTGACCGTGCCGGTGGTGGTGTCGATCTGGTTATCCAGAGTCAACAGCTTGCCGGAGGCGATCTTCTTCTTTTGTGAGCGGTCGAACGCGTCGACGGGGAGAGAATGCTGCTTGCGCATTTCCGCCTGTACCTGGTCGAGGTTGTCTTCGGGCATAGTGAAGATGACGGTGATGGGATCGACCTGGGTAATGACCACGAGCACGGTCGAGCCGCCGGCAGTGACCACATTTCCAGGATCGACGAGGCGAAGACCGATGCGCCCGTTGATGGGCGAGACGATGTGACAGTAACTCAACTGGGCCTGGTTGTATTGCAGGGTTCCCTGGTCGTTCTTGACCGTGCCTTCGTCCTGGAGGACGATCTTTTCCTGGTCGTCCAGGGTTTGCTTGGGGATCGCATTGCGTGCCCATGCTGCGCGATAGCGATCGAGATCCATTTTCGCCTGGGCAAGCACATTGGTGTCTCTTTCGAGGGTGCCCTGCGACTTGAGCACCTGGGCCTCGTAGATGCGGGGATCGATGTCGATCAGAGGATCGCCCTTGCGCACCATCTGTCCCTCGCGATAGTGGACGGCGGTCACCACGCCTGCCGCCTGCGCGGTAATCGACGAGGTATACACAGGGGTGACGGTGCCGATGGCGTCGAGATAGACGCCGATGCTCCCCTTTTTCGCAGTCCCCACGGTCAGGGTGACGGGGCCAAAGCCAGCACGCCGGCCAGCGGCGGCCCCGCCTGCAGCGGGGTTTGGACGGTTCCGCAATACCAGATAAAAGGCAATGCCAAAGAGCAGAAGAACGGCGATCCAGGCGAGCAGGCGCCGCCGTTTGCGGGGTGGTGGGGCATATTCCGGAGAAGAAGATCGAGAGGCCGGCGGAGCAGAGCTTTCACTGTTCAGGTTTTCTTCAGGCATTGTCGAGGATCACTCATCTCAGGTTGGGAACTTTTTACCCGTGAGCAGTTGTAGACGAAATTCGGACGCCGCAGGACTCCGATTCGGCCAGGACGCGGGAAATGCAAGGCTTAGACCGTTTTCACACTTGGTGTATCCGGTCGAGATAGCCTCGGCGCGGATTTTCCGTCAGGTAGAGCCGCTCTTCACATTTGTTCCGCTCGGACACACAGATTTGTGAAAAAGGTCTAGCGTGCTATCAGACTACGGCAGAGCGAGTTGAATTGTCTTGGATTCGGCGTCGAGGCGGGCGATTCGAAAGCTGCGCACCTGTCCTGCCCGGACGGGTTCCGGCGCTGGCTTCACAGCGGTTGCGCCACCTTTCCAGCGGGCCTGAAGCATCGAGCCAAGGGAAGACAGATCAACTTTGCCTTCAGCAGCCTGGGGTTGCGCGGCAACTTCCGTGCCGGATACCGGACAGTGGCCGTGAAGGCCTTCGCCAAGTTCCACGCGCGCCTCGCCGCCGCCGATGTCGATGATTCGGCCAGTGACGAGGTCTCCGGTTTTGTGTTCGGCGAAATACTCGTCGACGCTGACGGGGACCAGCTGCTTGAGGCTGAGCTTGAGCTGACGCTTGTCTTTGTCGATCTCAAGCACTGCAGCTTTTACGATTTGGCCGACTTTTAACACGTCCTGAGGATGCTGAATGCGGCGTTCGGCGGTGATCTCGCTGATATGCACCATGCCCTCGACGCCTTCGGCGATTTGCACAAAGGCGCCGAACTTGGTGAAGCTGGTGATCGGGCCCTCGATCACCGAGCCGGCGGCAAATTTCTGCGCGGCCTCGGTCCAAGGATCGGGAAGCAACTGTTTGAAGCCGAGGGAGATGCGGCGCTCGTCGAGCTTGATGCCGAGAACAACCGCTTCGACGGTCTCGCCCTGCTTGAAGATGTCGGAGGGCTTGCGGACCTTCTTTGCCCATGACATCTCGGAGAGATGGATCGAGGCCTTCGATGCCGGGTTCGAGTTCGACGAAAGCGCCGAACTCCGCCAGGCGGGTGACTGTACCGCGGACCTTGTCGCCGACCTTGTATTTGCTCCGGGACCGCGTCCCAGGGTTGCGGCTGAAGCTGCTTGAGGCCGAGGGAGATGCGCTGCTTGTCGGGGTCGATCTTGAGGACCTTCACCTCGATCTGCTGGCCGACCGAGAGAACGTCGGCCGGGATTGGCGACCCGGCCCCAGGCGATGTCGCTGACGTGCAGCAGGCCGTCGACGCCGCCGAGATCGACGAATGCGCCGTAGTCCGCCAGGCTGCGAACGGTGCCCTGGAGGACATCTCCTTCGCGTACCTCGGAGTAGCGTTGTCCCCTGGTCGCGCGCTCTTCTTCCTCGGCGAGCACGCGGCGGTCGACGACCACATCTTCTTCGGTACTTCAAGCTTGATAATGCGGACGCGAATCTGCTGCCCGACGAGCTTTGCCATTTCCGCCGCGTCGCGAGCGCCGCTGCGCGAGGCGGGCATGAAGGCGCGAACGCCAATATCGACGGTCAGGCCACCTTTGACGAGTGCGGTCACGGTACCCAGGATGGCCTCTTTTTCGGCGAAGGCCTGCTCGAGCAACGACCAGTCTTTGGGCTGGGAGATCTTCAGTAAGGAGAGTTCGTAGTAGCCCTCGGCATCGCGCCCTTTGACGGAGACCTGGAACTTGTCGCCGACCTTGATTTCTTTTCCGGCGAGGGCGGAGAGGGGCAGAATGCCTTCGGTTTTGAATCCGATGTCGAAGAAAGCCGATTCGGCGGACACTGCAATGACCGTCGCCTCGATCTGCCGGCTGCCGTCCTCGGCCCTAGGCGAGCGACCCTTCTCGTATTGGGAGAGGATATCGCTGAACGATTCGGTGGATTCATCGGCGGCGGAGTTGATTGGTGCGAGCGGGGCAGCGGAGGGAGCGGCGTGGATTTCCGGGGCTTCAATTTCGGGCATATGGGGTTCTTCGATTGTGGCATAAGGACGGAGGTCGCGGAAACGCCGACGCGGTGCGCGCTGATGCGGCCGGACACCCGGCCCATTCTGGGACTGGATTCAGATTAGGATGTAGCGGGAGCAGAAAGGGGTAAGAGGGGATGGCGTATTTTCTGGGGGTCGATGCGGGCGGGACCAGGACCACATTCCTGCTCGCCGACGAGGACCGCGAGCTTGGCCGCGTGGTGGCCGGAAGCATCAAGCGGCTACGCCGCGAGGAGGGCGCGACCCAGCAAAATCTGACGAATGCATTGCACGAGCTGACCGCGCTGAGCGGCGTTCCGATGCTGTCGGTTGCTCGATGCTGTGTGGGGGCCTCAGGTACGAGTGCGCCGCTGGTGGCGGATTGGATCACCGAGGCATTTCGTCCGCTGGTGGGCGGCGAGTTTGTTCTGGTGGAAGACGTGGAGATCGCTCTCGACGCGGCGTTCCAGGGAGGTCGCGGGATATTGGTGCTGGCAGGTACTGGATCAAACGTTGCCGGTCGCGGGAACGACGGAGAGATCGTGACCGCCGGCGGGTGGGGACCCGTATTGTCAGATGAGGGATCCGGCTATTTTCTCGGCACAGAGGGGTTGCGGCGCGGCTTTCGCGCGATCGATGAGCAGCGGTCGAGCGTTCTTCTCGATGTGATCCAAGGGTATTGGAAGTTGGCGTCGGTGGGCGAGCTGCTTGCCTTCGCCAATGCCAACCCTTCGCCGGATTTTTCGCAGCTAGCGCCGCTGGTCGTCGAGTGCGCCGCGAATGGCGACGAGGTCGCGATTGAAGTGGTGCGGAGCGGGGGCGTGGAACTGGCGGCGCTTGCGAAGCTGGTGATCGAACGGCTACGCAGGGCGACGGATTCTGGGGAGGGATTCAACATCCCCCCTATCGCCCTGGCGGGAAGCATTCTGGAGAAGGTCGAGCTTGTTCGTCAGTCGCTGGAAGAGGCATTGCGCCGCGAGTATTCGGCGATCGAGATATTTGCTACAGCGGTCGATCCGGTGCAGGGAGCCTTGTGGCGGGCGCGGCAGAGCAGATGAATTCTTCAACAGAGCGCGCGAGTCTTCCCAACTTTCTTTATGGCACGGCCTGGAAAGAAGACCGGACATCCGGACTGACGGAGATGGCGCTGCGTGCGGGCTTCAGGGGCATCGACACCGCTAACCAGCGACGTCACTACTTCGAGGAAGGGGTTGGCAGAGGCATTTCCGCTGCGATTCGGGCAGGCATAGTCAGCAGGAGCGAGATATTTCTGCAGACGAAGTTCACCTATAGCCGCGGACAGGACCACCGGCTTCCTTACGACCCCACGGCTGTGTATTCGCTTCAGGTCGCGCAGTCGATGGCGAGTTCTCTTGAACACCTGGCGACGGATTACGTGGATAGCTTTGTGCTGCATGGGCCGTCCGCCAACGTCGGCTGGACGGGAGCCGATATCGAAGTCTGGGAGGCGATGGTTGCTGAGCGCGATGCTGGGCGCTGCCGGGTGCTTGGCGTCAGCAACATGTCTCTTGAGCAACTCGATCGTATGGAGACCAACCACGTTGACCTTCCCGCCTTTGTGCAGAACCGCTGCTACGCTGCGCTGGGGTGGGACCGCGAAGTACGGGCATGGTGCGCCGAGCGGCAGATCGTCTACCAGGGGTTCTCTCTGTTAACCGCGAATGTTGAGGTGCTCCGGCACCCGCTGATTGCGACGATCGCAAGGCTGGCGGAGGTTGGCCCAGCGCAAGTCATCTTCGCCTTTGCGCGGGGAGTTGGGATGCTGCCGCTCACTGGTACTTCTGACCAGCGGCACATGGAGCAGGACCTGGCCGCAAGCGAGCTGGTTCTTCCGGAAGAGGCGATTCGGCAGATTGAATCGCTGGCAGGGTAAGTGTGGCGGGCCAAAGACTTTTGGACGGGCGTCTGGGCCTTGCTAACTAATTCATTAGTTGACTGGTCTAAGGGGTGTTCGTTAGGTTTTAGCAGATGCCTCCTAAGAAATCGCCAACCCTGACCGAAGCCGAACTCCGGCTGATGAAGATGCTCTGGCAGCGGGGCGACTCCGCTGTCGGCGATCTGGTCGCCGCGATGCCCGAGCATGATGCGCTGGCGTATAACTCGGTGCTGACCACGATCCGAATCCTTGAAAAGAAGGGCTATGTGAGCCATCGCCAGGAGGGGCGGGCGTTTATCTATTCCCCCTGCCTTGCCGAAGACGATGCGAGCAAAGTGGAAGTCCGGCACGTGTTGCAGAGGTTCTTTGGGAATTCGCGGGAGAAGCTGCTGCTGTCGCTGCTGGGCGACGAGGAGATTACGGCGGCGGAATTGCAACGTCTAAAGGACGCGATTCGACGGAATTCCATCGAGCAGGGCGCAACGGGCGAAGCGGCGGAGGGCGAGGCGAAATGAGCGGATGGATTGAAGCGACTTCTCAGGTCGCCGCCGGCGCCCTGATCGCGAGCGTTTGGCAGGGCGTGTTGCTGGCGGGGATGATCTGGATTTGCCTCAAGCTTGCGCCGAGAACGACGGCCGGCGTCCGCTTCCTGACCTGGATGGTGGTGTTCTTTACAATCACTTTACTGCCCCTGCTTTCAGTTGTGATTCCATCGCATGTCGGCTCTGCGGAGTCCACTGCGGCGGGAAGTCCGGCCGTTTCGGCGATTGAACTTGATTCGCGGTGGGCGCTGGCAGTTGCTGCGCTTTGGCTGGCCTGTTCGCTGATTCGCGCGGCTGGGCTAATTGGAAATGCCTTCCGGCTCAGGTCGTTGTGGAAGCGCGCGGTTCCTGTCGAGGCCGGGGAACAGATACGAGCCATTCTTGAGCGGTCGAGCGTCCGCCGCGCCCAGTTGTGCATCTCGGCAGAGGTCGATCAGCCCTGTGTGATCGGCTTCTTTGCGCCGCGGGTGCTGATTCCGAGCTGGTTATTGGAGAAAGCAACAACCTCGGAGCTGGAGCAGATCGTACTCCACGAAGTCTCGCATCTTGGCCGCTGCGATGACTGGACGAATCTGGTCCAGAAGATTGCTTTGGTCTGCTTTCCGTTGAATCCGGCGCTAGTGTGGGCGGAGCGGCGGCTCTGTGCCGAACGGGAGCTGGCGTGCGACGAGAGAGTTATTCGTGCGACGAAGGCACCGCGCGACTATGCCACTTGCCTGACGAACCTGGCCGAGGAAAGGCTGGCTCGCCGATCGACTGCCTTGTCACTGGGAGCGTGGGAAAAACGGTCACAGCTTTCCAGCCGCATCGAGAGCATCTTGCGCGGGAGTACGATTTTGGCTCCTCATAAGGCGCGCGCGATGATGGCGCTCCTGATGATTGGCACGGTTGGCGGGGCGGTGAAGCTGGGCGGCTCGGCGCCGCTGGTGTCGTTTGCGCCCTCGCAACCCGGCCGAGTCAGCGCCAAGGCGCAGCCGACTGAGCAGCTTCGGGGCGTATCCGGCGCGCGCTATCAGGACGTGGTCTTTCATCCGCAGTCGATTGCCAGTAAGCCGCCGATTCAACATGGCGCGACTGCGGACTATGAATCAGCTCCGGCGCGGACTGCTCGTCCACACCTGGCTGAAAAGAAGCCTCTCCGCCGGGCCAGCGCTCAAGTGGAAGAGGTTCAGCCGCCGACTCAATCACCCATTCAGTCTTTGATCGTTGTTACCAGTTGGGAGAGCTCGTCTGGGCAGCAGACGACGGTGACGGTGATTGACGGCGCATTCCATACTTCCGCTCTTTCAGCCGCGCAATTGCAGTACGGCTGGTACGTCGTCCAACTGTAAAGCTTCCATGTACTTGAATCTCACGAGGTGCTTCATGCAATCAGCAACTAATCAATTAAGAGTTAGAGCGAAGCGGCTCCTGCTCCCTGCCGGGGTTGTCACCGCTCTGCTCTTCGCCGTCACCTTTCTCTGGAACCATCACGGGGTACATGCCGCAGGCAACTATGCCGCTCCGCTGGATAGCGGCAGCGTCTCTGCACTGACCTCTCTCGACAGCGCGATGGAAGCGGTCGCCTCGCATGTGACTCCTGCGGTAGTTAATGTGGCGGTCGAGTCGCGTGCTGGAGCGCACGAAGCCGAAGATGGCCAGGAACAGCAGGTGCCGCCGGAGTTCCGGCGCTTCTTTGGGCAGCAGGGTCCACAGGCACAGGGCCCTCAGATCGAACATGGAATCGGCAGCGGCATCATCATTTCGCCCGACGGCTACATTGTGACCAACAATCACGTGGTCAACGGGGCGACGCAGATCCGCGTGACGCTGAATGACCGGCGTGTGCTGTCGGCCAAGCTGGTTGGCGCGGACAAGCTGACCGACCTGGCAGTGATCAAGGTGAACGCGAGCAACCTGCCGAACCTGGGCTGGGGCGACTCCACGCAGTTGAAGCCGGGCCAGACGGTGCTTGCTTTCGGCAGCCCGTTCGGATACTTCCAGTTCTCGGTGACGCGTGGAATTATCAGCGCGCTCGACCGGCCGAATCCCTATCGTGACGATCCTCGCAAGCCGGGCGGCTTTATTCAGACCGATGCGGCCATCAACCCGGGCAACTCCGGCGGCCCGCTGGTGGACGCCGAGGGGCAGGTGATCGGCATCAACACCTTCATCATTTCTGAGACCGGCTCGTTTGCCGGTGCGGGCTTTGCGATACCCTCGCAGATCGCCCAAGCGACAGTCGACCAGATCATTAAAACCGGCGCAGCGCATCACGGCTACCTGGGAATCGGGATCGAAGACGTGACGCCGGAGAACTCCAAGTTCTTTGAGCTGCAGGACGCCAGTGGCGCGATTGTCACGCAAGTGACTCCTGACTCGCCCGGTGGACGCGCTGGGTTGAAGTCCGGGGACGTGATTCGCAAGCTGGATGGCAAGACGATCTCGACCTCGAGCGCGCTGCAACTGGCAGTCAGTGAGCGCACTCCGGGAACGACGGTGTCGATGGATATCCTGCGTGATGGAAAGCCCCAGTCGCTGAGCATCAAGCTGGGCGAGTTCCAGAAGAGCGCTGACGTGGCGGACAACGCATCGTCGCCTGATCAGCAAAAGGGGAAGCTCGGGCTGGCGGTCGCCGACATGACGCCCGAGGTGCGGCAGCAGCTCTCTGTGCCATCAAACGTGCAGGGTGTAGCGATTCAAGAAGTGCGGCCGGCGAGCCCCGCGGAAGACGCGGGCCTGCAGGCTGGCGACGTTATCGTGCAAGTCAACCGCAAGCCAGTCGAGTCAGCACAGAAATTTGTTGAGCAAGTCCATTCTGCTCCGGCGGACAAGGACCTGCTGCTGCTGGTCTGGTCAAACGGCAATGCAACTTACCGCGTGATCCATCCTCAATCGGAAAATCAGAGCGGCATGTAAGCAAGCCCCAAACGGAGTGCCCGGTGCAAGCGATCGCACCGGGCATTTTCATTGCTCGCAATCTCGTCACATGACGTAAGCGACGGCCTCCAGGACCTCTTGCATCGCATCCATCGATCCACCGAACGCGTCGAGCCGGATGACAGCGTCGCGCATTGCCCGGGTGTCGACACCGTACCCGCGGCCAACCAAAAAGGCAGAGACGACAGCCGCCGCCTGCCAAGTGTCGGTGCGCGACTCGAGCAACTCGTTGCGCAGGTTGGTGAGCTCGCTCATGGAGAACTTCTCTACCCTTGACGCTTTGGTCATCCTCAATCCCTCATTTTTTAGGGGCAACTCTGCGAGGGTGCTTTCTCGCGAGATCGAGCCGGGGATACTGAGCAGCTTTCCTGCTGTCAACTTCATCGGAAGCTTGCGGCGATGCGCCAGACGCGCGCATCAACCGTTGGTAACACGATGTCCGCAAAGGGAAATAGGACGATGACAATCGCCGTACACTTGGAACGGTGAGTACCGCAAAGGAGAGCGGCAAGGAGCATACCGGCGTCAGCCGTCGCGGGCGAGGCTTGTCATGGGGCGCGATGCTGGCCCTGGTCGCGCTGGCGATGCTGATCGCGGCGGGCGCGGCATACCTCCTGGTCGATCCGTTCTTTCATCAGCACGCGCGGTAAGGGCGGAGCTTTCTCAGGACCGCGGAGCGGACAAACGGTTAAGATTGCGGGAACATGCGGCCTGCGAACGAAGCCCGGAAGATCCGAAGCGCCAATATTTTTCTGTTCGCCGCCGCGGCTTTGTATGGTGTTGGCGTCGCGATCACCCTTTTAGCGGGTCTGCATTCTCAGGTCTTCTTGATCGCGGCTGAAATGCTCCGCGTCGCCGCTCTGGCGCTTGCGGCGGTTTACTCTCTCCGGCGCCGCAACATGACGGTGTGGATTCTCTGGTCGATGTTCGCCGGAGTTGAGCTGGGGCTCGATGCGCCTTCGTTCGCGCTTCATCTTCATGTCTTCAGCGATATCTTCCTGCGGCTGGTGAAGACGATCGTCGCACCCTTGATTTTGGGGACGTTGATTTCCGGAATCGCGGCGCATGGGAGCTTGAAGGAAGTTGGCCGGCTGGGGATCAAGTCGCTGGTCTACTTCGAAGTGATGACGACGGTTGCACTACTGGTCGGTCTAGCGGCGATTAACATCACCCGCGCCGGAGTCGGGCTTTCGCTGCCACCTCTCAAGGCGACCTCAAGCATCAGTGTCGTTGCGCCGGGTTCTGCGCCGCCAGCTTCAGCTATTCCACAGTGGGACCAGTTCCTGCTGCATGTCTTTCCGGAGAATCTGGCGAAGTCGATTGCGGAAAACGAGATTCTGCAGGTGGTGGTGTTCGCGGTGATCTTCGGGCTGGCGATGACGCGGTTGAGCGAAGAGGCGCGGCGGCCGCTGCTGACGGTCATCCAGTCGTTTACCAAGGCGATGTTCCAGTTCACGAATCTGGTTATGTATCTCTCGCCGGTTGCGGTCGGGGCTGCGCTGGCGTATGCGATTGCGCACTCTGGATCGGGGGCGATCCTTGGACTGGCGAAGCTGGTTGCGACGCTCTATGCCGCGCTGATCGCCTTCATGTTTGTCGGGCTGCTGCCGGCGGCGCTGATTGCGCGCGTGCCGATTCGGCGGTTCCTCCGCGCGGTCGCGGAGCCGGCGTTTATCGCCTTCTCAACTGCCACGTCGGAGGCAGCGTTGCCCATTGCGATGGAGAACATGGAGGCGCTGGGCGTTCCGGAAAGCATCGTTGCTTTTGTGATTCCGACTGGGTACAGCTTCAACCTTGATGGCACGGCGATCTATCTCGCGCTGGCCGCGGTCTTTGTTGCGCAGGCGGGCGGGATTCATCTTGGGTGGGGAACGCAGTTGGTGATGCTCGCGACGCTGGTGCTGACGAGCAAGGGTGTGGCGGGGGTTCCACGGGCGAGCCTGGTTGTGCTGATGGCGACGGCGGCGAGCTTTCGGCTGCCGCTGGAGCCGATTGTGCTGATCCTGGGAGTGGATGCGCTGATGGATATGGGAAGGACTGCGCTCAACGTGACGGGGAATTGCCTGGCGAGTGTGGTGGTGGCGCGGTGGGAGGGGAAGTTTGGGCTCACTAAGAGCGCTTCCAGCCCTCCATGACTTGCAGCAAGCCTGTTCTCCGCCGGCATCTTGCGTAGCCCTAGCCCCATTCATCGAACCAATTGGTCTGCCAGATCGACCCTCTTGAGTTCTCTCATCATCTGATGTCGGTCGGATCTAAGCCCTATTCACCTCTTCGTGACTTGGCGAGAAGCTTTCCAGCGAACGCCAGCGCGTTCGCCCCGATCATGACCCCAGCCATCTTGGGATGACCTGTGTAGATAAGGAAGGTGGAAGCCGCCACCATCAAAGCCGCAAATGCAGCAGCGATGCTTATCGCGAGGACTTGATAGACGAAATTGCGCCGGAGTTCAACAATGAATGCCTGACGCAAGAAAGCTGGATATTCCGGGTCGATGGCGGCGTATAGGGCGAGAATCTCCGGAGGAGGCAACTGGCCCTTCGCCGGAGCAAAGAGCTTCTCTCCGGTCGAGCGCTTTTCCGGGAGCTTCGCTGGCGTCACCTTGTCTTACCGGTGGGCGTCTCTCACTGCGTCGTCATGAGTCGGAAAAAATCGAGAGTCGAGATTGGCGATCGTAACGGTCAGGCGCTTCCGTATGGTCGCGTATGCCTCAGCTTCTTTCACTCCGAGTCGCGTGCTTTCATTCCAGGTCTCGCCGGTCGCGATCAGATCGTCTACCGATCCGGGACGCACTGGTTTCCCAAACAAATTGTCGAGAGGCGCGAAGCCGTCCAGGAAAGCCAACCCCACGTTCTTCCAGTTCTCCGTCATGGTACCCCGCATGCTCATGAGCATAGTCCCTTTAGGGAAGGCCCCACAATCCGCAGTCAAGACGAATTCCACGACCACTCCCGATCTGGAACGCCCGCTACTTCACCTTCCGGTACCGCTCAATCAGCGCCGTCGTCGAACTATCATGCGCCAGGGGTGCCTTCGCATCCTCAATCTCGCCGAGGATCTTCTGGGCCAGGACTTTGCCTAGCTCCACGCCCCACTGATCGAAGGAGTCGATCTGCCAGATTGCTCCCTGGGTGAAGACGGAGTGTTCGTAGAGGGCGACGAGCTTGCCGAGCGTCTTCGGGTCGAGCTCTTCGGCGAGGATCGTGTTTGACGGCCGGTTGCCCTCGAAGACGCGGTGCGGGACGAGCCAGTCGGGAGTTCCTTCGGCTTTGACCTGTTCGGGAGTTTTGCCGAAGGCGAGGGCCTCGGTCTGGGCGAAGACGTTGGCGAGCAGGATGTCGTGATGGCGGCCGAGCGGGGTGATGGCTTTCACGAAGGCGATGAAGTCGGCGGGGATGAGGCGCGTTCCCTGGTGGATGAGCTGGTAGAAGGAGTGCTGGCCATTGGTGCCGGGCTCGCCCCAGTAGATCGGGCCGGTGTTGTAGTTGGTGTGGTCGCCGGCGAGGGTGACGTGCTTGCCGTTGCTCTCCATGGTGAGCTGCTGCAGGTAGGCGGGGAAGCGCTTGAGATAGTTCTCGTAGGGCAGGATGGCGACGGTTTGCGCGCCGAAGAAGTCGTTGTACCAGACGGCGAGCAGGCCGAGCAGCACGGGCAGATTCTTCTCGAGCGGCGCGGTGCGGAAGTGCTCGTCGATCTCGTGGAAGCCGGCCAGCATGGCGCGGAAGTTATCGGGGCCGATGGCGAGCATGGATGAGAGGCCGATGGCCGAGTCCATCGAGTAGCGGCCGCCGACCCAGTCCCAGAAGCCGAACATGTTCGCAGTGTCGATACCGAAGGCCTTCACCTTTTCGGCATTGGTCGAGACGGCGACGAAGTGCTTGGCTATTGCCGACTCATCGCCGCCGAGGCCCTTGAGCGCCCACTCGCGCGCGGAGTTGGCGTTGGTCATGGTCTCGAGGGTGGTGAAGGTCTTCGACGAGATGATGAACAGCGTTTCATCGGCCTTGAGGTCGACGGTCGCCTCGACGAAGTCAGCGCCATCGACATTCGAGACGAAGCGGAAGGTGCGGGTGCGGTCGCTGTAGTGCTTGAGCGCTTCGTAGGCCATGACCGGGCCGAGATCGGAGCCGCCGATGCCGATGTTGATGATGTTCTTGATTGGCTTGCCGGTGTGGCCCTTCCACTCGCCAGAGCGAACGCGGTCGGAGAAGGCGGCCATCTTGTCGAGGACATCGTGAACGGCGGGAACGACATCTTCTCCATCGACAACGATCTTCTCGCCCTTAGGGGCGCGGAGGGCGACGTGCAAGACGGCACGCTTCTCGGTGATGTTGATCTTCTCGCCGGAGAACATCGCGTTGCGGCGGGCGGTGAGGCCAGACTCCTCGGCGAGCTGGAGGAGCAGCTTGATGGTCTCTTCGGTGATGCGGTTCTTGGAGTAGTCGAGGAAGAGCCCGGCGGCCTCAACGGTAAACTTCTCGGCGCGCCTGGGGTCTTTTTCGAAGAGTTCCTTCAGGTGGATAGGCTCGATCTGCTTGTAGTGCTCACTCAGCGCTTTCCATGCCGCCAGTTCTGTCAGGGGAGTTGCCATGTCGTTCGCTCCTTAAGCTAGTAGCCCCGGCTTTGAGCACAGGGAGAAACCGCAAACAATCTTCGACCTTCAGGCCCAAACTATACAAGCAACAGATGTTCGGCTGACGCGGATGGCGTCGGCCGGGCAGCAATTTTGCCGAGGTTTAAGTTTTCGCGCTGAGGACGCTCGCCTGCAGGTTCACCAGCTCGGTGAGGTCCTTCTTGACCAGGCCGTGCTCCTTGGCATTGAACTCATCGACCTTGCTTGACCAGTTCATCGAGCAGAACTTGGGGCCGCACATCGAGCAGAAGGCCGCTTCCTTGTAGTAGTCGTCGGGTAGCGTCTCGTCGTGCATGGCGCGGGCGGTTTCCGGATCGAGCGAGAGGGCGAACTGCTTTTCCCAGTCGAAGGTGTAGCGGGCATAGCTGATGGCGTCGTCGCGATCGCGCGCGCCGGGCCGATGACGGGCGACGTCGGCGGCGTGGGCGGCGATCTTGTAGGCGATCATGCCGTCCTTGACGTCTTTTTCGTTCGGCAGGCCGAGATGCTCTTTGGGAGTGACGTAGCAGAGCATCGACGCGCCGTGCCAGCCGATCATGGCCGCGCCAATGGCCGAGGTGATGTGATCGTAGCCGGGGGCGATGTCGGTGACTAGCGGGCCGAGGGTGTAGAAGGGAGCGCCGTGGCAGAGCTCGACTTCCTTGTCGACCTGCTCCTTGATTTTGTCGAGCGGCACGTGGCCGGGACCCTCGATCATGACCTGGACGTCGGATTCCCAGGCTTTCTTGGTGAGCTCGCCCAGCGTCTTTAGCTCGGCGAATTGTGCCTCATCGCTGGCGTCGGCGATCGAGCCGGGGCGGAGGCCGTCGCCGAGCGAATAGCTGACGTCGTATTTCGCCATCACCTTGGTGATTCGATCGAAGTTTTCGTAGAGGAAATTCTGTTTGTGGTGATGGGTCATCCACTGAGCGAGGATCGCTCCGCCGCGGCTGACGATGCCGGTAATCCGCTTGGCGACCATGGGCACGTATTGAATCAGCACGCCTGCGTGGACGGTGAAGTAATCGACGCCCTGTTCGGCCTGTTCCTCGATCACTTCTAGGTAGACATCGATGTTCAGGTCTTCGAGGCGCTTGACGCGGTTGAGCGCCTCGTAGATGGGCACGGTGCCGATGGGAACGGGCGAGTGGCGGAGGATCGAGTCACGAATCTCGGGAATATCGCCGCCGGTAGAGAGATCCATCACCGTATCGGCTCCATATTGCACGGCCATATGGAGCTTGCGCAACTCTTCATCAATATTGGAAGTGACCGCGGAGTTGCCGATATTGGCATTGACTTTGCAGCGGGTGGCGATGCCGATGCCCATCGGCTCGACTTCGGGATGGTTGATGTTCGCGGGGATAATCAGGCGGCCGGCGGCGATCTCGTCGCGCACCAGCGCGGCATCGATTTTCTCGCGCTCGGCGACGAAGGCCATCTCCTCAGTGATCTGGCCAAGGCGGGCGAAGTGCATTTGCGAGACATTGGTGTCGCCGGAGCTGGCGACGTCGGCCTTGCGATTGACGATCCACTCGGCCCGCGGACGCAGAATCTCGGCGGTCCCGTTGCCATTCGGGGCGGCTACTGCGCCCAGGCCATTTCCGCTGCCATGCAAACTCATAATCACCTCAAAAGAAGACGTCGGGGATAAGCCGATATTTGTAGGATGTCGCTCGAACCGTATTAGACCGGATTATAACGCTCAGAAAGCTAGCGGCCGGGGGCGCCTTGACTCACTTGAGTAGGATGCCTACTCTCGAAGGAGAGCATGAAGAGCAGCAGCCAAGCCGTCCGTATTGCCATCGCCGTCGTGGTGATCGTCGGGACGATCGCGTATCTGGCGGTCAGCGGAGTGCAGGCCAACAAGAGCTATTACGTCACCATCTCTGAGCTGCAGGGGATGGGCGGGCAGGCTTATACACGGCATCTGCGTGTTGCCGGGAACGTCGCCCCGGGCAGCATTGAGCACTCCGGGACGACCGCTCAGTTCGTTCTGGTAGAAAACAGCAACCGGCTCAAGGTCGATTACAAGGGTACGGAGCCGCCGCCGGACACTTTCAAAGACAACGCCCAGGCGCTGGCAATCGGCACTTATGGCCGCGACGGCGTCTTCCATGCGACGCAGTTGCAGGCCAAATGCGCCTCGAAATACGCGCCGAAGCCGGGCGAGATGCCGAGCGGTGGGAAGCCGGCTACAACCGGAACTGCTTCGCTGAACCCCGCGCCGCTGCCTCGCTGACCGATTCGCCGATCTGGCGCCTCGCTATACTCAACCAGTGCCTGCTGCTTCGTCCAGCATCGTGGATTTAAGGTCGGTCTCGCGCCTCTATGGGAGCTTTGCCGCTCTCCGTCAGGTCACAATCAATTTTGCCAAGGGACGCAGCTACATTCTGCTGGGGGAAAACGGGGCGGGTAAGTCAACGCTGCTGAGGACCATCGCCGGGCTGCTGCGCCCCAGTTATGGGGAGATCACGGTTTTCGGAGTTTCTCCCGTCGAGCGCCGCGACCAGATTGGGTATATGAGCCATGCGCCGATGCTCTACGACGAGCTGACCGGCCTTGAGAATCTGCGCTACTTCGCGAGCCTGTACCGCGACCGGCCTTGCCTGGCGGCTGAGGAGGCAATGCGGGTCGTCGGGCTTGATCCCGGGCTTATGCGCCCGATCAGCCAGTATTCGCAGGGCATGAGGCAACGGGCTTCGCTGGCTCGTGCTTTATTGTCGCAACCGGAATTGCTGTTGCTGGACGAGCCATTTTCCAATATGGACGCAGCCAGCGCCGGACAGATGCTCGGCCTGCTGGCCGGCCTGCGCGCCGAGGGGCGGACGATTATTCTGACCACCCATCAGCGCGATCTTGCTGCGCCGCTTGCGGATACGTTTGTGACAATGCAGGCGGGATCAGTCATCTCTGTCGAGGAAGCTGCCCAGCCTCAAACCAGCGGGGCAACCGCATGAAGGCCTCGGCGACGAAGACCAATGCTGCCCGGTATCTTGACTCGCTGGGGATTGACTACGAATTGCGTGACTACGATCTGGGGGAGGAAGAGTTTTCCGCCATCGCCGTCGCGGAAAAGATGGGCATGCCGCCGGAGCAAGTGTTCAAAACGCTACTCTGCGCGACGCACGAGCGCGAGCATGTCTTCGCTATCGTTCCCGGCAACGCCGAACTCGACTTCAAGAAACTCGCCCAAGCTGCAGGGACTCGAAGAGCCGAGATGGCTTCGATCAAGGATGTTCAACCGTTGACGGGATACATTCGCGGGGGAGTGACAGTTTTTGGAGCGAAGAAGGCATTTCCAGTTTTTGTCGATGAGACGATTGAGCTTTTCGACACCATCTCCGTCTCAGCCGGGACGCGGGGAACGCAGCTGATTCTTACGCCCGCGAATTACGTGAAGGCTGCCGAGTCCCTGGGACAAACTATATTGGTCGATCTCACGAAATGACGCGGCCCTACGTCGTGACTCATCTGTTCCGCGATCTGCGTATCGAGTGGCGCTCGAAAGACGCTATCAACTCAATGTTGTTTTTCGCGCTGATTATTGTGGTGCTGTTTTCGCTGGCGTTCGATCCCACGCGCGAGGTTTCGCGGCAGATCGCAGGCGGCATTCTTTGCGTGGCTACGATGTTTGCCTCGGTCAGCGCGCTTAACCAGACCTGGGCGCGGGAGCTGCGCCATCAGGTGCTCGACGCGCAGCGAATGGCCCCGGCACCGGCTGCTTCTCTCTTTCTGGCCAAGGTGCTGGTGAACTTCCTGTTTGTCTCGGTGGTCCAGCTGGTGCTGACGCCGCTTTTCATCATTTTCTATAACCTGCGCTCTGTCGGGCCGGCGTGGCCGCTGCTGCTGGTGGTGCCGCTGGGAACCTGGGCGCTGATCGTAAATGGGACTTTCTTTGCGGCGCTGTCGATCCGGACGCGGAACCGTGAGCTGCTGCTGCCTCTGATTCTTTTTCCGATCTATATTCCGGCGCTGCTGGCAATGGTGCTGGCGACGACTGCGGTTCTCACCGGAGAAGCCGATCCGACGCTGTGGATCAAGCTACTCGCTGGCTATGACATCATCTTCACGACGGTGGGTTTGCTGCTCTTTGAGACGGTGATCCAGGCGGAGTGAAGACCATTCCTCCGGAAGACTTCGCTATTCCAGGTGCTTGAGCTATCCTTCCGGCATGTTGACCGAGCTTGCTTTTGCGCTTCTGCTTCAAGCGACTGCCGGCGTCGTAACGCCGTCGTTTTCGGATATCGCCGTCTACAACGGCGCCTGGACGGTCACCGCGTCGAAAACGATGGCCGGGGCCGGGAAATCCGATTCGCTGGTCAACCATTGCACCAGAAGCGAGGCCTATTACAGTTGCGAGCAGGTCGTGAATGGTAAACCGATGGCGCTTATCGTCTTTGTGCCCGCCGAAGCACCGCTGACTTACCACACTCAACCGATCCTTCCGAGTGGCTATGCGACCGGCCGGGGGGACCTGACTATCGCCGGCGATCACTGGACGTTTCTGGGCAAAGATACGGAGGGCGACAAAACCACCTGGTATCGTACCGAAAACTATTTCACTGGCAAGGACAAGATTCACTTCGAGCAATTCGAATCCACCGACAACAAGGCGACTTGGAAGATGAGCAACAGCGGAGATGAAATTCGCGTTGGAAGTAGTCGCTGAACCGCTCTGCCCCAAATATACAGGCCGGCCTGGGATTGTAGTAACATATCTACATTGGGAGGTTGGCGCGATGACTACGACCACTCTGTCCAGCCGTGAGTTCAATCAGGACACCGGCCGCGCCAAGAAGGCAGCGGCTAAAGGGCCTGTAATTATTACTGACCGGGGCAAACCGGCGCATGTGCTGTTGAGTTTCGACCAATATGAGAAGCTTTCGGGAGAGAAGGCTGCTTTTCCAGAGAAGAGGGGCACTATTGTCGAGCTCTTAGCGATGCGGGGTGGCGAAGATATCGAGTTCGACCCTCCTAAGCTCGGCGACGACATCTTCGAGCCAGCGGATTTCTCCTGATGTTCCTGCTCGACACCAACGTCCTGTCAGAAATGCGTAGGTTGCGGGCAGGCCGCGCCGACGAAAATGTTGCGCGCTGGGCACAACAAACTGTGGAATCGAGTTTGTTTGTCTCGGTGATCACAATTCTCGAACTCGAAATTGGCATACTGAGCGTTGCCCGCCGGGACGCGACGCAAGGATATCAGCTGAGTACGTGGCTGACTGGCAGGCTGCTCCCCGCTTTTCATGGAAGAATTCTGCAGGTGGATCTTGAAATCGCCCGTCGTTGTGCGCATCTGCATGTCCCGAATCCCAGCCCTCGGCGAGATTCATTGATTGCGGCCACTGCGCTTATTCATGGCCTGACCGTGGTCACAAGAAATGTCGAAGATTTTGCTCCCACGGGCGTGGCCGTCTTGAATCCGTGGCAAGCAAGCGTCGAACCGCATTAGACTCAGAAATGCAGCCACCATGAAGCCCTTTCGCTGGATTCTCGCCATCGTCACTCTCGGATTGCTCGGCTACGGCTTTCATGTCGCCATGACCGTGCCCGCCGATGAGGCGATGTACAACGTTCAGCGCATCTTCTATTACCATCTACCGGCATGGATCGCGATGTCGTTCTGCTTCGGCGCGAACCTGATCGGCTCGATTGTTTACCTGATTACCCGAAACAACCGCCCCGCTTTGGCTCTGCGCGCCGACGCCATCGCCGTCTCAACCGCTGAGATGGGCGTCGTCTTCTGCCTCGTGGGGCTGGTCACCGGCTCGCTGTGGGCGCGTTACGCCTGGGGTATCTGGTGGACGTGGGACGAGCGCCTTACTTCTACGCTCATCCTGTGGTTGATTTACGTCAGCTATCTGCTGCTGAGGAATTTCTCGGCCGGGCCACAGATGCGCACCATCTCTGCGGTGCTGGCGATCTTTGGATACATCGATGTGCCGATCGTGTATATGTCGACGCGTTGGTGGAGGACGCAGCACCCCGGTCCGGTCTTTTTTGGCGGGCCCAATTCCGGCATCGCCGCGAGCATGAGACCCGCGGTTAACTGGAACGTCTATGCGTGGCTGGCCTGGGCGTTGCTGATGGTGAGCATTCGCTATGCCGTCGAACGCCGCCAACAGCAGGTCGATGAAGCCGCTGCGCTGCGCTCGCTCGAGAACCCGCTGGCGCAGGTCGAGGTTCCTTCGTGAATCCGATGGCCTCGCTGCTGTTTATTCTCGCCCCGCTCTTTCCGTGGGACCGCGCAAACGAATCCGTGCTCGGGCATCATCATTTGATTGCCGCCTACTGCTTTGCCTGGGGGGTTCAGCTTGCGTATCTCGGGTACGTTGGCTTAAAGTGGCGCTCGCTCGCCAAAGCCGACCAGCAGCATTCCTCAAAATAATCCGAACACTCGAAAACGCGCTCGTACTAAGGCGCGTAAATGCACCCATGAGTTGGCAAGTGTGTGATGTGGTTTATCGAGTTTGATGCTCTGCAAAGCTTTTGACATCACTGCTTTGAAGCAAGGGAAAACTGGCCACGTTCGACCGCGCGATGGCGTCGCTGCTGCCCGAAGGCGTCGCAACTGAAACCGCCATCGAGTTCATCTAGAAATTATCTGCGGCGCTCATCGTCCTGAGTAGCGAAACTCTGTACTTTCGGCGCGCGCCAAAAGCAGCACCAAGAGCAGTCCGGCGATCATCACGCCCTCTTCGACGTGCGTCGACTGGTTATGCAGGCGATCGAATCCGGCGCGGTTTGGATCGGATTTCGGCACTGCATCAATGACCCCGCCGGCAGCGGTGCGATAGGTTTCCATGCGAGGAATGATCGAGAACTGCGAATAGGCGGTCAGCAAGAGCATCACCACCACCATCACGAGTGGCGGCCGCAGGACCTGCCGAGGATAGACTCCGGTCACGCTCGCGCCGACAAAGAGCAGCACCAGCAGGGCGCCGGCAAAGAGGCCCTCCTGATGCAGGATGCGCAGGCAAGCGCCGACGACCGAGCCCGCCGCGTGGGTGTCAGGCAAATGAGTGAAGCTGACCGCCGCTACGATGGGGAAGAAGAACAGTCCGCCCAGCCAGATGGCAACGGCCAGGGAGATCAGTGTGCGCAAGAGAGTCTTCATTTCTGAATTAGAGCATTTCGGCCCGTAATCTGGCCGGAGCGGAGGGTCAGTGGAGGTAGCCGCCCCAATGGGATTGACTCGCTCCATCTTCCGCTCCATACTTCAAGCGTTGCCTATGACTGTAGTCCGCTAGTTCGGCTCTATTTGCGTTTTTGTGGTGCAGCCCTCGATGGCCCGCACCGCGCCCCGAAGCCTCGCCTGACCGAAAGCGGACCCCAATGACCCAAGAAGCAATTTCTACATCCATGGGCGTGGAAAAACTCTCCACGCAAGACATCATCACCCCTCGCGTCGAACTGATTGCCATCACGATGGAGATGGTTCAGGCGGGCTATGGCAGATCGCCGGAGTTCGGCCAGCTGGTCAACGCGGAGGTGCCTGCAGACTGGCCGCCGGAAGGGTGGGACACCGACGCCTTCAACTACGTAATCGACAAGATGACCCGGTACCCGAATGCTCGCGGCTGGGGCCGCTACATCGCCGTGAAGGCGCCCGATGGCGGACGCCGAATACTGGCGGGGACATGCGGGGCCACTCTCCCGATCGAATTGAACGACGATCCGGAGATTGGTTATGGGATGTTGCCCGCCTTTCAGGGACGCGGCTATGCGACCGAGGCCGTGGCGGCGCTGGTCGCGTGGATTTTTGAACATCCGCACGTTCGCTCGGTGAATGCGCAGACGTTTCCCCACCTGCAGCCGTCGCTCCGGGTGCTCGCCAAGAACGGCTTCGAATTTGCCGGTGCCGGTCCGGGACCAGAGGAGGGTACGATCCTGTTTCGAAAACGGCGGGAATGAAGAGGATCATCGCGAGAGCAGAGGTCTGGAATGGAACTCCGGACCTCTGGCCGGACGATGGTTGAGAAGGGCCAAAGAGGGCTGGAGTCGCCTGCGCCAATATAATTGCCAATTGATGCGCATCGGCACCCGGCTTCTTCTATTTCTCCTTCTCCTGTCGTTCAGCTTGCAAGGTCAGGAATTATCGACTCGAACCTGGAAGGGAACGCTGCACCAAGCGGGCGGCGCGCCTATCAAGGGCGCGGAGGTCCACCTCATCGGCGGTCACGGCGAGATGGTGGCCGAGACACAGGGCGATGGCAGCTTCCAATTCGCGAACCCGCCTGCGGGGAGCTATCAACTCGCGGTTGTGATCGAAGGAGTTGGCCACAACTACGCCAAGCCGATTGCGCTGGGGGCGGATCTGCCGGCGGCGGCGATAGCCCTCGACAATCAAGGCACAGTGACGGTTACATTTGCGAATGAGGCAGTCATCCCAGTCACCACGCAGTCGGGCGGAGAGCAGCTTTCGAGCCAGACGGTGAGCGCGATCCCGCTGAACAAGCGCGACTTCAGCCAGTTGCTGTTGCTTGCGGCGGGGACAATGACCGACGCCAATGGAGCGACCAACTTTACCCAGCAGTTCGCCATCAACGGCCAGCGAGGCGTCGAGGCCACGTTTGCGATGGACAATGCCGACACCAGCGACCCGGAGATGGGCGGAGCCACGTTCAGCAACTTCAATGTCGATGCGGTGCAGGAGATCAAGTCCGTCTCCGGCTGGATGCCGGCGGAGGTCGGCCGGGGTGCAGCCGGTTTCACGAATATCATCACCCGTTCCGGCAGCAGCGGTTTTCACGGGTCGATCTTTGAGTTTCTACGCAACTCGGCCCTCGATGCGCGCAACTATTTCGATCACCCCTCGATCGCCTACCCAGGAAGAATCCCGCCCTTCCAACGCAATGAGTTTGGATTCACCAATGGCGGACCAGTGGTCATTCCCCACGTCTATGACGGTCGTGGGAAGACGTTCTACTTCGGCCAGTACCAGGGCTTTCGCCAGGTGCTGGGGACAACCCAGGTCTTTCCGGTTCCGACCACTCCCGAGCGGGAGGGGCTCGATGCGCGGGCTTATCCCGGTGACGTGCTCTATATCACCCCCGATCCGGCAATTTCGAAGGTGCTGGCGCGTTATCCGCTGCCGAATAACCCGACGGGTGCATTCGGGTTGAACACCTACGCCGCCCCGTCGAAGGTGGTAACCAACGCGAACCAGTTTTCACTTCGCCTCGATCAGCAGATCTCCGACAAGGCCCAATTGATGGCGAGGTTTAACTTCAATAATCTCTTCGGGCCGACTACGAATCCCGACCAGACGGCGATCGACCCAACCTTTGGGGTTACTTATGTCGACCATCAGCGCAATGGCATCGTGACATATTCACGGACCGTCAATCCGCGGTTCTCGTTTCAGAGTTCGTTGAGCTTTACGCGGACGACGCCGCAGTTTCCAACCGAGAACCACACCGACCCGGCGGTGAAGTTCAACGACGGGATCTACGAAGGTTTCAACACCACTGGCGGATCGGTCATTTCAGCCTATGGCAACCTCTTTCAGGGGCAGCAGAGCTTCACCATCCTTGCTGGCAGGCATGTGGTCAAGGCGGGCGGCGAAGTCCGGTTGAACCGCGACACCACGTACTTCGGCACAAGTCCCAATGGCGAATACGATTTCGGTGGAGGCACCGCGTATTCGCCGGTGGACATTCCTTCGAAGAGCGGCATGCATGACGTTCATGCCGGCGATCCGCTGCCCGATACACTCAGTGCTCTGCTCACGGGCAGGCCGTTTGTGTATACGACCGTCGTCGCGCCGCCTTATGCATCAGGCGGATATCACATAGGGCCGGCGGCCATCTCACGCAATGCGGGCGGAGTGTATGTGCAGGACACGTGGAAGGTCTCGGACCAGTTTGTCTTCGACTACGGGGTGCGTTGGGAGATTTATTCGCCGATTACTGAACGCGCTCACCGCACCTCAGGATTTCTTGAAGTCAATCCCCCTGCGGGTCAGCGGCAACAGTATCTCGACAACCCACAGCCTGGTTACAAGACGAACCTTGACAGCATCGCACCGCGCGTACAGATCGATTGGCGAGTGAAAGGCACGCTGCACGTCCATGCGGGCGCCGGCATCATGACGATCCCCCCCAACATCTGGCAAGACAACTTCCTGACCGGAGCGGTGCCCTTCGCGATCTATCCGCACCTTGTAACCTCGCACGCGGCGCCGATTAACTACGGCTTCCAAATCACTTCGGGCGAGTTGCCGACTTTCTATACGCCTTCGGGACAGAACGTCTTCGCGAATGGAGTTAAGGCCGTGCCTGGCAACACCGTGCTGGATGTGGAACGCTACCAGCGCGACCTGGCCGCGCTTTCGCCGGGCACACAACTCACGCCGTTGAACCTGACCGGAATAGATCGTCGCTTTGGCAACGGCTATATGCAGACCTGGACGCTGGGGTTGGAGCGGGCCTTCGGAAAATTGACGGCTGATGCGTCGTACATTGGGACCGCGTCGGTGCGGTTACCGCGCTCCTACTTCCCCAACGCTTACTCCGGCGCGGGACCTGGCTTCGCCAACTTCACCGACTTTGACGCTGCGGGGAATGCCATCGGCGGCTTCGGTACCGAACAGGTGATCACCGACACGGCGCATTCGAGCTACAACGCGCTGCAGACTTCGCTCCAAGGGACGGTGGTCGAGAATGGCCCAAGCATTCAGGTGAGCTATACATTCTCGAAGTCTCTGGACGATACCAGCGGCATCAATCCAAATGGAAACACGACCGGTGCGGTGGCGAGTCCCTTTCCGCAAAATCCGTTCAACACCCACGCCGAGAAGGGGCCGTCGGCGTTTGACGTGGCCAATGGATTCACCGCGAGCCTCGCGCAAGATCTGCAGATTGAGAAGGCTGGCTTTCTGCAGCAGGTGCCGCAGGTTATCACCGCCGGGTGGACGCTGTTGAGTATCTCGACGATCAGCAGCGGTTCGCCGTTCACGATTTATTCGGGAATCCAGCAGACCGGGGCCGGATCGAATGGGGTCGATCGCCCCAACCAGATCGGCATCCCGCAACTCTCGACGGCGCGCAAGGTCCGCGAAGACTATTTTGGCAAGGGCGTCGACAATGCGTCGTTCTTCTCCATTCCGATCAACCTGCCCGGCGGCACGGGGCCGAACCAGGGGTATTTTGGGGCGCTGGGCCGAAACACCTTTCGCGGGCCGGCGTTTTACGACTTCGACTTTTCGCTGATCAAAGACACCCCGGTGGGCAGCCGTTCGAGCGGCGGCGAGCTCTTCGACGTGCAGTTCCGCGCGGAGTTCTTCAACATCTTCAACATCGTGAACATGGGACTGCCGGCGAACACGATTCTCGGCTCGGGCTTTGGGGAGATCAGCAAGACGGCGGGGACTTCGCGGCAGATCCAGTTTTCGTTGAAGCTGTTGTTCTAAGGGCAGGAATTAAATTGCGACGGCGGGGTGTCTTGGAACGCATCCGCGGCTCGGCGGACGGGTGGTCGAGACAGCAGGAGTCGGCCGTCGAGTGGCTTGGCGCTTCGCCGGTGCTCGCTGTGCCTTCTCCTGCGTGGTTGATTCATCGATCTACCGATTATTCATGCCTCCCAGGATCGAACCGACGATTCCACCGACGACTCCGGATTCGGCGCGCTGTTCGCCAGAGCTGGGGAGATATTCCCGGAGCGCGTGCGCGAGGCGGGCGATGGGGAGCGATTGCAGCCAGACCCTTCCGGGACCGGTGAGCGCGGCGAGAAAGATTCCGTCGCCGCCGAAGATCATGTTGCTGATGCCCGGAATGCGAGCGATCTGAAATGAGACGCTGGTTTGGAATGCGCCGACGTGACCGGGGTGAACGCGCAAGGTTTCGCCGGCCTGAAGGTCTTTGGTGACTACCTCGCCGGAGAGCTCGATCCAGGCGGTACCGCTGCCGGAGACGTGCTGGAGACGAAAGCCGTCGCCGCCGAAGATGCCTGCGCCGAGTGACTGCTGAAATCCGACGCCAAGGTTTACCTGCGGTGTGGCGCAGAGAAAGCCGTGGCGATGGATGAGGTATTCGTAGCCGTTGCCCACGGGCACGGGCAGGATGTGGCCGGGGACCTTGGTGGCGAAGGCGAGCTCGGCCGCCGCTCCGAAGGCGCGGTATTCAGTCATGAAGAGGCTGCCGCCACCGGCGACGCGGCGGATTGCGCCGAAGAAGCCTCCTCCGCCGGCCATCTGGGTGTGAGTGGTCATTTGAATCGAGGCGCCCATCCAGGAAAGCTCGCCGGCCTCGGAGATGATGGACTCGTTCGGCTCGAGGATGAACTCGAGCACCGGCATGGTGGTTCCAATAATATTGCTCTGCATCTGTAACTCCCGGGGACAGCGAAGCGTCTACTGAATACTCCAAGTTTAGTACCGCCCAAGTGTAGTACGGCCCCGCATTCATGCCGGTTCAACGCACTCGGATTATGATCGAAATCAAGTTCGGAGGAAGAAAATGCGGAAATTAGCCATTATCTTGTCGGTTTGCATTGCGGGAGTTTGCATGGCGGCGGCGAACGAAGGCGTCTATAACTTCACGTTGAAATCGATCGACCACCAGCCGGTGAGCCTTTCGACCTACCACGGCAAGGCGCTGCTGCTGGTGAATGTGGCCAGCAAGTGCGGCTACACTCCGCAATATGCGGCACTCGAAAAGCTCTACGAGACCTATAAGGACAAGGGGCTGGTGATCGTCGGCATTCCGGCGAACAATTTCATGAGCCAGGAGCCGGGCACTGACGCCGAGATCAAGACCTTCTGCTCGAACAAGTACAACGTGACCTTCCCGATGATGTCGAAGGTCTCGGTCAAGGGCGAAGATCAGGCGCCGCTCTACGCATTCCTCACCGACAAGTCTTCCGATCCGAAATTTGGCGGCGAGATCAAGTGGAACTTCACCAAGTTCCTCTTCGACCGCAACGGCAATCCGGTAGCGCGGTTCGAGCCGGCGGTGACGCCGGATTCGCCCGAGGTGATCGCAGCGGTCGAGGCGGCGCTGAAGCAGTAACCGTTCGGAGGTTCTTGGAACATCCATTGAGAACAATCCGTACGAATCCGCAATGGCTACGGTGAATTTGACATCGCGGGAGGACGGCGGCAAAACCGCCCCGGCTTCCCGCGCTTACTTCATCGACCGCATTCGGGTGATTCTCACCGCTCTGGTCGTCTTGCATCACACTGCCATCACCTACGGAGCGCCGGGCGGGTGGTATTACCGCGAGCTGCCGACTACCGTTTCGCTCACTGGACTCTTCTTCATTTTCTTTGTCTCTCTTAACCAGGCCTATTTCATGGGCTTCTTCTTTCTTATTGCGGGCTATTTCACGCCGGCTTCCTACGATCGCAAAGGCGCGGGCAAATTCTTTCTGGATAGGCTGATCCGTCTTGGCATTCCATTGGCGGTCTTCGGCGTGTTGCTCGATCCGCTGACGAACGCCATCTCTCTGGCCTGGGGTAGAGCGCCGGCGGAGGCGCAACCCTTCCTGCCTGACCTGTTACATCGGATCTTTACAGCTGATTGGCACAACGGCCCGCTCTGGTTCGCGCAGGCATTGCTGATTTTCTCGGCCGGTTATATTGCGTGGCGCAAGTGGGGCGGCGGTGAACCCAGGCGCCTCGATGCGCCGCTTCCTACTGTGCTCGGCTGGCTCGTCTCCGCGGTTAGCGTAGGCGCTGCCGCGCTGCTGATTCGGCAATGGGTGCCGGTGGGGAAGAATGTCTTTCAGCTGCAGCTCGCGTATTTCGCTTCGTACATCTTTCTCTTCGCCATCGGCACGGTCGCCTGGCAATGGAACTGGCTTCAGCGGCTGACTTGGAAGACGGTGCGCGTCTGGGTCATCTTCGCCTTCATTGCCACGCCGGCGATGATCGTGACGGTGGTTTTGACCGCAGGCAAGCACGCCGATTTCAGCGGCGGTCTCGGTTTTCCCGCGATTTTTTATGCTTTCTGGGAGCCTTTCGTGGCCTGGGGCATTATTGCTGCTTATCTGGTCTGGTTCCGACTTCACGGCAATGCCCCTTCGCGCGTCTGGGAACACCTGGCTGCATGCGCGTACGCGGTTTACATCGTCCATGCGCCTGTGCTGGTCGGTATCGCGGTGACGTTACGCTCGTGGCACGGACCTGCAATGGCAAAGTTCGCGGTTGTCGGCCCACTTGCGTTGCTCAGTTCGCTGGTACTGGCCTCGCTGCTGCTGAAAATCCCCGGCGCGAGACGCGTGGTTTAGCGCCCGATTCGACAGGTGTATTGGTGGAATGGAAAGTGAGCCCGCCGGGTTTGAGCTGGGGCTGGCCATCCAGCTTTCATAGAGCCTAAGTCGGACTACCATCGCTATATGGGCAACGAATTTTCCTGGGAGCTGGCAAGCCCGATGGAGACTTTCCATCGGTGGCTGCGCGAGGCGGAATCAACCGAGCCGAACGATCCCACTGCTGCGGCGCTGGCAACCTCCTCGGTAAGTGGACAACCGAGTGTACGGATGGTGCTGGTGAAGCGGGCGGACGAGCGCGGCTTCTGCTTCTTCACTAACGCCGAAAGCCAAAAGGGCCGAGAGTTGGCGGAGAACCCTCGAGCAGCGCTTTGTTTTCACTGGAAGAGCCTGCGGCGGCAGGTACGGGTTGCGGGGCCGATCATCGAGATCGAAGGCACTGCAGTCGATTTGTATTTTCACAGCCGCTCGCGAGGGAGCCAGATTGGCGCTGCGGTCTCGCAGCAGAGCCGGCCGCTGGCCAACCGGGAAGAGCTTGTGGAAGCGGTACAAAGGTTCGCTGAGGCCCACCCCAGCGAGGTGCCCCGTCCGTCGTATTGGCGGGGTTATTGCGTGAGCGCCGAACGGATTGAGTTCTGGGTGGACGGCGCCGACCGGCTGCACGACCGGATGCTCTTCGTCCGAAGTGAAGGCGGATGGACGCGGATGCGGTTGTATCCGTAGGAGTTGACCCGAGTCGGTGGTTCTGTTCAAGGAAATCGGGCAGAGGTTCCCGGCAGCAAAACCCTTTGGGGGTCGGCTTCGATATGCGATACTTCAAAGAAATGTACAAACGAGTCGTGCTCAAACTTTCCGGGGAAGCATTGGCCGCGGGACGGGGTTTTGGTGTGGACGTGACCAAGATCCACGAGATTGCCGGCGAGATCGCCGAAGTTCATAAGCTGGGCGTAGAAATCGCTATCGTGGTGGGCGGCGGCAACTTCTTTCGCGGCGTCGCGGAGCAGGCTAAGCATATGGACCGCGTCTCTGCGGACAATATGGGGATGCTGGCCACGGTAATCAATGCGCTCGCGATCCAGGACGCTATTGAGAAGCAGGGCGCCTTTTGCCGGGTGATGTCGGCCATTGAGATGAACCAGGTCTGCGAGCCTTATATTCGGCGGCGCGCGGTGCGGCACCTCGAAAAGGGTCGGATCGTCATTTTTGCAGCCGGGACAGGGAATCCCTATTTCTCGACGGATACTGCGGCATCGTTGCGGGCGATGGAGATCAAGGCCGATGTTTTATTGAAGGCGACTAAAGTTGACGGAATCTACGATTCCGATCCGGTCATCAATAAGGGCGCGGTGAAATTTGACGAAATAACCTACATGGAAATTCTGCGGCTGGGGTTGAAGGTCATGGACGCGACTGCGGTGAGCCTGTGCAAGGACAACAATCTCCCCATGATCATCTTCGACATGAACCAGCCGGGGAACATTCAGCGGGTGATCTGCGAAGAGAAGATCGGCTCGCTGGTCACGGCCTGAGCGCGGACGCACCTGTGTCCACGAGTTCGTCTCTGGTCATTGAAGCGCCGGTTGGGGCTTCTCCAAAGCTCTCAGGAGTACCGGTTTCAGTCAGGAAATCGCGGCTGCCGGCGTTGACGGGCCTGCGTATCTTCGCAGCCCTGAACCTGGTTTTCTTCCATTTTTCCGACCCAAAGAACTTCGGCTGGCTCGCGCCGGTAGTCGACAACGGCTATACCTCGGTGAGCTTCTTCCTGCTGCTCTCGGGCTTCATCCTGGCTTACAACTACTCCGATCGCGCGGCGAGCGGCCAAATGCGCCTTGGCGAGTTCTGGCTGGCGCGGTTTTCGCGTCTCTATCCGGTTTACGTCTTCAGCCTGATTGTTTCACTGGGCATGCTTGCGCTGGAATTCCGCGCGCACAGCGGTCCGGCTTTTTTCGCAGGCATCGTGTTGACGCTGCTGCTGCTTCAAGGCTGGAGCCCAACACTCTCGACCTTTTGGAACACTCCGGCGTGGACGATGTCTACGGAAGCCTTCTTTTACGTGCTCTTCCCGATGGTAGTGCGGTGGAAGCGGCCGAAGAAGCTGGTGTGGCTGCTCACGCTGCTCTTGGCACTATGGTGCCTTGGGATGCTGTGCCCGGCCCTCTATACCTTGCTGCATCCAGACGGGGATTTTCATCCTGACCGGTATTCCAATGGATGGTGGCTGCGGGCGCTCAAGTTTACGCCGCCGCCGCATCTGCCTTCATTCCTATTTGGCGTCGTTTTGGCCGACCTTCATGCGCGGATTTCGGAGGAGAGCCGTTGGAGGCTGGTGCTGGGCATCGTTGGGATAGCATCGCTCTATTTCGTTCTTTCGCGGGGTGAAAGGTTTCCCTACGTTTTCCTCCACGACGGACTGCTGATGCCGCTTTTTGGGCTCACTGTTCTGGGACTAGCGGGAAAAAATATCCTATCGCGATTCTTCGGCTTCCTGCCGTTCGTTCTGCTTGGCGAGGCGAGCTATTGCCTCTATCTGTTGCACTTCAATCTCTGGAACTTGATCCACGATTCGGGGGTTCTCCAGAAGACTGGACTGATCGCGCTCGATCCCTGGTTCAGTTACCTGCTCCTGGTCGTGGCGGCCGTGTTGACGATGAAGTGGGTCGAGCGGCCGGGGCAGCGGCTGATTCGAGGTTGGGCGAAGCCGTATAGGCCCGATGCGATGAACGTTTAGAAGTCGTGATGTTCGTCGAACCCGGCGAGGATGTTCGCATCTGGGGCGGGCTGCGAGGTCGCAGCGTTTCCGGATGCTTTTTCGGCCTGGTCGCGCAACTTCGCCACGGTCTGCCAGTTGTCCTTATGCGGACGCTCGGCGAGCCAGGGCGGCAGGGTCATGCACAGGTAGCGGCTCATGGTCTCGGCGTAGCCCTCGTAGAGCCCGCGCATCTGGCTGAGGCGCTCCATCGATCCTGGATCGCGGCAGACACTCACTCCGCTCTGGCAAAGCAGGCTGTAGATCGCCTCGAAGCGCTCCGGCGGCAGGCGGTTGGGCATGTCGGTGACCGGAGGCTGGGAGAATACCTGGGAGAGATCGACGAGGGCGTGGCGAGCCATGGCAAAGGTAAGCTGCGCCTGCCGTGCCGGGTGCCCCTGCACGCCGGCAACGAGCAGTGCACAGGCGTCGAGGACAGCGGTGAGCGCACTCAACCAGCTTTGGTTCGTGTGCTGGGAGCGGAAGTAGCACAGCAGCGGATAGGAGATGTGGCTCTCCATCAGTTCGGCGGCCCAGCGTTCCCACTCCTCGAGGAGCAGGGTGAGCGCGGCATCGCCGCCTTCGAAGGCGTGGCGGCGCAGGAGTTCGACGGCGGTGGGCGGCGACCCGGCGCGGGCGTCGAGCAGGGAGATGGCCATCTCGCGCTTCGAAAATGCTCCGTAGAGGACGGGAAAATATCCGATCACGACGGCGACGAAGCCGAGGCCCATGCCGGATTCGAGGATGATCAGCTCGCGCGTCCACGGGCTGTGCGGCACAACGTCGCCGAGGCCAAGAGTGAAGAGCGTCGTTCCGCTCACATAAAGGTCGGTGCGCAGGCCGGGTGTCATCAACGCATCGGTGAAGGGTGAACCGAGCCCGTAGTAGATAAACGAAAATCCAATAACGAGCGCTGCGGCCCAGGCCACGATCAGGCACACAAGCGAGAGCGGGCCATAAAAGCTAAAGGCGGTCTCCCGCTTGCGGGAGTCTTTCATCCGTGAGGTGATTGCCGACCAGGGCCCCCAGGTGAAGACGTAGAAGAGCCGGGTGAGCCGGAAGCGCCCGGAGGCGCGCCGCGGCAGGATCACCGTCTGAAAAGCGTCCAGGAGCGCGGAGAAGATACAGACAACGCCGGCGATGATGCTCAACGTGTGCATTGCGGTACGTTCCTTTACACGAGGCCCACTGTGCTGTGGATGTAGATCGTCCGGGCCATGCAGCCAGCATACTCGCCGTCAGCAGATAGACTCGTGGGAATGCCGCCGCGACTCTAGTTTTTGGCCGAAGCACCAGAATCCTTCGAAACGACGAAACGACGACCAAAGATGATGGGGTCAAGCGGAGGGTGCGCGCGAGATCGTCGAGGGCGGCTCGGCCGCGCGGGAGCGAACCCAAAGGAAGAGGCAAAGACCTCCAACGTCCACGGCGCTCATTTAATCAGGAAGCTGATGGACCCAGGATCTGGCCATCACCGCTACTTCGCCTGGGATTGGTATTCCTCTTCGTGATGATAGGAGGCTTCGAGGGCCTGCATGAGCTGGTCGGCAAGACCGGCGATATGCGGTTCGCGGAAGATGTCCTCGTGGCCACCGTAAATCTCCTGATGCTCCAGCCTGCCACTGATATATTTCGACCAGCCGTCGGCCGGGTCGGGAGTGGCAAAAGCGGGGGTCGGACTACGAAATGAGACTGCCGAGCCGGAGTAAGGTTGCGGAGAATAAACCCGGATCGCGCGGGTAAAGGCCTCGCGCGGACTCAGGAATTGCGGCTGGGCATCTTCGCCGACCCTCTTCTTGCCGATCATGCTGCCGAGCAGCAGCCAGAGCATAATGCGCAGATTCATGCCCATGCTGCGGACTTTGCTTACGAAGACGCGCGCGATGCCGTGTTTGCGGATGCCATGCCAGCTGCCAAGCAGCGCAATCATGGATATTTTCAGAGCGCGGCGGGAGTAGAAGCTCTTGAGCCAATATCCGCCGACTGCTTCCACATAGGAATCAAAGAGCGCGAGGAATTGGACGCGCTCGCCTTCGGCCTGGAGCTGCCGGGCCATCTCATAAGCGACGAGACCACCGGCCGAGAAGCCGCCGAGGAGATAGGGGCCGTGAGGCTGCACAGAGCGGACTTCCTTGACATAGATTCGCGCCATGTCGGCAATACTGACTGCCGACGCGCGGCCCGAGGCCATGCCATCGGACTGGATGCCATAGAGGGGCTGGTCGGCGGGAATGTGCTGCCGTAATCCGTAGAAACTAAGCACATTGCCGTCCAGGCCATGCACGAGAAACAGGGGTGTCTTGCTGCCATGCTCCTGGATGGGCACGAGCACCGACCAATGCGAGGTCCAGCCCTCGGCGCGAATGACCTGCGCGAGCTTCTCGATCGTGGCGCCCTGGAAGAGGGTGGCGAAGGGCAAGTTCTTGTGCAGCTTCTCGGCGATGCGCGCGAACATCCGCGCGGCCAGCAACGAATGGCCGCCGAGCTGGAAGAAATCGTCGCGCACGCCGATGTGCGCCAGACCCAGCGTCTCCTCCCATATCTCGATCAACTCCACCTCGAGGGAATCGGAGGGCGGGGCATACTCGCCATCCCGGAGTAGATCGGCTGTGGGCGCATCCGTTGGGGTTCGGGCTGCGATGTTCGGGTCGGATGCTTTGCGCGGCGTCCACGTCATCTCGCGCCGCAACTGGTTCCGGGCCTTCGGGGCGGGCAAAGCAGAGCGATCCAGCTTGCCGTTCGCGGTCACCGGCATTCGTTCCATGGGAACGAAGCTGGATGGAACCATGTAGTCGGGAAGGTGGCGACCGAGCAGGTCGCGAAGATCGCGGTCGCGCAACTTCGCTCCCGCCCCGGGAACGAGATACGCCACCAGGCGCTTGTCTCCGGGCGTATCTTCGCGCGCAATCACCACGGCCTCGCGCACTCCCGGATGCTGGGTCAGCCGGGCCTCAATCTCGCCAAGCTCGATACGGAAGCCGCGAATTTTGACCTGGAAGTCGTTGCGGCCGAGATATTCAATGTTGCCGTCGGCCATCCAGCGGCAGAGGTCGCCGGTGCGGTACATTCGCGCTCCGGGTTCTGTGGCAAATGGATCGGCGAGAAAGCGTTCGGCGGTCAGCTCAGGCCGGTTCAGATATCCGCGGGCGACATTCACACCGCCGATGAACAGTTCGCCTGCTTCGCCGACCGCTACGGGCTCTCCATTGGCGTTCAGGATGTAGGTCTGAGTATTCGCGATGGGGCGGCCAATCGGGATGAAGGAGAGCGTCGAATTTGGGGTGCAAGTCCACGCCGTGACATCCACCGTGGTTTCGGTCGGACCGTACAGGTTGTACAGGCTTGCTTGCGGCAGGCGCTGATGGAATCTTTGTGCCAGCGCGGCCGGCAAGGCTTCACCACTGGAGACGACGCGTGTGAGCGATGGGCATTGCGACTTGTCGGCCTGCTCGAGAAAGACCTGAAGCATGGACGGCACGAAATGCAGGGTGGTGATCTTGTTTCGGCTGATGGTCTGGATGAGGTAGGCAGGGTCTTTGTGGCCCTCGGGACGCGCCATGACCAGTCTGGCGCCAACGATCAGTGGCCAAAAAAATTCCCAGACCGAGACATCGAAGCTGAAGGGTGTTTTCTGCAGGACGGTGTCGGCGGCATCGAGCCGGTAGGCGCACTGCATCCAGACGAGACGGTTCACCAGGCTGCGGTGCTCGACCATAACGCCCTTCGGCTTGCCGGTTGAGCCTGAGGTATAGATGACGTACACAAGGTTGCTGGGGGTGACGCCGACGCGGGCCCGGTCGGGATTGGTCTCGGGCTGCTTTCGCCAAGGAGGAGCAGCTACCGCCATATCGAGGACCGGCACGCTTTGTTTGAGGTCTGCGAAAAGACCGGCAAGGTGATTCTGGGTGATCAATGCAACGGGTGAGCTGTCTTCCAGCATGTAGCGGAGGCGGTCGACCGGATATGCGGGATCCAGCGGCAAGTAGGCGCCGCCCGCCTTGAGGACGGCGAACAACGCTACGACCATTTCAATGCTGCGTTCAAGGCAAATCGCGACTCGCGCGTCGGGTTTGACTCCCAACTCGATAAGATGATGCGCCAGCTGGTTGGCCCGCCGGTTCAGTTCGGCGTAGGGGATCGAGACGCCCTCGAAGGCCACCGCCGGAGCTTCCGGAGTGCGGGCCACCTGTTCTTCGAACATCTGGTGGATGCACTTGTCGGCAGGGAAGTCCGCCCGCGTATCGTTCCAGTCGTAGAGAACGCGACGCCGCTCAGCGTCGCTCAGCGTGGGCACGCTGCTCGTGGCCCGGGTGTTGTCGTCCAACCGTTCAGCAACCGCCGAAACAAGCTGGGAATTGGCCCCTCGGCCCATCGCCTGCCCCGACTCGACCGCCGACACCTGGGGCACCAGACGCGAAACGGTTCCGTTCGTCAATCTGTCTCGCCCATTCGTCGCCCAGGGGGCATCTGCCTGCTGATCCATGATTCCTCAATCGTCAAATACTCAGTTCAACGCGAGTTTCAGTTCAACAATCAAGAAAAGAAAGATACTTCAAGTCTAGGCTAAATCGTAATGAAACCATCTGTTTAATAGCAAGTTCAATAACCCGCACCGTCTTATCAGTTATTTATGAGTCAATACCAGGTCTACTGGTTCCCGGATCTCTACCTGGAACGGATCAATCGTTGAAGCGACCGCAACAAGCCCTTTGATTCTGCGCCAGCCGATGCCACCGGCGTCTTTGGTATCAACCCCTTTTCCGCAGGAAGTCTTCGCTGTTCCGGCAATTCCAGGGCAAGTTGCGATATTCGGCGGCTGGGATCTTCCACCGCCCGCCGGACGACCTCCCGCCAGGATTCCAGCATGCCCACAATTGTCTGCCGATCGAAGAGGTCCGCGTTGTACATAAAGCGTCCGATGATGCCTTCCTGGCGCTCGTCAAGTTCTACATGGAGATCGAATTTGGTGACTCCGAGATCGATGTCCATCTGAGAAAACTTCCAGTTTGGCTTGAGGGGAGCCAAGGGCGGCTGAAAAGCGAACAAGACCTGGAAGAACGGATGTCTTCCTTTGTCCCGTTGGATGCAAAGCGTCCGCACGAGATGTTCGAAGGGAACACCATCGTTGTCGAGTGAGCTGATTAGCTCATCCCGGCCTCGCTGCATGAGTTCCAGGAATGTCGGATCTCCGGATAAATCGGTGCGCAAGGCGACTGTATTCAGGAAGAAGCCAAGCATCTGGTTTGTCTCGGAGCGACTTCTTCCCGAAGAGGTGCAGCCGATGACGAGGTCGTCCTGCCGGGTGTAAGCCCACATGAGAAGGTGAAAGGTAGCCAGCAGGGTCATGAAGAGGGTCATGCCCGAACGGTGGCTCAAGTCCTTGAGCGCATCGCTCAAAGCTGCATCGAGCGCGAGAAGTTCGGTAGCGCCGCGATAGCTTTGAACTCCGGTCCGCGGATGATCGAGAGGGAGGATGTCCCGGTCGGCTGTACCATTCAGCTTGGCGCGCCAATACTCCAGTTGCGCGGGGGCAATCTCATCGACCCAGCGACGGTGCCAGACGGCGTAGTCGGCATATTGCAGGGGCAACTCGGGCAACGGCGAGGGCAGATTCTGCGAAAAAGCCTCATAGAGAACCTGAAGTTCGGGCAGAAGGATGCCGTACAGCGAGACACCGTCGAAGATGATGTGATGGAGGCCCAGAAAGAGGCGGTGCTCCTCCTCCGAAAATCGGAAGAGCCGGGGACGATAAAGCGGCCCAGCGGTCAGATCGTAGGGAACCAGGGCATCTGCCCGGGCGATCTGCAGCACGGTTTCCTCGCGAGTTTGCGCGGGGACGTCGGCGACGTCGAAGAAGGGTATTTCAATATGTTCGGGGGCGTGTTGGATGCGTTGCACCAATTCCCCGCCCTTCCAGTTAAACGTGGTCCGCCAGGCTTCATGACGCCGGATGATCTCGGTGAAGGCTTTTTCAAAGGCGATCCGATCCAGCGTGCCGAGGTAGCTGATCGTGATCATCTCGTTGTAAATTGGCACGTTGGCCCCATATTGGGAGTGGAGCCATATTTGCTGCTGCCCGTAAGAGATCGGCACCTCAACATCGCGCGGCTGGCGGCCAATTGCCCGCGACGTGGCCGCGGACTTACCGCCGCCCCGTATCAGCCTGGCGAGTAATTCCTGTCGAGACTCCGATAGAGTGCTTGTCATACACAACTCTTCCGTTGCAGATGGCGATGACAGCATCGGGACGCAGCGGCTCTCCTGCCAGACTGCAGGCGCCGCGGACCGTTTATCTAGGCCGGCTGTCCGGCTAACTCTGGGGAAAGAAATCTTACAGGCAAGGAGTTTAACCCACGCAAGCCAAGATTATCTCTCCAGGTCAAGTCGCCGGTTTCCAGTTCCATCTGTGGCAGTCTACGCAACATGGTTTCGAGCATGATCTGCCCCTCCAAGCGCGCTAACGGTGCTCCGAAGCAGAAATGTGCCGCCCATCCAAAAGCGAGATGACGATTGTCGGTGCGGGCAATGTCGAGCTTGTCCGGATCCGGAAAACGCTCTGGGTCCCGGTTTCCCGAGGCCATGACCGCAATGATCGCTTGCCCTTTCTTGATTTCCTGGCCACCGATCTCAACATCTTCGCGTGCAATTCTACCCGTTTGCTGGCTGGGGCTTTCGTAGCGCAGCAACTCCTCCACAGCCGAGGGTATCAGGCTGTAGTCGGACATGAGCCGGTTTTTTTCCTCTGGATTGCGAAGCAGGGTCAAAATACCGTTA
Source organism: uncultured Acidobacteriaceae bacterium (assembly GCA_963790505.1). Lineage (GTDB taxonomy): Bacteria > Acidobacteriota > Terriglobia > Terriglobales > Acidobacteriaceae > Acidisarcina. The sequence goes on along the minus strand of CAWBOT010000004.1, from coordinate 179,410 downwards.
CCAATCAGGTTAGTGGTCGTCTCCTGACCGCCGACCATGGTCACGATCGTATTCGCAATGACTTCCTCTTCCGACAGCCGGTCTCCGTCGATCTCTGCGCTCAGGAGGGACTGGATCAGCCCTTCTTTGGGAGCGTCTTTCTGCTCGGCAATCCGGGCGCGGAAGTACTGCGTCATCGCCTCGGTACTTTTGAGCACTCCGGGAATGCGATTCGGGTTGTGTTGATAGTTGCCCAGCATCTCGGCAAAATCCTGCGACCAGTTTTTCAGCTGGTCGTGGTCCTCGACCGGGACACCGAGAAGTTCGGCGGTCACGATGGCGGGAAGCGGTTCGGCGATGTCGGACATGACATCCATGCGCCCCTTCGCCAGGACCTTGTCGATCAGGTCGTCGGCGATGGCGCGGATGTGCTCCTCGAGGACCTTGACCCGCCGCGGGCTGAAGACCGTCGCCGCGAGTGTGCGGAGCCGGGTGTGGGCGGGAGGGTCAAGGAAGAGCATCTGCTTCACCATGACCTGGGCGATCGGGCCGATTGCCGACATGCCCATAGCGCTCAGCTGATCCGGGGAGGGGGTGCGATCGGCAGAAAACGTCAGCAGCACCTTCAAGACGTCCGCATAACGGGTGACGACCCAGGTATGCAGGAACGGATCGAAGTAAACCGGCGCTTCCTGACGCAGCCGCGCGTATAGCGGATACGGATCGGCCAGAACCTCGGGGTCCAATAGCCGGGTCAAACTTAGTTCAGGATTAAAAGTAGCCATCGCCGCTAATTAACCTGCGACAGAGGGTCGCTGTGGCCAATAGCGGCATGGGGCTGCCCGAGAAGCGCCTGCTTCACTTCCTCTTCGCTCATTGCCTCGAGTCGGGCGGTGAGGGTCGCTTCGATGCGCGAGGCAAGCTTGGCGACCGTCGGGCACTCAAAGACATTGCGCAGGTTGAGCTCCACGTCGAAGATGTCGCGCACCTTGGCAATCACCTGTGCGCCCATCAGCGAATGGCCGCCCAGCAAAAAGAAATTGTCATGGACGCTGACCCGCTCGATACCCAGGATCGGGCTGAGGATGCCCTCGATCATCTCTTCCAGCTCGGTGCGCGGCGCAATACAACTGTCGCGCCGAAGCTGGTTCTGATCGGTCGGCGCGGGCAGCGCCGCTTTATCCAGCTTGCCGTTGGCGGTCACCGGGATGCGGTCAAGCAGAACGAAGTAGGCGGGCACCATATAGTCGGGCAAGCTGGCGTTCAGCAGGTCGCGAATATCGCGGTCCCAGATTTCGGCGCCCGATGCCGCAACCACGTAGGCCACAAGGCGCTTTTCTCCGCTGTCGTTGCGCGCAATCACGGCGCTCGAGACCACCGAGGGATGGCGATTGATGACGCAGGCGATCTCATCCGGCTCGATGCGGAAGCCCCGAATTTTGATCTGGTCGTCGGCCCGGCCCAGGAATGCCAGCTGCCCGTCAGGAAGGCGCTTTGCCAGGTCACCGGTACGGAAGGTGCGTTCGGTGTTTCCGGCGATGGTGACGGGCACAAAGCTGGCCGCTGTCAAATCCGGACGATTGCGATAGCCGAGGCCGACGCTGGGGCCGCCGATGTAGATCTCTCCCTTCTCGCCAGCCGGAACTTCCTGTCCGGCCTCGTCGAGAAGATAGATAGATGTATTGAGAATGGGCCTGCCTATCGCGGGCGAGGATTGCTCCTGCGGACCCTCAACGATCGCCGAGGTCGCCACAACCGTGCATTCCGTGGGCCCGTAGTTGTTCACAAACTGGAAGGGCAGGTCCGCGGGCGGGAAGCTGTGGAGCGCATCTCCACCGGTCAGCAGGAAGCGCAGCGGCGTCGAGGGCCAGGGCAGATGAAGAAGCGGCTCGGCGAGAACGGTGGGCACAAAGCTGATGGTGATCTGCTGCGCGACGAGCCAGTCCCGTAGTTGGACCGCGGAGGTTCGCGCTTCGCGGGAGGGAAGGTGGATGGATGCACCTGCAGCCAGGTACGGCCACAGTTCCCAGACAGCGGCATCGAAGGCCGGCCCGGCGATCTGGGTGGCGCGATCGTCACGGGTCACCGAAAACGCGCCGTTATGCCATTCCACCAGGTTGAGAAGATTGCCATGGGTAATTTCGACGCCTTTGGGTTGTCCTGTGGAACCGGACGTATAGATAACGTAGGCGAGATCGTCGGCGGTGGCCGGCGTGAAGGAGTCGTCCAGGCTTGCCGCCTGGGGAATCTCGTCGATGCAAAGCGTTGTCCATTTTCCCGCTGCGAGCGAGGAGGCCAATTCGCGACGGGTGATCAGGACAGGCGCACCGGAGTCAGCCAGGATAAAGGCGGCGCGATCAGCCGGATATGCGGGATCGATGGGCAAATAAGCTCCGCCTGCTTTCCAGACGCCCAGCGCAGCAACGACCAGCTCGACGGAACTTTCGAAATAGAGGCCGACCGGGTCATTAGAGACGAGCCCGGCACCGCGCAGCCGCACAGCGACGGCATTCGACCAGGCGTCGAGTTGAGCGTAGGAGATCGATCTGCCGCCATCCGCGATTGCCGGCGATTCCGGATGCAGGAGAGCGTGAAGCGCAAAACGGGCTGGAGCAGTCAGGGGAACCGGATCTACGGTCCATTGCGGGGAGACTGAAATCGAAGAGAACGATGGAGCAGCGGGCAGAAAATTGGTATCCATATCAAGCATCCTCATGAGGTGATGAAGAAACGGGCTTGCATTTTTCGGCGCAATCTCGCGCTCAATTTGAAATGTGTCGATCTTGGTGTTTTATCGGCAACAGTCGTTGGACCGTCGAGGCTGAGTAGGCCTTTATGAGCTAAATTACTACAGTAAGGGCCAAAGTTCGTTAAAAATATGGTTCTTTTGTCCTATGAAAATCGTAGGGATGCGGCCTAACTTCTTTCTTGCAAGCGCAATAGCCGAGACTGCCGATGGCCAAAGAATTATCAGCCGGAGGTTGGTTGGGCGACTATAGTTAGGAAGACTCAGTTGAACCCGACAACTCCTTCGTCCGGTCCCCGAGGGTATGACCATCAGGGGGACAGCGGCATGCGGAATTCGAAGTGCGCTCGCGTCGTGGTCCTGGGCATCTCATTTCTGACGGCGCTCGTCGTCTTTCATCCCCAGCTCCCGGCGCAAACTGCAAGCCTGCCCGACAACCCAGTTGAACAAGTAGATATTCAACCCGCTCATGGGGGCGCGCAGTTCAGCGCCCCGAATCCCGAGTATGCGGCGATCTCGCCGGTCGAGCTCAACGCCGCGGGCAAGGCGAACATCTACTACCAACGGGTAATGGGTATCGGGACCGCACTTGGCCCAGCGGTCGAGGCGGCAGCGGTGATGGCCGCCCCACCGAAGAACTACCCAAACAACTGGCGGCAAGGTGCGGCTGGGTACGGCCGCAACTACGGAGCGGTGTTGGGCCGGGCGCAGACGGCAGAGTTCACCCGGTTCGTGATGGGAGTCGCTCTGCGCGAAGATCCGCGCTACTATCCCTCAGGCAATCGCGCCGTACCGGCGAGAATCGTGCACGCGGTCTGGTTTACGCTGGTCGACAGGTCCGACGCCGGACATCTTCGTCCCGCCTTTGCCAACCTGCTCGGCGCTGCTGCCGGCGGGTTCGTCGGCAACGCTTATCTGCCGGGAGACTATACCGACCTCAGGCATGTTGGGGAACGAACGGGCTTTCAGATGGCGGGCTTTGCGGTTGAGAACGGATTCGGCGAATTTATGCCCGAGCTCGATAAGCTCGCCCATTTACTGCATATTCGCCTGGGTCGCAAGACGGACGGCTCCCAGCCTTAGTCCGAGAATCTCCATCGATCTATCACCCTCAAGAGCGTGAGCGGACGTCCGCACGAATGAGTGCGCGCCGTCGTGCCTGCTTTCATATCGATTCATAGTAAGTCGCGTTGCCACTGTAAGTTCAAGGAGTAGTCTCTCGTGGCCTATAAATTTTTTTTATATCTAAGATCACCGATATTTTTTATCAAAGAGTAGTTGCCAGCGGAGGTTCGGAAATTTGCGCCTAGGACCGAATTTTATCCTTGCAATTTTGACGACCGCGCTCTTAGTTTGAGTAATGGCAATCAACAACCACGGTTCCTGTTGTTGCAGGAAGCGCTAAGCAGGACTTAGGCGCGCGGAACCGGTTCCTCCTGATCCAGACCTGGTTCCCGCATCGAAGCCCTTCTCCATGTAAACGATTAGCGTCGGGCAAGACTTGCACTGAAAAGTCTCTCGAAACGCGAAGGCAGCCCATTTCTTTTTATTACTCCGGAGGTCCTGGTATGCGTTATCGCAATGCACGTGCAGTTTCCATCCTCTCCTCGATCGCGTTTCTTCTTGTTTCCCTTATCCCCGCTTATGGACAGAACTTTCGCGGCGGCATTACCGGGTCGGTGAGCGACTCGAGCGGCGCCGTGGTTCCGAACGCCACGATCAAGGCGACAGACGATGGTACCGGCGAGAGCTACGACACGGTCTCGTCCAGCGCTGGCGACTTCAGCTACACCAACCTGCCGGTGGGAAGCTACACCGTCGTCGTCAACGGCGCGGGATTCAATTCGGAAAAGTTTGACAAGGTCTCAGTGACTGCCGGCGGCATCTATACCCTCACCGTCAAACTGGCCGTAGCATCTTCCGCTCAAACCGTTGAGGTGACTGCGGACGCATTGACTCTGGATACGACCACCGACACACAAGCGACCATCCTGCCGACGAAGGTGGTACAGAACCTTCCCAACAGCGCGCGGGACTTCACCCAGATGCTGGGTCAGACGCCTGGATTCGCTGGATATAACACCGGCGGCGGCGGTGGCGACTCGAGCGTGAACGGCACCCGCTCGAACTCCGTCAACTGGCAGATTGAAGGAACCGACAACAACGATCTGTGGTGGAACATTCCAGCCGTGAACCAGGGCGGCGTCTCGGCGATTGCGGGTGTGATCTTCCCCATCGACGCCATCGACAATTTTTCGTTTGAGACCTCGGGATCAACTGGGCTCGGGCGTAACCCAGGCGGAACGGCGAACATCACTATCAAGTCCGGCACCAATCAGATTCACGGCACCGCATATTACTTCAACCACAACGAATTCTTCCAGCACACCAACCCCTTCTCGACCAGCAAACCGGCGACGCGCAATGAGAACTATGGATTCTCGGCGGGCGGTCCGGTGATCAAGGACAAACTTTTCTGGTTTGTTGGTTTTGAGAAGCAGCAATTTCTGATCGGGGCTGCGGGCAAAGCAACCGAGCCTTCCGCCGCTTACCAGGCCGAGGCCTACTCCATTCTCGATTTCTATGGCGTGCCGCACAATCAGACTCCGATCAACCTCTTGAACGGAGCCGGCAGCCTGGCAGCACTGTGGCCGTCGGACGCGCTCACCGGGCCGGCGAACGCCGATAACTACCAATCAAATGGGAATCTCACCGGGCACAGCTTCAACGGCCTTGCCAAGATCGATTTTGTCATCACGGACAAGGACCATCTTTCCGCTTCATGGTTCGTTGGCCAGGGCACCCAGACCGCCCCGACTTCTTCCGAACTGCCGTACTACTTTGAGAACGCTCCCATCCACGTTCAGAACTATTCAATCGTCTACAACCATGTCTTTTCCCCCACTATTACTAACCAGCTGTCGGCAGGCGTCAGCTACTTCAACCAGGTCTTCGGCGACGCGAACACCGGTCTCAATCCTATTGGGCTGGGCCTGAATACCGGCGTCACCAGCCCGGCGCTTCCCGGGGCACCGCACCTGATCATTGGCCCAACCGGGGCGAGCGTCGGTCTCACTGCCGGTGGTAGTGGATTCGATCCTCTGGGTGTCACCGCTCCCTCGGGACGCAACGACATTACCGGGCATCTTGATGAGAACTTGTCGTGGACCAAGGGCGCACATCAGTTCACCTTCGGCGGCGAGTACCGCAATGCGCAGGTGGATGACTTCTATCAGACGGGCCAGCGTGGCACCATCTACTTCGACGGCACGCAGGGGCCGTGGAGTTCTACGACCACCCCATGTGCGGCACTGGCCACACAAAACCAGGGCGTCACTCCGCCTGCCGCGTTGCCAACTGACCCGAACGCCTACTATCTGGCCGATTTCATGGCGGGCTGCTTCGATCCCGCGACCTCTTCCAACATCCTGGGGAACCCCAAGCGTCAGGTCTTTGTAAACACCTGGGACCTTTACGCTGCGGACAACTACAAGGTCAAGAGCAACCTGAGCGTCAACTATGGCCTACGTTACGACTACGAAGGGCCGGTCCATTCGGACTATCCAAATCTTTCCGTATTTGATCCCAACTCGCCAACCGGTCTCGTAGTCGCGGGCCAAGGCGTCGCGAACATCTACAACAAGTTCTGGGGTGCGGTGAGTCCGAGGGTTGGCTTTGCCTATCAGCCCGAGGCGAGCGGAAAGTTGGTGCTCCGCGGCGGCTACGGTCTCTATTACGACTCCATCTACATGAAGTCCGTCCTGCAAAACAACGGCGTTCAAAACATCTCGGTCTTTGGGCCCGGCCTGAATCCGGCTGGTTCGGACCTGGTCGCCAATGCGGGTGGAAATAATGTCGTCGCTACACCCGGCACTCTTATCTTTCCAACTTCGGTAGAGGAAGCTCTCGCCGGAGCGGGTGCGGTGAAAATCTCAACCTTCGACAGGAATTTCCGTCCCTCTTACACGCAGGAGTGGGACCTCAACCTGCAGCAAAGCTTCGGTCCTTCCGTCATCTGGCAGTTAGGATACGTTGGCACCAAAGGCACCCACCTGATGGGGTTGTTCGATATCAACCCGGCGGCGGTAGGTTCCGCCGCATTACCTAACCCAAACGTGACCCGGCCTTTCTACGCACAGTTCCCGCAGTTCTCGGTCATCGATGAGGCTAAGAGCAATCTCGGTTCCATCTACAACGGACTGCAAACTGTCTTGAAGCTTCAAAGCTACCACGGCCTAACCGCCCAGTTCGCCTACACCTGGTCTCACGCTATCGATTACGAGACCGGGCTGTTGCCTTATCTCCCGCAAGACCCCTATAACGAAGCGGCTGAGCGGGGCAACTCGGACTACGATGTGCGGAACAGCTTTGTCAGTTACGTTGACTATGCTGTGCCGACCTTCTCCGGGCCGAAGCGTCTGATGCAGGGTTGGGACCTGAATGCAGCCTTTAGCTTCCACGGTGGAACGCCCTATACGGTTACGTCGAACAGCAATCCGAGCGGAAATGGGGAAAGCGCCGATAGAGCGGTACAGGTTGAGCCGAAACCCAATGCGGTTCCGCATGGAATTAACGGAGGCGTGGTGCAGTGGTTCAGCCCGACCGCCTTTGTCGATGCTCCTGTGAACACCTATTCACCCACGAAGAGAGGGCAGAACTACAACCCCGGCTATTCGGCGGTGGATCTTAGCGTGATCAAGAACACTCCGATCGTCGAGCGGGTCAATCTGCAGATCCGGGTCGACATCTTCAATATCTTCGACCATACGAATCTGGCGCCCGTCGGTTTCCCAACCACTGGAGAGGGTGGAGTGATCGGCGAAACCATCGGACCGTATCTTGGCAATCCTGGCATAGGTCCCGGCGAGCCGGTCAACGCGCAGTTATCGGCGAAGATTATCTTCTAGGATTCTTACCGGTAATCAGGAGTTCGCGGCACTTACTCATTCGGGTAAGTGCCGTGCCATTTGACAGATATTCGTGGCGATCTGAGTATTGGTTCTTACTATTCGAGAAAGAGAGACTCAATGGCGGTAACGCGAAGAGAATTCCTGATGCGCGTGGGACAGGCTGGCGGTTATGGAGCCGCATTCACGCTGATGCAGTCACTGGGACTGCTTCCCGCGATGGGGGTTACGAATGAAGTCGCGAAGATCAGAAAAATCCCGGGCAACGGTACGAGCGTGGTGATCCTCGGCGGGGGCATCGCCGGCCTGGTCTCGGCCTATGAACTGGGCAAGCTAGGTTATCGATGTACCCTGCTCGAGGCGCGCGAGACTCGAGTCGGCGGACGCAATTGGACGGTCCGCAAAGGTACCAAAGTTGAGTTCACCGACGGCTTTACGCAAACATGTGCATTTGAGGACGGCAATTATCAAAATGTCGGTCCCGCCCGCCTGCCTTCCGTCCACACGACGATGTTGGGCTATTGCAAGGAACTCGGCATCCCTCTGGAGGTCGAGATCAATACCTCCCGCGGCGCGCTGATGCAGGCCGATCATTTGAACGACGGTAAGCCGGTACAAGAGCGGCAAGCGGTGAACGATACCCGGGGCCACGTCTCCGAACTCCTGGCAAAGGCCATCAGCCAGGGGGCGCTCGACCAGGATCTCACCAAAGAAGATAAGGAGAGAATGCTGGTGTTCCTCAAGCAGTATGGGGACCTGACGCCAGAGTATCTCTTCAAGGGAACGGAGCGCTCCGGGTTCACCATACCGCCCGGCGCTGGGAAACAGGGACCCACGCCCATCGATCCGCTGCCGATGCACGCGCTGCTGGACGCCGACCTTTGGCAAGGCATGATGGCCGAAGAGATGATCGACTGGCAGGCGACGATGTTTCAGCCGGTTGGCGGGATGGACCAGATCCCCATGGCCTTCGGCAAGAAGCTTGGCAGCGTGGTGCGCTATGGCGCGGACGTGCGCGAGATTCACAAGACCGCGAACGGCGTCAGCATCGTTTATCTCGACCGCAAGAGCGGGAAGAGCGAGACGGTCACCGCCGACTACTGCATCTGCGCGATGCCGTTGACTGTGCTGAAGACGGTCAAGGCGGATTTCTCGCCCGAGGTCAGCGAGATCATCGAGAAGGCGACTTACGACTCGGGTTACAAGATCGCCTGGGAGTCGCGGCGCTTCTGGGAGCAGGATTACAACATCTACGGTGGGCTCTCGTACGTCCAGGGGACGATCCCCGTAGTGTGGTATCCGAGCGCCAAGCTTTTTTCACCCACCGGCATCGTGGTCAGCGGCTATGCGGTCGAGAACGGGATGCCCTTTGGCAAGCTGCCCCATGTCCAGGCCAAACTGGATGCCTCTCGCCAGGCGATCGAGCTGCTCCATCCCGGCCATTCGAAAGAGCTGACGAACCCGATTTATGTGAACTGGGGAAAGATCCCCTACAACCTTGGCTCGTGGATCAGCGGCTTCGGGCGCGCCGGCGTCTCGGTCGAGCGGCTGCTTGAACCCGACGGCCGCGTCTACTTTGCCGGCGACCATACCAGCCACCTTGTGGGCTGGCAGGAGGGCGCGGCGCTCTCCGCCTACCGCACCATCAATCAGATTGGAACCGAAGTTGAAAAGAGGACTCCCAATGCAGCTTGATACTTTCGTCTCACGCCTGGTGAAGGCGGTCTTTTTCTGTGCGGCTTTGTCATTTGCCTGCGCCGCTTCGCCGGCGGGCGCCCAGGTTGTTCGCCTGCCACTGCCGAACAATTCGCCTTTCCCTATCTCCCAGGGCGTGTGGGTAGGCAAAACCCTTTATTTGAGCGGCATGCTCTCACCTGCGATCTCAACCCCCACGCCCGGCGACACTCAAGCGCAGACCGTTGAGGCGATCAAGGTGATCGACGCCGCGCTCAAGGCGCAGAAGCTGACCCTCGGCGATGTGGTGATGATGCACGTCTATCTCGCCGGCGACCCGGCGAACGGCGGCAAGATGGATTTCAAGGGATTCATGGCCGGTTACACGCAGTTCTTCGGAACCAAAGACCAGCCCAACAAACCAGCCCGCAGCGCTATGCAGGTTGCGGCCCTGGCTGCGCCTACTGCGCTGGTAGAGATCGAAGTGATCGCGGTGAAGCCGGACTAATTCGATTGAGATTGGGCTAAACGGATCGAAGCTTCTTCCGCGAAGTTAGTTGCGATCAGGTAAGAGGTTTCTGCTTTTATCGCAGCGCAGTCCAGGTGTTGTCGGGATCGTAGCTGGTCATTCCCTTCGCCAGCGTGACAGTATCCTTGCCAAGGTCTTTCTGGAAGACAACGCCCTCCTGGTTGATGATGAAGGTCTTCACGCCGGTGTCATCGTATTTGGCGGGGTAAGCGACGTAGGCGAATCCCCCGGTCATCTTGCCGTCGACGATGTAGTTCCTGGCGCCGCCCTTCGCACCAGCGCCCTGACTATCCAGCCGGCGAAAGTAATAGCCATAGAAGGGATGAGCGCCGTCAGGCTTGACGGTGAACCCTTCTTCGGAAGCAAAGGCAACGAGCGGGCCAAGCGGGCTGCGTGGCGTGCCCTGCGGCGACTCCCAGTAGAGGCCGTTCTGTTGCCCGGGATCGCTGATGAACTTCTGCGCATATTGCTTCACGCCGCCGTGCTTCTGGGAAAGATATTGCGCCTGGGAATCCGCCAGTGCTGCGCAGACGTCGATGGCAGCCAACTCATCGCGGCCGATGCGGCGCGCCAGGATCTCATCCTTACCGGCGATCGCGTCGAAATACCATTGGCCGGCGGCGTTCTTCATCAGCGGAATGGGAAAGGCTTCGTTTTGCGCGCCGACGAGCAGCAGTTGGCTGCCGTCCCCGAGCGTCCGCCAGCGGTTCATCGTCTGATAGGCGCGGGAGAAATTCTCCATGGCCGCTTTGTCGTCGGCGGGATCGCCGGACGAGATGACGTCCGACGATCCGGGACCAAAGATCTGCAATATGGCGCTCTTGTCCTCTGCTTTGGTGGCATCGGCCAGAGCTTTTCCCGCGTCCTGGGGGGTTGCGAAGGTCTTGGGGCCGGTCTCAGAAGGAGCCGCAGGTTTGTTGCAAGCGGCGAGCGGGAACAAAACGACAGTTGCGCCCAACAGCAGGGAACGCACGGCAGATTTTTCGCGATTGCCAACCAGGTCGAACATCTCAGTCCTCCACGGGCTCCGGTTCCATAGGTTCAAACGTCGAACGTCGATCATCTTTAGCGCCGGCCGCCACCGCCTCCGCGGAAGCCGCCGCCACCCCAGCCGCCGCCGCCGCCGCGACTGCCCCAGCCCTGAGCGCTGGAGGAGCGCGAGCCCCATCCGCCAGAGCTGCCGGAGCGATCACCGAAACCGCTGAACGCCGAGCTGCTGTGCGACTCTGCTCCGCTGCTGCTGCCCCAGCCATGGGCGTCGTCTGCGCCGGATGAGCTGGGTTTCTGAACGCTGTTCCAGCTGCCGTCCGAATTTTTCTCCCAGCCGCTGCCGGTGTTCTTGTAGGCATTGCCGTTGGCGGTGGCGTATTTGTTGCCGTTCGAGCTTGTCGCCGCACCGACTGTGCCGTTGGCGTCAGAATAATGCGCCGAGTTTACCGACGTGCCGTTCTTCGAGGCGTAGGAGCTTCCATATTGGGAGTTGGCGGTCGAGGTTTGATGGGTTTGGCCGTAGGCCCCAGTGGAGGGGTTGTAAGCCTGTCCTACCTTCTGGCTGCCGTAGGCGGTATTCGTCGATGCGCCGCGAGCATAGGTCCCGGTGGAAGGGTTATAGCCAGAGCCATAATGCGCGCTGCCGTTTGCTCCGTAGTAGGAGCCGCCCGAGCCGTAGTAGCCTCCGTGCCAGGCGGCGTTTCCGTAGTAGGCCCCTCCATGGTAGTAGGCGCCGCCACCGTACCAGTTGCAGCTCCAGCTACTGTATCCCCAGCCGCAGCAACCGCCGCTCATCATGGCGCCAATCGCCAGGCCCGCCCCAAAGCTGAGCAGACCTGCGGTGACGACCGCCGCCGTTGAGGGGGGAGCGTAGTAAGGCACGACGTAGGGATATCCATAGATAACTGCAGGATTGTATTGCGGTACGTAGACGATCTGCGGATTGGTCGGCTGAATGATGATGGTCTGGGGTGATTGTTGGACGACGGTAATCTGCGAACCCGACTGCAAATTGCCGGCGGCCTTCGCCTTGGCGCGCAGGGTCTGGACAGCGGTCATCACGTCGGCCTGCTGGTTGTGATAGGCCTCGCCTAACTGCGAAGTCCAGGCCAGGTTCTGGCCCATGTTGCTGAGCACCGCGGGAAACTGGGTCAGAGCTTTCACGCTGGGGTCCCAGGTTTGTTGATCGACGGCGGTCATCAGTGCGCTGCCGGTCAGACTCTTGTTTTGATCGAGCCAATAGCTGGCAGCGCCGACCTGGTCGGGAAAGGTAGCCGCGCTGAGAATCTGCGCGACAAGCGCGTCGGGGTAGAGCGCAATCGGAGCCACCAGGGCCTGCAGCTCTTCCGCAGTTTGGGGCGCGCCCTGACCGGGATAGGTGGCGGCCGGCGCCGGGGCCGTGGTGCTCTGGGCCAGGTCGGTCAACGCTCCGGGGCCGAGGGTGAAGACCAAAAGGATGCTCAGTCCGAGGGAAAGACTCTGCTTGAGACGCGGTGCGCCGCCCATATACCTTCCTCCCTGCTTTACTTTCGCCGGGAGCACTCGCTCCGGCGGACTTTCGGAGTTTATCGTAAGAACGTAAATTAGCCGCCCATAAAGTTAATTGAAGACACTCTTAGAACTTCTTCTCCCAGGTAGAAACGCCTAACCACCTGCGGCTTCTCAGGGAACATACACGAGAAATTCCGGCATGTCCGGAAGGTCGCCAATGAACGTTCCCTTTTTCGCCCCTTTCGAGGAAAAGCGCCGCACGCGCTGCTTCTTTCGCTCGGCTACATAAAAATCCCCGTCGGGGCCGACGGCGAAGCCGGAGGGAGCGTCGAGCTTTTCGTCGATCACGACGCGCGCCTTGAGCTTGCCACTCGGGGGCCTGGATGTCAGGTCAAGCGCCAGGATGCTGCCGGTGCCCGAGGCGCCAATGTATAGCGTCTCGCCGTGCAGGATGAGGTGCACAGGCGCCTCCAGCGAGCGCCCCTCAATATGAGCCATCAACTCCCCAGACTTTACATTGAAGACCTTTACCAGATCAGCGGCTTCGTCTGCTACATACAGATGCTTGCGGTGAACGACAATGCCGCGCACCGAGTGCCGCGGTTTCCCGCGCTTGTCGAGCACCACTTTGAGGCCGAGAGGCGATGGCACATCGAGCGACGCCATGTCACCGTACTCGGGAAGGCTCCCATGGCTGGATGCGACCAGCGTGCCGGGAAGGAACTTTCCTTTTGGGTAGTGCTTGCGGAGGTGCGCGGCAACCGCCGCGGGCTTGCGAGTCTCAGGCACAAGCGACACCACGGTATTGGTGTCCTGGCAGGAGACGTAGATGCGACCGTCATCCCCCAACTCCACGTCGAAGGGATGCACCATCGCCGCCACCTGCTCGGTTTTCGCGAGCACCTCTTTGAAGCGGAAGGTATCGCCATGCCGGCGGTAGAGCGCAATGTGGCTGTCTTTGCGCCACGCGTTCGCGATATATAGGTCGTCGCCCACCAGCGCAAACCCCCGCGCAATATGCAGCGGGTGCGCGGCCGGCGATTCATCGAGGAGCAGCGGGTGCAGCTTACGCGGGGAGCCGTCGTCCTCAAAGACGCCGATGTTATCGACGCCGTGACCCGATTCACCCCGATAGCTAATCCACCACACGGCTTTGTGCCTTCAAAAAAGAATTGGCATGAGTCGGAAACTTCACAACGCTTCATACTAAAGCGACACGGCAAAACAAGTTGGGGCCACCGTGGAAGGCAGCCCCCCGTTGGTTTTGCGGCTAGTTGCCTGTGCCTTTGGCAGCGGCCTGCGCCTCTGCCATTCTCTTGGCCATCTCGGCCTTGACTGCGTCAAGATTGAAGCTGGCGCCACGCTGCATCGGTGGGTAGTCAATAAATGTCTGAAGTTCTTTCGCCACTATCTGCTGGACGAAGACAAAGCGCCAGAACTGGAATTTGAACCAATCGAAGTATTGCTGCGCTCCGTCTTTCGTTCCGTTGCCGGGCCATCCGGTGCGTTCGAAGGGATCGAGACGCAGGTTGGTAATGTAGGGCACGTCGGGATGGGTCTTCTCGCCCAGCCAGCCCGCTGGCTGGTCGATGAAGCGGAATTTGTAATCGTCGATGCGCACCGCTCCGACGGTGCTTTCGCCGAGGTAGAAGATTTCATGACGGGCCGAGGGCCCTTTGCCGGTGATGGCGGCCATCTGGTCGTAGCCGTCCAGATGATTCTTATAGGTCCGGTCGCCGATCGTCTTGCCTTTCAGCAGTTCTTCGGTGATGTTCGGATTGCCAGCCGCGTCGACAAAGGTGGGGAGCCAGTCCATGCCGGAGAAGATACCGTTCTGGACTGAGTCCGCCGGTACATGGCCCGGCCAGCGAAGGAGCGCGGGAACGCGGAAACCGCCTTCGAGGACCGTTCCCTTGGATTGAGCGAAGGGCGTCTGGCCGCCGTCTGGCCAGGTGAAGACTTCGGTTCCGTTGTCGGTGGTGAAGAGGACGATCGTGTTGTCGTCTTCGCCGAGGTCCTTGATCTTCTGCATGACCAGGCCAATGTCGTCATCAAGCTGTGCCATGCCCGCTTCTTCTTCCGACCAGCCATTCTCGGAGTTGCGCATCGCCTCATATTTCGGCGAGAGGTGAGTGACGATGTGCATGCGGGTCGGGTTGAGCCAGACGAAGAACGGCTTGCCATCTTTCTTGGACTTGTCCATGAAATTGATGGCGAAATCGCGAATCTCGTCATCCACGGTCTCCATCCGCTTGGGATAGAGTGGGCCGGCGTCTTCGATCTTTTGCTTGCCGACTTTGCCCCAGCGTGGCTGCTCCGTGGGATCGTCGACGGTGGTCGCCCAGGAGTGGACCATATTCCGCGGGCCGACGACGTTCAGCAGGTTCTGGGGATAGTTGGGATGTGCGGGGTCTTCCATTGCATCGAGATGATAGAGGTAACCGAAGAACTCGTCGAAGCCGTGAACGGTGGGTAGAAACTCGTTCTTATCGCCGAGATGGTTTTTGCCGAACTGGCCGGTTTCGTAGCCCATCGACTTTAGGACCGTAGCGATGGTCACCGCTTCAGCGGGTATGCCGATCGACGCGCCGGCCTGCCCGACGGTTGTCATGCCGGTGCGGATTGGCAGCTCGCCGGTGATAAAGTTGGCGCGGCCCGCCGTGCAGCTCGCCTCCGCGTAGTAGTCGGTGAACAACATACCTTCTTTGGCGAGCTTGTCGAGGTTTGGCGTCTTGCCGGCCATCATGCCGCGGTGATAGGCGCCGATGTTCCACATGCCGATGTCATCGCCCATGATCACGACGATGTTGGGTTGCTTGGCTTGGGCTATGGCTTCGGTTGCTCCGCAGGCCAATGCAAGGCTTGAGATGGCCACAGCGCCGAGGAGCAACTTCGTGGTACGCGATCTAAAGTTCATATACGGTCTCCATAAAAAATGTGTTGCCCGGGCTCTTGAAAGCACTGGCTTTCGTCGGCAGCCGTTAACATTCACCGCGAGTGCGATGCATCAGCCTATGGATTTTCGACCACACCGCAGTTGCCGGGAGCTATTGGTGCCTGGACCACCGCAGCGAGCGTGACGCGAACCTGCCGTTGACTCTAGCAAGCGTATTCCTCCGTGGTCCGGCCGGGAACTAGTAAAACTACTGGTAGTCCGCCGAGCTGGTTCAAGACCCAGTCGAACAGTACATCGGAGACCACCCTCGCAAACGGGAGCGGTTTTGATCGTTAATTACCCGAGGTATCGTAGTTCTCCTAGTTGTGCGTGGGTCATTCAGACGCTACAGTGGCTTTATTCGACGAGTGATAGCGGTGCGCGGGTTTGCCAGCTCGTGCCGGGTGGCCGAATGCAGGAACGATCGTTCGAGGGCATTCGAAGGTGGCTTTGTCCCGAGGCCCCGGTATGGCGGCTGGTGCGATCTTTCTGCGTCCTCCTGGTTTTCACTGCAGTGGCTCACAGGCTCGCTTTCCCCGCCGACTTGCCTCAAGAGAAGAATGTGCTGGTGCTGAACAGCTTTTCCGACCGGAGTTTCGATTCGCTGGAGCCGCTGAAACGGACCATACGTTCTCGCATCAAGGGCCCGATCACCTTTTATGTGGAATATCTCGATCCTGAACGGCTGAATGACGCCGGGTATCGGAAGGCCCTCGGTGAGGCTATCAGCCGTGCATACGCAGAGAAGCATATTGAACTGATCGTGGCGGCAGCTTACCCCGCTCTGAGCCTGGCGGTCGATAATCGCAACGCAATTTCTCCTGGGGTCCCGATCGTCTTCGTGAGCGTTAGCCCCATCCGCTTCCGCTCCGGTGTGCCGTGGCCGGGAGTGACCGGGGTGACGACAAGTGTGGATGTGCCAGGGTCTCTCGATCTTGCCCTGCGCCTTAAGCCGGATACCCGGAATGTCGCGGTCATCGCAGGGCAGTCGGAGCTCGAGCAGTTTTGGATGGAGGCCATCCGAAATGAAGTGCGCAGGCGCGGCGGAGACCTGAACTTCATCCAGATCACCGGCCGCCCGACGGGGGCCCTTCTCGATCAGGCGCTCCGGCTTCCCCCTCATACAAGCGTTTTCGTCAACATTCTGCCGCAGGCGGCCTACCAGCCAGACATCGGAATCTATGAACTGGTCGGCGCGATCGCGCAGCAATTCCCAACGTATTGCCTTCTGAATTCTTACCTCGATCACGGAGTCGTCGGCGGCTCGTATGCCGATGAAAACATTTCCGGCATCAAGGGGGGGGAAATCGCGGCGCGCGTGCTTATGGGCGAGAAACCGGAGAATATCCCGGTGGAGCACAATCTCCAGGTCCATGCGACGGTCGACTGGCGGCAGCTCCACCGGTGGAAGATGTCCGAGTCGGCTCTGCCGCCTGGCGCTCTCGTTGTCTTCCGGCAACGCTCGGTGTGGGACCGATACAGCAACTTCATCATAGGGGGGATAGTCCTAAGTTTTCTTCAGGCGTTGTTAATCGTCGGGCTGCTCTGGGAACGATTGAGAAAGCGCAGGATTCAGGCGAGTCTTCGCGAGAGCGAGTCGCGCTTCCGGTTGATGGCGGACACGACTCCGTCGCTGATCTGGATGTGCGACAAGCAGGGGAGAGTGATCTACCTCAACCACCGGAGGATCGAGTTTACCGGCCGCGATCCGGAGGCAGGATTTGGCGATACCTGGACGGCATATGTTCATCCCGATGACATCGACAGGATCCTCTCCATCAACGCGCGCGCACTCGAGCGCCAGGAAGGTTATTCGAAAGAATATCGGCTTCGACGCCGCGATGGGAGCTACCGCTGGCTCTTCGACGTGGCCTCGCCGCGCTTCGATACCGACGGCGCGTTTAACGGATTTATCGGCTCGGCAATCGATGTGACCGAACAGAAGATGGCGCGCGAGGCGCTGGAGAAGATCGGCGGGCGGCTGATCGAGGCGCAGGAGAAGGAGCGCAGCCGGATCGCCCGGGAGCTGCACGACGACATCTGCCAGCGGCTTGCGCTGCTTTCCATTGAGATTAACCAGGCGCGCCGGTCCGCGGACGAGCCGGCAGATGCGCGCGAGGCACGGCTACTGGAGATCGGACGGCACTCGTCCGAGATCGCCGGCGACGTCCAGGCGCTGTCCCACGAACTGCATTCTTCGAAGCTGGACTATCTGGGCATTGAGGCGGCGGTGCGAGGACTGTGCAAAGAGTTCTCGCAACAGCAGGGCGTCGAAGTATCGTTTCTCCACGACAATGTGCCTGCTTCTTTGTCCCGAGGGGTCTCTCTCTGCATCTTCCGTGTGACGCAGGAGGCACTGCACAACGCTGCCAAGCACAGCGGAACGAAAGAGATCCAGGTGTGGCTGCGCGGGGCGCCCGGCCGGATCGAGGTCGAGGTGCGGGACGCCGGCGTGGGCTTCAATGTAAAGACGACCAATGGGCAGTCAGGACTGGGCCTGGTCAGCATGAAGGAGCGGGTCCATCTTATGCGCGGGAGTTTTTCCGTCGAGTCGAAAGTGGACTGGGGCACGAGGATCGTGGCCAGTGTGCCCCTGGAACCACAGGTAGAAGCGCTATCGGCGGAGCAGGATTGAAGCAGGTGCTTTGATGACGCGTTGCCGAAGACGGACTGGCGCTGCCGCATGCGGCGGAGACGAGAGGCCACGCTGGTCTTTGGTTTCCATTTTGGCACCAACATTTGCTATTGCGAACAAGAGTTGCTTCGACAACAGACAACCAATCCGTTCTCGGCGACAATCGGAGTCTTCAAATGTTTGAATCCATTCAGAGTTCGCTTGAGGGCGAGGCGCCCGTGTCCATAACGTCAAAGATCCGCGTCCTGCTGGCGGACGACCATCAGGAGATGCTGGCGCGGGTGTACCACGAGTTGGGGATCGAGTTCGAGATTGTGGCCACGGCAAGCAACGGAAGCGAGGCGGTGGCCTCCGTCGCGCGCTTCGATCCCGACGTATTGGTGATGGACATCTCCATGCCTATTCTTGACGGGCTGCGTGCCGCTTTCCAGCTTCGGGAGGCGAGGAGCCGCGCCAAGATCGTCTTCCTGACGATCCATGAAGATCCGGACTTTGTAGCTGCGGCGCTCTCCGCCGGGGCTTCCGGCTATGTTACAAAAGGCCGGCTCTCGACGGAACTGCCCACCGCCATACGGGAAGCGTTTGAGGGGCGCACCTATATTTGTCCGGGTGTCAGGAGATAGCCATCGGAGCGGGCATCACTGGGAGTGAACAGAGGGGATGTTTCCGAGATGGGGTTGATTGGTGGACCTGATCGGGATCGAACCGATGACCTCTTCCATGCCATGGAAGCGCGCTCCCAGCTGCGCCACAGGCCCACAAGAACCAACATTCTTATTCTCGTTGAGTCGGCGGGGTTCGTCAAACCTGTGCGCTGCGATTGATCCTTCGGAATCTCGCCCGAAGGCACCCCGCTTTTTGGTCTGCGCCGGGGCGGCGAGCGGCTTTTCCCAAGACGCGGGGAACCAAATGCCTCGCTGCTGGTGTCTATAGAAGCAGAGTGAGCGAGACACTCGGCCGCCGGCGGCGAACAGCTTTGCGCACTTGGATCCATGTGGGAACGGGGCTGGCGACAGCCGCCCAGAGTCCTGTTAGTGTAAGAGGAGTTTCTTCATGCAAGCGGGAATCGCGTTGGGGAACTTAGCAGGAATCGCGGTCATCAGACCGGAGGAAGCCGCCATCGTCGCGGAGCTGAAAGCCGGCTCCGAGGAGGCGTTTGCGTGGCTGATCGCCACGTACCACCAGCCGCTGTATAGCCTGGTGGCCCGGACGATTCCCGACCCGGCCGACGCTGCCGATCTGACCCAGGAAATTTTCATCAAGATCTACCGCGGCATTGGTGCTTTCCATGGGGACGCCAGCCTGCGTACGTGGATCTATCGCATTGCCCTGCACGAGGCCCTGAACCAGCGTCGCTGGTGGTGCCGCCACAAGCGGCGGGAGGTCACGATCGAAGCGGACTCCGGGGATTCGATGGATGGCCAGCCGCTCAGCTTCAAAGAGACGCTGGTCGATGGGCATCAATCGCCTTATGACTTTGCCGCCCAGCAACAGGTCCGTGACCATGTCGAGGCGAAGCTGCGGGAGGTCTCAGAAGTCTTTCGCACCGTGGTGGTGCTGCGCGATATCGAGGGCTTTACCTACGAGGAGATCGCGGAGATCCTCAAGATCAACCTGGGAACAGTCAAGTCGCGGTTAATGCGAGGGCGGGCGCAGTTGAAGTCCCTGATGACGGCGGCTGGCGAGGCGGCAGCTAAACCTCCGGCCCGGGCGACGCCGGAGACGGACCGTGGCAACGCCAGCTTCGGCGCGTTTGCGGTTGAGGAGGCGCAATGAATAAGGGCAGCGCTTCCTGCGAAGCAATGCAGGCGCAGTTCTCGAGCTATCTCGACGGAACAGTGAGCGGCGTGGCGATGCAGCGGCTCGCTGCCCATCTGGCTAGCTGCGAGGAGTGCGCGGCAGAGTTCGATGGACTGCGCGCGACGCAGACGGCACTTGCCACGCTCGCCCCGGTCAAGGCACCGCCCGATCTCTCTTTACGGTTGCGGGTGGCGATCTCCAACGAACGCGCCCGCACGCCACGCAATTGGCTGCAGGTGCTGAGGGTCCGCTGGGACAACACTCTGGCGCCGTTTCTGCTGCAAGCTTCAGCGGGATTTGCCAGCACGATTGTCCTGGTCGGGACGGTTGCCCTATTGATTGGCATGTTTGCCACGCCGGAACCGCTGGCTGCGCGTGACCAGCCGCTGGGCATGAAGTCCGATCCCCATTTCCTTTACTCCTCGGTCGAGCCGGACGCCGTGCCCATCGGTGGGCGAGACAATCCTGTCATCGTAGAAGCGTACGTGGATGGCCTTGGGAGAGTCTACGATTACCACATCGTCTCCGGCCCTAACGATGCGAATACCAGGTCGGAGCTCGAAAACGTGCTGCTCTTCAGTGTGTTTGAGCCAGCGCGTTTCTTTGGGCAGCCGGTCCGCGGCCTGGCGGTGCTCTCCTTTACCGGGGTCTCAGTGCGCGCCTGAGCGGGCGAGTCGGTTCCATCAAATCAAATGGTATTATCCGACTACCTCAGAATGCGCCGCTTGGGCGCGCCCGGGCTTGCGAATGAACCGACTTCATGGGCAATTGGCTGCCGTTCTCAGCATGCTGGTCATAGCGCCGATTGCATTTTCTCAAAGGGCGCCAGCGTCTCCGGATAAGCCGTGGCAGGCCACTCCGGGTTTGGCGCCTGTCGCGCCGGCCCGCTCGACGCCCGCTCTCGTTCCCGATCCAGCCAAGGTCTATACGCTCTCGGAGCTGGTGAATCTGGCGGAGCAGAACAATCCCGACACCCGAGTCGCGTGGCAGAACGCCAAGGCGAGGGCGGCCGATCTGGGTGTCTCCAAGTCCACTCTCTACCCAACCCTGGCGGCGATGGCGCTGGCGGACAGCGCCCGAGTCGACATCCTCTTCACCACAACCTGGATCCGCCAGACGACCGGGACATTTTCGCCGACGATGAGTCTGGACTACATTATTTTTGATTTTGGCCGACGATGGCAGGAGATCGCCATCAGCCGCAGCAACCTTCTCAGCGCGAACTTCCTCTTCAACGACACCCACCGCAAAGTTATCTTTCAAGTGATGGAGGCCTACTACCGGGTACTCAACAGCAAGGGCCAGGAAGAGGCGCAGGAGGCCAATCTGAAGAACGCGCAGACGGTGCAGGACGCTGCGGAAGCGCGGCTTCAATTGGGTCTCGCGACGCTGCCCGATGTGCTGGAAGCGCGCAGCGCTACCGCGCAGGCGGACTACGATCTGCAGGCGGCGATCGGCGCAACGGAGATCGCCCACGGCGACCTCGCAACGGCCCTCGGCGTCTCCCCGACCACCCAGTTCCAGGTAGAGAGCATTCGGGAGCTGACCATCCCACAGCAGCTCGACGACACCGTAGAGAAGTCTATCGACCGCGCGCTGGAGCAGCGTCCCGATCTCATGCAACAGGTCGAGCAACTGCGCGCCGCCGGCGCGGAGATCAAAGCGGCAAAAAGCGCATATTTCCCAACCCTAAGCTTCGATGGTTATGGCGGCCTTGCGCGCATCAACGGACAGCAAGCATTGAACCCGGGCGTCTACTCACCCAACCAGGAGACCTGGGACGCGCGGCTCAGCCTTACCTGGAACCTTTTTGACGGGTTTGCGCGGGAGAGCCGATTAGCCCGGGCGAAGGCCGATCAAAAACAGGCGGCGGCGCAGGTCGACGCCATTCGCGATCAGGTCGAGAACCAGGTCTGGTCAGCATATTCAACGGCGCACACGGCGCTGCGCGAGCAGAAGGCGGCCGCGGCGCTGCTGGCCGCCGCCAGCGAGTCCTATGACGCCGCGTTGCAGTCATACAACTTCGGTGTGCGCAGCCAGATCGATGTGGTCTCGGCGCAGCGCGCCCTGGCCGCCGCGCGTACCGCCGATGTGAGCGCACGCACCCAGTTGTTGACCGGAGTTGCCGCACTGGCTTATCAGACTGCCGACCTGCTGAAGGCGAAAGGGCCATAGATGATTCGAAGAACGACAAAGTCACCAATTCGCCCAACGGCGGCCAGGGTCGCAAAAGCAGCTGTGACTCTAGCCGCACTGCAGTGCGCTGTGGCGTGTTCGCGAGCGCCATCGTTCAACATCCTTGGATCGTTCTTCCCGTCGTGGATTTTGTGCGGCACTATCGGGATTGCGCTCACGGTGATCGCCCGATTGATCTTTGTGCGCATCAAGTTTGAGTCGCAACTGACACCGCTGATTCTGGTATATCCGTGCCTGGCGGCGTTCTTTACATTCACCATCTGGCTGCTGTTTTTCAGCTGATTCGAAGGAGACGCGATGCCCGACAACGAATCCGCACCTCAATCCACGCGCCTGGGCAGAATGGTGAGCATCTCGATCGTTGCTGCTGCCTTGATCACGGGGCTGCTGGTGATCGCCGAGACGAATGAATATCCGCGCACCGATGATGCCGAGGTCTTTGCCAACTTTATCGGCATCGCGCCGCAGGTGGACGGCCCGATCACGAATCTCCCCGTGCAGGACAATGCCTTCATCAAACAGGGTGAGTTGCTGTTTCAGATCGATCCCCGGCCGTATGAGTACGCGCTGGAAAAAGCCAAATCAGATCTGGACACGCTGGAAGGTCAGATCACCGACCAAACCCGGACCATCGCCTCGCAGGTGAGCGCTGTGGGAGCGGCCAGAGCAAATACCGACAGCGCCGCTGCAAACGTCGATCGCGCTGCTGCCGCTGTCAATGAGGCAAAAGCCAACGTTGCCAGCGCCAAAGCGGCACTCGACAGCGCCAGCGCGGAACTGACTTACACGACCAACAACTATCACCGCATCGAGCCGCTGCTGGCCAAGCAATTTGTAACGGTGGACCAGGTGGAGCAGTCGCGGACGGCAGTGACATCCAGGCAGCAAGCGGTGGAGCAGCAGCGGGCCCAGGTGCTTCTCGCGGAGGCGCAGGTGCGGTCTGCCGAGGCGCAATACGAGCAGGCCAAGGCGGTCGTCGAGCAGAGCCATGCGCAACTTGGACAGTCGCAACACAGCGTGCTCACCCTTGATCCCCTTACCGCTCAACGCGAAGGTCGTGCCTCGGCGATTCGGACAGCGGAATACAACCTGAACAACTGCAAGGTCCTGTCGCCCTTCGATGCCCGGGTGACCAATCTGAATATCTCGAACGGCGCGTATGCCCACACCGGGCAGCAGGTCTTCACGCTGATCGATACTCGCGTCTGGTGGGCGGTAGCGAATTTCCGCGAGACCCAGTTGCACAGGATCAAGCCGGGAATGCACGCCTATGTCTACGTGCTCTCGAGGCCGACGGTCCGCTATGACGGGGTGGTGGACAGCGTTGGCTTCGGGGTTCGGCCCGACTCGACGCTCGTCGGGACCTTTGAGAGCTCGGGCTTGCCGGACGTGCAGCGCTCCTTAAACTGGGTGCATCTGGCGACGCGCTTTCCGGTACGAGTTCGCATTAACGCGCCGGAGACGGAGCCCTTCCGCTTGAGCGAGTCCGCCGTGGTTGTGATCCGCGGAGACAAGTAGCCATGGCAACCGCCGCCACGGCGCCGCCCAGCCCTATCGATCAGGGCGCCGAATGGCTCTGGGATTTTCTCAAGAAAGAGCTGACTCCTTATCCGGGGAGGATCTGGGTGGTCGGCCGCATGACTCTTGCGGCCACTCTTGTGATGATTCTGGTGGAGGTCTTCCGCATCCCCGGCGGCTTCCAGGGCGCGATCTTCACTCTCCTGCTTAGTCGAGAGAATCCGACGGAGACGTTTCTGGGCGGATTACGCACCGTGGTGGCCTACTTGACTGGCACGGCCTACGTAGTGTTGACCATCATGATGATGGTAGACGATCCGCTGACCCACTTTCTGTGGGTTACGGGCAGCCTGTTCCTTTTCTTCTATCTGTTGCGCATCATTTCCGACTACGGATTATCGGTGTCCATGGGCTTCGCCGTAATGGGCGCGCTCTCCCTGTGGGACAACAACACGCTCAGCGTAGAGATTCGCCTGGAGAACACACTCTGGCTGGCGGGCGTTGTCTGCCTCGCTGTGGCCGTCTCGATTGCCGTCGAATATGTTTTTCGCCGCGTCCATCCCGTCACCGATCTCACCGAAGGGATTGAGAACCGCCTGCAAACGGTGGAGAAAGTGCTGAGGGCTGCGGCAGAGGGACAGCCGCTCGACGGCGAGTCGGAAAAAAGACTCGCTCTGTACTCGAGTGTGGGAACGTCGAGGCTGCGCAGGCTGGTTATTCGCTCCGACTACAGCCCCCACTTCAAGTCGCAGATGGGGACGGCGATCTCTCTGGTGGGGCGACTGGTCGATACCGCCGCCAGCTTCCGGATCGCACAGACGGAGCGCGCCGCAGCCGGAATCGCGACGATCGATGAGGCAGACCGCGAACGTCTCCGTAAGCTGGCCGAGCAAGTTGCTGAGTTTGCCCGAGACCTGCCGCTGCGCAGACTTCCGCGACCGGTCGACCTCGCTGCCAACCCGGAACCGTCAAGTCTGCCACTGCTACCTTCCATGGAGCAGACCGCCGCGCTCATCCCGCAGGCGTTTTCCGGCTCGGAGCAGATGAACGTCCTTGTTCCGGCGCCTCTGGCCGAGGAAGGGCCGAAGCCCATGTTCGTCGGCGACGCCTTCAGCAACCCGGCTCACGTGCAGTTCGCCCTGCGCGGCACGCTCGCGGCCATGGCCTGCTACGTCCTGTATACCGCGCTGGACTGGCCGGGAATTAGTACATCGGTCGTCACCTGCTACATCACGGCGCTCTCCACGATCGGTTCCTCGCGGCAGAAGCAAGTTCTTCGGCTTGCCGGGGCGGTCATTGGCGGCTTTATCTTCGGCATGGGAGCGCAGATATTTGTGCTGCCTTACGTCGACACACTGACTGGCTTTACCGTGTTGTTTGCCATCGTGACGGCAATTGCCGCGTGGATCCAAACTGCGTCGGCCAGACTCTCTTACCTAGGTGTACAGCTCGCTTTGGCCTATTATCTGGTTCACTTGCAGGAATTCACCATCCAGACTTCACTGTCTCTCGCCCGCGACCGCGTGGTTGGCGTGCTGCTCGGCCTGGTCTCGATGGGTTTGTTCTTTGACCTTCTGTGGGTGAGGAAGGCGACAGAAGAGATGCAGGTCGTCTTCGCCCGCAACCTGGAGATGTTTGCGGAGCTCGCCGAGCAGCTGTTAGTGGCGGACCAGATCAAAGCAATCAAGCGGATCCGCAGTCTGCGCGATCAACTCAATGCCGGCTTCGACGCGGTGCGAGCTCAATCTGACGCGGTCCTCCTGGACTTCGGTCCATCGCGTCGACGAAAGCTCGAGATCCGCGAAGACATTCGCCGCTGGCAACCGGCCATCCGCACGCTGCTGCAGGTACAAGTGACCTCGGCACAATATTTAATGCAGAACCCGCTCAAGACGCTCCCTGCGCCAATTGCGGAGGCAGGAGTTGCCTTCGAAGAGGACATTGCCCACGTGATGCGCGGAATGGCGAACGAAGTGAGCGGAAAGACCGCCCAGCCGCTCCCGGACCTGCATATTTCATCCGATCGGTTCCGGCAGGCGGTGAAGGACTACTATTCGGGAATCGACCATCCCGTCCCGCCGCAGGCATCGGACGTAGTCGATCTGGCGCGGAGCCTGGCCAACATCCTGGCGCCGCTCTATGCCGATATCCACGCAACCTTCGCGGGGCATAAGGAAACCGTGGTTGCGGACGGATACATTGCCCGCGAAGCGCAATCCTGAGCCGGACGAGGGGCATACGAAGTCCGCTTTCATTTCGACGCAGCCGGGGACTCCCCGGCGGCATCTATAACGGCATGACTACTTCAACGAGAACCCTCGACGCGATCGCCTCGCAAAGCGGTACGTTCACACTAGGAGGCGACCTTACTATCAACCGCCTGGGTTATGGCGCGATGCGCATCACCGGCGAAGGCATATGGGGCGAACCGAAAGACCATGACGAGTCGATCAGGGTGCTGCGCCGGGCGGTCGACCTGGGAATCAACTTCATCGATACTGCAGACGCCTACGGCCCGGAAGTCAGTGAGCGGTTGATTGCCGAGGCGCTTCATCCTTATCCCGAAGGCCTGGTGATCGCAACCAAAGGCGGCCTCACCCGGCAGGGGCCGAACAAGTGGCTGCCGGTGGGCCGTCCGGAATATCTGACCCAATGCGTCGAGATGTCACTGCGTCGCCTCGAAGCTAGAACGCATCGACCTGTGGCAGCTGCACCGCATCGATCCGAAGGTGCCGGTTGAAGAGTCGCTGGGCGTTATCAAGAACCTGCAGAAGCAGGGCAAGATCCGCCATGTCGGACTCTCGGAAGTGAAGCCGGCGGAGATCGAACAGGCGCGGAGGACAATCGACGTCGTGAGCGTCCAGAACCAGTTCAACATCGGCGACCGCAAGCATGACGACACGGTCGAGTATTGCAGCAAGAACAATCTGGGCTTTATTCCCTGGTTTCCGGTCGCGGCCGGCAAGCTGGCGAATCCCGGCGGACCGCTGGACAAGGCGGCGAAGCAATATGGGGCAACGGTATCGCAATTGGCGTTGGCTTGGCTGCTCCATCATTCTCCGGTGATGCTGCCGATTCCAGGGACCTCCACGGTGAGGCATCTTGAAGAGAACACGGCGGCGGCAGGCGTACAGCTCAGCGATGCCGAATGGGCCGCAATCGAAGCGGAGGTCGCGACGGTGCGATAGTCCGTTGCTCAGCTGGGCCGCGTGGTCCGGAATGGAGCAGCTTGCTTGCGTATCTCGATTTGCGCGGGGATACTACTCTCACTGCTGAATCTATTTGGGAATCTGTCTGGAAAGAGCTCCGACTGGTGCGACAGCTTTATACCGCAAGACTCGATCGCAAAGAGTGCATCTCCGAGCCGGCGCAATGTTTTCATCTGGAGTTCAGCGTCGACGAGCTGCCTGAGTTCGGCTTTGTTGCCGGGCAGTTTGTCTCCATGGTCGCCGACGACCCCGCCGGCAAGACGCAGACGCGGGCATATTCGATCGCCTCTGCGCCGCGAAGGAATGAATTCGATATTTGCGTGAACCGGGTGGAGGGTGGATTCTTCTCGAATCTGCTGGCCGATCTGGAAGTGGGGCAGACGGTGATGTTTCATGGGCCGCATGGGCTCTTTCTGCTGCGCCAGCCTTTTACCGACTCCATCCTGATCGCCACGGGCACAGGGATTGCCCCGATGCGCGGCTTTGCCGAGGCATTGTTTCCGAGCAGCGGGGAGGACCGCAGCGGCGGGCGCGAGGTCTGGCTGGTCTATGGCACCCGCTATCCGACCGAAATTTATTACCGGGAGTATTTCGAGAAGCTGGCGGCAGAGCGGCCAAACTTTCACTATGTTGCGACGCTGAGTCGCCCGCATGAGGGCTGGAGCGGGCCTCGGGGATACGTGCAGGAGTTTGTCGCCCAGATTGCAATCGAACACGCGGCCGGCCGGGAGCTTGCCACCCCGACTTTGGCGGAGGGCGCGGGTTTCAATATTCACGCCTACATTTGCGGCCTGAATGAGATGGTCTCCGCGAACCGCGACAAGCTGATGGAGCTGGGCTGGCAACGGAAGCAGGTTGTTTTTGAACGATATGACTAGGGCGATATGACTTATCGTCTGGTGGCCGGGGCGGGGCGAATTCTTTGATACCGCTTGGGCCCATTTCCACTCTAACGAATCAACGGCTTATTCACGGCGCATTGTTGATTGGGCTGGCACCCGCGTTTCACACTTAGTCCAGTCCACGCGCTGAAGCCACAGCCATATTTCCGAGGAGCGAGAGCCATGCCATTACCAACCGATGAGAAGTTGTTAGCGCTGAGTAAAGATGTGATTCAGCAGTTCGACCAGATTTTTGGCGAGCACCCGGGCTTTCGTCCCGCCCATGCCAAGGGCGCCATGTTTAGCGGAACCTTTACGCCTTCGGCGCAGGCGGCTTCGCTGACTAAAGCGCCGCATATGACCCGACCATCGACGCCGGTGACGGTGCGGTTTTCCAATTCGACGGGAGTGCCGATGATCCCGGACAACGACCCCAATGCCAACCCGCGCGGTCTGGCAGTGCGATTTAATCTGGCTGAACATGTGCACACGGACATCGTGAGCCATTCGACAGACGGCTTTCCGACACATACCGGAGAAGAGTTCTTTGAGTTCCTCAAGGCGCTGGCGAGCAGCGATCTTTCTAACATTCCGGCATCGCCCCTCGGGGCGTTCCTGGGTTCGCATCCAGCGGCGCTGGCCTATGTGCAGGCCCCGAAGCCCGCGCCGGTCAGCTTCGCAACCGAGACATTTTTTGGTGTCACAGCATTTCACTTTACCAACGCTGAAGGCAAGAGCCGCTACGGGCGATACCGGATCGTCCCTGAAGCGGGCAGCGCGCACCTCGACGATGCCGCCGCCGCGGCTAAGGGTCCGAACTACCTCTTCGATGAGATCGCGGAAAGAATTGCCAGGGGGCCAGTCAATTTCAAGATTCTGGTGCAGCTGGCCGAGGACGGCGACACGGTCGACGATGCGACCATTCACTGGCCAGAGGAGCGCACGCAACTGGAACTCGGCACGCTCTCTCTGACGACGCCTGTTGCCGACAACGACCAGGAACAGAAGCACATTATCTTCGACCCGATTCCGCGAGTGGATGGGATCGAGCCTTCGGCTGATCCGCTGCTGGAACTGCGAGCGGCAATCTACCTGATCAGCGGACGGCGGCGGCGGTCTGCCTGAGCACTCGAAGCGGAAACGTCTGGGTTCATCCACTTGGCCGTCTCGCAGTGACGTTGCGCCGAAGCGCTTTCAACCCGTTTTGTTATAGTTAGGGCGCTTGCGCCGGCTTCTTGCGGGGACGGACACGCATTCACTTCAAGGAGGTACGGATGGCGGTTGACCAGAGGATACTGATCGGAATTGCGGAGAAGAGCTTCGAGCAGTGGGCTACGACACCTGCAGGCGAGGAAGCGATCACTGAGCTGAGCAAGACGATCCCGAAGATGGAATCGGTGATGGCGATGGGCAGCGACAAAGCCGCGAAGAAGAGGCTGTGGAAGGCAGCGGAAGACGCGGTCAAAGACACGGGGCTTGGCATTCTGATTGAGGGCCATGCGGCGGCATTTCCTACTTATCCCGGCGTTGTGGGTGGACTGCTGTCTCCCTACTCCGGGACGCCGAACGGGGTGATGCCGAATTCCGGCGGATCTTTCCTGCCCGACGTCTACGCGCTGCCGCGCTACCTGGTGAAGGAGCATGCGCTGAAGAGCTTCGCGGACCAGCGGTCGGCAGGCCCGATCGAAAAGCTCGCTGATCTGCTCGACGTGGATGCCTTTCTCGCCGGCTGGGTCGACCATTTCGACGCGGCGTACATCAATGAGCTGAGGCTGAAGAAAGATCCCTCATATCTGGCGAAGGAAGCGGTCGCTTCGGCGCCGAACTGGTCGGTCTATGGCTTCGAGGCGGACTACGAGTGGAAGGCGGGCGCCGCGCCGGGACACTTCTTCCTCGCCCATGACACCCTGAAGCCGGGCCAGAAGGCGGGCAGCAAGGAACGCAAACAAGCGGAGACCAATGTGGTGAAACTCGAGACCGAGCTGGCCACCTACGACTTGAACAAACGGGCGGAGATTGTGGCGGCGATCTCGTCGAGTCTCACAAGTGCCGTTTCAAAATCAAACTCACAGATCGTCGTGTAGAGAAGATCAAGCTCTGAGCTCGCGACTATACCAGCCAATGTCTTCTCGACCGCGGGAAATGCTTCAGCAGCATCTCCGTCGCATGACTCCAAGAGAACGCGAAGTTGCTCGATCGCCGCTGACGCTTCGTTTGCGTTGAAGGCTGCACGACCGTCTTCGAGTGACGGCTGATCTGAAACGGTCGTCGGCAGCGCTTCACGAATGGCCAGAACCTGGCGGCTGATCAATTGAGCAAATTCCCCCAGCGCCCCCGCGCCAACTTCATTTTCATGGCGGAGCGCTTTTTCAAGTTTTTCGGCGGCGGAGAAGACCTGCCCGATTCCAAGATTTCCGGCGACGCCCTTCACCGTGTGGGCGATGCGTTCGGCCAGTTTCAAGTCACCACTCTCGATGGCGGCCGCGATCTCCGCGGGAGCATTGGCGTGCTTCGACGCAAATTGCAGGAGTAAGTCCCGGAAGAGTCGCTTGTTTCCGACGACGCGTTTCAGGCCGCCTTCGACATCGACGCCGTCAATCTGAGGCAGCATGACCTCCCCACGCGAGGTTGTCGGGGTGCTCTCTTTTTGGGTGTCGGACTGGCGCGGTTTGGCCCAACGGAGCAGCGTGGCGAGGAGGGTATCGGGATCGATGGGCTTGGTGACGTGGTCGCTCATCCCCGCATCGAGGCATTTCTGCCGCTCCTCGACCAGTGCGTGCGCGGTCATTGCGATGATCGGTATGCCGTCGAGGCGCGACTGGGCCCGAATCAGCCTGGTCGCCGTAAAGCCATCCATCTCGGGCATCTGCAAATCCATCAAGATAACGTCGAAGGGCGGAGAAGCCTTCGCCTGCCGTCAGGATTTTTACTGCTTCACCGCCATGACTGGCGATTGTCACGATCGCGCCCGAGCTTTCAAGAAGTTCCGTCGCAACCTGCTGGTTTACCTCGTTGTCTTCGACGAGAAGAACCCGAATCCGTTTGCGGCCTGGGAATGTGTAGGCGTCATTTGTCAAAGCGCGCACGTTCTGCTTTGCCTTCGCTGCTTCCAAAAGGTCAATGATCGTGTCATAGAGCAGCGACGGGCTGACTGGCTTGAGCAGGTAGCCTTCGATTCCCATCTCTTCGGCCTGGGTGCGAATGTCCTCTCGCCCGAAGCCAGTCACCATGACCACCTTGGGAGTGTGCTTCGAGGCGCCGCCGTGCTTGATGAGGCGGCTGGCCTCAATGCCGTCCATGCCGCCAGGCATTTGCCAGTCGACCAGAACCACGCTGGTAAGGATCGTGCGCGTCGGCGGCGGCGAGATCGGGATCGCTTCCTCGCCCGAGAGACTGAATCGACTTCGAGCGCAAATGCCGCAAGGCCCTTCGACAGGATCTCGCAGGCCTGGGGTTGTCGTCGACTACCAGCGCGCGGATGCCGGAGAGGTCTGGGACGAAGCGCTTCCGATCTGGCTCAGCCGCCCCGATTCCAGCCATGCGGTGAAGAAAAATGTACTGCCCACTCCGTGGTGCTCTCTACCCAGATCTCCCCATCCATGATCTCGACCAGGCGTTTGGAGATCGAGAGACCGAGGCCGGTGCCACCATACTTGCGGCTGGTGGAAGTGTCTGCCTGGCTGAATGCTTGAAACAAACGTGCTGCTTGCTCGGGCGTCATCCCGATGCCGCTGTCGCGAACGGAGAACCTTCACTTTGACCTGGTCCGCGGTCTGCTCTTCCATCGCCACCTTGACGACGACCTCGCCGCGCTCGGTGAACTTGACGGCGTTATTGACGAGGTTGATCAGGATTTGGCCAAGCCGCAGGGGGTCGCCGATGAGACTCGGCCGGCAGATCGCTCGGCGATGCGATCAGGAACTCCAGATTCTTGTCATGTGCCTTCTGGCTGACGACGGCGGACAGATCGTCCAGCACTTTATCGAGCTGGAACTCGTATTCTCGACTTCCAGCTTGCCGGCTTCGATCTTGGAGAAGTCCAGAATGTCGTTGATGATGCCGAGCAGAGCCTGGGCGGCGACCTTTGCCTTGGTCAGATAGTCGCGCTGCTTGGCGGTCAGCTTCGGTCTTTAGCGCCAGATGCGTCATGCCGAGGATGGCGTTCATGGGCGTGCGGATCTCGTGGCTCATGTTGGCCAGAAACTCGGACTTGGCCATCGTGGCGGCGACGGCCTGCTTCCTTGGCGGCGAGAAGGTCGGCTTCAGCCTGTTTGCGGTCGGTGATGTCTTTGGTCATGTTGAGCAGGTAGCGCGGGTTTCCCGCGGCGTCCCTGATGACCGAAAAGCTGCCGTCCGCGATGACGATATGTCCATCCGGACGGATGAACCGCTGCTCCCATGCGTCGTGATCGTTCTTGCCGTCAACGAGTTCGGCATATCGCTTTGCACCCGAGGCGCGTTCGTCCTGGTGGACGATCTGGTCCCACTTCCCTACCGAACTCAACTCTTCATGGGTGCAGCCAAGCATCTCGTGCAAGGCGCGATTGGTGAAGTATTGAGATTTTGGAACGTTGTAAAGGCCGATGCCTACGGGGGCATTTTCAAAGATGGAACGAAAAAGTTCCTCGCTCTCCTGAAGCGCCTCCTGGGAACGTTTGCGTTCGGTGATGTCTTCTGTCAGCGCTACTAAATACTGCGGCTTGCCTGAAGCGTCTCGAAGGAGCTGAAACCGCCCTTTGCCAACGACGATGCGACCGTCGCGGCGGACGTACCGGTTCTCGAACTCGTCCTCGTTTTGCTCGCCCGCAATGATGGCCTTGTACCGGCTTGCGCCCGAAAGACGTTCTTCCGGATGAACAATCTCATCCCACTGTTCGAGCCCGCGCAGCTCTTCTTCCGAACAGCCCAACATCTCCTGCAATGTGCGGTTGGTGAGATGGGTTTGGGCGTCGATCTCGAAGATGCTGATTCCGATCTGGGCGTTCTCGAAGATCGAACGGAAGAGCGTCTCTCTCTGCGCCAAAGCCTCCTCGGCGCGCCGCCGTTCGGTGATGTCCTCGGTCAGGCCGACGATGTACTGGGGTTGGCCATCTGCATCCCTGAGCAGCTGAAATTTTTCGTTAACAATCACAATTCGGCCGTCGCGGCGAATCAGGTGCTGTTCGTATTCGTCCGTGTCCCGTTTTCCCTGGACGAGTTCGGCATATCGTTCCGCGCCGGAAGCACGTTCCTCCGGAGCTACAATCTCATCCCATTGCTCGATGTGCCTTAACTCTTCTCCGCTGTAACCCAGGATCTGCTGGAGCGCGCGGTTGGTGACGCTTTCCTGAGCATCTATCTTGAAAAGAGAGATTCCGATCTGGGCGTTTTCGAAGATCGAGCGGAATAACTGCTCGCTTGCCTCCGCACTGCTCTCGATCTTGGGGACCACGGTATCACTCCGGAAAAGATGCTAGACCTAATGATGACACTGTCGCTATTGGTAGTAGCGACAGCGTGAAAGTCGAGTGAATGTAGGAACTGGCTTTAAGCCCCTGAGACTCATTGCGGTCGCAGGCGGGCTTCTTTGCTGGCAGCCTCGGCGCGCCAGCGCGCGCGGTTGATGCTGCCGACGGGACGACAATCGGGCGTCGAGTGTCCGGTCACGTCGAAGTAAGTGGCGTGACTGTCGTGCTGCGACAGGTGCGAGTTACGGAGCAGAGTCAGCCGGGCGACAGCGTGGAATGGGGCCTGGGACTCCTTCCAGACGACGCTGGCATTCTCGATCCAGAAGTCCGCATCGTGCCTTTTTCCCCAGTAGGTCATTGCTGACGGATCGAGGAGTTGAACGCCGAAATCGAAGCTGCTCATTGTGGAGTCTTCGTTCACATGCCGGAGCAACTCGTCTTGCAACGCCCTGGGATTGCCTTTGTGCAGGGGATGCGCCGCGTTCTCCGGCGATGGGGTAGCCGAGTATTGAGCAACATCCCTCGGCCCATGGCTGAAGGGCACGTTGCTCCAATAGCGAAGCTGCTGATATGGCTTCATAGCCTGGCGCGACTGCAATTGCGCGAGGAAGATGGCCCGCAGGGCCTTTAACTTGTCGGGAAAAGGCAGGGCGAGAAGCCCGGCACCCGGGTTCGACGCCGTGAGCACTTTCATCACCGCCAGAAATGCGCGCGAATCGTTGATGGGCAGGGGCGGAGCATTTTGCAGGGAGAAATCCTGCCGGTCGATATTGACGAAAGGAACCGTCGTGCCGCCCCTGGTGAGGTCGACAGAGAATGAAAGCGATCGGACGTCGGGCTTGAAGTCAGAGTTTATCCTGGGGTCCGCATTCCCAAATCGCACCACTGCGGGATAGGTGCCCGGTTGCGCGAAGATGCCTTTCGCGAGACGTGCAGCGAGCAGAGGATCGCGCCCCACGGTGACATCGAACACTTCGAACTCGGCTCGAACGCAGACGCCCTTGGGATGGGTTCCGCGTCCAAGCGGACGGTTTTGCTCGGCAGCGGATTTTGCCTGCAACGCGAGGACATTTCGAGTGATCTCGTCGATGCGGGCAGGCTCCCCGGCCAGGTCCCGCTCGGCCTCGCTGCCGGTCACACCGAAATATCGTGTCAGGAAGAGCATTTAATTCTCCGGCAGCGTCTGGACCTACAAATCGGCGATGAATCTGATCGCCGTGATACTAGGCAGAAAGCAATAAGCAGCGGCTTTTGTTGTTACAAAGGTCGAGAGTCCGGTGACCTTGATTGGTGGCGCGCCATTCGCCTGGGGGACCACGAAGATGCTCTCATCGGGGTCCTGCGTCGCGATCATGGGATCTTTCGATTTTGGGT
Source organism: uncultured Acidobacteriaceae bacterium (assembly GCA_963790505.1). Taxonomy (GTDB): domain Bacteria; phylum Acidobacteriota; class Terriglobia; order Terriglobales; family Acidobacteriaceae; genus Acidisarcina. The sequence continues at coordinate 145,099 of CAWBOT010000004.1, read as the reverse complement.
TGAGGCGAACCGAGCCGGCAAACTCAGCTTTATTCACCCATTCGCCCAATACGAACTCATACTGGTTTTCGATATTGGAGTTAATGAAATAGCCCAACAGGCCGCGCTCGATGCCGTCGTATGGCTGAGTTGGATCGTAGACTGGCCCATAGGGCATACCCCGCCGCGTGAGCCGATGGGTATTATTGCTGCCTCCGGGTTTGCCTTGTCCAGTGACCGGCTGCCCGCGGGGATTGATGCGGCGCATGTGCGCACCCACCGGGCAACGAAGGCCACGGGGATCGCCCGAGCCGTCGGCATTTACGTATTCAAAGTTGTTGTAGTCTTCCGGCGCGAGCCCTCCCTCAGGGCTGTCGGTATCGGGAGACAGCATGAGCGGGACACCGTTGCGCCAGCGGCCGCACATCTTGGCGGCGAGCAATTCGGGGTCGATCTTGTCCTTATTCGACTGCAGGAAGTTTTCAAAGCCGACGACATCGCATTCGATCATCTTGAAGACAGCAAAGCTGCCATTGAGACCGAGCTGTTTCGGTTCGGGCACGAAGTAGTTCTCCGCCTCGTCGAGGAGAACGAAGAGCCAGGGTTCGCAGGGTTGCTGGTGGTCTGCGGCGTATCGCTCGGGTCCGCCGCGTACCGTGGTCATGCTAATGCCGTCGGTGTAGCCGAAGTGAACCTTCGTTGTGGGCACCGGCTGGCCATCTTTGATCTCCATCAGAGCCATGCCGTCCTGCCGCCAGATCTCGTGAAAGGCGCCGTCTTCGACGAAGAGCGCCGCCAAGCGGTCGCTATAGGCTGTCATTGCCTCAGGACTGATCGCGTGCAGCGTCGCCAGGACGTGATCGCTGTCTTTTCCAAAACCGTCGACCCAGTGCTCGGGCGCGCTTGGTCCAGTGTCACCGACCAGGGACGAGCGTTGCGCCGCACCAGCCGTGAAGGCACCGAACGACTTAAATGACAGCGATGGGACTCGGTCTTTGACTTCGAGCGCGACGAGCCCCGGCCAGGTAATGCCGACGTTGAAGCAGTAATCGGGTTTGCGTCGTGGAAGCGCTGCGGGATCATCGTTCGGCCCGGGTGCAAAGCCTACGTGCCAATCCTGCGCGGTGGTGATCTGCGGCGTGTCAGACTCGTCGCCGCTGATGAAGCGTCCGAGCAGTTTGCGGGCGGCGGCGGGGTCGCCAACTTGGAGCAGGAAATGCCGCACCATCGGCATGCGATATCCGCGGAGAATCAATCCTTGAATATCAGGGAGATCCAGTGTGGATGCAGATGCAGCGGCTTGGCTCTTCTCTTCGTTCTTTGCGAAGAGGTTGTGCAGGAAGCCGCCTTCTGCTTTTGTGCGGGCGGGATTTTCCATGGTGTCGTGACTCAATGTGTGTTTCCTACTTCCAACGCTGCCTCGATCGGCGGCTTGCTATCGGCGATCAATGCATGAATGTCCTGCACGCTCAATCCAGGATAGGCCTGGTAGAAGCCGATCGGCGCACGGTTGGCTCCCTTCGCGAAGTCGATGAACTCCTGGAGGTGCTTTCGGCAGGGGGAAGGAGGGGCGCCGGCGGTGAATTTGAACAGGAGATCGAAGACCTCCCCAATGTTCTTGGTGAAATCAGCGATATAAGTATCGAAGTCACCATCGTAGACGGTAAAGAATCCGACCTGGCGGTCTTCGAGTGGCAGAAACTGTGCGAAGTGAGGAGTGCCGACGCTGTCCAGGTCCTTCGTGATTCCGCCGGCGCGCAAACGCAGCAGCAGCTGGATCTCCTGGTAGGCCAGCCAGGACTTCCCGGGAATGATTACAAGGAATGGGTGCAGCTCGCCCGCGCCCGTCACATCGGCTGCGGCGGCCAGCGCCTTGATGTCTTTCACCGTGACGCCGGGGTAAGCGGTGTAGAGGTTCAAGGGGTGAAGGAGATGCTCCGCCGCCCACTCGACGAAGGCATCTACATGCTCGGCCACGGGGGTTAGCGGAGGCGCATCAACGTGTGCGAAGACTGCGTCGAAGACCGGGCCCGCGTGGGTTGCGAAGTCGGTCATGAGCTGGGTGAATTCGCCGTCGAAGTCGCCCAGAAACAGCAGCGTTTTCTCACTCAGCACGGTAAAGCGCGAGTAGTGAATGGTGCCGATGGCGTCGTTGGCTTGAAACATCTCCGGCATCAGCGGAGGAAGCTGTTCGGCCACAGCGGTTGCGGCAGCCGGCGACTTCAAGGGGAAGCTAATCGTAAAGTGATTCTGACTCATGCCGTGATCTCCGTCTGACCTTGGCGCTTCTATCGCAGGCGGCAAGGGGCATTGTTTGAACATCGTGGTCGACGCCGCTCCACTGGCCGCTAATCGTTGGCTTTGGCGGCAGCATCCGCCACCTTCTTTTGGTCCTCAGCCTCCAACTGCGACTTGCCGAGGTTGAAGGTCAGCTTGTCGATGGTTCCGGTAAAGCTGAAAGGAGAATCATAGAGAAAGTCGACTGGCGTACGGGTATCGAGTCCGACGTCGAAGCTCTCGTCGGCGGGCATGAGAAACGGAATGGTGTGCTCCATCGACTTGCGGTCGACCTCTTTGCCATCCACGGTCAGCACGCCGGTGCCACCCTTGCCGACGCCGGGGCCATCATATTTGAAGTCGAAGACTATCGTGTGCTTGCCCTCGCCAAGCGATGAGCCTCTCCACCGGAAGCGTTCCAGGTCGAGCATGTTGTAGACGAAGATAGGCCGGCCTTTACCGAGCCCGAAGATATCGGTAGCAAAGACCATGACCAGACCCAACGCTGCTATGAGCAACATCGCGTAGCCGAGGCGCTTTCTTCCCGGTCCAGCATTGCCGATCAAGATCAATAGAAGCCCGAGAATCAACAAACCCGATCCGATTTTCTTGAAGAGGTCGCTCTTGAGCCACCAGTTAAAGCTGTGGGTCAAGTAGAGGCCGTAGCCGCCGATCATTCCGCCTTCGGCTACAACCACTCCCTCCGCGCCACCACTCGGAATCGTCACGTCGGCGGTGATGGTGAAGTCCTTGCCGAGCACGTTGGGAGCATTGCCATCTGGAATGTTGGCGTTCTCACCGGTGTAGGTGAAGACCGTTTTCCCGGCGATGGCGCTCGGCCGCGCGGTGAGTGCGCGCACGAAGCCGGAGTTATCCAGTGGTAAGACCTGGTGGTCGGCCGCCTCCCTCTGGAAGAGCGCCTGCATTTCCTTCAGCTTGTCAGGCATGGTGGCGGCGAGGTCGTTGGATTCCGAATAGTCCTCGGCGATGTGGTAGAGCTCCCACTTGTATTGATCGATGGGAGGCACGGCCTGCGTCCCCAGCTCCCAGGGAGGGGAGGGAGGCGTCGTGGCCGCAACCCAGCCGTCGTGGTAGATCGCGCGGTTGCCGACCATCTCAAAGTATTGGGTGTCGCGCTTCGAGGGTGCAGTAGCATTTGCCGGATCGAATGTGTAGGCCATGCTTACGCCTTCGATCGGCTTCTGCTTGATGCCATTGACCATCTCCGGCGCCTGAACGCCGGCGGCTTCGAGGATGGTCGGGACAATGTCAATGACGTGATGGAATTGGGTGCGGATTCCGCCTACGTCTTTAATGTGGCCCGGCCAGGAAATAGCCAGCCCTTGCCGGGTGCCACCGAAATGCGATGCCACCTGCTTGGTCCACTTGAATGGCGTATCGAAGGCCCAAGACCAGGCGACCGACATATGGGGATAAGTCTTGTCCGAGCCCCAGTCGTTATAGTGCAAAGCGTTCATCGCCAGGACGGGCTTGACCATCGGCATATTGATGATGCCGTTGTAGGCGGTGTACTGGTTGAAGGTGCCGTAGACGCTGCCTTCGGCGCTGGTTCCGTTATCGCCGTCGATGTAGATAATCAGCGTGTTATCGAGTTTGCCCATCTTCTGGACTTCGTCGATGACGCGACCAATCTCGTAATCGGTGTAGGCGGTATAGGCGGCGAAGACCTCGGCCTGGCGGCTATACATCTTCTTTTCCGCCGCGTTCAGCGAATCCCACTTGGGCAGCTTGGCTCCGCCGTACTCGGCCTGTCCGTCGGGCCATGGAGTTAGCGTGGTGTTCGGCGGAATCACGCCCAGCTTCTTCTGGTTTTCAAAGATCTGCGCGCGCAGGGCTTCCCAGCCCATATCGAACTTGCCATGGAACTTGTCGATCCATTCCTGGGTTGGCTGGTGGGGCGAGTGGCTGCCGCCGGGCACGTAATAGAGGAAGAACGGCTTGTCGGGAGCGGAGGCGTTCAGGTCACTCAGATACTTGATGGCGTCGTCGGCGAGGTCGGTGGTGAGGTTGTAGCCTTTCTTGCCGATCCATGGGTATACCGCGGTCGTATTGCGGAAGAGGTAGGGCGTCCACTGGTCGGTTTCGCCGCCCAGAAAGCCATAGAAATACTGAAAGCCCATGCCAATGGGCCACTGATCGAAGGGGCCGGCCGTGGTGCTGTAAGTGAAGCCCGGGAGTGTTGTGGTCTTTGCCAAACCACGACGTGGCGTAGCCGTTCTCTTTCAGTATCTCGGCGATGGTCGCGTTGTCTTGGCCGATGACGGAATCATAGCCGGGGTAGCCGGTGGAGAGTTCGCCAATGACGCCGAAGCCGACGGAGTGATGGTTGCGACCGGTGATCAGGGCCGCCCGCGTCGGCGAGCAAAGCGCGGTGGAGTGGAACTGGGTGTAACGCAGGCCCGCCTTGGCAATGCGGTCCAGGTTCGGCGTGGGAATGACACCGCCGAAGGTGCTGGGGACACCGTAGCCCTGGTCATCGGTCATGATGAGGAGCACGTTGGGCGCGCCCTTGGGAGGTACGACACGGGGCGCCCACCAGGGCTTCGAATCCGTGGCCATTTCTTTGATCACGCCACCGAACGGCGGTGGCGGCGCGGGAAGCTGCTTCCCATTGACGGTGGTAGTGGCATCGGCCGAGCCCAAGGTGCCCGTGACCACTTGCGCGCCAGCGACCGGGGAGAGTGCCGCAAAAGCTGCGACCAGAAATACGGTAAAAGAATAAGCAACAGGGGTCGTACTGGACCGATGTTCCCTAGTGGCAGCCGCAAGCTTCATAGCGTCCCTCATTTGTGGCACTCTTCAGCACTTCGCAGAGCGACCCGACCGAGAGGAGGTCCACAGCCTTCGGCTGCTCCTCGTCTTGCTTATCGCATGCCTGACATCCTCTCTTACTCGGCCGTGCGTGGATACTGGCAAAACTTGCAGAGGAGAGGCCAATGTTTTAGGACTGGTCTCGGTTAGTCTCTTGCGGAGAGGCTCCTCGGGAGGGTGCGACGCAGGGCAATCACGAAGGCGAGCGGCGAAGGTTGGCAGTTCGCAACCGAATCGGTCGCAATTCCGCGGAAATTATCCGCAGCTACGTGTGTTGAAGAGAGGAATTGGCGGAGAGGGAGGGATTCGAACCCCCGATACCCGTAAAGGTATGGCTGATTTCGAGTCAGCTGCATTCAACCGGGCTCTGCCACCTCTCCGCGCGGGAGCCGACTCTTCATTTAGTCTACTGGGCAAGGCGGAGCGAGGCAACTCACGCATGAGCTCAGTTGAAATTTCTTGCGAGCACTGAGACTTCTGCTAGTTCCCTAAAGACTCCCAGGTTGGGGATAATCGCAATCGGTTCCTACGAACGAGAAGCTGTTTTATTGTTTCGATACGCGGTCCACGCATTCTTGAGGAGTCTCCATGAGAATTTCACACAACATCTCTCCCGCCTTGATTATGGGGCTGCTACTTGCCTCAGCCACATCGCCTGCCGCGTGGTCTGAAGAAAAGGCCGCGACTTCGGTTCCCTGGCTTGAAGCTGCCGTTGCCCCCGCAGCTCCAGCCGCCCCGTCTGATGGGGGCGCCATAGCGAACAAGCCAGTCTCGGCATCCTCAGACGCGGATGCCACACTGGCGAACCCGCCGGCGGAGGGGCAGTCCTCCACCACGGCATCGCAGAAGCAGTCCGGCTCTCCATTTGGAAGCGCTCCGGACGAGACCTCTGATAACACATGGCACTATTACGCCACCGGCTATCTCTGGATACCAGGGGTACACGGTACGGTGGGTGTTCGCGGCTTTGACACCAGCATTCATGTGAGCTCGAGCGACATCTTCTCAAATTTCAAGGGCGGACTTCTGGGGGTATTCACCCCGACCTACAATCGTTGGTCTTTCCCCATCGATTACTTATGGATGAGGCTTCAGGACAGTAAGTCGATCCCGTTCGTGCCAGTCGATACGGCAACTCCTTATTCCGTGCAGGCCACGCTCAACGAGAGCATTGTGACCCCCAAAGCCAACTACCTGATGGTCAACAACCCGAAGATCAAGGTGTATGGTACGGCTGGCGCGCGGATCTGGCATGTAGGAACGACGCTCGATCTGTTGCCAACGCCGGCGAGCTACTACAAGGGAGTGACCTGGGCGGACTTTGTTCTGGGCGCAAGGTTCAGCGTCCCGCTCGGCGCCAAGGCTTCGGTCGATGTTCTGGGGGACGCCGGGGAGGGTGGCGCCACGCTGGACTACCAGGTAGGCGGCATCGTCAGCTACCAGGTGAAGCCGAAGCTGTCGCTGCAAGCCGGCTGGAGATACCTGACGGAACACTACGGAAACAATGGCAACGTGTTGAACACCACCACTCAAGGAATATTGTTCGGCGCGACTTATAAGTTCAAGTAAATTCTAAAACGGTGCCGCTGAGGCCTGCCAGGGAGGATGAAATGTGCTCCAGACCAACCCTTCGAATATTGTCCCTTGTCGCGCTCGGCGCGGCCAGTTTGTCCTTTAGCAGTCAGGCTTTGGCCGCCGACATCAGGGGCCAGGTGCTGGGCGGAGGGGCTCCTATAGCTCAATCCACCGTAACTCTTTTCGAAGCGAGCGCTGGCAATTCCAGGCAGCTGGCTCAGACGAAGAGCGACGATGAGGGCAGATTTGCGATCAATCAATACGCAGGGGCATCCGGGACACCGGGCTCCAGTCTTTATCTGGTAGCCACCGGGGGTATTTCCGCAGCGAACAAAGCGGCGGGCAACAACCGGGCTATCGCGCTTCTGGCGGTGCTCGGGGCTGAACCTTCCGCCCGCGTGACCATCAACGAGTTCACCACCATCGCGTCGGTAGTGACGCATGCGCAGTTCATCGACAACACCACCATCAAGGGCTCCCCGCTCCAGTTGCGGATTGCCGCAGGCAACGTGCCCAACTTCGTCGACTTAGAAACAGGCAGTTGGGGACCGACGATCCTGGACGGCCTCAACAGCGCGCAGACACCGACGATGGCCAATTTCGGCACACTAGCCGACGTGATGGCCGGTTGTATCACGCAGGTGAAGCCCGACGCGTGCGCCCGGTTCTTCGCGGCAACGACGCCTCCGAGCGGAGGTCCTCCAACGGAGACTTTGCTGGCGACCGAGGTCGTGGCGTTCTTCCCCTGGCACAACCCGGACAAGATATTCGCGTTGCTCAATGAGTTCTATCCGCTGCCCAAGCCCGGCACTCCCGGAAAGCTCTTTCGGGATACGCCGTACCTGCCGTATCTCACCTTCGCTCCCAGCGCCTTCGTGTTTCCGCTTAAGTTCACGGGCGGCGGCGTGAGTGGTGGCGGCAAGCTCATGATCGATAGCGAAGGCAACGCCTGGGTTGCCGACAACTTCACCGTCGGTGCGCAAAACCTGGATGCCTCATGGACCGGGGGCATCAGCAAGTTCGCTCCCAACGGCAAGGCGCTGTCGCCCAGCCCGTTGGGCTTCAGGGGCGGAGGTATCGCGGGTCCCGGTTTTGGATTGACGCTCGACGCGCAGGACAACGCGTGGCCCACCAGCTTCACCGGCCAGAACATCACCAAGTTCGACAAGAGCGGCAAGCCCCTTTCACCGCCTGAGGGCTGGAACTTTAACCGCCAGATCAGCCAGATGCAGGGCATTATCGCTACGCCGAGCGGCGACATCTGGGCGCTCGATTTGATCAAGGGGCAGGTTGTGAAGCTTCCCCAGGGCGATCCGTCGAAGGTTCAATTCTTCTGTCAAAACAAGACCGGAGATGTTCTCAAGAACCCCTGCAAGCTTATGGGGCCATTCGCTCTGGCCATCGATCAGCAGGACCGTATCTGGGTCACCAACGCTGTTGCGGACCATGTGGTTCGCTTCCCCGCTTCCGATCCCAGCAAATTTGAAACGTTCAAGGTGGGGTACTCTGCCAGCGGCCTCGCGATCGACAGCCTGGGCAACGTGTGGGTGACGAACAAACTTGGCAGCTCACCCAAGGGAGCGCTGAAGTTCGCGGAAATGCTGGCGGCATTTAAGTTCAACTTCGACAACGACCCCGACGCCGGGCAACGAGCGACCAAAGTCCTGGTGCCTGCCATGGCCGCGGAGAAATCCGGCTACGAAGGCGGCAGCATAACGGTGCTGCATCCCGACGGCACCGAGGCGTCCTTCTCTCCGGTGTATGGCAAAGGCATCGTCGGGCCCTGGGCTGCCTCCGTCGATGGCAACGATAATGTCTGGATCTCCAACTTCGCCTCCACGTCGGCCGGAATCGTAGAGTTATGCGGCTTCCGCACCGAGCACTGCCCGCCGGGCGTAAAGACAGGCGACGCCATCTCGCCCCCCGGCGGCTATGTTGGCGGCGGATTGCAATTGCAGGTTGACGTTGGCATCGGTCCCGCTGGAGATCTCTGGGTCACCAATAACTGGCAAGACTTCAAGGATGCCTTGGGACAGGTCGATGAAGCAGTACAAACCCAGGGCGCCGGCCAGGGCGTGGTGGTCTTTTACGGAATGGCAAAGCCGGTCAAGACTCCGCTGATCGGTCCGCCGCGGCAGCCGTAGTCGCATATCGATTTGAAGTGGAACACTCAACCTAAAAGGAGAAACGCAATGCTCATTCATTCCAAACGGCTGAAAGCACTCTTTGTGGCACTCGTCGCACTGGCGATGACTATTGGTATTTCCACCGCGCACGCCCAGGACGACGTCTTCCATATCGTCAAGGGGGTCGTAAAGAATGTCGACAAGGACACCAAGACAATGGTCGTCAAAAGCGCCGATGGCACCGAGCACACCATCAAATACACCGACAGCACCGTCGTCAAAGGCTCGAAAGACGCAGCCAGGGGCACCGAGACGGCCGGTGTCGATACCTACCTGGCTGCAAAAACCGGCACCCAGGTTAGCGTAAAGTACACCGAAAAGGCCGGACAGAAGACTGCGGTCGGTGTCAAAGACGCGAGCAAGGCCACCGCCAAAGCTGTGTCCCAGTAACGCTCCAGCAAGCAGCGCCGACAACCTAACCAGCGACGACCGACCGGTGCTGCGCATTGTCGCAACCGGTCGCGTCTGAGTATGGCTCTTCCGCCGAGGTTGGTGTTGGTCCATGTGTTCATGGCGTTCAATCTCTTCCCGTATCCGGCTGGTTCTTCATGTTGAAAACGAGATTTGTCTGTCTGATCGCCTTCGAACTTCTCTGCGGCTCCCTTGGCGCTAGGGCCTTCGCACAAGCTGACCCTGGCAACAACATCGAACTCGTCGACGCGCCCACCCAGCAACAGGGCGGCGGAGACAGCCGCCCCGCGCCGATGGCGCAGGCGCAAGCCTTACACACTCTCAAGCCGAAAAAGCACTTCCCCCCGCGCGGAGCTATTGTCGCCGCTCCGCTTCCAATCGTGAGTCCGGCAATCGGCAGCGGCGTCGTCCCGGTTCTTGGCTACATCTTCCCGTTCAGCAAGAACGACAAGATATCTCCCCCCTCAGTCATCGGAGCCGCCGGTCTTATCACCGACGACGGCAGCCGAGGCTTTGGTCTCTACGGAGATTTGTATCTCAAAGAAGACCGGTATGAGATCACCAGCCTCTATGGTCACGGGAACATCGACTACAACCTCTACGGAATCGGGACCGCCGCCGGAGATGCCGGGCTGAAGTTACCGCTCGATCAGACCGGCCAGGTCTTTCGCGCCGAGTTCCTGCGCGTGATCAAGTGGAAGATTTTCGTCGGCGGCCGGTTCTGGACGGGAGACTCCGTCGTAACCGTGAAGCCGAACGACGGCAATATCCCCGCCATTCCCCCGGATATCGGACTCCACACCACATTGCGCGCCTTAGGTCTGCGCGTTATCCGCGACACCCGGCCTAACCAGTTCTATCCAACGGCAGGAATGAAGGCCGAGTTCACCTCCGACTTCTTCGCCAAGGATCTCGGCAGCAAATACTCCTTCCAGTCCTATCGGCTCACCTTCAACAAGTACACAACCGTTGCGAAGAACCAGGTGCTGGCTTACAACTTCTTCGGCTGTTTCACTGGCGGCGATCCGCCCTTCTACGGCAATTGCATTTACGGAGCAAACAACGAGCTCCGTGGATATACCGCCGGCCAATACATCGACCGGCACATGTTCGCCACTCAGTTTGAGTATCGCGTCGCCCTGCCGAAAAAGTTTGGGTTAGCGGGATTTACCGGCGTTGGCGAAGTCGTCCCCGGCGGCAAAGAGTTCTTCAGAGTCAATAACTTCCTGCCCGATGTGGGCGGAGGCCCGAGATACGAACTTAGCAGCAAGTACCACGTCAATCTACGCGCCGACTTCGCCCGAGGCAAGAATAGTTGGACCTGGGGTGTGGGCGTGGGCGAAGCCTTCTGATCGGTCCGCCGCGGCAGCCGTAGGAGGCGTTATGAAAGAACAACTCAGGGTGTTGTCTTCGGCGTGACCGATGAGTTCAAGTAGAATCCTTCTGGGAAGCAGCGTTCGACTCGGGCTCTGGTTTCCCACGGTTTCAGATCAATGGCAAAGAGTAACAAGAAGCAGCAAAAGCCGACTTCTCCGGTCGCTCCCCCTGCCGTCGCGAAGAGAGGCTGGAGACGGTGGACCGCAGTCCTCGTCGGCGGACTGGCCGTAGCAGGCGGGATTGCAGCCTATTTCTCGGTGCATCGGTCATCCTCCGATAGCACCGTTCATGCCAAGAGCACCAACACCGCAACGCCGCCGGTAACAACTCCGCCCACTACCGTAACTCCGCCGATGAATGCGATGTTCGGACCGACGATCCCGAACACGCAGCATCCGGCTGCGCCAGCGCCCAAGGGAATGGTCTGGATTCCGGGAGGCGAGTTCTCCATGGGCGCGCAGGAAGCGCCAATGGAGGGCCAGGTCGGGATGGAGGCGACTACCGACTCGCGCCCGATTCACCGCGTCTACGTCGACGGTTTCTACATGGACAAGACCGATGTCACCAATGCCCAGTTCGCCGCCTTCGTAAAGGCGACCGGCTATGTGACGTTTGCAGAGAAGGCGCCGACGGCCGAGGAGTATCCCACCGCACCCCCAGAGAATCTGGTTGCGGGCAGCGTGGTCTTTTCGGCGCCAAAGGGACCCGTCCCGCTTAACGACCACTTGCAATGGTGGAGTTATGTGAAGGGCGCCGACTGGCGGCATCCGACCGGGCCGGGAAGTTCGATCGTCGGCAAGGACAATTATCCCGTCGTCCAAATCGCCTACCCTGACGCCGAGGCCTACGCGAAATGGGCGCACAAGCGTCTGCCCACCGAAGCGGAGTGGGAATTTGCCGCCAGAGGTGGTCTGGCCGGCAAGATCTACGATTGGGGCGATGAGTTCAAGCCCAACGGAAAATGGATGGCGAATACGCACCAGGGACATTTCCCCGATAACGATGCCGGTAACGATGGTTATGCTGGCCTCGCGCCGGTCGCGAAGTTCCCGGCGAACGGCTACGGCCTGTACGACATGGCCGGAAATGTCTGGCAGTGGACGTCCGATTGGTATCGCCCGGACTACTATGCGCAACTGGCACAGGCCGGCGTCGCCCGCAATCCTCAAGGGCCTGACTCGCCTTTCGATCCCTCCGAGCCGGGGGAGAAGAAGAAAGTCCATCGCGGCGGATCGTTCCTTTGCACCGACCAGTACTGCTCGCGCTATATGGTTGGAACTCGAGGCAAAGGCGAGGTTACTACGGGGACCAACCACCTCGGCTTCCGCTGCGTCTCGCCGGCGCCGGCGAGCTGAAATCGCTCGAGCAACTAAATCTGGTCTGCGATGGGCGGTTGTTAGAGAGTGATCCATCCGGCGCGGATCGCCAGCAGCGACGCGGTCGCGACGATCGCCCACAGGCAAACGCCCTGCAGGAAAGGCCGCACGCCAACTCGGCGCAGCGTCTCCTTAGATAAGCCACTCCCGATCAGAAAGAGGACGACGGTGAGTCCGATGCGTCCCAGGCGGCTGAGGACGGGATACGCGGCTGCCCCCATAGGGAGATAGGTGTTGGCTACGGCCGCAAGGCAGAAGAAAGCGATGAACCAGGGCCACTGGATCTTTGTTTTGCTCTTGGCGAAGAAGGCGGTCAGCATGGCGACGGGGACGATCCAAAGCGCTCGGGCGAGCTTGACCGTGGTGCCGATCTGCAGCGCCTCCGGGCCATATTTTGCCGCGGCGCCGACGACCGAACTGGTGTCGTGAATGGCCAGCGCCGACCACAGGCCAAACTGCGTCTGGCTCATGTGCAATGCGAAGCCAATGATTGGGAAGAGCACAAGAGCGACGGAATTGAGGATGAAGATGGTGCCGAGAGACATCGCCATCTCTTCTTCGTCGGGATGAGTGATGGGGGCGATGGCGGCGATGGCGCTGCCTCCGCAGATCGCTGTTCCGGCGGTGATGAGAAATGCGGCCTTCTTCGTCACGCCGAGCAAGCGGCCGAGCAGCCAGCCAAGAAGCATAGCGGCACTAATGCTTATCGCCGTGTAAAGGAACCCGGCTTTACCAGCGTGGACCACCTGGTGCAGATTCATTCCGAAGCCGAGCGCGACGACCGCGGCTTGGAGCAGAAAGCGCGAAAGGTTTCTGGTTTCAAGCTGATAGGGATGAACAAACGTGAAGCCATAGGCGATGCCCGCAAGCAGTGCAATGGGCGGAGACAGCAAGCCGCTCGCCGCCAGGATCAATCCCACAAAGAAGACGGTCTTTGGATTCATGCTTGCCTCTGTTACAAGTCTCATCGTCGCTGTGTGTGAAGTCCAATACGAAGTTCTTATGCGGCATTGCTTCCGCTTATAGCGGTCACGATCGGTGGTTATCAAGTCGATGGGCGCGCGATAGTGCGAAAATCGGAAGGCACCGGCGCGGTAGCGGCCGGCGAGATGAATCGACGATGGAGAACTTTCGACTCAAGGTTTTTCGAGTGGTGGCGCGACATCTCAACTTCAGCCGAGCGGCAGAAGAGCTGCTGCTGACCCAGCCCGCCGTCACTCAGCAGATTAAGGCTCTGGAAGATGAGTATGGCGTTCCGCTCTTCGACAGGAGCGGCGGCCGCATCGCGCTCACTTCGGCGGGCAAGTCTCTTCTGCCTTATGCGAACCAGTTGAAGGAAATAGCGGATGAAGCCTACGAGGCGGTGACCGGCGCCGCGGGTAACAAAGGCGGCAAGCTGGCGCTCGGCGCGTCACAGACCATCGGGCAATATCTGTTGCCCAACCTGGTTGCGGCGTTTCTGGGCGAGAACCCGCGAGTCGCCGTGACCGCGATCAGCGGCAACACCGATGCAATGCTCGAGGCTCTGGCGGCGCGGCGGATCCAGCTGGCGATGGTCGAGGGGCCGGGGTTGCGCAAGGACCTGCACATCGAAGACTTCATGGAAGACCAGATGGTGCTGGTGGTTCCCGCCAGCCATGAATGGGCCGACCACGAGATCAGCCTGGAGGAGTTCAAAAGCGCGCCGCTGCTGATGCGCGAGTTCGGCTCGGGGTCGCGGCGCGTGGTCGAGCGTGCGCTGGCGAAGGCCGGGCTCAAGAAGAGAGACATTCACACGACGATGGAACTGGACTCGACGGAGGGCCTGTTGAGCGCGGTAGAGGCCGGGCTTGGCATCACCTTCGTCTCGCGTTGGGCGGTGCGCAATCAGCTTGCGCTGGGGACGCTGCGCCTGGCGCGAGTGAAGGGATTGCGGCTTTCGCGCATGTTCTCACTCGCCTTTGCCGCCGGGCCGGAGCCGACGGGGAATGCCGCAGCCTTTCGGCGCTTCATTCATGCGCGGTCGCTCGACCTGACGCCGCGCATGACAGGGAAGGCCCGTAATACCTCGGCGCGAAAGAGCTAGCTGCCCAGGGAGCTAACCAATTGGGCCGTTCGTCGGACGCCCGGTCAGCCGCGCGATGCGGTCCTTAATCGGCGGATGGGTGGCGAAGAGGCTGGCGATGCCGCCGGAGCTGATCAGCGGGGCGACGATGAAGAGGTGCGCAGTCGAGGCCGAGGCCTGCAGCGGCAGCCGCTTCGAGTAGGCATCGAGCTTCTCGAGGGCGCTGGCCAGCGCGTAGGGGTTGCCGGTGATGTGCGCGCCGGTGGCGTCGGCTTCGTATTCGCGGGAGCGCGAGATGGCGAGCTGGATCAGCGTCGCGGCGATAGGAGCGAGGATGATCATCAACAGCGCCCCGATGCCGCCGCCGCCGCGCTCGCGGCGATCGCCGCCGCCCATGCCGCCGAATATCATGCCCCAGCGGGCGAAGCCGGCGAGCATGGTGATGGCGCCGGCGAGCGTCGCGGCTACGGAGCTGGTGAGGATGTCGCGGTTGCGGACGTGGCCGAGCTCGTGGGCGAGGACGCCTTCGAGCTCCTCGTCGGTGAGCAGGTTGAGGATGCCGCGGGTGACGGCGACGGCAGCGTGGTTCGGATTGCGTCCGGTGGCGAAGGCGTTGGGCGAATCGTCGGGGATGACGTAGATGCGGGGCATGGGAATGTTCATGCGTCCGGTCATGCGCTCGACGACCTGGTAGACGCGGGGCAGGTCTTCGCGGGTCACAGGCTGTGCCTTGTACATCGCGAGCGCCATCTTGTCGGAGTAGAAATAGCTGAAGAAGTTGGTCGCCGCGGCGATGATGAAGGCGATTACTACGCCGTTGCGTCCGCCAAAATAGGCGCCGATGGCCATGAGGCCGATGGTGAGGCTGACCAACAGCAGCGTGGTCTTGAAAGTGTTCATGATAGGGGCCCTCCAGTTGCTGGAACCACCTATAGTGATTGTTTCATGAACCGCTTTGTGGCTGCTTACGAGTGGGGTGGGCGCCCTCCCCTACTGTTAAGTCGAATGATACGAACGACTTCGCACGTTTGTCCGCAAATGATTCATTCCAGAGGCGATATGGGCAAGTATCCTGAGATGTTCCACTTACGGCTTCTCCGTTTCTCTTCGAGAGGGCACGACCGGAATTTCGCGAGCGGCGCTGCGCGTTTCATTCTTCTTTGTGTGATGGGTCTGTGTTCAGTTTAGTGTCGGTCGCGGATTTCGGAACATTTCATTTCGAAATGATTGGGTGGTTTTCCCGAATTGGGAAAGCTGGGCGATGTTGTATGGACGGGACTCCTAGGAGCTTGCGGCCCTCAGCGGCTGAAGCCGTGCCCCTTCAAAGCGATTCTTACTTCGACGCGACCATCACTGCTTGTCCGGCGGTTACCTGGGCTTTGACTTCGCGCAGGGTCTTGCGGGTTTCGCGAACTTCGGCGGCGAGGCTCTTCATCTCTGCGCTTTCAGCTCGAAGCATCTTTCCCTGCTGTTCGTTGACCGCACTTTGGGCGCGAAGCAGTTTTGCCTGCTGTTCGTTGACGGTGCGTTCGGCGAGGAGGAGTTTTTGCTGCTGTTCGATTTCGCGCTGCTGTTCTTTGATCGCGTTGACCATCGACCAGATGATGGGATCGTTGTTGACGAGCAGATAGCCCCTGCCGTTTTCGGTGACGGCCTCGGGAATGACGCGCTGGACTTCCTGGGCGACGACGCCAATATGCTCGTCCGCGTCGCGGATTCCCATCCCATTGTTCGGCTTGTAGCGATAGCGGATGGGGCGGAGTTGCATTACCTGATCGAGACCAGAGCCGAAGCTGCCGTTGACGGTCTTGAGGCGGCCGTCGGAATAGGTTCCCCAGGAGCCGCCGCCGGACTTGTCGGCGTTACCGTTCACAGTGAGGGTGGCGTCCGGGGCCGGCGTTCCAATGCCAACACTAACAGCGGCAGGACAGTTATTGACCTCCGGGCTGCAGCCCAGGACGAGGGTGTTGCTTTGGTTGACTTGGGCATATGCTCCGATGGCCGTAGCGTTGCTGAGGGAGCCCGTGTTGAGCGTGGTGAACGCGCCCAGAGTGGTGTTGTCGGACCCGGTTACCGGAGAGAAGTCGGATGGTAATCCCGATGAGTAGCCTACTCCGACGTTGTCGTGACCTGTGGAGTTATATCCGAGCGCATCAAAGCCGCTGGCAGTGTTTTCGTACCCGATGGTGTTATCGGAGAGCGCCACGATGCCGTCTGCGACGTTGTCGTAACCCGTCGAGTTATCTCTGAGCGCGCCAAAGCCGGTGGCCGTGTTGTAGTAGCCCGTTGTGTTGGAGAAGAGCGCCTGGTAACCGCTGGCTGTATTGTCGGCGCCTGTAGAGGATGAGTTCCCCGCGAAGCCGAGGTAGGCACTCTGGGTCGTCGGCGAGCCGAAAGCGAATGGCAAGCCAGCCAGATAATAGCCGTAGTTCGTGATCGCGTTCACGGTTCCGGCGCTGGCCGTTCCGTAGACACCCAGGCTTTCGGTGATGGTCTGATTCGCAGAGAAGATATTGCTGGCCGCCAGCAGCGGAACTTTGGTGGTGTCCAGGTTGAGGGTGACGCTGCCTGAAGTTCCACCGCCCTGAAGCGCGGTTCCGGCGGTGACGCCGGTGATCGTGCCTGTCCCCGTTCCACCAGGAAACGTCTGCCCCGGGGCAAAGTGGATGGTGCCGTTGGCGTTGAAGTAAAAGCCGGTTTCAGTCGGAGCCGCACTGGCCGCCGAGGAGAGCAAATTGAAGGTCGCGCTTGGAGACGCGGTGTTGTTGCCAACCGGCTCGGCCTGGAGCAGAAAGCGCGGATCGACGACGGCTTTCGTTGAAGAGTTATACGCCGAGGTCGACATTTTGAAGTACTGAGAGTGGTATCCAGTGGAGGCGGTTGCGGTGCCCTGAGCGGGGAACAGCGCGATACCGTTGAAGGTCGAATTGCCATTCATCGTCAGCCCGGTCGCGGTTACTGTGCCGTTGACGTCCAGCGGCGAGACAGGGGTAGTGATGCCGATCCCCACATTCGCGCCGTTCATGAAGACCGGCGAGTCGACGATGCTGCTGGCTCCGGAGAACTCGGCAAGATAACCAGCAACTCCTCCGGTGGTCGTAACGTTGATGGCCGTATTCGGGGTGATAGTTGGACCGGCGGCGAAACTCTTAACGCCGGCCAGAGCGAAGGCGGAGGCAGGCAGTCCGCCGAGAGTCGCTGCATCAGCCGCTTTGAGCGCATACGGCACGCTGGCCAGCAGGACGCGCGGCTGGGCCGGTTCTCCCGCAATCTGGACGGCGAGCCAGCGGGCTTCGCCACTCGCAAAGAGGTCGATTGGAAGGCCATTCGTCAGGGTCGCGCCGATTTGGGTTTTGAAGTGTCCGGTCGGATCGACGGCGACGGATTGGGTTTCGGAGAAGAGCGGCTCGCCGCCTAGTTCATCGCTGTAGATGAGGAAGGTGACGCTGGCGTTAGTTGGGCCGGACTCGCTGTTGACCGCACCGGAATATGGAACCAAGGGTGGCACTGATGTTGGCGCGGAGGCGGCGAGGCTTGAGGCCGCGTTTTGCGAGGCATTTTGCGACGCGGCTGGAAGTGTGAGGACGATTGTGACGGAAAACAGCAGTAGCTTGCTGAGCTTCATAGGCTCTCCCCTTGATCGATCCAGGTCGTGCGGGCAATAGTGGCGGAGTTTGTGGGGGATTACAAGGGAAATCTGTCCGGGGTGGGCCATGAACCAGGAAACGTGACGCGATCTGGTTGGCGATCCATCGCCGGGATCCTTCCTCCCGTTGGTCGTCAGGATGACAGTCATCGACGGACAGTTAATCCTCCCGCGAAGGGCGCGAAGGTTGGGCACCCACATTCGTGGCGCCCTATCACGCATTTGGTGCGCCTCCAGGCAAACCGCTGATCCTTATCTTCGTTCGGGACAAGCTATGTTGGGGCAGCCGGGCAGGCTTGCCTCTTCTCATAGTCATCCGAGTGGAGTATATTTCTCTTCCATAGTCATTCGAGGGGAGAGAAAGCCGTGATGGCGATGAAGAGGGCAGCAGCAGCCGACATTCTGCAGGGAACGTTGGACATGCTCATTCTGCGCACGCTGGTCATGGGGCCGGCGCATGGGCACACGATTGCCCAGGTGATCGAGCACACCTCAGAGAACGAGCTGGACGTGGAAGAGGGGTCGCTCTATCCGGCGCTGCATCGGCTCGAGGACCGGGGCATGGTTTCGTCGGAGTGGGGGGTGAGCGAGAACAACCGCAGGGCGAAGTTTTACCGGCTCACGGCGAAGGGCCGCAAGGAACTGGCGGCGGCAACCAGCCGCTGGCAGAGGATGACGCGCGCGATTGGGCTGATCATGGGCGAAACTGCGGAATAGGGCGAGTCTGCCGAGTAGAGGAGGGAGAAGCGATGAACATGGAGCGTTTCAAAGACCGCAAGCGGAAAGACGAAGAGCTGGCCGAAGAGATCGAATCGCATCTTGCGCACTCTGAGGACGCGAACGCAGCGCGTGGCCTTCCTCCGGGCGAGGCGCATCGTCAGGCGCGGGTGAAGTTCGGTAATCCGCGGGTGATGCGGGAGCGGGTGTGGAATTACCGCTCTCTGCCGTGGCTTGACGACGCATGGCGCGATCTGCGCTTTGCGCTGCGTTCGCTCAAGAAGACGCCGGGCTTTACGATCATCGCGATTGCGGTGATTGCGGTGGGGATTGGCGTGAACACGGCGGTGTTCTCGGTGATCAATACAGTGCTGCTGAAGCCGCTGACTTATCCCGATCCGCAATCGCTGGTGATGCTGATGAATACCGGGCCTCGGGGCAAGTTTCCCGGCGCGAATGTGCCGAAGTTCAATATCTGGCAACAGCAGACGAGCATTTTCCAGCAGGTGGCTGGTTATGACGAGGGCGGCGCAGGGCTGAATCTTACGGGCGGCGACAAGCCGGAGCAGGTGCAGGCGATCCATGTGACGGGCGACTACTTCGCGCTGCTTGGCGCGCCGGTGATTGCGGGGCGAACTTTCACTGCGGCTGAAGACAGCCCCAATGGCGGCCATGTGGTGGTGTTGGGGTATGGGCTTTGGCAGAGCCGCTTTGGCGGCGACCCAAACATTGTTGGCAGGACGATCCAGATCGAGGGGCAGCCGTATCTTGTGGTCGGAGTCATCGGGAAGAACTTCGTTACGGAGGAGCCGGCCGATCTGTGGCTGCCCTTCCAGTTCGATCTGACCTCGCAGGATATGGCGCACTACTTCGTGGTGGCGGCGCGGCTCAAGCCGGGCGTGACGCTGCAGCAGGCGGACGCTCAATTGAAGCTTGCGGCCGATCAGTTCCGGCGCACGTATGTTGGTGCTCTCGGACCACGGCAGGGCTTCGGAGCAGCGCCTCTCGCGGAGACGATTATCGGCGACAGCCGCTTGTCGTTGCTGGTGCTGCTTGGCGCGGTCGGATTTGTTCTGTTGATCGCGTGTGCGAATGTAGCGAACCTGATGCTGGTGCGAGCCTCGGCAAGAAAGCGGGAGCTTGCGACGCGGGCGGCGCTGGGTGCGGGCCGCGGGCACATCGTCCGCCAGTTGCTGACCGAGAGCCTTGCACTTTCGCTGGCCGGCGGAGTGCTTGGACTTGTTCTGGGATTTGTGGGTGTGAGGCTGTTGCTTCGCGTGAACCCGGACGCGCTTCCGCGGATTGGCGAAGCAGGGGCGGCTGTGACGCTCGACTGGCGGGTGCTGTTGTTTACGCTCGGTCTTTCGGTGTTGACGGGAGTTCTTTTTGGTCTCTTCCCGGCGATCAGCGCCTGCCGGCCGATATCTCAACCACGCTCAACGAAGGCAATACGCGCGCGGGCGCCGGATTTCGCAGCGGCAAGGTGCGGTCGGTGCTGGTGATTACCGAGATGGCGCTGGCGCTGGTGCTGGTGATCGGCGCAGCGCTGCTGATTCGCACCTTTCTCAAGCTACAGTCGGTCGATCCTGGATTTGAAACTCACAACATATTGAGCATGGCGATGTCGATCAGCGGCGACCGGTTTCAGACGACTGCCGGCGTTGCCCAGGTGATTCGCGAAGGAACGGAACGGTTGGAGGCGATCCCCGGCGTGGTGAGCGCATCGGCGGCGTGTTGCCTGCCGCTGCAAGGTGGATTTGGATTGGGTTTTGATATTGTCGGGCGTCCGAAAGGCAACACAAACTCTTCAGGTGGAGGGACCTATGACACCGTGTCGTGGAGATATTTCGATACCTTCAAGATTCCTCTGCTGCGCGGGCGCTACTTCAACGAGCATGACGACGGCGCCGCGCCTGGCGTGGTAATCATCAACGAGGCAATGGCGAAGAAATACTGGCCAGGCGCGGACCCGCTCAAAGACCGGCTTCTGATTGGAGCGGGCATGGGGGGGAATTTTGCGGAGCCTGCGCGGCAGATCATTGGAATTGTGGGCGATTCACGCGACATGGGGTTGAACCGCGATCCAGAGCCGATGATGTACACGCCGGTGGCGCAGATGCCGAACAAGATGACGGCGCTCAACTCGAGGATTGCGCCGCTTTGGTGGATCATGCGCACCAGCGTGGATCCGCATACGGTGATTGCGCCGGCGACGGAGGCGATTCGGCAGGCAAGCGGAGGGCTGCCGGTCGCTCACATTCGCACGATGGACGAGGTGGTGGTGACGACGACCTCGCGGGAGCGGTTCAACATGCTGCTGCTGACGATTTTTGGCGCGTCGGCGCTGTTTATGGCAGCAATCGGAGTTTACGGGTTGATGGCTTACTCGGTGCAGCAGCGGACGCAGGAGATGGGCATTCGCATGGCGCTGGGCGCGCAGGCGGGGAATATTCGCAACATGGTTATTCGCCAGGGGATGGTGCTGGCGCTGATCGGTGTGGTGCTGGGAATTGGGGGCGCGTTCTGGCTGACGCGTTTTCTAGCCAGCTTTCTCTTCGGGGTAAAGGCTTGGGACCCGACGGCGTTTATCGCGACTCCGCTGCTGCTGGTTGCGGTTGCGTTGATCGCAGTCTGGGTGCCGGCGCAGCGGGCGACGCGGGTTGATCCGATGACGGCGCTGCGGCTGGAGTGAGTCAGGGACCATCACTACGGAGCGAGACGAAAGATTTGATGGCACTGGGCCGGGTCGTCAGGATGAGGGGTTGGCGTTCAGCCAGGCTTCGCTGGAATCGAGAAGGGGGCCCTCGGCGGGCAGGAAGAGGGTGAAGACGGTCCCGGTTCGGGGTCCATGTTGACTGCTCTTGAGGCGGAGTTCGGCGCGATGGCGGCGGAGAATCTCGGAGCTGACCCACAGTCCGAGGCCGGTCCCATGGATTCCCTTGGTGGTGAAGAAGGGTTCGAAGAGCCGGCGCTGGGTCTCGGCGCTCATCCCCGATCCGTTGTCCGCGATGGTTACGCGAATGCCTCTCTCGCCGGTGCGCGGCTCAACTGCGTTTCGCGTCCTGAGGGTGAGCGCGCGGCCTGCGCGCATGGCGTCGAAGGCGTTTCCGATGAGGTTTGCGAAGACCTGCCGAAGTTCGCCGCCGAAGCAAAAGACCGGCGTTTGATCGTGAAACTCGGTGCGGATCTCCATGTCGGCCTGGCTGAACCTTGTTTCATAGACAGTCAGAGTCGACTGCAAGAGCTCCGAGACCAACTCCTGCTGGGGCTTTGTGGCCTGGCGATGAAACTTGAGGCTATGGCGAACGACTTCGCTTGCCCGATGCAATTCCCGCTCCGCGGTGAGGATGTACTGCTGTACCGGCTGCTCGGTAGAGAGGTTGCGAACGATGTACAGGAGGTTCGTGACCGACTCCAGCGGGTTATTGATCTCGTGGGAGATGGTCGAGGCGAGACGGCCGACCGCGGCGAGCTTCTCGGTTTTGCGAAGGGCCTCTTCCGTCTTAATCTGCATTGAAATGTCGCGGAAATAACAGACCACGCCGTAGCCGCCGTCTGGCATGGCGATCCGGTCCGCGCGCCACTCGTAGTACTCCGGCTGGCGGCGGTCGATGCGATACTCCGTTCGATTTGGCGTGCTATACGGCTCTCCGGTTTCCAGAGTACGGCGAAAGATCTGTACGATTTCCTCCGCGTATTCCGGACGCCATAAGATACGCATCACCTCGCCAAGGTCACGACCAATCAAGCCCGGGAGGTCACCGAAGACGGGTCGCGCAACCGGGTTCACCTGACAGATATGGAAGGTGGAATCGACGACGAAGATCCCGATAGGAGCCTGCTTCACGAGAGTTTCGAATTGCGCCAACCGCTGCCGCAGCTGCAATTGGGTGCTCACTCTGGCGAGGAGTTCGCGCGCACTGAAAGGCTTGATCAGATAATCGTCGGCCCCCGCCTGCAGACCGCCGACGTTGGCTTCTTCGCCGGCCCGCGCGGAGAGCATGATGACCGGGACAGTGCGGGTAGCGGGTTCTGAACGCAACTTCTGAAGCAGCCCGAATCCGTCCAGTTCGGGCATCATCACGTCGGTCAACACCAAGTCCGGAGGATGAGCGAGGGCTTCGGAGAGCGCCTCGCGGCCATTGGTCACGGCCAGAACGTCGTAGTGCTGCCCGAGCAGGCGAGAGAGGTAGGCGCGCATGTCGGCGTTGTCGTCCGCGAGGAGTACTCGCGGGCGGGGGGCGCCGTTCTCTGCGGCGCGGCTATTCAGAGAGTTTGAGGGGGAGTGTGAGGACGCTTCGCTGGTCTCCAACGCTGAGGGCAACCATCGTAACGCTTGCTCCACGTAGTCGATCGCGGGAGGGTGCGAGGTGCGGGGAGAGCTATCGGAACTGACCGCCGATGTCAGCCGATCGCTTCTCCTCGGGATGACAACCGTAAAGGTGCTGCCTTTCCCTTCCTCGCTTTCAACGCTGATGACGCCGTCGTGAAGAGCGACCAGCTCTTTGACGAGGGCGAGGCCGATTCCGGTCCCTTCAAAGCTTCGTCCGGCCGCATCTTCCACGCGGTGGAAGCGTTCAAAGAGATGGGGCAATTCTTCGCGGCGAATTCCTATCCCTGTATCGGAGACTGCAAGGCGAACCGAGTTGGCCGCCAGGTCCTCAGAGAGCGCCACTCGGATATGGCCTTTGAAGGTGAACTTGAAGGCATTGGAGATGAGATTCAAGACGATCTTTTCCCACATTTCCTGATCGACGGCAACAGGGCCGCGAGTGAGTTCGCATTCGACGAGAAGTTGCAGACCGGCCTTATCGGTTGCGGCCCGGAAGGCGCTCGCCAGGTCGCGGGTGAATTGGGCCAGATCGACCGGCCGGTATGAGGCGCTCGCATGTCCTGCTTCAATCCGGGAGAAATCGAGGAGGGCATTTACTAGCTTCAAAAGCCGCCCGGCATTGCGGTAGATCAGGCTGAGCTGGGCGCGGTCTTCCGGACTCATGGAGGTCCGCCCGGAATGTTCCGACGACATTTCCTCGAGAGGGCCAAGCATCAAGGTGAGCGGAGTGCGAAACTCATGGCTGATGTTGGTGAAGAAGACGGTTTTTGCGCGGTCGATCTCGGCCAACGCTTCAGCGCGCCGGCGCTCCTCCTCAAAGGCCCGGGCATTGGAGATGCCGGCGACAATTTGCCCGGCGATCAGCTCGACGAAGCCCTGGTAATCGGTATCGAACTGCCGGAAGGGGTTCAGCCCCACGACGAGAAAGCCAATTGCCGTCTCCTGCTGCTGGCGGAGCAAAGGGACGACGACCGCCCGGGAGGGCGCTTCCTGCCAGGTCCCGCTGGGCAGATCGGGGAACCTGACTTTCAAGTCATCGAGGACTACGGGTTCGCGGCGCTCGAGAGCCTCGTGGAAGGGCCACACTGAAGTTGAGGCGTGCGCGGCGTCGATCCATTCGGGCGCGGCGGGATGGCCGGGTTGTATTCCCGTGGCGCTCGACAGGCGGCTGCGGCCACCTTCGGCCTCGAGGTAGAGCAGGGTAAAGGGAAGATCATTATCGTTCTGGGTTAAGCTGCGCCCAACCGCGGCGAGGAGATCGGTCTCCGCGATCGCGGCACCCAACTCCGCGGCCAACAGACGGAGGAGGCGCAGCCGACGTTCTCCAATTACCCGCTCGGTTTCCTCGGTGACCACGCAAAACATGCCGGCAACGCGGCCGTCATCGTCGTGGAGCGGGCTGTAGGAGAAGGTGTGATAGGTTTCCTCGGGGTACCCGTTACGCTCCAGAAAGAGGATGAGGCTCTCGTCCCAGGTTGCCACGCCGGTGTCGAGCACTCTCTGGATGCGGGGGCCGATTTCGTCCCAGATTTCGCTCCAGACTTCACGGGCCGGACGCCCCAGGGCCCAGGGGTGTTTCTTGCCCAGCGTCACGCGGCCGTAGGTGTCGTTATAAAGGAAGGTGAGGTCAGGGCCCCAACCCATCCACATGGCGTAGCGAGAGGTCAGGAGGATGCGGACTACGGTCTTCAGGCTCTGCGGCCACTCCGACTTGGGTCCGAGCGGCGTCCGTGCCCAGTCATAAGCATCGACCAGCTCGCTCATGAGCTCTTCTCCGGAGGACGATTCCGTCGAACGCGCGACTGGACTATGGATGTTCATTCACCTCCTCTCGCCAGGGCCGCCGGCAAAAATGCAGAAGCGATCGTAAGACTTAACAGTCCGACGACCAACAGATGGCTGCTGAGAACATATCAGTCGTTCCGCAGATCACAAAAAGTGGATCGCTACTTTGGCGTGTCGTGAAAGAACAGTCTAAAGATCGTGCCGGTATGTGTACCGCCATGTCGACTTCGCACATCGATCCTGCCCCCATGTTTGCGGACGATACCGTCAGACACCCAGAGTCCAAGTCCGATACCGGTAGCGTCCTTGGTTGAAACGAAAGGTTCAAAGATGCGTTCCAGTATCTCCGATGGGATGCCATGTCCGGTGTCAGCGACCACGATCCTCACCCCCGAGGAAGGCTCCTGCGTCCAGTCTCGGGTCGCCCTCACGCGCACGCGGATCCGTCCCCCGGTGCCGGTTGCGTCGAGGGCATTACTGACGAGATTGGCAATGACCTGGCGCACCTCGTCAGCAAAACAGGTCAAGAAAGCTCCTCTTTCGCACTCGTTTTCGACGTTAATATTCTTGTTGGTCAGGCGGCGTCGAAAGAGAGTCAGGACCGAGTCAACGACGTCGCAGACGTCTACGCGGGTGGCCGAGTTCGACTGCTTATAGAATCTCAGGCTTTGTGCAGTGATCTGCGAGACTCTTAACAATTCCTGCTCTGCTATCTGCAGGTATGTCCTGGTATCGGTTTTAAGCGAGTCATCCTGGAGCGCGAGGTAGAGAGAGTTGGTCACGGCGGCGAGCGGATTATTGATCTCGTGTGCGATGCTGGCGGCCAACCGGCCGGCAGTGGCCAGCTTCTCCGATCTGCGAAGCGCGTCCTCGGCGAGCTTTTGATCGTGAATGTCCGTGCCGCTTCCGATCCAGCGTTCAACTGCGCCTGCCTCGTTGCGCACAGGAAGCGCGCGCACCAGAAATGTGCGGTACTGGCCGTCATGGCGGCGCAAGCGATATTCGATTTGGAAGGGTTCCAGTGTTTCGACTGAATGCCACCAGGCCGCGAAGATCCTGTCCACGTCATCGGGATGAAAACGTGGCCGCCAGCTGACGGCAGCAGCTTCCCCTGGAGCGATCCCGAAGTATTCGGCGACCCGGCGGTTGCAATAGGTCGTCACGCCTTCTGCATCCGAGATCCAAATGAGTTGGGGGAGAGTTTCCGCTAGAGCGCGGAAATGCTCTTCGCGCTCGCGCAAGGCGGCTTCGGCCCGCTTTTGTTCGCTGAGATCGAGCGCAAAACCGATGTACTCGTCCTTTGAGCCCTCTAAGAGCGCATAGCCGCACAAGATCGGCACGCGGGTGCCATCTTTCCGGATGTATTCCTTTTCATAGGGTGTGCAGCTCCCACGCTCCGCAGCTTCCCGAATGTGCTCCGCATCCACCGCGGCATATTCGGGAGGCGTCATCACGTCCCAGCGCACCAAGCCGGCCTCCTGATCGGAGCGGGTATAGCCGGTCATTCTCAGCAACTCATCGTTGCTCTCGAGAAAGCCCCCGAACCTGTCTGGAATAGCGATTCCCATCGAGCCGGATTCGAAGAGCCTGCGGAAACGGGATTCGCTGATTCGCAGAGCCTGCTCCGTTGTTTTCTGCTCTGTCACATCCCTGAAGTAAACCGAAAGACCATGTTCGGATGGATAGCAGTGACATTCGAGCCAGACGTTCAACGGTTCCGGATAAAAGGCATCGAAGTGGCGCGGCTGCCCGGTCTCCTCAGCCTGACGGGCCTCGCGGACAAACGTTGTCTCGGAAGCATGTGGAAAGAGATCCCAAACCGACTTACCGATCAGGTCTTCTGGCCGCAGGGAGACCATCCGCGCGCCCTGGTCATTGATATAGGTATAGCGCCATTGCTTGTCCAGCACTGCTAGCCCATCGGTGGTGCTTTCCAGCACGTTCTTGAGACCGGCGGCCATGGCATCGCGCTCGCGCTCCGCGGTTAGCTTCGCCGTTACATCGAGGGAAACGACCAGGACTCCGCAAACTGCACCGGCCGCGTCGCGAACGGGGCTGTAGCTGTATGTCCAGTAGACATCCGTCAGAGAGCCGCGTCGAAAAACCGGGACCAGGTTCTTCTCAAAATAGAACTTCTCACCCCTGGCCATGACGGCTTCAAACCGCGGGCCAATGATGTGCCAGGCCTCGCTCCAGCAATCACGCGCGGCTTGCCCCAGGGCGTCAGGATGCTTTTCGTCCATGAGCGGCTGGTAGGCGTCGTTATAGAACACGGACATTTCCGGTCCCCAGAGGAGGACGTTGGGAAACTGGCTATCAAGCACCAGGTTTACTGTGCAAAGCAAAGTCTGCGACCAGCCGGAGATCGCGCCAACGGGGGTGGTTTCCCAGGGGAAATGTCGAGTACGGTCGGCCATCTTCCCGTCGGCATAGATGCGGCGGCGGTCGAGAAACAGCCCATCGCCATCAACCTGAGCCGTTGCTGGGGGCTCGCTCGTCATGCGAATGCTCCTCCCCCCTCAGACAGTTATTGCTTGCGAAGAGATTGTAAAACCGATCTTCTGCTACTTTGCTATCAAAATGTGTCGGGTAGACGACAAACCGGGGGATTAGGGACAGGGCCTAGTCGTAACCATCACCGGCACAAATCTTCTGGATGGAGGAGGCATAGTAAGCCTTGGCCAGGTTCGCAGTGAACGGAGAGCCGGCCGAAGTGGGCAGGTTGCTCGGAGTGGCGAACTGGTCAACCAGGAAACTGTTGACTTTCGCGCCTTCGTTGGCTGAGTATTGCGCGCAGCCATTGTGTTGCAGCCGACACCTGGCACCCGGAGTATCAGAATTTACGCCTGCAAAATTCGATCTGTCCTCAGTCCTTTCCTGGAGTGTTCCTCGTTGATCAATCTCTGTGTTTGCCCCTCTGTTCCGTCCCGGAGCGGGACGGCGTTCGGTCGCGCCGTTCTCGAGTCTCGTGTTGAAGCCAGCCGTTCGCGACTCCGCGCCGGTGCGATTTATGCCCTGCTGATGATGGGCGCGCTGTGGGGCGCGCCTGCGGCCGAGGCGCAGGGAGTGACCTTCGCCAACGTACCGAGTGCACCGGTGAACTTCGGCACGGCGAATGTCTGCCCGGCTGGACAGGCGACCCCCGCGCCGTGCAGCAAGACGTTGACGCTTGAGTTCAACGTCGCGGCGAACACCACCATCGGCAGCGTGAGGGTGCTGACACTGGGCGCGCCGGGGCTCGACTTCCAGGCGGAGGCGAGCGACAGCAGCACGACGCTGTGTACCGCGCAGACGTATACCTCGGCGACGGTCTGCACGGTAGACGTAACCTTTGCGCCACTCTACGCGGGAGCGCGCAGCGGCGCGGTGCAGATCCTCGACAATACGGGGAACCTTCTGTCGACGACAAATATCTACGGGAAGGGCGATGCGCCGGAGATTGCATTTACTCCGGCGAGCCAGGTCTCGCTCACCGGCGGTGCGAGCGTTGCTTTTGGCCTGCCCTCCGCCGTCGCGCTGGACGGAAGCAGCAACATCTTTGTCGCTGACTACGGCAACGACAAGGTGTATGAGATGCTGGCCGCGAGCGGCTATGCGACGGTGCATACGATTGCCGACGGCTTCGCCTTTGGCGGCCCGGCGGGCGTGGCTTTGGACGGCAGCGGGAACGTCTTCGTCGCCGATTATCGCAAGAAGGCGGTGTTCGAGATTCTGGCTGCGGGCGGCTACACGATCGTCAACACGCTGGGCGGCGGCTTCGCCTTTGACCAGCCCACGGACGTGGCGGTCGACGCCAAGGGGAACCTGTTCGTCAGCGACATTGGCAAGCTGGCTGTATATGAGCTGCCGGCGTCGGGCGGATATTCGTCGGTGACACAGCTGGCGAAGAGCTTCACCTTCGGGCAGCCGACCGGTCTGGCGGTCGATGGCAGCAGCAACGTCTTCGTGAGCGACTTAGGGCCGGCGGGAGTGTATGAAATCCAGGCGGCGGGTGGCTATGCGACGGTCGTGCGGCTGGCAAGCAGCTTCGCATTCAAGGGGCCGCTGGGTGTATCGACCGATGCGAGCGGGAATGTCTTCGTGGCCGATACGAATACCACGAATGTTTACGAGATTCTGGCGACGAGCGCTTACACCGACGTTGTGCCGCTGGGTGGCGGCTTTGGCGTGCCGGAGAGCATCACGGTGGACGAGCTCGGCAATGTGTTTGTGCCCGACGGCGGCGCTCCGGGCGCAGTGGTTCCGGCAGTTCAGGTGATCGCGCGTTCGCTGGCATCGAGTCTGAGCTTTGCGACCACGCCGGTGGGCGGCACGAGTCCCGATAGTCCGAAGTCAGTGCAGTTCCAGAACATCGGCAATGAGCCGCTGACCGGAACGGGTGCGCTGAGCGACACGACCGACTTCACGGTGGTTGCCGGCTCGGGGGTTGTTCCGGATTGCAATGGGATCCTCTCCCTGGCTCCGGGCGCAGAGTGCAACGTGAGCTTCGATTTCACGCCGCAGTCGGTCGGGCCGCTGAGTTCGACGCTTACGCTCTCAGATAATGCGCTGAACGGCAATCCGGCGACGCACACTGTCGGGCTGAGCGGCACAGGCCACGCGGTTCCGAACATCACCAGCATCAGCCCGAACTATGGAGCGATCGCGGCTTTCATCAATATCGCGGGGTTTTTCGGCCCGACCCAGGGCACCAGCTACGTCACGGTCAATGGTGCGAAGTCGCAAGTGACTGCGTGGAGCGGCACGCTGATCACGATTCGGGTGCCCTACAACGGCGCACTCGGGGCGGGGTCGGTTGTGGTGACGGAGAATGGATTAGCGAGCAACGCTCTTCCGTTCACGATGTATGCTTCGCCGACGGTCAGCGGCGTGACGCCAGCGATCGGCCCGGTAGGGACAGCGGTGACGATCACCGGCGCGAATCTGCTGGACGGGGGCGGCAACGCGAGCGTCACGTTCAACGGGATTCCGGCGACGGTCGTCAGCGACACTGCCGGCAGTATTGTGGTGGATGTGCCGGTGGGGGCGACGTCGGGGCAACTTCGCGTCGTGGTCAACGGCGTTCCGCTGATCGCCCTGCCGACATTCACCGTGACCTCGGCAATTCCGTTCATCACCAGCGTCAGTCCGAACTACGGCGCGATCGCAGCGTTCATTAATATTGCGGGCGATTTCACGGCGAGCCAGGGCAATGGATACGTTACGGTGAACGGCGCGAGTTCGCAGGTGACCGCGTGGTTGAGCAGCGCGATCACGATTCGCGTGCCTTATAACGGCGCTCTCGGAGCAGGCTCAGTTACGGTCACGGCGGGCGGCCATACCAGCAACGCAATGCCGTTCACGCTCTATTCTTCCCCAAAGATTACCAGCGTCTCGCCGACGAGCGGACCAGAGGGAACGCTGGTAACGATCACCGGCACCAACCTGCTGGATGGCGGAGGCAACGCAAGCGTGACCTTTAATGGGCTGCCGGCGACGATCGTCAGCGATACGGCCGGCAGCATTTCAGTGCTGGCGCCGGCGGGGGCGACTTCGGGGACGCTTCGCGTTGAGGTCAACGGCGTGCCATTGATTGCGTTGGCTAACTTCGTCGTGACTGCTGCGATTCCCAACATCACCGGCCTCAGCCCGAACTACGGAGCGATCGCGGCGTTTATTACTATAGCGGGCGAATTCCCGGCGACCCAGGGCGCCGGGTACGTCACGGTCAACGGCGCGAGCTCGCAGGTGACGGCGTGGTCGAGTAGTGCGATCACGATTCGCGTGCCTTATAACGGCGTACTCGGAGCCGGCGCTGTGACGGTGACGGCAGGCGGACACACGAGCAATGCGCTGCCGTTCACGATGTATGCTTCCCCGACGATCACCAGCGTCACGCCAACGAGCGGGCCGGTGGGAACAACGGTGACGATCGCGGGCACAAATCTGCTGGATGCGGGAGGCAATGCAAGCGTCACCTTTAATGGGACTCCGGCGACGATTGTCAGCGATACAGCGAGCAGCATCCAGGTCACCGTGCCGGCGGGAGCGACCTCGGGGACGCTCCGCGTCGAGGTCAATGGAGTGCCGCTGGTCGGCGTAGCTAACTTTCTTGTGAATTGAGCCGGGCGTTCCGGGCGGTCACTTTTCCTGAGGAACGGGGTCGCCTTCGCCGGGGGCGAGGAAGAGGTTCATCTCGAGACCGTGCTGGCGGGTGTAAAGGTCATAGTAGCGGCCTTCGAGCTTGTAGAGAGATTCGTGGGTGCCGCGTTCGATGATCTCTCCGCCCTCGACAACTAATATCTGATCGGCGCGGCGGATGGTCGAGAGGCGGTGGGCGATGACGAAGGTCGTTCTGCCCTGCATGAGATAGCTCAGCCCCTCCTGAATCATGGCTTCGGACTCGGAATCGAGCGACGATGTCGCCTCATCGAGAATCAGAATGCGCGGATTGGCGAGGATTGCTCTGGCTATGGACAGGCGCTGGCGCTGGCCTCCGCTGAGCTTCACACCGCGCTCGCCGACGATGGTGTCATAGGCCTCGGGGAAGCGTTCGGCGAACTCGTCGACGCGGGCGATGCGACAGGCGTTCAGGAACTGATCTTCGGAGGCCTCGGGGTGAGAGAAGAGAATGTTCTCGCGGATGCTGCCATCGAATAAGAAGGAATCCTGCAGGACGACGCCCAACTGACCGCGAAAGCTGTCAAGGCGCACGTGGGAGAGATCGATGCCATCGACGGCGATCAGGCCTGAATCCGGTGTATGAAAGCCGCAGACCAGGGAGATGATGGTCGACTTGCCGGAGCCCGAAGAGCCGACCAGCGCGGTCACGGTTCCGGGGCGGGAGTGGAATGAGACGCCGTGGAGGACAGGCTTGTCCACGTCATAGGAAAAGCGGACATCGTCGAAGCGGATGTCGCCGCGAATCTCGTCGAGCGTAACGGTGCGGGTGGGATCGGCGAACTCATCTTTTTCGGAGAGGATCTCAACGGTACGGTCGAGCCCGGCGAGTGCCTCGGTGAGCTGGGTGCCGACGTTGACCACCTGAAAGACGGGGGCGACCATGAAGGCGAGCAGCATGGTGTACTGCAGGTATCCGCCGGGCGTGAGCTGGTGGCTGAGCACAGCATGGCCGCCAAGCAGCATGACGACGCCGCCAACTACTCCCATCACCGTCGTCGCTGCAAAAGAGAGCAGGCTGGTCGCGGTCAGCGACTTCATGACGTTGTCGAGGAGGCGCTGGACGCCGCCGGCGAAGACGGAGGCCTCGCGCTCCTCGGCGTGATAGCCCTTGATGACGCGAATGCCGCCCAGCGATTCGGTAAGGCGCCCGGTGACCTCGGCGTTGATCTTGCCGCGATCGCGGAAGATGGGGCGGATGGTCTTGAAGGCATTCTGCAGGATGAAGACGAACAATAAAATGACGGCGAAGACGATCAGGGTCATCTTGCGGCTGGCGTAGAGCAGGAAGCCGAAGGCCATGGCCGCGGTGAGCAGGCCGCCGACAAACTCGACGAGGCCAGTGCCGATGAGATTGCGGACGCCTTCGACGTCGGACATAATCCGCGAGACGAGCACGCCGCTGCGGTTGGCGTCGTAGAAGCTGACTGACAGGCGGCCAATATGTTGCTGCACCTGCTTGCGCATATCGGCGATCAGCCGCTGCGCGGCTTTTGAGAGCAACTGGGTCAGCGAGAACGAGGTAACCGCCTGAATGGCGGTTGCGGTGAAGACGGCGGTGACGAAGAGCGGCAGCTTGCTGCCGTTAGCGTGCAGCACATTGTCAAAGAAATACTTGGTGGAGAGCGGAAGCACGAGGCCGGCGACGCGGTTGACGGCCATCAAGGCGAGGCCGCCGAGGAGCAGCCAGCGGCGGGGACGCACCAGTTTCCAGACCTCGGGCATCACCTTGCGGAGGTCGGTCTTCTTCTTGGGTAGGGCGCCGGAGGTTGCGCCGCTCGCGACCTTACGGCCGGAGGAGCGCTCGGCGCGCATGGAGATCATTGAACCAGGACGCATAGTTCATTGTAAGCGGTCGCGTCACCGCCGGGCGTCTACAGGATGTCATCTTCATGTCGCTGCTTGGGCCATCAGGCGCGGGCGCGGCGGGCGACAATAAAGGAACGGACGCAGAGAAGCACGAAGACCAGCAGCAGCACGGACATTGCGGCCTTTTCCTCAACTGCCGACGGGTGAGGGAACTGGCGGCCGTTCACCATGAGAATAAAGTCGATGATGCCGCCTTTTACCGTAGCCAGGAAGCCGAGCAGGCCGATGGTTACGGCGATGTGCATGAAGAGCATGCGGCGTTTGGCGTCCGGCGTGTAGGCGAAGAAGCCGAGCAGCCCGAGTACGACTCCAAAGGCCGACGGGATCAGCGCGGTAGGGTAGTGGCTGCCGGTCGCGACATAGCCGAAGCCGCCGAGCAGAATAAGAACAATGCCGAAGAGAATTGTGAGTCGCGCCATCTTTCCAGGCTACCTCTGCTTTCGATCATAAGCGGAGAAGCACGCGAGCGACGACGCGGACTCAACCGGTGCGGACTGAACCTTACGGGAATCGGAACGAGGCCGGCCTTGATCGTGCGCATTCCGGCTTTCATGAGGTTAAAACGGGGGGTTGTATAGAAAGGTACACGTCCGGAGTTGCCAGGCGGCGTCTATGAAAAAGCATATTCACTGCGAATTCGGTGTGTTTTCACATATTCATAAAGGGAATTTACGGAGTGAAGTTAGGGCGAAAGTTGCCGATTATGGGATAAATATTCCCTTAAAAGTCAGACGTTTAGTCGGGAATTGGGGTTTCGCACAAAATTCGGTCTCCGAATTGCATGTCCGGAGGATATGACAACGAAATTTGCTGTGCTTACCCCTGCTTGGATGCGAGTAGCGTGCGGAATTATATTTCTAGCCCTACCCGTCTCTGTTGCTTTCCACCCCGCACTGCTTTTCGCCCAATCCAATGTCTCCGGCGATATCACCGGTACGGTCACCGATCCCAGCGGCAAGGCAGTTGTCGGCGCCCAGGTGACGGTCAAGAGCCTGGCCACGGACGCGACCAAGGTCGTGGCGACAGGGAACACTGGAAGCTATCGCGTTTCGTTGCTCTCGCCAGGACAGTATTCGGTCACGGTGACTGCGCCCGGTTTTGAGACCGCTGCGGCAACCGCTTCGGTTTCGATTGGCCAGGTCAATGCACAGGACATCCAGTTGGCGGTCGGCTCCGGCAACACTACGGTTGAAGTCACCGGGTCAGAAGTGCCGCT
Source organism: uncultured Acidobacteriaceae bacterium (assembly GCA_963790505.1). GTDB lineage: Bacteria > Acidobacteriota > Terriglobia > Terriglobales > Acidobacteriaceae > Acidisarcina. The sequence goes on along the minus strand of CAWBOT010000004.1, from coordinate 111,317 downwards.
GCTGCACACCGAGAATGCGAATATCACCACGACGTTCGATATGCAGCAGGTACAGGCGCTGCCCAATCCCGGAAACGATCTCACCTTCGTCGCGCAGACTGCGCCTGGCGTGGTGATGAATACCCAGGGCGGCTACGGTAACTTTTCCGCCTTCGGCCTGCCGGCGACCTCGAACACCTTCACGGTCAACGGCGGATATGAGAACGATCCGTTCCTGAACCTTAATAACTCCGGCGCGACCAACCTGCTGCTGGGCAACAACGACATTAGCGACGTCACCGTCGTTTCGAATGCTTATACCGTGGAATACGGCGGTCTGGGCGCGGCGCAGATCAACGAGACCTCGCGCTCGGGCAGCAACAAGTTTCACGGCAACGCGGTCTACTGGTGGAATGGCCGGGCGATGAACGCCAACAGCTACTTCCACAAGCAACAGGACCCGATCCAGCCGCGCAACTTCGATAACGTCAACCAGTATGCAGCTGCGGTCGGCGGCCCAATCTACAAGAACCACTCCTTCTTCTTCGTCAACTACGAGGGTCTGCGCGTCGTCCTGCCTACCTCGGGATTTGTTTCCGTTCCGACGCCCACCTATCAGGCCAGCGTGCTCGGGGCTGACCAAAACTGCGACGACCCGACCACCAGTTCGCTTGCCCTCGCCGGCAACGGAGCGGAGTGCGGCTTCTACAAGACACTGTTCGGCGTATACAACAACGCGTCGGCCGGCAAGTCTACGGTTCCCGATCCTGGGGACCCCAATTCGCTCCGCTATCTCGGCACGGCAGGCAACTTTACCCATGAATGGCTGCTAAGCGGCCGTATCGACCAGTCCATCCGTGATAAGGACCACATCTTCGGCCATTTCAAGATCGACAAAGGCGTGCAGGCGACTTACACCGATCTGCTGGATCCGATCTACAACGCGGCCAGCCCACAGCCTCAATACGAGGGCCAGTTAAACGAGACCCACACCTTCTCACCGAATATCGTCAACCAGTTTGTTTTCGCCGCAATTTACTACCGCGCGATCTTCACCAACACCAACCAGGCGGCCGCCAATGCGCTGACGCCTTTCACGGCCATCTGGCTCGACGGCGACTTCGCCCAGCTCGGCGGTCTTGATTACATCTGGCCGCAGGGGCGCAACGTCACCGGCTACCAGTTTGTCGACGACGTGAGCGTGACCCGCGGCAAGAACACCTTCAAGGCCGGTTTTGCCATGCGCCGCGACGACGTTACCGACTATGGTCCCAGTGTTCTGACGACCCCTCTGGTCGAGACCACCCAGGAGACGTTTGCTACCGGTGCTGCCGATGTCTTCGTGCAGCAGTTCCCGAACCGCCTTACGCAGCCAGTGGCCCTTTATACAATGGGCTTTTACGGCCAGGACCAGTACAAGGCGCTGCCGAACCTCAACATTAACGCCGGCATCCGGATCGAGCACAACTCCAACCCAACCTGCTTGACGAACTGCTATGCACGCTTCGCCGGGCCCTTCAGCAGCCTGAGCACCGATCCCACCACTCCGTTCAGCACGCTGATCTCCAACGGCCAGCACAAGGCCTTCAGCAGCTTCCAGAAGGTTGCGGTCGAGCCGCGTATCGGCTTCTCGTACTCTCCCTTCGGAGCCGACTCGAAGACCGTCATCCGCGGCGGCTATGGACTGTTTGCCGATTCATTCCCCGCGCAAATCACCGACAACCTGTTGAACAATGCGCCTAACAATGCCCAGATCGCAGCGTTCGGCGGACTGATCGATCCGAGTTTGCCGGGCAGCAACGCGCAGGCTGCCGCTGCTTCCAACGCGGCGCTGCAATCGTCGTACAATTCGGGCGGAAACTCGACGACGATCGGCCAGTTGAACTTCTACGCTCCGGCGCCGAAGGTCTACTATCCGATGTACAACGAATGGAGCCTGCAGGTCGAGCAGCAATTGCCTTATAAGACGGTGCTGTCAGTTGCTTACGTCGGCAACACCGGCTTCAAGGAGCCGGTGGTCAACAATGTGGTCAATTCCTACAACGATCCTGCGTTCAGCGGGATCGCTTTCTCCGGACTTCCCGCTGCGCAGCCTAACCCGTCCTTCGCCACGGTCACGGTCGTGCAGAGTGCCGCTTCTTCCAATTACAACGGCCTGATCCTTTCGGCTATCAACCGCTCCAAGTACCTGACCCTGCAGTTCAACTACGCCTGGAGCCACGCGCTGGATGAAATCTCCAACGGCGGGTTCAACACCTTTGGCGGCGCGACGATTCAGGGACCCCTGAATCCGAACAACCTGGGCTCCAACTACGGCAACGCGGACTACGATGCCCGGCAGAACGTAACCGGCAGCTATGTCTTCACCTTGCCGTACTTCGGCGGCCCGCACGTGCTCACCGATGGCTGGGAGATTGCCGGAACGGTCTTTCACAACACCGGATTCCCGTTCTCGATTCTTGACGGAGCGACAGCCGGAACCTTGTCTTCAGAGGGTTATGGAGGCACAGTGCTGGCCAATCAGTTGACCACCGCCGTTCCTCACCATTGCGGCAAGAGTGCGGTGATCCAGGGCGCGACCCAGAACCCGTGCTTTACTGCCCAGATAATTAATGGACCTGTGGTGGCGAATCCGGAGTTTGAGACGGCAACTGGTGTCGCCCAAGGACGCAGGAATGCCTTCTATGGCCCCGGCTACACCGACACTGACATGAGCATCCTCAAGAACTTCAGGATCCCCGTTATGGAATCCGCAAGGTTCACGGCCGGCATTCAGATGTTTAACCTGTTCAACCACCCCAACTTCGCCAAGCCGAACAGCGATATCAACAGCGGATCGTTTGGCGTCATTGGCGGCACGGTCAACCCTCCCACCAGCATCCTGGGCTCATTCCTTGGCGGCGACGCTTCGCCGAGACTGATCCAGATCAAGGCCAGCTTCACGTTCTAGGCCCTGAGAAAGCTGCAAGAGTTAAAGGCGACCCGATTGGGTCGCCTTTTTCTTTTTGCGAATGGACATTTTCCTCCGCGGCTGAAGCCCTTCGCTTGTGGCGTGGCTCGAAGGACAGAGGACGAGAGAAGTGTTCCCCTGCTCTGCCGCGACAACAGATAAAGGGTGGGCACCGGCCGCCTCATCAGCCTGGGCTAAGAAGAAAGGCGACCCGATTGGGCCGCCTGTAGGTTAGTACGAATTGCTGTGGTGAGAGCTACTTCGCGGCGAGGAGACCGATTTCCAGACGAGTGCCGTTGTCGAGCTTGATGTCCTTGCTGGTGGATTGCAGGACACTCGCGCCATCCGGGGCGGGCGTGGGATTCAAAGCAACTCCCTTGATGGAGCTGCCTGCCTTGATCGGGGGCAGAGCGTTGGTCTGGTCGCTGATACTGGTTCCTGTCATGCTGGCCATCGCGCCCTTGCTGTCTCCCCCCGAGCCGAGGGGAAGGTCGCTGGTCGAGCCGCCTGCATCGGCGAGGCTGGGAGCGGCAGCGACCGCGACCAGTAGTCCTCGGACGGGCATCGGGTCAGTGCCCTTCATCGCTACCTGATCGAAGAGGATCGCCAGAGTCGCGCCCCCACTCGACTTTGACTGCGCCTGCATGACTTTGCCAGAGAGGAGAGTTCCTTTCGGAAGCACGGTACCGTCGTTGAGTTTGAGAGGATTAAGGGTCTTGGCAGTGACTGGATCGCCGACTTTGCTCTTCCTGGTGTCGAGTTTGCTGGTGAGTTCCGATAGGACGGCCTGCCTGGAGAGTGGCTGGCCGAGACTCTGCTGTTCGGCGTGAAGCGCCTGGACAGGGCAAATTGCGGCGATTGCGAGCGCGGCGGCGGAGAGGATCATGCGTGACCTGGTGTTCATAGTGTTTCGTGCTCCTGAGATTGCAAAATGTTGGCGAAAATAGAAGATGGCGCTTGTCGGATGAATTGTCCCCGGCAGTTGTTGGCCTGCGGGTAGATATACGGCGAGACGCCGGTCCCGGTTCAGTCAGCGATGCTTCCCATCGTCCGCGGATGACATACGGCGGCTTTGGTTAGAAACAACGCTGAGCAATTCATTCCGGTTCAGTCCTTTGGACGGTTACTCCGCAGAAAGAGGAGCAAGCGGCGCGCCATTCTCAAATTGCCGCTAAGTGACAGGATTGATTCGCTTTCGGGGGTTGAGGGGGTTAGGGCAGATGTTCGTTCCTGAGCAGAGTCGTCCGGAAGCGGACAGAAACGGGAGTGATTATTCACTGAGCCTCTAGCGCGGGATCTGACCCATGGCGCGCTTGAGTTGGCCTTGGGCCAGCGAGAGTCCTAGATCTGCTTCGAGAAGAGAGGCCCTTGCCGCACTTAGCTTGGCAGCGGCCTCGGCGCGCGCCGAAGCTAGCGCGGCGCTCTGCTCGAACTGGCGATCGGCGACTCGAGCGGCTTCGGTCCTTGCCTTTAACAGCTCCTCGGCAACGCCGACCATGCCCTGCATTTGTTCCACCTGATCGTAGGAGGTTTCTACCAGGACCGAGATGCTTTCTTCCGCCCTGGTGAGGTTGAGTTCGGCCTGTGCGAGCTGAGTACGCGATTCACCGATCTCCGCGCTGCGGCGGCCGCCGTCGAAGAGGTCATAAGTGAAGGTAACTCCAAAGGTGCCGAAGTTATGCACGAGGAAGGGAATCCCGCTCTGATAGCTATATCTTGCGATTCCGGTTACGTCGGGAATATAAGCGTCCTTTGCCGCGCTCACGCCGGCCTTTGCTTTTTCGACGGCTTGTTGCGCGGCGCGAACCTCAGGACTCTGCTCGTGCGCGATACGGACGCACTCCTCGCGCGCGGGAATGGAGACGGTAGCGGCGGCCGGCTCTTCGCTTAACAGGAGCTGCGTTGTCAACGGCAGCCCGAGCAGATCATTCAGCGCAAAGGTGAGATCGCGGACCTGCAGGCTGTTGGTAAGGACAGACTGCTTCGCATCGAGAAGCGCGGCGCGGCTATTCAACGCGGCGACCTCGAGCGCCTTGCCTCGAGCGACGGCCTCGGTGCTCTCCTGAAGGCTGACCTGCGAGGCGTCGACTTCTTCGACGGCCGCTTTCTGTTTCTGCTGAGCGATCAGGATTCCGTAGTAGAGCTGGCGCGCCTTCAACGCAATCTCGTTCTGCGCCTGATTCACTTCGATTTTGGCGGAGTTGATGTCGGCCGCCGCGGCGCGGTTCGAGGCATGGATCTTGAACATCTGGGTCAATGGCTGGGCGAGCCCTGTGCCGCTGGTATAAGCGGTGAGCGAGCCCTGATCGATGGTTAGAGTATGAGGCGGGATGGGGCCGGTGGCGGGAGGGACACCGAAGGCGCCGGCGGGAAAAACCACGCCCTCCAACTCGGTCAGGTGCAGGACGGTCGATTCGTTCTTGATCTGCGGAAAATAGGCGGAGCGGGCGATTTGCTTTTTGTGTTCGCTGTCGACGACGGCCAGCTGCGCGAGCTGAATGTCGCGGTTCTGTTTGAGAGCGAGATCGATCGCGGCAGGCAGCGTGAGCGCCATTGGTGCGTTGTCCTGCGCCAGGGTCGAGACGGCGAAGCTACCTTGCAAGAGCGCGCCGAGACTAACGAGCCGGAATAGGCTGCGAGAGAGTCGTGACTTTCTGTTGGACTGCATATCGAAGTTCCTCATCATGCTCACGCTTCACGCAGCTTTGGCCGCGGCGGCAACCACCTGCTGATACTGCGTGGGGACGCGCGCCATGCAAGCGACAACAACCAGGCAGCAGACGACCGACCAGGCAACCAGCGTGAAGCAGTCGGCGATGGCGAGAGTGAATGCCTGTTGACGCACCTGCAGGCCGAGAATCTCGGCGGCCCTTCCCAATGCCGTGCCGGGCCCCGCTGAACTGGGGGTCATGGCGGCGGTGAGCCCGAGCAGGCGTTGGGTGGTAGCGGGTTCGCCAAGCTGGACGCCGAGACCGAGCGTGTTGGAGTGAAATTGTTCGCGAACGGCGAGAAAGTGAAGCATGAATGCGGTGCCGACCTGGCCGCCGAAGAGCCGCACCGTCTGGAAATATCCAGCGAAAGTGAGCACGTCGATCGGACGGCTGAGAGCGCCGCTATTGATGACCTCGAGCACGATGGCGCCCACCATGGAATTGAAGGCGAGCGCCAGCCCAACAGCCATCACTGACTGGGAGGGCCAGAAGTTCGCACCCGACCAGACAGAAGAGAGCTGCGCATTCATCATGCAGGCGACGGCGACGAGCGTGAAGCCAGCGGTCAGGATGAGCCGGGCGTCGATATATTTCAGCAGATACATGGCAAGGAGGCCAAAGATGCACTGCGGGAGGCCGACCCATAACAAGACCGGCCCGGTTTGCAGAGGGAGATATCCTTTGATGGATCCGAGATAACTCGGAATGACAACAACCGTCGCCAGCATGACAAAGCGAAAGAAGATGAGGACGACGCCGAGCAGCACGGTGTTTCGTCTCAGCAGGAATTTGAAGTTCACCAGCGGGTTGGGCATGCTCAGGCGGCGAACCAGAGTGGCGAGCAAGAGGAAGATGCCGGAGACGGTCAGGGCGACGATAGTGGCGGAGTGCAGCCAGTCGAGACGCTGGCCTTGATCGAGGGCAATATAGAGGAACGAAAAGCCAAGGCTCGCATAGAGGAATCCGCGCCAGCTCGGCTTGGGCTGGCCCTCTTTCGGTTGGGGCAGCGGTTGCCAGGGAATGCCGAAGTAAATCAGGAGCATCATGAGCGGCGTGAGCACGGCGCTGTTCCAGAAGATCCAGTGCCATGAGAGATGGTCGATATACCAGGCCTCGAGGGACGTGGCCATGTTAGTAGTGAAGACGATGTCCATCGCGTACATCGCGATGCCAAGCAGAACGTATTTCATGGGCAGATTGCGCAGGACGAAGGAGAGCGTGAGAGGGTAGAACGTTCCGGCGGTGAGGCCGGCGAGGACGAGCAGGACAAACATCACGGGCAGGGTGGGAGCAAAGGGAAGCAGCAGACTGACGATGGTGAAGATTCCCGCGCAAGCCAACAGCACCCGCCGCGCGCCGAGCAGGCCGCCGAGGTATACGGAGAATGGGCCGATGAACATCAGAGCGGCGTTGAAGGCAGTGCCGATCCATGATGCCTCGTCAACGCCGAGATGCAGAGCGCCGCGCAGGTCGACGAGGCCGACGCTGATCAGGCGGCCGGTGCAGGTTGCGATCATTGCGCCGAGCAAGACACCCAAGACCCCGAGGATCGGGTGTGTGGTAATGACCGACGGGGTATGAGGCGCTGGCTGCGGTGCCGGTTGAGGCGTCGCGGGGCTCACGGCTGAGAACCCTCCGCCTTTGCGGTATTGCCTGACGCATGGATGGTCACCACGGCTGAAAATCCGGGACGCAACTTGCCCTGCAACGGGTGGTCGGGATCGAGAACGATCTTGATCGGAATGCGCTGCACGACCTTGGTGAAGTTGCCTGTTGCATTGTCAGGCGGCAGAAGCGCGAATTGCGAACCGCTGGCGGGCGCGATCTCTTCGACCTTGCCGTGGAGCACAACTCCGGGGAAGGTATCGATGCGGATATCGGCGGCATCGCCTTTTCTGATGTAGGTAAGCTGCGTCTCTTTGTAGTTGGCCTGGATCCAGACATCGCCCTTGACGAGGTCGACGAGCTGCATTCCGGGCGCGACGAGCTGGCCTTCCTGCACGTGGCGCTCGCCGACCGCGCCGTCGGCCGGTGCGGTGATGCGTGTGTATCCGAGGTTGACCTGGGCGACGACGATTGCCGCCTGTTTTGCCTGGATGTCTGCCTTATAGACTGCGTCCCGCGTGTCGAGAGCGGCGAGCTGTTGCGTCTCTGCGTTAAGCAGCGCACGGCTGCTGTCGAGCGATGCTTTGGCGCGCAGCAGATCAGCCTGACGGCTGGCGAGGACGCCCGAGAAACGGTCGGCATCGGCGACCGCAACCTCTTCAAGCTGACGCGTCGTCGCCTTCGAGGCGAGCAACGCCTCCTGGCGTTTGCGCTCCAGTGCGGCGCGTTCGACGTCGGGCTGTACGGATGCTATTCCGGCCTGCGCCGCACCGACTGAGGCTTCCGCCTGGGCCACGACCGTCTGCGCGTTCTGAATCTTCGACTCCTGTATCCGCTTCGCCGACTGGTTGTCTTCAAGCTCCGCTTGTGAGGCGGCCAGCGCTGCCCGGGCCTGCGCGACAGTGGCACCGTAGTCTTCGTCGTTGAGCGCGACCAACTCCTGACCGGCCTTGACGGGCTGATAGTCCTGCACCTCAAGCTTTCGCACGGTGCCGGAGACGCGGGTACTAAGAGGCGTCATATCGGCGCGCACATAGGCGTCGTCGGTCTGCTGCTCGCCTCGGCTGCCTTGCCAGGACGTCCAATGGGCGTTGATTCCGAAGAGCAGGACCCCTGCGACGGCGAGAATCAACAATGGAATGATGATGGTTCGTTTCGACATTGCCTGAGGTCTCCGTGTGCGGGCAACTCGGCGCCGCCCTCCATCTCAACTGCGTTCAGTGCACTCCGAGGACGCTGCAAGGGGCCTCCTGCGCCAGCTCGTAGACGGTGCTCCACAAGCGGGCGATGTAGAGGTCGCGCTGATGGAGGCCGACGACAAGCAGGTCCGCTCGCTGCGCGCGGAGGAAACCCACGATCGCATTGACTTCACGGCCGTCGGTCAGATGGCACTGAATTTCTAATTCGTGCTGTTGCGCCAGCGTGCGAGCTTTCTGCTGAAGGGTGCTGTAGAACTTGACCTGATCGCCCTCAAGCATCTGCCTCGCCGATAAATCGGCGGCCTCGGCGAAAGCCGTATAAGCGGGTAGCCCTGCCATCGCGGTGACGGCGTGCAATTCCGCCTTGAGCGTCTTCGCGAGTTTCATGGCCGCGATGAGAGCGCGTTCCGATTCCTGCGATTCGTTGTACGCAACTACGATCTTCTTGAACATCGCCTACTCATTTCTCGCCTACGGCATTGCCTCGCGAAGCGCTGACTTGGCACGGGTCAGTCTGGACTTCGCGGCGGCGACCGAAATTCCCAGTGTCGCCGCGATCTCGCCGGTGGAATAGTCGCCGGTGCGCCGCAAGTTGATCGCCTTGCGAAGGGGCGGCCGGAGTGAGCGAATCGCAAAGCGAAGATGCTTCTCCAGCTCCCACTGTGCATAGATTTCTTCCGGGCCTTTCCTGACATCGGCCGGCTCCCAGCCCGACCACACGTCGCTATCGAGGCCCACTTCCTCGAGCGAGACTTCAGTGGCTGGCCGCTTGCGCAGCACCATGAGCGCGCAGTTGATTGCGATCCGGGTAATCCAGGAGGAGAAACTCGACCGGCCCTCGAAGGAACGAAGATGAACAAATGCCTTCAGGAACGCCTCCTGAAGGACGTCTTCGGCATCCTGCCAGTTCCGGGTGATGCGATATATCCTCGGGAGCAGTTTGTGACTGTGACGGTTTTTGAGCTCGACAAAGGCGACGGCGTCGCCCTGCTGCGCGGCTGCAACAAGCAGCTCATCGCTCATTTGTTTTGAGTTACTCTCGGGGACTTTGATTTCGGGGGCCAATGTATCGCTTATGGAAGGATGGAGATGCATGACGACTCCTTGGATGTAAGTCATGGTCGAGGTCTGAACGGTGACGAGATGCCAGGTAACTTCGCGGTAGCGGCTGTGGTTGTTAGGTCTCCAAGGTATGCGGGGCACGTCGAATCGTAAATCCCTTTAAGGGAGGCTGGCCGATACCTCTTTAGGGTTGCAGAGTTCCGCACCATAAGATTCGACGGGCGTCATCGCGGGCCGCATTTGCGCTGCTTTCATCACCAGCGATCATGTCAAGTTTCCGGCCGAAAACAGAGTGTGGAGCAGTCACCTCACTGTGAGGAGAGTTTCACTCTGACGGTCATTGCGCGGCCCTGTTGCTCCTCGGTCTTTCCTTAAACCACTGAACGGCGCGGAGCACCGCCTTCTGAATTTCGAGGTCAGAGAATGGATGGACAACGACATCGAAGCCTCCCACGTCGAGCACGCCAGTCCAGAGCTGAAAGGTGTTCGCCCTCGCGTAGACCAAAATCTCCGGCCGCGGATCGACCAGGGAGAGCTCACCCCACAAAGCCCACCACTCGCCGTCAGAAGGGAGGGCGGGGGAAGACACCGCCGGGAAAGACGCAGCCGGCACGATGACGACATGAAATATTGCTCCCCGATTCATGAGGCGCACGACTTCAGCGGCCCGTGCAGCGCAAACGACAGTCAAGTCTAATGGGGCAAGCTGCAACAGAAGCTCTTCCCGCATATGCTCGGGGACGACAGCCAGGACCCGCACATCGCAGCCGTGGCACTTCACGGTGAGCGTTTTCGCAACCTCTCGAAGACAATGGCAGCCTGGCTCTGCGATGAGAAGTGACTTGCGGTTAGATCACCGTGATGTCTGTGAGGAGTTACACCTTAATGGGGCAGAGAGGCGAGGATGAAGCTCGTGCAGAAGCTCCCGGCGGCGCGCTTCAGATAGACTCTCGTCAGTGGTCCAGCAGCCAGGGTCTGAGGGTCGTCTAAGTTTGCCGAGAAAAGCCACATTGGAAACGTGCACCGAGACGGAAATTCGCGCCGAGCTGGCCCGTATTGTAAAAAGCTCGCCTTTCATCCATTCCGACCGGCTTGCGCGCTTCCTGCGTTTTACCGTCGAGGCCGCGATCGCCGGCCAGGGCGATACGCTAAAGGAATATTTGATAGGCGTGGAGGTTTACGATCGCAAGCCGCCCTATCATCCGGCCGTGGACTCGATCGTACGCACCGAGGCGCGCCGGCTTAGGTCCAAACTCAAGGAATATTACGAGACCGAGGGACGCACCGATCCGGTTTTCATCTACTTCAGGCCGGGCGCGTATGTGCCGGTATTTCGAAGGAACGAGACGCCGGCCGATTCTCCCTGGCCTGCAGAGCCGCCGGCGGCAGAAGACTTTCTCGCGAAAGGTGCGGGCGTCCCAGTAGCGGTGCTGCCATTCCTCGATTTATCGGGGGGACGCTTGTCGAAGCTGTGCGCGCAGGGGCTGACGGATGAGATCGTCCATGTGCTGGCGGCAACCGATGGAATTCGCGTCGTGGCCTCTTCGTCGGTGGTTCCTCTGAATGGTGACGCGCTGGACATTCCGGCCCTGGCGCAGCGGCTTGGAGTGAACAACATCATCGAGGGAACGATCCGCGAGGAAGGCACGCGACTGCGAGTCACGGTCAACGTGTTGGGCTCCGATGGTTTTCAGCTCAGCTCGCACCGTTTTGAAACCGAGGCGAATGAAGAGATCCTCTTCCAGGTGCAGGCGGAGATCGCTACTGCGTTCATCAGCCGCGTGCGACCCGAGGTGTCGATCATCCGCAGACGCCGCGCCAGCGCGGGCGCACTCATCATGTCGGTCTATCCGCTGGTCATGCAGGCGGAGAAGCTACTCGACGAGGGCTCGGCGGCGGACCTGCAGGCGGCGCTGTTGAAATTCAAAGAGGCGGCCGGCCGCGCGCCCCAGTATGCGCGGACTTATTCGGGGATCGCGCGCTGCCATATCGAGATGGCACTGCGTGGCCTGAGCTCGGCGTCAAACTCAATCGCCTCGGCCAAAGACGCATCTCTTCGCGCCATTGAACTCGATGCGGAAATGGTCGATCCCCACGCTTCTCTAGGGAGCGCGCTGGCGCTGGAGTGGGATTGGGTGGGCGCGGAGAAGAGTTTCCTTCACGGACTAAGCCTGGGAACGCAGGTCTCTGCCCTGCGCGATTACGCGCTGCTGCTGACGGCGTTGAAACGCTTTGACGAGGCCTCAGAGTATCTGGGCGCAGCGCAGCGCATCGATCCATTCTCATATCGGCAGAAGGCGGCGCGCGCAAAATTCTTCCATCTCACCCGCCGCCATTCGGAGGCAACGCGCGTGTGGTCGGGCCCGCTGATCCACGGGCCACTTCCGCTTGAGACGCGCTTCTTCCTCGCGCTGATGTCAGCCGGGCAGGGCGACGCCACACATGCAAAGCTGCTTGCCGAGAACATACGAGCGGACGCCGGAGCTCAACTCGCCGTGATGGCGGGGATCGCTGAGGTGCTTGCACTGAGCGGGGAAACCGCGGAAGCAGAAAAGATTTCCGGCGAACTCAGCCTGCTTGCTCCTGAGTCGCCACTGTGCAGGTACAGACAGGCGCTCCTTGCCGCGGCCCTCGGCGATCAGGAAAGCGCTCTCGCTCTGCTCAGCGTTGCCGTTGCCATGCGGGAGCCTGAGTTGGTCTGGCTCGGCGTGGAGCCGAGATTCGATTCCCTTCGCATGGACCCGAAATTCAAAGACCTGCTGAAGGGTGTCAACCCTCGCTTGCAGTGAGGCCGACGGCATCCCTGCTGTGTCGCTACAGTTTCAGGCGGCCGCCGCCTTCGGCACGGGGGGCTTCCGATATGCCTTCAACATGGAGACTCCCGTGAGAGCCCGGAGAAACGGGATGTGTTCGCTGCGGTCGAGGAGATCCCGCAAAAAGACGAGCCTGCTCTCCCACGAGCCTGGCTTGGTCGCGGCCCTTTCGAACTGTGGCGAGGCATAGCCTGTCTCAAGCAGCTCCACTCCGTTCGAGAGGAAAAGCCGGTCCATCTCTGCTGACGAAAATACTCGCGCCTGGGAGTATTTCTTGTGCAGCGGGCGAATGTAGGGAAGGAGTGGGATTTTGCCCGAAATCGTACGGCCGCCAAAATGCATCCCGTGATTCTCAAAGGGAAACCAAACCTGGGGAACGGAGATCGCGATGACCCCACCTGGCTCACAGACGCGAACAATCTCTCGCACGCTTGCCTGAAGGTCCGGTACGTGCTCGAGAACCTCAAAGGAGGTCACTAAGGAGAAGAATTCGCTTGGGAAGGTAATGCTCGCAGCGGACATCAAAAAGATGCCGACTTGAAATCTCTCTTTCGAGTACTCGCGAAAGTCTTCAAGCCGCCCCGCTTCGACATCGATTCCGACTACCTCGTCGAAGCCAGCCGCGACGTGTTCGGTAATGAAGCCGTTGCCGCACCCAACGTCCAGATATCTGCGACGCAACGACGAGCATTGGAGGGAGCCGATATGGCGGACCGCGAAGCCGGCGAGCTTCTGAGCTGTACGCGACGCGTGTCGCGGAGCCGGCCCACCGAGCACAATGTGGGTGCTTTGCATATTTGGTTGCTCGCAAGGACGGGTTAGAGGTTAGCGAATCTTGCGAGGGCCATTCTGCGTGCGGCGATCTCAGGAGAATTCTAGCACCCGCTCGGAGCGCGATCTCTTCAATATTCGACTAAAGCCCAATAATTTCGGGCCTGAGACCGATATGAATCGGGCAGCGAGCGGGTACTGAAATAGACCTAGGTTATGCGGACCAGGACGGCACTGACGGCCGGGACAAAGCAGTCAAGCTGATTGCCGTTGAAGTTTGGCGTGTAAGGAGGAGCCGGCCTGAAGGAGCCGTCCAGACCGACTGCGCCCCCCTGAAGAGTCGCGCCGCTCGTCGCGGAGAGCATGGCTGGCCCGGCTCCGTTCATGCCCGACGACATCTCAAACAGCTCTGCGTGATTGATCGACTGAGGCAATTTCACCGTGACTTTCATGCTCCGGCTCGTGTCTTTATTGAGCAGCAAGACGCTTAACCCCGAGGCCGTCTTGATTGCATATGCGGTCGCGTTCAGTGGGCCGGCGTCCAGGGTTGTCCTGTAGACGTTGCCGCCGCCGGCCATTGTAAAGAGAAGAAGTCCGTAGTATTCGGGGTGGACGACCTTGATGTGGTTGCCGCCATGGGTAATCGGCGTGTAGCCGCCGGAGCCGTTCCCGCCAGTGGTGTGAAAGTTCACACCCGCGCAGCCATGAGAGGCACAGGCGAACATGAAATCGATGGACCAAAGGGCGGCGCTAAAGGCATCCGAGGCGCCGGCCTGGCCATTGTAGTAAGTGTTGCACTCGGTGATGCGGTAGGGAACACCGATTTGGGCCGCTCCTGCCTGGAGGGTAGCCAGGTTGCGCTCGAGCTTCGGGTCACGGGTCACGACGAGCGACGCGGGATTATCGGTCGGTTTGCGCCCCGAGCTGCGGTAGAAGTGCTGGGTCAGCATCGCAATTTGTGACTTGGTGACCGCTTCTCCAAAGGGAACGGTCCAGGTATCTTCGGATTCTGCGCTGCCTGGCCCGGTCACCCGAACGTTTGGCGTTCGCGCGACGATCGCTTTGCGATATTGCTCCCAAAGGGCTATGAACTGCTGCACATTCCAATTGGGATAGAAGCTGTCGGCATGTACGTAGGCGTCGCATTCGTTGCCGATCTCGATCGCCCAGAGCCAGTTGCCCAGCTTCTGCGAAACATAGGCCACCTCCTCCGCGGCCTTTTCAGGAGTCTGGGAGCCATTGGCCGAGCCGCCCAGATTCACGCCATAGAGGCATATCCAGCCAGTCGCCTCGCAAAATTGCGCCAGCTGGTCGATGTTGGACTTAGTTACTTCCCCCTTGTTTGTGCCACCGCCATTCGGGGTCCAGTTGAACTGGTCGACGGAGTTGCCGCCAATGCGCAGCAGGCTGGGACCGAGAAGCTTGAACAAGCGGATCAGGGCAGTATTTTGTGGAGTAAAGGTCCGCTGATACATGGTGTTCTTTTCAAACGACAGGCCGCAGAAACGAGGCTGAATGACCGCGACGGGCGCTGCCTCAACGGTTGCGGAGACGTTTGCGATACTGCCGCCGGGAGAAGGTTGAGCGTTCGGAAAACCTTCGGCAGGAAAGCCGATGCCGGCGAATCCGCGGTTCTCTACGACGTTGGCAACCGTCAAGGCTGCCGCGCCCTGGAGCAGGCTGCGGCGGCTTACCACTTTGGGGAAAGATAGTTTTTGCATTGGAGAATCTGTTTCCTTCATCGATCGAATTTGTTATGCAGCGGCGTGCGGACCCTCGAAGGGTCTGATGCCGCAGTGCTTCGCAGGGGAATCCTACTCTGGGCTGCGGAGCCTCGTCTTCCTACAACCCCATGATACGGACAGAGTTTCGGAGTCGGCGGGAGGCTGCTGGCGCGGCAGTTGAGGTGCGCGGATTACGCTTGCCGTGGAAGCAGGCAATCGACAAAATGCGGCCGAGAGCGATTGGATTCGCAGATCGCTCAACAACTCAGTTGGCTTCATCGAAACATTGCGGCCGGTAATGGTGAGTGCAATATTGCCTCCGAAGGGTACTGTCCTCACTTGTGGGATGAATCGTGAAGTGTGCGAACGGCCTTAGATCGGCGGATGCCATCCGGTGCCCGCCAGGCGCCGCTACCACGACCGTCACGCTGCAACCGCCCCCCCAGTGTCGGCTACTCACCCCTCAACTGGGGACGTCCTGGCGTATGTCCACACGCTGCAGCAGAAGTGAGGGAGTCTCGGTAAGAACGCGGAACTGCATAACCAGCGGAAGCCGGCTTACTCATTGAGCGACGGGCCGGCTATATCGGCTGCAAATGGCTTCTTCTTCTTTTCGGGAGCGATCTTATCCACTACGACCGGTCGCTTCGCTCTGTGCTCCGACAAGTGATCGTGCAGGACGACATTGAGCAGCGACTTATGGACGTGAATACGGCCATTATAGTGAATGTAACCGAGCCTGCGGAAGCGGTTCATGAAGAAACTCACGCGCGACCTCGTCGTGCCGATCATGTCAGCAAGCGCCTCCTGGGTCACAGGCGGGATCATGGACTCTGGTTCTCCCGGCTTACCGAACTCGGCCATGATGAGCAAGGTGCGGGCGAGACGCGTTTCGCTATTGTTGAAGAGCTGATCGATCAGGTCTTCCTGGGTTCTGACGCCGCGGAGAAGCACGAACTTCACGAAAATATCTGAGAACTCATGCTGTTCGTGCAGAAGTCGCACCATCTCTTTGCGATCGAACTTCAGCGCTCTGCAAGGCGTAACAGCTGCCGCAGTTGCGAGATGCACCTCCGCCAACCCGGCAAGGGACTCCTCCCCGATAAAGTCGCCGGGGGAGAGAAGCGTGACTGTGGCCTCCTTGCCTCGCTCTGAGACAACGGTCAGCTTTGCCCGGCCTGCGTCGAGAAAGAAGATTGAATCGGCGTGGCTGCCTTGCGAAAAGAAGACATGCCCGGTCTTAACGTTGATCACTCTTTGTGTCACTCCTGCGGCGTCCAGAAAGCGAGCCGGATCGAATTGAGCTCTTCGCGCGTTGGGCATGGCCAGCCTTTCGTATTCGCCTGAGGGGAGATGTTGAGCGCATACAACTCAAACCCCGGACATCATCTCAAGAGTAAGCACGCAAATTGTGCGAGTCAGAGCTATTTAGCTCGCTGCAGCCCTGCCACGTCTCTGCCGATCGAGCGGATTTCCCCGAAGAGCAATCTGACTCAACATCGGCTTTGCATCTAGGCCAAACTTAGCTGAGGCAAGATTCAGCGCAAGCGACTCGAAATTGAAGGAGATGAACCAATGAAGCGTGACAACGAAATGGGCGTTGCGGACGTCCTGGAAAAGGACCAGGAAAGGCAAATTCAAGGAGTGGATATCGGCGACGAGGCGGGTCAGTCGTTGAACGATTTCATTTCGGAAAGAGAAGACGGATCAGGAACTGCAAGAGAAGAAAAATGTCCCCAAAGAGGCGAAGGCGAAAGAGGGCTGATCGAACTCGGGGATCGAATGCCACAGAGAAACAGGAAGGAAGCTATGTCCGGCTATAAGTCGAGCGACAGGACATCGGCCGCTCCCAACCGCCGTTGATCGTGTCGCATAGTCTTCCCCGACGTCTCCATTTCAAACGATGTTGGGCGCAGCAAAAGCGAACTGATGGCTCCGGATGCTTGTGAGTCCGGGTGCGAATCAAATCCCTGAGCCGCGAAGCACACAGGCAGCCGTGCGAAGGAGAATACGTAAATCACCGGCTAGTGACCAATTGCTCAGGTATTTGCCGTCATAGGCCTCGATTGTTGCGGGGTCGGCGTTGCCGCGGCTCTCAATCTGCCAGAGGCCTGTGATGCCGGGCCGCACTCGAGAGCGTAATTTCAGGAAAGCGGGATCGAGCAATTTGCAATGGTACCCGGGCAGAGCACGGGGCCCTACCAAACTAAGATCTCCGCGAACGACATTCCATATCTGAGGCAATTCGTCGATACTGTAACGCCGGAGCAAGGCACCCACGAATGGCAAAATCCGCGGATCGCTGGCATCTCGGTAAATTCGAGGGTCTCTCGGTGTTGGGTCCTGGGCGAGGTAGTCTGCTAACCACTCGTCGCTATGAACGCGCATCGTGCGAAGTTTGAAGAATCTGAAACAACACCCGTTGAAACCGACCCGGTCTTGGATGAAGAAGGCTGGCCCGGGGTCGATTACTTTGATCGCGACAATGGCGATCGCAACGAACGGTAGCGAAAGGACGCCAAGAACGGTCGCGACGCAGATGTCAAGGAGGCGCTTGCACTTGAGCGCTATCCCAACACTGTGGAATTCAGTAGGCGTCACAGCATTCTCGGTCTCGGTAGTCACTACGTCCCCAGGATCGGATGACTTGAGATAAGAAGCAATCCTCCGACTGTACCGCACTTGTTGCCATATCTCATATCCAGAGATTTGCCGGCGAAACGTAGCCACCGGCGGGAAGCGGAATTCCTGCAAGATTCGTGCCAAGATGAAGATCGTCGCTTGCCTGACGCAGGTAGGCGGTGACCGCGTGATCGAAGGCATCGAGAAAGAGTTCATCGCCAGGCACAGGGACGACGAAACGGTCTCGGTGATCGTTGAATCGCTGGAGAATCTGAGCAAGTCCGATTTCGGATGTAAGCCGGCCGATGATATAGCGATCGGCGCCGGGTCGACCGAGAAATGCGGCCTCACGGTATAAGTAGACATCGCCCAGGAGATCGACGACAACGGATATCTGCGAGTACCCTCGGCCTAGCATCTCGGTATGCGCTACTCGCCTCACAGGCTCCGTCTCGAAGCCCTCCACAAGCCCTTTCATCCCGTAGCCAAGGTCCACATCGAGATCTTCCATGCCCTCGCTGATGAGGATGTTCTGCAACGCAACGAGCTCATCGCGCAACCGCTCTCGCTCACTGCCCGCAATGGCGGTTGTGCCGGAGGCGGCATAGTTTTCGCGCAAGGTCAGAAAATTGACCCCTTTACGATCGGGGGACTTGTCGGCGACGGTGACCAGCGCCCGCACGATCTTGCGGAGGTGCGTTACCTGTCCACTCTGTACCACATGGTTGAAACCAATCCGAAGCCCAGATCCGCGTTCCGCCTTGCGACGAACGAGCTCGGCAGCGTTGGGAAGCACCCGCGAAGCAACACCCGTGCGCAAAGTGGTGAGAGCGCTGGTTTCGTCGTCTGCTCCGTAGAGGGAGATACGCAGTGTATCCAGAGCCCAAAGTCCCGGATTCTTTTCGAGAAAACTCGGGGTTAGCATCATCGCGTTTGTATACAGCTGCATGCGATGGCCTAGGCTGGCCGCAAACTGGATCATTTCGGCCAAGCCGGGATTGGTAAGCGGCTCCAGGCCCCCGGATATGTAGAATCGCCGTGCCGCGTCGCGTGGCGCTTCGGCAAATAATTTCCGGAATAACTCATTCCCGGGCTTGATATCTTCGGTCCTGTATTTCACTCCGCGCTGACGTCCGCAAAAACCGCACGACAGCATGCAGGAGACCGCTGGATAGACACCGATCGTAAAAGGGTATCGATAAGTGCCATCAAGAAATGCATCGACCGCGCCGGAATCGACAATCGGTTGAATTGTATTGCGTCGATAGGGAGTGTCGCCTCTGAACTTCATGAGCGACATCGTGCATTCTGCATCTCGCTGGATGGCTGATACCAGACTGACAGCTTCGTCAAAGCTGCACCGGCATATCTCAGCGATCTCGTGTACGCGGCAGAATGGGCGCGTGAGCAGCATATTCAGCGCAGCCAGCGCGCGGACCCTCCAGACCTCGCTTTCTGAGATGACGCGGGGTGCCTCCAGGCTCTCTAACGCGACCATGTCATTAGCAATCCGCCGAGCGAGACGGTACAAGGAGGCAGCCGGCAGACGGTTGCTCTCGTCGCTCGTTCTTGCATCGGCTGTTGAAGCCGCGGGTGAAATTGCCGAGGCGGATTGAACCGAGGGAAAAGCGGGCGAAGGAACCAAGCCTTGCGTCACAGACACTCCTCTGGTGCGAGCAATGGTTAGCTCGTGGCCCTCTGGATTGCAGGAATAGCGAGAATAATAGCACAGGATGGTTCAGGAAGATGGGTTAAACGGCTCGCAATCGTTCACGAGAACGAGCATGTATTCTTGAGTTACTAGATGAAGACCCTCATCCTGGGTTACTCCTCGATCGCGCGCCGTCGGATTCTTCCCGCGCTTCCGGCGGCTGGTATCACGTCGGTAGAGATCGCTTCTGTCTCAACTGCTCCCGAGCTCATCTCAGCGCCCGGCCTAACCCGTATCTACACGAGTTATGAGTCGGCGCTCGCCGAAAGTGAAGCCGAACTGGTGTATATCTCGACGGTAAATAGCCTGCACCGGGGCTTGATAGAGGCATCGCTGCGGCGCGGATTCCATGTAGTCGTTGATAAGCCCGCCTTCCTCGATCTCCGCGATGCACGCTTTTTGGTGGAGCTTGCGGAGGCGCAAAATCGCTGCCTCGCGGAGGCCATCGTCTTCGGCTTTCATCCCAGGGTTAAAGCCGCTCGCGAGGCATTCACCGTTGCGGGAAGCAAAGCCACTCACGTCATGGCGTGCTTCAGCTTTCCTCCGCTGCCGACGACTGATTTTCGATATAAGGCTAACCTGGGCGGTGGCGCAATCAACGATCTTGCTCCGTACGCGATGGCGTCAGGACGCATCTTCTTTGGTGCGAGTCCACTCGAAATCACCGCACGCAGCACCGCGGTGCGCGATGGTGTTGAGACCGCCTTCAGCTTATTGGCCCTCTACCCCGGAGGGCGGTCTCTGGTGGGAATGATGGGATATGAGACTGCCTATCTGAACACGCTTCAGGTCACGGGTGCCGAAATCTCCATCTTTATGGACCGTGTCTTTAGTCCGCCCGGAGACCTTACAACCCGGCTTTTGCTGAGCGATGTGAAGGGAAGTGGTACAAGCAGAGATTTCGAACCGGCCCAGAACTTCGCACTCTTCCTTCGTGATGTGGTTCAACGAATTGAGAGCGGAACTTTCAGGGACTTCGACTTAGCACTGCTCGAGTCCGCCGAGGACTTGCAGCGAGTTCGCGCATCGGCCCAAGCGGTTTAGCTGTTTCGAGCGGCAATGCGCAGGTCAAGTTCTTTGGATTGTTCTGCGCCCATCGTGTACGAATGTGCTTCGAGGTCTACCCAAAGCGCATCCAGCAGCTCGAATTTTTCGGCCTCGGAAAGGCTGCGGATGCTGTTGGGAAGGGTCGCCATAGCTTTGAGAGCAGGAAGCTGTGGCCCGGATGTCAATGCTTTTGCTCTGTAGTTCTGCGCGAGGATGAGATCGCTATTGCGGGGGCGAAAGAGCGCGGATTGCCTTCCGAGGGGCGCGGAGCACATACCAGGGCCAGCTGTAGATGTTTTGGCTCCTCAGGTAGGACTCGAACCTACAACCCTTCGGTTAACAGCCGAATGCTCTGCCATTGAGCTACTGAGGAGTGTCGTGGCGGGCGGGTCAAACTTCCCGTGCCTTTTGAGTATCTCAAATGGAGTGGGCAGCGTCAAAAAATGCCTGTCCAAAATGAGCGGTGGAACGAAGGGATCAAGGGCGGAAAATAGGGCCAAAGAGACCAAAAATACCGGGGAGATCCGCGATGTAGCGATCTCCCCGGCAAGTTGTTTAGTAGCGGTAGGTTTCGGGCTTGTAGGGACCCTCGACGGCAACGCCGAGGTAGTCGGCCTGCTTGGGTGAGAGGGTGGTCAGCTTGACGCCGATCTTCTCAAGATGCAGCCGGGCTACTTCCTCGTCGAGCTTCTTGGGCAGGATGTAGACGCCGACCGCGTAGGTGTCCTTGTTCGCCCAGAGGTCGAGCTGCGCCAGAGTCTGGTTGGCGAAGCTGTTGCTCATGACGAAGCTGGGGTGACCGGTCGCGCAACCGAGGTTGACGAGGCGACCCTCGGCGAGCACGAAGATGCTGTGCGCGGGCTTTCCGCCTTCTGCGGGGAAGTTGTACTGGTCGACCTGCGGCTTGATGTTGATCTTCTCCACACCCTTGGCGGTGTTGAGCTGGTCCATCTGGATCTCGTTGTCGAAGTGGCCGATGTTGCAGACGATGGCCTGGTCCTTCATCTTCTTCATGTGTTCGAAGGTGATGATGTCGACGTTGCCGGTGCAGGTGACGTAGATGTCGCCGCGTCCGAGGGTGTCTTCGATCGTCGTGACCTCGTAGCCTTCCATGGCAGCCTGGAGGGCGTTGATCGGATCGATCTCGGTGACGATGACGCGAGCGCCCAGGCCGCGCAGCGAGTGCGCCGAGCCCTTGCCTACATCGCCGTAGCCGCAGACGACGGCGACTTTGCCGGCGACCATGACATCGGTGGCGCGCTTGATGCCGTCGGCGAGCGATTCGCGGCAACCGTAGAGGTTGTCGAACTTCGACTTGGTGACGGAGTCGTTGACGTTGATGGCGGGGACGAGCAGCTTGCCCTGCTCCTTCATCTTGTAGAGGCGGTGAACGCCGGTAGTGGTCTCTTCAGAGACGCCGCGCCACTCCTTGACGACTTCGTGCCAGCGGTTCGGGGTCTCGGCGTGGACCGCCTTCAGCAGGTCCTTGATGACGCCTTCTTCGTGGCTCTCGGCGGGAGTGTTGACCCAGCCGTCGCCATTTTCGAGTTCATAGCCTTTGTGGATCAGCAGGGTGACGTCACCACCGTCGTCGACGACCAGCTCCGGGCCCTTGCCGTTGAAATCGAGGGCCTGATTGGTGCACCACCAGTATTCTTCGAGGGTCTCGCCCTTCCAGGCGAAGACGGGAACGCCGGCGGCCGCGATCGCGGCGGCTGCGTGGTCCTGGGTGGAGAAGATGTTGCAACTTGCCCAACGGACTTCTGCGCCCAGGGCGACCAACGTCTCGATCAGCACCGCGGTCTGGATGGTCATGTGCAGGGAGCCAGTGATCCGGACGCCGGCCAGCGGCTTGCCCGCGGCGTACTTGTTGCGGATCGACATCAGGCCGGGCATCTCGTACTCGGCGATAGAAATCTCTTTGCGTCCCCAGTCGGCGAGGGACATGTCAGCCACTTTATAGGCGGCGGTGGTAGCGCGGTCGAGCGTTGCAGTTGCCATCGAACTTCCTCCTGGCTTCCCATGTAAAAGAAGCTTGTATCGTGTTATCACGATATGTCGATATAATAAGTGCCAAGAGAGCAGGCCGTCAACCTCAGCGACACCGATTTTAAGAATTCCTATGGCATCAATTTTGAAATCTCTGCGTTTATTGGCTGACCCTGGCAGGTTGCGAGTCCTGCTGCTGCTGGCGACCGAGGAGCTCTCGGTGGCGGAGTTGCAGGAGATCCTCGGCGTCGGCCAGAGCACCATATCGACCCAGCTCTCGCAGTTGAAGAGCGCTGGCCTGATCGAGGACAGGCGCGCGGGCAAGAACAACCTTTATCGGTTGCAGGAGGCGGCGGACGGGATTTTTCCGGTGATCCGGCAGGCGGCGGCGGAGATTCCGGAAGCGACGCAGGACCAGGCGGCGCTGCAACTGACATTGCGCAAGCGGCAGGACAAGAGCCGGTCCTTCTTCGATGAGATGGCAGGGCGATTCGGCAAGGAGTATGTTCCGGGCCGCTCGTGGAAGGGGCTGGCGGAGGCACTGCTGAAGCTGATGCCACCGATGGTGATCGCCGATCTGGGGGCGGGCGAGGGGACTTTTTCACTGCTGCTGGCGCAGCGGGCGAAGAAGGTTATTGCCGTCGACAACTCCGAGAAGATGGTCGAGTACGGGACCGAAGTTGCCGCGAAGCAGGGCGTGAAATCGCTTGAGTACCGGCTGGGTGATCTTGAGTCGGTTCCGATTGAAGATAACTCGATCGACCTGGCGTTCTTCAGCCAGTCGCTGCATCATGCGCTGCATCCGGGAAAGGCGATTGGCGAGGCGTGGCGGATACTGAAACCGGGCGGGCGGATTGCGGTGCTCGACCTGGTAAAGCATCGGTTCGAAGAGGCACGCGAGCTCTACGCCGATACGTGGCTGGGATTCAGCGAAGTAGAGCTTGAGGCGCTGTTGCTGAAGGCTGGTTTCGCGAATGTGCAGACTGACCTGGTGCATAAGGAGACGGAAGCGCCGTATTTTCAGACGCTGTTGGCGGTGGGAGACAAGGCAGTGACCTAGCAGGACGAGAAAGCCGTTATCGGTCGAAGCTCAGCGCTCCGGAGCGTAGTAGCCGGAGCGAATGCTGATAGTGTCGACGCGCTCAGGGGTTTGTAACTCTATGCGGTGAAAGGATCCGTTGCGGTGCAAGGCAGCGGGCTTATAGACAAGGCGATATTGATTGCGGAGGTCGGCTTCGATCGCGCGTAGGTCGGCGGCTGATTCCTCAGCCGAGTCGTGGTTAGTAAAGACGCGGCCTCCTGTCTCGGTGGTGAGCTCGGCCAACGTTGAAGGTCCAGTGGAAGCTTCGCCATTTTGCGGTTCGGTGCGGAAGGCGTAGATCGCGGTGTTGGTGCGCTGGCACGTATTCACCGCGTCTTTCAGAGAGACGTAGCTGGCATTGTCTTCTCCATCAGAGAACAACAGGATGAAGTTGCCGGTTGCCGCTTGGTCGACCTGCCCGAATCCGTAGAGGCAAGCGCGGAGAACAGCGTCGAAGATCGCGGTGCCGTGGATGCCGCTTGGCGCCGGCGGAGGGGCTTTGCGCAGTGCAGCCGCGAGGGCTGCGGGATCGCTGGTGAGCGGCTGCTGCACGCTCGAGATGCGGCCGAAATCCATGACGAAGGCCTGGTCGGTTTGCCGTTGCAATATCTGTTGCGAATATTGCATCGCGATCATGCGGCTACGGGTAAGATTCGCCTGCATCGAGTCGCTGGTATCGAGCAGGATGCCAGCGCGGATCGGTAGGTCCTCGAGCAGCCGGAAGTCGATGATCCGGGTCGGCGATTTGCCGTTGTCGAGTACGCGCAGTTCGTTCAGCTTAAGGTCATGAATCGCGTTGCCGTTTGTATCGGACGCGTGGAAGGTAATGACAACTTCGTTGACGGAGACATTGAGGTTATAGCTCTTCTCATCTTGCGCTGCAGCGCTAGTCTGCGCGTTTGTCGGAGAGGACGCGGCGAGCATTAAGAGCATGAGGGCGCCGCACACGCGCCTGAGTTGGTGCATCGAAGGAACCTGTCGGAAGTATATGTTCTGACAAAATAAACGTGGCGGCGTTTGTACGTACGCCGATTTCTTTATGGCTCCGAAGCCAATTTCGCACAAGGTTGCAGCGGCGAAAATTCCGCCTTTGTCTACTCTGCTCTCGCAGCTGCTGATTGCGTTCACGATTGAGTTCGATAACGAGTTCGAACATCGGATGCCGCACCGCACGACGAGCTTTGGTTCGTCAGGTGGGCGCGGGCCGTGGCTGGGGTCGATGGCGCTTTGGGCGAACGGGATGCGGTTAATCCCGGAGGCGGGCATCACCGTCGGCGACCTCGAGCGGCAGGCGGGGACGCCCGTACTTCAACTGCATGGCCTGCAGCGCTGGGGATACATTTCGGTGACGCCTGGTATAGCTGGCCCCGGGAAGAGAGCATCGCCTCGCAACGCGGTGGTGCGGCCGACGGCGATCGGCCGGAAAGCGCAGGAGGTCTGGCGTCCGTTGGCGGGAGAGATCGAAGCGCGGTGGCGGGAGCGCTTCGGCGAAGACGAAATTAATGCAACGCGGAAGTCGTTGTCGGCGGTGCTCGGCAAGATCGATCTGGATATGCCGGAGTATCTGCCGATCCTGGGATACGGACTATTTTCGGAAATCCTGCTCGAAGACTCGGCGGCGACACACAGCGAGCAGGCTATGGCGGAGATGAATCTTTCCGCCCTGCTTGCGAAGGTACTGCTGGCTTACACGATTGAGTTCGAGTTCGATAGGAAGATCTCGTTGCCGGTTGCCGCGAATGTTCTGCGTTTCTTGAGCGAACAGGGAGTGCGGATCGGTGATTTGCCGCGGCTGTCGGGTATCTCGAAGGAAGGCGTTGCGTTCGCCACGGGATTGCTGGAGCGGAGTGGTTATGCGGCGCTTGAAGCTGATCCGAAGGCCAAGGGGAAATTGATTCGGCTGACGTCAGAGGGGCTGGAAGCCCGGCTGGCGTATTTGCAACGGGTAGAGTTTGTTGAGAAGAGCTGGCTGGAGCGATTTGGTGCGACGAGGATTGCGGCGTTGCGAGAGTCGCTGATGACGATCCTGAATAAGACCGAAGACGGGCAGCCGCTGCTGGCAAAGGGATTGATGCCATATCCGGACGGATGGCGAGCGCGGAAGCCATACGAGGTGCGGACGCTGGCCTTCATCGACGATCCCGCCGGGGCCCTCCCGCATCAGCCGATGGTGTTGCATCGCGGTGGATTTCCAGATGGCAGTTAGGGAATCAGCAGTGCCAGTGCCGCAACGCCCATCACTACCGCGCAGGCCCATCCGAGGGCGCGCATTCGGGGCGAGTTGACGCGCTTGCCCATGACTTTCTTATCGCTGGTCAACATCACGACGAGCACGACGAGAGGCGGCGCGAGGACGCCGTTGAGCACCGCCGACCAGAAGAGCATCTTGACCGCGTCGAGGCCGGCGAAGTCGAGTGCGAGACCGATCAGCATGGCGACGGCGATGGTCGAGTAGAAGGGCCATGCCGAGAGCGGCTTCAATTCTAGGGAGGCTTTTCGCCAGTTTGCTCCTTCGGCGACGGCGTAGGCGCATGAACCGGCGAGCACCGGCACGGCCAACATGCCGGTTCCAATAAGGCCAAGAGTGAAGAGCCAGTACGCGCCCTTGCCGGCCAGAGGCCGCAGCGCCTCGGCGGCTTGTTTGGCGGTGGCGATCTGGGTGACGCCATGAGCGTGCAGGGTTGCAGCGGTGGTCAGGATGATGAAGTACATGACCAGGTTGGAGAAAAACATCCCGGTGAGGACGTCCGTCCTGGCCGCAGCCAGTTCTTCGTCGGTCGCACCCTTGCGTTGCGCTACAGTCGCCTTGCCGTGGGCGCGGTCTTCTTCAACTTCCTGCGCCGCCTGCCAGAAAAAAAGGTACGGGGAGATGGTTGTTCCTAGAATGCCGACGAGCACCGCGATGTAGCTGCGGCTCCATTCGATGTGCGGAATGAAGGTGGAGCGAAGGACGGCCATCCAATCGGGCCGGGCGAGAAACGCAGTGATCACATAAGCGAAGAGCACGAGCGTCAGCCACTTAAAGATGCGGGCGATGGTGCGGTAGGAGGTCCAGAAGAGAAGCGCGAGGATGAGCAGGGTGAAGAAGGGCGTCCAGTAATACGAGCGAACGCCGGTGACCATTTGCATCGCGTCGGCCATGCCGCCGAGATCTGCGCCGATGTTAAAGACGTTCGCGATGACGACGAGCGCGCAGGCCGGCCATAGGACCCACGGAGGGTATCGATTGCGAATGACGCTGGCGAGGCCGCGGCCGGTCACCATTCCCAGCCGCGCGCACATCAACTGCACCGCCGACATCAAGGGAAAGGAGAAGAGCGCTGTCCACAGGCCGGCGTAGCCATAGGCAGAACCGGCGACGGAGTAGGTCGAGATGCCGGAAGGGTCGTCGTCCGCGGCGCCGGTGATCAGGCCGGGACCGAGGCATTGGAAAAACTGCTGAACGCGATCGCGCCGCCTTGGGGGCGACTCGGGTGATATCTGGGTCGTCTGCATCGCTTGAACCGTTCGCGCTCCTGCCAACGATAGCATTCCGGAGAGACCCGCAATGCTGCAAGATTAGGATGCGCCGATTCTGTCAGAATAGAAGCGTGTCTTCGCAGACGGTCGCCAAAACGGTCACTCCCGCGCCCTTCGTCCTGCCCAAAGACCAGCGCCAGCGGATTTCGCGGGCCTTGTCTGACCCCACACGCTTTGAGATCTTCCAGCAGATCGCTGCCGGGCGCTGCATCGCGTGCAGCGAGCTCCGCGAGAGCATTTCGGTCACCGCGCCAACGGTTTCGCATCATCTGAAGGAACTGGAAAATGCCGGGCTGATCGATTCGGAACACGTGGGGAAGTTCGTCAACCTGACGCTGCGCCGCGACGTGTGGCAGGCGTATCTCGCCGAGCTTGGCCGGATATAACTAACTGGAGTTTGCTGCCCTTTCCGCAGAGGCGTTTGCACAAAATTCATAGCCGACAAAGAATCTTTCTTCCTGCAAGCACATCAATTAGACGTGTATCGAAGCGTTGAATTGCTTCGGGAAAAGGAAGAAGGACCATGAGCAAGCTTTCAGGGAAAGTCGCCGTTGTCACCGGCGCATCCAAGGGTATAGGCGCATCGATTGCCGAACATCTCGCCGCTGCAGGCGCGAAGGTTGTTGTGAATTACTCGAGCAGCAAAGAGGGTGCCGACAAGGTCGTTGCAAAGATCAAGGCCAAGGGCGGCGAGGCGATCGCCGTGCAAGGCAACGTCGCAAAAGAGGCAGACATCGCGAAGCTCTTCGCCGAAACCAAGAAGGCCTACGGCAAGCTGGACGTGCTGGTGAATAACGCCGGCGTTTACGAGTTTCTGCCGCTCGAAGCGGTTACGCCGGAGCACTTTCACAAGCAGTTCGATCTGAATGTGCTCGGGCTATTGCTGACGACGAAGGAAGCGGTAAAGCTGATCGGCCCAGAAGGCGGATCGATCATCAACATCGGCTCTATTGTGGGCGCGATGCCGGTGGCGCAGGCTGCGGTTTACAGCTCGACCAAGGCTGCGGTTGATGCGATTACGATTTCACTGTCAAAAGAGCTGGGTCCGAAAAAGATTCGTGTGAACTCGCTGAATCCCGGAATGGTCGAGACTGAAGGCCTGCACGCGGTCGGGTTCGCGGAGAGCGACTTCCGCAAGTCAGTCGAGGCGACGACTCCGCTGGGCCGTATCGCGCAGCCGAGCGACATCGCTACGGCGGCTGTCTTCTTTGCATCGGATGACGCCGGTTGGGTAACTGGGCAGACGATTATCCTTGCGGGTGGGCAGCGCCAGTAAACTCTGATCAATGCATGTGAAAGCCCAAGCCTCGATTCGGAGACCTGGGCTTTTTTTCGTGCGAGTTACTTGCTGACGACGCTCAGGGTAATGCTCGATGGATATTGCGCCGAATGGTGGACCTCGTTATGCGCGACGATGCCGGTGGACTCGCTGACGTTGTTGCCGCCGGTATTGAGATTGCGGTCGAAGCGAGGGAAGTTGCTGCTGCTCACCTCGATGCGGAGTTCTTCGCCGGGGGCGAAGTAGGTGCTGGTCTGCATGGGCTGGAGCGTGACTTTGTAGACCTTGCCTTTGTCCATCCATACGGGCGGTTTGTCGTATCCGTCGCGGTAGCGCAGGCGCTGGATGTTGTCGTCGATGTTGTAGGCGGTTCCGTCGGGCAGCACGTCGATCAACTTCACGGTGATGTCGGTGTCTTTCGCGTCGCTTGCAACATAGAGCGTTACGTCGATGGGGCCGCTGACCTCGAGGCCCTGTTTGAGCGGGCCGGTACTGTAGACGAGGACGTCTGAGCGGGCTTCGATGGCTCGCTGGTCGACTGCGCCGGCCTTGTAGTCCGCGCCCATGCAGCAGAAGCCGCCGCCGTGGGTGGGCACGGGGTTCATCGGATCGTAGACGAACAGGTCGGGAGCGTCTTTAGTTGCAGGTGATGGCAGCAGAGCGCCGTCGCCGTTGAGCGAGTTGGCGTGGCCGCTGCTGGAGAGGTAGAAGGTCACCGGTTTTGCGCCCTCGGGCGGCCAGGTGTCAGAGGACTGCCACTTGTTCAGCCCCATGGTGTAGTAGCGGACTTTCGGAGTCTTGGCGAGGGCTCCCTGGTCGTCGCCTTTGAGGAAGTGGTCGAACCAGCCGTAGGTGATGGCGTCATAGTCGAGGCGCGCGTCACCGAGGTCGCGTTCGCCAACCATGGTGTGTTCGGCGGCGCGCTTATAGCTGCAGTGAGGCACGGGCGCGATGATCGCGTATTGCTGGTTCGCGACCTCCGGGCTGGCTGTCTTGCGCACATGGTTGTAGGCGGCGATGTTAGGGGCGACGCTGATGTCGTACCAGGTCATCAGCCAGAGGCCGGGAATGTCGATCTTCATGCTGTCATTCCACAGGCCGCCCTTGTACCAGGATGGATCGTTAGGCGTGCGGAGGATCATGCCCGGCTGGCCGGAGGGCGTGGTGGTGTCGTAGATACTGTGGCCAGCGCCGACGGCCGCGAGGATGTCCTTCACAGGCAGGTGACGGAGCGCCTTGCCCCAGTCCACGACCGGCGGGTGAGGGTCGAGGTCGAAAGATTTCGCGGCGGTGACGAGCTGCTCCTCGGCCATGCCGGGAGGGAAGTTTGGGCGACCGTCCTGAGTGGCGAATCCGTAGTCGTAGAACCAGGAAGTGAAGAGCATCTGCATTGCGCCACCGCGAAACCAGTTGCCCTGCTCGTAGTAAGGAGCGACGCGGCCGACGCCGGCGCCGAAGCTCTCGGGGATGAAGGTGGCGAGCGCCTTGTTGCCGCGCGAGGCCACGGAGAGCTGCCACTCCGCCGTCGAGGAGCAGCCGATCAGGCCAACTTTGTCAGCCGACCAGGGCAGCCCGCCCATCCAGTCAAGCTCGTCGTCGGAATCGGTCAGAGGGACGCCGAGGATGTCGTAGTCGCCCTCGGAGAAGTAACGGCCGCGCTCGTTCATCTCGATGTAGGCGTAGCCGCGCTTGACCGCCTCAAGCTCAGCGGACATGTCGCGCGGCGCGCCCAGCTTCACGTCCCAGTAGTTGAAGTTGTAGGGAGTGCGGGAGAAGATGATGGGGTATTTCTTCGACGTGTCTTTGGGGCGGTAGATATCGGCCTGCATCCGCTTGCCGTCGCGCATCGGCACCATCACTTTGCGTTCGATGATGGCGATCGATTCGAGCTCTTTCTCGGCGGCGTTGCGGCGGGCGATGAGCGCTGCGTCGGGCGGGGGGCCCTGCGCGAGTAGCGATGATGGCAGGAGAAGTGCGGAGCAAAGCATGAGGGACGTGAATTTTGCGAGTGGCATGGAGGCCTATTTTCTTACGGAAGAAGGATGCGATGCTGTGCAACAGGATAGCGCAGGAGAGAATCCTGATGTTCCCGTTGTGGAGTAAGAGGGAAAAATCAAGATGCGCCTCGCTGAATATCGGGGCTACCATAGTGAAGAGGCAGCTTTATGGCGACGGCAGCTCTCATTTCGGTTGAAGAATACCTCTCGACGGCTTACGAGCCTGACATGGACTTCGTAGATGGCGAGTTGGAGGACCGCAACGTGGGTGAGTACGAACACAACATCGTGCAGAAGCGGATTCTCTTTTGGTTTGACCGTCGCGCGAAGGAATGGCGGCTCCGCGCGGTCCAGGAACAGCGAACACGCCTTGGCAGCGCTCGTGTACGGATTCCCGATGTGAGTGTCTTTGCTCGTGATCTGCCGATCGAACAAGTTTTCACCCGGCCGCAGGTGATTGCTATCGAAGTTCTCTCACCGGAAGATCGTCACTCGCGCATGGACAAAAAAGTCCACGACTACCTCGGCTTTGGTGTGCGGCATGTGTGGGTGGTCGATCCGGCTACGCGAACAGGATGGGATTGTTCGGATGGTAACTGGGTGCGGAAGGAACGTTTTGAGGTTGTTGCCAGTCCTATCTACTTGTCCTTGCCGGAGTTGTTTGCGGAGTTGGATGAGGCGGAGAAGGGGTGAATTCAATCCGTTCTGCAGCTAGACACGCTCATAAGCCTCCCGCTCGATCTGAAGACGATCTCGTGGATGATCGTAGGCGATCTCTATTTTGCTGAGCGGATACGACTCTTTTCTGTTTCCAAACGATACGGTAACGTAAAACTGATTGCACGCATCGACGCTAGCTTCGAGAGTCTGTGGATTGATGTGGTAGGCGATGCCGGATTCACGGATCAAGTTTTTCAAGGTTATCGACTTCCCAATCCATTTCTGAATCTCATATGCTTTGCCGCTTTGTGTCGCGAGTAGCGCCTGGAATTCCTGGTAGGTCGCTTTCGCCGAAGTTGAGCCTCTGCGGAAGTAAGGTGGCCCTGCGAAGTATGGTTTATCGGGCCCTCCCGGAATAACGAATGCTAAACAGGCTTTCTCGCCTTCTCTAACTTCCTGCACCTCAAAATAAGGACACTGAGGGTAGATGTTCTTCGTCTTCTCGATAAACTTTTTCTGCAAGCTATCTAAATCAGAAGCGTGATCCTCGATATCACCATTGTCGGCTGCGCCTACGTATATGACACCTGCTTGGTCGGGCCGCAGAGTATTTGCAAATGCCACGACAGTCTTAGCGAGATCTTGAGTGTCCGACATTCTCTTCCTTTCGACAAACGTCGTTTCTGCGGAGTGAAGTCGCCTTCGAAGATCATCTTCATTCATAAATTTCGTCCTTCTCTTAATAGAAAAGCCCCGCTCACGCGGGGCTTCCTTGTTCTACGCGGCGAAGCCGCAGTTGCCCCTCCGGCTAGGAGCAGCCACTCGTGCTCCCGCAGGACATGCAGCGGTAGCAGCTTCCGTTGCGGACCATAATGGCTCCGCAGGTGTGGCAGCTGGGCGCGTCTCCCATGTCGTACATGCTGCGCATGGCGTCGGCGGCGTGGATGATGCCGCGGTCGGGGACACTGCCGAACTGCAGGTCCTTCGACTCCGGGCTATGCCCTCCGCTCAGGATGACATCATTAGAGGGGGCGATTCCGCCCTGAGGTGCGCTGGCTGCTCCCATTCCGCGGGTGGGCTGGTGTTCGTCAGCTGTGAAGCCCATTCCCACCCTTGGCTCGCCGCCGTTCGACGAGTCGTAGGGTTCAGTGGGAGCGAGGGATGGTGCACCCAAGGGTGTGGCCGCGGGTGCGCCCAATCCGGCGAAGAGCGACAACTGCTGGCCGGAGAGGAAGCGCAGCTGGAGCCAGCGGAAGATGTAGTCCATGATCGACTTGGCGTAGCCGATGTGTTCGTTGCCGGTCCAGCCGGAGGGCTCGAAGCGGGTGTGGGCGAATTTCTCGCAGAGGACTTTGAGCGGCACTCCGTGCTGGAGTGAGAGGGAGATTGCGGTGGCGAAGCTGTCCATCAGGCCGGAGACGGTCGAGCCCTCTTTGGCCATCTTGATGAAGATCTCGCCGGGTTCGCCGCTGGGGTAGAGGCCGACGGTGATGTAACCTTCGTGGCCGGAGAGCGAGAACTTGTGGGTCAGCGAGGCGCGCTCCTCAGGCAGACGGTGGCGCACGGCTTTGGGTGGAGCGTTGAGGTTTTGGTCCTGCGCGCTGAAAAGGCTAGTGGCAGCGCGGCCATCGAGATCCTTCGCTTCGCTCAGGATGACAGCTTTATGTAGCGCTTCGGTGAAGGCGTTGGCCGCAGCGAGAATCGAGCGCGAGGTGACTTCCAGCTTCTCGGAGACTTTGGCTTCGAGGGTCTTGAGGTCAGCCTCGGCGCTGGGCTTACCCTGGACAAGCGATGCGAGGACGCGGTCGGCGGCCTGATTGAGGGCGTCGATCGGACCGGCGACATCCTTGGCGTTCTTGATCTCCTTGGCGCCTTTGCCGTCGGAGACGTTGAGCGGCTGCGCACCCTTCGATCCGTCGCGGTAGACGGCGACGGCTTTGAGGCCGAGACGCCAGGAATCGAGATAGGCGTCGGCGATGTCCTGGAGCGAGCACTCGTGGGGCAGGTTGACGGTCTTCGAGATTGCGCCGGATAGGAACGGTTGCGTCGCGGCCATCATCTTGACGTGACCGGTGTAGTGGATCGAGCGCGTGCCCTTGGACGGCTTGAAGGAGCAGTCGAAGCAGGCGAGGTGTTCGGCCTTGATTGCCGGCGCGCCCTCGATGGTTCCGGTGGCATCGATGTAGCTCACGATGGCGTCGACTTCGTCGTTTGAGTAGCCGAGCTTGAAGAGCGCGGCAGGCACGGTGTTGTTCACAATCTTGATCATGCCGCCACCGACGAGCTTCTTGTACTTGACGAGTGCGAGGTCGGGCTCGATGCCGGTGGTGTCGCAGTCCATCATGAAGCCGATGGTGCCGGTGGGCGCGAGCACGGTGACCTGGGAGTTGCGATAGCCGTGCTTCTCGCCGTGGGCGAGGGCCTTGTCCCAGCAATCGCGGCTGGCGTCGATGAGCGCGTCGAGTTGCGGGACGCTGAAGGGTTCGGCGCTGGTCTTCGACTTACCGATATTATTGACCTCGGCGCGGTGCATGCGGATGACGTCGAGGAAGGGTTCCCGATTGACGTAGTAGCCGGGGCAGGCGCCGCCGGTGCGGTCGGCGTCGGCGGTGAGCGGCGTGGTCGAGGCGAGCGTCGGGCATTTTTCGGCGAGCTTCGAGGACTGCAGATAGGCCTCGCCGCACATGATGGCGGTGAGGGTCGCGGCGAAGTCGCGTCCGGCATCGGAGTCGTAGGGAAGGCCGAAGCTCATGAGCAGCGCGCCGAGGTTGGCGTAGCCAAGGCCGAGCGGGCGATAGTCGTGCGAGTTGCGGCCGATCCACTCGGTGGGGTAGCCGGAGTTGTCGACGAGGATGTCCATCGCGGTGATCATGATGCCGATGGCGTGGCGGTATTTCGCGATGTCGAAGTTGCCCGCGGGGTCGACGAACTTCATCAGGTTGAACGAGGCCAGGTTGCAGGCCGAGTTGTCGAGGAACATGTACTCGGAGCATGGATTGGACGCATTGATGCGGCCGGAGTTCTTCGAGGTGTGCCACTTATTGATGGTGGTGTCGTACTGCATGCCGGGATCGCCGCAGAGCCAGGTTGCCTCGGCGATCTTCTTCATGATCTCCCGGGCCTTGTAGGTCTTGACGGGGATGTGGTCTTTCACGGTGTAGACGGTAAAGTCGCCATCGGCTTCGACCGCGCGCATGAACTCGTCGGTGACGCGGACAGAGTTGTTGGCGTTCTGGAAGAAGATCGAGGAATACGCCTCGGAGTCGGGGCCGGAGCCATCGTAGCCGGCCTGCATGAGCGTCCAGGCCTTGGCTTCTTCCTTCGACTTGCACTCGATGAAGTCGATGATGTCGGGATGATCGACGTTGAGGATGACCATCTTGGCGGCGCGGCGGGTCTTGCCGCCGGATTTGATAACGCCAGCGAAAGCGTCGAAGCCGCGCATGAAGCTGAGCGGGCCGGAGGCGGTGCCGCCGCCGGAGAGCAGTTCCATGGAGCCGCGGATCGGCGAGAGGTTCGAACCGGTACCCGATCCCCACTTGAAGAGCATGCCTTCGGTCTTGGCCAGGGTGAGGATCGAGTCGAGCGAATCGTCGACGGCGTTGATGAAGCAGGCCGAGCACTGCGGATTCCTGTAGCCGGTGACAGAGAACTCGACCGCGCAGGTGTGCGGGTTATAGTGCCAGTTCTGTCCGTCGGAGTCGGGCTCGAGGCGATCGCAGCCAACGTTGAACCAGACGGGCGAGTTGAAGGCGACTTTCTGGGTGACGAGCAGATGAACGAGCTCGTCGTGGAAGAGCGCGGCGTCTTCGGGGGTGGCGAAGTAGTTGTCCTTGATGCCCCAGTCGCGGATGGTCTCGGCGACACGGCTGACGAGGGCGCGGACTCCGCTCTCACGGCCCATGAATTTGCCTTCGGGAGTATCCATCTGGCCGTGGAGGTATTTGCTGGCGACGATGTTGGTCGCGGTCATCGACCAGTCAATGGGTACCTCGACGTCCTTTTGCTCGAAGATGGACTTGCCGGAGGCGTCGGTGATCGACGCGGTACGGCGTTCCCACTGGACCTCGTCATAGGGCGAGACTCCGGCCTTCGAGAAGACGCGGTCAAAGCGCAATCCCTCGGTGGTCTTTGAGGAGCCGGCAGCTGGGGCGGCGGCCTGATTGTGGTCGGCAACAACGGTCGCGCCGTTGGTGGAATGCTTGCGAGTAGCGGCCTCTGGCATACATACTCCTTCTCAAAAGGGACTTCAAATTGGGATGCCCGGCGGCGGACCGGGCGGTATTTCGGATATCGATTTCGGGTTTGCGGCGGAGAATCAACCAGCGCCGTAGATGCTTAGTATGCGCTCTCTATAGTGCATGTCAAGAGAGAACCACTACATCTTGTATTTTACCCCTTGGGAGTACCCAAAGAGTCCCCATTTCAGGGAAATGACTGTGGAGAATTCGCCAAGCCCTTGGCAAGCGCGGGAACGAGCAATTTGTAGACTAGGCGGCGCGGAAAGACCATCAACCGAGGCTATGCCTCGGGGGATGGGAGCTACAAGGCGCAGCTATGGTGCATTCTCTGTGGAGGGGTGTGGAAGGGGTGGATAAGCGGGCAGTCCGAGAGCGGAAGGCACCCGAGCGTGAGCAGCCAGAGGCGCTTGTTTTATCCCGCTGAGCCGACCTTAATCGTGTGTGCCGAGGAAGCTTCGCCGGTCCTCATCGCATCCTCGATGCCGCCAGTGAGTTCGTGCTCGGCGGACAAGCTGGAGTCATTCTCTTCGTCAAGATTGGTTTCTTGTTCCTGTTCGGGGTCAAGCGACATTATTGTGTTTCCTTTCTCGAAAGGACGCGTCCTGTGGGCCAGGCACATTTTCCTGCAACTAGACTCTATACTTCGTGTCGAACGTCAGTGTAAGGCGGGGACCAACAGTAGTATGCGGCTCACGGCCGAGCCGGAGCCGCATGGGAACGCGAACGCCTACTCGGGTTTGGTGCTCCCGATGATGACCGTATGCGCTTGCGGGTTCAGCTCGGACGCGGTCAGCGCCGGGTCCGGCGGCGGTCCGACCTGATACTGAATCGTCTGCTCCGTGGGCGAGTTGAATTTGAATTTGACGCTGTTATCGGCGCCATCGACATACGGGAGGCTGTAGATACCATTCGTTGGCGAAATAGCAGGTTCGACTTTGCTCGGCGTGGCCGTGAAATAAACGACACATCCTCCTACCGGGGGTGTCAGTACGACTTTTTCGCCGTCGCCGATCGGATGGGCCGTTTTGTAATTTGCTGGCGGGGTTTCGGTTCCAATAATTACCTGTACTTGATCGTCTGCCATGGAGAGAATCCTTTCGTCAGTTGATGGGAATTCGAAACTGGAGCGGTTACTTTTTCCGGAATTCCTTATCAAAGTCAAGGTTCAGCGATTTCAGTTCGACGTCTGTCTTGACAGTTTCAATGTCGGCCCCTTTTCGGAGCGCCTTCTGAATGTAATCCCTGGCGCTCGCAGGGTCACGTAAATTTGCATACGTATCGGCAATTTCAAGCAGCACCTGAGGGTCGTTTGGTGAGAGGCTGAGTGCGGACTGGATGCGCGGCCCGGCTTTTTCCGGACTGCCATCCCGGGCATAGAGGTCGGCCAGGATGGCTTGCGACAAACCATCCTGCGATCTCACTTTCACCGAAGCCTCGAGCACAGGCATCTCATGTCTCAAGGCGTCATTGGCCTTGGCAGCCTCCCCAAGGGCCTCGTAGGCCAGGCGCAGGTTGTCCCAGACGATATAGTCCCGGTCGTTCATTTTTAACGCCTGAAGACTGTACGCTGCCGATTGGGCATAATCCTGGCGCTGCGAGTAGAGTGCGGAGAGATTCGCCAGAACTTCATAGGTAGGGTGAAGACCGAGAGATCGCTTCAGGCTCTGCTCGGCGTCGGGAAAAAGCCGGGTATCCCCGGAATTCAGATAAGCGGCACCCAGATTGCTGTAGAGCAGAGCATTGTCGGGAGTGAGCTCCAATCCCTGCTTGTATTGGGCGATAGCTTGAGGGTATTTCCCCTGGTTGGAATAGAAGTTGCCTAACTCGTTGAAGCCGCGCCAGTCGGCCGGAAGCACGGCGATCGCCCTTTTGTAACCGTCCTCGGCTTCCTGGATTTTCCCTGCAGACTCATCCGAGCGGGCGATGCCGGTCAAGGCTGCGGCATCGCGGGGGTTGATGTCCAACGCTTGGTGGAACTCCTGCAAAGCCAGATCGTGCATGCCCTTTTCGTTATGAATATAAGCGAGAGTGGAATAGGCGCCGGCGAGGCGGGTGTCGAGCTGCTGTGCGCGCTCGCAACTGGCAAGCGCCAGATCGAGCCATTTGGGATCGCGGCCGGTCTGATACTTCATGCGATAGGCTTCACCGAGCTCGGCATAGCCGAGAGCGAAGAGCGGGTCGGCTGTGAGTGATCCCTGCAGGGCGGTGATGGCCAGATCGAGGTTGCCGGGTTTGTCGTAGCGCTGCACGTAGCCGAGCGCGACGAGGTAGCCTTGCTCGGCGGTCGATTTCCCGCTCCCGCCTTCGGTACCGGATGCGGCGGGAGCCAGAAGGCCGGAGAGCCGCGCGCGCACTGCGGGAATCAAGAGAGTAGCCATCAGCAGGATGGCGGCGCCGCCGAGACCGAAGACCCAGGGCTTCCAGCGGGACTTGGCGGGGGTGATTGCCCAGGCTGAAGCGGAGGCGCTCACTCGGGAGCGGCGTAGTTCGACAGACTCTTTGAGCCACTTGGGGCCGGACGCAGCAGAAGCCGGCTCAACGCCGACGGAGGCTGGCAGGCTGGCGCGGACGGCCTCCAGGTCGTGAAGCATTTCCGTGCAGCTTTGATAGCGACGCGCCGGGTCTTTGGACAGGGCGCGATAGACTACCTGGCGCAGACCGGGAGGAACCGAGTCGGGCAGCTCGGGTGGTTCGTTGAGGATCGCGAAGATGGTTCCCGGAATGGTATCGCGCAGGAAGGGATTGTGGCCGACGAGCATCTCGAGCAGGACGATGCCTGCCGACCAGATATCAGCCCGGGAGTCGACGGTGCGGCCGAGGGTTTGCTCGGGGGACATGTAGGCGACTGTTCCCGAGATGCCGTGGGTCTTGCTCGCGGTCTGCTGGCTGACATGGGCCAGCCCGAAGTCGACGATCTTCACCGTCGGCCCGGAGGTGCCAGGCTGATGGGTGAGCACGATGTTTGACGGCTTTACATCGCGATGCTCGACTCCCTGCAGATGGGCATGCTCCAGGCCCTTGAGCATTTGTATGGCAATATCGGCGACGGCGGTGGGAGAAATCGGCCCGGAACGGATGCGCTGCGACAGCGTCTGGCCCTCGTAGAAGGCCATGGCGATGAAGGCGTGGCCCTCGGGGGTGTCTTCAATGGCGTAGATGACGCCGATGTTGGGATGGTCGAGCGACGACGCGGTGCGCGCTTCACGGAGGAAACGTTCCTTGTCGCGCTCGCTGGCGTCGAGGTCTGGCGGAAGGAACTTCAGCGCGACGGTGCGCTGCAGCTTGACGTCAAGGGCGCGATAGACGACGCCCATACCGCCGGCGCCGGCGGTGCCGAGAATCTGGTAGTTGCCGGCAACCAGATCTCCTACGGAGGGCACACTCTTTCCATCCGCCATTAACGTGTCTCTGCTCTTTCAAGACAAACGGTGCATCGAGCCTTTTGGCGATGGTACTTGGCAGGGGGAGCGGTTGCAATAGAGGGACTTGTGAGGGAGAACGGCGTGAGGCTTCCCGTCTTAGTGGTGATTGAAGTCGTAGGTGAGTTGGATGCCTCTGCCATTGGCGGTCTGGATTGAATTCAGCGAGAGGCCGCCCATTCCGGCGGCGCGCTGGTGAATGACCAGCCCTCCGATGAGGTAGCCGAAGGTGCTGCCGACGATGACGTCGGAGGGGAAGTGCTGGTGGGCGATGACGCGGGAGAAAGAGACGGTGCTGGCCATGCCATAGACAAGCAGCCTGGTCCGCCATCCCGGGTACTCGGTAGCGACGACGCGGGCGAAGCTCCAGACGTTGATGCAGTGTTCTGAGGGCATGGATGTGCCATTCGGCCAGCCCTTGAGGCCGTGCGGCCAGAAGTCTCCGTTATGGTTGCCCTGCTTGGGGTCCTGCCGATTGAACGCGTATTGCAGGCCGGTGTTCAGGATGAGCGAATCGACGCCCGCCTCGGTGACCAGCAGGCTGGTTTCCTTGAGGGTCTCATCGTGTTTGATGTGTCCTACGACGAAACCGACTCCGGAGTAGGCGGCGGGGGCGTAGATGCCGAGGACATTCGAGACGGTATTGAAGTGTTTTTCCTGGGTGGGATTATTTCCCAGGTCCTGCAAGATGCCGGCATCCTGAGTGAGGGTGTAGCCGGTGCCTGCGGCGAAGGGCGCGATCCAGAGCAGATCGTCGCGCTGGATGCGGAGGGGGCTGGTGACGATCTTGTATTCATCCTGCAGCACATGCATCGCGCAGACCTGCAGGGCATCGATGTCGCAGTCCTTCGCCGCGTTTCCCTGCGGGGGGACTGCTTGAGCGTGGGCGGCGAGGGCGCCGAGAAAGAAAATTGCCGAGGTGATGGCCCGGAGAAGCATGCCCGTATTGTAGGGCCAGCGTGTCCGCGCGGTGCGTTCTGGAATCGGGAAGGCGTTGGCTTTTGATCGTCAGAGACTCTGTTCGGGCGATCGAGGAGCCCCGATAGGCTTGTGCTTGATAGTATGGAATCCGTTCAGCAAAAAGCTTATTCTAAGAGGCCCCATGATCCAATCGCTGCTCCGCAAGGCACTCAAAGTCTCTTCGTTCGCAGTTCTCTCTCTTACCTGCATGGCAACCTCCGGATTCGCGCAGCATGCTCACAGTCAGGCGGCGGCGAAGCCGGCCGGGCCGTGGATGGATACCAGCCTGTCGCCGGATGCGCGGGCGGCCCTGGTGCTCAAGGAGTTGACGCTGGACGAGAAGATCACCCTGATTCACGGCGAGGGCCTGGCGGGCATGACGCCGATCGGTAAGAGGCGGGGCGAGTCGAATGGCGGCGTCGGCTTTACGGCGGGAATTCCGCGGCTGGGCATTGCCGGCATCGATATGAGCGATGCGGCCTACGGCGTGCGGTCGAGCGGCGAGAATGGGAGATATTCGACGGCGCTGCCAGCGAACGTGGGAGCGGCGGCGAGCTGGGACGTGGATGCGGCGTATGAATACGGCAAGCTGATCGGCACCGAGCTGCGGGCGCAGGGCTTCAACATGTCGCTCGGCGGCGGCGCTGACATTACCCGCGAGCCGCGCAACGGCCGGACATTTGAATACCTCGGGGAAGATCCTGTGCTGGCGGGGACGCTGGTGGGCAAACTCATCCAGGGCACGCAGTCGCAGCATGTGATCGGCGACATCAAGCACTACGCCTTCAACGACCAGGAGAGCGGGCGGACCTCGGTCAATATTCACATCGATGAACGGGCTGGGCGGGAGAGCGACCTGCTGGCCTTTGAGATTGGCATAGCCGAAGGGCAGCCGGCGGCGGTGATGTGCTCGTATAACCGCATCAACGGCGATTACGCCTGCGAAAACAAATATCTGCTGACCACGGTGGTGAAGAAGGACTGGAAGTTCCCCGGTTTTGTGATCTCCGACTGGGGCGCCACGCACAGTACGGAGAAAGCCTCTGCGGCGGGACTCGACAGTGAGCAGCCGGGAGAGTTCTTTTACGGCGATAAGTTCAAGGCCGCGGTGCAATCGGGCAAAATCCCGATGGCGGAGCTGGATGACCACGTGCAGCGGATACTGCGCTCGATGTTTGCCGCCGGGGTGGTCGATTATCCGCGCGAGCGTTACGTGCTCGATCCTTTCGCCGGACTGGAAACGGCGCGCAAGATTGAAGAAGGCAGCATCGTTCTGCTGAAGAACCAGAACTCCGTGCTGCCGCTTGATCCCATGAAGGTGCGCAGCATCGCGGTGATCGGGGCGCACGCCGATGTGGGCATGATCTCGGGCGGCGGTTCGGCGCAGGTCGACCCTCCGGGCGGCAACGCCATTCTGCCTGCCGGCAAAGGGTTGACGACGCACTGGCAGGAACACATCTGGTTCCCGACCTCGCCTTTGAAGGCGATCGAGGCGAGGGCTCCCGAGGCCAAGGTGAGCTTTGACCCCGGCACCGATCCCGCCGCGGCAGCTGCGGCGGCGAAGAGCGCTGATGTGGCGATTGTCTTCGCCTATGTCTGGGAGAGCGAAGGGATGGACCTCCCGAATCTTTCGCTGACCGACAACCAGGACGCGCTGGTTGCGGCGGTAGCGGCGGCGAATCCGAAGACGATTGTGGTGCTCGAGACGGGCAGCCCGGTGACGATGCCGTGGGTCGATGCTCCGGCGGCGATTCTCGAGGCGTGGTACGCAGGCAGCGACGGAGCCAACGCGGTCGGCAACGTGCTCTTCGGCAGCGTGAACCCGAGCGGCAAGCTGCCGAATACTTTCCCGAAGAACGAGGCCGATCTGCCGCACCCGACAGTCGTAAAGCCACCGCCGGAATCGGACCACTTCAGCGGGCCGGTCTCGCCCGAGAAATGGGCCGCCGGGCTTCCCCCTTTCCAGGTAACGTATGACGAAGGCGTGTTGGTCGGCTACAAGTGGTATGACGCGAAGCAGAAGCCGGTGCTTTTCCCGTTCGGCTATGGCCTCTCGTACACGACATTCGACTATTCAGGGCTGACGGTGACTCCGGGGCAGAATGTCGAGGTGAGCTTCACGCTTGCGAACACCGGCGGCCGCAATGGCGCGGAAGTTGCAGAGGTCTATGCCGCCTTGCCTGCCAGCGCGGAAGAGCCGCCGAAGCGGCTGGTGGGATTTACGAAGGTGAAGCTCGACGCCGGCGAGAAGCGGACGGTCACGGTGGAGGTCGATCCTAAATACCTGTCGATTTTCGATGTGAAGAAGAACGGGTGGACGCTGGTTCCGGGCGACTACACGATTATGGTCGGTGGGTCGTCGCAAGACTTTCCGTTGAAGCAGGTGGTGACGCTGAAGTAGGCACGAGGAATAGACGAACATGCGGTGCAGACAGTCCTCGTTTCAACACAACGGCGGTTGGTCCGTCTGCGCTGCGCTGCTCTTATCGCTAGTGTCGCTGCTATCCAGTGAACGACTCTTCGCCAAAACGGTTACCTTAACGGCGATCGACAACAATACTTCGATTTGCCTCGTCGAGGGTGACACGCTGGTTATTACGCTTTCTTCTCCGCTGCCTAACTTCCGATGGACGGTCTTACCCCAAACGCCACAGGTATTGACGCCTACGCAGCAGTTTGTTTCCCCTGATACAGCGGATTCAAAGTCGCAGAGCTTTCGATTCAACGCAGCTTCCGTTGGCAGCACCACCCTGCATCTTGGGTTTCTTGCACCCGCCCTCGACTCCGCGCAACAACCGGAGGGATTCTCGGTTCAAGTTACCGTCACCTCTGGGGCGCCGAAATCCTTGGTGCTCATTGGGACGTATAAAGGAACGACCGCCTGCGCCGATTGCGCCGGAATTCTTACGGTGCTGCGTCTCTACGCAAAGGGGCCGAATGATTTCACCGAGAATGTCTACATTTCAACCAAGACCTATCAGGGCGGAAGGCTCGGCAAACAAAGTTTTACCGACCGTGGCGACTGGTATCTAGACAAAGGTGATGCCGTCGACCCGAACGCAACCGTCTATGCGCTGAGCCCTGACGACCCTAAACTGCGCCAGTATTACCTCGTGCAGCCGGGAGGCGCGGCGTTAACGCAGCTCGATGAGCAGATGAAACCGATCGACGCTCCGGCGCAATATCAAACGATATTGAAGCGTGTGGAGTAAGAGATTTCCGACGAGACTTGAATCAGCCGCGTGATTCGACCTATCCCTGATTCCTTCCCCTTCGCGTTAGGATGACCTTCCCGGATTGGGCGGCTGGGGCACCTAATGCAGCTGGCCGTTGCCTTCGGCATCGGCGGCTGCGAGAAACTGCTTCAGAGCCAGGATGCGGGATGCCGCGAGATTCTGGGCCGCGGGCAGGCGCAGCAACGGCGGCAGTGTATCCAGAGACT
The DNA here is from genome assembly GCA_963790505.1 of uncultured Acidobacteriaceae bacterium. Classification (GTDB taxonomy): domain Bacteria; phylum Acidobacteriota; class Terriglobia; order Terriglobales; family Acidobacteriaceae; genus Acidisarcina. Next base: position 68,536 of record CAWBOT010000004.1, on the reverse strand, counting down.
TTTGAAGATACGGCACGACCGCAGAAAATGTAGGGTAGCGAGTGTCGCGCCCGATTTTGCAGACGGCGCGCAAAATGCCGACGGCGCCGAGCTGCTCGAGAATGTCTGCATCGCGCACGATGGTCGCCTCGATCGACTGCGGGTCCTCATGGGGCTGATGGGTGCGGATGGCCTCGATAACCGCGGGGACCTTTTCCGCCGGGAAGCCGAAGCCGACAAGCAGCTTTGGGGCACGGTCCATGGCGTACTTCACATTGTCCCAGGCAGCGAGGGCGGCTGGATCTTCGGGGCGATGCCCAACGAAGACGCCGAGATCGTGCATCCAGGTAGCGGCGAAGACTACGTCATCGTCGTAGTCTAATTCCTGGCCGATGGCCAGCGTGAGCGCATAGAGGCGCGGCTGGTGGCCGTACTTGTCGATGGGCCGCGCTTCGCGGCGGATGCATTCAATGACGGCGCTTCGCCATCGGCCTGTGGTCATGTCCATACTGCGTACACTACCTCTTTTTCTTTCCAGACTAGAGGAAAAGTAGAGGTACCGTAAGGTGCGCAGCAATCGGAACATTCTCTGTTGGCGGGAACAAACGGCGCAGAGCAGTTCGATGCGGCAGGCTGCACCGAAGGGCCGCGGACGGCCGATTCGGCGGGTTGGGACGTTGATAGGCAGGCGAAACGGGAAAGTCGCCTCGACCTCTGGGGAGACGCCTGTCACCACAGCAGACGTAAGTTTCGGTCTATCTTCCTTCGCCGCTGGTCAGGCCGAAGTGGGAGAGATCGCGCTTCTGTAGAAAGTAGTCGACGGCAAAACCGACGCCGATCGCCCCGGGAATCAGCCCGGCGGCGGCCACGACAAGGACATCGTGCTCCTGGACGATCCAGGTGAGCAGCAGGCCGAAGAGGACCAGCCCAACGCCGACTGAGATCAACGAGATTGCGGCCCTGCGCGCGTTGCCGAGGCTGCGCAGCGGGTCCTTCGCCGGCCTTGCATCTTCACCGGCGCCGCCCAACAGCTTGTCGATATCCTCAGCGCTCATGCCGCGCGCGATCATCGTCATGCGCTGCTCGGCCCTGAGCCGCTGCCGATGGCCTTCACTCATAATGCCCCCAACGATCGCGACGATCGCGACCGCGAAGGCGCCCAACGGAATCATGGAAGGACTCCAATGCCAATCCATAGCAAAACCCTCCTTCTTTCTTCTGCCCGGCTTTGACTGAGTCGGGCTTGCAAAGTTTCACGTCTTCGCATGAAACTTTGAGCAAGATTCGCAGTCTGACCCCCTTGCGAAGCGACCTCAACTTCGAGCAGATTGTCGTCGAGCATCAGGCGATGGTCTTTCGCACCCTCGTGCGTCTCACCGGCCGCCGCGAAGATGTCGAAGACCTGGCGCAGGAGGTTTTCTTGCGCCTCTATCGCGCGCTGCCGGCCTTTCGCGGCGAGGCACAACTGAGTACATATTTGTATCGCATCGTGGTGAATGTGGCGCAGGACGAATGGAAGCGGCGGCGACGGTTGGAGCGGCCGCTGGTGTCGATCTCGGCGTCAATCTCGACCGCTGGCGATGAGAACGCTCCTACGTGGGAGGACGAATTGGAACATCCCGGCCCCGACGCCGAGCAGGAGCTTGTGGAGCGGCAGTTTCAGCAGTTGGTCGAGGAGCAGTTGCAGCGACTCAGTGGCGCAGAAAGGACCGTGCTGGTGCTTTATCATCAGGAAGAGCTCAATTACGAGCAGATCGCCGAGACGCTGCAGCTGCCAATCGGTACGGTGCGGACCCATCTGCACCGCGGACGCAAGAAGCTGCGCGAAGGCATCCAACAACAGCGGGCAGCGGAAAGGAGACCGGAATGGCAGAGCGCACGATAAATTCTGAAGGTCTTTCAGACGAGCGGTCGCTCGACGCCAAGATTGCGCACGCCCTGGAGACTGCGCCGGAGGTGGAGATTCCGCCCGGCTTCGCAGCCAGGATCGCGTCACAAGTGTCGCCGCTCGAGACGGTCGCGTTTACTCCGCGGCACTTCGGCCGCAACGCAGCGATTGTTTCGGTTGGAGTACTGCTGGCGCTGATCGTGGTCTTTGCGCAGCGCTCGACAGGGAGTTCGTTGCTGTGGAGTTCAGTGGAATGGATTTTCTGCGTGCAACTGGCGCTGGTCGCGTTCTGGCTGACGGCGCGGACTGGGCAGGTAGATTCGGGTTGGAAGTCCTGAAAGCGCGTAAAATTAACAGTGGTAAGACTGATGCGCTCCAAGAACATTTTTACTACCGGACTGATCGCGATCGCTGCGCTGACTCTCGCTTCAACGGCGCGCGCGGCGAATGATGCGGCGTCGGCGAATGTTGAGCAGTACCGGCTGCGCCTTTACCACCTGCACACTGGCGAGCATATTGATGTTGTCTACCGGATTGGGGATCAGTACCTTCCAGAGAAGGTGGCGGAGCTCGACCATTTTCTGAGGGACCATCGCACCAACGACGTCAAGGATTACGACGTCAAGGAATTCGATCTGCTGCATGACCTGCTGGTGAAGTTGGGTCATCCCGATCATGAGATCGACATTGTCTGCGGCTACCGTACGCCGTGGAGCAACAATTATCTTCGCGAGCACGGCCACGGCGTGGCTGAGCACAGCCAGCATATGGAAGCAAAGGCCATCGATATTCGCATCCCCGGCGTGCCGACCGCGGAGGTGCGCGATGCGGCTCTTTCCATGCAGCGCGGCGGGGTGGGCTATTATCAGCAGTCCGACTTCGTGCATGTGGATACGGGGCGCGTAAGGCGCTGGTAGGCAGCAAGTCCTCGGTTCTCAGACCACACAATCGAGTCTCCGGCGCCTCATTGCTTTCACCGGGGACTGAGAACTGACGACTGACAACTCAGCCTGGATACGGTGGCCCCTTCGCCAGGACGGCATCGAGCGACTTGTCGTGGCCGTAGATGTCGTTGAAGAAGTAGACTTCGCCGTTCTCCTCAGCCACTGCAGTGATGTACAAGATCACTACTGGAATCGGCGTGGGCAGGTTGATCTGCTGGTTGTCGGGGCCGGATTGCATGGCTGCCTTGACCGCCGCCTCCGTCCATTTTTGACCGTTGGGCTGTTCTTGCAGGAGGAACGACGCCAGCTTTGCCGGATCTTCCACGCGAATGCAGCCATGACTGAAATCACGGACCGATTGCGAGAAGAGGTCCTGCGACGGGGTGCTGTGCAGGTAGACGTTGTTGCTGTTGGGGAAGATGAACTTGATCAGGCCCAGCGCGTTGTCCGGGGCCGGCTTCTGGCGGACCATGAGCTTGCCGGCGCGAAGTTCGGCGATGACCTCGGGGCTGGCCGATCCGGAGGCAACAACCTTGCCGGTCGAATCGGTGATCTCAAAGCCCTTCTTCCCGAGGTAGCCAGGATCCTTGAGCAAGTGAGGAACGGTCTCGCTGCGCGCGATGCTCGGCGGCACGTTCCAGTAAGGACGAAAGATGATGTAGCGCATGTTCTCGGCGAAGACCGGGGTTTGATGGCCGACCGCTTTGCCGGCGATCACATTCATGCGGAATGCAATGCTATGGTCGGGATTGAAGACGCGCAATTCAAACTCGGGGATGTTGACGGCGACCGGGAGCACGGTGAAGTTCGGAGGGAGCCATCTCCAGCGCTCGAGCGCGTCCTGCAATTGCGTGACGCGCACGCTCATCGGAACATTTAGCTGGCGAATGGTCTCTTTGCCGAGTTTGCCGTCGGGTGCGATTCCATGCCGGGTTTGAAAATGCTTGACCGCGTCGACTAAGGCGCCGTTGTAAATGCCCGCGCTGGTGTCGATGTTCGTGCCTGAGGGCAAGTCGCCGAGAAACCGCAAGCGGTCGGCAAGCGGGCCGACGGCGGCATAGGAATCGCCGGCTGCTGGTGCCCTGGCCGCGTCGGGCAGCGTGACGAGCTTTTCAGTAGCGGCAAGGTTCAAGTAAGTCTCGAGTGCCGCCTCGGTGCGTTTGTAAAACAGCAGTTGCGACTCAACCTGGTTCAGTGCTTCGGGAACGTTGTCGCCATTGACGATCTTTTGTAACAATAACTGTGGCAAATCGTATTTCTTCTGTTCGATATCGATGCCGAATTGAAAATGCTTGGGGTTGACGCGGCCGATATGCAGGTCGGAGATGTAACGCATCGTACTGACGGTGAGCGCGGCATCGAAGCGCGCCACTCTGTCGGCGTCGGCCGGCGAGGTTTTCAGGGCAGCGAGGCGCGCCTGCCAGAGGGGGCCGTCGTAGTCCTGGGGGAAGAGCCCTTTGTGGGCGCTGTTCTCAAGCGCAGCAATGACGATGAGCGCCTGGGGCGTCACCTGCCCGTTGCGCACCCACACGGGCGCGTAGTTGACCGCGTCGTACATATGTTGCACGTGGAGCCTGTAGTCGATGAAGTTAGGACGGCTCAAGTCGGTGAGCGTTCCGGCAGCGGCGATGGTTTTGATTTGACCGGAGACCGCGGTCGCGTCGGCCGTAATTCCAGGGCCTGACTGGGTCGCGGGCTGGCTGGCCCGCGGCGTCGCTTGCGAGGTGCAGCCGAGCACGAGTGCCCAGGGAAGCAGGTAGAGAAGACTGACGAAGATGCGGCGCGTGCTCGTAGTCATACGTAGTAAGAGTACAGCCGGTCGGCGACGGCGCGACCAATAAATCCCGGCGAGTAATAGGTTAGTCGTAGATGTCACGGGACGAGATGATTTGGATGATCGTCTTCCTTCAAAGTCTTTCGCGTCCTCCGACGGCCGGCCCGCGCGACACCGCGGGCCTGCTGGCTGCCACGCGGCCGAAGCCGTAAAATCCTGGTGTGACAGCGAAAAAGACATCAAGGAAACAGCATTTGGCGAAGCCCGCGCCGCCTGAGATAAGCCCCTGCTTCAGCGAAGAGTCGCTGAAGTTTCTTCGCGCTTTGAAGCGCAACAACCGGAGAGATTGGTTCGATCCGCGTAAGCCGCTCTTTGAGTCGGTGCTTAAAGCACCGATGCTCAAGGTGATCGAAGGGGTCACGGGGGCGATGGTGGAGTTTGCGCCCGCTCACGTGAGGCCGGCGCCAAAATGCATGATGCGCATATACCGCGATACGCGGTTCTCGAACGATAAGACCCCGTATAAGAATCGGGTTGCCGCGTGGTGGTCGCAGCATGGTCTGGAGAAGACCTCGGGGGGCGGGTTTTACTTCCACCTGGCTGCGAATGAGTTGGTGATGGCCGCCGGCGTCTACATGCCGGAGCGGGAACAGCTAATGGCGATCCGGACTTTTCTACTCGATCATCATGAAGAGTTGCGAAGTCTGTTGAACGAAAAGAAGCTGCTGCGGCTGTTTAAGCCGGACCATGGTGAAATGCTTTCGCGCCCTCCAAAGGGCTTTCCCAAGGAGCATCCGGCGATGGATCTGCTGAAGTGCCGGCAATGGGCGGTCTTCGCAACGCTGCCCGCCGAGCAGGCGTTGGCGCCGGGCCTGGTGAAGAAGATCGTTGCGCACTTTCGCGCTGCCGCGCCGCTCGTGGCGCTGCTGAACCGGCCGCTCACCGCAGCGCCGAAAGAGAAACGGCAGCCGTTGTTTCCCTTGTATTAGCGAGTGCGGGAGCACTCCCATAGTGGGAAAAGCGGCCAAAATCGACGAAAATTCCAGAAAACCCTAAAAAACCCTAAGAAAACCTGTGGAAACTCTGGTTTTACCATTGACAAATGTTTTTCAAAGCAGCATCGTTAAGCGCGTGGGTTCTCTGAAAGCAGCGTAAACACTGGACTTTTGCAGAAGATGACGACCCTGCCAAGATAGAATCGTGGCGCTCCAGGAATCAGATTTCAAGACAGCAAGACACAGGAGGATTTTTCGAATGGCAACAACACTCACCAAGACAGCGCTGGTACGGCAGATGGCGGAAAAGCTGGAATTGACTAACAAGCAGTCGGCGGCGTTCCTCGACCTGCTCGCGGAAACCGCGGTCAAGGAAACCAAGAAGAACGGCGTTTTCGTCATTCCCGGCCTCGGACGGCTGGTAAAGGCAGAACGCAAGGCGCGCATCGGCCGCAATCCGCAGACCGGCGAGCAGATCAAGATCAAGGCGAAGACGGTAGTGAAGTTCCGCGTGGCCAAGGCAGCCAAGGACACGATCGCGCCGCCGAAGAAGTAGTTTCGCGGCGATCGTTGGGCGCATTGTGCTCTGGGCATTGAATTGCACCAACGGAGGCACCGTGACCTGGCACCAGATCAGGAAGCGGACAAATTAGAAGCGCCTTGGAGGAGATGGACTTGCAGCCGTCTCCTCCATTTGTTTTTGGGCGATGGCCCGCGTGATCTTCGGCGGCCGCCCGGCCTCTCGCGGGTACGATAGAGACACCTCATGCACACTCGTCCTGTCTGGGTTGAAATTTCCCGCCGCAACCTGATCGCCAATTACATGGAGCTTTGCCGGATGCTTCAGGACGGTCTGTCCTCGTCGCGCAAGGCTTCGTCCGACGCGGCGGTGCTGGCTGTGGTGAAGGCCAACGCCTACGGGCATGGCATGCGCGAATGCGCACAGGCACTGGCCGGCGCAGGCACGGAGTGGCTGGGCGTCACCTCGGTCGAGGAGGGCGTAAGAGCCCGCGCGGTCTGCCCTGACGCGCAGATCCTGGTGATGTCAGGTATCTGGCACGGCGAGGCCGAGGCAGCGATCGAATATCGGCTCACGCCGATCGTCTGGGAGCATTTTCATCTCGACTTGCTTGAGGCAGCGGCGAGGCGTCTCGCGCTTCGTGCGCAATCGTTGCCGGTCCATCTGGAGCTGGATACCGGGATGTCGCGGCAGGGGCTGTCGCTGCGCGCAGACGCGCTTCAGGAATTTCTAATGAGATTCCGTTCAAACTCTGCCCTGCGGCTGGATGGTGTTGCGACCCACTTCAGCGCCCCGGAGGTGCTGGACGGCGAGGAGACCAACCGGCAGCGCGTGCGTTTCGAAGCGGCGCTGGCTGTGATCGAGGCCCAGAGTCTTCGACCCGCATGGATACATGCGGGGAACTCCGCGACGATTTTGGTGGGCGACCACCTTGCTCCGCTGCGCGCGGCGGCTAACCGGATTGGAGCGCGACTGATGTTGCGTCCTGGGCTATCGCTTTATGGATACGAGCCTCGCTTTAGCGGTCGTGGGTCGGTCGGGATAGAGCGCGTCCCGGCGAAGTTATCTCCGGTGCTGGCGTGGAAGACCCGCATCACATCGCTTCGCACGATCGAGGCGGGAGATTCGGCAGGATACAACTCCACCTATTGCGCGACGCGATCTACCCGGTTGGCGCTGCTGCCGATGGGCTATGCCGACGGCTTGAGCCGTCAGCTGTCGAACCGGGGCGGCGTGCTGGTGCGCGGACGGCGCGCGCCGATCGCGGGAAGGGTGTCGATGGACCAGACAATCCTCGACGTGACTGACGTCCTCGGGGTGGAGATCGGCGACGAGGCGGTGGTGATCGGCAGGCAGGGAGATGAGGTAATTACCGCCAGCGATCTGGCGGAGCTTGAGGGGACGATTCCGTACGAGGTACTGTGCAACATCGCGGCACGGGTACCGAGAGTGATGGTTGACTGAAATGCGCTAAGTGGGGACTGCGACAAGCCCGTCGACAGGGGAGCCAGGCCCGCGGAGGGTGATGTTGGAATTTAGGCCCGCAACGGTTGATCCGATCGTGGCGCATCGCGCAGAGCCGCCATGTTAAACTAAGGGAACCGCATGGATGCTGGACTCGAGCACTTAATTCGCCTACAGAAAGTCGATGAGCAGATCGGCCAGCTGCTTCATTCCATCGCCGAGTTGCCGAAGCATATCGCCTCCCTTGAAGAGAAGGTCAGAGGCCGCAAGGCATCTCTCGACGAGGCAGAGAAGGCGCTTGCGGCGGAAGAACAGCGCCGCCGCCGGCTGGATAGCGACCTCGCCGACATTCAACAAAAAATCCTGAAATATCGCGGCCAGAGCGGTAGCGTCAAGACCAACGACGAATTCCGCGCCCTACAGCATGAGATCGACTTTGCCGAGGCGGAAGCCCGCAAGATCGAAGACCAGCAAATTCAGGCGATGGAGCGTATCGAAGCGCTACAGAGTTCCCGCACCGCAGCTACCGCGGCTTTGACCGAAGAGCAGGGTCTGGTCGAGCAGCAACAGAAAGTAGCTCGCGAAGCTGCCACCGAGCAGCAGGCAAAGCTCGACGCTCTTAAGAGTGAGCGAGCAGAGCATCGAAAAGAAATCGACGATTCGATCCTGATCACCTACGACCGGGTTGCGAGTTCATCGCGAAAGACCGGCCTCGCGAGAGTTCAGGGTCAGCGCTGCCTGGCATGCCAGATGTACCTGCGGCCGCAAATATGGAACCAGATCCGCAGCGGCCAGCTGCTTACCTGCGAGAGCTGCGCCCGGCTTCTTTACTACGATCCATCGCTTGAACCGCCTCCGCCGCCACCGGTTGTACCAGTGAAGAAGAAGCGGGCGCCAAAAGCGAAACCCGAAGCGGCCGACGAATTCGCCTCATCCGCCTCACAGTAGCGCAACAAAAAAGACCGGTCCGCAAGAACAAACGAACCGGTCCCCATCAAATTGATTCCAACTCATTGAGCTTTCTTACGAGCCAATGGTCGTGGTAGCTCCGGCTGTCCCCGACTCGCTCGCAATCCGTTGAGCGGCAAGCGGCGAACGAGTCAAACCGGTGGCCACCGGGCGGGACCGCGCGGCCATCATCGCCCCCATGGGCCGTAGGCTCATCGCCGGTTGGGCGCCTGCCTGCTGATGCATGGTGACGATGATCGCGGCTGCGGGGATGCGGCTTAAACACCTGTAGGCATGGGGTGTGCTTGCGTCGAAATAGACTCCATCCCCGGGTTCGAGAGTGTAAACCTTGTCGGCGTGGCGGATTTCCAATTCTCCGTCCAGCATGTAAAGGAACTCGTATCCAGGATGGACGTGGGGGCGCACGTCGGTCGTCTTCTTGAGCGGAATGAATTCCGCAAAGTAGGGGTCGAGCTGGCGGTCTGGAACCATGTAGCCGAGGCTCTCGAAGTAATACGTTGGGTCGTCAACGCCGCTCTGGGGCAGGCGCACCCGCTCTTTTTTGCGGTGCACCCGAAACAGGGTGCTGGGCTCGGTCTCAAAAAAGTAGGTAAGGTCCTTGCTGAAGACCATCGCAATCCGGGCCAGGTTGCGGAGCGTCGGCACCACTCGACCGGTCTCCAGTTGGGAGAGGAAACTTGCGGAAAGCCCCGTGTGGCGGCCCAACTCCACCAGCCCCATTGATTTCTTCAGCCGCAGGCGCTTGATGCGTTCGCCGATATGTTTCTCGGCGATGAATGCTTCCGCGCTCGCGGGGTCGATCTTAACGCTATTGCGGGCGGCCTGCTTCGCCGTGGCGGCGACCATCTCACCCTCGGCATCTTCAACGATCTCGTCAACTGTTGCCATCTCCCACCTCCGATATCACTTAACTATGAGACGTTGCGACCTGCATTTTGTTACCGTACATAAAATATATTCCATGTAGTCAAATTAAATGCGAGCTTTTGGCTGTTTTCATCCACTCGCGTTGGATGATGAGGCCACGATTCGTAAAGACCCAACCCAAGCGGCATCTACTAATCAGCGAATTGTCTTTGAATGGCGACCCTTTGGCAGTGACCAAGCGAATTTCGTCTCTAATCTAATCCGAGGCAAAAATTGATTCTCGAACCAACACCGCAAGAACCGTCGAACCCAGCGCGGGTATTAGTGAGTGGCGCGTCGGGAATGATCGGTACTTCTTTAGTACGAAGTTGGATGCAGGATTCGATTCATGTTATTCGCTTAATTCGCAGCCAGACGGGGCGATCGAGTGTCTCGGCTTCCGCGGAATCTATTTCCTGGGATCCGATGGCAGTCCGGCCATTTGCGGAAATCGAGCGTCTGAGCGGTCTGGATGCGGTCGTTCATCTGTCCGGGGCGAACGTTGCGGCGGGTCGCTGGACGGAAAAATACAAGCGCGAAATCGTCTCCAGCCGGGTGCAGACGACCCAGGCGCTAGTGAAGGCGCTGATCCAGGTTGAACCGCCAAAGGTGTTCATATGTGCTTCTGCCATCGGCATTTACGGTGATCGAGGGGACGAAATCCTGACTGAAGAGTCGGCCCCCGGGACGGGTTTTCTGGCCGAGACATGCCTTGCATGGGAAGCGGCCGCAGAAGCCGCCCAGGCTGCGGGCATACGGGTTGTGAACACGAGGCTTGGGGTAGTGCTGTCGCCTGAGGGAGGGGCTCTAGCTAAGCTGCTTCCATTATTCCGGCTTGGGCTGGGCGGCAAGCTGGGTAGCGGCCGCGAGTGGATGCCCTGGCTCACCTTGCGCGATGCGGTTGGAATTCTGAGCTTCTGCGTCGAGAATCAGAACATGCGAGGGCCGGTCAACGCGGCCGCCCCAGGTCTGGTAAGGAACACTGAATTTACGCAGGCTTTGGGGGCCGCAGTGCACCGTCCGGCAATCATTCCTGCGCCCGCGTTTGCACTGCGCCTGGCCTTCGGAGAGATGGCCGATGAGGCATTGCTGGCCAGCGCCAGGGTGTTTCCGGCCAAGCTGATCGAGGCCGGCTATGCGTTCCTCGACCCCGAGCTCGGTCCAGCGTTAGGCGGCCTACTCACCGCATGATCGCGGAGTTGGCGGCCTCCGCGCGGTTCGCGCGGGCTCTGCTAGTCTTGGAAATAGTCTTGGAAACGATGCCAGCGCACCACCCCCCGACCGGGAGAAAATCCAGCTTCTCAATGTTCTCGAACTCCCCGGCCCTGGCCTGCGGTTTCGTAGCGACCCTTCTTTGTGTATGCGTGCTTTGCGGATGTGGGCAAGCCGGGGCTCCACTGGCGCCGAGTCTGAAGCTGCCGATGCCAGTGACCGACCTGACCGCCAAGCGGGTTGCGGACCGGGTCACGCTGAAGTGGACGATGCCCAAACGCACAACGGACAAATTGCTTTTGGTAGGTCCTCAACCTGTGCATATTTGCCGACGAATTGGAGATGGACCTTGCCAGGCAGTGGACGGTCCAAGCTACGCGCCCGACAAGCCTGCGACCTACGACGATCGTCTGTCCCCCGATCTGGTCACAGGAGCACCGCAGTTGTTGGCCTACTCGATCGAGGTCCTGGGCCCGCACGGGCGCTCGGCGGGCGCCTCGAATATCGCTCTTGCCGCCGCCGGGGCCGCGCCGCCGCTGTTTCGGGACGCTCATGGGAAGATCACTGCCGAGGGAGTGGTGCTGGAATGGCAGCCCGGCGTGCTGCCGGGGACCGAACACGAGGTCAGGATCGAGCGAACGTTGCTGTCGGCACCGAAGCCAATTTCCGGCGATGCTCAATCGAAGTCCCCGATTGGCGGCGCACCCGTACTGGCGAAGCAGCAGACATTGGTTGTCCATCTGCCGCCGGGCAACGACACGGGCAAGGCCCTCGATCCTGACGCCGCCTTCGATGAGCGATACAGTTACCGGCTGACACGGATCGACACAGTTACGGTTGGCGGGAGGTCGATCGAGATCGGAGGTCCGGTCAGTGCCGAGATTGTGTTGGATACCAAAGATGTGTTTCCTCCTGCCGTACCTTCGGGGCTGGCGGCCGTCTCTGCTCCGAATGAGGGATCGATCGACCTTTCCTGGACGCCGGACAAGGAGGCTGACCTGGCCGGATATGCGGTCTACCGCAGCGAAGGGAGTGGGCCGCCGCGTCGCATCACCCCTCCAGGCGCGCCTCTCAACGCGCCTGCGTTTCGCGATCTGACCGCCCAGCCGGGTCGTTCCTACGCCTACTCAATCACCGCCATTGACCATGACGGCAACGAAAGCGCCCACTCGGCAGAGGTTTCAGAGACAATGGCGCCAAAGCCCTGAGCCAATGTTCAAGAAAGGATGGATTCTGTGCGATATTGCCGCTTTGAAAGCGAATTCGGCCCCCAGTACGGCGAAGTCGTTGAGCGCAGTGGCCATGACTGGATTGAGCGCTTGCTGCCGTCTCCGGAAGAAGATCCGTGGACGCGGTTGCCGGACCCCCCAGATGCGGCTGCGTTTGAGCCGGTGCCCTTTGGGAGCGTCAAGTTGTTCGCTCCGGTGACACCGTCGAAGATCATCTGCATCGGCCGCAACTATCGCGACCATGCGGCAGAACTGGGGAACGAAGTTCCCAGGGAGCCGCTGCTCTTTCTGAAGGCCCCGTCGGCGATCATCGCTCCGGGGGAGTCGATACGCCTTCCGTGGCAATCGGAGCGCGTGGATTTCGAGGGAGAGCTGGCGGTCGTGATCGGCAAGCGGGCCAGCCGGATCGGCGCTGAAGAAGATGTAAAGCCCTATATCCGCGGGTACACGATCGTGAACGATGTTACGGCTCGCGATCTGCAGAAGGCCGATGGGCAGTGGTCGCGCGCCAAGGGCTTCGACACTTTTTGCCCGGCCGGGCCGATCGTGACGGATGAGATTGACCCGGCCGCCGGCTTGGGCGTGGAGACCAGATTAAATGACAGCCTGCGGCAGAAAGGAAGCACCCTCGACCTCATCTTTTCCATTCCGGATTTGCTGCGGTATATCAGCGCGGCAATGACCCTGTTGCCGGGCGATTTGATCCCTACCGGAACTCCGGCTGGGGTGGGGCCAATGCAACCGGGCGATCTGGTGGAGGTGGCGGTCGAAGGAATTGGACTACTTTCAAATCCAGTCTCCGGTTGACGCATCTAACTGGGCGTAGGCGCAAAGTGGGGCGCAACGTGGCGGCAAAAGCGGGAAATTCATCTTCCAGAAGGCAAGGAAGTCTTCGCTTCGCTGGGGCATTCCTGCTAAAGTTTAGGGGTTGGAGCGAGTTCCCATCATAATGCGCCGGAACCGCCGATGGTTGAGCAGCTTTCCCGGATGAGTGATTCCGGGAGCACTGGGTGCCGCCGAAAAACAGGAAATCGCGTTAGAAGGAGAAATTATGTCGAAGACTCTGCTCGAACAACTCAGGGAAATTACGGTCGTCGTCGCGGATACGGGCGACATTGAAGCCATCAAGACGGTGAAGCCGCAGGACGCGACCACCAACCCATCCCTCATTACCGCTGCGGCGCAGCAGCCGCAGTATCAGCCGATCGTCGATGAAGTGCTGCTCAATGCGCGGAAGCACCTTGGCGACCATGCCACCGACGACGAAGTAGCCAAGCTGGCCTTCAAAGGTCTGGCAGTGGCCTTTGGCAAGCGCATTCTCGAGATCGTTCCCGGCCGCGTCTCGACTGAGGTTGACGCTCGTCTTTCCTACGACACCGAAGCGACGCTGAAGCAGGCGCGCGCGATCATTCAGCAGTATAAGGACGAGGGCGTCGACAAGGAGCGCATTCTGGTCAAGATCGCGTCCACTTGGGAAGGCATCAAGGCGGCCGAGATTCTGGAGAAGGAAGGCATCCACTGCAACCTGACGTTGCTCTTTGGCCTGCACCAGGCGATTGCCTGCGCTGAGGCAAAAGTCACGCTCATTTCGCCGTTCGTCGGCCGCATTCTTGACTGGTACAAGAAAGACACCGGCAAGGACTATGTCGGCGCTGATGATCCTGGTGTGCAGTCGGTGACGAAGATCTACAGCTATTTCAAGAAGTACGACTACAAGACTGTGGTCATGGGCGCGAGCTTCCGCAATATCGGCGAAATTGAAGAGCTTGCCGGCTGCGACCTGCTCACCATCTCACCCAAGCTGCTGCATGAACTGGAACAGAAGACTGGCGACCTGCCGCGCAAGCTCGACCCCGCTAAGGCGAAGACGGAGAATATTGAGAAGCTAAGCATCGACAAAGAGACCTTCGAGAAGATGCACGCCGCCGATCGCATGGCGCATGACAAACTTAAAGAGGGTATCGAAGGCTTCAGCGAGGCGCTCGTCAACCTCGAGAAGCTGCTGGCCACCCGGCTGGCGGAGCTCGGCGCGAGCAAAGAAACTGTCGGCGCCCACTAAACTCTTGAGCAACACCGACCAAAGGGGCGGCCAACTCGGCCGCCTCTTTTCGTTGCGGACCGTCAGGAGATCGTCCGGGTCTTGAGATTCACGGTAACCACATCGTCCGGCGTCTTCGTCCCTGCGCCATCCGATGCGGGATGGAACTCAATCGTCAGCGTCTCTGCTGTGGCGATCACCCGCAGGTAACCGTAATCCGTGCCATCGTAGCTCTCGAAAGTGAGTGTGCTGCTCACTGTGATTGGGGTGCGGATCGCCCCGTTTGAGCCTGACTGCAGGGGGCTGAGTCCGTGGCCGCCGCATCCCGCGACGAGGTAGGGAATCTGAGTCTGGCCTACCTGGCGGGTGAAGCGCTGGTAATTGTGAGCGTGGCCGGAGAGCACGGCGTGCGGCCAGAATCCGGCCTTGGTTGCCGCGTTGTCGATGTCCTGAAGCAGGAGCGGGCTTCCGGAATGGGCGGATCCGTACGTGAAAGGCGGATGATGCACCGCGATAATCACTGCGCCGGCGTAGTTCTCGTTCTTTGCCCGTTGCAGCGCGGCGGTGAGATAGGCAAGCTGCGCATCGCTGACCGGCGATGCACTATTGCCCTGGCTCGAGATCACTCCCGGGTCTTCCAGCACATTGCTGTAGAGAGCGAGGATGCGCACAAAGGGTGCGTCGAAAGTGTAGAAGACGCCGGGCTGGATTTGCGCCGTTCGCGACAAGCCCCCGGCATCGGTGCTGACCGCAGGCGTCGCGGCGCAGAAATTGCGCAGGAATGCCTCCAGCGTGGGCGCCGGATCAGTCTTGTAAACCTCGCCGTCATGGTTGCCGGCGATCGCCATAATCGGCGCCGCGTATTGACGGTAAGGATCGTAGAACTGGTCGTAGTAGTATGCCCCCTCACCAAAGTTATAGACCACATCGCCGAGATGAAAGAAGAAGGACGGGACATCGGCGGGATCTGCCTCGTCGAAGTCGCTCACCATTTTGTCCGCGACCTTCGTTATGGTACTTGGGCCGGTTGTATTGCCGGTATCGCCGGCGGAATGAAAGACGATTTGGCCGGACGCCTGAATCTTGCTCACCGCCGCCGGACCCGCATCGCCAAGCACCTCGGCCAGTGTGACAACCGGTTCGGTGGCTCCGCCGCGAGGAGTTGGCACGGCCTGGAGAAGAGTCGCGTTGACCAGACTATAGTCGCCCGAGTCGGAAGTGGTGTCGACGAAGCCGGTAGGGTCAGGACTTGGGGCGGGCTGGGCGAAGACCGGTTGCCCTGATGACGGCGCCGATGGCTTGGGCGGTTTTGGTTTGTGCACAGGCGCCGGATGTTTAGGGGGAGTTTTCTTCGGGTGTTTGGAGGCGGCCATAAAGCTCCTTACTGATGCGAAACAGAGTAGACCTCATTTGTTGAAATGCGGTCAACTCTGTATTTCCCTCCCCATAGTGTCTTTCGATCGCGGACCGTTTCAGGCTTAGCCGGCTTCAATTGGCAGGGCCGCTTGCACTTCGCGCCACCGACTGCTAGCGAATTGGATACCTCTGCCGATCTTTCTTGGTAATCCGGCGAGCGTTCGGTACATTCTGTAATTAAGTGTGAACGAGAGGTAAGTAGATCGAGAAGGAACGATGAATTTGGCACGCTAAAGCAAAGCGGGTTCAGACAGCTTAAGGTCTCACCCGCTATTGCATTAAGGAGAATCGATGGTTCCCGAATCGCATTCGCTGCGTCACCTGTTTCATCAACTTGTTGAGGATTGCTACGCGGAACACGTGGGCATCCGCGACGCCGAGGTCTCGAGCTACGTCGCTGACTTGCTCACCGACTTCTGCGAAACCGACCGCCTCTACAGTCTCCGCGATTCGGCGGGGCGACCGATGGAGGAGGTTGGCGAGATGATGACCGCCTCCGATCCTATCCACGGCACTGCTGCGTCGTTCGACCAGGAACGCCACATCCGCAAACACATCGGCGACTACACGCTCTTTCTGACCGGGATGTATCCGGAGTCGCTGCATCTCTGGCGGCAGCGGGTGCGCTTCCTCCAGATGGTGCGCGCGGGAAAAGAAAGCTACTGGATCGTCTCCCAGTTCAATGTCTTTGAATACGCGGTCGAAGCGCCACTATTCGAGAAGCTTGCGGAATCTTTCGAGGGCTGTGTTTATGGCTTGACGAAGGTCCGCGGCGAGATGGAAAAGCGCATGGCGCTTCCGCCGGCGACGATGCCCGAACGAATCATGTAAGTTTTCGGCTTCGGGCCGGCCGCAGCCGAACACAACCTTCAAAATCAGTTGTGCGTCGCTACGTCCCCTGTAGCGATCGACGGTCGCGTGTCGGCGGTATTCGCGCAATTTCTCCCGCAGCCGTTCCTCACGGCAGCGATTGCGAATCCAATTTTCGATTGCCTCCCCGATTGAGTAACATTCCCCGAAGAGGACTGCGATGCTCGAAGAGGAATTGATTGCGGAGCGGCTATCTCCGCTGGCGATGCGTGGCGAAGAGTTTCGGAGATTGGGATATCAGCTCGTCGACCGAGTCGCGAGTTTTCTGGATTCACTACCTGAACGAAAGGTGACTCCTGCGGAATCGCCTTCTGCGGTCCGTCAGGCTTTGGGCGCTGATCGCAGGCTGCCAGACCGAGGTACGGATGCGTCATCGCTGCTGAACCAGGCGGCCGAGCTTTTATTCGAGCATTCTCTCTTCAATGGCCATCCGCGATTCTGGGGCTACATCACATCGTCGGCCGCGCCGATCGGTATACTCGGCGAGCTGCTGGCCGCAGCCGTCAATCCGAATGTTGGGGCATGGCTGCTCTCGCCGATGGCGAGCGAGATCGAGGCCCAGACCGTTCGCTGGATCGCCGAAATGGTTGGTTATCCAGTCGATTGCGGGGGGCTCTTTGTCAGCGGCGGCAACATGGCCAACCTGGTCTGCTTTCTCGCGGCCCGGCAAGCGAAATGCGGCCAGGAGGTGCGGACCAAGGGAATTGGGGCATCCAGGCCGCGGGTCTATTGCTCCAAGGAAACGCACACGTGGATCCAGAAGGCGGCTGATATCTCGGGAATGGGAACGGACGCCATCCGCTGGATTGCCACGGACGATCAGGCGCGGATAGACGCGGAGGCTTTGAGGCGGCAGATCGCCGAAGACATCGAAGCCGGAGACAAACCGTTCCTGGTCATAGGCACTGCGGGCACGGTGAGCACAGGTGCGATTGATCCGTTAGCCGAGGCCGCTGCTATCTGCCGCGAATTTGATCTATGGTTCCACGTGGATGGCGCCTATGGTGGCGTTGCCGCGGCCTTGCCGGATGCGCCTGGTGCACTCGCCGGGCTCAAGGAGGCGGACTCGGTGGCGATCGATCCGCATAAGTGGCTTTATGCGCCTTTAGAGGCGGGCTGTGCACTGGTTCGCGACCCCGGGAAGCTACGCGATGCCTTTGCCTATCATCCTCCGTATTACCACTTCGGCGTCGAAGCCATTAACTACTTCGATCTCGGGCCACAGAATTCGCGGGGCTTTCGAGCACTGAAGGTCTGGCTCGCGCTGCAGCAGGTTGGGCGCGAAGGCTACGTTCAGATGCTCACGGACGACATTCGTCTGGCGCGGGAGCTCTTTGAGCGAATTCCTGAATATGGCGCACTCCAGGCCCTGACGCAATCGTTGAGCATCACGACCTTCCGATATGTACCGACGGATCTAAATTCCAGCGACGAGGAAGCGCAGAACTATCTGGACGATTTGAACCGGGAGTTATTGACTCGCTTACAAAACAGCGGCGAAGCTTATGTTTCGAATGCAGTCGTTTATGGCAAGTTCGCGTTGCGGGTTTGTATCGTGAACTTCCGCACATCCCTGGCCGATGTTGAGGCGCTATTGCCGCTGGTGGTGCGGATCGGGCAGGAGGTGGATTTAGAGATTCGACCGGAGAGCCTTCGACCCCGGGCGATTTAAGGTCGCCGAGGACCAATTGGTGTTAGAGAATGTACCGCGCCAGGTCCTGGTCTTTCACGATCGACGCGACCATATGGCGGACGTAATCGGGATCGATCAGCTATGGCTAAATCGGGCGGCCTCCCAGGCTCGGTCATGTAGCCTATAGCCATGAATGCGATAGCGCCCGACTTACCCGCCAATGATCTGGTCGCGGTCTCGGCAATCATATTTGGGTTCGGGGTCGCCATCTTCATCTTCCGATTGCAGCGTGAAATCTCAGTGATGGAAAATCACCCCGACTGGCCGATAAGGCTGGCGTGGGCTGACTATCTGATCCTCATTTCGATAGCGCTTGTAAGCGCGGGCCTCATCACGTTACTCGCGAGCCCTTTTTCGACCCTGCTACCGCGCATCTTCGCGTCTGATTCTGTACTACTCCAGTTAGGTTATATCCCGGCGATCTTTGCGCATTACCGAATAGTCGTCGGCGCCCGGAGAACTGGCCCCCGGCAAACTGGCGAGCCCGCAGAGCGATTTATCGTGATCGGCACTATTCTTGTCGCCACAACTTACGCTACCGGTCTTTGGTATTTCTTGAAGGTTCGCTAGGAATGCGCTTTAGATCGGCCGCCCCCTCCATAATCTGGGTAGTCAACCAACTGAGATAATTCATTCTCACTATTTTGCAAATACTTTCCGAGCGCTCGGCATTAAGTTTCCAATTGATGCCGGTTACCCCTGGAGCCATACCCAGCGCAGCGGCCGATACTGCCGCATTCATCAGGACTGCCGTCTGTTTGAGAGCTTCTTCCATGGCTGCCGCGTTCGACGCTCTTAACGCGGTGGCGACTCCGTATTGAGGATTCTCTATGGCGCTGATCACCGCATCCACTGCGTAGGCCTCGATCAGAGTTCCTCCCCCGCTCATTACTAGAGCCATTCGGTCAGGTGAGGTTGTTAGCACCTCTTCGTTGAGCTGCGTTGATCCTGTTACGCGACCCGATTCGGAAATTCGCACAATGATACCGTTCGGGCTATTGAAGAGTAGTGATCGCAAGAAGCGAAGGAGAACTGATTTCAATTTCACACTGCTCGACTGCGTTAGGCACGCTCGAGTGGGAAATCCTTGGTCGAGCGTGAGCACGTCCGTAGCCAACAAAGCGAAGTACTCCTCATCTCGCAGAAAACTTCTTGCTGCCTCAAAGGCCTCTAGGAAACCACCAGTCCACCTTCTCCAGGCCTCGTAACTTCACCTGCCGCAAGGGGCCGGTCTGTTTCAGCCATCCGAAGCCCTTTTCGACCAGCCATCGCCGGCTCAGGCTGACGGCGTATCCGGGCTGTCGCGTGGTTCTGCGGTCCAGAGTGCTGCGGCGGCGCTTGTCGTTCTTCGTAACATGCGGCGTCACGTGCAACTCCCGCGCCGTGTGCACGAAATCCTTCGTGTCGTAGGCCTTGTCCGCGCCCACCGTAATGCGTCGTGAGCGGCCGTCCTGCCTTTGTTGAAGCATCAACAGCGCCGCGTCGCGCTCGGCGTAGCCATCGGCGTGCGTCACCATCGCTGCGGCGATCAACCCGTTGCGGTTCTCCACCAGCGCATGGCCCAGATAGCTCAGCCGCGACTCCTTGCCATAGCTCTTCTTGTACAGCCGCGCATCCGGATCGGTGGTGGACTGGTGCGTGTCGTTGCTGCGCTTCTGGCCGTGGAAGTTGGTCCCGTCGCCATCGCCGTCCTTGCTTCGAAAACTCTTCTGCGAGGCCCATGCCTGAATCAGCGTGCCGTCCACCGTGAAGTGTTCGTCGGACATGAACCGCTTCGCCTGCCGGTTCACCTCCGCGAAGAACCGTTGCGCCACCTCGGAGGTCAACAGCCGGTCGCGGTTCTTCGAAAACACCGCGTGGTTCCACACCCCATCGTCGATGCCCAGGCCCACAAACCAGCGAAACAGCAGGTTGTAATCGATCTGCTCGACCAGCAACCGCTCCGAGCGAACCGAGTAAAACACCTGCAACAGCAGCGCCCGCAGAATGTACTCCGGCGCAATCGAAGGCCGCCCCGACTCCGCGTACAGCGCATCCAACTCCGCGCTCAACGACCGCAGCACCGTGTCCGTCAACTTGCGGACCGCGCGCAACGGATGGTCTGCAGGAACCCGCCGCTCCAAAGAAACATAGCTGAACATCCCATCCTGAACCCGCTCGTCTCCACGCATGCCTGTTAGACGACTAACTCACAAACCCGTCGCAGGCAGGTACCTATTTCAACAAGTTCCTAGGCAAGCATCAAGACTCCATTTTGAATCGCTCAATGGGCACCATTTCGCTCAAAGATCTTCGGCTCATAAGTCCGGTTTCTACAGAATGTACCGCGCCAGATCCTGGTCTTTCACGATCGATGCGACCATATGGCGGACGTATTCGGGGTCGATCACCACGACCGTTTCCATGCCTGAGGTGGTCTCGCGTTCGATCACCGGCAGGGCGAAGGTAGCGCCGTTCTCCTGTGCCGTCGCCGCCACGTCGATGATGTTGCCGCTCTCGCCTTTGCGCGCCTTGGTGAGGTCGGGGGCGAGGAAGCTGATCTCGTCGAGCACCTTTTCCATGATGGTGTGCAGGCGGCGGGCGCCGATGTTCTCGGTGGTCTCGTTGACGCGGAAGGCGAAGTGGGCCATCTCTTTGAGCGACTCGGGAGTGAACTCGAGCTTCAGCCCCTCGGTCTCGAGCAGCGCAATATATTGCTTGGTCAGCGAAGACTTGGGCTCAGTGAGGATGCGAACAAAGTCTTCAACGGTGAGCGATTGCAGCTCGACGCGAATGGGGAAACGCCCCTGCAGTTCCGGAATGAGGTCGCTGGGCTTCGAGACGTGGAAGGCGCCGGCGGCGATGAAGAGAATGTGGTCGGTGCGCACCATACCGTAGCGGGTGTTGACGGTGGTGCCCTCGACAATCGGCAGAATGTCGCGCTGCACGCCTTCGCGGGAGACATCGGGGCCGTGGCCGCCTTCGCGTCCGGCGATCTTGTCGATCTCGTCGAGAAAGACGATGCCGGAGTTCTCGACCCGCTCGACGGCGATGCGGGTGACCTGGTCCATGTCGATCAGGCGGCCCTCTTCTTCCTGGACGAGATATTCGAAGGCCTCGGCGACCTTCATCTTGCGCTTCTTGGTACGCGGGCCGAAGAGGTTGGGCAGGATGTCTTTGAGGTTGATGTCCATCTCTTCGACGCCCTGGTTGGAGATAATCTCGAACGATGGTGAGTTGCGTTCGCGGACGTCGATCTCGACGGAGCGATCGTCGAGTTTGCCCTCGCGGAACTGCTGGCGCAGCTTTTCGCGGGTGCGGTTGTGCGATTCGTTGCTGGGCGTTGGAAAGGTCAGCGTGCCGTCGCCTTCGTGGCGCGGTTCGTCGGGAGGTATGACCTGGGGACCTGAGGAGGGTGCGCTCGCGGCACCCGGCGCGGGCGACGGAGGCGGCAGGAGCAAGTCGAGCAGCCGCTCCTCGGCATTCATCTCAGCCTTGTCTTCGACCTCTTCGAGCTTCTCTTCGCGCACCATGTCGATCGCGATCTCGACCAGGTCGCGGACGATCGACTCGACATCGCGGCCAACGTAGCCGACCTCGGTGAACTTCGAGGCCTCGACTTTGAGAAAGGGCGAGTTGGTCAGCTTGGCGAGGCGGCGGGCGATCTCAGTCTTGCCGACGCCGGTCGGCCCGATCATGATGATGTTCTTGGGCATGATCTCGTCGGCGATCTCGGGCGAAAGCTTCTGCCGGCGCATGCGGTTGCGCAGAGCAATGGCCACGGCGCGCTTGGCGGCGTGCTGTCCGACGACGTACTTATCCAGCTCAACGACGATTTCGCGCGGGGTAAGATCGTCGAGCGCGAGTTCCTGGTCCTCAGCGGCGCCAGGCATATAAATTGCCATATCGATATTCCTTACTTCTCCGCGGCCGGCTCGTTCGCCGGAGCGGTCAATTCTTCAATGGTGATCTGGTCGTTGGTATAAATGCAGATCTGGCCGGCGATGCGCAGCGATTTCTCGGCGATCGCGCGTGCCGGCATCTCGGTGTTTTCCATGAGCGCGCGAGCCGATGCCAGCGCGTACGAGCCGCCGCTGCCGATGGCCGCGATGCCCTCGTCGGGCTCGATGACGTCGCCCGAGCCGCTGATGAGGAAGGTCTGCACCGGATCGGCGACGACGAGCAGCGCCTCCAGATTGCGGAGCATCTTGTCGGTGCGCCAGTCTTTGGCCAGCTCGACCGCGGAACGGCCGAGGTTGCCGGCGTACTGCTCGAGCTTCGACTCAAAGCGGCTGAAGAGCGAAAACGCGTCGGCCGTCGAGCCCGCAAAGCCGGCGAGGATCTTGTCCTGATAGAGGCGGCGGATCTTCTTGGCGGAATGCTTGATGACGCTGTCGCCGAGAGTGACCTGGCCGTCGGCGGCCATGACCACGCTGCCGTTGCGGCGCACGCAGAGGACGGTGGTCGAACGAATGCGGGGACGGGTCTCCGACGCCTGGGCCTTGAATGCGCGAGTGGGGGAGGCCTGCAGTGAGGGATTTTGTCCGGAAAATAAAGAAGCCGCCTTGACGGCTGGCTGGGAAGACGATCTCTTAGACATGCTCTACATCAGTATATCGCAGCTGGGGCTGGGACTCAGGGCCGGGGCGTCCGCGACGGACGCGGTTCCGGACGCTGGAATCGGCTGCAAGAGACGCGGCTGAAATTGGGGAGTCCTGGAGTATTCTGCATTTGTTGAGCAGCAAATGCAGAGCAGGGACTGCCGGGAGCGGAAGATGCGCCCGAGGCATGGCGCGACGGAGATTTGAATGCAGGGCCTTTCACTGCGCGACCCCGAAGTCTACGGCTCCATCGCTGCAGCCGCGCTCTGCCTGGGCGGCATCGTGCTCTACTATGCGCGGCGCAAGCGGCCGACGGCGGAGGAGCTGGAGCGGGAGCGCCGCCTGACGCTGGTCAAAACGGGGCGCATCATCGACGGCACGGTGATCGACATCTCCGATATGAGTGAGGAGGAGAGCGGCGGTCCGGCGGGGATGCAGCTCATTCTCTACAAATACGAGATTGCCGGGGTGGTCTATGAATGCTCGCAGGACGTCTCGGCGCTGAAGAACTTCGTCGACATTTATTCCTGCCGGCTGGGATTTCCCTGCTCGATCCGCTACGACTCGCACATGCCGGAGAACAGCATTGTGGTGGCGGAGAACTGGACGGGGCTGCGGGAGACGGCGACTCCGTTTCCGCTCAGACGTCCGGCGAGAAATCCGGCGGCGGCGACGGTGCCAAGGCGGTAAGGCCGGGGCACGACCTATCAGTTGATGTAACGTGGAGTCGAGCGAACCTGAATCGTGTTCAAAATTTCTATATCTGCCGCTTCCCCGGCACCGTCGCCGAGGTTCTTGTAAGGCTTAAAGGTTGTCTGGCGCATTAGATCCATAAATGGTTTCATTGGCTTGGCGGGGACGTTTAGCGGTTCGACCTCCCGAACACGACCGTCCTTGTCAATCACTATGCGAACAACGACCGATCCTTGGAAATCCAGCGGTATTGTTCCCGAAGGTAGCATCTTGCTTGGCGGTGGTGAAGCGATCTCAACATCCCCGCGCGTCAATAAAACTCTTCTGTTTACTGGAGATGCATCTGCCGTTGGAACGAGGGCTTTTTCGTCGATCGCGGACAACGGTTCCAGGCTATCGATACGGACAGCCAAGAATGGCTTGCCGTTCAATGAGATACCCGTACTCCGGGCTATGTAAGTCGTGCGGAATAACCGGATGTCGTTGTAAACCGTATGAAAGGAACCATCCAAAACCACTCCTATTCGCTCGGCTGGCGTCTGCTTGTCAAAGCAATGAACTTCGCTCGGAGGGGCCTTCTTTTCGGCAGACTCTCTCATCAGAACGCAGGACATCACAGCGCCGTTGATGTGCTCATCTTGCAGAACAATGCTGCTCCGGGCAATTTCCTTTTTCGTCGGGAACTGCGGAAGAAAAGCTCTCTCCACGAGCGCAATTGCTTGTGTTGGCCAGTCGGGATCACCTACTCTGAACACTCCATCCGCAGTTGAGTAGTCAGTCTGATGGAAGGTTGAACTCGAATAGTTCCTCTTATATCTGTTGGCAGAAACCCAGAGTTCTTCAAAAGTTCCGCTTTCTCTTATCCTTCCTCTGTCGTCGAAAACCTCGAAGCTCGCCTTCAGATGCCAGGGAGAGGTCAGGTTTTGCAAGCCATTCTTCTTGGCCGCTAACGCTAGCAGCGCAGCGGGGTCGGTCGGCATTGGCTCCGCTGCGGGTTGAGCGGGCGAAGCTTGAGCTGCCGGCGCGGGAGTTGGCGTGGGAGCGGGAGTTTGGCCCAGCGCAGACGAGGCTGCGGCTAGCAACGCAAGCAAGAAATAACGACAGGCAGAAAGCATCCGGTAGTTCCGTTCAGGAGTTATTTTTCGTGTCTGAATTGCTTGGGTGATGCTAAATGCGCGAGCCGAGAGAATGCCAAGCAATTTTGTTTCATGGTTATTTAAACAGAAAATCCCGAAAGCTTTGACCGAAACGTGTATATATGAAATTCTGTTAATGTATCACGGAGATGGAAATGCCGACAACGCTTACCTCCATGAGGCTGGATCTTGAACTGGCCGATGAAGCCGCCGAAATCCTCGGGGCCAAGACGAGGACCGAGGTCATTCATCTCCTGTTGAAGGAGACGGTGGCCATGAAGCACTACAAGGACCTCGTGCTGAAGCATGGCGGCAAGCACGCTTTTGCAGGGGTCGATGAGTGAGGCTATTCATCCTGGACACCTCGGTGCTGGTCGATGAGTTTCGCACCGACCGGCACCGTGAGCGGATCTCGGTTCTGAGTGGGGCGGTCAGGAACTCCGCCGTTGTACTTGCAGAGCTCTGGCGCGGAGCGAGAAGCAAGTCTGACCAAAATTTGCTGAAGGCACTGGAGAAGAAGGCGGCTGTCCTAGCTCCAACGGCGAGCAATTGGCTGGAGTCAGGCCAGATCCTGCTGTCGATGGGTAGCGACCACGGTCTCCAACCCCAAAAACTGCGTGATCTGCATTTCGATATATTGATTGCGCTCACGGCGCGATCTCATGGCGCGACCTTGATCACTTCGAACCGCAGGGACTTCGAGATGATTCATCACTATCGGCCTTTCAGCTTTGAAGTGTGGTAAAAGGCTTGCGTTGAACATGCCGCATCACGGGCATAGACTTAGAGCAATGCACGTTCACGCCGCACCCGCGTCCGCCAACAAGAAGATGCAAAACGTGCTGCGCCTCTCGCTGGTGGCGACGCTGGCTTATGTGCTGCTTACCTTTGTCGCGGGGCTTCGCGCGCATTCGCTGGCGCTGATCTCTGAGGCCGGCCACAATGTCTCGGATGCACTGGCGCTGCTGCTTTCTTTTGTGGCGGTGTATTTTCAGAGCCGTCCGGCGACCGACGCCAAGACCTTTGGCTATCAGCGCGCCGGGGTGCTCGCGGCGTTTGTGAACGCGACGACGCTGGTGGTGCTCTCGGTCTGGATCGCGATTGAAGCGCTGCATCGCCTGGCTGTCCCCGAGCCCGTTCAGCCGAGGCTGATGATGTATGTGGCGGCCGCCGGAGTCATCATGAACGGCGTGATCGCGTTGCTGCTCTCGCGAGTGAACACCGATGTCAACATCCGCAGCGCGCTCATCCATATGCTGGGTGACACGCTCTCGACCGCCGCAGTGATCGTGGGCGGCGCGGCGATCCTGATGACCGGCCACACGTGGATCGACCCGGTGCTCTCGCTGATCATTGCTGCGCTGATCTTGTGGAGCTCGATATCGATTGTTCGCGAGACGCTGAATATTTTGCTCGAAGGTACACCGAAGAGTATTTCGATCCCCGAGATTCGCGCCGTTCTCTGTCGAATTTCCGGCGTCGAAGACGTACACGACCTGCATGTATGGAGCCTGGGCTCGCAGACCCATGCACTCGCCACTCACGTGACGATCGCCGACATTCCCCCGTCGGAGAGTGCGCTGATTCTCGAGCAGATCAAGACGACGCTGCGCGAGAAGTTCCAGGTACACCACACCACGATCCAGTTTGAGAATGTGGAGTGCGAGATCGCCCACGGCTGCGTGATGCCGGTCGAGACGGTCTCAGCGCATGGCCACTCTCATGGCCCCGGTCACAGCCACTCGCATTCGCACTAAGTCATCCTGGAACCGGCATCGGCAATCAGTGACTCGACAGGACGGTCGGGTTGGGAGGCGTAGATCTCTTCGACCCGCGCCAGCGTATCGATCTCCGTGACCGGCTTGTCGCGGCGAATTCGCAAAATTCGCGGAAAACGCAGCGCGAAGCCGCTCGCGTGCCGCTCCGAACGCATGATGTTGTTGAAGGCGACCTCAAGCACCAGCACCGGTTCGACGCTGCGCGTGTAGCCTAAGTCTTCGATAGTGTGGTCTTTGAAGAATTGCGAAAGGTTGGCGATCTCTGCGTCGGTTAATCCAGAATAGGCTTTGCCGACATTCTTCAACTGCTCGCCATCGCGGACGGCGAAGGTGTAGTCGCTCAGGATTCCCGCCCGCTTGCCGTGGCCGAATTCGGCGGCGGTGACAACCACGTCGAGGCTCGCGAGCTCGCGCTTGAGCTTGAGCCACGCAAGACCGCGCCGCCCCGGCTGGTAAATGCTGCCCAGCGCCTTGATCATCACGCCCTCGTTGCCGCGGGAACGCGCATCCATATAAGCCTGATCGAGTTGCTCGGCGCTGGCGAGGGTGATTGCAGGCGCAAGGAACAGGCGGACGAGTTCGTCGCCGTGAGAGTCAGGTTCCTGGTGGGCGAAGAGGCTGCCTTGTGGCGACGCCGGCTTGCTCTCGCGATAGCCCGCTTTCATCTGGGCGGCGTTCCGGGCGGCGAACTCTTCGAGGGCAGCGCGCCGGCGGGCGAGCGGCTGCTCCAACATCAACTCGCCGTCAAATGACAAGATATCGAAGGCCATGAAAACCACCGGCGTTTGGCGGCGCATCTCGGCGGTGACTTTCTTGCGGCCGATCCTGCGTTGCAAGGAAGAAAACGGCAGCGCGCGCTGGTTGTCCGGGTCCCAGGCAAGGACCTCGCCGTCGAGGATCAGCGGTCTGTCGAGCGATGTAAAGGCCTCGGCGAGTTCGGGGAAGGCGGCGGTCATCTCTTCGCGCGATCGCGAGAAGAGCGCGACGCGGCCGGGCTGTTCAGGATCGCCGCAGTGGAGCTGCGCGCGGATGCCGTCGTACTTGTACTCGATCTGGGCCTCTTTCAGAATTCGACCTGGTTCAGGAGTTGAGAGAGTCTCGGGGTCGAGCGGTTCCGCCGCGGCCTCCTGCGCATGGCGCGCGAGGGCTTCTTCGACGCTGTCAACGGGACTCGCCAGCATGAAGCCAAGGGGATGAAAGAGGGACATGCGCGCCTCGTCGAGTGTGCCGGAGGAGGCGAGCCGAACTACTTCGGGGAGGCTGCCTCTGAGCATCGTCGCCCGCCGCACCGCCGCAGCATCGGCGCCGTAAGCGGCGGCGATGGCTTCTTCCACGAGGCTTTGTTTCACTCCGGTGCGCATGTCGCCGAGCGCCAGCTTGATGAGGTACTTTGCTTCGAGCGGAGTCGCCTTGCCGAGGAGCTGAACCGCGCGGGCGAGCTTTGCCGCCGGGCCTTTGGCGGCCGCGATCTCCGCGAACTGATCTTCCACGAATTTAAGAGTGAGGGTCGGCGTATCGGGGGAGTGACCTGCGAGAAGGTCCTGGGCCGCCGCGCCGAGGTCTCCGTGGCGCAGGTAGGCTGAGTGCATCGCCGCCTGGTTTGCGCCTGAGAGCTCAGCGAGCGCCTTCCTGAGGATCGCGCCGCCGAGATTGAGGACACGCGGGTCGGTTTCAGCAAATGCCTGACCGGCAAGATAGAGCGCGCCGCGTGCGGCGTCGTCCACAGGGAGCGTCTTGAGCCAGCCGGCAATGAGCGCACGCTTTTCGAGCTTCTTCGTGGTCGCGGCGAGGGCGTCGCAGAGTGTGGCAAAGTGTGCGAAGCTTGCAGTCATCGTATCGACTATAGATGCCTGTTTCCACGGCTCGAAGAGCCGCTTGAGCCGCCTCCGCCTGTTTTCATTTCCCTGTGGCGGCGCGGTCGAGCAGATCAGGATATCGCCACACAAGGTTAGGGCCGAGGCATTTCCACCTCGGCCCTGAGCTCGCCCTGCCCACTCACTAGCAATTTGCTAGTGGGTTTCGGTGAACTGTATGTATGGCGACGATCCGCCGGTGGTAGTGCACTTGCCGAGCGTCAGGTTGTTGGTCTCCCCGGTCGTACCGTCATAATTCGATGGTGAGACGCAGGTAGGTGCGGTTGTAGAACCGTCGGTCAGCGCCAGCTTCACTGTGACCGATGAGCCGGTGTTAAAGTCGGCCCTCGATCCGCCGGCGTTACCGAGCACGTTGTACTCGGCCTGGCTCCAGCCGCTCGCGATGTCGGTAAGGCTGTCTGCAACCGTCGCGGTGTAGGCGTTAGAACCGAAGGTGACTGTGGCTGCGTCGGTTCCACCTGACTTGGCAGTGCCCGACAGCTTTAAGCTCGCAAGATCGGTGATCGGTATTTGTCCCTTGGCGACGACCGTGGCCGAAGTATTCTGAACGCAATCGTCTCCAGGTCCCTGAGAATCCGCGCCGGCATCGATGAAGCCTTTGGGGCAGATATCCGAGCCATTATCGATTCCATAATTGATAAGCCAGTACTCGATGAATACCTCGGTATTTCCCGTCAGCTGGTTGCTGGTGAGCGAAACCGGAGTATTCGTCGACATGACATACTGCTGCCAGGCAAGGCAGCCGGAGTAGCCTGCGCAGGCTGCGGTGTTGGAGAAGTTCGTATTCACCTGCAGCGTGTATTCATTCTTTCCAAGAATGCCGCCATCGCCAAACGCCGCAACGCCTACGCTCTTTTCGCTTGTCACCCCTTTTACCGTGGGAAAGCTGCCGATGGCCGAGCTGAATAGATGTCCAGACGGCGCTTGAGCGACATAATCGTAGCCGTTGCCAACAGTCTGTTCTCTGCCCACGTCCTTGGGCAGCGCGGAACGATAGCCCGGCGCGGCTACGCATTCCACTTCTTCCCACGCGGTGCTGGGATAGGTGGCGTGAAAACACCCCTTACCGGGCGCACTGATCTGGTGCATGGTTGCGCGCCAAACTTCACGCTGCAAGTCCGCCTGGGCGGCGGCTTCATCGGATTGAGCAAAGGCGGATGGGAGCCACGATGCACCCAAAAGACCGGCTGTTACTGCGATGGGCAACAAGCTACGCACTTCGAATTTCACGGCATCTCCTTATCGAGTCTGTGCAGAGTTTTCCATTAAACCCGAGTCGAAATCGACGCTCACCCGCCGCCAGTACGATAAAGGTAACCAACTCGAGTCAACGGTGAGCAATTGTTACTGTGGCGCCGCGATTCTTACAAGCAAAATCGTTCTTTGGCTTTTGTGAACGGGAACGATCGGAGGTCGCTTGTTGGTTCCTAGGAAGAGAAACGACCAGGGACTACTTCGCCATCGCCCTCCAATAAAGAGAAAGGGCCGCCCGAATCGTACACTTACCGTGCCGCATCAGCTAAAATAAGGCTATGCGCCAGCTTCTCCCCTTCCGCGCTCTTGTCTAGCGGCTCCCGCCGCCGATACTGCTCGTCTGCACATCCTCCTCAGCAAGACAAGAAAACCGTCCGGGCCGCTAGCCCGCGCGAAAGGAACGTCCCATGTTTGACCGTTTACAACAACTCGAATCCCGCTACGAAGAGCTCGGCGCGCAGCTCGCGCTGACCGAGATCATCAACGACCACGAAAGATACCAGAAGATCGCCAAGCAGCATCGCGACCTGGAAGACGGTCGTCAACCAATTCCGCGACTACAAGCAGATCAAGACCGGCATCGCCGACGCCGAGAGCTGATGGGCGAGAGCGACGCAGACATGCGCGCCATGGCGCCGGAAGAGCTGGCGCAACTCCAGGCGCGGCTGCCGAAGATCGAGGACGGACCTCAAGCTCCTGCTGCTGCCCAAAGATCCGAACGACGAAAAGAACGTGGTACTCGAAATTCGCGCCGGCACTGGCGGCGACGAGGCCTCGCTGTTTGTCGCGGAAGTCTTCAGGATGTATGTGCGCTTCGCCGAACAGCATCGCTGGAAGGTCGAAGTCCTCTCCGAGTCGGAGAGCAGCGTGGGCGGCATGAAAGAAGTCATCGCGATCATCGAGGGCGACCGCGTCTACTCGCAGATGAAGTACGAGAGCGGGGTGCATCGCGTGCAGCGCGTTCCCGAGACCGAGACGCAGGGCCGCGTGCATACCTCGGCGATCACCGTCGCGGTGCTGCCAGAGGCCGAGGACGTCGACGTCAAGATCGAGGCAAAGGACCTGCGCATCGATACCTTCTGCTCCTCCGGGCCGGGCGGCCAGTCGGTCAACACCACCTATTCGGCGATCCGCATCACCCATCTGCCGACGGGCACCGATCGTCAGCTGCCAGGACGAAAAATCGCAGATCAAGAACCGCGAAAAGGCCATGCGCGTGCTTCGTTCAAGGCTCTACGAAGTGGAGATGGAGAAGCAGCACCAGGCGCTCGCCAAGGAGCGCAAGCAGCAGGTT
Source organism: uncultured Acidobacteriaceae bacterium (assembly GCA_963790505.1). Classification (GTDB taxonomy): domain Bacteria; phylum Acidobacteriota; class Terriglobia; order Terriglobales; family Acidobacteriaceae; genus Acidisarcina. The sequence goes on along the minus strand of CAWBOT010000004.1, from coordinate 38,030 downwards.
GGCTCGGGCGACCGCAGCGAGAAGATCCGCACCTACAACTTCCCGCAGAACCGGCTCACCGACCACCGCATCGGGCTGACCATCCATCAACTCAGCGAGGTCATGCTCGGCAAGCTGCAGCCGATCGTCGACGCACTGACCACCCACTATCAGGCCGAACAGCTGAAGGCTGAAACTGCGACCGCAGCGTAAGTGTAACTATGCCTGATATGGATCCCTCCTGGGGTACGCTGGGCGAGGCCCTGGAGCAGTCGTCAGCGGAGTTAACTGCAGCAGGTGTGGCGAGTGCGCGACGGGATTCGGAACTGCTTCTGTTACATATTCTTGATGTCGAGCGTTCGTTCCTGTTTGCTCATCCTGAATATCAGCTGACCGAGGCACAGGCCGCCGCCTACCAGCAGATCGTCAGCCGGCGCTGCAGGCACGAGCCGATTCAATACATTACCGGCGAGCGCGAGTTCTACGGTTTGCGCTTCCGGGTCACTCCGGATGTCTTGATTCCGCGCCCCGAGACGGAGCATCTGGTCGAAGCAGCCCTGGAGCGGACTCCTGAGGGTTCGCCCTTCCGGATTGCAGACGTTGGGACCGGTTCGGGCGCGATTGCCGTGGCGATGGCTGTCGGGCGTCCGCTGGCCCAAGTCACTGCCCTCGATATTTCACGGGCTGCGCTCAAGGTCGCCGAATCGAATGCTGCCATTCGCGAATTGGCTGATCGCATTCAATTTCGCGAAGCGGACCTGCTTGAAGGGATCGCCGATCACAGCTTCGACATGGTTGTCTCGAATCCGCCGTACATCGCGGATGGCGAGCGCGATACGCTCGACATAGAAGTGCGAGACTATGAGCCGGCTGGCGCGCTGTTCGCGGGGCCGACAGGGCTGGAAATCTATGAGCGACTCATTCCGCGGGCAGCTCGTGCGCTGCGCCCGGGTGGGTGGTTGCTGATGGAGATGGGCGCCGGCCAGCAATTGCAACTGCGACGGTTACTTGAAGGCTGGAAAGAGATCAGCGTGGTCCCCGACCTGCAGGGGATAGCGCGGGTGATGATTGCCCGCGCCCCTGGCAGCTAGCATTGCTTCTGGCTGCGTCGGCTAAACGACTGCCGCGACGGGCCGCGGAGTTTCCCGTCCCGACACTTCAAAGCGCAGCTTATTGTTGAGCGGATCGGCGTCGACCAGCACATGATCACCATGCAAGACTTCGCCGTCGAGGATCTTCAACGCCAGCGGGTCCTGAATCAGGCGCTGCAGCGCCCGCTTCAACGGCCGTGCTCCATAAGCGCGGTCGTAGCCGGTCAGCATCAGCTGGTGGCGTGCTCCGTCGGTAAGCTCCAGCGTGATCTTGCGATCGGCCAAGCAGCTTCTTGAGATCGGCAAGCCGCAGATCGATGATGTGGGTCAACTGCTCCTCGCCGAGCGGACGGAAGATTACGATATCGTCGACGCGGTTGAGGAACTCTGGACGGAAGCTCTGCCGCAGGACCTCCATCACCTCGTCGCGAGCATGGTCGAAGGCCGCTTCGCTGTTCAGATTCTCACCTTGCAGCGCGTGAGCCCCGAGGTTCGAGGTCATGATGAGCACAGTGTTCTTGAAGTCGACGGTGCGGCCCTTGGAGTCGGTGAGTCGGCCGTCGTCGAGCACCTGCAACAGGACGTTAAAGACATCGGGATGCGCCTTTTCGATCTCGTCGAAGAGCACCACGGAATAAGGCCGGCGGCGCACAGCCTCGGTCAGTTGGCCGCCCTCGTCATATCCGATGTAGCCGGGAGGCGCGCCAATCAGGCGCGAGACAGCGTGCTTCTCCATGTATTCCGACATGTCGATGCGGACCATCGCCTGTTCGTCGTCAAAGAGGAACTCGGCAAGCGCCCGCGCCGTCTCGGTCTTACCCACGCCCGTCGGGCCGAGAAAGATAAAGGAACCGATCGGCCGCTTGGGGTCGCTCAATCCCGCGCGGGAACGGCGGATGGCATTCGCGACGGTGGTCAAGGCGTCGTCCTGGCCGACGACCCGCTCCCGCAGCCGGCCTTCCATGGCGACGAGCTTGTTGACTTCGCCCTCGAGCATCTTCGACACGGGGATGCCGGTCCACTTGCTGACGATCTTCGCGATGTCTTCTTCGTCGACCTCTTCCTTCAGCAGGCGGGTATTGTCGGCGATGCCATCCTGGGCGGCATTCAGATGCTTCAGTTCGGCCTCAAGCTTGGGCAGTTCACCGTATTGGATCTGCGCCGCGCGCTCCAATTGCCCGGCGCGGGTCTGCTCCTCGGCCTCGAAGCGCTTCGCCTCAACCTGCTTCTTCACTTCGCTGAGCCGCGTGATTGCCTCGCGCTCCGTCTGCCAGCGCGCCCGCAGGCCGGTGGACTTCTCCTTCAGCGCGGCAAGCTCACGTTCGACAACTTCGCGGCGATCTTTGGAGTTTTGGTCGGTCTCGCGCTTCAGCGCAGCTCGCTCGATTTCGAGCGAGGTCTGCTGGCGTTCGAACTGATCGATCTCAGTCGGCACGGAGCCGATCTGGATGGCCAGCGAGGCCGCCGCTTCGTCGACCAGGTCGATCGCCTTATCGGGCAGGAAACGGTCAGAGATATAGCGATGCGAAAGCGTTGCCGCGGCGACGATGGCCGAGTCCTTGATGCGGACATTGTGATGGGCTTCGTAGCGGTCCTTCAGCCCGCGCAGGATCGCGATCGTGTCTTCGACGTTCGGCTCGCCGACGAAGACGATCTGGAAGCGCCGCTCGAGCGCCGCATCTTTTTCGATGTATTTGCGATATTCGTTCAGCGTCGTGGCGCCGATGGCGCGCAGCTCGCCGCGGGCGAGTGCCGGCTTGAGCATGTTCGAGGCATCCATCGAGCCTTCGGAGGCGCCGGCGCCGACCAGCGTGTGCAGCTCGTCGATGAACAGAATGACCTGGCCGTTGGCCTCGGTCACTTCTTTGAGCACGGCCTTGAGGCGGTCCTCAAACTCGCCGCGATACTTCGCGCCGGCGAGCATCGAGCCGAGATCGAGCGAGACCACCCGCTTGTCGCGCAGGATCTCGGGCACGTCGCCGGAGACGATGCGCCGCGCCAGCCCTTCGACGATCGCGGTCTTGCCCACGCCCGGCTCGCCGATCAGCACGGGGTTGTTCTTGGTGCGCCGCGAGAGCACCTGGATGACGCGGCGGATCTCTTCGTCGCGGCCGATGACCGGGTCGAGCTTGCCGCGCCGGGCGAGTTCCGTGAGGTCCTTCGCGTACTTTTCAAGTGCCTGGTACTTGGCTTCGGGGTTCTGGTCGGTCACGCGCTGCGATCCGCGGACCGAGGTCAAGCCCGCGGAGGATCGCCTCATGGGTCGCTCCCACGGCGGCGAGCGCCAACTGAGCGGGGTCGTTCTTCTCCAGTGCCAGCGCCAGCAGCAGGTGCTCGGTCGAGACGTACTCGTCTTTGAAGTTCTGGGCTTCTTTGAATGCCTTGTCGATGACCTTTTGGGCGGCGGCGGAGAGGCTGGGCTGCACCCCGGAGCCTGAAACCTTGGGGAGCGTCGCCAACGCCTGGTTGACCCGGTTGAGCAGCTGCTCGGTGGGCACCCCGACCTTCTGCAGGAGCGGGACGATAATCCCGTCCTGGTCCTCGAGCAGCACTGCCAGAAGGTGAATCGGCAGGACCTCGGGGTTGCCGCTCTCGGCGGCGAGCGTACTTGAGCTCTGGACCGCTTCCTGCGACTTTACTGTGAATTTGTCCCAACGAATTGCCATAGGTTGTCTTCTCTCTGAACGAATAATTCGATTGCAAACAATAAGAGGCGGACTCTTTAGCCCGCCTCTCAGCACTGATGTTGGCGCGAGTCTTTAGGCGGCCTTACCGGCTTCGACGGTCTTGCTTTCGGGTGCGGCGCCGGTTACGCCGATCTTGATCTGCTTCGGCTTGGCCTCGGCGCGCTTGTTCAACTCGAGCTTGAGCACGCCGGCATCGTATTGCGCCTTGACATTCTCACTGTCGACCGTCGACGGCAGGGTGAAGGCGCGGTAGAAGCTGCCATAGCGGCGCTCAATGCGGTGGAAGTTCTCTTCCTTCTCTTCCTTCTCGAACTTCCGCTCGCCGCGAACGGTGAGGGTGTTGTTCTCGAGGCGGACATCGATCTCGTCCTGCTTGATGCCGGGGACTTCCAGCTTGAGCACGATCTTGTGCTCGTCTTCGTAGACATCGACTGGGGGAACGAAACCACCAGTGGTCAGCAGCTCGTTCTCGCCGCCCTGGTTGCGGGAGAAGTCCTGGAAAAGCGAGTTCATGCGGTTCTGCAACGAAGCAACTTCACGGAATGGGTCCCAACGTGTAACAGCCATTATGTTCCTCCAAGTGATCAGGTGATCCAGAATTTAGCGCGGTTAGCGCACAACCATCTGATTCAGACTATAGCACAAGAGATGCATAAAATATGAGCGTCAAACACTAATATAAAGTGAAAACCTATCCGCGTGCGGAAGTGCCTATTTTTCTGTAGTTTATGGTTCTGGTCGGCTCGGCGTCAGGCCACTTTGCAAATTAGACACTTCAAGTATTCGGTTTCGGGCAGGCCCAGAAGAACGGGGTGATCGGCGGCGGCTCCTCGCCGCTCGAGCAGCTGGACATGCCTGTGAGCATCGCTCGCGGCGGCTGCGACAACCGAAGTAAAGTCTTCCAAACCAACATGATGCGAGCAGGAGCAGGTAACCAGTGTTCCGCCCGGACGGAGCATCTTAAGGGCGCGCAGGTTCAGCTCCTTATAGCCGCGCAGTGCCCCCTCGGCAGCGCGCTTCGATTTTGCAAAGGCGGGAGGATCGAGGACGATGGAGTCGAACTGGACGCCGGTATGGCTCCAGTCACGAAGCAAATCGAAGGCGTTTGCCTCCACCCATTCCACTCCCCGGCCCCCGAGCGAATCCCGATTGAGGGCGAGGTTTCGTTCAGCGACTTCGAGCGCAGCGCGGGAGGCGTCGACCCCCGTCACCCGTTGGCAGACTTGAGCGAGGTGCATGGCAAAGCCGCCCTGGTAGGTGCAGACATCGAGTGCTTCGCCACGGCAATACAGGGCAGCCGCTGAGTAGTTTTCGCGCTGATCGAGGAAGGCCCCGGTCTTTTGGCCGGAGTTGGCCTCATAGTGGAAACTCAGCCCGTTCAGGCAGAAGATCGTCGCAGCCGGGTCGTCGGCAGGGTCGCCTTCCTTCACATAGAGGGGGCCCGGAGCCGAGGGGGCAAGCTCTTCAAGCTCGCGTATTCTGGGGTCAGTCCGCTCGAAGATGGCGCACGGGGCGAGCTCCTGCGCCAGCACTTCGAGAAATGCGGTGCGGATCGACGGCGTATCCACACCCTGGGTAAGCACCTGCGCCACCACGAGATCGTTGTATTTGTCGGCGATCAGGCCGGGGAGTAGGTCGGCTTCGCTAAAGACGAGGCGGCCGGAATCGGTGCCGGGAGCGTCCGCGCCAGGCAGTTGCTTGCGGAAGTGAATGGCGGCGCGAAGGCGGTCGCGGAATAGGGCTAACCACGCATCCTCCTTCAAAAGAGTGTTGGCGATCATGCGCAGCGCGATCTGCGAGCTTGTACTGTAAAGGGCTGTTCCCAGCGACTGGCCGCGGGGGTCGAGAACAGCAATTAACCGGGAAGGGCCTTCAGGAGCAACCACACGCTCAATGTCGGAGCGGTAGACCCATAAATGTCCCGCATGCAAGCGGTCGGCCGCGCGCCGGGAGATTAGGGCGTGGGCCCCCCGCGGCTCGCTGCGAACTCGAGCGGTTTTCTTCGGGAGCTGCTCGTTTCGCGGGCTCGTGGAGGTGGGTTCATGCAATCGTTGCCTGGCCGGTCTTTGGGCGGATTGGCGGGCGGATTGGCGGGCGGATTGGCCACTCTTGCCTCCGGCTTGCTGCGGAATTTCCTTAGAAGGCATCAGAATGAAGATAACAGTGGCCGATCTCCACACAACTTCGATGCCGCGCCGCTTAGGCGCTGGCCAGACACTGCCCGGGCCCACTTTGCGGCTTCTGGGACCGACATTGTTCGCCGCCGCCCTTTGCCTGGCGGCGCAAGGACAGGTTGGAAGTCCAAATGGACAGGCGAACAGCCCCGGGCAAAAGCCGACTTCCCCTCCCAGCACGCAATCGCCCAAGCTCACGACATCGAAACCAACCGAGCCGCCGGCGGCCAGCGAACCGCCTCCTGTTCCGGTGAGAACGGAGATCGGCGATCTGCACGGTGTGTCGTTCCGCATCGATGTTCCGCTGCAGAACTGGAACCGGGGGCTGGTGATGTACTACCACGGTTATGAGGCCAAGCCACGCGTCTTCTCTCTCGCGGATGGCAAACCGCGCCCTCCCAGCCGCATCCTGCAACAGGTCCTGAATCGCGGCTACGCGGTTGCCGAGTCTGGATATTCAACCGGAGGCTGGGCGGTGGAGGCGGCATTCCAGGAGACCGAGCAGCTGCGGCAATACTTCGGCAAGAAATATGGCAAACCGCGAGAGACGCTGGTGATGGGGCATTCGATGGGAGGGCTGCTTACGGTAATGACGCTGGAGCGGCGCCCGGAGGATTATTCCGGGGGACTTGCGCTGTGCGGCGTTCTCGCACCCACCGACCTGGTGATGCAACGCGCCTTCGCGAACCGGGTGGCCTTCGACGCATTCTTTCCGGGTGTGCTGCCCGAGGTGGACAAGATCCCCGCCAGCTTCTCGATGAATGATGTGCCGGTGATCGCGAAAGTGCAGGCGGCACTCGACGCCAAACCGGATTCGGCTGCTTTGATTCGCTCCCTGGCTGACATCCACACGAACCGCGGCCTGGCCGATGTGCTGGTCTTTAACACCTTTGTGATCGAGGACCTTCGCCTGAAAACCGGCGGCAACCCGTTCGATAACCGCAACCTGATCTACACCGGTACGACCGACGACTACACCCTGAATCTGCAGGTGAAGCGCTACGCGGCCGATCCCAGGGCGGTGCACTACATCAGCAGCTTTTATACGCCGACGGGCGAACTGAAGCGCAAGCTGCTGGCGATCCACACGACTTACGACCCGCTTGTGCCAGCGGCGACCGCGGCCTACTACGACGAGGTGACCAGGCGGCTTGGAGTGGGAGACCTCTTCGTGCAGAAGTATGTCAACCGCGACGGACACTGCAATGTCACGGCTGACCAGACGGGGGAAGTCTTCGACGAGCTGACGGCCTGGGTGCATCAGAATTTGAGGCCCAACCCCGGCGTTTTGGCTGAAACGTCCGCCGAAGCTGCCTCGCCGCGGACTGGCGCGTCCAGGAAACCGCCGCCGGAGCCTCAACCGAAGGCTCCGCCCAAGAATGTTGGGAAACCCCAATAAGCGGCTATTGGCAAAATTCGGCCGGTTAGTTACCAATTCGATAGGCTATGCTAGAGTGCGAGACACGCTGGTAAGTTACCAGGCAGGATCTTATGCAGCTCGAATCAGAAGTGATCCAGGCGGAAGGCGGCGTGGTCGTCTTCGCTCTCAAAGGCCGACTGATAGCCGGTCCGCGGCTGACGATTGCCGAAGCGCAGGTGAAATCCATCGTTAAACAGGGAGCGAGCAAGCTGGTGCTCGACGTGGAGCAGGTGGAACACGCGGATAGTTCGGGATTCTGTCTGCTACTCCATGCCTTCACCGCGGTGAGCGCCATCGGAGGCCAACTGCGAATCGCCGCTCCCAACCGACGCCTTTTAGACCTTTTTCACCTGACGGAGACGGACCGGCTTCTCTCGATTTGCGTCGACCGATCGGCGTGCATCCAGAGCTTGACACGCAAGGGCGTGTCGAAGGCTGGCGCCGAAGTGAACCCCCTTCGGCCTTCCAACGCTTAGCGATCCGCTGTGCGCTCGTGCTGCACCCATTCTGGGAGTTTTTACCGCGAACCGCATATGTTAGAGTGAGCTTTCAGCGACTTACACTGGGTGATGGCCATGCTCGAATCGGAAGTGCAGCAGGTCGAAGGCGGTATTGTGGTCGTTGCTCTGAAGGGCCGGCTGACCCTGGGCAGCCGACTGAGCCTGCTTGAGGCTGAGATCAACAGCCTTACCAATGGCGGTGCGCTCAAAGTCATTCTGGATTTGGAACATATCGAGTATGCCGACAGCTCCGCTCTGGGAGTGCTGCTGCATGCTTCGGGTGCAGTGCGGGCGAAAGGCGGCCAGTTGTTGCTTGCCGCTCCCAATCAGCGGGTCCAGGAGTTATTCAAGCTCACCAACACGACGCACCTGCTGACCAGCTACCCGGACCGGGCGGCGTGTATCTCGCAACTGCTTTAGCTCCCTTCGGCTTCCTCGTTCCAATGCTAAACTGGTGCCTCTGACTTCTGAACTTTCAGAAGAATCGCCTCCTGCGGATATGTTTCCGACGGGAGGCCTGTGTTCCCATCTCACGAACCACGGATCCGCTTTGTCTGAAGCAAGTAGCCGCGCGAAGTCTGCTCCAAAATCCACCCAGATTTCTTATGCCGATGCGGGCGTCGATATCACCGGCGGCGACCGCGCCAAGCAGCGTATCAAGTATCTCGCCCAGCGGACATTCGGCAAGCAGGTGCTCAGCGAGATTGGCGGCTTCGGCGGACTTTTTCGTCTGGATACCGGCAAGTGTGCGACGCCGGTGCTTGTCTCCAGCGCCGATGGTGTCGGCACGAAGCTAAAGATCGCTTTTGAAATGGGCATTCACCATACAGTCGGCGCCGACCTGGTGAACCACTGCGTGAACGACATCGCCATCCAGGGCGCTACGCCGCTGTTCTTTCTCGATTACCTGGCGACCGGCCGACTCGACGAAGGAGTCATCGAGAAGGTTGTCACCGGTCTCGCCGATGCGTGCAAGGCCAATGGCTGTGCGCTGATTGGCGGGGAGACGGCGCAGATGCCCGGCTTTTATGCCGATGGAGAATACGATCTTGCCGGTTTCATCGTCGGTGTGGTGGACAAAGAGAAGCTCATTACGGGCTCGAAGGTGAAGGCGGGTGACGTACTCATCGGCTTTCCTTCGACAGGGCTGCACACGAATGGATATTCGCTGGCCCGCAAGCTGTTCTTTGAGGTGGCCGGCTATAAGGCGGACCAGTATGTGCCCGCGATCAAGGACAAGGCCGGCGCGGCGCTGATGAAGGTGCATCGCAGCTATTTGCCGGTCATCAAGAAGCTCACCACTGGCGAGTACACTACCGGAATGGCGCACATCACCGGGGGCGGGATCACGGAAAACCTGCCCCGCATTCTCCCTAAAACGATCTCGGCAATCATCGAGACGGGAAGCTGGCCAGCGCCCCCGATCTTCGAGCATCTGCGCGAGCTGGGTGGCGTTGAGCCTGACGAGATGCTGCGCACCTTTAATATGGGCATCGGGCTGATCGCCGTAATTCCCGCCGATCGCTTCACGCGCGCTAAGGCCATGCTCGACCGCGCCGGGGAGAAGTTCCACGTCATCGGCCGCACTGTCAAGGGTGACCGCAAAGTGATCTATTCCTGATGATCCCGAGCTAAGAGGAGACTCGGAATCTTGCTCTCCGGGCGTGGCTCCAACTTCCTCGCCATCGCCGACAGCATTGACTCTGGAAAGCTGGCGGGCGCGGAGATCGCGGTGGTGATCGCCAATCGCGCCGATGCGCCCGGGATTGCGGCAGCCCACGAACGCGGCCTGGCTGCTCTGGTGATTGAGCCGAATGGCCGCAAGCGCGCCGAGCATGATGCGGAGATCATCGCCGTGCTGCGCGAGCATCAGGTGGATCTGGTGTGCCTCGCCGGATATATGCGGCTGCTCACTCCAGAGTTTGTGCAGGCTTTTCCGCAGCGCATTCTGAATATTCATCCCTCGCTTTTGCCTGCTTTCCCGGGGCTGGAAGCGCAACGGCAGGCGCTAGAGTATGGCGTGCAACACTCCGGCTGCACCGTACATTTTGTCGATGAAGAGCTCGATCACGGAGTGATCGTCGTGCAACGCGTCGTCCCGGTTCTGCCCGGCGACGATGAGCGCAGTCTCGCAGCAAGAATTCTTGAACAGGAACATCAGGCCTATCCGGAAGCGATAGCTCGCGTACTGTCGGGCGACTACAGAATTGTTGGCCGTCGCTATGAGGCGCGATGAGACCGAGGCTGCGGGGATATCGACCGGCGACGGTCGCGACTGCCGCAATCCTGGCTCGCACTGGGCTGCAAGCCGGCGCTGCCGCCGTCCAAGCCGTTCGCTGAACTCACTCCGCCGGAGGCCAGCGGCTATGCGCTGTTTCAGTCTCGATGCGCCGGATGTCACTATGCGAGTAGCTCGGAGTCGCTTCACGGTCCCGGACTGCAAGGGCTCTACAAGAAGCAATATCTGCCCAGCGGGGCGCCGGCGAACGATGAGCGCGTTTCCTGGGTCATCCTGCATGGGCGCAACCTCATGCCTGCCTTTGGCAACAACCTCGACGAACAACAACTGAGCGATCTGCTCGCTTACCTGCATACACTATGAACGACGAAACGGAATTCGAACCCGCTGGGTCAGGAAAGAAGCCGCTGCCGCTGCCGGGCATGGCGGGCATCGCGCTGTACATGCTGGTGCTGTCGGCGGTGATCGCTTTTGGCGTCGTCGGCCACCATTACCCGCCTCTGCTGCTGATCGTCAGCGGCCTGACGGCGTGCGCAAGCTTTGGGCTGCTGCGCCTGAAGCGATGGGGATGGGCGCTCTCGCTGGGCGCGACCTTCCTGCTCACGATTTACCAGTTCTTCATCCTGTTCCGCTTTCACCAGGGGCCAGCCGGATTCATTGGAGCGCTGAATCTGGTGCTCTTCCTGTATCTGGTTCGGCCCGAGGTGATGGAGCGAGTGAAGTAGGAGCTGGTCCCAGACGCTACAATAAGAGGGTGGCAGCCTTCAGCGAACTGATCCAGATCGAACCCGCCCGCAAGACGCCTGTCGCCGAAGCCGGAATGGCTCAAGGCGCGCGCTCCGGTCGGCGACAACTATCACGACCTCAAGAAGCTGGCGCGTTCGCTGAATCTGCACACCGTCTGCGAGTCGGCGCACTGCCCCAACATCGGCGAGTGCTGGAACCACAAGACCGCGACCTTCATGATGCTGGGCAACACCTGCACGCGGCGCTGCGGATTCTGCGCCGTGCCCAAGGGCCGTCCCGACCCGATCGACTTCGATGAACCGCGCCGCGTCGCCGAAGCGGTCGCCACGCTCGGGTTGAAGCACGCCGTCATCACCAGCGTGAATCGCGACGACGATATCGTCGGCGGCGCGCGGGCCTTTGCCATGGTGATTGAAGAAATCCGCCGCCAGGCCCCGGGATGCCAAGTCGAGGTGCTGATTCCGGACTTTCAGGGCAAGGAAGAGGCGATCCGCATCGTCGTCGAGGCTCGGCCGGAGATGTTGAATCACAATACTGAATCGGTTCCGCGGTTGTATCGTGTGGTCCGTTCCGGAGCGAGGTATGAGCGGACGCTGCGGCTGCTTGAGTACGCGAAAGAAGTGGATCCGAAGGCGGTTACCAAGTCCGGAGTCATGGTTGGTCTCGGTGAAGAGATGCACGAGTTGCTGCAGGTCTACCGTGATCTGGCCGCTGTCGGAACCGATGTCTTGACGATCGGACAATACCTGAGGCCGTCGAAGGACCATCTGCCGATGACCCGGTATTACACGCCGGAAGAATTCGCTTTTATGAAAGAAGAGGCGCTCGCGATGGGTTTCCGTCATGTGGAATCGGGACCCCTGGTGCGCTCTTCGTACCATGCGCATGAACAGGCGGCGAGCACCGGCGTGACGCTGATCGGCTGATCGTTCGCGGTGCGACTCATTCCCTGACAACGCGTAGCGCCGCCTGCGTCTTTCACCGCCCATTTACAATCAAAGTAGTCATGTCTGCCGCAGAAAACGCCGAAAAATCCGCAGTTTTGGTCAGTCCCGAAGCGGCCCCCGAGCCGGAGCGCGAGGAGCGCTACAACCCCGCTGAGATTGAGCCGCGCTGGCAACAGCGCTGGGCCGCCGACCCGAGCCTTTACGCCGCCGAGCCGCACACCACTGCTAAGCCGAAGTATTACGTGCTCGAGATGCTGCCGTATCCCTCAGGGAAGCTGCACATGGGCCACGTGCGCAACTATGCCATCGGCGACGCGCTGGCGCGCTACATGTGGATGCGCGGATACAACGTGCTGCACCCGATGGGCTGGGACGCCTTTGGACTTCCGGCAGAAAATGCCGCGCTCAAGAACAACACGCCGCCCCGGGAGTGGACGCTCTCCAACATCGCCGCGATGAAGACGCAGTTTGAGCGCCTCGGCCTCGCCTACGACTGGCAGACTGAGGTGACGACCTGTTTGCCCGAGTACTACCGCTGGAACCAGTGGTTTTTCCTGCGCATGTACGAGCGCGGCCTTGCGTATCGCAAGAAGAGCAAAGTGAACTGGTGCCCGCAGTGCATGACCGTGCTGGCCAACGAACAGGTAATTGATGGGCGCTGCTGGCGGCATGAAGAGCAGATCGTCGAGCAGCGCGACCTCGAACAGTGGTTTCTGCGCACCACGCAATACGCCCAGGAATTGCTCGAGGGTCTCGATAAGCTTCCCCACTGGCCTGAAAAGGTCCGCACCATGCAGCGGAACTGGATTGGGCGCAGCGAAGGCGCGACGGTAGAGTTTGCCGTAGACGAATCTACCCGCGAAGAGTGCAATGCGGATGGCGCCCTTGAGGAGCGGATCGAACACCGTCCCGGGCACACGGTGCTGCCGGGGACGGACCGCGCACAGGGTGATGCCGCAAAGAAGATTGCGGTCTTCACCACGCGCATCGATACGATCTTCGGCGCGACCAGTCTGCAGCTTGCTCCGGAACATCCGATGGTCGCCGAGTTTGCCGCTGGCGACAGTAAACTTGCCGGATTTGTCAATACTCTGATCGAGCAGCAAACCAAGGCGCGCGATTCAGGCGATCTAGGGGAGATCGAGAAGCATGGCGCCTTCACCGGGCACTACGCGATCAACCCCTTCAGCGGGGAGCGTATCCCCATCTGGGTTGCGAACTACGTTCTGCTTAATTACGGCACAGGCGCGATTATGTCGGTCCCGGCCCATGACGAGCGCGACTACGAATTCGCCAGGAAATACGATCTCGAAGTCAGAGTGGTTGTGTTGCCACGGCGGACGATCGGACCCCCGGCCGACGGCCAGCCGGAGGAACCGGTGCTGCCCTATTCCGAAGAAGACAGCTTGCTGATGAACTCCGGGGACTACAGCGGCCTCGGCTGCCGGGAGGCGCAACACCGGATGTCGGCGTACGCCGAAGAGAAAGGCTTCGGCAAGGCGACGATCACTTATCGGCTGAGAGATTGGGGCGTCAGCCGGCAGCGGTACTGGGGCACTCCGATTCCGATGCTCTATTGCGAGAAGGACGGCATTGTTCCGGTACCCGACGACCAGTTGCCGATTTTACTGCCGGAGCAGATTACGATTACCCAGGAGGGCGGTTCGCCCCTTGCGGGCGTGCCGGAGTTTGTCAACGCGACCTGCCCCAAGTGCGGCGGACCAGCGAGGCGTGAGACGGACACGATGGACACCTTCGTCGATTCCTCCTGGTATTTTTATCGGTATACGAGCGCCAAAGACGAGAAGGCCGCATTTGATACCGACGCGGTTACATATTGGTTCCCGATCGATCAATATATCGGCGGCGTCGAGCACGCCATCCTCCACTTGATCTATTCGCGCTTCTGGACAAGGGTGATGCGCGACCTGGGGCTGATTAAGAATGATGAGCCGATCGCCCGGCTCTTTACCCAGGGTATGGTCATCAAAGGCGGCGCGAAGATGTCGAAGTCGAAGGGCAATGTGGTCTCGCCCGACGATATGATTGCGCGCTATGGCGCCGACGCTGCGCGCATGTATTCGCTCTTTGCAGCCCCTCCAGACCGCGACATGGAGTGGCAGGATGACGGCATCGCCGGCGTCAGCCGCTTTCTTGCGAAAGTCTACCGCTTCGCGACCCGCTACGCGAAGTCCTCGCATGCAGCGGCAAAATCGGGCTCCGCGGCTGCGCCCTCCAAAACGTCACAGGAGTTGTTACGAAAGCTGCATCAGACGATCCGGCAGATTACGACGGACTTCGATGAGCGCTGGCACTTCAACACGTGCGTGGCCGCGTTGATGAAGCTGATGAACGCGCTGATAGCGGCCGAGCCGGAGATTGAGGCTGGCAATGTACCGGACGAAGCGCTTGCCCAGACACTGAACGCTTTCGTGCTGATGCTCGCGCCCTTCGCTCCCTACCTGGCGGCGGAGCTTTGGGAGCAGTTGGGCAATGAGGACAGCATTCTTCGCCACGAGTGGCCGGTCTACGATGAGTCGCTTGCGCGCGAGGACGAGATGGAGATTCCGGTGCAGGTCGGCGGCAAGCTCCGCGCGGTGATTCGCGTTCCGGCGGGCATCGAGGAGGAAGCGCTGCGTGACGCCGCCATGAGCGACGAGAAGGTGAAGACTTTCCTCGATGGCAAACAGGTAATCAAGGTCATCATCGTACCCCGCAAGCTTGTCAACCTATTGGTGAAGTAGCGCAATGACCGGGCAGCCGAGCTCCGTGCCCGCCGCCGAAACTCCGGCAAGCGCAGCGCTTTCGTCACGGCTGCGCGGCACGCAATCTCTGGTGAGGATCTTCGGCTACTGCTGGTCCCGGCCCTCTTTGCTGTTGCTCGAGATCGCATGGCGCTGGCTTTACGGAATGCCTGCGCTGCTTCTGATTTACTACGAGGGCGCCAGGCTCCTCTCCTCCGTGTCTCTGGCTGCGACCGGGGTCTACGAATTTTCATTACAGGACACCGACCGTGCGACGGTGATTATCGCTAACGTCTGGCAGGCGCTCACGCCGCCTTTGTACCATATGCTGCTTTGGCTGGCCCCGGTGCTCGGCTTCGGCTGGGCATTGGCCTCAGGCATCGGGCGCAGCTACGTCCTGCGGCATCACGCTCCCGAGCTGCCATTTCGCCCGGTGACGCTCACCGCCTTGCAGCTGTTGCGCGTGGCCGCGCTGGCTGCAAGCGTTGTTGGCTGGTTTGCCGCGATCCAATGGTCGGCGAATACGACGCTTACCGGTGAAACGCCAAATCTGGTGCTTTATTTCGCCCTCGTCATCTGCATCTCGCTCGGAATCTTTACTTTCTGGGCGCTGGTAAGCTGGGTCTTCTCGGTCGCCCCGCTGCTTGCTCTGCTCGAAGACAAGGGCGCGGCTGCCAGTCTCGCTCGCAGCCTGCGGCTTGGTCCGCTGGCCGGCAAGCTGGTCGAGATTAACCTTGTGCTGGGGATTGTAAAGCTGGCGCTCGTGGTGCTGGCCATGGTTTTTTCGGCGACGCCCCTGCCGTTCTCGTCAGTGATGGTCGGGCCGCCGCTATACGCTTGGTGGGCCGCGGTCACGGTGGTGTATCTGGCAGCATCGGATTTCTTCCAGGTGGCCCGGCTGGTCGCGTTCATACGCTTCTGGCGGGTCTACAACGAGGCGGCATGAGAAGCCAGCTGAGCCTGCGGATGCTTATCGGAACGCTGCTGATCGTGGCGGGAGTCGCCGTGTTGCTGGTCGGCAAGGTTCGCATCCCATTCGGAAGGCTGCCCGGGGACATTGCCTGGCGCGGCAAGAACTTCGCTTTCTACTTTCCGGTGGCGAGTTCGATCGTGATCAGCGTCCTACTCTCGCTGCTGTTCTATCTGCTGGCCCGCTTCCGCCGTTAAGCAGGCGCAGGGAGCCCGGCTCTAGCTTTCTGCTACCATGCAGCCCAGAGCGATCCTCGAATGCGAACGGCCCGATTCCAACTCGTACTGCTCGCGCTGGTGGCTGCCGCTTCGCTGACCTACTACGCGCTCTCGGTCTCCAGCACTCTTGAAGAACTCTACGGCGACCGCGTGCCGCGCAATCCTACCTTTCATGGCTTTCGGCTGCGCGCCGTCTCCGGCGTTAACCGGGAAGCCGAGCAGGCGGGGATTCGTTGGGGCGACCCGATCGTCGCGATCAATGGTCATCCGTTTACCGGCTATAACGTGATGCTGGAAGAGTTGCGCAAAGCTCACGCCGGCGACATCATGCAGCTGACCATCCAGCCGCGGCCCGCGCCAGGGCAGGCATCGGTCGCGGCCCGCACGCTGTCAGTCCGCCTTGCGCCCGTCTACTCTGCTCGCCCCGGATTGCTCGACTTGCTCAGCCGGGTTTTGTTTCTCGGGATTCTCTTCCCGCTCGGCTGCCTCCTGCTGGGCCTCTGGGTCGTTTTGGCCAGGCCCAGGGACCTGAACGCGTGGTTCATGCTGGGCATGATGGAATACTTCGCCGCCATCTTTGGGGGAAACCAGTTCTGGGCTGGCCCCGCGTTTGCATTCATGAGTGGTTGGAGCGTCCTCACCATGGTCGCGGGGCCGTTGTGCATCATGTGCTTCGGCATCTATTTCCCGGAACGCGCGGAGTGGGATGTCTCGTACCCCTGGATTAAGTGGTCTCTGACCGGCGTTCTCGCCGCGTTGCTCGTCCTGGCGCTCATTTACAACTACGGCTTCGCGTTTTCGTTCGAGTCGATCGCCTGGCTCGCTCCCACGTTTGGCTGGACGATGCGCGCAATCACCATCCTGGCGATGATTGCGATTTGCATCTATTTCCTCTGTCTGGGCAATAAGGCGGGCACGGCTACCTCGCCGGACGTCAAGCGTCGCCTCAAGATTCTTTATATCGGTTCGACAGTTGCCAATTTGCCGCTATTTCTCATCGTTCTAGCCTCCATCTTCTCCGACCACGACATCGGAGTCGGAATCCCGCCTTGGATATTTCTCAGCGCGCTTTTCATCTTCACCCTGTTTCCTATGTCGCTTGCCTACGTGGTTGTAGTGCATCGGGCGATGGACCTGCGCATTCTGGTCCGCCAGGGAACCAAATATGCGCTGGCGCGT
Source organism: uncultured Acidobacteriaceae bacterium (assembly GCA_963790505.1). Lineage (GTDB taxonomy): Bacteria > Acidobacteriota > Terriglobia > Terriglobales > Acidobacteriaceae > Acidisarcina. Next base: position 21,135 of record CAWBOT010000004.1, on the reverse strand, counting down.
TCGTCGCTGTGGTTCATCCGGGCATTGACGGGATTTTTGTTTGCGATTGCCTTGATGCACGCAATGCGGAATCGGCCAGTGAGACCGGGCGATGCGATTCTCGTCGCTGCGCTCGCCGCCCTTCTTTTGGTAGTCCGCTTCCGTACCACGAAGGTTCTGTCTTCGTGGATTGATCGCAAGTTCTTCCGCGAGGCCTATTCGGCCGACCAGGTGCTCAGCGAGCTGGCCAATCAGGCGCAGGGGTTTACCGAAATCCCGTCGCTGGTGCGCACGGTTTCGGAGTGTATATCCAATGCCCTCCATGTAGACCGCATCGCGGTGCTGCTTCGCTCCGGCGACACCTTCCGGCTGCAGTATGCCCTGGGTGTAAGCGCTGGCGGCGAGGTGCTGCTGAGCGGCAACTCGAAGACCATCGCCAACCTCGACATGGTGAAGAGCCCGGCGAACGTCTATCTCGATAATCCGGACTCCTGGCTACTGGCGGCCACCGACGCGGAACGCGCCGCGCTGCGCGAGCTGGGCGCCGAGATGCTCATTCCGCTGCGCGGGCGTAACCGGCTGCTGGGAGTGATGGCGCTCGGCCCCAAACGCAGCGAAGAGCCGTATTCGCGAAGCGACCGGGGTCTTCTGCAGTCGGTGGCGATGCACACTGGGCTTTCGATCGAGAACAGCGAACTCGTCCGGTCGCTCGCGGTGGAGGCGGCGCAGCGCGAACGCATCAACCGCGAGATCGAGATTGCCCGCGAGGTGCAGGAGCGCTTTCTGCCGCAGTCGTATCCGGTGGTTCTCGGGGTTGAGCTGGCCGGGGCATGCAGACCGGCGCAAGGGGTCGGCGGCGACTACTACGACTTCATTGAGATGAAGAGCGCGGGCAAAGACGGCGCCGGGACGCCCTCCCTGGGCATCGCGATCGGCGATATCTCCGGCAAGGGCATTTCGGCGGCGCTGCTGATGGCCAGTCTGCGCGCCTCGCTGCGCGGCCTCACTCGCAATCCTAACGGGGATCTGGCCGCGATGATGCGCGAGGTCAATGCGTTGGTCTACGAGGCATCGGGGAGCAATCGCTATGCCACATTTTTCTTCGCCCAGCTCGATCCGTTTAGCCGCCAGTTGACCTATGTGAATGCGGGCCACAACGCTCCGGCGCTGCTGCGCGGTAAACGCGTGGTCCATGGGGAAGGGTCAGGATGCGCCGAGATCATCCGCCTCGAAGCGGGCGGCCCGGTCATCGGCTTGCTCGAGGACTGCGATTACCAGCAATCGACGTTGACACTCGAACCCGGAGACATCCTGCTTGCCTTCACCGATGGCATCAGCGAAGCGATGACCGAAGAGGAAGAAGAGTGGAGCGAAGACCGGCTTATTGCGCGCCTCGCGGAGTGCCCTGACCTGCCTGCGGCGGAGCTGGTGACATGCCTGATGGAGGCGGCGGATGAATTTGCCGCCGGTGCGCCTCAGCATGACGACATGACCCTGCTGGTGCTGAAGATGCTTCCCGTCGCCGCCGCGCTGCCGATGGGCGAGGCAGCCTCTCAACCCGCGACCGCCTGATCGGCCCGACGCCTTACGAAGCGACCACCTCGAAGGGGCGCATCATCTCGTTGTCCTCGTGCTCCAAGAGGTGGCAATGCCAGACATAGCGCCCGGTGTAGCCGTCGAATGGGACGATGATCCGCGTCACCATGCCCGAGTCGGCGCGAACGATGTCCTTCCAGCCGGCCTCGGAGGCGGGAGGCGGGATCGGCGGCGCGAAATAGTGCAGCGTTCCTTTCGAGTTGAATTCGAAGGGGTCGAACTGTCGGCGGTCTAGTATCTGAAACCTGACCAGATGCAGATGGATCGGATGCGAGTCTTCGGTGAGGTTGACCAACTCCCAGATCTCTGTGGTGTTCACCACCGGCTTCTCGGTAATCGGCATGTGCCACGGCGTGTTGTTGAGCAGCATGCCCATCGAATTCTTGACCATGTCCATGTTTTCGTTCAAGGTGAGCCTGCGGGTCTTGATCGCCTTCGATTCGGGGATACGCGGCACAGGGCGCAACACTTGCGGCACCGCGCTGGTATCGCTCGCCTTTGCGGCGGAGACGCGGAACTGCAGCAGATCGAAGGAATCGCTTTTGAGCAGGACTTCCTGGCCAGCGTGGGCGCTGAAATCGAAGACCAGGTCGCCGCGCTCGCCCGGCGCCAGCACCAGCCGTTTAGCGGTTAGCGGAGCGCCCAGCAGACCCTGATCGGAGCCGATCTGCTGGAACTCCTGCAAGTCGCCGAAAGAGAAGCGGAAGAAGCGGCCGTTGGAGCCGTTCATGATGCGGAAGCGGTATTTTCGCGGCTCGACGTCGAAATAGGGCGCGAGCTTGCCGTTGACCAGCATGGCGTCGCCGAAGACCTCGGGCACCCAGGGGGATTTTGGATCGCCGGAGGTTGGGTATTCGAGCGAGCCATCGGTGCGCAGCATCCGGTCGCAGACGAGCAGTGGAACCTCATATTTCCCTTTAGGGAGGTTGAGCGCGTCTTCCACGCCGTCGCGGACGATGAATAAGCCTTGCAGTCCGGCGTAGATGTTCAGCCGGTTAATGCCCATCGCGTGATCGTGGTAAAAGAGCAGCGCTGCGTCCTGGCGGTTGGGGTAGAAGTAGGTCGCGGACTTGCCCGGAACGAACCACGACTCGGGGTAGCCGTCGCTCTCCGGTGGGCTCTTGGCGCCGTGGAGGTGGACGACGGCGCGGACCGCCGGTTTGTCAGCCTCGGCGCCGTGCAGGGTGTGGTCGATGGGAAGAAAATGCTTCGTCGGCAGTTCGTTGGCCCATTCCACCAACAGGCCTTCGCCGCTGCGCGTCTCGAAGACCGGGCCGGGGAACGATCCTCCGTAGCCCCACACCATCGTGGGCGGAAGATCGCGATGTAGCTTGACCCGCATCTCCCGCATAGGAATGCGGTAGAAGGGAACTCGGACGGCTGGGTTTTGAGGGCTGGGGCGGAGGCTGGTGCTCTTTGCGAGCGGAACGATTGGAAGCGGGTCGACCCACGGCGCGAGCGTGCTGGCATTGAGGGAAGGGGCGACGGCTTGGGTCGATTCTCCCCGGCTGGAGCCACTGACGGCTGTTCCGGCCACCAATAAACCAGTCTGGCCCAGGAACCTGCGGCGAGTTATCAAGCGAAACGACCTCTGCAGTCAATGATAGGGAATAAATCAGGGGCCTGGTGGTAGCCAGACCCCTGACAAATGCAGTGCTGTTCAGATTGCGGTTGGAGTTAGGGTACGGGCAGCGGTACTGGCGGCGGGGCGGTGGTTGGTTCGCCGGTGCTCGGATCGAGGAACAGTGGCGTATTCCGCGGGGGAACAGTGGTGTAGTTCGCGAAATCGAAAAGGAACTGGAGAGATCCCGATCCCTGATCGAAGGAGCCTTGGCCGATCCGTTCGGAACCGAGCCAGTTGTCTTCGATGAAGTGGGGAATCGAGCTCTGGTCGGTCATGGTGTGGTCGACGGCGTTGATCCGGGCCCAGGGCGAGATCGCGAGCAAGGGAATCCGTGGACCAAAGCCGCAGCGGCCTTGCGCGTGGGTGGTGGCGGGGTTGACGCCAGCCAGCGCGCTGGAGGCCGAGCCGCAGGCATTCGGGCCGGTCAGTGCATCCTGGGTGGTTTCAGAGCCGTTGACCAGCATGCCAAGCTGATGGTCGTACCAGCCGTCAGAGTCGTCATAGTTGATGATCACCGCGGTGCTGTTCCAGTCGGGCTGCTTCTCGAGGAAGTTGATGGTGTTAACGATGAAGGTCTGTTCATCGAGCGGATCGGAGTAGCCGGCGTGGCCGTCCTGGAAGCCGGGGGCCTTCAGATAGCTGACCGCGGGGAAGTTGCCCGCGCTGACCGCGTCGAAGAAGTCGTGAATATCGTACTGGTGGTTGGCCGCATCGCCGGGCTGGCCGATCATGGCCACTGACGAGGGGCGGGTGTGCTTCAGGTTCTGGGTGGACGCGTAGTACTGGAACGGCTGGTGATGGGGAATGTAGTCGGCCTTTTTCACGCCGGTCACCGTGGAGGTGGTGCTGCGCGCGCAGCCCGTGCTTCCATTCGAGTTGGTGAGGGTCAGGTCGAAGCCGCCCGAGAAGAAGCCCCACGAGATGCCCTTGGCATTCAACAGGTCGCCAATGTTCTTGCCGCTCATGGCGAGGTTGGTGGAGCTGGAGCAGACGTCGCCCGCCGGATCGGCGTCGCTGGTCAGCGTGAGACCGCCATTGCCGTCGGCGACGGTCGCATAATCGGCGCCGTTGACGTCGATCACGCCGTTGGTTTGGCCGGAGACCACGTTGATTGCGCCCGGCGTCGAGGGACCGAAGGTTGTGCCGTAGGAGTTGTCGCTCATGGAGAAGTGGTTGGCGTAGTTCCACAGAGCGGTGACCGTGTTGCCGTCATAGTAGCCCATGACCAGGGCGGTCGTAGCTAGACCCGCGGGGGGCGGTCCGGCGGTTCCGGTGTAGGCCGGGAAGGCGTCCATATTGCCGTGGTCGAATGCCTGCTGTTCGGGAGTATAGTCGTGGTCCTGGTCAGCGGTGGCGGCCTGCGAACGGTCGAGGCGGAAGGGGTTCGAGGCGCTGGCGCCATTGACGGCATTCAGATTCGGGTTGCGATGCTGGAGGAAAGTGTTGAGACCGTTCACCCCGGGGGTCAGGTAGGCAGCGGTGAATTTGGGTTCTCCGGGAGGGTTCATCGCAACCGGATAGGTGCCAAAATAGTGGTCGAACGAAACGTTCTCCTGGAAGATCACGACCAGGTGCTTGATCGGCGTTGTGGTGGGGTAATCAGTGGACGCCGCATGCGCTGCGACGGGGGACACGATCTGTCCAGCGACCAGCACTGTGGCCAGCGAACCTGCCAGTAATTTCTGCATCAGTACTCCTCCGGGCCGGGAATTCGGCCGCGACCCTATTTATTAATGTGCGAATGTGAACGGAGGATGACAGAGGCGTTACTGAATCGCGAATAGGAGAAACAGCGTGGAAATTCATCGAGCGACTCACGGGCCGCAGTCAGAAGACGCCCGGGCACCTCGATCCGCGCTGGATGCGCTGCCTCTTTTGGTGAATTTTCGATAAATGGAGCAACCCATAGCCATGGCGGTCTGAACTGTCATCCCCCAGTAGAGGTCTATGGGCGCGCAAACCATCGGCGATGTGATTACGGCGCTGGATGCAATCGTTCAGCAGGCCTGGAAGGACGAGAGCCGTCTCGGCTACTTCGCGGCGCTCTACCGGCGAGTGACCTGCGCGGTGCGTGACGGGATTGCCGCGGGCAGCTTTCAGAATGGGCCGCTGATGGAGCAGCTCGACGTTGTGTTTGCATCGCGGTATCTCGATGCCCTGGCGACTTTTCAGTCGGGCGGGCGTGCGAGGCGCAGTTGGATGATCGCCTTTGAGGGATGTGGCGATGCCGATCTTCTCATCCTGCAGCAACTGCTTTCGGGGATGAACGCGCACATTAACCTCGATCTGGGCGTCGCTGCGGCGCAGGTCTGCCCCGGCGACCAGCTGCCTCAGCTTAAGCCCGACTTCGATGAGATTAACGGCGTGCTGGCGAGCCTGGTCGGCACGGTCGCCTCGGAGATCGCCCTTGTTTCTCCGCTGATTGGCGATTTGGAAAAGATCGGATTGCGCAACGAGACGTCGCTGGTCAACTTCGACATCGTCGCCGCTCGCGATGCCGCGTGGCTCTCGGCCCAGCGTTTGGCCTCAGAGCCGGCGGTGCTTCACGACGCCACGATTGACGGGCTCGATCTTACAGTGTCGATCGAGGGCGAGGCGATTCTCCATCCGCTGCTCGGCGGCGCTGGATTGGCGCTCATTCAACAGGCTGAGACGAAGAATGTCCGACAGGTGATTGAGACTCTGGCGAAGGCTAACGCGGGCTCTGGCCCGTAACCGAATTAATGTCGGTAATCAAGCGCGACTCCCCACGGAATATGTGATAGTTCGTATAGTGAATATCGTTCAGCATCGTCACCAAGGGGCCATAGGTTCTGAAGCTCTCGTCCCACGCAGCCAGGCTGACGATGGAACGCATTCTCACGATAGAGACGCTTCTCACCGGGCAGATGTATGTCTTCCCCCCGATCTCCACCGGGCCATACTCGACCATAAAGTCGGAGCGGTTGGCGATCGGGAATTCACCCAATTGTGCCTCTGATACGAAACGGAGAATCGCGCCGCTTTCAGGATCAATCGCGACTTCTCCCTGATATCCAGAACGCCTGTCGAAGCTCATCGTGCCGTCTCCGTCAGGAAGGCAGCAGCCCCATAGTTGGTAGAGAGAGCGTTGCGCCGGAACGGTGTACTGGAATATCGCCACAGGGCCGGACGAACCGCGTTCCCATCGGCTCCAACTCAAGTTGGTGGGGACGGCAACGATGTCGCGGATGAAATTGAGCGCCGGGCCGAAGGTGCCATAGGTGATCAGATACGGGTCTTTTGCACTCCGTTTCTTGCGCTTTTGCCCCCCTGGATCGGCGACCTCGGCTCCGTTGCGGTAAAGAACGGTTTCCTTAAAGTTCTCCGCCAGATGGAGGGGTTCGTACTGGACCACGGTGTTGCCTTCATCCAATGCCGCTGTCTCCTGATAACGGAGGGTTGTGCGCAAGGCGACAAAGTTTGGCAGCCGTGGTATCTCGTTCTTCAGGTAATCGGCTGCCGACGAGATCATGCTTTGTTGCGCTGCCGCATCCGGAGGCGGATCGCCAAGGGACTCACCTGCCGGAGGATTGAGAAACACCGATGCATCTGCCAAGGCAACGAGTGCCTGCCGGGTTTTTGCGCCCCGCAATGGCGATGTCCAGGCAGCTGGCTGCGCTTCGCTGAGCCGCTCGGTAAGCGCAAGGCCAGAGAGTCGGCGAGCTAACGCGCCATCTGATTCGTCATGAGCAGCCTGTAAGATCTGCTCCAACTGCTCCACCGTGAGACGCTTGACCGGAGTGCCCTGTTCATCGATGTAATAAGGCTCGTCGTAGTATCCGGTGCTTGTCCGGGCCGTCAGACCCGGCTTGTCGACCTCAACCTTGAGATCGTGATACTCGTTCGGATGGCTGGCGGGCAATGGATCGAACGACAAAGTATAGAAGACCTCCGCTCCACGAACGCAACTCTCGATCTGGCTGGCAAGGTCGTTGATCGGATCGAACACCCGTCCGCCGCTCTGCACCGCAAGCACCTTCCTGTACAGATTCATGAAGCTCGCATCGTGGGGCGATTGCACCCCGCGCAGGTATGCCAGGTAGAGATGCGAGCGAGGGTCGGTTTCTCCCGCCGAAAAGCTATAAAGCGAAACTCGGGCCTCTCGAAGAAGAGTTGAGAACCAGCGAATCGTATAGAAAGTGTTTTCTTTCGAGGAAACACCTTCCGCGTAGGCGCCGCTTCCGACGCCCCAGCCCGGCCCGACCCATAACAGCAGCTTTCTCCCCGGCTTCTGTCTCTCGGCGGCGGCGATCTGGCCTAGCGCCTTCAACGCAGCCATGGCGGACAAGTCTTTCGCGCCCAGCGACGCGGGAGCCCTTCCCAACTGGCTACCTCGGTTGGTGCGCACCAACTCGACCTCGCGATTATGAGCAAGCCGATCGGCCAGAGCATTTCCGTCATTCGACGGCTTCGAGCGCAGCCACAGACCGGTTTCGATCAGCGAGAAGATGGAGACCGGCTGGGCGAGATGGCCTCCGTTCTGTCGCAGGAACGCCTCCACGGAGTTTCGCTCGTACGAAACAAGGCTGACCGGCAGGTCGAGCTCATCGAGGACCACAATGACTTCAACCGGGGTCTCGCGCGTGGCCGAGGTCCCGTCGAAAGCCTGAAAAGAGACGACCCTGTTTGCCTGACCATTTTCCAGTAAGGTGAAGTCTTTGGCAGCGAGACCGGATACGGGTTTTCCCGCCTGATCCTCGACGACGGCATCGAGCTTGATGAGGCCTTCCGGGCCGAACGAGGGCGCGGCTGGTCTGGTCAGCATCGTCATCGACTGAGGAGGCATCGCTGGCAACGAGCCGACGCTCGAATTAGCGTGCTCCTGAGCCAGTGCGATGCTCGACAGGCAGAAGAGCATCACTGCATAAAGGCCGCTGAGAGTTTTCACATCGGCAACTCCGCTGCGCGTGAGGCCCCCATTCGGCTTGACCTACTTTGCGACGCGTAGCATCACTACCCCGTGGCTGGGCACGCTCGCCGAGAACGAGTCGACCGCCTCGCCCCGGTCGGCGTGCGCCCAGAGGTCGCGCACGGAGTGCTTGCCGCTCCAGCCGAAGCCTTTCCAGGCGGCTGTTCCCTTCGCCTCGGCTGCTCCGCGATTGAAGATCGCTACGGCGTAATCGCCCGAGGCAAGCGGCTTGGCCCACACTTCAATGTCTCCCTCCTGCGCGACACGCGCGCCGCCTTTTCCGAGCGGATCCTGGTCGACGGCGATCACTTCCTTGTTGAGCAGGATTGCCTTGATTTCTGGATTGTCGATGCGCAGGTCGTTTCCGGCGATCAGCGGTGCGGCGATCATCGACCAGAGGCTGAAGTGCATGCGGTATTCGTCATTGGTCATGCCGCCGTTGCCGATTTCCAGCATGTCGGGGTCGTTCCAGTGGCCGGGTCCGGCATATTTCGCGAGATCGCTCTGCGCGAAGCCGATCTTTTCCATCGATGCGTAAGTGTCGCGGATATCTCCGGTGGTGCGCCAGAGGTTGCCACTGACCAGCGGTCCCCACTCCTGCACACTGGCGCGCCCGTACTGGCAGAGCGAATAGACGATCGGACGGCCGGTCTTTTGGAGCGCGTCACCCATCTTTTGATAGGCCGCGTGCATGTCAGCGTCCTTCCAGATGCGGGAGGCGCTGCACCAGTCGTACTTGAGGTAATCGATGCCCCAGTCGGCGTACGTCTTGGCGTCCTGCTCCTCGTGGCCGTAGCTGCCCTCGAAGCCGGCGCAGGTGCGCGGTCCAGGCGAGGAGTAAATTCCCAGTTTCAGTCCTTTGGAATGGACGTAGTCCGCGAGCGCCTTCATGTCCGGGAAGTTCGGGTTCGCCTGGATCCGACCACTGGCATCGCGCGTACCCTGCCAGCCATCGTCGATGTTGATGAATATGTAGCCGGCGTCTTTCATGCCCGAGGAGACAGCGGCGTCGGTAATCTCGCGTACGGTCTTGTCGCTGATCTGGGTGCGGAACTTGTTCCAGCTGTTCCAGCCCATCGGCGGCGTCTTGGCCAGGCCGTTGTAGGGAACGTCGTGGAAGGTCGTGGGAAGATCGACCTTGGGCAGCGTCGCATAGTCCACGGCGGGTGCGCGATAGGAAGGCGTGGGAGTGCCGCGCTGAAAAGTGGTCTCGCCCACCGGATAGTTCGGACGCGCATTCGGAGGAGGACCAGCCTCAGCAGCGGCACCGGCCGGCGGACCGCCTGGAAACCCCGGCGGAGGCGCTGGGAATGCCGGAGTCAGCACGAGCGTGTCGCCCACGATCTTGCCTAGGACTTCCTTGTTCTGGACGACTCCGAAGCGGTCGAGCGCGACGGTGAAGTGAAAGGTGTCGCCCGTCACCTGGCCGTCGATGATTTTGGAGTCGCCGAAGGGAAGCGTCTGGATTCCGGAGATCTTGCCGTCGACGACCTTCAGCCGGTAAGAGATTTCGAGCGGCCCCATCGCCGAGCTCACCTGAGCCACCCACGTGCCGGAGATGTCGGTGCGCGTCGCCGCAGCGCTTTGCGCTGCCACCGTTGGTGTAGAGGCCCCGCTCAACAATATTCCAATGAACAAGCCGACCGCGCACTGCCATCCCGCTGCTCTTTTCGCCGATCTCTTCATTACCGTCTCCGTGGGCAAGCCGCCGCGCCCGCAAGTATTTCAGCTACAAGGGACGTATGCAAAGGCCGAATGGCCTCAGGCGCGACGGATTCTGTCGACGATAGGCTGCGGCGTTACAATAGAAGCAGATTCTATGAGGCCCTGGGACACTAAACCCGTCCTCTTTGACTCGCTCGGTGCGGGGCGCCCGGCCGTCATCTATCTTCGGCGCTTCCGCCGCGGTCGTCCCGACCGTGGACGACTTCCCTCCAACTGACTAGTCTTTTAGCTTTGCCGAGGAAATTCGCTCCGGCCCTCCGTCTGGCGCCGGGGGCCTGTGTTTGCGCGCGAAACCTCGACCGAAACGACCGGGGAAGACGGTCATTATGGAACGGCGAGCGACCTCGTGGAAATGAGGGCTCGCAGAGGAAGGAATGAGATGAACAGCTTTGATAGTCAATCGCAACTCAAGTCTGGCGACCAGGCCTATGAAATCTTTCGGCTCGACGCGCTCGCTCAGAAAGGCGTGAAGCTCGGGAGGCTGCCGTACAGCCTGCGGATTCTGCTCGAAAACCTGCTGCGCAACGAAGACGGCAAGTCGGTCACCGCTGCCGACATTGAATTTCTAGCCAAATGGGACCCCAAGGCGACGCCTTCACGGGAGATCGCCTACATGCCGGCGCGGGTGCTGATGCAGGACTTTACTGGTGTGCCTGCAGTCGTCGATCTTGCCGCGATGCGCGATGCGATGAAGCAGTTGGGCGGCGACCCGGAGAAGATCAATCCGCTGCAGCCTGCCGAGCTGGTCATCGACCACTCCGTGCAGGTCGACGAATATGGCACCAAGGGTTCGTACGACATCAACGCTGCGCTTGAATTTTCTCGTAACCGTGAGCGTTACGCATTCTTGAAGTGGGGGCAGTCGGCGTTTCGCAACTTCTCCGCCGTGCCGCCGGGGATGGGTATCTGTCACCAGGTGAACCTCGAGTATCTTGCCCGCGTCGTCTTCACTACTGAAGTCGACGGCAAACTGCGCGCCTATCCTGACACGCTGGTCGGCACCGATTCCCACACCACGATGATCAATGGCCTGGGGGTTCTCGGCTGGGGCGTGGGTGGCATCGAGGCCGAAGCCGCGATGCTTGGCCAGCCTGTCTCCATGCTGCTGCCGCAGGTGGTGGGATTCAAACTCAGCGGCAAGCTCAAAGAAGGCGCGACCGCGACGGACTTAGTTCTCACCGTCACCGAGATGCTGCGCAAGCTGGGCGTCGTCGGCAAGTTCGTCGAGTTTTACGGTGCGGGAATCAGCGAACTGTCGCTCGCCGACCGCGCAACCATCGGCAACATGGCGCCCGAATATGGCGCGACCTGCGGTATCTTTCCAGTCGACGCCGAGACGCTCCGCTATCTGCGGCTTACTGGGCGCGGCGAAGAGCAGATTAAGCTCGTCGAGGCGTATTACAAGGAGCAGGGGCTCTTTCACACGCCCGACGCCGAAGAGGCGGAGTACACGCAGACCATCGCGCTCGATCTCTCGACAGTGCAGCCGAGCGTCGCCGGGCCGCGGCGTCCGCAGGACCGCGTGCTGCTCAAGGACGCAGGCGCCAGCTTCAAGCAGCAGCTTCCCTCGCTGCTTGGCCCAACGGCCAACAAGAATGGCGAGCGGCAGGTGATTCGCTGGGAGAGCGAAGGCGGCCATCCCTCGCTCAATGGAAATCTCGAAAGCCCTGAGGGCGTGCCGGAAAAAGGCCCGATCACCACGGTAAAAGAGCGCTTCAACGTCGAGGTCGATCAGTATCTCGATCACGGCTCGATCGTCATCGCGGCGATTACCAGCTGCACCAATACGTCGAATCCGTCGGTGATGGTCGCTGCCGGAATCCTCGCGAAGAAGGCGGTCGAAAAAGGGCTGACGGTCCCGCCGTGGGTGAAGACCTCACTCGCGCCGGGTTCGCGTGTGGTCACTGATTACTACGAGAACGCGGGACTGATGCCCTATCTCGACAAGCTGCGCTTCAACGTCGTTGGCTACGGCTGCACGACCTGCATCGGCAACTCCGGACCGCTGCCAACCGACGTCACCAAGTCGATCGACGACCACGGACTCGTGGCCGTGTCGGTCCTGAGCGGCAATCGTAACTTTGAAGGCCGCATCAGCTCCGACGTTCGCGCGAATTACCTGATGTCGCCGCCGTTGGTGGTCGCGTATGCGCTGGCTGGCCGAATCGACCATGATTTCGATACTGACCCGCTTGGGAAGGGAAAGAGCGGCGAGGCCGTTTATCTCAAGGACATCTGGCCGACGCAGCAGGAGGTCTCCGACGTGATCGCCAGCGTGATGAAGCCGGAGCTCTACACGAAGGAATACGCGACGGTGAGCGACGGTGACTCGAACTGGCAGGCGCTGAAGTTTCCCGCCGGCCAGGTCTACGAATGGGAGCCGGACTCGACTTACATCCGCAAGGCGCCGTACTTCGACGGCATGAAAGCGACGCCTGCGCCGGTTGAGGACATGCACGGCGCACGCGTGCTGGCGGTGCTTGGCGATAGCGTCACGACGGATCACATCTCGCCGGCTGGATCGATCAAGCTCAACGGGCCTGCGGGGAAGTACCTTACCGAGCACGGAGTCAAACCCGCCGACTTCAACTCCTACGGCTCGCGCCGCGGCAACCACGAGGTGATGGTGCGCGGCACCTTTGCCAACGTGCGCCTCAAGAACAAGCTGGCTCCCGGCACCGAGGGCGGCGTCACCCGACTCCTTCCCGAAGGTGAAGGGATGAGCATCTTCGACGCCAGCGTAAAGTACGCCGAGCGCGGAGTGCCGCTCGTCATTCTCGCCGGTAAAGAGTACGGCTCGGGATCGTCGCGCGACTGGGCGGCCAAGGGGCCGAAGCTGTTGGGAGTTCGCGCCGTCATCGCCGAGAGCTATGAGCGCATCCATCGTTCGAACCTGGTGGGGATGGGCATACTGCCGCTGCAATACGTCGACGGGGAATCGACCGCCAGTCTCGGACTGACTGGCGAAGAGATTTACGACTTCGACGGGCTGCGCGACCTGCTCGACGCGAAGTTCGCTAACGGGAAAGTCCTGACAGTGGAAGCGACGGCACCCGATGGCGGCAAGAAGCACTTTCAGACCACTGTCCGTATCGATACTCCGCAGGAGATCCTCTACTACGAGAATGGTGGGATTCTGCAGTATGTGCTGCGGCAGCTAGCTGGGAAGAACTGACGGATCTGCCAGAGCCGAGACGGGGTTATCGGCGCGATGTTGCCGATGACTCCGTTTCTGCGGCTACACGTTGAGCGAGAAGTTGTGCCTCATTTCCATGCCAGTGTAAGCGAAGACAGCATCTCCCCTGCGAGTTGTCTTTTCGACAGGTTCAAGGCCGTTTACCGTTCGCTCTGGATCAGGCATGATAAAGTCCTCTCTCAGATAGAGAAAGGACCAGATGGACGTCGAAACGGATGAGCGTACTTCGCACTATCTACACTCGACACTACGCGAGAGGATCGTAGAGCATGTGTTCGTGGGCGATGCCCTGAGACGGCTGTGGCAGCGTCACGTAATAGATGTTGAAGTCTTGCGCTCCGAGTTCGACGCTGGAGGATACGACTTGGTGATGAGTCGCGGCAAGATCGACAGGCACATTCAATTCAAAACCTCAATCGTCGATGGCAAGACGGCTAGTATCAAAGCCAGCCTCAAGTTGATGAACAAGCCGAGCGGCTGCATCATCTGGATCATAGTAAATCCGGAGCTGAAACCCGTCTCCTACCTATGGATGGGCAGCGCTCCCGGAAAACCGCTGCCCGATATCCGGGCGATGGCAGTTGCCAAACATACCAAGGGCAACGCCAAAGGCGAAAAGACGGAACGCCCAGATCAGCGGATTATCCCTCGTAACAAATTTGTGCAGCTTGATACGCTCGACGAAGTTCTGGAGCGTCTATTCGGAAACCTCGACGTGGCAACCAGTACACAAGGGGATCTGTCTCCGCAACTCGATACTGCCTGAAAGTCCCTAGTGTTATCCGCAAGAGCAGGTGTGGCGTCCACTTGCCGGACAAGCCGAACATCAACATCCGTCCGCAGTTTCCTCCACGACCGGTCCGCACCAGCATTGATAGATATCACCAAAGTCGCTGAACCCCAAAGTTATCGAATAACTTCTCATTACTCACCAGCAGAAGGTTCTCCGCCTGGGCCTGTGCGATCAGCAGTCGATCAAACGGATCCTTATGCTCTCCAGCCAAGAGGCCAGCGCGTTGCGCATGACCCACGGTGACAGCGAGTTCCTTAAAGCGCAGTTTGCGAAGGCTCTCTTCGAGGGCATACACGAATGGCTCTGCCTGGGGCAGCTTGCCAATGCGGAATTTTGTCGCAATCTCCCAAGCGCTGGCGGCGGAGACGTAGGTGTCATTGGCATAGTCCTCCAAGGCCTCTCTAGCATTCGCGCTGAGTTTGGCAACTTCGGAGAACGACCAGAGCAGTGCATGAGTATCGAGCAACAGCCTCAATCGCCCTCACCATTCCAGAGGCGCAATTCCTCCTCCGGCAGGGGCTCGAAGAATTCAGGGCCCACTTCAAAGACGCCTTTGAAGAGGCCCAGCGGGCGGCGCTGCACTTCTTTTGGCTCCATGGCAACGATCCGCGCAACAGGCTTGCGATCGCGACCGGAAGTGATCACAATCTCCTCGCCTTGGTTGGCGAGTTTCACCAGCTTGGAAAGCTGGGTCTTGGCTTCAAACATTGATACTTCTTGCACTGGATTATCCTGCTAAGAAAATCCTAGCTAAGATAATCTGCTGGTGTCAAGAAGGGAAATTCGGCGGGCTTCTGCTCCTAACCCACGGCAGGTTTTCTTGCAAAGCGGGCGACGAGTTGGTTGGGCAGATTGGAGCCGGTGGCTTTCAGGACCGCCGCGCAGATCCCCGCCCAGGCCGCCGTCGCCACCAGTAGAAGCAAGAAGTCTCTCCATCGACCCGATGCTGGCATCACCCGGCGAACCAGATAGATGGCTCCGAAGCCAGCGACGGCGGCGAGCGCCGATCTGCCGAGTTCCTTGTATTCGAGTCCCGAGAGGAAGACCATCTTGCGGCGGTCGAGCATGATGGCGAGAGTAATGGTCTGGATGGCGATCCCGATGTCAGAGGCGACCGCGAGACCAGTCGCTCCATTTGCGCGGTAAGCCGACCAGTAGATGGGCAGCGAGATGAGCACGACGATCGTGCTGGCGATCATCGGCGAGAGCGTGTTGCTCGAGGCAAAGAAGGCGCGGGCATAAAGCGACTGCGCCGACCAGAAGCAGAGCGAGACCGAGAAGATGGCGAAGTAGACGGCCATCTCCTGCGCGCTGTTGCGATGAAAGAGGCCGCCGCGAAAGATCAGGTCCACGGCCGGGAAGGCAAGACCGATCATCCAGGCGGTGAGCAAGATGGAAAAGGCGAGTACGCGCGACACAGACGCGTTCACGTTGCGCGAAAACTCCGCAGGATCGTTCTTGCCGATCAGTGAGGCAAGAAATGGCAGCGACGCGGCGCCGGCTGCCTGGCCGAGAGCAACGGGTGCGGTGAAGAGGTTCTTGGCGTAAGTAAGCAGGGTGATCGCGCCATGGTCTCCCGAAGCAAAATAATTCATGATCCAACTATCGAAGGTCACCAGCGAAACCCCGAGCATGAGCGGGATCGAGAGGCGGACCCACTCTCGCGCTCCAGCGTTCGACCAGTCGAGCATCGGCCGGTAGCGGACGCCTGCGCGGTGCGCTCCGACGGCATTCATGAAAAAGGGGCCGATGAGGATTCCGGCGAGCGCCCCCCAGGCGAGAGAGCGAATGCCGATCGCCTTTGCCAGCAGGATGCCGCCGAAGATAATCCCCAGGTTATAGATCAGTGGCGTGACCGCCTGCAGAGCGAATTGTTTGCGCGCGAGCATGACCGAGCCGAAAACTCCGCCGGCAAAGAAGAAGAGCTGGCCGGGCAGCAGGATTCGGGTCATCGAGGTACACAGCGCCACCTGTTCAGGAGAGAAACCCTTGAACCACCATCGAACATAGATCGGCGCGAAGATCTCTCCGAGCAGAATTGCTCCGCCCAGCACGAGCAGCATTGAGGTAAGGATGACCGACATTGCGCGGGTGCCCTCTTCCTCTTGTCCCGTCTCGCGATAGCGGCTGAGCATGGTCACAAAGGTGACCGAAGCCACGCCGCCGACGAGGAAGTACGCAATCATGTCGGGGAGCTGGAAGGCGGAGTTGAAGGCGTCGGTCTGCGGCCCGGCGCCGAAAAGATAAGCAATGTATTTCACCCGCACCAGGCCGATCACGCGAGAGAGAAACGCCGAGAGCATGAGGAGCAGGGTCGCGGTGAAAGCGGTATGGCGGTGCGAGGGCCGGAAGACGCGCAGCACACGTTGCCAGTACGATAGGGAAGAAGGATTGCCGGCCATCGGGGATGGGTCGATTCTACAGAAGCGCGTCCGTCGCGGCTGGCGCGGGTCTGATGGCTGTGCAACACTAACAAGGTTGGCGTCTCCCGATGCCGCAGAGACTACGCAAGGCCGCTCCCGGCCTCTCACCCGTTTCGGGCCTATAGCTCAATGGTTAGAGCAGCGGACTCATAATCCGTTGGTTCCAGGTTCAAGTCCTGGTGGGCCCACCAAGAACATTCGGTCACACGCGTTCGATCCGTTTTCTCGCAATTGCCCGACCTCTTCACGGCCCTGCAGGCCCGAGTATAGACGCAAAAAAGCCCGGCGCGCGGCCGGGCCCTTTTGCTTGCCTGTTCAGTGCAACTACGGTTACTTCTTCTTGGCCGCTTTCTTAGCTGCGGGTTTGGTTGCCTTCTTCGCGGGAGCCTTCTTCGCTACCGCCTTCTTTGCAGGCGCTTTCTTGGCCGCCTTCTTTGCGGGTGCCTTCTTTGCTGCTTTCTTAACCGCCAAAGTACTACCTCGCTTGGTTGGTTTTTTGGTGCCGGCACTCTTCTTCTTCGAGGCTACGAGCTTCTTGGTAGCCTTGCCGCCGCCGAGAGTGCCTTTACTGCTCTTCTTGGCGGCCGACTTCGATACGGCCTTTTTAGCCGAAACTTTTTTTGCTGGAGCTTTCTTCGCCACTTTCTTCGCTGGAGATTTTTTTGCCACGGCCTTTTTCGCTGCCTTCTTAGCCGGGGCTTTTTTCGCTACAGCTTTCTTCACTGCTTTCTTCGCGGGAGCTTTTTTCGGGGCGGCCTTCTTTGCCGGCGCCTTTGTCACTGGCGCAGCAGCGGGCACAACCGCAACCGGCGCTGGTTCACTCTCTTCGAGGTCTTCGTCATGCAGGCCTCCGTCCTCGTCATCGAGCGATGAGAGGTTGATGCTCACTTCTTCCACTTCGTCCTCACCAAAGTCGTCATCGATATCGCTGGAAAGATCGTCGCCAGGGGATTCCGGCCCGTCGCTCTGCGCATAAAGCTTGTACTCGTCCTGCATTGAATTCCGCCCTCCGGGGCATCGAAGTTAATCTGTCTCAAATTCTGAAATCTATTCGCGCGGCAACATCAACATGATAAATGCCCGCGGCGCGGATTATAACAACAGCATGATACGTGTCGCCAATGAGTGCAAGCGAGAAGTGCATCACGGCCCGGAAGAATGATGTTTCTTTCCCTTCGAGGCACTGGCAGTTTGAGTCGTTTTCGATTTGGATGACGCTGCTTTTGGTGTTCCGCCTACCTTCGCTTTGTGGGTTGAGGTCGCGCTAGAGCCCGCATTGGTTGGATGCGCGCCGCTCTTTCCGTGGTGATGGCCGCTCGGCGATGTGATGCGCGCCGGCTCGGAAACATAGAGAGTATGGCCCGGAACGACGGCTGTTCCTTTGAGATGGTTCCAGCTGCGCAGCTCGTCGACTGAAACGTTGAAGCGGTCCGCAAGGGTGACCAGCGTGTCGCCTTTCTTTACCGTGTAGCGGGTAGAGTGCGCGGCAGAAGAGCTGGCGACAGCGGTTGCGGGAATCACCAGTGCCTCCACACCGGCGAGTTCGCGGCCTTCCCCGAGCTGATTGACAAAAGCAATCTCGGTAGCGCTCACGTGATACTGGCGGCCGACGTCTTCAAGTGTCTCGCCAGCGACGACCTTATGAAATCGCCATGATTTGCGCCGGTCGACCGGAATCTCTTCGATCCGTTTGGTGAAGAGCTCTTTCGTTCCCGGCGGCAGATGAAGGTCAAAGGAGTCGTCGGGCGGCGTCGCCATGCGCAGCAGGCTCGGATTGAGCGCTACGATCTCTGGCAGCGGCGCTTCGACAACATCCGAGACGAGACGCAGATCGACGCTGTATGCGGTGGTCACGGTGTCACTGATCAGCGGCGGATCGAGAACGATCGTGTCGAGGCCGTACTGCTTCGGGTTCTTGGCCATGATGGTCGCGGCCAGAATGATGGGGACATAATTCTTCGTCTCTTGAGGCAGCGCGTTACGGCGATAGAGCTCCCAGAAGTCGGCGTAGCCGGTGCGCTGCACCGCGCGCTGCACATTGCCTGCGCCCCAGTCGTAGGCGGCCATGGCCAGGTACCAGTCGCCCAACTGGTTGTAGAGCGCCTTGATGTATCGCGCGTACGCGCGGGTCGATTTTTCAGGATCGAAGCGCTGATCGTACCAGGCGCTTCTCGGCGGAGCGTAGGCATCGCCGGGCATGAACTGCCACATGCCACCCGCGCCGCTGCGTCCGTTGCGGATCTGCGGCTGAAAGCCCGACTCCGCTACCGCCTGATAGATCAGGTCCTGGGGCACGCCCTCCTGGGCGAGAATGCGCTGGATCATCTCCTTGTAGCGTCCGGCGCGGGTCAGCGAGTGCACGATGGTCGCGTGACCGGCCTTGGTATTCGCAAAGAAATTGATGTAGCTGGCAACATAGTCGTTCAGCACGAGGGGAAGATCCGATTGCGTGGTCTTCAAGTCGGCCTGGACCCGTGCGGTCAGCGCCGGATCAGCGGCGAAGGTGACGTCGTTGGCGACCTCGACCGGCGCGGACTCAATCCGCGGCTCGAAGCCGTTGCCTTGCTTGAGCGCGTCCATCTCGAGAGTGTTGACGGCGTCGACGATGTGATCGAACTCGGCCGCAAGCTGGGGATCATTCTTGAGATCGAGGCCGCTGGTCAGCATCTGGTCGACGGCATAGTCGAAGCTTGCCTTCGCTGCCTCGAGGTGGCCGGCGTGGTAATTGTCGACGCCCGCCTGGTAGGCCTGCTCGACGGTGTCGATCAGTTGCTGGGTTTTTTGCTGTTGAATTCGCTGCTGCTGCGTGATCGGCGGCTGGCCTGGCGGAGAAGGCGTGCCTGCGGTCGGCGTGGGAGTCGCAGACTTTGACGCCGGTGAAGCCTGCGCGAAAGCGGAGCCGCGCCCTGAGGACAGAATGGTGGCCGCGACGCAGACGGCGCAAACGAGTCTGGAAACATCCATGCTTGCGATTCGTTACTGCTTCCATTGTATGGCCTTCGATGCCGGCTCCCGATGCTAACATTGGAGTTCAGGAAAGTTTTCGTATTCCCGCTGCGACTGGCACTGAAGCATTCACGGGAATCGGCCGCGGCGAGGCCCATCCGGCAACTCTTCTTCTTAATTACTTCATGGACATTCAGCACATTCGCAATTTCGCCATCATCGCTCACATCGATCATGGCAAGAGCACCCTATCTGACCGGCTCCTCGAGCTCACCGGCTCGCTGACCTCGCGCGAGATGCAGGCGCAGGTGCTCGACGCGATGGATTTGGAGCGGGAGCGCGGCATCACCATTAAGGCGCACGCTGTGCGCATGGCCTATCAGGCGAAAAACGGCGAGACGTACCAGCTCAATCTGATCGACACTCCCGGCCACGTGGATTTCTCTTACGAGGTCTCGCGCTCACTCGCTTCCTGCGAAGGCGCGCTGCTGGTGGTCGATGCGACGCAAGGCGTCGAAGCGCAAACGCTCGCCAACGCGTATCTCGCGATCAGCAATGGACTGGACATGATTCCGGTGATCAACAAGATCGATCTGCCCAGCGCGGACGTGGTGCGCACGCAGGAGATGATTGAGTCCGCAGTCGGTCTGGATGCGACCGATGCCCTTCCGGTGAGCGCCAAGACCGGCCTGGGCGTTCCCGACGTCCTGGAGGCCGTTGTACATCGGTTGCCGCCCCCGACAGGCGACGCGGAGGCGCCGCTGCAGGCGCTGATCTTCGATTCGTGGTTCGATCCCTACCGGGGAGTCGTGGTGCTGGTACGGGTGATCAACGGCAGGCTCGCAAAGGGAATGA
The DNA here is from genome assembly GCA_963790505.1 of uncultured Acidobacteriaceae bacterium. Taxonomy (GTDB): domain Bacteria; phylum Acidobacteriota; class Terriglobia; order Terriglobales; family Acidobacteriaceae; genus Acidisarcina. The sequence continues at coordinate 1,068 of CAWBOT010000004.1, read as the reverse complement.
AAATCAGGCTGATGTCGAATGGCCGGGTCTTCGACGTCGACTCAATGGGCGTGCTCACCCCCAAGCCGGTGGAGATCGGCGAGCTGACTGCCGGCGAAGTTGGCTTCTTTGTGGCAACCATCAAAAACGTTGCCGACACCAAGATCGGCGACACGGTCACCGAAGACGAGCGGCCCTGCGCATCGCCCCTGGCAGGCTTTGAAGAGTTGAAGCCGATGGTCTTTGCAGGCATTTATACCGTGGATTCCCACGAGCACACGCTGCTGCGCGACGCCCTCGAAAAACTTCGGCTGAACGACTCGTCGTTTTTCTTCGAGCCGGAAAGCTCAGCTGCGCTTGGCTTCGGCTTCCGCTGCGGCTTTCTCGGCCTGCTGCATATGGAGATCATCCAGGAGCGGCTGGAGCGCGAATACGACCTGGACTTGATCACCACCGCGCCGGGAGTCCGCTACATCATCACGCTTACCGATGGAAAAGTTGTTGAGGTCGACAATCCTTCGCGCTGGCCGGATCCGAGCGAGATCGAAACGATTGAAGAGCCGGTGATCAACGCGACGATCCTGACCAACGAGGAATATGTCGGCGGAATTCTCAAGCTGGTCGAAGACAAGCGCGGACGGCAGAAGAACTTCGAGTACGTCACCCCGACGCGGGTGATGCTGACTTACGAATTGCCGCTCAACGAGATCGTGCTCGATTTCTACGATCGGCTCAAGAGCGTCTCACGAGGATATGCCTCGCTGGACTATCAGCTTGCCGGGACCTGGGTATCGCCGATGGTGAAGATGGACATCCTGGTAGGCGGCGAGCCGGTCGATGCCCTCTCGATCATTGTGCATAAGGAATTTGCCTACGATCGCGGCCGGGCGCTGGTCTCGAAGATGCGCGAGCTCATCCCCCGGCAGATGTTCGAGGTGGCGATCCAGGCTGCCATCGGGGCGAAGGTCGTGGCGCGCGAGACGGTGACTGCCATCCGCAAGAATGTTATCGCCAAGTGCTATGGCGGCGATATCTCCCGAAAGCGAAAGCTGCTGGAAAAGCAGAAGGAAGGCAAGAAGCGCATGAAGC
>CAWBOT010000003.1:0-122457 GCA_963790505.1 uncultured Acidobacteriaceae bacterium | reverse complement strand
AACGATTGCTGGCCTTGAACAGTTGATCAGCCATGTGGGAACGAGCGGACTATTTGCCGCGTGGCCGATCCGCAAACAGGCAAGTTCGCTGCGGCGAGTTTGGGCAGCTATGCTGGCAAACGTCAGTCTTACCGAGGCAATGTGGATTTTATAACGGGACGGGGAGCTTCATGAGCCCGCCGGCATAAGAGGTCTACAAGAGCAGTGACGGGCATATCCTGGCCATCGACCTCGCTTCGCATGGTGATCCGCACAGCCAGCAAATCTCCAATGAGAACGCAGCGACGGTTGACGCGACGTGCTCGCTAAGGGGAGCGCATCCTTCTGCCGCTGCTGATGAACCAGATGCTCAGCTGGCCGCTCGCTCTCGCCTCTTCAAGCGCGACGGCTACGAGCCCACCGACCTCTACGCCGCCCTCGGCTTGGCGCCAGCGGCTCTCCCGCGCCGCCTTCTGGCCCATCACCCTGCCCGCGCTGCTCGAAAGCGCAAAGCCGGCCAACATCCGGCGCCAAGCCAAGCCAGCCCGCACAAGTCTCCGACCTCGCCATGCACTGTCCTCAAGCGAAACCCTCGCCAGACCTCCGCAAGCGCACCCGCCGCGCCATGCCCCACCACGCAGCCTCCGAGTGGAGCAACTACAAGGCCACCCTCACCCACTACACCGCCGCAGAGAGCGCCACAGAAGATCGACTGGGTCCGCACGGTCCTCGACGACCTCCAGCCCGCGCGCGTCCTCGACATCGGCGCCAACACCGGCGAGTTCAGCGCCCTCGCCGCCGCACTCAGGCGCGCAGTCGTCGCCCTCGAACGCGACGCCGCCGCCGCCGAGCGCCTCTTCCTCATGGCGCCGCGAGCGCAACCTCTCCATCCAGACCATCCACGCCGACCTCGCCCGCCCCACTCCCGCCGCCGGCTGGGAGAACCGCGAATCCATCGCCCTCTTGCCTCGCCTCGAAGGCCAGTTCGACCTCGTCCTGATGCTCGCCGTCATCCATCACCTCATCCTGATGGAGCAGATCCCCATGCCCGCCATCCTCGCCTCTGCCACCGCCTCACCCGCCGCCATCTCGTCATCGAGTGGGTGCCCGTCGACCGACCCCATGTTCCAGAGCCTCATGCGCGGCCGCGACGACCTCTACGGCTCCCTCACCGAGGACGATCTGCTCGCCGCCTGCGACGGCCGCTTCAACCCTCCGCCAGCCAGCCGCTCGACAACGGCCGCATCCTCTTCCTCTTCGAAAAATCGCCCGAACGATCAGCACACGAGACAGGGAATGCTGAATGCTCAAGAATTTCTGCCAGTGCCTCGGCCTCGCCTCCCTCATCCTCGTCATGAACTACGGCGACCTGCTCGGCGGCGGCGCCGACGTCCGCATGCACGTGCCCTTTCGCTCTCGGCGCCATCTGTCTACGCGCAGATCGCCGACATCCTCATCCTCGGCCTCGTCGCTCTTCGTCATCCTCGTCGTCCGCTCCCGCGCACCCGCTTCTACCCCTGGGTCCGCCTCGCTGCTCGCCATCGTCATCCCGCCCTACCTCTCGAGCGCATGCAAGCACCTGCATCCCCTTCGGCGTCGACACGGCCTCGTCCTCGTCCTCGCCGTCGTCTGGGCCGCGCTGCTCCTTCTGCTCCTGCTCCTCGAGTTTCCCCGCTGGCTACCGCCGCTCCTCCGCGTCGGCGACGCCATCGGCATCTTCTTCGCCGTCTTCGCCGTCTGCAGCATCGCTCAGCTGCTCTGGGTCGCCCGCTGGAAGCCCGGCCCGCAGCAGCACAACGCCGCCTGGGCCACCACCCCGCAGCCCCCGCGCAACCACCCGCTCCTCGTCTGGATCGTCTTCGACGAGCTCTCCTACGACCAGCTCTTCGAGCACCGCGCCCGCGACCTCGACCTCCCCAACTTCGACGCCCTCCGCAGCCAGAGCACCCTCTTCACCGACGTCCAGCCCGTCGGCTACAACACCGTCAAGATCATCCCCTCGCTCCTCACCGGCCAGACCGTCGACGACTTCCGCTTCACGCTTCGACAACCGCTTCTGCGTCCACTACACCGGCGCAGCACGGCTGGCACCCCATCACCGGCGCCGCAGACCGTCTTCGCGCGACGCCCAGCAAGCCGGCTGGCGCACCGCCGCCGTCGGCTGGTACAACCCCTACTGCACCATCTACGGCGACGCCATCGACGACTGCTACTGGATGAACCTCGACACGCTCGACGGCCCCATGGCCCAGCGCGACACCTTCTGGCGCAACATCCACACGCCGCTGCAGCAGCTCGTCCGCGAGATCAAGGCCCCCGCCCGCGCCGACCGCGACCTCTGCACCTACGACGTCCGCCAGCGCCACCAGACCCACATCGATCTCGAGCAGCACGCCCTCCAGACTCCTCCACACCGACCAGGCCGACTTCGTCTTCCTCCACCTCGCCATCCCGCACAGCCCCAACATCTGGAGCCGCATCGACGACGACTACACCCAGTTCTGCGACAGCTCCTACCTCGACAACCTCGCCCTCGCCGACCGCGAGCTCGGCAGCATCCTGCACGACCCTGCAAGGCCTCGCCCCGCTGGAAGGACACCACCCTCATCGTCCAGGGCGACCACTCCTGGCGCATCGACCTCTGGAACTGGCACCCCGCCTGGACCGACGAAGACGACGCCGCCTCGCACGCCAGCTTCGACCCCCGCCCCGCCCTCGATCATCCACCAGCCCGGCCAGACCCAGCCCCAGACCGTCGCCACGACCGTGGTCCCTGCTCAACGTCCACGCCGTCGTTGAGCAGGTCCTCCACGGCCCAGCCGGTCCACTTACTAAGCCATCCCGCTAATACCTGAACCTGTATCGAACCTCCCCATAAATCTGTCGAGGATCGTTGTAGTGAAACCCGCCGAACGTCAAACTGTTATCCAGCAAAACCCGCCGGTTTCCCACATTCAAAGCAGTCACCGATACAGATAGATTTTCCCCAAACCGCTTTCCCACATTCAAATCGAACCACGTATGCCCCGGCAGATAATCCCCGTCATAAGGCGAAGGCGGCCCCGGGAACCCATTCGTAAATCCCGACCCGTAATACACATTCGTCGAGGCCGCCACCTGGAAGGGAAGCACCGCGTTGTACCCCACATTCAGCGTATTCCGCTGATCGTGATCCACCGGCCCATAGTCAAACCCGGCATCGCAATCCGGCGAAGCAATGGGAGTACAAATCAATCCGCCAGTAATATTCCCGCGCTGCTCCGCAATCTGGTTCGAATACGCCAGGTGTCCCTGCCCAAATTTCCCCAGCCGCGGCGAGTGCAGCGTCAACTCCCACGCCCGCACGAGCGCCCCATCCACCGTCACCGGGTAATAGATGCTCGAAGCCCCGATATTCGAGTGGTCGAGAAAGTTATTGATCCGGTTCTTGAACGTATCCGCATCCAGCAGCCAGCCCTTGAACGGAATCTGCACTCCAAACTGGTGCTCTTCATCCCGCTCGCCATGCAGCGGTACAAACGCCGTGTTGTTTTCGGTGGCATACTGCACAATCGGCCCCGTAGCCGTCAGCAGCGGCGGAGGCTGGTAGAACCGCCCGTAAAACCCGCGAAACACCCAGTGGATGCGCGGGATCTCCACCGCGACACCGGCCCGCGGATCAATATTGATTCTCCGTAAACTCACTCTGGAAGTGCGTCATCCGCAGCCCCCCGATAAGTAGTCCTCCGCGCTGCGCCCTATGACGTTTGTGAGCACAGCCGAATCGCGTCTTCGATCTCGTAAATCTTGTCGTCGAGGTTCTTCGTCGCCGCGCCACTCGCTCTGGCCTGCTCCAGTTTCTGTCGCGCCGTCGCGAGGCGTTTCTGAAGGCCGGCGATCTTGGGGTTTGCCTTAGTGGTGGCCTTGGGTGGCGCGCTCGCGCCTTTGGCCGCCACAGAAGGCTTCTGATTTTTCTTAGGCCTCGGCTTGCCGATGGACTTGTATCGGAACGAAGTAACGGCCGGAGGCGGCTTCAGCGACGCGCCAAAGTCGGATCGGTATTCCTCGGCAACCTGCATCGCCTCTGCGAGCAATTCCCGGAAGTGCAACTCCATCGCCTGCTTTGCCTTGATACGCAGATCCTCGCCTTGGTGCTTCCATTTCTGGTACTCAGAGATGATGTTGTTCATGACAGTGTCTTTATCTTAACCGTCGAAAAGACAAATATAATGTGGAGGCAATGAGAACTTCGGAGAGGTGCCCTTCAACCAAGACGGCGCTGAAGAGAAAGTGCCAATGTGTGTGCCCGACACTCGCGGTACAACACGCTAAGCCGACGCGGAAGCGGCCTCGCGACTGTTGGCCCGATGCTTTCCAGGCGGACAGCAGTTCGAGGAGGGTGTGCTTGACCAGCCGGAGCCGCAATAGATCACACGGTCGCGCCTTCCTCCGACTCATGCAGGTTCTTCGTGAACAGAGAGAGGTTGCTTCGCAGAATAATATGGGGAGCGAGCCGAGTAGCCTGCTCGGGAGCAACGCGGTGGGTCAGGAAGCGTACAAGAATCTCGAAAGCGGTTTTGCCCTGCGTGTAGGGGCGTTGATAGAGCGATGCCAGAACCTTGCCGCGCTCGATAAAAGGTACAAGTTCGGCATAAAGATCTGTGGTGATGATTTGCATCTGATCGAGCAGCTTACTTTCCTCAAGGGCGCGAAGCACAGGAAGGCTATTGGCGGTGTTGATATAGATTCCCTCAGGCCGGGGGCGGCGACCGATCAACTTCAAGGTCGCATCGTAGGCTTCTTTCGGGCGTTCGTGGGTTTCGATGGTTGGCAAGAGCGACAGTTGCGGCGCGACCAGGGCAAGAGTCGCAGCAAAGCCGCGCAGCTTTTCAGCATGATCCTGGGTATCGAGACTTCCGGTGATAACCGCCACAGAGGCTTGCTTTGGGATCGCCCGCGAGAGGAGCTCCGCGGCTATCCCGCCGCTCACCGTAGCATCAATGGTGACTGACGCGACGCGCTCGCCGCGCGGTAGATCGCTTGCAACGAAAACGACCGGAGTTCCCTTCTGCGCGATCCGCAATAGCAAGGGTTCAAACTGAGAGGAATTGCCCGGTGTAAGAATCAGTCCGTCATAACTTTCCTTGATCTTAGACTCGAGTAACTCGACGTCGCCTTTGCCGATGCGTGGATAGCGGAAAATCTCAACCCCAACATCCAGCCCGTGGGCGTCGGCGGCAGTGGCCCGGATGCCTTCGCAAAGAGGGTCGAAATAGGAGGCTATCTCTTGCGGAAGAAAGACGCCGATTCTAAGACGGCGGTTCAACTTTAGATTGCGGGCGGCCAAGTTGGGATGGTAGGCGAGTTTTTCCGCCATGTTCAGAACTCGCGCCCTGGTCTTGGCGCTTATTCCCGGCCGGTTATGCAGTGCGCGATCGACAGTTCCGATGGAGATGCCAAGTGCGCTGGCGATCGCCTTGATCCCGGTTGGCTTTTCGCTGCTTCTGCTCACAATGTCGTATTGTAGACGAACCTAAAATGATGGTTCGATGAGGACGAGGATCGATATCGTACCTGCTCAGGCATCTCATCACTCGATCGAGCATGGACGAGAAAAATCTAACTTCTACCAGATGCCGCCGGGATAGAAGGACACTGCGTGGCTCATGTGCCCGCTTCGGATTCTTCAATCTGTTCCAGAGATCGCCCCTTTGTTTCCGGAACGGCCGCAAAGACAAACCCCGCCCCGACAAGGCAGATAGCCCCATAGGCAAAGAATGTGCCGCCTGTCCCAAGGCCCTGGTTCATTAGTGGAAATGTATACGTGAGTACAAACGATGCGACCCAAAGGGCCGCCACGGAGATCGACACTGCAGAGGCGCGAACCCGGTTGGGAAATATCTCGGTAATGAGGACCCAGGTCACCGGAGCGAGCGACATCGCATAACACGCGATCGCACACAACGTGAGAGTCAGGACCCAGACGCCTGGAGTTCCGGAACGATAAGCAAGACCGACGGCTATGTGCGAAATACCGACGCCGAGACATCCAATGAGCATGAGCGGGCGGCGCCCAAAGCGGTCCACGAAGAGCATCGCAACCAGCGTGAAGATCAGATTGATGGTCCCTGTAACAACAATGTTGAAGAGGATATCGCTGACGCCGTATCCGGCGCTTCGATAAATCTCTTCAGCGTAGTTGAAGAGAACGTTGATACCGCTCGCCTGCTGGAGCACTGCAAGAGCAATGCCGATAAGCAATAGCTTGCGGATCTTTCCGGAGAAGAGCAGGCGCCAATCGTGCTGTTCGGCCGGCGCGCGAAGGCTGTCGCGAATCGATGTCAGCTCGGCATCGCTGTATCTCTGGCCGCCGATCCGCGCCAAGACATCTCGTGCGCTGGTCTCATCTCCCTTTGCGGCAAGCCAGCGGGGGCTCTCCGGGATGAAAGGCGCGGTCAGCAAGAATACAACCGCCGGGACGGCGACAGCGGTGAACATCCAACGCCAGCCGTAGTGCGCGTTCCAGGAGGCCGCGATCATCAGCTGGGTGGCATGTTCCGGCACCCGTTCGGCGATGGCCCAGTTGGCAACCTGGGCGGCGAGGATCCCGACCACGATTGCAAGTTGATTGAGGCTGACCAATCGGCCTCGCCATGCCGCCGGACTGATTTCCGCGATATACATGGGCGAGATGTTCGAAGCCAGGCCGATCGCCACGCCTCCAATAATGCGCCAGCTGATAAAGGCGGCAAAGCTGAACGACCAGCCTGTGAGTAGAGATGAGATCGCAAAAAGCAACGCGGAAAAGACCAGCACCTTCTTGCGTCCGACGAGGTCGCTAAGTCTGCCGCCGAGCAGCGAACCGGCGAAGCAGCCGATGAGGGCGCAGCTGTTGGCCCAGCCGATCAGTCTTGCCGAGTCGAGGTGAAAGTACGCCTCATAAAACGGTTTCGCTCCTCCAATGACAACCCAGTCGTAGCCAAAGAGGAGGCCGCCCATGGCCGCGACAAGGGCGATCATCCAGATAAAACCGAGCCGAAACTCACCCTCGAAGGCTTGTCCTGCACGAGGCGGAGTGGCTACGACCTGCATGACTATTCCTTTTCCCGGGCGGCGGTGCAACGGCGCAACAGGTCCGCGGCGCCGGTATGGTTGGAATCGAGCCGCAGCAGATCCATGAGCGATGCTATCGCTTCATGGTGCCTTCCTAAACCTGAAAGCCCCTGGGCGCGCAGAAATAGCGCCTCGATCTGATTGCGGCGCTGGAGATCGTCTTCAAAAATCAGCATCGCCGGAAGAGAGGTGGCGAAGTAGTCGATCCTCGCTTCGGTGTTTTCCAGCTCTGTGGAGTATTCGAGGATTTCGCGGAAGAGACTTGCGGCTACTTCAGATGAGCCGAGACGCAGATGAGCCATGGCTGTCCAATAAGTCATATCAGAGATGCGGCGCACCGCCATCTGCTGAAAATCGCCACGCTGCTGAGTCGCGCGATGCCACCAGTAAGCAGCTTCTTCCTCGACTCCCAAAGCCTCGTGGGCCGCGCCCAGCCAGTAATAGATGTCGTTCTGACTGGCGAGCAGATGTCGGGCTTCGCTCAGGTTTGGGGGAGGTTGCAGTGCCGCGCGGAAATGACTAATGCCGGCGATCGCATCCCCGGCATCGAGCGAGGCCTGCCCCAGCAGAAGGCGGCTGCGGACATATTGCGCCAGTACGAGCCCCTCGCCGCCCTCCCAAGGCTGGAAATGACGCTGAAGCAGCAGTTGCAACGCATCGTCGGGCCTTCCGACCTGGTTGTAGAGGGTTGCGAGCTCTACGGACAGGTCGTCACGTTGCGAAATCAAATGCGAATAGCTTTGCAACTCCACCAGACGCCGTTCCGGGCTCTCACCAATTCTTTTCCAGAGTTGATCACGTTCATAAAGGACTCGACCGTCGTTCGGATTTGCGGCAAGGGCCCGATCGAACGCGGCCCGAGCAGCGGCAATATCGCCGCGCACATTAAAGGCCGCAATACCAAGGTTGCGCCACACGGTCGGGAAGGATGGATTCAGCGTGGCCGCAGCTTCCCACTGTTGGATCGCTTCCTCGTGACGCCGCCGATCGTAGAGAAAGTTACCCAGCAGGTAGCGGGCGGCTGCATTTTGGGGACCAGCGGCGATCGATTCCTGGAGCACGCCCATCTCCTCAAGCCGCGATGGAAGGCAGTGATGCAGAGGAACAGAGCCTACCAGCTTCCGAGTCTCATCTGCTTTGGCCGGGTCAGTCCGCCTCTCTAGTAAGGCGAGGGTGAGTAACTCTATCGGAAGAGAACCGGCACGACCATCGGAGATCGCGAGGCGCAATACATTGCCAGCCTCCTCGTCCTGTCCAATGCGCATAAGATCGAAGGCCAGATCGAGGCGCTCCTGCCCGTTGGCAGGCTCGACGCCGTCGCGCCAGCGAGACATGATATCGAGAGGATCGAGGTTGCGAATCTCTCGATGGACATCGTCGGCCTCGTCGAGAAGTCCGAGTTTTCCGAGAACAATAGCCTTCAAGTTCAAAGCGGCAGGATTGTCCGCATTTGTAAGGAGGCTTCGCTTTACGTGGTCGAGTGCGACCTCCCATTGATTACGGCCAGCATCAATTTCGGCAAGCGCCAGATAGGCCGGTCCGCGCCAGGCTGCACTCCACGTCGCTTTGTAAAGCGCGTCATACGCCTGTTTCACACGCTTGCGGTACCGTTCGGTGATACCGAGGTTGTAATAAGGCTCCCCATCATATGGATTGGGATTGAGCCGGGTGAGCCGCTGGATCGCGGTATGGAAATGCTCGGCAGCAGCGTCAAACTCGCCGCGGCGCAGATGCCATAGCCCCAGCGCATTGTTGACTCGACTGTCGTGCGGATCCCTGGTGAGGGCCTCTCGCCAGTATGCTTCGGGCAGCCGCGTAGCGTGGCTGTATTGACGCAGATGAAGACCGGTGAGATAGAGTTCGTCGATCGTGGCAATCTCGGACGGCGGGGGCGGTTCGACCGCGACTGAGGGGGCTTTGGCTGGAACCACCGCGGCACGATCGTACTCAATCAACGTTCGGCCCTTATGCGTCACGCTGACCGAGAGAGACTCTTCATCAGTGGCGACAGGCAACGTTGCAGAGAGCATCAGCGGATGTGCGACGTCGACTCCCTCAGTCCATCGTGCAACTTCGACCGAACCGGCGCGTAACACCACAATCACTTCGTCGCATGCTCGGGTAACGTAGACGCCGACAGTGGCCTTTCCCTGGGCGTAGTTGAGGCTCAGGGCCGCATCCGGATTCGCCGCATGGGGAATTCCGATGGTGTGAATGGGAAACCAATTATGGCTGAACGTCTTGGTCTCCCACGGCGCGAGGAAGGAAAAATCGGGCTGATTGTCGGTGTAGACGCCAGCCATCAGTTCGATGTACGGACCATCGTGGTCAGTCAGGCTGCGGTCCCATGCATAGCCGAATTCGTGGTTGCCCCACGTCCATTGCTTCTTTCCCGGAGCGATATGATGATTCGCCACAAGGACAAGACCCGCCTGGGCTGCGTGGTCATATCCTCCGCTAAAATCTTCCTCGGTTCCGGCAATCATGTAACTCGTAGGGACGGGGATGTTTGAATACCAGCTCAGATCGTTCGGCGGATAGGAGCCGTCGGGGAGGAAACAGCGCGGCTGCTCCTCGGCAGGCACGCCGGACTGGGCCCGCTGCCCGTAATCGATACCGTAGTAACGACCGCTGCTTAACGGAAAGCTGGTTATCGCTCGCTTGGCGTGATCGGCCGCAAAGCGGACATCGGTGGGGAAAAAAGATTGATACTTCTCGTGGACCCGGGTTGCGATGTTGGCCCACCAGAGAAAGGTCTGGGTCAATTGAGTCCGGTTAAAGAGACGTACCTTCACCTCAGCGACGGCGCGTCCGGGGTGCAGGCAGAGCCCGTGCATGCCCTTCATCCGGAGCATGGGATCGTGATCGCTGCACCATACTGTCACCGAACCGTCATCGTGATGTTCAATTTCAGTCTCTACCGGCATGAACGTGGCTGGACGATGATGTTGCGGCCAGTTGAATTCGACGCCCCCGGAGATCCACGGACCGGCCAGGCCAACAAGAGCTGGCTTGATCACATTCTGCCTGTAAAAGAAATCGTAGCCCGCGGTTTTGTCGTAGCCTACGTGTATGCGGCCGCCGATTTCGGGCAGGATCATCAAGCGCAGAAAGTCATTTTCGATATGAACGGCCTGCCACAATTTTGGCGTTGCTTCGGTAGCAATTCGATCGATGAAGGGCAAAGGATAGACGCGCCCGCTACTTCCCTGATAGACCCTTTTTTCGAGAAACATCGGATTGGGATCGGGCTCTTCGGGAGTATAGGTAAGTAACTCAACGGGTTCCTGCCATGCCCGTACCTCACCGACCAGGGCGGCAGGAGCCTGGGGAAGCCGCAAGAGCTGGACGGGTTCGCCCGCCTGAGGAAGACGCGTCGACTGAGCCATGATGGACAACTCCAGAAACAATCGGTAACGTACACGCGATTATAGCAACCGGCGACAGAGAGTCAATGAGATACGGGTAAGCCTATGGCAGTGCCACTTATACCCCCGATATTTCGGTGGGGGGTCTCAAAGTGCGCGTCGAACTCCGTATGTAAGGTAAGGGAAGATATACACAGTTTCGACGAAAGATGCTCTTTTGAGACTTTCGTCCGAGAAGAGACCGCGATGCGCCGAAAGCCACTCCGGCGCATCGTGGTTTAAGGATCAAAGCTCATATGGCATGGCTTGTCTAAAAAAGGTACTTAAGCGAGAACTGGAAAAATCTCGCGTCGGGCGTGTTGCTTTGAAAGAAACGAGGTGAGGTGATCTGGCCGCCATTGGAATTGTTGGAGGTGACGCTCGGATCTCCATACGCGGGCGTGTTAAGGAGGTTGAAGATGTCAGTGCGGAACTGCAGTTTCTGTTCGCGGAAGGTCGTAAAGTTCTTGAAGATCGACATATTGATCCGCTCGTAACCTGGACCGGTAATCTGATTCCGCCGCCCGCCGAGGAATTGCTCCACCTGCTGCAGGTTGGTGACGTATTGCGGATATTGATAGCCAGGCTGAGGGTTGCCGCCATTCGCGCCCGGGCTGATAAGCGAACCCGGCAGCGGATTGGCGAAGGCGCACGGGTTGTACCAGTTGGTGCGATTGCGCACCGAACCGGGGCAAGTGACTCCCGGGTTGCTTGCGTCGGGTGAACCGCCTCGAGCAAAGGGAGTCCGGACCAGAATCGCGTGGGAGGTGCCGCCCGCCGCGGTCGTGATATCCGGATAGACGGTAAAGGGATTGCCGGTCTGAGCGGCGAAGGTCAAGCTGCTGCTCCAACCTCCGGCGACCAGATCGGCGATCCCGCGCTGGCTCATGTGGGCGCGACCTACACCGAACGGCAGTTCGTAGAGCCCATTGAAGGTGAAGCGCTGCCGAGTGTCCCAGGGAGAGTCGGCGAAGTCATCAATAATTGGAATGAGGTTCGGGTTGCGATAGCCGCCTTCTCCAGTGCTGCCGAGCGCGCTCGGCGCGTCATCCATCGTGTGGGACCAGGTATAAGTTGTGAGAAAACTGAGGCCGCTGGAGAAGCGCTTCTCGATCTTCGTTTGCAGAGCGTTATAGGTGCTTACCCCCGACATAGCGACATAGTTGTCGCCGGCAAAGAGCGGGAAGGGCTGCACGAACTGCGCGTTATTGCCTGGGTTGATGACGGCCGCGGGCGCATTCTGGTTGAGTACATTGAAGACGTGGCGTCCCACCGCGCCTACATAGCCGATCGAAGCGGTGAGGTTGTTGTTGATCATTCGCTGGACGGTCAAATTCTCCGACTGCGTGTAGGGAGTCTTGATATGTGGCCCGATCCCGATCAGCCCAGGAGTGCTTACAAAATTCTGCAGGCCCTCGTTGATAGCCTGGCTGAATCCATTCTCGAGCGTCAATCCATTCGAGGGGCAGTTGCCAGGAGCGCAATTTGGGGCGGGAAAGCTAGAGGTGAACTGAAAGGGGTATTGGAAGCCGAGGTTCGGGCTGCCGCCGATGTTCTCGAGTCCGCCGTAAAAGATGCCGTAGCCGCCGCGCACCACCGTCTTCGGATCCGCTTGAAAGGAGAAGCCGACGCGAGGAGAAAAGTTGAGGTTCTGCGCGTTGGCCAGATGAGGATTGCCAAGATACTGCAGGGTAATATTGTTGGCGGCGAGCGCACTGAGGAATGAGGCGGACAACGGAGCCGCTTGCTGCTGAGTGGGAATGAGCAGCGTACCGGAGCCGGTGCCGATGCCCGCCGGCCCGGTGGCGTAGAAATTGGCCTGGGAGCCTGAATTCTCCTTATACGGCTGGAAGTATTCGTACCGCACGCCCAGGTTGAGCGAAAGGCGGCTGTTCACTCGCCAGTCATCCTGTGCATAGGCGGAGCGATACCAGCGGTTATTGGAGACGGTGCTGAGGTTTGAAATGCTGGCCGAATTAATCTGATTGGTGATGAAGTCAGCAGTGCCAAAGCCGGTAAAGCTTACGCCAGGGTCGCTGGAATATTGGCCGCTGAATCCATAAGTACCGCGAGAGTATGGGGGAGCCAGCGTGCTGAAGCGCATGCTCTCGAAGTTCACGCCAAATTTGAGCGAGTGCTTGCCGACGATCTTAGTGACGTTGTCGAGTATCTGATACGTGTTCTCATACTCGTCTGCCGTGTAGTACGCGGGCGTACCAAAGGAAGAGATACCTCCGACGGCCGTCGAGCCGCTGATACTTGCGCTTCCGGAGGTCCCGGGAACGCCGTTGATGGACGTAGGGGGAAGGCCGCCGTTGCCTGGAGCATAGGGAATGCCACCCAAGCCAACCTCGGCCGCGGTATTTGCATTTGCGTCGATCGGCGCATCACTGAAGTGGCCCCACGAATAGCTGAAGCGGAACTCATTGGTGGTCTGCGGATTGAAGACGTGAGTCTCGCTGCCGACAAACTGCTGAGCAAAATTGACGATGGCCCCATCGGCGCCGTAGGAGCCGCCGTCGAGAATCGGCCCCAGCGGCGATGGATAGGAGGCGCGCTCATTCAGATAGCTGTAGCGCGCAAAGGTCTGGTCTTTGGGGCTAACGTTCCAGTCGACCCGGGTGTCCCACGACCAGCGATTATCGACCGAGTTCAGGTTGGTCACGTAGTTGTTGTAGATCAAATTGCCATTCGTATTCGGTGCTGGATAAAGCTTGAGTATCCCCTGAGCGACGGGGTCGATCTGGGCCGGGCAGTAGACGTTGTTCTGCCCGCCACAACTGACTGTCTGAGTGCCCCCAGAGTTGGGTTGGTAGAGTTGTACCGGCTTCGCCAGCCCGGTCAGCGAGGTGTTTAACAGCTCGGAGAAATTTCCTGCCCGCATATCCGCGGTCGGAACGGTGCCAGTGTAGGTCTGGCCAAAGACGATGCGGTTATCCTCAACATCGCCGAAGAAGAAAAGCTTGTTGCGGAGGATCGGAAACCCGAGCGTAGCGCCGAACTGGTTCTGGTTATATTTCGGCACGGTCAGGGCGTTAAAGTCACGAGCGTCAAGAACCGTATTGCGAAAATACTCCCACAGGTCGCCGTGAATCTGATTGGTTCCGGACTTGATGCTGGCGTTGACGACCGCGCCTGCCGAGTGGCCAAGCTCGGCGTTGTAACTGCTGGTGGAGACCTCAAACTCGGCGAGCGCGTCAGGCGGAGGCCGGACTGCAAAGCTTGCGCCATTGAGGAAATCTACGCTGTTGATATTGTTGTCGACGCCGTCGAGGATGAAGTTGTTCTGGCCGGCATCCTGACCATTTGCTTCAAAGTCGCCCTGGCCTGCGCCACGCGAACCGGCCGCCGGATCGACACCGGCGGTAAGCTGCGCGATATACACCCAGTTTCGTCCGTTGAGAGCGGTCGTGTTGATGGTCTGAGTACTCAAAACCTGGCCGACCGAAGCCGACTGCGTCTGCAGCAGCGGCGGTGCGTCTGTGACCTCGACAGTCTGCGAGACGGCGCCCGGCTTGAGGGTGACCGGAACATTCAGGCGCTCGCCCAACTGAAGCTGAACCTTGTCCTGAGTGGTCGTTTGAAAGCCATCGGCGGTCGCGCTGATCGTGTAGTTGCCAATCTTGATGGGTGAGAAGGTATAGATACCGCCGGCATCGGCATTCGTTGTGAAGACAAGCCCGGTATCCGAGCTTGTCAAGGTCACTTTGGCGCCGGGGATTGCGGCCCCAGTGTCGTCCTGAATGAGGCCGGTGATTGTGCCCTGGTCCATCTGCGCCGGGGCGCTGGCCGCGGCGAAGAAGCAAAAGACCGCAAGCAGCGCCAACCCGGCGCCAGAAAAGATCCCCCTGGGATTATTGTGTCGAGCTACTGGCCAATTCACGTAATACCCTCCCTACGTAAACAAAGTGATTCGTTCGTTGCTGAGTCGTTCGCCGCAGCTAGCGTCCGGCTGCTGCCGCGGGCGTGTTCGGCTTCACTGTCAGGTTGTCGAACTGGACGGTGCTCCAGTCGCTTCCTATCGAAAACATTCCGTGATCGTGCGATGAGCTTGCGACCTGGGCGAGGCGTTTGCCGTCGATATCGACTTCGACAGATGGGCCCTGAAAACTCAGCTCGAGGTGGTGCCAGGGCGCGGCATTCGTATGCTCGTCCGCGGCGATCGCGCCGGCGGCCAGTTCCATCGGGTCGTTCTTATAGGCCGTCGAGATCAGCCGCCAATGGCCATCGCTCTTGAGAATCAATCCATAGCCGGCGGGATAGGTCGCTTTGCTGTCAGCGAAGGCGCTCGCATTGTCGATCCTGCCGAAGACGGAGGCTTCCCCTGCGAGCGGAATCTGAACGTCCGCGGCCACGGAGTAGTCACGCCAGGCAATGTCGCCAGCCAGGGTGAACGGGTCAGGTAACGGCGACCAGGGAGTCGGCTTTACAGTGATAACTTGCGAGAGGCAGTTGCCGGGGCGCTGGCGGCAGGGTTGCACTTCGAACGCGCCGTCCTGATCGGAGAGATAACGCGCGGCATGGCCCAGAGGCGAAGAGTCAAAGGCGTCACTGTAAGGCAGAGGGAAGCCTGCGGGCGGCGGCGGGGCCGCGTCCCCTTTGCCTTGCCCGGTCGTGGTCGTTACCGTGTAGATCGAGTCGGGCTGCACCTCGAGCGTATAGGCGCCCTGGACAACGCGAAGGTCGGCGACGTGGCTAAAGGTCGTCGAGGCGTTCGTTTGCCAGACGTGAACCGTCTCGCCGGCTGCGCCCTGCGTGGGCCGCAACTGGACCGTTTGCGGCTGATGCGCGTCGATGCTCTCAATCACCGTGCTCCAGTTCTTGCGGTCCGGCGAGAGGAAGGTGACGAAGCTGCCGCCGTGCGCGAGGTATCCGCAGGAGGGATCGTCGTAGGTCCAGCCGGGCTGGGCGAATTGCGTCGTATGGGCGGTCGCCCACATCGCTCCCTGCACGGAATAGTTTCCCGACCACGGAGTGTTGGCGTACATGAGACCGGAGTTAGGCGCGGCGAGAATGTCGTAGTACGAGGTGATCGGGCTCCAGATCTCGGTCTTGGTAAAACCGCCTTCGAGGTAGTTGCGGTTATAGATCTTCGCCAACAACCGTCCGCCGATCGACCAGTCCCGCGAGACGATCGGACCACCCCCATCATTTGGCTGGTCTTCACTGGACCACAATGGCTTGCCTGAGTCCCTGGCGATCTGGGGCGTCGTCGAGTGGTTGTACACCCACGGATAGTGGACCCCGAGAGCGTAGATCGAGTCTTTGAGCGCAGGATCTTTCTGGATAGCCTTCGCAATCTCCCACTGATCGCCACCTTCTCCCGGATATTCGTCGCAGCAAACTATCCTGGTGTTCAGGCCCGATTGCTTCAGGGCCTGGCTGAGGGTCTTGACGTACTCAGCGTCATAAATTCTCTCGTTCCACACGCCGGTGTAGGCGATGTCAAGGCCGTATTGCTTCCTGGCCGCCTGCAGAAAGTCGACCACATACGCCGCCATGTCTTTCGAATACAGGCGGCCGTTCCCAATCCAGCCGGGCGCGCCCCACGGCAGGGTGTCGAGAATGATCTGCGGATTGCGCTTGCGCGCCTCAACCATAAGCCACCACTCATAGCCGCGCTCGTAATTGCGGTCGCTCGGGCTGCGCATATGGCTGGGCTCAGAGCCGTCGGTGGAGTTGACATCTGAGCCGATCTCGACCTTCAGGTGCTGCAACGCCGCGCCATAACCGGGCTTGAAGAGATAGTCGAGAATCTGGCTGCGCTGGGGCTCCGGATAGTCGATCAACAGGCGCGAGGACGCGCCGGCGCTAAGCGCTCCGAGGCCCTCAAATTGCGGCCCTCGCCCCTGGCCGTCAATCGGAATGATCTGGGGCGGAATGATCGGGGCGCTCCCCGCTTGTTTGTCGGCAGCGTTTGCGGCGACGGTCATTCCGATCGCCGACATCAAAACGAAAGCGAGTATGCGCTGAACCCCGCTACATAGACTGGAGCGACGAAAGGTGAGACTCGGCTGTGCGGCCGCCCGCATATCGCGCCGAAGACTCGAAGTTGATTCACAGGAAGAGATCAATATCGCCATTTCCGTGTACGTTACCTAGAAAATGGATGCTAGTCCCGCCTTTAGAGAACTGTCAAGCGATGCCCCCGGGGAAATTGTCGATTTGGTGAATAGCCCATAAATAACCTGCATTCACCCACTACTGCAAAGCCTTCTGCGCATTCCAGCAGGAAGCTGCGCCGGCTGACTTCCAAGATTGCGTAAGCGAAAAGAACGAGGCATGAGCTATGGACGTGTACGTTCCCCATGAGGGCTGACTGCAACCTTGTGAAACCATTTTGCCGGCAGCCTGTTGTCGTGGAGAGCGAGCAGATTGGGCGGAGCGCTGTCGTATAGCTCTACCGGGTGGTCAGCAGCAGGGTCTGGATCTGCTCAAGCTTGAGGTCCCGTTCCCTGGCTTGTTCCGCACTGAACTTCTGCTGCAACCTCACCTGCTCGCGTGCCTTCTCGGGTTGCCCCAGATGTCGATAAGCGATCGCCAGACGGTAGTGGGCCGCCGCGTAATCGGGTTGGAGTTCCACTGCCTTCTCAAGATGGCCGGCGCTCTCCGCCCATTTCTCCTGAAGCTCAAGCAGCAGGCCGAGCTCGTAGTGGGCCTCGGCAAGGCCAGGGTCAGCAGCGATTGCGGACTCAAGCAGTTTCTCCGCTTGCCCCTGGCGGTCGGCGCCGTCCGGTTGATGCAGGATGTAAATGGCTGCATAGGTTGCCGCCCTGGGATCCTGAGGATGCTTTTCGGCGAAGGCAATCAGCACCGAACATCGCGGATCGGAGCCCTCTGAGGCAACCGAACAGGTGCGGCCCAAGAGGTCGGCAAAGCCGGCATTATCGGGCTCCTCACCCAGCAGAGCGGTGAAGACGGGGATGGCCTTGTCGAAGTTGTGATTGCCAAAGTAGGCGATGCCGAGTCCAAGCCGCATACGCCGGCTGGCAGGAAAACGCTGCACTCCCGCCTCGAATTGGGTGATCGCCGGCGCAAAGGTCCAGTGCCGCAGAAGCTCGACTCCCACGGCATACTCGTTCGCCTCGGAAGGATCGAGACGGGCGGCGTTCAGGTAATGCTGCCCGGCAGACTTGAAGTCACCGAGCTTTTCCTCCACGTCAGCCATGAGCGACTGCGCCTCGGCCGAGCTGTCGGCCCCTGGCATCCTGGCCAGCAGCGACGCGGACCCGGCTGCATCGCCCGCGTCGAAATCAGCCAACGCCGCGTTGTAAAGCAGGGTGGGGTTCTCACCATCCGCGATAAGCGCGCGATGAAATACCTCTGCCGCCTTTTGCGGCTGCTGAAGCTCCATGAGCGCCTGACCGAGGGCCTCCTCAGCCGCCAGATTTCGAGGATTCAGCTGCAGCGCTCTGGTGAGCTCGCGTTCAGCATCTGCGTTGCGCCCGGCCTTGAGGTAGGCGATGCCGAGATTTGCCGCTGCTGCGTCAGAGCCGGGCCTCTCCGAT
This sequence comes from uncultured Acidobacteriaceae bacterium, assembly GCA_963790505.1. GTDB lineage: Bacteria > Acidobacteriota > Terriglobia > Terriglobales > Acidobacteriaceae > Acidisarcina. Next base: position 104,471 of record CAWBOT010000003.1, on the reverse strand, counting down.
GCGGCAGCGGCGATAAGCGGCAGCGCGGAGGCTATGTCTCCACCGGACGCGTAAAGCAAACCCAGCGATTCATTGATTTCGAAACTAGCTGGGTAACGGGCGTGCAGATCTTCGAGAACGGGTTTGGCGGCCTGGCTATCGCCCGCATCGAGCGCGGCCAACGCCTTTTGAAGGCTGGCCTGATCGGCAGTCGAGAGGGTCGCCGGCTGGGCCATGAGGTTCGATTCAGGCGATGCAAAGGCCATAGCGAGAAGAAGGAGAGCGATCCCCCGCGCACAATGCATCCCACTCCGGCGCAGAAGATTTGTGTCCCCGCCTCGGCACTGGCCCGAGGCTTTGAAGCGCGCAACGGTCATCAACGTGAGTATAGCGGTCAGCCACAGTCGAGGTCCGCCGTGGCGGAATTGCGGCGTGCGAACTTTGGAGGACAAGCTGTTCCTGTAGCGGGCGTTCGAAGATTGTCGAAAGGCGCTTCAGCGCTAATGCTCTTAGCCGGAGTTAAGCGAACTGCCTGATAGCCGCCATGAGTCAGTTATTTCCCCTGGAAAACCAGTAGTATCGCCGCCAGCAGTTCACGCAGCGCACGGGTCGCAATGCGAATAGGCCGAAGAGTCCATCGAGAGACCCCGGCTCAGCCGGCTTGAATTCGATTGAGCTGCAGAGCGGACACTGCCGGCCCATCCAAAGCAGTTTCGGAAATGAGCCGGGCCAGTTTTGACCAGCAGGATTCATTGAAGTGATTCCCCTCGAATCCGTTGCGACTGCGGCTAAGAGACGCGGTGGAGTCCGGTGCTGGAATTCTCATCGAGCCAGGACAGGAGCCTTCGAATGCTGCCCGTGGCCAGCGCGATGCAGGAATCGGCGGCACCGTAGTAAAGGCGAATCGTATCTCCATCCGAGTCGATCGTCTGTCCGCATGGAAAAACTACACCGCCGACATCTCCGCTACATTCATATGGGGTTTCGGGACCGAATATCCAGGAGTCGCCGCGTTGCAGGCAAATCTCCGGCTTCTCGAGATCGAAGAGCGCAACTCCGAGACGGTAGATGCTACCGGACGCGGTCTGACGAACGCCATGATAGAGGACGAGCCAGCCTTTTTCGGTCTCGATTGGCGGAGAAGAAAGTCCAATCTTGTTGGCGTCCCACCATCCGCCGCGCCGCGCTTCGAGCATAATTCTGTGGCCGCCCCAGTGGCGCAGGTCGGGGGAGTAGGAGATCCACATGTGCGCGCCCAGCGTCGTCACTGGACGATGAATCATGGCCCAGAGCCCTCCGATTCGGCGTGGCAGCAGAGCGGCGTCCTTGTCTTCGGGCTGCATAATGACGCCATAGCGCTCGAAGGTCTTGAAGTCTTTCGTCATGGCCAGCGATACGCCGGGGCCGCCTCTCGAGAACGAGGTATACGCGATCGCAAACTGCTGCAGCTCGGGGACGAAGGTGATGCGAGGATCTTCGATTCCCCAAAGTTCCTCCGGATATTCGTCGGGATCGGGCACCAGCGTCGGCGGGGAATCAATGCGCCACCCGTCCACCCCGTTGGCGGAGCGGGCCGCGCAAAGATGCGATAGTCCGCGACGGTCTTCAACGCGGCAAAGCAGCAGCGTGTCGCCATCGTCGAGGCGAACCGCCGCGGCGTTGAAGACGCTGTTGATCGGGCCTGGCCAGTGGCTGCGGCTGAGAATGGGATTTGCGGGGTGACGGGTGAAGAGAGGAATCTCGGAGCTTATTTCGCCTGGCGCGAGCTCTGGCTCGACGACCGGAGCAAGGATTGAACTCAACTAGACACACTCATTTCGTGAACCATGGTAGTTACAGTGGGCGCTTCTATACTGCGCATGTCAAGCAGCGCCATCAGGAATGAAAGCGTCGACTCCGCGCCCTGGTTCTCGTTGACGCGGTCGGGATGCAGTCCGTCCCGACAGCCGCCGGTAGCGGGGTCATACAGCGGGATTTCGAGGTCGTTCGCGCCGAGAAACCAGCGAAAGGCGGACCATGCTTCGTTGAGCCAGGATTGCTCGGCGGTGATGCGGTATGCCAGCAGGCAGGCGGCAACGGTCGCGCAGGCCTCCACCGGCTGTTGATCGAAGCGGGCCTTCTCGCCGCCCTCGACGAAGAAGCCCATGGAACCGATGGGAACAAAGATGCCGTCATCGCCACGGTGCTGTTCGGCGAGCAGCCATTTTAGAGATTCACAGCCGGCCTCCACCATCGTCTGGTTCTTGCCCTCGTAGCCCGCCAGCAAAAGGGCCTGCGACAGGCGAGCGTTCGAATAGGAGAGCGTAGTCTCGAACCAATTCCAGCCCGGCGAGCTGGCGCGGAGGTAGATATCGAGCAATCGGTTCGCCAGCAGATTTCGGGAGCCTTGCACTACCCTGTCACCTGGAAACCAATCCAGATATGCCTGCATGCCGAGTATGGAAAACGCCCAGGCGCGAGGGCTGCTGAATGTGGAGGCGGCGGGAAGGGCCTTCTCGAAGAGTCTGCCTGCTGCACCTCTGAGTCCTGGATCTTTGGTGGTGCCCAATACCTTTCCAACCGCCCACAATGCCCGCCCGTGACTGTCCTCGGAACCTGACTCCTCCAACCATTTGCGGTCATAACTCAAAAAGTTTCTGAATCGGCCCGTTTTGTCATTGAAGGCATACCACAGGAATGTCAGATAGCGCCGTGACAAGCCGGCATGGCTCGATCCATTCAGAAGGACCGCCACAACCAGGGCGCGAGCATTATCGTCGGTCGTATAGCCCTCAAGGCAATTGGGCAAGGAGAAGATAGCGTGCTGCAAAATGCCGGTATCGTCGGTCATGCTCAGCAGATGGTCGGTATCGAGAACGGGCAGAGTGTCCGATTTCTCCAGCGCCGCGGCATCGTCCGCCTGGGCGTCGTCTCCAGCCGCGCGGGGCCGTGACATACGCTCCGCCCGGGCGCGCTGAAAGCTGGCCATATAGGCGCGGGCCGTCTTAGGCCAGGTGGTGGCGCGAGAATGAAGATAAGCTCTCTTCCGCATGGCGTGACGTTCGGCGTCGTTATCCAGAAGGGCGATCGCGGCCTCGGCGATCGCGCCAGGATCGTCGAACGGAACGATCACCCCGCGACGGTCGGCGAGCAACTCCCGGGCATGCCAGTAGGGGGTCGAGATAATTGCCTTCCCTGCTCCAATTGCAATGGCAAGCGTACCGGAGACGACTTGCGCCTCCTGGCGGTAGGGGGTGACGTAGATATCGGCAGCGCCAACATGCTCGAGCAACTCCTCGTTACTCACGAACCGGTTGTTGAAGATCACATGAGACCCGATACCGAGCTCTTCCGCCAACGCACTTAATGCGTCTCGATATTGCTCGCCCTCGCGGCGTTTAATATGAGGGTGCGTTGCGCCAGAGATGATGTAAACGAGATCGGGATGGCGCGCCAAAATCGCGGGCAAGGCGCGAATGACGTTTTCGACGCCTTTGTTCGGAGAAAGCAGTCCAAAGGTCAAGAGGACTGACTTTCCCTCGGTTCCGAACTTGTCCTTGAAATAATTGGGGTCCATGAACGGAATATCGGGCACACCGTGCGGAATGACGTCGATCTTTCCCGGCGGAATGTCATAGACCTCGCGCAGAAGCTCTGCGGCGTGTTCGCTCATCACAATGAGCCGGTCTGAAAGCTGGGCAATCTCTTCGAGCACCGCGCGCTGATTCCAATCGGGCTCACGCAGCACGGTGTGCAGCGTCGTTACCAGCGGCATCCTCAGTTTTCGCAGCAATGCGAGGATATGGCTCCCCGCAGGGCCGCCGAAAATTCCGTACTCATGCTGGACGCAGACCAGGTCGTTGCCGTTGAAGTTAAGGAAATCGGCGGCTCGCTGATAGGAGGAGTAGTCCTCCTGCTCGAGCTCAAGCCTGACCGCTTCGGGGTATTGATAGCTGGAGTCGGGATCGTTGACGGGGACCGCAAACATCCGGCCGGCGCCATATTCGGCGCCCATTGCAGTGCAGAGGTCGGTGGTGAAGGTGGCGATACCGCACTGGCGGGGCAAGTAGTTCCCGATGAAAGCGATGCGTGTCGGCAGCGAGATCTCAGGAGGCCGTGGTTCAGCCACCGTTCGTGGCTGAGCGAGAGAGCGGGCCGGTGCGCCTTCGGTGAACGGCATCGCTGGGAGTGAGATTGTCTTCCTGCTTTCCGGGCTGCTGTTCGTTGAGAAGCCGTTGTGAGAACGGCTTTGGTCTGGCGGGATTGAAAGACCTGGAGAATCCACAACGGATACACGGCACTCTTCGCATGCACGTCCCTGCCGGTTGCCAGCACTTAGAGTGCCGTCTCTCACACTATCGCAGATGGACCTTACAAATGCTGGTCATTTGTGCTCAGTAGCCATATTCCGATCAGGCGCGACGAGGAGCAGGACACTCTCAAACTAGGTCTTTTGCCGGGCCGGCCAGGTTTCGGTATGGATGACGCCTCGTCCTTCTTGAACGACGATCAATTGACAAGAGCGCACCTGAGGTATTTTTTCGATGCCGCCGTTCGTCCAATGAATCTCAAGATCGACTACCTTTGAGCTACCCAAGCCGAAATGGAGCCGGCGGTCATTCACCGAATAGAAGCTGGATTGCGCGGTCACGCTCTGCGCCTGGAGCTTTCCGCCGTATCGCGCAATGATCTTTGAGCCAATCGCGCTGCGGTTGGTCTTCGTCCCCACTAACCGTACTTTCACCCAATTGCGGTCGCCCTTGAGATCGTTTCGCAGCAGGGTGGGTGGTTCATTCAAATTCACCACGACGATATCGACGTCGCCATCGTTGTCGAAATCGCCAAACGCGCATCCCCGGCTACAGTGAACGGCACTGATTCCGGGACCGGCCTCTTCGATCAGCTCTTCAAACTTGCCATTGCCCAGATTGCGAAATATGAGCCGGGGGCTCTTTAAGGGATAATCCGGGAACCGGGCCTCGACCTCGGGATAGACGGAACCGGTAGCAACGAAGATGTCGGGCCAACCATCGTTGTCGAGGTCGGCGAAGCCCGTTCCCCACTGAATAAACCGGGTTTCCACGCCAAGCCTCGCGTTGAGCGTCTCGTCGGTGAAGATCCCGCTGCCATCATTGCGGTAAAGCACATCGGTATCGTCGGAGAAGTGGGTCTTGAAAATGTCGAGATGACCCTCAAGCATGTAATCTCCGACGGCGGCACCCATACCAGCTTGTTCCTTTCCATCATCGCTGAAGGCGACACCGCGTTCGGTGCCCTCTTCTTTAAAGGTGCCGTCGCGTTGATTGACGAACAGAAGGCTGGGCGTTGAGTCCGAGGCAACATAGATATCAGTCCAGCCGTCGCCGGTGAAGTCAGCGGCGATAGCGGTCATCGCATAACTCAATGGCGCCGCGGAGATGCCGCTGGCAGCAGTCACGTCGCGAAATGTTCCATCGCCCTGATTCTTGTAAAGATAGTTGCGTGCGAATGGAAGCCCGTTTGGGCCGCAGTTCACAGGTGTTCCCCGGTAGTTACACATTGGGTTGTCGCCGGGCTTTGGGATCTTATCGAGGTCGATCCTTACATAATTCGCGACAAACAAATCGAGATGCCCGTCGCGATCATAGTCAAGGAAGGTACAGCCCGAACCCCAGCGTGGAGGCCCGCTATAAGAAAGCCCGGCTTTTGCGGTGACGTCGGTAAACGTTCCGTCGCCGTTGTTCTTGTAGAGCACATTCTGCCCGTAGTAAGTGATGAAGATATCTTCGAAGCCATCGTTATCGTAGTCGGCGATAGTGACTCCGCTGGCCCATCCCGTGCGCTGCAGGCCGGCCTTTTCCGTAACATCGGTGAAGGTCCCATCGCGATTGTTCTTGTAGAGGCGGTTGGTCGAGCCGGGGACTGCATCGATCCTGGTTCCAGAGAGCAGGAAGATGTCCAACCAACCGTCGTTGTCGAAGTCGAAGAAAGCGACCCCGCATCCTACGGTTTCGAAGATGTACTGCTTGCGATCGACCCCTCCGTAAATGACGGGGGCAGTGAGTCCCGCTTGAGCGGCGACGTCGGAGAAGGTTGCCAGGAATGGGATTCCGGAGGGCTTGCCTCGCGGCTGCGGTTTGACTCCCCGCGAAGCTATGGCCTGCGCCATCGCCATCGTCGATGACGCGGCCGCCATCAGCAGAAACTGGCGCCGGTCGATTAACTTGGGAGGAAGAGCAGGCATAAGGGATGGTTCGGCGGGGGAATTCGTATCAGCTATCCATATACTATCGTCGCCCGTCTTCCTCGCGATCGTAGTTCGAGCGTTTCGCAGGCAATACTAATTGGAATTCGCCTCCGATTTAGAAGGCGGCGCATTCGTCCCGGGACCTGACATCTTATCGATGATCGAGTCCTGTTCTTTTTGGTGGAGAGATTTGGTCATCGCAAACTCGGCGTTGGCCTTGTCTTTCTGGCCTAAAGAAAGGTAGATGCGGCCAAGCCTGTAGTGGGCATCCGGTTCCGAAGGATCGAGTTTTTCGGCCTCTTTGAATGCGGCGATGGCAGCGACATTGTCCTTTTGAGCCGCCTCGACACACCCAAGATCAAAGTAGGCGAAGCGCAGGTCGTGGCGCAGGGCGATTGCCTTCTGAAGTTCGGTTCGCGCGGCGTCGTTATCGTTGTCGCGGTAAGCGATATCGCCCAGATACGCGTAGGATTGCGCATTCCTGGGGTCGTTCTGTATTTCCTTCTGGAATTCCGAAGAGGCATGTTCGAGGTCCTGGCTCTTCCAATACAAGTAGCCGAGCCCAAAGTGAACGTTGGGTTGGGAGGGATTTGCCGCGGCTGCGGCGGAGAACTCGGCGATCGCTTCGCTGGTCTTGTTCGTGCCATCGAACGCCTCGCCAAGCAACATATGTGCCTCAGCGGAGTCAGGATCGAGTTCCAGGACGCGACGAGATTCCGACAGGGCGCAATCAGGTTTCTTGCTGCGGAGGCACGACTCCGCCAGCATATAGTGAAGTTCGCGGCTGGACGGGTTGGTCGTGCTGGCCGCAGTGAGATGTGGAATTGCTCTGGCGAAATCGCCTTCACCGAAATAACTCATGCCCAGCAACGTCTCCAGGCGAGGATCGGGGGGCTTAGCCGTCGCAGCCGAATTGAATGAGGAAATCGCGGCGGGAAAGTTTCCCTGCTTGAACTCAGCGAGGCCCAGGTTGACTTCAATCTCGGGCTGATGAGGGTGCAGGGCAAGAGCCTTGCGATAGGCGCCGATCGCTTCAGGATATTCACCGAGGTGCGCCAGCGTTAGACCTAGATTGGCCTGCGCGATGAAATCGGAAGGGTGCAGTTCAGCGAGTTCGGTCCAGGCTTGTTTTGCTTCCTGAAATTTTCCTTCCTGAGTCAGTTGCATCGCCTGCTGAGTGGTGAGGGTCTGAGAGTGCGCCAGAAATGAACAGCCAAGCGGGGCGATTACCAGGAGCAACGCCACAACTCGAATTACCCAATGTTCTGTTTGAATGAGTTTCAAAATGCTTGTGAGAGAACTTCGCATAGACGCGTGAATATTCCAAGTCTCGCACTTGAGCATTCCTCTTGACCAGGGCTTGCAAACAGACAATGCACGACCCCGAAAGCGGGTCACCAGACCTCTACCGCCAGGATCCTCGGTGAGCCTCCTACTCCATTGACGACATCCAACTCGAGTACGGCCTCGAAGTCATGGTCTCGGAACCCCGGCCCGACCCTTCTGCGCAGTTCCTTCAACCGATTTGGGTCGACCAGGAATTTTCCTGCCGCTGCGGTCCCGCTCATGCCGATTCCCGCCACGATGACCTGAACCTGCCGGGTCGATTCGTCGTGAAAACGAGCAATAAGGGCATAATCGCGCTGGACGGCTGAATACCGTTTTTCGAGATCGACCGACCAGTCCTTCTTAGTCGGATTCTTGCTGTCTACGATCCAGTATTGCTCCTGATCGCTGCCCGAGAAGCGATAGCGCAAGCGGCCCAGCGCCCGCAAGGTCCAGTTGTTATCCAAACCGCCAATCAGGACGGTGGGGCCCTGCTGGAGATCGTCGAGGGTAGTCAGATTGTTGAGGCGCAGGATGGAATCCGCCCCCTGGGCCGCGAGCCAATTAGAGATTTTTTGCATCGCCAGGGCATCGGAGAAGACGACGTTCTCCCCCTCAGTCTCGTGATCCAGAAAGGTTGGAGAATCGTCTTGAGAAACTCGCGGGTTCGCGGGCGCCTGCGTGCCGGTTGAATTCTTCGGGGGCACCGGCGTGCCGGTTGAATTCGAAGATACGATCCCCGCAGCCTCTGCGACCCGGGACTTGGCTGCGTCGGCGGGCAGACAGAAGACCACAGTGTGCCGACCCGCAAGGATCGGCTTCCAGAATTCGTCGATGGCCGAGGGGCGCGTCCACTGCCAGGTTGCAATCGAGGCTCCGGCAATTGCCAGGAACGCCACCGCCGCAAGTATCCCGTAGCGTTTGAACCATGAAAGGAAGCCGCCCTGCGGCTTTTCAAGTGGCGCAGGAGCGATCGCATACTGCGATGGGGCGTCGGTTTCCTCGAAGACGGCGCCATTGCTGCCATTGCTTCCGCTGGAGTTTGAGTCTGGGGGCGCCTCACTGACGGCTGCTCTCACCCGGAAAGGATGGAACTCAGGCACGTAATGGCCGGGCAGCAGATCGATGCGCATCTCGGTCTCGTGCGCCTCTTCGTGATAATACTGAGCGATCCTTTTGCGGATTTCGGCGATCGTGACACGCACGATCGGATCGTTGGCTGTGTCGTAATCCGGAGGCCGATTGAAAACGCGTACACCAAGCAGGCGTTCCTTCAAGAACTCGCCGCGGCCCTCGAGCGTCTCCTCGACAATGAACCGCAATAGCGCCGGATAGCGACGGCTGTTCCTGAAATGAGAGGTCTCGAGGAGACGATTCATCTGCCGTCGGATCTGATCTTTTTCTTCTTCTGTCTTCGGGACCCACAGTGTGTGCGCAGTCATCGCGGTCTCTGTAAAGGATGACGCATCAGCGTCCAAAAAGTCTCTTTACCTATTTGATACATAGAGCGAGAACCCCTCGATTTTATCGATTTACTCGCTCTTTACCCTGGCGTCCGGGGTTTACCGGGAGTGTGATACCAGAAAGACCCTATACGGTTGCCACCGTGTCCCTATTATGTTGACGTTTGCCGCTAGCCTGGGCAGATGTGGTCTTGCATCTGCAAAACGTCCACCCATCAATGATCTAGAGGACATGATGAACAAGAGATCTTATGGCATCCGACCCTTCGCTGGCCAGTGCGGGTCAAATCCCAATGACGCTCGTCGTTTTCGGCGAATATTTCTGTCCCTGGCGACCGTCGTTTGGCTTCTCGTGGTTTCCGCGACGGTGGCAAACGCACAGAGCGGCGGTGAGCTCGCCGGAACCGTCACCGACCCCTCGGGCGCGGTCGTGCCCAACGCAAACGTTACGGTGACCTCGGTCGAAACCGGCAAGCAACGCACCACGACATCGAATGGCGCCGGGATCTTCGACTTTCCCAGCCTGGATGTCGGCGATTACAATCTGGCGGTCGGCGCGACTGGCTTTGAGAGCTACAAGCAGAACGGCATTGTGATCAACGTCGCCTCGACGGCAAGAGCGGACGTTCATCTGGCGGTCGGCGGCGGCAACCAGGTCGTAACCGTGCAGGCAAATGCGCTGCAAGTGCAGACCGAGACCAACGAGGTCAGCACCCTGATCACCGGTCAGCAGATCTCCCAGCTGGCCACCAACGGCCGCAATGTAACGGCGCTGACCACTTTGGGAACGGGTGTCTCGAGCAACCTGCCTTCGTTCAACGGCGTCACCGCGCAGGGCAGCGATGCAAACATCAGTTTCAACGGTCTTCGTCCCGATCACAACAACTGGCTGATCGACGGCGGCGAGGTGTACGACCGCGGTTCTGGCGGCAAGTTGGACGTGATGCCGTCCCCTGACGTGCTCGACCAATTTCAAGTGCTCTCCAGTAACTATGCCCCCGACTACGGCATCAACTCCGGCGGCACGGTGACCATGGAGCTCAAGAGCGGCACGAAGAACTTCCACGGTGGCCTGTGGGAGTTTGTGCGTAACGACGCCCTGGATGCCGGCTACTATTTCTACAAGCAAAACCACACACCCACGCCGGAGCTTCGCCTGAATATCTTCGGCGGCGACATCGGCGGCCCGATCTGGATTCCCCACGTCTACAACGAGAGCAAGCAGAGGACGTTCTTCTTCTGGGCCGAGGAGTGGCGGAAGTATATTCAGGGCGCGAACGCGCAGGTGCAGAACACGGTCCCTGTCAATGACTTCCCGACTGCCGGCGCAGCGCTCGCGTATACGCCATTCAATAACGGAGCAGCTCCGCTGGTACCCACGACCCAGGATCCGGCAAAATTGGCTGTTTATGCGGCCGATGGACTAACTCCTGGAACTCCCTTTCCGGGCAACGTCATTCCGGCCAACCTTCTCGATCCCAACGCTGTTCTCATGATGAGCACGGGGGCGATCCCTAAACCGAACGTCGGGACGGACCAGTTCATCTCGTCACCGAAGCAGCCCACGTATGTGAGGGAAGACACGGTTCGCGGCGACCACAACATCACCGACAAGCTGCATTTGATGGGCAGCTACATCCACGATTCGATGCAGCAGGTCATTTATCCGCCGCTGTGGAGCAGCACCACGTACACGACGGTTGGCAACACATTTGACAATCCCTCCTGGGCCGCGGTGATCAAACTGAGCCAGACAATTTCGCCGACGCTGCTCAATGAGATCTGCTTCTGCGTCAACGGGAATACGATCAACACCACCCCGCAGGGCATCTATGCGGAGCCCAGCGGCTGGAGCGCGACCAGTTTCTTTCCCGACGCAAACGCTCTCAAACGTATGCCGCAGGTCGCTTTCCAGGGAGGCCCAATTACTACGACGTGGGGCACCAACTACTGGCCCTGGAAAAATTCATATCTGAACTACCAACTCCGCGACGATTTGTCCTGGACCAGGGGGAGACATGCCTTTAAGTTCGGATTCTCCTACATGCGCGCGGACAAGAACCAGCAACTGCAGGCCGATACCCAGGGAGATTACACCTTCAGCAATACGCAGGCTTCGAAGGACGCCTATGTCAACTTCCTGCTCGGCTTTGCCAGCACGTATCAGCAACTCCAGGACCAGCGCACCGACCACTGGCTCAACAACACCTATTCAGGATATGCGATGGACAACTGGAAGGTCATGCCGCGGTTGACGCTGAACCTGGGCATCCGCTACGACGGGCTCCCCCACGTCTATGAGAAAAACAACCAGGTTGGGAACTTTGTTCCATCGCTCTTTAACGCCGCAGATGCCCAGAGTCCCAGCAAGACTGACGGAAGCCTGAATCCCGCCGGCCCAGGATTTTCCAGCCCCTACGGCACTCCGTTTTACCTGAACGGTATCGGGCTGGCCGGGGTCAACGGCTTCCCGCGAAGCCTGGTGAAGAACGACTTCGGGACCTGGCAACCACGAGTGGGCTTTGCCTATGATTTGAATGGCGACGGCAAGACGGTCTTCCGGGGAGGATTTGGGCTGTTCTTCGAACGCGTCCAGGGCAACGACATTTACGACCTGGACACCACGCCGCCCTTCGCCTATCAACCGAGCGCGAACCTGGTGTACTTCTCCAACCCCTCCACCAGCAGCCAGAGCGGCGCTACGGCAGCCCTTCCCACCGGGCCAGCGAACTTGAGTGCGCTTAGCTACTACTACCCGAATCCAGCTACCTACCAATTCAGCCTGGGCGTGCAAAGAGAGTTGGCCCCCTCGGTTGTATTGGCGGTCCAGTATGTTGGATCCATCAGCACGCACCAGGACGACAGGGTCGAGCAAAACGACCTGACTTTGGCGAATACCACCGACAACATTCTTGACCGCCAGGCAGTCGCGACCGGCGGGCTCCCGGCGGACACGCCAAATAACCCCAACCCCGGTCAACCGATTTCCGGAAATGCCAACTATTACCGGACTTTCCAGGGCTTCGGCAACATTCTGCAGTCGCAGAACTCGGTCAATGGCAGCTACCACTCGCTGCAGACCGCTCTGCGCATGCAACAGAGGCACGGGCTCTCGCTGCAGGTGGCCTATACCTACTCGCACGCAATCGACGTTCAGAGCAACGACCTCAAGAATGCGTCAAACCCGTACAACCTGAACTACGATCGCGGTTCGAGCCTGTACGATCGGCGCAACATATTCAACGTCAACTATGTCTATGACTTCCCCTTCTTCCTGCACAGTGGCAACTTTGCGGAGAGGACATTCCTGGGAGGGTGGCAGATCGCTGGAGTTACGGTCGCGGAAAGCGGGTCGCCGCTCCAGGTCGAGTACAACGGCCCTGACACTCTTGGGCTGGGCGGCAATACGACCAACTATCCAAACGTCGTCAGCCACGTCGGTTACCCGAAGAACCAGAAACAGTGGTTCAACACCGCCGCATTCGCAGCTCCCGCCGCTCCCTGGACTCCAGCGGGCGCGGGTGGGACGGGTTTTGGCAATGGGAACAAAGACGCAGCCGTTGGCCCGGGACTGTTCAACTGGAACATCTCTCTCTATAAGAATATTCCCATCCACGAGAGTATTCACTTGCAGTTCCGGGCAGAGTCGTTCAACACATTCAATCACACCGAATTCAACAATGTGGATACCGGCACGGCCGACGGCAACTTCGGACAGGTCACCAGCACCTATGACCCGCGGGAGTTCCAACTCGGCATGAAGCTCCTCTTTTAACTCAGCGAAACTACATCCCCGGCACAGCGGCCCATCCCCGCTGTGCCTTTTTTTTGCGAGAAAAGGTAGAAGCTCTTAAGGCCAAAAGGCCTGTGGGACAGTTCGATTCGCGCTGAAGTAGAGTCGACCGGCACAAGTCTACTTCGGGGCCTTTGCTTCCTCGCTGGATTGGGGCCGGAGTTCCGGGGGCTGGGAAGGGGCCCCGAATCTGAGTTGCTCTGATTTCTCGAATTCGCGAGAAGCGTCTTGAGCGCGCCCGGTGGCATGGTAAGCCTGCCCCAGCAGGTAGTGGGTGATGTAGTTGCCGGGGTCCATACGCAAGGCCCGCTGGAGGTATCCGGTGGCTGCTAAGGGATTTTGCTGCCGGATCAGCACCTTCCCGAGCAGGATGTAGGGCCCGGTGGAGTTGGGATCGAGTAGAAGGGCGCGATTCAGCGATTCTCTCGCCTTCTCATCCTCACCCGCACGGAAGTAGGCATCGCCCAGCCGTTCGTAGACAGTCGCATGAACGGGATCGACGGAGGACTCGCTTTGAAACTCCTCGATCGCCTGGACGATATCACTCTTCGCAAGATCGATCTCGCCTAACAGCTCGTGGGCGAGCGGCATGCGAGGGTTGAGTGCAAGCGCCTTTCGGGCGGCCGCGTCCGCCGGGACCATGAGCTCCTGGCGGAGAAGAATGCGAGCCAGGAGCAGGTAGGCGGACGGGGACTCAGGCGGAAAACCGTACTCGGCAGCGATGCTTCGCCGGGCGTCGTCGTAACGCTTGACTTCTATATAGCAAAGGGCAAGGAGATAGCTGGGATCGACACTCGTTACGGCCTTCGACGAGTGCGACGCCTCCAGAACAGGAATTGCGTCTGCCGGCCTTCCCTGACGATACAGGGTGACACCCAGCATCTGCCTCGACTGCCGGTCCTGCGGATCCTGGGAAAGAGCTTTCGTGAAGGCGGTCTCCGCCCTGGCGAGGTCAGCCTGCTGGTAATACGCGAAACCTCTGAGGTATTCGACGCCTGGGAGTGCTGGATGCCGGGCAGCCAAGGCATCCAGTTCGGTGAGAGCTTCGTTGAGATTTCCCTCGTTGATGAGCTGCGCGGCACGCTGGGTGGTTGGTGCGGCCTGCGAGGAGAGGGTCCCGGTGGCGGGGGCGCCAGGCGCCGTCTGACTCAACATCTTTGGGACAGAGCCGGCGAGAAGAACAGAAGCGCAAATAGACAGGCAACGCATGCGTGGGAAGTCTACAGGAAATCCGATCTGCAGAGGCGTCTGCCAACCCGCCCAGTTTCATCCCCAGTGGCTGCATCACGATGTGAGCATTCGTGCGAGAGTGCAGCGTCTGTCCATCTTTGGGTGGAAGACAAAGATCAGTGGCACTTCGTATAATCCGCGCCGTGGCCAATTACTTTCCTGCGAATTCCTTTTTGCGCGTATTACGAACATTTCGATGGAGCTGTTCCGGCAAATTTCCGGCCGCAATCCTCTTTTTGGGCGTCGTTTCTGCATGGGCCCAGCAGCAATCGACGCCTCCGATCTACGGGGGCAGCGCGGCAACACCCCAGCAGCCGCAGGGCGGTTCTGCGACGGGGGGCACCTTCGCCCCGGTTCTCGACTCGGAGAAGCGGCCAATTACGGCGGGCGGATTCGTGAAGACGGGGCCGATTGTCTACCAGAACGTCTCCGAGGCAGCTGGGCTTACCACCTGGCACCACAAGATGGGTACGCCGCAGAAGAAGTTTATCCTCGAAACGATCGGTTCGGGAGTGGCCCTGCTGGACTACGACAATGACGGATGGCTGGACATTTATCTAGTGAATGGGTCGACCTACGAGGCGTTGGACGGCAAGGCGGACGCTCCGCGCGCGGCGCTGTTTCACAACAATCACGATGGGACTTTCACGAACGTTGCAGAGCAGGCCGGCGTGACCAATGAACGCTGGGGCTTTGGGGTCGCGGTTGGCGACTACGACAACGACGGCTGGCCGGACCTGTACGTATCGAATTTCGGGAAGAACCGCCTGTACCACAACAACCATGACGGAACGTTCACCGACATGGCGGAGAAGGCGGGAGTGACGCTGGGCAACTGGTCGACAGGAGCGAGCTTCGGCGATTATGACGGCGATGGCAGGCTCGACCTCTTTGTTCCGGGTTATATCCACTACGACGTCAAGAATGCCCCGGCACCGGGCTCGTCGGCGGTCGGAAACGCATATTGCCAGTACCGGGGAGCCGTCGTCATGTGCGGTCCGCGGGGGCTTCAGGGCGAACCCGACCATCTTTTTCACAACAATGGCGACGGCACGTTCACGGACGTCAGCGAGAAGGCAGGCGTCAGCGATAAGCGCCACTATTATGGATTCTCTTCCACTTTCGTCGATGTCAATAACGACGGCAAGGTTGACCTGATCGTCGCCGACGACTCAACGCCAAACTACCTCTACATCAACAAGGGCGACGGCACGTTTGAGGACGCCAGCTTTTATTCCGGTTTCGCGCTCAACCAGGCGGCCCGCGAGACAGCGTCGATGGGACTGGCGGTCGGCGATTACCTGAACAACGGGTGGGTCGATCTCTACACCACAACCTTCTCCGATGACTACAAGACGCTATTCCGCAACGAAGGCGACGGTAATTTCTCTGAGATCACTCCACAGATGGGAATTGCCGAGGTCACGTATCCGTTCCTCAGTTGGGGCACGGAGTTCATCGATTACGACAACGATGGTTGGAAGGACATCATGTCGGTCAGCGGTCATGTCTATCCCGAGGTAGACAAATACGATTGGGGCACGACCTTCGCGGAGCGGCCTCAGCTATTTCACAACCTCAACAAAGGGAAGGCGTTTGAGGTCGTTCCGGCAGTCGAGGGAACTGGATTGGCGGTTGTGATTCCGGGGCGCGGCGCGGCGTTTGGGGACATCTTTAACGACGGCAAAATCGATGTCGTGATCAATTGCATTGACCACACTCCGGTCCTGCTCCGCAACGTCAATGCCGATACAAACCACTGGGTAGGGATTAAACTTATCGGTGGCGCGAAGAGCCCTCGCGACGCGGTTGGAGCGACCGTTTACGTGACGGCCGCCGGGATGCGGCAACGCGGAGACGTGATGAGCGGCGGTAGTTTCGAATCCTCGAACGACCAGCGCGTCCATTTTGGCCTGGGGCAGACGAATGCTGTCGATAGCGTCGAGGTGCGTTGGAACAGCGGATTGGTTGAACACGTCAACCTTCCGAGCGTGGACCGCTATTTTGTCATTGAAGAAGGCAAGGGTCTGGCGCCGAGTGTCTATGACTCGATGGCGAAGAGCGCTGTTGCGGGAGCGAAGGCTCGTCCGGCCGGAAACTAACTGTGAGGATGCGAAATAAACGCCTCTCAAAAGCTGTCGGGCCAAAGCCCGGCGATGACAAGTTTTACGCAGCAAGTTAAGACTGTGAATTGATATGAAGTCCCTGAGAAAGCATTGGATCCTCGCCTCAGCCACGGCTACAATCACCGGCGGCCTGCTGACTCTGGCGATCGTCGCGGGATCTGCGTTCGGCCAGGACCAAGGCAAAGATCAAAGTACTGCATATCCAGCCCCAAAAGTTCACCCGACTGAATATCAGGCAACGAAGAATCAACCCGATACTGACTATCAAACCGCGAAAGACAAGTCCGAACAGGAACGCAAGCAGTATGCCGACAAAGTTCGCGGGAGCTATAACTTTCGCTTCGGCAAGGACAATCTTTTTGCTCCCGGAACAATGCTGGTGGAAGGGGACGACTTCGTCCAGCCGGGCGCATTTCCGAATGCCAAATACTGCGCCCATTGTCACCAGGAGGCGTACAGCCAATGGAGGCAGGCTCTGCATTCGAATGCCTTCCGCACACCCTTCTACCGGGCGAGCGTAAACATTCTGATCAACACCAAGGGCATCGAGTTTGCGCGCCATTGCGACAGTTGCCACAACCCCGTCGCGGTGATGGCGGGCGGCCTGACTGAAGACTCCAAGGTGGACCGCAAGATGGACCGGGATGGCTTGACCTGCGCCACCTGCCATTCCATCCAGAAACTGCTGTCGATCAAAGGGAACGGTGGCTATGTCATGGGCATACCGTCGGTGATGGTGGATGAAAAGGGAAACCGTATCCCCGGTGAGGTGCCCTATGACGACATCATGAAGCACACTGATCGCCATGCTCAAGCAGTGATGCAAGACTTTTATCGGACCCCTGAGTTTTGCGGCTCCTGCCATAAGGCAAATTTGCCGGATCCGCTCAATGACTACAAGTTCATCCGCGCCTTCACCGCCTATGACGAATGGCAGAACTCGAAATTCTCCAAGCGGAATCCTCTGACCTTCTATTCGGCTGACTTCACCAGCTGCCAGGGATGCCACATGCAGCGGGCGCCAAACGCGCTGCCGGATTACGGAGCGAAGAAGGGCACCTTTGCCTCGCATCGCTGGCTCGCCGGGAATACTGCCGTTCCGTTTTATTACGGCTACGACGAGCAGTTGGAGAAGACGATCGCATTCCTGCGGTCGGGGAACTATTTGAATGTCGATATCGTGGGATTGAAGAAGGCCAACGATGAAAAGTTCATTGCGCCGCTGGGCTCGGCGCCCTTCACGCTGGAGCCGAATAACCTGGTCGACGCCTTCGTCGTCATCCAAAACAAGAACATCGGACATTCCTTGATTCCCGAAGTTCGAGATCTGTATGAAGCGTGGCTGGAGTTCGAGGTACAGGACAGCACCGGCAAAGATATCTACCACAGCGGCTTCCTGAAGCCGGACGGGTCGCTGGACACGCGCGCGCACAGCTTCACCAACCGTCCGGTAAATCGTGCAAGGCGAGTTTGTCGACAACCACAAGGTGTGGACCATCCATTCGGTCGCCTACGACAACTCTGTTCAGGCGGGACGGTCGGCGCTGGTGCGGTATCAGTTCCGCATCCCAGCCGATATCAAGGGTCCAATCAAGATCACAGCCAAGGTGAACTATCGCCACTTCCGGCAGAGCTATTTGAATAATGTCTTTGGTCCAGACCATCCGGCATATCCGGTGGTAGATATTGCATCACGCAGCCGGGTATTGAACATTGGGAATAATGAGCCGGTGAAGGCGGATGCGGGAGACAATCCGGATTGGATGCGCTGGAATAATCTGGGCATCGGCTACCTCGACCAACTGCAATATGCGGATGCCATCAATGCGTTCAACGAAGTGGTGAAGTTGCGGCCGGATTACGCCGACGGCTACACGAACATCGCCATCACCGAAATTGAATGGGAAAAGTATGCCTCGGCTCGCGCCGGTATCGATAAGGCGCTGGCCCTGAGCCCCAAGAATGCGCGGGCGCTCTATTATTCTGCGTTACTCGAGAGACGCGCCGGACACTCCGATGCAGAGATCGCCGATCTGCTTGAGGTGGTCCGGCAATATCCCGACTCGCGCGATGCTCGCCGCGAGCTAGGCATTTCCTACTACCAGCAACACAAGAACAATGAAGCGATGGAGCAATTCGTCCAGCTGCAGAGGATCGATCCCGACGATCTTGCCGCCCACTACAACCTGTCGATCCTCTACCGGAGAGCGGGGATGAAGGACAAGGCGGCCGAGCAGCAGGCGCAGTTCGTCACTAAGAAAGTCGATCCGGGAGCGCCCACGTATTCCCTCGACTTTTTGCGCAAGCACCCGGAAATCTCGACCGAGAGCGTCCCGTGGCACATGCACACAGATGAAACGCATGAGATGAGCGGTCCGGTTCCGGGAGGAGCGCAGTGATGCGGAAGCGATTCGAGGGGAAGAGAGGGTGGCGCCAATGGTCGGTGTTGGCGGCGCTGGTATTCGTCTCCGCAATAGGCAGAGCCGAGGAGGGTCACTGCGCGTGGCTAAACGACGCCACCGCGTCGGGCATTTTGAATGGCCCGGTGACTCTTGATCTGGAGCCTGCGCCCGATGATCAGACCATCTGTGTCTTCACGAACCTGAAAACGGCGAAGGATTATTCCGCCCTGCGGATCATGGTTCAGCCATTGAAAGATACGGCGAAGGCAGTGGAGTCTCACGAATCTCAATGCACCTCGCCGGCTACGGCGCTGAAGGCCATCGGCAATGAAGCGGTGTCCTGTTCCGCCGATGTGGGGTATTCGCGCGGAGAGCAGGTAATAGGGCGGGTTCGCGACCGGCTCTTCATTGTGACGGTAAGCTCCACAATGGCTCAGGACCCTCTCATGACGCGGCCGTTGCTCAAAGACAAAGCAAACATGATTGCCGAGCAAGTGGCTGGCGCTTTGTTCTAAAGCGCCGGACAGCCGAAGAAGACACTGTCCGGCCTACGGAGAAGCGAACTACTTTTTCAAGGCCGCCAGAATCTCTTTCTGGTTCTTGAGGATTTCCTGGAGAGCACCCTGGTTTTTCTCGATATTGGCTTGATTGTGAAGGACCGTCTTCTGGTTCTCGAGGATCGATGCCTAATCATTGGCTGCTCATCCCCGCTGACGGCGAGGATTTCGAAAGCGGCGCCCTCCATGCATGCGAATTGATCCTGAAACACAACCCGCCTGGGCCGCATTCCAAAATCGAGGCGGTAGTAGTCCAGCCGCTTCGCAGCGGAGGGCGATTTTTGATTGAGATCGCTCTGATCAAGCCGGTTGAGTGCATCCGCGGACGCCGTTGGCGCAACCCCTATCCCGCTAAGTATGATGCTGGAGTTTGGCGAATTTAGCTAACCGAGGCACGCTGCGAATCTCACAATGCCCCACCCAATCTTCAACGAAGCGCCCTCCCATCCGGCTGTTCCCCGCGACGTGATCGAGGTGCAACTCGATCGACTCCAGGCCAGCCCCCATTTCAAACATAGCCTTCGCTGCTCGAGCTTTCTCAATTACGTGGTGCGCAAGACCATCGAAGGCACTCAGGACCAGCTCAAAGAGCGGACCATCGGAGTCGAAGCCTTTAACCGGCCACCGGCCTACGACCTGAATACCGATCCGATCGTGCGTGCGGTCGCCGGCGAGGTCCGCAAACGCCTGACCCAGTACTACTACGAGCCGGAGCATCAAGACGAACTGCGGATCGAACTGCACCCCGGCTCATACATTCCCGACTTCAAGCCGGCCACCGCAAGGATTGCGGACTCTGCAGGAGCTGCAACCCCGAAACCAGCCCCGGCCGATGCGATCAGCGCTTCCGCCTCGCCGATCGGCAGCGGGCCGGCAACTTCCTCTGCTTCTACTCGAAAACGCAGACGCGTTCTGGCGCTTTTGGCGGGACTCGGTGCAGCGGCGGCAGGGGCGTGTGCAACTTTTGTGGTTTTCCTTTATCCGCCACCCCTCGATCGCTTCTGGCAACCGGTGCTGCACGGCTCGGAACCAGCATTGATCTGCGTAGGCTCCGTGCTGGCTATGGTGCCATCCCCACCTTCTACCGTGAGCGCCGCAAGCGTCGGCGGTCATCCTCTTTCTTCCAATCCTGTCTCCATTTCAGATGCCATCGCGATCTCGAATCTCCAGCAACTGCTTTCCCGTCGCTCCAAAGCCACTACGATCCAATCGGCCGCCGACACCTCTTTCCCCGATCTTCAACGCGGTCCGGTCATTCTCGTTTCTGGTTTTGACAATCCCTGGACGATGCGCTTAACCGACCCGTTGCGGTTTCACTTTCTTCGTCCGGCGGTCGACGTCTTTGAAATTCAGGACCGAACCGACCCCACTCACGGGACGTGGGCGATCAACACATTGACTCCGCTTTCCAAAATCAGCCAAGACTATGGCATCGTGGCCCGCTTTCACGACCCCACCAGCGACCAGACGGTGATCGTCGCCGCAGGCATCGGCGAAAATGGCACGATTGCCGCGAGCGAGTTGCTCTCGAACCAAGAGCACTTTGCAGAGCTCACGCGAACCGGACGCCTGCCGCGCCGCTACCAGAATATAGAGGCTGTGATTGAGACCCAGGTCATCGACGGCAAACATGGTCCTCCGCGTGTGATCGCCACCTATATCTGGTGAAGGATCCTCCGCTCGAGTCGGGAGCTCACACAACTGTGATTCAGCGGCCGGTCCACGGGGTAACGTACCCCTGTTAAGGACGCCCTCTTAACCCCTCGCAAATGCCTGAATTTGCTCGCATGGGCCCATCTGGTCGGGGTGCGATACCGTATCCGCCCTTTCCTGCGCCTCACAAGAGGGATTCTTATCGCCTGTTTTGGAGCAGCCACTTCTAGCCTTCAACCGGGCTCGGCTTCTCCAGATCACCCGCCGCTTCGTCCGGCGAAACCACATTGGAGGCCTTCTCATGTCGCGATTCCTTCGCTTCAGCAAACCGACACTCTGTCTATCCGCCGCATTTCTGCTCAGCGCCCTCGTTTCCGCCAACGCGCAGACGTGCAACGACGCGCAATACGGTCAAATAACCCAGGGAAATTACTTCCTGCAAAACAACGAATGGAACCTGTCGGCTGGTCCCGGGGGTTGGCAGCAGATCTGCACCGGAAGCGCCAGCAACAACAGCTGGTATTCGACATGGTGGTGGCCGAAGGCCAATGGGAGCATCAAGTCTTATCCCAGCATCGTCAGTGGCTGGCAATTCGGAGCATGGTCTCCCAACCACAACGGGTTCCCGGTCATCGTCTCCGCCAACGCCCCGCTTTCCACCAGCGTCAGCTTCTACATGACGGGCAACAACCAGTTTGACGCCGCCTACGACCTCTTCTTCAGCCCCAACACCAACCCAAGCTCCCCATCGGCCGAGCTGATGGTCTGGCTCAACTACTCAGGAAACCAGCCCGCCGGTAGCAAGGTCGCTTCGGCGGTTGCGCTCGGCGGTGTGGCCGGCACCTGGGACGTGTGGGTCGGCAATGTGGGGTGGCCGGTCTGGTCATTTGTCCGCACTTCGCAGGTGACCAGCTTCAGCAACAACCTTCAGCCGTTCATCTATTACGTCTCGTACACCAACAACTGGCTGAGCAAGAGCTGGTATGAGCTCAATACCGAATTCGGCGCCGAGGTCATACAGAGCAACGGCGCGAACGGCCAGATTAACGTGACGAACTTCAGCGCTACGGCGTATTGAGCCAATCCAACCATCCCACCGCCCGGCGACCGTTTCAGCCACGAGACGGTCGTCGTTCGCCCTATAACTTCACCGTACAAACACTCCCAGGAGGCTTCACAATGCACAGCACGACCCACTGGCGCCCTTTGCGCAAAGTTGCAACAGCAGCACTTGTTCTGATTTCGATCGCAGCGGCGCACGGACAGTCCAAAACACTCCCCGCGAATACTCGTTTTCTTATCCCCGAGCCGCCCACCGGCGCGGTGCCGCAGATCGAGGGCCTGTTACAGAAGGGCCAGCTGAAAAACGCCCTGCTCATCACCGCCATGGAGACAATTCCCCAGGCAGTGTGGCTTGCCAGCGGCACGCCAGCCCAGACGAGCGCCACCGTAAAGCAGACCCTCCAGCTGGCGGCTTTTGAGCGCGCAGTGCCTGTTTTCGTGGTCTACAACATTCCCGGCCGCGACTGCGGCAGCTACTCCGCTGGCGGCGCGGAGAACACCGCGGACTATGAGACCTGGATCGACGCCGTCGCCGCGGCGATCGGCAACCAGAAGGCGGTCATCATTCTGGAGCCGGATGCTCTGGCGAATCTGCCCAGCGACTGCGGCTATGACCCGACGCAGGTCAATATCCCGCAGGCCACCGCCGACCGCTACACCCAGATCCAATATGCGCTCACCACCCTCGAAGCCGGGGAGCAGACGTCGGTCTACCTCGACGGCGGCAACAGCCACTGGCAGGCAGTACCGAACATTGCGCAAAGGCTCGTCACCGCCGGGATTGGGCAGGCGCAGGGCTTCTTCACCAACGTATCGAACTTCAACCTCAACAACTACGAATCTCACTATGACACCTGGGTTTCTGAGTGCATCGCCTTCGGGCAGGATCCCGAGGAAGGCGGATGGCGCCTCGGCAATTATGCCTGGTGCGCCAGCCAGTACTACTCGCCCAACGGCCCGGTCGACCCTGACAACATTGCGACCTGGGTCAACACCGACGCCTGGTATACGGGGGCCATGGGAACAGCCGTCCCCACAACCCATTTCGTCATCGACACCAGCCGCAACGGCCAGGGAGTGCTCAACGCGGCCGTGTACGCAGCTGCACCCTATAACCAGCCTGCCTCGGTCGTCTCGACGATCACCGGCGGCAACTGGTGCAACCCTCCGGGACGCGGCCTGGGAACTCATCCCACCGCCAACACCGGCGTCGCACTTCTCGACGCCTACCTGTGGGTAAAGACGCCCGGCCAGTCGGATGGTACCTGTGACTCCGCTGGCGGAGCGCGCGCGTGGGATTACGCGGACTACTCTCAGCCCAGCTGGCCAACTGACGCTGCTGACCAGGCACTCTTCGATCCCCTGTGGAGCGTCGATGATCCGATCGCGGGAGCCTGGTTTCCGCAGCAGGCACTGGATCTGGCAAAGAACGCCAACCCCAAGCTGCTCCCTTGAGGGATAGCCCAACACATGCAGGAGTGACGGTGCTGTCGCTCCTGCATGCCTCATTTGCCGGGCCACATACCTCACTTCCAGGCCGGAAATCCCGGTCCGCAAGTGAGCGATGGATCGTCTCCACCAAGTTCTCCGCCCTCTCGCAAATCCTGTACCTTTGAAAGCTACGCCGGTGCGAAGCGGGAATTTGCTCCCCCAAATGACGTAGGATGAAGGAGAAACGTCGCCGTGCCTTGGGACTGGGACTAGCAGGAGCAGAGCGTTTGAAAAAGGCTTTGATTACTGGAATCACTGGCCAGGATGGGTCTTATCTGGCCCAGCTGCTGATCGAAAAAGGATATGAGGTTCACGGCATCAAGCGCCGGACTTCGCTGTTGAACACCGGTCGGATCGACCACCTTTACGAAGACCCTCACACCGCGCACCGCCGCCTGTTTCTCCATTATGGCGATATGGTGGACTCCTCCAGCCTGATGCATGTGGTGCAGGAGGTCCAACCCGACGAAATCTACAACCTCGCCGCCCAGAGCCATGTGAAGGTCTCCTTTGAGGAGCCCGAGTACACGGCCAATGCAGACGCGCTCGGCACCCTTCGTCTGCTGGAGGCGATCCGCGTCCTCGGCCTGGTCGACAAGACGCGCTTCTACCAGGCCTCGACCTCCGAGATGTACGGCCTGGTCCAGCAGGTTCCCCAGTCTGAGACCACGCCGTTCTATCCGCGCTCGCCTTATGCCGCGGCCAAGCTCTACGCCCATTGGATCACCATCAACTATCGCGAGGCCTATGGCGTCTTCGCCTGCAGCGGCATTCTCTTCAACCACGAATCGCCGGTCCGCGGCGAGACCTTCGTGACCCGCAAGATTACCCGCGCCCTGGCGCGCATCAAGCTCGGCATCCAGGACAAGCTCTATCTCGGCAACCTCGACTCGAAGCGCGACTGGGGCCACGCCCGCGACTATGTCGAGATGCAATGGCTCATGCTGCAGCAGGAACATCCCAGAGACTACGTGATCGCAACAGGCGAACAATATAGTGTGCGCGAGTTCACCACTCTTGCCGCCTCGTTCCTCGACATCGAGCTGCACTGGCAAGGCTCGGGAGTCGACGAGCAAGCGGTCGATCAGCATGGGCGGCAGTTAATCGCAGTGGATCCGCGCTATTTTCGCCCCGCCGAAGTGGACACTCTCTTAGGGGACGCGACCCGCGCGCGCACGGAGCTGGGCTGGCGTCCGCGCACCGACTTCCGATCGCTCGTCGAAGAAATGATCCTCGAAGACCTCAAAGCCGCCGAATGCGATTCGCTGGTAAGAAAGAATGGTTACAGTATCTATAGCCACCACGAACTCTAGTTCCGCCTGCTCGCAACGCTCCGCCATCACTACGAATCAAGGTCAGAACTCAAACTATGCAGAAGAATAGCCGGATTTATATTGCTGGTCATCGCGGTCTCGTCGGTTCTGCTATCGAGCGCAGCCTGGAACGGCGCGGTTTTACCAACCTGCTGCTGCGTACTCATGCCGAAGTTGACCTCGCCGAGGCGCATGGGACGCAGGAATTCTTTCGCGAAGAAAAGCCGGAATACGTCTTCCTCGCGGCGGCCAAGGTCGGAGGCATCTTCGCGAACGATACCTACCCAGCCGATTTCATCCGCGAGAACCTCGCCATTCAGTCGAATGTGATCGAGGCCGCTTATCAGGCAGGCGTGAAACGGCTCCTCTTTCTCGGATCGAGCTGCATCTATCCGAAGCTCTGCCCGCAGCCCATCAAGGAAGAGTATCTGCTGACCGGGCCGCTCGAGCCGACCAATCGGCCCTACGCCCTGGCCAAGATCGCCGGCATTGAGATGTGCTGGGCCTATAACCGCCAGTTCGGCACTCAGTTTCTCTCGGTCATGCCCAGCAACCTCTACGGGCCGGGCGACGACTACGACCCGAAGACCTCGCACCTCTTGCCTGCGCTCATTCGCAAAGTCATGGAGGCAAAGCGCACCGGGAGCGGGCGCATCGAGGTATGGGGCAGCGGCACGCCGCGGCGCGAGCTCCTCTATAGCGACGATATGGCAGACGCCTGCGTCTTCCTCATGCAGCTCGACGAGCCTATATTCCAAGGCCTACTGGTGAATGACTTCCCGCCGCTGATCAACGTCGGCACCAACGAGGACCTGTCGGTCCGGGAGCTCGCCGCTCTGGTCTGCGAGGTGCTTGAGTACGATTGCGAACTCGTTTTCGACCCCACCAAGCCCGATGGTACGCCGCGAAAGCTCCTCGACTCAGGCCGCATCAACCGCCTGGGCTGGAGCTCAAAAGTTCCGCTGCGGGAGGGCATCCGGCTCACCTGCGAGCTGGCCTTCCCTGCTCTTACCGAAGCCACAGCCAACCCATAGTTCGGGCGGCGTTGGAAAGTGCCGGCTTAGACTGGCGGCAGTTGTTGCACGTTCCAGCCTCCACCGAGGGCCTTGATGAGCAGCACGCTCGCTTCGAGGCGGCGGCGCTCAATGTCGATGTCGTTGCGCTCGTTCTGCAACGCCGAGGTCTGCCAGGTGATGACCTGCAGGTAGGTATCGACGCCGCCCTCATAGCGAATCTTGAAGAGATCGAGCGACTGCTCGGCCGACTGGGTCGCGGCCCGCTGCTGCTCGGCCTCGGTCTCAAGCACGCGCAGGGCAGCGAGATTGTCTTCCACCTGTTGAAAGGCATTGAGCGAAGTCTGGCGATAGCCCGCCACGGTTGCGTCATATTGCGCCAGGGCAATATCGGAGTTTGCCCGACGCCGGCCATGATCGTAGAGGGTCTGCGTCAGAGTCGGCCCAACGGCGAAAAAGCGGCTGGGAATCGTAAACCAGTTCATCAGCGAAGTGCCGGTGAACCCGCCCGAGGCAGAGATGGTGAGCGTTGGATAAAAGGCCGCCTGGGCGATGCCGATCTGCTCATTGGCAGCAGCCATGCGGCGTTCATCGCCGGCGATGTCGGGCCGCCGCTCGAGCAGTTGCGAAGGAAGGGCGCCCGGAATCGCAGGCATCGCCGGGCCCTGCACGGTCACCGGAGCGGGAGCGATGGTCAGTGCAGCCGGCGCCTTTCCGATCAGCACGGCGATCGCGTGCTCATACTCGGCGCGTTCAACGCCGACATCGGTCTCCTGCACCTGCGCTGTCTGCAGCTGAGTGCGAGCTTCGGAGACGTCAGAAAGCGGCGAAGCACCTCCGTCGTAGCGGTCCTGGGTAAGCTGCAGCGCCTCCTGATAGGCCTTCACGGTTTCTTCCAGCAGCTTCGTCTGCCCGTCGTCGCTGCGCAACGAAAAATAGTCGACCGCCAATTCCGCATGAAGGCTCAGCCGCGCCGTCTCCATGTCGGCCGCGCTGGCCTGCGCGTTCTCCTGGGCCGCTGTGATGCCGCGCCGAATGCGTCCCCATAGATCGACCTCGTAGCTGAGGTCGAAGGGCAGATTCAGGTTGCCGGTGATGTTGTTCGCGTTGGCTGCGCTAAAGTAGGGCTGGTTCACGGAATCGCGCAAAACTCCCGTCGATGGTCCAACGGTAATCGTGGGCGCCTGATCGGCTTTACGAAAGCGGATCTCCGCACGCGCCGCGCGAAAATTCGCCTCAGCCTGTTTGAGCGTCTGGTTCGCCGGGTCGATCTGCTCTTCGAGCGCGCTCAGCTGCGGATCGTTGAAAAGCTCCCACCACTTGCCTTTGAGAGACGTGTCGCTCGGCTGCGCTACCTTCCAGCCATCGTGCTCTTTGAAGTAAGTTGGCCCTTGTTCCTTGAACTCCGGAGCCAGGGCCGCCGAAGGCCTGGAGTAGTTGGGGCCGACCGCTTTGCAGCCTGCGATGAGAATGCAGAGCAGCGCGGCGGAAGCGAGGGATGAGACGGTGCGCTTCATTCGCTGGCCTCCTTCGCGGGATTCTGGCTGACCTCCACTCGCGTGCCGCTGGTGAGCGAGTCCGAAGGATCGAGGACGATCAAGTCCTCAGGCGTGAGCCCGGAGGTGACTTCGAGGGTGCTGCCGTAATCGTGACCGATAGTGATCGAGGTCAACTGCACGCGGCCGTCGCGCACGACACCGACTTGCGGCCCCTGGGCGCGAAAGAGCAACGCGTTCGACGGAATCGTGAGGGCGCGTTTGCCGCCGGGCAGACTGATATGCACGAAGACGTAGGCCCCGGGCAGGATCCGGCCCTTCGCGTTGTCGACATCGACTTCGATATTCAGAGTGCGGCTGGTCTGGTCGATGGCGTTCGCATTGCGCACGATCGTTCCGGTAATGGGCTGCGTGGGGTTGGAGTCGCGGGTGATCTGGACCTTCGCGCCATTCTCGATGCTCTCGGCGTAGACCTCGGGTACAGCGACGAAGATGCGCAGCTTCTCCATCGCAGCCATATGGAAGAGTTCGCGCGGAGCCATGGCCGAGGCGCTGCCCGAACCTGCGGTGATGAGATCG
This sequence comes from uncultured Acidobacteriaceae bacterium, assembly GCA_963790505.1. Classification (GTDB taxonomy): domain Bacteria; phylum Acidobacteriota; class Terriglobia; order Terriglobales; family Acidobacteriaceae; genus Acidisarcina. The sequence continues at coordinate 76,783 of CAWBOT010000003.1, read as the reverse complement.
CCGATGTCGGTATTGCGCGCGGTGATGACCCCATCGAAGGGCGCGGTCACTTGCTCATAGCTCTGCAGCTGCTGCAGGCGCCGAACATTGGCCTCGCTCGCCGCAAAGGCCGCCTGCTTCGCGGCATAGTCGCTCACCACCTGATCGGTCTCCTGCTTTGAGACGGCATGCTTGGCCAGCAGCGCCTGCCAGCGGACGCTGGTCGTCTCGGCGAGCTGCATGTTGGCCTGCGCGCTCTTGAGATCGGCCTGCGCCTGCATGAGCTGCTGATCGAGCTCGGGGGTCTCAATGGTGGCCAGCAGCTGACCTTTGCGCACATGGCGCGCCGATATCGACAAACCATTTCTTCAGATAACCGCTCGTGCGGGCGTAGATGGGCGTGTCGGTGAAGGCCTGGGTATTGCCCGGCAGCACAATCTCTTCGCTCGCTGAGCCGCCCGTCGGATGGATCACCCTGACGGTGGGGACGGCCGCCTCCTGCGTCGCTCTGCGTCAGCTCGCGTTCGGTGACTGCGCGAGTATGGATGCCACGAACGATCAGGAAGATGACGATGCCAATGGCGATCAACGCACCCAGGAGGAGCGACTTGCGCTTTGGCGCCGGCTGCCGCTCTTCTATCTCGCCGCCTGCCGCAGTTGGCGGAGCGGTGTTTGCCGGGGCTGAACTTGTCGTCGCTACAGTCTCCATCGTTCCTCCGACTTTCCATTTTCTCTTCAACAGGTCAGAGCAAAATGCGTCTTCCAGTTTGGCGCGGGCGCGCGCTTCCTGGCTCCTGCGCGTGCCGTGAATCAGCGCAAAGACCGACGGCACAAAAATCAGCGTCGCCACCGTCGCGCACAGCAGGCCGCCGATCACCGCGCGGCCCAGCGGCGCATTCTGTTCGCCGCCGTCGCCCAGCCCGAGCGCCATCGGCACCATGCCGATAATCATCGCCAGCGCCGTCATGATGCACCGGGCGGAAGCGCGTGGTGCCCGCCTCGATCGCCGCGCGCACGGCTTCGCCATGGTCTTCCAGCCGCTGCTTCGCAAACGACACCACCAGAATGCTGTTCGCCGTCGCCACGCCCATGCACATGATCGCGCCCATCAGCGCCGGCACGCTCAGCGTCGTGTGCGTGAGGAACAGGAACATCACGATGCCCGCCAGCGCCGCAGGCAGCGCGGTGATGATGATGAACGGATCGACCCAGCTCTGGAAGTTCACCACGATCAGCAGGTAGACCAGCACGATCGAGAACACCAGCCCGCCGAGCAGCCCGATATACGAGCTGCGCATCGTGTCCACCTGCCCTTCAAGCGTGACAAACGTTCCGCGCGGCAGGTCCTTTTCGTTCTTCGCCAGAATGCGTTCGATGTCCCGGCTCACCGCGCCCAGATCGCGCCCCTGCACGTTGCCATAAATATCCACCACGCGGCGAATGTTGTAGTGATTGACCACCCCCATCTCCTTGCCGCGCGAACCGTCGCCAGGTCGCCAAGGATCTCCGTGCGTCTCGCCTGCGCCGGCCGCTCCGCGCCTGGGCGAAGCGGTCGTGCGGTTGATCGGAATGTTCTGCAGGTCCTGCATCGGTGTCCATCTTGTACTGCGGCGTCTGCGCCACGATGTTGTAGTTCACGTGGTTCTTCCAGTTCAGGAAGAACATGGGCGTCACCTGGAAGCTGCCGCTCAGCGTATTCAGCACGCTGGTCGCCACATCGCGCTCCGAATACCCGCCCTGCAGAGGCTTTGGTGCGATCGACGTTGACGCTGCAGCGTGGGATAGTCGAACGGCTGCTGGAATCCGCAGATCGACCAGACCCGGAACCTGTCGCAGCTGCGCCAGCAGCTTGTCCGCGACCTGCTTGCTGGCTTCGACATCGTTGCCCTCCATCTGCACGTCGATCGGCGCGGGCAAGCCGAAGTTCAGAATCTGCGTCGTGATGTCGGCGGGCAGGAAGTAAAAGGTCGCGCTGGGAAACAGCCGCGGCAGCTTCGCCCGCAGTTCGCGCACATAATCCGCAGTCGGGTGATGGTTTTCCTTCAGGCTGACCATCAATGTCGGCGTCGCCTGAACCGATCGTCCCGTTGGTCAGGTGCTGAGTATTCATCGAGCTGTACGGCAGGCCGATGTTGTCCAGCATGTTGTCCATCTCCGCGGCGGGAATCTCCTGGCGGATGTTCTGTTCGACCAGGTCGCACAGCCGCGCCATCTCCTCAATCCGCATGCCGCTTGGCCCGCGAACATGCAGGATGAACTGCCCGCTGTCGGTACTCGGAAAGAAATCCTGCCCGAGCAACGGAACCAGCAGGAAGGCGCACAGACATATGCCAGCAGAAAGACCGGAACGAAAACCCCGCGATGTAACACCAGCCGGTCCAGCAGCGTGGCATAGCCCGAGCGCACCCGCTCGAAGCCGCGGTCGAATCCGTGCTGAAAGCGCTGAAACAAGTTGCGGGGTCCGAAGTGGTGTTCGTGTGGCTTGCAGCAGGTACATCGCCAGCGTCGGCACCAGCGTTCGCGAGAGCACGTAGGACGCCAGCATCGCGAACACCACCGCCTCGGCCAGCGGCACAAACAGATACCGCGCCACGCCGCCGAGGAAGAACATCGGCAGGAACACGATGCAGATGCACAAGCGTCGAAACCAGCGCCGGCACCGAAATCTGCGCCGCGCCCTCAAGAATCGCCTGGCGCAGCGGCTGGCCCTCTTCGAGGAAGCGCTCGATGTTCTCGATCGTGACGGTCGCGTCGTCGACCAGGATGCCGACCGCCAGCGCCAGCCCGCCCAGCGTCATCGTGTTGATCGTCTCGCCGAGCAGGCTCAGCACGATCACCGAAGTCAGGATCGACAGCGGGATCGAAACGGCGATGATGATCGTCGATCGCCAGCTGCCCAGAAACAGCAGAATCATCAGCGCGGTCAGCGCCGCCGCGATGATGGCCTCGCGAACCACGCCGCTCACCGCGCCGCGCACGAAGACCGACTGGTCCGAAAGAGCCACGATGCGCAACGCTGGAGGCAAAGTCAACTTCACTCTCGGCAACAGACTGCGAATCCCTTTCACTACATCCAGCGTCGACGAGTTCCCGTTCTTCAGCACGCTGATCAATACGCCGCGCCGGCCGTCCTGGCGGACGATATTGGTCTGCACCTGAAAGCCGTCGCTGACGGTCGCCACATCGCGCAGATAAATGGTCGTGCCGTTCACTTGCTTCAACGGGAGGCCCGCCAGCTCTTCGACCGTTCGGGGCGAGCCGTTGGTGCGTACGTCGTATTCGGTCGGCCCGATCTTGATCGTGCCCGAGGGCATCACGACGTTCTGTTGCTCGACGGCGTTCAGCAGGTCGCCGGGAGCGATGCCCTTCGACTGCATCGCGTTCTGGTCCATGCTGATGGTGATCTGCCGCTGTTTGCCGCCATAGGGCAGCGGGATCACCGCGCCGGGCACCGTGATCAGCTGCGGCCGCACAAAGTTCTGTGCGTAGTCGTTCAGCTGCTGCTCGGAAAGATCTTTGCCGGAGACGCCAAGCTGAAGAATCGGCACGCTCGATGCTGAAAAGTTGATGATCTGCGGCGGCAAAATGCCGGGAGGAAGTTGCCGCAGCAGGTATTGCGAGGCCGCCGTCACCTGGGCGTTGGCCGTATCGAGGCTGGCTCCCGGCTGCAGGAAGACTTTTACGACGACATAGCCGTTGTAGGTCGTCGACTCGACATGCTGGATGTTGTCGACCAGCGTCGTCAGCGCCTTCTCGTAAGGCGTCGTCAGCCGCCCTTCCAGCTCTTCCGGATTCAGCCCCGTGTACGTCCAGCCGATCGAGACCACGGGGATATTGATGTTGGGGAAGATATCGGTTGGTGTCCGCAGGATCACCACCGGACTCAGAATGAGAATCAGCAGCGCCAGCACGATAAATGTATAGGGCCGGTTGAGGGCCAGCTTTACGATCCACATGTCTGAAAAGCGTCCTCTATCTCGCGAGCTACCGAGAACCTGAAAAGAATGGTTTTCGAAACGACTGAGCTATTAGACCTGTTCGCGGCATCCGTGGTTTCACGGATATATCTGTAGACTGTAATCGGAAAAACCGCTAACGTAACGGGGTGGAACTGCGCCACTTACGCTATTTTATCGCTGTCGCCGAGTCCGGGGGCTTTAGCCATGCCGCCCGACGCCTTTACGTGTCGCAGTCGGCCATCAGCGAGCAGATTGCCGACCTCGAACGCGAGATCGGGGTGGAGCTGCTCTCTCGCAATCGCAGGCAGGTGGGGCTCACCGAACAGGGCGTCATTTTTCTGGAAGAAGCAAAGAAGATCGTCGCCGGCACAGACCACGCTGTCGAGTTGGTGCGCCGCTCCGCGCGCGGCGAGATCGGGACACTGCGCATCGGCTTCTTCACCAACGGAGTGGGCGAGTTTTTCTCCCGGCTCATTCGCGAGTTTCGCCGCGACCATCCCGAAGTCCGGCTGTCCCTATTCGAGATGGCTGCCTTGCAGCAGATGGAAGCCCTGGCAAACAACGGCATCGATATCGCGATCACCCGGCCGCTCGATCCCCGCTTTGAAGGGATTCTTGACTCCGAGCTACTCTTTGAGGAGCCCATCGTCGCCGTGCTTCCGCGCGAACACCCGCTCGCAGCACCGACGGTGAAGCTCAGTTCGCTTGCCTCGGAACCGCTGGTGCTGATCGAGCGAGAAGCGTGGCCCCTGCTCTTCGACGCCATCATTACTCTCTGTTCTCAGGCCGGCTTTTCGCCGCGCATCGCCAATAGCTCCGGCAGAACGCCCGCCGTACTGACCCTGGTTGCGGCCGGCGAGGGAATTTCGCTCATGACGGCAGGAGTGAAGCGATTTCTCTTCAAAGAACTGATCTTCTGCAAGCTAACGCCCACAGCATCGATGGGTCTGGTCATCGCCTGGAGGTCCCAGGAAAAATCCAGCATCGTTGAGGGATTCCTCGAGCTGGTACGCTCCCACAAGAGCGATATTCGCCGGTCAGCTGCAAGTCCCGATTGATCTTTACCCAACCGCTGCTCAACTCGTCAGACGGTCGGAGGAGATGGGCTTCACGCCTGACACGATGAGGCTATTGCACGCCGCCGCGGCTCCGGTCCATCGCACTGCGATGTCGCCTGTCGAGGGCGCATAACATCGCGCGGTCATCGCTTCCTTCGCGTCAAGAAATACTTCAATCACGGAGCCATCCATCCAAAGATGGACGCTCGAAACTCCGGCGGCATCGGGCGTCAGCGGCAAGATTTTGTCGCCGATACTTACCGTTGGCCTGGCCTTCGAACCGTCATACTTGATTGCAAAAAGCGGCGCAGGGGTCGCGCCACTCCAAAGCTCCAGGCCGCAAGGACCCTCGCCCGTCTTGAACCTCAATACCACCTCACCGGCGCGTTCGACGATCGGCATCGCGGCCAGTGCAGCGTTAAGTGAGTCGGGGGTTTCCGCATCCCGGATCGAATGTGAATTCCGCCGCAAGGTTGAGAACTCCGGCGGAACATCCATGCGCAGTTCATTGTCCGGGCCCAGCGTGAGCACCCGCGGGAGTGCCATGCATCCCGCCCATCCCGCGGCGCGGCACTCGTCCGGCGAACGCGCTTCCTCCACCCATCCCCACAAGATCCGCCGGCCGTTCTCATCCACCATGCTCTTCATGGCGTAATAGGAACCGTGGTCGAGCAGACCCCTCGTTTCTTTATGGAACTTGAGGTCGCTCTTGTCGAAGGTCCCCACCTCCCAGTAGACCTTGCGCTCGACTGAGTACAAAAGCACATGCTTATCGCCCAGCGGAAAGAAGTCCGGGCACTCCCACATCTCCCCCGTGTCGACCGGATTGGCCTGGCCGCCGCCATTCCATTTACCTTGCGCCAGAGGATGCAAATACTCCCAGCTGCGGCCGTCGTGAGAACGATAGAGCAACACCGCGCCGCCCACCCTGGTAAAGCCCGAACCAATCCCCAGATACCACGTGTCGCCATCCTTCCACGGGCAGGGGTCTCGGAAACCGGTGATCTGCAAGCCCGGCGGAGGCGCGGCAATCACCGGCTTATCGAGCTTCTTCCACACCTTGAGCTCCGGATCGGTCGAGGTCGCGAGGCACTGCACTTCACGCAGCCCTTCGCCGCGGATCGTCTCATCCGAGGACTTGATCACGCCCGTGTAAAGCACCGTCGGGACGTCCATGCCGGGCAGCACGCTCCCGGTAAAGATGCCAAAGGAATCGAACGACCCCGGCGTAGGCGCAAGGGCGATCGGCATGTGCTTCCAATGAATCAAGTCGGGACTTACAGCGTGGTTCCAGTGCATGTCGCCCCACACCGCTGCGTTGGGGTTGTACTGGAAGAACATATGATACTGGCCGCCGTAGAAACGCGGCGCGCAGGGGTCGTTCATCCAGTTGGCCCGAGGAAGCAGGTGAAACTGCGGCCGCAAGGGGTCCCGCATCAGCTTCTCGCGCAAGGCCTCTGGCAGCTCGCCGCTGGCGGCATCCCGCTCTTCAGACCATGCCGCGAAGACAGGCCCAGGCAGGGCGCAGATGGCCGCCGTCGCCGCTGACATCTGGAGAAGTCTTCGACGATTCACGAATAGCTCCTCTCGTCTTCAAAGTCGAGTCTGGTTTCGCCGAGCAGCCGGCCCACGCGCGGGTGAGAATGATTAGAGCACAGCCATGCCGCCGCATTCCACAGATCGCGAGCCGCACAGTCTCCCGCGCCCGCCCTGGATGGCCCCTCTCCGGACTTTGGCTGTATACCTGTATACATGTCTATGACCTTCCTGCGCCGCCCCCTAATGTTCTCCCCTAACCGCAAGTTTGACCGGTCTCGACAGGCAAGCTGGGTGAAGCGCGCCACGAGGACGATTGAAGCTTCGGTGGCTTTGTTCGTGATGTTGATACTGGCGCATCCAGTGACGGCCACGGCGGCGGGTTCTGACCTGGACACTGTAGTGACCGGCTCGCGCCAGCGTATTGAAAAACTGGATTATCGCGCGACTGGACGGCTGACCAAGGTTGGGGCCGACGGCAAGCGGACGAACTACAAGTTTGTTGCCAAGGCGCACTGGTTTCCGGATGGTCTGAGAATGCTCTTCGAGTTCTCGGGACCTGGTGAAGACAAGACGAGCCTTCTTCTGCGCATGAGCGCGAACGGGCGCTTGAGCATCGAAGCGCAAAAGCCTGGCGATAAGGCGGCCAGCCTGGTGCCGTTCGAACATTGGAACGACCCGCTCCTGGGGACAGACTTTTCGAACGAAGACATGGTCGAGAATCAATTCTTCTGGAAAACTCAGGAACTTCAGGCAGCGGCGAAATACGGCACACGGGATTGTTATGTGCTGAAGAGCGCGCCGGGGTCGCAGGACAAGACTTCCTATGATTCGGTGACATCGTGGATTGACCAAAGCATTATGTTTCCGGTGCAGGTGGTCAAAACACTTCACGGGAGCGGCCAGCAGAAGCAATTCACCGCCTTTGGGCTGCGGCAGAACGGCGGCACATGGTCGGCGTCTCAACTGGAAGCGAAATTGCCGGGCAAACCCGGCTCCTCGCTTCTGGTCATCGAGGGTGGCTCGCCCAAAGCAAATCTTACCGCCAAGGACTTTGTCATCGGCGCGCCGAGCGCTCCGGCGAAGTAACTCGAATTCAGCCGGCCTTCCCGGTCTTCGCGGCTATGGGACGAGCTGCTTTTCAGGCGCGGCCGGTGTAGCCCCGTGTAAGCCCAGCGGCCACCAGTTCCAGTCGCCGGCAAGCTGCAAGAGCGCCGGCCCGACGACCATTCGCACAAGAGTAGCGTCGATGAGCACTGCCACGGCCAGCGTAAAGCCCAGCATCTGGACGACCAGAAAGCCCCCCAGGGTGAATGCGGTAAAGACGGCGATCATAATTGCTGCGGCGCTGGTGATGAGTCCGGCCGTACGCGCGAGACCCTCGATCACCGCCGATCGCTCGGAGAGACCGCGCCGCCGTTCCTCGAGAACCCGGGCGACGAGGAAGACCTCATAGTCCATGCTCAATCCGAAGACGATGGCAAAAGCGAGAATCGGCACGATCGGAAAGACGTTCCCTGTGGGTCCGTGGAGGCCAAAGATTCTGTCCCCGTGGCCTTCCTGAAAGACAAGGACTAACGCCCCGAAGGCAGAGCCGACGGAAAGCAGATTGAGCAGAATTGCTTTAATCGCGGCAAGTAAGGAACGCAACCCGATGAGAAGCACCAGCAAACTTCCCAATACGACGACGAGGACCACCTTCGGCAGACGCTCCTTGACGACGGCGTCATAATCCGCGTCGCGTGCCGGAACCCCGCCGACGCGCAATGTCGCGCCGGGTATCCCGCTTAACGAGGCGACATCGGAGGCACGCACCTCTCGAACCCACCGTATCTGTTCGTTCGGCGTGAGCCCCGCAGTGGGAAGCAACTCAATCAAGGTGGCCCGGCCATCGCTGCTCACAAAGCTCTTGCGGATGCCCTCGGGTACCTGGTCGACAGCATCCGCAGTGTCAGACATTCCTGTAAGGGTGGGCAGGGATAGAACTTCTTGTGCTCGGGGATCGCCCTGGAAGTGCTGCGTCAGGCGGGTAACGGCCTGCCAGCCGGCCGGTGAGAGCGGCGGAGACTGCGGCGGCAGCTCGAGGACCACGCGGAGCGATTGAACAATACCGGATCGTCCCATGCCTTGAAGTGTGTGCAGAGCTTGCACCGACTCCGCCGCTTCCGGGAGCGCGTCATGGTCCGGAAGTCCCGGAGAGATTCTCTGCGCATGGAATGCAAGGGCCAGCAGGGGAAGTCCGGCGACAATCAGAGCCGTCCAGGGCCGGCGGGTGACCGCGCTACCCCACCGCTCCCACCGCTCGCTCGGCGCACATAAGCTTTCCCGGGTCTTAAATCGCTTGACTGGCAGCGGCACTCTGGCGGAGTTGATGCGATGGCCAACCAGGCCAAGCACCCACGGAAGAATAAAGGTACACAGCATGACGCTCAGAACGGTTACTAACAGTCCCGCGACGCCGATCGAACGCAGTTCACTAATGGGCACGGTCAGCAGCGCAGAAAATCCGATGGCGACGGTCGTGGCCGAGATAATCAGCGTCTTCCCTGCCTGCTCGGCGGCAAGATCGGCAGCGCAGCCGGGTGGGCATCCCTCAGCCAAGGCCTCGCGAAAACGGCTCACCATCAGCAATGCGTAGTCGATGCCCAGGCCAAGACCCAGCATCGTCGCCAGGTTCTGCACGAGTATCGACAGATGCAGGTAGTGCGAAAGAAGAGCGGCGGCGCCCAGCGCCATCGAGATCGAAAGCACGCCCACCCCGAGCGGGAGGAGCGCGGCTGTCAGGCTGCCGAAGGCCAGCAACAGCAGCAGCAGCGTTACCGGCATTGCCCGCTCTTCGGCATGCCTGACGTCATCTGCGCTGACCTTGCGAAGGTCGAAGTTCAGTGGCGTTTCGCCTGTAATCTGGAGTTTTATATTGGGATATTGCGACCGGAGCTGACCTTCCATCCAGTCCGCTTTTTCCCTCAGCCTTGGTACCAGCGCCTCGACTGCTGCACCGCGGGCGTTCACTCCGACGATGATCAACGCGCCGCCGTTATTTCCCGTGAAAAGAGGATCGGGCCAATCCACGCTGGATACCGCGCCTGTCACTCCCGGCACACTCTTCAAGGAGCTGGTCAGGAAGCCCAACGTATCGGCGCCCGTCGCAGAATCCGAATCTGGCACACCGCTGATCACCAGGATCAAACGGTCGGCGTACGGCGACTGGAAACGCTGCGCCAGTTCCTGATCGACGGTTTCCGACTCCGCACCCTTGATATGAACAGATGTCTCCAGCCGGCGTTCGACCTTGTAGGAGAAAGGCAGCAGAGCAACCGCCAGCACGAACCCGGTCATCGCCAGCCAAAATCGGCGGCGATAGGCACCCTGGCCACTCTTCAAATTCGGCATTACCATTGAATTTCCACGTCGCTTCCTGATTTGATCTGAAGGCTATGAAACGACTTCGGTTAGGGCACAACCATGATAATGGTTCAACCTGAATATTTCGCGGGATATCTCCCCGAGCCAGTTAACGACGAATATGCCGGTACTCCCAGTTAAAATCCCATATCAATAGAGATGCGGTTGACGGAGTGCAAAGCAGCCTCGTCATAGAGACCGGCTTCTCGTCATTCAAATTTCGCTGTGAACGGCACGTCGAATAAGGTAACCGAACTCCCGTACGAGGACACGGAGACTAGCACGGAGACTTCTCCGTTTTACGGCCACGCGCCCTCATTTTTTGGCGTCGCGGAGTTGCGTGTGGTACCTTGGCCCTAAGCATGGTCAGCATGATCACACCCGCGCTCTTTGGCCGCACCTCCCCGGTGCCGGCTTGTTGTTGTTCGCGCTGACCGCTCATTTTATTCAAGCCGTTACGGCCCTGCTCTTACCAATTCTCAGCACCAACAAGCGAATACCGTCACCCAAATGATTCCAATCCTCTCCAATTGCGCCGTCCCTCGCTGCGCGTCCTTCTCGGCAGATGACAACGCCGGTTGTTGTAGCCTCTGATCCTCTCCGTTTCCGCCGCTAACTTCTTTTAGCCCTTCCGGACAGATATTCAGGAGTCGTTTCATGAGCTACGTTCGGTACTTCTATCGCCTGCTCTTTCTCTCAATTGTGTTGACCTGGGAACTCGGACTGCCGCCAGCAGAGGCCCAGGTCGTCGGTGGCACGATCGCGGGCGACGTCGTCGATCCCGCCGGAAGCGCGGTCTCCGGGGCCACAGTCCTGATCCACGACCAGGAGACCGGGACAGTCCGCGAGCTGACCACTTCGGCGAGCGGCACGTTCTCGGCGCCTTCCATTCCGGTCGGGCTGTATTCGGTCACCGTCACCCATGACGGCTTTGCGCCGCTGCAGCGCACTGCTATCAGTCTGTCGGTAGGCCAGGGGATTCACCTTCATCTCAGCCTGAGTCTTGGCGGCACGAACGAGACGATTTCGGTTGTGGATACGCCCCAGGTTGTTGACCTTTCCACCCAGCAATCGCAGGGCCTGGTGAATCAGCAGCAGGTAAAGGAATTGCCGCTCAATGGTCGGAGCTATGACCAGCTCATTGAGCTGAATCCGGCAGCGGTCAGCTATACGACGGAACGCTCCGGCGGGGTTGGCACTTCGAACTCCTCTGTGGGGAATATGTTCTCGATCTCGGGCCGGCGGCCGCAGGACAATCTCTTCCTGCTGAATGGCATTGAATATACGGGAGCGTCGCTCATCAACGTGACGCCGGGCGGCACGAGCGGCCAGTTGCTCGGCGTGGATGCGGTGCGCGAGTTCAATGTTGTCAGCGACACCTATGGCGCCAACTACGGCAAGCGGACGGGCGCGCAGATCTCCATTGTGACTGCTTCCGGCGGCAATGCTCTGCACGGCTCCGTCTATGAGTTTCTGCGTAACAGCGCGCTGGATGCGCGCAACTACTTCGACCAGGCGCAGATTCCTGAATTTCAGCGTAACGACTTCGGCGCGGCCCTGGGTGGTCCTCTGCGGCACGACAAGTTCTTTGCCTTTGGCAACTATGAAGGCTATCGGCAAAACCTTGGCCTGAGCGCGTTAAGCTTCGTTCCCGACGATGCCTCCCGCGCCGCCGCAATAGCGGACGTGCAGCCTCTGCTGGCGCTGTGGCCGGTCGCCAACGGACCGGAGCTACTCAACCCGAACGGCACGCCCAGCGGAATCGCCGAGGCATTCTCCAACCCTCCCCAACATGTCCGTGAAGACTTCGGCACGACGCGGGTTGACGCGAATCTTACCCCGAACGATCTGCTTTTTGGCGTCTACACCATCGACGACAGCAACGCCCACACGCCATCGCAGAACCCCTATTCCACGATCTACGAACAGCTGCGCGAACAAGTCGCCAGCGTGCAGGAGCAGCACGTCTTTTCGCCGACCCTGCTGAACACCGCTCGCTTCGGTTATTCGCGGGCCGCCTATTCCTTCACTGGAGAGGTGCCGGTATCGGTTCCAGGATGGGTCGCCGGCGCGCCGATCGGCGCGGTCGTAATCTCGGGCAGCACAGCATCGAACGGCGCTTCGCAGATCACCCTGGCAGGCGCCAACACCGGGAGCAACAACGATACCGTGCGCAATCTGTTTACCGGGGACGACCACATATTCTGGACCCATGGCAAGCATCAGGTCGAAGCCGGCGTTTGGCTGCAACGTCTGCAATCGAACGACAGCCTTGCACAGAACCAATATGGGCAGGCGTCGTTTTCGACGCTGGCGAGTTTCCTGAAGGGCAATGTTGCAACCTTTACGGTGGTTCCCGCGCCTACCGAATTGGGCTGGCGGTCGCTGTTTGTCGCCGGCTACGTCGAAGACGCCTGGAAGGTAACACCGCGGCTTGAGGTACGCGCGGGATTCCGCTCAGAGTCCTCGACCGGCTGGAACGAGGCACAAAACCGCGCATCGAACTACGGATTTGCAGATGGCGTTATCAACACGAATCCGACCATCGGTGGATCGGCATTATCCGAGAACCGCGCGAAATTTCTTCCCGAGCCTCGAGTGGGCGTCGCCTACGATCTTTTTGGCAATGGCAAGACGGCGTTGCGCGCGAGTTTCGGCATGCACAAGGCGCTGCTCGACACGCTCGATTACCGACTGGACCAGACCGCGCCTTTTAATACGACGCTCTCTTTCAGCAATACGACGGTCGCCAAGCTGGCCGGTCTTGCCGACGGATCGACCCCGGGCAGCGGCCTGATTTCGCCCAGCAATGTCCAGCCCGATATCGCGACTCCAACCGTCCTGGCCTGGACGGTGAAGCTGGAGCGGCAGATCGCTCCGGCGACTTCGCTCACCATTGGCTATGTGGGATCGCACGGCTACCATCAGATTCTTTCCGAAGACCAGAACACACCGGCGACCGTCGTCTGCCCGGCAGCCTCGTGCCCTGCCGCGCTGCCTGCAGGAACCATCTACTACCCGACCACCGTCAAGGCAAACCCAAATGTAGCGAACACGACATCGTGGGTTTCGCAGGGCATCAGCAATTACAACGCGCTTGAGGTTGACGTGCGCAAGCAGCTCTCGCATGGCCTGCAGCTGCGCGGCGTTTATACATGGGCGAGCAACCTTGACGATGGCTCGGCATGGAATACCAGCGTCTCAGCGAACACCCCGGCCTTTGTCATGTACCCGGGAAATCCGAAGCTGGACTATGGGCTCGCGGCGACAAACATTCGCAATGCAGCTGCCATCAATGGCACGTGGGATCTGCCCTTCGGGCACGATCTTCTCGCGAATGCCAACTCCGTATCGCGCCAGATAATCGGCGGATGGTCGATCAGCGGCATTGCGACCTTGCAGAGCGGCTTCCCATTCTCACCGCAGCTTGGCTATAACCCCACGGGCAACGGCGACACCCGCAACCCGGCTAGGCCGACGGTGAATCCCGACTTTCATGGAAGTCTTTATTCAAAGAACCCGAAGCAATGGTTTAATCCTGCAGCCTTTACCGCGCCCTATCCGGGCACTTTTGGAGACGCCGGCAGGGACACGCTCTTCGGGCCGGGCCTGGCGGACCTCGACGTGTCGCTGGCGAAGACCACGACCATTCGCGAAGGACTGCACGCTCAATTCCGTGCGGAGTTCTTCAACGTCCTCAACCATTCAAACTTCACCACTCCGAACGCCGTGGTCTATAGTGCCGGGCCAACTCCGAAAACACCCACTGTCGCGGCAGCGCTGTCCCCCACGGCCGGAGTGGTGAGCGCCACGGCTACGACCTCGCGGCAGATTCAATTTGGCTTGAAACTTCTCTTCTAGTGGAGGAAGAGCAATGAGAATTCGTCGAGATTCAGAGCCGCGTAGAAGCTTGTACGTGCCGCGGTCGTCTGCTAGCATCAAGTCAATGTTTCGCGCTTGCCAAAGCGGTTTCTGTTGTTGCCTGTCGAACATCTTCGACGGGTGTCCTTCCTAGTCTCTGATTTCCCCCCCGCAATCTATCAGAAACACACCCGAGCCAGACGACAAGCTGGGCTTTCCTTGCGTTGGTCGTCAGTTAGCTTCCCGGAGTTGCCGAGATTTGCATGACAGTGATTGAGCGCGAGCAGTCCCACATCACCACGATCGCCGACGGCGCAACGCGCCTGGGCCACTTACGCCTGCTGGAAGCAGAGAGCATTCACATCCTGCGCGAAGTTGCGTCGGAGTTTGCGAAGCCGGTGATGCTTTACTCGATCGGCAAGGACTCGGCAGTGATGCTGCGCCTTGCGCAGAAGGCCTTTTATCCGGGGCCGATTCCCTTCCCGCTGCTTCATATCGATACTGGTTTCAAGTTCGATGAGATGCTGGCCTTTCGCGATGAAATGGCCCGTTCTATCGGAGCGGAGTTGCTGGTCTGGCGCAATGAAGCTGCGATCTCCGCGGGCACCAACCCGATCGCGCTGGACACGAAACGCTGCTGCGGCTTATTGAAGACACAGGCGCTGCTCGACGCGCTAAATCACTACGGCTTTGACGCGGCCTTTGGCGGCGCGCGCCGCGATGAAGAGAAGTCGCGGGCCAAGGAGCGCATCTACTCCTTTCGCGACGCTGCTGGACAATGGGACCCGAAGAACCAGCGGCCGGAATTGTGGAACCTCTATAACGCGCGCATTCACCCCGGCGAGAGCATTCGCGTCTTTCCTCTCTCGAACTGGACCGAGATGGACATCTGGCAGTATATCCACGAAGAGAATATTCCCGTGGTCGACCTCTATTTCGCAAAAGAGCGCCCGATGTATGTACGCGGCGACGCGCTCTTGCCGGTGGAGAGAGACTTCGTTGCGCGTCGTGGCGAGCAGCCACAAATGGTCAAGTCGCGTTTGCGTTCGCTGGGCTGCAGTCCTTGCACCGGAGCGATTCGTTCCGATGCTGAGAGCATTCCGGCCATCATTGCGGAACTCATCTCGTTTCGCTCCTCGGAGCGCGCCAACCGCGTCATCGACCATGACCAGGAAGGCTCAATGGAGATCAAAAAGCGGGAGGGCTACTTCTAATGGGGGCTTCCGTCCTTGTTGAAGATTCCACATTTTCGATCGACGACTTTCTGGCCCGAGAGCGAAGCAAAGACCTGCTGCGTTTTTCAACTGCGGGAAGCGTTGACGACGGCAAGTCCACCTTGATCGGGCGGCTGCTGTATGACACGCAAAGCGTCTATGACGACCAGGTGCGGTCGATCGAAGGCAAAGGCACCACCGCTCCTGGACAGATCGATTTCGCCTTGCTGACCGACGGCCTGCGCGCGGAACGCGAGCAAGGCATCACCATCGATGTAGCCTATCGCTACTTCGCTACCGCAAAGCGCAAGTTCATCATCGCGGATACGCCAGGACACGAACAATACACGCGCAACATGGCGACGGGTGCTTCGACTGCTGACGCCGCGGTGGTGCTCATCGACGCGCGCAAGGGGGTGCTCGCCCAGTCCAAGCGCCATGCCTACATCGCCTCGTTGCTGGGTGTTCGCCACATTCTCGTCGCCGTCAACAAGATGGACCTGGCCGGCTACGATCAGGGCGTCTTCCGCGAGATCGAGCGCGACTTTGATGATTTACTGCGGAAGATCAGCGCAGATACCGGGAACCCGGTCGAAGCCACCTTTGTCCCGGTCAGCGCCCTGGTGGGCGACAACGTTGCGCATCGCTCCGATGCGATGCCCTGGTACGGCGGCCCGTCGTTGCTTGAGCTGCTCGAGGCGCTTCCCTCTGCCGTCGATCGACAATTCGCCGCATTCCGCTTTCCAGTGCAGCGCGTGCTCCGCCCCGACTCCGGCTTTCGCGGCTTTTCCGGTCAAATCGCTTCCGGAACGGTCCGCCCTGGGGACCAAGTTGTCGCGCTTCCTTCGGGCCTCAGTGCACACGTAACACGCGTTGTGACATTTGATGGCGATTTGGAGCAAGCCAGCGCTCCCCTCTCGGTAACTGTCACTCTTGACCGCGAACTCGACATCAGCCGCGGCGACCTACTGGTCTCAAGCCTCGCGCCCGCCACTCTGAGCCGCCGGTGCACGGCGTCGCTGGTCTGGATGGACCACCAGCAGCTCGAGCAAAACAAGCGTTATCTCCTGAAGCACACCAGCCACATGGTTCCGGCTGTCGTCACGGCGCTCCATCATCGCACCAACGTTGACACACTCGCGCGCGAATCGACCGAGACGCTGGGCATGAACGGGATCGGCGTTGCCTCACTCCAGCTCGCCCGCCCGATCGCCCTGGACCGCTACGCGGAGAATCGCATCACTGGCTCCTTCATTCTCATCAACCCAGAGACCAACAACACAGTTGCTGCCGGAATGATCACCGAGGTCCGGGCGGCCGAGACTCCTGAAGAGATTGCCCTTGCGACTCCCGAGCCAGTTACCGCCGAAGATCGTGCTTCCCGCTGGGGTCATCGCGGCGGCATTCTGGAGCTACACGGACCCTCTGAAGCAATCAACCGGATTGAACGATCCCTATTTATAGCAAACGCTGTCACAATCCGGTGTTTGACCGTCGAACACGCAGAGTTTGCTGCTGCCTCAGGCCTGATCGCGATACTTACAGGGCCTGCGGATGACAAGACACTCATCGCGCGAGTCGAAGGCGCAGAAGTGCGACCTGGTGTCGACGAACCAGAGGACGCGGTGGCTGCCGTGCATCGGCTGCTGACGAAGTCAGGCATCCTTATTCCTTTGCAGAAATCAGGCCCTCAATGAGTTCATCGCTGCTACCCGCTGACGTCGAAGCAAAACTGACGAGGGTGCGGAGTTTGCTTGCCCGCGAGTTGGCAAGCGGGCACCAGGCATGCCTTACCTGCAGCTTCCAGGCTGAGGATGTGCTGCTCGCGAGGCTGGCCCAGGAATACGATCCCGAGATCCCGGTCCTGTTTCTCGACACCGGTTACCACTTTGCTGAGACCTACGCCTATCGCGACCGGATCGCACTAGAGTGGAAGTTGAACCTAGTGAACCTGCTGCCGGAAAAGACCGTGGCTGAGCAGGAGTCCGAGCACGGACTCTTGTATCAATCGGCTCCAGATCAATGTTGCAAGCTGCGGAAGGTCGCGCCGCTCTTCAAGGCAGTTGCCGGCTATCGTGCATGGCTTACCGGACTTCGGCGTGAACAGGCGAAGAGTCGTGCTGCTCTCGAAGAGTCGGCTCTCTTTACTCTGCCCGGCGGCCATCAGGTATTAAAGCTTGCGCCTCTCGCCGATTGGTCGACCCGCGATGTATGGAATGCGTGCGAACAGCTTGAGATTCCTCTGCTTCCGCTCTATGAGCGGGGTTATTCGTCGATCGGCTGCGAGCCGTGTACCACGCTGCCGCTGGACCCGAACGATCCGCGGTCGGGTCGTTGGGCGGGGCGCAAAGTGGAATGCGGCATTCACATCGAGGCCGCGCCGGCGACTTGAGATAGGTTCGACGCGCTAACGAAATCAGAGGCTCTCGATGCAGTATCTCATCGGATTTGTCATTGCGTTATTCATCGCGCTCACCGGCGTGGGAGCCGGCACGCTTACAGTGCCGATCCTCGTTCTATTCCTGCACGTCCCCGCTCCGGCGGCGGTGGCCATCGGCCTCACCTTCTCGGCTGCGGTGAAACTCGTGCTCGTGCCCGCGCAAATCCTGCGCCGGCAAGTCGCCTGGCGCGTTCTCGGCTACATGCTGCTTGGCGGCCTTCCCGGCGTGCTCCTCGGTTCGCTCGCCTTGAGGCATTTCGTCACGACGGGTTCGCAGAACCTGGTCAACGCTCTGCTGGGCGCGATCCTGGTTGGCACGGCGAGTTGGCAGATTACGACCCTCATCCGACCGATGAAGTGGAACCCCAATGCCGCGGACCGCAGCGATCTGCTGCCATGGCTGATGTTTCCGGTCGGCGCGGAGGTGGGGTTTTCGTCTGCCGGCGCGGGAGCGCTTGGCAGCGCGGCGCTGCTTGCGCTCACGCCACTCTTGCCGGCACAAGTGGTGGGCACCGACATCCTCTTTGGCTTTCTGATGTCGTTGATCGGCAGCGGAGCACACTGGTTCTCCACCACTGCCGACTCTGCACTTCTGACTCACCTCATAGCGGGAGGCATTTGCGGAGCAGTCTCGGGCACGCTTCTGAGTGCTGCCATTCCTCGACGGCCCTTGCGCTTCGCACTCTGGTTGTGGCTGCTCGTGCTAGGCGGAGAGTTTCTCGTCCACAGCTACCAGGTGCTCGCTGCGGCGCGTTGAGACCAGCCCGGCCGTAGCGAGCCGGTAAGCAGCATTATCAAACCGAAACTGCCCGGACCCAACCTGATCCGGAATACGGCATTAGGTCGAGGCCGAGCAGCGTCAGCAAGTGGCTGGCTTGATGAAACTACGCAAGGTCGAAACGGTCGAGGTTCATGACCTTGAACCAGGCGGCCACAAAGTCATGGACAAACTTCTCGCCCGCGTCCGAACTTCCGTAGACTTCGGCCAACGCCCTGAGTTGAGCATTCGAACCAAAGACCAGGTCGACGCGCGTTCCCGTCCACTTGACCTTACCTGACTTGCGATCGCGCCCTTCGAAGACGTCCTCGGCCTTGGACACCGCCTTCCACTCGGTGCCCATATCGAGCAGGTTGAGGAAGAAGTCGTTGGTCAGGGCCTCCGGCTTGCTGGTGAAGACGCCATGCTTTGCACCTCCGACGTTGGCATTCAGGACGCGCAGCCCACCGATGAGCACGGTCAGTTCGGGCGCGCTGAGCGTCAGCAACTGCGCCTTATCGATCAGCAATGCCTCAGAGGGAATGGTGTACTTGCCCCTGAGATAGTTGCGGAAGCCGTCGGCGATCGGCTCCATGACCGCGAACGACTCCACATCGGTCTGCAGCTGCGAGGCGTCCGCGCGTCCCGGAGTGAATGGAACCGTCACGTTGTGGCCGGCATTCTTCGCGGCCTGCTCTACGCCCGCGCAACCTGCGAGCACAATCAGATCGGCGAGTGAAATCTTCTTGCCGCTGGATTGCGAAGAGTTGAAGTCGCCCTGGATGCCTTCGAGCGTCTTCAGCACCTTCGCGAGTTGATCGGGCTGGTTGACCTCCCAGTCTTTCTGCGGCGACAGGCGAATGCGTGCGCCGTTTGCCCCGCCGCGCTTATCGGAACCACGGAAGGTCGACGCCGACGCCCAGGCAGTCGAGATCATCTCCGAGATGGTCAACCCCGAAGCCAGAACCTTTCCTTTGAGAGCGGCAATATCCTGCTCATCGATCAGTTGGTGATCGACTGCCGGAATAGGATCTTGCCAGATCAGCTCCTCGGCAGGAACTTCCGGGCCGAGATAGCGCGGACGCGGGCCCATGTCGCGGTGAGTGAGCTTAAACCATGCGCGCGCGAAGGCATCAGCGAACTGGTCGGGATTTTGATGGAAACGGCGCGAAATTTTCTCGTAGAGCGGATCGACGCGCAGCGCGAGATCCGTAGTCAGCATCGAAGGGCTGCGGCGCTTGGATGAGTCATGCGGATCCGGCACGGTATCCACGCCAGCGTCGCCCTTCGGCTTCCACTGGTTCGCCCCGGCCGGGCTCTTAGTCAGTTCCCATTCGTAGCGAAAGAGGTGGTCAAAAAACTCGTTGCTCCATTGGGTCGGCTTGGTCGTCCAGATGACCTCAAGGCCGCTGGTGATCGCATCGCCGCCGACTCCGGTGCCGTAGCTGCTCTTCCAGCCGAGACCCTGCTGCTCAAGGCCGGCGGCTTCAGGCTCAGGACCCACGTTGGACGAAGGCCCGGCGCCGTGAGTCTTGCCAAAGGTGTGGCCGCCGGCGATCAGCGCAACGGTCTCTTCGTCGTTCATGGCCATGCGGCCAAAGGTCTCGCGGATATCGTGGGCTGCAGCAACAGGATCGGGATAGCCGTCCGGGCCCTCGGGATTCACGTAGATCAGACCCATCTGTACCGCAGCGAGCGGGTTTTCGAGGAGGCGCCCGTTGGAGCCGCCTTCGGTACGATCATGCTCTGCGCCATGCAGAGCCGCGTCCGCTACGAGCACACCTTCGTCGGCGGGCTTTTCCTTTCCGCCCTTGCCGTAGCGAAGGTCGCCGCCCAGCCAGGTCGTCTCCGTACCCCAATAGACGTCCGTGTCCGGCTCCCATACGTCTTCGCGACCACCGGCAAAGCCAAACGTCTTGAAGCCCATCGACTCCAACGCGACGTTGCCAGTGAGAACAATCAGGTCGGCCCAGGAAATCTTGTTGCCATACTTCTGCTTGACCGGCCAGATCAGCCGGCGCGCCTTATCGAGGCTCACGTTGTCGGGCCAGCTGTTAAGAGGGGCAAAACGCTGCTGGCCGGAGCCTGCGCCGCCGCGACCATCACCGGTGCGATAGGTTCCAGCACTATGCCAGGCCATGCGAATGAAGAGCGGCCCGTAGTGGCCATAGTCCGCCGGCCACCAGTCCTGCGAGGTGGTCATGACCGCAAGCAGGTCCTTTTTCACAGCGGCCAGGTCGAGGCTCTTGAAGGCTTCGGCATAGTTGAAGTCTTTGTCCATGGGATCGGACAGGGTCGAGTGCTGGTGCAGAATATTCAGCTTCAACTGGCTCGGCCACCAGTCGCGGTTCGATGTGCCTTCGCCGGCGGCGTGATTGAATGGGCACTTCGCTTCGGTTGTCATGCGTTCTCCTTTTGCTGGTTGAGTCAAAACGACCGGGTCTGGCCCAGATGTTCGTTTGTCTCGACCCAACGAATGTAGCATTATGGAGACCGATAGTTCCAATATGCAATTCACATCTGTAACATAGGCATTACCTATGGAATTCAATCAGCTGCGTTATGTCTGCGCTATCGCGGAAACCGGCAGCTTCAGCCGCGCAGCCGAGCGCTGCCAGGTTGCCCAGCCTTCGCTCTCGCAGCAGGTGCTCAAACTTGAAAAAGACCTGGGCACCAAGCTGTTCGACCGCCTGGGCCGCAGCATCCGCCTCACCGAGGCCGGTCGCGCTTTTCTACCTCACGCCCGGTCGATCCTTGGGCAGATGGAGATGGCGCGGACCAGCGTGGCCAATAGCTGCGCGGACGTTCGCGGCAGCGTAGCCGTGGGCGTGATCCCGACCATCGCGCCCTACCTGATGCCGCGCTACACAGCCACGTTTGCGAAGAGGTATCCTGAGGCGAATTTGCGCATCGTGGAAGAAACCACGCCGATCCTGGTCGAAAGCCTGCGCGCCTTGTCGATCGACCTTGCGATTCTCGCGCTGCCTCTGCGTCACAAGGACCTGGAGCTTTTTCCTTTGCGCACTGAACCGCTCTTCGCCGTGCTTCCCAGGAACCATCCGCGGGCCGGGGCCGAATCTCTGGCCCTCAAGGACCTCCGCGGAGAGTCTTTCGTCATGCTGCGCGACGGGCACTGCTTCCGCGACCTCAGCCTCGCCGCCTGCACCCACGCCCGCGTCACGCCGCGCATCGCGTTTGAGAGCGGCCAGTTCAGCAGCCTCTTTGGAATGGTCGCCGCCGGCGTCGGGATCTCGCTTGTGCCAGAAATGGCCATCGACCGGAACGCCGGCTGCCGTTACGTGCGCCTCAGCGACGCGCGCGCAACCCGCACCATCGTCGCTGCGACTCTACGTGGCCGCAGCTTCAACCGCGTGCAGCAGGCCTTTTTGTCGGGAATTACGAGTTAGGGCAGCGAGTCGATCAGCACATCGTTCGGCAGGGCGACCGATTAGTCGTGGGGCTGCGCCACCGCGAAGAGATACCACGCTGCGTGGGGCAGCCATTCCTCGGTCCAGCGCCAGTCTTCGTCGGCCCCGGTAACGGCGAAGCCTTCATTCCAGGCGATGCCATCTTCATCCTTGCTGGCGGCGGTAATTCCGTTCACGATGCCGCCGGGCGCGCTGGTGTATTTGTAAGAACGGAAGAACATATACGGCGCGTTGCCATGCCCGCTGCCCATCAGCATCGACGTGTCGAATGGATTGCGCCCGAGGATCCAGTGAAGCTGGTTCCAGGCATAGCTCTCCAGTTCCGCCTGGAAGGCCGGATCACTCTTGAAGAGTGGGGCGGCGAGCCGCGCCGCTGCAGCCAGCGATGCGAGACGAGCGTTCTCGCCCTGCCACCAGGGAGCGGCCTCAGTATCGTGAGGAAAGAAGAACGCGGTGCGCACCGAGCCGTCGCCCATCCGCACCAACTGTCTTGCGTAGCCGAAGGGGTTATTCACCTCCGAGGTAACGCTCATCTCAAAACGCAGGGAGCGCGCGACTGCTTCGCGAACCTGTTTCTGCTGCTCCGGAGCAGCAATGGCCGAATATTCGAGAAGACTGACTATCGGAAGGCCGGCGTCGGAGGGGTGAAAGAACGGCCGGGTTCCGTCATCCGCGCGCCAGTAGTCGTGGTACTTTCCAGACGTTATGAGACGCGCCATCAGATGAGCGGCGCGGCGATCGGCTGCAGCCTTGTAGGTCGCTTTCTTAGTGGCGCGATAGAGTTCAGTAGCTGCCATGAGCGCGCAATAGTCGTCAAGGATGTTCTCCTTCCCGTCGTTCAGCAGCTCCGTGTTGTGCGCTTCGAGGAAAGCAAATGCCTCTTCAGCCGCCTTCAAATAGGCGGAGTTGGGCATGTCGCCGCTGATCGGCATGGTGCTGGCAAGCGCCAGAGCAGCAATGGACATGCCTCCTCCAGCGCGGAAGCTGGCCTCATATGCGTGCGGGCCTTCGGCGACGCCAATATTTTCGGTTGAGTCGGAGGTGTTCTTCTTGATCTGGGTCCGCCAGTTAGGATTGCCGATCACCCGATCACCGGCAAGCTTCGCTTTTCCGGGGGCGGTGATGGACTCGAAGAACGAACCGCCGGGGCGTTTCAGGCGAACGAGATAATCCGCACCGAAGAGGCCTTCATCGAGAAGACGGCGCCCGTATTCGGTGAAGTTATCATCGCGCCGCGCCTGCAAGATGCGATAGCTCTTGAGCAGCGTCCACGCGACCAATGGAACCTGCTGCGGGTTAAAGTAGGAGGTCGGATTCTGATGAGAAAGATGAATGCCGTAATCGCCGGTCGCGTCATACCAGCCGCCGCGCAGATCGACGACCCCACTGCCATCGGGCAGGGTAAGGCGCTGATCGGCGCGATCGATGTCGCCGCTTGAACGCTGGCTCTTAAAGTAGAAGAGCACATTCGAGAGCGTGGCGCGCTCGAGCAGATCATCGTCTATCAGGAATTCGCAGGAGCCGATCGAACCGGACTTTGTATGGGCAGTCAACTGATAGTGACCGGGGGTTTGCCATGCGGAGAAGTCCGCCAACCAGAATTTGCGGCCACCCCAGTTAAAGACATCTCCGGCAGGCTTGAATGGCCCGGACGAGACGACCTTTCCTGTCGCAGTATCGACGAGCGCAAAGGTTTGGGGTGAATCGGCACCCGCGCCTTCCTGCACGACTAACGCCTGTTTTGGGGCTTTCGTCTCATAACCAACCTGGTCGACGAGCAAGCGCATCTGTGCGAAGCCGGCCGCGGTCAGCAGCCCGCAGCAACACATAAGAAGCTTTCCGATGAATATCCGTTTGATCTTAGGGCCCTCAGCGAAGTACCTGTTTGCGAATCTGAATCATCGCATATACGCTTCGGATTGCGGGCCAGGAAGTGGCCGGCAGCTATCGGAGGCAGTTGTTGGAAATATCGTTCCCGTGCAAGGCCATCGCGATGACTTGCACTTTGCCACGCCACAGAAATTTCTTCGGAAATGTCAGCAGAGCCGGAAGGCTCACGATCCTCAGTTTCACCGTCCTCTTATGCATTGTATGGAGCAAACACTGCGCAGCCGCGGAGCGCGTTGTCGCGGCGTACGTCTTTCCGCAGGCCCGGGTGCTCACGCCGGGCGAGATCGATGCCAAGAAGCTGACGCGGGTGAACTACGCCTTCGCCAACATCGCCAATGGGCGGATTGTGGAGGGGCTTCCGACGGATGCAGCCAACTTCGCCGCACTCAACGCGCTCAAGAAAGACAACCCGCACCTCACCGTTCTAGTCTCGGTTGGGGGCTGGCTGTGGTCGGGGGGATTCTCAGACGTGTCGTTGACTCCGGCGAGTCGCGCGGTTTTCATCGATAGCGTCGAGGCATTTATCACCCGCTATCATCTCGACGGTCTGGACGTCGACTGGGAATTTCCCGGCGAGCGCGGGGCAGGCCATACCTTCCGCCCCGAAGACAAGCAGAATTACACCCTGCTGCTGAAAGAGCTTCGCGGCCGCTTGGACAAGATGTCGGGAAAGCTTCACCGGCCCCTCTACCTGAGCACCGCGGTCGGCGCAACGACAGATTATCTTGAGCACACGGAGATGGGCGAGGTGGCCAAGTACGTCGACACGGTGAACCTGATGGCTTACGACTACTATGAGCCGGGCGATCAGGAGATCACGGGCAATCACGCGCCGTTGTTTACTGATCCGGCCGACCCAAGAGGCATCTCTGCCGATAGATCGGTGCGCGAATACGAGAAAGCAGGCGTGCCTGCGGACAAAATTGTGCTCGGCGTCCCGTTCTACGGCCACGTCTGGGGACAAGTGCCGGCGACGAATCACGGGCTCTTTCAAACCGGCAAGCCGATTCCGGGTGCTTACGCAAACTATGCCGCCATCACGAGCACGATGTTGGGTCAGGGATACACGCGCTATTGGGACGCGCCGGCTTCGGCGCCATCGCTTTACAACGCGGAGAAGCAGATCTTCGTCTCTTATGAAGATCCAGAATCGCTTGCTCTGAAATGCAAATACGTGAACGAGCAACATCTGAAGGGCGTGATGTTCTGGGATTATGCGGGCGATCCCTCGGGCACTTTGCTTGGTGCGATTGACGCGGGATTGACGTCCGGCGCGGGCATGCATGACGGAGCCGAGAAACGATAGCATGAGCGCATCGTCCACCGTCGCAGCTGCACTGCCAGAGGCTCGCCAAACTCGCGGGCGCCGCGTCGCCTCCATCGATGTCTTTCGCGGACTCACGATGATGGTCATGATCTTCGTGAACGACGTTGGCGAAGTACATGGGCTGCCGTGGTGGACCTATCACGCTCATGCCCAGCAGGACGTGATGACCTATGTCGACATGGTCTTCCCGTTCTTTCTTTTCATCGTCGGCATGTCGATGCCTTTGGCCATTGAACGACGACTTGAAAGAAATCCTTCACAGCTCGCTTTGTGGCGGCATATTGGACTTCGCGCTCTTGGCCTGCTCGTTCTTGGGCTGATCCTGGCCAACGGCGAAAAGGGCGATCCCGCTCGAATGCATATCTCGCAGGCGGTGTGGGCGCTGCTTGGGCTGGCAGGGGCGATCCTGTTCTGGCTGGTGCCGAGCCGCGATGCTCGCTTTCGCAATGTTTATCGGGGGCTGCGCATAGCCGGATTGCTGCTGTTGATCGCGGTCTTTGCGATATTCCGGCGCACGACAGCAGACGGCGGTGTGGCGTGGATCGATGGCTCGTATCCGGAGATCCTCGGCCTGATCGGCTACACCTACCTTGCAGTGGCGATCCTCTACGTTCCGACGCGCCGCTGGCGCTGGGCGCCGCTCGGGTGGTTTGTCGCGCTTACTGCCCTTTGTGCTTTACAGGTCTCGCACGTGTTCACCATCGTGGGGACTGCGCCACTCTACTTCTGGCCGTTCAACTCGGGAGCATGGGCTTCGATCACCATGGCGGGCATCGTGACCTCGGGGATCATGCTTGGGAAAGGCGATGCGACGTTGCGGAGAAGGATGTCGCTCGCGCTCGCGTTTGCCGTGGCGACTCTTTTGGCTGCATCGCTGCTCGCGCCCCTAGGGATTTCGAAGATTCGCGCCACTCCGACGTGGTGCCTGGCGAGCGTCGGCGCTGCCGTACTCGCCTTCATGCTGCTTTACTGGATCTGCGATGTGCGCGGAAAGACGGCGTGGGCGGTGTTCGTCGAACCGGCCGGTGAGAATACGCTGCTGACTTACTTGCTTCCGGACATCTACTACTACCTGACGGCCCTCGTCGGCTTTACCTATCTGAGCAGCCATTTCAGCACGGGGATCTCTGGCGTTTTCAAGTCGATTGTCTTTACGGGTGCGATCCTTCTGATCGCCGCCGGACTGACCAAAGCGCGCCTCCGGCTACAGCTCTAACCAGGGGTGGTTCGTGGGCAGCGGGAGTCGACCAATTCCAAATTTCAGAAGCTCGCCGTCACATGCGTTGGATGTGTGTGAAGCCTCTTCGCGGGCTTGAACGCGGATGGCACGCTGTCGCCAACTATGCCTCAAGCCTCCCGTTTGCTGCAGGCGACTTCAAGAGGTCCTCGATGCGCACCGGAAGGTCGCGTACTCGCACGCCGGTGGCGTGATACACCGCTGAAGTAATTGCGGCGGCGATTCCCGCCAGGCCGATTTCACCGACTCCTCGCGCTCCGAGCAGGTTGAGGACCTTATCAGGATGGTCAAGAAACGTCACATCGATCTCAGGCGCGTCTGCGTTTGTCGTCAGGATGTAATCGGCGAGGTTGTTGTTAATCGGGACGCCAAATCGCTCGTCATAGCGGGTAGCTTCGAAAAGCGCCATGCCAACGCCCATCACGACCGCTCCCTCAATCTGGTTTCTTGCCGGCTTCGGATTGAGAATGCGGCCGGCATCGATCACCGTGACCACGCGCGAAACGCGGAGCCGCGCAGTTTCCGGTTCCCAGGTCACCTCCGCGAACTGGGCGCCGAAGGAATGAGTGGAGAACTTGCGGCCCGGAGCGCCGAGAGTACCTTCACTCTTGCCCTGTCCCGATGCCGCGCGAATATTCCCCTTCTGGAGGATTTCTTCAAATGGAACACCGGAAGCCGCCGGCTTGTCCTTCAGGTGAACGCGACCATCGGTGAATGCAAAAGCCTCCGGCTTCTGCCCGGCGAAGGGAGCGTCGGACGACTGACTCGCGATCAGGAAGATCGTCTGCTGGGCCCTGTCGATCGCCTCGACGACTGCGGGAATGACGGACGCCGTCGCCCACGATCCTCCGGAAATAGGACCCGACGGCAGGGAGGTATCGCCGAGGACAACTTCGATGCGTTCATGGGGGATGCCCAGCCGCTCTGAGAGGATTTGGGAGAGGACCGTGTAAGTGCCGGTGCCGATGTCCTGCGTGGCGGACGACACGCGCGCTGAGCCATCATCGCGCAGGTCGACGGTAGCCCGGGCTTCCATACGCTCCGCGATCCACGAGCATCCGGCGACGCCCCAACCGAGCGTAAGGCCGCCCTTCTTCATCGAACCAACCTGCGGGGTGCGCTTCGACCATCCGAATTTCTCCGCGCCGGTGTTCAAGCATTCGACGAAGTGGCGCGAGGAAAACGGAAGCTTCAGGCCTTCGTCTTGTTCGGGCTCATTCACGAGACGGAGCTTGACCGGATCCATGTTCAGTTTGATGGCCAGCTCATCCATGGCCGACTCGAGCGCGAAGAGACCGGGAACTGCTCCAGGGCCGCGCATCGAGGTTGGAGTTCCCACATTGCGTTTGACCAGGCCAGAGGTCGCGCGCAGGTTTGGCGTGCTGTAGCTGTATGCGGTGGCCTCGCTGCAGCCCTCCTCGTAATCGTCGAGGATCGAGGTATGGTTCAGCGAATCATGCATCACGGCGACCAGCTTGCCCTGGGCCGTGGCGCCGAGGCGAATTCGCTGTTGAGTGCGCGGCCGATGGCCGACATTCTGAAACATCATCTCGCGGGTCACGACCAGTTTGACGGGGCGATTCAGGTTGCGCGACGCGGAAGCCGCAATCATGCAATGCGTCCAGGGCCATAGTTTGCCGCCGAAGCCGGAGCCGAGGAAGCGGGAGATGACGCGAACATTCTCAGGCGGCACACCCAG
This sequence comes from uncultured Acidobacteriaceae bacterium, assembly GCA_963790505.1. GTDB lineage: Bacteria > Acidobacteriota > Terriglobia > Terriglobales > Acidobacteriaceae > Acidisarcina. Next base: position 48,993 of record CAWBOT010000003.1, on the reverse strand, counting down.
CATCTGCGCCATCACGTCGCGATGATTGACCACCGCCTGGGTGGTCTCGTACAGAGTGAAGCTTTGGCCATCCCAGGAGGCTACGCTCGCGTGCAGCTCGATAGGATTATGCGTCTCGACCGGCGTGCCATAGGTCTCGTCGATCTTCACTGCCGCCGCCGCGAAGGCTTCATCCGGAGTGCCGCGCGTACTGTCGACTTTCGGCTTCTCTTCCGGTTCGAAGTGATCGCGCACGTCGGGCTTTTCGGCGTTGTAGGTCACCTTGACGGCATTGGCGGCAGCGATTGCCTGCTCATAGGTGAGGGCCACCACGGCCGCTACATACTGGCCGTAGTAGCGGACCGTATCGTCATCAAATGGCGGCCGCCGCTCGTCAAGGTAAGCAGAGAGACCTTCCCCGGGGGCCGAACGGAAGAGCTTACCAATATTGCCGCGATGGTAGACGGCCTTGACGCCCGGCATTCGCTCGGCGCGGCTGGTGTCTAAGTTTCGAATAGTGCCTTTGGCGATGGTTGAGCAAACCGGCACAGCATAGAGCATGCCGGGAAGGTTGTAGTCCGAGGTGTACATCGCGACGCCACTGACCTTCAGCGGGCCGTCGACACGAGGCAGGGAGCCATTTGTCCTGGGAGGAAAAGTAGTTGCGGTCGCCATGAGTTGTTCTCCTCGAATGCTGACTCGGGATTTTCGTTTCCGCTAAGCGGCTTGGGTTGCGAGTGTGAGCGCGTGAACGATCGAGCGCTTAGCCAGCTCCACCTTGAAGCCGTTTTCGCTCTGGGGCTGGGCGTCATGGAGCGCCGCGTCGGCGGCGTGCTGAAAGCTCTTTCTATCCGCCGGCTTGCCGAGGAGTGCTTTCTCCGCCTCGACCGAACGCCAAGGCCTGGTCCCCACTCCACCGAGCGCCACGCGCACGGACGTGAATGTTCCACCGCTGACCTCGGCCACGATTGCGGCCGAAGCGAGCGCAAACTCATAGGAGGCGCGGTCGCGTAATTTCAAGTACACCTGCTTGCTCCCGGTTCTTGGCGGCGGCAGCGTGATGTAGGTGATGAGGTCGCCAGGTTCGAGCACATTTTCCCGTTGCGGGGTGCTGCCCGGAAGCAGGAAGAACTCATGAATCGGAACGTCGCGCTCTCCCTTTGCGCCCTGGATGTGAACCACGGCTTCGAGCGCTGTGAGCGCGACATTCATGTCGGAGGGATTGGTCGCAATGCAATCCTTGCTGGCGCCGAGGATCGCGAGAGACCGGTTGTCACCTTCGATTGCAGAGCATCCCGATCCCGGCTCGCGCTTATTGCAGGCCATCGCGCCATTGCGGAAGTACATACAGCGCGTCCGCTGCAGCAGGTTCCCGCCAGTAGTTGCCATGTTCCGCAGTTGCGCCGAAGCTCCCGCCAGCAGCGCCTGTGAAAGCACCGAGTACTGGATCGTAACCGTCGGATCATGCGCCAGGTCGGAGTTGCGTACCAAGGCGCCGATCTTCAATCGGCCGTCAGGCAGCTTCTCGATCTTATCGAGGGGCAACCGGTTGATGTCGATGACTTCGGTCGGGCGCTCTACATCGAGCTTCATCAGGTCCAGCAGCGTTGTTCCGCCCGCTATAAAGCGGACCTGCGCTCCTTGCTGCGCGGTATTTGACTTCGCTCCCGCCTGGATCGCCTGAGAGACATCTCCAGCTCTCGTAAACCTGAACATTTCCATAGCGACATTCCCCTCAACTGGCAAAAACTATGCTTGCAAGCGAACCTGCTGAATGGCGGCGACGATATTCGGATATGCACCGCAACGGCATATATTCCCGCTCATGAGCTCTTTGACGTCGGCGTCGGATTTGCCGCAAGGCTCCCGCAACAGCGCCACCGCCGACATGATCTGCCCCGATGTGCAGTATCCGCACTGATAGCCATCGTGCTCAACAAACGCTGCCTGCATGGGGTGAAGAGTACCCGGTTGTCCCAGACCCTCGATCGTGGTGATTTCATCGCCCTCATGCATCGCTGCCAGGGTCAGGCACGAATTGATCCGGCGCCCATTCACGTGCACCGTGCAAGCTCCGCACTGGCCGTGATCGCAGCCTTTCTTCGTTCCGGTCAGATGGATCGTCTCTCGCAGCCCGTCGAGCAGAGTCGTCCGCGGGTCAACCTTGATCTGAACGTCTTTGCCGTTCACATGAAGACGCAGAGCCACAGCGCCTTCAATCTCTTCCGCGCCTGCTACTTCGGCAGCCTGGGCGGACGGCGCGTCCTGTGCAGATGCCGGGGCTGGCCTGACGGTGGCCACCGTGAAGCCGGCAGCGCCGAGCTGAGACAGGAAGGAACGGCGGGTCACCCGGCCGAAGACGTTATCCTTCAATTCTTTGGCTTCAGGCACTTCTCTGGTTTCAAGCACTTCTTTGGTTTCAGGGGGTTTCGTCTCATCCGCCATACAGGTTCTCCCGAGGCCATTGTCTTCCCGGCCGACCTCGCCATAGCTAACACCTTCTCACTTGTTTCGAACGCTGTCGAGGGGTAGGCGGCGCGGCTTGCCAGCAAGTTAAGAGCATTCCGACACCGCGATCTTTGGCCAGCTCACATTGCGGCAATCTTCGCGCATCCAAGCGAATCAATGGCGGACCGTCGTCATTTACGCTCATTCGGAGGAGAATAAACGCATGGTGGAGCGAGGACAGATCATCCAACTGGCGTCTCGCGATGAGCGACAGTCGGGCGTTCTCGTGACGTTGGTCCGAACCGACGGCTCATCGTACCGGAAACCGGGAGCCCGGCTTCTGACGGTCGATGGAGAACGGGCCGGAACCATCAGTGGCGGATGCCTGGAAACCGAGATCGTGAAGAAGGCCTCCTGGTCGGTGCGGTCGGGAGCCGTGGTTGAGCGGTACTCGACGGTCTTCGACGATACAACGGACATTCCATACGGGCTCGGCTGTGGGGGCACCGTCGATCTCCTGCTTGAGCCAGCGGGCACGCTGGAGTTCAGCGCGCTCCTGGGTGCGCTCGAGCGTTCGCTCCACGGGGAGCCTTCAGTCGTAATTACATTTCTACCCACCGAAAATGCGCCGATGCGGCGAGCGGTGTTGTCGCCCGGCGGTGAGACGGTCTTTGCAAGCGATGCCCTCAATGAGGCGGAGATCGATGCGGCCATGACTGGCGAAATCCAGAGTGCATTTGTCGAACGCCTGGCAGCCCCGCAGCGGCTGATTGTGCTCGGCGCAGGAGACGATGCAAAGCCGCTGGTGAAGATGGCTTCGCTTCTCGGCTGGAGCATCACCGTGGTTGACGGGCGGCCTCACCTTGCGCGATCAGAGCGCTTTCCCGAGGCCCAACAAGTGTTAGCGGTTCAGGCGGGGCTGCTCACCGAGATTGGCATTGCGGCAGAAGATGCAGTTGTACTGATGACCCACAGTTATGCGCAGGACCGGGAATGGCTTGCGGCAGTCCTGCCTGTCGGCCCCCGCTATCTGGGCGTGCTAGGTGCAAGGCGCCGCTCGAGTCTATTGGTCAGCGAGGCATCGGCCATGACCCAGCTTTCTATTTCGGAGTGCTGCGAGCGAATTTATGCACCAGTTGGCCTCGATCTTGGCGGCGATGGGCCGGAGGCGATAGCGCTGGCGGTCATCGCCGAGGCGCAAGCCTGTTGCATGGGCCGTCTCGCCGGCTCCCGCCGCCTATCGGCAGCCGAGGTTTCGCGGCAGATAGCCCGGGGTGATGCCTCCCGCTATATCCAGACGCAGTGTGCGCTTGAATTGAGCGCGGACTAACGATGGTCCGGGCAGGTGCGATCGTGCTGGCAGCTGGAGCATCGTTGCGCCTCGGATCCCCAAAGCAACTTATCAGACTGTGCGGCGAAACGCTTTTCGATCGGGCGGTTCGCCTCGCCCTGGACGCGGAACTCGACCCGATTTATGGGGTAGTCTCCGCCGATCTCCCACTCGAAGCCGCTCCAGGTCCAATGATCCCGATTGTTAACCACGAGGCAGTGGAAGGGATGGCCTCGTCCATAAGATGCGGTGTGCGGGCATTGGGCAACGCGGGCGCTTCCCTCTCTGGAGCCATCATCCTTGCATGCGACCAGCCAGCGGTCACAGCCGATCACCTCCGGCAACTCGCGCTTGGCGGCCACGATGTGCTCGCGTCCGCTTACGCGGGACGGACAGGTATCCCTGCCTATTTTCCAACCGGGATGTTCGGGGAGCTTCTCACCCTGAAAGGCGATATGGGCGCGCGCGCTCTCTTGAAGTCCGCCAAGGCCTTAAATTTGCCCGGCGGGGAGCTTGATATTGACACGATCGAAGACCTAGAAAGGGCGCGGAGACTCTATGAGTGTCACCCCCAACGCTGAACCAGGCTCTACAACGCGAAAGCGGGCTCAGCCGGACCAGCCACCAACCCTGGGTTGGTTGAGGTGAAGCCCGGCGATTCCACGCTCGCGCAACGAAGCGGCGGAAATCAGCCGCCGATGTGAACCATACTGCGTGAAGGCTTGAGGAAGCCGGGTTCGCCGATGTGATGGCGGCGCTCTTTCTGCTGGATGGTCCTCTCGATGAAGAGAGCCAGGTCGGCGTCGGTGCCTCCCTGGCGTAGCACCGCGTAGAGGTCGTGGTCCGATTGGGAGAAGAGGCAGGTGCGGATTTTGCCGTCGGAGGTGACGCGGACGCGGCTGCATGCCCCACAGAATGCTCTGGAGACGGGAGCAATGATGCCGACTTCGCCGAGTCCGTCGTCGAAGGTGTAGCGCATCGCAGTTTCACCGGGAGAGGTCGCGGGCAGTGGGACGAGCGGGCGGAAACTGTTGAGGATGTCGAGCATTTCATTGAAGCCGACGACGGTGTCGGGGGCCCAAATGCGCTCTTCTTCAAGCGGCATGAATTCGATGAAGCGGACGGTGACTCCTTCGTCGCGGGAGAAGCGGGCGAAGGGGACGATCTGATCTTCATTGAAGCCGCGCATGATGACCGCGTTCACCTTGACCGGTTCGAGGCTGGCGGTTTTGGCGGCGCGGATGCCGGCGAGGACGGCGTCGTATCCATTGGACACGCGGGTGATGCTGGCGAATTTGGCCGGGTCGACCGCGTCCATGCTGACGGTGACTCGGGAGAGTCCGGCGTCTTTGAGAGGCTTGGCGAGCTTAGCGAGGAGATGTCCGTTGGTGGTGATTGCTACGTCGAGTGGCTTGCCGAATCGGACCGTGGTCATGGCTGAGAGTTGCTCGACCATGGGGAGAATCTCTTTACGAAGCAGCGGTTCGCCGCCGGTGATGCGGACTTTTTCGATGCCGAGCGAGACGAAGACGCGGACGATGCGAACGTAATCGTCCATCGGCAGCTCGGAGAACTTCACGCCGTCTTCGCCGGAGCGGCAGTAGACGCAGCGGTAGTTACAGCGGTCGGTGATCGAGACCCGCAGGTCGGTGATGCTGCGTCCGTGTTTGTCGGTTAAGGGCATCGAGTTCTGTTTTGGATGCGCGGGTAGCGCACTAGGGTGAAAAAGCCGCAAAAGCCATCGCTCAAGCGATATGCCGCGAGATACGATCGCCGCACGCTTCCGTATCGTGCGAAGTGCGCTCCAGGCAAGCCGTTAGATCGCGAGGACCGAGGTTGCTTGCCGAAGCAACAAAGGCCCCGTTACTGGCGGGGCCTTTGCAGTCACTCTGGTACGGAAGGTGGTGATTTGCATGCATTTCAAGGTGCACTTCAACCTCGCGATTCATGTTCCGATTAGGGCATGGATCGCCGCGCTGATTGCCTTTTATTCCAGGTAATCAGCATTTCAGCCGGGTTCGCACCCCCCGGCTGAAACTTCTATCAGTTTATACCAAGCGGTATGGCGCTGGTCTCGTTTGCAGGCGCTTTTCCGATCAATCCTTTCAATCATCCCGATTTGGCGCTTGAGACCAACTGGCCGTTTTCCAGAACAAATACGCCTCTCATTGGGTAGTCGGCGGCGGCGCGGTGGGCGGCGATCAGGCAAATTCGCTGGCGATTGGCGGCTTCTGCCTGCAACAGATCGAGTACAACCGATTGCAAAGCGGCGTCGACGGCGGAGAGAGGTTCGTCGAGGAGGAGAACTTTTGCGGGCGACAGCAGGGTTTGGATGAGGGCGATGCGCTGGATTTCGCCTCCGCTTAGCGCGCGCGTGGGGCGGTTGAGCAGCGGGGCGATCTGAAGGCGGTTCGCGAGTTGCTGGATTCGTTCGGGTGGAGTGACGCTTAGCTTTGCGACGAACCGGAGGTTGTGTGTCACGCTCCAGTGGGGGAAGAGCCTCGAGCGCTGGGGCATGAGAGCGATAGAGCGATCTTCGGGAGCGCAGTCACTAATCTCTTCCCGGTTTACGCGGATGTTTCCTTGCGCTTCGGCGTGAAACCCGGCGAGCGATTCCATGAGCAGGGATTTGCCCGCGCCGCTGACTCCGGTGAGCCACCAGCATCCGGGGTGGGGCAGGGTGAAGGTGACAGGGCCGAGCGCCTTGTTTCCGGACGAGAGCGACAGTTCGATGACTTCGAGCGAGGCCTCAGGCATGGGCTCATGCATGTTCGAGCGCCTCGTTGGGTTGGAGGTAGTGGATGACGGCCTGGAGAAGCAGTCCGGCGAGGATCATGAGCGCGGCGAGGGGGCGGACGGCGTCGAGTCCTTCAGTCGAGAATTTTTCGTAGATGAGCACCGGCAGGGTGCGGGGGAAGTAGGCAACGACGAGGATGGCCCCGAACTCGGAAGCGGAGCGGGCGAGCGCCATGGCCACGCCGCCGAGCAGGCTGCGGCGGACGAGCGGGAGTTCGATCTGAAGGAGTGTGCGCCAAGGGCCTGCGCCAAGAGTGCGAGCGCGGAGGGCGAAGGCAGGGTCGAGCCCGGCGAAGGCCTGCCGGCAGACCTGGACCTGGTACGGCGCGGAGACGAAGAGCATGGCGGCGATGATCGCGGCGGGGGTTCCGAGGAGCGAGCCGCTGGCGGGGCTGAGATGGAGGGACTGGAGGAGTTGGTTGAGAAGGCCGGGACGTGCGAGGAGCAATAGCAGCGCGATTCCTACGACTGGATGCGGAATGAGCAACGGAATGTCGATGAGCGGCAGAAGTATGCGGGAGATCCAGACGGGGCGGTGGGCGAGCCAATAGCCGAGGGCGGCGGCGAGGAGCAGGCCGAGGGCTGATGCGGCTGCCGCGCAGGTGAAGGTGAGGATGAGGGCCTGGCGGACTTCGGGAACGGTGAAGAGCCGAAGGATTGCGAGCGGGGAGACCCAGCTTAGATGGATGAGCGGGATGATGAGGAAGGCGAGCAGGAGTGTGCCGAGGATTCCCGCGAGGGCGTGGAGACGGCGATCGGCGGGGCTTAGCTTCACTTGGTTATGCTAGCTGAACGCGCCTGTCAGTTTTCGAGCAGGCACTGGAGGTGGGTGCGAGCCGGCGGCTTGCAGCGCGAGGCGGCGCTCGATCTCAGCGCGCATCTTTTCGGGGGGTGGGGCGGAGGTGTACCAGAGCTTGTAGATCTCGCCGTCCTCGACGGCGGCGATCTGGGCGTTGTTGTGGTCGAGGGAGAGTGGGATGAGCTCGACACGCTGGCCTTTGTGGGTTAGTGGCTGGACTAGGTCGTTGGGCACATTGAGAGTCTATCGCGGGTCTGTCTGCGCGCCGACCCTTGTCGGTTGCCAGCTACGTCAAATCAGCGCGCTTTCGTCGATTTTCGTTCATCAATAACAATCGTCTCCGCAAGCCGATCCTGGGCGCACATGCGGTTGCGGTCCCAGAAGAACTGGAGAAAGCCGAGGCCGAGTTCGAGCACGGCAGCGCCATAGCCGAGGGCGCGTTCGGCGGACTGCCATAGTCCCATGTGTTCGTCGGTGAGGGAGACGGCGCGGGTGCGGGCGATCCATTTGCCCGGCGTTTTGCCGTTGCCGAAGTAGTTGGCGGACCCCAAATAGAGGAGAACGATAACGATATTTCCGGTTTCGTGGAAATCCCAATTGAGATCGATGTGGTTCTGGTGGAGCACGAAGCGGCGCCAGGAGTACTCGATCGGCGCCCAGACGATGACGGCCAAGATAAAGTCGATGAAATACCCCAGCACCCGCTGCCAGGATGTCGCGAGCGGGACGCCATCGAGAGCGTCCATGCGGGCTGTTCCATGCGCATGAAAGTGACGTCCGGGCTTTTTCGCCGTTTCGGTCGCCTCGGCCATGGGGTCAATATACAACGTCTTCCGGGCGCTACTTCGTGAGTATTTTGAGCCAATCCGGGGCAGCATTGGCGTTGCCGCCAAGCTGCGCGGGGAGCGGTTCTTGAAAGGCGGATTGAAGCGCGTGGCGTCCGGCGTCGCTGTAGAGTGCTTTGACGAACTGCGCGGCGGCGTCGGGATGGGGAGCGTCTGCGGCGATGGCGACGGCGTAGAGGATGGGGCGCCCACATTGCTTTTGGATTTGGCCGGTGTGGTGGAGGTCGATGCAGGCGGTCTTATAGGTTGCGGCGAGTGTGGGGTCGCTGAGGTTGATCTCTTTGGGCAGGCGGAGGAACTTGAGGTGGTGCTGCTCGGCGACGGAGCGGTATTCCCAGGCGAAGTCGATCTCGCCGGCGGAGAGCAGGGCGAGCAGTTGTGTGGAGTCGCCGCGGATGTTCTTTTGCGGGATGGCGGCGCGTAGTTTGGCGGCGAATCCGGGCAGGTGGTAGTAGCCCTCGGCGAGGGTCCAGGCGATGACGGTGTTGTAGCCCTCGGGGTCGGATTCGGGGTCGGCGTAGGCCGTCTGGACTCCGGGCTCGAGGAGGATTTGCGGCCAGTTATGCGCGGTGATCTTGTCGGCGGCCTTGGACTTGTCGGTGTAGGCGATGCCGATCTCGTTGCCGGCGAAGATCGACCACCAGGAGAAGCGCTTTGTTTGCTCGGGGCTTATTGGGTTCTCAAAGAGCGAGACGTCGGCGAGGGCGAGGACATCGACGGGCTGGTGCAAGTCGACGTCGCTGTGCAGCAGAAAGCGGGAGCCGGCGCTGCGCTGGCGGCATTCGAGAGTGGGCAGGGTTTTGGCGAGGGCATCGAAGGGGAGGGTGAGTGTGGCGGCACGATCGATGATGACGACTTGTGGTGTTTGCGCGCAGGCGATCGATGCCATCGCCGACGCGACGATGTGGGCTCCGAGGGCGACGGCACGCAATATTTTCTTCATCGAGAATGGCAAGGGACTCGTCGGGAATCTCCTAGAAGGGCATGCGCAGGGTAAGGACGGTGGCGTGGTTGTAGGTATGGAAGTGAGTCAGGGCAATCTGCTCGCCTGCTCCGAAGGTCAGGCCCAGTCTACCCGGCTTTCCATCGGCGGTGTGAGTAAGCGGCACGCGGCCGAAGAGGATACCCGGGGTAACGAAGGTTTGGATGTCTCCATCGTCAGGACCGCCCTTGTAGAAGCTGGAGTTGAACTCGGCCTCGGGCCAGACCATGTGGCCAAGGCCGGTCTTCGATAGCCGATACTGAATGGCGTTGTTCCAGGTGATGGTGTGGCCGAGGCCCTTCGAGTTCGTGACGGGCAACGAGCCGCCTGCGGTCGAGGTAAGGGCGAGCTGGCCAAAGCCTTTGCCGACGGCGAGAGTAGGAGTGACGACGGCGCAGCAGCTGCCATTGCCACTCTGGCTGGTGGGGATGCTGGCGGCGAGGAAGACGGTGATGATTGCGTTGCCGTGCTTTTCATTCCTCGAATAGAGGCGGCCTTTGGCGAGAAAGGACATATCGCCGAAGCCGCCTTTCTCGCCGTTGGTGCGGTAGAAATATGGGGGAAGGTTGATGATGATCTCGACGTGCTTCTCGGGAATGAACTCGAGGCCTTTCGAATTGTCGTAGTTCCAGATGACGAACCGCCTGGGATTGTATTGATGAACGAAGTCGGTGCGGAGCTCCTGTTCGAGCCTCGGCGTCACGGTGACGAGGGGAGTGATCCAACTGGGCTGTTCGGCCTGGGTGGCGGTGACTCTCGCCTGGTAGCGCTGGATGAAATTGCCATCCTGAGGGACGGCGCCGGGTTGCTGCGCCGATGCGATGGGAGCAAGCGCCAGGAAGAGAGCGATCGGGAAAGACGCAGCAAAGCTGCGGGCGTTGGAGGCGTGGCGGAGCGAAGGACGCAGCGGCATTTTTCGATTGTATACGGATCGGCTTAACGCTTTTTCTCGATAGTTTTTCGCCGAAATCATGTCCGTTTGGAGGAGGACCGAGCCGGCGTTCCGACGCCAGCGGTATACTCGGTTTGATTTTGAGAAGGGTGCACGGGATGGCAGGTGTCGATGTTTTGCTGAGTCCGCGAGAGGCTGCGGCGGCGCTGGGGGTGAGTTATCCGACCCTGAAACAGTGGATACTCGCGGGGAAGCTGAAAACCATCAAGACCCCGGGCGGCCATCACAGGGTGCCGCAGAGTGCGCTGAATCCAATGATGAAGGCCGATCCTCAACCCGGCCAGAAGACTTCACGCGAGCGATTTCGCAATGTGAGTGGAAGAAACCAGCTTGTCGGCAAGATCATTGAAGTGAAGATCAGCGGCTTGCTGGCGAAGGTAGTGCTGGAGATTGGCGATCAGAAGATTACGTCGATCATCACGTCAGATGCGGTCCGAGAGATGCAGCTCCGCAAAGGGCAGACGGCGGCAGCACTGATGAAAGCTACGGAAGTGATGATCGTTCGAGTCTGAATAGATAAACTTGAGGCCCCCCGAGTCTACTTTGCCGCCGGGGGCGCTTCTTTGGTTGCCGGTAAGAGCACTCCCTCGACCCAGCGCGAGGTCGAGACGGTAACTTCCTTCTTCCAGATCGGCACTGTTTCCTTCAAGGTGTCGATGAGAAATTTGCATGCAGCGAAGGCCTCTTCGCGATGGCCGGCGGCCACGGCGACGACAACGCAAATTTCATCCACAGGTACCGTGCCGAGGCGGTGGAGGATGACGACCGCCCGGATCGGCCAACGCTCGCGAGCGGCGATGGCGAGAGAGCGCAATGCGGACAAGGCCATGGGGCGATAAGCGTCGAAGGCAAGGGCGAGGACCGGCCCAGTCTGGCCGGGATCGGGAACGATGTCACGGCGGACGAGACCCTCGAAAGAGGTGACAGCCCCGAAGTTTCCGGCCGCGTCGCTGAGGTGTTTGCGCCAGGGAAAGTTTTCGAGAGGCGTATCGACCAGATCAATCAAATCGATGAGGTCAGAATCTGCCGCGCCGGAGCCACCGCAGACCGGCGGGAGCAGGGCAACTTCATCGTCGGGGGCAAGCGGGTGATCGGGAGCGACGATATTCTGGTTGACGGCGATGTGCAGGGACTTTTCCAGCTGGCCGATACGCGCGTCGCGCAGGCGGTAATGGCGATAGACATCGGAAGCGCTGGGCGCCGGTCCCAGTTCCAGCCACTCTTCGCGGATGCCATAGACCTCCGCCAAAGGGCCGAAGAGCAGCACGTGGATACGCATGGGGCGAGTATGGCATGGGCGACTGGCTCGGGCAAACCATCGCCCGACCTGACGAGTGGGAGCCATCGTTTTTAGTGATGCGTGAATTGAGAAACTGAGCATCCGGACACTTATGTGACCACGGACAGGTCTACTCTGGAGACATGATAGAGATGCCAGCAAGAAATGCCTCGCTGAGTCATGTGCGAGGCGATGGTTCGGTGCAGATGGTCGATGTTTCGAGCAAGGTCGATACGCTGCGTGAGGCAGAGGCGCAGGCCGAAGTTCGCCTGGGCCGGGCGGCCTTGAGTGCGTTGCGCAGCAACCCCAAGGGCAATGTGCTGGAGGTAGCGCGGATCGCGGGTATTGCGGCGGCGAAGCGAACGTCGGATTTAATTCCGCTCTGCCACAACCTGCCGCTGACGGGCATCGATGTGGAGGCTGTGGTGCGCGGGAGTGTTGTGCGGATTCGGGGGCGGGTGAGGACTACTGCCGGTACCGGCGTCGAGATGGAAGCGCTGACCGCTGTGAGCGTGGCAGCGCTGACCGTGTATGACATGTGCAAAGCGGCAGGACACGGCATCACGATTGAAAATATTTGTTTGTTGAAGAAGAGAGGGGGTCGAACCGGGACCTATCTGCGGAAGAGTTCGAAGCGGAAAACAAAGAACCAGGATTTTGGCGGTGAAAGCGCATGAGTGGCGAGCGATTTCGCGCAGCTGTGATTACAGTGAGTGACCGGGTGTCTTCTAAAGTCTATGAAGATGAATCCGGGCCAGCGGCTGAAGAGTGTTTGAGAGCGCTTGGTTTCACGATTGAGGGCGCGGAAGCCGTTCCGGATCAAGCAGAGCGGATTACGGCTGCACTGCTGGCATGGTCGATACGAGTAGATTTAGTGGTCACTACCGGTGGGACGGGATGCGCGCCGCGCGATGTAACACCGGAAGCTACCTTAGCGGTGATTGAACGGCTGGTGCCCGGGATCGCAGAGAAGATGCGGACCGCCGGTAGTGTAGTTGAACCACGCTCGTGGCTCTCGCGCGGAGTTGCCGGGTTGCGGCGCGCTTGCCTTATCGTGAACTTACCGGGGAGCCCAAAGGGAGTTCGCGAAAGCCTTGATGCGGTGGGACCACTGTTGACTCATGCGATAGCGCTGGCGACGGGCAGGAACGATCACTGACAGCGCGGGTAACGCCTGGTTTACAGCCAGGAGCATCGGCAAAACGGAAGCAAATGTCACGTTTGTTCGGTGCATCGCTCCGCCGCCGAATAAATTACAAAGCGCGAACCTCGCAGAAATCCGATGAGCGTCAGGTTGAGTTCCCGCGAGAGCTTCACCGCCAGGCTAGAAGGCGCTGACACGGATGCCATGACGGGTATCCCCGCGGCAATTGCTTTTTGCGCGAGCTCAAAGCCACCGCGCCCACTGACCAGCAGAATGTGCTCTGAGAGCGGCAGCCGGTTTTGTTGCACGGCCCAGCCTACTATTTTGTCGACGGCATTATGCCGACCGATGTCCTCACGGACTTCAAGCAAGTCGCCGCTGGCCGAGAAAAGTCCGGCGGCGTGGAGTCCCCCGGTTTTCTCGAAGACCACCTGATCGCTTCGCAGTTTCTCGCTGAGCCCGCAGAGGATTTGCGGAGTAACCCTAAAATCCGGATTTGGCCGGCGCAATCCTCGACGACGAATGGCCTCAATCGAAGCCTTGCCGCAGACCCCGCAACTGGATGCGGCGAAGAAATTCCGCTGCATCATGGCCGAGTCAAACTCACGCCCGGTTGTCTCAACATCAACTACGTTGGACTTTCCAGTGTCTTTGTCGATGATCGCCTGGGCATCGACCATGTGTTCCGGGCCATCGACGATCCCCTCAGTAAACAGAAATCCCGCTGCCAATTCCAGATCGTGACCCGGCGTTCGCATGGTGACGCTAAGCGGCGCACCATTCACGCGAATCTCGAGCGGCTCTTCAGCAGCGAGATAGTCCGTCACGCGGCTTGCCAGACCGTCGATCCACTCGACAACCTCGGTGATCTCTACGCTCTGCCGCGGTGTGCGCATAAGTGTTCCGCCCCCTTAACGATTGCATCCTCAAAGACTGTTTCGCGAGACAGCGCTGAATTATCGTCGAGCAATCTGAGCTTATTACGTCGGCGAGATGGCAGGAGGCTATGATCCCTCAAAGGGAGAGTGGTATTGCAGAGAGAACATCCTTTTTCCGCGGCCGTCTTCGCTGGAGGCGCTTCCACCCGTATGGGAACGGACAAGGCTTTCCTTCCCTTTGGGGACGAGTCTCTCATCGAACGCCAGCTTGGCTGCCTTGGGGAAACCGGCGCCGCCGAGGTGCTGATTTCCGGGCGAGTGGGAGTGGATTACTCTCGATTTGGCCTGACCGTGGTGCATGACGAGCTCCCTGACTCGGGCCCACTTGGCGGCCTCGCGGCGGTCCTGAAAGCGGCAACCTTTGAAAAAATCCTGGTATTAGCTGTTGATATGCCGGCAATGACATCTGCGATGCTTATGAAAATCATCTCGATGTGCGAAAAGAACATGGGATGCGTGCCGATCGATGAGCGCGGCTTTGAGCCGTTGGCCGCAGCCTATTCCAAGCAGCTCCTGCCGCTGGCCGAAGAGATGCTCGCATCGGGAAGATACTCGATGCGGGGGTTCGTAAAAGAGGCCGTGGGTCGGGGCCGGCTGCGAACTCTTCAGCTTGAGGCCGCAGAACAAATCCACTTCGTTAACTGCAATCGCCCGTCTGAGTGGGCGGATTTCCGCAGCTAGCATCGGCTTTCTCACGCCTGGCACGCAAGCGCCGCGAGGGGATTTGGGAACGTATCGGCATTCTCCTCGTCGCTTCGGTCAATGCAGGCGAAATCCTTCTCGATAAGGATTGACAGTTTACCGCGGGCGCCAAGGTCTACGTGACCCTCAATGCCGACTCGCTCACTCTCCGCCCAGGCGCGAGCAACGTTGGCGGGAACTACGACTCTGACCTGCCCGGCGGAAGCCTCGACATCGAGACCGGGCCGGTTGCCATCTCGTGCAAGGGTGTAGGTTAACTCCGAGCCTTGCTCCAGCCCGAAGTAGATTGTCTCCTGAAGGCGGCCTGTGTCCACAAACTTCGCCAATTCCGATTTTGAGACCCGGAGACGGAGGGAGTTGCCCTGTATGCGCAACTTCACGTTCTACTTCCCTTCCCGGCGGCGCGCCGTTCTGCCCAAGCTCTCAAGCGCGGCCAGGGTGAGGCCCAAGCCTCGAAGGGCGTCGCCATTGAACAGCCTTCGCAGAATGGCAACAATTCCGGCGGGCTGTTTCTTCGACTCGGCTACAACGCTTCCGGTCAGGTCGTTCACGCAGTCGCCCAGCACCTCCGGGTCCATGCTTCCCAGCAGTTTCCCCAAGACCAGCAGGTTGCGCATGGTGTTAATACCTTCGGGAGTGTTGGCATAGCCCGCCACCTTGTCAATGATGGTGTCTTCCGCATTGATTGCCCCGCGCAGGATATCGAGCACGCCACGTTTTTCCGCCGCGTCAAGCAATGCATAGGCTTTCAGCAGCGCTTGAGCGTGCTCCAAGGGCGCGGCATCCAGCTTCTTGTGAAGGAGCTGCTCCGGGGACTCTGCCTTGTATTTGAAATCAAGGTACCTGGCCATCGCCTCTCTCTTTCAACCCCTGCTCACTTCGATTCAGTTTGCTTCGTAGTTTCAATTTGCACCAGCTTATCGTCCTTGCCGGCGCCGGGCACGAAGTAGTCTGCGCGCTTCCATTTTCGTTCGACTTCGACACCGTTCTGCGGGGTGGGATGGCCCCAACGAAAATTTCTCCGCGGCAGCGGATTGTCGCCCATTTCCGGAAGCAAGCGTCAGATGCACAGCGGTTTCCTTAAATGCCGGCGTATGCGTCACCACGATCGGTGTGGCTGCTGGTCAGACGGTTCACCGGCTCTTCGATCGAGTTCATCGGCATGTAAAGCTGCTTGCCCTGGACGCGATCGGTGACCAGTACCTGCACCTTGATCCTTCCATTTGGCGACCGCAGCTGCACCCAACGTCCCGACTCTAGCCCGCGCTCCGCCGCCAGCTCCGGCGAAACCTCCAGGAACGCTGTTCGGTGTGATTTCCTTGATGCCGTCGCGACCGGTAGGTCATGTTGCCTTGCTCAAAATGCTCGAGCAGCCGGCCGTTGTTCAGGTGCAGGTCGTACTCATCGCTGGTCTGCTCTGTCGGCTCGGCTGCCAGTTCGACGCGGAAAGAGCTTGGCCTTGCCATCGGGGAACGGGAACTCCTTCGTGTAAAGCAGCGGCTGATCGGTGCCATCTTCCGCCACCGGCCATTGCAGCGTCTTGTATCCCTCCAGCCGCTCGTAGGTCACGCCCGCAAACATCGGCGTCAGCGACGCAACCTCGTCCATGATCTCGCGACGGATGCTTGTAATTCCAGTCCGCGCCGAGCCGGTTGGCGATATCGCTGGATGATCCGCCAATCAGGCTTGCTGTCGCCGAGTGGCTCGAAGGCCTGGTAGAGCCGCTGGATGCGCCGCTCGGTGTTGGTGAATGTGCCGTCCTTTTCCAGGCTCGGGCGATGCGGGCAGGACGACATCGGCATACGCGCACGTCTCGCTGAAGAAGATGTCCTGCACGACGAAGAAATCGAGCTTCGAAAGCGCCGTCGCCGACGTAGTTCGCGTTGGAGTCGGAGGTGATCATATCTTCGCCGTTGAGATACATCGCCTTCAGCTTGCCTTCGTGAATCGCATCGATCATCTCGTGATTGTCGAGGCCTTTGCTGGTCGGCAGCTTGACGCCCCAGCCTTTTCGAACTTCGCCGCGGATCTCGGGTCGTCGACTTTTTGATAACCGGAGAAGTATTCGGCATCGAGCCGAAGTCGCTCGCGCCCTGCACGTTGTTGTGTCCGCGCAAGCGGATAAGCGCCGGCGCCGGGCCGCATGTAATTGCCGGTGATCAACAGCAGGTTCGAGATCGCCGTCGATGTGTCCGAGCCATCGCAGTGCTGCGTGACGCCCATCGCCCACAGGATGCAGACTCCATCAGCGTCGGCGATTTCGTGCGCGACCGTCTTCGAGCGTCTCCGCGGGAACGCCGGTGATTTGCTCGGCGAACTCCAGCGTGAAGGGCTCGAGGCTCTTGCGATACTCGTCAAAGCCGTTCACCCACTTGATCGACGAATTCCATCTTCGCCAGGTTGTTATCGAGCATGTAGCTGCGTCATTGCGGAGAGCCACACCAGGTCGGTGCCGGGATTCGGGCTGGAAGAAGATGTCGGCGCGCCGCGCCATCTCATGCTCGCGCAGGTCGGCGACAATCAGCCTCTGCCCGCGCAGCTTGTGGCGACCGCTTCACGCGCGTCGCCAGCACCGGATGGCTCTCCGCGGTATTGCTGCCGACGATGAGCACCAGTCCGGCCTTCTCGATGTCCGCGATGGAGCCGGATCGCCGCCATAGCCGACCGTGCGCGAAGAGCCCCATGGTGGCCGGCGTCTGGCAATAGCGGGAGCAGTTGTCGATATTGTTCGTGCCGATGACGGCGCGCGCCAGCTTCTGCATCAGGTAGCTTTCTTCGTTGGTGCACTTTGAGGAAGCGATGAAGCGCCAGCGCGTCCGGACCGTGGTCTTTCTTGATCTGCGTAAACTTGCCGGCGATCAGGTCAAGCGCCTCATCCCAACTTGCTTTGCGAAAGTTTCGCCCTTCCGCGGATCAGCGGCTGCGTCAGGCGGTCGTCGGCGTTGACATAGTCCCAGCCGAACTTGCCCTTGACGCAGGTGGAGATGCCGTTGGCCGGCACCGTGCGTGCGGCTCAATCTTCAGGATGTGGCGGTCCTTGGTCCAGATATCGAAGCTGCAGCCCACGCCGCAGTACGTGCAGACGGTCTTGGTCCTCTTGATGCGCGATTCGCGCATCGCGGCTTCGATCTCGGACAACGCGAGGATCGGCGCCATAGCCCAGTCTCCGGCTCGATGCCCTTGACCACGTCGATCATGTTCGTCGAGCGCCTTGCCGGCCAGTTCAGTGAAATAGCCGGCCTCGCCGATCATCGACTTCTCCATCAGCGCATTGCAGGGGCAGACGGTGACGCAATGGCCGCAGGAGACGCAGCTCGATCCTTCGATCTTCTCCCCACCGTCCCACAAGACGCGCGGATGCGCGTCTTCCCAGCGAATCGAAAGGTTTCGTTGACCTGGACGTTCTGGCAAGCCTCGACGCATCGCCCGCAAAGAATGCACTGGTCGGGATCGTAGCGGTAAAAGGGATTTGATATCGTCCTTCGGATACGGCTTGGCGACATAAGGGCGCTGCTGGTGCTCCACGTCCAGCAGGTGCGGTCGTGTTGTGGACCGTGCAATTGCCGTTGTTGTTGTCGCAGACCGTGCAGTAGAGCAGGTGATTCCCGAGGATCCGGTCGAAGGCCTCGCGTTGCGCAATATCTACTCGCGCCGATTCAGTATCGACCCTCATGCCAGCGGCACGCGCTTCGTCGCACAAGCCCGCACCAATTGCCCGTCGACCTCGACCATGCAGGTATCGCAGGTCTGGATGGGGCCGAACTGCGGGTGATAGCAGACTTGAGGAATAATGTGGCCCGCCGCGTTGAGCACATCCACCAGATAGCTGGAGTCGCCGATTTTCTGGGGCACGCCGTTCAACATGATTGCGGCGCCGCTCCCCAACGCCGGTCCTTTGAGCGAGTCAATGGGGAGTGAGGCGGGAAGCGGGGCGGTGAACTGAGTGTCTTTCATGGCGTAGAGATAGATGCAGCGTGAGCAACCGGAGGTGCTTCCAGACTTGCACCGATCGATTCGATACTGAATCGAGAAGAGTCAGGGTAATGTTAACGCCAGTTCGCCGGTGAATCCAGAGAGAAGCCGTCATCTTTCCTGAAAGGTAACCGCGTCGGCCTTCGAGGTCAGGGCGGTGAAACCGATTTGCGACCCGTCTGGAGAAAGCTTCATGGTGCGAATCGCCTTGCCTGGCATGGTTAGCAACTGTTGAGGAGGCGACCCGTCGAGCGGCTGCCTCCAGATCGCACCCGAGGCGCTCGTCCCGACCACGAAGAACAGGTTGCGGCTGTCGGGGGCAAAGCAGACCGATTGACCGGCGCCGGGCGGCAATGCAAAGACTCCGGTCGTCCGCGTTCGCGATACGTCGAGTCTCGCCGAAATCAGGCCTTGACCGTTCCATCACAGCCCCGCATACCAGTCATAGCCCAACTTAGTCCAGTAATCGTCCGGCTTCATATCCGTATAAGCAATCAGCCCGATCCGCTTGATTTGCTTATACCCATACTTCAGCGGGGTATGCAGCCGCAGCGGCGCCCCATGCCAACGCGTGATGGGGCGCCCGCCCATCTCATACACCAGCAGACTCTGCGTATGCAGCGCCACCGCCATGTCGTAGCCGCAGTAATAGTCCCCGTCCGGAGTCTCCATATACACATACCGCGGCAGCTTGCCATTCGCCAGCGAGCCGGTGGATACGCTGCAATCAGGTCCGCCAGTCGCGCCCCGCCCCAGCTCGCAACTCGCTCCAGCCCTCGATGCACTTGAACTCCGTCACCAGCTCATGATGCGGCAGTTTGTGGATGTCATCCATGGTCAGAAGTAGCCCAGGAGTTCCCGCCGGAAGCGTACTCGCCGAGACACCCGCCTCCTCCGAACCGCGCTCGTGCTTCGCATTCGGGTCTGGCGGAGTCAGCGACGGCGGCTGGTTCGACACGTCCGTCGGTTCAAACTGATATTCGTACGCGGTCACATCCTTGGTGTACTGCGGATATTTTTCCGGACTCTCGATCCCCGTAAGCTGCAAGCGCCAACCGTCCGGCTTCAGCTCCTCTTTCAATCCGAAGTTGCCATTGGTGCGAAGATCGTACGTCGCCCGCGATTTCGGATATGTCGGCGCGAGGCCCGCCTCGCGGAAAACCCCACGCGCAATATCGGCGTTGATTTGAAAAGCCTGCCGCAGCGGCTCCGGCTGGCGACCGATAGTCTCCGCCTGGTCGATCCATCGATAAAAACCATACCCGCCAGCTGCCGCAACCCCAGCTATCAGGAAACTCCGTCGTGTCCGCCGCCCCGAAGCCCGCTTTACCTCGAGGTCAAGCTCTTCCTGCGTCGGCTGTTGCACCGTTTCGTCCTTAGGCAAATTCTCGTCAGGCATAACTTGTTTCCCTATCTATCCGGTGTATAAGAAGGCTTGTTCGCAGGCACAATCTCGTAACCGCTCACCATCGCCCGGAAGTTATTCCACCCCGCCTTCGCCACCTGCGAGATATGGATCACAAAAAAAATGCAATACCCCATCGTCAGCCAGAAATGAAACCACCGCGCCATCTCATATCCACCGAGCGAGAGCGTAATGAGGTGCGCCTGGCTCGGCTTATAAATCGCCAGCCCCGTCACCAGAGACCCCAACCCCATCAGGATCACAGCGGTATAAGCAATCTGCTGCGCCCCGTTGAACTTCCTATCCGGCAGCGGCTCTTTTCGAATATGCAGATCATAGAGCGTCACCTCAATCGCTTCTTTGAACGAGTTCTTTGTCGGCACCAGGTAGCGCCACTCGCCTGAAAACAGCGTGTACAGCACATATACGAGGCCGTTCAGCATAAAGAACCACATAAAGAAGAAGTGGTATCCCAGGCCCATCGTGATGTTGTAAGCCGCGCCATGCCACCCCGGCTCCCAAAACCGAAGCGAGACGGGAAACCAGGTCCAGAACCATTCCGGAAAAAAGCGGAAGATCGTCCACTTGCCAATCCCCGCTCGATAGACCGCGCTCTGGTGGCTCCCATCGATCTTCGAATCACCCCAGTAAATGAGCAGCCCGCTCCAGATCATCGTAGCCAGCACGGGAAAGTTGATCCAGTGCATCCACCGAATGGCCAGCGGATGCTTCTTCTCCAATCGGACGCTTGCCGTCGCCGGAGCCACTGGCGTCTCTTGCACCGCCGCATCTCTCTCAGCTTCGATCATCGGCTTGGCAACCGCATCGGCCTCGGATGTCTGCGGGGAAGCCTCCGCTTCCTCGGCCATCGCCACGATCTGCACAATCGCGGGCGCACCCTCCGGGGTCAACACCGACTCTTCGGCAGCCGCTTCAGGCACTATCGCATCTGGATCGACGCTGTCATCCTGCACATTCTTTTCATCCATGGCTTGCCTCAGCCCCTTAGACTTCATCGGGCGGTTTAAATTACAGCGAATTTCTCAACGGAATGCGCAATCAACTTTGCACGGATACGGCGCCGAAGAATGAATCTCTGCACGGTAACCAATCCGTGTAAACCGACTCTCATTATCATGCAATGGAGAGATGCCGGGGAGGGCAAGCCCTAATGCCGCTTTTCCGTTACCCGAAATCGCCGGTATGGCTCTGTTTCTTCGCCCTCAGCGCCGCAATCGCCCCGCCACTGCAGGCGGCCTCAGATTCGTCACAAACAGCGTCACACGCTGTGCTCGTCGAGCTCTTCACCTCTGAAGGCTGTTCCAGTTGTCCTCCCGCCGACCGACTGCTTGCGGAGCTCGAGCGCCGACAGCCCGTGCCACATACCACCGTCGTCGTCCTCAGCGAACACGTCGACTATTGGAACCAGCTCGGCTGGCGCGATCCGTTTTCCTCGCACCAATGGAGCGAGCGGCAGGATGAATACCGACGTCAATTCGGACTGGACAGCGTCTACACGCCACAGATCGTCATCGACGGAGACATCCAGGCAAGCGGAAACGATAGCCGCTCCGTCCTCGCAGCGATCGAGCGGTCTGCAAAGACGCCCCACATCGAGATCGCGATCTCCTCGATCGAGCGTTCCGGCGACGGCGTCCATCTCGAGATCACCGCTGGCCCCGCAAGAGGCGCGGCACTCTACGCGGTAATCGCCGACGACGCCGACCGTTCCTCCGTAGCACGCGGCGAAAATGCCGGCCGCACCCTCGAGCACGTCGCCGTAGCGCGCAGCCTCGTACGCGTCGCCGATCTGCAGTCAACCGCGCTCGTCAAAACAACTGACCTCGCTCTCCCTCCCGCCGCCGACAAAGGGCATCTCAGAATCATCCTCTTTGCCCGAGATGCCAGAAATGGTCATATCGTGGGAGTTGTTGCCCGTGAGTTATAGTAGGGTCGAAGTCGAAACAGCTCGACTGCACAGAGCGACACTTTGCGGATACGCTGGACGCAACCCAGCAGTGGAGGGCCTCAATGCCTGAAGTTCTGGATTTGCGCTCGCGCCGGGAAATGCCGGCAGACACCTCCATGAATTCCGCGAGCGCCGCGCGCTGTCAAGCTCTCACCGCTGAGTTCGCGCCGCCCCCCTCAACCCTATTCGACCGATGTTGGCGTCAATACGCCCTCTGCCGCGAGCACCTCTTCACAGACCACACCCCTCAAATCGCAGCAGCGCTCTCGCCCATGCTCGACGGGCTTCGACCGCGATATCTCGTCGAGGCCGGTTGCGGACCAGGCTTTTACTCCCGGCGTCTCGCCGCGAAATTCCCTCAGCTCCACATCACCGGGATCGACCTTTCCGAGCCGCTCTTATCCCGAGCGAAAGAACGGGCCTGCCGCTCCGGCCTCAACAACTGCAGCTTCCTTCGAGCCGACGCTCTCTCTCTCTCCGACTCGCCCGGCCAGATCGACGCTGTCATCGCCTCGCGCCTCTTTCTGATACTCGCCCAGCCCGCCCTTGCGCTCGAAGCGATCTTTACCGCACTCCGCCCCGGCGGCATCTGCTTCATCGCGGAGCCGGCATCAGCCTTGCGAGCGTCGCTGCCACTGATCCTCATGAGGATGACCGAACGCCTCGGCCGCTCCCCGGCGCACGCGGAAGAACTGACTCAATCCCACGTTTTCACTGGAAAAACCTTTCAAGATCTCGTCGAGTCGCAGCCCTGGACCAGCACCCGCATCTGGAAAGATCGCCGATATCACTGCGCCGTCTGCAGAAAAGCCGCATGACCGGCGCCCTGGTTGCTGGCAAGACTTGTCGCACAGAGCGGAGCACGAAGTGCGGAGTCGCAGGATCTACGCCGTTTAACATGATCTGCAGGAAAAAGATAGTCGCATGACCCACCCCTATCGCATCCTCGACCCGGCGAAATCGAACCCTGAATTCAAAGGCAGGTGCGCGCTTACCGTCATGGCGAAAGCCCCGCGTCCCGGTAAAGTAAAAACCCGCCTGAGTCCGCCGCTCACTCCGGCGCAAGCCTCCGACCTGAACGCCTGCTTCCTTCGTGACACCGTCGCCAGTCTCCACGCGGCAACTCTCAAAGTACCCGCCGAATGCGTCATTTCCTACACGCCCCTCGGCGAAGAAGCCGCCTTTCGCGGCGTCCTACCCGACGGCGCGCTGCTCATCCCCCAACGCGGAGGCGACTTCGGCGAACGCCTGCTCGCAACTGCCCAGGACCTCTTCGCCTGCGGATTCGCCGCTGTCTGCCTCATCGACTCCGACAGCCCAACCGTCCCTACGGAAGAATTCCTTAACGCAACTACGCTGCTCCTCACCCCAGGCGACCGCGCCGTCCTCGGCCCCTCCGAAGACGGAGGCTATTACCTTATCGGCCTACAACAACCCCGTCCGCATCTCTTCAAAGACATTACCTGGAGCACCTCCGCAGTCACCACCCAAACCCTCCAGCGCGCTATCGAAGTTCAGCTGCCTGTCGAACTTCTTCGCGAATGGTATGACGTCGACGATGCCGCCTCGCTCGCTCGACTCCAATCCGAACTCTTCGACCCGCACAGCAATCTTCCCCAAGGCTACGCAGCTCCTGAAACCCGCGCCTATCTCACCCAACTCGCTACTACCTTTTCGAACACAGCCGCCGTAACGGAGAGCCTTGCATGACCAACGCTCTCCAAACTCTCCGCCGAGGGAGCCCCCTCGCAACCAATGCAGCCCTGCTCCTCTTCGGCATAATCACCATCGAGCTCTGCCGCACCGGCGTCAACGAATTTCATCACTTCGTTCACGGCTATAGCGAAACCGTCTTCGGCCAGCTCATGCTTTATCTCGGTGCAATCTCGCTCGTCGAGCGCTGCCCTACCAATCGATGGACGCTCCCCATCATCTTCGTCATCGCCCTGGCAGCCCGGCTCGTCTGCGTCGTCGCGCCGCCTTTTCTATCGACTGATATCTACCGCTATGTCTGGGATGGCAAGGTGCAGGCGGCAGGCATCAACCCATTTCGCTATATCCCCGCCGACAGCCATCTCGCGTTTCTGCGCGACGGCGCCATCTATCCTCATATCAACCGCGCCGACTCCGCCCATACCATCTATCCACCCGCCGCTCAGTTTATCTTCCTGGTGATAGCTCGCATCCACTCGAGCGTAGCGTTCATGAAGCTGGCATGGGTCGCCTTCGAAGGAGTGACCTGCATCTTCTTACTCCGGATCTTCAAGCTCCTCGACCTGAAGCCAGAGCGCGTCCTCATCTACGCATGGCACCCCCTCTGCCTATGGGAGATAGCCAGCAGCGGCCATATCGACGCAGCCACAATTACCTTCCTCACTGTCGCCATCTACGCCCGACTCAGGAATCAATCCGGAGCAACCGGAGCGTGGCTAAGCCTCGCAACCTTGACCAAGCTCTACCCCGCCGCTGTCTTGCCGGCCTTCTTCCAAAAAGGAAGGTGGCGCATGCCCGCCGTCTTCGCCGCCATTGTCGCGAGCGGATACGCGTGCTACTCAAGCGTAGGACTCGGGGTCTCCGGATATCTGCCCGGCTACATCCAGGAAGAAGGCCTCAATTCCGGGACTCGTTTCTTCCTGCTCTCCCTCGCCAATCGAAGTTTGCACAACACGATACCAATGATCGCCTACATCGCTTTCTGCGCCGTCACCATGACCGCCATCTGCATCTGGGCGCTTCGTCGCGGAAGTCACCCCAACGCGTTCATCCTTTCCGCGCTGGTCATCGCGACCATGTTGAACGTCTTCTACTCGCCCCACTACCCCTGGTACTACCTCTGGCTACTTCCCTATCTCGCGATAGTTCCATGGCGTCCCGCCTTTTATATCGTCGCAGCAAGCACCTATCTCTTTGGCACTAGTCTCGGAGCACCTGGCGAACCCATGTATCACCTCAACATCCTGCTCTACTCCGGCTTCGCATTCATGCTCGCCTACGATTTATTGGTATGGCTTTCGCTGCGGATAAACATCCGGTTAAGTCAGCTCCCGGAACTAGGACCACCCGTTCTCATTGAAACAACGACCACTGCGAGGGACCTATGAGCACTCTCCTCTCCTCCCCAGAGACTAATCATCCTAACAGGGGTGAAAAGATGGGCCGCTACTTCGAGAAGCCTGAGGGCGAGTTATCCATCCTCGTCGAAGCTCAGCCCGTTTGCATCTATTTCGAAGTGACCAATCGCTGTAATCTTCTCTGCACCACCTGTCCGCGCACCTTTGAGGAGTTAGAGCCGGAAAAAGACATGTCCTGGGAGCTCTTCACCAGCATCGTCGACCAGTCACCGGGCCTCAAACGTGCCGTCCTTCACGGGGTCGGCGAGCCAATGCTCGTCAAAGGTCTGTCGAAGATGGTCCGCTATCTCAAAGACCGTTCGGTCTACGTTCTCTTCAACTCCAACGGCACCCTGCTAACCCAGAAGAACGGTCAGGCGCTCATCGATGCCGGCCTCGATGAGCTCCGCGTCTCGCTCGACGCTGCCGAACCAACCGCTTTTCAAATGGTGCGCGGCAAAGACATGTTCGACCGTATCGTCACCAACGTCCGCCGCTTTCGTCAGATGCAGCACGAGCAAAACGTCGAGACTCCACGCGTCTCGCTCTGGCTAACCGGCCTCCGCGAAACTCTGGATCAATTAGAAGGCTTCGTCCATATCGCCAACTCTGTCGACGTCCGCGAGATCTACCTCCAACGCATGGTCTTCTTCTCCGATAACAGCAAAGGCCTCGCCCGCGCCGAGAGCGCACTCTTTGAAAAAACCACCGCCGACGAAGAATCAGTCATCCAGCGGGCCGCTCAACTCGCCGCCGATCTCGGCATCGTCTTCAATGCATCGGGAGCAACCGAGCCGGGCACCAGCATTAAGAAGCGCCGCGAAGATTCGCCGTGGTCGCTCTGCCGCCGACCCTGGACGCTCATGTACTTCACCGCCAACGGTCGCGCACTCCCTTGCTGCATCGCGCCGTTTTCCATGCATGGCTACGACAGCTTCACCCTCGGCGACGCTTCGCAACAAACTTTGCGCGAGATCTGGAATGGCGCCCAATACCAGCAATTCCGCGGCAGCCTCATGGGTCCTGAACCGCCGCGTGCCTGCGCCAATTGCGGCCTCCGCTGGAGCCTGTGACCCCACGCATCAGCGTCATCATCCCAGCCCTCAACGAAGAGCAAACCATTGCGGAGGTGGTGCGCGGCCTCGCATCTTCACTGGCCGACGCTTCGTTCGTCTGGGAAATTCTCGTCGCCGATAACGGCAGCACGGACAATACCGCCATCCGAGCAGCCGAAGCCGGAGCCATCGTCGTCCACACACCGCAGCGAGGCTACGGCCGGGCGTGTGCCTCAGGCGTGCACGCCGCCGATCCTGCCTCAGACATCTTCGTCTTCCTCGACGGAGACGGCAGCGACGTCATCTCGGAACTCGCCGCGCTCGCAGCACCAGTTCTCGATGGCCGCTACGACTTCGTCATCGGCTCGCGAATCCGGGGCAATCGCGAAGCCGGCAGCCTGCTCGCCTCACAGGTCTTTGCCGGATGGCTCGCCGGCATCCTCATCCGCTTTCGCTACGGCGTCCGGTACACCGACATGGGCCCATTCCGCGCGATCTCCCGCACCGCGCTTGAGGGCCTTCAAATGTCCGAGATGACCTACGGCTGGAACCTCGAAATGCAGATGAAGGCCGCCCGCAACGGTCTCCGCATCCTCGAAATTCCGGTCAGCTACCGCCTCCGCCGGGGCGGAGTCTCGAAAGTCGCCGGCTCCATCAGCGGCTCCATCCAAGCGGCAATCCGCATTATGAAGGTCTTCCTCGTCATCGGCTTTGCCCGCGAGAAGCCGATACCGGAGCCCGACTCCTGAGTGGCCGTCCAGCGGTACCATATTTCGGCTCAAAGGCAAGCTTGTTACTTGGCAAGCTTGCCGGCGTACTCCTCAGCCGATCAATTGGTTCACGTGGACGAAGTCGGACAGTGAAGTACGACGGGATTGCCTCAGGCTTGACCAATCTCCAGGTCTTCGTGTTCCTTGCCAGGACGGTCAGTCGAAATAATGGTTATCGCAGCTACGGTGATGGCGATCACTAATCCGCCTCCAAATTCCGTGGTCATGTACTTGGCCAAACCGACAGGAGCCGTCAATGGATCAAATACTCCCTGAACAAACGTGTTGTGGGTCGCATGGATAAGGACACAAGGCCATATGCTTCCCGAACGCACTCGAAGGTAACCCATGATGTAGGCCATCGCGACCACCATTATCGTGAAACATCCGACGGCAAAGACGGGATTCGTACCAGCGTTATAGTCGGCCCAGAGCAACTCTGGAAAGTGCCAGACTGCCCAAATCACTCCTGAGATCAGACAGGCGCCGTGGAAGCTGAACCGTTGTTGAAGCCTGGGAAACAGGAACCCGCGCCATCCCAGTTCTTCACCAAGCGCCCATACGGCCGTTCCGATCACGGTGATGGTAAATAACAGCGGCATAGCCACGCCAAACGTGCCTAAAGCGGGCCAGCGCGCCAATCCGTAGATGCCTGACATTGTCGCTTCGTAGGTTTTGAGGGAGAACGAACCACGGATGATCAGCCAGGTGAGGAGGTAAACGGGCGCGGCATAGATCAGCGGGAGAAAATAGGCTAGCCGGAGATAACGGCGCGCAGGCCAACCCCAGCCCAATGTTCCCAAGGGGATGCGGAGTAGCAGGCAGGTGCATAGCGCAGCGAATCCGGGACACCACATAGTGAACCGGCTAAGCGCTGCGCCCTCGTGATGGCTGTGAATGATAAGGGCATATGCGGCCCCGCTAAAGGCGCAAAGCAAGGTTAGAAAGAGTGGGAGAGGATTTCTCAGAATATTCACATTGCACCTAAGGTTATGGGTCATTTATCGAGCACGGGTGAATTCGAGTGCCAAAAGGACGGGATTTTCTTCAGAACGCTTATGGGACGCTGGAGCGCGCGAACAAAATGTACGTTAACGGGAAGTTCGACTTCGCTGCCTGACGACCCGATATTGAGATCGGTCATGCGGAGTTCGACTGGCCCCTCCCAGTGGCCCACGGCTCCGGTGTCAGGAGGATCGCAATCGTCTTTGAGATTTGGGCATTATCGCAAAACTATGATATCGCCCTCAAGCCGTGGGCGGAGTCTAGGCAGGTTGCATATTTCCGCGCACCGAAGCAAAGGGTCACCGTTCGCATCACCGAATTGCCTAGACAAATTTCGATCACTCTTCGTTCCTTTTGAAGAAGACAGCCGTAATGCCGGGCTGAAATGCTAAGCGATCGGAATAAATAAATGAGGACACTTCCATCGACCGCTCGTTAGGTGTTATCGCCTGCAAGTTTCGCCGAGCGAGTGCCAATCCATGATCGGCCAACTCAATACGCGTTATGTAACTTTCCTGGCCTGCACCGCCGCCCTGGGCGGCCTGCTGTTCGGTTTCGACATCGCCATCATCACCGGCGCCGGCCCATTTCTGACGCAGCGCTTCGCACTCAGCGACTTCAGCCTGGGTATCGCATTCAGTTCTTTGTTGTTTGGCTGCGTCGTTGGGTCTTTCTTCGCGGGAAAACTCACTGACCAATATGGCCGCCAACGCATGCTCGTCTGGGTCGCCCTGCTCTTTGCCGCGACCTCGGTTGCCACCGCCCTCGCCCCGAACTTCGTGGCTTTTGTGAGCGCCCGCTTTTTGGGCGGCCTGGCTGTTGGCGGCGTCTCTCTGCTTTCGCCGATGTACGTGGCGGAAGTCTCTCCCCCGTCTATCCGGGGACGGATGGGCACCTTCTACCAACTCTCGATCATCATCGGCATCCTGATCTCGTACGGCATCAATTTCCTGCTTCGCAACACCGGCGAGAATAACTGGCGATGGATGTTCCTTACCGGCGTCGCCCCCTCGGCGGTATTCCTCGCCTTGGTGGCGATCGCGCCCGAGACTCCCCGTTTCCTGGTCAAGATCGGCAAGACGGAGGAAGCGTTTTCCATTCTCGAACGCATCGCCGGAGCGGACACGGCGCGGGCCGAAATCCTCGCGATTACAGGAGCAATGCGTCATGAACGGCAATCCTGGCGAAGTCTCCTGCGGCCGGGGGTACGCCGGGCGCTCATCGTCAGCGCCTTTCTTGCCGTGCTCATCCACTTCTCCGGAGTGAACACGATCGTCGACTACGCGCCTGCGATCTTTCAGTCCGCTGGCTGGAAGATCGATGGGGCCTTGCTCTCCACATTTCTCGTCGGTGTGACTGAATTTGTCTTCACGCTGGTTGCCTTTTGGATAATCGACAGGTACGGGAGAAAGCCGCTTTATATCGTAGGATCGATCGGCATGGCGATCACTCTCACCGGCCTGCTGATCGCCGTGGCGGCAGGACGCTTCCACGGCGGCCTCGTCCTGTTTCTCATCCTCGCCTATCTGGCGTTCTTCGCATCCTGTGTCGGCCCGGTCTTCTGGACGCTGGTTCCGGAGATATTCCCCAACGATGTCCGCGGCCTGGCCATGACCGTGCCGGTCCTGCTGCAATGGGTGGCGAACGCCGTTGTCGTGCTGGTCTTCCCGTTTGCGTTTCACCAGATCGGCAAGGTCGTCACCTTCGGCTTTCTGGCGGCGATGGCTCTTTCCCAGGCGATCTTCACCTGGAAGTTCGTCCCCGAAACCCGGAACAAGACGCTCGAGGAGATTGAAGAGTTTTGGACGGAAGAGGCATGAAGCCAGCATAGGGGCCGCCGAGGGAAACGCCGCCAAACATCAACCGGACAAAAATGAAAGGACACTTACGGACGATGCCAAACAACGAGAAATCCGCGCTCACTCGGAGAAGACTGCTTCAGAACGGCATGGCGATCGCCGCGGGCGGCATCGTCGTTCCAGACTTTTTCTTGCAGGAATCGTGCGCGCAGAATTCCCTGAGCGCCGAGGGCGCAAGCCGAACGTGGACTGTCGGCAACCCATATATCGCCAGGACTGTTGCATACAAAGCTGGTGCCGGCCTTTCAACCGAGGGATTCACAGATCTCGTCACCGGCGCGAAGTTCATCTCACCCGGCAAGCTTCGCCCGGATATGGCGATCGAGTTTTCCTTCGAGTGCAATGGACGGACGTATTACGGAGCCACCTCGGGTTTTGAGTTGCTCGGCGCCGAGGAGTCGAAGACATCCGGCGGAAAGTCGCTGACCGTCCGCCTGCGCCACAAAGAGCTCGGGCTCGAGGTCGATGCGATCTATAGCAGCTACGACGGCCATCCGGTCATCCGGAAGCATTTAGTGCTACGCAACACCGGCGGGTCGGCGCTCAAGTTCACCCATCTAAACATCGAGTCCCTCGGGCTTTCCCTGGGGCCCGAGAACGAGATCATCCTCGATACTCAATACGGCACGGTACCGCGAGAGATCTTCTACACCGGCCGCTCAGAAGACGCGGGTCTGCTGCTCGCCAACAGCCGCTCAGGCCAGGGCGTCGCGATTGTCAGCGAAGTGCCCGGATATATGAAGCGCACCGAGATCGCTGGCTGGGAACACGATCCCGACCATGTCCGGCTCGGCGTCCTCTACGACACCGATCTGATGCCCTTTGAGCGCTCCGTGCCTCCGGGCGAGGAGTTCAAGACCGCGAGCGTATCGCTAGCGGCCTTCCGCCGCGGCGAGGGATTCCACGATCCGCACTGGGTGCTGCCCTCCTACACCGCGAAGATCCTCGAGCGGCGCGTCGACGCGCAGGGCCCGCCCTGGATCTATAACACCTGGGAGCCGTTTCAACGGGGTATCAATCACGACATCGCGCTCGAACTCATCGACGCCGCCGGGTCAATGGGCATCGATGTCTTCACGATCGACGACGGCTGGCAGCAGGAGTATGGCGACAACGCCGTCAACCTCACGTCCTTTCCCGGCGGACTGAAACCCATTCTGGATTCGGTGGAAGCCAAAGGAATGCGGCTCGGCCTGTGGATGCCGATGGCCGCGATCGGCATGACGACGGCGGAGTATCGCAGCCATCCAGAATGGGCATCGCTCGACATTGAGGGCAAGACCAAAGTCACCGGTACGATGGGTGGCACCAAGGCCGTGATGTGCCTTGCGAGCCCGTTCCGCGACGCGGCTGCGGACCGCATCAACGACGCCATCGAACGATTCCATCTCGCCTATGTGAAGCTCGACATCACCACCATTTTCAACGCCTACGGAGAAGCGCCGGGCTGCTGGGCCAAAGGCCACTTTCACGGCAGCTGGGCGGAGTCGCTCAACATGATTTACGAGGGCATCGCGTATGTCACCTCGAAGGTGTACAGCAAGCACCCTGAAGTTTTGCTCGATCTGACCTTCGAGCTTTGGGGACAGAAGCACATCATCGACGCCGGCCTGCTCGCCGCGGGCGACCTGGACTGGATGAGCAATGTCGACGACACCAAGCCCGATTCAGCCGGCCCGATTCAAGCCCGGCAGCTACTCTATCAACGCGCGGCTTCGATGCCGGTCGAGAGTATGCTCATCGGAAATATCCACGCCGAGCTTCCCACGATCGAGGAAAGCTTCGCGACCGCGATCGGCTCGGCGCCGCTGCTGCTCGGCGATCTTCGCAAACTTAGCGCGAGCGATCGGCAATGGTATGGCGAGAAAATAGGCTGGTTCAAGCAGCTACGGAGGAAAACGAGAATCAGCGAAAGCTTCTTCCCGCTGGGGAGTTGGCGGCAGACCTCCTCCGACCAGTGGGACGGCTTCGCAAGGCTCGCCCGCAGTGGTGATGGCGTGATCGCGCTCTTCCGCAACAAGTCGCTGACGACAACGGCAAGTGTCCAGATTGCGGTGATGGCGCCGGGCAAGTTCAAGCTACGTTCGGTTATCTCAGGTAAAGACGTTGGCGTCTTTACGCAGGCAGACTTCGCCCGCGGCATAGCAATCGGATTCTCCGCGCCGGCTGAGATTCTGGAGGTTGCATCGGTGGATTAATCCGCACCTACAGGTAGAATCAGCTCCGCCGATGGAAGCGCGCGCCAGCTTCGACAAAGCAAAGTCGCGCGAGTTCCTTGCAGAGGAGTGCCTGGGCATAGCGATCGCTCTCTTCGATCAATCGTCCCGAAGCATCGGGGAAGAGTCGCGCATAATAGATGGTCCCGAACAACAACTCTGGCGCAAAGAGGAGTACGTCTCCCTGCCGAGCGCTCCTTAGGAAGCCAAGCATGGCACGCGTCCAGAGTTCCTTGAAGTGGTCGAGATAGTTGACCGGCCCGTGCGCCTGGATCGGCCTCGCGTCCAGGTTCGCGTCGATTGGTACCTGAATGCAACCGGGACTTGCGATGCGCCCATGGATGTAACCCACGCGCGCAAAGATCGGTTCCATGAAGGCAAGCTTCGTCTCCCAATCGCCGTAGACGAGCTCCTGCCCGCAGTAATAGTGGCTGAAGTCGCCATTGAAGCGGACTTCGGGAAACCATTTCGTAATCTGCACCGTCCGCCAAATATCCTGTGTGATCGTCGCCCGATGCGTCTCAATGAAGGTTGGGAGTTGGTGCTTTTCCGATGCGGCGAGGACCGCCTCGACCAGCCGTGCAACCTCGTCATCGTCTTCGAGATCCCCAGCCAACATGGACGGTAATGCATTCGTCGCCTCGCTCCGCATGTTTTTCGAGGATCGGATCCGCATCGCCGGGAACGCTGATTCGGTCGAGCCCGTTGTAGGGCAGACGCCCTGAGTAGGCATCGTCCGTCGTGAGCTGGATCCCCTCGAATCCATCGGCTCGTAGACGCTCGTCACGATCTGCACCTGTGAGCCGCGGCCATATCGTATCGGCGCGAAGATCGCTCAGGTTGTCCAGGTTCAGGTAGATGCGAAGCTTCGGTGCGTCGGTCGATCCATCGTTGAGAAAATGAGTCATGGCCTCACTCAAAATTCATCGTAAGCAATCTGATGAGACGGCACCCCGATTTCCGCCAACATCCTGGTGCAGGCCTTGATCATCATCGGCGGCCCGCACAGGTAATATTCGGCGGTCGCCGGAGTTGGATGATCGCGCAAATATCTATCCCGCACGACTTCATGGATGAAACCGACATGTCCGTTCCACCGGTCCTCCGGTTGCGGAGCGGAAAGGGCGAGGTTGAATTGAAAATTGGAGTGCGATTTCGCCAGAGCTATCGAAGTAGTCCTGATAGAAAATCTCCTGTGTTGATCGAGCACCATACCAGAAGCTGATCTTTCGCGCGATCCGCTCCGTCTCCAGCAGATTGGAGAGGTGGGCGCGCAGCGGAGCCATGCCCGCGCCGCCACCAATATAGACCATCTCGCGTTGGGTCGGCTTGATGTGAAAGTCTCCAAACGGCCCGATGCCAGTTACGATGTCGCCGGGCTTGAGGTTGAAAATATAGCTCGATCCAACACCGGGGGCGCACTCCTGTCCCGGCGGCGGCGTCGCGATCCTGACGTTGAAGCGAAGCAGGTTCTCGCTGTGCCGATTGCTGGCCAGGGAATAGTTGTTACGGCGGCCTGCTTCCGGGTTGTGCGCGACCAGATCGAAGAGATGCTGATTGCGCCACACCGTCGCGAAAGGCTCGGGAACTTCGAAGTCGCTAAATCGGATCGTGTCGTATGCGGGAATATCCAGTTGTAGATAATCGCCTGGAGTGAATTCGACTTTCACTCCGGCGTCGGACGACTCAAGCACGAGCTCCTTGATGAAAGTCGCGACGTTGCGATTGCTGACCACGCGGAAGCGGTAGGTCTGCTGCGATCGTGCGCCCACACCGCCCGCGCGAACGACGTTGATACGGATCCTTTGTGCCCAGCTGTTCGATGGGATACGTGGCCAACCCGCGGCAGATTGGCGCCCGCGCCGGCGAGCCATCGATCAGGTTGAAGCGGCCGTTATGCTTGGAACACTCAATCGTCTTGCCTTTCACCAGACCTTCGGAGAGATGCACGTTGCCGTGGGTGCAGACACCATCCGTGGCATAGAGCTGACCCGCTACATCGCGGTAGAGCGCGAAGGTCTTCCTACCGTGATCGAAGCGAACTACATCCCCCGCGCGGAGGTCGGCAGCGGCGCAAGCCTCAACCCAACCCTGGGCGTCAGCGCTTGGCCTGCGAGACAAATTCGGCATCGTGCAGCCGCGGCTTCGGCTTGGGTAGTCTCCGCTTGATGTGATAAGCGGGGTCCTTCACCTGACGCAGAATGGTGGGAATAATCTCGCGCCATGCAGCAAAGATGCCCGGGTAAGGCGTCGGGCAATCGTCCTTCACCGCCTCGTGTAGCTTCCGAAGCGCATGGTACGGCACCAGCGGGAACATGTGATGCTCGATGTGGTAGTTCATGTTCCAGTAGAGGTACCGGTGGATCGCATTCATATAGACCGTGCGGCTGTTCAGCCGGTGGTCGAGAACGTTCTCCGCCAACCCCGCATGTTGCGTGAGGCCGTAGACCAGCAGGAGCCAGGAACCGAAGAGATTCGTCAAGCCGACCAGGAGCAGCGGGAGGATGCTGTGCATCGCAATTGCAGCTGCAATCACCAACAGATAGATGCCGACATAAATCGCGCGCTCGCAAATAGACCTTGGAGAACTCCATCTCGGGGATATAAGTCTTCTCATCCGCGGACATCCGCCCGAAGCTATGCAAGACGATGTGCTTGAAGTATTTCGGGTAGCCCTTGAGATTGAAGAAGGTCATGAGGATGGCTTTGATATCCGGCGGCCGCGGTGCGGGGATCTCCGGATCGCGCCCGACGATGATCGTGTCGCTGTGATGGCGGTTGTGGCTCCAGCGCCACACGGTCGACTCGCGCATCACCATGAACGAAGCGATCTCGTACAGCGCATTGTTCATCCAGTCGGTCCTGAACGCAGTACCGTGTCCGCTCTCATGCCAGCGAGAATCTGAGGTCGACGCATAGAGCACGCTGTACAGCACATAAGGCAAGCAGCGCCCACCAACTCCCCCACAACGCATAGGTGGCAAAGCCGCTGGCGAAAATCAGCGACAAACCAGAGAATCGTGTCGCGGATCGCGGGACCATCGTGCCGCTCGAGTAGCTGGCGCATGGTATCGCGGGGTACCGGACACTGGTACCATTCCGCCTCGGCGAGGCCCTTCTCGACAGCCAGGCTGGCATTGACGCCGGTGAGGCTGTAGTCGAGCTGAACCAACGGGTTCGAGAGAGTGTTCGCTTCGCTGCTCATAGTCTTGCTTTCCAGGGATTAAGTTGACGGACCCTAAACCTCGAGTTTGCGCCTCATGCTTCGATTTGCTCCCGCAAGCGATCCTTCGCCCCCTAAACGGAAGTCTCCTCCGAAGCAGGCAGACAGGAAAACGCGTAGACCGTAGTATTTCGCCGCAGTTGACCCGGACTCAGGATAATGTCGCCAAGCGCGGGAGTGTTTGCGCCGTCGGCGTATTCCTGGCATTCCAGGCACACACCGGCGTGGCGTCGATACGCGATGCCCGACTTGCCAACGACCGAACCGTCGAGAGCGGCGCCGGTATAAAGCTGCAGGTAGGGCGCGGTCGTTGCCACTTCAAGCACCCGCCCGCTCCCCGCATGAACAAGCCGAGCCGCCTTAGCCGAAGCGGAGCCAAGACGTCGCCCCGCGCACTCCCGAAGCCTGTAGACGTCGCCATGATTTTGGTACAGCAAAGGAATTGCATCGCCGAGCCGGCGCGCATGGCGAAAATCATTCACACCCGCAGCAACCGGTTCAATCCTTCCCATCAGCGTCATCCATTCGCCGGTGGGCACGAATTCATCCGCGTCGATTTGGAGTACATGATCGTCGATCGAACCCGAGCTTTCGCCGGCAAGGTTGAAATAGGAATGGTGCGTAAGAGCGACCGGCGTTGGCCGGTCGCTGGCCGCCTCCGTTTCGATCAAGAGCGCGTTGTCATTCGTGACTGTGTAAGTAACTGACACATCGACGTTGCCCGGATATCCTTCTTCTCCATCGGTACTTCGTCGAGTCAGACGCAGCGAGGGCGCGCCGTCAGGCCGTTTGACCTGCGATCGCACCCCATATGCACCGGCTGAAGCCAAGCTCTCCTCCGTGTAAGTGGTTTGGCGGATCGTTGGCTGCGAGGCTATAGAACTTGCCATCGAGTTGAAACTTTGCCGCGGAGATGCGGCCGGCCACTCGGCCGACGATCGCCCCAAAATAACAACGGTCAGTAAGGTATGGTTCGAGACTCCTGGTAGCCGAGCACGAGGTCCGCGAGATTTCCATTTCGATCGGGCGCCAGCAACCGGGTTACGATCCCGCCGTAGGTGATCGCCTCCAGCGTGAGGCCGCTCGCTCCAGTGAGCGTCCACGCTTCCACATCCTCGCCGTTGGGCAGGAACCCGAACACTCGTGATTGCAGATAAAATGCCATGGCACCAGACTGCTTAACCGTATCGCCGGAACCTGTGGGGTGTCTTCTCGACAAGTAACGAAAAGTTATCGTATCTTGTCGTGGTGTTGGAAAATCTCAAACTCGGCAAAGGCTATGACGGCTTCTTGTACCTTGTCGAGTCCACCCGGAATCCGCCCAAACTTCAAAGCCATCATCACATCGAACTCGAGCTGAACCTGGTCGTGCGCGGAACGATCACCTATATCGTTAGTGGCAAACGCTTCACCTTCACACCGAGAACCATGCTCTGGCTTTTCCCCGGCCACGAGCACCAATTGGTCGATCGAGCGGACGACGCCCAGTGTTACGTTGTCGTCTTCAAGCCCTCTCTCATGAATAAGTTCTGCAATGCCAAACGGTATGAGGGCCTCAAGGGTAATCAGAACGAGCATGGCGGTCTCCTCAAGAGCGTCCTCAAACCGGACTCCTTCGATCTCATCCGCAAGACCATGGATTGCTTGATGCACGGGTCTCTCGACCCCAACGTGCTGAACCACGAAGCGGGTTTTGGCGCGGCGTCTAGCTTTTCCTTCGAGCATGGCGACCCCGACGGCTTGAATGCCGGACTTCGCCATCTCCTGTTGCTATGCTGGCGCAGTCAGGGCGCTGGCCAAGTCCAAGGCGATGTCGTAACTATTCATCCGGCCGTGCATCGCGCGATTAAGCTGCTCAGCGAGGGCGACTGGCAAAAAGATCTCGCGCAACTGGCGAGGGCCTGCGGGGTGAGCGAGGCCCATTTGAGCCGGACTTTCCATAGGCAGATCGGCGTCTCCTTGACTAGATATCGCAATTCTCTGCGTCTCTCCCGCTTCTGGGAGGAGTACCGCCAGCCAGCGCAAAAGAACCTCACCGAGGCCGTTTACGCTGCGGGATTCGGAAGCTACGCGCAGTTCTACAAGGTCTTTGTGCAGGCCTACGGTCACGGTCCCCGCGCTTCGCTCGCTGACGGAACGCCTAATTGATCCGATTCGCTGGCAAGAGAATTTAGTCTCGAACAAAATTTCGCTCGCCGGGGTTGGCCAGAAGTCGGCGTACTTGGACCGGACAACCGTAACCGCAGGCTCACGAACACCGGCGATGAGCCGGTTATTGGAAGTGACAGCAAGCCTTTGAATGAGCTGAGCCTCCGTTATTACGATACGCAGTCAACAATCTTCGTGTCTGACGGGCGCTGATCCACAATACCGCCGCCGCGGATCGCTCCGTGTGTTTCTTCGCTACGATGTCGGAAAGCACCTCGATACGCTTCAGTTCACGGTCCGCTTGTGTTTCTCCGGCCCAGCGTGACCATCAAGGAAGCGTCTTCACTCCGCGCGCGCCTATCCGCCATCGGCGGCAAGCACGCAATCGTTAGTCGCCAGAGGCGTCAGGGCGGAAACGACAGCGTTAGAGTACATGTGAAGCCTCAACTGTGGCAACTTCTCAAGCAGGGTCGTTCGTAGAGGAGTTTCTATATTCCGCGGGGCACATATCTGGGGGGCGAGACCGCAGGGGAGCGCTTTTCTGCGTGCATAATTGAGTCGAAGGCGCTCTATCGATTATTCTTTTTTGCAGGTCTGTATTCAGAGTGTTCTTCCCCAACAAATTCTCAATGAGCGCATAATCGCCGAGTCACTCATCGACGATCAGACGGCTACTGCTAGTCTCCGAAAAACGGTTTTCGGCAACAACAACCGGAGTTGTGTTGTTTCCCCGTTCGAGGCGGTGAACAATAAAGAAATCCTTAGCACCCAGAAAAAGCGGAAGAAGAAAGTTGAAAGGGACACGTATCGAGTTCGTATTGAATCACCAGTTGGGTTCTGGAGCAGTTACTTCGCGTCCCCTGCCGATGCACCGGAATGATTGCACGCGACTGCTTAACGACAAACCAAGCAAGCGGCATAATCTCTGTTCGCCTGATTGGAGCGCAATGGGACTGCCGCAGAGAGGGCGGATTCATGCAGGAGGTACCATCACAGCGTGTCACAGCTCAATTGATTCGTAGTCTGCCCAACCTCCCTAAAACGCGCTTGGTAGAGCTATGGAAGGACAACTTTGGTAAAGAGCCGGGGCGGGTTCGGCCCGCACTCATGCTACCCATTCTTGCGTACAGGATTCAAGAAAGAGCCTATGGTGGCCTTTCGCCGGGATCTAGTGAGAAGTCGTGGGTAATTACGACCTCGCTTAGACCGCGGAGCCGTTCCCGGGATGAAGCTCGTCAACGCTTCAAGGCCGGGACGAAACTTGTGCGGGCATGGAGGGGAAAGACCCACGAGGTGCCCCTCAATGATGAGTGTTATCACTACCAGGGAAAGATCTACAAGAGTCTCTCTCCGATTGCATGTGAGATCACCGGCACGCGCTGGTCGGGCCGGCTTTTTTCGGCACGAAAAAGGCGAAAGCTTCGTGACTTCAGCTAAGACGCAGATTCATTGTGCAATCTACACTCGAAGGTCTTCCGAAGAGGGGCTCGAACAATCACTCAACTCACCCCACGCCCAGCGCGAAGCCTGTGAAGCTTACATCCTAAGCCAGCGGCATGAGGGGTGGCAGCTTCTTGCGAATCAATATGACGATGGCGGGTTCTCGGGCGGCAACATGGAACGTCCCGGACTCAAGAAGTTAATGGCCGACATCTCCTCCGGCAAGATCGACACTGTAGTGGTCTACAAAGTAGACCGCCTGACTCGCGCACTATCCGACTTTGCGAAGATAGTGGAAACCTTCGATAAGCAGGGAGTCAGCTTCGTCTCTGTTACCCAACAATTCAACACGACAACCTCGATGGGCCGACTTACTCTCAATGTGCTGCTCTCTTTCGCACAGTTCGAGCGAGAGGTCACGGGCGAAAGGATTAGAGACAAGGTCGCCGCCTCAAAGAAGAAGGGCATGTGGATGGGAGGTCATGTGCCCAAGGGGTATGACAGGGTGGAGGGAAAACTCATCGTCAACGCCGAGGAGGCGGTGACCGTCCGTAATATTTTCTTCACATATCTTGAGTGTGGATGTGTACGGAAATTAGCTGAACGTTTGAAACACTCTAGCATTCGCAGTAAAAGATGGACTAGTTTCACAGGATGTCAACGAGGAGGTGCCATCTCTCGCGGGGTTCTCTCTATCACACGCTCAACAATCCGATCTACATCGGAAAGATTGCTCACCAGGGAAACTTCACGACGGGCAACATGAACCAATTTTAGATTTGCAGATATGGAATAAAGTCGCAGCCATGTTGAAGGACAACCGCGTTGCTCGGCGAACCGAGAGCAACATCCCGTCGGGCCGGCTATTGCATGGGAAATTAGTGACTTCCGATGGCCAGAGCTATACACCGACCCACGCAGCGAAGAAGGGCAGACGCTACTTTTACTACATCCTCACCGGCTCATGCCGCGGTTCATCGGTGAACATCATCAAACGCCTCCCTGCGGACGAGTTGGAGAGCCGTGTTCTCTCTTCAATTGGTTCTTTTCTTGAAGACTCTCTGCGGCTTGCAGGACATTTCAAAATGTTAAATGTGCGGGAACTGCGCTTGTTGACGTCAGCTGCGAAGTATCGTGCTGCTCAACTCTCAGAGATTTGCGCACGCAAACACAAGAGACTTGATCTCCCAGTTCGTCAACAGAATCGTTGTTGAAAGTAATGACCTATGCATCTTCTTGAATCAGGCGGAACTTTGCAAAGTTTGCTAGGCTACGTTCTTTCAGCTCATTCCTCTGACGAGATAAAGCTGCATGAACCTATATCGGCTGCACGACACGGTAGTGCCGTCAAATTGATCTTGTCGAAATGGAGAGTGCAAGAGCGACGTTCCAATCGCCTCCCTGGTGCGCGCGGTAGTCCAAGCGAGAACGTGGTCAGAATGGATAGTCGCCGGGAAGGTAAGGAACTTGGAAGGACTTGCCGCAAAAGCGAGCCTCAACAAACGCTACGCGTCGCGAATTCTTCGATTGGCGGCACTATCTCCACCGCTCTACGAAGCTATCCTCGCTGGAAATCACTCACCCTTGCTCACCGTGTCCGTTCTTACGAAGAATCTTTCCCTAGGATGGGGGAGCAGCGTTTGGCGTGATGACACCGCCGACCGTGGAGCAAAAGATAGCCAACATAACGTCCTGGCAGCGTCCTATCTATACAGGATAAAGCGCCTAAATAATCGATTTGAAACCCTATTTCGGCAGCAAATCGAGCGCAACCGATCCCAATTAGGCGATACCTCACTTAGAACCGCGCAGAATTGGAATTACTATCGCTTGTGAAAGAATTTTTCGAGGCGTCATACCTATGGACAATGAGCACGCCCAGTCACAGATACATAAGCCTTCGTGGCGCAATAAAAGCGCGATGTGAAATTCGGCTGTCGGTGGAAGCAACAGTAGCAGACAATCCTTGGATTGAGACAACAGCTAAGGTTTCGTCGTGTGAGCTTATTAGTCGTGGACCACGGCTTTACACGGGCCGAACGGCGAATTTCGAAATGCCAGTCATGGCGTGTTACACCGTCACATTTACCTACCACGCAAACAGCCATGAATACTCCGGGCAGTACATGTCGACGATGCGTGAACTCTTGTGATCGTCGTTGCTCGTGATGAGGAAACCTCCTGGAAAAATCGCACTACACAGAGGCCCTGGAAACTCCTCAATTCACCCGCCCCAGATATTTATCCAGCCAGCCCAACACTTCCTTCATCAGTCGGGGCCGATCCTCGGTCACATCATGCGGAGTCTCAAGAAGCACATGTTTCTTATCCGCCTCCGGAGTTCCCAGCATCCTGAACAGCGGGTTCTGCGCATCCTCCACCGAAAACGTATAATCGTACCTTCCATTCACCATCAGCACCGGCTTCTTCATCCGCACCGAAAAGTCCGCCGCGTCGCCACCCGGTGGCGGCGGATCAAGAAAATATCCTCCATCCAGAAAGATCGCAGTCTTCAGCCTATCCTGCATCAGCGTCGTAATAATCACTCCGTCCGCCGAACCCATGCTCACGCCGAGATAAGCCAGTCGGCCGTTATCGATATCCTGCCGCATCGCCAGATAGTCCAGCGAGCGCGACGCATCTTTGTACCAGTCCGTAGTCAGCTCGATATTCTGTGACCCGCCCGGCATTGAGAACTTCACTCGCCGTTCATAGAGATCCTGATAGATCGGATACATCACCGCCCGCCCGCTCTGCAGGATGTAATCGAAGAACTGCATATCGCCCAGCGCGCGTCCTCCATCATTCCCCTGCAGTAACTCCACCCGCGCACTCGGAAAGAACAACACCGTCTGATAAGGAGGCTTCACATGCTTCGGCAAAAACAGATATGCCGTCATCCGCTCGCCGCGATAGCCCGTATCGAACGAGACCTTCTCCTCCCGCCAGTCCACCGTCTCCTGGACCAACCCTTGCTCCTGAATATTCAACGGTGCCTTCGGATACTGATAGAGCAACTGGTAAGCATGAAACACCTCGTCGTCCGCAGGCTTGAACTTTGTAAAATCCCGCATCGTACGCTTTACTTCTCCTGAAATCGCTGCGGCCAGGGGAGTTGGATTCTGCACACACCGAAACCCATCCGTCTCCGACCGGTCAAACGGCGAAGCCGCTTCAGGCGTGGAATACATATACGATGGCGACTTCCACGACCCCCCAAGAATGAACCGAAGATCCTTATCCACAGGATTCAGCACCCACTCCCGGACATTCCCCGCCGTGTCGTACGTTCCATACGGTCCCAGACCGCGATACTTTCCCGCCGCCGCCACTTCGTTCGTTGAAATATTGCTCATCGGCACTATGTGCCTCGCCACTTCCTGCGGAGCCATCTTGTACCATTGCGCAAACGCCGGCAGGTCCTTCTTTGCATACGCCGCATAGGCTGCCGCTTCAAACCAACTAACCCCACCCACC
Organism: uncultured Acidobacteriaceae bacterium; assembly: GCA_963790505.1. GTDB lineage: Bacteria > Acidobacteriota > Terriglobia > Terriglobales > Acidobacteriaceae > Acidisarcina. The sequence goes on along the minus strand of CAWBOT010000003.1, from coordinate 7,150 downwards.
GGATAATCGCCCTTGCCCTCCGGATAGTGCCCTCCAGCCCACGTCGAAGGCCCGGGCCGACCGCTCGTATCGCGAAACTCTGCCATCGCATCCGCCCACGAGAGCTCTTTCCCATCGCGAACAAACTTCACCGTCCAATACTCCTTCTTTTCGTACCCACCGCTATCAACGAACTTCTGATACTCGCGATTCGTCACCTCATATCGGTTCACATAAAACGCCGGAAGCTTGTAAGGCCCAACCATTCCGACAAACCCGATGTAGTCCCCCCAGTCGGCGCCCGGCACATACACCATCCCCTCGTGGCCCTTCTCAGCATCCAGCGCAAAATCAATCGCCGCCGCCGTCTCAGGAGCAGTCACTGCTTCGTCCACACCCGCCTTCCCCACCTTCCACCGGAAATATCCCTTCGGCACGCGAATATCGTTCAGCCGCGTCTTACCCAGCACCCGCCACCCAGAATCCGGAGTCGAATAATCCTGTATCGCCACTGGGGCACCCGCCGGAGAGGACGTAATCGAAATCAGCAACGTGTCCTCATCCGCAATCTTCTTCAACCGCGGATCGCCCGGCAGATATCCCTCCGCTTTTTCCAACAACCCAAGCGCAGCCAAAGGACGATTCGAATCCATCAGGTTCGCAATCTGTCCCGCTGCATCCTCCCGCGCCCAGCGCCGGTTCGACGCGCGATGGTAAAGCCAAGCACCAACCCCAACTAACAAAATCGCCGCCACCACCCCACACACCATCAGCCAGCGAGAAACCCTCATCTCCGGCTTCTTCTCCAACGGCAGCAACGTAGTCCCGATAGTCCCGCTCATCTGCGTCAGTAAGTCCGAAGTATCCTTCACCATCTCCGATGCTGACTGATAACGATTCGCGGGATTCTTCTCAAGCGCATGTCCCACGATCTCCTCCGCCTTCTGCGGAACATCAACGCGAATCCCAGTCACGGGTTTCGGCGTCTCCTCGGCGATCGCACGCAGCACTTCAACCGCGCTGTCCCCATGAAACGGACGCTGTGCCGTTAACGTCTCGTAATACACCACCCCAAGACTCCACAGGTCCGTTCGCGTATCTAGCGTCTTCCCATACGCCTGCTCCGGCGACATATATGGCACCGTGCCCATCACCCGCTGCGTCTCCTCGACCGACTGTGTCTCCTCCATCCCGCTCACATCCAGCAGCTTCGCGAGACCGAAATCAAGAACCTTCACCGTTCCCTTCGGAGTTACCATCACATTCGAAGGCTTCAAATCTCGATGAATCACACCTTGCTCATGCGCTTCCTCCAAGGCCTGCGCAATCTGCTGAGTAATCGAAGTGGCATCCTTCACAGTCAGAGATCCTGCCGCCAGCTTCGCCGCAAGCGACTCGCCTGATACACACTCCATCACCAGGTAATCAATCCCGTCCTGCTCCCCCACATCATAAACAGCGGCAATATGCGCATGATTCAACTTCGCCAGCGCCAGCGCCTCCCTGCGAAACCGCCGCCGAGCCTCATCCCCCAATAACAAACCCGGCGCCAGAATCTTGATTGCAACAAAACGCTCCAGTTTCTCATCGCGAGCCCGGTACACCACCCCCATCCCACCAAAACCCAGCCGCTCAACAATCGCATAACGGCCAAGCTTCACCCCAGTCAAATCCCTCAGCGTGGGCGCAGAATCGCTCCTGGCCTTATCCGCTCTCGCTCTCGACGCGGACTCATTCAGAAAGCTACCAAGCCGGCCATTCTTCTCAAGCATCTCCTCGACCTGCTGCCGAACCACAGGCAAACCACGGCACGCTTCGTCCAAAAACGCAGCACGCCGCTCAACTGGCAGATTCAGCGCCGCCGCAAACAGCTTCTCTACGGATTGTTCCCGGTTGTCCATCTTCTTTTTCAAAGACGATACACCCTCTGCCCGGACCTTACCGGCACTTCACAAGAGGCGTAGCACCCAGGTCAGTAGAACGGCGTCTGCAGGCGGAAGCATAGATCGTCTCCAGCCCGGTAATTACCTTCGATTCGATTCGTTCTCGTTGAGAACTCCGCGAATCGGGAGGAAGACAAAGAGGTGCCGCAGCCAGCATACATCCAGCCATTCACAGGCAATCGTAGCCCGACTACCTTAAAACGGGTTATCGCAGATAACGAGCTCGAACTTGCCGTAAAGCCGACTTTGCGGGAAATTACGAAAAGTCACGACCAGTGCGCGCAAATCCTGCACTTTCCTATGAGGCCCGCTTTTCACGGCGATAATATATGAATTAAGAAACAAAGACGACTGCCCGAGCAATCATTGGTGGGAATCTGCATGACGGATGAGTTGCTTCAGTGAGGCATCACGTCTGTCGACATAGCTACGATCTGCGGCTTGTCTCGACCGACCAACCAAATCATTTCGATCCGCCCAGGATTCTCTCCGCCAACTGACTTGGAGAAATGCGCCCACGCTGACCAGATAATCTCCACCGAAACCTCTACGAAGATCGAGATAAGCAAAAGAAAACTCAATTTTGTGGGGATTTTCGCTAATTTCTGCCATACCCAATCGCTACCCCGATACTGAGCAGACAAAATGGCGGAAGAGGAGGGATTCGAACCCCCGATACCCTTTCAGGTACGCCAGTTTTCAAGACTGGAGCCATCAACCACTCGGCCACTCTTCCCTGTCTGAAGTTTAGTACGTGACAGACTGATAGTGCAAAAAGACTGGTCAAAGAATTTTCCACCTCGTATTGATGGGGAAATTGATCTCTCATTTCAGCGGCAGCGCCTCTTCTGGCATCTTCATTAGGAATATACCCTTAGACGGTAGCAACGCATGCCTTCGCTAACCGATTTCAGTTATCATTTTGCGCGCCGTTATTGCACATGCGCAGATGGCCTTTGCATATAATGACGCGTACGGAATCTGGACATTTGCTAACCAACTAGTTTCGTCATCGGTAGCTCGCAATTGAATGGTCGCCCTACATTTATGGCCACGGAAGGGTCATTTTGACCGCTATGGAGCATTCAAAACCGATGAACTACTCCCCCGCAGTCTGGATGGTTTGGAGGATGGCCGCGCTAATCGCGAGACGCGACCAAACCCTTATCGAGCCGAAACATTTTCTCACCACTATTTTCTCTCTCTCAACGCTGCGCGATACCGCTCATTTCGAAGAACCGGACACGGCGACGGAATTGGTTGAGGTAGCCAAGCCGTTCGAAGCATTCGGTCTGAAAGCCGACGAAATCCTCAAACGCTTGCAGACGTCTGCAGATGTGCAGCACATGATGACAATGCCAGCACATCAATCAAGCGGGGCTGCAATCTCAAGGTCAGAAATATGCAAACGAGCGTTCGAACAGGCTGGCGTTGCTGCAGCGGAAGAGTCGATCACTCTCGCCCGCCTGCGTCACCTAGCTGGCGGTTTTCTCATGTGCAGCAAAGATCTATATCCCGCCTTAGGCATCACGTCAACAATAGCTGCGCAGCTTATATCGAGTCTGTTGCGTCCGGGTTCTGCCGCCCCTGCGCCACCAGTTCCCTCACCGTTTGCCGTTTCGCCAAACTTCCACGGGCCCGAGACCAGAGACATCGTCCTTCACACTCTGGATGCGAATACCGTCCTTGAACCCCAGATCAACTGGAGCATCGTGGGACCCAAGTTTGCCACCCTCTGTGAACTCGCCTGGGAGGCCGGCCCTAGTGGGAGCATGAGCACTCTCCTGCAAGCGTTGACCGAGAAGATCCTTAGCTTTATTCCACGAGCGACGCACGGTGCGATTCTGATTGTCGATCCTGTAACTGGTGATCTCGACTTAAAAGCTCACGTGCCGCGCGGGAATGTCTCGCTGAGCAAATCATCGGCGCTTCAGGCGCTCAAAGAGAAGAAGGCATTCATCTGGCAGAGACAACAAAATTTGAGCAAGACACAGTTTGAGAGCCATCTCGAATCTGGAGTGTATGCGCCCATCATCGCCGACGGCAGGTCGTTCGGAGTGATCTGTCTGAACTCAAAGAGTGCTGCATCACGGCTGACGGCGGAAGACCTCTTCCTCGCCGCATCGCTCGGACACCAGATCGGTCTGGTTCTTGCGAATCGCGACCTTAAGGCGGAGATCGCGCAAAAGATTCACGTTCTCGAACGCTTGATGACTAACTTTTCACCCCAGGTGCGGACGTATCTTATTCAACGCGCGCAGGCTGGACGACTCAAGCTTGGCGGCGAGCGATCGAACGTGTCTATCCTTTGTGCAGACATCCGAGGCTTCACCATCATGGCTGCCAGCATGGACACCGACGATCTGCTCCTGCTGCTCAACGACTACTTCGCCGCGATGGTCGAATGTGTTTTTCGGCACCAGGGGACCATCGACAAGTTTATTGGTGACGCTTTGCTCGTCGTCTTTGGGAGTCCGGAGGCTCATCCACGTCACGTCGAGCAAGCTGCGAAAGCTTCAATCGATATGATGGAGGTCACCCAGGCAGTTAGTGAGAGGCGTAAGGCGAAGGGCGAAAGGGTGTGCGAGATTGGCATTGGCGTCCATACAGGTGAGGTAATCCACGGTTTCATTGGCTCGGTCGACCGCATGGAGTTCACGATCATAGGCGACGCGGTTAACATGACAACACGCTACTGCGCCGCGGCAGGACTCAGCGAGATCATTATCAGCCCGCAGATCTATGAGAAACTCTGGCGCGATCTTGAGGTGGAGCCGCTGGAGGTCGCAACAAAGCACGAAGGCAATCTGACCGCTTACAAACTACTTGCTCTGCATAACTCGAAAAGTTAATCCGCTCGGCGGCAATTGCGGCTTACCTAACCTAGAGAAATAGATAGGCCGCGGCTCCCGCTAATAACATCGTGATCGCAAGTGCAGTTAAAAGCTGTTTTTGGCTGAAGCGCTTGCTTGTCGAAATTTGGGCCCGCTTTGGTGCCTTCCACGCTTCACTTGCTCGAAGTACTACTATGCTGATGTTGTCTCCTGCTTCGCCCGCAAGTGCGAAATGAAGCAGCGCATCGGCGATGAATGCAGTGGTAGCTCCCGGCTTGAAGAGCTCCTGCTCCATTGCAGGGGCTGGTGCATATGCCCAGAGCCCGTCGGAGCAGATGAGCATTACGTCGCCCGCCAATATTTCATGCGAGGAGAGCTCGAGCGACGCATCGGGCTGTCCAAGGCTGCGCGTCAAAATGTGCGCGCTCGGATGCGACTGCGCCTGCTCGTCGGAGAGAAGGCCTTCGGCTATCATCCTCTCCACTATCGAATGGTCTCGTGTCAGCTGTGTGCATTGGTCGCCACGAACTCGGTACACCCGCGAGTCTCCGATATGTCCGACGTATGCCGCTCCCTCATGGATCAGTACAAGTGCAACGGTCGATGCCATCTCTTGCATTGTGGGTGGTCCAGACTTTTTAGCCTCTTCCAACCGATCCTTAACCCATGTAGTAGCTCGTTGCAAGCCATCAAGCGGATCTGCTTCAGCGGGCAAGCCAGATAGGAATCGCCCATACTCTTCAAGTCCAAGCATCGAAGCTCGCGCTCCGCCACTTCGTCCGCCGACTCCATCCAGCACAAGAAAAATTTCGCCAAAAGGCGTCTGAAAGCGACCGACGCAATCCTGATTCTCTTCACGAACTGCACCAGGATGACATCGCAAGCTGGACGAAATGCCCGCCGGATCTCCCGCGAAGTCGATGCGTGTGATCTGTCTGGTACGTTGCTCGGGAGCAGTCTCTTTGTTTTCCATGAATGTACGGGAATGCCCTTACAAAATATCGCGCATCTTCAAGAAGCCAAGCACGCATCCAAGCAGGATTACCAACATAGCTCCCAATACTCCAAGCGACTGTATAAAGGAATACCGCAGAGTCTTTCTCTCGGTTGGGGCTGTGGGTTGGCGGATTTCGTCTATAGTCGTGATTGCCTCCGGAACTTGTACCGTGGCCGCGTCAACTCCTTTACCGCCAGACGGACAAGAATCCCACCTCAGCGGGCCGGGCAGATAACCGCATACATGCCCCTTTGCCTCATCGATCATGTTTCGTTCGAACGCCCAACGCGAAGGTGCGACATAGCTCATAATGCGCGCGGGTATGGGCATCCTGTAGATCGCCCGAATGCCCCCGCCCAGGGTGATGACTGGAAGAAGCACTACAGGAAGAAGCGCAATTGCAGTTTCAGTCGTCGAGCTTCGCGCTGAAATGGCAAGTCCGAGCGCCGCTCCGACAAGGGACGAAGCAATCAGAATAGTGGCTTCGCGTACAAAGCTGCCGCGCAGACCGCAGGCGAAGTAGACGACCGTAAGCAGAGTGAGGCATTGGAAGATGCAGAGACCAACAAGCACAATGAACTTCGAGAAGACATACGATGGCAACTTAAGATTGACCATACGTTCGCGTTGGTAGATTGACCACTCACCGACAACATCGCGCGCAGCATTGTTACAGCCAAACCAGATTGCCGCGACGACAAGAAGGAACTCGATACCGACCAGATTGCCGCTTAGTTGACCGAAGTCCTGCTGTGCCTTTGCCATGGAAACGGTAGCTTCGGCAGCGGGAACATTCAACGTCTTCGAGAGGGTCTCTGGATCCTTCACTTTGCCGAAGACGAGCGCAATCAACACAGCGAATAGCGGCGCCTGAAGCAGGGTAATGATGAGTTGCGCACGGTCGCGCGTTCTAAGAACAATATTGCGACGGAGCAGCGTCCACCACTGACCAAAGCCGAGGCTACGCGTGGAAGAAACATCTTTCTGTGGCCTTCACCCTTAACCATACCCGCCCGATCGTCAATAAACATCTTCTGATACCGCGACTTGCTGAAGCGAGTGACCCAGTTGGCGGTCGTCTCCTTTCGAGAACCCGTAAGGAGCATCTCGGATTGAGCGAGTTCTTATCCGCCTGCTGCTGTGCAGGTGGATGAAAGAACTCGATAGAATCCGGAAAGGCCGGTCCATAATAGGCGAGCGATCCGCAGCCGCCGCGATCCCGCGAGATCATGATCAGATTGTCGAACTTTCTGTAGACATCAATGCTTGGCTGATGAATGGTCGTGATTATTGTCTTACCTTCGCCAGCCAGCCGCTTCAGAAGATCAACCACCCCTTCAGCATGGTATGAGGACAACCCGGATGTCGGCTCGTCAAGAAAGAGCACCGGCGTATTG
>CAWBOT010000002.1:0-758174 GCA_963790505.1 uncultured Acidobacteriaceae bacterium | reverse complement strand
CCATACTTGATATCGGCGTTAACGGAATGCGAGCTCGCTTCTTGCCGCGACTCCACACACAGCGGAGACTTTGAAGTCTCAACCCAGGCTCAACTCGTCGCCGCTCCCCGGCTTCGCAAGCTAACACTGCTGCCGCTGATCGCGGCGACCTATTTCATGGTCTCGGGCGGCCCGTATGGCCTGGAAGACATCGTCGGTCAGGCCGGCTATCTGCGCGCGCTGTTGCTGCTGGCTATCGTGCCGATCATCTGGAGCCTGCCCACTGCGCTCATGATCGGCGAGCTCGCCTCGGCGATGCCTGAAGAGGGGGGATTTTACGTCTGGGTCAGCCGCGCCTTCGGCCGTTTCTGGGGCTTTCAGGAGGCGTGGCTCTCGCTCTCGGCGTCGGTCTTCGACATGGCGATTTACCCCTCGCTCGCCGTCGCCTACCTGGGCCAGCTCTCGGGCGCTCTCACCGCAGGTCATCGCGGCCTCTTCTGGTCGCTGGCCATCGTTCTTATTTGTATCGGCTGGAATCTGCGCGGCGCGCACTCCGTTGGACAGGGTTCAGTCGGCATGTTTGCGTTGCTGCTGACCCCTTTCCTCGGCATCGTTGCGTACGGGGCTTTTCATGCGGCCTCCGCGCCCTTTGGCCCGCGAAATATCACAGCAATCGGCGAAGGCAATATGACTACGGCGCTGCTCTTTGTGCTCTGGAATTACATGGGTTGGGACAACGCTTCCACCATCGCACAGGAGGTCACCAATCCCCGGCGCAATTACGTTCGCGCCATGATCGGTGCTGTTGCGGTGGTTAGCGCGAGCTATATCCTGCCGATCGCGGTGGTGGCGCTGACCGGAATCCCCGCATCGGCTTTTGCCACCGGGGCGTGGGTCGCGGCGGCGCGTACGCTCGGCGGCCCGATCGTTGGGCCGGTGCTGGCCATCGCGGTGGTGATCGGCGGTGCGGTGACCGGGGTCGCGATGTTCAATGCGCTTACACTTTCCTACGCTCGCGTGCCGGCGGCGATGGCGCGCGATGGTATGCTGCCCAGGTCTTTTGCGCGCCACATGGATAACGGAGTTCCATGGGTCGCGGTGCTGGTCTGCGGGCTGGGCTGGGCCTGCGCGCTTGGCTTCAATTTGACCCGGCTGCTGGAGCTCGACCTCATGCTCTATGGGCTGTCGCTGATCCTCGAGTTTGCGGCGTTGATTGCGTTGCGGCTGCGCGAACCCGACATGCCTCGTCCCTTCGCGATTCCCGGCGGGCTGCCGATTGCAATCGGTGCCGCCCTCGGGCCCACGGTGCTGGTCTTCTTCGCGATCTGGAACGCGCGTGGCGACCGGCTCTCGCCTTCGCTGCCGGCCATCCTGCTCGGCGGGGTGATCGCGCTCGCCGGCCCGGTCGTTTATGCTCTGTCTATCCCGGCGCGGGCCCGCGCCAATGCATCGACTTCCGATCAATAGGCTAGGCCGCGGACGGACGGACTTACAGCACCTTATCGTCCGCGTTGGCCACGCTGACATCTGCCTGCAGCGCGGCTCCATCCTATACGCAAGTCTTTCACTCCGTGTAAGGCGAATGTACCCTGTGGGCCTTTAGGTGCGGTGATGGCAAAGAAGTCGGCGCGATCGACGTCGGTCAGAAAGAAAGCAGGGCGCGCATCGGGCGTCACGCACGCAACTTCAACGTGGCTCATCTCCAGATTGCGCATATGGCGTAGGAAGAAGCCTGAGGAGGGCATCGCTCCGAACATACCTGGTTCGGGATACTTATTCTCCAGCTCTGGCGGACGCAGTGCTGCGGTCTCCGCGGTTCCGCCGCCTGCGGATTCAATATAGATATTCGACAGCTTTACGTCTTCGATCATGTGGCCTGGAATACCGCTCAGTACAGAGCTGACCTTCATTGGCGCGTTATAGCATTCGAGATTGCTTATTAGAATGCGCTTGATCGTACCCACCTTGGTGCTCTCGCTCGGCCCTCTTAGCCGCGCGCCGAGTCGCATGAAGATAGGCCCGGAGACAAGATCGCGCATCGTGGTGTTGGTGATCGTGAAGTCTTCGAGCAGAGCGCCATCCACGCTCTCGAGCGCGTAGCCCTGGCAGCCTTCGAAGACGCAATTGGAGATGGTGACGTTGATGAAGCCACCGTTCGATTCGGTGCCGCACTTGATGCGTCCGGTGCGCCAGGCGTGGCGTATCGTCGGTTGCGAATTTCTTAAAGGTTCCATCGAGCACGCTGCCAAGCTGGTAGGTGCCGGTCACAAAGCAGTTCGTGATGGTGAGGTTTCTCGTCGGCCGTGCGTAGCCGAGAGCGTAGCTCGACTTGGGGCAGATGCCATCGTCCCACGGCGAGTTCACGGTGCAGTTCGAGACCCGCACGTTCTGGCAGCAATCGATGTCCATGCCGTCGCGGTCGGTGTCGATTTTGAGGTTATCGATGGTGAGGTTATCGACGCCAGTCAAGAGCAGGCCGAAATGGCCGCCCTTCAGGATCGAGAAGTCTCGCAGCAGCACGTTGCGGCAGTTCTTGAGCGCGATCGCCTTATTTCCGACGCCCGGCTTGCTCCGCGACAAAAGGAGCTCCCTCCTGGTTCTTTCCGGGCCCGCGTCCGTTCGACAGCCCTTTGCCCCAGATCAGCCCCGGGCCAGTAATGCTGAAGTCGTGAATGTCTTCGCCCCAGAGCAGGGAATTGTGCCAGTGGTTGTGGCCGTAATCCTGGTAGGCGTCCCATGTTGTCTTGGGCTCGGCAGCGTCATACACTCCGCCGTGATACCCAGTTTGTTCGCCCGGAAGGGGCGAGTCGGCAGCGAGAATCGTGCTGCCCTGCATCAGTTGCAGGTGCACCTGGCTCTTGAGATGTAGTGAGAAGCACACATAAGTGCCCGGCGAGAAGACAACCAACCCTCCACCTGCCGCCGCAGCGGCTTCGATCGCCTTGTTCACGGCGTCGCTATCGACGGTCTTGCCATCGCCCGTCGCGCCATATTTGCGGACGTCAAAAATTCCTGAGGAAGCGCCCGAAACGTCCTGTGCGGAAGCAGTCATAGAAGAGAACGCCGGAACCGCAGCTGCCGCCAGTCCGGGGCCTCCGATCTTCAGAAAGTCGCGCCGAAGCGAGTTAAATGTGGTCATACCACGTCATAGTAGCAGGCGTAAGACGGATAGAGCTCATCCTCAAGAGTATTCGCGCCTCCTGGTCCGGGGAATCGATTAGCCAGGGTAGCGCAAGCCAATTGATTTCAAACACTAAAATTGCGTTGCAATTCTCCTTCAAAACGCAATTTTGAATGAAATAGAATTTCGCTTGCTGGGTTCATTGCCGATTTGGAGATCGATTTTCGCGTCGCAGGTTAGACCACAGCCGAAGGAGATTGCACATTGCAGCTCTCACTGCGCCTCGCATTGCGGCTCCCCAGCTCGCGCGTCCTGACTCTACTTTTGGCGGCCTTGTTAGCCCAAGTAATTTCTCTCCGTTTGTCGGCGCAAGTCTCAGAGACACTATTGAAACAAGCTTTTCTGAACCCGCCGGACGCGGCGAAGCCAATGGTTCGCTGGTGGTGGTTCGGAATCGCAGCCGAGAGGCCTGAAATTCTCCGCGAACTTCAGCAGATGAAGGCCGATGGTATCGGCGGCGTTGAGCTGGCATTCGAATATCCGCAAGTCGTTGATGATCCCGCCAAGGGCCTGACCAACCAGCCCTTTCTCAGTCCGGCGATGCTCGACGATGTCCGCTATGCGCAGTCCGAAGGGACCAAGCTCGGCCTTCGTGTCGACGTGACCCTGGGCAGTGGGTGGCCCTACGGAGGGCCGTCCACTGCGCTGGCGGAGGCCGCCGGCCAGCTCCGCGTGCTCGAAATCCCCTCCCTCCGAATTCGACCAACCTTCCGCCGTTCAAGCTGGCCGAGAGCGAATCCATGCTTTCGATTTCATTGGTCAATGGCGTTCCGGGGCATTGGGACGCCACCAGCGCCAAGTCCTGCCCTTCAGCCAGACCAGCAATATCCCGCACTGCCAGCGGCGACCCGCACACTGCCTTGATCTTCATCTCCAGCCATACCCGCCAAATGGTCAAACGATCTGCCGTAGGGCCGAGGGATGGGTGCTCGATCCTTTCAGCCGCGAGGCCGTGGCGACCCATCTCAAAGCGGTCGGCGAGCCTCTCGTCGGCGCCTTCGGCTCAACTCCGCCGTACGCGATCTTCTCCGATTCACTCGAAGCGTATGGCGCTGACTGGACGCCCGATCTGCCTACCCAGTTTCTCAAGCGACGCGGCTACGACCTGCTTCCTCATCTGCCGGAACTTGTTGCAGGAGGTACACCTGCAGCTGAAAGGGTTCGCCACGATTGGGGTAAGACGCTGACTGAGCTCGTCGATGAGAATTATCTCATCCAGATCAACTCCTGGGCTCTCGTTCACCACACAAATTTCCGCTCGCAAACCTACGGCGAACCTGCGGTAAGCCTGTCCAGCCAGCGGCTGGTGGCGTTACCTGAAGGCGAAGGCCCGCGCTGGCGCGCCTTTTCGACGCTGCGCTGGGCAAGCTCAGCGAACCATCTCTTCGGCAACAACGTCACCTCGGCGGAGACATTCACCTGGCTGCACTCGCCGGTCTTTCGCGCCACTCCGCTCGACATGAAGGCCGAGGTCGACTGCACTTCCTCATGGGAGTCAACCAGTTCATATGCCACGGCTGGCCCTACTCGCCACCGGAGGCCGGCGAGCCCGGATGGTCGCTCTACGCTGCCGCCGTCTTCAATGACCACAATCCCTGGCATCCGGTGATGCCCGACGTCACCCGCTACATTCAACGCGTGAGTTACTTGCTGCGGCAAGGCGAGTCGGCCAACCAAGTCGCTCTGCTACTTCCCACCGACGATGCCTGGGCGGCATTTTCGCCGGGAAAAGTCACGGTCACCGGCGAGATGACTCGCCTCATCACTCCTGCGTTGATCTCGGCCATTCTCTCTGCGGGATACAACCTAGACTTCATCGATGCGGATGCGATCAACCGTCTGGGAATTCACCAGCCTATACTCGTCATCCCGCCGACGGACCGCATTCCCGTCGCGACGCTTGTGAAGATCCAACAATATGTTGCTGCGGGTGGGAAGGTCATCTCCGTCGGCCGCGCTCCGTCCATCGATCCGAAGGTCAGACCGCTGCCGAGGTGACGACGCTCTCTCGCCAGCTGTTCATCATTTCGAACTCAAGCTTTGTTGCGGATGAATTCGCTCTTGAAACCGCGCTTCACCAGGCGGCCGCCCCCGATCTACAGCTCTCGAGCAACAAGGATGAAATCGGCTTCATTCGCCGCAAGCTTCCCAACGCCGACATCTACTTCGTCGCCAATACTTCGAACCATCTGGTCAGCGCGCGCGCGACCTTCGCGACCAAACACAAATTCGGCGAACAATGGAGCCCCGATACCGGGCGACCGTATCCCGGCAGTGTCACTGCAGCCAATCTTCCGATCGGCCTTGCGCCATACGAATCGGCAGTCTTCGTCTTCAGCGATACTCCTGCGAATGAGCCTGCGCCGCAGCGTCCCTCGACCGAAATGGTCGATCTCAGCACCGATTGGTATGTAGTCTTTCCATCGATTCGCAAGTCCGCGACTGAACGTACGCTTAGCGACTGGACCGCCGATCCTGCAACTCGCTTCTATTCGGGGGTCGCAGTTTATCAACGCGACTTTATGTTGAAGGAACCGCCCGCTGGATCGGCGTATCTCGAAGTCACCGGAGGCACACCGCTCGCCGCTCCCCGCCTGGCGGCACCGGCGGATCCGACTGCGAGGCTTCCTGGCAGCCCGCTGCCGAATCCGCTGATCACGGGCACCGGACCAGGCATGCGGGCCTGGTACGACCCGCCGATCCGCGAGGCCGCTGTCGTCTTCATCAACGGTCATCGCGCAGGAGCCTTGTGGCATCCGCCATACAAGCTTGAAGTGGGCGCGTGGCTCACGCCGGGAAGAAATCACGTCGAGATCCGCGTCTACAACACTGCACTCAATGCCTGGGCCGCGCTGCCGCCGCGCGACTACAAACCGCTCATCGCTAAATATGGAGACCGCTTTCAGATGCAGGACCTGAACAAGGTGCAGCCCGTTCCCTCGGGGCTGCTAGGCGGTATCCACCTCATCGCCGACGGAGCGCCCTAGTGTCAAACTTAAAACGAGCGCCGGTAGTGACCGTCAGCTTTTGCCGAAGAACACGAGCGTCACACCGATCGCGACCAGCATGACGCCCAGCCAGCGTTGCGGTGTCACCCGCTCGCGGAGGAAGGTGATGCCGCCGACCGCTCCAGCCACGTAACTGAGCGCCGTCACCGGGACCACGAAGCTCACGTTGTAGAGCGAGAGAGCGCCCAGCAGGGCGAAGAACGCCACTGCCATCATGCTGATCCCGATCCACATCCACGGGACACGCAAGGCGCGGAAGATGACCCGGGCCATATGAGCAGGCCGAAAACTTGGCGTTTCGCCCACCATTTTCATCGCCCGCGAGACGCACAGCTCGCCGCAGGTTCCGGCAACCACAATCAAGGTGAATAAGACGAAATCCCGCACGCTAGTTTCGCTCCGCAATGTGCTCGGTGGTCCGCGGGTCGGTGCGCCCGACCACGAAGACTCCCAGGCAGATCACCGCGATCCCTGCCCAGCGCATCGGCGAGATGTGTTCCCCCAGCATGAAATAACCGAGCAGGGCTACAACGCCGTAGGCAAGCGAGGCGACCGGCTGAACGAAGCTGTAATCGGCCCAGGAGAGCGCAAGCATATAAACCACAAAGAATCCGATTAATGACGCGATGCCCAGCCAGATAAATCCCGAGCTGAGGATATGTTGCGCAGTGTGCAGCAGATCCGCCGGAGGCCAGATCGCCGGCGTTCCAATGCCTTTCATTCCTTTGCCAAGCAGAACATTGCCCAGCGGTCCGGCGATGATCATCACACCGATGAGTACATAAGTCTTCAAGTGCAGACTTCTATGTGCCGCCATCGGCTCAACCCGGGCGACGTGTAGTTCAGAGGGCATCTCTTGATTCTATATGGCTCACCCTAGCAGGACGGGCGTGTCGGCAGCTTCTTTGCTAGTCTGAAAGATAGAGTTTCATCGAAAGAGGCTTGGACCGAGTTGTGCGGCATTGTTGGATTTACGACCAAAGACTGGTCTCCCGGAGGGGAGCGAATCCAGTCAGCGACCGACACGCTCATCCATCGCGGCCCTGACCAGCAAGGGGTCTTCCGCTCGCACGCCTGTTCGCTCGGCGCAACCCGGCTCAAAATTATTGACCTCGCCGGCGGCGACCAGCCAATCTACTCCGAAGATCGGGACTCAGTGATCGTCTTCAATGGCGAGATCTACAACCACCTCGAGGTCCGCGCAGAACTCGAATCGCTCGGCCATCGCTTCCACACGCACTGCGATACCGAGACCGTCTTGCAGGCATTTCTGGAATGGGACACGGATTGTTTCGCCCGCATGCGCGGCATGTTCGCCGCTGCAATTTGGAGTAACTCGGCAGAGCGGCTGGTACTCGCCCGCGACCGCATCGGCATCAAGCCGCTCTACATCGCCGAGCGCGGCGAAGACCTCTTCTTTGCCTCCGAGCTTAAGGGCATTTTTATTCACCCCGAGATTGAGCGGCGCCTGAGTTTAGAAGGACTCGATTGCTACTTATCTATGAACTACGTGCCCAGCCCTTGGACGCTGGTAGACGGCGTCGAGAAGCTGCCTCCGGGACATTGGCTCGAATGGCGCAATGGCCGCGTGCACAAGCAAGCCTATTGGCAGGTCCCAAAGATCTCGCCAACTACCGTCTCACTTGACGACGCAAAAGGGCAGCTCGACCTCCTTTTGAAACAGTCGGTCCGAGAGCACCTGATGTCCGATGTTCCCCTTGGCGTCTGGCTCAGCGGAGGCGTCGATTCCTCCACCATCCTTCACTACGCCGCCGAGGCCTCGGCGACGCGCCTGCGGACCTTTTCAATCTCCTTCGCCGGTCACAGCTTTGACGAGTCGCCATATATCCGCCAGGCAGTTCAGCACTACGGCACCGAGCATGAGCAGTTAGACCTCAACCCCGATCAGGACCTCGTCGGCGTTATCGAAGAGCTTCCCTATTACTCTGACGAACCAAGCGCCGACTCCGGAGCGCTCCCAGTCTGGTTTCTCTCCCGGCTCTGCAAGACGCAATCGACGGTCGCCTTCAGCGGCGAGGGTGCTGACGAGATCTTCGGCGGTTATCTCACATATCGCGCTAACCGGATGGCGAGTCAACTGAACCATCTGCCCTCGGCGGCGCTCGGCCTCGCCCTGGGTGGTTTGCGGGCCTGGCCCGTCTCGAATGAAAAAATCAGCTTCGAATATAAGCTGAAGCGCCTCCTCGAAGGCAGCATGATGACGCCGGAGCGCGCCCACATCTACTGGAACGGAACATTCTCCGATGCGGAGAAGAGGGCGCTGCTGCGAGCACCCTTGCCACCTTCGCTCACCGGCGTTCTCGGGCGTCTGCGGGCTGCGCTTCCCAGCGACGGCGTCGCACCCTTCCTCGAGTTCGACCAGGAATACTATCTGCCCGACGATATCCTGGTGAAGTCGGACCGAATGAGCATGGCCCACTCAGTCGAGGTCCGCCCGCCGTTCCTCGACCACCGCATCCTCGAGTTTGCCGCGACTCTGCCCACCTCCCTGAAGGTGCGCGGTTCGCGCCAGAAATTCCTGCTTAAGGAGCTGATGGCGCCGAAGCTGCCTCCCGCGATCGTGCGACGCAAGAAGATTGGCTTCGACATCCCCGCTCACGAGTGGTTCCGCGGACCGCTCAAACCGTTACTGCTCGAGACGCTGGCGTCGGCGGAGGCGGAGCACGCCGACTTGTTCGACTTTGCGGTCATTCGCAGATATGCCCAGTTGCACCTGAGCCGGAAGATCAATGTGGGCTACCACCTCTGGGGCCTGCTCATGCTGTTTCTTTGGATGAAACGCTGGCATATACAGTCCGCAGCCTTCCCGGGCGTCGCTCGTTCAAACGCCGGCCAGCCGGTACTCGCGATGCAGCAGGAAGTGCAATGAGCGCCCCGCTGCGTCTTCTCTCTGTCGATTACGTCTGAAATGAGTGTCCCGCGAACGCTGCCGGATCGAGAGAATCGGAGTTGCAGCAAATGCTTAAAGTAGTATGTCGATATAGGCGTTTTTAACCCGGATTCTGGAGGAAGTATGAGAATTGCCGTACTCGGTGGCGATGGCTATTGCGGTTGGGCCACAGCTTTATATCTCTCTAAAAAAGGCCACACGGTCACCATCATCGATAATTTCGTCCGCCGGCTGTGGGACTTCGAACTCGGCGTCCAGACGCTGACGCCTATCCGGCCGCTTGCGCAGCGCTTGAGCGCCTGGACCCAGTTGACTGGCAAGACCATCGACCTGCGGGTCGGAGATATCTGTGACTACGAGTTCTGTGCTTCCTTGATCCGCGACCTGCAGCCCGAGGCGATCGTCCATTTTGCCGAGCAGCGTTCCGCGCCGTACTCGATGATCGACCTCAAGCATGCGGTATCGACACCAGGTAAATAACGTCGTCGGCACGCTGAATTTGCTCTTCGCCATTCGCGAGCTCCAGCCCGAGTGTCACCTCGTCAAGCTCGGCACCATGGGCGAATACGGCACTCCGAATATCGACATCGAAGAAGGCTACATCGAGATCGAGCACAACGGCCGCAAAGATACGCTGCCGTTTCCCAAGCAACCCGGCTCGTTCTACCACCTCTCAAAAGTCCACGACAGCCACAACATCATGTTTGCCTGTCGGATCTGGGGAATCCGCGCCACCGATCTCAACCAGGGCGTCGTCTACGGGACAGTCACCGATGAGGTTTCAATGGACGAGGCGCTCATCAACCGCTTCGACTACGACGAAGTCTTCGGCACCGTGCTCAACCGTTTCTGCGCCCAAGCGGCCATCGGTATGCCGCTCTCGGTCTACGGCAAAGGCGGCCAGACACGCGGCTTCCTCGATATTCGCGATACCGTCCGTTGCATCGAGCTTGCCTGCCTCAACCCCGCCAACAAGGGTGAGTTCCGCGTCTTCAATCAGTTCACCGAACAGTTTTCGGTGCTCGAGCTGGCGGAGAGCGTCAAGTCGGTCTCAGCCCGCCTGGGCCTCAAGGTCGAGATCGATCACGTTCCCGATCCCCGTGTTGAGCTGGAGTCGCATTACTACAACGCCAAGCACTCCAAACTCGTCGACCTTGGACTGCAACCGCATCTGCTCAACGATTCGCTGGTTGATTCGCTGATCAATATCGCGGTCCGCTATCGCGACCGCATCGACCCCAACGTCTTCGCGCCGCAGGTCAATTGGCGTAAGACCAAGAACGAGCGTCGCGCCGTCGCTGCCCCGGAGCCGATCTCCCGGTAGCTTGTTCGTGCCTCTCATTCATTTTCCAGGCCTCTCTAGCTCGCCTCTCGCAATCGATTCGCGGGAGGCTAAGCCTGGAGGCTTGTTTCGTCTGGCAGGATGCGAACCAGCCTGCGAAACCATGCCCACCTTCCGGTGGGCGTTTGCGAGGCGAAAATGGGAGGGGAACTGGATGATTTTTCTTGCGCGGAGGAATTGAGGTAAAGCCACTGGGATGAAACTGTGATGCCTCGATCTGTGGGCCAAGGTTAAGCCGCAGCCTCTGAAAAATCTTCAATTTGAGAAAAGATTGAGACTGGCAGGACGCAGCGCGCTTAGAATGAACTAGATGCAACCGCTCGGCCAATATACGATCGGCTGGCGTCCGGCGCAATTGCTGGAAGGCGACAGGCCTATTAAGTTGTCTCCGAGGCAATTGAAGGTCTTGGCGCTTCTGGTGCAAGCGCACGGAAAAGTCGTCTCTAAGGCACTCTTCTTCAAGAGAGCCTGGAACGGCCGCTTCGTTGAGGACGGCAACCTCACCCAGACCATCTTCATCCTTCGCAAGACTCTGGGAAAGCTTCCAGATGGAACCGACTTCATCGAGACGGTACCCGGACGCGGCTACCGGCTGGCGGCAGGCGCGCTCGAAGCGTACAACCCGTCCAGCCAGGAGGCGAGGCAGCCTGGGTTCGCCGACTTCACAGCAAATGTGCACCTCAGCGAAGAGCGGGCTCGGCTATTGGTCGACTCGATCGAAGATTACGCGATCTACCTCCTGGATCCCACCGGTCGCGTGCTTACCTGGAATCGGGGCGCGGAGCTAAACAAGGGCTATGCCAGCGCCGAGGTCATCGGACAACACTATTCCTTGTTTTTCTTACCGGGCGACATCGAATCTCGCGTTCCGGACCGAGAGCTCGCCACCGCTGCGGTGAAGGGCCGCTGTAGCGGCGAAGGCTGGCGACTCAGAAAGAGTGGTGAGCGCTTCTGGGCAAGCTTCGTGCTTACGGCGATCCGCAGCCCGGGGGGGAAGTTGGCCGGCTATGCCAAGGTCGTACGCGACATAAGCGAACAAAAACGGCATCAAGAAGCGCTGCTAAGAATGGAAGCGGTGCTTCGACGCGAGCGCGACCGGTTGCGCGCTGTGACGGAGAGCATCATGGACGCGGTGTATGTCTGCGAAGCGGTTCGCGACCAGGATGGAGATATCGAGGATTTCGTCTTTACCTATCTCAACGGTAGAGTCGAGAAGATGCTTTCCTTGCCTCGCGAGACTTTGCTGGGCGGCAAAATGTGCGAATTACTTCCGATCAATCACGCGCTGGGTCTGTTTGAAGCCTGTAAGCGGGTCGTCCTCACGGGCGATCCCTATATGGCGGAGTTCCCGGTCAGTGACGAGAACGTGATAAGCGAGTGGATTCGGCTCCGGGCAGTCCGCATGGAAGACGGGGTTGCGATGACGGCATCCGATATCACCGATCTCAAACGCGCCCAGCAAGAGGCTTTTCAGCGCCGTCAAAGCAATCGCGAGACGAAAAGCGGTGGTTAAACCTCTTGGCGGGTGTTCGGCCAGTGCCTCGAAGTCAGGGCATGTCTTAAGGTACCGGCTGGGCCTTGGTGCTGGGTACCGGCTCGTCAGAGGTGGGCACCAGCTCTCCGTCGCGTATCAGATAGTCCTGCCCACGCCAGCGGATCGTCTTCCGGGAGAAACTAACCAGCCAGATCACCGTCGCCATCGCGTCCCAGAGCGGGACCAGGGCCAGCTTCTTCCACACACCGGACTGCTTCAGCCCAAACGATCCAACCAGTAGCGTCAGCAAACTGCGGATCGCGAAGTATCCGCCAAGGTACGCCGCCGCTACCTCGCGGGTGGGCATCAGCGCAACTGCGAGCAGCGCCCAGGGCAGCCCCAGGGTAAAGATGAGCCCTACATGCCCCCACGGGCGCATATGCCGCATCACCGTGATCCAGCGCAGGCGCTTATAGAAGAGCTCCCGCAGCGACTGATAATCGGGCACGGTCGAAATAGCATAGGGCAGCAGCACAACCTCACAGCCCTGCTCCGCGATCAGACGTCCCACCAGCAAATCGTCTGCCGGACGATTCTCGATGGCTTCGTAGCCGCCGAAGTTGCGCAGTCGCGTGCGCGTCGTTGCGATCGTCGGGCCCAGGGCAAACTTTACCCCGTCCAATTGCTTCGCTACGAGGATCCCCGGATAAAAGTCCGACAACATGCCAACGTCCTGCAGCCGCTGCACCCAGCTGGTCTCATTAGTCGGCACATAAAGGCAGGTGACCGCCCCGACCTCGGGATTGGCGAGCGGCGCGATCAGCTTGCGCAGATAGCCTGGCTCGACGCGCACATCGCTGTCGCTGATCACCAGGTGCTCGTAGGCGGCCTCCTGAGTCATGCGCGCCAGCTTGGCGACCTTGTCGTTGGTGGCGATCCGGCCTGAGCCGATGACGATCCGGATGTTCGTCGCAGGGAAGTCGCGGATAAGCCGTTGCAGCACCGGCAGCACCGGATCGGTATCGTCGCCGACGCAGAAAAGAATTTCGTAGTTGGGATAGTCCTGCCGGCAGAAGCTGGCATAGTTCTCGTAAGCATCGGGATCGAGCCCGCGCACCGGCTTAAGATTGCTGATCGGCGGTTCGAATCCGCCCGCGTTCTCTGCGGCTGGGCGCCTCGCGAAAAAAAACCGCCCCGAGCTGACCAGCGCCAGGGCGTAGTAGATAAAAGGAATCGCGGCAATCCCCATCAGCACATCGCGCATTGAATCGACCATCATCAGGAAAGGCGGACCTGGGATTGCATTACTGCACAGATTAGTTAGTGTAACGCAACTGCCGCGACGCTCCATAGGTGGCAGAAGAGGAATTCCGTCACCATTCCAGTCTAATCGAACGGGCCAGGTCAGATCAGGACAGGAAGGTTCGCAACGCCTGCGGTTCCGAAGACCCGGCGATAGCGTTCGATCTCCGCAGGTAGGCCGGTTGCCTTGGCGAAGTTATCGGAAAGTTTGACTGCGGGGCGGCCATCGGCCGAGTTCAGCTTGCATACCAGGCTGATAGGGTCGAACTGAACGCCGTTCCCTGGATCGCAGCCGCGGAAGTCGTTGGTCAGCAGGGTGCCCCAACCTGAACTGAAGCGGATCCGCCGCTCGTGAATCCATTTGTGCGGGTCTTGGAAATCGGCGCCCGAATGAAAATCCTCAGGCCGTGATTCGCCCAGGATCGTGCCGGCAAAATAGGCATGCAGCGCAAGGATCAGATCCACATCCAGCGCATCAGAGGCGATGAGCAGTTTGCTTCGCGGGTCGCGGCCGCGCTGCTTGAGCCACTCGATGTATTCATCCCCCGCCGCGAACGGGTCTTTGCTGTCGACCCGCTGCCCCGTCCAGTCGGCGGTCCAATCCGGCGCCGAGCGTAGAAACTGCGTAGTCCCAAAAGTATCCGGCAGCATAATCAGCAGTTCGCCCTGGTAAGTCTGCTGCCACAGCTCAAGCACTCGGTACTGCGATTCCTTTAGCGCCTGGTCATCCGGCGCGAGCGCAGCCAGGGCCATCGGCAACTCATGGGCATTGGTGCCGATCGCCTCCATATCGTGCTTATAGGCAAGGTACGTGTTCGACGTGCCCGCAAAGCTATCGCCGAGCGCAGTCCGCGCCAGGTTGATCGCGTATTCCTGCCATAAAAAGCTATGCCTCCGCCGCGTGCCGAAATCGGCGATCCGCAGGCCAGGAACATCACGCATCCGCTCCATCTTGCCCCAAAGCTTGGTCTTCGCTCGTGCATAGAACATATCCAGGTCGATCTCCGACATGCCCTTGAGGTTGGCTCGCGTCTTCAACTCGTCGAGGATCGACAGCGCGTACAGCTCCCACATCGTCGTCGACGTCCACACCCCGTCAAACTGCAAGCGAAACTGTCCGTCCTCGATCGAGAGCTCGTAGTCCGACAAGCGAAAGTCCTTCTCCAGCCACTCCAGAAACGCCGGCTCGAAGATACCTTTGCGGCCGTAGAAAGTGTTGCCCGCTAGCCAGATCAATTCCGATTTGTGGAAGCGCACGCCTCGGGCGTGATCGAGCTGCAGCACCAGCTCTTCGCGCGGAATCATCTCCGCCAGCCGGACGGACGTGGTGCGATTGATAAGCTCAAAAGATGCGTGCGTCGTCGGGAAATGCTTCCAGATGAACTGCAGCATCAACAACTTGTAGAAGTCGGTGTCGAGCAGCGAACGCGTGACCGGGTCGAGGTTCCAGTTATGGTTGTGCGCGCGCTCGGCAAAGTTCACGATCACTCGGCGTGGTCTCCTTCTTCATAGTGCTCTACAGAGAGGGTTTGCACGAATCCCGCCGACTGACAACTGAAGACCGAGCGGTCAGCATCACGGCGCCAAAACGCACGAGCCGTTCAGCTTCTGCTGTAACAGCCGCGGCATATAAAACTCGAAGAACTTATCTGAATCGGAGCGCAGGCAAACAGACGCATTTGGTGTGCCCTGCGCCTCGCGCGTGAATCCCTTGGCGTCGACTTCGATCTTCATCGGCGTAGCGGGACAGATCTCCGGATCAATCGCGTACGCAATGGGGACATCGTCGAATAGCGTTGGCGTAGCCTGCCCGGTGACGCGCGACCACTGCTCATAAAGAAGTGTCAAGGCGTCGGTGAGGTTCGTGCTCTGCGTGAAAAGCATTTGCCGCCTGCCCTCATCCAGCTTGAGCTGGGTGGAATCGAGCGGCATCACGTAGAGCGGCACTCCGGAGTTGAAGACCTCCTGCGCAGCGGGAATATCCATCGCAATGTTGTATTCGGCATTTGGACCATGGTCAGGCGCGTAGCCGAGATCGCCGTATCCGCGATGGATTGACCCGCCCATGAGCACAATCCGCTTCAACTTCCTGAACGTCGCCGGGTCGCGTTGAATCGCCGCTCCAAGATTCGTCTCCGGAGCGATCTCGATCAGGGTGATCTCCCGGGGATGCTGCTTAATTTGCTCGAGGATGAAGTCGACCGCGTCAGGATGGGGCTTAGCCGGCTCGCGCTCCGCCCAGCGGGCCTGCGAAAAAGCCGCCTGGCCGGGGCCGTGTTTCTCGATGCCCACCGCAACCGGAATATCCGTCCGTCCGGTCTCGCAAAGCAGACGGTCAAGCAGCTGCGCACGCAACTTCGTGTCGCCCCAGGCGGAAGAGATGCCGAGGATCCTCAACTCCGGACTCGAAAGCGCCAGCCCAACCGCGAATGCATCATCGATGTCATCCCCGATATCGGTGTCGATGATGACCAGCTCCGATTGTTTCGGCACGGCCGCCTGAGAGGTCGGCGTTGCCTGCGCGTGCACGAAGCAGGGAAGGGTCGCAAGAGACAGCAGCATCAAGCACGCCGCGAATCGGCGGTGAATCCTGGATCGAATAGCGTGAAGCACTGGCACTTGCCTTTCCCCAAACCAGAATAGCGAAGAACGCATCAGACCCTACTCTTGATCGCGCAGAAAGTCCTCGACTTCGCCGAGGGTCGGCATCGACGGCTGCGCGCCTTTTCTGGTAACGGAGATCGCCGCGACCGCTGAAGCAAACCTCGCCGCCTTCCCCGGCTTCATACCGCGCGCGAGTCCAACCGCAAAGCCCCCATTAAAAGCATCGCCAGCGGCGGTGGTATCAGTCGCCGCGACTCTAAACGCTGGAAGATGTTGGCGAAGGCCATTGCTGGTCGCTAGATACGCTCCGTGGCTGCCCATCTTGAGCACCACGCCTCTGGGCCCGCGCGCCAGCAGCGCCTCGGCTAAAGCTGGCGCTTGCTCCGGATCGTCTGCGGAGTTCGTCATTCCGAGAAGCACGCCCGTTTCGGTGGAGTTCGGGGTAATCCATGCCAGACTCCGCAGTAAGTCGGCAGGGAGCTTTTGTGCAGGCGCGGGGTCGAGCATGACGGGCACATTATTTTCGCCCGCCAGTTCGGACACGCGAGCGAGCGTCTCCAGCGGAGTCTCCAATTGAACGAGAACGATCTTGGCCCGGAGAATGAGGTCGCGGTTAGCCTCGATGTCGGCGGGAAGGAGCAGGGCATTGGCTCCCGAGACGACCACGATGCTGTTTTCCCCGTCGGCGCCGGTGGTGATGAGCGCAACGCCGGAGGGGCCATCCGCTTCGCCTACAGCTGCGGTGTCAACTCCGGCGTGGACGAGTTGAGCGCGCAGATCGGCACCGAATCCATCGCGCCCCAGCTTGCCGATCATGCTGCAGTCGTGGCCGAGCTTCGCCACCGCGACGGCCTGGTTGGCGCCTTTGCCGCCTGGATAAACAGCAAAGCCATCGCCCAGGATCGTCTCACCAGGTTGCGGGAGGTGCGGCGCAGAGGCAACCAGATCCGAATTGATACTGCCAACTACGACGATCAGGCCCATCGAGTTACCTTCAGCTATCGCTCAGTTCTTACTGCCAGCAGTACCCGCAAATCGCGCAAATTGTTCCCCGTCGGCCCAGTCACAATGCTGTCGCCAAGCGCGGTAAAGAGCGTGCAAGTGTCGAACTCCGCCAGCGTCTTTTCAGGATCAAAATTGTGGTTGCGGGCGCGAACAATCGTGGTGGCATCGGCGATAGCGCCTGCGGCGGGGCTGTCGCCATCGATGCCGTCAGACCCGGCGCTTAGAACCGCCAGATCCTCGCCTGGATATTTTGCCAGGTCGAGAGCCGCAGTGAGAACAAGCTGCTGGTTGCGACCGCCGCAACCGTGCGTCGGCCCCAGCTTCACGGTCACTTCGCCGCTCGAGAGCAGGCACAGTCGCGGATGCTCGCGCCGCAACGCGTGGAAGCGATCCAAGAGATAGCGTGCCGCTTTGGCATAATCCCAGTCGTCGCAACTGTCGTCAATCACCACTTTGAATCCCAGCGCCTCAGCGCGTTCGCGGGCCGCGTTCACAAAATCATGGTTTGAGAGCAACGTCTCGAAACGCGATCGCGCAAAGACAACCGCCGGATCGGCTTCTATCCTTTTGAGTCCGGGGAGTGCTAACCGGGGTTTCAACTTAGCAACAGCCCGCGTAGCTTGTGGACCTGCAGCATCGCCCTCCCGAATGGAACCACCATTTCCCAGGCTCACAAAGTGGTCTCGTACCCGATCGGGGAACATCTCCAGTAGCCCATACCGCTCCATTAATTCGCTCGCTTCTGCCACGGTCGAGGCATCGGGCAGCGTGGGCGACGAAGCAACCGCAGCTCGATCCTTGAGCGGCACGTCGGCTAAGACCAGAGTCAGTTTCTCCGCCAGTGGAGCAGCCAGAGCCAGTCTGCCGCCTTTCACGGCCGAGAAATATTTGCGCACGGTGTTGATCTCGGTGATCGTCGCACCCGATCCAACCAACGCCTCATGAAAGCCGATGGTGTCTTCGAGGGAGATGTGTTTGTTCAGTGGAAGCTCGTGCATCGCCGAGCCTCCGCCGCTGATCAGGAAGAAGATGAAGGTATCTTTCCGCGCCGTCTTCAGCAGGCTCAGCGTTGCCCGGGCCGCGGCAAACGATTCTCTGTTAGGCAGGGGATGGCCGCCAGCAAAGTAGCGAATTTGACGTGTGTGTTCCTTGGGAATCGCCGGCGCCGAGCACACGCCGTGAACATTGAGCTTCTGCGGCAGACGCTCGAGCAGCGCATCGGTCATCGTCAGCGCGGCCTTGCCAAAGGCAATGATGAAGATCTTCTTGAAGCGGTCGAGGTCTATGACCTCCGGCGCAGGCTGGGGTGAGGGATGCAGGTAAAGGGTGTTCTCTTCGAAATGCAGATGCCGATCAAAGGCGGCGGGAACGTTACATCGCTCCAGGGCAATGGTGAATATGTCGAGGGCGGTCTCAGGCAGCGGCTTGATCAGTTTGGTCCTCGCTGAAGTGATTGGGGTTGAGGTCACTTGGCTGGTGCGAGCAAGAAGTTCGACGTTAACCACGCTCCGACAGCGGCCTGCATCTCGTCTAGCTTGCCGGCAAAGAAGTGGTCCGCGTCCGCTATCCAGACTAACTCAGCGGGGGGCGGCACTGAACCGACAACCGTCTCGACCTGAGTCTTCGGGCCGTAGATATCGCGATCGCCGCTCACGAAGAGCTTGGGTGCCGTGCAGGCGGAGAGAAAGTCATAACGATAATCGCGGCCTTCGGCGTGGACCGGAATTCCTAAAGCAATGAGCCCCTTAACCCGCGGGTCGCCGCAGCAGGCCCGCAGCCCAACGTGCGCGCCGAAAGAGAATCCCGCGAAGAGAACCGGTAGATGAAACTCCCGATCGAGCCAGTCGAGTGCAGCACGAACGTCGTCCCGCTCGCCACGTCCGTGGTCGTGGGCGCCCGCGCTCAATCCCGTTCCGCGAAAGTTGAAACGCAGCACAGGCAGACCAAAGGAACTCAGCGCTTTGGTCGCGTGATAAACGACCTTGTTATGCATCGTCCCGCCGCCCAGCGGATGAGGATGACACACGAGCCCGGCAAATCTGGCGTCCGAGCTACCCGTATTCAACAACGCCTCAAGATGCCCCGCGGGGCCCCGAAGATCGTCGATGCTGCGAATCGCCGCAGCGCCCGGTAGTGCATTGGCGATTGGATTCATAGGTCTACTTCCATTGTAGCGGCGCAGCCAATGTATTCTGGGTTTCAATGAGCTTCGATCCCATCCACCTTACCCGCAGCCTGATCGACATCGAATCGATTACCTATAACGAAGGCACGGTTGCCAAGTGGCTGGAGGCGTATTTAGAGGGGCTCGGCTTCGCCGTGGAACGCATGCCTGTCGCCCAGGCGGATGAGAGCCGGCAAAGCGGCGAACGCTTCAACCTCTACGCCTCCATCGCCGGCGCTACCCCGGATGTCGTCTTCTCCACACACATGGATACCGTGCCCCCGTTCATCGGCAGCAGCGAAGACGACGAGTTCATCTATGGCCGAGGAGCTTGCGACGCCAAGGGAATTATCGCCGCGCAGATTGGCGCAGCGGCACAACTCCGCGAAGAAGGCGCCAACGTCGGCTTGCTCTTCGTCGTGGGCGAGGAACGCGACTCCGCTGGCGCGCAAGTCGCGAACGACAACCCGAGGGCCAGCCGCTTTCTCATCAACGGTGAACCCACCGACAACCGCCTTGCCGTCGCTTCGAAGGGCGCACTGCGCGCGACCATCCGCGCCACCGGAAAAATGGGCCACTCTGCCTATCCTGAACTCGGCGATAGCGCCATTCACAAGCTCGTCCATGCGCTCGAGAGAGTCCTCGCCCTCAAGCTTCCGTTTGTGGAAGACGTCGGGCCTGGCACGCTCAATATCGGCGTACTTGAAGGGGGCCACGCGCCCAACGTCATCGCCGATAACGCGACTGCTCATCTTCTTATTCGGCTGGTCGGGCCCTCAGCTGAGGTGCGGATCGCCATTGAGGAAGCCATCGCCGAATTTGCAACCGTCGACTTCACCCTCGATATTCCGTTCATCCGCATGAGGAAAATCGACGGCCTTGAGACCATGGTGGCCGCATTCACCACCGACATTCCCGCGCTTTCCAACTGGGGAGAACCGCTTCTGCTCGGACCGGGGTCGATCCTCGTCGCCCACACGCCTCACGAGCGGCTTCCCAAGCGTGAACTCTTCGCGGCCATTGACCTGTACGCGCAGGTCGCCCGGCGCCTGATTCAATGACGCTTGCCGCCGCAGGAGTCAGAATCCGCGCATCTTTGATTGCCATCCTGGCGGGGTGGCTGGCAGCACTGTTCGTCACGCTGCCGATGCAATTCGCCAAGATCTACAGCAACGCCATTGGCGGGGATCGTCCCCTTCTTTGGTCGCTGGCGGCGGGGACCTGGATATGGAGCGTCTGGCTGCTGGCAATTGCCGGCGGAGCATGGCTCTTCGGCGGCCTACCTCTGATCGCGATCGTCCGCGAGGCCGGGCTGCGCCGTCATCCGCGCCGGGCCATTGCGATCAGCGCCTTGCTCGGCTGGTCGATCGTACTCGTCGAGTTCAAGGTCTGGAAGCTCCTGCTCCCGGACGAAGGCCTGGCGGTCAGAGGATTTTGCCTCTACAGCCTGACGATGATCGCGCTGACCGGAGTGGCCGCCACAGTTTATTGCCGTCTGCTGGCCCGGATCGCGGCATAGAGCCACACCAGCCTGGTCTGCATTCCCTCCGCAGAGTCGGGGTAAACTTGAGCCAATGGCTACCGATTCTGCTATTTTGTCCGCTTCCTCATCCCTCCCAGGCGTCGACGCCGCCCACTCGCCTACCAACTCGCTCGCGAACGCCTCCTCGGCCTATCTGCGCTCGGCAATGCATCAGCCCGTCCAATGGCACGAGTGGGGCGAAGAGGCCTTTGCGATAGCGCGGCGAGCCAGGACAAACCCATCCTGCTCGATATCGGGGCGGTATGGTGCCACTGGTGCCATGTGATGGACCGCGAGTCCTACGAAAACCCAGCGCTCGCCGCCGTGATCAACGAGCATTTCGTCGCCATCAAGGTCGATCGCGACGAGCGCCCCGACGTCGACAGCCGCTACCAGGCGGCGGTGCAGTCCATCAGCGGGCAGGGAGGCTGGCCGCTCACCGCCTTCCTCACGCCCGATGGCAGACCCTACTTCGGCGGCACCTATTTCCCGCCCGACGAACGCTACGGCCGGCCCAGCTTTGAGCGCGTGCTGCGCACCATGGCCAATGTCTGGAAGTCGCAGCGCAGCGAGGTTGCATGAAACCGCGGGCAGCGTCATGGCGGCGATCGAGCATGGCGAAACCTTTGCCGGCCGCGCCGGGCAGCTCAGCCATGCGCTGGTCGACAAGCTGGTGCAGCATGCTGTCGGGCAGTTCGATCCCCGCAACGGCGGCTTCGGCTCGCAGCCGAAGTTCCCTCATCCCTCGGCGCTCGATCTGCTGCATCGACGTGGCCGCGCGCAGCGGCAACGAAGCGCGCAAAGCAGACCGTCGTCGTCACGCTCGAAAAGATGGCCCGCGGCGGCGTCTACGACCAGCTCGCCGGGGGCTTTCACCGCTATTCCGTCGACGAGCGCTGGGTCGTCCCGCACTTCGAAAAGATGCTTTACGACAATGCCGGCCTGCTCAAGAACTACGCCCACGCCTTACCAGACATTGGTCGAACCCTGAGTTCGCGGCAGTCGCCAAAGACATCATCCGCTGGATGGACGAGTGGCTCACCGACCGCGAGCGTGGCGGCTTCTACGCCTCACAGGACGCCGACGTGTCTCTCGACGATGACGGCGACTACTTCACCTGGACCCGCGACGAAGCCGCCGCCGTGCTGACTGCCGAGGAGCTGCTGCGCCGCCGAGCCGTATTTCGACATCGGCGCGGTCGGCGATATGCACCACAACCCTAAGAAGAATGTTCTGCACCTGAAGCTTCTCAATCGAGGACACGGCCATGCGCGCTGAAACTCTCCGTCGCACGAAACCGAAGCGCGAATTGCCTCGGCCAAGACCAAGCTCTACGCCGCGCGCCTGCAACGCACTGCGCCGTACATCGACAAGACCATTTATACCTCGTGGAATGCATTAGGTATTGCGGCGTATCTGCATGCAGGAAGGATACTTAATCTCTCCGAGACTACCGGGTTTGCTCTCCGAACTTTGGATCGAATTCTCACCGAGGGCTGGAGCGACGCCGATGGCCTGGCGCACGTCATCTCATACTCCGAAGGCACTGCGGCCAAGCAGTTAATTGCCGGCGTTCTCGATGACTATGCCTTCACCGTCGACGCCTGCCTCGATGCCTGGGAGGCGACCGGCGAGTTGAAGTACTACTGTTCCGCAGCCGTGATAGGCGATGCGATGATCGCTCGCTTTTACGATCCAGTCGGAGGCGCATTCTTCGACGCCGAACTGCCTGAAGGCTCGAAGCCGCTCGGCGCGCTCTCGGCACGCCGCAAGCCGCTGCAGGACACGCCCACCCCCGCAGGCAATCCCTCCGCCGCCATCGCGCTGCTCCGGCTCTCGCACCTGAGCGGACGAACCGACCTACGCGAAAAGGCCGAAGACACGCTGGAAAACTTTGCCGGAGTCGTCGAGCACTTCGGCCTTTACGCAGGAACCTACGGCCTCGCCCTCGAGCAATACCTTCTACCCCCGACCCAGGTTGTCATCATTGGAGACGATGCAACCGCCACCCGCGAACTCGAAGCCACGGCGACCGCCGGATACGCGGTCAACAAGAGCGTGATTCGTCTCAAGCCTGCCCAGGTCGATGCGGAGAGTCTTCCGCCTGTCCTCGCCGAAACCCTGCCCCACCTGCCCGGCATTGACAGCGGCGCGCCAGCCATCGCCGTCGTCTGCCGCGGCAATGCCTGCCAACCGCCGGTCAGCGATAGCCAGGCACTGATCGAGGCGCTTGCTCGTTAACCGACAGACCTGCGCTATATTACGTGGTCGATCAAATCCAATCCCTCAAAGAGTGCGCCGTCGAATTGATAGAACCCATAAGCCATCCTGGAAAGGCTTTCGTAGTTATAGAGCCCGTAGGTTACTTTGTAATTTGGATGCTCGCGAGGGCCGCTCTTTTTCAATTCCAGAATCGTCTCGAAACGGTAGTGCCTTCCGCCAACTGTGCCTTCTGCGCCGAGCAGGTCCACCACGCTAAGAATATTACGCTGGGCCAGCCCGTTCTTAGGGTCGTCAATCCATGACACGTGAGGTTTTGAGGGATCGGGGCTCCCCCATTCTTGAGGCACTCCCCAACGGATCTCAGGCGGCCCACCTGCCGCATCCGTGAGCCTCACTGCCCGTTGTGGAAGACCAACATGCACGGCGCCCGCAACCGTCAGTTCCAGAAACATCCCAAAAAACATAAAGTTACCGGGCACCGGTGTAGCAGCCGGTGCGGGCGCATTCAGGGCTGACTGCGGTTTCGCTGCTTTCGGCGGCGGATCAAGATTAAGGCGCGTCGGCGCTGTATTGCCTCCGAATATTTTGCCCAACCACTGAAGGAAGCCTGCTTGCATTGGACTCCTCGCTGTTCGTGTTGATCGACATCGTCAATTTAGCAGCTTGGTCCAGAATCCTTCACAACCGATCCAGCGTCGCCTGATCAGGCTCGCCCGCGAAGTATTTGGCGAGAGCATCACAGAAGACCCGGTTGTCGCTTTGTGGTGTGCCATTTTCCGCCGCCCTTGTGAACAGCGTGATGGAGGAATGAAACTTCAAATCGTCCGGGTAGCCGAAGACCTCGCTAAGCGATTTTCCTTCGATGGCATTTACCAACGCAGTGCACTCGCGAAGCCGGGCGCCGAGGACCGGATGTTCGAGATATGCAATCGCCTCGTCGAGGTTCGAAATCGCAAAACTTTGAGCGGTCGGACTCGATCCTAAACCACGGATCTGCGGAAATATGAACCACATCCAGTGGTTTCTCTTATGGCCAGCTGCCACCTCCGACCGCGCCTCTTCGTAGACCGACGCCTGCGCGTCCAGAAATCGCTGGAGATCATAAACCTCTTCGGCCTTCATCTTGAGCCTCGCTAGTTCGTTGGGCCTGAACCGATACCCGGCGGCTGAATCTGCTCACGCGGCCTGGCGTCCAAGCGCATAATTCCGAGACAGTCAGTCCCGATCCCCGATCAGAGCGGCGGCTACTCGCGCAAGATACGTCACGCCGTTTCCTGGTGAACGGCGGCAAGAACATAGCGAATGAGACGCGCCGCGCGTCGCGGGAGCAAGCGGAAACAGATTGCGAGCCCGTCTGGTTGATGACACTATACCGACCGAAGCCCGGCCGTTTCAGTCCGGGGCGTCATCAGACCGAACGCCTCTGCCAGCAACTCGTACGACCGCACCCGCGCAGCATGATCATGGATGATCGTCACCACCATGATCTCGTCGATGCCCAGCGCCTCAGCCATCGCGCTTAGCTTCCGACCCACCTTATCGGGCGTCCCGACAAGATAGCGCGGCCATTCACCACTCTCCGGGAACCACTGCGCAAATACAGAATCCGGAATCATCGCCAGTTCGGCAATCGCATCCTCGGGCGAGGCGACCGTCGCCGTGTTTCCCTGGCGTATTCGCCGAAAGAGCAGCCGCGAACTGCTCGCCAGCCACTCCGCTTCAGCCTCGGTCTCAGCGCAAATAACGCCGATCGCCAGCATCGCGTGCGGGTAGTCTCCATATCCCGCCGGGCGAAAACTTGCCCGGTAAGTCTCGATCGCTCGCCGGGTCGAGTTGGGATCGATGAAGTGAGCAAAGTTATACGGCAGGCCAAACTGAGCCGCAGCCTCCGCACTCCATAAGCTAGACCCGAGCAGCCACACCTCAGGCGAGCCCGGCATATCCGGCGACAGGCGGATCTTGCGGAAGCGGTGATCGGCAGGGAAGTCCTTATGCAGGAAGGCCAGTAACTCGGTCAGCTGCGCCGGAAAATCATCCGGGCTCAGCTCCCGATTTCGCCGCAGCGCATACGCCTCCAGCGGGCTTCCCCCCCGGTGCGCGGCCAATTCCCAGGTCGATCCGTCCCGGATACAGCGCGTGCAGCACGCGAAAGGTCTCCGCTACTTTGAACGCCGAATAGTGCGGCAGCATAATGCCGCCCGAGCCCAGCCGAATGCGCGAGGTCTCCACACCAACCCGCGCCAGCAGCACCTCTGGCGCCGGACTCGCCAGCACATCCATCGCGTGATGCTCGGCGATCCAGTAGCGATGAAAGCCCAGCGCGTCCGCTATCCGCGCCAAGTCGATCGTATTTTGCAAAGCCTGACCCGGAGTCGACCCCGCCGATACTGGCGACTGATCGAGTACCGAGAGCTTCAAGTCAGACATCCGTCCACCATTTGCGTACACCAGATTCGATGTGCGGCGGCACATAAGGAAGCAGCCTCACTTTGCCTCACGCCTTCACCTGAAATATTAATTCTTCACTGAAATCATTGTGATATCATTTCGATATTGATGTGCTGAAGGAGCAAGTCTATGACTACTAACCAATCCGTCGTCAACCAGGAAAATGTCGCGCACGTCCCCAATGGCTGGGTAATGCTCATTGTGGTCATAGCAATTCTCATCGCCGACATCGCGTGGGCTGCTATCGTCCAACCGCAGGACGCCAGGATCGGCATCATGATCGCCATTTTCGCGATGGATGCGATTCTGATGCGCGGGTTCTTCAGCCTGCAGCCGAACCAGGCCCGCGTCCTCGTGCTTTTCGGAGCATACAAGGGTACCGTGCGCACCAGTGGCTTCCATTGGGCGAATCCCTTCTACAGCAACGGCCGCCAGCTCCCAGGCTCAGTGAAGGTCGGTACTCGTGCAAATGCGGTGCTGATGGGGCAGGTTTGGGGTCCATCCACGCGGAATAAATTGTCCTTGCGCGCTCGCACTCAGAGCGGCGACAAGCTGAAGGTCAACGACAAGCGCGGCAACCCGATCGAGATCGCGGCAGTCGTGGTCTGGCGAATCCAGGACACAGCCCAGGCCTTCTTCGATGTTGACGATTACGAAAACTATGTTCCGATTCAGAGCGAGTCCGCGCTGCGCCATCTGGCCAGCATATATGTCTACGATGGCGAAGATGAAAACGAGCCGAGCCTGCGCGGCAACGTCGATGAAGTCTCCGCGGCGCTCAAAGCTGAATTGCAGGAAAGGCTTTCCAAGGCGGGAGTGGTCGTCGATGAAGCCCGGCTTACCGATCTCGCCTACGCGCCGGAGATCGCTCAGGTCATGCTCCGTCGTCAGCAGGCCGAGGCAGTCATCGCCGCACGCACCAAAATCGTTCAAGGTGCCGTCAGCATGGTTGATATGGCCCTCACCGAGCTGGCTGAAAAACACGTCGTCGAACTGGACGACGAGCGGCGAGCGGCAATGGTCAGCAACCTGATGGTCGTATTGTGCAGCGAATCTGAGGTTCATCCCGTCGTCAACACCGGGACGCTCTATACATGAGCCGCGCGTCCGGGAGGCGTCCCGCGTGAAAGAGCGTAAAGCATTCCTGATGCGCATCGACCCTGCGTTATGGGCCGACCTTGAGGCGTGGGCGCAGGAGGAGTTGCGCAGCGTCAACGGCCAGATCGAAATGGTCCTTCGCGATGCAGTGCGGAAACGAAAAGGAGGAGCGCCGCGTCCGGAAACGGATGGTGGTGAATCCGCGCGAAGGAGCTGACAAACAAACTCTTTCCAGGTCCAGCGTAACTAGGCAGTCCCGAACGCAGCCAATCTTCCCCGGGGCAAACCTGCAATGAAACACACTCTTAACAATGCCGCCGCAACCCGCCCAATAGAATGGTGATCTCTAGCCGACCCGAAAAGGGCCGTAATAAGGGAGAAGCAACGATGCCCGCAGCTGTCTTAGCGTCGATTGGCGACCAGGGAATTCTCAACACCAAGCTCTCCGAGGAGCAGTCCGAGGTCTGGCTCGACCGCGACCTCAGCTGGCTTGACTTCAACGAGCGCGTCCTCGCCGAAGCCCTCGACGAGCGCACCCCGTTGCTCGAACGCGGCAAGTTCCTGGCCATCTTTACCTCCAACCTCGACGAATTCTTCATGAAGCGCGTCGCCATCCTCTGCCAGGCGAAGAGCGACGAACAGCGCGCTCTCTTTCTCCAGCTTCGCGAACGTCTGATGCCCATGCTTGCCCAACAGGCCGCCTGTTACCGGGAGACGATCAAACCCGGCTTGGCCGAGCATGGCGTCTTTCTGCGCTGTTGATAGCGATCTCACCGCCGAGCAGCGGCGTGAGGCGGCGGAATACTTCGAGACAAACATCTCGCCTGCGCTGATGCCCCTGGTCATCGATCCCGAGCATCCTTTTCCGTTTCTCTCCAATCTCTCCACCTCGCTCATCTTTCATCTCCACGATCCGCGCGGGCAATCGATGTATGCCCGGATGAAGGTGCCGCCGGTTCTCAAGCAGTGGGTCCCGCTCACAGTCGGCATCGAGCCGGGCCAGAAGCTTCTCGTCCCGCTCTACGAAGTCATTCATGGCAATCTAGACAAGACTCTACACCGGCATGACCATAAAGGGCGTCACTCTGGTGCGCATCACCCGCGACGCGGAAGTGGAGCTCGAGGACGATCTGATCTCCGGCATTCGCGAGCTGGTCGAGGAGCAAATCCGGCAGCGCCGCTACGAGCCCGTGGTCCGCCTCGAGTTTGGCCCCGGCGCCGACCCCGCCGTCAAAGATCTGCTGCGCGAGCGCTTCAAGCTGACGCCGGAGGACCTCTATGACATGCCCGAAGAGGTCGATTACACCATGCTCTTCGAGCTCATGGGACTGCCGCTCTCCGACCTTAAGGATTCTCCCTGGACGCCCTTGCAGCCGCCCGGTCTGCCCAGCGGCCACGCCGCCGCTATTTTCCGTCATTCAAGCGGGAGACATCCTGCGTCCATCATCCCTACGAAAGCTTCGACGCCAGCGTCGAACACTTCATCAGCACTGCTGCAGACGATCCTGCAGACCGTCTCGATCAAGATGACCGCCTACCGGATCGGCGACGATACGCCCTTCGTCAAATCGCTCATGCGCGCTGCCGAAGCCGGCAAGCAAGTGGCCTGCGTGATGGAGATCAAGGCGCGCTTCGACGAGGAGCGCAACCTGCATTGGGCAGCCGAACTAGAGCGCGTCGGCGCTCACGTCACCTTCGGAATCGGCGGACTGAAGACCCATGGCAAGACCGCTCTGGTCGTCCGCAGAGAGGCCGGCGGCCTGCGCAGCTACGTGCACATCGGCACCGGCAACTACCACGTCAAAACCGCCAGGCTCTATGCCGATCTTGGCGTGCTGACCTGCGATCCGCGGTTGACGAAAGACGTGGTCAACCTTTTTCACTACCTCACTGGCCATGCCCAGGCTCCCGCCGTCAATTCCATCCTGGTGGCGCCCTCGACCATGCGCCCGCGGATGCTGCAATTGATCGCTCGCGAGATCGAGCACCACAGGGCGGGGAAGCCGGCGCGCATCATCGCCAAGATGAACCAGCTCGAAGACCCTGACATGATCAATGCGTTGATCGATGCCTCGCAGGCCGGAGTTCCGATCGACCTCATCATTCGCGGCTTCTGCTGCCTGCGCCCCGGCGTCAAAGGCGTCACCGAAAATATCCGCATCCGCTCGATCATCGGCCGCTTCCTCGAGCATTCGCGGGTCTTCCACTTTGCGAACGGTCACAAGAAACACGTCGACGGCGAGTTCTACATCGGCTCCGCAGACTGGATGTACCGCAACCTTTCCAAGCGCGTCGAGGTCGTCACCCCGATCTACGCCCATACCGGCAAAAAGAGGCTGTGGGAGTTCCTCGACATCCTGCTGCGCGACCAGCGCCAGGCCTGGACCCTCGGCTCGGACGGGAAATACACCCAGCTCACGCCGCCGGCCGAGGGGGATGGTCCCGAGGTATTAGGCACCCACCAGACACTCATGAACCTGACTAGAGAGCACGTCGAAGGCTAGCCGAGGATACCGTAAATAACGAAAAGCTTGGAACCCCGACATCTGCCCCGCGTATAGGAACTCACGCGGTGCGAATCGGGGTGAGCTATGACAGCACCTAGGCGTCCAGCCAATTATCGGCCCATTCCTCCATGGGTAGACATTGCTATTGTAATCGCCGCTCTGCTGATGGCCGCCGGTGGCGTCATCGCCCTCGTTAACCCGGCCATGCTCGCCTCACCCCACGACCAGATCAACGGCGCGATCCATATCTACGCTGGCTATCTTGCCTCTCGCAATTTATGTATCGCGGCGGTGCTTTGGCCCTGCTGGTAAATCGTTCAAGGGCGCTTGCTCAGATCGTGCTGCTCACCGCTTTGATCCAGGTCGTCGATGCCGGCATGGACTGCGTAGAAGGCCGCTGGCCCATCGTTCCGGGCGTCCTTGAACTCGTTCTGCTCTTCTTCTTCGCGGCGGCGCGACTCAATGGCCACCCTTTTTGGCGCGCCAATCCCTGGCGCTAGGTGCCGACTTCGACCACTCCCAGTTCTTTGAGCAGAAACGCGTAGTCGAAGGCAATCTCTTTCAAATAGTCATACCGCCCCGAAGCGCCTCCGTGGCCTGCGCTCATATTCGTATGCAGCAAAAGTACCGACTCGTCGCTCTTCAAGGTTCGCAGCCTCGCCACATACTTCGCCGGCTCCCAATACATCACCTGGCTATCGTTCAGCGAAGTCTTGACTAACATTGCCGGATGACTCCCTGGCTTCAGGTTCTCGTATGGCGAGTAACTCAACATATATTCGAAGGCCTCGCGCTCGTTCGGATTTCCCCACTCCTCATACTCAGGCACGGTCAGGGGCAGGGAAGCATCGAGCATGGTATTCATCACATCGACGAATGGAACATGACTCACGATCGCCCGATACAAATCCGGACGCAGGTTCACCACTGCGCCCATCAGCAACCCACCCGCGCTCCCACCTTCAGCAGAGACTCGCTTCGGATCGCCGTAACCCTTGGCCAGCAGCTCTCGGGTCGCAGCTACGAAGTCGCTGAAGGTGTTCCGCTTCTCCATCAGTCGGCCCGCATCGTGCCAGGGCTTGCCCATATCGCCGCCACCGCGAATATGCGCATAGGCCATCACGAATCCGCGATCGAGCAGGCTCAGGCGATTGCTATTGAAGCCGATCGGCAGCGAATACCCGTACGATCCGTAGCCATAGACATGCAGCGGGTTCGTTCCGGCGCCCTTCTTGTCCTTGCGATATACGAGCGATACCGGAATCTTGACTCCGTCATCCGCCGTGGCAAACAACCGCTCCGACGCATAGAGCTCGCGATCGAATCCGCCCGGAACCTCCTGTTGCTTCAGAAGCGTCGACGCTCCTGTCGTCACGTCATATTCATAGACCGATCCTGGAGTCACGAGCGACTGATAGCTATAGCGGAACTTAGTCGTCACAAATTCGCGATTGACGTTCGGGTGTGCACTGTACACCGGTTCGGGAAATGCAATGTCGACCGCCGCTCAGCCTCGATGCCCGCACCTGTGAAGCGGACAACGCGCAACCGAGGCAGACCCTCAACACGCTCGCAAGCTACATAGAATGAAGCAAACAGATCGATGTCTTCGATCATGACATCCGCGCGATGCGGAATGAGCTCCGTCCAGTTCTCCGCCGTCAGCGAGTCAACCGGAGTCGTCACCAGCCGGAAGTTACGTCCCTTGTCATTCGTGCGAATGAAGAACAATCCATTGCGATGATCGGCATAGTACTCGATATCGTCCCGCCGCGCGGCAATTAGCGTCCATGCGCCCGTGGGGTCGTCCGCCGCGAGATATTTTTGCTCGCTTGTCGTATGGCTCGCTGACTCCAACAGCAAATACTTGCCGTCGCGCGTCTTGCCCGCGCTGATGTTGAAGCGTTCATCGCTTTCCTCGTAAACCAGAACGTCTGCTTCGTGCGCGGCGCCCAACACATGCCGGTACAGCTGAAACTGCCGCTTCTGCTCCTCGTCCTCTACCGTGTAGAACAACGTGAGGTTGTCGTTTGCCCAATCGACGGAACCAACCCGCTCCGCACGTTCGGCCAACAGTGCGCCCGTGCGCAGGTCTTTCACATGCAGCGTGTACTGGCGGAATCCGGTCGTGTCCGTCGAGTAGGCGAGCAAATGGCCATCATCCGAAACCGAAAAGGCGCCGAGCGCCATAAACGCTTCGCCCTCGGCGAGCTGGTTCACATCGAGAATGGTCTCTTCGGCCGCCTCGACCGATCCTTTCTTTCGGCAATAGATCGGATACTGCCGACCCTGCTCGGTGCGCGAGTAGTAAAACCACTCGCCCTCGCGAAAGGGAACTGACTCGTCGGTCTCCTTGATATGGCTCACCATCTCCTCGTAGAGCGCCTTCTGCAGCGACTCGGTCGGCTTCATCACCGCATCGGTGTAGGCATTCTCTGCCTCGAGGTAGGCGATCACTTCGGGGCTGGTCTTCTCTCGCAGCCAGGCATAATCGTCGACCAGCGTGTGATCGTGGAGTGTAGTTTCCTTGCGGTCAACGCGAGCAATGGGAGGGGCAATCTGCAGCAAATCTGTCTCGGTCATGTCAGCTCTTAGGATATCGCGTCCTGCCTACTCTATCCCCGCAACAGCAACTGCTCGTTCCGCGTAAAGATGCGCCCAGTCACCAGATAGCTGCACACCAGGCAGGTCACCGCCGCCGCCGAAAAGATAGTTGTTAGCACCACGAACTGATAGAGCGCGGCGTAAACCGGGGAGGCTCCGGAGAGCACCATCCCCGCCATGATTCCCGGAATCCACACAATGCCCAGCGACTTCACATTATCCAGAGAGGGAATCAGGCTGGCCCGATACGCTGCGCGCAGGTATCTGCCGAGCGCGACATCCGGCGATGCGCCTAATGCCAGCGCTGACTCGATCTCGCCCACATGGCTGGCCACTTCACCGCGAAATCGGTCCAGAAAGATCGACTGCATATTCATCGTGTGCGCGATCACCATGCTTCCCACCGGCACCAGAATCGCCACCTTCAGCGGAATCACGCCCAGCGCAATCATCACCGCCAGCACCGACCCGGCGCCGCTGAAGATCGACGTTAAGGCAAGGACGAACGGGCGCGGAATCCGCTTCGCCCGCCGCTGCACGATGTTCGCCGCTGCCAGCATCATCCCCGCCAGCACCAGCAGCGAAGTCCACTGCGGTCCATGCAGCATCCAGGCAAGAACTGCGCCTACCAGCAGGATCTGTGCCATGCCGCGCAACTGCGCGAGTGGCAACTCACCGAGCAGGTCGACGCCGCGCCTCCGGACCAGCAGCAGCACAACAAACGAGATCAGCACCGCAACCACGCACTCCGCGACGCCGCGAGCCAGTTGAGTGTGAAAGAAATGGTCAATCATGCGAGCTCTCGTTCTCTGCTGCTTTCAACGCGGGAGATTGTTTGCTCAAAACTTCGCCGGAGCTTCCAAAATCTGCCACTCGGCCAGCCTCGAGCAGCAGCACCGAGTCCGCCATGCGCGCCGCCTGCGCAGCGTCGTGAGTCACCCACACGCATGTAAGCCCTCGCTTCCTGATGAGCGACTCCAGCAGTTCTTCCACGTCCCGCTTTGCAAGCTCATCCAAAGCCGAGGTCGGCTCGTCGAGCAGCAGCACCTCCGGATCGTTCGCCAGCGCACGGGTAATCGCCACCCGCTGTGCCTCGCCGCCCGACAGTGTTGTCACATCCCGAGCTGAATACCCCCTCAGCCCCACCTGCTCCAGCAGCGACTCGATCTCCGCGCCGCGCATCGTGCGGCCGTCCTGCTGCGGACCGAAGCAGACATTCTCGGCAACCGTCCCCGGAAAAAGATAGGCCCGCTGCATAATCATTCCCACATGCCGGCGCAAGGCGTGTGGCGAAAGCTTGCGGTAATCCGCTCCATCCAGCAAAATTTCGCCGCTGGTGGGTTCGTCCAGCCGATTAAGCATCCGCAGCAACGTACTCTTTCCTGCGCCGCTAGGTCCAAGCACTGCAAGCACTTCCGCCTTGCTAACCCCAAACGTCACCCCGTGCAGCAAGAAAGTCTTCGCCACGTCGGGCAACTGTCTGGAGACGTCCCGGGTTTCCAATACGTAGCGGTCAGATTTCATCCTGTTTGCCATGAATGTGCATGCGCAACCAAACCGAGTCTCGTGGGGCTGAGGCCGCGCTCGACACGGGCATTCAATGAGGAGATAAACACTATGGCGTCTTCCAGCCAGGTATACAGCAGATTCGCGATCTTTTCGGCTCTGGCGCTTCTTTGGAGCATCGGCTCACTCATGCTCACTCGACAGTCGACCATAGAGCAGCAAAATGACCACCAGTCGGTTTTCCCGTAGGTTTCCTGCTCTAAATTCCACTCTCAGTTGTGCCTATTGCGAAGTATATAAGGCGTCAGCCAAGCCTCCGCATTGCCGGAGACGGCATCTCACTGGATGAGGAGTAAATTCACCATGATTCCCCCAAACAAAATTACGACTTGCTTCGCGAGCGTCGCCGGTACCGCCCTTTTGTGTTGCGCCGCAGCCGTCGCGCAATCTCCCGGCTCGATGCAGCAGCAGCCACAGACGGCGCCGTCGCAGCAGAGCCAGCCTGGAATGAATCCCATGAGTCAAAACCCCGACATGAACGCCCCCGCCGGACAAACCACCCCAACCGACAAGATGTTCGTCGAGAACGCGCTCAAGGGCGGTATGGCTGAAGTTCAGTTGGGCCAGCTTGCATTGCAGAAGAGCAGCAACGATGACGTCAAGCAGTTTGCTCAACACATGATCGACGATCACACCAAAATGGGCGACGAGATGAAGCCGATTGCTGCTCAGATCGGCGTGAAGGTTCCAGACGGCCCGTCGAAGAAAGACAAGGCGACGATGACCAAGCTTCAGGCCCTGAACGGCGACGCATTTGACCAGGCTTATATCAAAGACATGGTCAAAGACCATAAGACCGACCTCAACGACTTCAAGGCTGAGGCTGCGGATGGTTCCAACCCGGCAGTCAAGAACGCTGCAGATCAGGGTGCTCAAGTCATCAGCCAGCACTTGCACATGATCGAGCAGATCGCCCAGAAAGACCACACCGTTGCCTCGAAGTAGCCCCCGCATAAAGCGTGATGACAACCGAATGACCAAAGAGGGTGCCACACGGGCGCCCTCTTTGCGTCTCTTCCACTGGCAGTGAGTACAATCGATCTGATGCCCGCCAGGTCCCTACGACTTGCCTTCGCTCTCTCGCTCTTGCTGGCCGCCGCGCCTGCCTTCTACGCGGAGCGCGTCCAGGATCTGCCCAAGCCAACGAACTACGTCAGTGACCTTGCCGGGGTCCTCTCTCCGCAAACGGTCCAGGGCCTAAATGGGCTCTGCGCCCAGGTCGATCGTCAGGCGCATGCCCAAATTGCGGTGGTCACGGTGAAATCTCTCGACGGCGAGCCGATCGAAAACTTCGCCACCGACCTCGAAGACAAATGGAAGGTCGGCAAGAAAGGCACCGATCGGGGAATCATCCTGCTTTTCGCGATTCAGGACCGTAAGCGCCGCATCGAAACCGGCTACGGCCTCGAAGGCATCCTGCCCGACATCAAAATAGGGGCGATCAACGCGTCTATCCGGCCTCAGTTGGAGGCAGGGAACTACGACGCCGCGATCTCCTCGGCCGTCGTCCAGATTTCGCAGGTCATCGCTGCCGATGCCGGGGTTAATCTGCAGGCCGCTCCTCGTCGCGGTCCGCCTGCGCAGCCGGTCAAGCAGCTAAGCCTCGGCGAGCTGTTAATAGGCGGCACGGTTCTTCTGGTTATCCTCTTTGTCCTCTTTCGCTTTGCCCCTTCGGGCACCATTGGCTTCCTGCTCGGCATGTTCCTTGGCGGGGGTGGCCGCGGAGGCGGAGGAGGCTTCGGCGGTGGGGATGGTGATGGCGGCGGCGGGTTCGGCGGATTTGGCGGCGGCAGCTCCGGCGGCGGCGGCGCCTCCGACGACTGGTAAGATTAGGCTGCAATTGCGATTAAGGGAGCGTTCGAATGAAGCGTGGAGCCGTAATTGGGTTGGGTATCGTTGGCGTGATCGTGGTCGTGCTTCTGTTGGTCTTCGGCAGCTACATCAGCGCCAAAAACCAGATGGTCGCCAAAGACGAAGCAGTCAAGACGCAATGGTCACAGGTGGACGTCGCTCTGCAGCGGCGCGCCGACCTCATCCCCAACCTCGTGGCGACGGTGAAGGGCTATGCAACCCATGAAGAGAAGGTCTTCGGCGACATCGCCAACGCCCGCGCCGGGCTGCTCAACGCCCGCGACCCGCAGAGCAAGATCCAGGCCAACGGGCAGCTCGATGGTGCGCTGG
Source organism: uncultured Acidobacteriaceae bacterium (assembly GCA_963790505.1). Lineage (GTDB taxonomy): Bacteria > Acidobacteriota > Terriglobia > Terriglobales > Acidobacteriaceae > Acidisarcina. The sequence goes on along the minus strand of CAWBOT010000002.1, from coordinate 723,055 downwards.
GCAGACTGCTCGCCATCTCTGAAAATTATCCCGACCTCAAGGCCAACCAGAACTTCATCGCCCTCCAGACCCAGCTCGAAGGCAGCGAAAATCGAATCAGCCAGGAGCGCCGCCGCTACAACCAGTTTGTCCAGGACTACAACACCTTCATTCGCCAGTTTCCCAACAGCATCTGGGCCGGCATAGCGGGCTTCCAACCCAAGCCAAACTTCGAAGCCAGCGAAGGCTCAAAGGTCGCGCCAACCGTGAACTTCAACAAGTAGAACCAACGCCGTGGGCAGCGAAAACAAAGGCCGGGGGCAATCGCCCCCGGCCTTTCTGCTGGCGCATTTGACGCCTTATTGAATTACGACGGTGAAGTTCGTTGATGCGGTGATGGCGCTGCTGGCGCTGTCTGTCGCGGTCAGCGTGACGTTGTAGGTCCCGGCTGGCGAAGCCGGCATGTTGGAACCGCCCCCATTGCCACTGCCGCCGCAACCCATCCCGGCGCTCAGCGCACCCAGCAGCAACAGAGCGGTCAGCACGGGCCAGCGTCTCCTGCGGAAGCCGGGAATAGCCAGCAGGAAGATGGCGCCAAACGCGGCTGCCGCCCCCAGGATTACTCTGTGATCGCTGGTCTGAGACTTCTTCAGGTTGCCGATGGGCCCTTTTGTCACATTGGCGGACACGGTTGTGATCGTGATGGTCGCGGTACCGCTCGCGCCACTCGCAATTGCCAACTGAGCGGGCGTGATCGTCCCCTGCGCATCTAGGGTGGTTGATGTCGCCGCCAGGTTCACCGTCCCTGAGTAGCCCCCTGTAGAGGTTACAGTGATTGTTGACATGCCCGAGCTGCCAGGGTTCGGCGAAGAGATTGTGATGTTTCCTACAGCCACCGTAAGCCCCGGATTAGTGACCGTTATCGCCGCCGTGCCCGAAGAGGCTGCGTAAGAACTATTGCCGGTATAGTGCGCGGTGATGGTGCTCGTGCCCACCACAAAGCCAAGGCTGGTTTGTACGGCCGATACAGTGTAGCTCGCCGTTCCTGTGCCAGGAGTCGTAGGAGTCACTGCGACGGGAGTAGCGTTCAGCGGAGTGGTGTTCGTACCGGCGAAGAAATTGACTGTGCCCGGCAGTGTTCCGGTCGCGGGATTCGCGGTCACTGTGGCGGTAATCGCGAGCGAACTGCCCACGGCAACCGTCGTTGCAGGGTTGAGCACGACCGTTGTTGTCGTCGGTATCACGCCGGTCGCAGCGACGGTAATGCTCGTCGAGCCGGTGGAAGAGAAGAAGTTGTCACCCGTTCCCGGCATATAAGCTGCCGTGACGGTATGGATCCCGCCGGTTGAAAACGTCGTAGATGTGCTCGCCGTGGATGTCGAAGCAGTGGTGAAGGCCGATAAATCGACCGGGGCTAGGGCTGTTCCGTCGACTGTGAAAACCACCGATCCTGTGGGCGCCGCCGTGCCAGAGCTGGCGACAACGGTCGCAGTCAGAGTCACTGCACCGTCCACAACAGGAGACGTCGGCGAGAATGTCACCGTCGTCGTCGTGCCGGGAGTAATCTGCGCGCTTGCAAACGCGGTGGCCAGCGCATTGCCGTCAACGGAACCCAGGCCGGTGACCTGGTCATACCCGACGCCTGCCGAGAAGCCAAAACTTCCAGCAGCCGGGCAGCCCGTCGTCCCCGCAGTGCAGGGTACTGCGTTGTTTCCGGTGGTGACGTCGTGAAACGCCGTGGCGTAAGTGGTTGCGTTTGCAGCTAGACCGTACAGCGTCGGATTGATGTTGCCCAGCCCTTGCGAGGTCCCCAACTTCTGTTCGATGAGTGCCATGATGCCGGCGAACGAAGGCGTCGACGCCGAGGTGCCCCCGACGGTGAACAAATTATTGTTGTCGTTTCCGCCGACATCGGAGATGCGGAAGCCATTGCCGCAGCTGGAGCTATAACTGCCCGCGGGACTGGAATCGAGCACGATCTGGGTGCACATTAGGTAAGCATCGTGTGCAGGAGAGGCAGTGAGCGAGATATCCGGTACATCGCGTACGCTGTCGGCGGGGATGCCGGCAACCCCTGCCTGCCAATCCGGCTTCGCAAACAGAATGCTCGCGCCACCACCGGTTGCGGAGAGGCCCTCCCCCACAGAGATGGCAAAGGCCGTGTCGTTCCACCCCATCTCTGGAATGTAGGACTTTGCGGAAGTAACGATATCGGTCCCCGAAGTGTAGTTCCAGTAGGTGCCGGCACCGGTCTCCGGGGAGGCAGCTGTGCCATCACCCATGAACTCGCTGCCGCCTACGCCGGTCACAAAGGCGCTGCTGGAGGGATAGTTAACTGCCGGGCCGTTCGCCGCGGAGGTGATGACCACCGTCTCTGAGACGTCGCAGGCCGCCGCCCCGGAATCACCCGACGAAGTCATCACAGTCTGCCCCTGAGTGTTTGCCTCCTCCAGGATTACTTCGAGTGCTTTGTAGCTGATCCCCTGCGCGGCTTCGCAGCCGCCATAGCTCATGCTCAGAATTGGAATCTGAACCCCGTTAATCTTGTTCTCAATCGCATATTCCAGAGAACTAATTACGCTGGTCGAGTTTACGAAGACAATGTTTGCGTTTGTTGCGACCCCGCCCGAGTACTCCAGATCGAGGTCCGCTTCAACGAGATCGCCGCCGTAACCGATACCGGGATCGCTGGAAATAGGAATGAGGTAATCGGTAAAAGTCGGCCCCCCCGGGCTGCCATATGCCGGAAGCCCGGCCGCGCTGCGAAAGTTGGTGATGTCGGCCTGGACGATGTCCGTCTGGCCTATAATCCCGATGGTCTGGCCCGCGCCAGTAACTCCCGCAGTGTAGAGCGGATTGAGATCGTAAATCACCGCCAGATCGCCTGGCGTCAGATAGTGACTTCCGGAGAGGCCGGAGGTGAAGTTCGGCGAGATGCCGGTCGCACTCGACGCATGCATGTGGATGAATTGCGGCTTGAGCCGGAAGTCGTTCAGGCCGCCAACATTAATTACCGTCGCCGCGAATGCGCTCGGCAGGGAAACTTCTGTGGCGTTCGCAAAATGCGTCTTGCCGTCTACGAGATAGCTGTGGATCTGAGTATGAAAAGCGGCCTCGGCCGTCGCCGCTGTGCCGCTGAACCAGATTGCATTGCTGCTTTCTGCAACCTTATCCACCCTGAAGCCCTGCGACCGTAGCCACGCGCTCACCTTGCCGATATCCGCCTGGGTCATGCCGAAGCGGGTGCCATATTGATCGGTCGTGAGCCACTGGTGGTAACTCGGTGACGAGGGGTCCTGCTGCGCTTTCAGCAGCGCGGTCAGCGCCGCCTGTTGCGTTACCGAAGGCGCAAAATTGATGCTCATCCCTCGCAGCTGCATGCCGCCGGTCACGGGTCCCTGGTCATACTCGCTCCGCGCTAACGGATGGATCGTTCCCGGAAGGGTCGATAACCTGCCGCCTTCTACCGGCAGCAAAATACGATCCTGGGCTGTCGTCTGTCCGTTGGCTGCGAGGCTCAGGAAAGCGAGAGAGAACAGCGTAAGGGTAAGTTTCGAGATACGACTAAAAGACCTTTGCATTGCGCCTCATCCAGTGTTTTTGTTGGCCGTCCCCGCGCTATTCTCGTCAGCGGTTCTCGGATTGTTTTTCAAATCATCGTTGCAGAAACTTACTATACCCGGAAAACCCGCACCGGGTATCTCAAGCCTAAGGGACGTAAGTTTCGGGAAATAGTCGCGCGCGCCCGTCACTTTTCTTTTGTTCCGGCCAAGTAGAGGGCGTGCGGATGGGCGGAAAGAAGCCCGGCGAGCCATGACGGACTTTGCGGCTCGGACTTGAGGCAATTGCTTCAGGGGCGAAACGGGAGATCGCTTTGTGGCTATTTCTTTTTCTTCTCGGATTTCTTCGCCAGCTGGCTCAGCGTTGTTGAGTCCAGCTCGCTTTCCAGCGCTTCCTGCGCGTCGCGATACACCTTCTCCAGGGCGCCATTGACTTTGGCCGCATGTTCGCCGGAGAGATTGGATCCGCGAAAGATTGAGACCGGCTCGAGCGCCCGGTAGACATCTCCGAGGCGGATCGACTTGCCTGCTTTCGCCAGCTTCGAACCGCCGCTCGGGCCCTTCTGGCTGCTCACGATCCCCGCCTGCCGCAGCAAAGATAGTACCCTACGAATGACGACTGGATTGGTGTTCAGCTTTCGCGCTATTTCGTCCGAGGTCTGCTGAACATCGGGTTCCGCGGCGAGCAGGATCAGTGTGTGGATTCCAGTGCAGAAACGGGTGTTCACGGCCATGCGGAAACGCTAACACATTGACCGCGGATTCAGAACTGTGAATTCTGCCCGCAGGGCACTTTAGAAGTGGCAGACGTCTGGCTTAAGACTCGCCTCATTAACCATTCTGTAACCCGGAGCAAGGTGTAGTGCGGATTCTCTTTGTAGGTGATGTTTTCGGCAGCCCTGGACGCCGCATCGTTCAGGAACATCTCGGATCGTTGGTCGAACAGCATCAGGTCGATCTGATCGTCATTAATGCGGAAAACTCCGCCGGCGGCTTTGGCGTCACTCCCTCCACCGCCGATGAACTCTTCGACCTCGGCGCCCACGTGCTCACCACCGGCAACCACGTCTGGGACAAGAAAGAAATCATCGAATACATGCAGTCCGTTCCCGCCGACAGCCACGAGCGACCGCGCCGGCTCGTTCGCCCCGCAAACTATGCCCCCGGCGCGCCAGGATACGGCTTCTACCAAGGAGAACTGCCCACTGGCCAGGCTTACGCGGTCGTCAACCTGCAGGGCAAGGTCTTCATGAATACGCCGGAGGATCCCTTCCGCACCATGGACGCAGTTCTGAAGCAGATCACCGCAAAAGTCATCCTGGTCGACTTCCACGGCGAGGCGACCTCAGAGAAAGTGGCGATGGGCTGGTATCTCGACGGTCGGGTGACCGCTCTACTGGGCACTCATACCCATGTCCCGACTGCCGACGATCGCATACTGCCCGGCGGCACCGCCTACCAGACCGACGTCGGCATGAGCGGCCCCTATGACAGCGTGATCGGCGTCGAAAAAGAGCTGGTGCTGGCGCGTTTCCTTACCGGCATGCCGGGCAAGTTCGAACCCGCGCGCAACGACGCCCGCATGTGCGCCACGATGATCGATTGCGATGGGGCCACCGGCCGCGCCACCGCCATCCAGCGCTTCATGCTCGGGGAATAACGTTAGCCCTTCGCGGGGAAAAGGAAGCGCAGCATGTCGCCGACCCGCGCCGCCCACGCCAACTCGTCGTGCGTGCCGCCCACAGCCATCTGGAAGTGGATATTCACCTCCGGCTTCCATCCATTGGTAACCAGCCGCTTGTAGAGCAGCGTAGCGTCGGCCTCAGTCCGCTTTCCCTCGCCGTCGCCGACGTCCAGCCAGATGCGCGGCCACGGCGGCCCCTCGTACTCATTCACAAAGCCCAGAATGCTCTTGTGGTTCCACCAGATCGACGGCGACATCACCGCCAGCTTGCCAAAGGTATCGGCATGTTCAAGCCCCAGGAACATCGTCGCCAATCCGCCGAGCGAAGAGCCACCCATCGCCGTGTTCGTCTCGTCGGTGAGCGTCCGGTACTCGTCGTCGACCCAAGGTTTTAGCTCTTCAACCAAAAATCGCCCATATTGCTTGGCGTCGCCACCACCCATCCGCCGCTCCTTGGCGTGGGTATATTCATCGAGACGTCGCGGAGTGTTGTAGATACCCACAACAATCAGCGGCTCGATCAGCCCCTGCTGAGTCAGCGAATCGGCATGCTCCCGCACCTGCCAGGTTCGCCCTCGCACAAACGACGTCTCCGGATCGAAAAGATTCTGCCCGTCATGCATATACATCACCGGAAACCGCCGCTCCGGCAGCATGTCATATCCGGGCGGCAGGTAGACAATCACGTTCCGGTCATCGGGTAGAAATTTGCTGTGTACCTCCGGGTGAAGCTCCAGCCGCGAAGCAGCCGGATCGGCGACCGCTTCGCCGATCGGCTCAGCCGTTTCCAGTTCCGCTGCTTCCTCGGGCTGGTCAGAATCTGTCGTCAACACCAAATCCAATCGAATCGCTCACTCTCTGTCTACCGCTTCCGAATCCTGTTACAGTAGCAAGAATATTACGAAGCTCCGACTTCCTGCCTATGCATCGCGAATATCACAAGTGGTACTCTCCCCGGCTCGGCCGCGATATGGAGATGCTCGTTCACGGACACGCCGGACTGCCGGTCGTCGTCTTTCCCTCATCGCAGGGCCGCTTTTACGAGTTTGAAGATCGCGGCATGATCAATGCGATCTCCTACAAGATCGACAATGGCGAGGTGCAGCTCTACTGCCTCGACTCGGTCGATGCCGAGAGCTGGTACAACCGCAACGTCCCGCCGCGCTGGCGCATCGCGCGGCAGATGAGTTACGAGAGCTACGTCACCGACGAGGTTCTCCCGTTGGTGCGTCAGAAAAACTGGAGCCCGAAGCGAATCACCCTCGGCTGCAGCTTCGGGGGCTACCACGCGGTCAACACGGCGCTTCGCCATCCCGACAAGTTCACTGGATTCCTGTCGATGAGTGGCGCCTTCGACCTCACCCGCTTCCTGCACGGCTACTACGACCAGGACGTCTACTTCAATATCCCGCCGCATTACATCGCCAACCTCGGAGGCTCATGGCAGCTCGACGCCTATCGCTGGAATGCCGGCGCATACCTCTTCGCCAGCGGCTGGGACGATCACTGCCTGCAGGAGAGCCGCCACCTTGCCGGGCTGCTGCAGGCCAAAGGCGTAGGCTGCCGCATGGATATTTGGGACACCCACAACAGCCACGACTGGCCCACATGGCAGCGTATGATGCAGGAATATCTGTAAAGCCGGACATGGCAGGCGAACGCAAGTTCCGGTCCCTCCCCAACATCATCGCTCTCTACATACTCGCTCCTGGCGCGTCGCTCCTGGTGTTTTTCATCGGATGGAGGGTAGCTCTCGAAAATGCCACGATCATCGTTCAGTCCGCCGTCTCGCCCGACGGCCGCTATCGCGCTGAGGTGGCCCGCGAAGATCCTGGCGCTTCGTCGAGCTACGAATACATGGTCAGGCTCGCGCCAGCGAGCTTTTCGAAATATGCCATGGCGCTTCACATCCTCCCATTCGGCCCGGTCTTCGTCGCGCTTGATGCCCACCACGAACCCGACAAGCTCTCCGTTCAATGGACCGGACCGCATGAGCTCACCATCAATTGCCAGGACTGCGGCGGAGTCGACCGCGGCGGAGAGCGCTGGCGCGATCTGCACCTCAAATACGACTTGAATTGAACTCCGAATCCTGCCCAACCTTCGCGGTGCGGGGTGTTATCTTATAGACTCTCCGAACGAAAGAGGGCCACCTATCCGATGTCTCGAATCGTGCGATGTTCCTTAATCCAGGCGAAGAATGGAGCTCCCGTCGAGAGCAGCCTCGACGACGATCAAGCAGGCGATGATCGACAAGCATGTCGCCATGATCCGCCAGGCCGCCGGCGACGGCGCGCAGATCGTTTGCCTGCAGGAGATCTTCTACGGCCCTTACTTCTGCGCCGAGCAGATCGACCCGCTGGTACGACTCCACCGAACCGGTCCCGGACGGCCCCACCATCCGGCTCATGCAGGCGCTGGCCAAGGAGCTCGGCATCGCGCTGGTCGTCCCCGTCTACGAGATCGAGAGCGAGGGCATTTACTACAACACCGCCGCCGTCATCGACCGCGAGGGAAGCTACCTCGGCAAATATCGCAAGACCCATATCCCGCACGTCGCGCCCGGCTTCTGGGAGAAGTTCTACTTCCGCCCCGGCAACCTCGGCTATCCCGTCTTCGACCTCGGCTTCTGCAAAGATCGGCGTCTACATCTGCTACGACCGGCATTTCCCCGAGGGCGCACGCGCCTTGGCCTGAATGGCGCGGAGATCGTCTTCAATCCTTCCGCCACCGTCGCCGGCCTGAGCGAATACCTCTGGAAGCTCGAGCAGCCCGCGCACGCCGCCGCCAACGGCTACTTCGTCGGGGCCATCAATCGCGTCGGCACCGAAGCCCCTGGAACATCGGCGAATTCTACGGGCAGAGTTACTTCTGCGATCCACGCGGACAGATCTTCGCCCAGGCCTCCCGCGACAAAGACGAAGTGCTCACCGCCGACCTCGACCTCGACCTAATCGCCGAAGTGCGCAAGACCTGGCAGTTCTTTCGCGACCGCCGCCCAGATATGTACGGGCGCTTGTCGCGCCGTAAGCTCTGAGATGGAAGCATGGGGCTTTAGCCTCATGAATAGAGCTCAGAGAAAGGGGCTTTAGCCCCGGGCACTCGCATCACGGAGACGAAGGATGCACGAAGCATTCCAGCCTCATCCTGAAATCGCCCAGCGCTTCGCGGATCTCCATCCGCCCTTCGCGCCGCAGGCCGCGGTCATCGAGGCCAACCGCTGCCTGAACTGCTTTGACGCGCCCTGCACCGCCGCCTGCCCCACTCACATCGACGTCCCGCGCTTCATCAAGAAGATCGCATCCGACAACCTTCGCGGCTCGGCGCTCGCGATCCTCGACGCCAACATTCTCGGCGCCAGCTGCTCCCGCGTCTGCCCGGTCGACGTGCTCTGCGAAGGCGCCTGCGTGATGCACCGCCACAACGAGCAGCCAATCGAGATCGGCCGCCTGCAGCGCCACGCGATGGATCGCTTCTACACGCAGCGGCGCGAAGCTGCCTCTGCAGAGCCACAGTGCAACGCTCGCAGAAAGTCGCCTGCATCGGCGCCGGCCCCGCTTCGCTCGCCTGCGCAGCCGAGCTGCGGCAGCGCGGATTTCAGGTGACCGTCTTCGAGCGCACGCCCCTCCCGGGCGGCCTGAACACCTACGGCGTCGCCGAATACAAGCTCCGCACCGCCGACAGCCTTCGCGAAGTCGAGTTGGTCCGCTCGCTGGGAGTCGAATTCGAAACGCAGAAGATCGGCGACCGAATCCGATCTGCAGCAGTTAGAGAGCGAATTCGACATCGATCTTCCTCGGCGTCGGCCTCGGCGCGATGCGCAAGCTCAGCATTCCCGGCGACGACCACCCCGGCGTCATCGACGCTCTCGAATTCATCGCCAGCTACAAGACCGGCGGCCGACGCTCGGTGCCGAACAGTAGTCGTCATCGGAGCAGGCAACACCGCCATCGACGCCGCCAACGCAGCCAAACGACTCGGCGCCGAAGAAGTCCACATCCTCTATCGCCGCGAAGAGCAGCATATTTCCGCCTTCGACTTCGAATACGAACACGCCCGGCTTGAAGGAGTGAACTTCATCTGGAACGCCCAGCCGGTAGCACTGCACGTTAAAGGCGATTCGTTCGTCGGCGTCGAACTCGCCCGGGTGCAGCTCGACGAGAACGGCGATGCTAGTCGCAATACCCAACTCCGAATTTTCAGATCGAATGCGATTTGCTCATTCCAGCGATCGGCCAGTCGCCGCTCCTTGAGTTGCTGTCGATGTTCCACGGCGTTGAGTTGGACAATGGCAGGGTGGTCATCGAGCGCGCGACCGGGCAGACCACGAACCCGAAATACTTCGCCGGCGGCGACTGCGTCAACGGCGGCCGCGAAGTGGTCGATGCCGTCGCCGACGGCAAGCGCGCCGCGATTGGCATCGCCCAAGCTGCTCATGCAACGAGAAGCAGCTCATGTCTGATCGAAGCCGCGCCAAGCCTCGCTGCGAACATCGCCGGCATCCGCTCGCCCAACCCATTCTGGCTGGCCTCCGCGCCGCCCACCAACTGCGGCGAACAGATCATGCGCGCCTTCGACGCCGGCTGGGGCGGAGCCGTGTGGAAGACCATCGGCGAGCCCATCACCAACGTCACCTCGCGCTACTCCTCGATCGACTGGAACGGCCAGCGCATGATGGGCTTCAACAATATCGAGCTCATCTCGCGACCGCCCCATCGAAGTCAACCTGCGCGAGATCGCCGAGGTAAAGAAGCGCTATCCGCAAACACGCCGTCATCGCATCGCTGATGGTCGAGTCGAAGCGCGAGGCCTGGCACGACATCGTCAAACAGGCTGAAGACGCAGGCGCCGATGGCCTTGAGCTCAACTTCGGCTGCCCGCACGGCATGAGCGAACGCGGCATGGGCTCGGCCGTCGGCCAGGTGCCCGAGTACGCCGAGATGATCACCGCCTGGGTCAAAGAAGCAGCGCGCACGCCGGTGCTGGTCAAGCTCACGCCCAACATCACCGACATCCGCGCCGTTGCGCGCGCAGCCAAGCGCGGCGGCGCCGACGGCCTCTCCGCGATCAACACCATCAACTCCATCACCGGCATCGACCTCGACACCTTCGTGCCCGCGCCCCAACGTCGACGGCGCAAGCTCGCACGGCGGCTACTGCGGCCCAGCCGTGAAGCCCATCGCGTTGAACATGGTGCAGCAGGTGATGAGCGACCCCGACTTCAGCGCTGCCCATCTCCGGCATCGGCGGCATCGCAACCTGGCGCGATGCCGCCGAATTCATCCTGCTCGGCTGCGGCACCGTGCAGGTCTGCACGGCCGCGATGCACTATGGCTACCGCATCGTCGAAGACATGATCGACGGCCTCGAAAACTGGATGAGCGAAAAAGGTTTCGCCACCCTCGAGGACTTCCGCGGCCTCAGCTTGCCGCGCGTCACCGAGTGGAAGCACCTCAACCTCAACTACAAGATCGTCGCCCACATCGACGAAGGCAAATGCATCGGCTGCGACCTTTGCTACATCGCCTGCTGGGACGGCGCGCACCAGTGCATCCACCTCGATCGCGTCTCCGGCCCCATCGACGGCCATGTGGAACTTCATACGAAGCCAGCAGAGATCGAAGCAGCGAGTCTCGCGACCATCGCCGTAACTCCCATCCCCAAGCTTGACCACGTAGACGACTCGCAGCACGGCCCTAACGCGACTCCGCTTGCCCGAATTCCCCGCGTCGATGAAACCGAATGCGTCGGCTGCAACCTCTGCTCGCTGGTTTGCCCCGTCGACGACTGCATCACTATGGAACAGATCGATCTCGGACTGCCCGCGCAAAGCTGGGAACAGCGGACCGCAAACTCGCGCCACCGTGGTAGTTGCAAATAACGGAGGCCAGTAAGAATCGATGGGCACTCTTATCCAGAACGGAACAGTCGTCACCGCCGACCAAACTTTTGCCGCCGATGTCCTCATCGAAGGCGCGACCATCAAAGAGGTTCGCGCCGGGATTGCTCCCAGCGCCGCGCACACCACCGTCGATGCCACCGGAATGCTCCTCCTCCCCGGAGGAGTCGACGTGCATACCCATCTCGACATGCCCTTCGGCGGCACCACATCGAGCGATGACTTTCTCACCGGGACGCGCGCCGCTGCGATCGGCGGCACAACGACCATCGTCGATTTCGCCATCCAGGCCCGCGGAACGAAGATGCGCGACGCCCTCGACATCTGGCTGGAAGAAAGCCGAGGGCAAGGCCTGCATCGATTACGGCCTGCACATGATCGTCACCGATCTCGGTACCTCCGGCCTCGAAGACATGGACGAACTCGTCCGCGAGGGCGTCGCCAGCTTCAAGCTCTTCATGGCCTACCCCGGTGTGCTGATGGTCGACGACGGCACCATCTTCAAAGCCCTCCGCCAGACGGCCAAGAACGGCGCACTCATCTGCATGCACGCCGAGAACGGCTCCGCCATCGACGTGATCGTGCAGCAGGCGCTCGCAGATGGCAAGACCGCGCCGATTTACCACGCGCTCACTCGCCCCACCAAGGCCGAGGCCGAGGCCGTCAACCGTGCCATCGCGCTCGCTGAGATTGCGGGGACGCCGGTCTATATCGTGCACTTGTCGTCAGAAGACGCACTGAACAAAGTCCGAGAGGCCCGCGACCACGGGCTGCCGGCCTTTGCCGAGACCTGCCCGCAATATCTCCTGCTCTCGCTCGAAGACAACATGAAGGGCGAGTCCTTTGAAGACGCGAAGTATGTCTTCACGCCGCCACTGCGCGAAAAGAAAAACCAGCCCAAATTATGGGACGGCCTCAAGCACGATCACTTGCAGGTGGTGTCTACCGACCATTGCCCCTTTTGTTTTGAAGATCAGAAGGTGCTCGGCAAAGACGATTTCACCAAAATTCCCAACGGCGGCCCCGGTATCGAAAACCGGTTGCAACTGATCCATCATTATGGAGTAGGCCAGGGCAAGCTCTCCCCCAACCGCTTCGTCGAAATCACCGCAACCGCGCCCGCGCGCATCTTCGGCATGTATCCAAAGAAGGGAACCATCGCTGTGGGAAGCGACGCCGACGTCGTCATCTGGGATCCCAACGCCGAGCACCTCATCAGCGCCGCCACGCATAACATGCGCTGCGACTTCTCCATGTTTGAGGGATACAAGGTCAAAGGCAATGCGAGGCAGGTCTTCTCGCGCGGCGAACTCATCGTCGAGGGGGGCAAGTTTCTAGGGAAGCCCGGACGAGGCGAATACCTCAAGCGCGATGCTCGCGGAGGCGCATGGCAATGAGCGAAGTCGAGACCGCCGCTCCGGCAGCCTACGATTCGAGTCTCTATAACCACGATCTCGCGCCCGTCCCGCCTGAGAAACGCACCTGGACGACCTACAACTTCGCCTCGCTCTGGGTCGCCATGAGCGTCTGCATCCCTACTTACATGCTCGCCTCAGGCCTCATCGCCGGCGGCATGAGCTGGAAGCAGGCCATCGGCACCATCCTGCTCGGCAACCTCATCGTGCTCATCCCGATGATCCTCAACGCCCACGCCGGCGCGAAGTATGGCATCCCTTTCCCGGTCTACGTGCGCGCGTCGTTCGGGGTACGCGGCGCCAACGTCCCGGCGATTCTGCGCGCCCTCGTAGCCTGCGGCTGGTTCGGAATTCAATGCTGGATCGGCGGCCATGCCATCTACTCCATGCTGCTCGTCTTGCGGCCCGGCATCGCAAGCTACCCATCCGCAATCTGGATCTGCTTCTTCTCGTTCTGGTTGCTCAATATTCTCGTCATCTGGCGCGGAGTCGACAGCATCCGCTATCTGCAAGGCGTGAGCGCTCCCTTCATGCTCACCGTCGGCCTGCTGCTTCTCTGGTGGATATCCCGCAAAGCCGGCGGCCTCGGCCCGGTCTTATCCGCGCCAAGCAAATTCCATTCGACCAGCAGCTTTCTGCATTTCTTTATTCCATCGCTCACCGGGATGATTGGCTTCTGGGCGACCGTCGCGTTGAACATCCCCGACTTCACCCGCTACGCCAAATCGCAAAAGGCGCAGATGCTTGGCCAGGCGTTGGGACTTCCTGCGGCGATGACCATCTATTCGTTCATCGGCGTTGCAGTCACGTCAGCCTCGGTGGTCATCTTCGGCGAGCCTATCTGGGACCCGGTCGCACTGCTCGGCCGCTTCAACCAGCCGATCGTCGCCTCCATCGCCCTCATTGCGCTGCTCATCGCGACGCTCAACACCAACGTCGCCGCCAACGTCGTTTCACCCTCGAACGATTTCTCGAATCTGAACCCACGGCTGATCTCCTTCCGCACCGGAGGGCTGATCACTGGCGTCATCGGCGTCATGATGATGCCGTGGAAGCTATTAAGTGACTTCAACAGTTACATATTCGGATGGCTCGTTGGCTACTCCGGCCTGCTCGGCCCGATCGCCGGAGTGATGGTCGCGGATTACTTCGTCATCCGCAAAAGCCGCCTCGTGGTCGACGACTTATATCGCCGCAACGGCGAATACGAATACAGCAGCGGCTTCAACTATCGAGCCCTCATCGCACTGGCCGCGGGCGTAGTAGTCGCACTCGTGGGACTCTTCGTTCCGCCGCTACACTGGGTGTACGACAATGCTTGGTTTGTGGGCTTTCTGGTGGCTGGGGCCGTTTACTGCTTGCTCATGCGCTGGCAGCGCCTCGATTAGGCAAGGGACGCCACAAACTCATCCGCAATCACCAGGCTCTGGTCGAGAGCATCCACGGCGAAATCAATCTCGTCCTTCTCGATAATCAGTGGCGGAGCGATCACGAAATGGCTGATCCACGCCTGCACCGTGATGCCGCGCTTCAGCATTTCGCCAGCGACCTTCTCGACGACCGCAGGCTTGCCATCGACCTTGTCCTGCATGCTGTTCAACGGAGCTTTGCTGGCCTGGTCCTTCACCAGTTCGACCGCCCAGAAAAGCCCGAGCCCGCGAACTTCGCCGATCGACGGATGCTTCGCCTTCAACGCGTGCAGCTTCTCGCCGAGATAAGCGCCCATATCCTTCGCGCGCGCCACCAGGTCAAGCCGCTGCATCTCGTGGATCGCCGCAACCGCCGGGGCCAGCGTCATCGGATGCGCCTCATAAGTGTGGCCGTGCGCGAAGAAGTGGTCTTCAAAATATTCGCCGATCTTTGAGTTGGTCGCGCAGACCCCGAGCGGAACATACGCCGAGGTGATGCCCTTGGCGGTGACCAGCATGTCGGGCGTCACGCCCCAGTTGTCGACGGCAAACCATTCGCCGGTGCGGCCCCAGCCTGACATCACCTCATCCGCAATCAATAAGACACCGTGACGGTCACAAATCGCGCGCAGCCGCGGCAGATACTCCTTCGGCGGAATCAGCACTCCATTCGTCCCCACCACCGGCTCAACGATGACCGCGGCAACGTCGTGCTCGTTCTCGATCATGTGCTCGAGATAGTCGGCGCAGGCGATGTTGCAGCTTGGATACGTGTGCTTGATCGGGCATTTATAGCAGTTCACCTCGGGCGCGAAGATAACCCCTGGCCCTTGCCGCCTGGCTCCATCGGCCAGCGCCGCGGATCGCCCGTCGCCGCGATCGAGGCCATCGTCGATCCATGGTACGAGCGATAGCGCGCGATGATCTTCGTCTTGCCGGTGTACATGCGCGCGATCTTGAACGCCGCCTCGTTCGCCTCGGTACCGCTGGTCGTAAAGAAGAATTTCTCCAGCCCCGCCGGCAACACCTCCAGCAGCAATTTGCTCAGTTCGGCGCGAGTGGTGGTCGCGTAACCCGGCATGATGTAGGGCAGGGTAGCAGCCTGCTCCTGGATCGCCTGAATGACCGCCGCGTTCTTGTGCCCCAGGTTCACGCACATCAGCTGCGACGAGAGATCGAGATATCGCTTGCCCGCCGCGTCGGTAAAATAGCAGCCCTCCGCATCGACCACATGCAGCGGGTTCCAGCTCTTCTGGTAGCGCCACGTTCCGTAGTTGAGCTTCTTGGTGAGGGCGACGACCTCTTCAGTCGTCAATGAGGAGACAGGAGCGGAGTCGAGGGCGCTTGCGCTAAATTCAGACATTGCGGTTTTTCCTTTGCGTCGATTACCACTGACTTTACAGGGATTCCCGCCGCCTGAAAACCCGAATTCGCTTGGGTCGCGCGCCGCCTTCCATCTATCATCGACATATTCCGCCTATGCGAATCCTCAAAGCTCTCCCCTTGCTGCCGCTGGCATTTCTACCGATACTCGCGTTCTGCGCACCGCCCGCGCCTGCGCCGATTCCGGTGAAGGTCGTCGTCGTGTCCATGTTCGAGCTCGGCGCCGACACTGGCGACGCCCCCGGCGAGTATCAGTTCTGGGTCGAGCGCGAACACCTCGATCAGACAATCCCGTTTCCTGCCGGCTACCATGACGTGCGCATGAATTCGAACGGCGTGCTTGCCGTGCTCACTGGGCAGGGAACAGCCAAATCCGCTTCGACCATCATGGCGCTCGGACTCGACCCGCGTTTCGACCTAAGCAGGGCCTACTGGCTGGTCGCGGGCATCGCTGGAGCCGATCCTGAAAAGGCAACGCTTGGTTCAGCGGTTTGGACCGACTATGTCGTCGACGGCGACTTAAGCTACGAGATCGACGCTCGCGAAATCCCCGCCGATTGGACGACCGGCTACGTTCCTCTCGGAAAGCTGAAACCCTTCGAGACGCCGGTAAAGGCGAGTGAAGATCAGGTCTACCAGCTCAATCCCGCGCTCACCGATTGGGCCTACAACCTCACCAAGAACATCGCCCTCGGCGACACCGATGCGATCCGCGCCCGCCGCGCCCAATTCCCGCAGAAGGCTGCCCAGCAGCCTCCGTCCGTGCTCAAGGGAAGCGAGATCTCTGCCTCGACCTACTGGCATGGCAAGCTGCTGGACCAGTGGGCCAACGCCTGGGTTGCGTATTACACCAGCGGCCAGGGCCGCTACGTCACATCGGCAATGGAAGACTCCGGCACGCTGCAGTCGCTGACCTTTCTTGCCAAAGCAAATCGGATCGACTACTCGCGCGTCATGGTGCTGCGCACGGTCAGCAATTTCGATCAACAGCGCCCTGGAGTCACCGCCGCCGAGAGCCTCGCCGAGCAGCGCGTCTCAAAATATGGTGGATATCTTCCGTCACTCGAGAGCGCCTATGCAGTCGGCCACGTCGTGGTCGACCAGCTCACTCAAAGCTGGAGCAAGTACCGCGATCATTCGCCAGGCGAAAGTCGCCCGAACTGATTCTGTTGTCGGTTTAGTAGTAGACGAGAGGCCGGCGGAGTGCTCAGAGGTTGAGTCTCAGGAGTCTTGCATTCATCCTGGCGTCAGCAAGACGGCGCGCCCGCGCCCTGTCTTTCGCTGCTTTCCATCGCTCTCCAATCATCAGCGGAAGGAAAGCTAGAACCACGGATACAAGAATGCCTGCAAAAATAGCTGCGTAATAGGCTACAGGATTGCCGGCTGCTTCCATGTCAGTCCCCTAAAAAAAAACACTTTACATCTTCCAGGCTCGAACATGCCACCCCAACGTTGTCCAGTCCGAATGGCTATCTATTGCCGCCTAGCGTTCCTGCACGTCAACCGACTTCTTCAAGTCGTCGCCGGCCTTCACATCCACGACGACGCTCTTCGGCAGGAAGACTTCCAGCACCGCGGGATTGGCCCACTCCAGATCCCATCCGTTGTCGATCGCCAGCAGCCGGTATTTTCCGGGAAAAACATTCGGAAGGTCAAAGGTGCCGTCTGAATCGCTCTGATCGCGCCGGAATAGTATCTGGTTATTCTTCGCGTCTTCCGGAGCCAACAGCACCATCACCGCGCTCGCCGGCTTGCCGTTGCGCAGCACTGTGCCCTCAATTTCGCCGTGGCCGGTGCCTGCCAAGATCTCCAGCTTAGGCACGTCGCCCGTCTTCACCGTCAGCATGCGCCCCGCCAGCGCAGCGCCCGAGATCTTCAGGCTGGCAATGTGCATGCCTTCGATGTTGCCCAGCACCTCGTAGGTCCCAGGCATGACCCCAACGCTGAACTCGCCGGCATCGTTCAGCGCCCCGTATTGTCCCCGCCGCGAATTCGATGCTCGCAACGAGATCCCGGCGTTCGGCGGCAGCTTGCCTGCCGAGGAGATCACCTTCCCGGTCACGATGGTCTCTCCTACGCCGCTGTCTTCTGACAGCTCGGTCGAGCCGCTCGCCACGTCTGCCTGGAAATGCTTTGCTCCCGAACCCGCTTGCATGTCCGGGCCAAAACCGCTTCCCCCCACCGTCACGTCGTAATGTCCGGGCAGGATGCCGTCGATCTCGATCGTTCCGTCGCCCCGATAGGTCATCTGCACCGGCATCCCTTCCGTCTGGCCAAAGAGCGATTGGGAAATGCTGACTGACGGATTGCGTTCGCCGGGTTTCGGCGCGGGCAGGTTCAGGTGCAGACGCAGGGCCGGCTGCGGGGTCAGGCTGACGTCGGCCTCAAGGCGGTCACCGCCCTTGACAGGAATTGGAGTCGCCCCGTCTTCATCCGTTGCTCCGGGATAGAAAGTTGTCGGATAACCCACATCCAGCGCCTGCGCCTCACTGCCCTCGCCGTTCTGCGCTTGCTGCAGCCTCTGCGCATACCAGGGGCGCGCGGTCACCACCAGAAAGTACGCTCCCGGCCGCACGCCTGTAAGCTCGTACATCCCGCGGTCGTCGGTGGTCACTGTATGCTGCTGCTGCGTCGTGCGGACTCCATTGGCATCCTGGTCCTGGAAGAGCCGGACCTGCGCTCCGCGCACCCCTTCGCCGGCCTCGTCTGTGACCGTTCCGGCAATGATCGCTTCGGCCGTCAATTTGAAGATCAAATTCTCCGAATTCAGCCCCGGCCCCACCGCGATTGCCGTCGAGAACTGGTCATGTTCCTCATAGGACTGTTCCAGATACCCGTGGCGCGCGGCGGTGAGCGAATACTTGCCTCGAGGCAGCTCGCTGAATGCGAAGCTGCCATCGTCGCCTGAGGTGGTCCCCTGCATCGCGCCGCGGTCTTTCACGTCCGCGATCCGCACCGAACAATGCGCCAGCGCCGCTCCACTATGGGCATCGACCACCTTGCCGCTGATCCGATAGGCGGCGCCCGCGGGCACTGCGTTGGAAGTTGGCCGCGACGGCTGGGCCGCAGCCCTACCTGCCAGCATCAGGGATCCGGCGACAAGAACCGCTGCAAGGCGCAACCCCCGACCGAGGAGCGTCACGCACGTCTGAAGACTCTTCAGCCGTCTCACCTCCTACCTCCCGCTTCGAGGCTGACTTCGACGTCGGCCCTGCTGTTCGGGGTTACGGTGACCTCTTCCCCAAGTCCGGAGTAGCGCCGCATCGCCTCTGCGTCCCGGTAGGGCAGCTCCTGTGGATGATCGAGCGCGAGCACCCGGTATCGGCCCGGGGCCATACCGTCAGCTGAAAAGCTCGCCCCATTTTGATTGAGAGTGACTACGCGCCTAACCAGGTCGCCCACCGGCAGAGCGTAGACCGCCAGGGTACGCTCCCCCTGATAGCCGCCATTCTCGCCCCCACCCCGAATTGTTGCCTGCACCCCGCCGGAGTCATTGCGCATGACGATCCGGATCGAACAGCCAATTGCGCCGCCGACGATCACGAGCTCTTCCCGCGTCAGGTCGATGCTGCCGCACGAGGCTGACGAGACATACCAGGGCGACTGCGGCTGCGCCTGCAATACATATTTGCCCGGGGCGACGTTTTCGATCTTCATTGGCCCGGGAGTCTCCGGGGAGCCACCGTCCTGCCGCATCGGTTGGGCGGATAGGAACTGCGTCGTTCCCATTTCATTCGCGCTGGTCAGGCTGATGTTGGCGCCAAAATAATTCGGTGAGGCATCGGGCTGCCCGTTCCCCTGCGTCTGGCTGACCGTCTGAAATTCCAGATCTACGGGAATCGTTCCATAGGGCTCCATCGCGAACGAGACACTACCGACCGGACCCCGGGCCACCGTGACCTCTCGCCTCGCCTCCATCGTGCCCTCGCGGCTGTAGGCTGTTGCGGTCACCGTGTAAGAGCCCGTCGGCAGCATCAACCGATACTCGTTCATACGCGAATAGAACCGCACCATCGGCGCGATCTCCTCACCGGCCGGCGTCTCCACTCGAAAGCTGGCCCCGCGGCCTTGCCGGGGGCCGTCGATACTTACTGTGACCGGGTACAGCCTCTCGACTGCAGGAGTTAGATCTGCCTGGCCATGGTCGCCCGCCAGCAGCACAATTCCTGAGTCCCCTGACGAGGCACTTCCGCCGGGAGGCGGATAGCGTGTCGGAACGTACGCAACCGCAGACTGCGAGTCTTCCAGACCTTCAGTGTGAAAGCCGGTGGTGACCGCATAGGTTCCCGCTTCCAGCTCGGCGAAGCGGTACTGCCCCTCCGAGTTGGTTCGCGTTCCCTGACGATGCCGCCATCGCGACAGGCCGTCCTGCACTCCCAGCATTCTCAACTGAACCGGGATGCCCTCAAGCGCAGTACCGTCCTGTCCGGTTACCGTACCCGAAACGACTGCTTCAGGTATCAGCTTGACAATCACTGGCGCATCGCTTGACTGCGGGCTTATGCTCCCGGCGATGTCGAAGACCCGGTTCTGGTTATTCGCGAAGAATCCGGGCTTCGTCGCCCACGGAACGACCGATCCTGCCTCGACTCCTTCGAACTCGAAACGCCCGTTGTGGTCGGTCAGCGCAGCAAACTGTCCGCCAATCTGCACCAGCGCGCGGTAGATCGGCTCCCCGGTCACGCTGTTGATCACCGTTCCCTGGACGCGATGCAACTTCAGGTTCAGTTGCGAACCTTGCAGCAAACCGGATGCGCCGACAACGCCGTTTCCAGGCTGCTCTTGTCCCTGCCCACGTGGGTCGCAGGCCAGCAAGAAAAGCAGCGGCCAGATCGACGACCAAACTCTGAATCCTCGGGTCATCAAAGAAGGGTCCTGAAGGGGCACGGAATCACGAAGCCGTCAACCCAGCTCAGAGTAGCATTCTTCCCAATCGTGTTTCCCCGCCTCTTCGTCATGATGAAAAGTTAGACGAGCGTGGACGCGGCGAAGTGTCGTGCGTTCTCTTGACTTGTCCGTTCGATTGCATCCAACAGCCTGACCACTCTGCTATCCTCGCCCAATCGATGCCTTCTCTCGAGACGACCTGGTTCAACCACTTCCGGCTCCTCACCCCGCCTCAGCGTCACGCCTTCTTTGCCTGTCTGCTGGGCTGGTCGCTCGACGCCTTCGATTTCTTCATTCTGATCTTTTGCATATCGGCGATTGCCAAGGACTTTCACTCCGGCGTGCCGGCGGTCGCCCAGGCCATCTTCCTGACCCTGGCGTTTCGCCCGGTAGGCGCGCTGGTTTTTGGCGCAATGGCCGACCGCTTCGGCCGCCGCCCAACGCTGATGATCAATATCGCCTGCTTCTCCTTGCTGGAGCTGGCCTGTGCCTTCGCGCCTTCGCTGCACGTATTACTCATCCTCCGCGCCCTGTTCGGCGTGGCCATGGGCGGGGAATGGGGCGTCGGCGCTGCGCTCGCCCTCGAAAGCCTGCCGAAAGAAGGTCGCGGATTCTTCTCCGGGCTTTTACAGGAGGGATATGCGCTGGGCTACCTTCTGGCTGCCGCCGCCTATGCGAGTCTCTTCCATTTTATTCACTGGCGCGGCATGTTCATCGTCGGTGCGTTGCCTGCCGTGCTCGTCGGATATATCGGATTCAAGGTGGAAGAATCCCCCGTCTGGGTCGACGGGAGCGCCCAGCGAAGTACAGCCAGAGAAACTCGCAGACAAGCGGCCGAGGCCGCCGGGAAGGAACTGGAACGAGAGAGCTGGGGACTTGTCGAAGGTTTGAAGAAATATGGGCTTACGTTCGTATTCCTCATCCTCTTAATGGCCGGCTTCAACGCCTTTTCTCACGGGACTCAGGATCTCTACCCCACCTTCCTGCAGCATGATCTTCATTTTTCGCCGCGGTTGACCGGCAGCATCGCCATTGTTTACTCAATAGGAGCCATCCTGGGTGGGGTCTTCTTTGGCGGACTTTCAGAGCGCCTCGGCCGCAAGCGGGCCATCATTAGCGCCGCTCTGCTCTCGATCTCGATCATTCCGATGTTTGCCCTGGCGCACTCGCTCTGGCTGCTTGTGCCGGGAGCCTTCCTGATGCAATTCATGGTGCAGGGCGCATGGGGAGTCGTGCCGGCCTACCTTAGCGAACTCTCCCCGGTACCTGTCCGGGCGACCTTTCCGGGGCTGGCCTACCAGCTCGGTAATCTGATCACCTCAAGGAATTCGGTCTTGCAGGCCGAGGCTGCTGTACACTTCGGCGGTTATGGAAAAGTACTCGCCGTCACGGTATTGATCGTTGCCCTGTATCTGGCTGTGGTGACCTGGCTGGGTCGTGAGTCAAAAGGCGCCGACCTCGCCGCCAGCTAAGCGTGCAGCTGACTTTCCCACGAAGTTGGCATTATTTGTTGCAACGACTATCTGATTTGGGAATCTACTTGGGAGGCTGTGGAGAATTATCCTCAAAAAGAAGCCTGGCTCTTGACCCGGCAGTACGAGAGATTAGGTGCCCGGGTCTCTGACCCAACAGTAAATTGCCGTCCAGAACTGAGCACGCGGACACTCCGCCGCGC
The DNA here is from genome assembly GCA_963790505.1 of uncultured Acidobacteriaceae bacterium. Taxonomy (GTDB): domain Bacteria; phylum Acidobacteriota; class Terriglobia; order Terriglobales; family Acidobacteriaceae; genus Acidisarcina. The sequence goes on along the minus strand of CAWBOT010000002.1, from coordinate 701,164 downwards.
TCTTGCAGCACGGCATTCGAGGACGGCGTTATGGCCAATAAACTCAAAGACGAAATCAAGCAGACGAAGCCATTCTCCGGCCTGGAGCAGGAAGCCCTGCTGAATATCCGCCGCACAGCGGGATATCTGGAGCACACCATGCAACAGATATTGAAGCAGCACGGCCTCACCGAACCGCAATACAACGTGCTCCGAATCCTGCGCGGCGCAGGCCCTGGCGGACTACGCTGTTCGGAGATTGGTGAGCGGATGATCACCCGCGACCCCGACATTACCCGCCTCCTCGCCCGGTTGGAGAGCCATAGGCTGATAGAACGCTGGCGGGATGCCGAGGACCGGCGCGTCACTCAGTCCAGAATCAGCGCCCCAGGCATGGAGATCCTGGCACAACTCGACCCGGTCGTCGAAACTATAGCAACTTCCTTGCTGCAGCATTTGGATAAGCCACGCCTGGGGTTGCTGATCGACTTGATGGAAGAGGTGCGGCATACAGATTGCACACTGCGCGAGTAGCTTACGAACCCGCGAGCTCTTCTGCTACCTGGCTCGGGCTGTAGCCGGCAGGTTGGCTACGCCGTCGGGAGTTACGTGGTGGTGCAGGCAGTAAAGCGCCAGCTCAAGCCTGTCCGATACTCCGAGCTTGTCATAAATCTTGCGCAGATAGTTCTTGATGACCTGCTCGGTAGTTCCCAATTCAAAAGCGATCTCTTTGTTCCGCTTTCCCTGCGTAATGCAGTGGATGATCGCATGCTCCTTGGGAGAGAGCCGAGGCTGGGAGCGGGGGTTGGTGAGCGCAGCTGCGTTGGAGCGATAAGCTTCAATCACCCAGTTCACCGACTGGTTGTCGATCCACGTCTCACCCTGGGCGATCTTGCGGATGCACTTCACCAGCAGGTCGGGAGATATGGAGCGGGGAATGATTCCTCGGACACCGCGGCGGTAGAGCTCTACCGTGTTTCCTTCGTCCGCCGCCAGCGCCTGCACAATGACCTTCGTCTCCGGCGCCAGCTGCATCAGTTCGGGAATCGCATTGGTGGTTCCGGTCAGCAGGCTCCCTTCCAGCATGACGATGTCGGAGGGGAACCGCTGCACGGCAGCGCTAAGATTTTCCAGCGAGTCCACCTGCGCGACGACGCGGATGTCGTCTTCGAGAGCAAAGACCTTGCGCATGCCCACGCGATAAATCGCCTGCGAATCCGCCAGGATGATGCGGATCAGTGCTGAATTGGATGTCGAGCTCTCCGCTGCCTCTTCTTGAGCCTGGCTGGGTGAGGTCAGTTCTTCGAGAGACCCCGCGTTGGTTACCATAAGTTCGGACATGACCCCGCTTATGTCACATAGCGTGACTAAAGACATAATCGTCAATAATTGCCGCAGCGTGATACTGCCGGCGGCCTTCGTAGGAACGAATCACTCGGCCGAAACAATGCAGGGTAACGTCCTCTTCGGCGCCAATGACTGCAGCCGGCATTTTCAACAAAAACTCGACTCGGGAATCGACCCCTGGGTCTTCGTCTGATCGAAATAACACCCCGCTGGCGGAAAAGTTCTCCGTTGTTGCGTCATATTCTTTATCGTCGCTGATGACCCTGATCGGCAGGGTGAGAGGAAACCGGACTGCACACCGAACCTCCGCGTTTTGCGGGTTTTCCGGATTAGGAACGATTTGTATTCCTGGATTCATGTAAGCGTCATATCGAGAGACAGTTGATCCACTGCTTTCGCTTGGTGGATAGCCAGCGTACTATCTTCGAGTGAGAAGAGTTTACACCCCGGCGTCGACCTGCGCTAGCCACGAAGCTCTATTCGTATCCGCGAGGTAACCTTGACCAGCACCACCGAGTAGTGTGGTAGTGTCCCGGATCACGCCTCTCGCGGCGGTGAAAAGGCGGCCGACCCTCCCACCCACTCCTGGTCCCGGTTCTGGTCGACACCCATCATCTTCCCCCGTCCGAGCCGTACCAGTGAGAGAACCGGGTCCATGTCTCCGCCGTCCGGCCACAGATACAGAATCCGAATCTCGGCCTGGGTCGGGCCAAAAGGAGTCTCAATGACCGGCTCAAACCGTACCCGCTCCTGCAGCAGATAATCGCCGCGCTGCGACTCCGGGATGCTGAACAAATCTTCATCCGAAGGGCCAAACTGGATTCCCTTGCCGGCAAAAGAGAATAAAGGCTTTAGAATGATAGAATCCCTGTCGGATGGCAGCCGGTTCCTGCCTATGCCCGCCATCCAGTGACTGAGAAAAACCGCGGGCGGAACCGCCGAATGGTTCAAATAGGGTATCGAAAACTTGCTAATGTGAAAGTACCAGTTGGGGTGGCCGGCCCACTCCACATCAAGAGGTTCCCGGTAATCGAAGGGCAACCGGATCTCCCGTCGCACGAGTTCGTCGACGATTGCCCGGTTGTAAATGCGGTGGACTGGCACAAGACGGTCCCCATCCCGGCGGTAGAGCTTCGGACGGCCACCCGGGCATTCCATCTTGACAAGTTCCGCTATGTCGACGACTGAGATCCCCAGGCGTTTGGCGGTGATCAGAAAATCTGGCAGGGTCTTTTGATGGAGCGGGTCGACTTCGGTCAGTATGACATTCTCCGCTTCGTGGCCGCCAAGCACCACCTGAGCGTAGAGTTTCCAGAAACTTGTCTCGGTATGGCCGCTCAGGAAAGGATCCAGCGAGTCGTCGAGACTGTAGGCTGCGCGGTAGGCCTGGGAGAGGACGGATTGGTAGCCGAAGACGGAAGGGAAGGCCTGCAGCTCTACCAGCCGGGGTTCGAGTTGGCCCCCGGCCGTCCGCACAAGGCCAAAGTCGGCTGTCATGAAATGCGGATGCGGGGTCTCATCGGGCATCCGGTAGGCCTCGGGAATTGCGCCCCGCGAGGCCTGCAGGTACGCGGGGTCGCCGATCAGCCGCGACGTCAACTCGGTGCCGATCGCTGCGACCTGGTCCATCAACTCCGCAGGGAAGAAGCAGGGCGTCTCGGCCACCCGAAAGGAGACGTGGGTCTCTGCCTCTTCATCCAGGGATGTTAATAATTTCGTATAAAGATCGGGCTGGTAGCGGCGATTGAAATCCCGGCGAAACGATGGAATCACATGGCCTCCAAGCAGAAGCTTACCTCAATCCTTTGCCTCAAGAGGCAGAGATAAGGACACCCAAACGGTTTTCCCCCGCCAGGAAGAAAGTTAGTTCCGAAGGGTACCTATATCAAAAAACTGTATTGAATTGACCAGAAGTAGGTGAAACTACCTCCAGATACTTGTTTGATCTGATCAACTTATTCCCGAGAGGGTTGAGGCTTTTTGAACTGCAAGCACTCGCGACCGGACGATATTGACCTGCGAGAAACGACCTTTGCTTCAACCATTGAGGCAGCACCGCCTGCGCGAAGCGCTGCGGTCCGGCCTTTCCCACTGCTTTAGCATTCCCAATTTGGATGATCGGAGGGTAATCGGAACTCCGAAATTCCTGGAATAACTGCTCTGCCGCGTCAAGCTGACGTCAACATTTAGATACCACTTAACTTTACCTTTCAGGAGATGATCATGACTCGCAACGTGCTTCGTAACAACGTCCTCGCTGTTCTTCTGGCTCTTACCATAGCTGGCGTCACTTCGTCGGTTTACGGATCGACTTCCAATCCGACCGCGCCACTGCAAACCGCCAGCCCCGGCATGCCTGCGCCCAAGCTGACCAAGACTGGTTCCGGCAGCCTGACCATCGCCGATGCCAGCCCCGGTATGCCTGCGCCCAAGCTGACCAAGACTGGTTCCGGCAGCCTGACCATCGCCGATGCCAGCCCCGGTATGCCTGCGCCCAAGCTGACTAAGACTGGTTCCGGCAGCCTGACCATCGCCGATGCCAGCCCCGGTATGCCTGCGCCCAAGCTGACCAAGACTGGTTCCGGCAGCCTGACCATCGCTGATGCCAGCCCCGGTATGCCTGCGCCCAAGCTGACCAAGACTGGTTCCGGCAGCCTGACCATCGCCGATGCCAGCCCCGGTATGCCTGCGCCCAAGCTGACTAAGACTGGTTCCGGCAGCCTGACCATCGCTGATGCCAGCCCCGGCATGCCTGCGCCCAAGCTGACTAAGACTGGTTCCGGCAGCCTGACCATCGCCGATGCCAGCCCCGGTATGCCTGCGCCCAAGCTGACTAAGACTGGTTCCGGCAGCCTGACCATCGGGTAAGTTAAGGTCGGCAAAACCCGGCGATAGCCGGTCGCTTCACGGCCGCCTTTATTCGTCGGGCGGATGAATGGACAAGAGACCCGGCCCGAGGGCCGTGTATTCTATGGGAGAGCGGGTGACTGCTGTTCCGCGCGCCGGACGCTAGGTGGAGCGAGCGATGGACCTGACCCCAATGGACGCGGCCCTCTGGGCGCTAAGCGTGGCCGGACAGCTGTTGATACTCGCGGTGCTCGTGCGTCGAGGACTCTACCGCACGTTTCCGATATTTTTCGCCTACCTGATCTTTTGCTCGGTATCAGACATTGGGTACGTCCTCTTCCTTCGGCATCTGTCAGACAGGGCATATTTCTTGGCCTACTTTGCCGACAACGTTCCGGAGTTTCTGCTCGAGATCGGAGTCCTGGTTGAGGTCGCCCGAAACGTGCTCAACCCGGTACGGCGGTCGCTCCCCCGGCTCTCGATTTACATCTTTGCGGCGATGCTGGCACTCGCGACCGTCGGCGCGCTCGTGCTCTCCGCGCACTCGGCGCCCGCCGACGTCGATCGCTGGTCCCAGTATTTCGTCCATGTCCACTTCGCGGTTGCCATCCTGCGGTTGGCAATTTTTGCTGCTATTGCCAGTTTCTCCCAGGTGCTGGGTGTCGGATGGGGAAACCATGTTCTGCAGATTGCGACCGGCTTTCTCGGCTATTCTATTGTTGTGCTGCTGGTTCAGCTGGTGCACCACTTCACCGGGGTGGCCAACGACTCTCTGTACCATGCCGAGGAACAGTTCCGTACCGTCGGCTGGTGTATGGCTCTGGGTTACTGGGGTTACGCCCTAGCAAGAAAAGAAGCTCCACGGAGAGAATTTAGTCCCAAAATGGCGAGTTTTCTGATATCACTATCTGAAGTCTCCCCTGGCAACCGAGCCGCATCGGCGCGCTGGTACCGAAAGTAACATCAAACTATTATGTTTCCGCTTGCCCAAGTATTGCTGACCGCTCTCTTGCTCGCCTACGCGGGCTATTGGCGGAAGCGTCAGTCGAAGCGCCGCTCCGAGTCATGGGACGAGATCGTCTTGAGGCTGCGCCCAAACGACTGGGGATACGAAAACGTCACTGAACGCTATCTCTATAGTGATCGGGTGACGGCGACGCCCGAAAATGTCTGGGAGAAGATCTCCGGAGCAAAGGGGCTTTGGGCCATGTACTCCAACGCTCAAGTGCTGGTGCAACTGGCCGACTATGCCGCCGAACATGGCAACGGGGAGCAGGTGCCCGAAGAGGTTCTTGCCTCTATCCGTACAGATGCCTTTCAGATACGGATGTGCGTATTGATGGCGCTGGCGCAGCACGTCTTTTCAAGCTCCTCGGTGGCGGCGCGGGTCAGCGCTCACCGCGCCACTCAATCCTATGCTGCCTTGCTGGCTCGCATGACCGCCGTTTTCCAGGATTACTCGGCGATCCTCTTCCCGAAGTTTCTTGACGCAATGTAATTCGGCTGACGTTTGCGACTTTGCTTCCGCTCCCATGCTCAGTGCCGTTGGAAAAAAAGGGACGCTAGAGGCGTCCCATGTGCGGATCTAAAGTGCTTGTTTTGTTGTCTTTACAATCTTTGGCACTTCATATCTATGCGATGAAGAGTGCCTTCTAAGGGTTGTCCGCCAAGAACGCTCCAATTCTCGAGAACTCCTCCGGTTCTAAGACGAATGTGGCAGCCGCAATCGTCCCGTCGATCTGCTCCGGCCGCCGGGCGCCCACAATGGCACCAGTGATCGCAGGATCGGCAAGGGTCCAGGCAGTCGCAACCACCCCCGCCTCTACTCCCCGCGCGTCGCCAATCTCCTTCAGCAACTCCACCAGCTTCAGGTTGCGGGAGAGCTTTGGCTCTTTGAAGTTGGGACTGCGTTTGCGCCAGTCGTCCGCCGGCAGACCCTCGATGCGCTCCGCCGTCATCTTGCCGGTCAGCAGCCCTGAAACCATCGGCGAATAGTTGATCACCCCTATATTCCGCTCCTGGCAATAGGGAAGTATCTCCGCTTCAACATTGCGGTTCAAAAGAGAATACGGCGGCTGCAGAGAAGTGACCGGGGCGATTTTTTCCGCGCGCTTGATCTGCGCCACGTTGAAGTTGGAGACCCCGATATACCGCACCTTCCCTTGCTCCTGAAGACGCGCCAGCGCTTCCCACCCTTCCTCGATCTCGTCTTCGGGGTTAGGCCAGTGGATCTGGTAGAGGTCGATGGTGTCCACCTGCAACCGCCCCAGCGAGGCCTCGATCTCTTCCTGGATCGAACTGGCCTTCAGGCTGCGATAGATCTTGCGGTCCTCACTCCAGCGCATCGAGCACTTGGTGAAAATGTACGGCTTGTTCGCGATATGCTTTAGCGCCTTGGCGACGACCTCTTCGGAGTGTCCCAAGCCATAGATCGCCGCAGTGTCAATCCAGTTGATTCCGAGATCCACTGCCCGCTCGATGGTGTTGATGGAGTCGGCGTCATCCTGCGGCCCCCAGGAAAACTCCCAATCGCCGCCTCCGATCGCCCACGCGCCGAAGCCTACGCGAGTCAGGTTCAAGTCGGAATTGCCCAGGGGCCGAGTTGGCAGAGAAGTCCCGCTAAGATTTGTGCTGGTCATAGCGGAAGTATAGATGCACCGGTCTGGCCCTAAGTTCCACTGAAGTCGGTTTCGAGAAACTTAAAAGCCGCGAAATTTCTCTTCCGTTCCGGAATCGCTACGCGCCGTCCATCATCCAAAGCAGCTGAAGTCAGGAGCCGATCGAATGAATGTAGTTCTCTACGGCGCAACCGGCGTCATCGGTAGCCGGATCCTCAAGGAATTAGTCTCTCGCGGACATCGCGTCACCGCAGTCGCCCGCAATATCTCTGCCGTCCCCACTGAAGCAAATGTCACACCGGTGAGCGGCGACCTACTCGATGTCGAAGACGTTGCGCGCAAAGTCAAAGGCGCCGATGCCGTGATCAATTCCTACTCTCCCAACAACGACGCGGCCGGCGTCGGAAGGCTTCTCGATGCCACCCATGCGCTGATCGCCGGCATGAAAACGGCTGGGGTCCGCAGAGTCATCATGGTCGGGGGCGCCGGCTCTCTCGTGGTCGCCCCGGGCGTAACGCTGATCGACTCTGGCCACTTGCCGGCGGAATGGATGGGCATTGCCGTCGCCCATCGCGACGCCAAGGAAATTCTGCGCCACTCCGGCCTCGATTGGACCTCCTTCAGCCCAGCCGCCTTTATCCAGCCGGGAGAGCGCACTGGAAAATTCCGCCTGGGTGAGGACGATCTAATCACCGATGAGACCGGCGTCAGCCGCATCTCCGCCGAAGACTATGCCATCGCCCTGGTCGACGAGCTGGAGACGCCTAAGAACATCGGCAAGCGCTTCACAATAGGCTATTGATCAGCCGCCGCTGAGGAGTGTTAGACCGGCTGGAAGCGCGAGGTCTTCTTGTGGAGCGAAGGCCATTCCGGCGGGCGCTTTTCCAGAAACGCATGAATACCCTCGCGGAAATCATCATTCTGCTTCGCCCGCGCGTTCCATAGAGCTGACTCGGCGAGCTCGCGATCCAGGACGTCGCGGACGTGCTCGCTCAGCAGCCCCTTGGTCCAGCGCATGGATTCGGGGCTGTTCTTCAGCAGGCAGAGCCCCATGTTGAATGCCTCGCGCAGCAGGATTTGCGGGTGGACGATGATCCTGGTGATCAACCCCAGACTCAGCGCTTCCTTGGTGTCGAAGATCCGGCCCGAGAGCAGCAAATCGCGGGCCTGCTTCTCGCCCACCTGGCGGAGCAGAAACGAAGAGACGATCGCTGGCACGAAGCCGATCTTTACTTCGGTGTAGCCGAAGGTGGCGTCCTGTGAAGCGTAAGTGAAATCGCAGACTGTCGCCAGCCCAGTGCCCCCGGCGATCGCTGCACCGTTGACGGCGGCAATCGTCGGCTTCGGAAAGTCGTAGAGCAGGCGCATCAGTCTGGCGAACTGCTCGGCATCTGCATGGTGCTCCTCGATGGTGCGAGCCTCCATTTTTTGCAGTTCTTCGAGGTCGAGGCCTGCGCAGAAACACTTTCCCGCCCCAGTCAGAATGATCGCTCCGCATGGCCCATCGGCCGAGTGCTCGAGCGCCGTAATCAGCTCGGCGATCATTGTGGAATTCAGCGCGTTGCGCCTCTCGGGGCGGTTCAACTTGATGGTACGAACATTGCTGTCATCGCAAATTTGGATTGTCGTGTAGTGGCCCATGGTCCCCTTCTCGCAATTAAATCTCCCTGCGTTTCTTACTGCTACTGAATGACGGCGCCATACTGGGTCGCGATGGCGTGGCTTGCGCTGACAATTCCATCCAGCGGAGTCAATACCGGCAATTGGGCGCCCAGCCTCGCCAGTTCAGCAACCGCCTCTTCCGTAGCAAGATTGCCGACCAGCGCATCCTGCGCCAATGGACAGCCGCCCAGGCCGCCAACGGCCATATCCATCCGCCTTATGCCCGCACGATACGCCGCCGCTATCTTGAGCGCAACATCATTTGGTCGGGCATGCAGATGCACCCCGATCTCGATGCCGTCATGCACAGCGAGCACATCGCTGGCCAGCTCCTCGATCAGCCTCGTCGTCGCCAGCCCGACCGTGTCGGCAAGGGAGATCTGTGTGATCCCCATATCCGCAAGCAGATCGCACGCCGCCACGACCTCATCGCGGTCGTAGGGGTCGCCGTACGGATTGCCGAAGGCCATCGAAACGTAGGCAACGATGCCTAGGCCGGCCTGAAAAGCGAGCCGCCCGATCGCTTCCAGCGTGTCCAGAGATTCTTCCGGGGTCTGGCGCTGGTTGCGCTTCAAAAACTCTGGCGAGATCGAATAAGGAAATCCCAGCGTGTGGACAGCCCCGGTCTCGATCGCCCGTTCAGCTCCCTTTTCATTCACCACGACCCCAATAATCTCCACGTCGCCCGGCATGTCGGGAATCGCCGCATCCAGATATTTCAGCACCTGTTCGGAGTCCGCCATCTGTGGGATGGCCGCGGTGGAAACAAACGACACCGCGTCAATGTGTTTGAAACCCGCGGCGATTAGCAGCCGCAGGTAGTCGGCCTTCACCTCGGCGGGGATGGTCTTGGGAAGACCCTGCCACGCGTCACGGGGACACTCAATCAACTTGAACGGAGATATTGCGGTCGTGCTCATGGCCTTTCGATGCCGCAGCAGGACCGGTGGGTGCTATCCGCGTCCCGCTACGAACAACAATCCTACCGCCAACAGGTGCAAAAGCGTCAATTGCAGCACCGCCGCACCCGCGCCCTTCCAGCGATGGACCATCACCGCAAAGAGCCCATAGAGAGGGAACTGCAGATACATCATCGCCTGCGAGATCGCGTCACCCACCGAGTCCGACAGCCCCAGCAAGTGCAGCTTGGGAAGCAGCATCCACGGATAAAGCACCCGCAGGCCATCGGGGCCGGTCAGCGCCATCAACGTTGCCGCCTTGACCGCAAACGGCGTCACCGCAATCCCCAAAACCACCGGCCACCATGCAATCCATCCGGAAGACTGTTTCTTGCGGCTCTTCCGCTTTACGGCGGGCTTGCGCTTGGGGAGTGTCGATGCGGAGGTAGCCATGATTCGAGGTTAGCGGGAACAATTCGATCCGGGAATAACCAGTAGGGAACACATAATGAGACCTGCTTTACACGCCGTCCAAGAGGCCCACTTGCCAATCGGCGAGGAGACTTGTACTGTTGCATGCGGCATGAAGGTTGCCGGCTAAGAAAATCCACGTCGAGGGAACTTATAGTGAACCTGAATAGACGCACGATTCTATAGCAATCACTTTTCGGTGCATCCGCAGTCGCCTTACCTGGTCTCGGCAAGTCTTCACTTGGAAAGGGACGTCGCCAAGCCAAGTCTTCGCCCGGCACCACTACCGCGACTAACTCGAACATTCTTGGCGCCTATTCATCGGCTTGGGCAGCCCAGTACGGAGCGATGGTGCAACCCGCAAACGGAGCGATGGCATAAGCAAGATCACGGAGACAAATTCAGTGACGGTGATCGGCGGGATGATTAATCAGACCTATTCGGGCGCTGCCCAGGTGTCGGGACTGACGGCAATGACAAACCCGCCAATCCACTGTGGTCCTACGATGAGCAATCCAAACAATTTCGGTTGCAGCGGCCCCGTTTTCAACTGCTCCGATGCGAATTGGATGGCAGCTCTAGGGGCATGGATGATTTTCGCCCAACCGGATTTTGGCTCACCATTGGCCGCGATCGCCATCACAATGCAAGCCATCTACTGCTAAGAATGGGGCATTTAAATGCAAGGTGACGAACTAAAGACGCTCGATCCAACAGATGAGCTTCGTTTCCCGCACAAATCCCTGCGGTTCTGGACAACGACGTTCATCTTTTCGCTCGTGCCGATAATGCAGTTCAGGCACTACAGAACCTTAACCGGCTTTGCGGTTCCTGTTTCGTTTGGATCGGCAGGATGGTTTGCCATGTTCCTCGCTAGCCGGAAGATTGCGGAGCTAGCGCAGGCAATTACTGACCCAGAAGCGAAAAAGATGCTAGAGAAGATCAACAGCTACCTCGTCGGCTCTTCAACGCTGTTGGCTGCAGTCTGCGCCATGAGTTCGATTCTCCTGTAATTCTTTACCGACATCGGCGGACCGTGAGTCCTCACGGTCCTCTCTTTCTGGAGTTGCTCGGGCGAATTTGCCTCGGGAATAACCAGTAGGGAACGTGCTGTCCAGCCGATATTCATCAAATGACGAAACGAATCACGCCAACAGCTTCCGTCACCCATCTGCGATACCACTTCCCAAAAGTCGAGCGCCTGCTGCGCAAACATGGCGAAGTCTACATCACAAGATGAGGCAAAATCATAGCCCGTCTGATACTCGTGCTAGAGCGCCAAACAACCTAAGTTTGCGTCACGCGTCCGGGCCTGCCTCGACGCTAGTCAACGCGACCCCATCCTGTATGGCCCCTTCAAAACATCCATATCGATATCCCCCAGCTTCTTAAACTTGATGCAATACCCGGTCACGCTCGCCTTCCCAAGTTCCCGCCCAAACTTCTCAGCCAAATATTTCTTGTCCTCGATCCCCATAATGTAGACAGAGATCCCCGTAGTGTTGCCACTCAAACCAATCTGACAAAACTCCCTCGATTTTCCATCGGCATACCGGATCATTCGCGATCCATAACCAATGTTTGGGTTCGAGACGACTTTTCCTTTCTCGTCCTTCCCATCGAGAAACCACAACTTAGCACCCGGCATCAACGCCAGTATTATGCCGTGCAGCTCTCCCATCTCGCTGCGCTTCGGCTCCGCCTGAGAGGCAATGTACTCCTTGATCTGTTTCTGCACCGTCATCTCGATCTCCTTTGCATCGCGCCGATTCAGCGCCCGGGCACATCGCGACCATCTTACCGGCACGGGAAGCAGTGTCAGCCCATGAAAATGACGGCGAGCACCCTTCGTGGGCGAGGACAGCAATAAAATCGAATCGATGTCCGCCAAAGAGAAGTTCGAGGCTCAACTCGCGGCCATCGAGGCGCTGCGTGAGCAATCGGTCGAAGCCTCGATCGCCCCCTTGCGGTCCGCGCTCAAGCAGCGCAACAACTATCTCGTGTCAAAAGCCGCGGACCTGGCCGCCGACCTCATCTCAAACCTCGCAACTGACCGGCGAACTCACGACCTGGAGCCCGATCTTTTGATTGCCTTCGACCGTTTTTTTGAAGACCCCGCAAAGACCGACCCACAATGCTGGGCAAAGAACTCCCTCGCGCGCGCCCTCGCCGCACTCGAGCTGCAAGACCCCGCGCCATTTCTCCGCGGCCTCCGCCACATCCAACTCGAGCCCACCTGGGGAGGCCGCTCCGACACCGCAGGCCGCCTGCGCGGAACCTGCGTCCTCGCACTCGTCCAGTGTCGCATCATCCCCGAGGTTGAGCTGCTGCGCTACGTCCTCGACCTCCTGCTCGACCCCGACAAGACGGCGCGCATCGACGCCGTGCGCGCTCTGGCGCAGGTCGGCTCACCCAGCGCCTCGCTGCTTCTTCGCCTCCGCGCGATGGTGGGTGGCGAAGACGACATCGACGTCCGCGGCGCATGCTACTCCGCAATCCTTGCCGCTGAGGGCATCTCGGCGCTGCCCTGGGTCGCCCGCTTCCTCGCAGAGGAAGGCGATGCCGCCGGAGAAGCCGCTCTCGCCATAGCCTCCACGCACACTCCAGAGGCATTCGCGATATTGCGCGAACGCTGGGCAAAGACCCGCGACCCCTGGTTCCGCGCCGTGCTTTTGTCCGCCATAGCGCTGACCCGCCAGAGTGAAGCAGCGGAGTTCTTACTCGACCTCGTCAAGAGCGACCCCGACCAATCGCCCCAGGCCATCGAAGCCCTCCTGCGCGCCCTGCCTTCCGACGAAGTGGTTGCGAGGCTGAAGAAGCTTATCGGCGGCGATACCCGCCTGGAGCGGGTCTTTGCGCTTAACGCCGTAGCTCGGAGCTGATTGCAGGGTCTGCTTGCTTCACCGCTAAGTCTGAATCACTCCCGGATGAAACTTCGCCACTTCAGGATTCAGCGCAACCGCCTCCAGCGCCAGCAGCAACGCCATGCGCGTCTCAGCCGGATCGATGATCGCATCCACCCATAAGCGTGCTGCCGCGTAACGGATATCGGTCTGCGCCTCATACGTCGCCTTGGTCGACGCGAGCAGATCCTGCTTCTCCTCGTCGCTCAGCTTCTTGCCGTCGCGCTCCAGCTGCCTCACCTTGATCTCAACCAGCGTATTCGCCGCCGAGCCTCCGCTCATCACCGCATACTTCGCCTGCGGCCACGCGAAGATGAAGCGCGGATCATAAGCCTTGCCGCACATCGCGTAGTGCCCGGCGCCAAAGGAGCCGCCGACGATCACCGTAATCTTTGGCACCGTCGAGTTGGAAACCGCCGAGACCATCTTCGCCCCGGCGCGGATGATGCCGCTCCACTCCGCATCGCGCCCCACCATAAAGCCGTTCACATCGTGCAGGAAGATCAGCGGAATCAGGCTCTGGTTGCAATCCATGATGAAGCGCGCGGCCTTCTCGGCGCTCTCGGCATAGATGACGCCGCCGAACTCCGTCCGCTTCTCGCCGGTGTGCGAAGTATGCGGCTGATGCTGCTTCTGATTGGCTACGATGCCCACCGCGAAGCCGCCGATCCGCGCATAGCCACAGATCACCGTGCGTCCATAATCGGGCCGGTACTCATCGAACTCGCTCCGGTCGACGAGCCGCGCAATGACTTCGTGCATGTCGTAAGCGTTGTTGGACGAGGCGGGATCAGCGATCGAATAAACATCCTGTGCCGGATATTTTGGCGCGTCTTTCGACTCGTCAAACGGCGCGCGGTCGAAGGGTGCGGATGGCCCCTGCCCAATCTTCCCGACCAGCGAACGCAGCCGCGCCAGGCACAAATGGTCGTTCGGCTCCTTGAAGTCGACCGTCCCCGAGATTTCCGCATGCATCGTCGCGCCGCCAAGCTCCTCCGCCGAATATTTCTGCCCGATCGCTGCCTGCACCAGCGCCGGCCCCGCAAGAAAGAGCCCGCTGCCCTCGGTCATCAGCACCGTATCGGTCATCACCGGCAGATACGCGCCACCGGCCACGCACATGCCCATGATCGCCGTGATCTGCGGAATGCCCATGGCCGACATCACCGCGTTGTTGCGAAAGATGCGGCCGAAATCGTCCTGATCGGGAAAGACATCCTCCTGCAGCGGCAGAAAGACACCCGCCGAATCGACCAGGTAAAGCGTGGGAATGCGGTTCTCCATGGCGATCGTCTGCGCGCGGATTACTTTCTTGGCGGTCATAGGAAAAAACGCCCCGGCCTTCACCGTGGCGTCGTTGGCGATCACCATCACCAGCCTGCCAGCCACGCGTCCCAGGCCGGTCACCGTCCCAGCAGCTGGAGCGCCGCCCCACTCCTCGTACATGCCGTGCGCGGCAAATAGTCCCAACTCAAAGAAACTCGTCCCCGGGTCGAGTAACAGCTCAAGACGCTCCCGAGCCGTCAGCCTGCCCTTCGCGTGTTGCGCGGCAATCGCCTTTTCGCCGCCGCCGGCACGAATGGTCTTCGCCTCGCCCTCGATCAGCGACCACAGCATCATCACGCTCATTGTGTTGTTCCGCGAACGATGGCAGTTGGTGTCGATGCGCGACGCGAGTACGTTCTTGAGCGTCGCCGCCGTCAGTGTCGCCCCTGGCGGCGTCGATCCTGTCTTCGCCGCTGGAGTTGCTGGCCGTTCTGTTTCGTTTGAAGCCATAGTCTTGCAACCGCCGAAAGATGGAGCATAGCATTTTGATACCAGCCTTGCGCGCCGGTCACGTTCTCAACCTTTTGATGGATGTTCCCATTGACCGCGCTGTCTAGACTTCCCGAATGGCGATCCCCACCGAAGCAATTGGCAGCATTCCGCGTCCTCAAACCCTCATCGACACGATGGTATCTTTTCAATCCGGTCGTGCAAGCCGTGAGGCGCTGGATGCCGCTTACGCCGAGGCAATCAAGGATACGATCCAGCGGCTCGATGAAACTGGCTCACCAGTCTTGTCCGACGGCGAGCAGAGCAAGCCAAGCTTCGCGACGTATCCATTGAGCGGTCTGAAGAACCTGGCCTCCGATGGCGCCGTGATTCCTTTTGCCGACGGACACACACGCCAATTACCGCGGCTCACCGCCGGCCCGTTTCACTACGGAGTGCACGCGGCTGAATATCTGAAAGCGGCGAAGGCCTACACTCAGAAGCCGGTCAAGCAGGCGGTCATCGCCGCCTCCGCGCTGAGCCTGCTCTATCCTCCCGCCGGAATACCGGACTATCCCCGCGAATCGTTCATCGCCGATCTAGTTAACGAGGCCGAAGCCGATATCCGTGGTGCCCTCGACGCCGGAGCCGCCTCCGTACAGATCGACTTCACCGAGGGCCGGCTCTCGCTCAAACTCGATCCTACGGGCGGTCTTCTGCGTAGCTTCGTCGATCTCAACAACCAGGTGCTCGCGCGCTTCACACCCCAGGAGCGGCTCCGCATCGGCGTACACGTCTGCCCTGGCGGCGATCAGGACTCGACCCATAGCGCCGACGTCGACTACGCCGGTCTCCTGCCAACTCTCTTCGAGATGAATGTCGGTCGCTTCTACCTGCAGCTGGCCAGCGAGCCAGACAAAAAGCGCGTGCTTCGGATGGTCAGCCAACTCATCCGCCCCGAGCACCTGATCTTTATTGGAGTAATCGACCCAATCGATCCGGTGATCGAAACGCCGTCTCGTGTCCGCGACCGGGTCCTCGATGCGGCGTTCTTTATTCCCAGGCAGCAACTTGGGACCACGGACGATTGCGGCTTCGCACCCTTTGGCGATGACCTTTCGACCTCACGGGAGACGGCCTTCGCCAAGATCAAAGCGCGCGTTGCGGGGACAGAACTAGCTGCGAAAGAGCTGGGCCATTAAGCCGAGCAGGATATCCTACCGCGGATAAATCCCCGCCGCGTTGTCATGCAGATATCCCCGCGCCAACGCCAGCGCCCGCTCTTCGGTCAGCTCATGATTCACCACCATCTCAGCCAGCGCCGCGGCCAGTGAGATCCGCGTCGTGCGCACCGCGATCCAGTAGCTCTCCTCCGCACCCACCGCATCGCTAAATGGGAACGCATCCGAGCCGAAGACGACCTTGTCGGGAAACAGCAACAGCCAATGCCGCAGCGCGGTCTTGAAGTCCGCCGGATACAGATAGAGCTCCATCAACGATGAATCCAGATACACGTTCTTTCTTGCCGCCAGCCAGATCGCCTGCTCTTGGAACGGATAGCCGCCGTGCAGCAGCACGAAGGTTGTTCCGTCATAACGCGGGTCGCGCAGCACATTCTCAAGGTTCAGCGCTGTGCTGCCCGTCAGGTTGTAGAAATCTCCCGTGCCGACGGCGGTATGAATATGCACCGGCAGATGCAGCCTTCCCGCCTCGCGGACCAGGTAGCGGAAGAGGCAGTCCTGAAAGTCTTTGTACTCCCTCTCGCTGGGAACGCCGCCAGCGCGATACTTCGCATAGACCGCCGCCACCTGTGCCTGCGGAGGATCGTCAAAATGCAGCGAACGAAAATATCCAATCTCAAACTTGATCGCCACGCCGCCCTGTCGCTGGTTGTCTTCGAGCAGATGGCTCACAAAGCGCAGGTAGTCGTCAAAATTCGGCGGCAGCGAGATCTGCCCCTCCTGAGCCAGCTCGTAGTGAAGCTTCTTCTCTTGCAGTGGCAAGTAGACCGCCTCATCGCCGTTGCGCGCAATGATCGCGTGGTTATCAAATGGAAAGAGCAGGGAATCGACAAAGAAGACCCAGCGAAAGCGTTTCGGGTCCAGGTATGGCGCCATGCGCACACGGTTCGCCAAGGCTGCTTCCACATTGAGCTGATCGAGTATCCCATCGAAGTACGCATACCCCTTCTGCTGCTGCCGCAACTCTGCCTTCTTTTTCGTCAGCCACTGCAGATGTTCCGGCGTCGCATCGTCATACGGGTAGCCGAAGAGCTCCTTCGACGCCGCAATCAGCTCCGGGTTGTCGGCGCGCAAGCGGAACGGCACACTGCCCGGCGCGGAAGCCATCGCGTCTACATCGAGGTCGTCGGCAAATCCAGGATGGCCATGGTTGTCGAAGATGGGAATCTTCTCGATCGCGGTTAACAGCCGGTCGTAAGTAGACCTCAGCTCCTGAGGCGAAGCGGGCGTCGCTTCAGGCACCTGCTGCCCGCCAGCCGAGATAGGCCAGGCGGCGGCCAGCGTTATCAGCATGCCGAAAGAAAGGCTTCCGCGATGAATCAGCGACTTCGTCTGGAAGAACAATCCGGGGTATCCGTTCGCGACAGCACCGCCTGTATTCACCTGGCTTCCGTTACCCGCAAATTCTATTCCGTTGCGTGGGGAAAGGTGTACATAACCCCCTGATAGAAGAGATACTGTGGAGCACGATGTCGCCGCAAATCCCAAAGCTGGAAGTACCGACAGGCCGGGCGGGGGTTGTCGCGGTGCGCGATTGGCATTTGGGCTCTGAGGTCCGCGCGCTGTTGCGCCTGGCCATCCCAGTCGTGCTCTCAGAGCTTGCTTGGATGATGATGTCGGTCGTCGACACCATCATGGTCGGCAGGCTCAGCCCGGAGGCCATCGGTGCGGTCGGTCTGAGCAGTTCTCTTTATTACATCCCCGCTCTCTTTGGTATCGGGCTGTTGCTCGGGCTTGATGCGCTCGTCTCGCAGGCGCATGGCCGGGGCGACGACGACGATTGCCGGCGCTGGCTAATGCAGGGGCTATATATAGCGCTGTCCTTTAGTGTTCCGGTGATGATTATCGTCTTCGGTATACCCCGGCTCCTGCCGCTCTGGGGTACTAATCCAGCGGTCGAGGGCCAGACCACCGCCTACCTTCGCCTCTTAAACTGGGGCACTCCCTTTCTACTCGCCTACGGCTGCTTTCGCCGCTACCTGCAGGGCATGGGCGTCGTGAAGCCGGTCACCTTCGCCCTGGTTACCGCCAATCTTATCAATCTGGCAGGGAACTGGCTTCTCATCTATGGCCACTTCGGGTTTCCAGCGTTGGGAGTTCGGGGCTCCGCGCTCTCCACAGTCGCCGCGCGCATGTACATGGCTCTCTTCTTGCTCGTTGTCGCCGTGTTGCACGAGCGTAAGCGTGGCCTGGCCCTCTTTACGAAGTTTCCTCAGCCGAACCGGCAGCGGATCGTCCGCATCCTGCGCCTGGGCGGTCCGGCAGCCACCCAGATGATCTTTGAGATCGGCGCCTTTGGGGCGGCAACAGTCATCGCTGCCAAGCTGAGTCCTGAAGCTCTCGCAGCTCATCAAGTTGCGCTGAATATTGCAAGTGTTACTTACATGGTGCCGCTGGGCATAGCTGCAGCTAGTGCGGTCGCGGTCGGCCACGCCGTCGGCGCCGGAGATCCGGCCCGCGCTCGCCGCGCTGGCTGGCTAGCCATCTTCATGGCCATCGGGTTCATGGCGCTCATGGCCGTGTTACTGATTGCCTTTCCGACTGCTATTTGCCGTATTTACAGTCCCGATCCGCGAGTCTTGGCGATCGGGGTACCGCTGCTCGCTCTGGCAGCGGCCTTCCAGATCTTCGACGGGATCCAAACGGCTGCCACGGGTTCTCTCCGTGGATTAGGCCACACCAAAGCGCCTATGATTCTCAACTTCATTGGTTACTGGGTGATAGGCCTTCCGCTAGGCTACTTCCTCTGCTTCCATACTGGACTCGGTGTCTTCGGCGTCTGGATCGGCCTTACGCTCGCGCTTGTCTTCATCGCAGCGTTAATACTGTTGGAATGGAAGAAGGAGTCGCTCCAGGCGAGTGAAGAGATCTCTCCAGGCGAGATCTCGGACCGATAAGGCAACAGAGGGAATTCTCGGCTCGCCGAATCTACCCGTTATGGCCATAGCGGGTAGACAGATGGCAAAAACCGGTCAGTAGTATTATGTCCGATAACATATATTCTGTTAACAACGAATGTAAGCGCAAAATAGAAATGTCCGCTCTCTGCAAAGTTGAAATGTCCAGCCTACCCTTCCGAGGTGTGATTCGGGAGGCGGAGATTGGATCTGATCACGATGAGCGGACGCGAGCTGCAGCGTATCGAGGTGCTTTCCGAGGTCGTAGCGAAGAAACGGACGGAGCGATCAGCGGCGGCGGTGCTGGGGATCAGCACCCGGCAGACACGAAGATTGTTGACTGCGTATCGCGATAGCGGAGGCTCGGCGCTCATTCACAAGGCTCGCGGTCGCGCCTCGAACAACCATCTGATCGCCGGCGTTCGTGAGTACGCGATGGCGATTGTCCGGTCCAAGTACGCCGACTTCGGGCCGACTCTGGCTAGCGAGATGCTGCTTGAAAAGGATGAGCTCAAGGTCTCACGAGAGACCCTCCGCAAATGGATGATTGAGGAGGGCCTGTGGCTGTCGCGCAGGCAGCGACGCTCGTTCCATCAGCCCCGGCTGCGGCGCGAGCGTTACGGCGAGTTGATCCAGATTGACGGCAGCGAGCACCGATGGTTCGAACAGCGTGGCGAACCCTGCACGCTGCTGGTCTTCATCGACGACGCAACCAGCCAGTTAATGCAGCTATCCTTTGTCCCGAGCGAAAGCACGGATACCTATTTTGAGGCATTACGCGGCTACCTGGAACGCCACGGCTGCCCGGTCGCTTTCTACTCAGACAAGCACACGGTCTTCCGCGTGAATCGGCCGGATGCCAAGGGCGGCTCAGGGATGACCCAATTCGGCCGAGCACTCGCCGAGCTGAACATCGAGATCATGTGCGCCAACTCCAGCCAGGCCAAGGGCCGCGTCGAGCGAGCCAATCGCACCCTGCAGGATCGGCTCGTCAAGGAATTGCGGCTCGCCGGCGCCTGCGACATGGAATCCGGCAACGCTTTGCTGCCGGGCTTTCTGGATCGATTTAACAATCGCTTCGCCATCCCGGCCGCTAACCCCGAGAACCTCCACCGCAAGCTCAACGTCCCTTCCAGCCGGCTCAATGACATACTGTGCCACCGCGAACAACGCTACGTCGGTGCGCAGCTTACCTTCCACTATGGCCGCAGGCAAATCATCCTTAACCGAAGCGAGCTGTCGGAGGAGCTGGCTGGGAAGTACGTGGAAGTGTACGATTTTTCAGATCGGCCGCTCGAAGTGCGATGGAAGGGTCATTCGCTTCCCTACCGCGTCTTCGACAAAGAGCAGCGAGTGAACCAGTCGGCTATCGTTGAGAACAAGCGCCTGGGTCATGCGTTAGCGATCGTCAAGGCGCAGCAGGACATCACGCGACCGACGAAGGTGATGACGAACAGCCAAAAGGGTGGTTACAAAAAGAGAGGCCGCAAAGTCTATGGGCCCGATTACTATGAGAAGTCGCTGCCCGCGCAAGCAGCGGTGGAAATGCCGGTCTGATGGGAAGCATGGAACGATGAAACTGTCCCGCGCTTCCCACAGCCCTTGGAAATCGCAACAGAAGCGATTTCACACATTTTCACCGCACGACGACCGCGATGTATTAACAGGACACTTTAACTTTGCACAACTTGTGACATTTCAACTTTGCAGCAACACGACTAGCCGATGAATGTGTGCATTCCCTACATCTTGTAGCGGCCCATGTCTTCGTCGTTGAGGTTTTCCAGCCAGCGCCGAAGCTCCTCTACTGACGCAGAGTCGGCCGCGTTCGGCACCATCTTCGCCACCCTCAAGACTTGCTCGCTGACGTAGATCGGACAATCGGCGCGCAGCGCGAGGGCAATCGCGTCCGATGGACGTGCGTCCAGGGTCACCGACTCGCCATTCTGCTCCATCCAGATAACTGCATAAAACGTGTCATCTCTAAGCTCCGTCACCACAACACGTTGCACTTCAGCGTTCAAGCCATGGATGAGGTTCTTGAGCAAGTCATGTGTCATCGGGCGCGTCGGCGAACTCTTCTCAAGCTCCAGATAGATAGCGTTGAACTCGTACGGTCCCACCCAGATCGGCAGCACGGTGTCACTCGATACGTCTTTCAGGATAACCACCGGCCCATTCGTCGAGGGATCGACCATCAGACCGCGAAGCTTCATTTCGATGTCCATAGATTCCCCATCTTCCCCAAATTCGGTTGGTCAGAGCGCGACCGCTTCTCCTACCAGACTATTCGGAAACGCAGCCGTCACCCGCACCGCTACGTAACTTCCCGGCGCGGGCAAAATCGGGCTTGCCGTGGTGAAATTCAACGTCTTGTTCTGGGTGGTTCGCCCAATCACCTGGCCGCGAGCCGAATTAAGACCCTCAACCGCAGCCTCACAAACATGGCCTATCTGCCTGAAGTAATTGATCCTCTGGATTTCGCGCTGCCGATCCAATAGCGACTGCAGGCGCCGCGACTTCTCTTCGTCAGGAATAGAATCAGCCATGTGGATCGAAGGCGTATTCGGCCGCGGCGAGTACTTGAACGCAAAGACCGCGTCGTATTGCACTTCCGCGAGCAGGTCCATCGTCTCGATAAAGTCATCTGCCGTCTCGCCCGGAAAACCGACAATGATGTCCGTCGTCATGCTGATCTGCCGCTTCGCCGCCCGCACCCAGGCCACCCGCTCCAGGTATTGCTCCTTCGTATATTCCCGGTTCATCCGATTCAGTACACTTGACGACCCGCTCTGCACCGGCAGATGAACATGGTCGCACAGCTCAGGGACCGCGTCGATCGCTTCAACAATGTCGCGGGTAAAGTCGCGCGGATGCGAAGTGGTAAACCGCACGCGCCGAATCCCCTCCAACTCACCGATAGCCGCCAGCAGTTCGGCGAAACTCCGCTTCCCTTCCGGATCGCGGTACGAATTCACATTCTGCCCCAGCAGTTGAATCTCCGAATAACCGCTCTCCGCCATCCGCCGCGCCTCAGCCAATACCGAAGTCGATGTCCGGCTGCGCTCCTTACCGCGCGTATACGGCACCACGCAATATGCGCAGAACTTGTCGCAGCCCTCAATGATCGTGATGTAGCCGCGATAGGGATTCGTACGGGCAGTAAACTCAGTCTCAAAAGTCTCTTCAGTCTTACGATCGTCGAGCCCGGTGATGCGCGTCTCGCCCGCTTCCAGTCGCGCAATCATCTCCGGCAGCTTGCGGTACGAGGCCGACCCCGACACCAGCGAGACGTACGGCGCGCGCTCAAAGATGCGTTCGCCCTCCTGCTGCGCCACGCAGCCCAGCACGGCAAATCGCTTGCCCTGCTTATGCAGCTTCTTATAGTCGTTCAGCCGGTTAAAGACCTTCTGCTCCGCCTTATCGCGAATCGAGCAGGTGTTATAGAGGATCAGGTCGGCGTCTTCCTCAACCTGCACCTGGGCATAGCCCTCGTGCTCCAGCGTCCCAACGACCTTCTCCGAGTCGTGGACGTTCATCTGGCAGCCAAACGTCTCAAGGTAGAAAGTCTTGCCGCGCGCCAAAGATTCCGCAGCTGGCTCTGTCAATGATTGCCCCATAACAAGCTGAGTATACCGCGACCACGCGACGCTGGAGCCGTTCCGTCTGCCGCCGAGCGCATCTCTTGTGAGCTTCATCGATCGGATAGCTGAATCGGATTGCCATCCGGATCCTTGCCATCGCAAAGGCAAAAAACATCCCCTTGCCGCACCTTCCCAAACTTCGCGCCCCGTTTCACCAGCATCTCGCGCAACGCGGCGACGTCCTCGGCGTGGAAGACGATCTTCGGCCCCTTGCGGCCAGGCGAGGCTGGGCCAGAGTGCAGCGCGATCGTGGCGCCGCCCGCCTCGAACTCTCGCCAGCCCTTTTCCTCCGAGACCAGCTTGAGTCCGAGCACCTCTCCGTAGAACCGGCTCATCGCATCCATCTGGCCAGTAAAGAGAATCACGCGAGCCATTTTCATTGAAAGCCTCCTAACTAAACTCCGAACTGCCGCAGATGGTGGTCCAGATGCTTGTACATCAACGCCGCCCACTCTTCCGGCGTAAGCCGCCCAAAGAAACTATGCGGATGGGTAGTGCACCCCGTCGGCCCGGCTCCGGTAAACCGGTCGATCAACGCGCACAAGCGCTCACGCTCGGCTGACAGGTTCCGGTTATCTTTCACCACCAGGTCGGGTGAGGTCGGAGAATTGCGCCGCATCGGCTCGTCGTCCCGTAGCGCCATCGGCTTCACGATCGCTCCAAGCATTCGACCCACAAACAGCCGCGGCGGCCGCGTGTCCCCAACCGCCCACTCCAGGCTCGCCGCACAATGCGCCACAGCCTGTGGCGCGGTCATCTTGCCCCACAGCCGCTCGCTATCTGGCTGAAGCCGCGCAAGCCGCTGTTTTATTTCCTCCGCCGCTGCTGGTTCATAGAGATTCTTCATGCTATTCGTCACAATGAATCGGGTTCGACCGTACCTCGCCGCGAAGCGCCCAGCAGAATCAGGCTTCCGATGATGCCCGCCGTCACCGACGCAGCCAGCGTACCGATCTTCGCCAGATCGATGACCTGCTCCGACTCAAGCGCCAGCCCGGCGATGAACAGCGACATCGTGAACCCAATGCCGCACAGCCAGCTTGCTCCGAAAATCTGTTTCCACTCGACACCGGCCGGCGCCGACCCAAGCCCGGTTTTGTGCGCTAGCCAAGAAAAGCTCATGATCCCCAGCGGCTTGCCGAACAGGAGTCCCAGCATAACTCCGAGCGTCACCGGATGCCGCACCGCCGCTCCGAGCTGGCCCAGAATGTGCACCCCTGCATTCGAAAATGCAAAGACCGGCATGATCAGGAAGCTTACCCATGGCTGGCAGTGAATGCTCGATGCGGTGCAGCGGAGTCTCCATCTTTTCGCATTGACTCTCGAGAGTGTGGATCGCCGCGTGAGCCTCCACCGAGTTGAGCTCGGCCTGCTCAAAGCGGTCCAGCAAACGGCGACTCTTCTTCAGGAAACTCTCTTTCTCGATAGAGCTCTTCACCGGAATCGTGAACGCCAGCAGAACGCCCGCAATCGTCGCATGAACACCCGACTGCAACACCGCAAACCACACAATGATCCCAATAAACGCATATACCGCAGGATTGCGAATTCCCGCCCAGTTCGCCAGGAACGAAACCCCAACCCCCAGAAATCCTAACGCCAGGCTTACATACGAAATATGCGCTGTATAAAAGAGCGCGATAACCAGCACGCCGAAGATGTCATCGACAATCGCCAGCGCCGCAACGAAAACCTTAAGCGATGCGGGAACCCGGCTACCCAGCAGCGCCAGTACGCCCAGCGCGAAGGCAATGTCCGTCGCCATCGGAATACCCCAGCCTCGCGCGTGAATGTCGCCATGGTTCAACGCTAGATATAGCAGCGCCGGGACGATCGAACCGCCCAGCGCAGCCATGAACGGGAACGCCGCCTGGCGCAGCGACGCCAGTTCCCCGATCAGCACCTCGCGCTTGATCTCTAGCCCCACCAGAAAAAAGAAAATGGCCATCAAGCCATCGTTGACCCAGACGTGCCGGCTCCACGAAAGCACGTTGCGCCCAATGCCCAGTGTGAAAGTCGTATGCCAGATGCCGTGGTAGCTCTCCGCCCATGGCGAGTTGGCCCACACCAGCGCAATCACCGTCGCCAGCAGCAGCAGAATGCCCCCGGCAGCCTCCATCTTCGCGAAGCGCGCAAAGGGGCTGATCAATATCTCGATCGGCGCGCGATTATTGGCCACAGGAGAAGCCGCTGACGACGACATGCACATCCTTCCGGTGCTCAGGCAGGCAGTCAGCCCCGCCCAGCCGTTCAACAGCGAATGTAGCACGGTCCGCCGAGTGCATCGATGAAACCGGCATTGCTACACTTGGCTCGAGCGAAAGGCTTGCAAACAATGCCACAGAACTCCCGTCCTGACGTCATCATCCGCCGCGCCACAGCCGATGACGCCCCCGCTTGCGGACAGATCTGTTACGACGCCTTCTCCACCATCAGCCAGGCCCACGGATTCCCCCCGGATATCCCAAACACTGCCGTCGCCACTGGTTTCCTTTCGAGCATGTTCTCCGCCCCCGGCTTCTATTGCATCGTCGCCGAGAGTGGCGGCCGCATCGTCGGTAGCAATGCCCTCGACGAACGCTCGATCGTCCGCGGCGTCGGGCCCATCACCATCGATCCCACCGTCCAAAATCTTGGTGTCGGCCGTAAGCTCATGCGGGCAGTGATGGATCGCGCCAGCGAGCACAAGGCTCCCGGCGTCCGGCTGGTGCAGGCGGCTTTTCATACCCGCTCATTCTCGCTCTATACATCTCTTGGCTTCGATGTCCGCGAACCGCTCTCCTGCCTGCAAGGGCAAACCCGCGAACGCACCATCTCCGGATGCCGGGTACGTCCGGCCACCACCGCCGATCAGGACGCTTGCAACGAGCTCGGCCGCAGGATCCATGGCTTCGATCGGGCAGTCGAACTCGCCCACGCCATCTCCGAAGGCAATGCCCGCGTTGTCGAACGCGGTGGCTGCATCACCGGATACACGTCGCATCTCAGCTTCTTCGGCCACTCCACCGCGGAAACAAACCCCGACATGCAGGCGCTCATCGCTTCGGTCGAGTCTTTTGTCGGCCCCGGAATCCTTGTTCCCTCACGTAACAGCGCTCTGTTACGCTGGTGCCTTCAGAATGGCCTGCGCGTCGTTCAGCCAATGACCCTGATGAGCAGCGGGCTCTACAACGAGCCAGCAGGGGCCTGGCTGCCATCGATAAGTTTCTAGCCCTTCTGTTCTGATCAATCTGGTCCGAGTCGCAGGCAACTCCTCCTATCCGAAACTGCTAAACTTATTAATATCGCGAGTTACAAGCAAGACGCAGCCAGCGTGGACTGCGGCGAAAGAGGAGAGGCAACACCATGGCGGAAATCGGCGTCAACGGCAACAACGGAAACTATTCTGGCGCGAGCAATCTCCGCCTGAAGCTCGGCCTCGCCGAGATGCTCAAGGGCGGCGTCATCATGGATGTGATGAACGTCGAGCAGGCGCGCATCGCTGAAGAGGCCGGTGCCGTCGCGGTGATGGCGCTCGAGCGCGTTCCCGCAATGATCCGCGCCGAGGGCGGAGTCGCCCGCATGGCCAACCCGAAGCTCATCAAGCAGATCATCGAGACCGTCTCGATACCCGTCATGGCCAAGGCGCGCATCGGCCACTTCGCCGAAGCTCAGATCCTGCAGTATCTCGGCGTCGACTTCGTGGACGAGTCCGAAGTCCTCACCCCCGCCGACGAAACTCACCACATCGACAAGCACGCCTTCACCACGCCGTTTGTCTGCGGAGCCCGCGACCTCGGCGAGGCCCTCCGCCGCATCGCCGAAGGCGCGGCGATGATTCGCACCAAGGGCGAAGCCGGCACCGGAGACGTCGTCCACGCCGTCAAACATATGCGTCAAATTGTGAAAGAGATGAAGGCGCTGACTGTGCTCGGCGAAGAAGAACTCTACGCTGCCGCCAAAGAACATCGCGCTCCCTACGAACTCATCCGCATGGTAGCCAGGACCGGCAAGCTTCCGGTGCCTAACTTCTCCGCAGGCGGCATCGCCACACCGGCCGACGCGGCCCTGATGATGCAGCTTGGCGCCGAAGCAGTGTTCGTCGGCTCCGGAATTTTTATGAAGGAACGTGCCACCCCGCTCGACGTCGAGGGCGACGCCCACGAACGCGCCGAGGCTGTCTCTCGCGCCAAAGCTATCGTGGTCGCGACCACTCACTTCGACAATCCGAAAATCCTCTCCGAGGCTAGCGAAGCAGTCACCGGCACAATGAAAGGCCTCGCCATCGCCGCCCTCGAAGAGTCGCAGCTGTTACAGACTCGGGGCTGGTAGCCTTCCGGTGGACTTCGCCGCACCAGAGCAGAATGACGATGCGTCGCAGAGCGGGATTCGTCCACTCATCGGCGTCCTCGCGATCCAGGGTGACTACGCGGCCCACGCTCGCGCCCTGATCGACTCCGGCGCTGAGCCAGTCATGGTGCGCACCCCCGAGGAGCTGGCCGGCCTCGACGGCCTCATTATCCCCGGCGGCGAATCGACCACCATGCTGCGCTTCCTCGAGCGCGACGGCTTTCTTGGCGATCTCAGGAAGTTCGTCGAGACAAAACCCACCTTCGGGACCTGCGCGGGCTGCATCCTCCTCGCGAGAGAGGTCTTGCATCCGCCGCAGGCCAGCCTCGGTGTCTTCGATGCCAGCGTAGAACGCAACGCCTATGGTCGCCAGATCGACAGCGCCATCATCACGCAGGAGACTTCCCTGCCCGGCGGTCCACTCGAGATGGTCTACATCCGCGCCCCGCGCATCGCCCGTATAGGCAGTGGCGTCGAAGTCCTCGCTGACCGCGAAGGCTTCCCCGTCCTCGTGCGCCAAGGCAAGCTGATGGCCGCAACCTTTCACCCCGAACTCTCCGCCGACCGCCGCGTCCACAAACTCTTCGTCGATCTGGTGCGCGAAGAGATGAACCGAGAAAGCGTCTCGCAAGGCGAAGTCATAAACTCTTGACATGCTCGCCGGTCAATTGAACCCGCTTCTCGCGGCACTCCGGATGTCGCCATACTGGATGCCGCCTAACGGCGCGCTTCACGGCTTCGCACTCGACCGGCTGATGAAATTCAACCTCATCACCATCACCCTCCTCTTCTGGCTCGCGCACATTTTATTGCTCATCGCCTTCCTCAAGCGCCGCCGCGCGTCGACGCTGGTCCGTCTTTCGCGAGTCGAATTCCTGCCCTTGGTCGCGATTTGCGGCCTCTACGTCTGGATGGCCGTCACCGCTCAGCGCCTCTGGGCTGCGAATCGCTTCGAAGGCCCCTCTCCCGAAGCCATGCAGATCGAGGTCGTCGGCGTTCAGTTCCAGTGGTACTTCCGCTATCCCGGCGAAGACGCAACCTTCGGCACAACCAGGCCGCAGCTCGTAAACCCTGGAGCCGCCAACCCGCTCGGCATCGATCCGCAAGACTTGCAAGGCAACGACGACATCGTCAGCAGCGAACTCGTTCTCCCCGCCGGTCGCGAAGTCGACCTGCGCCTCCGCGCTCACGACGTCATCCACGGATTCTTCATCCCCGGGATGCGCCTCAAGCAGAACGCTGTCCCTGGCCTCATACTCCACGTCCACTTCACGCCAACAATGCCTGGCGAATATCCCATCTACTGCAGCCAGGTCTGCGGGCTCGGCCACGGACACATGGAAGCCAAACTCCGCGTCGTGCCGCCAGCCGAGTTCCGGCAATGGCTCAGCCGACACGAACAAAAGCGCCTCGTTGAACAAAGCGCCGTCGGTACCGGATCATGAGCATCGATCCCCAACCACAACCGCTCTTCACTCACGGCGAACCAATCGCGTCGGGATACACGTCGAACAAACGCAACCTGCTCCCGTGGCTCTTCACGACTCACCACCGCGCCATCGGAATTCAATATCTTCTTCTTTCGCTGGTCGCCGTCGTCGCCGGAACCCTACTCTCGCTCGTCATGAGAATTCACCTCGTCTGGCCCGACCTCGCGCTTCCCTTCTTCGGACAAATCAAGCCGGAAGACTATCTCGCGCTCGTCACCATGCACGGCACGCTAATGGTCTTCTTCGTGCTCACCACCGCGCCGCTTAGTGGATTCGCCAACCTCGTCCTCCCTGAGCAAATCGGCGCCCGCCAGATGGCCCTCCCGACGTTGAACGCCGTCACCTTCTGGCTCACCGCCCTCGCCCTGCTGGTTCTCCTTGCGGCATTCATAGTGCCCGGCGGCGCGCCCATCTCCGGCTGGACCGCGTATCCGCCGCTCAGCGCAATCGCCGCCGCCGGCCCCGGCCAGGCCATGGGCATGGACATGTGGCTCTTGAGCCTCGCCATCTTCTGCATCGCCTCATGGATCGGTGCGGTCAACATCCTCGCTACCATCGTCAATGAACGCTGCGAAGGCATGACCCTCAATCGAATGCCGCTCACCGTCTGGTCATGGTTTGTTGCCTCGCTATTAGTTCTAATCTCTTTCAGCGTTCTTCTGGCTGCCCTGCTGCTACTCTTCTCCGACCGTCATTTCGGCACCAGCTTTTTCATCCCCATGGGCGATTTTGTCGCAGGCCATCTCCGCTCGCGCGGTGACGGCTCGCCGCTGCTCTGGCTGCACCTTTTCTGGTTCTTCGGTCACCCCGAGGTCTACATCGCCGTGCTCCCTGGGATGGGCATCACCTCATCGCTCCTCGCAAATTTCAGCCGTCGGCCGGTGCTCGGATATCGGATGATGTCAGCAACCACCGTGCTCATCGGCTTGCTGGGCCTGGTCGTCTGGGGGCACCACATGTTCGTCAGCGGGATGAACCCCTACGCTGGCACCGCCTTCGCCCTGACAACTATGGCCATCGCCGTACCCAGCTCCGCCAAAGTCCTCAGTTGGCTCGGTACCTTATGGGGTGGAGGCTTACGCCTCACCACGCCTATGCTCTTTTCAATGGGGTTCGTCTCGCTTTTCATCGCCGGGGGCCTCACCGGCCCAATCCTCGCCCAGCCTGTGCTCGACGCCTACCTGCACAACACCTACTTCGTCGTCGCTCACTTTCATCTCATCATGGCTATGGCCGGAGCATTCTCCATCTTCGCCGGCGTCTATTACTGGTTCCCTCTGATGACCGGCCGCACGATGAATGAGTCCCTCGGCAAGCTACACTTCTGGTTCACTATCCTCGCCGCCTATGGAACGTTTCTTCCCATGCACTTTGCCGGGCTAGCGGGAGAACCACGCCACTATTCCCAACTGGCCGGGACAGCACCTGCCCTGCAAGCCCTCCTTCCCGTACAACGCGGAATCACCTACTCGGCCCTCATCCTTGCCTCGGCGCAATTCCTCTTTCTGGCCAACCTCATTTGGAGCATCCGCCGCGGAACCCCGGCATCGAACAATCCGTGGGAGGCCACCACCCTCGAATGGGCGTCCCCAACCGAAACATTCACAGAACTCCCCACATCCCCAGCCGCTGCAGGCGCATCGCAATTTCAGCGCAAGGTCTACCGCGGACCATACGAATACCGACTTCGGCCCGATGGATTGGACTTCACAATGCAAGATGATTCCTGCTTGAATCCGGAGTAAGCTCTTAATCAACGGAGTCGTGATGCCCGCCACATTCACCCGTTCAACCCAGGTCGAGCCCGAGCGCCGCGATACAGGAATCGGCGGCAAACCGCCGGTCGACCGCCGTCCAACCGGCGGCGGCGGTGAGGGTGACAACTGGGATAACCGCCCCCCCGGCCGCCGCGGTCCGCGCGCCCTGCTCAACCGCTATCGCATCTCGATGGTCTTTGCCCTCGCCGGTGACATGATGATGTTCGTCGCCCTGGTGAGCGCCTTTTACGTGCGCCAGTCCTCCGGCCACATCGACGGCAGCAACAATTACATCGCCGACTGGCACCCGTTTTCGGTGCCGCCGATCCTCTGGCTCAATACCGCCGTGCTCCTGCTCAGCAGCCTCACCATCGAGATCGCCCGCCGCCAGCTCTTCCGCGAAATTGACGTCATGGAAGAGTGGTTCGGTCTCGGCAAGCCTACCGTCCGCCGCGCCACTCCATGGCTGATCGCGACCGCCGTTCTGGGCATCGTCTTCGTCGCCGGACAATGGGTCGCCTGGCAGCAGCTCTCCTCTCAGGGCCTCTTTTTCGCGACCAACCCGAACAGCAATTTCTTCTACTTGATCACCGGAACTCACGCCTTCCACCTGCTGCTAGGGCTGCTGGCCGTCGGCTTCGCACTCTTTGCGCTCTTTAATCTCAAGCGCATCGAATACCGCCAGATCGCCGTCGACTGCACCGCCTGGTACTGGCATACGATGGGCGCCTTCTGGATCTTCCTTTTCGCCCTCCTGGCCTTCTTCCAGTGAAAGCCCGAGTCATGGCGCTCCTGCTCCTGGCGCTCCCGCTGACTGCATGTGTAATTCCCTCGAAGGCCCGCGCTCAAGGCTGCAGCCAATGCCGCGATACCACCGCCGGAAGCGCTCCGCAGGCGCGCAAATCCATGCGCATTGCCATCCCGCTCCTCGGATTTCCCGCCATCGGCATCTTCGCCGGAGCCGTCGTTCTCGCGAAACGAATCAAGCCCGGCAGTTCCAGCAATATCGGTTAGTCAGCGTCTTACCGCGATCGCCTCACCCGCCTTGCGCCCTTCAAGAAACCCATTTCAAGCGACTCGCAATAAGGTAAACTCGCCTGGCATCTCTAAGGATTGGCATTTTGGAAAAGCTAAAAGCTTTACTCGTACTTCCCCTCATAACTTCACTCACGTTTGGCACGGTTCCCGCCCCGGCGCAGCAGGCCGCTCAGACAAGCGCCACGGCCACCGCAACTACCTCTGCGCCGCCCTCGTGGCCAAGAGTCATCGATCGCGATGGAGTCCACGTTGTCGTTTACCAGCCGCAGATCAAGTCCTGGCAGAAATACCGCGAACTCGTCGCCGACACCGCAATCTCCATCACCGACCCAGGACAGAAGCCCGTTCTCGGCGTCATCTCCTGGCACGCCGAGACCTTCACCAACGTCAGCGCGAAGACGGTCTACATTAGCAACATCCGGATACTCGACGCGCGCTTCCCTTCGCTCGACCCGGCGCAGGCCGCAGCCATGCAGACCCGCATGCATCAGGTCTACCCCACCATGACGCTGACTATCGGTCTGCCGCGCATGATCGCCAGCCTCGAACACCTCAATGAGCCGGTCAAATCCGTCGCCGCCAACCCAACGCCGCCAACCATCTTGATCAGCGACGTTCCGGCAATCGTTCTGCTCGTTGACGGCAAGCCTGTCCTCGCTCCAATCCAGGGCAGCACGCTTCAGTACGTCGTCAATACCAACTGGGATCTTTTCTATGACGGCTCCGACTATTACCTGCTGAGCGGCAAGACCTGGCTGAAGGCGAAAGACCTGCACGGCCCCTGGGCCGTCACCATGAAGCTTCCCGCCGAGATCGGCAAGCTCCCTGCCAAGCAAAATTGGGATGCCGTTCTGAAAGCCATTCCGCCGAGCGTGTCGACTGCGCCGAGAGTCTTCTTTACCGACAAGCCTGCCGAGTTACTCGTCTTCCACGGCAGTCCGGTCTACGCGACGATCCCCGGGACCAGCCTCAACTATGTGAGTAATACCGATAACAAGGTCTTTCGACATCAGCCCGACAATCAGATTTATATCCTGATCTCCGGACGATGGTTCCGCTCCGCCAGCCTCAATGGCCCCTGGACCTACGCCAGCGACACCCTCCCCGCCGACTTCGCCGCAATTCCGAAAGGTCATCCTTACTCGGATGTATTAGTCTCAGTTACCGGCACACAGGAAGCCAGCGACGCCGTGCTGCTCTCGCAGGTGCCGACGACCGCAGTGGTCAACCGTGCCGCCGCTGAGGCTGCGGTCAAAGTAGCCTACGCCGGTCCGCCCAAATTTGAGCCCATCCCGACGACGACCATGACATACGCGGTGAACACCGCAGACAAAGTCATCCGCGTTGGTGACCTCTACTATCTCTGCTTCCAGGGAATCTGGTTTGTCTCAACCACTGCGAATGGCCCCTGGAAGACAGCCGACTCGGTTCCTCAGGTCATCTACACGATTCCGCCGACCTCGCCGGTCTATAACGTCACCTATGTCATCGTCTCGAATCCGACACCAACTACTGTGCAGACGAGTTACTCCAGCGGCTATCTCGGAGTCTTCGTCGTCGGAGCGGCGGTAGGCGCCGCCATTGTCTATGGCACCGGCTACTACTATCCGCCTTACGTCTTCTATGGCCCACATCCGATCTACTACCCTTACCCCTACAGCTACGGAGTAGCCGCCGTCTACAACCCCTACACCGGTGCTTACGGAGTAGGTCGCGCCGTCTATGGCCCTTACGGTGCCGCTGGCACGGCAGCGTGGTACAACCCAAACACCGGAATGTACGGCCGCGCCGTCACCACACAGAATGCCTATGGCGGCCGCACTTATGCCCAGGCCTACAATCCCTGGACGGGCACTTATGCGGCAACCTCGCAAGGCCACAATCAATACAGCCAATGGGGTAGCTCGGTAGTTACAAACGGAGATAACTGGGCCCAGGCGCAACACGTCACCAATAGCAACGGAACCGCAGGCTCCTTCCGAACCTCTAACGGCAGCGCAGGAGCAGGCGTCTCCGGGGCCAACGGCAATAGCGCCTTCGTCGCTAAGAACGGGAATAACAACAACGTCTATGCTGGAGCCGACGGCAATGTTTATAAGAAAGACTCCAGCGGCAACTGGAGCAAGTACGACAACGGCAGTTGGACGCCCGTCGACCCATCCACCGGCGCAGCCCAGACCAGGCAAAACAAGGGCAACAACTCCAACCCTTCAGCGCAGTCCAAATCCCCTGGCGCAACTGGGTCTTATAACGGGCGTGCTCAAGGCGGAACAACCTCTCCCGCGACCGGATCCGGCCAGACGAATCCTCGCGCCTCAGGGCAGACTCCGCAAACGCTGCCCACGCCCGGATCCTCCAGCACCATGGGGCAGCTAAATAATGATTCCCAGGCCCGCGCACGAGGAAACCAGCTCGAACAATCGCAGAATTGGGGCAACGGTGCGTCCCGCGGCGGTGCGGGTGGCGCAGGCCGGCGCAGATAGAGCCAGCTTGCGGCTCGTGATCTGTCGCTTCCAGCGATCGAAGTGACCACAGCGAGCAATGTAGCCACTTGTCATAAAGCGGCCCGGCCGGCCTCCAGCCACCAAGTAAGATGGTCGTAGGCCGCTTCTTCAGGATCTCGAATGAAACTCGTCACGCCCCTCTTCCCTGCCTTGCTGAGTCTGGTTATATTGCTGCCTGCGCGCGGCCAGGAAAGCCAGCCTCCGCCCGCCGCAAACCCGGACGAATCGAGCATCCTGCAGCAGTACGACCAGGCCATCGACGACGTTGCCGAAAAAGCGATGCGATCGGTTGTCGAGATTGAGGTCACCGGCTTCGGCAAACCCGAAGACGACTCCGACAGCTCCGACCAGCAGGTGCTCGAGCGCCAGCGCGCTCTCGGCACGGGCGTCATCGTCGATCCCGACGGATACATCGTCACCAATAACCACGTCGTCACTGGCGCGCTGCGCATCCACGTCATTCTCAAGTCGGCGACCGTCGAGTTAGCGATGGGCAACACCCGCCTCGCCAATCCTCAGCGCGTCTATGAGGCGAAGCTCATCGGCACCAGCCGCTATGCCGACCTCGCCGTCCTCAAGATCGAGGCGAAGGACCTCCCATTCATTCCCTTGCCTGAGGCTTTCCACATACGCCTCGGCCAGACGGTCCTCGCCATCGGCGCGCCTCAGGGCCTCGACCATACCGTCACCCGCGGCATCATTAGTGCCGTTCGCCGGCAGCCAGAGGTCGACCGCCCCATGGTCTACGTCCAGACCGATGCGCCCATCAATCCTGGCAACAGCGGCGGCCCGCTAATCGACCGCAACGGAAACCTCGTCGGTATTAACACCTTCATCTATTCCTCCGGCGGCGGCAGCGAGGGCCTCGGCTTTGCCATCCCGGAACCCGTCGTGCGCTTTGTCTATCATGAGCTGCGCGCCCACGGCTTCGTTGCCTCGGTCGGCATCGGAGCGCATGCCCAGACCATCACCCCCGACCTCGCTGCAGGCCTCAGGCTTGCTCAGGACCACGGCGTAATCTTTTCCGATGTCGACGCCGGTGGCCCCGCCGCTACCGCCGGAGTTGAGCCGCGCGATATCGTCGTAGCCATCGACGGCATCCCCATCGACTCTTTCCCCAAATACACTGCCTATCTTTACGTACACAAGCGCGGCACCCCGCTGCGCATGTCCATCCTGCGCGGCGAAAAGCCGCTCACGCTTTCAATCAATGCGACGGATTCCCTGCCCATGGTCGATAGCCTCTCGGACCTCATCAATCCCCGCAGAGACCTGATCCCCTCGCTCGGCATTTTCGTGATCGATCTCAACGATCTCACCGCCGCCGCCGTTCCCGGCCTTCGTTCTAAGCATGGAGTCGTCGTCGCCGGCGCGCTCAAAGAAGAACCTGCCACTCTGGCCGATCTTGAGGTCGGCGATGTGGTGCGCTCGATCAACGGAAAGCCGCTCAAGACCACCGAAGAATTGCGCCAGCAGCTCGCTGCCTTCAAACCCGGCGACCCAGTTGTGTTAGAGATTGAGCGTCAGTCGGTCCTGGAATACGTCGCCTTCGAGATCGAATAACCTTTTACGCCAGCGCTCTCAAATTGCTTCGCAGCCGCTCCGGATCCCCCTCTGGCAGCATTGATTCGACCTCGCGATGAACTCGCTCCCAGATAGGAACCCCATCGGCGAGCAGCTTCTTTCCCTTCGGCGTCAGCGACAGCAACCGGCTGCGCCGGTCGTCCGGGTCGGGACTCACCTGCACCATCCCCCGCCGCTCCAGCGGCTTGAGGGCGGCAGTTAACGTCGTTCGGTCCATCGCCAGCAACGAGGCCACCGACCCCATCCCCGGCGGCTTCGGGCGGTTAAGCGACATCAACAGCGAGAACTGGCCATTCGTCAGCCCGAGCTCCCGCAGCTCTTCATCGAAGCGCCGGGCCAGCGACCGCGCCGCACGCTGAACATGCAAGCAAAGACAGCAATCGCGAACCAGAAGCGTCGTCTCGTAAGGTACACTCGCGACCCTTGACATAACCCTAATAATGTTGATATCAACGTATGTTGTCAAGTTACCCCCCATGCCCCAACCCCAATCGTTTCCATCCACCCGACAATAGAAAAAGGAGTCACCCCGATGTCTGCGACCCACGGAACATTTGTCTGGTACGACCTGATGACCACGGACCCCAAAGCTGCCGAGTCTTTCTATGGAGAGGTCGTTGGTTGGACCGCGACCGACTCCGGAATGCCCGGTCCCCCGTACGCCATTCTCTCCACGGGATCTACGCAGGTCGGCGGTCTGATGCCCATCCCCGAGCACGCTGCAGGCGCGCCACCAGCCTGGATGGGCTATATCGGCGTGGATGACGTGGACGCCTGCGCGGCCCGCGTCACTGCTGCCGGCGGCGTGATTCATCGCCCACCCGCGGACATCCCCAGTGTCGGACGATTTGCCGTTGCGGCGGACCCTACCGGCGCGGCCTTCATCCTCTTCAAAGGGATCGGCCCAGAGCCCCCGCCGTACAGCCAGACTGCGCCCGGCCATATTGGCTGGCACGAGTTGCATGCCGGAAACGCCGAGACCGCCTTCGCGTTCTACTCCCAGCTCTTCGGCTGGACCAAAGGCGAAGCAATGGACATGGGCCCGATGGGCATTTATCAGATGTTTGTCGTCGACGGCCAGACCATCGGCGGCATGATGACCAAAATGCCGCGACGCCCCGGCGCCGCTTCTGGCTCTATTACTTCAACGTCGACGCCGCCGATGCGGTTGTCGAGCGAATCAAAGAAGCTGGCGGCCGGGTCACCCAGGAGCCGCACGAAGTCCCCGGAGGACTCTGGATTGTCCAGGGCCACGATCCTCAGGGCGCCTTCTTTGCCGTCGTCGCCCCAAAGCGCTGACCCGAATTCAACCCGCCGCAAGGAGGGAGGTTCACTTCGCCGTCAGCGTGAACCTCTCCTTCACCTCCGCCGTAAAGCTGGCCGCCTTCGGATCGGCAATCCGGTACATCGTCGCCTCCGCCTGCTTGCCGTGCACCATCAGCACCACGTAGTTGAAGTTCGGGAAGCCTGGTTCGCGGTACAGGTCCTCCGGGTTGCGCGCATAAATCGGATACGGCTTCGCGCCCCCGCCGCCGCTCACTATATAGCTGATGCCGCCATGCTCAAACCGTTCGTAATTATGCACGTGCCCCGAGACGACCACGAATTTGGCGTGTGCCTTCGGCGCCTCGGTCTCCAGATACCGCCGCAACTCCAGCTCCGTCGCTTCAGGAAGATCGGCAATCACTTCGCTCTGAATGTCGTTGAGCAATGGCATGTGGGTAAGGAAGAAGACAAAGTTCACCTCCGGCGGCAGGTGGGCGAGCTGCGTCTCCAGCCAGACCCGCTGCGGTGCGCCGGGATTAAACGCATGCGAAGCGTCTCCCGCGTTCGAATCCAGTGCGATGAGGTAAACGCTGCCAATCTGCACGGAATACCATCGCCTCCGTTCCAGCCAGGAAAACTCCGCAAAGTAATTCGGGAGGCCGGCCTTTTGCGTCGGCACCAGCTCATGGTTCCCGATCGTTGGATAGACACGCAGCTTCGCGGCCGTCCACGGGGCAGTCTCTTGCCGATAGACATCCCAGTCCGCCTTCATCGCTCCCTGGAAAGGCAAATCGCCCGAGACGAAGAGCGCGTCTGGCTTTTCCTTGGCGATCTGCTCCACCAGCCACTTGCGCGCCCGGGGATTGGTGTCGATGGTATTCGATGGATCGGTAAAGCGCATGTCGCCATAGGCCACGATCTTCAGATCGTCGCCGGCCTTGATCTCGCTCACCACGTAGGTCGGCTTGCCGGATAAATCGGACGGCGGATCCGCGCCCCGTCCTGGAGCGGCGAACGCGCCGAGCCAGGAAACCAGGAGAAAGCCGCCCGTGAGTATCGCCGCCAGAGACTTGGCCGCTCGCATTAGCGGCATCCGCCGCCCACAAAGTGGACGATCTCGAAATTGTCGCCCTCGTGGATTGGCGCACTCGCCCAGCCGCCTCGCGCCACGATCGCGCCGTTGTGTTCCACCGCGACGCGGTCCTCTTTCAACCCCAGCTTGGCGATCAGATCGCTCAGCGTTGCTTCGTCCGCCAATTCAGGAAACTGTCGCTCTTGCCCATTGAGGATGACGTTCATTTCTTCGCCAGCTTACCACCCCCGGAGAAGCAAAAACCGGGCAGCGCATCGGCGCTTCACCCGAGTCAGCTGCTTTGTGTATGGTCGGCTATTCCTTGTACTTGATTTTCGGCCCTGTCACCTGCTTCGCGGTGAGGTCGATATTCACCTCGACGCGGTCGGCGATCTTGATGAAGGGAATGCCGCTGTTCATCCCGTAGTCCTTGCGGTCAAAGGCCATGGTGCCCTTGATCGTACCCTGGCCCGTTCCCTTGCCGGTGATCGCCAGCTTCAGGACCTCGGTCTTTGAGACGCCCCGGATGGTGAAATCCCCCGTCACATCAAAGGTCGTAGGGCTTGTCTGCACCACCTTCGTCGATTTGAAGGTGATATACGGATTCTGCTTCACGTCGAAGAAATCCTTGCCCTTCAGCGTGTTGTTCTTCATCCCGCTGCCGGTATCGACCGTGGCCGCGTCGATCTTGATGTCAAGCTGTCCGCTGGTCACGTCCGCGGAGCCAAACTTGAGGCTCGCCGTCCACTTTGTGAAATTGCCTGCAATGGGCACCGACGCGCTCACGTTGAACTTGATAGTGCTGTCCACAGGCGTAACTTGAAAGACCGGGGCTTGCGCCCGGCTGAGCGGCGTTAGCAAAACGGAGGCGGCAAACAACGCCAGGACTGCCAGAGATTTCTTCATCGAATGTCCCTACCTTGTTTTCTGGATTGCCAGTCGATCTTACCAGCATTCCCGCCGCAGACTATTAAGAGCAACAGCACCTCTGAAGGGGCCTGGTTTCCGGCTATGCGATTCACTCATCTCGGAAGAAAGAGGCTTCAGACGCTGGGGGATTGGCTACTTCGCTAACTTCCTGACTCGCTCGCTGGCGTAAGCCAACGCCGACTGCTGCATCTCCTACCGCCCCATCACGCTCAACGCGTCGAGGATCGGCGCCGGCGAAATCCGTAGCACTCCACTGAAGGGCGTATACATCTCCAGGATGATGAACAGCGCGGCCGACACAGCCAGCGCGCTGACGGCCAGGGTCGCGACGGTCGTCGTGTTGGGCGCGGCAAAGAGGCCAAAGCTCAAAAAAATGGCGGCCAGCCAGCAAACCAATACCGCTAGAAGTGGAATCGGTATGGGCTTCTGCTCCGTTTTGAGGAAGAGCATCCACTGCGTCTGCCGCAAGGCATAGACCATCGATATGGCCTGAGTTCTGGAGGCCGCCTGCCGCTCATTCTTCGGCGTCAGCGCCTCTAGCTGATCGATAAGGGTGTTAGCGACATCTGCCGGCCGGAGATCGGCACGGCGGTTTGCTTCGCTCGGCCAGATTCGGTCCATCCCTAACTCCACCAGCTGGCGAAATCCGCCCCTTATCTCCCCTGTCTCCGGACCGTATCTTCCCAGTAAGCGATCGATAGCGACAACATCCGACGACATCTCCGCGATCTGGTTCTTGCTGGCGTCGTAGGAGGTCTTCGCCGACGAAACCAGCATCCCCAGCACCAGCGCGGCCATGGTCGCGACCAGTCCTGTGGCGAGTCGAACGACTTCCTTCGCGTCCGCACTCATGTGCTTCTCGGGAAGCTGGACAACCATCCCAACGACTGCTGCGGCAAAGATGCATGCAAAGACGATCAAGCTGACCAGAATTGAATTCATCGTTCTCCGTCGCTCTCCTTTCGAGTACAGAAGTGAACCCTAACTGCTTCGCGTGGCGACGGAGCCGCCAAAATCCCCGGTGGCTGCCAAGTCCGTTTCCCTGGAGGCAAAATCGAAGGCGGAGTCTCTTTTGGCCAGTACAACCGCATCACCAGGTAGATCGAGCCGTTCGGCGCCGGCAGCCAGTTCGATTCCTTGTCCTTCCC
Organism: uncultured Acidobacteriaceae bacterium; assembly: GCA_963790505.1. GTDB lineage: Bacteria > Acidobacteriota > Terriglobia > Terriglobales > Acidobacteriaceae > Acidisarcina. The sequence goes on along the minus strand of CAWBOT010000002.1, from coordinate 661,783 downwards.
CGGCGAGTCCTTCTGGATATACAGCGTCAGCGAGCCATCGGGATTCGTCTTCATTCCCGGCAGCATCGGCGAATTGATCAGGTAGCGATGTATCGGGTTTTCAATGAGAAACTGCGTCTTGCCGTCATACATCGTCACCGACCAGAACGCGTTTACCGGCGGCTGCTGGCCTTTGGCGAAGGTCAGCGTGTAGTTGTGCTTGCTGCCATCGAGTGCCTCTCCATTCGCCGTGACTCGATTCAGCGGATACATCGCCTCGATAGCGTCATTGCCATAGATTCCGCCTTTGGCCGCCGCTGCCCTCATCAGCCAGTCGCCGTTATAAAAAGCGCATTCGCCAAAGGACGAGCCCACACCCCAACCATGGATCGTCGTCAATCCGCTCGCCAGATACTTGTCGACCGCCTCGTCTCCAGCCTTCATGCCCAGTAGGATCGCGGCCTTATGCGAAGCCTTCCTGCGCAATCTGCTTCGTCTCCTCGATGCTCGGCACCGCAACGCCGTGCACTCTGTCAGCGTTCTCCGCCTGGGAGATCGAGTCGTTCTTCTTGCAACCCACGAAAAGCGTGGCCGCGAGCAAACACACCAGCGCCGACCGCATCGCGCTACGCGCCTTGGTCTTGATCCCCGGTTATCTTCGCCACTTACGAGATTTTCCCCACGAACACGCACCAAGCCTATCCTCCCGAAGCCCGGTTCGATAACTAGCAATAATGCTAGAGGCCGCAAATCGGAACTAACCTCGCCTTCCCTTCGCACTCCGTGCGGATTGAGTCGTCCCTCGCGACGCGAAGTGTAAACTGGCACTCTCGATCCCTCGCAGTCGCTATTCAAGGTAGAAACGATATTGCCATGACGCCATCGCCTTTCGACAAACGAGCGCGTCGACCTCCGCCCTCCACACGTCATCGCTGGCGCATGGGCTGGCCGTTGGCCTTCGCCTTCTTGTCCGCCGCTGCAAGTTTGTTACCGCCCGTCGCCATGGCTCAGCTCGTTCTGCCCGGCCTGCCGAAGCCGGCTGACACGCCACCGCCCGCCCCGGCACAGGCCCCCGCAGCTTCCCCTGCCCCTCAGGCGATTCCCTTGCCTCAGGTCGCCGATGAAGCGGAGGCGCTCGATCTCAAACTTGACGATATCTCCCGCGAACTCACCTCCCAGCGCGAGGAGCTCGCGGGAAATCAGGTCACCGCGGAGCAGGCCGCGGAGATCAAGGAGCGGGCCAGCCAGATCGACACCTTTCTGCACAGCGGCCCCGACATCCTGCAGCTGCGCGAGGAGATTGTCTACTGGCGCTCCCTCAGCCGGCTTTCGGCCGATCAGCGCAAGCAGTTGACCGCCCGCGCTGACGAACTCCAGGCCCAGGTCGCGATGCTCGCGCAGCAGCAGGCCCGCTGGCAAGCCACGCGCGATCAAATCCACGACGCCGCCGGCATCGAGGTCGTCGCCGCCCGCGTCCAGCACGAGTTGGACTCCATTCGCGACATCCGCCTGCAGGCCCAGACCCAGTTGAATCAGGTGCTCACCCTCCAGAATGAACTCGCTGAAACCGGCCGCAAGATCTCCGACTCGCTCGCCCGGTTGATCGAGGCCGAAGCCCGCTTTCGCGTCAGCCTCTTCGAACGGGATGGGCCAGCCTGGTGGGCGGGCAGGATCGCTCAACCGCCTCGCCAGCCGATGATTCTCATGCTGCGCCAGTCGACCGATCAGGAGATCGTCACCGGCCGCGAGTTTCTCCGCGCCCACGGACTCGGCCTGCTTCTCATACCGATAGCGTTTCTCTTCTCTTTGTTCGCCGCCTTCAGGCTCAGAGGCTATCTGAGCGAAAAAATTGACCCGGCCATTTCCGCCCAGGCCCATGCGGTCTTCGCTCGCCCACTCGCCATTTCGCTTCTCATCACCCTGCTACTTTGCATGCCGCTCACACAATCTGCCCCATTGAGCGTCACCGCGACGATATACATCCTCTGGCTCGCTCTCTTGGCCCGCATGACGCCCATCCTTGTCGAGCCCGAGATGCGATCCCTGGTTTACCTGCTGCTAACGCTCAACTTCCTGGAAATTCTGCGCGCCGTTGTCCCCATTGCCCCCGGCCTGCGTCAGGTGACGCTTCCTTTTCTGATCCTCGCTGTGCTGGTCGCCTTTGGTTGGCTCGCCCGGGCCTCCCGTCTGCGCCGCCTGCCAATGTCGAAATTGGCCAGGGTCTGCCTGCTCATCGCGAGCCGGATTGGACTGTTGCTGCTGGCCGTCGCGCTCGTCGCCAATGCATTTGGATTCGTCTCCCTCTCTCGTGCCCTGGGCATTGGAACGCTTCTCAGCGCATTTATCGCCTCTGCGATCTACTTCGTGATCCGTGTCGCGCAGATGGCGCTTACCATCCTGCTGGAAAGCCCACTGCTGGCCTCCATTTCGATCGAAATGCGCGCCGCCATCGAGCTTTGGGCCGCGCGCCTCCTCATTCTTGTCGGTGTCGTGCTTTGGTGGACCCGCTCCGAGCTCTTCGTCCTGATGCTTCAGGAGAGCATCGGCGGCGCAATTACCGATGTCCTGGAGTTTCCCATCAGCCTGGGAAAGATCCAATTCACGCTGGGCAATATACTCGTCGTGCTGCTGATCCTGGGCGTTGGATTTGTTCTCGCCAAGGGCATCAGTTCCGTCGTAAGAAGTGTCTTGGTCGCCAGGTTCCCCCTGCAGCGAGGCATGCCTTACGCGGCGTCGAAGGTCACCTACTACTGCCTCTGCGTCGTCGTCCTGCTCGCCGCTGTCTCGGCTGCCGGAGTCGACCTGAACCGGTTCACCGTCATCACTGGCGCGGTCGGCGTCGGCGTCGGCTTTGGCCTGCAAAACATCGTGAACAACTTCGCCTCCGGACTCATCCTGCTCTTCGAGCGGCCCATCCGCGTCGATGATACCGTCGAGGTCAATGGACTCGTCGGCACGGTCAAGCGAATCGGGGCGCGCTCCAGCACCATCGCCACCGCACAGGGCGCCGAGGTCATCGTCCCCAACAGCAACCTCGTGCAGAACCACGTCATCAATTGGACCCTGTCTTCGCCTTGGCGGCGCATCGAGATTCCTGTCGGCGTAGCCTATGGCACCGATCCGGAAACGGTCATGAAGCTGCTCGTCGCCGAAGCCGCCGCGCACGAGAGTGTCATGACCGACCCCGAGCCTGTCGCCTTCTTCATGGGCTTCGGTGACAGCGCCTTGAACTTCGAACTGCGCTTCTGGTCGGCCCGACAGGACATCTGGTTCCAGGTCAAAAGCGACGTCACCGTGTCTGTCTCAAGAGCGCTGAACGAAGCCGGAATCGAAATTCCCTTCCCGCAGCGAGATCTTCACTTGCGCAGCGCGGACGTCTCGATCGCAAATTCCCTTCCTCTGGTCACGCAGCCGCTGAACGGAGCAAAAGCGGCTGCTGTCGACGCCGAGAATAGCAATCCCGCTCAACCGCTATAGGTTTCATGCTGAGCCGGAATCAGCTGCGGAAAACAATTTCTCCAATCGCCCTTTCGCGTCTATCGTTACTGATTGGGAATCCCGCCTATGAAACTCCGCATACGAATCGCCCATCTCCTGCTCGTTGCTCTGGCCGTGCCGACTGTTATCGCGCAGAATGTTCCGGCTACGGGCCGCGCGCTCTTGATCTCTGACATTCATCTCGATCCGCTGGCCGATCCAGCGATCATTAGTCAGCTCATGGAAGCGCCCTCTTCGCACTGGGAATCGATCCTTCAGAGCTCTACGCAGAAGTCGCTTTCGACTTACAAGTCGGACACGAATTATCCGCTGTTTTCTTCTGCTTTGGCCGCGGCTGCCGCCCAGGCGCCCTTTGACTATGTAGTATTCACCGGCGACGCACTCCGCCATACCTTCTTGCAGGCATTTGTCGCAGCAAAAAAGCCGCCAGCCCAGTTTCCCGAGTTCGCCGCGAAGACAGAAGCATTCGTCCTCCACGAGTTACAAGACAGGCTCAAGGTTCCGGTCCTGGCGGCCCTCGGCAATAACGACTCCGGCTGCGGAGACTACCAGATACCTCCCCATGACCCGTTTCTCGACGCGACAGCGGATCAATTGACGGTGCTCACCGCCGCCCCCGAAGCGAGGAGTACATTTCAACTCGGGGGGTATTACTCCATCAGTCATCCGACGGTCGCCAATCAGGACATCATCGTTCTGAACACCATATTCTGGTCCACTCTGTACAAGAGTTGCACCCCAACGAACGGCGATCCCGGCGAGGCCGAACTCGATTGGCTCGGCTGGAAGCTTTACAGCGCCAGGCTGCTCCATCACGGGGTAACGCTCGTCATGCACATCCCTCCCGGTATGGACGCGTATAGCTCTTCGCACGTTCAATGCCAGTCCCCGGTCCCCTTTTGGCAGGCGAAATACGCTGCGAGGTTCAGCGCTCTGATGAGCGCTTACTCCGGTGTCGTGCAAATGGCCTTCGCCGGCCACACTCATATGGACGACTTTCGCGTATCACTCGCCAATCCTCCATCGCTTGACTTACCCTCGCTGCCGCTGCGCATCACGCCCTCCGTGAGCCCGGTCTTCAGGAATGATCCAGGCTTCTCTGTGGTGACTTACAGCCTTACGACGGCCTCAGTCTCTGACATCACGACATTCTTCCTCCCGCTTTCGTCGCCGGCACCCTTATGGTCAAAGGAATATCAATTCGACGATGCGTATTCGGTCGGCTCATTCAGTGCTGCCAATCTCTCCGCCATCGCCGCGGACATAAGCAATGGCACGGGCAGCGACCGAGCCAGCTTTGAGCACGAATACGCGGTATCCAAGCCTTCGCCGATTCGTGGGGCGAACGTTCCTTTCTATTCCTGCGCACAGACCAATCTGGCCTCCGAAAGCTATAGCCGTTGCGTCTGTGCAGCGCTGCCGCCTGGGACGCACTCACCGGCTTCTGTACACTAACCAGGCGCCGGCTTCACATCTGAATGAGCGTCTCGATCCTTAATTCTCGGAACAACCCCGCATATCGTGCGGACATAGGCCAAAAAATGACCGCCATGCCTCGACGCACTGCCCGGATCTCCTTGCTTGCCGCCTGTGCACTGCTGACGAGCCTGCAGGCAGTTGCCCAGGAACCGGCCTTTTCCTGTGCCATCACGTCGTCCGTTAGTTCAAAAGTAGACTCTTCTGCGCAGCCCACCGCGTCAAAACAGAAATAGAGCGCGAATCCAGAAACTCGCCCCCGCTGGCTGCAGGCCGCTGAATTGATTACTCTGGCAATCGAGGGCATTCCTCAGAAATGTTCCGCTCGACCTTCGCCAGCCGCCGCCGCTTCTTGCAACAACTCGCCACCTCCGCCGCTTCCTTACCCTTGAGTCAGCGGTTAGCCTGGGCCGCTTGCTCTACCCCGGAGACCAACGCCGAGCCCGCTCCCGTCGCAACTAGGAACCGCGTTCCGCTCGCCCCAAATGCTTTCTACTCGCTGCCGCTTGGATCCGTTCGTCCGACCGGCTGGCTGCGCGACCAACTGCGAGATCCAGGCGAGCGGTCTCGGCGGCCATCTCGATGAGACCTGGGCGGATGTCGGCACCAACAGCGGCTGGCTGGGGGCACTGGCGAGTCCTGGGAGCGTGGCCCTTATTTCCTCGACGGCCTCGTGCCGCTCGCCTATCTGCTCGACGACGCCTCGCCTCAAGGCCAAAGGCGCAAACCCTACATCGACTGGACGCTGACCCACCAGGCGGCCAACGGCATGATCGGTCCCGCGAGCAACAACGATTGGTGGCCGCGCATGGTGATGCTCAAGGTGCTGGCGCAGTATCAGGAGGCGACCGGTGATCCCCGCGTCATTCCGGTCCTCTCCCGCTATTTCGCCCATCAGCTCGAAGCGCTGCCCGCGCCGGCCGCTGCGCGACTGGGGCAAGTTCCGCTGGCAGGATAACGCGCTCGCCGCGCTCTGGCTCTATAACCGCACCGGCGATCGCAAAGCTGCTCGACCTGGTCCGCCTGCTCCATCACGCAGGGACACGACTGGCAGGCCCAGTTCGCCGACTTCAAGTACACCCAGCCGATCACGCCCGAGTTCATCAAGCTCAACGAAGGCGATGGCCTCAGCGACCGCGCGCTCTCCACGCATGGGGTCAACAACGGCCAGGCGCTCAAGGCCGCGCCGGTCTGGTCGGTTGGTCTCAAAAGACGACGCCGACCGCGCGCGGCTTCGCACAGATGCTCACGCTCGCTCGATCGCTATCACGGCCTGCCAAACGGCATGTTCTCCTGCGACGAGCATTTCGCCGGTCGCAATCCATCGCAAGGCTCCGAGCTCTGCACCGTAGTCGAGACTATGTATCTCGCTCGAGCAATCGCTCGCCATCCTCGGCGACGCCGCGCATCGGCGATCGGCTGGAGACAATCGCCTTCAACGCCCTGCCCGGAACGCTTTACCGACGACATGTGGGCCCACCAGTACAACCAGGAGCCCAACCAGGTCGAGGCAGCCTGCACCACAAACCTTGGACCACCGACGGCCCGGAGTCCAACCTCTTCGGCCTCGAACCGAACTTCGGCTGCTGCACCGCCAACTTCCACCAGGGCTGGCCCAAGTTCGCCGCCAGCCTGTGGATGGCGTCTGACGACGGTGGCCTGGCGGCGGTCGCTTACTCGCCTTGCGAGGTCCACACCATGGTTGCCGGACACGCCGTCCACCTCGTCGAAGAGACCGACTACCCGTTTCGCGGAACGGTGCGCATCACCGTCAATCCCGCACCGCCGCTTCGCTTTCCCGTGCAGCTTCGCATCCCTGCCTGGGCCACGGACGCAAGCATTCGCATCAACGGCCAAGCTCGTACCAACTTCACCCGAAGCTGGCAGACCTTGCCCGCATCGATCGCATCTGGAAGCCGGCGACGTCGTCGAGCTGACCTTCCCGCTTGCAGCCGAGGATCACGCACGGCTTCAACGATTCTGTCTCCGATCAGCCGTGGCCCGCTGGTCTTCTCCTACCCGATCGGCGAAGACTGGGTCAAGCTGCGCAACCGCGGCATGACCGCGGATTGGCAGGTCTTCCCCGCTCCGCCTGGAATTATGCGCTCACAGTCGAGCGAAGCAACGTCGCCAGCATGCGTGTGGAAGAGGCGCCGTCGGCGCATCTCCCTTCGCGCTGAAAGCAACTCCGTGAAGCTGGAGGTCGAAGCTCGGAAGCTGCCCACCTGGCGCGCTATCGACGGCGTCGCTGATCCCGTACCGCAGAGTCCTGTTACAAGCGACGACCCGATGGAGACGATCACGCTCGTGCCCTATGCTGCCGCAAAGCTTCGGATCACCGCCTTCCCGCAACTGAAGAGCTGAAACGAGGAGGGTCGAGGATCTCTGCATTCGGTCTTGCGCGGCCTTCTCGATTTGATAAGTGCGAGCAGGTCCCCATCCTGCCTCTCAACATAGCTGCTCATCTGGGCAACGAAGACGTTCTTGTCGAAGCGCCGGGCATTCTCTTGAATTTCTTCGGGCACGAAGCATTCCTCAACGCTTTCTGAAATCGAGTATTGCCTGAGACAACGACGACTCGCTCTGCCTATCGAAAAATACCCCGGTGTATCCCCCGACCTGAGCGCCGGGTGATCGCCCTTCGCGAAAGTGCTCCGGCCACAACCCACGAACCGTCTCCAGCGATCCGCCACGCCCGTAAGCAATGACCGGACGGCCGAAAGCCTGCGCTTCGACCGACACCAGCCCAAAGTCCTCATCAGCAGCGAACAACAGAGCCCTGCAAGCCGCATACTCCGCTTTGAGCCTCTCCTCGTCGACGCGCCCCAGAAACTTGATCGTCGGCCCTGCCAATCTCCGCAACCTTTCCTCCGCAGGCCCGGTTCCGACAATCCGCAACTTTCGCCCTAAACGGTTGCAGGCTGCAATCGCAAGATCGACCCGTTTAGCCTCTACTAGGCGGCCGGCGGAAAGGTAATGGTCCCCATGGTGAGCAGCAAGATAAGCTCCGCTTGTATCGACTGGCGGATAAATCACAGTGCTCTCACGGCGGTAATACTTTGCCACGCGGTCGCCTACATAGCGCGAGTTCACCACGAAGCCGTCGATCCGCTGGGCTGCGGCAACGTCCCACTGCCTCATCTGCTGCGACACCAGAGCGAACACCGCGCTCACCAGCCATGCCATCGACTTCCGGTTCGCCGCATACTGGTCCCAGAAAGACCGCGGCGGGCTATGGCAATAGCAGAGATGCACCACACCCGCGTCCGTCAATACACCTTTCGTCGCCGCTCCGTCCGCGCTGATCACCAGTTCGTAGCCGGAAAGATCGAAGCACTCGACGGCCAGCGGATAGATCGGCAGCAGATACTGATACACACGCTTCGCTCCCGGAATCCGATCCAGAAATGACGTTGTTATCTTCCGCCCGCGCAGCTTCTCCGGAATGAATTCTTTGTCGACCATGAGCGTGAAAAAATCGGCCTCGGGATACATCTCCGCAAGGGCTTCGAGCACGCGTTCCGATCCCCCGAAGGAGAGCGAGTAGTGATAGGTGATTGCAACCCGGATACCGTCACGTTTTCCGATCATTGCGGCGCCGCATAGCCGGCGAAGACGCCCCGTCCGTGGGCCGCGCAGAGCGAAGCGGAGGCCAGTCTGCCTCGCATCAGACTGAGCGACATTCGCGCGAAGTCGAAGGCCACGAAGCCCAGCAACAACGGAAGCTTCGCCTGTTTCCGGATCACCCGGCCCATCCCGCACCCATAGCCGTAGGCGCGCGCAGCGTCCGCGCCGCCGCTCAACATGTCGTGGCGCGGATGATAGACCGTCAGGCTGCGATCGAACCTACCCTTCAAGCCAACCTTCATCAGTCGGAAAACGAAGTCTGTGTCTTCCCCGGACACAAACGGAGTAGCTGCTCCTACACCCAGCGCTTCGTCGAAGCGCACCGAATCCCCCGCTCCGCCGCGCCGCAAGAAAAGGGCGAGGCCGACCGAAGTCCGGAACAGGTTTGCCGTTGCCAGATCGCATGCGTCGCGCATCCAGCGATTGCCGCTCACCGTGCCCGATTCGTCCCGCACTCCCGCGCTCAACATCGCGTACCTGGGCTCTTGCTCGAAGAATGCCGCGACTCGCTTGAGCAGGCCGGCCGAATACCAGCAATCGTCATCGGGAAAGGCCATCACCGCGCCCGTCGCCCAGCGCATGCCGGCATTGCGCGCCCGCGATAATCCAGGCAGAGATCGGACATGCCGGATCAGAACGCGGTCCTCCCACGCGGCGAGGACCGGCAGCAGGCGTTCGTCCTCATTTTGATCGACGACGATGCACTCGCAATACGGAGCGCCGGGGCCCGTGTCGAGAGAAGCAAAAAAACGATGCAGCTCCGTGGTGCGTCCGCGTGTCGCAACGATCAGTGAGAAACTTAGCATCGATTGCTCCCCGATTCTTTTTTGTCCGCTCCGCTTCCGTCACCGCGCGCCCCGGCAAACGAGAGTGCCGTCACGCCGCCCGCAGACCAGAGAGGACTTCCCTGTATCGGCCATGTACCGCCCGCCAGGTAAAGTTTTGCTGAAAAGAACGATAAGACTCTGTTGCCAGCCGCCTGCGTAGATCGGCGTCGCGAATCACCTGCTCTAGCGCCGACGCCAGCTCCACGGCCGACCCTCGCTCCACCAGCACCGCCCCGCCCCAAGCGAAGACCTCCGGCACGCCGCCTCCCCGCGTCGATACCACCGGCAAGCCGCAAGCCATCGCCTCTACATTCACCATGCCAAATGGTTCTTCCCACACCGAAGGCGAACAGAAAACCTCGGCCCGGCGAAACTCTTCCGCTAGCGCCGCCGCGGGCCGATAGCCGCCGAACTCCACGTTCGCCGGTGCGTCGCGCTTGATTCGGCGCGAGTAAGCCGTCGCTGGATTTGCCGACCCAAAACCGGTCGCCCCCAGCAACCGTCCAGTCGCCCGAACCCCGCGGGCTTGCAGTAGCCACATGGCCTCGACAAAAATATGCGCTCCTTTTTCTGGAACCAATCGCCCCGCAAAGAGCACCACCGGCGCCTTAGTTTCGCCGCGCCGCGTCTCCGGCAGCTGCGGAAAAAAACGCGAGTCGTCGGCTCCGTTGTGAATCACTGTAGTGGCTTCGAGTTGAGGAAATGCGAGCCTCGCTTCGCTTTCCAGATAGCTGCTGCAGAAAACCAGCTGATCGGCACGAAATGCTCCAGTAACTTCTGCGGGAAATGAGATCAGCAGCGAGTTATGCAAATGGCAGACCAGCTTCGCGCCCGCCGCGCGCACATCCGACTCAATCGCGGCGGCGTAGTCGGGACGGTTATGCACCCACACCACGCAGCCCGGCTTAAGCCCCACGATCGCAGGACGAAGGATATTGCGCAGCATCGGCCGGCGCACGCTCCACGGCAGACGGTATCGTCCCCGCAGCTTGCTGTAGGCCCAAAGTCCCGGCAACCGAAAAGCCTTCACATGCCCGAGTCCCCAGCTGGCGTCGGCGCGAGCGCACGCAACGATCGCCTCCTCCCGTTCATAGCGCAGCACGTTGGCGACCCAGCGCTGCAAGGCCGCGCCATGAACGTCGGAGAATGAGTCCGTCTCCGTCAGGAAATGAGTGACTGTGCTGCTCATGGCAGGTCCTCCGCCCGCATAGTCTGACGTTCCGTCTTCCATGCCGCATCCCGCAATCCAATACAGGCGACAATATAGAGGATCCATGGCAGAAACTGCGTCGCCATTAACGTGCGCTCATCGAGGTTGTAAATCAAAGTCAGCACGACGATCCCGATACACCAGTCGACATAGCCCGACCGGCCGGGATAAAAGGCCGCGTTGGCGTGGCGGATCGCCTGAACGAATGTCGCTCCCACCAGCGCCAGCCCAACGAACCCCAACTCCAGGCCCAGATTGAGAAAGCCGTTGTGCGCGCTCGTGACCACCCATCCCGTCGCCGTATAAACGCGCGAAGCCTCCCCCTGCAGGATCAACCAGAAAGCGTTGTAGCCATATCCGCCCAGTGGACGGCGGAGAATCGATTCCGTGACCGCACTCCAGATCTGCGCCCTCCCAGTGAGATTGTTCGATCGGCCAATCAGCGCCAGCGCGAGCGACGGATACTCTATGGCCAGTGCCACCAGCGACGCGGCAGCGGTTGAAAGCAGCGCTGCCAAAGGCAACATCTCTCTGCGCTCGAATCGCCCGAGCACGCGAAGCAGAGCGGCAAGCCCCAGATAGAAGGCGGTCATTGCCCAACCCGTTCTCGACCGGCTCATGACGATAAGGAAGAGGCAGAGGACAATATAGCTTGCCCTTAGAATCTGCCCGCAACGGCCACCGCTCGGGAGCGCCAGTGCCGGCGTGAGCAGAAAGAGTGTTGCTTCGGCGCACAGGTTCTTCTGTGTGAAAAGCCCTTGCCACGCGCCCTCGTGCAACTGATGGTCAATGCCGAACTGCGGCCAGAGTAATGCCAGCGCCACACTTGCCGCGGCCACGCAACTGCCGGCGATCATCACCAGCTCCATCTGTTGACGGTGACTGAACCTGGCACTGAGGTAAAAGGCAAACAGCGTCATCGCCAGCAGAAAGATGCCGCTGCGGAGACTGAGACCTGCATCCTGCGACCAAATTGCCGAAGCGATGGCATAGAGCGGCAGGACGATCATCAGCGGCATCCGACGAGGTACATCGAAAACACGCCCAGAGCAAAATGCGATCGGCGTTAAACATAACATCAGCGCTGTCCATGCCTGCATGCTTTCTCGCAACGACTCTGAGGCCGAGGAGACCACCGCCAGCTTCCCCCCATGAGCGCCCAGATCGCTGTTCAATGAACCATGTTCAAACGAGAAACCGCCGTGGACGGCAAAGAAGATCAGCGGGACAAGGACAACATAGCTAACCAGCAGTCGTGTCGCTGGAAGATCTCCGGCAATCGTGCCCGGCACTTCCAGGCGTAAGGCCTCAGCGGACTCTGCCCTCGGAAGATCTGTACGGCCCCAGGGTGTCGTCGCCATCTCAGGCCGCTTTCCCTGGCAGCTGCGCGTGGAGCGGCGTCCGCACTATCCGCTGAGTCGCTAGCCGAAGAACGTCCAGCCACGCACGCAGCGCCCGCCTTCGCCCTTCGGTCAGCGACCAACAGGCAAGAAAGAGCACCAGGCATTTCGCGCATGGGCGTCCGCGAAAGATGCACTCCTGAAGGAGAAAGAGAATCGTCCCCAGGCCAGCCTGTTGTTTGGCCGCGCTCGGCACGCAAAAGGTGGCGATGAAAAACGAATAAGCGCGAGGCGTGAAGTCCCGGCGATTCGCTGCTGCCCACTCGTGGAGAAATTCCCAGTCGGCGGTCCGGCTGACCCGGTCTCCGTGTTCATCATGATGAAAAATCGCCAATACTTCAGGAACGATAGCTACCTCGGTCTGCGGCAACGCCGTCGCCCGAAGCAGCCAGTCGAGGTCCTGGCAGCGCTTCAGACCCGAAGTGAACGGCACTCTCGTGACTAGTGGACGAGAGATCAGCCAGGTCGAGGTCTGGAGAAAGCCTTCACCGGAGTTCCAGCCCCGTCGCGCAAACATATACTCGCTGAACGGTTCGTCCGGCGCCGGCCTGCGACGAGGCAAGACCCGTTCCGCCTTCTCTGTCGTCTCGAGAAATTCGCTGGCGACAAAGCCATAGCATCCAGCCATTGCCTCAGCCACCTTCCATTGCTTCGCGAGCTTTTCCGGAAGCCACTCGTCGTCATCGTCAAGAAACGCGACCCATTTGCCGCGCGAGTAGCGGACGCCAATATTGCGGGCCTCCGCGCCGCCGACATTCTTAGGCAGGCACAACACATTGAGCCGGCCGTCCCGGATCCGATTGAGCATCTCTCGCGTCTCGGTATCCGGCCCATCGACGATCACCACCACTTCGATTCCCTCGATGTTCTGGTCAAGCGCGCTGCGCACGGCACGCTCAACCAGCCGCGGGCGGTTCCGCGTCGGAATCACCACGCTGATCAGCGGCGCTGCCACCTCGACCGGGACTTCCGCTGCTGCGCAGAGTTCGGCGCTCGGCGAGCACAGCTCTTGATTTTGCGGCGTCCACACGAAGCTACTTTCCGGCATCCCGCAGACCCTCGTCGCCAGACTTTCAACACTCTCCGTGAACATGAGTTCCTCCTTGAAGCCTGGGGTATCTTTTTCCTGAAAATCCGTAGTAATCGAAATGAAAGAAAGAGTTCTGCGACACTCCCGTGATCACCACGCCGATTCGGTTGTGGGCCGATTGTTCACGAAGGATGCGGTGCGAGCGCGCCAGCGAAAGGCGGCTGGTGACTCCGAGTCGCGCCACCACCAACGTCGCGTCCGCCAGTCTCGCGAGCACCACAGGATCGGTTAGCGGAAGCACCGGGGGGCTGTCGAGGACGATGAAGTCGTAGCTCGCGCGCCAACGCTGCAACGCCTGCTGCATCCGCTCCGAAGCCAGCAAGTCGGCCGGGAAACGCGGAACAGGCCCCGAGGTCAGCAGGTGCAGCTTGGGTAGACTGGCAACTTCGAGAATGGCCTCAAGCTGACGATCGTCGCACAGATACTGGCTCAGACCGGTCCCGCTCACCAGTCCCAGGCGCTCCGCCAGAGCTGGCCTGTGCAGGTCTGCATCGACCAGCAGCACTCGATGGCCGCCCTGCGCCAGCACCGCGGCGAGGTTTGCGCTGAGCACGCTCTTTCCCTCGCCGGCCACCGAACTGGTTACCAGCAATAGTTGTGGCGGATGCGAATTCATTGCCGGCGTCAGCGCCGTCCGCAACGCGCGCAGCGCCTCGGCGTATGGCGAGTTGGGATACGTAAGAATCGCTAACCCATCCACTTCCGGTAGCCGATTCCCGCCACCGTTGAGCAGGGCTCGAGCATGGCGTCCGTAACGACCGCGCTCGCCAAGGTCCGGCAGCACACCCAGCGGGACCATCGCCGGATCGCCCTCAATCTGCTTCGGCGACTGGATGGTGTCGTCGATCGAGTCCGTAATCAACGCGCCGCACGCCCCCAGAAATAATCCCGTGCAGACGGAGAGTCCCAGATAAAGCGGAACGTTGGGCTGTCGCGGCCGCGACGGAGCTCGCCCCGGGTCCACCACTGTAATGTTCGACGACCGCAGCCCTTGCAGAACTCCCGCCTCTTTCAGCCGTTTCAGCAGGTCCTCATACAGACCCCGGCTTTCATCGGCTTCCTGGCGGACGATCGCATATTCGATCGCCTTGTCGTTGAGCCGGTCGGCCTCACGCTTTTCTTCGGCAAACTCCCGCCGCGAATCGTCTTCTGCGTGTTGCGCCACTGCATAATCGTTGCGCGCGCGCTCCGCAACCCGATGCACCTCGTCCCGTAGCGCGCCGTCCAGTCCGGCGAGACTGGCTTTCGCTTCGATAAGGCGGGGATACGCCGTGCCGTATCTTTCTTCATCCTGGGCGATCTGTTCGCGCAGCGCTGCCTCCTGCAACCGCAACGTCTGGATCAACCCGAGCGAGGTGTTCATCGTCGGCGAACCATTGACGATCCCGTTCGCGCTAAGCCCCGAGATCAGCTCGGCGTCGCCCGACTGCACGATCTTGTAGACCGCCCCTTTCAAAATCCGGTTCGACGTCGCCTGCGAAAGTGTATTGGTCGCCTGCCGCAAACGGTCAACAGCCACGCTGTACGCTTGGTCTCTTCCCTGATCGTCCTGCGCGCCGATGCTCACGACTCCCGATTGCCGCTGTAGCGCAATCACCCGCCCCTGCAGCGCCTCGGCTTGCTTTTTTAGATCGGAGAGCTGCCCGGTAAGCCACGCCGATGCCTCGGTAGTCGCAGCAAATCGCGTCTGAAAAGTGTATTCCGCAAGCCCATGCATCAGCTGATTCACGACTGCTGCTGCCAGCTTCGGGTCAGGATTCAGATAGTGGATCTCAATCAGTCGCGCGCCTGAGACCACTTTCACTGTCAGCCGCTTGCTGAAAACCTTCAGCGCATGGCTCCTGCGGCGCGGCGACTCTTCCAACGTCACTCCCGGCGGATCCGATACGCCCTCCGGTGACAGCAGCCCGATCATCCATCCGAGCGGATCGAATCCAGGCTGGAAGTCCGGCGTACGTTCCAGCTGCAGAGTGTCGATCACCCGCAGCGCCAACGTGTCCGACTGCAGCAGATCGGCCTGGGTCTGTAACGTAATGCTGGCCTCCAGGGCATCCGAATCACCCTCTCCGCCGCCCATCATGTTGCCCAGCCCTAGCCCGTCGGCGCTCTCCTTCTGCACCTGGATCTCGCCCGACGCTTCATAACGCCGAGTGCTGAAAATGCAGATCGCCGCTGCCAACAAGACACAGCACGCCATACAGCCGAATACCACGCTACGGCGCCGTCTGAAAATATCCCGTAGGTCTCCCAAGGTGAGCGGACGCTCCGCCGATGCACTCCGCTGTTTGGTCAGGGTAGTCAAGCTAGTCCCCTTACCCCGGTTACGCCGACACGCATCTCCGCCCACCAGACTTGCCGGCTCTGGATCGATGAGTCATCGTGAGTAATTTCCGAAGTGTTGACGCGAGCCTATTGAGCAGCTAAAGCACTGTCAACGAATTTAGAATTTGTTTTGGGAATGCAGCCCTTTAGCAGTTCCGAAATGGAACGACGCCAAATATCAATCGGTCTTATCGAGGGTACGGTTCGACCCCGTGCTGGGAATTCGATGAGCTTACTTCGGCCGTTGCATATCGAAGCGGTCCCGCGTCCTGCAATAGCTTGGACCGCCCATCCGGCCGATCGCCTGCAACCCCTCGGCGTCGACGCGAAAGTTGTCAAAGAGGTCTTCGCGCAGATGGAACCGCACTACCTCGCCGATCACAATGCTGCCACCGCCCGGCTGATCGCTGATGATCACCACCTCGCGCAGGCTGCATTCCATCTGGAAGGGGCTCTCTGCCACGCGCGGCGGCCGCACCACGAGGCTCGGCAGCGGCGTCAGCCCCGACAGCGCAAATTCATCCACCTCCGGCCCAACCTCCGCTGAAGTCTTATTCATCGCTTCGGCAATCTCTTCCGAAACGACGTTGATGACGAACTCCCGCGTCGCCAGCACATTTTTCATTGTGTCTTTGCGCACCGCGGTCGTTGCACGGATTCCCGGACAAAACAGCACAGTCGGCGGTTTCGAACACACCCCGGCAAAAAAGCTGAAAGGCGCAAGGTTCAAGACGCCCTGCTCGTCTATCGACGAGACAAGCGCAATAGGTCGAGGGACAATCCCGCCAATCATCAGCTTGTAAATGTCCGTCTGCTTTTCTTCTGCCGGATTGAATGAGAGCATCGTTCCGATACTGTCCTCGGCGCTCATTTCGGGTCCGACCAGCCGCCGTGCTCGGCAGTCATCTTCGCCGCACTCTCCGGCCCCCAGCTTCCTGGCTGATAAACCTCAACCGGCGGAGCATTATTTAGCACGGGGTCGAGAATACGCCACGCCTCTTCGACATAATCCTGGCGAGCAAACCAGGTTTGGTTGCCGACCATGGCGTCGCCAATCAGCTCCTCGTAGGGCAGCAGATCGTCGTCACCGCACTCCTGGTTTGCAGCCAACTCTACCGGGCATCCGGTGAAAAGTTCGCCGGCCTCTTTCATCGAAGTGCCGATAGCGATCCTCGGCACCGGGCTCAACCGGAAACGCACATAGTTCGAGACGGGCGGATATTTCGGAAAGACCTCCGGAGGCAGGCGAAACTTGGCCACGACCTCGGTTGCAGTAATCGGCAGCGATTTGCCCGAGCGGATGTAAAACGGCACGCCCTGCCAGCGCCACGAGTGAATAAACAGCCGCAACGCGACAAACGTCTCGGTATCGGAGTTCGGCTTCACCCCGGGCACGTCGTGATAGCCGGCAAACTGGCCGCGCACCATGTCTTCGGGTTTGATCGGCGCAATGCTCTTCAGCACCTTCACCCGTTCATCCCGAAGCGTCTCAAGCGCGATGCCCGGCGGCGGCTCCATCGCAACATTGCTCAGCACCTGCATCAGGTGGTTCTGCACCACGTCCCGGACTGTGCCCACATCATCATAAAAGGCTCCGCGGCCTTGTAGCGCGAACTGTTCCGCCATCGTGATTTGAACGCTCTCGATGTACTGGCTCTTCCAGATCGTCTCCAAAAACGAGTTCGCAAAGCGAAAGAAGATCACATTCTGTACCGCGTTCTTGCCCAGGTAGTGATCGATGCGAAAGGTGTGGTCTTCATCGAAGACTTCGTGCACGATCTTGCTCAACGCCACCGCCGATGCACGGTCGTGGCCAAACGGCTTTTCGATGATGACCCGACCCTCATGAGAGCAGCCAGAGGCCTTCAACTGTTCCAGCACCTTGCCAAACAAGAACGGCGGAATCGCCAGATAGCAAATCGGGTGCTTGGCCCCGCCGAGCAGTTGCCGCACTTTGGTAAAGGTACTGGCATCGTTGTAATCCCCATCGACATACTGCAGCAGCGCACTCAGCTTGGCGAACCCCTCAGGGTCAAGGCCCCCATGCTGCTCCACGCTGTCCTTGGCCCGCGCCTTCAGCTGGTCGAGGGTCCAGCCGGCCTTCGCCACGCCGATCACCGGGCCGTGCAACTTGTCCCGCTTCGCCAGATGCTGCAGCGCCGGAAAGATTTGCTTGTAAGCCAGGTCGCCGGTCGCGCCAAAAAAAACCAGCGCATCCGAGACCACAGAATTATTAGGCGTTTCGCCGCTCAAACTCGCCGCTCCTGAGAGTTTCTATTGGATTTCAGAGTGCTCTACTTGGATGATAGATCGCCAGCTAGGGAGGCATCACTGTAGACGTAACGGTGAGAATACTCACGCGCCCAGCCAGCGCAGAAACAGCCCTGCCAGCACTCCGCCCGTCAGTGGCCCCAGGAACGGCACCCACGCGTAGCTCCAGTCCGAACCGCCTTTACCCGCGATCGGCAACGCCGTATGTGCCAGCCGCGGGCCAAAATCCCGCGCCGGATTGATCGCATACCCCGTCGTCCCTCCCAGCGAAAGACCGATGCCCCACACCAGGCTACCCACCAGCCACGGGCCGAGCCCTGATGCCGCGCCGCTGGCAAACACCAGCTTCGACCCAATCGCTCCGGCCACCAGCACCAGCACAAACGTCCCGACCACCTCGCAAAAGAAATTGGATGGATAATTCCGGATCGATGGAATCGTGCAGAAAATCCCCCGCTTCGCCTCGGCATCTTCAGTGATCTTCCAATGCGGCAGATAGAAAAGCCAGACCAGCACAGCCCCCGTAAAGCCACCTGCTATCTGCGCGGTCACATACGGCACAAGCTTGGAGTAATTTCCGCTCTGCGCTGCCGCCGCCAGCGTGAATGCAGGATTCAAATGCGCATCCGAACTCCCGCACAGGTTGGCGACGAAGATCCCGCACAGCACCGCCAAGCCCCAGGCCGTGGTAATCACCATCCAGCCGCTGTTCTCTGCTTTCGAACGCTTGAGCAGTACGCCCGCGACGACTCCGTCGCCCAGCAGGATCAATATCAGAGTTCCCATGAACTCACCGAAAAAGGGCGATCTCATCCGCGCTCACGTACCTCGTTCAAAGTCTGCCTCTCAATTCCTTTGTTAAGAGTGTCACCCTGGCGGGAATGGGTGTCATCCTGGTCTGGGAATGGTGTCATCCTGACGACCAAGAGGAGGAAGGACCCTGCATCCTCTCGGCCTCAACGAGAGCACCAAGTTTCTCCCATCGATGCCCCTCAAACCACCTGATACTTCTTCGCAAATTCCTGAAAGCTTGCAACCTCGTGATTCACCCAATCAGGCCCCCAACTCAACTCAGCAGCCATGATCCGCGCCACCGTCGGTGCCATCTCAATAGACGCCTTCGCGTTTAAAAACAATGCTCGCAGCCGCCGGGAGAGCACATCGTCCAGCGTCCGCGCCATCTCCTCGCGCACCGCCCACACGACTTCAGCGCCAATATACGGCAGGTCTTTGTGAAGAACCGCAGCAAGCGAGGCATCCGAAGCCGCAATCGCCCGGATCGCACCGATGTCCGAGCCGTAGACTCCAAACGAGTCCAGCCTGTCGACGCCTTCCAGGTAACCATGGATCTTCAGGTTCCTGGTCGCGCACTCCTTGTCCGGCAGGTTGCCCAGCGTGATGGCATGGTTCACGCAATCCTCCGCCATATGCCGATACGTCGTCCACTTGCCGCCGACGATCGTCAGCAGACCAGACTGATCGACATGAATCGTATGATCGCGCGACAACGCCGACGTCGATCCCTTGTCCCCGCCAGCCGCCTTCACCAGCGGCCGAATCCCCACATACACGCTCAGTACATCGCTGCGCGAAGGAGGTCGGCTCAGATACTGCCCCGCCGTCTCCAACACAAACTCGATCTCTTCTTCAAACGGTAGCGGATCGTACGACGGCCCATCGATCTCTGTGTCGGTCGTGCCCACCAGCGTGTGCCCATGCCAGGGGATCGCAAACAGCACCCGGCCATCGCTGGTATGCGGAACCATGATCGCCGTATCGCCAAGCAGAAATGATCCATCGAACACCAGGTGAATGCCCTGGCTCGGCGCAATCATCTTCTTCGCCTCACCGTCAGCCATGTGGCGGATCGAATCGGCAAAGATCCCCGCCGCATTCACGATCACCTTCGCCTGAATCCGAAACTTCTCGCCACTCTCAGCGTCCTCGGCGACGACTCCAGTGAGAAATCCGCCTTCGCCCTTCGTTAATTCAGTCACCGGCGCATAGTTAATCAGAGTCGCGCCATGGTCGGCCGCCGTCTGCGCCAGATGAATCAGCAAACGGCTGTCATCGAACTGCCCATCGTAATAAACCACACCACCGCGCAAACCATCGCGCTGCAGGTTGGGCAACTTCTCGAGCGTCTCTTCAAGCGACACAATCCGCGAACGCCCAAAGCCATATTGCCCCGCCAGCAGGTCGTAAATCTTCATGCCGATGCCGTAGAAGGGCGTCTCCCACCACGAATAATTCGGCACCACAAACGCCAGGTCATGCACCAGATGCGGGGCATTCTGCCGCAAAAGGCCCCGCTCCTTCAGCGCCTCCATCACCAGCGAAATATTTCCCTGCTCGAGATATCGCACTCCGCCATGCACCAGCTTCGTGCTGCGGCTCGAGGTCGACTTGGCGAAGTCTTCCTTCTCCAGCAGCAACACATCGAGACCGCGCGTCGCGCCATCGACCGCAATGCCGACACCCGTCGCGCCTCCGCCAATAATCACCATGTCCCACGGGGTCGTACGCGCTTTCAGCCTCGCCAACATCTCACTACGCTTCATCGTTTCCTCTCCACCGTTCCGCGCAATCGCCAAAACAAAACAACCTGTCATCCTGAGCGTAGCGAAGGATCTGCAGTTTCACCGCTTCCCCTCTCACATCTCGTTTCCGATCTCGCCCCGGTCCCTATTCTCTATTCCCTAGTCCCTAGTGTTTCGTCCAGTTCTTAGCTCGCCCAACCGCCTCGTTC
This sequence comes from uncultured Acidobacteriaceae bacterium, assembly GCA_963790505.1. Classification (GTDB taxonomy): domain Bacteria; phylum Acidobacteriota; class Terriglobia; order Terriglobales; family Acidobacteriaceae; genus Acidisarcina. The sequence continues at coordinate 641,334 of CAWBOT010000002.1, read as the reverse complement.
CACCGCGCGCGAATCTCCTTCGCCTTCCCCTCATCCATTCCCGGCGAAAACTTCGCATCCGCCTTGCGCTTCGACCAGATCTCCTGCGGACTACCCCAGAAACCCGTCGCCAGCCCCGCCAGATACGCCGCGCCTAAAGCCGTCGTCTCGATCGCCGCCGGTCTCACCACCGGAATCCGCAACAAATCCGACTGAAACTGCATCAGCAAATCATTCGCCGACGCACCGCCATCTACGCGAAGCTCTTTAAAAGGCTGCTCCGAATCAGCATCCATCGCCTCCACCACATCGACTACCTGCAGCGCGATGCTTTCGAGCGCTGCGCGCGCAATATGCCCCGGCTTTGTGTTGCGATTGATGCCAATCAGCAGCCCACTCGCATAAGGGTCCCAGTGCGGAGCACCCAGACCCGTAAACGCCGGCACCAGCACCACCCCATCCGTATCCGGAACCGTCGCCGCCAGCGCCTCCACATCCTCCGAATTGCGAATAATCCCCAGGTTATCCCGCAGCCACTGCACCACCGCCCCGCCAACAAACACGCTGCCCTCGAGCGCATACTGCAGCTTCTCGTCGAGGCTGCAAGCCAGCGTCGTCACCAGTCGATGTTCCGACTCGACAAACTTGTTCCCAATGTTCTGCAGCAAAAAGCAGCCTGTGCCGTAGGTATTCTTCGCATCACCGGCGTTCGTGCACAGCTGGCCAAAAAGCGCCGCCTGCTGATCGCCGGCAATCCCCGCCAGGGTTACCGCGCCCAGCCCCAGCGTCGTCGTCACCTCGCCGATCTTTCCGCTCGACCACACCACCTCCGGCATCATGCTCGCCGGAATCTTCAAGAGTCGCAGCAGTTCGTCGTCCCACTTGCCCTCGACAATATTGAAGACCATCGTCCGCGAGGCATTCGTATAGTCCGTCACATGCTTATGGCCGCTCGTCAGGTTCCAGATCAGCCAGCTGTCGACCGTGCCAAAGGCCAGCTTCCCCTCCTCCGCCTTCGCTCGCGCGCCCTCGACGTTATCGAGGATCCACGCAATCTTCGTCCCCGAAAAATAAGGATCGATCAGCAACCCGGTCTTCGCGCGGACCGTCCCCTCAGCGCCATCGTCCGCCAGTTGCTTGCATAGCGGAGCAGTCCTGCGGTCCTGCCACACGATCGCGTTATAGACCGGCTTCCCCGTCTCGCGGTCCCAGACAATCGTCGTCTCCCGCTGATTGGTGATTCCCACCCCGGCGACATCGCGAGGCCGCAACTGCAGCTTACCCAGCGCCTCGACCGCCGCCGTCAATTGCGAAGTGAGAATGTCGAAAGGATCGTGCTCAACCCAGCCTGGCTTGGGAAACTTCTGCGGAAATTCGTGCTGGGCCTTCGCCGCCACATTCCCCTCTTCATCAAAGAGAATGGCGCGCGAACTCGTAGTTCCCTGGTCTAACGCGAGGATGTAAGACATAGCTCTTTCATAGGCGGCCGTATAGCGAAGCACGAACGCCGCCCAATACTAACTTAGAGCACGACAGCTGAACAAGGTTTCGGCCTCGTATGAACTTTTCTTAAATCAGTCTTGCGTGACTGTTGCCTAGAAATGATGCAGCTGCTCCCGCGCCGGAGGCTCCGTCGCCCGCATCGCCTCACGCTCCAACGACCTCGTCACCAAATCCCGCGAACCCAGCCCCACCGCCAGCGCCAGCGCCAGCACAATCCCGCCAAACAGAATCCCAAATGCCAGCTCCACAATCGTCCCGCCAACCGATAAATGATCTAGCACCATCGCCCCGGTCAACACCAGCACCAGCCACTTCACGCCCGTGCTCAACAAGTGCGCATATTGCAGGTTGAGATTCACGGCCCCAATAAGCACCGTGCGCGAAAGAAACCGCGCCATCATCGTGCCCACGAACAGCAGCACCAGCGCTCCCACCACGCGCGGCAGATAGCCGATCAAATATCCCGCCAGCAACGAGGTCGACGAAGCATCGAACGCCGTCAGCCCCACCAGCACGCCGATCACAAAGAATCCCCAGAAGACCGTCCTCACGATCAAGCTCGTCGGCGTGCTCGACGGAGCCCACTCCGCCAGCCCGCCAGCCCCCTTCGACGTCCGCTCGTCAAACCTGATCGCGATCAAGATGCGCTTCACCACGAAAGCCATCAGCCAGGCGATTCCGGTGAACAATATGACCGCCAGCACAAACGCCAGCAGCCCCGGCAGCAACGTCGCGATCTTGGTGATCGCCCGTACCATCGAGTCCCGAAGAGATTGAGTAGCCTGGTCCCACATGGTGTTTCTCCTTGTTGCCAACCGCGGTGACGAAAACCTCGTTACGGATGCTGCCGTTTCAAACTTCGTACAAAATCGGCGGGTTGAAGGGGCACGGCTTCAGCCGTGCCATTTAACATAGTGCGAAGAGCGCGGCTTCAGCCGCTGAGGGAATGCTGATTCGCTCAGCCGGCCCTCCTCCTCACGGATTAAACCTGTCCGGCCATCTCCAGCGCGAAACAAAATACGGCTTCGCCGCTTCAAACGCAACCGCCAGCCGCTCGATCCGCTGTTCCGCCGCAGCTGCATCGACGCTCTGGATCTCTGCCGCATACGATGCCACCCAGCCCAGGTACAGCGGAGTCAACGCCCCCAGCAGGTGCGAACGGCTGATCGACCGCAGCCGATGTGCTAGCGCGAAGTCATAAATCACCTTCGCCCACAGCGCGTCCGGCATCTGAAATTGCTCCGCTGGCAGCCGCGACAACCGCTTCAGTTCGAGCAGCGTCACCGGCGGCAACACCAGCCCCCAAATCTCCTGGAGGTTGCGGGAACCAATCTGAAAAGACTCGATCAGCGGACGCACATCCACGTATGCCCCATCCTGCAGCGGCGCCGCCTGTGAACCATACACTGCCGTCGCCTGCGACCCGCGCACCCTCTGCCAGACAGCCGCATTCTTCTCCGCATCCTCAAACGCGCATCCCGCAAGTTGCCCTAAAACCGTGCTCAGGTCGACGCCCTCGCTCTGCGTCACATGAGTTGCATCGATGTGCGATTGGGCAATCGCAAGATCGGCAACCGCGCCATCGACAATCGGGCACAGGATCGCGCCCGCCGTCCCGCGCCGCGCCTCGAAAGACAATCTCGAAATCATCGCTCCCGCAATCCCAAAATCCACGGCAAATGGATGCCGCACCGCCTTGCCATAGAGCGCCCGTGTGAGCGGATACAAAATCCCGCCGTTCAGCAGCCCCTCAAATTTCCCCGTCGGATAAAGCGGCGCCGACACCAGCGCCTTCGCTTCGAGCAACGGCCGAGCCAGCGCCGCAACGGTAACCTCGTCCAGCGCACTAAGATCGTGGCTGAATATCAGGCAAGTCTGCGCTCCAATCCTCTCCGCCAGCCGCGCAATCTCACGGTAGGCCGCCGGAGCGGCCAGCCACGGCAGAGCGGGCGCCGCTGAAGCCGCCAGCGGATAATTCACGAACTGCAAGCCCGCCAACGTTTCGACGGTCGAACCCTCGGCCACGCTCGCCACCGGAGAAGCAACCGCGATCCGCAACTCGCCCGGCTCATACGCGCCGAACGCTCGCACCGCCGTGATCACGCGTTGCCGCAACGCCTCTCCATCGACCGGCCCCGCAGCGGCGATGAGCAGATCAGCCGCAGCCACTGCCTGTGCGCCGTTCGCCACGCTCGCTATTTCAGAAGAAGTCGCCATATCTCTTTCTTGTCTCGATTACGTCACAGTGTCAGTGACAATATCCCATGCAGCGGAATCCGTACCCAGGCCGGACGATTATTCAGCTCATACACCAACTCATAAAACGCCTTGTCCAGGATGAAGGCCTCCAGCAGCGACCGAAAAGCCGCCGGATCGGTCGGCACCACAGCCGAGCCTCCAACCGCCTCGCGATACGCGCGCAAGAACTCGCCACTCACCGCCTGCTCCCACAGCCGCGCCCACGGCTCCAGCTTCTCCGCGTCCTGCGGCCTGCGAGTCGTGTATCGCGACAGCGAGGCAAAGGCCGCATAACTGAACGACCGCAGCATTCCCGCCACATCTTTCAGCGGAGACTGCTTCGCACTCCGCTCCTCCAGCGACCGCGCCGGCTCTCCCTCAAAATCCAGAATCACAAAGTCCGACTTTGTCCGCAGCACCTGGCCCAGATGATAGTCCCCATGGACCCGCGTCTGCATGCCGCCAATCTTCGAACTAGCCAGCTCCTTCAACCGCTCCGACAGCGCCTTGCGACGGCTCAGCACCAGCCCGGCCGATTCCACTATCTCGTCAGGCAGCTTCGGCAGATTGTCGATCAGCGCATCGAAAGCGCGAGCGGCATTCGCCGTGAACCGCGCGCGCAGAGCTTCAGCATCCTTTGCCGTAAAGGCCACCGGAGAAAATGCTAAGTCCGTCGTGTCCTGTCCCAAAGCCAGGTGCAACTCGCCCGTCCGCCGCCCCAGAGTCGCAGCGGCATCAAGATAAATGCCGACACTGTCCCTCACCTTCTCTGGCAACACGGCTTCCGAAAGCGCCAGTGGATCAGTCGGCAACTGCTCAGCCTCGGCCGCCGGAAATACCTGGCCAGTCGAAGCCTCGTAGTAACGGTCAAGCTCTTCCAGAGTCCACTGCCAGCCATCGCCCTCGTTCGCGACCAGCCCCTGCAGCATCGCGAACGTATAAGTGCTCCGCCCCTGCCGTGTATTCAATCGCCCCGCCAAACGGAGCAATATTGCGGAAGCTCGTCCCTTCGGTAAGATATCTCCCGATCTCGGTGTCCGGATTCACCCCCGCCTGCTGCCTCCGGAACAGCTTCATGATCAGCTTGTCGCCAAAGAAGCTCGATGAGTTACTCTGCTCCGCCGAACTCCGCCGTGGCCGCAGGTCAGTCCCCTCATCGCGCAGCAAACTCAACATGCTGCTGGCCGTCCCGCGAACTTCTCCCTGCTCCGTCGAGATCGATCCGCCACTCGATATCAATGCCAGCAAGGCCGACAACACGTCTTCGTTGTACAAGGCGTCATAAACAATCCCCATCCCCGACGGAGAATGCACCGAAGCCAAAACCGCACCCGAAGACTTCTCTTGGAACTCCACAGCCGCCGCGCCAAACGACATCCCCAGCGGAACAAGGTAGGTGTCCGGCTCGCCCTCCTCGTAGCTCACACGCAACAAAACCAGCGCAGCCTTCCTGTCGTTGAAGCTTCCCCAATCAATTACCGAAGTCGACACAATCTTCCGTGACTTCCCCCCAAACCAGCGCTGCCCAGGCAGAAACTCCGGAAAGACCCTCGTCTCAAAATGCCGCAGCGAACTTCCCGTCAGCAGCTCACTCCAGTCTTCTGAATTACGAACTGCAAGATCGATTGCGCCGCTCGCAACCGAAGTCTGAGCATGCTGCGAAGCTTCCTGCAACTCCAGCCACAGAAATCCATACGGCGCCAGCGTCAGTGGATAAGGCGCCTTCCCAATCGCCGGAAACTCCACATACCCGATCATCTCGACCGGAATCATCCCCTCCAGCTCAGCTAAGTCCAGCTGTACCGGCTGCGCAAAGCGGGATAAGTTCGCCACACACAGCACTAACTCATCGTCTAACTCCCGCAGATAGGCCAGTATCTTGCGGTTCTCCGGCATCAGGAACTTCAGCGTTCCCCGCCCAAAGACCCGAAACAGCTTGCGCAGCGCGATCATGTTGCGCATCCAGTTCAGCAGCGAAGACTGGTCGCTCTGCTGCGCCTCGACGTTGACCGCCTCATAGCCCCATACCGGATCCATGATCACCGGGCTAAACAGCCTCGCCGGGTTCGCCCGCGAAAACCCCGCATTGCGATCGCCACTCCATTGCATCGGCGTGCGGACGCCATTGCGGTCGCCAAGATAGATGTTGTCGCCCATCCCGATCTCGTCGCCGTAGTAGAGAATTGGCGTCCCAGGGAGCGAAAACAGCAGGCTGTTCAGCAGCTCGATCCGTCGCGGATTGTTATCCACCAGCGGAGCCAGCCGCCGCCGAATCCCAATGTTGATCCGCATCCGAGGATCGGCGCTATACGCCAGGTACATGTAGTCGCGCTCTTCATCGGTCACCATCTCGAGCGTCAGCTCGTCATGGTTGCGCAGAAACAATCCCCACTGGCAGTTATCCGGAATTTCCGGAGTCTGCGCCAGAATATCCGTAATCGGCAAACGGTCTTCCTGCCGCAGCGCCATATAAATACGCGGCATCAGCGGGAAGTGAAATGCCATGTGGCACTCATCGCCGTCGCCAAAATACGCGCGAACATCCGTCGGCCACTGGTTCGCCTCAGCCAGAATCAACCGCCCCGCATACGACTCATCGATCGCCGCGCGCACGGCCTTCATCACCGCATGAGTTTCAGGCAGGTTCTCGCAACTCGTCCCTTCTCGCTCCACCAGGTAAGGAATCGCGTCGACCCGCAGCCCATCCACACCCATATCCAGCCAGTGCCGCATGACGTCAAGCACTTCTTTAAGCACCGCCGGGTTGTCATAGTTCAAGTCAGGCTGATGCGAGAAAAAGCGGTGCCAGAAATACTGCTTCGCCACCGGGTCCCAAGTCCAGTTCGACTTCTCTGTGTCGGTGAAGATGATCCGCGCTTCTTCATACTTCTTATCTGTATCGCTCCACACATAAAACTCGCGCTCCGGCGAGCCCGGCGGCGCCAGACGCGCCCGCTGAAACCACGGATGCTGGTCCGATGTGTGGTTCACCACCAGCTCGATCATCACCTGCATGCCGCGGTCATGCGCCGCATCGAGGAACGCCTTGAAATCCTCGACCGTCCCATAACTCGGGTTCACCGTCATGTAATCGGAGATGTCGTAGCCATCATCGCGCAGCGGCGATGGAAAGAACGGCAGCAGCCACAGGCAGGTCACGCCTAGGTCCTGCAGATAATCCAGCTTCTGCAGCAGCCCGGGAAAATCGCCGATGCCATCATTGTTGCCGTCCATGAACGCCCGGACGTGCAACTCATAAATGATCGCGTCCTTATACCAAAGGGGGTCCTGCATGCTTCCAGCTTGCTTCAAATCTTTCCCCGCAACGTTGCCGCTTACATTCCGGCAAACAGGTCTTCTGGCTGTGATGCATCCTTTTCAAATAAGGAACACATGCGCGGGGAGTTCCGCTGGCCGTAATTCAATGTAATTTCTTGCTCCCGTCCACGAATACCGGTTGCCCGTCAGCAAATCATGCACTTCAAAGCTCGCATCCGCAGCCAGATCGAGCGCATCCAGCTCCAGCGTCACAAATCCCCTCTGCACAGTAAATGGATCAAGGTTCACCACCACCAGAATCCGGTTTGAGAAGTCCTTCGTCGCCTTGCTGTAGCAGATCAGGAACTCGTTGTCCGTCGGATGAAAGCGCAGCCCCTCATTGGCCTGCAGCGCCTTATTCTCTTTCCGTATCGCATTGATCTGGGCGATATAGGGCCTCAGGCTCGTCGGCGAATCCAAATCCCAATGCTTCAGCTCATACTTCTCTGAATTCAGATATTCTTCGCCGCCGGGCTTGAACGGAGTGTTCTCCAGAAGCTCAAACGCCGCCCCATACATGCCGTAATTCGACGTCATCGTCGCCGCCATCACCAGCCGCGCCAGGAACGCCGGCTTCCCGCCGCTCTGTAAACTCACTGGCAAAATGTCCGGGGTATTCGGCCAAAAGTTCGGCCCAAAATACTCCTTCAACGGATATTCGTTCAGCTCTTCAAGATATTCCGTCAACTCCGCCTTCGTGTTCCGCCAGGTGAAATACGTATACGCCTGCGTATACCCCGCCTTGGCCAGCCGCTGCGTCACCCGCGGCCGCGTAAACGCCTCCGACAGAAAGATCACATCCGGATACGCTTTCTTAATCTCCGGAATCGCCCACTCCCAGAACGGAAAGGCCTTAGTATGCGGATTATCGACGCGAAAGATCCGCACGCCCTCCTTCGCCCAATACAGAAAAACATCCCGCAACGCATCCCACAGCCCGCCCCAGTCGCGGCTCTCAAAATCCAGCGGATAAATATCCTGATATTTCTTCGGCGGGTTCTCCGCATACTGGATCGTTCCGTCCGCCCGCTGCTTAAACCAGTCCGGATGCTCCGTCACCCACGGATGGTCCGGCGAACACTGGAAGGCAATGTCCATCGCAATTTCAATATCAAATGCCTTCGCCGCCGTGATCAGATGTTCGAAATCCTCAAGCGTCCCCAGCTCAGGCAGGATCGCCGTATGCCCGCCCTCTTTCGCCCCAATCGCCCACGGGCTGCCCACATCCCCCGGCTCCGCCGTTACCGAATTGTTCTTCCCCTTGCGAAAGGCCGTCCCGATCGGATGAATCGGCGGAAAGTACAACACGTCAAACCCCAACTCGGCGACGTAAGGCAGCCGCGCCTCGCAATCGGCGAACGTGCCATGCACGCCCGCCGTCGCAGCCTGCGACCTCGGGAAAAACTCATACCAGCTTGAGAATCGCGCCTTCTCCCGATCGACCGTTACCACCAATTCGCGATCGTAGACCGTCTCCATCGCCAGATCGGGATATTGCCGCACTAGCTCCAACACCTGCGGAGCCAGCGCTATATCCTGGCTCGATTCTTTCGTGTTGTCCTTACGAAGCGTCGCTGCCCAAATCGTCAGTTGCGTCGCATCCTTACCTCTGGCCAACCCCGCGACGTGCTCCAGGATCGCCGCCCCATGCAGCAGCTCGACCGCAACATCCTGCCCCGCATCGATGCGCTTCACCAGGTCGCTCTGCCACGTCTCGAACTTGTCTATCGCCCCGGCAACCGTATACAGATAACGCCCCAACTCCATCACCGGAAACTCGCCCCGCCAGCGATCGTTTCCCAGCGCCGTCATATAGACGGAATCCCACTTCGCGTCACCCTCTCGCTTAAACAGCAGCCGCGCGATCACGTGGTCATGCCCGTCGGCGAAGACGTCCGCCTCCACCGTCACCACATCGCCCACCACTCGCTTGATCGGAAAGCGCCCCGAATCTACCTCCGGTGCAAGACCCTCGACCACGACCCTCTTAAATCCATCTACCGGCTTCGGCATTCCCAGACTTCCCTCTCACGTCACAAACTTCTTGATTCTTGAAGGGTGGTGGCCCATTCAAGCCCTCTTTTGGCTTGAGTGGGATGAATACTCAATTCTCAAACTTCGAGAAAACATTATTCAGCGCCTCTGACCACGTAGGATGCGACCAGATCCCATCCTGCAGCGCCGTATACGGCAGCTTCCCCATCATCGCGATCTGCACCATCGAGGCCAGCTCGCCACCCTCGACCGCCAGCATCGCCGCGCCTAAGATCTCCTTCGTCTCCGCGTCCACAACGCACTTCATCAACCCCCGCGCCTCATCGATCTCCAGCGCCCGCGCGATGTAGTTGGCTGGCATCTTCGCTACCTTGATCTTCCTGCCCGACTTGCGCGCCTCCGCCTCGGTCATGCCAATCCGCCCCAGCTGCGGATCGATGAACACTGTATATGGCAGCATCCGGCCCGCAATGCTCCTGCGTTTGCCGTCCAGCAGGTTCCCCTTCACAACGCGGTAGTCATCATACGAAATGTGTGTGAACGCCGGGCCGCCCTTCACATCTCCCAGCGCATAAATCCCCGGCGCGCTCGTCTCCAAATATTCGTTCACGCGAATAAACCCTCGCTCGTCGGTCTCGACTCCCGTTGCAGCCAGATTCAACTTGTCGGTATTCGGCGTCCGCCCCACAGCCAGCAACAAATGGGATCCAGTCACCACACGCTCACCCTGCGCGGTCTTCACCGTCAACGCCACACCGCCATTCTCCTTGCTCACCCGCTGCGCCGAGGCATTAAGCAGCACTTCGATCCCATCCTCTTCCAGGATCTTCTGCACCTCTTCGACCACGTCGTCATCTTCAGCGGCGAGCAGCTTTGGCCCCCTCTGGACTATCGTCACCATCGCTCCCAGCCGTCGAAAAAGCTGTCCAAACTCCAGCCCGATATATCCGCCCCCGATCACCACCAGGTGTTCCGGCACTTTGTCCAGTTCCATCACCGAGATGTTGTCCAGATACGGCACATCGGCCAGCCCATCGATCTTCGGCACCGTCGACCGCAATCCTGTATTCAGAAATATCCAGTCGCCGCTCAGCGTCCTCTCCCCCCCGGAGTTGCACGCGACCTTCACCACTTTTGGCCCTGAGAACGAGGCCTCGCCCATAATCAGCGTGTCGCAGTCCGTCTCTTTCAGACCGCGCTCGTTCCCTTCGCGAAAGCTCTTGACGATAGCGCGCTTCCGCTCCCGGATCTTGACCATGTCGATCTTGATCGGCCCCGTCCCGACCCCAAAATCCGCGCCACGCCGCGCCAGGTAGGCCACCCGCCCGCTCGCCACCATCGTCTTGGTCGGCGTACACCCCTCGTTCACACACGTCCCGCCAACATGCTTGGCCTCGATCACCGCCGTCTTCTTCCCAGCCTTGGCCAGCGCCCTGGCCAGCGGATTCGCCGCCTGCCCGCTGCCAATCACCACTGCGTCAAATTTCTCGATCTCTGGCATACCGACCCTCAATGAAAGACAACTAAAATCGCGAAACAATCAGCATCCCGCCGCCCACGGCGACCGCATCCTCCACGAGCGCGATTGCAAAATCTGGCATTCCTAAACCCAAAGTCAGCCAGCGCCGCAGCGAGTACCCGCCAACCGCCCCCGCAATCGCCCCGAGGATCCCCGCGAAGACGCCCACCAGCAACGCTTCGTGGGCAGAGATACACAGCGCCGCCGCGCACAGGCCGCCGAAGACGACCCGCACCACCAGCGGCCCCGGCAACGTCCGGCTCGGGATTTTCGGCACTTTGTCGCCGACCAGTTCGCCCAGCGCGCAAAGTGTAAATACTGCCAGCGACACCGGGTGGTGCAAAAAGCCCAGCTTCGAGCCATCGAGGTGAAGCCAGCCAAAGTGAGCGCCCCAGCAAACCACGGCCGGGGCGGTCATCGAGCGCAAGCCGCAAACGCCGCCGATCAGAAACGCAAGCCATAGAACTGTACTCAGGTTCATCGTTAGCTAAGATGTCCGCCAGCAGCAGAGGATGTCAAATTGTCGCAATCGCCCTCCGCGGCCATGTGTCGGGCGCCAGACGAATCTAGACAGTCACTAGGGGGATACTGGTAATTATTCAGGGGCCCGAACGATCTGCCCCGGAACTATAATCTGTTTTTGAACGTCTGTTCCAGATTGGGACTCCCTCCGGGACGTCTTGGAAGTACGCGACAAGCGGCACGAAGCACGGGTCTACACGGCCACCTGTTCTATCCGGCAATCTAGAAATCTCAAGAGGGGGACGAGTGCAGCAGCCGCCTTTGCCAAGACTCCATCTTTTCTGGCGTGGGCTCTCGCTTGTCCTGTGCCTGCTGTGCCTCGCAGGCGCAAGCGCTGGCCAGACCTTTTACCGCCCGACAGGTCCCAACGACATTCCTCTGAAGTTCGATGCCGTCGACGACCCTGTGTCGCTTCCCCTGGCGATCGCCGCTGCCAGCGCTGCCGTTATGCCCGATCCGATGGCGGGCCTTCCCGACCCGCCCGTGCCGCACTTGGTTCTGGACACAGAAGTCGTACCGGCCAGGCCGCTGCCTTTTCGGGATCCTCTACAGCAGCGCGATCCAAAACCCCAGGCCTCCGCTTCCGATACGCCTATCGATCCCAATGCCTCGCTCGCTGAGCAAAATGCTGAATTCGGCAACATGACCGTCAACGGAGTCGACGTTGTCGATGCCTGGGGCACCTTCCAGGGCTTGATGCCCCATACCCCCAACCTCAACGCCCGCGAGATGCCCATCGTCGACCCCAGCTCGCCGGATTATCACGTCGATGCTGGCCCCTATCACTGGAGAGGCCTCCTCGCGCAGTCGCTCATGTTTAACGTCTTTGAGAACACCTTTCGCGCCTTCAGCGACGTGCAGATGCAGGTCATGCTTGCCAAAAAGCCCTTCTGGCACGACTACCTCGCCTCGCTCAAACAGTTCAACATGCACCGGTGGAACGATGGCGACGATTTCCTCGTCAACTACATCGGCCATCCCTTGCAGGGGTCGGTCAGCGACTTCATTGAGATACAGAACGACCCAACCGGCCGCCAGCTCGAGATCAGCGCCGATCCCGAATACTGGAAGAGCCGCTTCCACGCCTTTCTATGGTCTGTTGTCTATAGCACCCACTCCGAGATCGGCTTTCTTGGCGAAGCCGGAATCGGCAACGAAGGCGGTTTCACCTACCCCATCCGCTGCAGAGTGCCCGGTTGTCCCAAGTGGAATCTCAAGACCATGCACGCCACCAACAACACCGGCTGGGTCGATTTCATCGTCACCCCAACCGTCGGCTTCCTGTGGATGCTTGGCGAAGACACGATGGACCGCTTCATCAGCGACCGTCTCCAGGGGGGAGACCGCTTCAATCTCGGCTATACCTTCCTCCGCGCAGGATTGAACCCCGCCCGCTCCATGGCCAACGCCATGCGCTTCAAGTCGCCCTGGTATCGCGACTTCCAGCACGATCCCGAACTCGAAGAATCGCTGCGCGTTCATCCTTTGCCCAGTGACGAAGATATCGCCGACGCCGGACGCTTTCGCCGCTTCGCGATCTCTCCCTTCCTCCACACCATGCCCGTGGGCAGCCCCAACCAGCCCTGCACCCTCTGCTTCAGCAACCCCGGTCTGGGCATAGACCTTGACTACGCCATCACCCGCTGGCTAAGCGCGAGCTTCTCCTTCTCCAGCCAGTCAGGACTCTGGCAGAAAGGCGCCACAGCCACCGGCTCCACGTTAAGCGTCGGCTACGGACTGCGCTTCGTACATATGGGCCGCGAAGACATCGTCTCTCTGGCCGTGCGCCCCGGCATCGTGACCAGCGAAATCGTCATGCCCATGCGGCTCGACGTTCCCCACAACACCTACTACCACCCCGTCGCCAAGGTCGAAAATACCGCCGTCACCCTCATGCTGACCTATGACCATAAGATCAGCAGGACGGTCGCCATACGCTCTTCGGTCGGAGACACTATCGTCCGCTATAAGAGCCCCATCGAAGACCCGCCTGGCATCGGCAAACTCCCCTGGCTCAGCTGGCTCTCGCATGACGAATTCACCAACAAGAGCAACTGGGTGGCCCAAACCGGCCCCGTCATCCGCTTCTAGCCTTGCTGTTCCCATCTCCTCGTTACCGGCACGATCGACCCGCCCTCGCCGTGCTATCATTGCCCGCATTAATCCATTGATGACGGCACGGAGGAATCGGCGATGGGAGTCAACGACCTGACTTACAGCGGCAATGGACTGGCCCTGACCGAGCAATTTGAGGGGCTCAGCCTCGACGCCTACCAGGACCAGGTTGGTGTCTGGACCATCGGCTACGGCCACACCGGTTCTGACGTCGCACCGGGCCTCAGCATCACTCAGGAACAAGCCGAAGACCTGCTCGCACAGGACGTGGCCAGCGCGGCCGCCTTCGTCAACAACGCGGTCAGCGTCGCGCTCACCCAAAACGAATTCGATGCGCTGGTCGACTTCGTCTTCAATCTCGGCGCCGGAGCCTTCCGAAGCTCGACCCTGCTGCGCAACCTGAACGCCGGAAACTACGCCGCCGCCGCCAATCAATTCGACGCCTGGGACCACGCTGGCGGGACCGTCGTCGCCGGACTTCTTCGCCGACGCAATGCTGAGACCGCCCTCTTCAACACCCCCGACGGCACCACAACCCAGACTGCGTAGGACTCGGAACGCCTCACCATGACTGCTGGGAAGTTAGCCTTCTTGAAGGGGCACGACCTTCAATCGGGTCGTTCTCGACGCCTTGATATCCCTCCCGGTTGAACCTCCCTCACTCCGATTGCCCTCCCGCAAACTGCGATGCACAATCAGCCCGCGCGCCGGAAACTTCGGTGCGGTAAACCACTCTAAAGAGTGGAAGAAACACCCGGCCGCACCATGCCTTGGCCGACGAGAGGAGTTGGCAATGATCCTGCACGCCCCAAGAACGCGTCCGGTGAGCTGGCTGGAGTTCAGCAAGGGTGCACCGCGTTTGGCGTTGCCATTCCTCGCCATGGAGTGGTCGTCGGAGTGGGCTGCATTCGGCCTGAGCAACTGGAGGTTTCTGGAGGTGCTGGAATATCTCGGCAGCTTCTCCGTGCTCATCGCCGTGATCTTCTATTTCAGTGAATCGGGCGACCGGGTCAAGCAGCGCCACTACCAGGCGTGGCAGGTCATCAATACCGCCCAGGGTAAAGGCGGCAGCGGCGGCCGCATCGAGGCACTCCAGGAGCTCAACGCCGACAAGGTCCCGCTCGTCGGGGTCGATGTGTCGCAGGCATTCCTGCAGGGGCTGAAGCTGGAGCACGCGCGGCTGGTTCGGTCCGACTTCAGCTCCGCCGATCTCCGCGACAGCGACCTTCGGGAGGCGGACTTCGACGACGCCAGCCTGCAGTCGGCAAACTTCCACAACGCCAAACTCAGTGGCGCTTCCTTCGAGGGTGCAGACATGAGCGAAGTAACGCTGCTGGGCAGCGATCTAACTGGCGTGTCGTTCAGCGATACAGACCTCGGCGGCGCCGATCTGAGACAGGCCGACCTGCGGAACCTTCGCTGGAAGAATATCCGCAACATGAAGGGCGCCAATATCGCGGGGATCAAGAATCCGCCTGAGGGATTCGTCGCCTGGGCGCTCAGCCACGGGGCGGTGCAGATCGAGAATCCGCCCGACTGACCCTGGGTCAACCCAGCGAGGTGAAGATTTCAAGCTTGCCTCTTGCCAATCGCTATTTCGCGGCGTAAGACTGGCTCATCGCGTTTTTGGAGGTGATGTATGCACGATCGCCGCCCCGCGAAAGCGACGCTTCTCTCTCTCGTCCTCACGCTCCTGCTTTATCCCTGTGCTGTTGCCTTTGGCACAGACGCAAAGCTACAGGAGCCGGCCTCGCCGCCCCCGTCTGCACCGCCGGAGTTGACCCAGGAGATCCGCGGCGACCTGTTCATGATTCATCACCAGTACCTTGAGGCCATCGACGCCTACCGTAAGGCGGAGCCTTCCGCAGTGGTCTGGAACAAGCTGGGCATCGCCTACCATCACGTCTACGCCCTCGATCAGGCAAAGATGGACTACGAGGAGGCCTTGATCCTCCGGCCGAAGTATCCCGAGGCGATCAATAACCTGGGCGCAGTGTATTACGGCGAAAAGGATTACAGGCGGGCCGAGAAGCTCTATCGCCGCTCGCTCCGGCTCGATCCGCAATCGGCCTCGACATACAGCAACCTCGGCACGGCCTACTTTGCCGAAGGAAAGATCAAGCAGGGCGTCTCCGCCTATCGCGCCGCCTTTGCCATCGACCCGTCGATCTTTGGCGGGGAGGCCGGCCAGATCATCCCCGAAACCGCCCCGGTTGAGGAGCGCGCGTGGCTCGATTACTCGCTCGCCGAGATCTTCGCCCAGGCGGGGATGGAGGACCGCGCCATCGAGTTCCTGCGCAAGGCCATCAACGAAGGCTTCAGCGACAGCAAGCGCCTGATGCAGGATCCGCAGTTCGCCAAACTGCGCAAGACGGCGGAGTTTGCGGAGCTGATGGCCTCCGAGAAGATGCCGTGAAATTGAGGCTTTAGACCGGGATAGCTCCTCCCCGGTTTCGCCGCCTGTTCGCTATAGACCCCCTGCCCCCTGGGATTTTCTTCTTAAATCTTTGTTTTCATCGGTTTGGGGCGGAAGATATCGGGTAAATCAATGATTCCATTGAGGGGGTATTCGCGGATTTTGCGGAATATTCCATTCGAGGCGTCTCCCAATTGCTCGGCGATGGCGTGCGGGACGGGCTTTCCTCCGCAGCGCGACAGCGGCCGCAATTGTTTTCCCTTAGATCCTGCGTTCAGTTTAGATTCTGTGGCGGATCTTGGAACATTTTGTTTGGAAAAGATTGGGCTGGTTTCCCGATTTGGGAATGGGTTTGGCTTCTTGAAAGCTAAACCCGCTCAAGCCCAACCGCCAGGGTTTGAATGGGCCATCTGGCCTCGACATTCGTGGTATTTGGAGAGAAACCCATGTCCCAAGAGCAGGGATCCTTCGACAGGCTCAGGACAGGCTACAGGCACCCGCATTGGTTAGAAAATTGAGATCTGGGCGACCCAGCCATCCCTGATGTGGGGGATTGGGAACCTTTCAGAGATCGTGGTACCGCCTAAGAAACCCATGTCCCAACGGCAGGGACATGGGGCACCCGCATTGGTGAGTATTTGAGATCTGGGGCACCCGCATTGGTTAGAAAATTGAGATCTGGGCCACCCAGCCATCCGCCACGGAGGAACCTGCCGCAACGTCAACCAGTATCTCAAGTGGGGCTTCGTCGAAGCCGCCACCTGTTCACTAAGGATCAAGGCGTATCGCGGAACCCACGTCGAACGGCTCTATCAACGCCTCGCGCCCAACAAAGGGCACGGCCGCGCCGTGGTCGCCATCGCGCGCCATCTGGCCGAGGCCAGCTATTGGGTGCTGCGCAAACAGCAGCCTTACAAAGATCCAGCCCCGCGTTCGACGAGCGTCAACGCGGCCTGAACCCGGTTCGTCCAGGTTCGGCTAAACGCGAGACACGCCTGACCGGCAACCAGGTCTCGGGGTGAATGCGGCAGCCGATTCGCACAGGCTCATGCCGGATGTCACGGCGAATACATGATTCCCGACGAAGCAATATCACGAGCTAACCAGGGCGAAGAGTAAGAGCAAAAACCACAGCGAGGAGAGAGAGAGCACCGGTTGACCAAGCAGCCGCGCCAAGACGCAGCCTCACTAAAACACGCCACTAAAAGAAAAACGAAAGCAAAAACACCCCCTTGACAACACGCGCTTTCATACATGACGTGTCACCCTAAATCCGGTGCAGAGCACCGTGCTTTTGCTTCGGGGCGGCACGGAGGCCAGAAGACAGCCCACGAACGCGCTACAGGCCACCTAGCGGCGGCCTGTGGCGACTTCTGCAACGGGATGGATCAGAGGGATCACTTCGATGTGACGACGGGTTCTTTGTCTTTGTAGCGGAGCAGGATCAAGGCGACCTTCTCCCGGTCGGTCTTGGTACCGGCATTCGCCTTTACGAAGGCGTCGATTTTAGCGACGTAGAGGCTGGCAGGTTTGGAGTACGTCTCCGCTGGATTCGGGACGTGGGTTTTCATGCACCAGAGATATGCCTCCACGAAGCCCTGCTTTTGATCCGGCGTTTCATCCATCCACCAGTAGCCGTCTAGGTACCAGTGAGCATTTTTCCAAGTCTCCCCCTGCTGTGCAGAGGCAGGACTAGGCGGCATCTTTGCCCAGAGCTTTTGCCAGACCTCTACGACGCCAAGATTGGCAGACTCAGGATGCTCTTTATAAAACTTGTCGATTTTCACCACAAGCTGCTCTGGAGTCGCATTGAACCCCTTTTCGTGTGCAGTCCAGGTTAGGCAGTCAGCCGCTCCGTTGATGAAGCTGGAGTGCTCATCGGCGGTTGTCTTCGACCACCATTTGCCATCGAAGGGCTGCGCTGTTGATGTTGCATCGGCGACGGGCTGCTGCGGTTGAGACCAACCGCTCACAGCCATCGTCAGAACGAGCAGGAACATTCCCTTTTGGATCAGATCATTATTTCGGCACATAGTATTTTGGCGTGGCCCCTCCGAAGGCATTGTTCGCGTTCGTGACGCCGACATGGCCCCCGATGTTGTTCACCAGCGGCCCATACTTCCCAACGTCCTGTGTCCCTGGTATTAGCTCCGGACGAACGCTGACGATATGCCCGTGTCCGGTCTCGGAAATGACACCCACTACGAAAACACCCTGATTGGCCAAGTCCTGCGCTTGCTGCGGTGTAACGGGCGTCCCAGTCGCAGCTAGAGTCTTAGCATCTACGTTTGCAAGGTTCGGCGTTCCATTGGCGGGTGGCCCATATCTGATCATTCTTGCACCGCAGTGGGTGGCCCAGGTCTCGCATTTGAGACCTGGGTTTCCATGATGCCACACTCTCGGCGTGTCGCCGTCCACTGCGACTCGATTTCGACCGTGCCAACCTCGCCAGTCGCCCAATGGATGAAAGTAGACCATAGCCACTCCGACGGTTCGCCAACCAATCCACGCTTCACCGGATTGCGGTGCATGTACCGGAGCTTCTCCACCCGCTTGCGCTCCGACCAAACATTGAAATCGTAGTAGCGCGGCTGCCAGAAGGGCCGCTCGCGGCGCTGCACCGCGACCGACAACTTCAGCGCCTGGATCGCTCGCGACAGCAGAACCGTCTCCGGTTCGCTCACCAGCATGTGGATGTGTTCGGGCATGACGACATATCCCGCGACTATGAAGCGGTAGCGCTTGCGCATCGTCTCCAGAGAACGTTCGAATAGCTCGCGAGCAACGCAATTACCGAGGTGCGGTTGCCGTGCGTAACAACTGAACGTCACGAAGTGAAACTGTCCGGATTGCTGGTAGCGGACCAGACCCTTCGCCATGCGACCATCGTAGCCCATGTCTCAAACGCGAGACATGGGGCACCCGCTTCGGTTCAGACTTTCAGACCTGGGCCACCTGTGATGTTTCAAGAGGTTGTCCATTCGATTTGAACCGGAGAAGCTGGTTGTGACGAGCAACTAGGAACTTCGGAGGGATCGAATGGACATTCATAAGAATGCCCGACTTAGCTTTCGCAGTCGAGAGTCGTTATCCAGATTTGTTGTGGAGCAGGGGGCGACGCGGAAGGCGGCCGCGGCCGCCTTCCGCGTTACTGCCAAGACGGTAGCCAAGTGGGTTGGGCGTTACCTTGAGTCCGGCGTAGCTGGGCTGGGAGATCGCAGTTCACGTCCGCGCTGTTGTCCACGGCAGACAAGTTCTTCTTTAGTGGAAGAGGTTGTTGTTCTTCGCCGCGGCCACATGCCTGGCTACGAGATCGCGCGGCGCACCGGGCTGAGCCCGGCTTCGGTGAGCCGGATTCTTCGCCGCGCACGGCTGAGCCGATGGCGCGATCTGAATCCGCCCCCGCCCGTGCAGCGCTACGAGCATCCGAGACCCGGAGATCTGCTGCACCTCGATATCAAGGGCATGACGCGCTTCTCCGAGGTGAGCCGGCGCGGCGATGGGCGGCTGCGGGGCAAGAGCAAGCATCCCGGTTTTCTGGCCCTGCATGTGGCCATCGACGATCACTCGCGCATGGCCTTTACCCAGATGCTGCCCGATCAGAAGGCTGAAACCACCATCGGTTTCCTCCACTCGGCGGTGGACTTCTTCGCCCGCCACGGCATCGGGGTGCGCGCCCTGCTCACCGACAACGGCAGCTGCTACCGCTCCGGACAGTTCCGCATGGCCTGCCAGCAAATGCAGCTCCAACACCGCCGCACCCGACCGTATACGCCTCGAACCAATGGCAAGGCGGAGCGCTTTATCCAGACCGCGCTGCGCGAATGGGCCTACGCCAAACACTGGACCGAATCGGCGCAGCGAGACCAACACCTGCAACCCTGGACCGACTACTACAACTACCAAAGACCCCATGGTAGCCTCAACTACAAGCCGCCCATCAGCCGTTCCGATATCGGAACAACCTCTTGATCATCTACAGCCACCCGCCGGGAGCGCAGGCCCCGCAGGCTAGTTCGCTCACGGAGTTTGCCGAACTGAAGCGCGCTTGAAAAGCAACACGCCGCGAAGGCTCGAGGCTTCCGCGGCGTTGCTCTTGCTGAATGAATGTTTGTAGGCCAGCCTCAGGCGTGGACCTCAGCGCCCAC
Organism: uncultured Acidobacteriaceae bacterium; assembly: GCA_963790505.1. GTDB lineage: Bacteria > Acidobacteriota > Terriglobia > Terriglobales > Acidobacteriaceae > Acidisarcina. The sequence continues at coordinate 621,581 of CAWBOT010000002.1, read as the reverse complement.
GCCCAGCTTGCTGAACCACGAATGGGCCGACTTGAGCGCATGGTTGACGTTCTCGATGTTCTCGACGCCCTTGGTGTTGAGCCAGTCTTCAAAGGCCTTGGCGCCCTGCTTGGCGTAGACGGCGATGCCGTCCTTCCAGGTCGCGCGTCCGCAGAGCACGCCGTTGAAGGTGGTGCCGCTCTCGCCAGCCAGCTCGAGCGTCTCGATGAAGACGGGATTTGAAACTCCCGCCGAGAGATAGATAAAGGGCTTGTGGGACATCGCCGCCGCATCGCGGAAGTGCTGCAGCGCCTCTTCGCGGGTATAGGCCGCATCGCCCTTGAAGGCCCTGGTGCCGGAGACGAACTCCATCTGGATCGGGACCTCGACCTTCAGCACGTCGACGTTATATTGCTTCTTGCCGAACTCGGCCATGGAGCCGGAGACGATATCGGGCTTCTTCTTGGCGAACTCGATCGACTTCTCGTCGCCGCCGTGGGCATCGTAGCCGACCAGCTCGAGGAAGAAGGGAATGTCGTGGGCGACGCACTCGTCGCCGATCCGCTCCGTCCAGGCGTGCTTGAGGTCGTTGATCGGGGTCTTTTCATAGGGCGTGTAGTAGAGCAGGATCTTGATGGCGTCCGCGCCTGCGTCTTTCAAGCGGCGCACCGACCAGACGTCGAGCAGGTCGGGCAGGCGGCCGGGGGTGGCCGCATCGTAGCCGGTCTTCTCATAGGCGAGCAGCAGTCCCTTGCCGTTGCGCTTGTGCGAGGCGGGCAGGCCGAACTCGGGATCGAGCAGGATCGCCGAGGCGTGCCGGGTGAGGACGTCGGTGACCAGTTCCTTGAACTCGATCAGCGCCGAGTCGGGCATCTCCGCGACGCCTTTTTCCTTGGCGAGCGACTTCTTGAGCGAACCGCGCTGGTCCATCGCCGCGGCGGCGATCACGCCGCGCTCGTCCGACAATGCCCGCAGACCGGCCAGCTTACCCGGAGTGATGGTGGGGTGGTGGCTACTCATGTGATTTCTCCTCGTACCTGATGTGAAAACTCTTTTCGTGATGGTTGGCGGTCACCGGGCCGCTTAGCCGCTTATATAAGATCGCGAAAGCCGGAAGGGAGTGGCAACAATTCCGTCGCCCGGCTCATTGCTCCGCGTGAATGATTCTAGAGCAAAAGCAGAGTTGCTGTAAGGTGTCCGGCAATTGTCATGCAGGCTTTTTCCTGGGAAAAAACCCTGCTTAGAGGAGTTGTTTCTCATGACACCTCACTCTGCTTTGTTCGAAGCGAGCATGATCGGAAGAGGATGCGGGCGCGCTAGATTTCTCTGCCCAGCAGCTCGCGCTGGGCGCGGAAGAGCTGCTGGATGCCGGCTTCGGCATAGTCCAGCATCTCGAGCAGGAGCACACGGGGGAACGAGCCCCGCTCCGCCGTGCCTTGCACCTCGACGAGGCCACCGTCCTCGGTCATGACGACATTCGTGTCCACCTCGGCCTGCGAGTCTTCTTCGTAGGCGAGGTCGAGCAGGACGTTTCCCTCGACGATGCCCACGCTGGTCGCCGCCACCAGCTGCTTCAGAGGAGATTTCTTGAGCGTCCCCGCCGTGACGAGGCGATTCAGCGCCAGCGCGAGGGCAGTGCAGGCACCGGTGATGGCCGCCGTGCGGGTGCCGCCGTCGGCCTGCAGCACGTCGCAGTCGAGGACTACGGTGCGCTCGCCCAGCGCGGTCATGTCGACGGCGGAGCGCAGAGATCGACCGATCAGCCGCTGGATCTCCTGGGTGCGCCCGCTGACCTTGCCGCGCTCCGACTCGCGCGGCGTGCGGGTGAGCGTCGCCCGGGGCAACATGCCGTACTCGGCCGTCACCCAGCCGCGCCCGGAGTTCCGCAGCCAGGCGGGGACGCCCTGCTCGATGGTGGCATTGCAGAGCACCCGCGTCTGGCCGCACTCGATGAGCACCGAACCCTCGGCGACGGCAACATAATTTGGGGTGAGCCGGAGATCGCGCAGCGCTGTTGCGGCGCGTCCGCCGGCGCGGAAGAATTCGGAAGCAGTCGGGGATTGAGTCATTTTTTGGTCGTCGTGGTCTCCGCCTCATTGTAGAAGGTCAGCGCGATTCCCGAGACGGGAAGGCCAGGAATCGTTCCCGAAACGGGAGGAGTCTGCTAAGGCTTTGATTCGAAGCATCCTGGGTGCGAGGAGCTGGCGGAAGAGTTCCAAATCGGGAGCGGTGCTGCCCGACGGCACTCTTGGCCTGCCTTGCACGGGGGAATGCCTAAGGTCTTTGAAAGGAGACTCTTAGCTTCGCCTTAACTTCGCTTTCCCGCTTTGGCACGCCGCGTGTATTACTTCCGAGCATCCGAAGCTGCCTGCCAGAGCCGCAGAGAGCCTTTCGGCAAGGAGAGTTCATGCAAACGCCTCGTCCCGATCGGCAACGCCGCGAAAAGACCCTCCGCCGAGCATCAGGAATGCTGCGGCTCGCGCATCTTCCCCCGGCCGGCAGGCGGCCAAAGCCAGACAGCGCACTATCGCTGGTCGCGCCCTTCCCGGCCGGGGAACAATCCTTCACTTCGCCCCAGGCTAAGGCGCAACGGGCGGCCATCGCGTCCAGCGCGTGCGATCTGGCGCATGACGCCCGCAATCTCTTCTCTGCCCTCCATCTCTACTGCGACCTGCTCGCCAGCCCCGGGGTCCTGGCACCGGCTTTTGTCCACTATGCAGGAGACCTGCGCATGCTGGGCGAGACCGGCATCCGCCTGATTGAGGCTTTGAGTGCGCTGGCCGCAGGCGCGGGAGCTTCACGGCAAAGTTCGCTGCCCATCCGGCGGCGGCCCTTCCCCGGCATCGACGATCTGGCCGCAGAGTTGCTCGCCCTCGAGGCCCCGCTGCGCGCGCTCGCCGGTCCGGCGGTCCGGCTGGAGGTCGAATGCGCGCCCTGCGCAGGTCCTGTTGCGCTGAACGGCGAAGACCTCTTTCGCATCCTCTTTAATCTGGTCGCCAACAGCGTCGAAGCGATGATGACAGCTTCTTCCACCCCGCGCCGCGACAGCTTTCTACGCATCACCGCGCAGCGCGGCGGCGGCACAAGCTTCGTTCCCTTCCCCTCGGCAACCGGCGTGGAGACGGTCGTGCTCTCGGTGCGCGACAACGGCCCGGGCATCGCCGGCGCCAATCTGGAACACATCTTCGAGCGCGGCTTCAGCACTCGGGAGATGGACTTTCCCGAAGAAGATCAACCGCGCCACAAATTAGAGGAAGAGCCGGCGGGAGATTCGGCGCTCGGCCATGGGCGCGGTCAGGGCCTGACGATCGTCCGGCAACTGGTCGAGGCGGCCGGAGGCGCGGTCCGCGTCCTCTCCTCGCCGGGGTGCGGGGCGCGCTTCGACATTGAGCTGCCTGTCGTTGCGGGCTTCGCCGCTGCCCCGCTGGAGGCTCAAGGCGAAAGCCGGACGCCATCCGATGGCACGGCGAAAAGATTTTTAGAAATTCCTGCCCCAAAACGGAAAAGGAGCGTACCATGCTAGCAACATTCAGTACTCACAATCTGCCTATGCCGACTCTTCTTCGTCCGGAAGAAAAGAACGGCGGTATGTATGTCCTCGTAGTCGATGAGGACGCCGTCGTTCGTTCTGCTTGCTGCGATATCGTCGCCCGTCTCGGCTACCTGCCCCACGGGGTCGATGGGCCGGCCGCGGCGCGCGGGGTGCTGCGCAACAACGGCATCGATATCCTGCTGCTCGATCTCAACGGAACCGGCGAAGGCCTCGAACTGCTGGAAGAGGTGAAGGCGCTGCATCCGGAGACCGCGGTCATCGTCATGAGCGCTTTTGCCACCGTTCCCTCGGCGGTCGAGGCGATGCGCACCGGGGCCAACGATCTGCTTGCCAAACCCTTTGCCTCCGACGAGCTCGGCACCGTGCTGGAGCGGGCCGCGGAGCGGCGCACCCTCGATCTCGCCAGCCGCCGCCTGCGCGACCGGCTGCGTACCCAGCAGGGGATGGGCAACCTCATCGGCCGTTCGACGGAGATGGAGAAGCTCTACCGCATCCTCTCCAAGGTCGCGCAGAGCAACCATCCGGCGCTGATCCTGGGCGAGAGCGGGACGGGCAAAGAGCTGGTCGCCCGCTCAATCCACGCCCACGGTCCGAACTCCGACAAGCCATTCATCCCCGTCGATTGCGGCTCGCTGGTGCCGACACTGATCGAGAGCGAACTCTTCGGCCACGTCAAGGGAGCCTTCACCGGGGCGAACCGGGCCAAGGACGGCCTGCTCGCTTCGGCGGGTAGCGGCACCGTCTTTCTCGACGAGATTGGCGAACTGCCGCTCGATCTGCAGGCGAGGCTGCTCCGCGCCTTGCAGGAGAAGGAGGTGCGCCCGGTTGGCGCGACCCACCGCATTCCCATCCACGCGCGTATTCTGGCAGCCACTAACCGCGACCTCGCCGCGCTGGTCGAGCAGGGGCGCTTTCGCAAGGACCTTTACTACCGCCTGAACGTGGTCAACCTTCGCATTCCGGCGCTGCGCGAGCGGCGCAGCGACATTCCCCTGCTCGCCGCCCACTTCCTCGACCGGCTGGGGCGCGAAAACGGCATCGACTACACCCTGAGCGACGAGGCGCTGCGCTCGATGGTCGAGTACACGTGGCCGGGCAACGTCCGGGAGTTGGAACACGCCATCCAGCGGGGCGCGACGATCTCCTCCGGCCCGCTGCTGCAGCTTGGCGACCTCTCCACCCAGCTGGTCGAGTTCGCCCTGCAACAGCGCCGCACCATCCATCCGGCTGGCCATTCCGCCGGACGCGATTACGGAACGGGAACGAACGGTCACATCGCCAATGGCCACGCGGCGATTACCGCGCAGATCGTTCCCCTCGCGGAACAGGAGAAACACGCGATCCTGAGCACCCTCGATACTCTGAAGGGCGATAAGCTCATGGCCGCCAAGGTGCTGGGCATCGGCAAGACCACGCTCTACCGCAAGCTCAAGGAATACGGGATCGGCGATCACCCCGCCGCGCCGGGAGGATGAAAGCACGCTTCACCTCGGGTCTGGCGCAGGGCTGCCGGGTCCGCAGGCCGATCGCTGGCGCCGGAAAGCCGCTTTCCGGAAGGTCGGCGCGTTGCCGGAGGGTAGACGTTCGCCCACTTCGCAATGAAACCGTCCGTTCATTCACCTGCTCTCGATGCCAGCCAATTTCAGGACGAGGACGACCATGACTCAACCTCCGAACCATGCACTTCTTCCGCCCGCACCGCAGCCCGGCCTCCCGCCCGCCATTCCCTCCGAGCGCCCGGCCTTCTCCCAATTCGCGCCTTCCACCCTTCCCCGCGCGGTGTTGATGATTACCGCGATCGCCGGGGCGGAAAGCTGCGCAGCCAGCCTCGCCGCCATGCTCGGGGTTCCTGTCGAGATCGTCTCCAGCCGCAAGACCGGGCTGGCTGCGCTCCGCCGCCGCGACTACGCCACGGTCATCGTCGATGAGTCGATCGTCACCGCCGACCCGGCCGGCGCCGACCTGCTGTGGAAGCACTCCGGCCTGGCAGTTCCGCTGCAGATCAACTTTGCCCTGCTGGGTTGCGCCCGGCTGGGACGGGAGGTCAAGGCCGCCCTCGCCCGCCGCGAGCAGGAGCAGTCACTCGCTATGCGCGCCGCAACCGCGAGCCTCGAGAATGAGCTCAAGGGCACGTTGACCGGGCTCTTGCTGCAATCCGAACTGGCGCTGGCAGAGCCTTCAGCGCCGCCGCAGCTCACCGCCAAGCTCAAACTCATGGTCGAACTGGCGGGGACGCTTCGACGCCAGTTGGAGCGGCCGCGGCTTTGAGATGACTGATTGGGGCCGTGAGTAGGCGAACGGCAGAGAGAAATGCGAGGCTTAGCGAATCAGGAAGCCCAGGCACGCAACGAGAACACCGGCAGCTCCGAAGACCATCCCCAGGTACCAGTACGTCCGCAGACGGGTCAGCAGGGTGATCGAGGAGACCACCAAGCCTATCTCCAGCAGCGCCTCGCCGAGATCGAAGCGATTGGCGCGGTGCTCGGCAAGCCTTACCTCGCCCTCCAGGCTCTCCGCCTCTGCCTGTTCCTCTTTGAGGTCCTCAGTCCACTTTTGTTCGTGGGAGTTATATCCGTCGGCGAGCTTCTTGCCGGCGGCCGGGTCCCGCAACTCGAGCGCCGATAGAAGATCGGTCGCGAGTTCCGTATCGTTCTGCCGGATTTTCTTCGCCTGATACAGGTTCCACTGGTCGCTGGCCTGGGCCTGCTTCAACACCGCCTCGGTGTGCGTCCGATGGCCCATAACGGTGACGATTGCCACCAAAACCGCCAGCACCGCCATGGTGAAGCTCACCGGCTTGAGACCGCTCTCACGGGCCTTTTCCTCTTGCTCCGCGAGTTCCTGCGCTTCGTTGGCTTCCATCACCGGTCCAGGGAGCCCTTGCGACTCCACCAGCTCCCGCCCCCACTCTTCGGTTTTCATTCTAGGTCAACTGGGGGGCCCGATGAGCCTGAGGAAGAAGGGCAAAATTATGTACCGGGGAGCCTACTGCGCACACACGAGCCCGTTGCCGTTGCTTCCTTCCGGACCTGGCGGGGTTGGCGGGATTGCGTCGCGTAGGGCCCGGCACAACTCAAGAATATCATCGAGGGCCGCTTCGCATTCGGCCATCGATCGCCGCCCACGTGACTGGCGCGCGCCTTCGCCACGCGACCCACAAGAGAGCGTCAGCGGTCGCGAAGAGCAAGAAGCCCACAAGGGCGGGCAGCAGGTGCAGAAAATCCAGATAACCCACCGCGAAGTGGACGCCAATCGCACCCCCGAAACCTGCGCAGCCCATCACCCCCACAATCTCAACCAGGCTGCGGCTAAGCTTCGCGCATCGAGCCATGAAGAGCAGAAGGCAGCCGATGGAGCACAACCCGCCGCCAAACCCGGCCCGATCGTGAGAAATAACGGGAATCAGCATGGGAGAAATCCTGGCCAGAGCGGGAACGTCAAGTCCAATGAACCTCAAGTCCGAGGGCACAAAGACTTCCGTCATCCCAAAACCCGCGATTGTAAGCCCGGCGAGCACCAGACCCGCTGCGCAAGCGCCCAAGAGGAATCTTCCCCACCTGGCGAACGCATCGCGCTCGCGCTGAAATGGTGTCAAAGCCGCCCGGAACGAAAAAGTGCCGGGGCGAGACCGCCATAACCCGACGGCAAAAACGGGCAAGAGAAAGAGTGTCGCAACGCCATGCCATGTGTCGAGATATCCCCGACCGAGATATGTCAGAAAGGCCAGGAACCGATTGCGCCGGAGAAGAGGAGCGCCCACCACGCCCAGGCCTCTCGGTCGCGCATCGGGAACGCCGCCAGCCAAAGATATCCTGCACCGATGGCTACAAGACAACCGCCGTAGGCCACTCTGTCGTGAAACATGAATCCCAGGAGATTCCGGTTGGCCACGCGCATCAAGGCCATTGAATCCATGCCGATGGCGTGACTATCTTGCGGAAGCAACTGGCCGGAGGCCGATTGAAGAATAGCGAATCCGCCGCTGAGTGCCAGGGCGATGCCGGTGACGACTATCAGGAACCGGCCATCTCCGAGCACTGCTTCCAGAAGTCCTCGCTCGTCCCTCATTAGCTCCGAAGTATAGCAACCAGCCCGGTGCTCGTCTTTCCTACGGCTCTGACAGGGATCCCGGCCCCACTACCGCTCACAACATTTCAAAGCCAACGCCTCCGGAGTCTCCGGAGGCGCTGGCCGAAAATCACACTCGTCAATAAGCCTGCTTTAAGGGAGAGGAGTTCCCAAAGCGATTTAGTGCCGCGCGCCGGCTACTTTCTTTGTTCCGTGCGGCACCACCGCAACCGAGCCTTTCTTGACCTCGTCTTCCGCGTCCGCTTCGGCAAAAAGCGGCTTTGCCTGACCGAGCACCAGTTCGCTCGCTTTCTGTTCTTCGGTCAGGGTTTCGGTGAGCAGGGCGACGATCTCGTCCTCGCCCAACTGCCGCGCGATGGCGATCGCCGCCGTATATCCCGCGATCTCGTAGTGCTCGACGCGCAACGCTGCGCCAACGATGGCGATGTCCTTGAGAGCGCCTTCATCGTCGTTCTCCAACTGCTCCTTGCCCTCGGCCACCAGCCCTTCCATGCCCTTGCAGTGCTCGCCAGTCGGCTTCTCTTCCAGCTGCTCAAATACCTGTTTCAGCCGGTCGACGTGCCCGTTGGTCTGCTCCAGGTGGCTCGTGAACAGGTTCTTTAAATCTTCGCTGGTCGAGCCTTTGGCCATCTTCGGCAGGGCTTTCACCAATTGGTTTTCCGCGCTATACAGGTCTCTCAGTTCGTCGACTAAAACATCACGTAAGCTCATTAGTTTTCCTCAATCCAAAATTGCGGAGGTAGTGAACCTCTTGCCGCTGCTAGACAAGATGCGGCCTCTTTACGCGGAGTTAGCAACTTAGCGCCCGTTAGTGAGCAATTCTGAGCGCCCGGAAATAGGTTGCCCGCGGGCCGCAATTTCGCTGCCACCCTGTAAAATAAAGGGTGTGAAAGAAGTCTTGCTTGAAGAAGCGCCAACCGCGCGCAGTCACCCCAACCCGGCACCAGAAATCGTCGGGTTCGTCCCCGAGGCGGCGCCGCTGCGCATTGGCTTCGTCAGTCTTGGTTGCCCCAAGAACCTCGTCGACAGCGAAGTCATGATGGGCCTGCTCGACCACGCCGGTGCGCGCATCGTGAACGATCCGACGACCGCCGACGTCCTGGTCGTCAACACCTGCTCCTTCATCGACTCGGCCAAACAGGAATCCGTCGACACGATCCTCGAGATGGCCCGCCACAAAGCCTCGCACGGAACCGGCGGCAAAGCCCAGAAGCTCATCGTCGCCGGATGCCTCGTCGAGCGCTATCGCGACGAGATCCGGAAGAATATCCCCGAGGTCGATGCCGTCGTCGGAACCGGCGAACTGGAAAGCATTCTCGCTGCCGTTGGAGTGGCCCCAAAACCGCGAGCGAATTCACCCTTCACTATTCTCACCACCGTCGTCGCCACCGGAATCCACCCGACCTCCGCATCACCTGTGAACGCCGCGCCCGCCATTATCACCTCCCGCTCCGAAGGCGACCTTCGCGAATCGCAGGGCCGCTTCTCCCGCCATGAGTGGGACGGCGCCCAACCCGCGCTGCCGCAATATCTATATGACGAAAACACCCCGCGCCTTCGCGCCACGGCCAGTGCCTCGGCCTACATCAAGATCGCTGAGGGCTGCGACCATCCGTGCAGCTTCTGCGTCATCCCCAACCTCCGCGGCAAGTTCCGCTCGCGGCGTTTTGAATCGGTGATTGCCGAGGCCCACCAGCTCGTCGCGCAGGGCGTCCAGGAGATCACCCTCATCGGCCAGGACACGACCTGCTACGGCGAAGACTTCGGTCTCAAGGACGGACTCGCCGATCTGCTCGACGGCCTCGCCAGAGTGGATGGAGTCCGCTGGCTGCGCTTCCTCTACGCCTATCCCAACAAGATCACCGGTCGGCTGCTCGAGACCATCGCCCGCCACGACAACATCTGTAAATACCTCGACGTGCCGCTGCAGGCACGCCTGCAGGCAACGTCCTCAAGCGCATGAAGCGCGGAGCCAACGCCGACATCTTCTTGAAGACCATCGAGAAAGTCCGCGCCGCCGTCCCGGGCATCGCCCTGCGCACCTCATTCATCGTTGGCTTCCCCGGCGAGACCGAGCAGGACTTCGCTGAACTGATGGAGTTTGTTCGCGAAGCCAAGTTCGATTGGATGGGAGCCTTTGGCTACTCCGACGAAGACGGGTCGAAATCCTTCCACCTCGGCGAAAAAGTCCCGCAAAAACTGATCGAACAACGCAAGCGAACGCTCATGCGCCTGCAGAAATCGATCAGCAAGAAGGCGAAACAGAAGTGGGTCGGCCAACAATTCGATCTGCTGGTCGAGAACGAATCCGATGAGACGCCGCTACTGTGGGAAGGCCGCACGCAGTTCCACGCCCCCGAGATCGACGGCAAGGTCTACATCAATGACTTCGGACCGTTTGAAGAGCTACAGCCGGGGAGCTTCCACCGCTGCGAAGTCACCGAAGCGCATGAATACGATGTGGTGGCGCGCATCATCACATGAGTAGAGCGTATGCCAGCTTATTTCTGTCTTGCCTGTCTGTCTTCTTCGCTGTTGTGGGCGGGACTTCGGCGGCGCAGGAGCCCAATGGCAAGCTGACGTTGCAGTTCAATCCCAGCGGGCGGATACTTCTTTCGGGCATCGCCGCCCTTTACCGCGTTGCGACCAGTTTCTCCGCCGGCGGCAGACCCGAATGTTTGGGGTTTAGGTTGGTCTCGGGACGGAAACCATCTCTATCTTTTGGTTCAGGCGACGGTGAATGATTTCTGTGGCGCACAAGGAGAATTCATCGGATTGACTATCAATCTCCGTGACGGCACGGTCGAAAAACAGCTCTCCGAACAATCCACAAAGCAAGAGTTTCACGCTCTTCTTCCGCGCGAAGTGTGTTTGCGATGAAGGGCTAGGTGATCTCGCTGTCGTCATCGGTAGGTCTATATCCTTCAGGCAAATGCTGAGCCAGATCAACACTATCCCGAAGAATACGACCAATCTCGATAACTCCCGGGTCGATGGAACGATAGAGAATGAAGTGCTGAGGAGACTTGACCCTTTCTCCCGCCACATGAGTTCGACTGAAAGTGAGATGATAAGTGCGGACGCCCGGAACCAGCTCAGGGCGTTCTTTCGAGCCGACACACTTCGGGGCGGCTTCGATGTCGCGTAGCGCCTGGATCAGAAGAGTGCGATATCTCGAAGCAGCGGCCCTTCCGAATTCCCTTCGGCTCCATTCCAGAATGTCACGAATATCCCGAAGGGCAGCTCGGGTGACAACTGCCGGCTTGACGTTCCGCTTAGTACCCACACTAAGCCTTGGCAGCTACTCCGACCGTAACCTCTGCCTCGATCTCTTCACCGACACATTCGATGTAAGAGGCGAGATCGTCCATAGAGTCGAACCTAACGCCCTCGCCACGATCCAGAGAGTCGAAAGCCTCCTTCGCAGCCTTCCGCAGCCACTCCAGCTTCGCCCGGTCTTCCTCTTCCCGCTGCTCCAGCAAACGCAATCCCTCGCGCACAATCTCGCTCGCATTGCTGAAGCGCCCAGACTCGATCCCGGCGTCAATAAACTTGTCGAAGTGTTCCGTAAGGTGGACGTTACGCGTAGGCATAAAGGGCCTCTCTGTGCCACTAGATTAGCCGTGACTGGCAATAATTGCCACTATGAAGCAGCCGATATCTTCAGGACGGGTTCTCCAATTCGCTCACTCGCTCCTCGATCAAGCCCATGCTTCTCGCCCATTTCCGGAATTCCTTCAGGAGTGTCGTTTCAACCTTTTCCACACGCTCCAGGATTTCCATCTTGATGGCTGCGGCATCCGCTTTGGTCACATAATCGTTTTCCATCGCTATCCCTTCCAGAACATTGACGAGTTCCAACAGCAGCAGATTCTGCTTGCAGGCACATGCATGACCGTGGCTTCAGAATAGTCCCGGGTAAGAGAAGTTGCCAGCACAACCCGCCCGACCCCGACAGCGATTCGCCCAAGATGAGACTATGTTGTTCCTGCAGGACTACTCACTTCCCCGCCGCCCAGGCCGCTCTGAAGCGCCGCCTTACGGGGCATCCGCAGGGAGCACCTTCACCCAGCCCATCATCCCTTTGTCTTCGTGGCCGAGGATGTGGCAGTGATAGACCGAGTCACCGACGATACCGGGTTCGCGGAAATCGATGCGCAGCTTGACGCTCGAAATGGGGGTCCGCCCGATCTGGTGCGGAACGCGAATCGTGTCGCGAAGGATCGGGTCGTTGACCGGCATGCCATTCACCGCGATGAGTTGAAAGTGAACCTGATGCATGTGGAAGATATGGTCCTCAGGGGTCATGTTCCGGATGTTCCAGTCTTCCACCGTTCCCTGATGCACGACAATGTTTGGCGTCGCCGCGTTCATGTCGAATTGCTTCACCGGCTGACCGAGAACGGTGATGAAGAACTTGTCCGCCGCACCGGCCCCGCCCTCGGTGCCGTTTCCGTTTTGAGAGAAATACAGCGTTCGCGTGCGTACAGGCTTAATGCTCAGCAGGTCGGGGGCTGGCGAGCGGTCGGTCGGTCTCAGCTTCGCCTCGGCCGTTTCCTCCTGCATCGCGCTTCCCTTCCGCGATTTCACCACGACTAGGTTCGCCAGCGGCCGCGCCGGCGCGCTGTCGCCGGTGGGTCCCGAATCAATCTTTTGCGTCACGAGCCGGGCCGATTCGCCTTTCCTCGGCGCGGTCATCGCAAACTCGACTCTCGCGCCCGGCGGCAGGTAGACCGCCGTCTGTGAGATCGGACCGTTCCCCACCGGAACTCCATCGATGGCGTAAATCTCGATTGGCTGGGGCACATCGTTGTAAAGAATCTGCAAGTTGAAGATGGTATTCGCCGCCGCGTTGACCAGCCGCCAGAACTGCCGCTGGCCGGGCTTCACCTGGATCGTCGCCGGCACGTACTTCGGATATCGGATGGGCACATAGTTGATCGAGACATCCCAGGATGGAGTGAGCGGATCGACGTCTGGGCTCGAGCCCGGAAGGGGCACGCCGGGCGGCAACAACTGGTCGCGCAGAATGAAGGTGCGATGGGGCAGCGACGCGATCGAAGGGACCGCCGAGTCGATTCCATCGACGATCAGGGCCCCCGACGCTCCGCCCTGCACCTGGCCTTCGCTGAAGCCGTGCGGGTGGGGATGATACCAATACAGGCCCGGAGAATTGTCCTCCGGGATCCGAGTCTGGTAATCGAAGCTCTGACCAGGGCCGATCAGCGTATGAATCGATTCATCCTGGTGGCAGACCGGCGGCAGCGCCAGTCCGTGGAAATGCATATTCGTCGCTTGCTCGCTCATGACGCCGCTGCAACCCGCGTCTGCCGTAGTCGAAGGCATTGGCATGGCCATCGAGCCTGCTGGCGAGGTCGCAGACTGCGCGGTCAAGTCATTTTGAAAATGAATGGAAAGCCGGTCTCCCGGCAAGACCCGCAGCGTCGGAGACTCCACGCCGCTCTGGGAGACGTAACAGTATCTGCGCACGCCTTCCGCGTCCAGGCCACTCTCAAATCTGAGGTTGAGGTTGAGCGCGCCGTTCGCACTGTCGATCGCTACCGGCTCCTGGACGACTGCGCCCTCAGCAGGCCGGGGACACACCTGCTCCGCATTCTTCTCGGCCTGGCAGGTCGCAGAAAGCAACGCCGTTGAGGCTGCGAACATGACCAGCCACGGATGGAATTTCATTGTCTTTGAACTCACGAGGGGAACTCAAATTCAAGGAGAGCTTGCTGCACCCCGCAGGGCCGTCCGGGTCTCAGACGGCCCTACGGGATGCACTTGTTTACTTCTTGCGAGGCGTGATCATCGGCTGGTTGGGCAGCTCTTGCTGGGTCTTTCTCTTCTCCACTGCAAGCGGCGTTGTTGGGTCAGTCCAGGTGAACTCCTGGAGAATCAATCCGCCAGTCTTGGGTGAAACCGCAGCTCCCGGGTCGACCCCTGGCTGGTGGGCGGCGTCGCCGGTGGTGCCGGCACGCGCCAGACTAAGGAAGCCGCTCATGTCGATCTGCACGATCCCATGGTCCGTTGCCCCGTCGAAGAGGTATCCATACGGAATTCCCGTCATTTGATTGACGACCACCCCAACCGAATGGGGATCGGTCGCGTAGGCGTAATCCGCGAGTTCGGGCGAATCGTTGAGCGTGAAATAGCCCCAGTCGCTCAGCCCCGCCCATGTTCCGCCTGCGGCAACCGAGGCCGGATCCTGCAGCAAACCAACCGCCATGTCATCGGAGTAGCCCGCCATGAAGAGCGCCAGGTGGCTTTGCTTGTCGACCGCCGAACCGGAAAGAACCGGCCCGTACCCCCCGTACCCGCCACTCGATCCCAGAGTCACTTGAACCAAGCCTCCGGCTGCGGGCGCCAATACATTGAGAGCTCCCGATGTCGTTGCATCAGTCTGGGTAGCCGTCGCTAGATTCAGGAATCCCGCAGACTGTCGATCCTCAGAAGTTAGGATTCCGACCCGAAGGCTTCCGTCCACCGAATCGCCGTCGATAAAGTCCCCCGAGAAGTCGGTGAGGATGGGATAGATGCTAGCGGCGGGCAGATAGTAGGACTTGCTCTTACCAAGATCGACTAACTGTATCCCTCCGTAGTTTCCGCCCAATAACTCATTGTTCCCTATATCCGCACCTACGTTTTCAGCAATTCTTTCTCCTGTATCCTCGACCGGATAAAGGGTTGATAGAGATACCGATGGCGCTCCGGCGGTCAATGAACTCAAGGTCAGGAGTCCGTAGCCATCCGCGGTATCCAGCCAGACTCCTGCCCGGCCGTTATCCGGAATGCCTCCAGCGATATAGGCGGACCCGCCGCTGAACCCAACGGGATATGTGGCTGCCAACGTCAGAGCAGTCGTTAAAACCACCGGGTTGTCGCTAGCTGGATTCCCCGTAATGAGGATATCCAGATTGAGGACGGAGATGATCTTGCTGTCATAGGCGTAGGCAATCACCTCGGGATAACCGTTCAGCCCGGTCACCACAATCACGCCGCCTACATCGGCGCCGAAGGTCGTCGACGAGATGGATGGCCAGGCATTGATCGGCGGGGTCTTGGTAGTTGGGTCGGTTATATCGATGACCACCACGCCCTCCCGCCGCGCCGCGACAATGAGGTACTGATGTCCTCCCACAGAATAGGTCGTTGTCGCCCCGGAGCTCGACGCTAACAGTCCGACCGAAGGCGGGGTGCAGCTGCAGCTAGAAACTCCACCGAAGATAGCCGACTCGATGATGGCAACGTCGGTGGGAATGATGCCCGCTTTGTCGATCGTCGTCCCTTTGGTGGTGATGTATTTGCCCAGCGCCAGCAGTAGATCGGTCGTACCGGCGGTGGGGGACAATACGGCTGACGCCGCCGCAGCGGTCACCGCAGGGTGCGATTGCCGCATCCTGATCGTCGACGGGACGGCTTTCGCCAGCGGAACGGCCGTTCCAGCGGCTTTTCCGTCGAAGACGCCGTCGCTGATGTCAGCAGAGAGTGCCGCGATCAGGTCATCCGGCGAACCCGGCACAACCGTGCTTCCCTGGGTGGCCAGGGCGCCGATATACAGCCCGAGCGCAAAGGCGTCGGGATTGGCCGTTATGTCAGTTTTATCGAAGACCGGAACCAGCACTTCAATCACTGCTGCCTTACTGAGTCCGAGATAGCCGCCAATCAGACCTGCGGCTTCTTTATGGGCAGTCGGCTCGTCGGTGACCGTTTTCGCGGCCAACAGGCCTGCGGTATACGAGCTAACGAGCTCAGACGCGGGAGTGATCGATATGCCAGAGAGGTTGCCGGTCACCGTATCGAAAAGAGCGGAGACGCTGCTGGTCCCGGTGATCGTAGACGCGTCCAACTCGCTGGGGTAACTGCCTCCAGTCGCGGTCAGACGCAGCGCACCAGGAGGCAGTGCGGTGAGAGTCAGCGAGAAAGTGCCGTCCGAGGCGGTCGTCGCGGTGCCGATGGCGGTGCCATTGCTGCCGTCGGCGTTGACTTCGTAGGCGGTCACAGTGCTGCCTACCGAAGCGCCCTTGTAGACAACGCCGGCGAGAATCGGACCGGTCACCGCAAGACTGAGTGGCGAGGTAGTGCCGCCGCCCGGGGAGGGATTCATCACGACAACCTGGAAGCTTCCAACCGTCGCCAGATCAGCGGCAGTCAGCGGGAACGTCAATTGCGTGGAGCTGACGATCGTTGGCGTGACCGCAGTCCCATTGAAGGTAACCGTGGTGGCCGCGAGGAACCCGGTTCCAGTCACGGTGAGGGTCTGCGCCGCCGCGCCGACGGGAGCCGAAGCAGGGGATATCGCTGTTATTACAGGCTTGGGATTATCCACCGTGAAGTTGACCGCCGCCGACGCGCCGCCACCCGGAGTGGGGTTCGACACCACCACGGCGTACAGTCCGCCAGTTGCCTGTTCGGCCGCAGTCAGAGGGATCGTCAGAGAGCTCGCGCTTACATAGGTCGCGGTAGCCGCGGCGCCATTAAAGGTTACCGTCGATCCAGAGACAAAACCGGTCCCATTAATCGTCAGGGTCTGGGCAGCGGCGCCCGCGGTTGCGGAGGCCGGCGACAAGCTCGTGACCGTCGGCACGGGGTTGGTCGCCGGCGTGGGGGTGTTCTTGGGCACGAGGCCGCCGCCGCTGCCGCAGGCGGTCATGAAAACGCAGAGGCTGGATATCAGGAGGGTAATAGCGAGTCGGTTACTGGTCTGCACGGGCATGGCTTCCCCTTGGGGCGAGATAGTTTTCGTCTTAATTGCAAAATGGGACCTAAAACCGGAGGAGTGGAACAGGGAAAAGCAGGAAACCTAAGTTGGCCTGTACGTTCTGCAAAGAACTAAACCAATCGCCATACAACGCAGACGGTGCCAATCGACATCCGCGAGAACTATATCTCTATGCTTTACAAATTTGCAACCCCTTGTGCGGTTTTTTTTTACGTCTCGCCCACTATTCCGGCGCCAGCCATTTTGATCGATTCAGGGTTTGAGTCTCCAGGGCGCGATGACTCGCGCGAGAGCACGTTCGCACAAGGCAAGTTCAACAGAATGAATCGCCAGAGATACTATTATGAAAAGGAACCTCTTGCATCCATGAGTCCCAAAGCAAAGCCCATCGTCCTCCGCTGCCCCACCTGCAAGACCATCGTCACCGCCTCGGATGAAGACTTCCCTTTCTGCAGTGACCGCTGTCGCAAGATCGATCTCGGCAAGTGGGCGAGCGGCGCCTACAAGATTTCTTCGCCGATCCTCGACCCCGACGTCCTCGAAGACCTGGAATCCGGCAAGCGCCCGCATTCAGATGACGAGTAGCGCCCCGGTCTCGGCCCAAGGCAAGAAGACCCGCTGGGCCTGGACGATCGCTACCTTCTTTGGAGCGGGCTTTTGGAAACCCGGCCCCGGAACCGCCGGCTCGATCGCCGCAGCGGCGATCTGGCTCTTCGCCGGCCACCTTGTCTGGACCACGCCCAGCAGCACGAGCTTCGTCACGACGCTCCACCTCGCCACCCTCACCAGCGCCGCCGCGCTTCTCCTGCTCGCGATTGCCATCCCTGCCGCCACCATCGTCGCCCGCGAGAGCGGCCGCAAAGACCCGCAGATCGTCGTCGCCGACGAAGCAGTGGGACAATGGATCGCGCTCATCGGCGCTCCCGCGGGGTGGGAATACGCGCTCATCGGGCTCGTTCTCTTCCGCCTCTTCGACATCACCAAGCCGCCACCGATTCGCAGGATCGAATTTCTCCCCGAAGGCTGGGGCATCATGCTCGACGACGTCGGCGCCGGAATTTATGCGCTGATCTGCCTGCAGCTCATCCATCACTGGTGGCGATAGATCGCGTTCGCCGGATGGCGGCTGCCCCAGACCTCGATTTTGAGACCCGCGTCACTCGAACCCATTTCACCTCATCAACCGCGCTTTGCCCCGCTCCCCGGCGAACGCGCTACAGTAGAGTCAGGCGAAGCATCCTATGGTCAGACTCCTCAGATCGGCCCCCTCGGCGGGCAACAATCCGCGCATCGAAGCCTTGCAGCCCAACGCGGCGCTGCCGGGTGGCGAGATCGAGGTGCACGGCGCCAACCTCGGAGCCATTGGACTCGAGCGCCCGCTCACCGCGATCGGCGGCGCGACCGCTCCGGTGCTGCTCAGCCGCAACACCCGGCTCGTCGTGCGCGTTCCCGAGCCGGCTGCGCCGTCCACGCGCCTCGAGGTCTTTCGCAACGGCTCGCGCAGCAACCAGGTCGAGGTGCATATCGCCCGACTGCTGGCCGAGGAGATCCACGCCGTCGGCAGCCCCGTCGTCAACGTTGCCGGCGAAATCTTCGTCACCTTCTCCGGCCCGCGCGGCCAGCAGACGCCGGTCTCAGTCTTCAAGATCGATCCCGACGGCGAGATGCACATCCTGCTGTCGGGCCTAATCAATGCAACAGGCCTGGCGCTCGACGCGCACGGCTACCTCTACGTCTCTTCGCGCCATGAGGGCACGGTCCATCGCGTCTCGCCCGAGGGCGCGGCGGCGATCTATGCCGAGGGCATGGGAGTGGCCACGGGCCTCGCCTTCGATGCCGGACAGAACCTCTACGTGGGCGACCGCAGCGGCACCATCTTCAAGATCGCCCGTGATCGCCAGACCTTCGTCTTCGCAACTTTGGAACCCAGTGTCGCCGCCTATCACATGGCGTTCGGCCCGGACGGAGGCCTTTATGTCACCGGCCCTACGACCTCAAGCTACGACAGCGTTCACCGCATCGACCCCGACGGCAGTACCGCCGTCTACTATCGCGGCCTCGGGCGCCCTCAAGGCATCGCCGTCGATGTCGCCGGCAATCTCTATATCGCTGCTTCGCTCAAAGGCCGCCGCGGAGTCGTCCGCATCACCCCGGACAAGAAAGCATCGCTGGTGCTCGCTGGCTCCGGCCTGATCGGCCTCGCCTTCGCTCCCGGAGGCACCGCCATTCTCACTACCGGCACTGCCGTGTATCACGTCGATCTGGGCATTCAGGGCTTTCAATTCCCCTAAGCTTCCGCCCAATAGGCCGTCGTGTGTCATGATGCTTAGATAATTGGCTACTCGCCAGCGTGCTTCACTCTGCGCTCGAAGCTCGCGTCGGCCTGCTTTACGATCAATCGGCTGCTTACAACTAGCGCGGGTCAGTCAACATCCAAAGGTGGCAATGTTCATTCGTCTGGGTTATGACATTCAGTTCTACGTTCCCGAGCCGACGTCGTATGTCGCGCAACTTCATGTGCATCCCTCGCGCGTCGCCGATCTTCGCGAGCCGGACGTGGTACACGTCGACGGCGATATTGCCTGCACCGAATACAGCGACAGCTACGGCAACCTTTGCACCCGTTTTGTCGCTCCCGGCGGCCCGCTGCGCATATGGACCTCTACGCTCATCGAAGATTCCGGCACTCCGGACCCCGTCGCGTACGACGCCCGCGAAGTCCCTGTCGAAGAACTGCCCAACGACGTTCTCCGCTTTCTGCTGAGCAGCCGCTATTGCGAAGTCGATTTGCTCTCTCCGATTGCCGCCGAGCTTTTCGGACATCTGCCTCGTGGCGGCAGCCGGGTTCACGCAGTCGTCGAATGGGTCAATCGAAAGGTCCTCTTCGGCTATCAATATGCCCGACCCACCAAGACCGCGCTCGACGTCTACACCGAACGCCTGGGCGTCTGCCGCGATTACCAGCATCTCGCCGTGGCGTTTTGCCGCGCCCTCAACATCCCTGCTCGCTATGTCGCTGGATACCTCGGCGATATCGGCGTTCCCGACAGCGGCACGCCGATGGATTTTAGCGCCTGGTTCGAAGCCTACCTCGATGGCAAATGGTGGACCTTTGATGCCCGCCACAACCGCCCGCGCATTGGGCGCGTCCTCATGGCCACTGGCCGCGACGCCGCCGACGTTGCCTTCCTCACTTCTTTCGGCGGCTCGACCCTGACCAAGTTTGAAGTTGTCTCTGACGAAGTGCCCGCCCCGGCGAGCTAGCGCGATAAACGCTCGCGGTGAGAGATCCGAATGACTCGCCATTCTGCCGCGCCGCCCCATGGAATCGTGCGACCGAATCGCATCTTCAGCTAATCTGCTGCGGTAAACTGAAGACGTAACGCCCGTTACGAGGGATGGCCCTGTAGCTCAGGTGGATAGAGCGACGGTTTCCTAAACCGCAGGTCGGAAGTTCGAATCTTCCCAGGGTCACCACTGAGTCAATCCACAAACACCAGCCTAAGATCCCGGGCAGCCCGGAATCAGCTTGAATGCCAGCATCGTGATATTCGGGCCCACATTGACGTTGAGAACACCCGGCGTCAGCGTTGTCTGGGTCATGCTTCCGTCGCTCCCCACTACTTCAGAGGTCGCCGTCAACATCGGGCAGGCCGTGGCGATCTGTACGTTCACTGGGGGCACCGGAGTCTCTACATTGGCGAACTTATCGTAGACCGGTGAATCCAACCATAGGATCAACCCATATTGCCCGGTCCTTCTCTGCACGAGCAGATGCTGCAAGGCACTCACCTGTCCGCCAATGGTATAAGTCAGGGGCCGAACAGAATAGGGCGCCCCCGGATCTTTCAGAAAGCGAATCAGCTGCATCAAGGCGTCGAAGGCCGGCTTCCTGCTGCCATCTCCGCGCATTAATCCATAGTCCTCTCCGGGTGAGCTCAGTAGCTCGTAGATGTATGTCCGCTCAATTCCGTTCATCCAGCCGGAGAGAACGATCCGCGGCATATAGATCGCAGCGTCCGCCTCAGGAATGCTGTTTGCATCGTAGGGGAGGTAAGTGCCCAGGGGATAGCCCTTCTGTTTCGGCTGAGCAGCGATTGCGTTGGTATATCCGTTCTCGGTCGACATGACAGGCTGGCCAGGATTGGTGATGCCGGCGAGATATATGCCTAAGGCGTCGCTCAGATAATTGACGTAACCATATCCCCATGAGCCTGCGAACTCGGGATTCCACCCTCCCTTGTAGTTGTGTATGTTGCCGATCGACGTGAACGCACTTACATCACCGATGAGTGGTGGTCCGAGAGGACTTGCGAAAGATGGACCGAGAACCGGATATCCGCTGCTATTCAGGCTCAGCGTGGGAAGGAACGAGACCAGATTGCTAGTCCATAAGGCGCCGCACAAACCTGAAACATCACATTCGTTGGGCGGTTCGTAGGCCTCGAAATAGCCGGGCGCGAATAGTCCGGGCAATCCTGCGATATCGGCTGGAGAATCACTGATTTGAACGGAGAACTCGCCATGGATTCCGCTGCTTAACAGTGCGCTATGGTTACCATAGAAATTGGGGGGCGGAGCGAGCGGTTCACTATCGCGAACATGGCGCACTCCCAGATCGGCAAGCGACGATTCGATGAGAGAAAACTTGGAGTAATACTGAGTGTTTGTATAGCCCAGGTGTACGTTGATTCCCACAGAGTCTACGATCTGATCAGGATAGGCCGGTACCTCAGTTAGCTGTGCGATCCCATGGGCGGTCATCAGAACGCCTGCCAGAAGCAATAACGCTATATAGACAGCGCGTCGACATATGACACGGACGTCCTGCGGCCTTGGGTTCTCTCGCTGCATATGACTCGACCCTCTTTAGAAGAGATGACCTTCGGATTCCTGGCAGTATTGGGGCCTTGCTGAGAAAAGACCCCAGCGTGGAGCTGATTACATCACGATGGTAACCATCAATCAATCACTATTCGGTATGAGTTAGTTACCTTGGTGTCCAAGGTAGCTGGGGAAACTGGGAAGGGCACGCAGCGCGGGCCAACCAACAAGAATCATCAGGCTTTTCGGAGCAGCGCTTATCACGGCATAAGGACGAGATGCCGACGATGTAAGCGTGAAGGGCGCCAACTTACTATCCTGACGTGGATCAAGGGCACTCTGCGATTGATTTGGCTGAAACCACTGAGCTTGTAACTCTCGTCCCCGACACTTCCCTTCCAGGCTCGCTTGCCACCCGCCCTGTGGGAGGCGCGACGCGACTATGACGAGCAAACCACATTTTGAGCGCGCGACGCGCAGGAGTCTCCAGGGCTGAATAGCCCAGCAGGGACAGAGAGAGGACGACAATCCAGTAAAAACAAAACCACAGGGGAGCGTCTCCTTGTCCAGGCCATGGCCGCATATTCGCGATGCCCTTCTTGCCGAGAAAGTAGGTCATCCAGAGCAGCACCGGCAAATGAATCAGGTAGACGGAGAAGCTCGCATGACCAAGACGAACAAGCAGCGGCTTCTCGAGAACGCGCGCAAAGATTCCGCGCGATCGGCTTATGTGCGCAATTACCAGGCCAAAGACTGGAGCAAGCAGCCCGTTGGAGACCAATAGCCACGGCAGTCTTACAAGCAGAGGCACGAGCATGAGGCATACAAGCGACGCCACCCATGCCGGCGCCGCTCCAACGCGGTGTTCCGCATCGAGCCACGTCGCAAAGCAGACCCCTATGAGAAATTCGGGTAGGCGTAGCAGCGGGTCGAAGAGAAATATCTCGACATGCGGCAAAGCTCCCGTCAGATGGGGAAACATGGCAATGGAGAATATAGAACTGAGGACAGAGACAAGCCAAAGACCGCAGACAACGGCGATGAGGTGCTTGCGGCATCGCGCTACCCAGCTGACCGCCATGGGAAAGACGAGGTAGAAAAAGGCTTCCACACTCACCGACCAGGTTGGACGGTTCCAGTTACCCGAGAGTATGGGATGCCATGCCTGCAGCAGGCCGCCATTGCTGATAGTCAGGAAGGCCATCCGGCCGAATTGATAGGCTATGCCGTGTGAGGATGCACTTTCCAACACCAGGGGGAAGGCCAGCACCATGGATACCGCATAGATCGGATAAATCCGCGCAAAGCGCGCCTGCCAGAACGCGCGCTTCTCCATTCGCGGGCCATCGAGAGCGACCGGATAAACGGTCGCGAGAATAAATCCGGAGAGAACGAAGAAGAAGCTGACGGCGGTGTAGCCAAGGCTCACAAACTGGTTCCAATAATG
This sequence comes from uncultured Acidobacteriaceae bacterium, assembly GCA_963790505.1. GTDB lineage: Bacteria > Acidobacteriota > Terriglobia > Terriglobales > Acidobacteriaceae > Acidisarcina. Next base: position 598,967 of record CAWBOT010000002.1, on the reverse strand, counting down.
GGGCCCCGGATGAGATGGCAGGAAGATCGGCCAGGAGTGAAAGAGCACGACGTACGCGGCAGCGACAAAGCGCAGGCCGGTTAGCGCTGGAATATTCCGGGGACGCCGCGAAGTGGTACACCTCGTATCCATGCTCATAGCCACGGAGAACAGCCTCCCAATAGGAGCTTCGACACTGCCGTTAGGGTCGGACCCGGTTCGCGACCGGCGCGCGGCGAGCTTCGAGACTGGCCGGTCGTGAGTGTGCGCGGTCTTGTTGGCGCTCAACTTGCCACCGCCTCCTGACCTGTTTCGCGCCGCACCTGGGCGACGGACCTAGAACCCCGCTGCGAAAACCACTGCTTTACAGCGTCGCGCGCGGGAATTTCCAAGAACGTATAGCTGGCCAGAGATACCAGCACCGCCAGAATAAAATAGACGACTAGACTTCCGAGAGAATCGGTGTGATGCGGCCACGATCCACTCAGCCTCTCGGCGAGCGTACCTCTGGTTACGGCGAACGACATCCAGAAGAAGACCGGGAAATGCAATAGATAGAGAGAGAAACTGGCCTGTCCCAGCAGTACGAGCACGCGATTGCTGAGAAAGCGCGCCGCCAGTCCTACGGAGTCTGCCAAGCCCAGGATGACCACGCCAAAGAGCGGAGCGAGGAGACCATTTGAGACCATTAACCAGGGAAGCCTGACCAACAGGGGGAGCGAGGCAAGACAGATGAGCATACCGATCCACATGGAGCGCTGCTTTATGAGGAGCGGCCTTTTCAGGAACACTACGCCGCAACAAACGCCGATGATGAACTCGGGAGAGCGAAGTAGCGGGTTGAACAGAAATATCTCAAGCCGCATCGGAGAGCCCGCCATATTGGGAACTACGCTGAGGCATATCAGCGAACCTGCCAGGGAAATTAGCCAGGCTCCAGCCGCAATCCATAACACGAACTCCATACGGCGTAACACCCACGCTCCAATGAACGGAAAGATGAGGTAGAAGAAAGCTTCGACGCTGACCGACCAGGAAGGCCGGTTCCAGTTGCCCGCCAACCATGGGTGCCACGCGGACAGAAACGTGAAATTGGTAACGGTAAGAAACATTGCCTTGACGGCATGGTAGGTGTCGCTGTGGGTGTCCTGCTTCAGGAGCGCGAAAGGCGCCGACAGGAGAAGGGACAAGACGAAGACAGGATAGATCCGTGCGATGCGGGCCTGCCAGAAGGCCGACTTCTTGAAGGAGTGTGCGCGTTCACCGTGGAGATAGACGACGGCGAGGACAAACCCCGAGAGGACAAAGAAGAAACTGACGGCGATGTAGCCGAGGCTAAGGAACTCGTTCCAATATCGCGCGCCTGAAAAAGACGGTAGAAAATCCCGCCACCGGTGCAGCAGGACGATATACGCGGCCGCAACGAAACGCAGGCTTGTCAAGGCGGGCATATCCGGTCGGGCCAGCCTTACTTCGAGATTTCCGCGAGGCTTCGGTTCCACATCAACTCCTCTTGAACGCGTGTGATGAGAAGAGCAGCTACAGATTCGGTAATTCCGGTCTGCTTCGATGGCTAGATGGATAAACGTTCGAGGCCGGCTAGCGCCGCGGGTTCCGTCGATGGTTCCGAAGGCTGCGTGACGCTGCCACGACGGCTGGGAATCTCGTGTGCGCCATTGAGGCAGGCATCGGCGCTCCGTTTGCCCCATTTCATGATGGGTGTTTCATAGTACTTAAAAGAGGCCCATGAGAGCAGCACGACCAGTGGTCCGTCGACAAGAAAGACAAGTTGTTCAGAGCCAATGCCGGTTGCCCATACAACCAGGCTCTTGATGAGCAAGTGATATAGGTAGACTCCATAACTGATGCGGCCAAGAAAGACGATCGGCTTGAAGGAAAGCGCGGAGGAGGCCCAGCCGTGCGGGTTCAGCCGGACGTGGGCGATCGTAAAGAAGCACATGACGGCAATCAGGCTATAGCCCAGCGTGTCAAAGAACTTTGTATGAGCGCCGGGGAAAAAGTAGATGTGGTGGAGGCGTATCCACAGGAAGAGATAGAGCGCGGAAGTCGCAACGGCAAACCACTTCGACCAGGCCTTGAGTCCAGCGGCAAGATGCTCTGACTCGAGAAGAATTGCCAACAGGCAGCCATAGGCCATTTCATCCATACGGAACGGCGAGAGAAAGTAAATCGGAGTGAGCTCAGCCATCGGCATAGGATGTGAGGCGATCAGGCGCAAGAGCGGCGCGCCGAGGATCAGGCAAAACACCACCCCAATGAGCGAGCGGCGGGGGAGAAAGCGCACCGCGAAGGGCCAGAGCAGATAGAAATGTTCTTCTACCGCCAGCGACCAAAGTGGGCCCAGCGGAGTGATGTGGAATTTCGTGAGCTCAAGGAAACCGCTCAGTGAGAACAAATATCCCAACGCGACCAGCGCCGATGCGCCTGGAGTGAAGATGTACGCGAGCAAGATCGTCAGGATTAGCGGAGGCAGGATGCGAGTCGCCCGTTTTATGTAGAACCGGCGCCAGTAGAACTGCTCCGTGCGTTGTGCCCGCAATATCTGGGTGATGAGGAAGCCAGAAAGAACAAAGAAAAGGTCCACGCCCATCCAGCCATTGTTGAAGAGGCGATGGTGCATAAGCAGCACCAAGGTGATGGCTACGCCGCGCAATCCGTCGAGGCTGTCTAGTCGCAAAGCATCTTCCTCCTTTGAATCCTGAGACTGCGTCTCTCTGCATCTACCGCGGTTTGACCGCGCCGTCGTTCGGGCCCCGGTCGGCGCCAGGCCGTTCGATGGCGTCACGCTGCCTCTATCAGCTCGAGCGTCTTCTTCGCACAGTCATCCCAGCTGAAACTCTCAAGGCGGCGATTCCCCAGCCGGCGAAGTTCGTCTGCACGCCCCAGGCTGCCGAGTACGTGAACCATTGCAGCGGTTATCGACTCAGTGCTGTAGGGATCGAACAACTCGGCCGCATCACCGGCGACCTCTGGGAGCGAAGAGACGTTCGAGCAAGCCACGGGAACGCCTTGCGAAAAAGCGTCGAGCAACGAGAGGCCAAATCCCTCGTAGACCGCAGGCTGCACGAGCAAGTCCGCGGCCCTAAGCAGGGCAAGACGGTCGGCGACATATCCGAGATAGTGGACGTCGGGAGAAACGCGGACCTTCTCCAGCACGTCGTCGCACATCCACCCGGCCCTCCCGGCCAGCACGAGGGTGTGGGGAAGGCCGGTGCGTTGCTTGAGCGCGAGAAAGGCATCAATCATCCGGACCAGATTCTTTCTCGGCTGCAGTGTCCCAAGACACAAAATGAACGGACCATTTATCCCTGTTACTGCATGATTATCGGGAACTGTTGCCGGCACTAAGTGGTCGGCGGCACAGGCGTCCGCAGGAACGCTCTCAAAGCCGTGATGGATGACGGTGATCTTCCGCGCCTGCACCTTCAGAAGCTGCATTAGATCATCCCTGGTCTGCTGGGAGACAGCGATCAGGCGCTTCGCTGAGGTCGCCGCGAAGCGGTGTGTAAGCTGAAGCCATAGCCGTTGCTTCAGTCCGATGGTCTCCGGAAATAAACGCCATGCAAGGTCATGAATGGTCACAACCGAGTTCTTCGGGTGTATAAACGGCATCGAAAACGAAGTGACGAGCAAGGCATCGGGGCGATTCTTGAAGATTTCCCATGAGACGCGCAACTGCGTCCATGCGACGCGAGCGGTAACGACCCGGACATTGAAGTTGCTCGGCAGGCTACTGCACCAGGTTCCAGGAGGCGTACGCAAATAGAGGGTGTACTGGTTGCGGTCGTCCACTCGCGCCAGAGCGCGGATCAATTCCCGCGTATAGTGCTCGACCCCGGTGAGCTGATCGATATTGGCGTGCTCCGCTGTGATTGCTATGTTCACGTCCGCCTCATCCTGTGCCGGTAGATATCCCGGCTTATTAGTCGAAAGAGTTAAACAACCAAGCCAGACTCATCCCCGGGCAATGCGCCCGTAGTGGGCCCAGAGCGTGCTCGCTGAGGTTTCAAGGCTGAACCGGCTTCGCTCGATTCGCCTTACAGCTTCGGAGCGATCAATCGGACGGCGCTGGATGAGGCCCAAAGCCATTTCCGACCATTTCGCCGCTCCTGCCTCCAAGGGAAGAACTTCCACCAGAGATTCGTCGACGATGGCCTCAGCGGGAACTCGGTCCGAGATCAGGCACGGCAGTCCCGCCGCCTGGGCTTCGACCACTACCAGGCCGAGCCCCTCATATTTTGAGGGGAAGATAAAGCCGTCCATCGCGCTGGTCATATAGGCTGCAATCTCCAGTGTGTCGGGGACAAAGACAAAGCGCGATTCAAGCCCCTTGCGCCGTACCTCCCTCATAAACTGAGGGCGCAGCGGACCGTCTCCTATTAACAGGCAGCGCAGTTCGGTATGCGCGGCGGCCGCGGCTTCGGCAACGTCGAGTAGAAATGCGTGGTTCTTCTGCTCATGAAACCTGCCTACATGGCCAAGCACCAGGACGTCGTCTGGAATGCCGAGGCCGCGCCGAATGGTATTGTCTTTGGGCGCCCTGAATGGACGCGTATCGATTCCGAAATAAAACAACTCCCATCGCGGGTCCGATCGCCAGTTCATCCCGAACATCGATTCCGCAGCCAGCTCGCTCGCGGCAAAACCAGAATCTGCGAGTCGCCGATAGGCAGCCAGCATCGCGTGGACATAGGCTCGACGATGAGGTGAAAGCCCCTTGAGGAATGGCCGCACATCGTTATGGCTGTGAACGATCTTCCATCGAATGCCGCAGTAGCGCGCCAACGCCAGCGTCAAGAGACCGCTGAAGCTGCTGCCGTGCACATGCAATATGTCATAGGGTCCATGCTTTCTGACGAGCGCCTTTAATTCACGCGCGTAGCGAAGCGGATTTCGATAGCTTGAGCAACAGAGCACCGGAATTCCCGCATTTTGAAACTGTTCCGTGAAGGCCTCCCGTTCCGGGGTACGGACGAGAACGTGATGATCGCACCGGGCAGCATCTTCCGAGGTCAAGAGACTGAAGATGCCCATCTCGATTCCCCCGCGCAGCAGATGGCCCACGCAATGGAGGATTCGCGGCTTGCGGGCTGCCGTCGAGGAAGACCGCGCGGACGGAGTAGTCGCGTGCATCAGCGTTAAGCCGCTTATTGCGGCCGTCTCACTATCTGCCACGGCCGCGCCCATCGGCTTGGCGAGTCTAGTCTGCATAGACGTAACTCTCCCGCATTCCGATTTCCTCGACCCTTTCGCCATAAAAGCGCCGCGATGCCAGTCCAAGGCCCATGCACAGCCACAGGACGGCGCCACCGCCGTTCTCGAAGACAGAAACCGAGACAAACTTCAGCAAAGCCGCCAACAGGATGGCGCCGCAAACCACCTGGATGTTATCCGGGGTTCGATTCCTGGCAAGCAGGCGAGCCGCAATCTGGAAGATGCCAGCCAGATAAAAGAGCGTCCCGATCATTCCCAATCTCAGCAGGATGCGAAGCAATCCACTATCCAGGGCGTAGCCGTCGTAGACTGCCGAGTTGCTGAGTCCCTGCCCAAACGGGTCGCGAAGGATATCCCCCGCAAGCCGGTCATACATCGCGGAGCGGCCTTGAATGCTTTCGTCTTGTGAAAGATGTTGAAAGCTCCCGAGCCGTTGAGTGATGGTCTCCTGGACCGGTTTCACGCTCAACAACGGAACGCTTACGATAGCCAGCACGCCGACAGCCAGGATCGTCTTCTTTAGAAACTGCCCGCTCGCCCGAGACAGAATGAAAAGGAAGCCGAACGCGCAGGCGACCCACTCGGTCCGGCTGAGCGAGAGGAGCAAGCTGCCCAGGCCGGCCAGATTGCAAATCACGGCCCATCGGGAACGAGAGGCCATATTGAGCAGCAGTCCGGCTCCCATGACAGCCGCAAACGGCGCAGGAGCATTGAGCGTACTCCAGACCCGGACCTTGAAACTAAAAGGACGGCCGAACGAGTCGGCGGTTGAAAACGGCAGGCTCTGCCACCAGTAGACGTCCCAGCGCGGAGGAGCGCAGTACTGGAAGATACCGTAGGCCCCCATCACCAGCACACCCAGAAGAAACGTTCGCTCAATCGCACGATGATATGCCTGACAGTCAGGCCACTGAAGATAGACGCACAAGCCGAACACCACCGGAGCCAGCCAGCTGAAGAAACCATAGATCACGTCGGCCGAAGCATGCCGGATAAGTCCGATGACCAGCCCGTACAACACACCGCTGATACACAACAGAAACGGCGTTACCTCGCGCATTTCGCGGGTGCATTCCAATAAGGCCAGGGCTGCGATGGCGGTTACCAGCAAAGGACAGAGCAAGACCAGATTCTGGTCCTGATACCCAAACTTCAGATCCACCATGCGCCTGGCCAGCGGTGTAAGAAAACAGACCCACAAGGCAAATTGAAGGTAGACCCTGGGATTCCGTACGTAGAGCGTGAGCCCCACCCACACTGCACAAAACACGATCGAGACCCGGAAGAGCGCAGCCTGATGAGCGAAGAACATCGCGGCAAGCATCACCGCGCTTGCTCCTATCGCGATCCACAGCGGCGGCAGGAAGTGCAGGCGATCTCTCATGCGGGATCCTGATTCCACTCAAACGGAAAGTACGGCTCCGGGCTGCGTGACATTCCATCTATGGCTGCGACTTCGTTCAGCGCGCGAGCGGGAACACCCACGCGAGTGAGGAAACTCCGAATTCTTTCCTGGAAAACATCGACGCCAAAGCCTTCGCTGTGTCTGCGAAGCTCCAGTCCTGACCAACTCTGGCACTCAAACCGCAGGATCGCCTCGGCGAGAGAATCAACATCCTGGACGTCAAAGAAGACTCCCGTTACGCCTTCGACGATGGTCTCCGTTGCACCGCCCCCGCGATAAGCGATACATGGCTTTCCAGCCGCAGCAACCTCCAGTGGCGCCATTCCGAAGTCCTCCTCTCCGGGAAAGAGGAGTGCCCGGCACCGCGCCACCTGGTAGTTCACCTCGGCGTCGGACAAACGGCCGCAAAACGTAACGCTGGGACCTGCTTCCGCCTCGAGCGCCGCGCGATGCGGGCCGGCGCCGACTACCAGCAGCTTTCGATTGAGGCGGGAGCAGGCTTTGATCGCCAGATCGAGCCTCTTGTAAGAAACAAGCCGCGACAAGATGAGGTAGTGATCGCCCTCTTCCTGACTCATCTGGAAGCGATTGAGATCGATCGGCGGATAAATGATCTCCGCCTTCCGCTGATAGACCGCCTTGATTCGCTGGGCAACGGTCCTTGAGTTGGCGATGAAGTGGTCCGGCTGCCTTGAGGCGGCTTCATCCCATCTTCTCAACCACGACACCAACTGCGGAAGAACGGCTTTGACGCTTGCGCTCATCGACTCACGTTCGGAATATTTGTCAATATCCCAAACCCATCTCATGGGAGTGTGGCAATAGCAGACGTGCATGGCATCGCGCCGAGTGCGGATACCCTTGGCGTAGCCTGAGGAACTGGACACGATGAGTTCATACCCTGACAGGTCGAGCGATCGAACCGCGAACGGATACAGCAGGAAGTAGAGCCGGTAATACTTCGCGATGCCGGGCGCCCGCTGCAACCACGAGGTTGCAATGTCGACCTCCCGAAGAGCGTCGGGCAGGCACTCTCTGAATGCGACGCAAGACAGAAGCGATGCGCCCGGTAAGGCCCGGAAGAGTTCATCGGCGACCTTTTCGGCCCCACCCATCTGGGTGAAATAGTCGTGCACGACGGCGATCTTCATTCGCTGACATCTCCTATCGCGACGCTATAAGCCCCGGCATCCGGACTCACTGCGCGCCCTTGCCGGCTCCAGCGGCGCCCGGGGTCGGAGCGCCGTGCTAGCAGAAGATGGATGACCAATTGCGCATCGGCCCACAGAGACCAGCGTTGCAGGTAGATGAGATCCGCAGCGACGACCCTCTCCGGAGTTCTCGCGCCTCTCTCGATCAGCATCGAGGGCCTGCAGAGTCCGGGTCGAAGCCTGAACATTTGTGACCACGCCGGATCCACCAGAGGCGACGTTCCGGTCGTCTCCATGGCTTCGGGCCCGATCAACGACATCTCGCCGCTCAGAACATTCCAGAGGCGGGGCAGCCTGTCGAGATAAGTCCTGCGCAGCAGCCGCCCGAAGCGGCAGGCGATTGCATCGCTGTTCCCTTCGCGGTCGATACGCCCCAGGCATTCCGGCGAAGTATTCAATGTGAACATTCGAAAGGCACGACGGCCTACGCCGTATCGCCGTTCGCTCACGACGACTGGCCCCTCCCCGATGCACTTGATTGCCAGCGAAAGGGCGAGAAGCAATGGCCCGACCGCTATCAGAAGAAGCAAGGCGATCACCCGGTCCAGCCCGTACTTCACGGCCAGCCGCCAGGAACGAGTATTGGGCGGCTTGATGCTCTCCAGGAAGGCATCCGAACTCTCGCTCGAATGGGCCCGTCCGAGTTCGAAGATGTTTTCCAGGCAAAGAACTCTGATTCCGAACGCCTCAGCAATTCCAACGGCTTCGCGCGTAACAACGAAGTTGGCCCTCAACGACTTGGCCACGACGAGAGTGTCTACCGGAACGGTCAGGAGATATTCAGGCAATCTTGCCACGCTGCACAGAAAGTGTTCCCGAATATCGGGTGCAACTGCATCGAGATCGCAGTCGTCGACAAATCCCAGAAAACGCACACGACGGTGATTCGATACGCGGAGCTCATGCCAGGCCATCTGAGCTCGCCTGCCGCTGCCCAGAATCAGGACGCTTTCTCGTCGCGATTGCCAGCGCTCCGCACTGTGGAGGAGGAGCATAACTCGCGTGAACTCGATCGCGAGACCTATCGGAACAAATACCGCAATCGTGAGCGCCAGATGTTGATTACGAGTAGGCAGGTCGCTCCACAGGCCGCAAGCGATGGCGAGCAGAACGCCCGCGACGGCACAACGGCACGCCAATCCCGCGCTCATTCGCACGTTTCGTCGATAAAGGCCAAGCCACCGGTGGCAGAGATGCCATACCCCAGCGAAGGCGACCAAGCCAACCAGAGCAAAGGGCGTTGGGGACGCGGCCGGTATGTGATGGGTTCCGGGAGCGCGAGAGAGGCCAGCCGCCAACAGCGCGACGGCTATGCCGGCCATCGCGTCGGCCGACTGTACCAGAGCTCCTACTTGACGTCTCTCGGTCAACATATGTAACCCCGCCCTTAAGCAGTCGATGGATACTTCGCTCTACGAGAGATGACAGGCGTTTGCCAGCAATGGTGAGACGAGAGTGCCAAGGAGGCTTGCAGTTGCAACTTACTTCAGTAACAAGGTCGGACCACAGCTATTTCCATCAGCCAGACTGCATCGCAGTTAGGACATTCATAGCATTTGTATCGACCACGCCCGCCGATCTTTAACTTTTGTTGTGCTCGTGGGTAATGTATACGACGAGAGACGCGAGGATTTCTTGATACATATCAAGATTTTTGGCTTCGCCTCCGTGCTACGAATGGTGGCATACAGTCCGATTCTTCCCAGAAATAAGATTCTTGTTATCTGCGTCGATAGATCCCACTAGAGAGACATCGCGCGGTCTGACTTCTGCCTATCTATATCGACGGTTGCAAACGCGCCCACAATGATGATCGCTACGGATCGACAAATAATGAGGAAGAGCGCTTTGACCAGGACACGCCTGCTATTTGTCGACCACACCGCCAAGATGGGCGGAGGAGAGATTGCTCTGGCCAATCTCATCGCAAACCTCGATCGCGATCGATACGAGCCTCTGCTGCTGCTGTTTTCCGATGGCCCACTCCGCGAGAGGGTGGAGAGCCTGGCGCCCGTTATGGTCTTTCCACTGTCGAAGCGAGTATTGAACGCTCATAAGGAGACGATGGGCTTCGGCGCCCTCGGCCAGCTAATCGGAGTGGTGACTTCGTCAATCTTCGTGGCGCGGTTGAGCATGGCGATCCGCAGGCTGGAGGTGGATCTCGTACACACCAACTCGCTCAAAGCAGACATCCTTGGAGGCTGCGCTGCCAGGCTAGCCGGAGTGCCCCTTGTATGGCATGTGCGAGACAGGATAGCTCCCGATTATCTTCCGCGAGTGGCCGTGTGGGGCCTTCGGCTGTTGTCGCGTGTGCTGCCCAATCGGCTCATCGCCAACTCCAGTTCGACACTCTCGACCTTGCTGAAGCGACAACCCGAGAGAGCGGTTGTGAAGGGTTTCGAACGACGCTTTCGATCCAGGTGCTGTGTCGTGCATGACGGCGTACCTGCACGGGACGTTCCGCCGGCGCAGGCGGAGCGGAAGAAACCCCTGATCGGAATCGTCGGCAGAATCAGTCCGTGGAAGGGTCAGGACGTCTTCCTGCGAGCGGCGGCATTGGTTCGCGAACGGCATCCGGAGGCCACGTTTCTCGTGGTCGGTTCCGCGCTCTTTGGTGAGGATGCCTATGAGAAGAGACTGCGCCAACTGTGTTGCGAGCTGGGCCTGGAGGCCAGCGTGCACTTCACCGGATTCATCGAAGATGTGAACGCGGTCATCGACAAGCTCGACATTCTTGTTCACGCATCGACACTCCCCGAACCCTTTGGCCAGGTGATTATCGAAGGAATGCTGGCAGGCAAGCCGGTGGTCGCCGCGGACGGCGGAGGTGTGCCGGAGATCGTGCGGCACGAAGTCACCGGCCTGCTCGTGCCGATGAAGGATGTAGCGGCAACCGCCGAGGCCATCTCGCGGCTCATCGATTCGCCCACTGAGCGTCGCATGATGGGCGCGAACGGAAGAAGCGTCGTGAAAGAACACTTCAGCATACAGAGGACGGTCGCAGGAGTGGAATGCGTCTACGCCGGCATTATGCCTCATCGTAGCGAGCGTCACGCCGCGTTGCCGCGATTTGAAGCGGGAGAAGCATTGGCCGATAGACGATAGCAGAAACACCTTCAATCGTCTTGAAGATCCGCTCGAGTGGCGGAGAGCACGGTTCAGGATCAGGGCACACAAGGAGGGATGGACGCATGCAAACGAGCCTCTCAACAACCGCACCCCGGCCGAAGGTTTCAGATCATGGCCCGATATTGCTTGCCCTAAGCGCACTCTTTCGTCATCACCGTCTTTTTCTATATGTGCTGTGCATCACTTTTGGATTGGCCGTCGCTCTTGCGGCGGTGACCAAACGGCAGTATCGCTCGGAGATGAAATATCTGGTACAGAACGCGAGAAGCACCGTGCTGCTCTCGCCCGACCACACCAGCAGTTCGATTGTGAATGGCGTCACGGAAGAGGAACTGAACTCTGAGCTTGCGATCCTGCAGAGTGATGATGTGTTGAGCGCCGTCGCCGACCCCGGCTGGAGCCCGGAGGATGCGATGCACAAGTCGAAGAAAGAGCTGCGGAGCCACTCGAAGAAGATGTCCTCCATGGTCTCTCATCTCACCGTCGACCCCATCGGCAAAGAAGACATCATGAGCGTGAGCTTCATGGCCGATACGCCGCAGGAGGCCACCCAGACGCTGTCGGCGCTCTCCCGGGCGTATCTCGCAAGGCATGAGCAGCTACGCCGGCCAAATGGGACCTCGACCTTCTTTGAGGGGCAGGCAAAGCATTATGAGAATCAGTGGAACAGCGCAGTTCGGCAGTTAGTCGAATTTCAACAGGCCAACCACCTGGTCAGCGTTCCGGATGTCGAGGAGAGTCTTCAGCGCTCTTTGCTCGCGGACGAGGAAGCTCTTCGCAACAACGACCTGAGACTGCGGGAAAGCGATGCCGGCATCCGGCAGGCAAACCTGCTGATGTCTTCCGTGCCAGAGCGCCAGCAGACGCAGCAGCGCACTGTGCCGAGCGAACAGCTCTTGCAACAGCTCAAGGCCTCGGTCGTGGGCCTGAAAAACCGGCGCACGGAGTTGCTCAATCGCTATAAGCCTGAGGACAGGCTGGTGACCGAGGTCGACCAGCAGATCGTCGATACGCAGAGGGCGATCGACGATCAGTCCGCCCGCGACAACATCGAGAACACCTCCGACGTCAACCCCGCCTGGCAACACTTGAAGACTTCCCTGGTCGAGGAGCAAGTGCAGCGGGAAGCGTTGCTGGGAGCACGGCTCGAGCTCCAGCGGAACCTCGATGACCTGAAGTCTCAGTTGTCTCACGCCCAAGACCTGGAGCTTACATTTGACCAGCTGCGCTCGCAGGCCGAAGAGGCGCAGGCGAACTGCAAAGCATTCACCGAAAAGCGCGATCTGGCCCAGGTCGAGGACGCGATGGACCAGAGCAAGCTGCTCAACGTCGCGCTGATGGAAAACCCCACTTTCTCGCAGATCCCCGCGCGCCCCAAACCGATGCTGAATGTTGTCCTTGGCATACCGACCGCCCTCTTGATGGCGACGGCTGCCGTCTACTTTGCAGAGATGGGGCGCAAAACCATCGGTACACCCTTAGAACTCGGCGCCGTCTCCAGACACCGCGTGCTCGCCTCAATCGCATTCGATGCCGGGTACGGAGAAGGATCGGCCTGACCGGCCATCGATGCCTGCCAGCCTGCGGCCACAACGGCTTTCACCCGATTTGGATGAACAACTTTACACGGAGCGGAACATGACACTGTCGAGATCACCCAAGAGAAGGGAGCCCGATATCCCGCTTGACCAGAGCCGGAAGTTCGACGACGTGCTGCACTTTGTGCTGGATGAAGAGCGAGCTCCGTCCGAACGTATTCCTCGAGTCGTCGCGATGATTGCGCCGCATACCGGTTCGGGCACTACTTTCCTATGCAGATCCCTTGCCAGTCACATGAACCGTGCGGCCGCGCAAAGAGACATCGCCAGGATGGCAACAGCGGCCACCGCCGGCCCGCTAAGAAAGGGCTACGTTGATCGCTCGACCGCCCTCACAACTATTGACGATCTGTTGAGTCAGAGTGCCTATCTTCCCGATCCCTCGCACCTGGCGATCACTGTCGATTATCGCGAAATCAGCCGTCCTGGAGCTCATGTTGCGCGAGTGCTGGCGGAGAGCCTGGATGCGGATATCCTTCAGGGCGTCGTTCAGGGCGGACGCACCGTACAAGCTCTTCTGAATGAACTTCCGGCGGAGTGGGATAGCAGACCGCGCTGTCGCAGGGAGTACTTCCAAATGCTCGCCAGCAGCTTTCGATTGGTCTTCGTCGATATGCCCTCTCTCGAAGAAAGCATCGAGCTTCGCAGAGTAGCTCCATTGGTAGATGGAGTCATTGTAGTGGTAGAGGCAGACAGAACAACTGCGCAAGAGTTAGACCGCCTCGTCGACACAATTGAGAGAAGCGGCGGCAAGGTGCTCGGCTATCTATTAAACAAGCGAAGATACCCGGTGCCAGACTGGCTTTACAAACTCCTGACAAAGGCGGGCATAAGTTAAATGAGAACGCGACATCAGCGGGCCACAATCGGTTTCTTCTGGTTGGGAATGGCGGTAGTTTTCGCCTCTACCCATGCGGCAGGCCAACCCGGGCTGCAGCATCGCTATAAGCTGCGTCCGGGCGATACGCTGGACCTTCAATATCGCCTCACCCCTGACCTTAATCAGACGGTGGTCGTCCAGCCCGATGACTACGTGAGCATCAAGATTGCGGGCGAGGTCAAAGTCGGAGGCCTGACCTTGCTGGAGGCCCACGACCGCATTCTGCAGGCTGAAGAAAAAGACCTTAACCAACCCGAGCTGAACCTCGTTCTCAAGGACTTTACCCACCCATCCGTGGTGGTCGCGGGCGAGGTCTTTCGGCCCGGGCAAATCGAGCTTAAAGAGAATACGACGGCCCTGGGCGCGGTCCTGCTCGCGGGCGGCTTTACCGAGGCGGCACAGACCGGCCAGGTGCTTGTCTTCCGGAAGATCGATGATGACACCGCTGAGGTGAAGAAAGTGAATCTCACCGGCATCAAGAAGACCGCGGACCTGGAGAGAGACCTGAAGCTGCGGGCAGGCGACATGATCTACGTGCCGCGCGACAAGATCGCGAAGATCGAGCGATACATCAGGATTGTGAGTACAGGCGTATATTTCAACCCGCTACAGACCCTGCAGTGAGCGACCCACCTTCAACGAATTCAACCGCTGCTGATCGGCCACGCATGAATCCAACGATTCCTCGCACGCAATCCTCGCGCCTGGCCCTGTTGCAGTCGACAGGCGCCAAGCTGTTCATCATCCTCATTAATGCCGCGACCGGCATTTTGTCGGCAAGAGCCCTGCGCGCGACGGGACGGGGAGAACTTGCAGCGATGATTCTGTGGAACGTGCTGCTGGCCAATGCATTTACCTTTGGAGTTCCGAGCGCGCTCACCTACCGGCTTCGTAATTGTCCCGAGCGGCGATCCGCGCTCGTCGGCGCCGCTTTCTTTCTCGGCGGTATCGCTTCACTATTAGCGATCCTCATCGGACTCATCGGCATGCCGCATTGGATCGGGCAATACTCTGCCGAAGTTATATTCTTCAGCCGCCTTTTTCTGCTCAACATTCCGATCTTCGCGTGGTCACTGATCGGAAGAGCGGCGGTCGAAAGCTCGGGCGACTTCAAGACATCGAATACATCGCTGGCCATCGCACCGCTGCTCACTTTGGTTGGGCTTTTCGCCTTGTGGCAGATGCATTTCTTCACTCCGGTGTCTGCCGCATGGATGTATGTGGTGACGGGCATTCCCTCCTTTGGCCTTATCCTGTGGCGCGTCGTGCAGGCCTATCGTCCAACCTTCCAGCGTCTTGGCGAGTCCTGCCGCCTTCTGCTCTCTTACGGCATTCGCTCCTATGGAATCGATCTTTGCGGGACCATGGCGTTCTATGTTGACCAGGCGCTGGTTATCCACTTGTTGCGCCCCAGCATGATGGGAACCTATGTCGTGGCGCTCAGCCTGTCGCGAATGCTGAATGCCTTTCATACCGCGGTGGTGATGGTGCTCTTCCCAAGGATCGCCTCGCAGCCCGTACCCGTGGTTCTCGAACTTACCGGTCAGGCGGTGCGAAGCACGACCTTGTTGACGGCGACATCGGGTTTGTTCATCGTCCTGCTTGGGCCCGCCCTGGTGCGCCTGCTTTATGGTCCGGACTATAGTGACGCCGGCACGGTCGTTCGCATCCTCGTCGTCGAGGTAGTGCTCTCCGGAGTAGCGCAGGTACTCTCTCAGGCATTCATGGCTCTGGGGCGTCCCGGCGTGGTGACCACCTTTCAGACACTCGGCCTCATGCTGACCGTTCCCTTGATGCTTGTGCTTATACCGCGCTTCGGAGTGGAGGGCGCAGCCGCCTCGCTCCTTCTTTCTACGACCGCACGGCTGTTGTTTGTGACAGTCTCTTTCCGAAGCTTACTGAGAGTGAAGTGCCCGCGGATTGTCGCCGGCGGTGCAGACATTTCCAGGATGTTTGCGGTCATCGGACTACGATTCTCTTGACTCGTTGCGGGTCAAGCTACGCACCGACCAAAGGGCGAAGACACACTGAACAGCTTGCTCTAAGACTGCCTTGCTTATTACTCGTAAACTTTGCAGTGCAGTTATACGCCTAAGTCGCCGGCGTTGGCGACTTGCTAAGACGATAACGTTTCCACTCTATATTTTTTCGGGTGCTGGATTCCCTTTATGTATAAGTTGTTTGTTGCCTGGACAGTCGTACACACAGAATGACTTTGTTGGGCTTATGCCAACCAAGTCCCCTTACTTCATTCCTATATCTGGGAGGAGGGTCGCACACCTTCGCCTAAAACCTCCGCGAACGATCGACCACTCGACGATGTGGATATGAGTTCAGCTACAACGCCTACTGCCACCCTATTCCTCAAGCGGAGCATGGATTCATGAATACACTACGTACACACTTAGCCACCAGCACCAGGCGCGCTAACTTGTTTCTCCTCAGGCAGGACCTAAGGCTTGGACTGAAGTTTATGACTGCTCTCCGGTACAAAAACATGTTAGCGTCAACTCCAGTGGTTTCCAGCAGTGGGCCGATCGTGTCGCTGACGACCAGCGGGAGCCGGCTCAAGTCAGTGTATCTGACCCTTGAATCGATCGCCGCGGGTACGGTCCTTCCCTCTCGACTGATCCTGTGGATCCATGACCGGACGGCGTTCGACAAGCGGCCATATTCCATCAAGCTGTTAGAGGACAGAGGGCTCGAGGTCTTCTTCTGCGACGATTATGGGCCGCACACGAAGTATTTCCCTTACCTGCTGTCTGCGGATGCCTTCCGATATCCGCTGGTCATCGCCGAAGAGAACGTGCTCTACAGCCGCTGGTGGCTTGCCGGTCTGGTGCGGGCTTATCAAAGCGATCCAAATGTTATCCACTGTTATCGGGCGAAAGTTGTTCAGATGGCCTCTGGAGGCATAGCCTCCCTAATTGACTGGGAAGATTGCAACTCCACCGTCCCCAGCCGACGAAGCCTGGCCAACGGGAGCTCAGGCTGCATTTACCCCCCCCATTTCTTGACCAGGCTGAAAGCTGAGGGCGCCGGCTTCCTTCGCAGCTGCCCGGGGAGCGACGACATTTGGCTTCATGTGAATGCGCTGCGATCAGGCTTCGAGACTCGGCAGGTTGGAAGTCGTCCGCTCGTTTTTCCGTTCATTCCAGGTACAGGGTTGGGAAGCTCCCAGATCGACGGTCTTGAAAAGACTAACGAGCAGATTAAGGCGACGTACGGCCCCGAAGAGATCTCCCTGCTACTGGCGGAGACCAACGATGAGATGTCCGCCCAAGGCATACGTGGCTTCGGACTAATCAGTGGCGTTTCGCCGTCTCAAGCCGCTGATTGAGACATCTCTGGCCCGGCGCGGTCCGCCGCTCAGACTGCCTTATCTGGCGGCAGCTCTCCAGCTTGCCCGCTCAATCGCGGCTGCGCAACCTCTCGCAACCTAAGGTAACCTGAGGTCCCACGCTCTGGAGTGTCGTCGTCTTCTTCCGACGACTTCTTTCCGAGGGTCTCTCGAGTTCAATGCGCTCGCTTGGAAGTAGAGAGAGACTCCCCTACACACTCAGGGGTTATCGAAATCGTCAATTTATGATACGATTTCGCGATCACGGACACCATTTAATGTTTGCTGGACCCGGGAGGTCGGCGATGTCTGGCTCGAAGCAAGTGCTCGGGATTCCACCGGCAATAGCGGCGGTTTTGACGTTGGCTCTGGCTGGCTGCGGAACCGCGATCAATTCTCCGTCCTCTTCTTCTGGCGCAATCCAGCCGCAATCTCAACCAACTACGGGACCCGTCCTCGGCTACATCTGGGACGCGCCCAGCCAGGCCCTGCGTCCTGTTCAGGGATTGCCCGGCGCATCGATCGTCGGGACTGCCACTGTCTCCGGCTCGGGCCGGAGCGCAGCTTTTGTTGCGACTGCTTCGTCCGGAGTGTCCGGCACAGCTTTGTTTCTCGATGCAAGTGGAGGCGTATTCCAGGCCCCACTGTCAGGCGGCGCCATCACCCAGGTCGGAAACATCCCCGGGGGCAGTTCCCTCTACCTGAGCAACGCGGGAACATTCGCACTGGTAACCGGCAAGAGTAACGCAGGAGTCAATATCGCTTCGGTTATCTCCGGTCTGCCGCAATCTCCAACCACCCGCACTTTGGATGTCTCAGCTTTGACCTCGTTGATATATGGAGCGGCCAGCGATACGGGTACGGTAGCCCTGGTTGCCGGGGCCGGCCAAGGTGGCGCATCTGTCGTCGCTTTTGTAGCGCAGAAACCGGGTGTGCAGGTTGCCACAGCGCAGTCTTTCGGCGGAATGCAGTTCGTCCCCGGCAGCGATGAACTCGTTGTCGCCGACGGCGAAACCGGCGCTCTGACCGGTATCTCACACGTTAATACGGCGCCTGCCTCGGCGACCCTGGCGTCCCCCGGCGCGATTTCCTCTCCCACAGCACTGGACATTACCCCCAATGGCCGCTGGGTGGTGGCCGCCAATCACGCTGGAGACGTGCTGCGAGTCGACTTGACCGGTGCGGTAGCTGCGGCAAAGTTGCATTGCTCGTGTGCCCCGGGCCAGGTGCAGGCCATGCGCGGCTCCCCTTCCGGCACGACGGTGCGCCTGGTAACCAGCGGCGGCGGTCTGCTCTGGATTGTGGATGCGGGCGCGGCGACTCCGCGAGTGCAGTTTATTCCGGCGGCTGCGGCGGCGAGTGTGCCAACGGTGATGACGAAGAGCGCGATGTAGCGGGCAGGCAAAGGCTCTGAGCGCGGCCGCACTGCACGCGGACGCGCGGTAGCAAACTAACTGAGGTTCTCTGGCGATCGAGGGGAAATGAACGGCAGCGTAACTGACGTGGCAAAGCGGGCAAAGGCGCGGAGGAACGAGAGCGCGTTCTCAAGAAAACGGTCGTGCGCGACGCGGAGGCACGGGCTGCTGGCGGCGGTATTGCTGGTCTGCGGGAGCGGTGCTTACGCGCAGACGGTCACATTTGCCGGAGTGCAAACGGTGCTGCCCGCCACATTCGGGGTTCCTTCCGGGGTAGCGGTAGATTCGTCTGGCGATCTTTTTATATCGGATTCCATCAACAATCAGGTTGTGGAAGTATCTTCGCAAGGCATACAAACCGTACTCCCTGCGGTAGGGTTAGGGCTTCCCACTGGAGTCGCGGTGGATGCTCTCGGCGATATATTCATCGCCGACACCAGCAATAGTCGTGTTTTGGAGTTGCCCGCCGGAGGAGCTGCGCAGATTACAGTAGGCACCGGATTGAGCCGCCCTGAAGGGGTTGCACTCGACGCCGCCGGGGATGTCTTCATTGCCGATACCGTCAACAATCGCGTCGTTGAGGTGCCTGCGGGCGGTGGTGCGCAGTTCACGCTGGCCAGCGAATTGAATTTACCCCAGGGGGTGGCCGTTGACTCCACCGGAAACATCTTCATAGCGGACACCCAAAACAATCAGGTGGTTGAGGTGCCGGTCGGCGGCGTTCAGACCGTCCTGATTGCCGGTTTGAACGGCCCTCAGGGCATCGCCGTGGATGGCGCCGGGAACGTGTTCGTCGCGGATACGCACGATGAACAAGTTCTAAAGCTGCCCCCGGGGTGCGCCAGTGCGACTTGTGCGACGACCGTCGGTACCGGGCTTTTTACTCCGGTTGCAGTTGCGTTGGACGCCGCGGGTGATGTCTTCATTGCAAATGACGGAACCGAACGCGTGATTGAGGTGGAAACGCTGGCCGTCAACTTCGGCAGTATCAATGTGTGCCCGGCCAACCAGACCACACCTGCTCCCTGTAATAACACGCTCACGCTCAACTACAACGTCACTGGCGCAGGGACTCTGGGCACCCTCGTTCCGACGGGAGGAGGCGATTTCGCACTGGCTGCGGGCAGCACCTGTACCGGGACAGTTTCGACCGGGCCCTGCACGGTGAATATGACCTTCGCGCCGCTGTTCACCGGTTTGCGCAGAGGCGGCATCGAGGTCACGAACGCGGACAACCAGCCCCTGGCCGGCACCGCTCTCTCGGGCATGGGTGTCGGCCCGCAGATTGGCTTCTCTCCCAGCGGCCTCACGACGATCCCGGACAACGATGTCGTGCCTTACGGAGTCGCTGTAGACGATGCCGGGAATGTGTTCGCCTCCGACAATTCCGGCCTGGTCCTGGAGCTGCCTGCAAACGGTGGCGTCCCGTTCGCCGTCGGCACCGGTCTCGCCGCCCCCTTCGGCCTCGCGACAGATGGTTTCGGCGACGTGTTTATCGCCGATTCGGGCAATAATCGCGTGGTGGAAGTCACGCCCGCCGGAGCGCAGACTACGGTCGGCACTGGTTTGGCTGTCCCTGAGGGAGTATGGGTCGACCGTATCGGCAATGTGTACATTGCAGACACGGGCAACAATCGCGTCGTGGAGGTTCCCGCCAACGGCGGCCGGCAGATCACGGTTCCCGCAACCGGACTACTGGGCCCATACGGTGTCGGGGTCGATCCTTTCGGCAACATCTATATTGCGGACACCAGCAATTCGCGAGTGGTCGAGTTACCTGCTGGGGGTGGACCACAGACTACGGTGGGAAGTGGGTTCAGCAGTCCTTTCGCGGTTGCGTTTGACGCCGCGGGCGACGTTCTGGTCGCGGATAGCCAGCTGTATCAGGTGCCTGTGGGCGGAGGCGCTCCGATCACACTGGACCTTGGATTTCACGTTTCCACCGGGGTAGCGGTCAATGGGGCCGGTGGCATACTCAATGCGGATGAGACGGTGCTTCTTCTGCAGCGAGTTCAACCGCCTTCACTCAACTTCCAGACCACGGCCGTCGGAACCACCAGCAGCGACAGTCCCCAATCCATCGAAATTCAGAACATTGGCAACGCTCCGCTGCTCTTCAGCGGACTCGCGGTTGGGACCAACTTTGCCCAGGTAGCTGGCTCGGGAACTCCTCCGGATTGTACCGGCGACCTCTCCCTGGCCGTCGATGCCAGCTGCAATTTGAGCATCGACTTCACGCCGGTGACGGCGGGCGCGGTTCAGAGTGCGGTGACCCTGACCGACAACTCACTCAATGGCAACCCGACAACGCAAGCAGTTCCAGTGACGAATAACGGCGGCGTTATCGCAACTGCCGTAGCCATGACGGTCACGGGCCCCGTGCCCTCGCCAATCTCGCCAGGCCAGACCGGCACCTTCACGGTGACCGAGGTAGATGCAAACGGAAACGTGGTCGCCGGCGATGACAATCTGGTGACCCTTTCGCTAATCGGTGTGCAAGTGAACAGCTACGAACTGCCGCTCACCAACGGACAAGGCACACTGCAGATCGTCCTGACCACGCCGGGAGCGTTGAGCCTGGCCGCAACCGACGCCTCCAACAGCTTGACGGCGACGGACAACTTCACCGTTAGCTCCCCGGTGGTTACGACGGCGGTCATCTCGGCCATCTCGCCCACTGCGGTGACTGTCGGGAGCCCGGACCTGACGCTGAATCTGACCGGAAACTTCACCGGCCTCATAGGTTCCGAAACCGAGTTTGTCTGCGTCAATGGCGCTGCCGGTACCGACCCACTCCCGATTGCCGGGTCAAATACCGCGATCAGCGCAACCATTCCGGGTCGATTCTTTGCGGCTGCCGGGATTTTGCAAATCTACATTGGCGACATTGAATGCGGAACGCGATACAGCAACTCCGTTCCTTTCACGGTCGCCAATGTTTTGACGCCAACGACCGCGACTCTCACCGCTACGCCCTCGCCGGTGGCTTATGGCAAGCCGGTGACGCTGAGTGCGACCGTAGTGCAGACCACGCCAACGGCGCCGCTCCCGGTCACGCCCGGCCAGGTCGTCTTCTGCATTGCCGGGACTGCAGTATGCAACAGCCAATTTAACGCAGGTTCCGCGCAGTTGAATGCGGCCGGAGTAGCGTCACTATCGGTTTATCCGGGCGCTGTCGGTGTCCATACCTATGCGGCCGTCTTCGTCGGAACCGCCACCGCTGCGATCGCCTTTACTGAACCGGTGTCGGTCACCGTTACCGGTACATATCCCACGACCACGACTCTTTCCGCGATCGGCGATCCGGGCAGCTATACGCTGACTAGCACGGTTGTTGGACAAGGAACAACAGCGCTCACCCCCGGCGGATCCGTGTCGATCATCGACCAGACTAACGGCAACGCGGTCCTCGGAAGCGCAACTCTTGGCACTACCGGAACACCAGCCCAAACGCTGGTAGCATCGGCCGCATCTCCGCTCGCCGTTGGCACCAGGCCGTACGCTGTTGCCACTGGTGATTTCGACGGGAATGGGACGACTGACTTTGCTGTCGAAAACTACGGCAGCAACACCGTGAGCGTCTTTCTCGGCAACGGGGACGGCACCTTCAAGGCCGAGGTCACCTATCCCGTAGGCGATGAGCCCGAGGGGATAGCGGCGGTCGACCTGAACGGCGACGGGAAGCTCGATTTGGTGGTTACCAACACTGCCGACGATACGGTTGGCGTTCTGCTCGGTAACGGGGACGGCACCTTCCAGACACAGGTCGCCTATAGCGCCGGCGCTGAGGCGGCCGGCATCGTAGTCGCCGACTTCAACCATGATGGCAAGCCCGATATTGCGACTTCCAACTTTGCTGGAGCAAACGTCAGCATTCTGCTTGGCGTCGGGGATGGGACCTTCCAGGACCAAGTCACATACGCTGTCGGCAATACCCCCCGCACTCTCGCCTTTGGAGATTTCAATGGCGACGGCAACATCGATCTGGCAGTCGCTAATGAAGGAGACGGCACTGTTGGCATTCTCATCGGCGACGGGGACGGCACCTTCCAACCTCAGGTGACCTACGCTTCTGGCGGCGCCCCACAGGGAGTGGCGGTGGCGGATTTCAATGGTGACGGCAAACAGGACCTTGCGCTTGGCGGCAGCGGCGACAACACCGTGAAAATTCTCATCGGCAACGGGGATGGGACCTTCCAGGCGGTGACCACCTACACCGCCGGAAATACTCCGCTTGGCGTGGTGACCGCGGATTTCAATGGCGATGGAAAGACCGACATCGCGGTAGAGAACTTTGGCGATGCCACAGAGAGCATACTGCTCGGCAATGGCAATGGAACCTTCCAGGCGCAGACAGTTTTCCCGACGGGGACCACTCCCTACGCTGCAGGCTGTTCGGCGACTTCAACGGCGATGGCTATCCCGATCTGGTGATTTCGAACTTCGGCAGCGCAAACGAGACAGTCCTGCTCGACCAATTGACCTCGACTGTGACTGGCGTGTTGACGCCCGTCGCAGTGACCGGAGCCGCCGGCAACCACAGCGTTGTCGCCACCTATCCCAGCGATACCAACTTCACTGGCAGCACCTCTCCCGCCATTACACTTGTCGAGCTCGGCATATCGGCCCCGACCATCACGAGCCTGACGCCGAACACGGTGATCGTGGGCAGCGCTGCTACCGTGGTGACGATCACCGGGACGCAGTTCGTCACTGGAGCGGCCGTTACAGTCAATGGAACCAGCCAGGCGGCGACCTTCGTTTCTGCGACACAGATGACCACGACATTGACTGCGGCCCAGCTCTCGACGGTAGCCACGCTGTCGCTCGCGGTCGTCAATCCCGATAGCGGAACCTCGAACGCGGCCGTCTTTACGGTGACCGCCCCCGTTGTCTCTGCCCCCACGATCACCAGTCTCTCGCCCAACAGTGCGTACGTAGGCAGCGGCTCTACCGTGGTGACGATCACCGGGACGCAGTTCGTCACTGGAGCGGCCGTTACAGTCAATGGAACCAGCCAGACCGCGACTTTCGTCTCTGCGACGACACTGACGACGACACTGACAGCGGCCCAGCTATCGACGGTGGGCACGCTCTCGCTGGGGGTCGTGAACCCCGATGGCGGAACGTCCGCCGCAGCTGCCTTTGCCGTACTTCAGCAGCCGCTGCAATTCACCCCGGCCAGCCTAGCCTTCGGCGATCAGACCGTCGGCCTGCCGAGCGCACCGCAGGTGGTCACGGTCACCAATAGCACGGCAGCGCCCGTCGCCATCACGACGATCGGGCTGTATCTGGGAGTCAACCCGGGGGATTTTGGGCAGACCAACAATTGCCCAGCGACACTCGAAGCGGGCGCAAACTGCCAGATCACGATTATCTTTACGCCCGGTGGGGTCGGTCCAAAGTCGGCCGGCTTGCAGGTATCCGACGACACTGCACTGCCAAACGAGTCGGTCAACATGACCGGCACGGGCACCGGCGGCATCCTGCAGGTGAACCCCGGCAATCTCAAGACGATCGCCGGAAACGGCACAGCCGGCTATAGCGGCGACGGCGGCGCAGCGACCTTGGCTGAACTCAACGACCCCGATGGCGTGAACTTCGACGCTGCGGGCAACATGTATATCGCCGATGTCTTGAACAGCGTCATCCGCAAGGTCGACACCGCGGGCAATATCACCACCGTCGCCGGCAATGGGACGGCCGGCTTCAGCGGCGACGGCGGCCCGGCCACGGCAGCGCAGTTGCACGGCCCCTTCGGTGTGGTCCCCGATTCGGCGGGCAACCTGTATATCGAGGACACCCTCAACGCCCGAATTCGAAAAGTCGACACTACCGGCAAAATCACCACCATAGCCGGGAACGGGACATTTGGGTTCAGCGGAGATGGCGGCCCGGCAACCGCAGCCGAAGTGGCCGAGGTGCAGGGCGGTCGATTCGACGCGGCGGGAAATTTCTACGTGGCGCAATGCGGGCCCGGCGCCATCCGCAAGATCGATACCGCTGGAATCATTACAACCGTCGCAGGCAACGGCACTGACGGCTTCAGCGGAGACGGCGGACTGGCCACCAGTGCGCAGTTGAACTGCCCGTCTGGAGTGGCCATCGATGCCGCCGGAAATCTGTTCATCGCCGACTATCTGAATTACCGCATCCGCAAGGTCAACGCCGCCGGCACCATCACCACCATTGCCGGAACCGGTACTCCGGGCTTCACGGGCGATGGCGGCCCCGCGCTCACGGCTGAGATCAACCTTCCCAACGACGTGGATCTGGACGCTGCGGGGGATGTGCTTATCGCCGACTCCGGGAACAATCGGATTCGCAAGATCGACACAGCCGGCGTAATCTCCACCGTGGTTGGCGGCCTGAACAATGCCGGGAGCGCCGGAATCAATGCACCATCGGCTCTCACGCTGGATACGGCCGGCAATATCTACTTCTCCGATTCGGGCAACAATGCCATCCGCGAAGTTTTCCCCGCCGGTGCACTGGCCTTCCCGGCGACGGAGATAGGAACCCCGGCCGCGGACTTGACCGTTACCCTCAGCAACATCGGCAACCTTCCCGTCACGATCGCCTCGGAGGCAAGCTTTGTACTGAGCGGGAACGCCGCCGACTTCTCACTGGCTGGTGGAAGCTGCCTCGCCGGCGCGACGCTCGCCGCCAATGGTGGCTTCTGCACGCTGCAGATCGGCTTCACGCCTACTGCGCTTGGTACGCGGACCCTGAACGTCTCGATCACCGACGACGCTGTCTACTCGCCGCAGACCTTCTCGATCAGCGGAACGGGCGTCACCGCCCCCGCGGTAGTGCTCAGCGCAATCTCCCCCACCGGAGCAATCGCCGGGGCGGCCAGCACGACCATCACGGCGACCGGTGCAAACTTTACCGCGACCTCGGTGCTGAACTTCAATGCCGCTCCGCTGGTCACGACCTTTGTCAGCGCGACTCAACTTACTGCGGTAGTGCCGGCCGCACTCGTCACCGCCGTCGGGACAGCGAACATTACGGTCACCGATCCACTATCCGATTCCACCTCTGCCCCCGCTGTCTTCAGCATTGTCCCGTCCGGGCTTGGGGTAACGTTCAGCGCCCCATCGGCCAATCCGGGCGAACAGCCCACACTGAACTTCGCGCTCACCCAGGCCTATCCGGCTGCGCTCACCGGAACGATGACGCTCACCTTCACTCCAGATACCGGCAATCCTGACAATCCCCAGGTCCAACTCGCCTCCGCGTCCACCGACGTGACCGTGGCCCCAGGAGGCCGCACTCTGACCTTCCCGCTCGCCGCGAACTCTACAGCGACTCCGGTCGTCATGGTGCAGGTCGGGAACGTCTCTGGAACTATCACCGTCACGCTGCAACTCACCGCCGCTGGCGTCAACGTCACGCCGCCCAGCGTCGTGCCGGTCACAATCGTCGTCCCGCGGGTCGCTCCAACAATCACCTCTGTGTCGTTTACGACCTCCGGCAACACACTCACCGTTTTGGTTACGGGATTCTCCACGACGCGCGAGATTCAATCCGCAAACTTCAGCTTTGTCCCGGCCAGCGGAGCAACGCTCTTCGAGAAGTCCATCACCGTCCCGGCGACCACTCTGTTCACGACTTGGTACACGACTCCTACTTCGGCGCAGTACGGCAGCGCCTTTACCTATACCCAGACCTTCACGCTTTCAGGAAATGCCTCTGTGGTCGCCGGTGTCGGAGCGACGCTGACGAACTCTGTTGGTACTTCCTCCGAGGTGACCGCACCATGATGAACGCGCCCGACCACCGTACCGCCTTCACTTCGCGAATCCCGACGTTTGCTCTGATCGCGTCTCTGTTGCTGCCGACGCTCGCGGTAGCGGTGCCTTCATGCCAGGCGGAAGAGCTTCCGGCGGCGCCCGCTCCCCGGCTGCGAGTCGAGGGAACTTTTGCCTCGTTGAACGTGGCGCCGTCAAAGAATGATCTCGGCCCGGCGCAGGAAACGGCAGCTCCGGCGCCGGCGCTGCGGATCGTCATCCTCGAGGGCGAAGACGTCTCCAACAACATCAAGGAGCGCACCGCGCGCGAACCAATTGTTCAAGTCGAAGATGAGAATCATAAGCCGGTGGCCGGGGCTGCGGTGCTCTTCACCGTTAGCACCGAGAGCGGGCATGCAAGCGCCAGCTTTCTCAATGGCGCCAAGACTTTCTCAGGGCAGACCGACGCCAATGGACAGATCCACGCCCAGGGCTTTCACCCGAACGGTCATACCGGCCAACTGCACATCAATGTGTCCGCCAGTAAGGGCCAGCTGAGCGCCCACACCACGATCGCCCAGACGAACGTTGCGGCAGCCACCAGTGCGGCCACGACCTCGACGATTCCGGGCTTTGTCGCAACCCATGTGGCGCTCGTCTCGCTGGTCGCCGCCGGAGTCGTAGTCGGCACTGTAGTCGGCACTGTGGTCGCCACTCAGAACAACGGCGGCGTCTCTATTTCCACCGGGACTGGCACGGTGGGTGCTCCTGCGTTAGCCGGGGGGATTCACTCCTCCCTTCGCAAGTAGCAGCCAGAAGCAAGACTCCCGCCGGTTAGATCAAGACGAGAACACCCGGGCAAAACACGTTGCGACCCGCGTATTCAACTGCGGGATTGTGAAGGGCTTGGTCAGGAAGTCCGTCGCGCCGGCTTCGAAAGCCGCCCGCGTGCTGGTCTCATTGCCCGAGACGGTTAGGACAAGCACCGGAAGGTTGGATAAGCCGGGATCGGCCCTCAGCTTCTTCAAAACCTCGATGCCTCCGAGATTGGGCATGTTCAGGTCGAGCACCACCATATCGGGATGACTGCCTGCCAGTTTCTGTAGCCCCTCCTCTCCGTCTTCCGCCGTCAAGACCTCGTAATCCTTCGCTAATGCCGCTTCGACCAGGAGGTGGATGTTCGGATCGTCATCGACGATCAAGACGGACAGCCGCCTTTGCGGCTTCACCGGCTCCGCTTGTTGCGCGACCTCCGGGCTGGAAGGCCGCCGGAGCGGGTGGACCATCACGTCGCAACCCTCATAGGCGCAAAAGACATGCGGCTGGGTCGCGGTTCTCTTTGCCAGAGTCTGCGCCTTTTGCTCGATCTCCAGCACCGTGGCGTCATCATGCATCGGGTCGTGGTGAATGAGCGCAAGATGCCTGGCGCCGGCGGCGGCGGCCAGTTGCACCGCGTATTCATACGTGCTGTGACCCCAGTTCTTCTTGGTCTGATATTCCTCCGGCGTGTACTGGCTGTCGTGGATGACCAGATCGGCGCCGCGCATAAATTCAGCGTGTCGTCTGTCGCCGGCGTGAACTATCGAATCCAACATACCGGCGGGCGCGTCGGAGCGCCAAAGAGTCTCCGAGAACGGCTCGTGATCGGTCAGGTACACCACGACGACGCCATCCGTCTCAACGCGGTATCCGAGGCAGGTAGCGGGATGATTCAGATATTGGGTCTTCACTCCAACCCCATGGATATTGTGCTGCCCCTCGGGAAGGTCGCGGAAGGAAATTTTGGAAGGCAACTGGTCGAGCTTCACGGGAAAGTAGGTGAATTCCATCTGCCCTGCGAGGACGTTTGCCAGCGACGAACCTACCCCCTCGGGGGCACAGATGGTGAATTCATTTCCCGGCACGAAAAGCGGAGCGAAGAAAGGAAACCCCTGAATGTGGTCCCAGTGCGTGTGACTTAGCAGGATCGTCGCTCGAAGCGGGCGAGGAACGGAGTGGTTGAGATCGATGCCGAGGCAGCGCGCGCCGGTGCCGCAATCGAAGATCAGCCGTTCGCCATTGTTGGTGATCAGCTCAACGCAGAGAGTGTTGCCGCCAAATCGCACAGTGGACGGGCCGGGTGTGGCGATCGACCCCCGAGTTCCCCAGAAACGGACGCGCATCTTCTTGCTCCTCGTACGCCGGTGGTCAGCACACTTTCAAAATCTATGAACTACTACTTTGAACCTGTTTAAGATAGCTTGCCAACTCTTCAATCGCCGGGCGAATTTCATCGATCGCCCGGTCCTTCGCACCGCGTTCGATGCGCGCGCCCAACTCCGTGATTCGCGGGAAGCCGAAGCTGCCTCCAGTCCCATTCAGATTGTGACCTATCCTTTGGAGGGTGGGGTAGTCTTCAACACCCTGGCCGCCCTGGAGTGCAGCCAGGTCCTTCGCTACGTTCTTCAGGTAGCGTGGCGCCATCCTCGCAATCGACGGATCCTGGTCGCCGTTCTCCAGCGCCGGGGTTTCCAGGATTGTGGCCTCGGTGCGCTTCTCGCCCGGTGCCACAGCGGCAATCTCACATGATGCTGCATAGCGGCGAATGGAATCCAGCAGCGTGGCTTTCGCGATGGGCTTGGTCAGATGAGCGGTGAAGCCGGCGGCCGCACTCTTCCCCTCCGCTTCTTTGAACGCATCTGCGGTGAGGGCGAGGATCGGCATCGGCCGCATGTTGCGGCTGAGCTCCCATTCCCGCATTGCCCTGGTGGCGTCAAACCCATCCATGACCGGCATATGAGCGTCCATCAACACCAGGTCATAGTGACGGCCCTTCAACATACTGAGCGCAATCTCTCCATTCTCGGCAACTTCCAGCCTGCAGGGCGATCGCTTGAGATATTCGGTGATCAGAAAGCGGTTATCCTCCGAGTCGTCCGCGAGCAGAATGTGTATAGCTGGAATCTCGCTCGCAACCCAAGGCAGCGTATGAGACGCGGCATCAGCGACGAGTGCGGGGCTTGCCGGGCCTTGATCTTCCTGGCCTTGATCTGCGCACACTTCGAACCTGGCCGTGAAGAGGAACCTGCTTCCCTCCCCTACTGTGCTCTCGACCCAGATTTTGCCGCCCATCAACTCCACCAGCCGCCTCGATATTCCGAGCCCGAGCCCCGTGCCGCCGTACTTGCGCGTCGTCGACGAATCTGCCTGGGTGAAATTCTCGAAGATACTCGCAAGCTTTTCCGCCGGAATCCCGATGCCGGTGTCCTTGACACAGAAAAGCAGCGCGCCCGGCTCTGAATTCTCCGGGTCCTGCTTCACCTCGATATCAACCCGGCCCGTAGCGGTAAACTTCATTGCATTCCCAAGCAGGTTCAACAGTATCTGGCGCAACCGCAAGGGGTCGCCCGACAGCATGCGCGGCAACCCCGGGGTGAGGGACGACCCGATTTGCAGCCCTTTGCTCGTGGCTCGCGCCCGCGTAAGCTCAAGCACCCTGCCGATCAACTCGGGGAGATCGAACTCCGCTTTCTCCAGCTCAAGATGGCCTGCCTCAATCTTAGAGAGATCGAGGATGTCATTGATCAGCTCCAGAAGACTACTGCCCGCGCGCTGAAAGACCTCGACATAGCGCTTCTGTGCCGCATTCAAATCGCTCTCTGCCAGCAGATCGGCCATGCCGAGGATTGCGTTCAGAGGAGTTCGAATCTCGTGGCTCATCGTCGCGAGAAACTCGCTCTTCGCCTGCGTGGCCCGCTCAATCTCCCGGTTCAGGCGAGTGACCGTCTCATTCAGGATCACCATTTCATGGGCGTTGAGTTGCAACTGCTGATGCCGGATGTAGGTAGTATCCGCCCGTTCGATCACTAGAAACCGGCGCTCTCCGGCTGTGACCGCAAGGGCCAGCAAGTGATACTCGTTTCCCTCGCTGTCTGCCTCGGTCCAAAACTCAGACTGAAACTGGGCCAGTGAATCCGTAGTCCACAGCTCCTCGGCCAGGGGAAGAAATATCTCCAGCGCGGGAAAATACTCGGTCAGGTTGGGAGCCACATCTTCGGCTGCAGCCGGCGCCAGGCGCAGAAACCATTCGGGATATTCCCCGACGATCTCAAACTGCCCTTCCGGGCAGCGCTCAAACACCGCGAACTGCAAAGCAGAAAGCAGAATCGGGGCTGCGTCGGCACGTCGATCGCGGCCAGCCTTCACTTCAGGCGCGTGTAGATCAGCCATGATTTCCCTGTGAATGCAACAGCCTTGCCGCGAGCCCCTGGAAAAGCTCTTCAACCCCTTCTCCGGTCTTGGCGCTGGTCAGCAGAAAACTCCAGCCCAAATCCGAGAGCCCTTTTAACGCGCCCTCATCCACCTCCCAACTGTCCCGCAGATCGGCCTTGTTTACAACGCACGTAAACGGGACTTTGCCCAGCTCCGCCTCGGCGCGAGATTGCAGATCGATGGCCGTCTGCAGCGTGCTCGCCCGGCACCCATCCGCCACCAGAATGTATCCTGCCGACCCGCGCAGCTGGGTAGACTTCACCTGCGTCACAGCGTCTTCGCCAGCCAGGTCCCACAGCATGAGAGTCACTTCCTGACCATCGATAATCAGGGCTTTTTTATCGATCTTCACTCCGAGTGTGGTCAGGTATTTGTCAGAGAAGATGCTCTTGACAAAGCGCGCCACCAAACTGGTCTTGCCCACCCCGAAGCTGCCGACCATGCAAATCTTCTTCTGGATCACGGCGTCGGCTCCGCAGGCGGCGCGATCGGCGGGTTCACGGTCACCTGAAACGTAACCCGGCGATCCAGTTCCTGTGGATACGTCTCCATGCCCGCATGCCCGGGCTTGCTATCGGCTACGCCGGCGGCCGCCAGCAGGGAGCGAGGAATGCCTCGTTCCGTGAGCGCTCGCGCGACCGTCTCGGCGCGGGCGCGGCTCAACTCGATATTGCGCTTTTCCGTGCCGCTGCTATCGGTGTGACCGTCCATCTCGACACGGATCTGCCGATGGTTTTCATCCGCCGTGTGCCTCAGCAGGTTGACCTGTTCCTCCACCGTGTCGAGCAGGGCGGCCTGATCGACGCGAAGCTGCGAAGAATTCAGGTCGAAACGAATAATTTGCCGCTCCAGCAGCGCCTTGTTGGCCTCGAGCCGCCGCGTCCCCTCAAAATGCGGATCGAGAGAAAGATACGGCTCCCACTGCTCCGAGACCTTTGCCGGCGGAACTTCAAAGCCAGCCAGCAGCAACTGCGGATCGGCCGCCAGCGGATCGCGCAAGCCGCGCACCGAATACCCCAGCCATTGGCGCTGCGCCCCGATCACGACGATTCCTGGTTCGCTCCGCAGCCGCTCGACATATCGCGTCCACCGCCGGTTATCGCGGATGCGCAGCCCGTCGATCGTCCCAACGGCCAACAGAACCAGGACGGCGACCACCCATACCGCCGTGTAGGACGATTTGGCAGTCGCCTGCTGGGCACCGCGCAGGCACTGCCGAAGATGCGGTTCTACACCGGTAACCGACGCCGCGTCCCCCGAAAACGACTGCAGAGCGACGCCAAACTCCTGGTGGATTGCCTCAAGTTCGCGCGCAAAAACCAGGCGCAACTCGGGCGGTGGCTGACCACTGACGACCGCAGCCAGCAGCGCCAGCGGCCCGTGCTGCAGCCACAGCTTGAACTCGCCAACCTGCATCACTTCGAGCTCGTCCGACTTTTGCGGCCCGAAGGAGTCGCGCACAAAGTCCTGAATGGCAGTCAGCATTCCCGAGACCAGGTCGGCATCCTGCACCACATCATCCCCGGAGGAGACGTGGCCCAGCAGCAATCCTGTCTCGCGATGAATGAGGAAGACCTGCTCGACGCGGTAGTTCAGGCTGCGCGCCAGCGCGACCTCGCCATACGACTTGCCCGAGCGCCACGCTTCGAAGCGCCACTTCCAGCTCTCGAGCGATAAGCCGCGATCGAGCATCTGGTTCATGGAGTCGAAGAGGCCCTGCAGCGCGTGGGCGACCGCCTTGCGCACCGCCTCGCCGATAATGGGAAACAGTGCGGTAGCAATGATCGCCGGGTCGCGCGCCACGGAGATGCGCAGCGCTTCCTCAATCAGCGGTTGCAGGGTAGTTTGCAGCTTGCGGTCTTGCTTCGACCGCAAGGCAATGGCCTCAGCGATGCTTTTGCTCAGGTCCTCCGAACGCCCCTCGGGGTCATCCAGCCGGTGGCGGATCTTCTCGATCTGCTCCAGCTCCGGGCCAATCAGCAGGCCGCGCAACTGGACCAGGCGATCGTCGGTACCGTTTGTGCTCTGCTCCGGAGTCTCCGGCGCTCCGGCTTGTCTGAAAATGCTGCTCATCCTTCAAGCGGCCCTCGGGGCACAGGAGCGTCGCCCTATTTTGGCTCGCCGGATTCGTGGGACTGGCTGTCTTCGCCAATCTGGGCCGCAATCTCCGCCAGCAGCGCCGACAGCAGCGCGCGGTCGGTCTTCTGATGGCGCAGCTCGCCCACGCGGCGCTCGAGCAGCGAACGCAAGCTGTCATGCCGCTGGCCGATCTCTTCGAGCAGCTTCCGCGACTCCGACATGAGCTCTTTCCGCAGGCCGCTGTCCGCTTCGGCTGTCGAAGTATCCAGCTCGTGGATCTTCCGGCTAAGGGCGTCATGGATCGACTTGAGCTCCTGTTCGAGCGAGTGAAAGGCGCTCGTCCGTTCTTCACGTTCGGCCTTGAGACGCGCGGCAAGGGCCTCGGTCTCGCTCTTGAAGAACCCCTCCAACGACTCGAAGCGCCGCCGCATCGTATCCTTCAGCTCGACCGTCTCGCGGACGAGGTTTTCTTCCAGCCGGGCAAAGCGCGCTTCATAATTCTTGATCTGCGACCCGAAGAGAATGTCCCGTATCTTGTCGACGCTGGCGCCGGAATCGGGACCAGCTACCTCTGCTACCGCATGGTTCACGTCCTCTTGCTCGACAGTGCTCATGGCTTTCCTTTTCGACATGCTGGGTATCCTATATTCCTGAATCGCTGACCTGCCGCTGATCTCAGCCAGGGCTTGCCAGGAGGCCATGCAGGAAACGACCAATTCTACAGCGTGGACTCGATTTCCAAAAGCATCCTCCGAAATCCTCCGGCGATGGAAGAGTCAGGCGCAATGGGCGGCGGCTCATCCGGGCAAAGGAACCGTCTCGCCAGAAGATTGACTGCGCGATGATTTCATGGGCCTTCCGCGCGCGAACCACGCTATAATCCCTCAGATTAGCGGAGCCGACGCATGGCCACTCGCGTACCGGAGCCAGCCGGCTCCGACCAAAACTCGATCACCGCGATGCTCGTCCAGCTCAGCGCGGGAAATCGTGAGGTCGAGGCCGAACTAATCCCTCAGGTCTATGGGGAGTTGCGTCGTCTGGCCGCGCGATACATGCGCGGCGAACGCGGCAATCATACCCTGCAGGCCTCCGCCCTGGTCAACGAGGCCTACGCCCACCTCATTCAACCGCAACAGATTCCCTGGCAGAGCCGGGCGCACTTCTATGCCACCGCCTCGGTGTTGATGCGGAATATCCTCGTCGATTATGCCCGCAAGCGCCTCGCCGCCAAGCGAGGCGGCATGCAGCACCAGGTCACCCTCGACGATGCCCTGCTGCCGGCGCAGAATCGTACCGTCGATGTCCTCATTCTCAACGAGGCCCTGGAAGACCTGGCCCAGTTCGACGCGCGCCAGGCGAAGGTCGTCGAACTTCATTTCTTCGGCGGCCTCTCGCTCGCCGAGATCGCCGAAGTCCTCGGCGTCTCTGAGCGGACCATAAAACGCGACTGGAGCATGTCCCGTGCGTGGCTCAAAGGACGCTTAACAAAGTAACCATGACGCCGGAACTCTGGCAACGCCTAAGACCGTTATATGATGCCGCTCTCGATATTCCCGCCGAGCAGCGTGAGCAATACGTCGCCGACGCCTGCGGCAGTGACGCAGAACTGAAAGGCGCCCTGGTGGAACTACTGGCCGCCAGCGATGAAGATGACGATACCCTCGATGAGCCACTGATTAGTTTCAACGGCAACGGTCTCGGCCAGGGGCGGTCGCTTTCGCCCGGAGATCTGCTTCTGGGGCGCTACCGCATCGTGCGCCTGCTCGGCGTTGGCGGCATGGGCGAGGTCTACGAGGCCGAGGACCTTCGCCTGCAGAGCGTGCATGTCGCATTGAAGACGATTCTGCCTCACATCGCCGCCGATCCTGAGTTGCAGAGCCGCTTTGAGCGCGAGGTCCTGCTCGCCCGCGAGGTCGCGCACCCAAATCTGTGCCCGATCTACAACATTGAGCATTGTGACGACCCGGTGCCGGATTTGCTCTTCTTTACGATGAAGCTGCTGCCTGGTCGCACCCTCGCCGCGCGACTGCGGGAAAAACCGCCAGTCTCCAACGAAGAGGGCCTGGCGGTCCTGCGGCAGATGGCTCTCGGCCTTTCGGCTATCCACACGGCCGGCATCATTCACCGCGACATCAAGACCAACAACATCATGGTTGACGGCGCTGGCGGAAGCCTGCGTCTCTGGATCACCGATTTTGGATTAGCTCGCGCCTTCGAGACCGAGACCACTCTCTCCACCAAAGGGACCCTCGCTGGAACGCCGGGCTACATCGCGCCGGAACTTTATCAAGGGCAGCCGCCCTCCCAGGCCGCCGATCTCTTCGCCTTCGGAGTTGTTCTGCATGAGGTATTTACCGGGCGCAAGCCGACTGCCTCGCCCGACAACTCGTCGGTTATGGTGAGCCCCCGGTTAACCTCTCCAAAGGTGCCTCAATCGTGCGTCGAGCTGGTCACCGACTGTCTTTCCACCGACCCGAAGCGCAGATGCAAGGCCTTTGACAAGGCGCTGGAGGCAATAAATAAGAGTTCCGCAGGAGCACGCTCCGAAACTCCGTTCTGGACCCGGCGTCGCTTTATCGGGACCGCGGCAGCTGCCGCTTGCGCCGCCGCCGGAGGAGCATGGTACAAACGGGACGAACTTGAGAACCTGTGGCATCCCCTGCCAAAAAGGCGCTTCGTCGCGCTCCTGAACTGGCCCAAGACCTCTGACGGGCAGGTGGTTCCGATGCTGACCGGCGTCCTCGGCGCCATCAAGAGCGAACTCTCCCGCGTCGAAGCCTTCGATCGCGACTTCTTTATCATCTCGCCCGAAGATGTGTCCCAGGACCTGCAGAGTGCCGCCCACTTAAAAGATATCTGTGACCCGCTCGGAGCGAATCTGGTGCTCGCCGCTTCCGGTTTGCCGCAGCCCAAGGCGTTTCAGCTCTTACTGCGCGTCCTCGACCCTGCCTCAGGCCGAACGCTGCGCGCGAAGACCCTCAATGCCGCTCCGACGGGCATTACCTCTTTCCCCGAAGAGGCCGCTCAAGCGGCAGCATCCTTGCTGAGCCTGAATCACTATCTACCTGCGAGTAGGCAGACAACCCCACCGGAAACCCAATCCACAGCCGCCTTCACCGCATTCCAGTCGGCAGAAGCTCTGATGAAGCAGCCCAACGACTCTGGACTCGACGCCGCCATCGAGAAATACAAAGAGGCGCTGGAGCAGGATCCTAACTACGCGATCGCTCATGCAAGGCTAGCTGCGGCGTACGGCCGCCTATATGCCATTCGGCGAGACCCTGGCGCACTCGACTTGGCGCATGGAAACTGCGAACGCGCGCTGGCGCTGGATCCGGGTCTCGTGGAAGGCTACCTGGCACTCGCATTAGCACTAGAACAATCCGGAAAAGAACACGCCGCGTTGGATCAGTATGCGAAGGCGCTAAAACTCGATCCTTCAAACCCCAAGACGCTGCTCTGGCAGGCTGATCTTTATGCTCGCCTGAACCGGTGGACAGATGCCGAAGAAGCGTATCGCAGAGTATTGCAAGAGAGGCCTAACTCCTGGGTCACTTATAACGAGTTGGGCAATACCTTACACGAGGAGGGGAAGTACAAGGAGGCAATTCAGGCCTATCGGGATGCAGCCGTAGCGGCGCCTGGAAGCGCGCTGGCATGGTGCAATCTCGGGTGCGAGTACCTTCAGATCGGCGATTTTGTTAAAGCGATCGAGAGCCTGAAGAAAAGCCTGGCGGTGAAGCCCAATTTCGATAAGGCGGACTCCGGTACATCGCTCGCGCTGCGCTTCCAGGGCAAGTACGAGGAAGCGCTGCCCTTCGCGCTGAAAGCCGCAGAGATAAATCCAGCTGACGACACAAATTGGTTGGAGCTTGGGGATTGCTACTCCTCATTACCAAATCGAAACAACGAGGCAAAACGGGCGTATATGCGCGCCGCACAAGAGGCCCAGAGGCAACTTCAAACCGATCCGACAAATGGGCCGGCTTGGATGTTGCTTGCTCTCTACCAGGTCAAGTCGGGGAACTCCAAAAACGCTCTTGCCTCTATTGAGAAAGCTGAATCGTTCGGAGCTGACGACGTTGATTCGCAGTTTTACAAAGCAAGGATTTTTGAGCTCCTGGGTAAGCGTGATGAAGCTTTAGCCACACTTGCTGTCTGTTTCCGGAGGGGCGCAACTGCGCTGCAGATTGTGCCATTCCCGGACTTGCAGTCTCTTCGGAAGGATCCCCGCTATCGAGATCTCTTACGGTCCACGCAATCTCCTGCGGAAAAGAACCGGGCACCCGTGGCTGGAAGCTCCTGAGTTGAGGTCGCGGAAAGCACGTTGCGCTCCAGAGCCTTCGACTGATCACCGGGAATTTGCGGAACTTTGTCTTCTATGCTAGATGTGTTACCGAGCGAATAAGCCTACAAGTTAGCTGGGCCCGCTCGCATCTTTAAGCGACCCCCTAACCCTAGAAAGCGAGCATCCACATGGCAGCCAAGAAGAAAAATGCTAACCGTAGACAATCCCACGCAGTGATCACCGTGCCGGACCCTGATCGTCTCACGACCGCCGCTCATGTTGAAGTCGGCGGTACCATCTTATGGCGATGCGAAACCCCAGATTACCCTGAATTTGACATTGTCTTCCAACCCGGACCGACTCCGTTCGGTAATTACCCTAAGGGTTTGAGTATTCCTGGAAAAATTGAAGCGCCGGCGGTGCGCAAGGTCACAGATGAGGGAGATTTTAACTACTCGATTAAACATCATCCGCGGCCGGGCAGCGGCAAATCTGCAACTACCAGCGGACCGGTATGGATTGGCAGCATCAGATGCATAGGCTGCCCTCCGTAACCGGAGGTTTTCAAACGACAACACAACGGCCCGGAGACTCTCATCTCCGGGCCGCTTCTCTTGCTCACTGCTTGTTACTTGGCCGCGATCAGCACCGGCTCAGGAACTCCGCCAAGTCTTGCTTCCTGGATCTGCACTTGCTTCTCCAGCTTCGACTTGGGGACCTCCACATTCATCGAGGCGATGGTCGGGCAAATCACCTCGTGAAGGAAGTACTTATTGTCATACTTCGCGAAGACCAGCTCGTTTCCCTTCGCTGATTCATCGTTGCTCTGGTAGGTCGTTGTCACGGCACGGAAGTGCTTGTCGGCACTCTCGATCGTGATAACTCCTTCCGAAGACGACTTGATCGTGTATGTGTCGGCGGGGAGTAGCTTGCCGCTCACGGTGAACTCGAAAGGCACGGTTGCCTTGACGCCCGGCTCCTGTGCCGATGCCAAACCAGCCGCAGCCAGGGTTGAAAATGCGAAAAGCGCGATTGCTGCGTTCCGTTTCATGACAGTGTCTCCTTTGTGAAGAGTCTTAACTCCGACCGCCTTCACTCTCTTAAGCGGAGACACAGAGAAATCAGGGCCAACTGGAAGCTACAACTTTCGAGGCATCAAGACTTGATGTGGCAACTTATCTCGAGTGCTGCTCTTCTATCTCCATCTAAAGATGCGCAGCGAGATAGAGAAAGAGACCAGCAGCCACGCTAGCAGCACCGCGACTGGCAGCAGCAGATGATTAAGCCCCGCTCCTTGCAGCATGTTGCCGCGCAGTGCGTCGATCGCGGCGGTCAGCGGCAGCGCGCGAATGAACGGCTGCAGGATATTGGGGAACCGGCTCGCCGAAAAGAAGACTCCGGAGAGGATCCACATCGGCAGCATAATCAGGTTCATCAGGCCGGAGGCGGCCTCCATCGTCTTTGCCCGCGAAGCAATCAACAGCCCGAGCGCCGAGAAGCTCAGCGACGCCAGCACGCATACCACCGCCAACTGCCATATCGGGCCTCGGAACGGCACGCCAAAGACCAGCCGCGAAAATCCCAGAAACACCCCTACCTCAATCACCAGCAGCAGGAGCCGCGATAAGAGGAACGAAGCGAGATACTGCCATCTAGGCATGGGCGAAGCCACGAGCCGTTTCAGCAGCTTCTTCTGCCGCGCCTCGACAATCGAGAACCCCAGCCCCCATATCGCCGAGCTCATCAGGTTCATGCCCAGCAGACCGGGAATGACGAAATCGATATACCGCGCGCCGGCCTCATGCACCTGCTCCGTTGATATCTCAACGCTGTCCTTTTGCCCCGCCGCTTTTTCGAGCGCTCGGTCCGCAAGGAGCCTCGCCGTCCGCGCATCCGGATTGGTGTTGTCGTAATCGAAAGTGACGCCGCCCGCCGTCTGCACTGCCAGCAGCAGGATCCTTCCCGTTGCCAGCTCTCGCTTCCCTTCCGCCTCGTCGACCATCGTCGCGCTCAGGCCCTTGTCTGCTCCGAGCGCCTGCGAAAGCTGCGCGGTCGTCCCCGCCACCTGCAGCACGTCTGCGGGGCGATTGCGAAAGGCAATGCTCAGTCCCACCGAGAGCAGAATCGGAAAAACAAATATCCAAAAGACCGCCTCCGGCTCGCGAAAGAAAAGCCGGAAGCGCGTCGATGTCAGTTGAAAAAGGGAGCTTTCACTCAGCTTACTCATCGCGCAGGTTCCTCCCCGTCAGCGAGACGAAGACATCTTCCAGCGTCGCCGAATGCGTGCGGAACTCGCTCAAGTGCGCTCCCTGCGCCGCCAGAGAAGCGAAGATCGGCGGCACCGTCGTGTGCAGCTCCGAGACAAACAGCTGATGGACGCCGGCATGGACGCAGTGCGAATGCACGCCGGAAATCCGCGTCAGCGCCGCCTCATCGACGACCGACCCATCGGCGACGGCGAACTCCACAATCTGCTCCCCGCCAATTGACGCTATCAGCTCCTTCGGCGTTCCCAGCGCGATGATTCTCCCATGGTCCATCACCGCGACCCGGTCGCAGAGCCGCTCCGCTTCATCCATATAGTGCGTCGTCAGGATGATCGTCCTGCCTGCGCCCTTGAGCTTGTCGACCAGGTCCCAAAGGTTCCGCCGCGCCTGCGGATCGAGCCCTGTCGTCGGCTCGTCGAGAAACAGTAGCTCCGGGTCCCCGACCAGCGCGCAGGCCATCGCCAGCCTTTGCTTCTGCCCGCCCGAGAGACCGGCCACCCGCGACTTCCGCTTCTCTTCCAGCTGCGCTGTTGCGATCGATTCGTCTACGCTAAGTCCGTGGTCGAAGAAGCTGCGAAAGAGCCGCAGCGTCTCCTCGACTGTGAGCTTGTCGGGAAATTGCGTCTCCTGCAGCTGAATCCCAATGCGCTGGCGAAGCTCGTTCGCATAGCTGCGCCAGTCGAGCCCTAACAGCTTGACCGTGCCTGAATCCGGCGTGGTCAGCCCCTCGCAAATCTCAATCGTGGTGGTCTTGCCCGCGCCATTCGGGCCGAGCAGGCCAAAACACTCGCCGCGCGCCACCTCAAGGTCTAACCCGTCAACCGCGGTCACATCGCCGAACGACTTGCGCAAGTTGACGATCGCCAGCGCGAGACGGCCGGATTGGTTCTCCTGCAGCGACATTCTTCAACAGTATTAGAGAAAATCCGAATTCAGGATGAAAAGATCGGCGAGCGCGCTGCCGGCTCGAGATGCTCCCGAACCGGCAATGCCTCGCCGTGTTTGCAGTGTTTCGGTATATGGCCTACTTGTTGTCGCAGGGCGGTTTGTTGACAATGCCCGTCAGGACGCCATCCTTCGCCGTCAGCCCGCGGTAGTAATATCCACCCCAATCGCTGGCCTGCTCGTCGGTAGCGCTCGACTTTGCCCCGCTATTCCCGGTGAAATTACCGCTGGAGTCGAAGTTGAGAGCATCGGTCGATTGGACAGTCTCGTCCGAGAAGCCAAACAGCGTCTTGCGTCCGTCGAAGACGCTCGACTCGGCGATATCTTCCTGGTTGCTGGTTGTGGTCTGCGACTCGCTCCCGTCGGGATTGACCGCGACATCGATCTTCATGCTGAAGGGGTAGGAGATATGCCCCTGGGTGAGCCTAGTTCCGTCGGAGGTTTTTGTCGTCGTCAGCGAATCGACGGTCGTCGATTGCGTAATGTCCTGGACATACGTGGTGGCGCTGAGAGTGAACTTCTGATCGTTGAGGAAATTGATGTCCTGAGTCACCGTGGTGGTGACCTTGCCGTGCGAGGTGTTCACGTAGCCGCTGATCGTGAACTTGCGCCGCGAGCCGACCGAAACGGTGGCAGTTCCGTTTCCGCTGGCGTCGAGGTTCAGCTTTTCAGTCACCGTCGGCACGGGTGCGCCAGGGAGGTTGTCGCTCAATACCCTGCCGGTGACGACGTCCTTTCCATGGTCGGTGTAAATCAGCAGGTTCGCCGTAACCAGAAAGTAGCTGTCGGCATTGAAGACGCTCAGCGCGACCGTATGCGGGCTACCGTCTGAGAAGAATGAGGCGAAGGGAGTCAGATCAACGCGATAGGGCTTGAAGTTGAGGGTTTGAACGCCGGTGATCGGCGTCCACAGAAACGGATCGATGCCGCCGGTATATATCCAGGGATAGACCGGAGCGACGCCTGCCGCCCTGCCGTCAATCGAGATCTCCGTCTCGCGGAAGCCCGTTCCTCCGCAGCTCTCGAGCGGTCCGGTGACATCGTTAGGCACGCAGGTGTACCAGAACTCGTCGTTCGACTGGCTTTGGGCAATCACATCGAGATACGCGCGCTCGACGTTAGTGGGTAGCGTGACTGTCTGGGCGAGCTTGCTAGCGGTATTGTTGAGCGCAACCGCGCCGCCGGCAGCATCGGGCAGCGGAACTATGACATCAGGTGTAACCGGCGCCGGAAATTTGGCTGACTGCAGATAGAACTCCAACTCAGCGTTCGCATAAATAATGCCAGTGTAGGTCGAGTTGACGATGTTGTAGATGTCGGCTTCTCCGCTTTGCGGCGATGCCAGCAGCGCGGAAAGATCGGTCAGGTCGCGCTCGACATGCCATGAAGGACTCAGCGTCGTACCCGGCTCGGCTGTGGTGCCGTAGAAAATGTTCGCGTGGCCAAGGTAGAGCGAGGCTGTGCGATCGTACTGCACGCCCGCCGTCACCGTGAAATCTGCGGTGAACACCACCTTCGCCCAAGGGCCCGGACACTCGTCCGGAGGCGCATAGCTGAAAGTCTTGGCGCTGTAGTCGGCGAACTCCTGGTTGGTGAAGAGTTTCACCACACATGGTTTGGTCGAGGGACGAGGCACGGTCGGCTCGGCGCTCACCGGGTTGGCCGAGCCGACCTTCGGCGACGAGGGCGCGATAACGACCTGCGCACGGGCGGAGAAAGCGAGAGTGAGCAATATGGCGGCTGGCGCAACTCGATGACGCGCAGCGATCAGGGATGAAATCTTTAGCAAATCTGGGCTCCTCATAAGCGATAGTTGGGTACGGCAAGATTAGGTCTGAAGCAAATGTTCCACAACAGTTTGGGCAAAGCATAGCACGGCCCAGCCAACCGCCGGCGTCTGTTCATATCGTTGTATGGGAGCGGTCACCGCGCGATGAAAAGATGACGACGCCTGGCGGCTCAGGCGCGAGTGGGCATGCGAACTCCGCTCGTCGGGCGTTCTCCAGCCGTCTTGTCTGCCATCGGCGCAGGCTCCATCGGGATCCAGATATTGAAGATGGTGCCAGAAGCCTTTGACTCGGCCGCGGTCCGGGAGCGGACCCGGATTCGTCCGCCCTGCTTCTCGACAATCGAACGCACCAGCCACAAACCAAGCCCGGTCCCCTGCTCGCCCTTGGTGGTAAAGAAAAGCGTGAACAGGCGCGGCCGGTTTCTGGCCTCAATTCCCGGCCCATTATCGGCAACGGTGATCGAATATCCAGCGAGCGCCGTTCCCGTGCTGAGCGACGACCGCGGCTGCACACGCACCAGGATGCGGCCGTTCGCCTGAATGGCTGCCGCGGCGTTCTGGATCAGGTTGATCACCATCTGCCGCAGTTCACCGGAGTAGCCCTTCACCGGGCGAGGTGCGCGCAGCCTCGGCTGGAGCGAGATTCCGTGCCTTGCCAGGTCTGGCAATTGCAGTTCGAGCACGCTCTGGACCAACTCTGACAGCAATACCGTCGCCGGGGTGGCCGACTCCCGGTAAAGCGAGAGTGTACTGTCTGAGATGGATTTTGCCCGCTCAAGTTCGCCGGCCGCTGTTTCAAGCATGCGCACCGCGTCGGCCGGCATTCTTTCATCGTGAGTGAGCAGGTAAAGCATGTCGCCCGCGGTCTGCAACGGGTTCTTGATCTCGTGGGAGATGGTTGCTGAGATGCGTCCCGCAACCGCCAGCTTCTCCGAGGCGATCAGCGCCAGCAGCGCCTGCTCTTTCTCTTCTTGCGAGGTCGACAGCATATCGACGAAGCGGCGCACGTTAGCCGCCAAAGCGGGAGTTACCCGTGCAAACAAAATAGCCGTGGGCACCGACGCTGCCGCGCAGATCACCTTCACCGCGGCGGAGAGCGGATACACCGGCCACCACACCGTCACAATCTCCATGACATGCGTCGCGCCGCAGGCCAGGATGAAGCTGCCGAAGGCCAGAAAGATCCATAGGTAATCATGGATTGCCGGTACCCAGCGCAGCTTCGCCGCTACCCAGAAAAGACAGCCAAAGATCACCGCGTACGAGCCCGCGATCAGGCCATCCATGATGACGTTCGTCCAGATCAGGCCGGGCTGCGCGAGGTAGCAATAGCGGTGCGGAAGATAATTGGCCGCAACCAATGGCGAAAAAATCCCCGCATACGCCAGGACGCCCACGACACCCGCGCTCAGCGCGGCGATTGTCAGCAGCCTCTTCAAGTCACCTACCCGACAGTATCAAGAGTGCAGCCATCTGGCGAAGGGAAGCATCAACTCGTAAATAACTATAGCCTGCTTTTTCGCAGTTTTGCATCGAGGAGCCCCAAGGCAGCGTCGCACCCGATTCCAGCAAGGCAACGCTATTAGCGCGCTGGTGATGCACTCTACGCCTAAACTAATCTCAAAGAAGAATGGCCTACCGGCAAACCATCCGCGGCAGCACATGGTCCTTCGAAGACCTGAAGACCCTGCTTGCCAAGGCAAGCCCGGCCCGTTCCGGTGACGCGCTCGC
The DNA here is from genome assembly GCA_963790505.1 of uncultured Acidobacteriaceae bacterium. GTDB lineage: Bacteria > Acidobacteriota > Terriglobia > Terriglobales > Acidobacteriaceae > Acidisarcina. The sequence goes on along the minus strand of CAWBOT010000002.1, from coordinate 555,692 downwards.
CGGAGTCGCCGCTTCGAGCGACCAGGAAAGAGTCATTGCCCGGATGGCCCTCGCTGAAGTCCCTCTGGCGAAGTTCCTCGAAGAACCTTTGATTCCCTGCGAGGATGACGAAGTCACCCGCCTCATCCTCGACACGCACCACCGTGAGGCCTTTGCCGAAATCGCCGCACTCACCGTCGGGGAATTCCGCGACTGGCTGCTCGGCTCCGCGGTCAACGCAGAAACCCTCACCCGCATCGCTCCCGGCGTCACCCCCGAGATGGCTGCGGCCGTCTCAAAGCTGATGCGCAACCAGGACCTCATCCTCGTCGCGAAGAAATGCAGCGTCATCACCCGTTTCCGCAACACCATCGGCCTGCCCGGACGCATGTCGGTCCGCCTTCAGCCTAACCACCCCACCGACGATGTGAGAGGCATCGCCGCCTCCATGCTCGACGGCCTCCTCTACGGCTGCGGCGACGCCGTGATCGGCATCAACCCCGCGAGCGACTCGATCTCATCCGCAATCACGCTGCTCAAGATGCTCGACGACTTTCGTCAGAAGTACGAAGTGCCCACGCAGTCATGCGTGCTCACCCACGTGACCAGCACCATAAAGGCAATTGAAGCGGGCGCTCCCGTTGACCTCGTCTTCCAATCCATCGCCGGAACAGAAAAGGCCAACACCAGCTTCGGCATCAATCTCGGCATTCTCGAAGAGGCCCACCATGCCGGACGCTCGCTCCATCGCGGCACCGTCGGCAACAACGTCATGTATTTTGAAACCGGCCAGGGCAGTGCGCTTTCCGCCAACGCCAACCACGGCATCGATCAGCAGACATGCGAAGCCCGCGCCTACGCTGTCGCTCGCAGATTCAGTCCCCTGCTCGTGAACACCGTCGTCGGCTTCATCGGCCCCGAATATCTCTACGACGGCAAACAGATCATCCGCGCTGGACTCGAAGACCACTTCTGCGGCAAGCTCCTCGGCCTGCCCATGGGCTGCGACATCTGCTACACCAACCATGCCGAGGCCGACCAGGACGACATGGACACGCTCCTCACCCTCCTCGGCGTCGCCGGTGTCAACTTCATCATGGGCGTCCCCGGCGCCGACGACGTCATGCTCAACTACCAGAGCACCTCGTTCCACGACTCGCTTTACATCCGCCGCGTCCTCGGCCTCAAGCGCGCACCCGAATTCGAAACCTGGCTCGAACGCATGGGCGTCACCACTAAGTCCGGCGAACTCAGCGGCACTCGCGAAGCGCAGCGACTGCTCCCGCACGCCGCCCAACTATTGGGCAAAGCATGAGCCATCGCAAGCAAGAACATCTATATTCCAAACCCGACGCCCCTCTCGATTTGTCATCTCGACCGGAGCGGAGCGGAGTGGAGAGATCTGCGGTTTCGCCAGCCTCCATTGAACAGTTGAGTGAAATCGCATCACCGGCTCATCCTCTCACCCAACTCCGCCGCTTCACTCCGGCCCGCATCGCGCTCGAACGCGCCGGCGACAGCCTGCCTACGAGGGACTTACTCGACTTCAGCCTCGCTCACGCTCTCGCTCGCGATGCCGTCCATGCGCCGTTCGACGCTCAGTCCATCGCCGAACAACTCGCTACCGCGAATCTCGAATCGATCCTCGTCCACAGCGCGGCAACAGACCGCGCTACCTATCTCCGGCGTCCCAATCTCGGCCGTGTCCTCGACAAAGGCTGCCGCCAACGCCTCATCGAACTCAAGCTTTACCCGCCGGAGATCGTCTTCATCATTGCCGACGGCCTATCGGCCATCGCTCCGCAACGTTACGCAGTGCGGGTCATCCGAGCGGCGATTGATTTGCTTCAGGGCTGGCAGATCGGCCCAGTCATCATCGCCGAGCAAGCCCGCGTGGCCCTCGGAGATGAGATAGGAGAGCTCCTCGGCGCCGCAATCACAGTCATGCTCATCGGCGAACGCCCCGGACTCAGCGCTCCAGACAGCCTCGGCATCTACCTAACCTACGCCCCAAAACCAGGCCGCACCGACGCCGAAAGAAACTGCATCTCGAATGTCCGCGATGAAGGAACCAGCCCAGAACAGGCCGCCCAGACTCTCTACTATTTGCTGAGAAATGCGCAGCGCTTGAAGTTAAGCGGAGTCAGCCTTAAAGACGACAGCAACGGACGCCCCGGCCTTAGCTCTGGCGCCTCAAGCAAACTGCTCTAACTTCATCCCCAACTCATAACTCTCGCCATGCTTGAGCAACTCATCCCACGCGACCTCACGTCCCGTATATCCGGCCATCCGCCCCAGCATGCAGCTCAGCGCCGTCTCCACACCCGAGGCAATCTGGTTATGCACCGGCCCATTCACAATGCTGTCAATAAAGCTCCGCTCCTTGTCCCGATCGGCAAACTCAAGGTTGTCTGAGAAGGCCCCATTCGCGGCAAACGTCCCCGAGCCTGCCGCGGCCTTCGCCGAGTCCTCCCACTTCCAGGCATTCGCACCCACGATCTGCATCGGCCCGGAGTAAGGCACTGTCGCCATGCCGTCCGCACCAAACATCCGCAGTCCGGCATCGAAGCCGCCATACGCCCCAAACTGTGTCGATGAAAACGAAAGATGCACATCGCCGGGATAAGTAAAGTCGACCTGGTAGTTATCCCAGCAATCGCCCGCATGGGTCAGAATGTTACGACCGCCGGTCGCCCTCGCCTTCACAGGATGTGCTCCCAGCAACCAGTTACAAAGGTCGATGATATGAATGTTCTGCTCGACTAGGATGTCGCCCGAGAGCGCCTTATACCAAAGCCAGTTTCGCAGCCGATACTCATCCGGCGCCGTTTTTTGCAAAGCCTCGGCCGTCACTCCCGCGCGCGTCTTCTCAAGCGATGCCGGAGCGTTGTAGTTCGCCGCAACCGAAGCGATATTGCCCAGCGCGCCGCCCTGGATCTTCGCAGCAATCGCCGCAATCGGCGGAGCGCTCCGGCATTGAAAACCCACATCCACGCTCTGCGAAGCCTTCACCTTCTTCGCGATCTCCAGCGCCTGCCGCGTCTGCGCAACGTCGATGCCCACTGGCTTTTCGCAGTAGACATGCTTGCCCGCCGCCACTGCCGCCCCGAGATGCTGCACATGGAAAAACGGCGGAGTCGATATCTGAATCAGGTCCACATCCGGTGAAGCTGCAAGCTGCTCGTAAGCATTTGGACCATGAAATAGTAATTTGGAATCAATCGGCGAACGGCCAAGCCCCGCATTCACTTCGTCGAAATGCGCCTTCCCCTTCGCAAGATTGTCCGGAAATATATCGGCCAGGGCCACCACCTGCGCCGTCGTGCTCTTCGAAAATGAAGTAGCTACCGAGGTGCCGCGATTCCCGCACCCAAGGAGCCCCAGGCGTACCGCCGAGTTCGCCTGCGAGCCAAACACCGTCTCCGGCTTGAGCAACAGCAGACCCGAAGCAACGCCCGTCCCTGCCTGAATAAAATCACGACGATTCATATCCCGCGTTCCTCATACTGGCCAGAAAACACCTGCTGCAAGATCCCCTCCAGGTAGGCCTTCTCTTGCTTCACGTCTTCGATTTGTTGCGGCCCAGAGGTCTCGCGCTCGATCGTCACCGCGCCGGTATAGCCGATGCGGTGAAGTTTGGCAAAAACCTGGCGGAAATCGACCAGCCCTTTGCCGATCTGCACCTCTTCGCCCAGTTCATTCGGATTGGTCGGCCAGCGGCCATCCTTCGCATGAATACTCCGGACGTGCGGCCCCAAAATATCCACCGCATCGACCGGGTTCGCCTTGCCATAAAGAATCAGATTGGCGGTATCAAGCCCAACGCCGAGATTCGGCATCGCTACATCTCGTATCGCGCGCGACATCGTCGTCGGCGTCTCCTGCCCCGTCTCCATCAGGAAGGCTTGCGCGTTCCCCTGGCAATGCTTCGCGACCTCGCGAATCGCCTCGACCGTCCCCGGATACAAAGCATCGTTCGGGTCCTCGGGTATAAATCCGCAATGCGTCTGCACCTGTTTGACGCCCAGTTGTTGGGCAAAGTCAGAGACCTGGCGAAGAGCGTCGATACGCTCCGTCCGCGTCTTCGGGGGAACGAGGCCGATCGTCGCCGGCCCTTCCGTAAAGTTCCACTTTCGAATTCCAGGCCCAACCACCTCGACCGTCGTCACCGTTACCGCATACTTCGCCAGCAGATCGCGAAATTGCGAGACCACATCCGGCGTAAAGCCGCCGATATAGCCATCCAGCGATAGAAAGCAGTTGGTAAAACCCAACTCATGGACCGTGCGGATATGCTGCTCCGGCGCACCGAAGGGCACGATCAGCAGACCCAGCTCCATGGGCCTCAACCTGGACGCACCTGTCTGTCCAAAAGAGAGGGGAAGCTCGTTAGCAAGGGCGGCTGCCGTCGCCAGTCCCAAAAAATCTCTGCGATTCATCGTATGTCCTGTACCGACACACTATAAATCACATGCCATGAATACCGTGACAACCCGATCTGCCGCGCTCACGAGATTCCGCTCACAAGATGTTGAACGGCGCCGTCTCCGGCTCCGGAGCCGGCTGTGCAAACAACCCGCTCGCCTTCCGCCACGCGGCTCCCACCTTGTCAGATGCCTTGAACAAGTGTCCCGCTGTCAGGCCGCCGATCACACGGTAGTTCCCGACTGCGGCCAGCGCCATCGTCGCCATGCAACCGCATTGCGAGCAGTCCGGATCGCCCCCAAACTGGCATGGCGTGATCTTCGTCTTCAGGTCTGCGGAAAGCGTATGGGTCGTCCGCGCAAAGATGCAGTCCTCCGGACTCCGCGGCGGCGAGAGGATCTCCCGAATCACCCGCTCCGGCATCTGCAGGCGCGGATACAACGGCCTTAGCCGTAACAGCTCTTCCACCACAAAGACCCGCTGCGCCGGAGTGAGAATCTCTGGCCCAGTCGCGCCCCGCTGCGGCGTAAACAAACTAAACCAGACTTTCTCGACCGGCGGCTGATTGCTCCAGAAGCGCAGGAATTCCTCGAGGTATCCCGGCCGGTCCGCGATATTGCCGGTAATCGTGCAGTGGACGGTGATCTTCGCGCCCGCAATATTCTTGAGAATGCGCTCGTACGTCGCCGGCTTGCGCCGCTCGTCATGCTCCGGCTGCAGGCCATCGATCGAGACTGAAACATTCAGCCGCTTGAACCTCTGCCATTCGGGGGGAATCACCCGGAAGGCGCTGGTCACCACCTGCGTGTGGATGCCGCGAGCATCGAGTTCGGGCAGAATCTTCTCCAGCTCCCGGTAGCGCACCAGCGGGTCTCCCCCCACGATCGACAGATGCATCGGCTTCTCGCGGTCAACGACCGCCAGCACTCGCTGGACCAGCTCGTCTCCCTTGAAGTCGGAGAGCTGGCGCAGCTCGGTTTCCCCCCCCAGATGGCCGGGCTCGAAAGCGTAGCACCCCGGGCAACGCAGGGGGCACTCTTTGGTGATTTCGATAGACAGTGAGGGCCTTCGGCCAGCCAGAATCCCAGACCAGGCCTGCAACACGTCGCTACTCTTCATTCAGTGGGCCTCTGTGACTATTGTAGGACGACGCAAACCGCTCATTGGGTTCAACTTTAGAAGATATCGCGAGGCGAGCTGCGCCTCCACTCCCCGGCATCGACTTGTGTTCGCTCCAATTCCTCCAAATCCTCATTCGCCAACCGTTTCCTCGAAGTGCTATCGTCTTCGGCAGTAGCGGACAGGCCCTGAAGCTCGCCTAAAATTGCTCCCCTGCCGAGCCAGGCTGCCCTCCGCCGGAGGCGTATATGGCAACTCTTCCCATCGATTCCCGCGTGAGCGCTCGCACCGCGGACTTTATCACCCAGAAACACCGTATGTTCATCGGCGGACGCTTCGTCTTCGCCGCATCCGGCAAGACCTTCCCCGTCTACAACCCCGCCACCGGCGAAGTCATGGCCCACGTTCCCGAGGCCGAGTCCGAAGACGTCGACCGCGCCGTCAAGGCCGCCCGCGAAGCCTTCGACCACGGCCCGTGGACGCGCATGAAGCCCTCCGAGCGCGGCCGCCTCATCTGGAAGCTGGGCGACCTGCTCGAGCAGCACCTCGACGAGTTCGCCGAGCTCGAATCGCTCGACAACGGCAAGCCGGTGACCGTTGCCCGCGCCGCCGATGTGCCGCTCGCCGTCGATATGTTCCGCTACATGGCCGGCTGGGCGACCAAGATCAGCGGCTCGACGCTCTCGCTCTCTTTCCCCGGCGACTTCCACTCCTACACCCTGCGCGAACCCGTTGGCGTCGCCGCCCAGATCATCCCGTGGAACTTCCCATTGCTGATGGCCGCCTGGAAGCTCGGTCCCGCGCTCGCCGCCGGATGTACCATCGTCCTCAAACTCGCCGAGCAGACGCCGATGTCCGGCCTCCGCCTCGCCGAGCTCATCCACGAAGCCGGCTTCCCCGAAGGCGTCGTCAACGTCCTCACCGGATTCGGCGAAGGCGCCGGCGCTCCGCTCGCCGCGCACCCGCTCGTCGACAAGGTCGCCTTCACTGGCTCGACCGAAGTCGGCCGCCTTATCGTCAAAGCCGCCGCCGGAAACCTCAAGAAGGTAACCCTCGAACTCGGCGGCAAGAGCCCGGCCATCGTCTTCCCCGACGCCGATCTCGATAAAGCCATCGCCGGAGCGGCCAGCGCCATCTTCTTCAACCAGGGCCAATGCTGCTGCGCTGGATCGCGCCTCATGGTCCACGAGCGCGTCTACGACCAGGTCGTCGAAGGCGTCAGCCAGATCGCCGGCAAAATCAAAGTCGGCCCCGGCATGGACCCCACCACCGAGATGGGCCCCCTCGTCAGCGACGAGCAGTTCAACCGCGTCACCGGATACATCAACTCGGGCATCTCCGAAGGCGCGCAGGTCCTGGCCGGAGGCAAATCCAGCGGCGACCAATATGGAAGAGGGGGCTACTTCGTCCCGCCAACTGTCCTCGCCAAGACCACGCCCGAGATGAAGGTCGTCAAGGAAGAGATCTTTGGCCCCGTAGTCTGCGCCCAGTCCTTCACCGACAGCGACCTCGACCGCATCGCCGAAGACGCCAACAACACCGCCTTCGGCCTCGCCTCCAGCATCTGGACGAAAGACGTAAGCATCGCCCACAAACTCGCCAAACGCATCCGCTCCGGAACCGTCTGGGTCAACTGCCACAACGTCTTCGACGCCTCACTCCCATTCGGAGGCTACAAAGAATCCGGCTGGGGCCGCGAGATGGGCGAAGAAGCATTACGCAACTACACCGAAACCAAGGCCGTAACTGTAGCGCTCTAAGCAAGGTGGTTCACCGGGAACACGGAGGACAAGACCTCTGTGTTCTCCGTGTCCTCTGTGGTGGACGCTCCCGCAATAGCTTGGCGATCAGTGCAGCGCATTTGGAATCGCAGTACGTGTTTCTCTAGCGCCAGCAGCAATTAGCAGTCGTTTCGCCCTTTCATAACGATCGTGCCCGACGGCATTGCATTTCGAATATCCCACAGTCATCCATTGAGGGTCTTTCTCCCTGATAATCGGCGATCCGCAATTTGCCGCGTTGAGATAGTCGAGAGCTGTTCGTCCCATTGAATCCTTCTTCCGAGCATCAGATCCAGCTTTCAACAGAGTCTCGACCTCACCCGGCTCTGCGCGTTGAACAAGGAGCATAAGTGCGGTCATGCCGGAATCGTTGACTGCATTTACATCGGCACCTGCGTTCAAGAGAGCCTCGTCAGCCATGCCTGTGACCGCGGAAGCCATAAGGGCTGTTTCACCTCTCTTGGACCGAGCATTCACATCCACTCCAGCACTGAGCAGATCGGCCACCAGTGAATCGCCAAACGAACCCGCGGCATACATCAAGGGTGTCCAGCCGCTTGCGTCAGTGTCAGTCAGCTTATCGCCCAAGTCCAACGCAGCTCGAAAAGCTGCCTTATTCCCGCTGTGCGCTGCGTCCATCAGCTTCGTTTTTCCTGGTTTGGCGAGATATTCAAAGGTGATTTCTGCGATGCTCTCTGTATCCGGATCACCGTGACGCCATTGATGCGTGTTGGCTGACGCATCAACTGCAAATTCGACCTCCCTGAATCTGGCCGGTGCCGCGTCACCATATTCACCAACACTTTTTTCTATCCCACCGATGCGTGCTTTGAATGAGCTGCTATCACCGTCCATCAATCCAGCTTGGTCGTACCTCCCGCACAGACTCCACACAGCCGGAGTGCGGAATCGTTCTAAAAGTGAATTTGCTTCAGCCGAGCTGATCTGTCCTTTCTTCGTAACGTCGCCCTGCTTCCAAACGATCAAACCGGTTGTATCAACCCTCACCTCCTCGTTCCAGCGTTGCAACTCCACAAAGTCGCCAGCAATCACAGCCGTTGGAGGGAGACGGTCACCCGCGATCGGACACTCCGAGCGATTTAAGCCCGTTGTTAGGATCGAAATAATCTGAACCCGTCCCGCCCCGTCCAACTCGGCCTTCGTTACTGCCGAGTTGTCGTCATAGCCATCGTCCGGCGGATTTAACTGGAAATGAAATGTAATCGCATAGGCCCGCTCCGTTAACTCCGCCTTCGGTTCAAAGCGCCATGCCTTTACGTTCTCGACCGCGATCGCCTGCAACATCACAGGGCCAGACACCGGGACCACGTCGGTAGTCTTACCTTCTGGTGTCAGTCGAAATCCCACAACAACATCGCCTTGAACACGAGCCGCTTTTGCAATCGGAGGATATTTGAGTTCTGGCAGAGAATCAGGTAGGACCGACTGAGCCTGACAGACACCCCATGTCATCGCGAACAACGCTACGGAAATCCAGACCTGTACTCTTGTCATGTCTTGCCACCACGCTTGCTGCGATAGCGTAAACTAACATCGGAGCGGGCACCATGACCATCCAAATCACACAACCCGAAGTCGAAGCCATCATCCAACAGCGTCTGAACACCGGTTCCTTCAAGGACGCCGAAGATGTCATTCTTCAGGCCCTCCGCTCCTCGCCCCACGCTACCGGCACTCCGGCTCGTCGGGAAAGCCTTATCGACCTCTTCGCGAAAGTTCGCGGCATGGCCGATGACCTCGATTTCAGCCGTAATCCATCGACCAGCCGTCCAGGCTGAGCTGCCCAGTCCAAGCCTTCCGTTGGCTCAAATGAGCTCCCTCACTCATTGCGGAGCGGGCATCTTGAGAATTCCTAAGGCGCGTTCCTTGGCGAGGACTTCATCGCGCTTCGCATGAAGACAAGCAATAACAACTGCATCGTCTTCAAGACGGAACCATAAGGCATAAGGAAACTGATGCAGGTTCGCCCGCCGTACGTCCCGGATCACTTTTCGATATGCTTGCGGATGTCCACCGATGCTATCGACAGCCTCAGTCACCCGATCCAGAAATTGATCGCCCAAGCCTGATAACTGCGCTTCATACCACTCAGCAGCCTTCGCAATATCTGCTTTAGCCGCTCGGGTTAAACGTACGGCGATCAACGTGTAGCGGAGGAAGCGGCTTTCAGATTGCGGCGAATAGCGGCGAGCGCCTCATGGGCGTCGACGGCGGTCTTCGCATCTTCATCAAACGAAGCGAGACGGTCAAGAACGATGCGTTCGGTTTCCGAATCCATCTCTTCAGACCGAATTTCAGAACCAGTAGCGGTTTCAGTCGTCATGTCCCTTCGCTGACCTCTCCCTACATTTTGCGCCTGCGTCGTTGTTTCCTCAATAGCTGCCTCGTCTTGACAAGCTCACCCCTTCACACCCCGCCGCGCCCGCACAGCCGCCGCCAGCTCCCCCAAAAGCCCCTCCGTCTCCGCCCAGTCAATACAAGCGTCAGTAATACTCTGCCCATAGACAAGCGCCTTGCCATCGACCAACTTCTGCGCTCCCGCCACCAGGTTGCTCTCAAGCATAATGCCCATGATCCGGCGATCGCCGTTCGCGATCTGTTCGGCAACATCACGGCAAACAATCCCCTGCCGGCGATGGTCCTTCGCGCTGTTGGCGTGGCTGCAGTCAATCATGATCCGCGGCTTCACCCCGGTCTTCTCCATCAGCTCGGCAGTGGACGCAACCGCTGCAGCGTCATAGTTCGTCACCTGCGAGCCGCCCCGCAGACTGATATGGCAATCGGGATTGCCCGTTGTAAGAAGAATCGCCGACTGTCCCGTCTCCGTGGTGCCCAGAAACGTATGCGGATGGCTCGCCGACAGGATCGCCTCAACCGCGATCTGTACGTTGCCCGAAGTGGCATTCTTGAAGCCCACCGGACAAGAGAGCCCGGAGGCAAGCTGGCGATGGACCTGGCTCTCGGTAGTGCGCGCCCCGATCGCTCCCCAGCTCACAAGATCGGCGACATACTGCGGTGAGATCATGTCGAGATACTCAGTCCCCGCCGGTACGCCCAACTCCGCTAAATCGAGCAGAAGACGCCGAGCAATCCGAAGCCCATCACTGATGCGAAAAGACTCATCAAAATACGGATCATTGATAAGCCCCTTCCACCCCACCGTGGTGCGCGGCTTCTCAAAATACACCCGCATCACGATCATCAGTTCATTGGAGAGCTCCGCAATCGACTCCTTCAGCAATCCCGCATATTCCTTCGCGGCAGCGGGATCGTGGATCGAGCAAGGGCCGACAACGACAACCAGACGGTCATCCGCCCCATTAAGAATGTCGACAATCTGATTGCGCGCTTCGAAAACGGTACGCGACGCGTCGTCTGTAAGTGAAATCTCCTCTGCAACGAAGACCGGAGGAATTACGACTCTACTGGATCGGATCCTAAGATTATTTGTCTGGTATGTCATGACTTCCTAGTAGGATACCGGGTAAAGTTCATGTTCCCACGAGGGCCAGATAGCTTGCGACAGCGGTAACGCCCACGCCTTGCGACCAAATTAGTCGTTGCAACATCTATTTAGGTGCAAGTACGAAGGAAGGACCCCCATGCCAACCCCCATTGTCGGACTCCACCACGTCACCGCCATCGCCTCCGACCCGCAGCGCAATCTTGACTTCTATACCGAGGTTCTCGGCCTCCGCTTCGTCAAGCGCACCGTCAACTTCGATGACCCCGGCACCTACCACTTCTACTTCGGAGACGACTCCGGAACGCCGGGCACTATCCTCACCTTCTTCCCCTGGCCGCACGCCTCGCGCGGGCTCTCCGGCGCCGGCGAAGTCGCCAAAACCGCCTTCAGCGTTCCCCTCACCTCCATCGATTACTGGGAGAAGCGCCTGCTCGACAAGAGCGTCCTCGTCGAGCGCACCGGCCGCCGTTTCGACGAGGAAGTCCTCACCTTTCCCGATCCCGACGGCATGAAGCTCGAAATCGTCGGCCATGCCGACGCGGCCGCAGCCAATCCCTCCCGCTTTGCAGATGTCCCCGCTGAACACGCGATTCGCGGCTTCTTCGGCGTCACCCTTCTCGAACACGATGCAAAAGAGACCGCCGACTTTCTCGGCGTCCTCGGCTTCCACAAGATCGGCGAAGAGGGCAACCGCCTCCGCTTTGCGGCTGAAGGAAACGCCCTCGGCAATCACATCGACTTAGTGATCGATCCGCGCGCCGGTTATGGTCGTTCCGGCGCAGGAAGCGTTCATCACATCGCCTTCCGCGCCGCCGACGACGCCTCGCAGCTCGAGTGGCGCGAAGAGATAGCCCGCCATCTTGATGTAACTCCGGTGATGGACCGCACTTACTTCCACTCCATCTACTTCCGCGAACCCGGCGGAGTCTTATTCGAGCTCGCCACCGACCCTCCCGGCTTCGCCCTCGACGAGCCGCTCGAGTCGCTCGGCGAAGAACTTCGCATCCCGGCATGGCTTGAACAAAAACGCGCATCGATCGAGCAGCGCTTGTCTCCACTCCAGCTTCACAAGGCAAGCTCGGCCACAACCATCGCCTGACAACTGAAGACTGAGGACTCACACCTAAAATGACCACCGACCCTCATCACGCCGAGCCCATCCATCGCCTCGGGCCGCCACTGGAGAAAGCCGCCGGAGCAGTCATCATGCTCCACGGCCGCGGCGCCTCCGCCGATGACATCCTCAACCTGGCGCAAGCCATGTATCACCCCCAGCTCGCCTATCTCGCTCCAGCAGCAGCCAACCATAGCTGGTACCCCAGTTCGTTTCTGTCTCCGCGCGAGCAAAACGAACCCTGGCTGACCTCAGCCCTGAAGAAGGTCGGCGCGACCGTGCAGTCTGCAATCGACGCCGGAATTCCCACCGAGCGCATCGTCATCTCTGGCTTTTCGCAGGGCGCTTGCCTCACAACTGAATTCGTCGCCACCCATCCCGCCAGATACGCCGGCCTCATCGCCTTCACCGGCGGCCTGATCGGTCCGCTCGGCATGGCCATGAACTACTCCGGCGACCTCCAGCAAACCCCCGCCTTCTTCGGCTCCGGCGATCCCGACCCGCACGTGCCCTGGTCGCGCGTGCAGGAGTCAGCCGACCTCATCGCCGCTATGAACGGCCGCGTCACCACCCGCCGCTACCCCGGCCGAGCGCATACCGTCAGCGCCGATGAGGTCCGTTACGCTACTGCCATTCTTGAAGAGACCTTTGGCGCTCTGCCGCGCTTGAAGGTCTGATTCTCGCAGTTACCGGCGGCTCAACCTGTCTCGCGAGGCCCCCATCTCGCTCCCGCCTGCTAGCAAAATTAGTAGTACCTTCTTGCTCTTGGAACGGATATAAGTAGGCATTCCAGAAATATGGCCTGACGTCCTCCGCTGTGCCGGGCCAGGAGCGTCGATGCGAGTCCGATCTGAAGTAGAAGGGCCTTCCTCTCAAGCGTCCGAGACGGGGACGTTTATCGTTTTGCCGTCGCGAGGGCTAGGCCAGCGTCTGGCAGCTGGTGTTGCGGGTCTCATTCTTACGTTTTCGATGGCCGGCTGCGAAAAGAAAGAGGAAGCGCCCAAGCCGATGCCTCCCGAGGTGGAGGTCGCCGAAGTGGTCCAGCAGAACGTCCCCGTCTACCAGGAATGGGTCGCGCAGCTGAACGGCCCCGTGAACGCCGACATCACTCCCAAGGTTCAGGGATATCTCCTCACCCAGAATTATCCGAACGGCTTTTTCGTGAAGAAGGGCCAGTTGCTCTACACGATCGACCCGCGGCCGTTCGTTGCCGCGCTCGACGAGGCCAGGGCACAGGTCGCCGTCGCCGTTGCCAACCAGGGTGAGGCCGAGAATAACGTCACTCGCGATACACCGCTCGCGGCGCAGCACGCCATTCCTCAGAAGCAATTGGATACGGATACCTCCAATCTCCAGGCAAGCGTCGCCCAGGTGGCTGCCGCCAAGGCAAGTGAAGCGAATGCCGAACTGAACCTGCAATGGACGAAGGTCTATTCCCCCATCGATGGCATCGCGGGAGTCTCTACCTCTCAGATCGGCGACCTCGTCGGCACGGCCACCAAGATGACGACAATCTCTCAGGTCAATCCCATCTGGGCGTACTACAACGTCAGCGAAAGCCAATACCTGGGCAAGGCAAAGATGATCGCGGCAATTGTGATGGGAGACAAGAGAGCGGCGGCCAATCTTCCCGTTGAATTCATCCAGTCAAATGGCGAAACGTTTCCTGCCAAGGGCCAGGTCGTTCAGGTGAACCGCGAGGTCGCCACATCGACTGGAACCATCCAGCTTGCCGCCGCCTTTCCAAATAAAGACGGCATCCTCCGCCCCGGCGGCTACGGCAGCGTACGCATCCAGACCGGATACAACGCAAACGCGCTGCTGGTTCCGCAGCCCGCCGTGATCGAAGTGCAATCGCAATATCAGATCATCGTGCTCACGCCCGAGGGCAAGGCAGTCTATCGGCCCATCAAGGTGGGCGAAAGAGTTGGGCCGAACTGGATCGTCACGGATGGGCTCAAGCCGGGCGAGCGCGTGGTAGTTCAGGGAATTGAAAGGCTGCGGATGTTTGCCGCAGCCGCACCGCAAATGGCAAAGGAAGGTATTCCGGTTGTCGCCAAACCATACGTGCCACCCGCTGCGGCGGCTGGGGGCGGCGACTAACCATGTCGAAATTTTTTATTAATCGTCCCATCGTCGCCATCGTCATCGCCATTCTCATGGTGTTGGGCGGCGCGGTGTCGATCCTCGAGCTTCCCACGGCGCAGTTTCCCAACATCGCCGACCCGATGATCCAGGTGAAAGCCACCTACCCTGGCGCCGACGCCCAGACGATCGCCGAGTCCGTCGCAACCCCGATCGAGCAGCAGATGTCGGGCGTAAGCGGCATGAACTACATGTACTCGCTGAGCGCAAGTTCCGGCGGAGGCATGTCGCTCTACATCGACTACCAGCTTGGCACCGACATCAACACCGATCAGATTCTCGCCCAGATGCGCCAGGGGCAAGCCAACTCGCAGCTCCCATCTGAGGTGACCCAACAGGGCGTAATCGTTCAACCGGGCACGACCGCGCCGTTTATGTTGCTCGATCTCTACTCGCCCAGCGGCGCATACGACAACATTTTCCTGGCTAACTACGCCACCATCAATTTGCAGTACGCGCTCACCCGTCTCCCGGGCGTTGGTCAGGTCCAGATATTCGGTGCGGGACCCTACGCCATGCGCATCTGGGTCAATCCTGACAAGCTGGCAAGCCTGGGCGTGACCGTCGCCGACATCACCAACGCGGTCAAGACGCAAAACAAGGTCAATCCCGCCGGCCAGGTCGGAGGCGAACCCGTTCCCGCCGGTCAGCAATACACCTATAACGTGCGCGCTCCGGGCCGCCTTCCCACCGCCGAGCAGTTTGGTGAGATCGTCGTCCGCGCTCAGTCCGACGGATCGATCCTGCGGCTGAAAGACGTCGCGCGCGTAGAGCTGGGCTCGCAATACTATTCCTTCATCGCGCGCCTGGGAGAGGCCGATCAGAAGAAGCCATCTCAACCTGCGGCGCTCATCGCGCTCTACCTCACTCCTGGAAGCAATGCGCTGCAAACCAAAGCCGCCGTCGTCAAAATGATGGAAGAGGCGAAAGGCAGGTTCCCTCAAGGGCTGGATTACATCACCGCGATGGACACGACCCTCTCTGTCAGTGAGGGCATCAAGGAGATCTATAAGACCCTGGCAGAGGCCCTGCTCCTGGTCATCATCGTCGTGTACATCTTCTTGCAGGGCTTGCGCGCCACTCTGATTCCGCTTCTCGCCGTACCCGTCTCCCTGATCGCGACCTTCATCGTCTTCCCTGCGCTGGGCTTCTCCATCAACACCCTGTCGCTTTTAGGAATGGTCCTCGCGATTGGACTCGTCGTCGACGACGCTATCGTCGTGGTAGAGGCTGTTGAACATAATATTGAGCTCGGCTTATCGCCACACGACGCGACCATTAAAGCCATGGAGGAGGTCTCAGGCCCGGTCGTTGCTATCGCCCTCATCCTCGCCGCCGTCTTCATCCCAACCGCATTCATCCCCGGCATAACCGGCCAGCTCTACAAGCAGTTCGCCATCACCATCGCGATCTCGGTGCTCTTCTCGGCCTTCAACGCGCTCACCCTCAGCCCCGCGCTTTCGGCCATGCTGCTGAGGCCCAAGACAGAGTCTCGCGGCCCACTCGGCGCATTCTTCCGATGGTTTAACCGCGTCTTCGGGCGCGCGACCGACGGCTACGTGAACATCTGCCGCCACCTGATCCACAAGGTAAGCATCGCCTTTCTTCTGCTGGGCGCACTGACCCTCGGCGCCGGCTACTTTGGCAAGAAACTGCCCTCCAGTTTTCTCCCCGATGAAGATCAGGGATACCTTTACGCCGGCCTGCAACTGCCCAACGCCTCGTCACTGGAACGCACCTCGCAGGCTTCCCGCGAAGTCGAGAAGATCATGATGGACACGCCCGGCGTTCAGTACGTCAGCACCATCAATGGCTTTAGTCTCTTGAGTGGCGTCAACACCACCTACAGTGCGTTCTACTTTATCTCCCTGAAGCCCTGGGACGAACGAAAGACCCCGGAGGAGAGCTACGACGGGATCAAAGCCCACCTGCAACAAGCTCTTGCGAGAGATCCCTCTGGAATTGCATTTTCGTTCCCGCCTCCGGCTATCCCCGGCGTAGGCACATCGGGAGGCGCCACATTCATTCTTGAAGACCGCTCCGGCGGCAACATCGACTTTCTCGCCAAGAACGCCCTGACCTTCTGGGAAGAGGCCCGCAAGCGACCTGAACTGGCAGGCGTGATGACCACCGCACTGCTCAGCGTCCCTCAGATAGGCGTCAATGTAGATAACGCCAAGGCGATGACCCAGCAGGTGCAGCTGCAGGACCTCTATCAGACCGTGCAGACCTTCATGGGCGGTTCGCTGATTAACTTCTTCAATCGATTCGGTCTGCAATGGCAGGTATATGTGCAGGCCGATGGCGACTTCCGGACGAAGGCAGAAAACCTGGGCAGATTCTACGTCAGGAACACGTCTGGCGGTATGGTTCCCCTGAGCACTCTGACCACCACCTATCCGCGCTCTGGGCCTGAGTTCATCATGCGCTACAACCTCTTCAACTGCGTCCAGTTCAATGCCTCGGCAGCCCCCGGATACAGCTCAGGCCAGGTCATGGCGGCACTCGAAGACGTCTTCCACAAGACCCAGCCCAGCCAGATGGGCTTCGACTATATGGGCATGTCCTACCAGGAGCAAAAGGCCGCGCAAGGCGTCTCCCCTGCAGTTGTTTTTGGCATGGCGCTGTTCGTGGTCTTCCTCATCATGGCCGCGCAATACGAGAGCTGGACGCTTCCCTTCAGCGTACTTCTCGGACTTCCTATTGCCATCTTCGGCGCCTTCCTGACGCTGCACTTACGCCGCTTCGACAATGATGTCTACGCCCAGATCGGCCTGGTAATGCTGATCGGACTTTCGTCCAAGAACGCCATTCTCATCGTTGAATTTGCCAAAATGGAGTACGACAAGGGCAAAACACTGATCGATGCGACCCTGACCGGCGCAAGGCTCCGACTGCGGCCAATCCTTATGACCGCCTTTGCCTTCATTCTTGGTTGCGTGCCGTTGTGGCGGGCGCATGGCGCCGGCGCTATCGCGCGTCAGGTCCTGGGAACGACAGTCATTGGCGGCATGTTGGCCGCCACAATCATCGCGATCTTCTTCATCCCGGTATCCTTCGACGTCGTGGAGCGATTCGGCGCCCTCTTCGGCAAAAAAGAAGAGCACGGAAAGTCTCCAGCCGCACTTGAGCCGGGCGCCCATCCCCCCGACGTTCATCCGAAAGAAGGGGGGCCACACGCATGATTGCGCGAATGACTTCCCCTCCGAAGCTCCTCGCCGCTGCTACGTTGGCTCTGTTGATGGCCGGCTGCAAGGTCGGCCCCAACTATTCGCGCCCCGCTCTCAATGTCCCCGGGCAATACCGCGGCGCTGCCCCCGACCTCACGGCGCCGTCGATCGCCGAGACGACATGGGACAACGTCTTTCAGGACGAGACCCTTCGAGCCCTCATCAAGGAAGCCCTCGCCAACAACTACGACATGCGCATCGCTGCGACGCGTATCGTCCAGGCGCAGGCAGTCGTCGGCGAAACTCGCGCCAACCAGCTTCCCTCGGTTAGCGGGTCTGGCGGAGTCGACTACCAACGCAACCAGTTCGCGCTCAACGGCCCGACCATCGACTCCGTCGGAATCGAGCTCAACTACATCGTCGATTTCTGGGGAAAATACCGCCGCGCCACCGAAGCCGCCCGCGCCCAGCTCCTCTCGACCGTTTATGCCAAGAGTGTTGTCCAGCTCACGCTCATCTCCAGCGTCGCGACCGCCTATTACCAGCTTCGCGAATATGACTTTCAGCTCGACATCTCGCAGAAAACCGTCGCAGCCGACGAAGACATCCTCAGGCTCAATACCATCAAGTTCAAGGGTGGCGAAAGCGCCATCACCGACGTTTACCAGGCGCAGGTGCTCCTCCAGCAGGCGCAAGCCCAGGTGATCGCGAGCAACCAGGCCATCGCCCAGACCGAAAACCAGATCAGCATCCTGCTCGGCAGGAACCCCGGCCCGATCGATCGCGGTCTCGCTCTTGTCGATCAGCCCCATCAGGCCGAGGTCCCAACCGGACTTCCCTCTGCCCTGCTGCAGCGCCGACCCGATGTTCTCTCCAGCGAACAAAGCCTCGTCGCAGCGAATGCTAACGTGGGCGTCGCCAAAGCCGCTTATTTCCCCCAACTCTCACTGACCGGACAGTTCGGCGCCGCCAGCACCGCGATCACCAGCTTCCTGCAGGGCCCAGCCACCGTCTGGTCGCTCGCCGCCGAGGTCGCCCAGCCGCTCTATGCCGGCGGAGCCATCACCAGCGCCTACCACCTCGCCTGGGCACAGCGCGACCAGGCCGAACTCCAATACAAGCAGACGGTTCAGGAAGCATTTGGTGACGTCGCCAATAGCCTCGTCGGCTACAACCAGTCTCGGCTCTATCGCATGAAGATCGATGAGCAGACTAAAACCTATAAAGATACCGCCGACCTTGCCGTCGTCCGCTTCAATGGAGGCTACGCCAGCATGCTCGAGGTACTCGTCACGGAGCAGCAGTACTTCACCTCGCAGCTCGCCCTGGCGCAGGCCTGGGACGCAGAAATGTCCAACTACGTCTCCCTCTATCAGGCCCTCGGCGGAGGGTGGCAGCCACAGTAATCGATAAACCCACAACATGCATCATTTCGCCATACACACATTTATTTTCATGTCACAAATCTAAATGCGCGTCTTCGCGAATCCGATTCCCATTTTGGGTTACGAATCTCATTGCCAATCGTCATGCGCCGGGCTTACGATTTGCCCTGTAATTGAAGCACCCGCTGCACCAATTCCAACATCAGCACCCAGCTTCCAGCGTATGAAGTCGTTCCCCGAAACTCTCGACCATCTCAGAAATCGCCGACCCTAAGGCCAGCGTGTGGAGTGACTGTCTATGGCGTGGTATGCCTATTGCATCAGCGAAAAACAAGCTTTTCCCGATCTTCTCCGTCACCGCAAACCAGTACCGCTCGAAGCCGTGACAGGTATAGCCGGAAATCAGGTCTTTCTCTATCCCGCAAGCGATTTAGCCGTCATCGTCAGCGAACACAACCCCCACGAACCCCTGGTGCAAAAGTCGGCCGTCGACCACGGCAAGGTCATCGCCGACTGCTTCAAGATGTCCACCGTGCTGCCCTTCCGCTTCGGCACCGTCTTTGCAGATGACGAAGCCCTCCGCCGTTCCGTTCGATCAAATCAGCGCCAGTTCCTGGCCAACCTCGACCGCCTGCGCGGCAAAGCTGAGATGCACCTCAAGGTCGTCGTCGACGACTGTTGCCGCGAGCTCGACAAGCCCATCCTGATGGACCGCGTCGGCAAAGAGTACCTGACCAGCCTGCGCGAAAACGCCACCCAGCAGCGCGAACGCCAGACCCGCGCCCGCGCAGTCTCCGTGCAAATGCATCGCATGTTCGCCCCGCTCGACGAGGAGATCACCTGCAAGCGCGATGGGACCGGCAAGATGTTCCTCGATATCGCCCACCTCATCGACCACAAGTGCATCGAGCGCTACCAGAACCGCTACTCGACCGCCTCGCTTCAACTGAAAGACTGCCAGATGCAGCTCTCCGGCCCCTGGCCGCCATACCATTTCGTCCACCGCCAATCGAAGGCCCCCGTCTCCCACTACCCAACTTCAGCAACATCGGCACGGACAGCTATCCCTGCCTAAGCTTTTCATCCGCCTGAGAAAGACCTGATCCTCATCGAAATCGGGTCTTTCTTCGCTCAGCCCAAGGCGGCCGCAACGAAGTCGGTACTTGAGGTAGTTGCACGTGAAACGAGCCTCTGCACTCCTTCTTCTTGCCTCCTGTATACCCATTCATGGGCAATTATTTCCCTCGGATCAAGAGAAGAGTGACAGCATCGAGCTCATTCAGCGTTCACCGCATACGGATGCGGAAGTGGCTGTCATCGAGCAATCTCTCTCCGCAAGCCCAGACGACCGGCTGGCCCACATTCACCTCTTTGGCTACTACTGGTTGCAGTCGACCTTAAATAGGCGGACGGACCTGCGCCACAAGCTTGTCGTCCAGGCCGACTGGTTCGCCGTCCATGAGCCTCAGTCGGCGGTTTTCGACCGCTCCGGTTTCTCCCTGGAGCGCACTGACTTCGACCCTCCGTACGCCGCCGACCTTGCCATTTATAAGGCGCACTGGAAATCCGCCGTAGACAGCAATCAGAACGACACAAAAATTCTCGTCCACGCATTCCAAGTGCTTCACGGGGTCGACGTTCAGGTACCCTTTCTATGTTCAGCGCGCCTCCGCACACTTATGCCGGAATATCCGCAATTCGCGGTTTACTCCGCTGGATACTTAGCCCAGTTCATCATTAGCCAATCGCAGCAAGCCGCTCCCGCACCTGGCGCTCCGGACCACAGCGCCTTCACGGTTCTCATGAACTCGAATGACTCAGCGGTGATTGGCCTGACCGGCCAATGCCTCTATGGTCTCGCCCGCGTCAACGGAAAGACCGAAGCCTATCTCCCCAAGGCCGAAGCCCTGCTGAAGAAGGCCCACGAACTCGCTCCTCAGAACAAGCGTTGGGTCGATGCTCTGCAATCTCCACCGCCCGAGACTGCTGCCGCCGCTTTCGCCGTCATCGGCACGCTGACCCAGGCCGATCTCTGGCCGAACGGCAAAGTTCCCCCAATCGAAGGATCGAACGACGCTCTCGTCGTCGATGCCTCAACTCAAGCCGCAAAACTATCTTCGCCATCCCCCGCCTTCGTCCAGAACGCGCTCTCCACGCAGCTTGGCCCCGGCGAGGTCAAGCTCAAGGCGCTCCTCGACGAAGACGGCAAGGTCCGCGCCCTTCAATTTGAGTCCGGCTCGGTGCGCCACTTTCCAACTGCGCTCGGCATGGTGAAAGATTGGCAATACTCCCCATCGCTCTCAGACGGGAAGCCCGTCAAGGTCTTGACCATCATCGATCTGAACTACACTGCGTACGTTCGGCCGCCGTCGGGCGCCGGAGGCATCATGGGAGGTGTGCCTGCTAGCAGCGGCGTTGTGGGAATGGGCGGAGATCCCAGCGCTATAACGAAGAGAGCTGCCCCGAAGAAAATAGCGGTGTCATCCGGGGTGATGGCGGCGAACATCCTGACCAAGACACCGCCCGTCTATCCCGCCGTCGCAAAAGCAGGTCGCATCCAGGGCGTCGTCGTGCTGCAGGCGACCATATCGAAAGAGGGTCTGATCGAAGGCCTTACCGTCGTCTCTGGACCGCCGCTCCTGCCAGCAATCAGCCGTCGACGCCGTAAAGACCTGGCGGTACAAGCCCTTTCTTCTTAACGGGCAACCTGTGAAGGTAGGAACACAAGTAAATGTCGTCTTCTCGCTAGGGGTGATACCGGCATCAACTCCTCCGTCCGATACAAGCGCGCAGCCTCAGTAGGCCTTGGGCTGTACTCGCAACATGGCACTCAAACGGCGCGCCTACCTCGGTCGCAAAATCATCAGGTGCTCGTCAACATACCCTGACCCAACCTTGAGCGCCCTCGGCTCCGTACCATACGCCTCAAACCCAAACTTCCGATACGTCTGAATCGCCGCGGCATTATGGCTCCCCACTCCGAGCAGAATCTGCTCCTGCGACGAATCTTCTTTCGCCAGGCTGAGCAGCGTCCGAAAGCCAGTGGCTCAGACTCCAGCGCCTCCAGCCGCAGCTTCCACCACCCCGCGGCATCACCCTCATCCAGCTTGCGGATCTCCATCCTGTCAGTCTTTTCTAAGCAGCGTTTTTCAGTCGCCGCTGCGGGCTCCACAACTGATTCACTCCGCCCGCAGCGCCTCAACCGGATTCACCGAAGCCGCGCGCCGCGCCGGGAAATAGCTCGCCAGCATCGCGCAGACTCCCAGCACCGCGGCAACTGCGCCCAGCGTCGACACATCCCACGCCGTCACCCCAAACAACAGGCTCCGAATCAGCGTCGCCGCGCCGACCGAACAAGCCAGCCCCGCCGCAATCCCAAAGAACGTCAACCAGCCCGCCTCTTTCAGAATCAGCTGATACACCGAAGCCCGCTGCGCGCCCAGCGCCATCCGCACCCCAATCTCCCGCGTCCGCTGGCTCACCGAATAAGCGATCACCCCATAGAGGCCGACCACGCCCAGCAACAACGCCAGCGCAGCAAATCCGCCCACCAGCCACGCCGCCGAACGATGCAGATACGCGGTCTGCGAATCGTTCATTCGCTGCACCATCGTGATTTCGCCATCCGTGCCGATGCCGGGATCGATCTTACGAATCACCGCATCGATCGCCGGCAGCACCGACGCCGCATCCTGCGATGTGCGCACCATCAGACCAAAATACGTATCGCTGCTCTGGCTGAACGGCTGATACTCAGCCGGCAAGGTTCTGCGTATCGAGCGAGCTCTCTCGCACGTCGTCGACGACGCCAATGATCGTGCGCATCGACTTCGGCGTCAGCTGCGTATCGCCAATCCGCTTGCCGATCGGGTCTTCGCCCGGATAATACTTCTTCGCCAGCGACTGATTGATCACAATCACCGAGCGGCTTCGAGGCATCGTCGCCCTCATTGAAAAAACGTCCGCGCATGCAGCTTCGCCTGCAGCGTCTCGAAATAGTTCACGCTCACATCACGCGCGTTCACCTCGTTGTGGGTTCCGTCATATGGCTTCCCCTCAAACCGGATCCAGTCTGTGTTGCCGTTGCCGCTCAGCGGTAGCATGTTCCCAATGCCAACCGACTTCACCCCCGGCAGCGCCGCCACTTGCCTGAGAATCTCCTGCTGCACGGCGACCACCTGCGGGTCTTTTGAATACGAGGCGTCAGGAAGCGCCACCTGCACCGTAGCCAGGTTATCGGGCTGGAAATTGAGCTCCACATGCAGCAGCCTGTAGACGCTCTTCCCCAGCAATCCCGCGCCTACCAGCAGCACCATCGCAATCGCCAGCTCCAGCACCACCAGGTTCGCGCCGAAACGCCGCCAGAGCGCACCCGAAGATCCGCGGCTTCCCTCCGCCAATCCATTCCGCATCTCCGCGCCCGAGCCCGAGGACGATAGCCGCAGAATCGGCGTCAGCGAAAACAACACCACGGCCAACACCGAGACCACCACGGCAAAGACCAGCACCCGGCCATTCAACCCAATGCCGCGCCAGGTACGGCATCCGCGCCATCATGTCTTTCGAGATCAGCCGGGCCAGCACCTGGATCGCACACCAGCGGCAACCGCCAAACCCACCACGCTCCCGATCGCCACCAGCACCAGACCCTCGGTAAAGAACTGCGCCGCCAGCCGCACCGGCGAAGCCCCTAGCGCGCCGCGCACCGCAATCTCCCGCCTCCGGCTCTCCGAACGCACCAACAGCAAGCTCGACACATTCACGCACGCGATCAGCAGCAGCAATCCCGCCCCGCCCAGCAGCGCCAGCAGAATCGGCCGAATGTCCCCGACAAACGGCTCGGACAGCGAGATCACGCTCGCTCCCTGGCCTCGATTCGAATCCGGATATTGCCTCTCCAGCTGCTTCGCGATCGCGCTCGCTATCCGCCTGCGCCGCCTCGATCGTCACTCCGTCTTTCAACCGCGCAACACCATTCAGGCTGTGGCAACTGCGCCGCATGTCGCACGGATCATCGGCATGCAGCGCCGCCCAAGATCTCTGCATTCCCTCGCAGCGAAAAATGAAATCTCGGCGGCAGCACGCCGATCATCGTCATCGGCACCCCGCTCAACGAGACCGTCTCGCCGATCACATTTTTTCGTCCGCCAAACCGCCTCTGCCACGCCGAATAACTCAGCATGCACCGTCTTGGCGCGCTCGGCTTGTCTTCGCCTGTATAGAAGTCACGGCCCAGCATGGGCGTCACCCCCAGCGTCCGAAAGAATCCATCGCTCACCCGCGCCGCCGGCACCGGCTCCGTTCCCGTCGGCGTGCGCAGCAGATAGCCCGTCCCGGTATATACGTCCAGTGAACGCGAAAACCTTGTTCATGCGCTTCCAGTCCAGATAATCCTGGTACGAGAGATTGGCGCGCCCAAAGGTCGCGACCGTCTCCGTCGGCGCAACCAGCCGGTTCGGGTCTGCATACGGCAGTGGCTTGATCAGCGCCGCATCGACAAAAGCGAAAATCGCCACGCTCGCGCCAATTCCCAGCGCCAGCATCAACACCGCCGTCAGCCCAAATCCTGGACTCTTCCGGAACTGCCGCAAGGCAAACCGCAAATCCTGCATCAACATAAGTCGCTGGACCCCCCGCAAAGAAACATGCACTTTGGCTGCCAGGCTCCGCATCGGCTAAGTCCCTGAAATCAGCCCAAAAATCTATGCTGAAGGCGAGCCCGGTGTCCGATAGTGCGACCGACCTGTTCAGAAATGAACGCTTACATCGACGCCCGCACAGCCAGGCCAACGGAGTCGCGCCGATTGCCTTTGCCGGCTCTATCGTTCCGCCCTTTCGGATGCCCATCGAAATTTCGACGATGGGCTTCGCGCCCGGCGCGTGTACGCCTGACCATGCTATAGTTTGTCGGGAAAATGAAAGCCATCCGCAGAAACCTTGCGGAGCAGCCTGCGTTGTCACCTGCGTTCGCAGGGTAAGTCGACTTAACTACTTACCCTGCCCCGGCACGCGGCCAGGCGAAAAAAAGAAAATACATCAGACGCACATCTTCTGCGCAACTCTCCGGGTGACTTCTACGTCTTATGAAGCCGCACGGAGGCGAAAAGCCTCGGCATAGCAGAGAGCCAGTGAACGTCGTGGCTTCTCCTGAGAGTCACCGAAAGCCCCACACGATCATTCGGAGAAAAGTCATGAAGCTGAAATCTTTATCCCGTTCTCGCGTTGCAACTCCTCACCTTCATCATCTATCCGCGCTGCTCGGCTGTGCCCTGCTTTCGATCGCCCCGCTGGCAGCGCGGGGCCAGAGCGTGAGCTTCGTCGGAGCGCAGAGCACCGTGCCGGTCGCCGGATTGACCTACGCCTACAGTATTGCTACAGACTCCGCGAGCAATTTGTTCATTCCCGACAACGGCCGCCTCGTGGAAGTGCCGCACACGGCGACAGGTTATGGGACGCAGATAACTTTAGCCACCAGCACGACTTATGTCGGCACCTCCGCAATCGCCACCAATAGCGCGGGGGATGTCTTTTATATTGATGGCAATACGAATGACGTGCAGAAGCTGCAAAAGACAGCAAGCGGATTCGGCGCGCCAGTCGCACTTTCAGTCTCTCTCCCCGATGCCCTCTCCATCGCTGTCGACAGCGATGGAAATATATTTGCTGCTAACTCCCCCTTTGAAGCTGAAGGCAGCTTGATTGAGGTGCCGAAAACACCTACGGGCTACGGTTCCCCAGTAACTCTGCTGACTGGTTATCCGATCTCAGTCGCCGTGGATGCCGCAGGGAATGTCTTCGAGGGCGACCTTCAAAGTGACCTTGTAGTGGAATTGCCGCGTGCCACAACCGGTTTCGGCTCCCCGGTAACGATAACAACCACGGCAATGCCCGAAGCCATTGCCGTCAGCCCCGGTGGGAACCTTTTCGTCATCAACTACCAAAATATCCTGGAGCTGCCGAAGACACCTGCGGGATTCGGACCCGCAATCACGTTGCCGACAACCGGCTTGTCTTTAGCCCAGGGAATTGCGGCAGACAGCGCTGGGAACACCTTCCTCAACGATGAGTTTGCCAACAAGCGGGTCGTAGAATTCCAGACCGACGCCGTCAACTTCGGCGACATCAATGTCTGCGCTTCCGGACAGACGACGCCTGCACCGTGCAGCGAAACTCTTACCTTCAACTACAGCGTCACGACAGGCGGAACGTTGGGAACTCCGAAAGTGCTCACCGGCGGCGCGCCCAACCTCGACTTCACTCTGGCAAGCGGGAGCACCTGCACCGGCGCGTTGACGGCGGGCACAGCGTGCGTAGTCAACGTCACCTTCGCACCGCTGACTGAGGGTGTGCGCAACGGATCGGTCGAAATCACCAATGGCGGCGGAAACGCGCTCACTACCACCCTGGTCTCCGGCGTTGGCGAACCGGGTGCGGCTGGACCGCCAGTCGCTGAGGTCTCACCCTCCGTACTTAACTTTGCCACTATCGCATACGGCAGCAGCGAGACGCTCCCGCTGACGGTCACCAACACCGGCGGAGGGACTTTGACCCTTCGGCCGTCGTTCAATGGCGCGAGCTATAAGTTAACAAGCAGCACCTGCGCTTCGGGGCTGACCCACGGCAACAGTTGCACATTAGAGGTAGAGTTCGCACCTGCGTCGGCCAAATCTCATACTGACCTCTTGAACCTGGAGACCAATACATCGACTCCGACGATTGTCCATGTGAATGGGATCGCAACCGGGGTAAGCGCCAACAGCGTATCGCTCGACTTTAGTTTGGTCCCGATCGGTTCGAGCGCCGTGCTCCCCATCACCTTCACTAACACCGCTCCCTCGGGCACGGTCACGATAGCAACGAGCATCAGCGGTCCCAGCTTCACGGTCCTTACCACTGCTCAGAACACCTGCCAGTCGGGATTGCAGGCAGGGCATAGCTGCATCCTGCCCATCAAGTTTGCTCCCGTCGTAGTTGGTCACCATGACGACTTTCTCACCGTCAGGCCGAGCGCCGATGGACCTGCATCTTCGGCCATCAGCCTATCCGGGACAGGAATAGGCGTGGGCGCCGAAATCGAGACGCCGCTAAACTTCGGGACGATTCCGAAAGGCACTTCCGTGATTCTGTCTCTGACTATCTACAACGTCTACAGTAACAATCACAACCGGGCCACGCTCAATACATCGATTAACGGCAACAGCTTCAAGGTCCTAACTACTGCCCAGAACACCTGCCTTTCCGGCGTCCCACCCGTCGGAAGCTGCACGCTCCCGGTGGAGTTCTCCCCCACCTCGGTAGGCGCGCACAACGAAATCCTCACTCTGACCCCTAGCGGATCGGCGCCCTCGCAAGTCCATCTCGATGGCATTGCCTCCGCTCCTTAGCCGTCCCTCACCGCATCCGGCGCGCGTTCTCAGTCTCCGATGAGATCGGGCGCGCGCCCAGGGTGATCACCCACTTCGCTCAGTCCTGAATCATCGGCCGCAGCCGACATGCAGCCTTCCCCGCCGCGCCATGCTATAGTCAGTCCGAACGCAGGAGACGCCATGAACGAATTTGCCGCTCCCGGACCTCTCGCCGCACCTCTCAAGAAGGCCAGCGGCTGGGGAATCGCCTTTGCAATCCTCATCATCCTTGCCGGCATCTTCGCCATCTGTCTGCCCCTGGCCTCGGGAATCGCCGTCACCATCATGATCGGTTGGCTTCTCGTCGTCAGTGGCGTCTTCCACATCGCTGACGCCTTTCATGCCAAAGGCGCGGGATCGTTCATCTGGCGGCTGCTCATCGGCATCGTCTTTATCGTCGGCGGCCTCGACATCGCCTTTGTGCCTCTGCGCGGACTCTTCACCCTCACCTTCGTCCTCGCCATCATCCTGCTCGTCCAGGGCGTGATCAGCATCGCCTCCTTCTGGAGTCATCGCAAGATGCACGGCGTCGGCTGGATTCTCTTCAACGGCGTGGTGACAATCTTCCTCGGCTTGATCATCTGGTGGGATGGCCCCGGCGCCGCAGTCTGGATCATCGGCACCCTGGTCGGCATCCACCTGATCTTCAACGGCA
This sequence comes from uncultured Acidobacteriaceae bacterium, assembly GCA_963790505.1. Lineage (GTDB taxonomy): Bacteria > Acidobacteriota > Terriglobia > Terriglobales > Acidobacteriaceae > Acidisarcina. The sequence goes on along the minus strand of CAWBOT010000002.1, from coordinate 528,027 downwards.
TCAGCCGCTTGATGATCTGGAGCGCGGTTCGCAAGCTGAGCACAGCAGGCGCTTAGCTCTGCCGAAGAGCACCTTGGTCGCTCGCTGAAGATATTTCCCCGCGAAATGGCACGCCTGCTCGCGTGGGCTTGCCAGCGCTTAAGCGGTGCCGGCCCCACATTCGATAAAATGGAAGGAGGGTCGGCCCGGAAGCTTTCGAGGCGGCCCGACTATCCGAGGCGGTACGAACGAACTGCGGGTTGGAAGCAAGCGCAGCACCCGCCTCGATGGATCATCAACGAGGATTCTTCCAGAAGATCGCCGGACGCAGAATTCCTGGCGGCCCTGCCAGCATCCCAACCGAAGTGACGATTGGTTCATGGCTTTGAAAACCGTTTTCCTGCGCTCGTTTTCCGCCTTACTCGCCGCATTCTTCGCGCTGACGGCGCTCGCCTTCGCCGACGCGGCGCCATTTGATCTCGCCGGTCCGAAGGTCGACGTCCGCGTGGAGCGCGCCGGCAAGACTCTGCCGATCTCTGCAGTGCCCAACCTGCAAGCTGGCGATCGCATCTGGATCCATCCCGATCTACCCGAGACCCAGTCTGCCCACTACTTGTTGATCGTTGCCTTTCTCCGCGGCGCAACCAATCCGCCGCCGGAAAACTGGTTCACCCGCGCCGAGACGTGGAGCCGCAAAGTCCACGACGAAGGCATTTTTGTCGTTGTCCCCGACGAAGCCGAGCAGGCGCTGATCTTTCTCGCGCCCGAAACCGGTGGTGATTTTGCCACCTTGCGCGGCGCGGTCCGAGCACGCCCCGGCGCATTTGTCCGCGCCTCGCAGGACCTCAATGCCGCCAGCCTCGATCGCATGCGCCTCGACGCCTACCTTGCCGCCGTCCGCGAGACCGCCATCAAAGATCCGGACCGTCTGGAAGAGCGCACCAAGCTGCTCGCTCGCAGCCTTAATATCAAGGTCGACCCTGTTTGCTTCGACAAACCGATCGACGAACAGGCCACCTGCCTCACCTCGCATACCGATCAGATGGTGCTCGCGGACGGCCACAGCCAATCCATGGTCTCAACCGTCACCTCCGGCGCTTCCGTCGATCTGATGAACCAGCTCTCCTACAGCGCCGCCGCCGGGGCCGGCTACTTCAGCCCTTACATCGGCGCAATCATCGATATCGCCCGCATCCTCGACAATTTGCACACCGCCGAGTATCAATACATTCCCGCTCTGTCGCTGCCTACCAAGGACACGCTCAACCTAAAGCTCAACAATCCGCCTTCTTTCAAGAACCCGAAGTCGGTGATCGTGGTCGCGTTGCCCCCAATCGAGGGACCACATCCGCCGCCGCTGCGCGCCATCACTCCAAAGCAGACTTACTGCGTCGAGAAGCCCGAGATTGCGCTGAACGTCGAGGGCGCGCCGCTCGTCTTCGCCACCGAATACGCGCATGATCTTGAGCTGCATGTCCCGAGCAAATCTGGCAAAGAGATTGTCTTGCCCGTAACCGCCGACCCCAGGTTCGGCGGCCTCGTCCTCGACCCCAAGGCGCTGAGTGACAACAATCTCGATCAGGAGGCCACCGGCTACCTCCACGGCATGTGGGGCTTTCATCCTTTTGACGGCCCGCATTTCCACCTCGCCGCCGCCAAACCTGAACAATGGCACGTCGCCGCCGGCGACGCCAGCGCGCTGATTACCGGGCGAGTCGACAGCCTGCACCTACGCTCCGACAGCTCGGCCTGCGTCTCGAATGTTAACGTGCATAACGAAAAAGGGGACAAGATCGAGGCGGCGTGGGCGATGAACAGCCCCGACGATCTCGAAGTGAAACCCGCCCTGCAGGATTCGCCGCCCGGCAAGATCACTGTCGCCATCAGCCAGTTCGGCCTGACCATGCCCGACGATCTCAACCTGCAGGCATACTCCGAGGCAGCGCACCTCAACGGCTTCACGCTGTATGCAGGCGATCCGCAGGGCGTCTTGCACGGCACTCGCCTCGATCAGGTTGCGAGTGTCGATCTCAACGGAGTTCGCTTCGCTCCCGGCGCTTTATCCCGCAACGAAGACCAGGACGAGCTGAAGATGGCCCCAGAACCCCCGGCCAAGCCCACTTTTGAGCCGCAGCAGAAACTCACCGCTAAGATCACGCTAAAGGACGGGCGCGTTCTGCCGCTGGCCGTGACCATCTCGACTCCGCGCCCTGAGGTCAGGCTCATCACCAAGAGCATTCAGCCCGCACAAAGTTTGTCACCATCGCCCTTACCAATCACTCCGGCTGCACCGGCTTCATCACCATTCCAGATACATTTAGGTACGCCAGACGAACTGCCCCTGAATGCAAGGCTGTCGTTTGCCTTGAAAGCAGTAGTGCCCGACCGCTTCCCCCGCAATCAGACCATTGAGGTCGCCACCGAAGATGAGTCTCTGCACACCATCCTCAGTGTTGCCGACGGAGGTCTCGTTCTTGAAGATGCAAAGACGGTAGTGGCTACCCTCGATCCGCAGAAAGACCTGGGCACGTCAGCTTTCGGTCCGCTGAAGATGCGCGCAGTCGACGCTAATGGCGCCGCCGGAGATTGGCAGCCCCTCGCGCAGCTGGTGCGCCTGCCGACGCTGACCCAAATGAAGTGCGTCAAAGTACCCGCAAGGCAATGCACGCTCACTGGATCGGACCTCTACCTGATTGATTCGATCGCCGCCGACCCTGAGTTTACGGATAGCATCTCGGTCCCCGAGGGCTATGCTGATCTCACCCTGGTCGTACCTCACCCCGATGCCTCGAAGACGCTCTACGTGAAACTCCGCGACGATCCCAGCGCGATCAACACCGCACAAGTGGGTAGTACGACTACGCCACCTGCCTCAACCACCGATTCAGCCCAGCAGAATGCCGCTGTGCCAGCCGCAGCAGCGCCGCGACCAACCAACGCTCCGGCTAGCAGCACTCACTGATTCATTGGTGATCGGAACATCGAAAGCAGTGCCGCGAGAAGTGGCCTAACTCAGCTTCGCCATGATCTCGTCCAGCACCGGCTTTCCCGGCCGGACACGGTCCGAGGCGAGCTGGCCCAGCGGCTCATCCACCAGGTTCAGCATGTCGGTGAAGCTCGGCTTCTTGGTATCGACGTAGAAGACGCCGGTCAGCACCTCGCCGCGCTCGCATGCGCCTCCATCAGCGCCGTCACCGCCGAAACCCGGCTCGATGGATCGTAGTCCTCATGCAGCTTGCGCAGGCGCAGATGCCTGCCATCGTGCATCTCGACGTCGATCGGTCGTGCCCGGATCGTACTCGACGTCGATCTCCTGGAAATGCGGCACGAACCCGACCTCGGTGATCGCCTCTTCGTGCTCCTGCATGTACTTGTAGCTCTTCGTCGAGCCTTCGTGATCGTTGAACGTGACGCAGGGCGAGATCACATCCAGCACCACCGTACCGTTGTGCGCGATCGCCGCCTTCAGCATCGCCAGCAGCTGCTTCTTGTCGCCCGAAAACGAGCGCCCGACAAACGTCGCGCCCAGCTGCACTGCCAAGCGCGCAGGTATCGATCGCCGGCAGATCGTTGATCACGCCGGTCTTCAGCTTCGAGCCGATATCGGCAGTCGCCGAGAACTGCCCCTTGGTCAGGCCATAAACGCCGTTGTCTTCGATGATGTAGATGATCGGCAGATTGCGCCGCATCATGTGCATGAACTGCCCCATGCCGATCGACGCCGTATCGCCGTCGCCGCTGACGCCCAGCGCCTTCATGGTGTGGTTCGCCAGCAGCGCGCCCGTCGCCACCGAAGGCATGCGCCCATGCACGCTGTTGAAGGAGTGCGAGCGGCTCATGAAGTAAGCCGGGCTCTTCGACGAGCAGCCGATGCCGGAGAGCTTCATCACCCGCTCCGGCTGCACGCCCATCTCGTAGAACGCATCGATGATGCGCTCGGAGATGGCGTTATGCCCGCAACCCGCGCACAGCGTCGTCTTGCCGCCGCGATAATCGAGCACCTGCAGCCCGATACGGTTCGTCTTCGGCCGGCTTGGAGTATTCGGTGACCGTACAGCAGTCGTTGCCATTTAAATTCCTTCCTGCGCGACCAGCTCGTCGGTGACGGAGCGCGCATCGATCGGCAGTCCGTTGAAGTGGCGGATGCTGCGCAGCTTCATAATCTCCTCCGCCTGGCAGATCCAGCTTCAGCAGGCTCAGCATCTGCGCGTCGCGGTTCTGCTCGATCACATACACCCGCTCGTGCGAGGCGACAAACTCGTGCACCTCGCGCGCTGAACGGATAAGCCCGCAACCGCAGATAATCCGTCTCCAGGCCGTATTCCTTCTGCAGCTGGTCGCGGCTTTCACGCACCGCAAAATCGGAAGTGCCGAACGCAATCAACCCGATCTTCGACTTGCCGGTCTGCACCACCTCCGGCCGCGGAACCAGCGAGCGCGCCGTCTCAAACTTCCGGCCAGCCGCTCCATCATTGTTCTAGTAGTCGTCCGGCCGCTCCGTATACTGCGCCTTCTCATTGTGGCCGCTGCCGCGCGTAAAGTAAGCCGCCAGCGGATGCATCGTTCCCGGCAGCGTGCGATAGCCGACGCGCATCGCCATCCACATCCTTATAGCGCGCAAAGCCGCCCAGCCGGTCAGGTCTTCCGCACTCAAAACCTTGCCGCGATTCAGCGGCTTGTCAGGATAAGCAAACGGCTCCGACATCCAGTTGTTCATGCCCAGATCGAGGTCGGACATCACGAAGACCGGCGTCTGCAGCTGCTCCGCCAGGTCGAACGCCGCCATCGCCATCTCGTAGCACTCCTTCACGCTGCCCGGCATCAGCATGACGTGCTTCGTATCGCCATGCGACAGGAACGCGACCGACAGCAGATCGGCCTGCTGCATTGCGCGTCGGCATGCCCGTCGAAGGCCCACCGCGCTGCACATCGAAGATCACGCCCGGCAACTCGGCGTAATAGCCCAGCCCGGCAAACTCCGCCATCAGCGAAATGCCCGGGCCCGAGGTCGCCGTCATCGAGCGCGCGCCCGCCCAGCCCGCGCCCAGCACCGCTCCAATCGCCGCCAGTTCGTCTTCCGCCTGCACGACCGCGAAAGTCGCCTTGCCGTCCGGCTCCGACGCGGTATCGTCTTCGCGTACTCGATGAAGCTCTTCAACCAGCGACGACGATGGCGTGATCGGATACCACATCGCCACCGTGCAGCCGGCGAAACATGCAGCCCAGACGCCGCCGCGGCGTTGCCGTCGATGATGATCTTGCCCTGCGGTCTCGTTCATCGGCTCCAGCACAAACGGATCGCTGCTTGGTAAGCGTCGCTGCAGCGTAGTCGTAGCCCGCCTGCACCGCGGCCCAGTTCAGGTCGGCGGCCTTCAGCTTCTTCGCGAACTGCTTGCGCAGCGCGGCTTCGACCGCAGCCATGTCCATCTTGAGCAGCTGCGCGGCGACGCCGACGTAGATCATGTTCTTGACCAGCTTGCGCAGCTTGGCCTCAGGGCAAACCGCGGCCGTCAGCTTGTCGAACGGCACCGGATAGCAGAGCCACGTCGTCGCGATACTGCTGCAGGTTCGCCGCCTCTTCATAGATCGCGGCAGCGCCCGCGGGCAGCGAGAGCATGTCTTCCTTCGCCGTCTCCGGGTTCATCGCAATCAGGATGTCGATCTCCTTCTTGCGCGCCACGTAGCCGTGCTTGCTGGCGCGGATGGTGTACCACGTCGGCAGGCCGGCGATGTTGGAAGGAAAGAGATTCTTGCCGCTGACCGGGATGCCCATCCGGAAGATGGTCTTCAGCAGAACGGAGTTGGCGGACTGCGAGCCGGAGCCGTTGACCGTGGCGATCTGGATGCTGAAGTCATTGACGATTCGCTTCGCGGAATTCGTTGTTACTGCGCTTGGACTGCCCTGGGCGTTCGCACTCGAACTGCTCTGCAGGGCAACATCACCTGTCGCCATTTGGCGGGGTTCCCTTCAACGGAAGATGGCACGGGAAGATGCTACAGATTCGATCTCTCGTACACTCTCAAGTATAGCCAACCTGCCGCTGCCAAAGCCGCTCCCACCAAGGGAACGGGAGCGATTGAAAGCCGAGTGGTTACATGAGAGGGACGAATGGCGAATTATCAGGTTTGCTAGCAGCCCTAATTCCGGATATTTGCCATGATTTCAGTCACTTCGTCCTTCTGATTAGCCGTCAGCGGCAGCAGCGGCATCCGTGGCGCACCGCCATAATATCCATTCAAATCGCAGGCAAACTTGATCCCCGGAATACCCAACTCCCCGCTCACCCGAGTTGAGGCGCGCTGGATCCGCTCCTGCTTCTCCTGGGCTAACGTCCCGTCTTTGTCCTTCCACGCCGTGTAGACCTCATGGCAGGCCTGCGGGGCGCAAGCCGCCAGCGCCAGCACCGCTCCGGTCGCGCCGGCATCAAGTGAGCCAACCAGCGTTCCCGCAGAGCCGCTCAACACCTGAAAACCAACCTCACGGGTCCGCGTCTTGATCGCCGGCCGCGGAGGAGCCACCGCCAGCGCCCCGCCGCCGCCCAGCATCTCGGCCGAAACAAATGTCGCTGCTCCCATCGCCGGCGCGGCATCGAGCATCCGCGACGTCACCGCCGCGAAGATCTCCGTCACCGTCACCTTGCGCCGCGGCGCTTCCTTGGTCGCGGCCACCGTGGCTGCAATCCGCTCCACGCTGCCACTCGAGTCTTTCAACCCGATCACGTTGGGATGAAGCGCCAGTTCGGCGATCACCTCAACCGGCAGCTCATACTTCGTGAACTTGGGAATGTTATAGAGCACCACCGGCAGCGCCGAAGCGTCGGCGACCATGCGGTAGTAGTTCAGCATCGCCGCCGCGCTCATCTGCGGCGAATAGAAGCTCGGCGTCCTCACCAGCACCGCGTCATATCCCTGTGCGGCAGCATACTCGGCCAGCCGCAGCGTCTCCGCCACGCTCTCCCGCCCCACCCCGGCAATCAGCACCTTGTCGGGCGCCGCTGCTTCGCGCGCAATGTGCAGGATCTCGCGAGACTCCTCATCGCCCAGCATGACCGCTTCTCCGGTTGAGCCTAAGACCACCAAGCCTGACAGGGGAGTTCGCGAGTAGCGATCGACGTTGTGCTCCAGCTTACGCAGGTAGAGTCGTCCGTCTGGATAAAACGGAGTCGTAATCGCAGTGAAAAGACCTTCAAGCAGCATGGCTTTATTGTACGGCGGGTGCTGGTTTGGGAGTCTCCCCTGGAAACGGCGCCGTGCGGTCGAGCAAAAGCCTCACCACCACCGCGCGCACCGCATCGTACCCAGGATCGCCGCTGAACAGCCGATATTCGTTGTGCTCAGCGCCGCTGTCCGATTCCAGCGAATATTGCCGTCCGCCGGTCGCCGCTTCCTGTGCATGAGCCTCAGCCCACGATTTCTGCGCGAAGTCATCCGACTGCAGCTCATATTCCCAGACACGCTTATTCGCGCGGTTGCGCACGACGAACCGGTAGTAGGTGTGAAACTTCCCGATTGGCTTGAAATACTGGACCGCCTCGACGCGATAGTTCCCTACCTTGAACAGATCGAGCAGGAATCCATTCGCCTTCATTGCATCCGGGGCGGTCGGGCTATCATGCAGCGCGACCAGCTTCGCGCGCACCGCGTCCCGTTCTTTCGTCTTGCCCGCCTGTGCGTAGGCAGTCACCAGCGTCGTATCCACCCGCCAGTCGTTGGGCGCGAGCAGTTGCGCGTTCTCGGCGTAGGTCACTGCTCCATCGGACTGAAACAAATTCAGCGCCGCCGAGGCCGCAAGCAAACTCGCGGTAGCATTCGCAGGGTCGGCGGCCAGCACCTTCTGAAAACTGGCCAGCGCCTTCTCGAACTGACTCGTCTTCAAATACTGCAGTCCTTCATCCAGATCAGCGTTGCTGGCTGGCGGCGCCTCCGACTGGTTCGGCGTCTGGGCTGCTGCTTGACTTGGTTGCTGCGTCGCAGCCGTTGCCGGTTCTTGCGCGACGCACAACTGCGCCCCAATCACTGCCAGAGCGAAAATAATAGATGATTTTGACTTGAGAATACGAGTGACCATTGAACTCAACACCCACCCGATTCTACGCAACCGATGAGGCAACCGCCTTGGCGCTGTGCAAACTCTGCAGAGCGTTCACCGTAATCGTATTGCGTTGCAGCGCCTGGATGCCCTCGGCAGCCGCGCGCGCCGCTGCCATCGTCGTGATCGTCGGGATACGCTGCAGCACCGCCGCCCGCCGGATCGCCTTCTCATCGAAGAAAGTGTCCTGACCATGCGGAGTGTTCACAATCAGCTGAATGCGGTCGCCCTTGATGTAGTCCACCACATTCGGCCGTCCCTCTTTCACCTTATAGACCGACTCGACAAGCATCCCGTTTTTCGCGAGGATCACCGCCGTCCCCTCAGTCGCCACAATGTGGAAGCCAAGCTCAATGTATTGCCTCGCCACTTCCACCAGCTGTGCTTTGTCCCGGTCATTCACGCTGAAGAAAACCGTGCCCTTCAAGGGAAGGTACTGTCCCGCCGCAATCTGCGCCTTCGCAAACGCCTCGCCGAAGTTGTCCGCGACCCCCATCACTTCGCCGGTCGATTTCATCTCTGGTCCAAGCACAGTATCAACGCCCGGAAATTTGTTCCACGGGAAGACCGGCGACTTCACATAGTAATGGCTTCCTGTATCAAGGTCGCGGCCCGCTGCGAGTTGCTCAGGCAACAGGTCTCTGAGCTTGCGCCCGGTCATCAACCGCGCCGCCATCTTCGCCAACGGAATGCCCGTCGCCTTCGATACATAAGGCACCGTCCGCGAGGCGCGTGGATTCACCTCGATGACATACACCGAATCCGCTTCACCCGCCTTGCGCTGGATCGCAAATTGCAAGTTCACCAGCCCCACAACGTTAAGCGCCAGCGCCAGCTTGCGCGTGTATTCACGAATTGTCTCCAGTACCGTTACAGATAGGTCGACCGACGGCAGCACGCACGAAGAATCGCCCGAATGGATGCCCGCCTCTTCGATGTGCTGCATGATCCCAGCGATGATCACCTCTTCGCCGTCGCACAAAGCGTCGACATCGACCTCGACGGCATCTTCCAGGAAGTGGTCAATCAACACCGGGCGTTCCTGCGAATATTCGACCGCTTCGGTCATGTATTTCGAAACTGAAGCAGCGTCATACGCAATCACCATCGCACGGCCGCCCAGAACATAAGAGGGACGCACCAGCACCGGATAGCCAATGCGCTCCGCTCCCGCAAGCGCCTCTTCCACGCTCGTCGCCATCACCCCCGGAGGCTGCGGAATTCGCAACTCCTCAATCAGTTTGCCGAACCGCTTCCGGTCTTCGGCCAAGTCGATCGACTCAGGCGAGGTTCCAAGAATCGGCACCCCCGCCGCCTTCAGGCGCAGCGAAAGGTTCAGCGGCGTCTGTCCGCCAAACTGCACGATCATGCCTACCTCAGCGCCACCCGACGACTCATGCTCATAGATCGCCAACACATCTTCAAGCGTCAGAGGTTCGAAATACAGCCGATCGCTGGTGTCGTAATCCGTCGAAACCGTCTCCGGATTGCAGTTCACCATGATCGTCTCGTAATCGTCTTCCTTTAGCGCGAAGGCCGCATGGCAGCAGCAGTAATCGAACTCGATTCCCTGCCCGATCCGGTTCGGCCCGCTGCCCAGGATGATCACTTTGCGCCTCGCCGTAGGCGCCGCTTCGTCTTCTTCGTCGTAAGTCGAATAAAGATACGGCGTCAAGCTCTCAAACTCCGCCGCGCAGGTGTCCACCAGCTTGAAGACCGGCTTGATGCCCAGGGAGTACCGTAGTTCTCTCACCTGCGTCACACCGTCTGCGCCGGCGAGCGACCACACCTCGGCGATCCGCTCGTCCGAGACGCCCATCCGCTTCGCTTTTCGTAACAGCTCCGGTGACACATTGGCATGGCCCTGCTCGCCGACCGCTGTAATTGTGTCGGTAATCTCCTTCACATGGAAGAGGAACCACGGATCCATCGCCGTCATCCGCGCCACTTCCCGCACCGTCATGCCGCGACGGAAGGCGAATCGTATGTAGTCCAGCCGCTCCGGCTGCGGAGTCACCAGCTTTTGTGTCAACCGCTTCGGATCGAGCACCTCCGAACCGGTCTTCTTTCCCGTGTCCATCGAGCGCAGTGCCTTCATTAGCGACTCTTTGAAGGTCCGCCCGATGGCCATCACTTCGCCGACCGACTTCATCTGCGGGCTCAGGTTTTCATCTGCACCCGGAAACTTTTCGAACTGCCACTTAGGAATCTTGGTCACGACATAATCGATCGTCGGCTCAAAGCAGGCTGGGGTCTTCTTCGTAATGTCGTTCGGAATCTCGTCGAGCGTGTAGCCCACCGCTAGCTTCGCCGCTATCTTGGCGATGGGGAATCCAGTCGCCTTCGACGCCAGCGCCGACGAACGCGACACCCGCGGGTTCATCTCGATCACCGTCATGCGCCCGTTCACCGGGTTCACAGCAAACTGCACATTCGACCCGCCGGTCTCAACGCCAATCTCGCGCATCACTGCGATCGCCGCATCGCGCATCGCCTGGTACTCGCGATCGGTCAACGTCTGCGCCGGTGCGACGGTGATTGAGTCGCCGGTATGCACGCCCATCGGGTCCATGTTTTCGATCGAGCAGATGATGATGACGTTGTCGGCGAGGTCGCGCATCACCTCAAGCTCATATTCCTTCCAGCCGAGCACCGACTCTTCAATCAGGCACTCATGCACTGGAGAAAGATCGATACCTCGCGCGAGGATTTCCATCAACTCTTCGCGGTTGTAAGCAATGCCGCCGCCCGAACCGCCCAGCGTAAACGAAGGCCGAATCACCACCGGAAACCCAATCTTCGTCGAGAACTCCAGCCCGTCGCGGAGATTATTCACCAGCGCCGAACGCGGCATGTCCAGGCCGATGCGGTTCATCGCGTCTTTGAAAAGCAGCCGGTCTTCAGCCTTCTTGATCGGCCCCAGCTTCGCGCCAATCAACTCGACTTCATACTTATCCAGAATGCCCGCATCGGCCAGATCAACGGCAAGATTCAGCGCTGTCTGCCCGCCAACCGTAGGCAGCAACGCGAAGATGCCCGTGCGCCCCTCGTCCTTGAGCATCTGGGTCTCAATCCGCAAAATCTCTTCGACGTAGTCGCGAGTCAGCGGCTCAATGTAGGTGCGGTCAGCCAATTCAGGATCAGTCATGATCGTCGCCGGGTTCGAGTTCACCAGCACGACCTCATAGCCCTCGGCGCGCAGCGCCTTGCAAGCCTGCGTCCCGGAGTAGTCAAACTCCGCCGACTGCCCAATCACAATCGGCCCCGAGCCGATCACCAGAATCTTGGTAATGTCATTCCTGCGTGGCATTCTTTTCCTTACCGATAAATTTCGCGGCGATGACCGACCTGGATGACCAGGATTAGCAATTCGTGGTCCCGAATCTGACAGATAATCCGATAATCGCCCACGCGATAGCGCCACCGGCCCTTGAGCTTGCCGCTCAAGGCTTTACCGAGTAGCCGAGGGTCAGGTTCGGGGGCGACGCGTTGAAGCAAATAGCTCGTTATTTGAGTTTGTATCTCCGTGCTGAGCCTGCCGAGCTGCTTCTTCGCCTTGGCTTCGAACCTTATCTTCCAGTCCATACTCGCGAATTACCTCTTCCAAGCTGTAAGTCTCTCCTATATCGCGCGAAGCTTCCTCTGCAAGGTCATAGTCCTCGCGGTCCTCGAGGTATTCAGCGATCGCTCTCCGCGCCAGCTCAGCTTTGCCCAATCCGTCCTTCTTCGCGTAGAAGTCAAGAATCTCCTCCAATTCCGGCTTCATATCGATCTCGAGCATGTGCACCTCCCTCTTGGCTACGCGTATATCCCCGTATCCACTTCGTCGCGGTCTTACTCTATTATTAACGGTGAATGAGAGACGCGTCCTGCGCCTGCGACCTCTTCACCGCTTCCAATCCACCATCATCTTCCGAAAATCCTGAAACAAATAATTCGAATCATGCGGCCCCGGACTCGCCTCCGGGTGGTACTGCACGCTGAACAACGGCATCGAACGATGCCGCAAACCCTCCAGCGTGTTGTCATTCAGATCGATATGCGTGAGATCGACCTCGCTTTGCTTCATCGAATCCGGATCGACCGCAAAGTTGTGATTGTGCGCGGTGATCTCTACCTTGCCCGAATCCATCTGCTTCACCGGATGGTTGCCACCATGATGGCCGAACTTTAGCTTGTAAGTCTTGCCGCCGAGAGCGATACCGATCAACTGATGGCCGAGGCAGATGCCGAAGATCGGCTTCTTCCCCGCCAGCTTGCGAATGTTCTCGTGGGCATAAGTCACCGGCTCCGGATCGCCCGGCCCGTTCGACAGAAAAATCCCGTCAGGATTCAGCGCCAGCACATCCTCCGCCGAGGTCTCCGCCGGAACCACCGTCACCCGGCAGGCCTCGCGCGTCAGCATCCGCAGAATGTTGTGCTTGATGCCGTAGTCATACGCCACCACATGCAGATCGGCCGGGGGCAGCTTCGGCAAATTGCCGTCTTCATCCGCGCGAGCCAGCGGATCGCCATTGTGGTTGCCCCATTGGTTTCGACCTTGCTCGTCACAGTCCCACTCATAAATCGACTTGGTGCTGACCACCTTCGCCAGATCGGTCCCATCCATTTTCCGAATCGACCGCGCCTTCGCCACCAGCGCATCCGCATCGGTCTCGATGGAAGAAATCACCCCGCGCATCACGCCATGCGTCCGCAGATGCCGCACCAGCGCCCGCGTATCGATCTCCGAGATCACCGGAACGTTGTAGCGCTCCAGGTAATCGTCGGCGACTTGCTCCGAACGCCAGTTCGAGCTGACCGGAGAGAATTCTCGCGCAACCAGCCCCTCAATGTAGGGTTTGGCCGCCTCGTTGTCTGCGGAGTTGGTGCCGTAGTTGCCGATCTGCGGGTTGGTCAGGACGACGATCTGCCCCGCATACGACGGATCGGTGAAAATTTCCTGGTAGCCGGTTAAAGAAGTATTGAAAACGACTTCGCCGTAACATTCGCCCTTGGCGCCGTGGCCTTCACCGCGGAAGATGCGCCCGTCTTCGAGCGCAAGGATAGCCTGCATCGCTTCTCCGTCGAGTGGATTCAATAGATTTTAGCAGAGTTTGCCCTTGGATTACGTGGAACTTCAACTACCCTGAGCAGCGTATTCACAGAAGCTTTATGAAGAGACTACGCCGACGTCACTCAAGCCTCCGCCGGCTTGAAATTGCCCTGTTCTCGCTGCTCTGCCTCGCCACGCCAGGCGCAAAAGCGCAGCAGCCCGTCTTCCACTCCGAGGTCCACCTCGTCACGCTCACTTTCAGCGTTCACGACGCCTCAGGCAAGCTCGTCTCCGGCCTCGATCAAGACGCCTTCCAGGTATTTGAGGACGGCGTCCAGCAGAAGATCGTCTCCCTCGCCAACACAGCCGAACTGCCTCTCAGCATCGGCCTGCTCGTCGACGGGTCTGACTCGCAAGACAAATTTCTCAAGCGCCACACCAAAGACGTTGAGCTCTTTCTCCGACAGATTCTCCGTCCACAGGACCAGGTCTTTGCCATCGGCTTCGGCGATCATATCCGCCTGGTCGCGGACCTCACCTCATCGCCGACGTCAGTCGTCGACGGCCTCACTACCTATGAAAAGAACAAGGGAGCCTTCCCCGAGCTCGATCCCGACCCCACCCGAAGCGGAGGGACCGCACTCTTCGATACTGTTTATGCAAGCGTTGAGGAGAAGTTGTCTCCTGCTTCAGGACGCCGCCGCGTGCTCATCCTCTTCACCGACGGCGAAGAAAACTCCAGCGCCCACGACGAGGTCGAGGCCATCGCCGCCGCCCAGGGAGCAGACGTGCTCGTCTACGCCGTCCGCTACACCCAGGCCCATCACGACAAGCTGACCGCGAGCAATCATCACGGCATGGCAAACCTGAAGCACCTCGCCGCGCAGACCGGAGCCGCCGACTTTGACGGACTCAACACCGACCTCGCCCAGGACTTCCGCCAGATCGCCGACGAGCTGCGCTCGCAATACTCCATCAGCTACTACTCAACCAACAAACTGAACGACGGCAGCTTCCGCAAGGTGGTCATCGAGCCCACGCAGGTTGGGCTTTCCATTCGCGCGAGGTCGGGATATTACGCAGGGGGTACGCAAAAGACGACGGTGCCCTGACCTCAGACCTGGCACAGCTATTTCGGCGGATGCGGCACGACCCCGGTCCACGCCCAGCTCCGGATCTTCCAGCCCGGCGGTTCAGCGTGCAGCACGAACGTCATCTGCCCTTCCTCGGCCACCGGCTGGCCATGTTCCTTGTAGGTATAAAGCGCGGGAATAATCACGTAAGCGGTGTCTCCATCGATCACTGAACGCGTTGGCGCGTCGTACTTCACTACCCCGTCTGTGACACCGGTTGCCGTCGCATGTTTGTCATAATCCGCCGCCCACTCATGCGCGGCGTTGGGACCCACCCAGCGATGCGGCGCAAATTCGTCGATGATCGTGATCGTCCCCGGCGCATAAGCGGCATAGGCAGTCTTTACGTCGCCGGTATTGAACCCGTCGATAAACTGCTTGATCGGCGTGGTCACATCTCCCGGCGTCGCGGCCGCTGCACCGCAAACGACCAGCAAGCTCATAACCAGCGTGAGAAATATCTTTCTCATTCAATTCTCTCCGAACCTCCGGCCTCAACGCGGCAGCAGAGGTTCAACCGAGACTGGCATCCCCATTCCCCGATGTCAAGAGCCGATTCTCTCCGCAAACGCGCGAGGTCGAATCAGGCAGCATCGCCTATCGTCCTGAATGATCGTGCGACTCCGCGCCAACCAGCGCGAGCGGCGCTCGCTCTTCTGGCGGGTGCTTCGCCATGTGATCGAGCACGGCCTGCATTTCAAGCAGAAGCTGGTCGGCCATCGCCCGCGTAAACCCATGCCGGATCAGAATGCGCTGAATCACCAGGTCTTCGCGGTTGGGCGGCATCGAGTACGCCGGAACCAGCCAGCCGCGCTCGCGCAGCCGGTCGGCAAAGTCGTAGAGCGTGAAACTCGCGCAGACCCGGATCCTTCAGCTCCCAGCACAGCCCGGGAATTCCGCCCTCGCCGTCATAGATAATCCTGAACGGCCCAAACGCCGCGATCTTGCTCCGCGAGGTACCGCCCCAGCGCCTGGCACCCCTGTCTGAATCTCGCGATAGCCCTCCTTGCCCAGCCGCAAAAAATTGTAGTACTGGCAGATAATCTCCCCGCCCGGCCGCGAAAAATTCAGCGCAAATGTCGGCATGTTGCCGCCCAGATAGTTGACCTCGAAGATCAACTCCTCCGGCAGGTCCTGCTTCTCCCGCCACAGCGCCCAGCCCACCCCCAGCGGCGCCAGCCCGAACTTGTGCCCCGACGCATTGATCGACTTCACCCGCGGCAGTCGGAAATCCCACAGCAGATCCGGCTGCATGAAACGGCGCCAGAAATGCCCCGCTCGCCCCATCCACATGGATCGGAATATCGAGCCCCGTCTCCGCCTGCAACTTGTCCAGCGCAAGGCTGATCGCATGCACCGGCTCAAACTGCAGCGTGAACGTCACGCCCAGCGTCACCACCACGCCGATCGTGTTCTCGTCGCAGCGCTTGAGCACTTCTTCCGGCGTCAGCAGCAGCCGCTCGCCCTCCATCGGCACCTCGCGAATTTCCACATCGAAGTAGCGGCAGAACTTGTGCCAGCACACCTGCACCGGCCCCATGATCAGGTTCGGCTTCTCGGTCGATTTCCCCGCCGCCGCCTGCCGCTTCCGCCACTTCCACTTCAGCGCCAGGCCCGCCAAGCATCGCCGCCTCGCTCGATCCGGTAGTCGAGCAGCCAATCGTGCTCGCCGCCTCCGGCGAATTCCACAAGTCGGCCAGCATGTGCACGCAGCGCTCCTCGATGGCCGCCGTCTGCGGATATTCATCCTTGTCGATCATGTTCTTGTCGGCGGACTCATCCATCAGCAGCTTCACTTCGGGCTCAATCCACGTCGTGCAAAAGGTGGCCAGATTCTGCTGCGAGTTGCCGTCCAGCACCAGCTGATCGTGGATCGTCTGGTAAACCTCCTGCGGATCCTGCCTCGCCTCGGGGAACACATACGTCTCGGCTACTTCGTCATGGACCTCAGCCTCAAGCGCGCTCGTCGGCTCAGCTTTGAGATCTTCGGTGTTGTGCAGGGGCATAATTCTTCCTCATCGTCTGAAACTGGAAGTCTATTGGCTTTGGGTCGTGATGGGGAACAAAAGATAGTGAATCGGGAGCGCGTAGCGTTTCGCCAGCTTCGGAACCTCCAGCCGCGCCCGCTCGTTCTATCATTCCTATAGTTCAAAACGTGAGAATCGCTCCCAGGAGCTGCCAGTGAAATTTGCGCGTTGGATATTCGGTATCGCAGGCCTATACGGCGTCGTCACCGTCGGCCCGCTCTACTTCATGGAGCAGGCCATCAGCCGCCAGGACCCTCCCGCAATCACCCACCCAATGTTCTTCTACGGATTTGTCGGCGTGACCCTGGCCTGGCAGCTATCGTTCTTTGTCATCGCCTGGCAGCCGGTGCGGCTGCGCCCGATCATTCCCTTCGCCGTGCTCGAAAAGCTCGCCTTTGGCGTCGGCGCGATGGTGCTCTACCGGCAAGGCCGCTTGGACCACGGCGACCTCTACTTCGGCGGCATTGATCTGCTGCTCGCTGTGCTGTTCATTCTTAGTTGGCTGCGGACATCAAGTGCAGAGCGATAAACCGGACTCGAGCATTGAGCGTGGTACACTTGTGTACACAACGGTACGTAGAGAGCAAAAATGGAAACGCAAAAGGTCGGCATCCGAGAATTCCGCGACAAACTCGCGACCTACGTCCTCGAGTCTGATTCGCCCATAGCGGTCACGCGCCACGGAGACACTGTGGGATACTTTATCCCGACACGTCGCAAGCGCAACCAGATCGAGAAAGCCGCGCTGCAGGAGGCGGCCGTACGTTGGCAAAGCGTCCTCAAGGCCGAAGGAATCTCTGAGGACGAAGCAATCGAGGATTTCAAGCGCTGGCGGGCTGGCAAGCGAGTGTGAGCTCACAGAAACGGCTCGTTCTCGATGCCAACATTCTGCTCCGAGCCGTCCTCGGCGTTCGAGTTCTCAACCTGCTCAATACCTACCAAGACGCCGTCAGCTTTTACTCGCCGGACGTTTGCTTCGACGATGCTCGAAAGTACATCTATAAGCTAGGCGAAGAGCGAAACTTCGATTCAGACGTTGGATTAATCCTCATCGATCAATTGTCGCTAGTGATCGAGATAGTCGGCGAAGACTTCTATCGAGATCGCGAGTCTGTTGCGCGCAAACGCATCTCGTCGCGAGACGCGGCAGATTGGCCCATCATCGCCGCCGCACTCGTTCTCCAATGCCCCGTCTGGACGGAAGACCGGGACTTTTTCGGATGCGGAATCGCGACCTGGACAACGACTAATGTTGAGCAATATTTTCGCGATGCCTAGATCCGGTCGGCACGCGACGCTCTACCGCACCACGCCCATCTCTTCCCGCGGCCAATAAACAAAAGCAGCCTTTCCATAGATGAGCCCACGCTCCACCGGCCCAAAGTCCCGGCTGTCGCTCGAGATCGATCGATGGTCGCCCATCACAAAATACTGCCCCTCCGGAACATGAAACTCATCCATCGAGCGCACATCACGGTAGCGCTCCGGCACATACGGCTCGGCGATCGCTCGCTGATTCACGAACACCTGCCCGTCGACGATGCGCACCGTATCTCCCGGCAGCCCGATCACCCGCTTGATGTAGCTCTTCTGCGTGTCGCGCGGATAGTAGAACACCACCACATCGTCGCGCTCGATCTTCTCGAAGTTGTACGCAAATTTGTTGATGAACAGCCGGTCCTGGTCATGCAGCCGCGGAGCCATGCTCGTGCCCTCGACCTTCACCGGCTGATACAGAAAGGTGATGATGAAAAACGACACCACAACCGAGATCAGCATGTCGCGCAGCCAGGTGCGCAGCTTGCCCGAGACGGGAGGAGCATCCGGCTCGCCGGCGGCTACCAGATTCGGTTCGTCAAAAGGTCGTTCGTTCATTGCTGGAAGCATGGACTCAGGCGAGTTACGACAGGTTCAATTCTAATTGCAGCCCAGGCTCCCCGGCGGACAAGTCATCTGCGGCCGCGCTGGCTTCTGCATCGGCTGCCGCTGGTTCGCTGCCGGAACATATTCTCCGGTCACGTCAGGCCCGCTCAGGTTCGCCTCTTCAAGCACCAGCGGCCTCTGCAGCACCATCTCGATCGGCGTTCCCGACGGGATATTGATGTCGTTGCCATGCGTGAACAACGAAACCAGCGCGCCTGTCACCGCCCCGGCCCCAGCACCGATCCCAACCCCTTGCAGCGGATCGCCATTCACCGCGCCGCCTATCGATCCGACTCCCGCTCCGATTGCCGCGCCCTGCCCTGCAGCTTTAGCTACGTCGCCCACACTGCTGCTCTGTTGCACGGTGCCCTCGTCGCCCTTTACCTTGGGCCCGTTCGAACCCGGAAGGCTGTTCACCAGCCCCGGAATCTCGACCACCGATCCGTTGGGAAAGATGATGCTCGTGAAGTGCATCGTCAGCTTCGCCGGCCCCTTGATGCGAATATGCCGCTCGACCGAATCCACCTGCCCTTGGACATAAACTCCGGCAGGAATGACCGCGCGACCTCCCGCAATCACTGGAAAACTCGATTGCAAATACACGCCGTCGCCCGCCTGCGCCGTCTTCGTATTGATGGCGCTGCGGATCGTCAGCAGCACTTTGGTTCCAGCGGGAATTACCAGCGTCTTCGGCGCCGGTTTGCTCTCCGGTGCGGGCTCGACCGCTGCGCTCTGCGCCGGGGTAGCCGTGGCAGGCAACGGCGGTACGGTTGTTTCCGGTTGCACGGCAGCTGGCGGTGCTGGCGCGGATGCAGGTTGCGCCGCAGCGGGAGCTGGTGCCGCAGCCTGCGCCCACCCTGCCGGGCTTAGCGCCCCGAAGCATAGCGCGCCAAACAGGCAGCCTATTACCGCCAGCCTTCCGATTCCGCGCCTAACCATGCACACACATCTCCCCATCTGTAGACGAGCGCCAGAGCCGTTCGATAGCGCGCCCCGCGTTACTATACCTTCACCCATGCATTCGCCGCCCGCCATCCCGGCAAGCGTCCTTAACTCCACTCTCGACCAGCGGAGCCGTTTCGCCGCCGCCTATTCCATCCTTCAAGACGCGATAGACGCCAAAGCCTTCCCCGGCGCCGCCTTCGGCGTGCTGTACGAGGACGTCATTATCGCCCTCGATGGCGTCGGCCGTTTCACCTACGAACCAGACTCTCCCGCCGTCGCTGCGCCAACCGTCTACGATCTTGCCAGCGTGAGCAAGGTAGTGGCAACCACGGCCATGGCCATGCTCCTTTATGATCGCGGCCAGCTCGATCTGGACAGCCCCGTCGGCGAAGTCCTCCCTGGCTTTATCGTCGGCGCTGAGGCGCCGCGCCTCCGCGCCCAGGTCAGCCTCCGCCACCTGCTCGCTCATTCCTCCGGGCTCCCCGCCTACGCCCGTCTTTTCGATCAGCACAGCACGCCCGCCGCGCTCTTTGCGGCCTGCCTGCAAATGCCCCTCGAGGTGCCGCCCGGCACTCGCGCCGAGTACTCCGACATCGGTTTCATCCTGCTTGGCAAAGCCCTTGAAGTCCTCGCCCGCGAATCCCTCGATTCCTTCTGCCATCGCGAGATTTTCGCGCCCCTGGGGATGACGACGACCCGCTACCGGCCGCCGCCCTCGTGGCGCGCGCTTATCCCGCCGACCGTGAATGACACCGCCTTCCGACACCGCGTCATCCAGGGCGAGGTCCACGATGAGAACTGTTCTGTGTTGGGTGGCGTCAGCGGTCACGCTGGTCTCTTTTCAAACGCACTCGACGTGCTCAACTTTGCTGGCTGCGTCCTCGCAAGCGGCAACGCTCCAGACGGCCGCCCTATTTTTCGGCAATCGACAATCGAAGTCTTCTCCTCGCGTCAATCTCCGCCCGCCGATAGTTCGCGTGCCCTGGGATGGGACACTCCCTCGGGCGAGTCGTCTTCCGGTCACCATTTCAGCCGCCGCTCCATCGGCCATCTCGGCTACACCGGCGCCTCGCTCTGGATCGACCTCGACCGCCAACTCGCGATTGTCTTGCTGACCAACCGGACCTGGCCCGACCGCTCCAATCAAGCGATTCGCACCGTGCGCCCCGCCTTTCACGATGCTGTCACAGAGGCTTTAGCGATTACTGCTTCGCCCTGAGTTCTTGCCATCACGTTCGCGCATCCTAATCGTTACGGAGGGCCTCTATTTCTCCCACCGAATCCTCGGTTGGCGCTAGAATGAGTAAGTCCGTCGCGGGTAAACACTCAAAGACATGGCCACAATCACAACGAACGCAGAAACGCAGATTAAGCCGGAAAGACTGCAACATCCGGCCGCGAGTCTCCACCACCTCACCACCGAAAGCGCCAACGAAGCCTCACAGGGATTTGACACCAAGTCCGCCCTTGAGATCGCGCGCATCATCAATCACGAAGACTCCAAGATCGCCGCCGCCGTCAAACGGGCTCTGCCCGAGATTGCGCTAGTCATCGATTCCGTCGCCCGCAGCCTCCGCGACGGAGGTCGCCTCATTTACATCGGCGCTGGATCGAGCGGCCGCATCGCCGCCCTCGACGCCTGTGAATGTCCCCCCTATTTCTCGACCCCGCCACAATCGGTGCAGTACATCATGGCCGGCGGTCCCAAAGCCCTCGCCTCGGCTGTCGAGGTCAATGAGGACTCCGAGGAACTCGGCCAGCGCGACATCGCCCGCCGCCGCCCGACTCGGAAAGACATGGTCATCGGCCTCTCCTCGAGCGGTCGCACGCCCTATGTTGTCGCCGCCGTCGCCTACGCTCGTGCACGCGGCGCCAAAACCGCCGCCATCACCTGCAACCAGAACACTCCGCTCGCCGACGCCGCCGACATCGTCATCGTCGCCGAAGTCGGGCCCGAAGTGATCTCTGGCTCGACCCGCATGAAGGCCGCGACCGCGCAGAAGATGGTCACCAACATGATCACTACCGGCGCCATGACCCGGCTCGGCTACGTCTACGAGAACGCGATGGTCAACGTTCACATGCAGAACTCGAAGCTCGTCGAGCGCGGCATCTCCATGCTCATGCGCGCCTGCAACATCGACCGCGAGACAGCCGTGATGACCATCAAGTCCGCTGGCCGCAGCGTTCCTGTTGCGCTCGTCATGCTCAAAGCCGGCGTGGATAAACCCGAGGCGGTGCGCCGTCTCGCCAGGTCCGACGGCAACGTCCGCCTCGCCATCGAAGATACGACGCTCGAGTTGTAGACCCTCCTTCCCCGCTGACGAAGTAGTCTTTCCATATCGCGATCGATCAAGACCGGGCCATTGCGCCCGGTCTTTTGTGTTTGCAAGTCTGTGTTTGCAAGTCTGTGTTTGCAAGTCGCGCCGATCCCGCCGCCCCGACCACACCTGGCAAGTAAATAGGGAGATCTCCTTCTCCTTCGCAAATTCCGTGTACTCATTCCGCCTTACATGTTGACGGCCCTTCAGAGCCAGGACGTGCTCCGGTCAAGACATCGTGTGAGAAGGAAATTCCAATGAAGCCATTCGATTTTGTAAAAACGCTGATAGCGGCAGGGGCGATTCTGGCTCCGGCCATGGGGTGGGCGCAGCAAGCGGTGCTCACCGGTGACAGTCAAATCAACAGTTCGGCCACAACCACCACATACGGGGTCAGCCCCACGCTGAACATCAGTCCGACGAACTCAGTTCTGCTGCAGTTCAACCTCGCCGATTACCTTCCCGCTGGCGCCACCGCCGCTCAGGTCGTCAAGGCGCGGCTCGTCGTCTTCCCCGATGCGATTACCACCGGGGGAATCGTCAATGTGAACCAGGTGACGAGCAGTTGGACCGAAAGCTCGGTGACCTATGCGACCAGGCCGACCGTCTCCACGACGGTGACCTGCACGCTCTCAATCGGTGTAGCGGATGCGTTTCACGACTGCAATGTGGCGCCCCTTGTGCAGGGCTGGATCACCTCCCCGGCGAGCAACTACGGCGTCGAACTGAAAGCCAGCGGCGCGACCAACGTCACCATCGACAGCAAGGAAAACACCAGCACCAGCCATCCCGCCATGCTCGAGATCGTCCTCTCCGGGCCAGCCGGACCTGTCGGCCCCGTTGGCGCGACTGGCCCCCAGGGCCCTGCTGGGCCAAAAGGCGCAACCGGCGCCACTGGCGCGCAGGGACCGATGGGAACCTCCGGCAGTCTAACGTTGCCTTTCACCGGCTCGGCGGCAAACAATCAAGCCGTAATGACCTTGACCAATACCTGGTTCGGGGATGGCTTTGACGTTTACGGTGGACAATCCCAGGATGCGGACCAGACCTCGGGCGGCGAAGGCATCTTTGCCTTCGGCGGAAACACCGCCGGAGACTCTCAGATTGAAACCTACGGCGGCTCGGGAATCATCGCGCGAGGCGGAACGGCACTCATCGACACCGACCAGGCGGGTGAAGGAGGCACCTTCCAGGGAGGAAATGGCGGTGGCACGGGTCTCTCGGCGACCGGAGGACCCGGAGGAGGTGTCGGTCTTGTCGCAAGCCCGGGCAGCGGCGGGCTCAACGCCGCAATTTTCGTCGGCGACGTCTCCGTCAACGGCAATCTCTCCAAGTCCGGTGGATCGTTCAAAATCGACGACCCGGCCGATCCCGCAAACAAGTACCTTTACCACTCCTTCGTGGAATCGCCCGACATGAAGAACATCTACGACGGCGTCGTAATCACCGATGGCAGCGGTCACGCGGTCGTCACCCTTCCCGATTACTTCGAGTCCCTGAACAGCGACTTCCGCTACCAGCTAACCGTCATCGGACAGTTCGCCCAGGCGGTAGTTGCTTCCGAGATCGCCGGAGGCAAGTTCGTAATCCAGACCGATAAAGGAAACGTTAAGGTCTCCTGGCAGGTCACCGGCATTCGCCAGGACGCATGGGCGTCCGCCCACCGCATCCCCAACGAAGTGGAGAAGAGCGACAAGGAAAAGGGTCACTACCTGCACCCGGAACTCTTCGGGCACACCGGGGAGCCAAGCATCCCGCAGATCGAAACCCATCTGCCCAGGACGGAGGCCCGGCAGTAAACACCGCAACCACGTGATCGGAACCGAATGCTACGGCATCTCACCAATAAGAAAGGCCGCCCGAGTCCCGGACGGCCTTCTCTTATGATATGTCGAGCGGGCCCGGCTTGGCAGCCGCACTACTGCGGCCCGTTTGAACTCCACGTCTTGCGCATCACGCACGGCCCCGGCATGCCGCTGACACAGGTCGAATACCCTGGCCCCATGACGACATTCGCAGGCCCGAACTGGTGAAGGGTAGGAAAGCTGAACACCCCAAGCTGTGTATCGAGGGCGCCAGTCGGCACCAGGGAGTTCCGCACCATCTTGAATACCATTGGAGTGATTGGAGGCTTTCCCGGTGTAGGTTCCACGTCGATCGTCACCGTCTTGCCGTCGCGAAACCAGTGGATGTTCTTCTTGATGTCGCCCAGCCCGCTATTGTTCTCGTAGAGGCCGGTGCCGTCCTTCGAGATCTGCAAAGTGATCACTCGCGAAGACCCATCGCTGGCCATGTTCGTTCCGCTGTAAAAGTTTTTCAGATCTGCCGCGTGGGCCACGGCCACGGCCATCGCCGCCGATACTCCAAAACAGACAAGTGTACGAAATCGCCTCGGCACCACGTTCCTCCAGAGTTCTTTTCTAATCCACTATGTCTACAGGAATCGTGGACCGCTGTGAAGTAGCGATGAAGTGGCCGATGTGACGCCCGCCGCCGTGAAGAAGGAGAATCTCGCCCTGGGTCAGGCGGCGAAATTCATCAACTCTTCAACTTGGCCAGCAAATCCTGGGGATGGACCGGCTTCGCGAGGATCTCGAACTCATGTCCTTGCGCCCTCGCCTTGTCCAGCAGATCGGCTGTCGCCGCCTGCCCTGAGAACAGCAGAATCTTGCATGAAGGGAGCAGCCCGCGGACGAGGATCGCCGCTTCAATGCCGCTCAGATCGGGCATGATGACGTCGCTGATGAGCATGTCCGGCTTCAGGCTTCTCGCCAGCTCCACCGCTTTCGTGCCGCTATAGGCGGCGGTGGCTTCAAAACCCGCTTGATTCAAAATGATGACCAATGTATCGGCGATTACCCGCTCGTCATCGGCGACGAGCACGATGGGCTTGGCTGCTGTCTCTGACATTCGTTCCTTTTCTTCTTTTCTTAGTTATGTTTCTTGCCGATCGTACCGGGCTGATGCCAAAAAAGCTGAATTCCCTCGCGGCCGTTGAAAGCTAACCGGGGCCCAACCAAAAACATCTTCTCAGATGATACGCTTCCCTCAAGGGATGCTTTCCATCGCTATCAGGCCAGCCGCGCCCCGCACGGCTCTGGCGATTCCGGTTCGCTCCGGCGACAGCACCTTCACTGACTTTATTTTCTTCGACTGGGATAGACACCGATGGCTGAGCCCAAACTCGGAATAGACGCGGAGACAATCATCCGCGCTCAGCAGGTGGAAAAGTTTTATTCCCAGCCGAGCGAAAACCGTATCCAGGTCATCGCCCCAACCGACCTCTCGATCGTCCCCGGCGAAATCGTCGCCCTGCTCGGCCCCTCCGGCTCGGGAAAGTCGACCTTACTGCGTATGCTCTCCGGTTTGTCCGCACCCTCCGCCGGCGAAGTTCTCTGGCACGGCAAGCCGATCGGCTCGGTACAGATTAATGTCTCCATCGTCTTCCAAAGCTTCGCGCTTTTTCCCTGGCTGACCGTCCTCGAGAATGTCGAGGCCCCGCTCAAGGCCCGCGGCATTGCTCCAGACGACCGCCGCGAGAGCAGCATGAGGATTCTCGATACCGTCGGTCTTGATGGCTTCCAGGCGGCCTATCCCAAGGAACTCTCCGGCGGCATGAGGCAGCGCGTCGGCTTCGCCCGGGCGCTGGTTGTTGAGCCTGAAGTCCTGTTTATGGATGAGCCTTTTTCCGCCCTCGATGTGCTCACCGCCGAGAACCTCCGCTCCGAACTCCTCGAGCTGTGGCACAAGAAAACCATCCCGACGAAGTCCATCTTCCTCGTCACTCATAACATCGAGGAAGCGGTGCTGCTTGCCGACCGCATCATCGTCCTCGGCCGCAACCCGGGCCACATCCGTACCGACTTCAAAGTCACCCTCGAGCATCCCCGCGACCGCAAGGCCGCGCCCTTCACTGGGATCGTCGATTACATCTACAAGGTCCTCACCCGGCCCGACGTCGTCCCCGAGGGTACGCCCGGCCATCAACATCCGCGCCCCGTTCGCGATCAGCGCCAGATGAAGTACGAGACGCTGCCCCACGCCCGCCCCGGCGGCATCGCAGGCTTGCTTGAGCTGCTCATCGACCACAAAGGGCGCGCCGACATCTACCGTCTCGCCGACGATCTCGCCTTTGAGATCGACGACCTCTTCCCCATCGTCGAGGCCGCGCAGCTTCTCGACTTCCTGCGCGTCGAGGAAGGCGACGCCGCAATTACCCCCGCCGGCCATGAATACGCCGAATCTGAAATCCTTCGCCAGAAAGAGCTCTTCCGCAAGGCCGCCGTCGATCATGTGTTGCTCCTGCGCCAGATCACCCGCGCACTCGAGAACAAGTCCGATCACACCGTGCCGGAAGAGTTCTTCGTGGACATGCTCGACGAGCAGTTCAGCGAAGAGGAGGCCATGCGCCAACTGGAGACGGCCGTCAACTGGGGCCGCTATGCGGAGCTCTTCGATTTTGACGCCGCGCGCCGGCGCTTCATCCTGCCCGAGATCGAAGAGACCGCCGAGTCCGTCGAAGAAGAAGGGGTCAAGCCGGAATGAAGCTCGACAACACCTTCGCCCGCAGCCTCGTCCCCGAGCGAACCTGGCCGTTCTTTCTCGACCTCACCGTCGCCGCCTTCTGCCTGGCCGGTTTTTATGCGGTGCTCTTCGTCGCCCGCTATTGGTTCAGTTACCCGGTGCCGGCGGTCGTCATCTCCCGCTCCCCGGCGATGCTGCCGCTCTACGCGTTTTATTCGACCGTGCGCATCGGCGTCGCCTACCTGCTCAGCCTCTTCTTCGCCATCACCTATGGCTATATCGCCGCCTACAACAAGCGCGTCGAATCGCTGATGATCGCGGCTCTCGATATCCTGCAGTCGATCCCCGTGCTCAGCTTCCTTCCCGGCGTCATGCTGGCCATGATGTCGCTTATCCCCGGCCGCCAGTTGGGTATTGAAATGGGCGCCATTCTGCTCATCTTCACCGGGCAGGTCTGGAATATGGCCTTCAGCTTTTACTCTTCGCTGAAGAGCATTCCTCGCGAACTGCGCGAGGCCTGCGCCATCAACCGTTTCTCCGCCTGGCAGCGCTTCTGGCAGCTGGAATTGCCCTTCTCCGCCATCGGCCTCATCTGGAACTCCATGGTCTCGGTCGCCGGCGGCTGGTTCTTCCTCATGGTCTGCGAAATGTTCCCCATCGGCGATCGCCACTTCCGTCTGCCCGGCCTTGGGTCCTTCCTGCAGACCGCTGCTAACAACGGCGATAACCACGCCATGGTTGAGGGCATCGTCACCATGATGCTCATCATCGTGCTGACCGATCAGCTTATCTGGCGTCCGGTCATCGCGTGGTCAGACAAATTCAAGTTTGAGAATACCGAGAGCGACAACCGCGTCACTTCGCCAATCCTGCACCTGCTGCGCAACTCGAACGTCCTCGCCTTCGTGCAGCGGCGCACCGTCGATCCGCTCAGCGAACGTATCTATGGCGGTCTCGCGCGCCGCATGGAAAGGTCCATCCAGCAGGCTGCCGAGCCTAAGCGCCCCGCCGCCTACAACGCCGTCGCCAGCGTCATTGTCGGCATAGTCGGCATTGTGGCAATTCTCTTCGCCGCCGGACACGCCCTGCTGCTGCTCCGCCAGGTACATCCATCGGAACTAGGTAACCTCTTCAAGGGCGCGGCTGCCACTTTCCTGCGCGTGAATATCTCGCTCTTCCTGGCTTCCCTTTGGACAATTCCCGCCGGCGTCGCCATCGGTTTCAATCCTCGCCTCGCAAAGATCGCCCAGCCCGTCGTTCAGATGGTCGCCTCGTTTCCAGCCCCCGTCCTGTTCCCTTTCATCATCCTCGGCTTAATGAAGCTCGGTGCGGGACTGGGCATTGGCTCCGTGGCCCTGATGCTGCTTGGCACGCAGTGGTACATTCTCTTCAACGTGATCGCCGGCGCCATGGCCATCCCCTCCGAGATGCGCGAGGTCGCGGAGCTCTTCCACTTCACCACCATCCAGCGCTGGACTACCGTCATCCTTCCCGGAATCTTCCCCTACCTCATCACCGGCCTGATCACCGCCTCGGGCGGCGCATGGAACGCCTCGATCATCGCCGAATATTTCCACCTCAAAGATCAGACCCTGCACACCCTCGGCCTCGGCGCGCAGATCGCCGCCGCTAGCGACTCGGCGAATTTCCCCATCCTGCTGCTGGCCACGATCATGATGGCGCTGATGGTCGTCACCGTGAACCGCATCGTCTGGCGGCCGCTCTATCACCTCGCGGAGACCAAATACCGCCTCGATTAGCCAGATAGGGCGGCCTGCCGGATGGAAGCCGAGGGCTTTAGCCCTCGGAAATTGGGGCTGTACCACGAGGCCTTTAGGCCTGGGCTCTTCCGGACCTCGACCTCTTCACGTTACGACCCCGTATACAGCTGAAACGGCGCCCAGTAATACGGCTTCCGGAACGGCGACCCGGCGCGCAGTAGCGAAAGCTTGGCCTCGCGCAGCGCCGCGGCCGGAGCACTCCCCTTAACCAGCTGCGCGTACATCGCATCCATCAATTGGGGCGTAGACTCGTCGCTTACGTCCCACAGCGCGCCGATCACGTGATGCGCGCCGGCGTGCAGAAAGGCCCACGAGAGCCCAACCAGTCCCTCCCCTGCATAGCTGCGGATTCCCGCACCCTGGCACGTCGACACCGTCACCAGCTCCGCATTCAGCGGGCGTGTAATCACGTCGCGGGCGTACAGCTTGTAACTTCCATCCGGGGCCGACGGCGACAGAACCACCGCCGAATCCAGCGGGTCCGACTCGCTCGCTGTGCCGTGCGCCACAAAGTGGATATAAGAGAACTGCTCTGGATGGCTGGCCATATAAGCGGCCGCCGTGGAGTCTTCCCGTTCATATATCTGTTCCTCGGAAGCAGAAAAGTACTTCTTCACGCTCCCGATCTCTTCCCCCGCATGAGGCAGCGCGCCAAACTTTCCATCGCCCGGCGGCAGCGCGTTCCCCATGAGCAACAGCTTCCCGTTCGAGTGGCCCCGTTTCTTCGGGTCCGCGGCCTGCAATAGCCGCAGCGACGAAGCGTTCTCCAGCGTGACGTCCTCAATCCAGTAATGCGGCCGCGGCTGGGGAGCAATCAGCGTCTCAAAATTCAACTCGCTCAGCCTGCCGTCCGTAATGACGATGACCCGCCCCCCGGGATGAAAAAACTCTGCTGCCGGCGCCACCAGCATCTGGTAGAGCTTCGCACCATTGTCGTCCGCAGACTCCAGCACATCGCGGGAACCGACCAGCGCTCTCCGGTACGCCGCGACTAGAGGCTCGATCTGCGCTGCCGGCGGCAGCGGATAAACCTTCAAACGCTCCGGGGTAACGGCCCACAGATAGGAGCGCTCCGCGCCCAGCCAGTAAAAGAGCACTGTAGCTCCCGCCTGCCTCGCCGAACGGCGAGGGTCCTGGCCCAAATCGGTCCGCGTTTCAGATGCCAGACATTTCCTGCCCTCAATGCCCAATCCCTCCGCCAGCGTCAACGCCCGGCTTTCATCGGCGGCCTGAAGCGCCGCCAGCGTCTTGCCCTGCTGCACCAGAAAGTCGATATAGCTGTCGTAGACGCGAGTCGCATTGGCAAAGAAGGACAGGCGATGCTCCTCCTGGTTGATCGAGCACCGCGCTTGGCGAATTGTCTCCAGCGCGACCCGGTACTCAACCTCGGCGGGGCGCATTTTCTGCTCTTTCGCATAGAGGTCGGCGAGGGCGGCCTGCGCCTCCCAGCGGTAGGACTGCCGATCGTAACCTGGGTCGGACGCTACCTCAGAGAGCAGCTTTTCCGCGGCCATTGGATCGCCGTTATGTGAGGCGACCAGTCCCTGCGCAAGCAGCCCCTGCAGCTCCAGCGGACGGTCCTTCTGTTGCCTCGCGTGCTGTATACCTTCCTCACTGAATTTTTCAGCCTGTCCCCACTTGCCCGTCCGAATGGAAACCAGGGCAAGTTCCAGTAGCGCGATACCCGTTTGGTTCTCATCCTGTTGTTGCCGGGCCAGGTCCAACGCCTGCCGATAATCGGCTTCTGCCGCCGCAAGCTGGCCGGTTTGCTCATGAAGCATACCTAGATTGTTCCGCCATCGAATCCTCTCGTAGCCGGCGTCGAGAATCCGAGCTTGCTCTTCCGCTTCGCTCGCCAGCGACAACGCCTGATCGAAGTCCCCAAGCTTGTAGTGGTCCCAGGCGAGGTTTCCCTCCGCCACTTGTTCGTAAAGCTTGTATCCCTTCTTCTCCGTGATTTGCAGCGCAGCACGATTCCACTCGACAGATTCGTCATACCGTTCGTTCTCAGTCGCCATCTGCCCTAAGCTGAGCAGGGCAGCCGCTTCACGGTAGCCATCGTGCTGCTGGCGAGACAAGGCCAGCGCGTTGAGGTAATCCTTTTCCGCAACTGCCGGAGGGTCTTCCAAGACGCCCCGCATACTTGCCAGATCAGCGGCAAGTGCCGGATCGGGAGACGCGCATTGCGCTTCCGCCCGCTTCACACTGAGTTCCGATGCTTGGCTGCGGCCAAGGTTGCTGTTTGCAAAGGCCTCGAGCATGTACCTTCGCGCAGCAACTGCGCAATTGGCGAAGACCTCGGACGGAGAATTCGCTAACTCGGCGAGAACCTGGTCATACTTCCCCGTGGCCAGCATGGCCCGCGCCTGCAGTACGCGAAAACGACCAGCAGATGCTCTATCTGACGACGCAAACCGTTGGTAGCCGGCTCCTGCCTCACTTTGTGCCTGAACGAAGTCGCCTCGTTGGTAGGCGGATTCCGCATCGCGGAAGAGCTTTTCAGGATCGGACTTCCCGTGTCCGCAGCCGATGCAGGAGATAAGGATCGCAGCGACACCCAGCCGCGCAAGATCCCTGCAGATTCGATCCATCCACGCTCCCTTGGGAGCAGCGTACAGGAACCAGAAGAAGCGGTCGAATTGGGCTCTGC
The DNA here is from genome assembly GCA_963790505.1 of uncultured Acidobacteriaceae bacterium. Classification (GTDB taxonomy): domain Bacteria; phylum Acidobacteriota; class Terriglobia; order Terriglobales; family Acidobacteriaceae; genus Acidisarcina. The sequence goes on along the minus strand of CAWBOT010000002.1, from coordinate 497,620 downwards.
CAGAGAGGCATTGCTACTCTAGCCAATCCCTTCGAGTGCTATCTCCCTCCGGGACCACTGCCGTTTGCGGTTCCTCCGGGTCCACTGGCGCTCCCGGCGGCCGCGCTGCCCATATCGGCGCGCAGCATGGACAGGTTGAAGACATTGCCATCCACGATCAGTTCCCCCAGGAAGACCCTGCCAAGATCGCGAATGTACAGCACATTGCCTGCGGATTTCACGTCGTCGCCATGCACGCCTTCAATCTTGACCCCATTGACGATCGAGATCACGAGGTTCCCCCGTTGATCGATCGCGTTCTTGCTGTTCGGGCCGCGTTGGGCTTCATGCCGGGCCAGAAGCCGCTGGAAGACCGGGATATCGCGTAACGCATCGTCCGCTTTCACGCCGTCTGCCAATGCCCGGCTCTGCTCCAGTGCGAACTTCTGCAAGCCTTCATCCTGGAACCACGGTTTGTCGGGGTAATTCGGCTTGCGCTTATTCTTGAAGAATTCCAGCGCATCCACCTCTGGAATCAGCCTCGCGCCATGCGCGCTCAGGCCCTCGTACTTCAGGTTCGACAAGGAAACCGTGGGATAGTATGCCGCATACGAAGAGTCGCCGCGCGTGTCCCCGCCGGATGTCTCAAGGACAGGCGGATGGTAGGTGTCGATCCGCAGCGAAATCTTTTCGGCGTACAAGATATTTAAGAGGTTCAGCCCCTCGATCTCCGCCTTCACCACCGTGTGAAATGAGTTGTCCTCAGGGTCGAGACCGCCCGAGACCTCCGTGAAAGCCCGCTTGACGAAAATGCTCCGGTACACTCCCGCATCGTCCCGGCCGAGGTCCACCCCAAAATCTTCGTGTACTGCGGTGGTGTGTCCTCCCACTATCGGCAACGAGGTTGGCGCCAGCACCCCGAGGTTCCTCTTGATAGGCCGGGTCACCTCTCCGCCCCAGCCGCTGGCGTTGGCGTGATAGTAGTGGGTTAGATCTCTCCCGCTGTCTGCCATCTAGTCTCCTCGATCCCTTCTTGCTTACTCACGGCGTAACTTGAACGCGTAACGCGAGACCTCGCTCGCTCCGCTGCCGTCGGCTCTTGTCACCGCCAGCGTGTAATCGCCCGCCGGAAGATCGCCCGGCATCTTCAACGTCAACCCGCTCATCGGGGCGTCGGCCGGTATCGGCAGAGACCACAACTTCCGCCCCCCGGAATCATACAACTCCGCCGTATGCGCAGCTTTACTGTTGTCGGGAATATCCAGCGTCAACTGAAATAGCTGTCCCGCCTTTGCTGTCACCACATGCTCGTCGCCCCTCGCGCTCCCGCTGTGCAGGTCGGCTGAGGGCAGAATCGCCGGCGAATTCATCGCCACCAGCGAATGCTCAAGCGCGGGAAACTGCACCAGGTTCTGGAAGGTCACCACGCCCAGCATCAACGCAAAGACCGGCACCGCAAACGCCGGCCGCAGCCAGTTGAACCACTCTCGTCTTGGCGGCCTCGCTGGCGCCGCTGCCCGGACCTCCGCTACTTCTTCCTGGGCAAAGATCTCCCGCCCATGTTTCATCAGCGCCGCGCCGGCCCTGACATCCTGCGCGCATTCGTCGCACGAAAATAAGTGCTCCTCGAACGCGTCTCGCTCTTCAGGATCGAATTCGTCGAGGAGATATTTCTCCGCCGCCATCGATCTCTTTGCTGTTGCATGGTCCATAAATAACCTCGGCACCGGAAAAGCCGCTACTGTCTAGACTCATTATTTAGTGACTTTGCCGCAGTAAACGTATCAATCCCTGGCAGTCTTGCTTCGCGCCGGCCGTCTTCCGTCATTCTTTGCCTCACCGTCTTCCCACCGGTCGGGGCCTCCCCTCCATGTACCGGTCTTTGAAAGCCTGTTTGGCGCGGTGCACCAGCACGCGCAGATAATCCCGGTCCACCCCCAGGTCCTGGCAAACCTCGTCCTTGCTTCGCTCTTCCAGCAACACTTCGCGAATCAGCCTCCGGTCCCGGTCCGAAAGAGCGTCAAGTATCTCCCGCACCTGTGCCTGCACATCGCTGCTGATCAACCGGTCGAGCGCCCCCGGCCCCGGATCAGGAGGGTCGGGCGGCAAGGTGTCGTCATCCAGCAATCCATCCCGGGCGCCGCTGCGGTAATATTCGTTGCGAACGTTGTTGCATGTGGCGTTGACAAACGCCCCCAACTTCTCCGGCTCGCGCAGGCCATGCTCGGAACGCAGCGCCTTCAGCACACGCCCGAAGGTCTCCTGGCGAATATCTTCTATGTCTTCCGGACTGCGCACTCGCGATCGCAGCTTCACCCGGATCAACTCGCTGAAATAAGCGGCAAAATGCTCCTGCGTGCGAAAATCCCCGGCGCGCAGCCGCTCCACATACGATGCATCAAATGCGCAGAATTCCATCAGTTGGCCTTTGGGGAAGCTCGTGCAGAAGACTACTTGCGCGGATATCGATCCCGCTTGTCCCACCACTCTAGCATCCTTCTATCTTGCATCGATACAAGTGCAATAGTGGTGGGAGTACCCGCCCGTGCAACCGTTACCATTCTCCCGATCCTAAGCCCGCGCCCACCTCTTTGGAATGCAATATAGGTATGAAATCATCGGAAACGATGACCAAGGCCCTTTCGCGTTTGCGGCGCAACCCCGCTTTTCTGCTCGCCGCGATCGCATTCCTGAGCACGCTGCTCATGCAGTCCGGCGAACTCGGCACCAGCGACACCATGCACCGCCTCCAGACCGCCCACTCCTGGTGGACCTCCGAGCCGGCTGTCTTCCCCGGCGAATATCCCGAGTTCGGCCTGATTGGCCGTGGAGGCCGCCTCTACAGCTGGTACGGCATGGGCCAATCGCTGCTCATGTTGCCCGCCGATCTCATCGGATCCGCTCTCGAACGCCTGCCCATCTTCGCCGACTACGCCGGAAACGACCCCAGCATCCGCGGAATCTTCGTCAGCGTCACCACCAACCTGCTCGTCGCCGTCCTCTCTGCGCTCATCTGTTATCGCCTGCTGCAACAATTCGACTTCAACCGCGGCCAGGCCGCTGCCGGAGTCCTCGCGCTCTTCTTCGCCACCACCCATCTGCACTACTCGCAGAACATGGCCGAGAACAACTACATCCTGCTGCTCACCCTCACCGGAATCTCCTTCCAATATCAGTGGCTGCGCACCGGCAATCGCCGCGCCCTCTTGATCGGCAGTCTCGCTCTCGGACTCAACCTGCTCACCCGCCTCACCACCGCCCTCGACCTGCTCGCCTGCGCCTTCTTTCTCCTCGTCACTCTGCGACTCGAAGGCAGCGACCTCAAAGCCATTCGCGCTCGCGCCCTCGAATACGCAAAGATCGCCTTCCCCATCTACGCCGGCTTCCTGCTCATCGATCGCGTCTACCAGTACTACCGCTTCGGCTCCTTCACCAACACTTACATGAGCGTCTTCGGAGCGCAGCGCCGCGCCCTCGATCCCTCGCTCCCCGCCGCCTATCCCTTCGAAGGCCGCTTCCTTGACGGCTTCCTCGGCCCGCTCTTCGCGCCCGAGAAATCCATCTTCCTCTTCGATCCCCTGCTGCTGCTCGGCCTGCTCGTCACCGTGCTCTTCTGGAAGCGCCTCGCCCCGGCGGTCAAGGCCTTCACCATCGCCGCATGGCTGCTGCTCTTTGCCTATATCTGCTTCTATGCCAAATACACTGTCTGGACCGGCGACTTCGCCTGGGGAGACCGCTACGTCTCAACCGCCGCGCAGATGGCCGCGCTGCTCGCCCTGCCTCTGGTCTTGCGCTACCGCCACGAAGCGGGGCGTTGGCTCTCCATCGCCGCCTGCACACTAGTCGCCGCCAGCGTCGCGGTGCAGCTTGCTTCCCTCGCCTTCTGGCTACCGCTCGAGATCTACCAGATGGAAACTCTCGGCCATCCCACCTACGTCATCGCCCTGCGCTTCAAAAACATAATCGCCTTCGCATTCGGCAAACGAGACGCCTGGGGACTCACCAACAACGCCATGCGCGAAGATCCCTGGGACTACGTTCACATCACTACCTTGAATTTCCTCCCATTTCTGCTCCGCCGCGTCGGCGCCGCACCCGCCTGGCTCGTAGATTCGCTCAGGGCCGCGTGGGCAGCCGGACTGGCGCTACTGGCATGGCTCGCGCGCGAACTCGCTCGATCCTGTTCCCGGAACGCTGTCACTTGACGGTCGCATTCTTCGACGCGGAGCCTCCAAAGACAGACTTCGACGACATGCGAGATCAAGCAAGACGAGAAGCGATCAAATCCCAATGGCGCTTATCCGGGTTACGGTACGGATCATCATGAGAGAGCTTTGGAACAACCACCAGATCGCATCTGGGTCCGCTGCAAGCTGCTTCAAATCCGAAGAACTCCACGTAAGCGCTGCGTCCGACCAGGGAACGGATAACTCAGGCAAGTGAACGCCGGTCAGGGCCATCCTCGCTCCGCGTTCACCGTGCTACACTTAGAGGCTGCGGAGGCTGTGCGGACCGCAATTCCCGCCCGCCGTCTTCCCGACAATATCGCTCCCGGCAGTCCGGGAAACGCTCCAGAGGTCTTCATGTCCGGCCATTCAAAATGGGCAACAATCAAGCATAAAAAGGGCGCGGCAGACGCCAAGCGCGGCAAGATCTTCACCCAGCTGATCAAGGAAATCACCATCGCCGCCAAAGCCGGAGGCGACCCCGACGGCAATCCACGGCTGCGCACCGCCATTCTCGCTGCCAAGGCAGAGAACATGCCCGGCGACAACATCAAGCGCGCCATCCAGCGCGGCACCGGCGAGCTTGCCGGCCTCAGCTACGAGGAGATCACCTTCGAGGGCTACGGCCCCGGCGGCGTCGCCATCATGGTCGAGGTCCTCACCGACAACCGCAATCGCGCCGTCAGCGAAATCCGCCATGCCTTCTCAAAGAACGGCGGCAACCTCGGCGAATCCAACTCCGTCCGCTTCATGTTTTCGAAGAAGGGCCTGATCTCCGTCCCCAAATCCGCAGCCGACGAAGACAAGCTCATGGGCATCGTCCTCGATGCGGGTGGCGATGACCTCAGCGACGAAGGCGAGAGCTGGGAGATCATCACCGAGCCAGCCGCTTATCCCGCCGTGCTTGAAGCCATCCAGAAGGCCAAAATCGAGACCGAGCTCTCCGAAATCACCATGCTTGCCTCCACCTACACCAAGCTCGAAGGCTCCCAGGCCAACCAGATGATCCGCCTGCTCGAGACCCTCGAAGACCTCGACGATGTCCAGCACGTCTACTCCAACTTCGATATGGACGCCAACGACATGGCCGCCGTCGCCGGTTGATCGCTCCTTCGGCAGAAGTTGAAAGGCCGCCAGGTTTGGCGGCCTTTCTGCGTTGGTTCTGCGTTCAATGACCTTCCCTATAGCTGCGCGGTTGAGGTGGCGTTGAAGGAGACGCCCAGCGTCTTCTCCAGATTCCCGATCGCATCTTCGAGCACCGTGAACATCGTTGCGCGGTTGGCTGCGTTGCTTAGGTCGAGGTTGGTGGTAGACGAAACGCCCACCGTGGTCAACGCCGAGGTAAAGGCCGTCTGCGCCTGCGCCGGGGTGATCACCGCCAGCTCTCCCGATTTGTCATATGACAGCATCGAGAAGACGTCTGTAAAAACGGTGCCGAGGCTACTCGCTGTGAAGACAACGTGGTTCGCCGGGGTTGTCGTCGTCGTCGGGCTGGTGGTCGGAATCGGGTTGTCGTAAAACTGGTCGAGGTAGTAGCGCACTTGGTATGGATACTGCTGATAAGTATCGCTGCTGCCCCAAACCCCGGCGAAGCTGTTGACCGTGGTCAGCGTCGCGGCCGTCGCCGTGGCGCCTAACTCGCTGTAGCTGGTCACCAGCGTCCCGTAGTAGCCCTGGTTGTAGGCCACGTTCAGCAGGATGTCCAGGAAGTTGCTCGGCAGCGTCTTGAAGTTGGCGAGGGTTTCGTCGTAGTAAGGCTGCCACTCGGTTGTGTAAGGGTTCGCTCCCGTCCCGATCACATCGAGCGCCACGAAGTCGTTGTAGTGGAAATACGCCGTCAGCATCGGACCGAAATACTTGTTGTTGAAACTCGGTGGCGTGACCTGTTCATACTGCGTCGCGGCCGTCGCGAAGGTATATCCGATGTTCTGTTGCAAGGCGATGTAGTTGATCAGCGAGTGTCCCGCAGGAGCATATGTTCCCGCCACCAGGTCGACCGCATAGTTGTTGATCTGGTACGGTCCGCCCTGCCCTTTGCCCATGACCGCTTGCTGGTCGGCAGATGGATCGATCAGGCTGCTCGTCGACACATAGTCCTCGGTCGCGATGTTCTCTTGAAGCAGTTGTCCCAGAATGCTCCCATAAAGGAAGTCCTTATCGAATTGAATCCCCGGGTAGAACTCCTCAATCAGGTGGCCCTCCATCACCCCGGCGATGATGTTCGACTGAATCAGGTCGGTGTAGTTGTTGCCGGTGAGCGTCAGGCTGTCTTCGGCCGCGCCGTCGCCCAGGAGCAGATGAAAGCCGATAGTGCCGGTAGTCGCGCTCGATCCGCCGCCGCCGCTGGCCGCCGCCGTCGTAACGCCGAGCGCTGCGCTCTGCGCGCCCATCACTCCGGTGCTATCCACCGCCGCCACGGTAAACGTGTAAGTCGTCGAAGCGGCCAGTCCGCTGATCGCCGCCGAGGTGGTCGTCGAGCTCCCGAAAAGCGACCCATCCTCGTAAATGTCATAGCTCGCGATGGCATTGGTCCCCTTCGTCGCCGCCGTCCATCTCAAGGTGAAACCGGTGCTGGTCACGCTGCTCGCGGCGAGTCCGCTCGGCGCGCCCGGTGGCGTGCTGCCCCCGCCGCTTCCGGTCGAGCAGGTGCTCGAGCTGACCGCCTCCCCATTGACCTTGCAGTTGGTTGGGCTTGCCGGAGAGGTTCCGGAATAAGCGCCCCCGATAAAGCCGAAGTTCACCGAGCTACCCGCCGGAATCGACAGGTCGTAGCTCTCTCCTGTGATCGTGTACACGTTGCCGGAGTGGGAGGCGATCCCAGCGTCCCAGATGCTGCTGATCGGATAAGGGAGGGTGAACTGAAACGACCAGTTGTTGATCGCGCTGCTGCCGGGGTTGGTGATCGTGATGCTGGTTTGAAACCCACTGCCCCAGTCCGAGGTGACGGAATAAGCGACCTGCGGAGCCTGCGCAACCGCGGGCAAAGCCAGAAGGGCCAGAGCGAAGACCGCAAAAGTGGCGGCCAGAGAAATTGATTTCCTGCGCATAGCGTTCCTCCAACTGATGTAGGGACATCGTTGAGCGTGAGTCGGCGGCAACCTGCGGACGCAGGCTGGCCCGACCCGGAAGGGGTGCGAGGCAACGTTCCAAATTTCAGTAATATAGAGACGGAAGAGGGTGGGAAGGCGAAGACAGAACGAGAGTCTCTCGCGGACTCTTCTCAACGGCCTCCCAGATCGTAAGCAGGCCCTGTTGAGGTGTCAACAAACCAAAGTAATGTGGAACGGTGGGCAAGCTGGGCAACGTGCCCGCGAGTGGATCGGTTTGCTTCCATTGCCACTCGGGATTGAAAATGCGCCTACCGGAGCATCTGAAGAAGCTCGATGACAGTGCCGGGACGCTGCGGAAAATGCAAAGCTCCTACGCCGGGCATCGAAGGCGATATGATCCAGAAGTCTTCCTAAAATTGGCAAACCCACGACAGGACACGAACGGACGATGAAACGATTGGAAGGACTGGTATTTGCGGTGATTCTTTTGGCCTCTCTCGGTAAGCTGCCAGTCAGCTTGGCCCAATCCCCCACCCCGATCGCATCTCCGGCCGCTGCCCCGCCGGCGTCAGCGACCGCCAATCCCATAGTCGAACGCCCCTGGGAATTCGGCCCTGTCGTCCAGGGCGGCGTCGGCACCGGCAACCGCTCCTCCTTTTCGTTCTTTAGCGCCGGCGTGCATGTCGGCAAGGTTCTCTCGCGACCTGCGCTGCCCGGCATCCTGCACGGCCAGTTTGAACTTGCCGGAGAGTTCTTTCCGCTCTGGCAGTCCTATACTCCAGCACCGCACCTCCAACCCGTAACCGCCGTCATCGACGGAGTTCCCGAAACCTTCTATCTTCCCTACGGCGGCGGCACGTTTAACGGGATCAGCCTCACCCCGATCATTCTTCGCTGGGATTTTGCAACTAAGGGCCGCCTGGTGCCCTGGGCGCAGGGCGCGGGCGGCATCCTGTGGACCAACCACAAATATCCGCCGGACTTTTACGCTCCCTATGGCGGCACCAGTGTCTGGAACTTCACCCCGCAGTTTGGCGTAGGATTCAATTACTTCGTCAAGCCGAAGCGGTCGATTTCCTTTGCCGCTAACGCGGTCCATATCTCCAGCGCCAGCCTCGGCGACCACAATCCAGGCGTGAATGCCAGCGTACAGTTCGAGTTGGGGTACAACTGGTGGAAGTAGTACCGCTGCAATGAGTGAACCAGGCGCGAAATCGGCAAAGCCCGTTGCGGCACATGCGCCGATCGTCGAATGTGTGCCCAACTTTTCCGAGGGCCTCGATGAAGCCAAAGTCCGCGCCATCGTCGGGGCCATGCGCGTCGAAGGCGTCTCGCTGCTCGACTGGTCGCGCGACCCCGACCACAATCGCTCCGTCGTCACCATCGCCGGCCCTCCCGCCGCGGTCGTGGAGTCTGCCCTGCGCGGCGTCGGCGCCGCCGCCGAACTTATCGACCTCTCTGCCCAGCAAGGCGTCCATCCCCGCATCGGCGCCGCCGACGTTGTTCCTTTCGTCCCGGTCTGCGGCATCTCTCTCGAACAGTGCGTTCTGTTGGCACGCCAGGCAGGCGTAGAGATTTGGAAGCGCTACGGCATCCCCGTCTATTTCTACGAAGCCGCTGCCGCCCGGCCCGACCGCGCGCTGCTTGAGGATGTCCGCCGCGGCCAGTTTGAAGGCCTGCGCGATGCTGTCCAGCGCGAGTCTTCGCGCCGCCCCGACGTTGGCGGCCCACACCTGCACCCCACGGCTGGAGCCTCGGCCGTAGGCGCACGCCGTTTCCTCATCGCCTATAACGTCTTCCTCGATACCGGCGACGTGGCCACTGCCCGCGCCATTGCCCGCGAAATTCGTGCTTCCGGCGGAGGCCTTACCGGAGTCAAAGCAATGGGCGTCGTCGCTCAGGGTCAGGCGCAGATTTCGATGAACATCACCGATTTTCGCTCCACCCCCGTTGCCGATGTCTACGCGGCAGTGAAGCAGAAGGCCAGCCGCCACCGCGTTAAAGTGCTCCGCGGCGAACTCATCGGCCTCGTTCCCGAAGCGGCATTCGAGCGCGAGACCGAGTGGGTGCGTCAGCTAGATGGATTTGATCCCGAGGAGAAGATCCTCGAACGTAAGCTGGGACATCCGCTCGACTGGCCAGATTCGTACTGAGACTGCGCCGGAAGCCGGATTGACCCTGGCGGAGTTACCATAGAGAGTGCCAGTAGGAACGGCTGTGGACTGCGCCTTCTTCGGCTGTATCGCGCGCCACAAAGGAGAACCATTGAAGAACACCTATAGATTTTCGGCATGGAGCGGCATTTCCTCGCTCGGCGCCCTGCTTGTTGCACTTGCGCTGCCCGCGTCCGCCGCGCAGTTGAGCACCGACGCCCGCGCCGCCATTCCCCAGAACGTGCAGCAGTTGATCGCCGTCGATTATCGCGCCATGCAGAACTCGACCGCCGCGATGGACCTCAAGAACCGCGTCCTGCCTCCCGAGCTGAAGCAGTTGGAAGAAGCGCTCGCGAGATCCGGCTTCAACGCCGACCGTGATGTGGACGTCCTCGCCTTTGCTTCGTTCCACGATACCGGCGTCGAGGGGACGCGCATCGTGGGCGTCGGCGAGGGACAGTTTGATGTCGCTGCGATTCGCGCGAACTGGCTGAAGAAAAAGGTCAAATACACCAGGATTCGCACCAACCGCGTCTACCCCATGGGCTCGAGTGGCATGGTTGTTACGTTCGTCAACCCCACAACCATGATCTTCGGCTCGACTGAGGCCGTAAAGGCAGCGCTCGACGCTCGCGATGGCCTCACCTCCAGTCTGCTGAACAACAGCGCCATGATGCAGTCGATGAGCGCCGTCGACTCCGAGCCCGTATGGAGCGTCCTCGACCAGGAAGGCACCCAGTTTATGATGCATTCGGTTCTTGGCCAGGCCTCGCAGGTCACTGACTACGAGACGGTAAAGAAGCGCCTGCTCGGCTCCCGCTACAGCATGAACTTCAGCAACGGCGTGAAGTTCAATCTTGCGGTGATTACCCCCGACGCCTTCAGCGCCGGCACCATGGCTTCCCTGCTCAGCGCCGCTGCCCTCTATAAGAAGATGAGCGGCACTCCTTCAGAAAAGGCGGCGATCGACAGCACCACCGTCACCTCGAATGCCGACAATCTGGAAGTGAGCTTCTCCGCATCGGACAGCCAGTTCGTCAGCCTGCTGCAGTCGCCCCTCTTCCAGGCCGTCGTCAGGTAAACCCAACCCGGCCGCCGGCCTACTGCGCGCCTTTGTCCGCCGGCGGCGGCCCGGCCTGATTATTTTGTAACTTGCCGCGAAGCCGGCTCAGCGAAAATGGCAGCAGCAACTCAAATGGAGACGAAAGCCGCGCCGCTCCAATCGGCGCGCGGCCATCGCTCCACTCGCCCAGATCGATTCCTTTGAAGTGATACGTACCCGCAGCGATTCCCGGGAAGTCGCGGTGCAGCGTCACCGTGGCGTCGACCGGCTGCATCTCCGCGTTCTTCCAGTCCCAGTGGTAGTGAAGCAGCAGCCTGTCTCCGAAGAATTCATTCACATGCGGCTCTTCCAGCAACTCCCGCCAGTGCTCGCTCTTCTGTCCGCCAATTTGAGGGCACGGACTAAACACCGCATCGAGGATCTTCTCGCCCCTGAAAAGAGACTTGATGCTGTAGGTGTTGGTGGTTGTCGTAAACCGGCTCCACGCCTTGCGATAGCCGACCATCCAGCCGAGAATCACCGGATACAAGCGATTCAGGTGCAGTAGGGGGATGTAAAAGAACCGCGTCACATACTCGACGTTGTCGTCGATCCGGATATGCGGCACCGCTACTCCGCATTCCAGGTAGCTCATTCCCTTGAACGGCCACCACACGAAGTGCAGATTCTCGGTATATCCAAAGAGCATAACCAGCGCATGTTGCCCATTGTGAATATGCAACGGATCGAGCGAGGTCCCAGGCGGCAGAATCGCCTGTAGGTTCTTCGCATCGACATAAGTCCCGATCAGCGTACCAACATAGCTGCCGCAGTCGTCGCAGGACCGTGTTGGGATCGGCAGATCGTCCGGGCTAAGCGGCAGAGGAAACTTCGGCAGCGGGCGATTCTGCCAATCCTTCCAAATGAGGATCGGCTTGATCGCATTCTCCAGCCGATAGAACACTCCCATCACCCAGTAAAACGGAGTCGCCAGGATCGCCGTAAACCAGTGGAACCAGGTCTGGTCATAAAGCCAGACAAGAAACTCGACAATCGGATTCTTCGATGGTTCGCCCGGCGCGGACATGGCTCGTTCCCCCCTTACTGAAGTTCGTGCGCGGCGAAACCGCCCACATGCATCGCCGCGAATCGCTCCGGCTGCAAGATCGACTGCGAACTGAACCAGCGGTCGGCAGCCTCGACCAGCTCCTGGCCTCGGCTGTCGCCCATCAACTGGCCCGCCCGCCGTCGCGCCGACCAGGCGAAGCCCATCATATCGATCTCTTCAAAGCGCTGCCCAGCCTCGCGAAAACCCTGCGCAGCCGCGATGACATTGCCCTTCGACTCTTCGATCGCTGCCCGACCCACCGCGGCGCTGCCCCGTCCCCACCCGTTTGTCTGTTTATTGAGGACCTTCAGGCATTCGCTCGCGATCTTCAACGCGTTTTGTTTCTCCCGCGCCGAGGTGCGTTCCCAATTCGCCGTGGCCAGTGCTGTTCGCAGCCGCGCATCAAGCGTCGCCGCCCGCATATTATCGAAGCTGTCGATATGGTTGGCCTGCGTCAGCCGCCACTGCTCCTCGACATACTCCAGCTTCCGCGCCGCGCCCCGCTGGTAAAACGCAGTCCACGTCAGAAGCAGCGCGCCCATCGCGTTCTGCAGCTGGTATCCCGGAGCAGGCCATCCCGCCAGCCCCAGCAACACGCTGTCGCGCGCAAGATCCGGCTCGTCGGCCGCCAGGTAGGCCAGCGGCTGACTGATCGTGCGAATGTTTGCCGCGGTGAGCAAGTCGCCGAGCTGCTCTGCCTCTTGCAGATAAGGGCGGCAGCGCTGGGCCAGCTCGGCATATTCCCCCAGCGACCACAGCGTATATAGCTGCAAGGTGCGGGTGAACGCGAGATAGTAGTAGCCGCCCCGAACGCGGCTCGCAAAAATCTCCTCTGCTTGATTGAGCGAGTGCAGAGCAGCCTTCCACTTCGCCTGCACATAGTTAAATCCGGACTCCATCAGCAGAAACGCGCCCTGCATATTCGGATCGTCATGTTGCGAAACGATGCGCCTCGCATCCTCGATCAGCGCCTCGGCTCGCCGCCGCGGCTCCGCCCCCTGCAGCGCCAGCACATACGCGTACTCCAGCCCGTAGACGAAGCGCACCGGATCGCCCGCCTCCATCGCCAGCCGCAGTGCCAGCAGGCCAAAATTCATGCCCAGCGCGGTGTTGGTCATCGACATCGGCATCGCCACCGACCACGCCGCGTCGAAGCGGTCCAGCTTGGCCTGCGATATCTCCTCCGCTCTTCGCTCCTGAAATCGGCTGCCCAGCAATCGCAAACGGAAGCTCGACGCCAGGATCGACATCAGGATTGCTCGCTTCGAAGTTGGAAACCTCAGCCCCACCCTCGCCAGCACGCGCTCAAAGATCGCATTGCCTTCCTGGATGTATCCGCTCCCCGCATAGTGAAATGCCGCCTGCCGCTCCAGCTCGATCTGCGTCTTGCCGCTCGCGTCTACTGCTGCCGCTTCAAACTCGCGCGCCGCATCGACGCTGCGCCCGGAGTTCACCAGCGCCTCGCCCAGCTTCGCCCGCAGCGCGGATTCCCGCTCTGCATCCGGCTGCATCAGTTCGAGGCAGCTGCGATAGTGCCCTGCCGCGCGATCGAACGCCGCAGCAGCGGCTGCGCGGTCGCCCGCCAGTTCGTGATAATGCAGCGCCTTGCTCAGGTTGCCGGCGCGGGAGTTGTGCATCGCCAGCGACTCCGCGTCCCCACGCTCCGTTGCCTCCAGCGTCTCCGCCAGTGAGGCATGCAGAGACCGCCGCTCGTCGACCGACAAGCCTTGCAGCACCGCGTCCCGCACCCGGTCATGAAACGACTCAAGCTGGTCTTCCTGATTGAATCCCGCGCTGCGCACCAGGTTCGCCATTCGCAGCACATTCAGCGGCGCCGGGTCGCGAACGCCCAGCCCTGCGGCGCGATAAGCATCGATTTGCGCCAGCGGCTGGCTATGTACCGCAACCGCACTCAGCAGCGCTCGGCTCTCCTCGTCCAATCCGGCGATACGGTCGCGCAGCAGGTGATCGATGCGCAGGCTCTCCGCACCCAAAGCCTGAGCGTCATCCGCTGAAAACCGGCTCGCATAGCGCGCCAGCTCCACCGCAAAGTAAGGATTGCCTCCCGACTCCTTCGCAATACGCGCCGCAACCGTCTCCGAAGCGGAACCATCTCCGACTCGCGACGGCGCGCCCAGCAGCGACTGCGCAAAGTCCTGCGTCTCTTCCGAAGAGAACGGCTCGACCGCAACATCGAACCAGCGGATCGCCGGGTTCGCCTTCTGCAATTCGAACAACGCGGCAAGGCAAGCGCTGCGCTCCCGGTACTCTCGCCGGTAGGTGCACAGCAACAGCACCGGCGGCGGAAGCGGTGGCGCAAAGATCTCCCCCAGCAGCGCGATGCTGTCCACATCGCCCCACTGCAAGTCGTCGATGACCAGCACCACCGGCTGCGCGCGGCGCAGATGCCCGAGCAGATCGCGCATCGCCCTCACGCTTCTGCGCCGGATGCGCCTTGCATCGCTCACCACCTCGTTCGCCGCCGGAAAGCTCACTCGCTCGTTGATCCGGTTGACCACTGGGAACAACTGCGCCAGCAGCGCGATGTCCTCCGGGAGCATCGTCGCCAGTTCGTTTCGCGGTAGCGTCAACAGATGCTGGCAGAGCGCGTCGACCGCGCTGTCGATCGCCTTGTACGGTACCGACTCCTGCTCATAGCAGCGCCCGCGCAGCACCAGCGCGTCGTCCGTCCGCATCTGCACGTAATGCTGCACCAGCGTCGACTTCCCCACGCCCGATGCGCCGTGCACCAGCGCAAACGCCACCGCGCCGGCATGGCTCGCGCTCATCGCCTCGTCCAGCTGCGTCTGCTCGCTCCGCCTTCCGTAGAAAGGCGCCGACACATGCGCGTCGCGGACCGCCGCCCGCTTGTCCTTCTTGCCGCCGGAAAACACCGCGAGAATCGCTTCGCCGTCCGGCCTCTGCGATGGCTCGATCTCCAGCAGGTCCAGTGTCAGCTGCTCCAGCTCCGGATCGACCTCGTCGGCAATCGCGCTCGGCCTGAAAAATGCCCGGCTCAGCTTGGCGTCCGTCGTCTGCCGAAAGCTTCCCTGAAACGGCGACTCCCCGCACAACACCTGGTAGAGCATCACCCCCACCGCGTACCAATCGGAGGCCGGCGAGACCGGCCGCCCCGTCGCCTGCTCCGGCGCCATGTACGCCGAGGTCCCCACCACGTCGAAGCGCCCCGCCTCCTTGAGCTCAAACTCATCGGCGGCCAGGCCAAAATCCAATACCTTTGCCTCTCCGCCGCTCGTCACCATCACGTTGGTGGGCTTGATGTCCCGATGCAGCTTGCCCGCCGCATGAAGCGCCGAAACCCCCTCCACCACCTGGCGCATCACCTGCCGCACCTGCTCCGCGTCAGGAGCAGTTCCCTTCCGCAGCAGCCGCCGCACACCGCGAAGCACCGCTGCCTGGCCGCTCAGCGTGTCGTGGTCCGAGGTCAGTTGGTCGAATGGGCTGGTCTGCGCGCTCGTCGGCGAATCCAGCTCGCCCCCTGAGCTGCCCTGTTCAAACGCCGGCGGCATGGCATCGGAGCGCAGAGAGTCCAGCAGGCCCTCGCCGCGCAACAGCTGCATCGTAAAGAACCAGTTTTCCGGGCTTCCCGCAAATAACTCGTAGAGCGCCACGAGGTTCGGGTGGGATATCCCGGCGATCGTCCGGAACTCCTGCTTGAAGAGATACAGCGCCGTCGGGCTCACCCGGCGCAGCGTCTTCAGCGCCACCGGGATCCCGCGGTCCTCGTCGAAGGCCTCGTAGACCACTCCCATGCCGCCCTCGCCGATCTTTCCTATCAGGCGAAAACGGTCGGTGCCTTCGAGTTGTGGCAAGACAGTTGCCATTGTCGCGGTCTTACGGCGCCTGGCTCCGATCGCATCAGGTTGGCTTTACCGCAGCGCCGCCATCGCGTCACGCTGCGCAACCAACTGCGACTCCCAAGAATACAGTATGGCTGTGCGGCGGCGGGAATTTCTCGAGGCGACACAAAAGTGGGTGCCCCATCCTTCGCGCTCGTGGCGAAAGGTGGGACTGCCCAACATCCCAAATGGCCATCGATAGCCTTGCGGAATAAGTCGCCTCCTGAAAGGACACCGTAGCTTGTGAAGGGGCACGGCCTCAGCCGTGCTATCTGTCCGATTGAGGGATGGCGGCTTTAGTTGCGGAGGGAACCATCGACTCCAGACCTTTCCCCCTATACTGTCATCAATGCCTGGCAACATCCTCCAACCCGTCACCCTCAAGGGCCAGCACGTCTCGCTCGTCCCGCTCTCGCCCGATCATCACGGCGGCCTCATCGCCGCCGTCCGCGATGGCGAACTCTGGAAGCTCTGGTACACCTCCGCCCCCGAGCCCGAAAAAATGCGCGCCGAGATCGACCGCCGCCTCGCCCTCCACGCCGCCGGATCCATGCTCCCCTTCACCGTCATCGAAAACGCGCCCGACACCACCGAACCCGGCAACACCGGCCCCGACAATCCGAACGCAGGCCAACCCGCCGGCATGACCACCTACATGAACATCGACGCCACCAACCGCCGCCTCGAGATCGGCTCCACCTGGTATGCGAACCACGTCCAGCGCACCGCCCTCAACACCGAGGCCAAGCTCCTCCTGCTCGGCCACGCCTTCGACACCCTCGGCTGCATCGCCGTCGAGTTCCGCACCCACTTCATGAACCAGCAAAGCCGCCGCGCCATCGAACGCCTCGGCGCCAGGCTCGACGGCATCCTCCGCTCCCACATCGTCTCCCCCAACGGAACCCTCCGCGACACCTGCGTCTACAGCATCATCGCCCCCGAATGGCCCACCGTCCGCGCCCACCTCGAATGGCAGCTGCAAAAGCCGCGGTGAGCGCCAGTCCAAATGGCGCGTCATAGAACCACGGAGTTTCCGAAAACACCGTTTTGAGGCGAGGTGGCCCATTCAAGCCCTGCTGTTGGGCTTGAGTGGGAACGCTATCCGCGATACAAACTCCTCCCGTAACGATCTCCCTCCCAACGACACTATCCATGTAGAACGAGCATTCAACGCGATCCTCGCGGGGAAACGTCATGCGCATTGCAACTCCAACTCGGTATCGCTCGCGTTCCGGCTTCACCCTGGATCAAATTGCTCAACGAGAGCTGCCATTGAATTCTGGTTCTCAAACCTTCCCCCAAACGATAGACCAATCAACCAACCCAACTGAGAGGATCCAATGGCTAAAGAATGGCTGAATCTCTATACCGACCAGAGCGGTATTTCTCCTGCGGCTGGAACTGTCACCGTGACGGAGTCCATCAACGTACTCGGCCGCGCAATCACCTTGCTCGAAACCGACCACAGCGGATCGGTGATAGTAGAGCGGGAGGGAATCGCCTCTTACGGCGACCCTGAGGTCTACCTCAACATCATCTATACCGACGGCTCTTCTAAGTATTTCTCCGCACCGCTGCATACCTCTTTCGAGGTCGAGAGTGTAAGGACGCTGCAGTTGTGCGTCGTCTTCCTCACCGGCCCAGCCGGAACTCCTTACCGGGCGCTCGTGAATGCCCACTGCATCTTTGAGCTCTTAGGCTGGACCGTCTTCGATCCCACCAGACCCTTCGTGCCAGTAAACCCCTAGGACGAATTGCTTTCTTAGCTCCGCTAATCTAGGAGAGAACAGAGATCGGGTGCCCCCATTTCACGTTGAGATGGGGGTTCTCGTCTCGCAACTCATAGCGAGGCCCGAAACATTTGAAGCAGTCAGTCCACAACCTCGAAATCGCGACCCGTGGCCAACGCCTTTACGAAGTCACTTCCGCCATCATCCAATGGGTCGAAAGGCAGAGCGTGCAAACCGGCCTTCTGACCATCTTCTGCCGCCATACCTCAGCCTCGCTCCTGATCCAGGAGAATGCCGACCCGACCGTGCGCAGCGACATCGAAGCATATTTCGACCGTCTCGCGCCTGAGAGCGGCCCATATGTTCACGACTCCGAAGGGCCCGACGATATGCCCGCGCATCTCAAAACCGCGCTCACCCAGGTGCAGCTCTCGATCCCCGTCATCGCGGGCCGTCTAGCACTCGGCGCCTGGCAAGGCATCTATCTCTTCGAACACCGCCGCCGCCCCCATCGCCGAGAGCTCGTCCTCCACCTGATCGGGGAATAAGCGCGCCCTCCGTTCCCATCTGCAGACGGCCGTCTTTGAGGTACATTCATAATCAACCCTTGGAACGACACGCTGAGGAGACTCTACGGATGCGGAAGAAAATCACCCTGGCTCTTGCGTTGTTCGGATTTCTGGCGCCGCTTGCGCACGCACAACAGTCAACCGACGAAGCTGCGGTGCGCGCCGTCTTCGCCCGCGAGACCGAGGGCTGGGACAAGTACGACGCCAAGGAAGTGGCCTCGGTCTTTACCGATGACGCAGTGTGGCAGAATCCCTTCGGCGTTCGTCTTCACGGGCGCGCCGAAATTGAGAAGTTCCTCAACAATCTGTTCGCGCGGCCAGGATACCGTTCAGGCAAGGACACGAATCCGACGAAGATCCTCGACCTCCGGATGACCTCACCCACCACCGCCGCCGTATGGAGCGATGAAAGCAGCCAGGGCCAGGTAAACGACATCAGCGGAAACCCCATGCAGCCCCGTCATTCCTATTACCTGGAAGTTTATGTAAAGAAGGACGGCGCCTGGAAGATCTCCGACGCGCTGATCATGGACATCATCCATCTAAAGTAGTAGCAAAACATCGGACGGAGGGACATCGAATGAACGCTCGCTCCCTACGCACCTCGGCCCTCTTCTATGCGCGGCTCTCCGGCGTACTTTATCTGATGAATATCGCCTGCGGTCTTTTTGGCGAAATCTTCGTTCGCGGCCGCCTCGTCGTCCCAGGCAATGCAGTCGCCACGGCCCACAACATCCTGGCCCATGAGTTTCTCTTTCGCTGCGGCATCGCCGGCGATCTCATCATGCACATCACCGATGTCCCCATGGCCATACTCTTCTACGTCTTGCTCAAGCCGGTCAGCAAAGAGCTCTCGGCGCTCGCCGCCTTGTTCGGTATGTTGCAGACCGCGATCTTGTGCGCTAACAAACTGAATCTCGTCACCGTCCTGCTTCTTCTCAGTGGTTCAAACTATCTCAGTGTCTTCGGCGCCACTCAGCTCCAGGCCCTCGCCTCGCTCTCGCTCGTCCAGCACGAAGACGGCTTCGGCGTCGGCCTCATCTTCTTCGGCATGAGCTGCCTGGTCACCGCTTATCTCTTGTATCAATCGGGATACTTCCCCAAAGTCCTCGGCCTCTTGCAGGGGATGGCCGGCGTCTCTTACCTCATCAACAGCTTCACCCTGCTGCTCGCTCCCGCAGTTGCCGCAAAGATGTTTCCCGCAATCGTGCTCCCCGCCTTCATCGGCGAACTCGGCACCTGCATCTACCTAATCGTGCGCGGCCTCAATTCTGCAAAGTGGGATGAAAGACTAAGACTCGGTCCAGTCATCGAAGGCCCCACCGGACCGTAGGTTGAGAAGAGGCAGATTGTAACTGCAATCGGCACAAATTCGAATCACGACTCTGCCAACCTTACAGAAAAATCGCCTTGTGCCCTGGGCACTCCTGCGCAGCGTGCTCAACCAGCAGCGAAACCAGCCCCTCGCCATGCCGCGAGAGAAACCACGCCGCCCCAATCAGCCGCTCCTGCAAATGCCCATCCGGAAACAACGCCATGGCCAGCGCATCCGCATGGCGGCGAAGGCTCGCCTCGCGTTGCAGTTGATAGTTCGCGCTCAGCCGTCGCAGCCGATTCATCTGGTAGCGCATCTTCGACGCCGCTACCTCCGCCGACCTTCCCAATCCCTCATCGAGCGACTTCATATAGTCAGTCAGCCCGGCTAACTCGGTCTCCAGCGAATTTCCCGCCGCCGCCAGCTTCCGCTTGTTCTCGATCGGCATCGCCCGCGCGCCCAGCCGCACCGCCAGCTCTTCAGGACGCAGCGCCATCACGTCCGTCACGCTCAGCCCATGCTGCGACAGCGCCTCGGCACTCGCCGGCTCGACCAGCGTCGCGCTCAACCGCGGCAGCACCGGAGTCGTCCGTCCCAGCACCCACTCATACAGCACCTGCGACTGCGCAAAATAAGCAATTTCCGCCGGGCCGCCGATATACGCTGAGGTCGGCAGGATCGCATCCTGAAAAATCGGCCGCAGCAACGCATTCGGGCTGAGCCGCTCCGGCTCGCTCTCCAGAATTGCCAGCAGCGCCGCCTCTGAATAAACCTTCTTCCCCGCCGACCACTCGCCGGTTTCCTTCCGCCTCAGCGGCAGCCGCGCTCCTGTCTCCGTGTCAATCAAGAACAGCAGCGACGACTGCGGGCCCACCAGCACCTGCGAATGATACCCACGCTCCGACAGTAACTTGTCCCGCTCACTTAAGGCAGCGAGTAACTCGTCCGCCGATGTAATCGCCTTGCGCAAAACTTCCGCGCCAAGCGCGTGAAGCTCGCGGCTCGCGGCATCGATCACAATCAGGCCATGCTCTGAAAACACCCGCGAGATCAATCGCGCAAAGGCACTGCCGAAAGTAGCCGTTGGTTTGTAGAACTCTTCAAGCGCTTCCACAATCGGCCCAGGCTCAAGCAGACCCGCCGCCTCGTCGAGCACCCGCCTGATCCCATCACCCAACTCCACGCCGCCCACCGGCGACGGTGCACGTTCTGGAATCTCAAGTTTCAGCCTGTGCAGCTCATGCCGCGAAGGGAAGGTAATGTGATCGGCTTCTTCGAGATCATGATCTTCGGTCGCCAGCCAGAAGATCGGCACATGCGGATGCCCCGCGGCCGTCGCATCATGCGCCTTGCGAATCGCCGTCGCCGCCTTGAACAGCGTATACAGCGGCCCGCCCAGTAGCGTCACCTGCTGTCCCGTCACCACCGCGTTCGCTCCGCGCTGCAGCGCGGCTATATTCACGAAGACCTTCTCACCGGCGCCAAATTCTCTATTCTGTTTTTCCAGGATTTCAGCAAGGGTCAAACGCCCTGCCTCTGAAAGCGGCGATCGATGCAGCATCCATCCATTGGAATGAGGGCTGGAAGGAAAGAACGGCAACAGCGGCTCGCGCTGCTCCGCATAGTCCAGAAACAACCGGCTGGAGTGCGGCAAAATCGAGATCGGGTAACACTCCGGCTGCGTCATCGCTCCTTCAACTTCCACTTACCTTTACCCCTGCACGCCATCGCTAGTCTCTCACGCGCCCCTTGCTTCCAAATGAATCCAACACCCGCGCCAGCTCCGGCCCATTCCTCACCGGCAACGCACCCACCGCATGCCGAGCCAGTGCCAAATAAGCTCCGTGCAGTGTCGGATGCCCCAGCAGCCCCCGAAGATGCAGTTCCACAGTCCCCGCGTCACCCCGCGCAAACGCCCCGCTGAAACTCCGGCCAGCCCCGTTCGCGAAAAAGTTCCCCAAACTAGCCGTCGCCAGTACCTTTACCACCGCTTCCGCATCCCTCTTTTTCAGTCCCGCCAGCTCCGCTGTCCTGACCGCCGCATGCAATGCGCTCACCAGCAGCGGCGAGGCCATCGTCGCTGCCGCGTGATACAGGACCTTGCTTTCGGATGAAACCTCTATCGGCGTTCCGCCCAGCTTCCTCACCAGCGCCGTCGCCTTTTTCCCCAGCCCGGCAGGCGCCTCCAGCACAAACATCACTCCATCAAGCGCCACCAGCTCACGCGTCGGAAAACTGGCCACCGGGGCAATCCCCGCCACGCTCGCCCCTGCCCGCCTTGCCGCCTCCAGCACCTCGACCGTCAGAGCGCCGCTCGAGTGAACCACCAACCGCCCGCGCAAATCCCCACGCTGCTTCGCGAGCCTCTCCGCAACCGCCGCGATCTCCCCATCGGGCACGCAAATCCACAGCGTCTTCGCATCGAGCCTCGCTCTGTCCCACGAAACAACCGTCACCCCGCCGACCCGCCGCCGCGTCGCCTTCCGGACTACCACCTCCCGCAGCGGAATCCCTGCCGCAACCACCCCCGCCGCCAGCGAACTCCCCCAGTTCCCCGCTCCGACGATCGCGATCCCCGGGCGCACTGCGTCCTCTCTCGCTACCTTGGCCATACCCGGATGTTACCGTTAGTCATACCAGTACAACGCGACGGAGCGACGAAACAATGGCGAAAGAGAAGTCCAAAAAGAAGAAAGCGAAAGACCCGGAAATCAAGCTCCTCAAGAAGAGCGAGATCGAGAAAAAGAAGAAGATCGTCCCCTCCGCTCCCGAGACGGCCGAGGTCCTCTCCTCAACCGTCGAATTTGACGGCCCGCTCTTCAAGGTTTACCGCGATCACATCCTCGAGCCGAACGGCGTCGAATCCACCCGCGACATCATCCGCCACAACGGCTCGGTCGTCGTCCTGGCCATCGACGAATCCAAAAGCAAGCGCGACCCGCTGATCGTCATGGAGCGCCAGTATCGCCACGCCGCCGGACAATATCTTTGGGAGCTGCCCGCCGGCAAGATCGACGGCGAAGAAAGCCGCCTCGCTGCAGCCAAGCGCGAGCTCATCGAAGAAACCGGTTACCGTGCCAAAAAGTGGACACCGCTCGTCCGTTACTTCGCCAGCCCGGGCTTCCTCGGCGAATGGATGCAGATCTTTCTTGCCGAAGGCCTTACCCTCGGCGACGCCCAGCCCGAAGAAGACGAGCGCATCGACCTCTTTCTCATCTCTCTCTCCGAGGTCCTCCGGCTCATCGACGACGGCGCAATTCTTGACGGAAAGACCCTCGTCGGCGTTCAGTATTACGCTCGCACCCGGAAGAAAAAGCGCAAAGCCTGATTTCCCAACTCGGAAAACCGTGAAACTTGCGTCACTTTCCCCGCCGCCTCAAGAAAACCAATCCGCCCCGCATTGCGTCTTCTTAGTAGGCGAAAAGTGGCCTCCACGGCCACCTCGACCTGCTCGGAGGAAGGCAAGACACGTGGCTACTTATAAAGGCAAAGTGAAATGGTTCAATAACGCAAAAGGCTACGGATTCATCGGTCGTGACGACGGTCCGGACGTCTTCGTCCACTACTCGGCAATCCAGCTTGATGGTTACAAAAGCCTCAAAGAAGGCGACGACGTTGAGTTTGATATCGTTCAGGGGCAAAAAGGCCCACAAGCAGATGGAGTTTTGCGCCTCGGTCAAGTAGCGTAGATAAGTTGTGGAAGAACCCAGGCGGGAGCCGCTCACTCCCGCCTCAGTTCTTTGTGCGCCCCATCCCTCCCGCCCTCCCTCGCTCTTTGTTCTCTATTCCCTTAGTCCCTGTTCCCTGTCCCCTGCTCTCCAGTCCCTATAATTCCAGCATGGACAATCGTTCCATCGCCAATCTCCTCATCGAGACCGCCGACCTTCTCGAGATCGCCGCCGGCGACCCCTTCCGCATCCGCTCCTACCGCCGCGCCGCTGAGGCCGTCGAGTCCACCACCGCCGACCTCAGCAAACTCGCCGCCGAAGACCCCAAAAAGCTCCTCGAAATCCCCGGCATCGGCAAGGGCATGGCCGCCAACATTCAGGAGATTGAGAAAGCCGGGACCCTCCCCCTCCGCGAAGAGTTGCTTACCAGGTACAAGCCCTCCATGCTTGAGCTCCTCAAGCTCCCCGGCATGGGCCCCAAATCTGTCGCGCTCTTCTGGGAAGTCCTTCAGGTCGCCGACATCGACCAGCTCGAAGCCGCCATCGCCGCCGGCAAGCTCGAAGAGCTACCTCGCTTCGGAGCCAAGGCCGCCGAGAAGCTCAAGAAAGGCATCGCCGAATACCGCAAGAACTCTGGCCGCTTCCACCTCGACGACGCCGAACAAGCCGCCGAGAAGATCACCGCCTATCTCCTCGCCTTCCCCGGCATCACCACCGTCACTCCCGCCGGCTCACTCCGCCGCGGCCGCGACACCGTCGGCGACCTCGACCTGCTCGCCACCGGCCCCTGCTGTGACGAAGACAAGGTCGCGCCCGCCGTCGAATACATGGCCGCCTATCCGCCCATCCACTCGCTTATCGCGAAGGGTGCGAACAAGGTCAGCTTCCGTCTAAGCAACGGCCTCCAGGTCGACGTCCGCCTGCTTCCGCAAGGCAGTTACGGCGCGGCGCTTCAATACTTCACCGGCTCCAAGATGCATAACGTCTCCACCCGCCAGCGCGCCCTCAAGCGCGGCTATACGCTGAGCGAATACGCCCTCGCCAAGGTCGAAGACGGAACCTTCGTCGCCGGAGCCACCGAAGAAGAAATCTACGCCGCCCTCGGCATGGACTGGATTCCCCCCGAGCTCCGCGAAAACTCCGGCGAGCTCGAAGCCGCCCTGGCGCATACCCTCCCCAACCTCATCACCCAGGCCGACATCCGCGGCGACGTCCACATGCACACCGTCGCCACCGACGGCCGCAACACTATCCGCGAGATGGCCGAAGCCGCCCTCGCGCGTGGCTACGAATACATGGCCATCACCGACCACTCCAAGAACCTCGCCATGGCCAGCGGCCTCGACGACAAACGCGCCCTCGCCCACATCGCCGCCATCCGCCAGATCGACAAAGAAATGGCCGAAGAGTTTCACCAAAATGAAGAGAGGCGGGTGCCCCAGGTTCGCGAAGCTAACCTGGGTTTTTCCCGAATACCCATAAGAGTCCTCGCCGGAATCGAGGTCGACATCCTCTCCGACGGCCAGCTCGATCTCTCCGACGAAACCCTCGCCCGGATGGACATCGTCATCGCCAGCGTCCACTCCCTCTTCAACCAGCCTCTCGAAGAGATGACCGCCCGCGTCCTCCGCGCCATCGAAAATCCCCACCTCAAAATCCTCGGCCACCCCACCGGCCGCAAACTCCTCCAGCGCGACGGCTATCAGATCGACATGGCCCGCATCGTCAAAGCCGCAGCCGCCGCCGGAGTAGCGATGGAACACAACGCCAACCCCAACCGCCTCGACCTCTGCGACCGCGATCTGCGAATGGCCAAAGAAGCCGGCTGCAAGATCATCATCAACACCGACGCCCACCACACCACAGAAATGGGAAACATGAAGTACGGAGTAAGACAACTCCGCCGCGCCTGGCTCACTAAGGAAGACGTCAGCAACACACTTCCAACCAAAGAATTCCTCGCCAGCCTCCGCGCCAAACAATAACCGCAAGTCGCAGACTTTCACTATTTCCGAAAACGCCGTTTCGCGGGAATAGCGTGCGAATCGCTTGAGCGAGGGCGGGTGGCCCATGTCCCTGCTTTTGGGACATGGGTTTCTCCTTCGGGGTCACCACTAACTTCGAAAGTTCATTAGCCAGCTACTTGACGGGTGGCCCCTTGAAGCCCTGCGGTTGGGCTTGGGTGGGGCGGCTCTCGCAGCCAACCCGCATGACCAAAGGTCTCTGCAAATGGTAGGGTGATGGCGTGAAACCCTATCCCAAGTACCTCGACTGGCTTCGCTATCTTTCTGCCTGGATGTTGTACTTCTACGGGGTCAGCAAACTCACTGGCCATCAGCTCGTCGTTCCTTCCTGGGTGGCGCAAAAGCCCATTGGCTCGCTCGATGGCTACACGCTCACCTGGTATTACTTCGGCTACTCGCACGCCTATAAATACATCCTCGGCGCAATTCAGGTCGGCTGCGCCTCCCTGCTGCTCTTTCGCAAAACCGCTCTGCTCGCCGCGGTGATGATGGTGCCGGTCATGGTCAATATCGTGCTTATCAACCTCTTCTACTCCATCACCGCGGGCGCGGAGCGCACCGCCCTGTTCATTCTCGCGTGCATGCTCCTGCTCGTATGGCATGAGCGTGAAGCCCTCTTCAACGTACTCTGGACGAGTCAATCGACCGAGTCGAGTTCCGCGCAAAAGCGTCACTGGCTCATCCGTGCGCTCGTGCTCCTCTTCGTGCTCGGAGAAGTGATTTTTGGCATAGTAATAGCTCATCAACAAGGTCACTTCTACTCGCTACAGAAGAATCATTAAGGCTGTCGAAACAGAGAAACGCCGGCAACTCTGCCCCTGTTGTGACCGCCGTCATGTGGCCCACAACAACCCCCTTAGTCGTCGTCAGAATATGACTAACCTCTAACTAACCCAATTGGGTCATTTACACCTGCCTATCTCCCGGAGTAGACTCCCGCCAGCTTCCAAATCACATAAACAAAGTAGCAAAATATCGCTAGATAGGTGCAAGATGAAAGCCGCCGTCCGTGTTGCGCTAATCGCGCTCTTTGCCTCGATCGCCTCGGTCGCCGCCCACGCCCAGGTCCCCTACACCCAGGGCCCCGTCGAACGCGTCACCCTCCTCAGTATCGTCCCCGGCCACTCCGACGCATTCTTCGCCGACGTCAAGGCCAACGTCATTCCCATCTGGGAGTCTGAAAAGGCCGCCGGACTCATCACCGGCTACCAGATATTTCTTAACCAGACCAGCTCTAGCCCCGATTGGGATTTCGGCTACGCGATCTTCTACAAAGACATGGCTGCCCTCGACGGCCTCCCCGATAAAATTTACGACCTGCGCATGAAACACTTCGGAGACAAAACCTCCGAGCAGAAGGTCATCGACAAACGCGTCGAGAACTATAAGTTCGTCAGCTCCATGCTGCTCCGCGACATCACCGTCCGCTAGTACAATCCGCAGATGCGGGTGCCCCATTCAAGCCTTTGGGGCTTGAATGGGAGTACCTGTCAACCAATTCGGATTCCGCCGCAACCCTCCCCTCAGCCGTACAATTCCCACAGAAGATGCTCTCTATATTCCTCATCGCATGCCTCCTCGCGGCCCTCACCGTCGTCTTACATGCCGCGGGCATTGGCCTCCTGCTGCGCAGTTGGATGAGGCAGCACACACAGCCGCCATCCAGCCGTTTCGCCATCGTCAAGGCGCTCCTCCACGTCATCTGGTGGCTGATTCTGCTCCATCTCGCCGAGATCACAATCTGGGCGCTCTTCTATCTATGGCGCGGATGCCTGCCCACCGCCGAAGCCGCCTTCTACTTCTCCGGAGTCACCTACACGACCCTCGGCTACGGCGATATCGTTCTTGCCAAGCCATGGCGAATCCTCGCCCCACTCGAAGGCCTCGTCGGCGTCCTGATGTGCGGCCTCTCGATGGGCTACTTCTTCGTCGTCGTCAACCGCATGCAACAACGCCAGCTGGAGAGGGCCGCTTTACCCAGCGACGCCAAATAGTCCTTCGCCTGACACAGTCCACGGAAAGAATCGTACGATTTACCATCTCGACCGATGCCACGCGAAGTAGAGAAATCTGCTTGGGATGACCCCCGCTTGAGTTACTACTGCTCGCTTGCATCCAACCCCACAGGAGACTCACCAATGCCCATCCCCGCCGACGACCTCAGCCGCAGCCTCACTCACGCCAACGCCGAAACCCTCCCCCACATCGGCCTCGTCGGAGACACCTACACCGTCCTGCTCTCCGCCAAGGACACCGCCGGAAAATACTGCCTCGTCGACATGCACATTCCGCCCGGCGGAGGCCCTCCGCCCCACCGCCACGACTTCGAAGAGACCTTCACCGTCCTCGAGGGCGAGATCGAGGCCACCTTTCGCGGAGCCCGCACCACCATCAACGCCGGCGAAACCATCCACATCCCCGCCAACGCCCCGCACCAGTTCCGCAACGCCGCGTCACATCCCGCACGCCTGCTCTGCATATGCGCCCCCGCCGGGCTGGAAGAATTCTTCAACCAGGTCGGCGTCCCCGTCCCCACACGAACCGCCCCACCACCCACGCCCACCCCAGAAGCCGAAGCCGCCTTCAAGGAAAAAGCTGCGCAGCTCGCCCCAAAATACAAAACCGAATTCCTCCCACCCGCCTAACTCACCACAAACGCGGCTGCCCCAATCAATAACAGTTGTCATCCTGAGGCGAAGCCGAAGAGCCTGTCCTGAGCGAAGTCGAAGGAACCTGCAGTTGACGATGCTCGCATCACCACGAAAAGGGTGCCCCATATCTGAGCGCGCATAAGCGCGCCAGATGTGGGACGACCAAATCTCCCGTCCTAAGTCCCTTGTCTCTATTCCCTGGTCCCTCGCGATACACTCAAATCCACCATGACCAACCCCACCCAAGTCACCAAATCCCGCTTCGAATTCACCGAAGAAGGACACACCGCCTGGCTCGAGTTCGATCGCGACGACCAGGGATGGATGACCCTCTGGCACACCGAAGTCCCACCCGCCCTGCGCGGCCGCGGAATCGCCGCCACCCTCGCCCGCACCGCCCTCGAATACGCCCGCGACGAAAACCTCAAGGTCGACATCATCTGCCCCCTCGTCGCCAACTACATCTCCAAAAACCCGGAGTTCAACGAGCTCGTTGGCAAGAAGCAATAAGATTCAACGATTACGACAAGTGCCAGCTTCCAAACAGATGTCATCCTGAGGCGCAGCCGAAGGACCTGCGTTTTGCCAAAAGTCGCGCCGTAGGCGCATCCTTATTCCACTCTCCAATGCCCAAAAGCTATTACACCTATATAGTGGCCAGCCGCTCCCACACCCTCTACATCGGAATCACCAACAATCTCGATCAACGAATCTGGCAGCACAAAAACAAAACACACCGAGGCTTCTCCGCAACCTACAACTGCAACCGCTTAGTCTGGTTTGAAACCTTCAGCAATGTCTTGACAGCAATTGCTCGCGAGAAGGAACTGAAAGGCTGGCGCAGGGCCAGGAAAATCGAGTTGATAGAGCAAGCGAACTCTACATGGAACGACCTCAGCGAAACCTGGACCAGCATCCCCACAACTTCCAACCTTTAAAACAGATGTCATCCTTGTATCTCTAAGAGAGCGACAGTAAGAGTAGGAAACTGTTGTGGTGGGGAGTCGAGCGATCGACTCCCCGCGGGCGGACGGCTCCCGTTCATCCTGTGGTGATCACTCACCGACGCTCAGCCCCGGGACCGCTGCCCAAGTCACGTACGACCGAACAGTCGCATGACAACTTCCGTCGCACATACAAGGCAGGTTACCGTGACACGCATCATTTGTGGAGTGGATATCGCATCGTCTTCTCTGGAGGCGCGCCTCGGCCGCCAGGGCGCCCTCACCTCGTTTGCCAACAACCCGGAAGGCATCGCCCAGCTGGCCGCCTTCTGTCACTTCCATCAAGTCGAGCTGGTCGCCATGGAAGCCACCGGCGGCTATGAGCGCCAGGCCTTCGCCGGCCTCTCCCAACAAGACCTCCCCGTCGCCATCCTGAACCCGCGCGCCGTACGCCGCTTCGCCGAGAGCATGGGCCGGCTGGAAAAAACCGACGCCATCGACGCTGGCATGATCGCCTGGTATGCGGAGGTCAAGCAGTCCCCGCCGCTATGTCTGGCCCCCGCCTCGCAGCTTCATCTGCGCGCCCTGGTCACGCGCCTGCGCCAGCTCACCGAAATCCGCACCGCCCAGCTCAATCAGCAGCGGTTGATCACCGACGGCAACGTCGAAGCCTCGTTCACCGAACTGCTCGCCGTGCTGAACCGCCAGATCGAGCAGCTGGCCACCGCCATCGCCACGCTGATCCAAACCGATCCGCTGTGGCGCGAACTCGACCACGCCTTCCGCTCCATCAAAGGAGTGGCCGACCGCACCGTCGCCCGGCTCATGGCCGAGATGCCGGAGATCGGAACGCTCTCCAACAAAACCATCTCCAAGCTGGCCGGCCTCGCGCCCCTGGCTCGGGATAGCGGCAAACATCAAGGCAAGCGCCGGGTCCGCGGAGGACGCGCCGCGGTACGCGAAATCCTGTTCATCGTGGCCAGCGTGGTGGGCCGCTACGAACCCGACTTCATCGCCTTCCGAGAGCGCCTCGCCGCCGCCGGAAAACCTCCAAAAGTCGTCCGCATCGCGCTCGCCCACAAGTTGCTCGTACGCCTCAACGCCAAAGCCAGAGAAGTCCGGCAACGCACCACCTCCACCCCATGTCCCGGCCCAGCAGCTCTTGCCATGACCGCCTAAAAACAGCACCAGCCGCAGCCGGGGTTGTGGAAAAGGATGAAAACAGCAGCACCGTTTTCCATCCTTTTCCATAACTCAACCTTGACAACTACAGACAGTCGCTGAGCACAGCGAAGGACCTGCGTTTGCCAGCGCCCTCAACAAATTCCGGGGGTCATCCTGAGGGAGCGCGCAGCGCGACTCGAAGTACCGGCACAGACGCCGGCGAATGACCCTCTGGCACACTGAAGTCCCACCCTGCGCGGCCGCGCGGAATCGCCGCCACCCTCGCCCGCACCGCCCTCGTCCCCATTACCCTGGAACGTCCCCGCGACGAAAACCTCAAGGTCGACATCATCTGCCCCCTCGTCGCCAACTACATCTCCAAAACCCGGAGTTCAACGAGCTCGTTGGCAAGAAGCATTGAGCTCGCGAGATATATAGGGAACAATCCGATTAGCCGGTTTTTCGGCCATCTGAGCAACAGCATTGGTGGACAGAAGCCGACCTATGAGGATGTATTAGCGTAGTCGGCGTTATACCACTCCGTCTCCCGTACATCTATTGACTTGATGTCACAGCCAGCCTCAATCAACTTTTGCGAAAAGGTTGGCAGATGAGCTGCACCGCACAAAACAACAATCTTATTTAGTTTGCACTCGGAGCAGACACTTTCAATTATTTTGAGCCAGTGCCTCTCGCGTGGTTCGTCGATTCCAGGAACTATTTCTTTGCCAGGCTGCCTCACGGTTGTTAAGCTAAATCTTTTTCGCACGTTTTCCGGAATATCCATGTACATCCAAGGCACAACGAGAAAGTCTTCCAGGCGATTGAAGTGTTCCCATTCCGGCAGATTCATTTCGTCGAATATCAATTCTGCTTCGAAGCCGTCGATCTGTGCGCGTACCCAATGCGAGTAGAAACGTACTTGCGCAAGATAGATTTCAGACTTGTCTTTGGACATGTAGAGAAATCGAGGATCTTGCCTTTGGAATTCGTGAACGACACCAAGGAGCAGGACGCTGGGCATAGGCATAATTTTAGCTTTGCAGTGTCGCGAAGCCGAAGAGCGGCCTCAGCTCTTCGGCTCTCTTATGAATCGATTGCATGAGCGTGGGGTCTGCTTCCAGTTGTCGCGAAACCTCCTGCTTAGCCCAGGACCAAACCTGTTCGGCGTTGATGGAAATACCTCCAAAATGCCTGACAAGATCGTCACACTCTTGTATGAACAGTCGTTTGTCCTCATGATCACCACCGTCAGCGTGTGGGAACAAGAGACGCCCTATGACCCCACCAGCTGCGCTGCCCAATGCTTTGGCTGACACCCACTCTCGCCATTTCGAAAGTTCGCAATTGGGAAGCTGGGGCTTCACTGCAGCCATATAGCCTTCAAACCTAGCCAGCGAACGGTTGTAATAAATTTTCGGTCGGACGATCTCGAAAGGGATATTACCCATTCGCTCGTAAAAGACAAGGTGCGCTGCTTCATGAGCGCATAGAGCCTCGATGAAGCTGACCTGCCCCGTTTTTCTCAACCAGTCATAACTGGAGATTCTCGGTTTAGGTTTGGCTTTGGAGATACTCCGTAGCCGCCGTCGTGGCTGTGTAAATGTGGGAGGCGTGGTTGGCCTTCCACATTTGCATAGCCTGCTCTCTGCCGGAACTGCTCCGGCGTTTGGTAGCCCAGCGAACTGTGCGGGCGTTCCCAGTTATACTCCTGGCGCCAACTCGCCAGAGTGTTGCGCACATCGTTCAAGGTCCGGAACCAGCTTGCGTTGAGGCACTCGTCGCGCAGCCGTCCGTGGAAGCTCTCGACGTGGCCGTTTTGCATCGGGCGGCCTGGCTGGATATGCACCAGCCCGATCTTCCAGTCCTCTGACCAGGCCAGCATGCGCCGCGAGGTAAACTCCGGCCCGTTGTCCGAGCGCACATTTTCTGGCCGGCCACGCTCTTCGATCAGCCGCTCCAGCACCCGCGTCACGCGCCCTGAGCCGAGGCTGGTGTCGGCCTCCAGCGCCAGGCACTCGCGCGTGTACACGTCGACCACGCTCAGGATGCGCACCATCCGCCCCGTCGCCAACCCATCGACGATGAAGTCCATCGCCCACTCCTGGTTCGGTCCCATCAGCCGCAGCTCGGCCGCGCGATCGCGCACCAGACGCTTGCGCTTCTTACGCCGCACCATCAGCCGCTCTTCCACATACAGCCGGTAGATCCGCTTCACGTTCACCTCGTGGCCGCGACGGCTCAACATAGCGTGCAGCCGGCGATAGCCATAGCGCGGCTTCTGCCGGGCCAGCTTCACTAACTCCTCGCGCAACGCCGCGTTGCGGTCAGGCCGCGGCTCGTACCGATAGCTTGACCGCTCCATGCCTAGCAGCTTGCAGGCCGTGCGCTCGCTCAAGCCATGCTCGGCCTGAGCGTACGCCACCGCTTCTCTCAGACCGGCAAGCTCCAGCCGTTTTTTCGGATCACGCCCTTCAGCGCCTCGCCGTGAAGACTCAACTCCGCCACCAGCAGCTTCAGACGGCGGTTCTCGTCTTCAAGAGCCTTCAGACGTTGCGCTTCGCTCACGTCCATGCCGCCGTACTTCGACTTCCAGCCATAGAACGTCGCCGCGCTGATCCCGTGCTCCCGGCAAAGATCCGCCGTCTTCACTCCTGCCTCGTGCTGCTTCAAGATCCCGATGATCTGCTCTTCCGTGTACCGGCTCTTCTTCATACAAAATCCTCCCGTCTACATTACGAGAGAACTCCAGCTACCACTGGTTGAGTTTTTCGGGGGCAGGTCAAAGCCGCGTTGGCTGTAAAGGTTCATCATCCCGGAATAGGTGTTGGCGAAGCCCTCTGTGGCCTTCTGAGCTTCTGTCAGTTCACTTACGTCGATCACACTTAAGATTTTAATCGGTCGCAGGAGCGAGTCTGGCCGTTGAACCTCCAATCTTGACGCCTGCCTAATCGATCCCGAGAAACGCCGTTCTCGTCACTTCGACGAAAAGTCGGCAAATCGGACGCTTGGCGCCGAGTTCGCGCAAAAGTGGCCTTCTGAAAATCGAATCGACTTAGTACCGAGACATCGTCATGCCGGATTTGCCGACAGCCAGTCCGAGCTTGTCGAGGAATGCTGCTTCTGGAAGACGAGGTGAGGCCGACGATAGTCCGCCGCCCGGCCGAAAACCGCTCCCAAACCTTGTCAAGTACCCTCGCACCTGCGTCTTCCACCTAACCCCAATCAATTCTTCACGATAAAAAATCCCAAAAGTTGGCATAGTGAATGGGGTCATCTTGATATCCTGAATATAGGGACTTAGTAAATCAGCGCAACCGGGGCGGCGAAAGCCGCCTTTTTCTATTTCAGCCCACTTACGGAGGCAGCGATGATCGTCGAACGCCGTCACATCCAGAATCCAGGCAAAGAGTGCGGCCCAACCGATCTGCGCAATCAGCCCTCCAATGGAATGAAAGATTTGGCTGGTATCAATCGCCCTAACTCAAAGAAAACAGAGATTTAACCGGAAAATCTAAGGGGGGTAGGGGCTCTAAGCGAAGATTCGACGAAAACGGCGACCCTGCAGCCTGCCCTGAGCCTGTCGAAGACTCTCGATGCTGAGATGTGGCATGGTTCTCATCTCGACCGAAGCGGAGCGGAGAGATCAACTCCCTGGTTCCTACGTCCCTGGCCTACCTTCGAGAACGCTCGTTGCGTAGTTGCTATCGGCCGCAGGGTTGTGCTCATGAGGGCATACAGGACACACCTTCCTCGGCGACCTTCCGCGTAGCTGCGGGCTGCATTTAAGTACCAGATATGCGCCGTGCTCTCCCTGTATTCCATCCATCGCCGCAACCGGGATCGTCTTTCCATCAACTGCCCAAATATTTCCCAGGAGATCGCTGGCTGACCCTGTGCTCGTCGAATAAAGTTTGCGTCGATATATAAACCCAATCGCGTCATTGACTTGGCTCTTTGGGCTGTAAGAGAGTTGCCGTGAAGTCGGTATTCAGTGAGCAGTTCAGGCAAGACCGTAAGCCTATAGCCGGCCGTGGCCAGCCTGGACCACAACTCTCGATCTTCGACGCCCGGATGACCGCTGGGATAATTGCCGATCGATTCCAGAGCCTGCCTGGACATGAGGACAGAAGAATGGACAATCTCCAGAACTTCTCTCGGCTGGAGCTCCCGAATGGCGCGGTCCGAGTCAACCGGGCGCCGCGAAAATCCGATTGGCTGTCCTCTATTGTTGACCATTGTCGCGTAGCTTGCCAGGACGCTGACCTTTGGGTGTTTGGAAACGTATTCCAGCTGCCACTCGAGGCGCTCGGGGTGCATACGATCATCGGCATCGAGGTGAGCCACCCAGTCACACTTGGCCTCGGATAACCCGAGGTTCATTGCTGCGGCTATACCCTGATTGGCCTGCTGCAGCAGCTTTACGCGAGGGTCCGTCGACATGAATTGTTTGACAATCTCTGCGGTATTGTCCGTGGAGCCGTCATCCACCACCAGAAGCTCCAGCTCCGACATTGTTTGTGCCAATACGCTGTCGATAGCTTCGCGAAGATGGGCTTCTCCATTGAAGACATTCACTATGACGCTTACTCTCATACGCTGTTGTCCTAGGAAACTACTGCTTCCTGTGCATCGGTCCGCGGGCTATATTGATTTCGATGTATCCGTCGCGCTGAAGAGCCCACGTCGCGATGAGAGTGGAGACAATGCCCAAAAGAACTCCCATGAGAAGTGCGAGCCAATGTCCCATATCGCTGATCCTGGCTTTTGCTGGTACCTAGTTCCTTAGACTTACTCGTCCCGCAGCATGCTCGGCTCTTCCGGCGTGCGGAGCCGCACCAGCCGGTCAATCGCATACGGAGCGCGCTGTGACGGCGTGTGGTAATGCCGCACCTGCAACTCGCCCAGCAGCCCGATCGCCAGCATCTGAATGCCCGCCAGAACCAGAATGCCGGCCATCGCGATCAGCGGCCCATGCAGGTCCATCACATTCTCGTGGGTGAAGACCTTCAGCCCCATCAGGAAGAACGAAATCGATCCGCCCAGCAGCATGCTCAACGCCCCGATCGAACCAAAGAAGTGCAGCGGCCTGCTCATGTACTTGAGCAGGAAACGGATCGTCAGCAGGTCAAAGAAGACCCGGAAGGTCCGCGAAATTCCATAATGCGATTTGCCCCGCTCCCGCACCACGTTCTTGATCGGGATCTCGCAGATGCTCGCGCCGTACCACGAAGCCAGCGCCGGAATGAAGCGGTGCATCTCGCCGTACAGCGGGATATTGTGAATCACCTCACGCCGGTACGCCTTGAACGTCGTGCCGAAATCGTGAATGTCCACTCCCGACAGCTTGGCCATCAGCCAGTTCGCGCAGCGCGAAGGGAACTTGCGCATGATCGCGTTGTCCACCCGCTCCTTGCGCCAGCCGGAGACGACGTCGTAGCCCTCTTCCAGCTTTTCCAGGAAGTTGGGAATCTCCATCGGGTCATGCTGCAAGTCGCCGTCCATCGCCAGGATGTAATCGCCCTGGGCATGATCGAAGCCCGCCGCCAGCGCCGAAGTCTGGCCAAAATTCCGCCGCAGCTTGACCACCAGCACCCGGCTGTCGACCGCCGCAATCTCTTCCAGCAGCTTGTAGCTGCGGTCTGACGACCCGTCGTCCACCAGCACGAGCTCAAAGCTCTCGCCTACCTGCTCCATGACCGCCTTCAGCTGGTCGTAGAGAGCGGTCACATTCTCTTCTTCATTGTGGAACGGGACGACGACGGAATATTTCGGCATAGCTCTACCAGTATAGACCCGTTTTGAGGTGCACTTCGGGGTCGCAGGAGTCTGATTCACCGCTTTTGCACCCTCTTTGGCAATGTTTTGCCGTGGCGGCAAAACAGCTAATCGACTACGACCAATGCTTGCTCTTCGACCGCCTTTTCGCCCAGAAACCGCTCAAAAACCTCATTCGACATCAACCGTCCACGCTCCGTCAGCCGAACTCTTGCCCCATCGACCTCGACGAATCCAAATCTGCGAAACTCCTCGATCAAATCGTCATATCGATGCGCGTCGGAATAGCCAAACTCCCGCTCCAACTCACCCCGCGAAACCCCTTCATTCAGCCGCAACCCGAGAAACCACGCTTCTTCCAGCGCCTGCTCGCGCCCGACGCGCTGAACATCCGCAACCCCCGCTCCGTCCAGATAACCCTGCAAATCCTCTCCAACTTGAAACCGCACCGCTCCGCCATCCTTGCCTCGTAGCATCGAATGAGCATCCAGCCCAAACCCGAGATAGGGTTGCCGCAGCCAGTACTTTTTGTTGTGAACTGACTCCGCTCCAGCCCGAGCGAAGTTCGAGATCTCATACTGCGCCAGACCGCTCCGCGAAAGCACTTCGACCGCCTCAAGATACAGATCGGCAACCATATCTTCCGACGGAACTGCGCCCGCGTGATACTTCGCTCCGCCGCCCAGCATCTCGCGCCCCAGCCGCGAATCCTCATCCACCTCGAGCATGTAAATGCTAGCGTGATCGACTCCAGACGCAACCAGAACGTCCAGCGATTCCCGCCACGACGCCGCTGTCTGATGTGGCAATCCAGCGATCAGATCGACGTTCACCGACCGAATTCCTGCCCGACGAACGCGCTCAATGTCCTCGAGCGCCTCAGCGCGAGTATGCAGTCTTCCCGTCACGGCTGCTTCCCTGTCGACGAACGACTGCACACCAAAGCTGACCCGATTCACTCCGCACTCGACCATCGCGCCAAGGAAGTCATCCTCGATCTGCCCGGGAGCACACTCGAGCGTTATCTCCGCCGCATGCACAAACTGGAATTCACTCCGCAGCGCACCAAACAACCGCCGAAGCAGTTCCGGCGCCAGAATGCTCGGCGTTCCACCGCCGAGATACACACTGTCGATCGCCTTGGAAAGACTCGCGTCCAGCTCGCCGGCAAGCGCTCGCCACTTTCCGACATCAGCCACAGTCCGCTCAACGTAACGTTCCTGATATGCCTCCGGGAAGACTCCTGAGGCGAAGTTGCAGTATGTGCACTTCGACCGGCAAAACGGCACCGAAATGTAGATTCCCAGGGCATCCATCGGAATCTATATCTTCCCACGGACGTCCTATACTCAGAACAGAACCTTGAGCAACGCGCCCGACGACGACGTAATTGGCAAAGTCTACGACAGCCGCCTCATGGGCAGACTGCTCAACTACCTGCGTCCCTACAAGTGGCAGGCAAGCGTCTCGTTCGTGGCGATCCTGCTCAAAGCCGCCACCGACGTCGTCGGTCCCTACCTCTTCAAGGTAGCCATCGACAACTACCTGACCTCCAGGCGCCCCGAGCACCCGAGCTGGCTCGCCCGGCACCTCAGCCCCAACCCGGTCGCCGGCATCACTCAACTCGGCGGACTCTATGTTGCCGCGCTGCTGTTGACTTACCTCTTCGAGTTCGTCCAGACCTACCTGATCCAGTGGATGGGTCAAAAGGTCATGTTCGACCTGCGCAGCCAGATTTTCCGCCACATTCAGGGGATGCACGTCGCCTTCTTCGACCGCAACCCGGTTGGACGGCTCGTCACCCGCCTGACCAGCGACGTCGACGCGCTGAACGAGATGTTCACCTCCGGCGTCTTCGCCATCTTCGACGACATCTTCGTCCTCGCCGGAATCGTCTTCATCATGCTGCAGATGAACTGGAGGCTCGCGCTGCTCGCCTTCGCGGTTCTGCCTCTCATAGGCGGCGTGACCATGATCTTCCGCAAGCATGTGCGCAGCTCTTACCGCCGCATTCGCTCCGCCATCGCCCGCATCAACGCCTTCACCCAGGAACACATCAGCGGCATGACCGTGGTTCAGCTCTTCAACCGCGAGAAGCGGGCCTATGACGACTTCGAGGCCGTCAACCGGCAGCATATGGTTGCCTTCAAGGATGCGATCCTTGCCTACGCGCTCTACTATCCGGCGGTTGAGATCCTCTCTACAGTCGCCATCGCACTGGTTCTTTGGCGCGGCGGCGACGGAGTTCTTCGCGGTACCGTGACCGTCGGCGTTCTCGTAGCCTTCATGCAGTACTCGATGCGCTTCTTCCGACCGATCCAGGACCTTAGCGACAAGTACAACATCCTGCAGGCAGCGATGGCGGCTAGCGAACGCATCTTCCATCTGCTCGATACGCCGACCGAGGTGCTCAATCCCGATCAAGCCCACGTAGCTGAACAGATCGGCAGGATTGAATTCCGTAACGTCTGGTTCACCTATCAGCGTCTCGACGACGACCAGAAGCGTCGCATCTCGAACGCTGACCCAACGGAACTGGCAGAGTTGGGCTCCTCTATTGAGTGGATCTTGCGCGACGTCTCCTTCACCATCGATCACGGTCAAACCGCCGCAATCGTAGGACACACCGGAGCCGGCAAGACGACGATAGTCAGTCTGATGATGCGCTTCTACGACATTCAGAGCGGCAGCATCCTCGTCGACGGAGTCGATGTTCGCCTACACGACCTGAAGCAGCTTCGCCAGCGCTTTGGAGTTGTCCTACAAGATCCGTTCCTCTTCACCGGCACGATCGCCGATAATATCCGGCTCGGCTCCGATTGGATTACCGATGAACGCATGCGCCAGGCTGCCGACGATGTGAACCTTCTCGACTACATCGAAGCTCTGCCCGACGGTTTCGGCGAGGCGGTTCGCGAGCGCGGCGCTACTCTCTCGACGGGACGCAAGCAGCTCATCAACTTCGCCCGCGCCCTGGCGCACGACCCGAAGATTCTGATCCTCGATGAAGCCACCTCGAGCGTCGACACCGACACCGAGTTGCTTGTCCGCTCAGCGCTCGAGCGTATGGTCGACGGGCGCACCTCAGTGGTCATCGCGCACCGGCTCTCCACCGTCCAGCGCGCCGACGTCATCCTGGTGATGCACAAAGGGCAGCTCAGAGAGATGGGCACTCATCAGGAGCTACTCACGCGCCGCGGCCTCTATTACAAGCTCTACCAGCTGCAGTACAAAGACCAGGAGCTGCCGCGATTCGGGGTCGAATCCGCATCCACCCTCGTGGGCAGCGACTAGATGGACGGCCCGAAGATTTTTCTCTCTGCCGGGGAAGCCAGTGGAGAGCACTACGGCACATCGCTCATCCACACCATCCGCACACTGGCCCCCGATGCCAAGTTCTTCGGACTCGGCGGCCAGCGTATGGAAACTGCCGGCCTGCGTCGCATCGTCCGGGCCGAGGACGTGGCCCACATGGGAATCACTGAAGTCATCCGCCATATGCCGCGCATCTACGGCGAATACCGCAAGCTCAAGGCCAGCATCCAGCAAAACCGCCCCGACGCCGCGGTGTTGATCGATTTCCCCGACGTAAACCTGAGCCTGGCACGGGAGCTCCATCGTCTCGGCGTTCCGGTCATTTTCTTCGTCAGCCCTCAACTCTGGGCATGGAAGAAACATCGGATCCGCCAGGTACAGCGTTATGTGGACAGGATGTTGGTGATCTTTCCATTTGAAGAGAAGTTTTACGAGGACCACGGCGTTGCTGCGACCTTCGTCGGTCACCCGCTCGCCGATCTGCCGCAGCCGTCCGCCTCTCGATCTGAATTCGCCGCAAAATTTGCCCTCGATCCAGCGAAGGAATGGATCGCTCTGCTTCCCGGCAGCCGGGGAAAAGAGATCAACCTGAACCTGCCAACGATGCTCCGGGCAGCCGAGCAACTTGGCGAAGACGTGGAGTTCGTGCTGCCGCTGGCTCCGACTCTCACGGGCGCGCACCACGCCAAGCTCGCTGAGATGGTCATCGCCTCGTCCGCGCCCGTCACCCTGGTTGACGACGCCCGCGGAGCGCTTTTTCATGCACGCGCCAGCGTCGTTGCCAGCGGGACCGCGACCGTTGAAGCGGCACTGATCGGCAAACCCTTCCTGGTCGTCTACCGCATCTCAAACCTTAGCTATGCCGTGGCGAAGCTCGTCGTCAAGGTGCCCTTTGTGGCCATGGTGAATCTGATTGCGAATCGGGAGGTCGTACCGGAATTGATCCAGGGTGACTTTACTAGTGCTAATGTCGTCTTACACTTGCGACGGCTGATGCACAATGAGAACGACCGGGAAACGATGAAGGAAAGCCTGCGTCAGGTTGCGGCCCAGCTTCAGATGCCGGAGTCCGATATCCGAACGACAACGATTGATCGCGTAGCGCAAATTACCATGGAGTTGATCGCCCTCAGGAGTCAGCGAAACCTCGAATCACCCGCAAAGCTTTAGAGCAAGGCCTAATGACCACCTCTCTTACTCCAACCAGCAGACTCCGTTGTACTGCCGCCATCTTCTTCGCGCTGCTCGCTGCGTGGCTGCTTGCGCCAGGCTTCGCCTTTGGCGCCGAAAAACCCACGATCAATATCACCGCCTACAACATCGACGCCGAGATCGACCCCGATGCTCATACGCTGAAGGCGACCGCCCGGGTGACCTTCACCGCGCTCGAGCCAGTCGACACGGTCGTCTTCCAGCTTCATGGCGCGCTCAAGGTCGATAAGGTCACCGATGCCGCCAACCACGTCCTCTCTGGCGAGCGCGGCACCGATGCGACCATCCGCCTGGCGCTGCCCGCGCCGCTGGTCAAGGGCCAAAAAACCACCTTCACCTTCGAATATGGAGGCGTGCTCTCGGGCAGCGAAGAGAGCCCCGTCGAGGGGCTGAAGCTTGCTTCGATCGGTACCCCCATCAGCTACCTGTTCTATCCCGCCCGTTGGTTTCCGATGACCGGCTACCTCACGGATAGGTTCACTGCCGATATACACATGACCGTACCGCTGGGGTATCGCGTGATCGGCAGCGGAGCTGTTAACCCCTTAACTCAATCAGGCGGGACCTTCGAATTCCGCTGGGATAAGCCCGGCTTCCCCGGCACCATCATCGCAGGCAAATTCAACCCGCCCCTTCCCGGCGCCCAGCGCGTCGTATATCCACATCTGGACGACCGATGCCCGCAAAGCACAGGCCCCGGACTTCGCCGATACCGCAGCCAAGGAGTTCAATTTCTTTACTGGCATCTTCGGGCCGGCAGAGTCGGTACACCTCAACATCGTAGAGATTCCTGACGATACCCTGCCTGCTTATTGGGCGCCGGAGATCGTGGCAATCCCCGGCCTGCGCATCAACTCCAAGGCCAACTCTCGACTGCTCGCCAATACCGTCGCCAGGCAGTGGTGGGGCAGCCAGGTTTCGCCTGCCACGCTCAACGACGCCTGGATCACCAACGGCATGTCGCGTTACGCCGAGCTTTTGTACCTTGAGGACGACGCCGGCCAGACTGCCCTGCAGCGCGCTGTCCTTGATATCTCTGCCGGAGCGCTCGCCTACGATACCATCCCGCTTTCCGGCATCGGGCGCGATGATCCCTTCAGCCCGGAGTTTCAATCCCTGACCCTTGAAAAGGGCGCGATGGTCTTCCACATGCTGCGCTGGGAGGTCGGCGACGACAGCTTCCACAACATTCTCAAGGCGACCCTGACGCAGTTTACGGACAAGTCGATCCGCACCGCTGATTTCACCAAGCTGGCTGAGTCACAATCGCAACAGCAACTCACCGCCTTCTTCGCGCAGTGGATCGACGGCACTGGCGCGCCCGAGTTCAACAATAAGTACACCGTCTACCGGCTCGGCAATAACAAAGGCTTTCGGACGATTGGAGAGATTGGCCAGGACCTGGACCTCTTTAGCATGCCCGTCGAACTCCGCGTCGAGACCGACGGTAAGACGGAGATCAAGCGCATCGACGTGGTCGGGACTGACTCTCAGTATGTGGTCGACACCTTCGGACGGCCGCGCCACATTACCCTCGACCCGAATAACTGGCTGCTCAAGAACTCCCCCGACATGCAGGTCCGCGTCTCGATTCTCCGCGGCCAGCAACTGATCGCCCAAGGGGATACCATGGGCGCTCTCGCCGAATATCAGAAGGCCCTCGCCGCTAACCCGAATAGCTCTCTCGCCAGCTACCGCATCGGCGAAGCGCTTTTTGGCCAGCGAAACTACCAGGCCTCGGCCAACGCCTATCGCGATGCGCTGCGAGGCGATGACGAGCCAAAGTGGACCGAGGTCTGGAGCCACATCCAGCTAGGCAAGATATTCGACGTGACCGGCCAGCGCGACCGCGCCGTCAACGAGTATCGCGAAGCGGTGCAGACGAACGACAACACCCAGGGCGCACTCAACGAAGCCCGGCAGTATCTGCAGGCTCCTTATAAGCGACAGGAATCGAACGACTAGCTACTCATAGCGCAGCGCCTCGATCGGATTCAGATTCGCCGCCTTGAGCGCCGGAACCATGCCGCTCACCACGCCCACGACGACCAGTATCCCCGTCGCGACGACCACAATGGTCGGCGATATCAGCAGTTGAATATCGGCGTCGCTCGCATTGCTCGCCATCGCACTGTAAAGGACGATTTTGCCGACAGCGAGGGAAACAGCATACGCCAGCGCGATCCCCGCTGCTCCGCCGATGCCGGTAATCACCAGCGATTCGGCCAGAAATTGAAACAGAATATGTCGCTTTTGTGCGCCGAGCGCCTTTTCGATGCCAATCTCTTTCGTGCGTTGCTGCACCGCGACCAGCATGATATTCATCAGCCCAATGCCTGCGATGCCCAGAGTCAAGGCGCCAATAAACAGCAACAAGCCTTGCAACGCAACGGTCACAATCTTGAACTGGCTCAGCTGCTCTTCCAGGTTCACGACAAAAATCGCATTGTGGTCGGCCACCTGAAAGTTGTGCGCCTGCGCCAGATTCATGCGGACGGCACGCTCCACTGCCATGTGATCGCCGGTGTAATTCATCCAGATGGAATCGAGATATTTGGGATCCTTGATGTCTCCCATCGTGTTGAACGGTATCCTCACCTGGCGATTGACATCGTTATCGCCCTCCTGCATCTTTGCCCGCAGCACACCGATTACTGTGAAGCTGATGCCGTTGAGTCGGATGCGCTTTCCGATCGCATAGTCGCCACCAAATAACTTTGTCTTTGCTTCGGAGCCAATCACCGCGACGTGTGCGCGCTCCTCATCGTCCTCTGCGGAGTAGTAGCGCCCCTGGTCAACATCCAATTTCAGAATTTCGCTGGAAGCCGGGCGATCGCCGTTGACCGTCCATGTAAAAGAATGAAGTTCGTTCTGTACCGGGACATCTTTCGACAATTCTGGGGTAATGCGCACAAGTCCCGGGACGGAATTGGAGAGGCGCTCCACGTCGTCCAAGGTAAGTCTTACCTGCACTCCGGCCTTCGACCCGCCCACCTGCTCGCTGGTTCTGCCGGGAATTGCGCCGATGAGCCGCGTACCCCATTGCGCGAAAATGTTCTCGATGGCTCGCCCAAAGCCGGCGCCGTAGGCCAGCAGCAGCACCACTGTCGCGATGCCCCACGCCATGCCCACCATGGTGATCATGGTGCGCCGGCGGTTGTAGATCATTGCTTCGTATGCCTGCAACAACAACTCGCGTAACATTGACGACCCTCTCCAAGTCCCTGACTACTCCCTGCGCAGAGCCTCGACGGGCTCGAGAGCCGCCGCCTTGCTCGCCGGATAAAGTCCGGCAAAGATTCCACTCAAGCTCAACGACACCAGAGCCAGGGCAGCCGACCACGGAACCAGCTTCGGGGGATCGAAGCCTTGTACCAGATGACCCCCGGTGGCAGCCTGAATCACATACATCAATAGCGCCGAACCGCCGATGCCGATCAGGCCGCTTACGCCGGTGAGTAACAGCCCTTCAAGAAAAAACTGCATGAGAATGCTTCGATTGGTCGCGCCGATAGCTTTGCGCAACCCAATTTCGCGGGTGCGCTCCGAGACGGAGACCAACATGATGTTTACAATCCCCACCGCACCAAGGGCCAGGGTGACGATGCCAACGCCACCCAAGAACACGTCCATGGCGTCGAATATCTTGCCGACCATTCGCCCGCTCTTGATCGTGTCCCACTCCTCAAAGGCATCGGGATTGTCGGCGGCGAATCCATGTCGTTCTGCCACAATGGCATGCGCAGCCGCTTTAGCCACCTCATTGTCGCCATGAGTGCGCGGCTGGTACTGGATCGAGCTCAGAGCGTCCTGCGGAATGTTGTCACCCTTCATGGGGAACATCTCGAGCATGGTTGTTAGCGGGACGTAAACCTGTTGGTTCTGGCCATCGTCGTTGCCGTGCCCATTCTTATCCGCCACGCCGACGACCTCGAAGCTGGCCCCGTTTAAGAGCACAGTTTCTCCCAGAGCAGGCCGGCCCGGAAACAACAGCGTTGCGCTCTTAGGTCCAAGCACCGCAACTCTTCGGCGGTCGCGCAGATCGCCGTCGTCCAGAAAGCGCCCGGTC
This sequence comes from uncultured Acidobacteriaceae bacterium, assembly GCA_963790505.1. GTDB lineage: Bacteria > Acidobacteriota > Terriglobia > Terriglobales > Acidobacteriaceae > Acidisarcina. Next base: position 453,763 of record CAWBOT010000002.1, on the reverse strand, counting down.
ATCATCGGCAGAAAACGGACCGTCGTGAAGTTGGGCTCCGCGCCGACGACCGTTCCACTACTCGTCTCGTAGCGGCTCTGCTGTTTGACGTCATCGCGCCGGACCATTCCCATGACCTCGCGAAAGCTACCCGAAGCGCGCATGGCGTTTTCATCGCCCACCGTCAGTTTGTAGGGACGCATGCCGATGTGTTGGCTGGGAACGGCCGGGATCGTGCCGCCCCACATCATGATCACGTCATTGCCAACGCTGGCCAATTCGCGGTGCTGCCCGGAGCGGAATCCTTCTCCGACGCTAATCAGCAGCAGCATCGAGCCGACCCCCCACGCGATGCCAAACATGGTCAGAAACGACCGCAGCTTTGCGGCCCAGATAGCCCGGAAGACCTGCCCGAATGTGTCGCCGAAGTTTTGCATTGCGCCAATCACTACTTACGAGCGGAGATGTGCCGTTGTTCCGAGCAACCGAGGCCGGGACTGCGAAGCATCAGAAGAAAGTCCCGCTGATGACGCTCGCTTCCTCCGGATCGGTCCTCGACTCGACTGGAAAGCCACAACTCTCCCAAAACCTCGACACCGCACCCAGTATCTCGGCTGAAGTCAAGGTAGTCGAAACAAGTCTGAGCGAACCATCCGCCAAATTCGGAGAGTCGAACTCGACCGCAATGCAGCGGTCTGCGCGGTAGGTACATGAAGCAAGATCGGCAATGCTCAAGTTGCGGGTAGGCGTAATCAAGACGGCGTGGGGCGGCGCCATCCGATCCAGCAGGCTGAAAATCTCAAGCTTCGACTCGAGCTCATCCGGAACACAGTCCACAATCAGGTCAGCGGTACGCACTGCATCTTCGACACTTGAAGCAAATCGGAGATTGATGCGCCCCAAACCATCGAGTTGCTCCGCGGCCTTTCTGAGGTTTGCCGGCAATACATCTTCGAGAACCGTCTGAAACCCGGCTCCGGCAAAAAGTTCGGCGAGCCTGCGGCCCATGGGCCCGGCACCGATCACGGCAACATTCCGGATAATCATCAACCCTGCTCGCGGCTACTTCACGCTGAGAGCTTCAAGCACGGTGTCGGCGTTGGGTGAAGAATTCTTCAAGTACTCGAGTAGGCGTTTGCGCTCATCCACAGTCAACGTCGGCGCCAAAGCAAGCACCCTGCGCAACGTCGTCGAGACGTCATCAACGTAATTCATCAATCGGATAGCCTCGCCGGAAAGCGGAGTGGCACGGGGCGGTGTGGCTGGAATCGTGTTCGACATGGTTCCTCGCTTCTTTTGTCTTGTGTCTTATTTTCGGCCCTCATGAAGGATTCGTAAAGGTGCCTCGGGTCCTGGATGACGCGCGACGACTTCGACGTTAGCTATCCCCGCCCCCGCCAGCCTACCAGGGCCCATCATTTTGCATCCAAAGTGCAGACAAATGAAAGACTGCATTGAAAAGCTTCTACAGGACGAACCGCGCGTCCCTAGCTCGACCTATCGAGTGCAAATGCACTCGAAGTTTACCTTTGCAGACGCTGAGACGATCATCCCGTACTTGAAGTGCCTGGGTATTGGCGATTTCTATTCTTCCCCATTTTTCGAGGCGCGGCCTGGTAGCATGCATGGCTACGACGTTACCCGCCATGACCGTTTGAACCCCGAACTGGGGGGAGCGGAGGGTTTTGAGAGTTTTTCCGGTGTACTGAAGGCCGCTGGCCTGGGCCTGTTACTCGACATAGTGCCCAACCACATGGGCATCGGCAACGACTCGCGCTGGTGGCAGGATGTTCTGGAAAATGGCCGCGCCTCCGAGTTCGCCGGCTACTTTGACATCGACTGGGACCCACCCAAGCCGGAAATGTGGAACAAGCTGTTGCTGCCCATTCTGGGCAAGCAATACGGGGAAGAGCTGGAAGACGGCAATATCCAGGTGCATATCGAGGACGGCCGCGCATTCATCCAGTATTTCGACCATCGCATGCCGATCGCGCCGCGGACCATTCCTCGATTATTCCCTCAGCAGAAAGACGCCGAGTTTGGAGTGCCCCAGAACTTCCGAGACATACTGAAAGATCTCGCCCACATTCCGCCGCACGAAGCTACCGATCCGAAGCTGGTCGCGCAACGCCGCGCCCAACTCGCCGAGATTCATCCTCGGCTCGACCATGCCCTCCGGTCAACGGAACTTGCGCCCGTGATCGTTCGCGCGCTCGAGGCAATCAATGGCAGGAAAGGCGACGCTCAAAGTTTTGACCAGCTTCACGACTTGCTCGACGCCCAGCCTTACCGGCTGGCATTCTGGCGCGTTTCAGGAGAGGAAATCAACTATCGCCGCTTCTTCGATGTAAACGATCTTGCCGGCCTGCGCATGGAAAACCCCGCCGTTTTTGCCGGCACCCATACGCTCATTCGCAGCCTCCTCGGCAAGCAACAGGTGAGCGGACTTCGCATCGATCACGCCGACGGCATGTTCAACCCCCGGCAGTATTTGATCCGGCTGCAACTGCTCTATATAGCCAGCCTGTGCGCCGGCCCAGTCGCCACCGGTCCGGTCGCGCCCAACGGAATCGAAGAAGAAATCCGCGAGCGTCTGCGGGGCTATGACTGGGCCCGCGCAAATCGCCCTCTCTTCTGCGTCGTTGAGAAGATACTCGAACCGCGCGAGGCTCTTCCGCGCGAATGGCCTGTAAACGGCACATCTGGTTACGATTTCATCCATTTCGCCAATCAGCTCTTTATCCAGTCGGCAAATGAGCAGCGATTCAACCGGATCTATGAAGAAGCGACAGGGTGTCGCACGAGTCCTGACGAAATTATCTACCGCTCCAAGCTACAAGTGATGCAGACCTCGCTCGCCAGCGAGGTCTACGTTCTCACCAACCTGCTGAGCCACATCGCGGCCTCCGACCGGCGCGCCCGGGACTTCACCGAGAATATCCTTGAAGCGGTAATTCGCGAGACGATCGCCTGCTTCCCGGTCTATCGGACTTACATCGATGATCGCGGCCAATACACCGCTCGCGATAGGGAGTTCGTAGAGGTGGCGATCGCTCGAGCAAAACGCCTCAACTCTGGAATCGACGCGTCGGCGTTCGACTTCCTGAAGACGACTCTGTTGCTCGGCGGTCGCCCCGGTCGACCGCAAAGCGAGATCGACAGCGAGCAACTCTACTTCGCACTGAAGTTTCAGCAACTCACCGGACCGGTAATGGCTAAGGGAGTAGAAGACACTTCCTTCTACGTCTATAACCGCTTCGTCGCTTCGAACGAGGTCGGCAGCTCGATGAAGAGCTTCGGCATCACTCCGGAGCTCTTCCATAGCAGCAACCAGGACCGGCTTAATTTTTCGCCCGATGCGCTGCTCACTCTTTCGACCCACGACACCAAGCGCAGCGAAGACGTGCGCGCGCGGCTGAATGTGCTGTCTGAAATGCCTTCGGAGTGGGCCTCAGCCGTGCGACGCTGGCAACGTTTCTCATCCGGGATCAAACGCAAATTGAGTGATGACCGCACTGCACCCGATGCGAATGAAGAGTACATGCTCTACCAAAACATCGTTGGCGCGTGGCCCTGGAAGATGGAAGGCAACGCCTCACGAGAGGATTTTCTCAAGCGTATCCAGGAATATTCCTCCAAAGCGTTGAGCGAATCGAAGGTCAACCTCAGCTGGCTCAATCCCAACCCCGAATACATTGAGGCTGTTCACGCCTTTCTCGCGGACCTGCTGCTGCCTGATGCCAAAGGTCGCGACTCTCGATTCGTTCAGGTTTTGGGCACAATCTTGCCGCGCGTGCAATTCTTCGGGGCCATCAATTCCCTTGCCCAGACGGTCCTCAAGCTCACCTCGCCTGGAGTGCCCGACTTTTACCAGGGCAGCGAGCTATGGGACCTCAGCTTGGTCGACCCCGACAATCGCCGCCCCGTTGATTACCAGCTCCGTAATCGTTTGTTGAACGAGATGGATTCGCTGGAAAGAGCTTCTGGAGAATTGCCCGTCTGCCGGCAAACCCTGGGCGATCTAGCCGACGGCCGGATCAAGCTCTGGGTCTGCTCCAAGGCTCTGCACTTGCGCTCCAGGGACCAGGAGCTCTTTCGAAAAGGGGAATACCTGCCCCTCGAAATTACCGGGGACAAGCACGATCATGCCGTCGCTTTCCTCCGCCAATATCAGGGAAGATCGGTGCTGACGGTCGTCCCTCGATTTGCCTACACGCTCATGCGCGGCAAAATGGAACTCCCCCTTGGGGCCGCGTGGAATGGCACTTCACTGGCCCTCCCCGCCGAGTCTCCTGCCGCCTTCAGAAACATCTTCACCGCCGAGACGGTCGCCGTTGCTTCGCCTGAGAAGGCCGACGTCGAACTCGCGAAGTCGATTCCGCTGAGCCACGTCTTCGCGACCTTTCCCGTCGCGGTTCTGGTCTCGGAGACGTAACGAGATCTTAGACTTACGCCTGCTGCACTCTATTAGGTTTTCTCCGGCTCGACGTAATCGTCGCGGTCGGTCATTTCCATCAAGGCCGCTAGACGAGCCGCAGTTTCAGCCTTCAGCGCCCCCTCAGCGTAGCGCCAAGCCCAGTTATTCTCCGGCTGCGACGGTGTATTCATCCGCGCCTCCGAGCCTAACTCGAGTATGTCCTGGAGCGGGAAGAGGCACATGTCGGCCACCGAGGTGGCTGCCGCGCGAATCAGCGGCCACACCACGCCATCCGGCCCGGGGTGAAGATAGGTTTCCACTGAGGCCTTCTCCCGCGGTCCAGCGCCATGCTCCCACCAGCCTCGGGTAGTGTCGTTGTCGTGCGTACCGGTGTAGACCACACTGTTGGGCACATAACGGTGCGGCAGATAGTTATGGGAACCGCGGTCGCCAAAACCGAACTGCAAAATGCGCATTCCCGGCATGCCAAACTGTTCACGTAGCGCATCGACTTCCTTCGTGATCAGGCCCAGGTCTTCAGCGATGAAGGGCAGCTCCCCAAGCGCCTCGCGAAGCCGTGAGAAAAGCGCCGCACCCGGCGCCTTGACCCACTTCCCGTTGATGGCCGTATCGTCTTCGGCAGGGATCGCCCAATAGGCCTCGAATCCGCGAAAATGGTCGAGGCGAATGACGTCGTAGAGTTCCTTCGAGCGGCGAATCCGCGCAACCCACCAGTCAAAGCCCTGCTCTTCCAGTGCATCCCAGCGATATAGCGGATTGCCCCACCGTTGTCCCGTCCAACTGAAGTAGTCCGGCGGCACGCCTGAGACATGTACCGGCGCCAGATCGTCGTTCAACTCAAAGGCTCCTGGATGGGTCCAAACGTCGGCGCTGTCGTAGCTAACAAAAATTGCTACATCGCCGATAAATCGGATGCCGCGTTCGAGGCAATACGCGCGAAGCTCCCGCCATTGCTCGTCAAAGGCAAACTGAATCACTTGTTCGATCGCAAGCCTTTGCCCGTCTTCCCGGCCGACGGTCGTCATAGCCTCAGGCTCGCGCCGCGCCAACTCTTTTGGCCACTGGTACCAGGCGCCGGTCTTGTATCTCTCCCGCAATACGCTATAGAACGCCCAGTCGTTGAGCCAGAACGCATTGTCTTTGCAATATTGCTCGAATCGCGCCCATTGCGTCGCGCCGCTTTCTCCCAGCGCAGCATGATTGCTGAGGAAATTCAGCGATGCCTCGTGCAGCAAGGGCAGCTTGGTCCCCATCACCTTGTCGAATTGCACATTCCCATCCCGCCCAAGCAGGCCGGCGAGACGCTCAGCACCAATCCAGCCCCACGCCGACAGCTTTTCCAGACTGATCAGCAGCGGATTTCCGGCGAAGGCCGACAGCGCCGCGTAAGGCGAGTTGCCATAGCCGGTCGGGCTCAGCGGAAGCACCTGCCAGTACTTCTGTTTTGCGGCGGCGAGGATAGTCGGCGAACTCATATGCTGCCGCGCCGAAGTCGCCGATTCCGCCGTAGGAAGGCAGAGAGGTGATGTGCAGCAGCAGTCCGGAGGAACGCTTCAATGGCATGAATGATTTCCCGCAGCGGTAAAAGAAAAAGGGCCCGCGATTGGAGAGATTCCGAATCACGGGCCGCCGGTTGTTTTGCATAGGCTTCTAGTGAGGCGGGGAGGCCGTTAGCTCGCCGCGCCCGGCGTTAGTGCTGACTGCGCTTTCTTGTTCATGCCGAATGCGGCCCTGCTTCTGGTACTGATCGACCAGGTTGGTCACAAAGACCTGCGAACATCTGCTCGCGACGCTGCCTGGAGTAATGTGTCCCGCGTCTGGTCGAGGTTCTTGGCAATCTCTTCAGCAGTCGGCTGCTGTTTGTCGACCAGCTTTGCGACAATGCCGTCCGGCCGGTGTTGATCGGGTTGCTGATCTGCCCCGATGTTCAGGTCGAAAAAGCCGGGCGCGACGATGCCAACTGTCCGATGTCCGGCACCTGGCCGGTGCGACCGACCAGGTCGCTCGACTTGACCGGAATCCCCACTTCCTTAGCCGCCTTCGCGAGATCGTTGCTCCGTCCTGGCGGGCCTTCTCTGCGAGGTCGTTGGTCTCGCGGGCCAGCAACTGCGGCAGTTGCTGCTGGCGATAGTCGGTCATCAATGTCGGCTTGAACTCATCGAAATTCGGCGCATGAGCGGCCTTCACGTCATCCACCTTGTACACCGCAAAGCCCTCGCCCGTCGAAGCGATCTGCGGCGCGGCTCCGGCTTTCGCGGCAAAGGCGCCCGTGAGCAGCTTCGATCCATCGGCCAGGCCGGGGATGATTGCCCCCTGTTGTAGATAATCGGTCGTCACCAACTGCAGATGATGGGCCTCTGCGGTCTTGGCGAGACCGTTCTTCTGAGCCTCGGTTGCAAGCTGCTGCGCGTAGGCCTGCTCCTGCGTAGACTTCTTTCTGGCGGGTAAGCAGCGCCATGATGGTCGTCTTCACTTCATCCAGCGGACCGGGTGTGCGCGGTCTGCTTCTCTTCCACTTGAAGGATGTGATAGCCGAACTTGGTCTTCACCAGGTCGGAGGTCTGTCCCGGCTGCAAGCGTGAACGCTGCCTGATCGAACTCCGGAACGGTCGCGCCGCGCTTGAGGAAACCAAGCTCGCCGCCCTGGTCTTTGCTGCCCGGGTCGTCAGAGTTCTTCTTCGCCAGCTCGGCGAAGTTGCCACCTGCCTTGATCTGCTTCAGGATGTCTCTGCGCCTTTGCCTTGGCAGCCGCGTCGGCCTTCGGGTCTGAACCGTCCACCTTGATGAGGATGTGCCGCACCTTGACCTGCTCGTCGACCTTGTATTCGTCGAGGTGCTGGTTGTAGTACTGCTGGATCTCCGCTTCGCTGACCTGAGGGGTTCCGCCCGGCTCCTGGCCGTCGCTGAAGGCAAAATAGCTGACCTTGCGCGACTCTGGAATGGCGGTCGCATACTTGGCGGTATTGGACTTGAAGAACGTCTGCAGCTCCGCGTCAGTCGGATTGATCTGTTTCTCTACTTCCGTCGGAATCGATCACTGCATAGTCGAACTTGATCTTGGTTCCCTGGTTCACGTAATAGTCGCGAACTTCGTTACCCGAGACCGTGATACCGCCGGTGACCATCGCCTTGAGCCGGTTCTCTTCGATCTCCTTCTTCACTTCGGTCTCAAACTTCTGCGTGGTGATCTGGAAGTGTTGCGCGATCAACTGGCGATATTGCTCGTCGCCAATGTATTGCCCTTTGGGGAACAAAACCTGACCGTACATTCCGGTATGCAGAAACTGGCGCAGCCCCTCGTCGGTGACTTGCAGTCCAAGCCGGTTGGCCTCCTGTACGACGACCGCCTCTTGGATCATTTGCTGGCCGACGCGCTGCATCATGTATGGCAGTACGAAATCGGGCAGCCGCTGCTGTTGCAACATTTGAGAGGCCGCCTGCTGCACCTCTAGTGTCTGGATATCCGTCGCGGAACCGATGTATTTACCCATCCATCCGCCCGGACGGACGGTCGCATAGGTATCGGAGGCGGAGGCGGAATCGTTTAGCAAGCCGGGCACGAGGAAGATCACCATCGTGATGCAGGTAACGCCGATGAATACCCACAGTATGCTTTTGACGAACTTGTTATCTTTTTGGAGAAAGCGAATCATGAAGAGGCTACGACCTTTAATGAGCGTGCGGGCACGCGGGCTGGCCCTGGCTTGCGACCATAGGCGGGTACTTCAAAAGTATAAAGCAGTCGGGGCGCCGTCGCGAATCGCGCTTCAGGTGAGGGTAATCAGGGCGATTTCCGGCGGGCAGCGGAACCGAAACGGAACCCCTACCGTGCCGATTCCACGGGTAACGTAGAGCTGCAGGTCTCCGAGAGCGAATCTCCCCTCCACGTATTTCTGGCCCAACGGCGGCAGGTTCACCAAGGGGAGGAACGGAATTCGTACCTGGCCGCCGTGGGTGTGTCCCGACAGCATGAGATCAACCCCCGAGCCGATGACCCGGTCGGCGTAATCCGGCTCGTGGGCCATCAGGATGAGTGGCTCTGACGCCGCGTTCCGCCCGCCGGGCATTGCCGCACGCAGGTCAGGACGGTCGCAAAGGGCATCCGCGACCCCAGCAACCCAAAGGCGGGCACCGTCCTTCTCAATCGGCACCGCATCGTTGTGTAGAACCGGGATGCCGACGGAAACCAGCGCGTCGGTGACATCCGCCCGGCTGACCATCACGTCGTGGTTGCCCATGACGGCAAACTTTTGCGGCGACTTCAGGTGCGCGAGTAGCCGGGCGCAGTGGTAAGCGTAGTCGGCCGATATCCGCTTCACCATCGGCCCGCAGCTAATGAAGTCGCCGGCCAGTGTGATTAAGTCGGGTTGAAGGGCGTTGACCCGTTGCACCATCGAGCGGATAAAGGTCGGCTCGGAGTATTCCCCGTAATGGAAGTCGGCGAGATGAGCGATACGGAAGCCACGGAAGGCCTCAGGCAGGTTCTTCAGACGAATCTCCACCTGCTCGACCTCGAGCCAATGTCGCTCGCCCTCCCCGGCATAGAGCGCCAACCCGCCAACGACGAGGGCGCCGGCCTTCAGGAAGGCCCGACGGCTAACAGGTCTGGCGGGAGTTTCCGTCATTCTGGCTTCGTTTTCAAAGGAGGATGGGACTTGAACTTCAATCTTATTCGATCTCCCACAATCACAAGACTGGCCGAACTTGTCTCTTTGAATCAATCGTTTGCAGGTGCGTCAAGGGCCGCACGCCAACGTTCGCGCTGCGCAGCCGCAGACTGGGGCAACTGGCATGCAGATTCCGGAATCACAAGGCGTAGAAAAGGGGTCATTCAATGGCGACAGAGACAAACGTAGATCCAGTCGGAACGGGTCAGGCAGGCGCGGGATCTCCCGCGGGCGTCAACAAAGAGATTCCGGTTCACGTCGAGGGGCACAAGCCGCAGGATAAGCTGGATCAGTTGGCTGATAAGTCGGCACGCAGAGGAATCGACCGGCAGCATCGGCAAGATTCGACCGAGTTTACCAAATAACTTTCAATTTCGGTTTTGGCTAAGAGGGACGCTACGCGCTCTAAGGCGTCGGCGTTCCTCTTCTGGCTCAGGGCTGGAGAGAGCCTGTTAGACTGACCCAATCTTCGAGGTCCGTCCAACGATGGCTTTGTGTCTCTGCAGGTTCCCAGGAAAATTACTCCCGCCCGTTGCGCTTCTTCTCTTAACGACTTTTTGCTCCGAGGCGCTGCCGTCTGCCGCATCGGTGCAGGTGAGTGCGGATTGGGTGCAGGTAAGCACCCTTGATCCGGACGTTACGACGAAGATCGACTCTATCGCTCATGATGTACTTGCCACGACCGGCGTTCCCTCAGCTTCCATCTCGATAGTCAAAGGCGGAAATATCGTCTATAACAAGGCCTTCGGAATGGCCCGCATTGAGCCGCCCACGCCGGCAACTCCACAGATGCGGTACTCCATCGGTTCGGTTTCGAAGCAGTTTACGGCTGCGGCGATCCTGCTGCTCGAGCAGGACGGCAAGCTGAAAGTCGACGACCCGGTCTCCAGGTACCTGCCCGAACTCACCCGGGCCAATGACGTGACCATTCGCATGTTGCTGTCGCATACCTCTGGTTATCAGGACTTCTGGGCTGAGGACTATGTCATGCCACCGATGCTGAAGCCGGCGACCCCGCAATACATTCTCGATACCTGGGCGAAGAAGCCGCTCGATTTCGATCCGGGAACGAAGTGGCAATACTCGAACACGAATTACGTGGTCGCCGGAAGAATCGTCGAACTGGTGAGCGGCGAGCCCTTATTTCGCTTCTTGCAAGAGCGAATCTTCACCCCTCTGCAAATGAGGTCGGTTTACAACTCCGACCTGGCGAGGTTGGGAGACACCGACGCCCAGGGTTATCTACGCTATGCGCTCGGACCGCCGCGGCCGGCGCCGAAAGAGGGTGCTGGCTGGATGTTCGCTGCAGGAGAGCTGGCCATGCCTGCTGGTGACCTTGCGTTGTGGAACATCAGCATGATGAACCGCTCCCTGCTGTCGCCCGAGTCCTACAAAGAGATGTTCGCTTCGGTGAAGCTCAAGGACGGCACGGATACGCACTACGGTCTCGGTGTGTTCATTGAAGTGCGAAACGGGCACATTGTGTTGGAACATAGCGGTGAGGTCTCCGGCTTCGTCTCGGAGAACGCCGTCTACCCCGATGATCACGCGGCTATCACTGTACTCACGAATGAAGACGCCTCGGAGGCGGCCGCCGGGATAGCTCGCCAGATCGCTCCCCTGGTGCTCGGCACACCCGCTTCGGCTTCGGTCCATCAGGCAGATCTGCCGTTGGCCCAGGCAAAGACGATTTTCACCGATCTGCAGGAAGGCAAACTCGACCGTTCCCTCTTTACCTCCAACTGCAACGCGTACTTCTCCGAGCAGGCGATCGGCGATTTTGCCTCCAGTCTGAAACCGCTGGGCCTGCCAACTTCGTTTGTACAGGCAGCTGAAGAGTTGCGCGGCGGAATGGCCTTCCAGGTCTTTCGAGTCGGCTTTAGCGACCCGAACAAGAAACTCGTGGTGACCACCTACACGATGCCGGACGGGAAGCTGGAACAATATCTCGTTTTGCCGAGCCAATGAGCAGAGAGAGGACGGCTCTTGCATTGACCGCCTGATTCGTCAATACTCGTGGGGATGCCGACGCCCGCCAATATCGCTTACCCAATGTGTGCCTGGTGTTGTATGCCCTCGTCGCGGGTGCGCGGAGATGATCGCTGGAGTTGGAGGTAACCAAACCAGCCATGATTTCCGGCCTGCGGCGAGACATCTCCCCCGCAGGTTTTTCTTTTGTAACGAATTTGTAGCGTTTGAACTCTTTACAGGAGCTTCAGCATGTCCGACGATCCCACCCCGAAGCAGCACCTGGCCACACTTGCGGTTCATGGCGGACAGGTGCCCGATCCCACGACCGGCGCGCGCGCCGTGCCGATCTACCAGACCACTTCCTATGTCTTCCAGGATGCCGACCATGCAGCCCGGCTCTTCGGCCTCCAGGAGTTCGGGAACATATACACACGGATAATGAATCCGACGACGGATGTTTTTGAAAAGCGCATTGCCGCGCTCGAAGGCGGCGCTGCAGCGTTGGCGACAGCCAGCGGACAGGCCGCCGAGACTCTGGCCATCACGAATCTGGCGAACGCCGGTGAAGAAATTATCTCCACGACCTCGCTCTACGGCGGCACTTACAACCTCTTCCATTACACGCTGCCGAAGTATGGAATCGTGGTGCGTTTTGCCGATGCCGACGACTTCGACGGCATTCGAGCGGCAATCAACGACAAGACGCGTGCGATCTACACCGAGACGTTGGGCAATCCGAAGCTCGACATCGCCGACGTCGAGAAGCTCGCGTCAATTGCCCACGGACACGGCCTGCCGTTAATCATCGACAACACCAGCCTCTCGCCGGCGCTGGCGCGGCCGATCGAGTGGGGCGCGGATATTGTCGTCGAGTCAGCGACGAAGTATATCGGCGGACACGGGACGTCGATTGGCGGCGTCATCATCGATGCCGGTAAGTTCGACTGGAAGGAATCAGGGCGCTTCCGCGACTTCACCGAGCCTGACCCTTCCTATCACGGCCTCTCTTTCACCGACGCATTCGGCCCTTTGGCATTTATCCTCAAGGCGCGCGTGCAGGGACTGCGTGATACTGGCGCAGCTCTGTCGCCCTTCAACGCTTTTCTCTTTCTGCAAGGGATTGAGACGCTGCATCTTCGCATGGAACGTCATTCCCAGAACGCATTGGGCGTGGCGAAGTTCCTGGAAGCCCATCCAGGCATCGATTGGGTGAATTATCCCGGCCTGGCGTCGAGCAAGTATTACAGCCGGGCGAAGAAATACCTGCCCGACGGCCAGAGCGGCCTCGTCACCTTCGGCATAAAGGGTGGCTTCGAGGCGGGAAAGAAGCTGATTAACTCGCTGAAGCTCTTCTCGCTCTTAGCGAACATCGGAGACGCCAAATCGCTGGTAATTCACCCCGCTTCGACGACCCATCAACAACTAAGTGGCGAGGAGCAGCTCAGCACGGGAGTTAGCCCCGAATTAGTTCGGCTATCAGTCGGAATCGAAGACCTCCGCGACATCCTCGCTGACCTCGACCAGGCAATCGAAATCGCGAATGGACACTCGGCCCTCAAGCCGGAGGCGTTAGCGGCACAATGACCGCGGCAACCGCCCAGGCGCTGCTCAAGCCCACCTTCGAGGGGGACTTCTCTCTTCCCGAGGAGTTCCCTCTCGAAGCCGGCGACGTGCTGCGCAATGCCGTCCTTCACTACGCACTCTATGGCGAGATCAACGAAGCCGGCGACAACGTCGTTTTCGTCTGCCATGCGCTGTCGGGTTCAGCGCAGGTCGCGGAATGGTGGCCGGCGATCTTCTCTGCCGAAGGGCTCGTCGATCCAGAGCGTGACGCAGTGCTGGGGATCAACATCCTCGGCTCCTGTTACGGATCGACCGGGCCTGCTTCGATCGATCCCGCGACCCGAGAACGCTATGGGCGGAGCTTTCCTATGGTTGGCATACGGGACATCGTCCGATCGCAGGCGCTGCTGCTGGACGCACTTCGGGTTTCCCGTCTAAAACTTGCGATCGGTGCTTCAATCGGCGGGATGCAAGCGATCGAATGGGCGATTCAGTTCCCTTCACGCCTCGCTCGCGCGATTGCGATTGCTGTCGCGCCACTCGGAGCGATGGGGCTTGGGTTGAATCATCTCCAGCGGCAGGCGATCATGCTCGATCCCGACTGGAACAATGGAGAGTATTCTACCGATGCGCCACCGCGTCGCGGATTGGCCCTGGCTCGGGCGCTCGGGGTTTGCAGCTACAAGTCAGCCGTTCTTTTTGAGGAGCGCTACGCCCGAAAGCCCGACCGTAGCGGCGAAGACCCCTGGCGCAGCGATGGCATTGCCGGTGGCCGCTTCGACATTTCCGGCTACCTCGATCACCAGGGCGAAAAATTCAATAGCCGTTTCGACGCCAACTCTTACCTCGCGATCACGCGGATGATGGACCTCTTCGATCCCACTCGTGGCCATGCCGAAGCCGCCGAGGCATGGCGCCGAATTCAAGCTGAAGTCACGCTGGTGGGGATCTCTTCAGACTGGTTATTTCCTGCCTCGGATGTCGAAGCGATGGCAGCACAGATGGCCGATGCGGGAGTCAGGTGCGAATACCGCGAACTCATCTCTGACCATGGGCACGACGCATTTCTGGCCGAGCCGCAGGCGCTTCTGGCCCTCTTAACAAAGTAGCCGGCGCCTCCCGGCAGCGAATGGAAAACACCGATGACACAAAGTTGGGATGCAACACAGTATGCACGAGAAGGCCGCTTTGTCGCCGATCTGGCCGGAGGGGTTTTCGACCTGCTAGCCCCGCAGCCTGGCGAGAGGATACTCGACCTGGGCTGCGGAGACGGGGTATTGACAGCGAAGATTGCCGCCAGCGGTGCGACGGTTGTCGCGGTGGATGGTTCGCCGTCGATGGTCGAGGCGGCACGCGCCCTCCATCTCGATGCGCGAGTCGCAAGCGGAGAATCACTACCCTTCCAATCGGAGTTCGATGCCGTCTTCTCCAACGCGGCCCTGCATTGGATGCGCGATCACGCGGCCGTTCTCAGCGGCGTGCATCGCGCGCTGAAGCCGGGAGGCCGCTTCGTCGCCGAGATGGGCGGCCATGGAAACATCGCCGCGATTCAGGTGGCGCTGGCCGCTGTGCTCAAGCAATGGGGGCTTGATGCATACAGCATGGGGACCAATTTCTTCCCAACCGCGGCCGATTATCAGGCGAGGCTCGCATCGGCTGGCTTCACTGTCGAAGAGATTGGCTTGATTCCCCGCCCCACGCCGTTGCCGGAAAGCGGCATGAGGGGATGGCTCGAAACCTTTCGCCGTGGATTACTCGATCAACTTCCGCAAGAGCGCCGCGAGCAGGCCATCGAGCAGACCGTGGAGTTGCTAAGGCCTGTCTTGTACGCCAAAGAAGGCGGTTGGGTCGCCGACTATGTGCGACTGCGATTTCGAGCGCGCGCTTGAACGCTGCCGGATCTCTGGCGTTTACTATAAATCGAGAAAGGCTCTGCACATGAGACTCGTCATCGCGTTCCTGCTGCCCTGGCTTACCTTCTTCACCATCGGACGGCCGCTCGCCGGAATCGTTTGCTTGATCCTGCAGGTGACCCTGATCGGCTGGATTCCAGCAGCGATCTGGGCGGTCTATGCCCTGAGCCAGTGGAACACTGATCAAAAAATCCGCCGGGCATTGGGTCGCTAAGAGAGCTTTTAGCTCGGACCTCTGGCGGCTGCCTACATATTCATTTTCTTGAAAATCGCCTGCGGAATGCTACGCACTATAAACATGATCAACGCCCAGATCGGCGGCAGGTAAACATTATCTTTGCGGCGCGCGATCGCCTTGAGAATTCCGTCCGCAATTTTATCCGGCTTCGCAAAGAGCGGGCCTTGCGGCAGGTGAGCGGTCATCGGAGTAGCAACAAACCCCGGGCGAATACATAACACCTGCACCCCTTCGCGGTCGACGCGATTGCGCAGGCCGTCGAGGAATATATTCAGCGCTCCCTTTGAGGCGCCATAGACGTAGTTGCTCTTTCGCCCGCGGTCGCCGGCCACCGAAGAGATCACCGCCAGCACGCCTGCCTCGCGGGTCACGAAATAGTTGGCGAGCCAGGTTGAAAGCGAAACGGCAGAAAGAAAGTTCGTCGTTAGAATCGTCTCGGCAGTCCGATAATCGGTCTGAGCTTGCTCTTGGTCGCCAAGCACTCCATGCGCGATCAAGGCGAGATCGATCTGCCCCAGCGCCTCGGCCGCCTCGGCGAGCATCCCCGGATGTGCGGCGGTGTCGTCGAGATCCATAATCCTTACTCCAATGACCGCGCCCCCACGCGTTTCCAGATCGCTGGCGACGGCTTCGAGCTTCGACGCGGTGCGGGCCACAAGGTAAAAACTTGCGCCACGCTTCGCGAGTTTGCGCGCGGTTGCAATGGCCATCGCCGAGGTGGCGCCCAGTACAAGAACTTTCGTTGGGGACGAAGCAGGCGGCCTATACAACTGTCGTCACCCTCTTCCAGAACGCAGAACTGAAGCGGGGGTCGATGTATGGTGCGAAATCGCGCCACTGAGGATAGAAGGCCTGGAACTGCGTCGCGGTCATCCGCGCATCCTTCGCGGGATACATCCTGCCGCCATGCTCGAGCGTGATATTTCCCAGCCGGTCGAGCAGGTCAAAGCTGACCTCGCGCCGGATGGGGAAATCCAATGCGAGCGTGATCCCGGGCTTGGGAAAAGAAAGCATACCCGGCGACGGCACATCCCCGAAGACCTTAATGACCGCAAGAAACGACGCCAGACCTGAAGCGGTGATCGCTTTGAGAATCCGCAAAATGCCTTCCTGGTGGCCGTCCTCCCATGGGATCACGCATTGAAACTGCAGCAGTCCGCTCTTGCCGTAAATCTTGTTCCAGCGAAGAACGCTATCCAGCGGGTAAAAGAACGGCTCGTAGTCGATCAGCCCACTCTTCCGCTTGGAGAATTGCTTGTTGTAGTACAAGGTGTTGAAGAGGCCGACGGAAAGGCGGTTGAGCGCGATCTCCGGTAGGTCGATGGGGACCGAGAGTTTCGCTGCCTTACTTGCTGTCGCGGGCTCGGGTACGGCCGAGTGTTCCCCCTGAATGAAAATGCCGCGAGCGAAGTTCTTTCCCGTTGCGACGCAATCGATCCACGCGACGGTGTACTCCGCCCCCGCGCCGGCCTGAGAGAGGGCGACAAACTCATCGATGCCCACGAACTTCGTGCTCTGATATTGAATCTTGCGGCTGACGATGGGACGGAGTTGCAATTCCGCTCGGGCAATCAGCCCCGTGAGGCCGAGGCCGCCAACCGTGGCGGCGAACCAATCCGCATTGAACGTTGGCCCGCAAGTAAAGCGGCTGCCGTCAGAACGGATGAGCTCGAGGCTCAACACATGGCGGCCAAATGTGCCGGCGATGTGATGGTTCTTACCGTGGATGTCGTTGGCAATTGCGCCTCCGACCGTGACGTATTTTGTACCCGGAGTGACGGGAAGAAAGAAGCCGCGCGGAACAGCAAAGTCCAGGATCTCTGCCAGGGTCACTCCCGCCTCGCAACGCAAAACGCCCTTCACCTTATCGAAGTGGAGAAGCTTATCGAGGCCGCGCGCGGGAAAGAGTGTTCCCCCGTCAAGCAGGCAGACGTCTCCGTAGCTGCGTCCAGCCCCAACCGGCAGCATCTCGGTCTCGGGGAGCGCTATTGGCGGGAAATCGCTGGTCCAGAAGAGCGGTGACAGATCGGCCTGTAAGGTTGGGTATCTACCCCAGGATTCAAACTTAGGCCGGGAATTTCGCATACACAGAAAACTCAATCCTTGTCGCGGGGAATTGTTGCATTGGGATAACTTCCTCATCCATGGTAACCGCCCGCTCGGTGGGCCGATCAGATTGCCAGCAGGACAATGATCAGCACGCAGAGTCCGATAAGCAGGCTCATACGGTCGGTCAGCGCAAAGAGGACGGGGTCTTCATCCAGCTCCCCACGCCCGGCGAGCAGCCACACCCAGCTGATCCAGAGAATCATGAACGGAGTAATCAGCCACATTCGCTCGGGATGTCGGTAAAGCGCCGTCACATCGTGGCCGCTGATGTAGAGCGAGAAGACCACGACCGAGGCATAAGCACTGGCCGTCCCGAAACTACGCAGCTGCTCAATGTCCGCTAACAAGTAGCCGCGCGCCTTGGATGGAACGTGGCCTCGCGCGCGGATGTTTTGCAGCTCGCTGAAGCGCTTCACGATCGCGAGCGAGAGAAACAGAAAGAGCGAAAATCCAGCCAGCCAAGGTGAGATAACGACGCGAGCCGCAGCCCCGCCGGCGAGCAGACGGAGCGCATACAGGCCCGAGAGCAAGAGTACGTCGACGAGAGCAATCCGCTTCAGGAACAGCGAGTAACCGAGATTGGTGAGGACGTAAAGCAGCAGAATCCCGAGAAACGCCCCGGGAAGAAAATATGCCTCAACAAAAGCGCCGGTGAGGAAAAGCAGCGCTAATCCAACCCCCGTCAGTGCCGGCAGATCGCCGGCGGCAAAGGGTCGAAGGCGCTTTTTCGGGTGACGGCGGTCGGCCTCGATATCCAGTAGGTCGTTGACGATGTAGGTCGCGGATGCACAGAGACTGAAGGATAGGAATGCCACGGCAACCTGGACCACCGATCGCAAACGAAGGCTATGCGACAGTAAGAGCGGCACCAGCAGAAGGACGTTCTTGGTCCACTGATGGGGCCGAATCGCCTTGACCATCGCGCGCAGCGCCGGTCTCCGGTCCTCAAAGGTGCGGGCAACCTCAATCCTCTGGGATATCAATGCGCGACGCAGGGAAGCGTCAGGATTCGCAACCATCGGTTGAACGGCGCCGGCCAGCAACGGCAGATCGGGACGGGCGTTGCCGATGTAATCGAAGCCGGAGTCAAACCGCGCCTGAAGGCTGGCCAGCTTGTTGTGCCCGGTCAGGTTTGTATGCCCGTCAGAAGCGAGGACCTCGGTAAAGATTCCAAGGTATTCAGAAACCCGCGCAGCCAGCTGAGCGTCGGCTCCGGTAGTCAGATAAAGCTTGCGGCCGTCCGCGTATTGTTCGCCAAGGTAAGAGAGCAGCGGCCGGTTGTAAGGCAAGTGCGCCGCATCGAGCGAAACATGCGACGTGATCTTCGCCTTGAAGGCGGCTTTGCCCTGAAATGCCCAAACGGGGGTCTTGAAAGCGGTTAGCGGATGGACGCGGACCAGCAGCAGCAGAGAGTCGACCAGCGTGTCGCTCTTGACCAACGTGCCATCCAGGTCTACGCACAGGGGACGCATCGATGCTGCTGGAGCTGGCGCGTTGGCATAGGCCTGGCTTTCCATGATCTGACCGTGTCTCCGAGCGACCTTCCGCCCTCTCCCCAAAAAAGCGCACCAAACTCCGCGCACATGCCTCATTCTAGAGGCGGTCAACGTCTTCCCGGAAGAAGATACGAGAAGATGGTAGATACGATGCGACTCGATGCGCACCAGCACTTCTGGCACTACAGTCCCGCCGAGCATACTTGGATGTCGGACGAAATGGCCGCGTTGAAGCGCGACTTCCTCCCGGAAGACCTTCAACCTCTGCTCGCAGAATTCCTGTTCGATGGCTGTATTGCCGTGCAGGCGCGCCAGAGCCTGGAGGAGACGCGGTGGCTGCTGGAATTGGCCAGCCAACATTCCTTCATTCGCGGAGTTGTGGGCTGGGTAGACCTGCGCTCAGCGGATCTGTCGCGGCAGCTCGAGACTTTCGCCAGCGATCCAAAGCTGGTCGGAGTACGCCATGTCTTGCAGGACGAGGCTGACGACGAATTCATGTTACGACCGGAGTTTCGCCGCGGCATCTCCCGGCTGCGGGAGTTCAACCTCGCCTATGATCTGTTGCTGTTTCCCAAACATCTCCCGGTGGCCGTCAAGCTAGTTGAAGAGTTTCCGGATCAATGGTTCGTCCTTGATCACATCGCCAAACCCCGAATAGCGGAAGGGATTCGGTCGCCCTGGCAGCAAGATTTGCGTGCGTTGGCAGAGTCTCCAAATGTTTATTGCAAACTTTCTGGAATGGTGACCGAGGCGAAATGGAAACACTGGCAGCTGGACCATTTTCGCGGTTATCTGGACGCAGTCTTCGACGCATTCGGCCCTGAGAGGTTGATGATTGGTTCAGACTGGCCAGTTTGCACATTGTCCGCCGATTATGCTTCCACGATGCGGATCGTAATCGACTACGCGCGGCAGCTCCCCGAATCGGTCCAGGCCGGAATTCTGGGCCAGAACTGCGCCCGTTTCTACCGGATCCCGCCACGGCCATAGAGGCCGCCGAAATGCTGTCGATCAGCGCCCGGGCTCTCGACTATCTTGTCGCTAACAAGCAACTCGCCACACGCCGGATCGGTACGCGGGTGCTGATTCCCGTGGCCGAACTTCGGCGTTTCTCCAAAGGTGACCACCCCGAGCGGCTAGCGGGCTGATGGCCGTCAAGTTGAAAAAGAGCCGGGCTTGATACCAAGCCAGCGATCCTTAAGAACGATAGACCCCCTGGTTGTATTGCTCAAAACTGAGACCATCATGAGCGATAGGAGGGCTTCCTATCGCTCATCGAATGGAATTGGCAAAACCGGACTGGCCCCACTTCTGTTCGAATGGTTCGTGAATCTCCCCCGTTCGCGAAGACCAATTTCTTCATTGCGCTCATCGGTCATCCGAGCAAATTTGCCATGCCAAAGCGATGTCTTATGTATATATAATGGCTATATGGACGTCTGCTCGACGCTGGAGGGCCAGGACTTCGTCTGGGACAGCGACAAAGCCTCCAGCAATGCCGCAGCACACGGTGTTCGCTTCGAGCAGGCCCGAGAAGCTTTCCTCGATCCTCTGGCCCGCTACGAGGACGCCAGCCCGGAGGAAGAGGCACGGCAGGCATGCATCGGCCTGACCACCGAGTACCGGCTGCTGTATGTCGTCCATATGATTCGGGAAGGCGATGTGCTCCGCCTCATCTCCGCGCGTCTTGCGGGGCCGGCGGAAAGGAGACGCTATGAAGATGAGTGAACGCATCAAGCGAAATATGCAGACCGACAAACCCATGACCCTGATCTCGCTCCGTCTGCCCGACCACGTCATTGATGACCTGAAAGAGGTCGCCCCGTCGCTCGGCTTCGGCGGCTACCAGGCCCTTATCCGTGCGTACATCTCGAATGGACTCCGCAAACACCTCGCCGAGCGCGAGGCCCAGCGAGCCAAGGACAGCACCGTCGAGGAGTTCAGCCGCAGGCTCCTCGCCCGTGGCGTTCCCGAGCAGGCCATCGAAGAGGCCGCCGCTGAAATGAGAGCTGGAAGCTAAGCCCGCAAATCCAGACGTCTCCAAGATCGTAATTGCCGTCGATTGGCCACGCCCCCTCTTGAGCAAAACTCTCGCTTGTAGCCCTCCAACAGACTGAGTAGAATGATGAGTCTGGTGAGTAGAAAAGATGAGAGAACTTCGTGGAATTTTCGAGAGGGAGAAGGGCAGCGGAATCTGGTGGATCCGATGGACAGACTTGGCCGGCAACAAGCGCCGGGAGAAGGTGGGGCGGCGTTCCGACGCCATCACCCTTTTAGCCAAACGCAAGACGGAAAAACTACGCCAGGCAAAGCTTCCCGAGACCATAGATAACGCGATTCTCCTCTCCGAATTGCTGGACGACGCTCTCGAACATTCGCGGGCGGCAAATGGTGAGCGATCGACTCGCGAGCTCGAACTCAAGATCAACCGCCTGCGCCCTGACTGGGGCAGCCGTAAAGCCGCCGAGATCACCAAACAGGAGATTGTCCGTTGGCTTCAATCGGAGGCAGTCAACCGCGATTGGACGGTGGCCACGGCGAACCGCTGGCAGGCCTGTTTTTCGCTGGTCTTCCGGGTCGCGATCGATAACCAGAAGATCGCCGTGAACCCGGCCTCGCGCATCCGCCGCAAGGCGGAGAACAATCAGAGTATCCGCTATCTCACTCCTCAAGAGGAGAGACGCATTCGCAAGGCGCTTTCCACCCGCTGCCCTTCCTGCCTGCCCGCCTTCATCATTTCGCTCCATACCGGGCTACGAGCCTCCGAGCAATGGAACCTGCGCTGGTCGGATATCGACCTCGAACGGAGGTCGCTCACGGTGAGGAGACAGAAGACGGGCAAGGGGGAGCGGCATATTCCGCTGAACGAGGCGGCCATCGCCGCCTTTAAGAGTCTCCGCCCCGGCGCGAAGCGGCGCGGTGTCCCTTTCTTGAACTCCAAAGGGACACCGATGACCACCCACCGCGACTGGTTTGATCCGGCGGTCGAGGAGGCGCGGGTCCAGGACTACACCTGGCATAAGAACCGGCATACCTTTGCTTCGCGATTAGCCATGGCCGGAGTCGACATCCGGACCATCGCCCAACTCATGGGTCACGCTACAATACAGATGTCCATGAGGTATGCCCACTTGAGTCCGGACCATAACCAGGCGGCGGTCGATCGCCTGCTTGTTTTCGGAACCAAACGGACACCAAATCGGACACCAGAAAAACAGCAATTTGTAAGTCCTTTATAACTAGATGCGAAAGTGGCGAAATTGGCAGACGCACCAGACTTAGGATCTGGCGGGGCAACCCTTGGGGGTTCAAATCCCCCCTTTCGCACCATCTCTATCTCTCTCATCTCATGCCATCCTCTCCGATCGGCGGCCCTGCTGTAATTCCATGAGGAATGGTCTACCCTGAAGGTATGAGTTCAAGCCATTCGCAAGGCCACGCCCAGCCCAAAATCAACCTGACCAACGCCCCGGACTATCGCGAAACCTACGCCAACAGCGTACAGATCCGGGTGAGCATGTGGGACTTTCACCTCACTTTCGGCACCCTGCGCCAGGAATCGCCCGAGGAGGTGAATATCGAAAATTCTCAAGGCATCTATCTCAGTCCGCAACAAGCCAAGGCCTTCTGGAACATTCTCGGGCAGAATCTGGCCCAGTATCAGCAGACCTTCGGCAACATTGCACTCGAGCCGCAGCCTCCGCAAGTTCCCAACGGCCCGGTAAATTAGACCGGAACACTGTTGCTTAGGAGATTCAGAGCACAATTCTGTAGGCTTTCTTTAAGGCGGTCCCTGCTTCATGGCAGTGATCGTCATCCACTCTCGATGAAAGCAAACCCCACGCCGCGATTGCGAAGCTTCGAAATTCCCGGTGCCCGCCGCGACCGCCCCATCCCGCTGTGGATGCTGTTGCCGCTCTTCTTCGTTGGCGTCTACCTTTCTCATGCCACGCTGCTCCGCCTGCCCTACTATTGGGACGAGGCGGGCTATTACATCCCCGCCGCCTGGGACTTCTTCCGGACGGGATCGCTGATTCCAATCACGACGCTCTCCAACGCCCACCCTCCACTTCCGTCCATCTACCTCGCGCTTTGGTGGAAGTTGGGCGGCATGGTACCGTCGGTCACGCGCACGGCAATGTGCCTCGTCGCGGCCACCGCGTTGCTCGGCGTCTACCGTCTCTCCATAGTGCTCACGGGGCGGGTTGACGTCGCGGCCACGACCGTCGTGCTGACCGGGATATATCCGGTATGGTTTGCACAGAGCACGCTCGCCCATGCTGATCTTTTTGCGGCCGCCGCGAGCTTGTGGGCGCTGTCATATACCTTCGCGGGCAACCGACGGGACTATGCAATTGCCGCCGTCCTCTTTTCAGTCGCTGCGCTCTGTAAAGAGACAGCCATTGCGATTCCGTTCGCCCTCGCAATCTACGAGATTGCCACGCTCCGAAAGACCTCCCGGTCGGAAAAGATAGACGCGGAAGCGTCTTCCCTCCGTAAGCTGGTCCTGTTGGCGGTTCCGGCAATACCGCTGGCGCTTTGGTACGGCTATCACCGGTATAAGACCGGTTTCATCTTCGGCAACCCCGAATTCCTTCGTTACAACGCCGCCGCAACGCTCACGCCCTTGCGCATTCTGTTGGCCATGGGCCATCGGGTGTTGCATGTTACGGCTTACATGAACCTCTTCGTGCCGGTATTGTGCATGTTCGCGTCGATGATCCTGCCGGCACTTCCAGAGCAGTCCGGCGAACTTCGTCCCCGCGTTTCCTTCCCCGCGCAAGGCCGTATTCTCATCGTTATTGCCGTAAACGTATTACTTTTCTCGGTGCTCGGAGGCGCGTTACTTACCCGCTATCTGCTCCCCCTTTACCCGTTGGTTTTGCTGCTGTGCGTCAATACCTGGCGCAGGCGGGTGCGCTATTGGCCCGCCCTCGGGGCGCTCACTGCCGTCGCCTTCCTTGTCGGGCTGCACCTCAATCCACCCTATCGCTTTGCGCCCGAAGACAACCTCGCATACGTGGATGTCATTCGCCTGCACCAGGAGGCGATTGGACGCATCGTCCGCCAATATCCGAATTCCACCGTACTGACCGCGTGGCCGGCGACCGACGAGCTCTCCAAGCCGGAGCTCGGGTACGTCTGCAAGCCGGTTCCGGTGGTCAAGATCGACAACTTTTCTACTGCCGAGATACAAAAGGCGGCGCAAAGCAGCGAGGCCTACTCCGTGGCGTTTCCCTTCTCTACCAAGTACGACCCTCCCAATCTTCCGTTCAGCCTTGGACCGAAGAGCGAGGCTACGGACGAACGCTACTTCGATTTCCATCACGACCTCTCGCCGGAGAAAATCGCTAGTGTACTCGGCGGCCAGGTGATTTGGGAGCGGGAACACCACGGGCAATGGGCTGCGCTAGTGCACCTCGAACGGCCGCAACTAGCAAAGTTCGACCCCTATCACTCTCGATGAATGTGAGCGGTGCGTTTCCAGTCAGCGGCGCCAACTATAATGGATTTGCGTGAAATCTCACTTTTCTTGCCGTCTGCTGGTCTTGATCTTCGCCATCGGGATTGCCGCGCGTTTGCCCGCCCAACAGGCGCCAGCTGCCGCAAATGGCCTGCAGGTCTCGGATCTTGCATCAAGCGGACACCTCATCCTGGTTCTACCCTTTGAAAATCGGTCCGGACAGTCGAACATCGACTGGATGGGCGAGGCAATGCCTGAAGTCATCAACCGCCGCCTGGAATCAGCCGGATTCCTGCCCATCGGACGCGAAGATAGACTGTACGCGCTCGATCATCTTGGCCTCCCGCCGAACTTTCGCCCTTCGCGGGCCAGCACGATCAGGCTCGCCCAGAATCTCGACGCCGATTCCGTCGTCGTCGGCTCCTACACAAGCGACGGCAAGCGACTGACGATCACCGCGCGCATTCTCGACATTAACGGGCTTAAGCTGGGCGCGCCCGTCGAGGAACAGGTCGACTTGCCGCGATTGCTTGACGGAATCAACAGTCTGGCCTGGCATCTGGTACGCCAGATCGACCATGCTTACCCAGTAGTCGAACAAACTTTCGTCGCTGCCGACGCCAAACTGCCACTGAGTGCTTTTGAGAATTACATTCGTGGCCTGGTCGAGAGCGCTCCCGCTGAGCGTATTAAGCATCTCAAAGAAGCCGTCGCAATCGATCCCGCCTACTACCCAGCATGGCTGGCCCTCGGAAAGGTCTACTTCCATGAACAGGATTACGAACTCGCCACCGCCGCGCTTGGCAGAGTTCCCAAGAACGATCCTGGAGCCTTGAGTGCCGCGTTCGACCGCGGCCTCGCCTCGTTTTATACCGGTAATTATCCCCAGGCGGAAGAATCCTTCACCTTCGTCGCCATGCAGTTGCCGCTTTCCGAGGTCATTAACAACCAGGGCGTTGCCGCCAGCCGCCGCAATCACGACGCGGCCGCGCTTTTTCAGCAGGCAATCGCCGCCGACCCTAAAGACGCGGATTACCGCTTCAATCTCGCGCTTGCCTTGCGCCGCCGAAACGATATCCCCGGCGCGATGCATGAAATCGACGAATGCTTGAAGCTACGCCCACTAGATACTGAGGCGCAGGCATTGCTCGCTTCGATGCAAAGCTCTGCCGCCGGCTCTATGGTGAGAGCGAGTAGCACAACGACGTCCCACCGCGGCCCCGACCGTCCCGCTGGAGCGGATCAAGCGCAACTATAACGAGACTGCCTTTCGCCAGGCCGCCTATGAGATTGAGCAAATGCAGGCGATGAAACTCGAGACGCTGCCTCCCCCTGCTCGCGCCGCCGCGCTCACCACCGCCGGAAACCGATATTTGAGTGCGGGCCTGTTGCTCGAGGCCGAACGCCAATATGAAAACGCGCTCGCGTCCGACCCGGCCGAGGCTGGGGCGCACACCGGTCTGGCCCAGGTCCGCGAACGAAGCGGCGATGCGACCGGCGCGAGGCTGCAGGCGCAGCAATCCCTGCAAATCAAACCCAGCGTGGAGGCTCACCTGATCTTGGCGCGACTCGACCTGCAAGCCAACCAATTGCCCTCCGCTGCAGGCGAAGTCAGCCAGGCCTTGCAACTCGAGCCAAAGAACCCCGCAGCACTCGGTATGCGCCAGGCCCTACAATCGAGGGGACAGCAGTTGCAGTGAAAATACTCAGCCCAAGCCGCCATCTTTTTTTGATAGTATTGGCGTTTTTGTCTGTGGCTTTCGGATCACGATGTTTGGCAGCGACACCAACTCAGGTTGTTGTGCTTCACCTGAATGACACCATCCAACCGATCAGCGAAGAGTATCTGACCCGAGGTCTTCGGCAGGCAGAAGACCTGCACGCTGAAGCAGTGCTGATCGAGCTCAACACCCCCGGCGGCCTGCTCGATACAACCCGGGAAATGGTTCGGCTGATTCTCGATTCCGCAGTTCCGGTCATCGTCTACGTTGCGCCGTCGGGGAGCCGCGCTGGTTCGGCGGGCTTTTTCCTTCTCGAGGCAGCAGACATCGCCGCAATGGCCCCCGGCACCAACGCGGGGGCTTCCCACCCTGTTATCGAGGGCGGCACGCTTGATCCGATCATGAAGCAGAAGCTGGAGAACGATACGACCGCCTTCTTGCGTTCTTTTGTTGCTCGCCGTAATCGCAATACCGCGGCGGCCGAAGATGCGGTGCTCAACTCCAAGTCCTACACCGAGCAGGAGGCTCTCAAGCTGAACCTTGTGACGCTGATCGCCGCCAGCGACCGTGAACTACTCGACGCCGTCGATGGCCGCACAATCACTCGCTTCAATGGCTCGTCGGTGACCCTCCACACCAAAGAAGCTGCTTTGGCAGTCATCGATCCAACCCTACGCGAAGATCTGCTCGATAAGTTGGCCAATCCGAACCTTGCCGTCCTCATTCTCATCGCGGGCGGCCTGCTCATCTATCTCGAGTTCAACGTTCCCGGAACGATCGTTCCTGGCGCATTGGGTACGCTGTTCGTTTGTATCTCGCTCTTCTCACTGAACCTGCTCCCCGTGCGCTATACGGCGTTAATGCTCATTGTCGGCGCAATTACCTTGCTGATACTCGAAGCAAAGTTCGCCAGCCACGGAGTTCTCGCTACCGCCGGCATCTTGTGTCTGGTCTTCGGCTTGCTGACGCTCGTCGATGGCCCGATCCCCGAACTACGCGTCCATCTCGGGACGGCTATTGCTGCTGGCGCCGCCTTCGGAATCATCACTTTCATTCTTGTCCGATTAGCCATTCGCGCACGGCGCAGCAAGTCTGTCGTGGGAGTCGATGCGTTGATCGGCCTCACCGCTGTTGCACAGCAGCCCTTGGCCCCATCCGGACAAGTGCTCGTCCACGGCGAACTCTGGCAGGCGGAATCGCACACCCCTGTCGCACCCGGCGAACCCGTTCAAGTACACGGCGTACGCGACCTCACCCTGTTAGTAGACCGGATTCCTACAAATGCGTCGGAGCTGACGAAGGGCTAACCAAGCTGGCTAACCGCTATAGAATTAAGGCCTAGAAAGGCTCTCACATGGGCAGCATCCCCGTACTGGTTCTGGTCGTAATCTTCGCGCTCTATCTGATTAGTTCTATCAACATTCTGCGCGAGTACGAACGCGGCGTTGTCTTTCGGCTTGGTAAGGTGCAGATACCAGCTAAGGGCCCTGGCGTCGTTTTTGTACTTCGCCCGCTCGACCAGATCGTGCGTGTCTCGCTGCGCCAGGAAGTCCTCGAGGTGCCGCCCAGGACGTAATCACCCGCGACAACGTGACCATCAAGGTGAACGCCGTCATCACCCTGCGCGTGCTTGACCCGATTCGCGCGGTGATCGAGGTCAGCAACTACGTCTACCAGACATCTCAGTTTGCTCAGACAACACTGCGCTCTGTGTTGGGCGAGGTCGAGCTCGACGGACTGCTCTCCCATCGCGACCAGCTCAATCAGCGCATCCAGACGATCATCGACCAACGTACGGAGCCATGGGGCGTCAAAGTCGTCAGCGTCGAAGTCAAGCAGGTTGATCTGCCCGAATCCATGCTGCGTGCTATGGCCAAGCAGGCCGAGGCGGAGCGCGACAAGCGCTCCAAGATCATTCATGCCGAAGGTGAGTTCAACGCCGCGCAAACCCTGGTGAATGCCGCCGCGCTGATGGCGACGGAACCTATGACGCTGCAGCTTCGCTATCTGCAGACGCTGGCCGAAATTGGCATCGAGAAGAACACCACCATCGTTTTTCCCCTGCCGCTTGAGCTACTCACTCTCTTCAATAAGTCGTTGCACCGTGCGGCGACAGACACCCCACCCATCGTGGTCCCGAAGGAGCATGAATGAGAGCGGCACAAATGTATGAGGAAGAGCAGGAACTCGCCGGCGGCGAGGCTGATCTGCACCTCGGTATGGGATCGCTGATTGGCATTTTCTTCGGGCTGGCGCTGGTCTGCGGAGTCTTTTTCGGTTTCGGCTACATGATGGGCCATCACGCCCCCGGTGTCTACGTCTCCGCCGAGCCGCTGTACGAGTCCCCGAAGCCCTCTACATCTGCTGTTGCCCCCAAACCGTCGGCTCAGGTCTCCGCACAGCCCTCGGACGCTGCGCGCGTGGTCCTTCCATCAAGCACTCCACCCGCGGTCGGCAAACCGCCGGTTGCCGCCATCCAAGAGAACGCCCCGCCTGCTCCTGCCACCCCAGCGTCGACGTTAGCTCCGCAGCCGAAGCCTGTTGTCGCAAAGCCAGCCACCGCCGCTCCGACGCAGTCGGCACCGGCATCCGCTCAGCCGGCAATCGTTCCACCCGCCGCTATTCAATCTGCGACGGGCACAGTCATGGTCCAGATAGCCGCAGTTAAGAATCGCTCTGACGCTGAAGCGCTCGCGGCCGCCCTGCAAAAAAATGGTTTCAACGCAACAGTCCGCACCGAAGCCCAGGATAAGTTCTTCCATGTGCAGGTGGGGCCTTTTGCCAATCGCGACGACGCCAAGGCGATGCGTCAAAAACTCGCTAACGCCGGGTATAACGCCTTCATCAAGTAGGCGCTACTTTGTCATCTCGACTGGAGCACGGCGAAGTGGAGGATTTCCAGCTTCGAGAGTGTCTGCGCGGCGTTAGACTCTGCCGCGTGCATCCACTCCGGAAGACCTGACTCGATTGCCGCACGAACAGCGGCCAGCAGAGCGTCGCGGTTAGCGAAGTCCCGAGGCCATAACGGCTGATGAAACCGCACGTGTGCCGTGCCCGGAATAATCGTTAGGCCGCCTTTCTTCATCATGCTTTCGGTGCCCCAGACTGAGACTGGAATAACCGGGGCGCCAGACTCCGTTGCCAAATGAAACGGCCCTTTTTTGAAGGGTAGCAAGCGCCCGGTGCGAGAGCGTGTCCCCTCGACGAAAGTCATGACATGCAGCCCCGATTGCAAGACTCGGACGCCGACGCGGACGCTCTCTTTCGCGCTTTCCAGCCTGCCATCGCGATCCACCGGAATAAAGTCCCCCAGCTTCATGCCGTAGCCGAGCACAGGAATCTTCATTAAGGAGCGCTTCAGAAAGACAGACGCTCTACCTGGAATTAACGGCAACAGAATCGGTGGGTCCAGATTAGAGACGTGGTTCGACATGAAGATACATGCGGTCCCAGCGGGAACCAGTTCCCGGCCCGTCACTTCGATGCGAATGCGCGCCAGCCGCAGCCCGGTGCGCAGGATCCACATCGACCATCGGTAAAGAAGTCTAATGTCGCCGCTGAGCAGCGTCCATGGAATGCCGATCAGTGCCGCTGGAATAGCCAGCACGACGTAGGCAATTAACAGCGTGAGAGATGCAATCATGGCGCGACGCTATGCTCCCTGGCCCCCAGGCGTTGCGGGAGTTTCTCATAAATGCCGTCGAAGCCGCCGTTCGACATGACTGCGACAACATCTCCGCGCACCAGTCGGGGAGTGATCGCGTCAGCGATCTCGTCAGCGCCTCTATGAAGTTCGGCGCGATGGCCAGCCGCTTTGAGTCCGCTAAGAATGGCCTCTGGATGCAGCCGCTCGCTCTCCGGGATATTCTCCTGCTTGAAGACCCCGGCCAGCACGATCTCATCCGCCAGTCCCAGGGCGGCGATGAGTTCTCTCTCGAAGACATTGCGGCGCAGCGTGTTCGAGCGCGGCTCCAGCACTGCCCAAAGACGAGCTCCCGGATATGAGGCCCGCAAGGCCCGCAAGGTCTCGCGAATCGCCGTCGGATGATGGGCGAAATCGTCGATGATCGTCACGCCATCGACCACCGCCTTCACTTCTAATCTTCGCTTCACGCTGGCGAAGGAGCGCAATGCCTCCTGGATCTCGCCAAGATTGACGCCCTGCCCCGCCGCCAGCGCAGCCGCGGCCGTCGCGTTCAAGGCATTGTGTTCTCCCGCCATTGGCAGCGTGAATTCCCCCCATTCTCCGCCGCCACGCAGTACGCGCCAATCGGTGCGGCCTTCTTTTTGCATTAACTCCGAGACTCGCCAATGAGAATCCTCACTGAAACCATATCGCTCGACGTTGCAAAACGCTTTTGCTACACAATCAGTTACATTTACCGAGCCGTCGAAGGCGACCACCCGGCCTCGCCTCGGTACAAGGTTCACAAGGCGCTTAAAAGCAGTCTTCACCGCATCCAGATCGTGGTAGATATCTGCGTGGTCAAATTCGACATGGGTCAGAATCATCGCGTCGGGAAAATAGTGCATGAACTTCGGGCCTTTATCGAAGAAAGCTGTATCGTATTCATCGCCCTCAACAATGAACGGCTGTCCGTTGCGCAACTGGAAGCTGGAGCCGAAATTTTCCGCGATTCCCCCGATCAGGAACGAAGGCGCGAGCTGCGGTTGCTCCGTCCAGCGACCTCGTATATCCACGCCAGCATGCTGGTCGTAGTAGTCTTGCCGTGGGTCCCGGCGACGACCAGCGATTCATGACCTGCGATGAACTCATCGTGGATAATCTGCGCCAACGAAGTAAATGGAATGCGTCGGTCGAGAACAAATTCGATCTCCGGGTTGCCCCTCGAAAGCGCATTGCCCACAATCACCAGGTCCGGAGCAGGGTCCAGGTTATCTTCGGAAAAGGGTTCGGCGATGGGTATGCCTAGCTCGCGAAGGAAGTCGGACATCGGAGGATAAGCGGCCATGTCAGAGCCGGTCACACGATGACCCTTGCGCTGCAGCATTCCCGCGAGCGAAGCCATCGCTGTGCCGCAGATTCCGATCAGGTGGATGTGTCTTATTCCTTAGCATTTCACTCAAGTTCGCACCGCCGGTTCAAGCAGCCGAAGCGTCGGCATGTCGTCGTTTAGGTCTACTTCCGCCTTAAGCCCCAGGGGCAGAGTAACGTTTGCGCGCGTCACATGCCCGGATCGCAACCCAATGCCAACCGGCCCGTCGAACTCTTCAAGCACACGCAGAATGACCTCATCCAGCATCGCAGAATCTACATTTGCTTCCGGCTTGCAAGCGAGCATCTCCCCAAAGACGATCCCCTTGACTCCGTCCAACTTTCCCGCCAGTATCATCTGCCGGAGCATGCTGTCGATCTGATATGGCTTTGCGCTCGACATCTTCGAGGAAGAGCAACTTTCCTTCGGTTTCCCCCGCAAACGGGGTCCCCAGTGACGACACGATCATGCTCAGGCATCCGCCGTAGAGCGTTCCGGATGTGCGTCCGGCGCGCAGGGTGCGCAGTCCTTCTGCATTGCCCAGGGTTGCTGTCTCCCCTAAGAGTGCAGCATCGAAGCTCCCCCGGTGTACGCCATCGTTGAGATAGAAATCTGAGGCTGCCATTGGCCCGTGAAAAGAGACCAGGCCCGTCTTGTCTAACAGCCACGTTTGCAAAACGGTCATATCGCTGTAGGCAAAGAAGGGTTTTGGGTTCTCCCGCACCAGATCGAGATCGATGCTGTCGAGCAGATAGTTCGATCCGTAGCCGCCGCGGCTACAAATGATGGCCGCGATTTCAGGATCGGCAAAAGCCCAATGCAAATCCTCCAGCCGTTCCTCAACGGAACCCGAGAAGTATTGTGGTGATCGGCCACGCAGATGCCTTCCCTCGATCACTTCGTAGCCGAGCCTACGCAAAGCGGCAACGCCGAGATCGATGCGTTCCGCTTTCGCCGAACTCGCCGGACCTATGATGGCGATCTTCGACCCTGGACGTGCCGCAGTCGGTTTGAGTATTGGGGCGCCCATCAGAATGCTTCTCCGACAGCGATCAATTCGGCAGGCCCGGTGAGGGTCATCTCCGCAGAACCGCCTGCCCAGTTGACGAGTTGCGATCCCCCCGGCGCTCTGACTCTCAGCTCCGAGTTCAGCCCGCGTAACGCGATCGAAGCAGCCGCCGTAGCGCAAGTCCCGGTCCCGGAGGATGTCGTCGCTCCGACGCCCCGCTCGAAGATTCGGATCTCTATCTCTCCAGGGCCAATCACGTGAACAAATTCGACATTGGTCTGCTGCGGAAAGTCGCGATGAAAGCAGATCTCGCGCCCGATCGATTCCCACTCCTGTTGAGCGACCGCGAAGCGGTCATCCCCAACAAAAATGACAAAATGAGGGTTTCCCATCGAAACTACAGCACCCTGAACTAGCCTGCCTCCAGCCAGTTCCACGCCGCGCTGGGCGATCTCTGGCGTACCCATGCCCGTTGCAATATCGAAGCGATGCTCGCTGGATGACGCTATGCGGCACTGCCGCACGCCCACATCCGTTTCAATCGCGAAAACATCACCTGCTCCCGCGCGTTGCTTATAGGCCATCCACGCTGCCACACAACGGGTTCCGTTGCCGGAGATCTCCGCGATCGATCCGTCGGCATTGAAGAGTTGAATGCGGGCCGCCGCCCGGTCGCCATTCCAGTCCAGATACTCCACTCCGTCGGCTCCCACGCCCGTATTGCGCGCGCAGAGGCGGATCGCAACTGCGCGGCGATCGTGCTGCTCAACGAATTTCGCATCCACGATCAGGAAGTCATTCCCGCAGGCATGGGCCTTCGCAAACGGAATCAATCGTCCTCCGAACTATGGAAGCTCAGTACGTCATCGATGCAGCCGCATTCTCTGAGTATTTTCTTTAATCTGGCATGGCCCTTCGTGGTGGCTTGGGCAGTAAAGCTCAGGCGCTCGATGCCGCCGATGTTGGTACGTTCGAGCTCGCCAAGATGCCGTCTTTCGGTGTCCATTGCCTTAAGAATCATCCTCTCCATTTCTGCAGCGTCTTTGCCCCGAACTTCGTATATGCGGAAGAAGAGTTTCAGGTTCCACTTCTTCTCGAGGATGCCTACTCCTTCGAGCGCGACCAGGACGGTCACGGTCGCGAGCGTTGCGGGAACGTAGAGGCCGGCTCCGCACGCCATCCCGATCGAGGCAACGGCGAATACCGTTGCCGCACTGGTCAGGCCGCTCACCCTGTTGCGATTCTGCAGGATCAACCCAGCGCCCAGAAAACCGATGCCCTGAACGATGTTTGCCGCAATCTGCCCCTTATTGTTGCCGGTTTCGCCAGCAATAATGGGCGACAGAAAGGTAAACAGCGATGACGCAAAACAGATCAGCAGGTTCGTGCGTATCCCAGAGGGTTTCTGATGCAGTTCGCGGTCGAGACCGATCAGGCCACCGAACAGTGCGGCGACCAGCAGCCTCGCCGCGACGCCGCTCGTCAGCGCCATCTGCTCCAGATTACTGAAGCTGAGCATATGTCCGTTTTGTTGTGGATCGACCATCTGGGTCCTTGCTTCCTCGCGAAATCGTAGCACTCACCTTTTGGATTTGCTGGGACGCCAGGCCTGCGAAGCATAGATCCTCGCGCATTGCTGGTCCGTCGAGCATATAACCGTCAGCAGCGTCAGCCCCTCAGGATGTTCCTTCACCGCCTTCTCGACCGCGTCGCCGTCAATTGCAACCACGAGTAGCGCAGATGCCGCCGGATCGCGCAGCGCTCCGCCCCACTGGTAGTAGTCGCCCTCGTTGATGGTGCGCTTGAGCGGAATTCCAGCCCTCTGCAGAGCGCCGACATGCTCTGAGGTGTACATGAGAATTGGGCCCGAGGAGCGTCTGGCAATTGGCGCAAGCGATCTCGAGATTGCCTGCTCGAAGGGGATACGCGTCCGCGAATTGGCGATGGCCTCCTGCAGCACCAGCGGAGTAGCCCGGGCCAGCGCCACGCTGTTGATGACAATGAGCAGCAATGCAGCAGGAAGTATCCCCTGCGCTGCCCAAGGAACTCTCTTGTTCGCCACGTCGAATATCCAGGCGACCAGCATCGCGAGGAATAACGCAAAGGCAGGCAGAAGCTCCATGCCATATCGGGTGTTGTACCAGGAGTGCGGCCACCAGAGAGGAATAAAGATCGGCACCGAACCATACGCCACCGAGTACGAATAGAACGGCAACGGCATCCACAACAGCAACAGCGCCGAAAGGCTGCCACTCCGCCATCGTGCGACAGCAACGGTAGTCCCGGCGACCGACAGCAAGAACAGCGTATTAGCGAATCGCAACGGCGTCGCGCCGAGTTCCGCCGCCTTGAGAAAGTACAACGCCGAGACCCGCATGCTGTGCCAGCCGGGATGATGCCAAGCCCCGGGCGGCGTAGTTCGCTCTTCGATCGCTTTGGCTGAATACGGCCCACGCAGAAAATCGAGCGGATCGCCAAATTGCTTCGCGTTGTAGGCCATCCACAGCAGCGGCGCCACTGCAAGCATCACCGTAAATAGGAGGAAAGCACCGCCCGCCCGATCGCGCCACGCCTTGGCGCGCCAGATCCCAATCGCTGCCACAAGCCACGCGAACGAAGTGAATATCCAACCGTCATAACGCGTGAACACAGAGGCGAGCAACACTAGTCCTGCACCAAACAGCAAACGGGCGGCCCGCTTGTCCCGGTCCTGGTGCGACTCTGAAGGCTGCCCCGTCGGCGCTGGCTTTACGGCTCGGCGAAATTCCGCAAGTAGCAACGCCGCCCAGATCATCTCCGTAAGAAAGAGGGGTTCAGTCATCGCCGTAGCCTGCATATAGAGCAGACCGGGATTCAGTCCATAGAATGCGACCGCAACCGCCGCCGATCCCGCCGGCAGCCACACCCGCGCCAGCCGGTACACTCCGACGCAACCCAGGATGTAACATGCAATCGATGGAATGGCGCCAGCAAATCCACTCTGCCACCAACTCATCCGCATTACGAAAGGGATAATCAGCAAATGAGGCAATGGCAGCCACACTGAGCCTAGCTGGCGAAAACCCGGGTTAAGGGAATCGAAGACCCGGCGCGCGATATGCAGATGCGCAACGGCATCGCCATAGAGCAATAGCAAGTCGTGCCGCGCACAATATCCGAATGAGAGCAGCCCCAGCATCGCAGCGAGCAGCCCTACAAGGCGCGCCTCGCTCGCGATCTGCTTGCGTTGGGACAACTCCGCGTTAGGCGCCGGCTCTGTGTGCCGATCAGTCAAGGTGCGAGATCTCTCGGAAGCGAGAGAACCGCTGATCGATCTCCTCGCGGCTTAGCTGCTGCAAGCGTTCCGTGCCAAATCTCTCCACGGCAAAAGAACCCATCACGCCGCCGTAAAACATTGCCCGCTTGAACGCAGCGAGAGTCACTTCAGGCTGTGACGCGAGATATCCAAAGAAACCGCCGGCGAAAGAGTCCCCCGCTCCAGTTGGATCGACCACAGCATCCAGCGGCAGAGCCGGGGCGCGGAATGGGACCGCTGTAAGGCCCGGCTTGCCGCCGTTGCCAGAGAAAGAGCGCTCGCTGAAAAAAGCTGTCGCTCCATATTCGCCGTGCTTGATCACCAGCGTCTTTGGCCCCGTGGCAAGTATTTTTTCCGCGGCGCGCAGTAGGTTTGAATCGTCCGCCAGCATCTTTGCCTCGCCGTCGTTGATCAGCAGCGCGTCAAGGCCTGCTAGCACCCTGTTGAGGTTTTCGCGGTGATCGTGAATCCAGTAGTTCATGGTGTCGCCGCAGACCATCTTCACCTTGGGCATCTGTTGCCGCACATTCGCTTGCAGCACCGGATCGATATTCGCGAGGAAAAGAAAATCGCTGTCCTGGTATTCGGCCGGGATCTTTGGCGCAAATGTCTCAAAGACATTCAACTCGGTCTTCAGCGTCTGGGCCTCGTTGAGATTCTTCAAGTAGGAACCGGTCCAATGAAAGCTCTTTCCCGAGACATGCTCGAGCCCGCGCGTATCGACGCCACGACGGGTCAGCACCGCTTCATTCTCCGCGGAAAAGTCCTCTCCAACGACGCCAATCACGCGCACATCGGTAAAATAGCTTGCCGACAATGCAAAGAAAGTCGCTGCTCCGCCGAGCACATGATCAACGCGGCCGTGAGGCGTTTCGATGCTGTCAAACGCTACACTGCCCACCACTAAAATCGACATTATCTACGCCTCGCTCTTCACAGAAAAATACTTGCCTAACAGCAGATCCAGCCTTTCGTGTGCGGCAGCGGAGATTGCGGCCGGGCTGGTGAGGACGGCATACTTAAGCGCGCTCGCGCAGGCGCATGTGCGTTCCCCCGGGATTGCCGCTATGGCCGCAGCAACCACCTTAGTGGCATTGGCGGCATTCTGATTCAGCACCGCAACCACCTCCTCGACGGTCACCGCGTCGTGCCCTTCGCGCCAGCAGTCGTAGTCGGTGACCATCGCCATGGTGGCGTAGCATATCTCCGCCTCGCGGGCCAGCTTCGCCTCTTGCAGGTTGGTCATGCCGATGATGTCTGCTCCCCAGCTTCGATAAAGGTTCGATTCCGCGCGGGTCGAGAACTGTGGCCCTTCCATGCAAATGTAGGTTCCGCCGAACTTGCCGACGACGCCAACGCTCTCGCACGCCCCGGCAATCGCCCTTTCCCACCACTCCGCAGACCGGATCGCCGAAGGCGATGTGCCCAACAATGCCCTCGCCGAAGAAGGTCGACTCGCGATGAAAAGTGCGGTCGATAAACTGGTCCGGAATCACGAAATCGGTCGGCTTGTGTTCTTCTTTGAGCGAGCCGACGGCGGAGACGGACAGGATTCGCTCCACACCCAACTTTTTCATCGCGAAAATGTTCGCTCGAAAGTTCAGCTCCGACGGCAGCAGCAGATGTCCTCGCCCGTGCCGCGAAAGAAATGCCACTTTGCGTCCCGCCAGATTACCCAGCATAAAGGCGTCGGAGGGGTCGCCAAAGGGGGTGGTGATACGTTGTTCCCTGACTTGGGTCAGGCCGGGCATGGTGTAAAGACCGCTGCCGCCGATAATGCCAATTTCCGCTTCTTGCAAACCATACTCCACCGCGCTTCTCAGCCGGAAGCCGGATCTAATGCCGTTTCTAGGTACCTGAAAAGTATAAATGGGGCGGAATCAATGCGGCAGGCCGGCCCTCATCAAGCCACATTTAGTGATCAGGTTGATTACTCCGCCGGTCAACTCCGGGGATCTCGCCCGGGCCGTCTGCATGTCGCCGCTGGCCTGCGCGCCGACCATGAGAAGCTCCAGTTTGTGGGCAAGCGTCAGATCGAAACTCTCGCTGGTAAACACCTGGTTGCCGGCGATGGCGATGAGCACCGGCCCCTCATTCGTCTTATAAATCTGTTCGCCGTTCGACTCTGCCTCCGGTTCGCGCTTCACACCCGAGTATTTTCGGCTGAGTTGCTCCGCATAAATTGCAGCGAAGGTCTTGGCTGCATCGGCGCTCTTCCACGCGGACAGATACAACAGCGAGACCGAGGCAGTCTGCGCCTTCTGCTCTGGAGTTTTGGCGCTCTTGCTCTGCGCCGCATAGTAAATCCCGCCGTCCCATTCCGGCGTCAGCGCGACAGCCGCTTCTTCTCCGGCGAACAGTTCGGTCAGGATGCGCACATCGAGCGCACCCATCACGCCAATGTCGTAAGGCTCGTACTGTTCGTCCAGCAATCCATGAATGTCAGGCATTTGCAAGAGAGGCACTTTCACCTTGCGCTCGTAGCTGCGCGGATTCAGAATCTCGTAGCTGGTCGAGGGGGGGCGGTCCAGCACGCCGGCGAAGGCGTTCTCGACACCCTGGTCTTTCATCAGCACCTGCTCAAAGCTCAGCCCCTCGCGGTAAGGAAACAGAAGCGACTCCTGCAGCAGCAGCGGTGCGCGCGCCATAACCGGAGAGTCCGAGTTGTCAGCGAGATTATCTTTGAGGGTCGCGCCCAGATCGGGCGAGTTAAGCAGTGTCCTGCCTGAGGGCTTTAACGAATAGTCCACAAAGACGGCCATCGCCTGGCCCTCAAGCACCGCCTCTCGAGCGGTATCCACCTCGTCGAGGGGGATGTGCTTCTTGTCGTCGGCAAAGCTCTTCGACACCCCGGAGAGCGACTGGTCCTCCCACTTGTCCAGGTTCACATGCTGGTCCTGGAGGGCGTGGGTCAGTTCGTGCGCCAGTACCGGCTTCTGCGAGTCGGGCGCGATCCAGTCGAGCAGGTTCACCGTCTTGGTCTTGCTGTCGTAGTAGCCGGCGATCTGCTCCGTCAACAGGCTGACCAGAAATGGCTTTAGCTGGAAATCTCGGTCGAGCAGCCCGAACTTCTTAAGCACGATCTCCGAACGCTGCATGCGCTTCGCGTCCTCATCGTCATTGAACTTGTCGACGACATACTTCTCGACCGAGGCGCGGGTCTGCAATTTGCGCTTCACTTCGTGTTTTACCGGGAGCTTGGAGTCATCTGAAGCAAAATGCAGAATCTCGTCGACGGAACGAAAGAGCTGCTTTGCCTGCTCGGGCGACAGGCGCGTCTCCGGAGCTGCCTTCTGGATCTGCGGAGCGTCGCTTTGCCGCGCCGCATTACCGGCCGCGGACGCTGTTTGTGCACCGCAAGCCAGCGCGCTCAAAATCAAAGTCGTTCCTGCTACCATTCTTTGGAAACCCTGCTTCAAACTCATTCCTGTCCCTTCAGCCGGCTTTGCCCAGACAAAGCCATTCGTATTCCTCGCGAAGCTATACCGTATTGCAAAGCTATAATGAGTATTCGTGGTTCCGATGAACGAAACAGCAATCCTCGCCGCCGAGACCGCCCCGGCACTCACTCCCCTTGCGCTCCACCTGCAGGCAACGTTTGCAACTCTGGGACTTCGCCAACACGGCGGGGCGCTGACTCCAGAGGCCTTTTCGTCCCGGAACGAGGAAGTGGCTGCGGCTCTGTTCCGCGTGGCCGCCTTTGACCTCGGCTACCGCACGCGCATCCGGATCACCGGTCCTGACCGCCTCCGCTGGCTCAACGGCATGGTCTCCAACGCCATCCAGACTCTTCCTGAATGCAGCGGCAATTACAACTTCATCCTCAACG
The DNA here is from genome assembly GCA_963790505.1 of uncultured Acidobacteriaceae bacterium. GTDB lineage: Bacteria > Acidobacteriota > Terriglobia > Terriglobales > Acidobacteriaceae > Acidisarcina. The sequence continues at coordinate 415,074 of CAWBOT010000002.1, read as the reverse complement.
CTCAGGGACGCATCCAGGGCGATGCCTATATCTATCGCACCACCGAGGAGCTTCTCCTCGATACCGATCGATCTCAGGTTGCTCGCCTTCTTGCTCACCTCGACCACTTCATCATTATGGATGACGTGGAGCTTCATCCGTTAGACGACGCCACGACGGGAATCGGCTTCACCGGCCCGCAAGCCAGCGCGACCCTCGACGCACTTGGCCTCCATGCATCAGTTTTGGTCCCTATGCAATTCTCCGCAAACACCCTTGCCTCTGTACCGATCACGCTGGTGCGGGCTTACAGCGTCGTGGTTCCTCGCTACGAGCTTTGGTTTGCGCCGGAACATGCCTCAACTGTCTGGAGCGCCCTCACCGCCATCGGGGCCGAGCCGATCGGGATCGACGCTCTCGAAGCACTCCGCGTGCTTGAAGGAACTCCCCAATACGGAATCGACTTCACCGATCGCCATCTACCCCAGGAGACCTCGCAGAATCGAGCGCTGAACTTCACCAAAGGCTGCTACCTGGGGCAGGAGATCGTGGAGCGTATCCGCTCCAGAGCGACGGTGCATCGTAACCTGCGCCAATTCGAGCTCGATGGCGAACTTCCCTCAGCGCCCACTGATCTGCGCGTCGCAGGGGAGGCGGCTGCGGTCGGGCAACTGACCAGCTTCGCTGCAATCCGCTTACCAGAGTTCCGTCACGCCGTGGCTCTGGGATTTATCCGCACGGAAGCGCTTGAGCGCAAGTCCCCCCTCGAATATGAGGGCGGCGCAGCTACCGTTCTCGACCACCCTCCTGCGCCCTGATGACCACGGACGGATACCCGTTTATCTGCAGGTACGGCAACCATCCACGGCTCCATCAGCTAGCGTTAGTATCGAAAGAAGATTGGAAAATACGATGTCTGAGAAACAAACCAGCTTTACCGTCACCGACCGCCGCAAATTCAACTACGATGGCGAACTTCGCGATCCCTCCTCTGCCACCCCCGTTGAGGAACCTATCCACGAAGCTCCTCCCGTGATGGACACCCCTTCGTCGGCGACCCCTGGGGCGGCGACGCCGCAGGGTGAGGCCCTTGGCATTGACCCCGACCCGTTGGATGAAGCGCTGGACGGAGACGGCCCGCTCTCTGAACTCGAAGAGGATCTCGGCCCGGTGCCGACTCATCAGGAGTCCGCCGACCAGCACGCCGCTTATCAGAAGTCGTCCGGCCAGCTCGATCAGATGATTCGCAACGCCAACCCCGGCGTCGAAGCCACTCCGCAAGCCGACTTCGAGCAAGTTGTGCAGTCCTTCTATTTATCGGCGGTCATCGCCATGGGTGCCGCGGCGGAGCCTGGCCAGAAACCTCGCGTCGACATCATCGGCGCGCGTCAATCCATCGATATGCTCGCCGTACTCTCGGATAAGACCAAGGGCAATCTGACCGACCGCGAGCAGAAGCTGCTGCAAACCGCACTCTTCAACTTGCGCATGATGTTTCTGGAGATTACCAACTCAATCGCCGCCCAGGCCGCCAAGGGGCCAATGACAGGTACCCCCGCTAAAGGGCGCTGAGGGAGATAAACCAGCGTCGGCATCCCGCAATGCATGGGAGCTTTAATACTCTGCCTTCATTCGCTCCTTCACGCCTCTCGCGAGCTTCTCAATCTCTTCAGCCTTCTTTGCCGCCGATGCCGAGAGCGCGTGATTGTCGCCTTTATTCGCATCAGCGTTGATTTGCTGCGCGAGTTCTACGATCTTGTTCGCATCGGCCACCATCCGCTTCTGGCGTTCGACGTTGCGTTCTCTTGCAGCTTCAATCTGTGCGTGACGCACGGCTGGATCTACGTGCGCATCCTGCCCTTGTCCGAATGGCGCCCTGATGCCCGGTGCCGATTGGATGGGCGGGACTTGGGAAGGTTCCTGTGATTGGCTGAAGGCAATTCGGCCCCTGCAAATCGGCAACACTATCAGAAGGGATGTCGCGAAGAAGCTGGTCAGACGACGCAACTTGCCGGAAAACCTTCGCATCGGTTCATTATAGGAAAGCGGGAGGCAATTCACCCGCATGAGTGTCCCTTCGCCTATGCATCTTGCCGCAGCGCAAACACTGGAGCCTTCAGGCCAATTTATTCATGAACTTGTCCAGGCCTGGGGATCGGCTGCCCGAGAATTCCTTCGCCACGATCTGCCCAAGCTGATCTTTGTCCTAGCCTTCACCTGGCTGTTGATGTGGCTGGTCAACGTGTTCACCCGGCGCCTGACCCGGGCCGCAGAAACACGATCCAGCGATTTTGCCAGGACCTCGCAGATCAAGACGGTTGCATCGGTGCTTCGCGCGACGGCCATCGGGATCGTTGGATTCTTGGCGACCTTGCAGATATTGCGCGATGTCTTCAACTTCAACCTTGCACCCCTGATTACCAGCGCGGGTGTCGCCGGCGTGGCCATCGGTCTCGCTGCGCAGACCATCGTCAAAGACTGCCTCAATGGCATGCTGATCCTAATTGAAGACCAATACAACGTAGGCGATGTGGTGCGCCTGGCGGGGTTAAGCGGTACCGTGGAATCGATGTCCCTGCGCAAGACGATGCTGCGCGACGGAGACGGCACGCTTTACACCATCCCCAATTCCCAAATCACGAATGTCGCGAATCTCACCCGCGATTACTCGGTGGCAACGATCAACGTTGCCGTCGACTTTTCTGCCGAGCCGGACAAGGTAATGAGCGTCCTCAAAGGTGCGGCGATGACCGTTCGCAAAGACCCCGCATTCAGTGCAGTCTATCTCGCCGATCCCACCCTGCTCGGAGTCGATTCCATCAAGGGATCGCAGGTTGTTTACCCGGTCCAGATCAAGACCCTGGCGAACCAGCAATGGTCAGCGCTGCGCGAGACGCAGCGAAGGATCCGTATGGCCCTCGAAGAAAATGGGATTCTACCCGGCGACCCGTTACGGGTATTCGACCCCAGCGGAGCCAGGATGCCCACCGTAGCCGAGTCTGAGCAAGCCTCGTCGAACGCTGCTGCGCACGACCCAACTGCCGCCAGGCCGCGTGAGACCAATCCGTTTACCGGCGAGAGCAACTAGCGTGGGACTTGGCCGCCCCTTGCAACTCGGATTTTCAGTTTGAGAGATGGGCTATAGAGTGGCTCCATGCGTCTCGATAATCTCCCGGTAGTGATAGGCGGAGTCCTTGACAGTCCGCTTCTGCGTCTTCCGGTCGACATAGATAAGACCGAAGCGCTCAAGATATCCCTGGGTAAACTCCCAATTGTCGAGCAGCGACCAGTGGAAATAGCCGGCCAGCGGAACTCCGTCCCGATGCGCGCGCTTGTACGCTCCAAGATAGCTATTTAGGAAAGCAATGCGCTGCGGGTCGCGGACCTTCCCGTCCGCCCCTGGACCGTCGGCGAGCGAAATACCGTTCTCCGTGACCAGTATGGGCTTGTGGTAGCGTTCGGCGAGGAACTTTGGCGCCCAGTAGAGCAGATCGGGAGTAATCGCCCATTGATAGTGAGAGCGAGGCGCGATCGGCGATTCCGGCACAACCTCCGCTTTGCCGTCGTGGCCGGCCTTTACCGTGGGTGCAAAGTAGAGGTTCACGGCGCAATAATCGAGCGACTGATGAATGATGCGCATGTCTTCCGGCTTGGCTAGCTTCTCAACTGAGGGAAACAATTTGTAGCCTTCCGCGGGATAGTGGCCCAGATAGATAGGGTCGAGCCACCAGGAATTATTCATAAGCCGGATTGCTGGCTGCAACGGAATGACGCGTCGCTTCATGGTCGCAAAGGAGGCCGTCCGTGCCGCTGCTACGTCCTGCGGCGAAGAGCTTGCAGGAATGGAAAACATGCCGTAGAAGGGTAAACCTACCTTGACCGGTCTCTTCGCGGCAGCGCGGACGGCTTGCACAGATCGCCCATGTCCGAGCAGCAGGTTGTGCGCGCCGAGAGCGAGTTGAGTGCTGTCGAGTTTGAGGCCTGGTGGCCACGCTCCCAGTTCGGCGCCCGATACCCAGAAGCTGTTGGGCTCGTTGATCGTCAGCCAGTTCGCGACACGATCGGAAAAGCGGCTGGCGACAAGGTGGGCGTAGTCGGCGAGCCACTTCGAGCTGTCGGGATGGAGCCAGCCACCGAGTTGCTGGAGCGCCTCTGGATAATCAAAATGGAAGACTGTGGCGAAAGGGGTTATCTTCGCGCCGAGCAGGCCGTCGATCAGCCTGTCATAGTAGTCAAGCCCCGCTTCGTTCGGCTTGCCTTTGCCCTTGGGCAGCACGCGCGGCCATGCGATCGAGAAGCGGTAGGCGCCGATTCCGAGATCGTTCAGGTGGCCGATATCTTCGGCGTAACGGCGGTATTCGTCGTCGGCAACCCAATTCGTGCTGCCGTCTTTAATGTTCCCAGCAACAGCCTCAAAGGCGCCCCATATCGACCGCCCTCCACCGTTGGCATATGGCGAACCCTCGATCTGCATAGCCGAGGTTGAAGCGCCCCAATAGAAATCCCTGGGGAAACTCGATTCAACCGGGACACTTCTACCGAAGCATGGAGCACGCCACGCGAGAGTGCTGAGTGCGGCGGCCTTAGCTGAACTGCGTATAAGTTCGCGGCGGTTCCATTGCTTCATTCTCGATGGATGCTCAGAGATTCTATGGAAATTGACTGCTTACCGGGCCGCGACCTGGCAGGCGGTTGACCGCTTGGGGCAGTGTAGCCCAACGTGACCGGAATTTTCTCCGGGATCTCGGCGACAAGTGCGATTCAGGCCTGAAATGGCGCGAAAGAAACGCCCGGTGGCTTCACCGGGCGTTCATTACTGCGGCGGAGGTGTCGCCTGGCCCGGCGGCGCGGGCGGTTGCGACGGCATTGCGGGAGTTTGGCCTGGAGGAGCCTGTTCCTGCTGCTGCAATCGCTGTTGCTGGTCGGGAACCTGCGCATCGGGCAACTGCTTGGCAGGTTCGATACCCGGAATGACGGGGATCTGCTTCACGTTCCCGGTGACTGCGTCTTCCAGGCTGATGCCGTAACGGTCCATGGTATTGGCCAGGATCTGCGACAGTGCCGCACGGTCCTTGGCATAGGTTGCGCGGGCGGTGATCAGGTTATTCTCGGCGTTGGAGAGGTTGCGTTGCTGCAAGAGAACCGCGGCCGTAGTCGACGCTCCGAGACGGTACTTCTTCTGCTCAGAGTCCAGACTCTGCCGGTTATAGTCTGCCGCCGACTGCGCCGCCTCTACCTGAGCGCGATCGTTGGTGAGGGCGAACTGTCCGTTGATGACCTGCATTCTCACCTTCAGGTAAATCTGCTGCAACTGGAGTTGCGCCTGGCGATATTCGAGGACGGAGCGGACCTGCTCCGACTGCGCCTTGCGGTTGCGAATCGGAATATTGATGTTCAGCCCAACTCCCCTGTTCGGCCCCGAATTATTGAAGAGGTTTTGGAAGGTGTGGTTGTAGTCGATTGTTGGAGTAGTTTCCTCGGTACAAGGAACGCTCTGGAACTCTGCGTTGAAGATCGTGCAATTCGGCCCTCGAGCGCCGCCCAGTCCGTAGCCGCCGTAGTAGGCGTACAGATCAACCTGAGGAAGAAGCGCATTGCGTTCCGCCCGAAGGGTGATTTCATCGTTCTTCAAGGTGAGCAGAGCGATTTGGACGTCTGGCCGGTTGGCATTCGCTTGCTTTACCAGATCCTCTACCGGAGTTCTCTCTTCGGGAGTCTCCAAAATCGAGATCCGATCGGTCGGAATCACCGGAGCGCCAGCAAGCGTCGGGTCGGTCAAGTTGCGGGCGATGGCCTGCTTCATGACCAGCTGCTGATACTCCAATGCCGTCTGCGAACTAACCAGGGCCTGTTGATCGCTGGCTACATTGCTGTCCGACTGCACTACGTCTAGGGGGGCAAGCGTACCGATCTCCAGCTGCTTGCGATTGTCGGCCGCCAGTTGCTTCGACTGCTCCAGCGCCCGCGCCTTGGACTGGACGTCCTCGTAGGAGCTGACCAGGCCCCAATAGATATTCTCCACCTGATTAATCGTATACAGGATCTGCTGGCGAAAGCCCGAATCGGTGATGTGCCGATCGTTCTTGGCCTGGATAATGAGGCGCTGGTTGATTCCGGGTCCAAAACCGTAAGCGAGATGCTGAGTGACCGTCGCCAGGAAATTCGAATTGAGCGCCGGGCTGTAGGTAGTAAACGGCTGGTCGGTCGAGACACGGCTGTTATCAAAGCCAACCTGGAGTTGTGTACCGGTGATCCACGCCTGGTTATAGGTGAAGTTGTACTCGTTCGTATGGGTATTGACGACAGGCCCGGAAAAAGAACTTGCTGTCGGCAGGGTCTGGTTCTGGATTTGGATCGCTCCGGTCAGAGAGGGATCCAGCACCTCAGGCGACGGACCGAGGCCGTTGGTCGTTAGCGTAAGTCCCGAAGCGCCTGCGCCTGCACCCCCCGCGCCGGCCGACGTGCCGCCGGGGCCGCCGCCGCTGGCCTGCAGCAGCTGATTGGTTCCGCCGATGGTGTTCTCGACCAGGCCGCTGGGCGCCCCCAACAGGTTGTAGCCCGCCTTGGCTCGGAGGATGTCGGTGTCGGCAATGTCGATGTTAAAGCGCTGAATAGCGATGTCGTAGTTATTCTCCAACGCCAGCACTACCGCGTTGCTCAGGCTGAGATAGATCTTTCCGCCTTTGGCCAAATCCTCCAGACGCGTCGAATTCATCGTCGTTGCCGGGTCGACCGTTGTCGGCGTGTATGGCGCAAAGGGGTTCTTCCAGTAACTCCGCGGAATGCGATAATCCCGCGACGTCGGGTGAAGATCGATCAGACTCCCCGAAGCATTCGTCGGAGTCGGCGCGGTCGAAGGCTGCTGTTGTGCCATGGCAGACTCCGGCACGGAGTTTAATAGCAAGCCAGCAATTGCCGCGCCTGCGACAACGCCGCGCACCCTTCGATACGCGTTCGGCCGGGGCCGGTCAATCCTGCTCAGGGTAGATGGCACACTCCGCCGATTGCCGCTGCGTTCGAACAAAAAATGCATTCGTCCTTCTCCACTTGATTCAATATGCGTCCTACTCAGACGCTCGAAAGCACTCAATCGACTCTGAAATACCGGCCTCAGTTCCGGAATAAGAGCTGATCCTTCCAACACTTCCGCCGATCACCGCTCATACGCGAATTATTCCTCAAGAGACGGCCACGCTGGCTTCGCGCGGTATCTGCACCTGAGTACGTCGTTTGACTGCTCTTCGTTCCAACGAACGGCGCAGTCTCCTAACATCGAGCAACTGGCGGGTTCCGAATGCTGAGACGGCGACTCGTTCTATCTTACCGTCCCCGTGCAGATCCGATCCTCAGCCCACCAAAAGCGTCAAGGTATGTATCGTTAAATCAACGCTGTGAATCAACACTGAAACCAGTGTTTAAAAGGAGCCGCGCCGCTGCTGCGGTGAGCCTGGATGATGAGCAAGTCGCCGGAAAGTATCGACGTTACCGGTCAGCTCCAGAACTGGAGTCTGCTTCTGGCATACGATGGCTCCGACTTTCGTGGGTGGCAGGTGCAGCCGAATCAGCTCACCGTCCAGGGAGAATTATCGGATGCCATCGCCCGAGTTACCGGCGAGCGGGTCCTGCCGCAAGGATCCGGGCGCACCGATTCCGGTGTTCACGCGTTAGGACAAGTCGCGTCTTTCTGCCTCGCCGCTCCTATTCCGCCGATGAATCTCGCGCGCGCACTGAACCGTACTCTGCCCGAATCCATCCGCGTTCTCTCTGCAAAACATGTCCCGCCTGACTTTCACGCCCGGCACAGCGCCATGGAGAAGACCTACGAATACCGCGTTTTTCGCGGTGAGCTCTGCCCGCCGACGCTGGCGCGCTATGTCTACGCACTGAACTGGCCGCTCAACTTGGAGACGATGGCCCGGGCTGCCGGCGATGTCCTCGGAGAACACGACTTTACCTCTTTTGCCGCCAACGACCCCGACGCGGAAAGCCGCAAAGCTGCTCCGCAACCGGAACTCGATTGCGTGCGGGCGGTCAACGAATCCGTCTGGAAGATGGAAACTGAGCATTTAATCTATCGTGTCACCGGAAGCGGCTTCCTCCACCACATGGTGCGCAACCTGGTAGGCACGTTTCTCGAAATAGGGCGCGGAGCGATGTCCGCCGAATCCATCCCCCACATTCTCGCGGCACGCTCGCGGTCCGCCGCCGGACCAACCGCTCCCGCCCGCGGTCTCTTCCTGGTAGAGGTCAAATATTCTGCTCAATCGCCGCGACCGCCGGTCGGTTGACTTCCAACTCGGCTCGAGGGGCGAGGTTGTACGCCCCTCGAGCGGCGCTCAATGCTACCCTGAGACTTCTCATGCCAGGCATCACTCGAGCGTCGGCCTTCTCCCGCGTGATTCATCTCGCCAGCCAGCGCCCGATCCACGAAGCCTTCCAGTGGATGCATCTGCAGGAACGGCGCATTATGGATTGGCAGACTGCACTTGTTGAGGTAGCCGCCCCGCCATTTCAGGAGCGCGCCCGGGCGGAATGGCTGTGCGAACGTTTTCGCGAGCTTGGGCTGGAAGATGTAGCGATTGACGCCAGCGGAAACGCGCTGGGTTACTCTCCGCCGAGCTCGCAGGCATCCCGGAACGACCTTGGCTGCATTTTGATCTCTGCCCACATCGACACAATCTTTCCGCCCGGCCCTGAGATCCACGCCGGGCACGAAGGTACCCGTCTCAAAGCGCCAGGCGCCTGCGACAACGGGGCAGGACTCGCAGGCCTGCTTGCCGTGGCTGCGACCTTAAAGGCAATTCGTGAAAGCAATGGTCTGGACCTCGCTCGAGGTATCCTCTTTGCGGGAAATGTCGGCGAAGAAGGCGATGGAGATCTGCGCGGCATCCGGCACTTGTATCAACAACCTCCCTGGCGGGGGCGAATCGCGGCCAACTTGGTGCTGGATGGCGCAGGTCACGAGATCGCAGTCACCCAGGCGCTAGGCAGCCGCCGCTTCCTGGTCACCATTTCTGCCCCCGGAGGACACTCCTGGACCGACGCCGGCTTGCCTAATCCGATTGTGCTGCTCAGCGAGGCAATCTGCAGGCTTGGCCAGGTCAAGCTCAGCGATTCACCGCGCACTACTCTCAACGTCGGCACAATCGAAGGCGGAACCTCGGTCAATTCGATTCCGGAGAGCGCCTCAGCGCGTCTCGACCTTCGCTCCACTGATCCCGACCAATTGATCCGCCTCGAAGTGGAGCTTCATCGCGCGGTCGAGGACGTAGTGGTGGCAGCCAATCGTGATGTCGCACGGAGCAACGGTCGGCGAGTGCCAGCTCGCAGCACCACGCGTCCTCCTGCCCCTGGTCTGCCGCCTGTCCGCTTTTCGATCCGCAAAATTGGCGACCGGCCCGCGGCTAGCCTGGCAGAGGACGCCAGAATCCTGGAGCTGCTGCGCGCCGTCGATCGTCACCTCGGGATCCGCACCGAAATTCGCACCGCTTCGACCGACGCGAATATCCCGCTTTCGCTCGGTATCGACGCGCTGAGCATTGGCGCAGGCGGAGATGGCGGCGGGGTGCACACCTATTCCGAATGGTACGATTCGCGAGATCGAGAAATTGGGCTGCGAAGGGTGCTGTTACTGCTGCTGGCTCTCGCTGAGACTCCCCCGGATGCCTCAAAGCCCTGAGACGCTGCTACCGGAGAAATGATCGAGAATGTCGCAGAAACTCCGGGCACACCTGTTGCTGCTGGGCGTCGTGGCGATCTGGGGCGCAACGTTTGTCCTGGTCAAAGGTGCATTGGCCGACGTCTCCCCGTCGCTCTTCAACCTGATTCGTATGGCCCTCGCCGCTCTCTGCCTGGCCGCGGTCTATGGGAAACATCTCCGCCGTCTGACCCAAGAGGCGTGGATCGGCGGCGCTGTAGCAGGTTTTTTTCTAGCTCTGGGATACCAGTTTCAGACCGCCGGACTTGCGCTAACGACACCTTCGAAATCGGCCTTTCTGACCGGGTTGACGGTGGTCTTTGTCCCGCTGCTGTCGATCATTCCGGCGTTGCGCGTCCCCGGCTCGCCCCGGCCGCGGTGGAACGCCTACGCCGGTGCCCTGGTGGCATTGCTTGGCATTACCATGCTGACCGCTCCCGGACTCTTCTCGCGCAATTCGCTCTCCTCCGGAGCGGGCATGAATCGGGGTGACCTGCTCAGCCTGGCCTGCGCCCTGGCCTTCGCCTTTCATCTGCTCTCCCTGGCGCATCTCGCGCACAAAATCCGCTTTGAACAATTGGCCCTGCTTCAAATCGGCTTCTGCACGCTCTACATGGCGGCGAGCACGCCCTTTCTTGAATCCTCCCGATTCAATCTCACCCCGAAGGTGGTGATTGCCCTGCTGATTTCGGCGACCCTCTCGACAGCAGCGGCCTTCACGATTCAAAGCTGGGCGCAACAACACCTGGCCGCCAGCCATACCGCGCTGATTCTCTCGGCGGAGCCTCTCTTTGCATGGATTTCTTCCCTGATATTTCTGCACGAAGGATTGGCCGGCCATCAGGCCTTCGGCGCGCTGCTCATCCTGGCCGGCATAGGGCTGACCGAGCTCTTCACAGTGCGAATCGTGCAATCCTCCTGATGGGCAGGCCTTTCTCGTTAGAAATCTCAGTTCTCGAGCGGACGGCCGATAAGCTTTCGCAGAAGCGGCAACGCAACGTGCCGCGTCTAATCGTAAAGTCAGAGTGAAAGTGAATCAGCCCCGACGGAAACATCCATCGGCGAACTCGATATACTGGAGTGTTGGGTCTAAAGTCCCACTGCGTCTACTGAAGTCATGAGGTATGAGCTGAATGAAATCCTTGTTTGAGCGGCTCCGCGCGGGCCGGCTCGTCACTACATTTACGGTTCTTGTAACATTATCTGCCGGCATCTTGATAGGCTCCGTGGCGGCCCACTAGCGTGAAGGGCCAGGAAAGCAAGATTGATAGCTCGGACGCAATCCCCTGCGGATTCCGAATCCCCAGCTTCTGTCGAATGCTTTTTCGACAATCGCTAAGCAGGTTGGTCCAGCGGTGGTGAATATCAACACCGAGACTCTGCCCAAGGTCAGCTCTTCGCGGCGTCCAAAGGGCGCCGCACCCCCTCCAGCAGCAGCCGGATCAGCAGCGACCGGGCGATGATGAGGACGATGACCAGGACGGCAGGGGGTCAGGGTGGTCAAAACGCGCCTCCCGGATTCCAGGACTTTCTTCAACCGCTTCTTCGGTGGCCAGGCCCCGGATGGCCCGGATGACGGCGGCGGCGTCCGCGAGTCGCTCGGCTCCGGCTTCATCGTCGATCCCAAGGGCTACATCATCACCAACAATCACGTCGTCGATAAGGCCGACAAGATCTTTGTGAAGCTGTCGACCGATCCCGAAGGCGCGACCAGGGCCGTCCGGCCCATGTGGTCGGCGTGGACAAAGACACCGACATCGCGGTCATCAAGATCGACGCCAATGAGCCGCTGCCGACCGTCAAGCTGGGCAACTCCGACGCCGCGCAGGTGGGCGACTGGGTCATTGCCATCGGCAGCCCCTTCGGCCTTTCGCAAACCGTAACCGCCGGCATCGTCTCGGCCAAGAACCGCACCATCGAGAACCGGCGTCAAAGGCCAGTTCCAGCACTTCATCCAGACCGATGCGGCCATCAACCCCGGCAACTCCGGCGGCCCGCTGCTCGACATGGCCGGCGAAGTGATCGGCATCAACACCGCCATCTACACCCAGTCGGCCGGCTATCAGGGCATCGGGTTTGCCATGCCGTCGAATACCGTGATCAACGTCTATAACCAGCTCATCGGGCCCGACCACAAGGTGACCCGCGGCTCCATCGGCATCAGCTTCCAGGCGGACCTGCCCAGTGCCGTCGGACGCGTTTACGGCTTCAAGTCGGCGTGCTTGTCAGCAATGTGACGCCGGGTGGCCCGGCAGACAAGGCCGGACTCAAGCGCTGGAGACATCATCGTTTCCATCGACGGCCGTCCGATCAAGGACGGCGACGACCTGGTCAACGACATCGCCGTCCGCAAGCCCGGCAGCACGGCCAAACTCGGCTATCTGCGCAACGGAAAGGAAGACAGCGCAACCGTGACGATTGGTGACCGCAGCAAGGTCTTCGCGCCCACCCAGATCGCCGAAAACGACGACAACCCGAACCCCGATCAGACTCCGGGCAGCGAGACGAAGCTTGGTCTTACCGTCGACGATGTTCCCGCAGCGGCTGCCAGCAAATCCGGCATTCACGGCGTACTGGTAAAAGCCGTCAAGCCAGGATCGTTCGCCGATGAGATCGGCGTCTCTCAAGGCGCCGTCATCATCAGTGTCAATAAGCAGAAAGTGACCAGCGTCACCGAATTTCGCGCAGCCATCTCCAGCCTCAAGTCCGGACAGGATGTGGTGCTCGAGCTGATCGACCCACGGAGTCCTAAGAGCGGAAGCGTCTTCCGCGCCGGAACCCTGCCATAAATGCATTTCCGGGTCGGTACCAAAGCTGATTCAGCGCTGCGCGAAAGCCGCCGGCGCTGAATAGTTTTGATTGCAATCGCGAATTCAGACGATTAACTTAAAGAGGCGGTTTCATTTTGTATTTACTTACGAGGTTGTCCAGCATGCTTTCAGTTCGAGCCTGCAAGGCCCTGATTCCGGTTGTCGCTTTGGCTGGCGCATTAGCTGCCCTTCCCGCCTTCGCAACCCGTACCCATCGCTCCGCAACCGCCGGACATACCAAGACTGCAAAGAAAAAGACGGCTTCGCACCAAATCCACGGCCAGCGCCAGATTGACCCTGAGCGCGCCCGTGAAATCCAGACCGCCCTCATCCGCGAACATTACCTGACCGGCACTCCGAGCGGACAATGGGATGCAGAAAGCCAGGCGGCGATGACTAAATTTCAGGCCGATCAAGGCTGGCAGACCAAGCTAACCCCTGATTCTAGGGCACTTATCAAGTTGGGACTTGGACCGTCTCAGGACAGCAGCAAGTCGGTACCCGGTAACCAGGCTTCGCTTCCAACGGCTAACGGTATTGTGCAACAGCCTAGCGCGGACTCCCTGATCGTCACCAAGCAAACCTCGTCTCAATAAACAATTCCAACGCAATCGCGGTCACCGCAGACAGCTATGTCTCTAGTTCCGCGCGGAGCAGGTCGTCCGTCGTCTCGCGTCGCCGAATCAGTTTCACCGATTTTCCTTCAATGAGCACCTCGGCTGGCCGTGGGCGAGAATTGTAGTTCGACGACAGCGAACTGCCATAGGCGCCCGCGTCCAGGATGGCCACCAGGTCGCCGGGACGCAACTCCGGGAGCCGACGGTCGCGGGCGAAGAAGTCGCCGGTCTCGCACACCGGTCCTACGATATCCACCACCCGCTTCCGTCCCGGCCTCGGCGTTACCGGCACAATCTCGTGATAGGCCTGATAGAGCGCCGGGCGAATCAGGTCGTTCATTCCCGCGTCAGTGATAACAAAGCTCTTCTTCCCATTTTTCTTGACGTAGAGCACCCTGGCGAGCAGCAGCCCCGCCTGGGCAACGACAAATCTTCCCGGCTCGAGCAACAACGTAATTCCGTCTCCTAACGATTGCAGGGGCACGGTCAACGCCGTCGCGTAAGCGGCGACCTGCTTCTCTGGCACTAGGGCCTTAGTTTTCTCTTTCTCGGGATTGGCACTAGTGTGATACTCGATGCCTAGTCCGCCACCGGCATCGATATAGCCGATCTTCAGCCCATCGCGCCGTAGTTGGCTGACCAGTTCCGCGACACGAGAGATTGCTGCGCCAAAAGGCTCCGCGCTCCGGATTTGCGAACCGATGTGCACGCTGACGCCACAGGGATCGAGGTGGCGGGATTTCGCCGCCGCCCGGTAGACTGCCCTTGCCCGGCGAATATCGATGCCGAATTTGTGCTCACGCAGCCCGGTCGAAATATAGGGATGGGTCTCGGCGAAGACGTCGGGATTGACTCGCAGCGCCATTCGCGCCCGAACGTGTTGTTTGGCCGCTCGTTGCGCGAGCAATTCGACCTCCGCCTCGCTCTCGACATTGAAAATCAGGATGCCGGCACGGAGCGCAAGGTCCATCTCCGCCGCCGTCTTGCCAACACCCGAGAAAACCACGCGTCGCGCGGCTTCCTTGCTGACCGCCAGCACCCGCTCCAGTTCCCCGCCGGAGACAATGTCGAATCCCCCGCCCTGGCTGTCGATCAGCTTCAGAATAGCCAACGCGGAGTTGGCTTTGACCGAGTAACAGATCAGTGTGCGATCAGGATCGAAAGCCGCCGCAAACATCTGCATCCGCTGCATGATCTGGTCAGCCGAATATACATACAGCGGCGTGCCATATCGTCGCGCCACTCCCTCCAGAGACACCGGACCGCACTTCAGAGCGGCGCTGCCTTCGGTTGCGCCAAAAGGCCGATCAAAAATAGCTTGCCTCCGGTCTAGGATGTCGTAGAGAGTGAAGTCGTACAGTTTTGCAGCGGATGAAAAAAGAGCTCTTCCAACAGGCTACCCTTTCCGGCGTCAATTCCCCACCGCTTTTTGAATTTCCGGCATTGGACGATAAGACTTTTATGCCTCGGAAAGCTGTGCTGAGCATCGCCGGACTCTTTCTCATCGCGCACTCCATCGCGCTGTCTTTCCTGCACGCCTCGGCGGGCGTCTCTGCTCTCTTCGTTCTTTTGTGCAGCTTATCTGCGGCCGCGGCCTGTTTCTGGCGCAGCACCCGAAGCTCCGGCCCGGTGCGCCGCAAATGGGATTTCTTGGCCAGCGCATTGTCCCTATGGTCGATTGGCGAGGCCATTTACGTGTTGCGGCTGGCCGCGCCCTCCTTGCAACACATCCATGTGCTCGGACCGGAGTTCTATTACCTCGTCTACGGCATTCCTGTCTTACTAGCCATCTCTACCTCGAATGAAGAGCGCGACTCGCCGCTCTTCATGTTGATCGATAGCTTCCAGGCGGTCTTCGCCGTCGGGCTTGTCTACATCGAGCTGTCACTGTCGACCTCTGCGCTAAGCCATGCCGCCGCTGCTCTGAATCTCAACCTGATCTACGCAATTGGCAGTTGGACATTGGCCGCCGCCGCCCTGCTGCGGGTGCTTGCCCATCCTCATGGCGAAGAGAAGGCGATGTACAGGATACTGCTTGTCTATCTCTGCTTCTTCGCTCTACTTGCGACACCTTGGCGTGACTCATGCATCCTGAATACGTTGCCGATAGGCATCTACCGCGATTTGGTGGCGGAAGTTGCCTTTTTAATCCTGACTCTCGGTTGCCTGCTCTATCACCTCAATCCGGAACCGCGAGGAGCGCCGATCGAAACCAACTCTTTCGCGCTGGTGCTGAACAACGGCAGCCCGATTCTTTTCACGCTCGCCGTGCTGGCCTTTGGAGCGATGGTCGCGCAGCTCCACTTTGCCCTGGGGATGGCGGCTATTGCCCTATCGCTGCTCACCTATTGCTTCCGTGCCGCCCTGCTGCAAAGTGAATACATTCGCGCACAGCACGCCCTCACTCGCAGCCAATTTGCGCTCCGCGAAGCCAATGCTCGGCTGAAACAGCTCTCGATGCACGATGCCCTCACCGGCCTACCGAACCGCCGCCAGTTCGATCAGTCGCTGGAGCTGGAATGGAGCCGCGCCCTTCGTAACCGAAGGCCGCTATCCCTACTGATTGTGGATGTGGATTGCTTCAAGGCGTTGAACGATCTCCACGGCCATCAGGCCGGGGACGATTGCTTGCAGAAGATTGCTTCCGCGCTGCACCGCTCCCTCCGCCGGGCAGGCGATGTCGCTGCGCGCTATGGCGGCGAGGAGTTCGCTGCGATCTTGCCCGACTCTGATCTCCTCGGGGCCGCCGCAGTAGCCGAGTCCATGCGGCTGGCCGTCTTCGATCTCGAAATTCCCCACGAAGAATCGTCGGTTGAGCGCTTTGTCACCATCAGCGCCGGGGTAGCGACAGTAGAGCCGTCTGCGGATCAGTCACAGGCGTCGCTCATCTCTGCTGCCGACGAAGCCCTGTATCGCGCCAAGCGGAATGGACGCAACCGTGTGGAAATCGCCGATTCGGTACGCCAGCCTGGCTAATCCGACGCAGGGCGGATCGCCTTCAGTTACTGGGCGTAACAGATTGGCCTGGCAACGCCAGCGGTTCCTCGGGCGTCACAATCCAGAGGACAACGTAGGCGACCGCACCAACTCCGCCGCCAAAAATAGCGGCAATCACCGTGATCACGCGGATCCAGGCGACGTCCCAGCCGTACTGGTTAGCCAATCCCTGGCAAACACCCGCAACCATCCGTCCCACTCGCGGACGGATCAGAGTCCGCGCCGCCGGCGGCGGATAGCTGCCGGCAACCGGAACCGATGCCTCTGCTCCGCATTTCGAACAGAAGCGCGCGCCTTCCGTGATCGAATTTCCACAACTTCTACAATATCCCGCCATTGAAATCCTCCCAACATGAAACTCTGGACATATATTGTCCCACAGAGTGCATTGCGCTGACCGCGATTGCGATCGGGCACTCTGCCGTTCACTCCGTCGTCCACAGATAGATACTCATTTGGAGACGCCGTAGTTCCCTGCCCAAGCCCGGTTAGTCATCGTGTATAGGAGTATGCGGTTCGCATGTACTTCCGCGCCAAGTCGGCCTGGCTGGTTTCCGGGCCTGCGGCTACCACCGCGAGATACTCGCCTCGCGCCTTATCGTGCTGGTTCATCAGGTCATACACCTGTCCGGCTGCAAGCAGACTGCGGCGTTTCAACTCTGCGCTGACCGTCGGCGTCATCGACGCCTGCTCGTAGGCGCTCACCGCCTCGCGATATATCTTCTGACCGCGCAAAGCGTCGCCTAGGCCGAAGTATGCCAGCTCCAGATGCGGATTTGGATAACGGCCAGGCGTTTTGGCATCGTTGATCAGCTGGCGATAGGCGGAGATTGAGGCTGGTCCCTGGCCGTCGTCCTTCAACAGGTTTGCAACCTCGAGCGCAAAGAGAAAGTCCCGAGGATATTCCCTCGCCTGGCCGCGTACAATCTCGATCGCCTGTTTGTACTGAGCCTCACGCCGAAGAAAGAGCGCGATCATCGTGCGAGACTCGACTGAAGTAATTACGCCGCGCGCTGCGGAGTCGTGGAGCAACTCTAGCCCCCTGGCCTTCGAGCCGCTAATCCCGGCGACCCCAACCAGCACCTTGTAGCCCAATGAGAGGCTGCCCACCACATACTGGTAAACGCCTACAACCATCTTGGCGTCTACGTAGTCGGGGTCCTTGTCGAGAACATGCTGGTGGTCGCTTCGTGCTTGCAGGGCAAGGTGTACGGCGGCTACAAATTCGCGCTCGACCATGCCGGTGTAGGTGGCCTTCAGGCTGCGCGCCCAGCCGCGAGCAAAAAGCGCATTGAGATTCTCCGGGTTCGCGGCCAATTGCCCGTCGGCCTGCTGGATCGCCTTATCGGCAAGTTCGTTGATCTGGTCGCGCATTCTGGGGTCTTCCGACACCGTATGCTTGCCGCTCAGGAAGCCGTCATTCGCGTAGAAGGTCGTATCCAGCAGATCCAGGCGGTAGAGTTCGCCGATGAGCGTGCAATTGAGAACATAAGCAGTCGCGATCGGATCATTGGGGTGTGCAGCCTGCACTTGCTTAAACCGGGCTAGCGCCCCATCGTAGTCGAGGTCGAATGAGTGCCGATATGCTTCGCGCACCAGCGGATCGTAGTTGAGCGGATCGGTGTGGACAGGATTCTCGGCAATCGCAAAGCCGCCCGGTAGCACGAGCGCGAGCGTGAGCGCGAGCCTGGCCAAAGGGCGGCCGAGAGAGGCAAAGCGCGGCTCTTTCGAGTTCAACATCGTCCCAGCAAGTGTAGACGCTCCTCACCCGCAAAAGGGACTTCCCCAAGGACGCTTTTATTCGTATTTTGCCGCTTCCAACTTGCGCGCGCAGCGGCCAATCTCCATCAGTGACGGGCTGCCTCCGCCGCAGCCGCTCGCGGCCATCTGGATCGCCAGATTCCCAATCGTGGAGCTTTCGATGTGACCGGGTTGGACCTTCAGACCCGTGGCCTTGGCAGTAAGACGGTTCAGGAGCGTGTTGCGCCCTCCCCCTCCGACAACATACAGAGTACGAAAGGTCTTCCCCGTCACTTCGGCCAGATCTTTCAGCACATCTGCATAACGCGCGGCAAGACTATAAAAGATTAAGCTGGCAAAGAAGACCGCGCCGGCTGGGCCTTCAGGGATGGACGCCAATCCAGCCTCTCGCCTGCGCGCGTTGATACGGCTAGGCATCTCCCCGGGCAACATCAATTCCGGGTGATCCACATCCAGCAGGACGTCCGGCCCTTCGATCTGTTCGGCCTCTCGGATCAGTTCGGGAAGCTGATGGACGTGCCCTTCTTTTTCCCATTGATCGAGGCACTGCTGGATCAGCCACATGCCATTGACGCTCTTATGAAAACAAATGCCCCCGCCGGCAGCACCAAGGTTGGTGAAGTCACCTCGATATGCAGCGTCGGAATTAAGCGGATCCTTGCGAACTGTTCCCAGGAGGGACCAGGTTCCTGAACTCAGATATGCCCAGTCGTCGCCCTCATGAGCGATCGCTGCGATGGCCGAGGCGGTGTCGTGACAGGCGGGTGCGATCAGCCGCGTGTTCTTGAATGCGGGGAGCGCTATAAGAGGGCCTTGAAGCCGGCCGACGTCGGTACCGGGCGCCACCAGTTCGGGAGCCGCAGTAATATCCAGATGCAGCGCATCAAAGATTTCTCCGCACCAGCTTCGCGTTTTGAGATCGATCAAGCCGGTGTGCGTTGCGTTGGTATGCTCGGACACCCGGCGGCCGCCAAGCCGGTGCAGCAAATACTCCGGCAGGTTAGTCCACGGCATTGCGTCTGGAACACCCGCCAACTTGTCCGCATAGAGCTGATAGATCGTGTTAAAACGGAGTCGCTGCAGACCGGTAAGCTGATAGAGCCTGGCTGGGCTGATCCGCGCATGGACCGCCTCTTCGGCCACTTCATTGCGAGGATCGCGATAGCAGAACGGCAGGGCGCGCGGCGCCCCATCGTCTTTCAGGCGAACATAATCGACCGCCCACCCATCCACGCCGACCGAAGTGATCGGCTCCAGAGATCTCTCTGCGCACAGCCGCAGGCCGTATTCGACGCCAGCGACGATCGCATTCAGGTCCCACCGGATCGACGCGCCATCAGCAAGCGGGGCGTTGGAGAAACGATGGACGACAGAAACGTCGGGGATCCCATCGATCCAGGTCAGCAAGGATACGCGGCAACTTCCGGCGCCGAGATCGACTGCGATCATCGGGGAATAGCTCGCGCGGGGATGATTTGTAACCGTCTCGGTTACAGTTGTACGAGTAAGCCGTTCACCAGGGCCTTTGACCGCCCTCTTCATCTGAGGAAGGCCTCGGTCAGACCCCCGTCGACCGGAATCAGATGGCCGGTTGTGCATCGTGACGCTGGACCAGCCAAAAAGAGGATCGCCTCGGCGCAGTCCTTCGGATCGATCGGCTGATGGGTGAGCGTACGCTTGGCATAAAAGCCGGCCAGCAGATCGCGCAGTTCGTCATCCGTTGCCGCGTTTTCAAACGGAATCGCGTACTTGCTCAAAGAAGCGATCACCCGGTCGCGGGGAAACATCGTTGAACCCTTCACCACCGTAGCCGGGCTGATGCCGTTGACCCGGACCAGCGGCGCGAGCCCAACCGCCAGTTCGCGGACCAGGTGACTCAATGCCGCTTTGCTCACGTCATAAACTTCGCTGCCCCGCTTCGAGACGACTGCGTTCGCCGAGCTGGTGAGCACCACATTAACCGGCAAGCCCTGTTCCTTGAAGACCTTCGCCGCTTCATCGGTAAGCAAGTAGTTGGCGGTGACGTTGACCTCCAGCGTCAAAGCCCACTGCGCGTCGGTGATAACCCCATCCGGCGATGCAGGGAAGATCGCTGCGGTATTGATAAGGATATCGACTCCACCAAAACTGCTGACTGCCTTGGCCACCGCCTCGCGGATCGTTCCGCGATTGCGGATATCAACAGCTGCGGCGACTGCGAACTCTTTCCCGGCGATGGTCTTCACTTCGGCGGTGACCGCTTCCGATCCCGCAACATCGCGGTCCGCAATCACGACATGCGCACCGCGCTCGGCGGCGAGCAGAGCAACTTCACGTCCTATGCCACTGCCTCCGCCGACGATCAAGACAATCTGCCTGCTCAACTGTTTCTCTGCCGGTTGGCGGCGAATCTTCGCCTCTTCGAGCTTCCAGTATTCAATCCGAAACGCCTCGCGCGCCGGCAACGCAACGTAGTTGGTGTACACCTTGAAGGCGGAGGTCTTCGCTGCTGGCCCCGCCTGGGGCAGTTCGCTCGGCGGCGCGCCCTCGCCCATCGCGCTGGCGCCCTCCATCACGTGAATCGCATTGGTATAAAACTCGCCGGTGATCCGCGATTCGGGCTTGCTCTTACCGAAGCTGAACATGCCTAGTCCAGGGATGAGAACAATGCTCGGATTGTCGTCGCGCATGGCTGGAGAATCTGGCTCAGCATGGGCCTGGTAATACTCCGCGTACTCTTTGCGGTACGTCTTCAGACCGTCGGCGATAGCGGCCTTTAAGCTCCCCAAGTCTCCCGAGGGGTCCCACTTCACGTAGAGCGGGCGAATCTTCGTCCTGATGAAGTGGTCGGGACAGCTGGTGCCAAGATAGGCGAGCGCCTCGGCATCCTTCGAGTTCACGAACTTCAGCACTTCCGGCAGATCGGCGTAGCTACCAATCACGCGCCTCTGGTTGCTGACCTGACCACGCAAGTACGGGAATATCTCGACCGCGAGCTGCGCGCGGTCCTCGCGCGAGCTGAATTGCGTTCCGCCAAAGATATTGGCGCCCTTCTGGGCGACGTGCTCATTCACGAATTGTCCCAGCTGGTCGATCATCGTGATCGTGTTGAGGTACGACTCGCGATGCGTGTTACCCCAGGTAAACAGTCCGTGGCCGCCGAGCACGATGCCGTCGCAGCCCGGATTCGCCTCGACGCAGTCCTTCATCATCAGGCCGAGCTCGAAGCCCGGCCGCTGCCACGGAATCCAGATCAGGGAATGGCCAAAGCGTTGGTTGAACTCCGCCATCTTCTCCAATCCGTTGGCCGAGGCGGCCAGCGCTATGCCCCAATCGGGGTGAAGATGGTCTACGTGCGGGAAAGGCAGAAATCCGTGCAGCGGCGTATCGATCGAGGCAGCCACGGGGTTGTTCTTGAAGGTGCACAGCGGGTACATCTCCACCATCTCGTCTTCAAAATCGACGCCGCGATAGAGCTGCTCCAGGGCATTGAACTTTTCGAGATACAGGGTCGCAAGTCCGGCGCGCTTCATGCTGCCTAGGTCGCCGCCGCTTCCCTTCACCCACAGCACTTCACGCTTGGTGCCGTCGAGCGGATCAGTCTCTACGATCTTCGAGCTGGTATTGCCGCCAGCGAAATTGGTAATGCGCAGGTCCGCGCCCATTAAATTGGAGCGGTAACGCAGCAGCTCAGGCTCGTCGAGCGTCGCAGCAACGGAATCGTCCCATAGGTCCTTTAAGAATTTCAGGCTGCTCTTTGTTTCGATCGAATTGATCTCGCTCTGGGTCTCTGTAGTGACTGCCATTTTCAGCTCCCGCTGTGGGTTTAAGCCCCCGCTCCCGCCGGATTTGTAGGCGAATGTGGGTGCCCTATGAGTTTACATCGAAAACAATAGAGCAACAATTCCTATAGGCACATTTATTCGGGTGCAAATCGGGCAGCCACTGAATTTCCGAAGGCCGCGTCCAGAACTCCAGATGATGATCGGCAGCGGTAAAATCAATCTATTCGCAAGTACCTGAGCTATGAAGAAAAACACCGAATCCGTCCTATTCGCCCCGCCATCCAGCGATTCCGCCACACCCCTCGCCGAAAACAAGCACCTGCTCCGCTGGGTCGACAAGATGGCGGACCTCACCAAGCCGTCGGCGATCCACTGGGTCGACGGCTCCAAAGAGGAATACGACGCTCTCTGCGCGCAGCTGGTCGACAATGGCACCTTCATCAAGCTGAATGAACGGACCTGGCCGGGCTGCTTCTACGCTCGCTCCGACGCCCGCGACGTGGCCCGCGTCGAAGAGCGCACCTTCATCTGTTCCCTGTCGAAAGACAACGCCGGGCCGACCAACAATTGGGAAGACCCCTACAAGATGCGCCGCAAGCTCAAGGACCTCTTTCGCGGCTCGATGCGCGGCCGAACAATGTACGTGCTGCCCTTTAGCATGGGGCCGATCGGCTCGCCAATGTCGCAGATCGGCGTGCAGCTCACCGATTCTCCCTATGTTGTCGTCAATATGCGCATCATGGCGCGAATCGGCCTGCCCGTCTTCCGCGAGATCGACCGCGACGTGCAGCGCGTCGTTCCCTGCATGCACAGCGTGGGAATGCCGCTCGCACCCGGCGAATCCGACGTTCCCTGGCCGTGCAACGACGAGAAATACATCGTCCACTTCCCCGAGACGCGCGAAATATGGTCCTATGGCTCCGGCTACGGCGGTAATGCACTCCTAGGCAAGAAATGCTTCGCACTCCGCATCGCCTCAAACATCGCCCGCGACGAAGGCTGGATGGCCGAACACATGCTCATCGTCGGCCTCGAATCGCCGCCCGATGCCGCCGGCAAATCAGAAAAGACCTACGTTGCCGCCGCCTTTCCCAGCGCCTGCGGCAAGACAAACTTCGCCATGATGGTGCCCCCTGAGGGCTTCGACGGATGGAAGGTCTGGACCGTCGGCGACGACATTGCCTGGATTCGTCCCGACGCGACCGGCCAGTTGCGCGCTATCAATCCCGAAGCAGGCTTCTTCGGCGTCGCACCGGGAACATCGGCCAAGACGAACCCCAATGCGATGGCCACGCTCTCGCGCAACTCGATTTTTACCAACGTGGCGCTCACCCCTGACGGCGGCGTCTGGTGGGAGGGAATGACCGACGATCCTCCAGCGGAGTGCCTCGACTGGCAGGGCAAACTCTGGACCCCGGCCATCGGCAAGGCGACCGGCGCAAAAGCCGCCCACCCGAATGGACGCTTCACCGCGCCCGCCTCGCAATGCCCGTGCATCGACGCCGACTGGGAAGCGCCCGAAGGCGTTCCGATTAGCGCGCTGATCTTCGGAGGCCGCCGCTCCGCCACGATTCCGCTCGTCTACCAGGCCTTCAACTGGAGCGCCGGAGTCTATGCCGGCGCCACCATGGGCTCAGAGACCACCGCCGCCGCTGCCGGGGCCGTCGGCCAGGTGCGCCGCGACCCCATGGCCATGCTTCCCTTCTGCGGATACCACATGGGCGATTACTTTCGCCACTGGATCAAGATGCAGCGCACGCTCAACGTCACCCCGCGCATCTTCCACGTGAACTGGTTCCGCAAAGACGCCGACGGCAAATTCCTCTGGCCGGGATTCGGCGAAAACATCCGCATCCTCAAATGGATCGTCGACCGCGTCCGCGGCCGCGCCCAGGGCAAAGAAACGCCCATCGGCTGGACCCCGCACTACAAAGACATTCGTTGGAACGGCCTCGATCTTCCCGAGGCGGAATTTAACGAGCTACAGCGCGTCGACCGCGACGCCTGGCGGAAGGAAGTGATGAGCCACGAAGAACTCTTCATCGCTCTCCACGACCACCTGCCACCAGAGATGGTTTATGAGCGGGAGTTGCTGATCTGTCGGTTGTGAGAACCAAACCGGATGTAACTCAAACGGCTAGTGCACTGGCGAGCTTCCTCAAATAGGGCTGCTCGGCAAGGTCCGAGGGAAAGAATGTTCCTGCGCGTACGGGTGCATACCCTTTGCCTGGCACGTATGCGGCGCTCGACACATAAAACAAGAAGCCTGCCACGTGAGGCGTATGCATCCTGCCAAGTATCGGCTCGTTTGCCCTTAATAGATCGCGAAGCCCATCCGACAGATCCTTGTGCGCCGAATCCGAAACTATATACCGATCGCCCGGATTGACGAGCTTTGAAAGCGAGATCGCGACAATCCCAATATCCGACGCAGAGGGATTAACGGACTTTTTGAGCTGTTTCACGCCTTCCTTCAGTCTCTCGATAATTCGTCTCTCCGAAAGAACACGCTTGCACTCCATTTTTACGCATCGGTTTTCAAACCGAAATGTGACATCAGGGTTGGCGTCGCTTAGGCTTGGCTCAAGACCTCGCCTCGCAGCCATCGCCGCCATATTCAACTCAAACATCGCATTCCGAGCTTCGTTCGAGGTCCGATCTTCTCGAAAGGCATCCACTGGGCCGGAAAAGACCCGGCGTAAAAGCTCCCAAGGAACACTGACGCCCTTTTCGCGTAGTATCGAAACCGTCTCGAAAAGTTCGATGCTCTCCGTCATCGTCGAAAGTATTTCAGTTAGTCTCTGCTCGCTGGACAATCGAGAATAAACATCTGTCCGTTCGTTTTCCGCATCATGTGCGCGGAGCCAGTCAATATTTCTTTTATAGGTATGAAATCGACTTTGCTGACTAATTCCCTGACCCTTTGACCTGCCCCGTTTTTCTCACCCATTCATAACTGGAGATTCTCGGTTTAGGTTTGGCTTTGGAAAAACTCCGTAGCCGCCGTCGTGGCTGTGTAAATGTGGGAGGCGTTGTTGGCCTTCCACATTTGCATAGCCTGCGCTTTGCCGGAACTGCTCCGGCGTTTGATAGCCCAGCGAACTATGCGGGCGTTCCCAGTTATACTCCTGCCGCCAGTTCGCCAGGGTCGTCCTAACATCGTTCAAGGTCCGGAACCAGCTGGCGTTGAGGCACTCGTCGCGCAACCGTCCGTGGAAGCTCTCGACGTGGCCGTTCTGCATCGGACGCCCTGGCTGGATATGCACCAGTCCGACCTTCCAGTCCTCTGACCAGGCCAGCATCCGCCGCGAGGTGAACTCCGGCCCATTATCGGAGCGCACGCTTTCGGGACGGCCCCGCTCTTCGATCAGCCGCTCCAGCACCCGCGTCACGCGCCCCGAGCCGAGGCTGGTGTCGGCCTCCAGCGCCAGGCACTCGCGCGTATACACATCCACCACGCTCAGGATGCGCACCATTCGCCCCGTCGCCAGGCCGTCGACGATGAAGTCCATCGCCCACTCCTGGTTCGCTCCCATCAGCCGCGGCTCGGCCGCGCGATCGCGCACCAGACGCTTGCGCTTCTTGCGCCGGACCATCAGCCGCTCTTGCACGTACAACCGATAGACCCGCTTCACGTTCACCTCGTGGCCGCGGCGGCTCAGCACCGCGTGCAGCCGGCGATAGCCATAGCGCGGCTTCTGACGGGCCAGCTTCACCAGCGCTTCGCGCAGCTCCGCGTTGCGGTCCGGTCGCGGCTCGTACCGATAGCTCGACCGCTCCATACCCAGCAGCTTGCAGGCCGTGCGCTCGCTCAGGCCATGCTCGGCCTGAGCGTACGCCACATCGCCTCTCAGACCGGCAAGCTCCAGCCGTTTTTTCGGATCACGCCCTTCAGTGCCTCACCGTGCAGGCTCAGTTCCGCCACCAGCAGCTTCAGACGGCGGTTCTCCTCCTCCAGCGCCTTCAGCCGCTGCGCCTCGCTCACGTCCATCCCGCCGTACTTCGACTTCCACCCATAGAACGTCGCCGCACTTATCCCATGTTCGCGGCACAGGTCCGCCGTCTTCACTCCCGCCTCGTGTTGCTTCAAGATCCCGATGATCTGCTCTTCCGTGTACCGGCTCTTCTTCATACAAAATCCCCCCGTCTACATTACGAGAGAACTCCAGTTATCACTGGTAGAGTTTTTCGGGGGCAGGTCACCTTGACTCATGTTGTCAAATATGACAACATGAGTCCTGACATTTTCGTCGGTAAGAATCATGACGAGAACAACCCGTCCGATCTCATGGATTAAGGCCGCGCGCAAAGATTTCGAAAGCTTTCCGCCCGGTGCTCAGGCCATCTGCCTCACCGCTCTAACCATCGCTGCTGAAGGGGGCAAGGCCGACATTGTCAAACCACTCTCCGGGCTTGGGCCGGGAGTATTTGAAACAGCCCTGCCTTATCGCGGAGATGCTTTTCGGGTGATATATGCAGTCCAGATTGGGAACGACATTTGGGTCCTTCATGCATTCCAGAAGAAAGCAAAGCAAGGAATCAAAACGCCGAAATCCGAAATCGACCTGATCGTAAAGCGCCTTAAGGGTCTAAAGGAACAGTTGAGATGAAAACTGAAGAAAGAGATAGAGAAGACGCAATTGAGATCGTTCGCGGCAGCGGAAATGTCTTTCGCGATCTCGGCCACGAGGGCGCTGACATTCAACAGCTCAAGGCCATCCTCGCAGCTGAGATTCTCAAGATCCTTGACCTTGAAGGCCTCACCGTTCGTGCCGCACAGGCCCGGACAGGCATCGCCGCCGCCGATTTCTCCCGAATTCGCAACGCCGATCTCCGCAGATTTACGGTTGACCGCCTGGTTTCTATCGTCAACCGACTTGGCAAGAGGATCGATGTCCAGATCAGGTTGCGGCCAGCCCACTCCCCGGAACATGCAGTCGCCTGATTGCCTAAGCCGTGATATCGACAGGCGGACATTATTCTTAGCCAACCTAGAACACCTCGATCGCAGCCGCATGCCCGGGGCTGCGGCAAGCTTCTGGTCTCGCGTGATCAAGGGGGCATGCAGCTCTTCGGCGAGAGCCACGTGGGCTGCATCGTAAGCACTCAGGTTATGCCTGAGCGGCCAGATCCGGTTAAGCAACAGCACGGGCGCGTAGCGCGTGATGCGAAGCGCCATCAGGTCCTCAATTGCCTCTTCCGCCCGCTCGGGGGCCAAAGTTCTTTCGCGCACCAGGCGCCGCAGCACCTGCGCAAACTCCACATCGAGCAGGTGTACGCTGTGTAGCGTCTCGTTTCGCCCCCCCCCAAGAAACGCTATAGACGCGCTCCTCAATGCGATGCCCTGCTGGGGTTCGCAGCAACCAGTCGATAACTGCCGAGGCATCAAGCACGATCATCGCCCGGTGTGTTCCTGGCGTAACGGGCGAAGGCACACATTCCCAATTCGGGAAAGCAACGAAGCATAAGGGAGAGAATTCCCGCGCAAATCACCGCACAGAGAAATAAGATAGGCAAAGACTCCGAGGCTCGAACCGAAAGGCGTGTTGAGCCGAAAAATCGGATCGCAGGGGACCTAGAGCCGTAAATTACTGATTCTCCCTAATTTGCGGGTAAGTTTCTTGTTAAGACAAATTTAAAGCTGTATATACAGCCTAAGTCGTTGAAAAGACGATTAACTCCACGCAGAAATGGGGGGGAGGGGTAAGGAAGCAAGCCACTAAGCGCCCCCGGCGCGATTGATCTCCACTCCACCATTCGTTGTCTCCGCGTGGATCGTAGCACCGCCGCTGCCGAGGTTCGTGGACAGCCGGTTCTTGATGTCGCCCTGAATGGTGATCGGGAAGTTCACCTCAATACCGCCGTTCACCGTGCCCGTTTCCAGATGAGCGTTGTAGTGGTCGGGCACCTTGAGCGAAACGCCGCCGTTGGTTGTTTCCGCATTCAGCCCTTGTCCGCTCCAGCTGCTGCCAGTGAGGGCAATGTCGAGCCCGCCGTTGACCGTCGAGCCGTGAACGTCTCCAGCCAAATCGTTGAGGTCGACTCCTCCGTTAGTAGTGTCGAAGCGGATCTTCCCCTCCAGGTGGGCAATATCGATCCCGCCGTTCTCGCTTTTTAGGTCGACGCCGAGCTTGCGCGGCACGCGCAGACGATAGTTCACCCCGTAGCCGGAGCTGCCCAGATGGAAGTGAGGGCCGTTGTCGCGGATGCTGTCGCCCGAGGCGTCAATCGTCACCTGCTTCAGGATGTTCCGGGCATCAGCCTCCGAGCTGGCCCAGGCTGACACCCGCGCCTCGATGACCACGTCGCTGCGGTCTTCACCGCTGACTTCGATGCCGCCGTTCTCGCTCTTGACCGCCAGATGCTGCCCGCCAAGCTTGACGGTCGCGGTGCGGAGTTCGCAGACCCGCTTCTGATCGCCGCCCCACCAGGAACGGTTATGGGTGTTGCCTTCGTCGCCGCCGCAAGCGCCAGTGGTCCACTTGGCGGTTTGCTCGGCGGCAAAGGTGGCGCTGGTGTGAAATGACGTACCGATCACAATCAGGGTTAGGACGAGAAGAAACGTAGCAAAACGGTGCATAAGACGCCTCCGGCTCAAACTGCTTGCAAATACGGAGCCTGCAGGCTGGGAGTTCCGGAAAATCGATGAATTGTCGGTCTAGGCGTCGTCTTCGACAGCAGACCCTGCCGCTGCGCGGATCACTTTGGCATACTTCTCCGGGAGCACCGTCTTCTGCATCCCGTAACCCACAATGACGTGGGTTGTCTCCCCAGACGCGAGCAGCTTTTCGGTTGTCAGGCTTCCGTCTTCCGCCGGCGCCCCCGCACGATAGATCTCGTAAGAGAACTTGATCATCGA
Source organism: uncultured Acidobacteriaceae bacterium (assembly GCA_963790505.1). Lineage (GTDB taxonomy): Bacteria > Acidobacteriota > Terriglobia > Terriglobales > Acidobacteriaceae > Acidisarcina. The sequence continues at coordinate 386,590 of CAWBOT010000002.1, read as the reverse complement.
CGTCCGCATCGCTGCGATCCTGGTTTCGATCACGATGAGATCGTCGTAATGCGCGGGCGCTTTGTAGCGGCAGGAAACGTCGACGACCGGCAACATGATGTCGTCCTCTGTCTCCATACGCTTGTAGTCAAAGCCGAGCTGGCGGAGCAGTTCCACGCGGGCGATCTCAAACCAGACGAGGAAGTTCGCGTAATAGACCACATCCATGCGATCGGTTTCAGCATAGCGAACACGAAGCGACGTACGGGACGGCGGGGTCACGGCAGCAGTCGACATTACTAGATACTCCGGAGGTAGGTTCTTCGGATGGAGTATCCGGCGGGAGGAAGCCGCCGGATCAGGCTTCGTTAAGGCTTGAGTTTCGAAAAGATCGGCAACTTTGTGACATCATTGAACATAACGAATGCCGCAAATAGAATTAACACGACGAATGCAACCTGATAAATCCGTTCCTTGAACTCCTGATTCAAATCGCGGCGCAGCGCGCCCTCAACCAGTAGCAAGAGAATCATCCCTCCATCGAGGATGGGAATCGGCAACAGGTTGAAGATGCCCAAGTTGAGGCTGATGAGCGCCATGAGGCCGATGATCGGTTGCCATCCGGGCATGGATATTGCCTCGCCTGTCTCGCGGGCGATGCCGATCGGGCCGCTCAGGTTCTGCACGGCGGCACGGCGGGTAAAGAGCTTATGCAGCACTTCAACTATGTAGCCGGAGTTGTGAAGATTAAAGACCGCCGAGCGACGTGCCGCTTCGGGCAACGCCAGCTGCTCGACGGAATACGGCGGTGGCTTGGGCAGGAATCCGAGGCGATACCCATCGTGCCCTGTGCCGTCGTCGGCAAGGGCCGGCTGCACGACCAGATGCAAGGTCTCGCTCCCGCGCTGAATTGTCAGGTCCACCGGGTGGCCGGCAGTCTGTTGCAGGTAGGCAAGCATCGATCCGACATAAGTGAAGCGATGGCCATCGACCAAAGCAATGACGTCGTTCGCCTTGAGTCCGGCCTTCGCCGCCGGCATTCCCGGCTCCACTGCCTGCACCTGGAGAGACTGGTCCTGAACTTGTGGCAGCAAGCCAAGTGACTTGGAGTCAAACTCGTCGCTGTTCGCAAGGTTTTGGATCGCCAGGCTGACGTGGACCGTCTGACCCGTCCGCTCGATTTCGACCGGAATGGTTGAGTTGGCGTCCAGAGCAGAACGAATATCCACCTGTTCCCAGGTCGGGTTCTGCTCGTTGTCATAACGGACGATCTTGTCTCCCGCCTGAATGCCTGCCCGAGCGGCGGCCGAATTCGGTGTCACGTAGTCCACCACCGCCGGCTTCGAATAGAAGGTCGGCACCTCGTTATGCATCATGTACAGCCCGGTCATGAGCAGGAAGGCGAGGACAAAATTTGAAAAAGGCCCAGATAAGCCGATAAGGATGCGCTGCCAGCGCGGATGAGAGGTGAAATCACCCGGATCTGGAGACGTGCCGGCTAGTGATTCCCCCGCGTCGCCGTCTTTCGCTACTGGCACCCCATCGCCGGCCGTCTCGCCGGACATCTTCACATAGCCGCCAATCGGCAGCAGGCTGATGCGGTAATCGGTGTCCCCGCGCTTGAATCCGATCAGGCGCTTACCGAAGCCGATGGAGAAGACTTCGACGCGGACGCCGAAGAACTTGGCCGTAATAAAGTGGCCGAACTCATGCACCAGCACCATGATGCCGAGCACGACGAGAGTAGCGAGGGTTGCATTGATTGCGAAAGGCATTATCGAAGGAACCTTGATTGCTTGGACGCCGAAATGAAGTGCATGGTATCCGGGCTTGATCCTACCCGGCATTGGCTCGGCTTGAGCCGGCGAGTGAGGAGCCATCAAGCCATGACTTCGACAGTTCACGAGCCTGCAAATCGAGCAAGAGTACCTCCTGGATGGTCTGCGGATGGGACTCGGGAGTCGCCTGAAGCACTGCCTCTATTGTACGCGGGATGTCGGTGAAGTGAATCTCTCCTGCGAGAAAGGCCTCGACCGCGATCTCATCGGCGGCATTGAGGGCGATGCAATGCGCCCCTCCACGCTGGGCGGCTTCGTAGGCCAACCGCAGGCAGGGAAAGCGCTCAAAATCAGGAGCTTCAAAGTCCAGATGGCCTAACTTTGCTATGTCGAAAGTCAAACCGCTGGCCTGCTGGGCATCGATTCGTTCCGGATATGTCATTGCGTAGAGTATCGGCAGGCGCATATCGGTCACTGATATCTGTGCCAAAATACTGCCATCGATGAACTCGACCAGCGAATGAACGGTGGACTGGGGATGGATCGTCACCTTCACATCAGCGGGCGGGATATCAAAAAGCCGGCACGCCTCAATGACCTCCAGCCCCTTATTCAGCATCGTAGCCGAATCGATCGTGATACGGCGGCCCATGTTCCAGGTTGGATGCTTGAGCGCCTGTTCCACGCTGACCTCGGAGAATTTCTCCAGGGATAGGGTCCGAAAAGGACCTCCCGAAGCGGTCAGCCAGATGCGGCGGACCTCGGCGCGACTCCCACCCCGCATACATTGATGAATGGCATTATGTTCTGAATCAATCGGCAGCAGTGGCACATTTTGTAGCCGCGCTTCACGGCTCAGGATCTCGCCTGCGGCCACCATCGCCTCCTTATTTGCCAGGCCTACTGGCTTACCGGCATGAACGGCGGCATAGGTGGCCTCGAGGCCGGCGACTCCGACAATCGCGGAGACAACAAAGTCAACTCTCGGGAAGGTCGCAACGCGGACGGTGCCCGCCGAACCCCAGACAACTTCAACGCCGCTGATTCCCGCGGTTTTCAGCCTTGATCGAAGTTCTGCAGCTAACTCCTCGGTCGCCATCGAAGCCACCGATGGTCGCCAGTGGCGGCATTGTTCAAAGGCTGCATCGGCGTTGCGTCCCGCAGCGAGAGACGCGACGGTGAAACGGTCACGATAACTCGCGATGATAGAGAGAGTGCTCTGCCCGATGGAACCGGTGGACCCGAGAATGGCGATCTGCTTCAAGACTTCTCGAACTCTAATCTGGAAAAGACTAAAACCACTGCTTTAGCAACTGAGCGTACCACAGCACTGGAGCGGCCAGCAGCAGAGCGTCGATGCGGTCGAGTATCCCTCCATGTCCCGGTAACAGCGTGCCTGAATCCTTAACCCCTGCGCCGCGCTTCAGCGCCGACTCCGCAAGATCGCCGAGCTGGGCGGCGACATTCAGCACCAGGGCCAGCAGCAGCCAGTGCCACACCGATCCAGGATAGGCCAGCAGGTCGCTGCCTCGCCGCGTGAGCAACCCGGCGACAAAGATCAAGGCAAGCGTAGTCAGGAGGCTTCCCGCCACCGACGCGATGGTTCCTTCCCAGGTCTTATTCGGACTCAGAGTCGGCGCCAATTTGCGCCGGCCGAGACTCTTGCCGATGTAGAGCGCCGCAATGTCTCCCGACCAAACGACGAATAACAGCAACAACAGTAGCGAAGGCCCGCCCTCCTGCGCGCTGAGCAAAGGAATGGTGCATAGCGCGAAACCGATGTAGATCAGGCCAAAGATTGACGCCGCCGTATCGTGGAGCACTCGTTCCAGCGGCGATCGGAAGACACAGATCAGGAATAGCAACAGGCTCAGCGCTACGAGCACCGGGCCGATCAGATCGGCGTTGCGAAAGGCGCAGGCGAAAAGAATCGCGATGCTCACCAGGACCGCAGTTCGCGGGGCGTTGCCCCCGTTCGCATCCGCCAACGCCAGATATTCCCAGGCCGCGAGCCCAGCGACCACGGCGGTGACAATCGTGATCAGCCAGAAAGGGGCCTTCAAGGCCAACAGCAACACCAGCGGAATCAGCCCCGCGGCGGTTAGGATTCTCTTCATCTCTTGAAAAAGGATACATTGCGGTGAACGCTCAGTGGAGAACCTATCTGGTCTAAAGGCCGCCCCGCGACGTCTAATCGATTGCCGGGTCTATACAGGCAGAGGAAGTAGAATGACGAAATTAACTCGGATTTTCAGCACTTTACTAGCTGGCTGCCTGGCAACAACTTTCCCCCTTCACGCGCAGAGCGGCGGCGTTCAAACCCAGACGGTCATCACCGTCATGCCCAAGAGCGGAACGGAAGTCACTACAATCCCGCAAGCAGCGGTGCAGGCGAGCGTCGACGGTAAACGTTCCAAAATTAGCAATTGGGTGCCGCTGCGCGGTGAACAAGCCGGATTGCAGCTCGTAATCCTGATCGACAACTCTGCGCGAAGCGGGGTGAGCCTCCAGTTCAACGACCTGAGAGACTTCATCCAGCACCTGCCCGAAGGGGCACAGGTTGGCATCGCCTACATGCAAAATGGCAATGCGGTCATGGCGCAAAACATCACCGCCGACCGCAACCTCGCAACTCAGGCATTTCGCCTGCCTTCAGGTCCGGCAGGGAGCAACGGCAGTCCCTATTTCTGCCTGTCGAGCCTGGTCAAAAACTGGCCCTCCGGCGTCACGAACGACCGGCGCGAGGTGCTGATGATCACCGATGGCGTCGACCTTTACGGCGGCCGCGGCTTTGACCCGGGCAACCCTTACGTTCGGGCCGCGATCATGGATGCCCAGAAGGCGGGAGTGATCGTTCACTCGATCTTTTACCGCGACGCCGGCCGGTTCAATAACGGGCAAATCGCAACAGGTGGAGCTCAGAGCTATTTGCTCCAGGTAGCACAGGGCACCGGCGGCCGCGCTTACTGGATAGGAACCGGAAATCCGGTCTCCTTTGCGCCGTTTCTCGATGACCTGCATACCCGGCTGGAGAATCAGTACGAGTTGGGCCTGCTAGCGAGCCCGAAGAGCAAATCGCAATTGCAGTCACTCAAGGTCAAAGTCGCCGCTGCCGGAGTGAAGGTTGACGCGCCGACGGCAGTGTTGGTTCCGGGGAGCGAACCGGGAAGATAAGTCCTACTCCGACCGCAATGCCTGCATTGGATCGACTCGGGTCGCTCTTCGAGCAGGCATGTAGCAAGCGGCGATCGCGACCAGCATGAGAATCCCTGCCACGGCTACAAAGGTGAGCGGATCCGTTGCGCTTACGCCGTAGAGCATTTTGGTCATCAGCCGGGTCATTGCGAATGCCGCGGAGATACCGATCGCGACACCAACAAGCGCCAGGCGCGACCCCTCCCAAAGCATCAGGCGCAGCACGTCCGTGCGTTGCGCGCCCAGCGCGAGACGGATGCCGATCTCCTGCGTGCGCTGCCCAGCAACGTAAGAAATCACTCCATAGATACCTACGCCGGCGAGGAGGAGCGCCAGCGCGGCGAAGACGGCGAGCAGGATCATGGCAAATCGTTGTTGCGCCAGCGAGTCGGCGATGGAGCTTTCCATTGTGTGGAAGTCAAAGATGATCTGGTCCTCGCTCATCTGTTGGATAGTGTGGCGAATCGCATCCGAAACACCGGTCAGATTGCCTCGATATCGAACCGCCTCATTGACGCCCGACGGAGCGAGACGGGTGAAATCCTCGGGCGATTGCATCCATACGGTGTAGAGCTGCACCCGCAGCGCCTGGGTGTCGTCGGCATCGAGTCCCCATTGCTTCACATGCCCTACTACGCCGACGATCTCCAGCTTCTGATTGCCATAGGCCAGCGTGATGTGCCTGCCGACCGGGTTTTGCCCGGGAAAATATTTGGCGGCAAACACATCATCGATCACACCCACAAGCGGCGCCTTTTCGTCGTCCTGGGCGGTAAAAAACCTGCCGCGCAGCAGGGTAATTCCCATCACTCGCAGGTAATCCGGGCCCACGTTGTAGAGAATGGTCCCGTTCATCCCATTGGTGTCGGCCGGCTTCGGCTGGCTATCCATCCAGAACAAGCCATCGTCCTCGCCCTCCATCGGCATCCCGCCCCATGACTGCGAGACCGCTTCGACGCCGGACGTCTCCGCCAGGCGGTCGTCGAAGTTGCGATAGGCGGCGCGAATCGCATCGGGGCTTCCATTGATCATCGATGGCGGAAGTGTGTAGCCGAAGGTGAGAACCTTGTGTGGATTGAAACCGGGATCTACGCTCCAGAGCCGCGCGAGACTACGCACCATTAGGCCAGCGCCTATCAGGAGAACCAGGGCCAATGCCATCTCAATAACGACGAAGATGCTTTGGACGCGGTGGCGTATCCCGCTGACGCCGCGACCACCCTCCTTAAGAGCGGTCTGCGGATCGGCCTGCGAAGACTTGAGCGCGGGCGCCAGACCGAAGAGCGTTCCGGCCAACAGGGAGACGACGGTTGTGAAAAGCAGCACGGGAAGATCTAATCCGATCTCCTCCGCGCGGGGCAAAGTCTCGGGAAGAAGCTTAAGTCCAGCGTGCGTACCCCACACGGCAAGTAGAAGCCCTACCCCTCCCGCACCGATAGAGAGTGCCAGACATTCCGTCAGCAACTGCCGGACGATCCGTTTTCGGCTCGCACCCAGCGCGGTACGGACCGCGAACTCCCGCATCCGGCTCGTGGATCGCGCCAACATCAGGCTGCCGACGTTGACGCAGGCGATCAGCAGCACAAACCCGACCGCAGCCATGAGCACCAAAAGGAAAGGTCGCACCTCGCCGACCATCTGCTCTTTCAGAGGCACGAGTTTTGCGCCGACACCTTTGTCCACATGAGGAAAGGCAATGGCAAGGTTCCGCGTTACCTGCGCCATATCGGCGTTCGCCTGTTCCAGGCTGACGCCGGGTTTGAGCCGTGCGATTCCGCGAATTCCCAGCCCTGCGGCGCGCTCGGTCAGTCCGGGATTTCTCCACTGCCCGATCGGGACGTAAACCTCGCGGCTGGCCAAGCTCCATACGGATAAATGGAAGCTCGCCGGAATCACGCCGATGATGGTGTAGCCTCGACCCTCAAGGGAAATCCCTTTGCCCAGCACTTCCGGCGAGGCTCCGAACTTCCGTTTCCACAAGCCTTCGCTAATCAACACCACAGGCCCAGCGCCGGGCCGCTCTTCGGCTTCCGTAAATGTCCGGCCCAACACCGGCTTTACGCCAAGCGTCTCGAAAAAGCCGGAGGTCATGAATTGACCGTCAAGCTGTTCCGCCACGCCCGTCCCGGTAAGACTGAACGTGTATCCGCGAGAGACCGCCAGCGACGAAAACGTTCGGTTGTTTTTTCGCCAATCCTCGAAGTTAGGATAGGAGACAGACCCAAACTCGAAGTTGGGCTTGCTCGCATGCAGCACAACCAACTCTTCCGGGTGAGGAAACGGCAGCGGGTTGAGCAGAACTCCGTTGACCAGCGAGAAGATGGCGGTGTTCGCGCCGATCCCGAGCGCGAGTGTTCCGACAGCCACCACGGTGAAGCCTGGACTCTTGCGCAGCATCCGCAGGCCGAAGCGCAGGTCCTGCCCCAGTTCTTCAATCCAGGGCAGCGTCTGGCGTTCGCGATAGGCCTGTCGCGTCTGCTCTATCCCGCCGAGTTGAATCAGCGCCCGCCGCCGTGCTTCCTGCGGCGTCATCCCCGCGCGGAGATTGTCATCGATGTGCATCTGTAGATGGCTGGCGAGTTCAGCGTTCAGTTCGGCTTCCCGACTTTCGCGACCGAAGACGCCGCGGAGTCGCTGCCATAATGCTCGCAGCTTTCGCATTACGCCTCCTCTGCGGGAGACAAGAAGCGAGCGAGGATCGCAGTCGCCTGCACCCAGTCCTGCGCTTCTTTCTGTAACTGCTTCCGCCCGGCGCGGGTCAGCTGGTAGAACTTCGCTTTACGGTTGTTCTCCGATGTGCCCCACTCCGCGGAGATGGAGCCTTCCTGTTCCAGCTTGAGCAGGGCCGGATACAGCGTGCCGTAATTCAGCGACAGCAGGTCTCCGCTGGTCTGCTCGATGCGCCTGGCGATTCCATATCCGTGCAGCGGTCCCATGGCTTCGAGGGTCTTGAGCACCATAAGAGCCAGCGTGCCCTGCCATACATCAGTTTTGTCGGCCATTTCCCTTCCCTATTGGTTCACCATAGGTATGGTGCCACATGCTCTATGGGAAAGCAATAGGACGCCTTCCTTTCTCCGATCCGGGATACAATTTGCGCATGCCTGTCGACATCCCGACCGAGGTCTCAAGTCAATGAAACAGCCGCCCATTTCCACCGATCGCCGCCGCTTTCTCAAGACTGGCGGAGCCGTCGCTGCAGGGCTTCTCAGCCGTGGCGCGGTGCCCGCTCAAGCAGCCACGACGACGATGCCGCCTCTCCCCGTGAATGCCAGAACGCAGGCGGAGATGCCGACCCGTAATCTTGGCAAGACCGGCTACAAGGTCGGAATTTTCAGCCTGGGCGGACAAGCAGCGATCGAGCGGCCCAACAACTTCGACGTCGCGGTGCCCATCATTGAGCGCGCCCTCGATCTCGGCGTGAACTACATCGATACTTCCTCAATCTATGGTGGACCCGACCGCTGGAGCGAACAGTACGTTGGCAAGGTGATGAAGAGGCGGCGCAATGAGGCCTTTCTCGCCACCAAGACCAAAGAGCGCACCCGCGACGGTTCGCTGCGCATGATTGAGAAGTCTCTGCAGCTTCTCAACACTGACCACGTCGACCTGTGGCAGCTGCACGACATCGGTTTACCCGAGGACGTGAACGCGATCTTTGCCAAAGGCGGCGCCATGGAAGCGCTGCTCGAGATGCACGACCAGAAGGTCGTTCGCTTTCTGGGAGTGACCGGCCACTACCGCCCCGACGCGTTGATCGACGCGATCAACCGCTACCCATTTGACACGATCCTGATGGCGCTGAACGCGGCCGATTCTCACATTCACAGCTTCCAGGATCAACTCCTGCCTCTCGCAGTTGAGAAGCAGATGGGCATTATTGGGATGAAGGTGCCCTCTCGGGGCCGCTTGCTCGCATCATGGACGCCGCCTTCACTCGAACAACAACAGCACTCCTGGGAAGGTTCGGCCATTGCAACGCGTTCCGGCGTCATGACGATGAAGGAAGCCATGCGCTTCACCCTCTCGCATCCCGTCAGCACCGTCATCGTCGGCTGCGACAATATCGCGCAGCTAGAGGAAAACGTGAAGATTGCGCGCGAGTTCACGCCTCTCTCTCAAACCCAGATGGCCGCGCTCAATGAGCTCGCGGCGCCGGTCGCGCAACAGTCGCTCTTCTTCCGCTTCACCGATCGCAGCAAAGGCTAAGATCCGCGCATGAAGCGATCGGATGCCGGCTTCGTTCCCTGGTGGATCACCCGATGGCGCATGGAATGGGCAGGGCTGTGGCCGCTTGCTCTCAGGTTGTTTGGAGCGGTTCTGCTACTAGCGGGTATTGGCGTCCCGATAGATTCATTTGCCCGCTTCGCGTCCGAAGGCCTTGGCACCCCTGCGCCTCCGTTCCCCACACAGCACCTCGTGGTCGGCGGGCTCTATCGATATCTTCGAAACCCGATGTATGTCACGATCGCTGCAGTGATCTCTACTCTTCGGCAGCCTCCCCTTGCTCACCTACGGAGTATTTGCCTGCGTTGGCGTTCACCTTTTCGTTGTGTCGTATGAAGAGCCTTCCCTGCGCAAGAGGTTCGGGGTGGAATATCTAAGATTCTGTGCCGGTGTTCCTCGATGGATGCCACGGCGGCATCCCTGGCGAGCCGAGCAGACCGATCAGGATTTAGGAATGAAGGGCAAGTCCGCATGATTCTTCTTAGCGCCGACGAATAGAATCGCTGTCATGCGAAATCGAGGCTTTTCTGCCTGTCTTCTGCTGGTCGGATCGTCGAGTCTCCTTGCCCAGAGCGCACCCACGCCGCCGGTCGCGGAGAAACTCCACACCGAAAAATCGATCAACGGTGCGGTGCTCGTGGATGACTATGCCTGGCTGCGGGAGCGGACCAGCCCGCGCGTGCTGGCATATCTCAATGCCGAGAACGCCTACGCTGAACAGGTGACCGCCGGCCAGAAGGCCTTCGCCGACAAGCTCTACAACGAGACTCTCAGCCATATCAAGCAGAGCGACACCTCCGTACCTTACCGGAAACGCGGCTACTGGTACTACACCCGCACCGAAGAGGGTAAACAGTATCCGGTACTATGCCGGAAAAAGGGAACGCTCAGTGCGCCCGAAGAGGTCATCCTCGACGTCAACCAGCTCGCCCAGGGCGAGAAATTCATGGCGCTGGGCGCGGCGACGGTGAGCGACGATTCGAATCTGCTCGCCTACACCACGGACAATGTCGGCTTCCGCCAATACAAGCTGCACGTCAAAGACCTTCGGACCGGCAAGCTTCTGCCCGACACCGCGGAGCGCGTCGATTCCCTCACTTGGGCGGCCGATAACAAGACACTCTTCTACTCCACCGAAGACGCAGTGACCAAGCGCTCGAACCTGGTGCATCGGCATCAGCTCGGCACGGCCGCGAATGCGGATCCTACCGTCCTCGACGAGAAGGACGAACGCTACGACGTAAGCGTTGACCGCACCCGTGACGGCAAATACCTGACGATCGAGGCCGGCAGCCATGTGACGACAGAGCAGCGTTTCTTGGCAGCAAACACGCCGGCCGGCGCCTGGAAGATCATCGAACCTCGGAAGGAAGGCGTGAAGTATTACGTCGACGAGGGGAATGAAGTGTTCTACATTCGCGTCAACGACACCGACCCAAGCTATCGGCTCGTGACGGCGCCGGTCGCGTCTTCCGGCAAGGCAAACTGGACGGAACTGATCGCCGCGCGCCGTGACGTGCCGCTGGAGGACATCAACGTATTCGAGAATTTCTTCGTGGTCGCGGAGCGCGCCAAAGGGCTCCCCGTGCTCCAAGTCGTCCTGCTTCCCCGGAAAGAAACGCACACTATCGAAGTCCCGGAAGCTGCCTACTCCCTGGGTGGTGCGGTTAACGCAGAGTTCGACACCGCAAACTACCGCTACACCTACGAATCTCCAATCACGCCCAGTTCCACATTTGAGTACGACGTCTCGAAGCAGACCTCGACTCTGTTGAAGCAGCAGGAAGTCCCAGGCTACGACAAATCGAAGTATGCCGTCGAGCGCCTTTTCATTCCTGCGAAAGACGGCGTCGGCGTGCCAACAACCGTCGTCTATCGCAAAGACAAATTCAAGCGCGGCGAGAACCCACTCTTCGTTTACGGCTATGGTTCCTATGGGTTCACAATTCCCGATACCTTCTCCGTGACCCGGCTGCCTTTGCTCGATCGGGGTTTGGTAACCAGCGTGGCCCACATTCGCGGCGGCGGTGAACTGGGCGACGCCTGGCACGACAGCGGCAAGATGATGACCAAGCGGAACACTTTCACTGATTTTATCGACGTCACTGAAGGCTTGCTTGCCAAGGGTTACGGCAAACGCGGTGAGGTCGGGATCGAAGGCGGCAGCGCCGGCGGACTTCTGATGGGTGCGGTGACCAACATGCGCCCCGATCTTTTCAAGGTCGTGCTTTGTGAGGTGCCGTTCGTCGACATCATGAACACCATGCTCGACCCATCGCTTCCCCTCACTGTTACTGAATATGAAGAGTGGGGAAACCCGAACCAGAAAGCCGCCTTCGATTACATGCTCAGCTACTCGCCCTATGACAATGTGACGGCAAAGGCCTACCCGGCAATTCTCGTGCAGACGTCTTTCGATGACTCACAGGTGATGTATTGGGAGCCGTCAAAATATGTGGCGAAATTGAGAGCGCTCAAGACCGACTCGAATCCCCTCGTCTTCTTCATCAACATGCACGGCGGCCACGGAGGCTCGAGTGGGCGCTTCGATCGCATTCGCGAGGCAGACCGGCGCTACGCCTTCATGCTGACTCAACTCGACATTACGGAGTGAACACCGGCTTGCAACGCCGGCATGGAATATTCAGCGCGGAACCAGGACGCTGTTCGCCGGCAGACTCGAAATATCGTCCGACTCAGTGCCGTCGCCCAGTCCGCCGTAGCGGCGTTCGCGGCGCTGGTAATCCTCGATTGCTTCGAGCAGGTGGATGCCGCGAAAATCCGGCCACAGACGTTCAGTCACGAATATCTCGGAATATGCGATCTGCCAGAGGAGAAAATTAGAGATGCGCATCTCTCCCGAGGTGCGCACGACCAGGTCTGGATCAGGCATGTCCGCCGTGTAAAGCCGCTTCTGGATCTCGTGCTCGTCGATCTCTTCGATCCCTAGCTTCCCATCGCGAACCTCGGCGCAAAGAGCGCGGACAGCGTCGACGACTTCGGATCGGGCCCCATAATTCAGCGCAAGCGTCAGCGTAGTGCCGGTGTTGCGCGCAGTCTCCTCTTCGGCCCACTGCATCTTGTCCTGGATCTCGGATGGCAAATCCCGTGTTCGACCGATATAGCGAATTCGCACATTGTTATCGTTCATCCGCTTGACGTTGCTGCCCAGGTAGGCATGCAGCAGCTTCATCAGGAAGTTGACCTCCGACTTGGGTCGGCGAAGGTTATTTTCAAGGGAAAATGCGTAAAGAGTCAGGAATGGCAGATCGATGCGCGATGCGGTTTCCACGACAAACTGCACCGCTTCGGCGCCCTGCTGGTGGCCAATGAAACGCTTAAGCAAACGCTTCCCCGCCCAGCGACCGTTGCCATCCATGATGATGGCAACATGCTGGGGAAGACGCTCGGGGTCGAGGCGGCGATAGACAGTCTGCTCGTCGGCAGGCAGCTCATGAACACGGCTTGGCGACGATAGAGGCACGGCACTCGCTCAGTAACTCGAACGTAGCACATGGCCAGACCGCTCGCAAACGCGGCGACGGCCATTCTCGCGATCCTGCGACGGCGCGCAAGACCCCGGCCGGAACCTGACTAAGCGCTCTTCCGCCGCCCCGTCGCCATATCGCGCACCTGGTTGAGGAAGATCGACCGTTGCAGCGTGTCGAGCAATGCGACATACGGCGCGATCTCAGCCAGGAATGGGTCTGAGAATATCTGCGCCGTCTCCTCGTTTCGCCGGCTGCGTGAATCGTGGACGAGCTTGCAGATGTCCACCTCGAGCGCGTTAGCGAGCCGCTCTAGCGAAGACAGCGTCGGCGTCGCCTTCCCGTTTTCGATTTTGGAGATGTAAGTGCGTGGAACCTGCATCCGGCCGGCAAGCTGGCGCTGACTGAGATTGCGCTCTAGGCGAAGGTCGCGAACCGCGCGGGCCACTTGCAGGCCGCCGTCATCGCTCCCGGCGCGGCCTGGAACCGCAGTCAGTGTCGGAGATGCCGGCTCAGGCTCGTCTATCTCAAGGGGTTTATGGCAGCGCCGGCAGAGTGAGTTCGTGGTCATGAACTGCACCAGGCTGCAGTGCTCGCATCGCAGTACCGCGCGCACCTCAGGGGTAGCTAAGGGGCTTGCTAAGGTAGTTGCCATAGATTGTGACGGAGGCCAGAGCGGGCTTCCGCGAGTTCGACTCCGCATTGTATGCGGCTCCGCACTCAACTTCCTTAGACTGCGGGTGGAGTATCTTAACTGTCAAGTGGAAAGTGTGAGTCACCCATAGAAAACCCGAAGAATCCCGAGGAAAACTGGTACCAACGGAGAAAGAGAGATTGATGACCGAAGATCAACCGAGCGAAGCAACACCCTATACCCGAGCCGCAGCGTGGCAACTGCTGGTTGAATACACCGAATCGCCCAGCCTGCGAAAGCACGCGCTCTCAGTCGAGACCTGCGTTCGCGCCTATGGGGAGCGCGAAGCGGATCGGCTTGGCCTCCACGGCGAGGAGCGCGCCGCCTTCGTCGAGAAATATGCGATAACTGCGGTCCTACACGACTTCGACTACGAGCGCTTCCCTTCACTCGACGACCACCCATTTACCGGAAACAATATCCTCACCGAGCTCGGCTGGCCGGAGGAGATTCGCACCGCAATCCTCTCCCACGCGACTTACTCGGGAGTGCCGCGAGTCTCGCATCTCGAAAAGGCGCTCTTCGCCTGCGATGAGCTGGCCGGATTCCTGACCGCTTGTGCCTTAGTCAAACCCACGAAGTCGATTCTCGATGTGGAGGTAGCCGGAGTCCGAAAAAAGATGAAGGACAAGGCCTTCGCGAAGGGCGTTCACCGCGAAGATATTGTGAGCGGAGCGGCAGAACTTGGAGTCGACCTCGATGAACACATCGGCTCCTGCCTTGAAGCAATGCAGAAGAACGCGGAAGAACTGGGCTTGGCCGGAGTGAAGAGCTAAACGCGGCGCGGATTCCTAGAAGTGCCAGGCCATCGCGAAGTATAGCGCGACCAGGCTGACCGCCAGGACGATAAGCAACTCGGTCCGCAGCTTCTCTTCCGGATCGGTACTGTTGCGCTCGTGATGCAACGGATCGTGGCGCACCAGTAAGGTATCTCCGGGGGAATACTTGCCGCGCGACTTAAAGCAACCGGTGTACATGTGGCCGTCGACCCAGTAGGTAAACCGCACCGAGTAGAGCGCGGCCGATGTATGGCTTTTGTCCCACATGCCGGAGAGGTTGAGACAGTCGGCAACCGTGGCCGTCGTCTCCGGCCAGGAGTCGCGCTCGCTCTTGTGCTGGGACGTAGCATGAGCGAATGGATTGTGAAGAAACTCGGAAAGCCTTCCAGAAGCCACTCAGGATACCTCGGGCCACGCCTTCATTATTGCACCGGATTGCCTTCATGAGCATCCTGGAGAGCGACGAGGGCGCGGAATGCCCGCTCTTCTAAAATCGATGGAGGGTGCTAGTCTTTCGTTGGATGGGCTGAAGTAAGCCAGCCAGAAAACGTTTTCGAGCTGGTCTCATCCGCCCAAAAGAACCGCGGAGGATATGGCATAGATGGCGCATAGCCGGCGAGACTTTCTTAAAACTGGCGCAATCGTGGCTGCAGGAGGGGCCGCCTCCCGCGGACGCCGGGCATGGAGCGCCGCTTCAACTGCCCGGCCCGGCTCAACGCAACTCGCTCAATTCGACTATGCCGACGTTCAGCTGTTAGACGGCCCGATGCTCGAACAGTTCAAGCAGAACCATGCTCTATTTCTGAACCTGAACGACGACAGCCTGCTGAAGCCCTTCCGTCAGCTCGCCGGACTATCAGCACCTGGCGCAGACATGGGCGGGTGGTATTCTCCGTCTCCAGACTTCAATCCCCCTAAAAACATGACAGGCTATGTTCCCGGCCACACTTTCGGGCAATACGTTTCGGGACTCTCCCGCGCCTACGCTCAGACCGGAGACAAGGCGACCCAGGCCAAGGTGCACCGGTTGGTGATGGGTTATGCCGCGGCAATCTCGCCCAAGTTCTACGACGGATACAACCTTCCCGCCTATACCTTCGACAAGATCAACTGCGGCCTGATCGACGCTCACCAGTTCGCCGCTGATCCGAATGCCCTGGACGTGTTGAACCAGGCCACCGACGCGGTGCTGCCTTCGCTACCGCCAAAAGCGCTCAACCGTGAAGAGATGATGGCGCGGCCGCATCCCAATATCTCCTTCACCTGGGACGAAAGCTACACGCTGCCAGAAAACTTCTATCTCGCTTATCAGCGCGGGGCAGGCGCGCGCTTTCATCAATTAGCGGTCAGGTTCCTTGAAGACAATACCTACTTCAACCCACTCGCCCAGAACGACAACGTGCTGCCCGGCCTGCACGCTTACAGCCATGTCAATGCTCTATCGTCGGCGATGCAGGCGTACCTGATCGACGGCAGCGAGAAGCATCTCCGCGCGGCGCGCAATGGATTTCAGTTTGTCCTCGATCAGAGTTTCGCGACCGGCGGCTGGGGGCCGAACGAAGGTTTCCAGAAGCCGGGGACAGATGGCCTGGCGAAGTCGCTGACGACGACACACAGCAGCTTTGAGACGCCGTGCGGTGCTTATGGGCAGTTCAAGATTGCTCGCTATCTCATGCGCGTGACCGGCGAAACCGCCTACGGGGACAGCATGGAGACCATGCTCTACAACACGATTCTGGGCGCGAGGCCGATCCGCGCCGATGGGGTGAGCTTCTACTATTCCGACTACAACATGGATGCGGTCAAATCAGACTACGAAGAGAAGTGGCCATGCTGTTCGGGAACCTTCCCCCAGCTGACAGCCGACTACGGCATCAGCTCCTACTTCCGAAGTCCGAAGGGTGTGTATGTAAACCTCTACGTTCCATCGCGAGTGACCTGGAAGCAGGGCGAGGCACACGTGACGCTCACGCAGGAGACACAATACCCGACCGTCGGCGAAACCACCTTGAAGCTGTCGACGGACCGCGAGCAACGGTTTGCCGTTGCGCTCCGGATTCCCAGGTGGGCAGGCAAAGACACGAGAGTGGCCGTGAATGGGAAAGTCGCCGACGTTATCGTGATGCCAGGCCATTGGGCACAGGTAGACCGCACATGGAAAGACGGTGACCGCGTAGAGCTTTCACTCGACATGCCCCTGCGTCTGGTTCCGCTGGACGCGCAGCATTCCAACCTCGTCGCGCTGGTTCGCGGACCGGTAGCATTGTTTGCGATCGAGCCGGGTTCGACGAAGATGACGCAGAAGCAGATGCTCGCCGCACAACCAGCGGGTTCGGAGTCGGCCGACTGGGTCGTTCAGGCCGATAGCGGCAGGATTGTGATGAGATCTTTTCCTGATATCAGCACAGAGCATTACCGCTTGTATCAGCAAACGTAGATCCAGATTTAATTCCTGAGTGCCTGGCGCAGGTCATTTTCGCGACGCCAATAGCGACCTCGGTCCCCGCCGCGAATCGCTATACTGAATAGCGACTGCGACGGTCATAAATTATGGGTCTCACCACGGAAATACCTCCCTCCATTGAACTCGAACTTGGGCGTCCCGAACTGATTTTGACCAGCGCGCTAATCGAAGGCAAACGCGTTCAGGCCACAAGCGGTCTCAAGCTTGACGTCAGAAATCCTGCAACCGGCGCTCGGATCGCCGCAGTTCCTGACTGCGGCGCCGACGAGGCGCGAGCCGCTGTTGCCGCGGCTGCGGCTGCATTTCCGGACTGGAAAGCGCGCACGGCGAAGGAACGTTCGGCCATCTTGAAGCGCTGGTTCGCGCTGATGATCGAAAACCAGGAAGACCTGGCCAAGCTCATCTCCATGGAGCAAGGCAAACCGATCACCGAGAGCCGGGGCGAAATTGCGTACTCGGCCGGCTACGTCGAATGGTTCGCGGAAGAGGCAAAGCGCGCATACGGTGAAGTGATTCCGGAGCCGGTGCGCGGGCGCAAGCTTATCGTGGTGAAGGAGCCGGTCGGCGTGGTTGCGACGATTACGCCGTGGAATTTCCCGTTGGCGATGCTGGCCCGCAAAGTAGCCCCAGCTGTCGCGGCAGGATGCACGGTCGTGTCGAAACCAGACGCGGCGACACCGCTCTCGGCACTGGCCTTTGCCGCGCTCGGCGAGGAGGCAGGGTTGCCACCTGGCGTCTTCAACGTCGTCCCGGCAGGACGCGACCATGACGCCGAGGTAGTCGGCGAATGGATGCGGTCTTCAGCGGTGCGGAAAGTCTCATTCACGGGCTCGACGGCCGTCGGAAAGCACCTGATGCGGCAGAGCGCCGACACGCTCAAGAAGCTCTCGCTCGAACTGGGCGGCAATGCGCCGTTCCTCGTCTTCGATGACGCCGATCTGGACGCCGCCGTCTCCGGCGCGATCGCCGCAAAGTTTCGTAACTCGGGACAAACCTGCGTCTGCGCGAACCGCATTCTCGTGCAGGACAGCATCTATGACGCCTTCGCGGAGAAGCTAGCGACAGCGACGGCAAAGCTGCGTGTTGGGCCGGCCTCGCAGCCTGACGCCGAGCAAGGGCCGCTGATTCATGAGCGGGCTTTGGCCAAGGTCGAACAGCACCTGCAGGATGCTCTAGCTCACGGTGCGCGCGTCCTCACCGGTGGCCGTCGCCATTCGCTGGGACATAACTTCTTCGAGCCTACCGTGCTCGCCGATGTGACCCCAGCGATGAAGATTGCCCATGAAGAGACCTTCGGCCCGATCGCTCCGCTCTTTCGTTTTCACGATGAAGAGGAAGCAATCGCAATGGCGAATGACTCACCTTTCGGGCTCGCCGCGTATTTCTACGCCCGCGACATCGGCCGCATCTGGCGGATTGCTGCCGCATTGCAAGCCGGCATGGTCGGCATTAACGAAGGCATCATCTCGACAGAGGTCGCGCCCTTTGGCGGCGTGAAGGAGTCAGGTTTCGGGCGCGAGGGCTCGCGCCATGGTTTGGATGAATATATGAATTTGAAATATCTCTGCATGGGCGGCCTGAACTGAGGCGCAGCGATATAGTGGAAGCGATGAAGAATCGCTCCTTAGCTGCCATCGCCACGACGCTGCTCGTATTCGTAGCCGCCGCAGTTGCACAAACGCCCACGACTCCTGCTCCAATTCCCCTCTGGCCGCAAGGAGCGCCGGGTGCTCTTGGAAACGACAGCCCGCAGGATCAACCGCGCATCACCGCCTTCCCGGCTCCAAAGATACCGGGACGTGTGGCGACTCGCACAGCCGTCCTGGTCCTCCCCGGTGGGTCTTACGCACATTTGGCGACAGATCATGAGGGCGTCCAGGTTGCCAAGTGGCTCAACAGTCTGGGCGTCTCCGCGTTCATGCTGGAGTACCGCCTTGGTCCGAAGTACCACCATCCCATCGAGATGAACGACGCCAAGCGAGGGCTGCGTTGGGTTCGCGGCCATGCCGACGAATACGGCTACGATCCGAACCGGGTCGGTGTCTGGGGCTTCTCTGCCGGAGGTCATCTCGCCTCGACGCTCGGAACGCACTTCGATTCTGGCGATCCAGCCGCAGCAGACCCGATCGACCGTTTGAGCAGCCGTCCCGATTTTCTGATTCTTACTTATCCCGTGATCGGGCCGCTCGGGCCGGCATCGGCAGATTCGTTCAATAATCTGCTGGGCAAGAACGCCGACCCCGCCCTCGTTGAGGACCTCTCCAACGACCATCACGTGACATCCCAAACTCCGATGACCTTTCTGGTGGCCGCTGATGATGACAAGGCCGTCCTTCCGGAAAACAGCGTCAACTTCTATCTGGCGCTGCGCAAGGCAGGCGTTCCGGCAGAGATGCATCTCTACCTGCATGGCGGGCACGGCTTCGGGCTGGCGCCGCTCGATCCGGTTCTCTCCTCCTGGACGACGCGATTGGCGGACTGGCTGCGAGTCAATGGCTGGCTGGCGACAAATTAGGCGCTATACTGCGGCCATGAAAGTATCTGCTGCTTCAACGGTTTTTCAAGTGAAGGATCTGCCGGCTTCCCTCCGCTTCTATTGCGATGTGCTCGGCTTTCAGAAGGAATTCGAGTACGGCCCATACGCTGGCCTGCATTTTGGCGAGTGCTGTCTCCACTTGTGCTCCCATACGACCTGGAAGCGGCCGCTCGGCGGCGGGGCGGTGGTTGTGTTTGCCGATGAAGTTGATGCCTACTGTGCATCCGTCAAGGAGCGCGGGGCGGAGATTGCGCTTGAGCCGACGGACGAGCCATACGGGATGCGCGATTTCGCCGTGAAAGATCCGGATGGGAATGTACTGACCTTTGGCTGTTCTCTGCCCGAGGACGTAGAGCCTCCGAAGGAATGACCTGCTATTTCTTCTATCTTTGGAAAAGCAAAGGCCTCCGGCGAACCGGAGGCCTTCATTAATTTCTGCAGAACTGCTACTTCACCTTTAGGTAGATCATGACGAAGGTGAACAGGGTGAGGGATTCGATGAAGGCGAGCCCGAGCACCAGCAGCAGCTGGATTCCGGCGCGAGCTCCAGGGTTGCGGGCGAGGGCCTCGGTGGCCGAGGCGGTTGCCTTGCCTTGGCCGAGTCCGCAGAGACCGGCCGCGATGGCAATGCCGATTCCGGCGCCGATCGGCACCAGGCTGACTGCTCCTGCGCCTTCGGCTCCCTGAGCAAAAGCCGGCACTGCCAGGAACAGGGCCGACAGAGTCATGAGTAGGTATTGCAGCTTGCGCATTGTCTTTCTCCTGCTTCCATAAGAATTGCCGTCAGTGGGTGGTTGACGCTCACCGTGCTGGCGCCCTCACGCTAACGGCGCTTCAGGTCCCGGAGTGGAAGCCGCCTCCGGCTGAAGAGCTTGATACTTCTAGTCCGGCTGCTCGTCGTGGCTGACCGCTCCGGCGACGTAGATCAGCGCGAGCAGCATCCACACGTAGGCCTGGATCATCGCCACGGCAGCGTGTAGGCCGAGGAAGACGATCGGCAGCGCGATCGGAAAGATCGAAAAGAAAACCAGCGTCAGCAGATCGCTGGCCAGCATGTTCGCGTAAAGACGAACGGTAAGCGACATATTGCGGGCGAGGTGAGAGATGATCTCAACCGGAAAGAGCAGCGGCGAAATCCACCACACTGGGCCAAGGAAATGCTTGAAGTACCCTACCGGCCCCTGAGCTCGAACTCCATGCCAGTTGTAATAAATAAACGTGAGCAGCGCCAGGCCGAGCGGCACAGCCGGATGCGCAGTGGGCGTCTCCAGCCCGGGCAGCAGTCCAATACAGTTGCAGAGGGCGATGAAGACGAAAAGCATGGTGACAAATGGGACGTGCGGCTCATAGCCGTGGCCGATGATGGCGTCCCCTTGCGACCCGACAAACTCGTTCAACATCTCCGCGACTTGCTGAGCAGGCCCGGGCCGCTCAACATTGAGCGTCAGCCTGACAATCAGGAAGAAGAGAAGCAGCAGGCACGCGACCGTGATCTCAAGGGCGAGGATTTCAGAGATCGGCGCGGCCGGGTTTTCGGGATGGACGCCAATCTGAGTCAACAGCGCCGTCACCGGCGAGCCAAAGATTGCATTCAGTAGGTTGGTCAACGAGACGACGAGCGCATGCATAATTTTTGGGCGTTGCCGGGGTAGTTCAGTTTCGTTTGAGTCAGTTACGAGTGAGCAGAACGGCTTCGATCGAGAGCGCCACGACTGCCAGAGCTAGCCCCGCAATGACCGAATACACTGACCCACTCAGCCACCTCAGACTAACATAGAGCGCGCCTCCGGCGATCAAAAGGCGAAAAAGGAACATGCCGATCACGAGGCCTGTCGAGCGGGGCGTCTTCTGATTGTCAAGCTTGGCGTTGACGACGCGAATCAATCGCCTGGATTCGTAAATACCACCGGCTGAGATGGCGGCGCCCACCAGGTATAACGCCGCCGACTGCCAGCCCGAGGCGATCCAGACGATGGGCAAACCAACAAGCGCAAGCAGGCCAACATCGCGAATCGCCCGGAAAAGTGTTGCGCTCAGGTCGGCATCGGTAAAGGTAAGGAAAGGGTTCTCGTCAGGCATCGGGGCGGCAGACATTAAAGCTTCTTACTCTTGGGCTTACCGGCGGCAAGCGCCATGCGGACCGCCTCCAGCATACCTGCGATCATCCCCAGTATGAGGCCAACAACGGTAATCCAGGTCTGATGAAACCAACGGTCAAGCAACGCCCCGAACCCCCAGCCGATGAGCAACGCGATCGGCAACACTAGCGCGATCTGAATGAGGCTCTCAGTCTGGACGAGGCCCTTGAGTCCGTGTTTCTCGGGTTTCGCGTTCGGGTTGGGGGCGTTGAAGGGCATGAAGTCTTTTCATCTTAAGGGCCAGAACGTAGGGCTGGCGAATAGCAGCGATGCAGACTTCGCATAATCGCTCGTTATACTGGGGGCTAGCGTCTATCGCATTCGAGGCAAGTGAGTGTTTGAATCGGAGTTTGAGCGTGGGCTCTTCGCCCTGCGCCAGGAAAAGCTAAATCAGATCGCCGCCCTTGGGCAGCAGACCTACCCCAACAGCTACAAGGCAACCCACACCATCCCCGAAATCCGCGCGAACTATGGCGAGACCTCGGCCGAGACGCTCGAAGCCGAGCGCGTCAACGTCTCTGTCGCCGGACGCCTCATGGCTATTCGCGGCCAGGGAAAAGCAGGCTTCGCGCATCTCCAGCAAAATGGCGAACGGCTTCAGATTTACGTCCGCCTCGACGCCGTCGGCGAGCAGGGCTTCGCGCTCTACAAGCTTCTCGATCTCGGCGACCACATCGGCGTGACCGGATATCTCTTCCGCACCCGTACCGGCGAACTGAGCGTTCACGTCGAGACGATCACCTTTCTCACCAAGGCAATGCTGGCGCTGCCCGAGAAGTATCACGGCCTCTCCGACACCGAACTGCGCTATCGCCAGCGCTACGTTGATCTCTTCATGAACGCGGATGTCCGCGAGGTCTTTGTGAAGCGCGCGAAGGTGTTGCGAGCGCTGCGGAAGTTCTTCGACGAGCGCGGCTATCTCGAGGTCGAGACGCCGATGATGCAGCCCATCGCCGGCGGCGCAGCGGCGAAGCCTTTCACGACGCATCACAATGCGCTCGATCTCGACTTATTCCTGCGCATCGCACCGGAGCTTTATCTCAAGCGCCTAGTTGTTGGTGGCCTGGATCGCGTCTACGAGATCAATCGGAACTTCCGCAATGAAGGCATCTCGACGCAGCATAATCCCGAGTTCACCATGCTTGAGTTTTACCAGGCATATGCGAACTATCACGACCTGATGGACCTGACCGAAGAGATCGTGAAGTTTGTGGCGATGGAAGTGAATGGGACGACGAAGACGACATTCAATGATGTCGAGATTGATCTGGCACAGTGGAAGAGATACTCGATGCGCGAGGCGATTGTAACTTTCTGGCCGTCGGAGGCAGGATCGACGCCATTGATGTCTGACTTCGCATCTATCGACGAGATCCAAAGCTTGTTGCTCAGAACCAATCAACACCTGCTAGATAATATTCCGACAGTCGACACCCCGTTTGAAGAGAGCAATCCCGCGTCGGATCGCATCCAGAAATTGCGCGAGCTTAATGCGTTGTTGTCTATTACACGTCAGCAGCTGCAGAGGCACGGACTTCCTGGAAAGGCGATAGCTGACATTTTCGAAGCCGTCGCCGAAGAACATCTCATCCAGCCCACCATCATCTACGACTTCCCTCTCGCGGTATCTCCACTCTCGAAGGTCAAGCCGGATGAACCCGATTGGGTCGAACGTTTCGAGTTCTATATCGGAGGCTTCGAGGTCGGCAACGCCTTCAGCGAGTTAAACGACCCTGAAGACCAGCGCCGCCGATTCGAAGCGCAGATCACCGAGCGCGAACGCGGCGATGACGAAGCCCACCAGATGGACGAAGACTACGTCCGCGCGCTTTCCTATGGGCTGCCGCCCACCGGCGGCGAAGGCATCGGCATCGACCGGCTGACCATGATCCTCACCGGATCGAAATCGATCCGCGACGTGATCCTTTTCCCGCTGCTACGGCCCGTACAGGCTGAAACTACGCAAGACTCGATCGATCCCCTGCCGTAGCATCCCGACCTAAAGCCGCGCGAGGTTGCCCTTGGCAGCAGCGTTCTGCGGATCGAGCTGCAGCGCGCGCTCAAAATCCTTGCGCGCCGCAGCCTTATCTCCCGCATGAGCGTGAAGCACGCCAAGATCATTCCAGTCTCCCGGGTTCGCTGGATCGATGGCCAGCGCGGCCTGCTGCTCGCGAATCGCCTCCTGCATCTTCCCCATCGCCTGGTACACCTTGGCCAGAGCGAGGTGCGGCGCAGGGTCATCAGGCTTCAGCCGCTCGAGCGCCTGAAACTCCCGCAACGCGTCATCGATCTTGCCCGACTGCGCATAGACGGCAGCGAGCAGCTCGTGCGCATCGGCATCATCTTTCTGCTCCAACGCCTGCTGCAACAGCTCAATTGCACGAGACAGGTTCCCTTTCCCAGCCTCGATGCTGCCGAGGTTGTAGAGTGCGTCAAAGTTGTGCGGATCAAGAGCCAGCGCGGCGTCGAACTCCTGCTCCGCCTCGCTCTCGCGCTGCGTCGCGGCCAGCACCTCGCCCAGCGCGGCGTGAGCGCCGGCGTCCTTCGGATCGGAAGCGAGCAACCGCCGAAACTGGCTCTCGGCCGCGGCAAATTCTCCATGCTGCGCCTCAAGCTGGCCAAGATCGAAGCGCGCATTGGCGTCTTCGGGGGCGACAGCCAGGGCCTTTTCATATTGGGCCTGCGCCTGCTGCCAGTCGCCCGCTGCTCCGAGAGCCGCGGCCATCGCCGTCAACGTCAACGGATCGTTGGGCGATCGCGTGAGCGCCCGCTGATAGGTAGCGACGGCCGATTCGTAATCGCCCGCGTTCATCTCCACCGAGGCAAGGTTGTAGAGAGCCGTATGGTCGCTCGGATCTTTGCGCAACCGGTTCTCCATCCAGGCTTTCTCTAGCAATGCGCGAGGGTCTTCGTTAGAGCCTTTCATCGGTCGCGGCAACACCTGCAGCCAAAGATGCCCCATCTCGTCGACCGAGCGGTTCCCTGCCTTCACGCGAATCGGCGGGCTGTTCGGGTTGCGGATATTGGCGGTCGAGTTGTCGTAGGTGTAGCGCATGTGCAGCACCGTCCCCTTAGGCAGAAAGACCGGCGTGACGAAGCGGTAGACTGATTGGCGGTCGATGTCCCAGTCACGAATCACGACCAGCCACTTCTTTTCGCCGTCAGGCAGAATGGCGTAGCCCTCAAGGTCCTTGCCCAGATAGTGGGCATGCGGGTAGACGCCGAGGGCATCGACATCGACCGGAAGCGTGAGCTGGTCCTCGACGACAAAGTTCGCGTCGTTGGCGGGGATGTCGAGCGCGCCATCATGCTCCAGTTGCAGCAGCATAGGGTGCGCAGTCGGAGGCTTATCGGTGAAGTACAGGCCGATGGTAGGTTCCACCGTCTCCGTCTTGCCTGTCGGCTTCAAGTGCATGTTGAGGATCAGGTCATTCCCCGCGTCGAGCCGCCACGGCATACCCTCAGCCTCGATCAGCGCCGGAGTATCCGGCTTCCAAAATAGAAAGTGGCTGTCGGGGTCGAAGCTGTCTCCCGAGGGCACGGTGATTTCCATGCCCGCAATTCCCTGCTTCCAGTCATCGGGATGTGCGCGCCGGACTGAGGCCGTGCGGTCGATGAGCACATTGGCATGGTGGACGACCTGCGGCGCGCCGGGCTTGATCTCCATCGCGCGAATGTACTTTGTCCCGGTGATCGGCACCGGAAGGATGAAGTTATGGAAGAGATCGGTGCCAGATGCCGGCACCTGCATCGGCGAGTCAGCCTTCAAGATGAGGTCCGGCGGCCCCAGCTGCCAGTCGCTCGAAAAAGTAGGCGGTTTCGGCGCGCCAGCCGGGTCGCCCTGCGCCATTCCCGTCTCAACCCACTTCTTGATCAGCGCAACATCTTCGTCGGGCAGACGTCGGTTTTCGGCGAAGATGCCATATCCCGGCTCCGGTAGCCATGGCGGCATATAGCGAGAATGGGTCACGCTCTCGATCAATTTGCCGCGCTGCATTGCGTCTGAATAGGTCAGCAGGCTGAACGGGCCCGAGCCTCCCGGATGGTGGCAACTGACGCAGTTTTTATACAGGATGGGCGCGATCTGACGGCTGAAGGTCACCGGCGCCTCGGCCGCTTCGACCGATCTGATCTTGCTCGATATCAGCGATGCAGGTGCCTTTATACTGGTTCTCCAAACCTGCGAGAACCAGCCATGCTGCACCACCAGGAAAGCGGCGACCGCAACACATACAACCAGAAATCCGCGTAAGAAAAGGCATCTCACGGCTTCGCTGCCCCACTCTGGAGCGCGGCCTCGCTGATGATGCCGCATCCGACCGCCGGCCCTTCCGGCGAAGGCACAGGTTGACCAGCCAACACATGGGCGACCGCCTGCTCGAGATCATGGCGCGTGGCCTGAGGGCGTTGCCGCCCGATGCCCACATACCAGTCGTCGATTCGCCCCAGGTAGGCCACCCTCAAATTTCCACGGCCGCCGCTCTGCGGAATCAGCACCGCGGCCTCGGGCGTGACTGTAGGATGAATCTGCGCCATCAGACTCGCCGTCGGACTCACCAGCGTTGTTCCTTCAATCCCATAATCCTTTTCGTGGCGAGCTATGCCCTCGGCAGACTCTGTCGCATTGGGGTACACGATCACAACACTAACCCGCCTTGCGCTGAACTCCTTGGCCAACCTCTGAATCTCCGGCAGGTAATGATTCGAAATCGGGCAGTCGGTCGCCAGGAAGAAAAGTACCACGGCCTTCGTCCCAGAATCGCTGAGACGAGTGATCTGATTGCCCTGAAGGTCATAGCCGTAAATGGGGGACCGCACGCTGCAATATCCGGCGTAGGCCAGCCCCATAAGCATGACGGCAACGATACTGGTGATTAATCTTCTCAATTACTGGTGATTAATCTTCTCAATTCGGACGACTCTATATTCCCACTCCATGACTTGCCCAAATCCCTGAAATCAAGCATACTTAAAGGCTGGGATTCCTGCGGCTTCACCCGCTTGTGCACCTGTCTCCCAAACATTCCAGATTTAGGTTTTGAGAGGATTTTGATCGTGTTGATGATTCGTCTGGCGCGCTTCGGCGCCCGCAAGCAGCCCTATTACCGCGTAGTGGTCATCGAAAAGCGCTTGGCCCGCAATGGCCGTTCGATTGAGATCGTCGGTACCTACAACCCGCGCACCAATCCTGCCACCGTCGACCTGAAGAAAGACCGCATCGATCATTGGGTCGCCCAGGGTGCCCAGCTCTCCGAGCGGGTTGGCAAGTTGCTGGCAAAACACTCTGTTGCCGCTGCTGCCGCCTAGTTTCTCAGCCTCTTCCAGGCCCAATTTTCGATAAAGGTAAGCTTTCCCTCAATGATTGCTTGACGAACTGCCGTGCAAGTAGTTCATATTGTTCACTGCGGTTTCGTTGTTTGCCAATGCGCCGTACTGGCGGCGGATGAGCAATAGTTCGGGGGAAGACTCTATGACTGAAGGGCAGCAGGACCCAATGCAAGATCTGGTGGCTGAAATCGCCCGTGCCTTGGTCGATGAGCCGGAGGCGGTCGAGGTGGAAGTGCAACGGCACGAGGAAAGCAGCGTGCTTCGCCTGCGAGTCGCGCCCTCCGATATCGGCAAGGTGATCGGCAAGCAGGGGCGTACGGCGCGTTCGATGCGCACCATTCTGGGCGCGGTGAGCATGAAGCAGCATCACCGCTACACGCTCGATATCCTCGAAGACCTGCCGCACGCACCCCACGAGGGCTAGGCCCGGTCGCAGCTTGTCACAGAACGCCGCGTCAGGATATTCCTCACTTTGACTGCAACGCTGCCAGATACCATCCCAGAGCCCACCGGCGACCCAAATGACTGGGTGATCGTGGCAAAGATCGTCCGTCCGCGAGGACTTCGCGGCGAGGTGATCGCCGAGTTGCTCACTGATTTTCCTGAACGCTTTTCAGAGCGGAAGCGGCTCTTTCTCTTGGGCCCGAAGCAGCCTCCGCGCGCCGTTGAGCTGGAAAGACACTGGCTGCATCAGGGCCGCGTCGTCCTCCACTTTAGCGGCATAGCGTCGATGAACGACGCCGAAACGTTGCGCGGCCTCGATGTCGCCATCCCGAAGTCAGAACGCGCTCCGCTGGAAGAGGGCGCTGCCTATATCGACGAACTAATCGGCTGCGTTCTTTTCGA
The DNA here is from genome assembly GCA_963790505.1 of uncultured Acidobacteriaceae bacterium. Taxonomy (GTDB): domain Bacteria; phylum Acidobacteriota; class Terriglobia; order Terriglobales; family Acidobacteriaceae; genus Acidisarcina. The sequence continues at coordinate 359,138 of CAWBOT010000002.1, read as the reverse complement.
TTCGCGCTCCGGAACCGAGGTCGGCGAGATCAGCCAAGTGGACCGCGGGTCGACGGCGACGCCCCTTCTGATTGTGGAGACGGCTGCTTCCGGGCAAGTGTTGGTGCCCTTCGTCAAAGCCTTCGCCCCGAAGATCGACTTAGCCGCGAACCGACTTTCGATGGAATTGCCGGAAGGCCTGCTTGAGTTGAATGCTCCGGGGAGCCCATCTCGCGAAAAGTAGACTTCCGCCACAGGCCTTATCCTCGAAGAACGCCATGCGATTCGACATCATCACCATATTTCCGGGCCTCTTTGCGGGCATCTTCGAGCACGGCGTGATCAAACGCGCGGTCGCTGGAGGCTTGGTCGAAGTCGTCACGCATGACCTGCGCGACTTCACCCATGACCGTCACCGCACCGTCGATGACCGCCCCTTCGGGGGAGGCGAAGGCATGGTGCTCAAACCCGAGCCACTCGCCGAAGCGCTGGAAGCCAACGGCGTCTCCGACAAAGCAGGGCGTGACCTCAGCCGCGAATCCGTCGTGCTGCTCTCAGCTCAGGGGAAAAAGTTTACCCAGGCCACAGCGCGCGAATTGGCTAAACTCGATCGCGTCGTTCTGGTCTGCGGGCGCTACGAAGGCGTCGACGAGCGCGTCAATGAACTGCTGGCCGACCGCGAACTTTCCATTGGCGACTACGTCCTCTCCGGCGGCGAACTCGGCGCGGCGGTCATCGTCGACGCAACGATGCGGCTGCTGCCCGGCGTTCTCGGAAACGAAGCCTCAAGCCAGTTTGAAAGCTTCGGTGCGTCCGAACAGGAGATAGCAGCCGATATTGCCGCCGCTGAGAATGACGCTACGTCAGATGGAGCCATCACACCGCCGCGCTCCACTCACGGCGCTGGCGGACTGCTGGACTATCCGCATTACACGCGTCCGGTCGAGTTTCGCGGACTAATGGTGCCGGATGTCCTCAGCGGCGGCGACCACCTCAAAATCAGCCGCTGGCGGAGAGAACGCGCACTCGAAAAGACATTCCGAAACCGCCCTGATTTGTTGGAGACAGCGGAGTTGAGTGACCGCGACCGAGAGTTTCTCGAGTCGCTCAACCCCTCTGGGTCATCATAGCTCCGAGACAGAACCTTGATTTGCTTAATTCATTTGTCATTTCAGTAACGCGCGCCACGGAATAAGCGGAGTAACATTGCACGCACAGAGTTCCCCGGAGGAACCATGCGCGCCAAGTTTCTGCCTTCTCCCAGTCTCGCCTCAACCGTCTTCCATGTTTCCTTTATCCTATTGGCTGGTGTTTTGGCCTGCCTCTCGCCGCTTGCTCTCTCCGCGCAGAGCGTGAGTTTTGCGGGCGCGCCAACGACCCCGCCGTTCAGCGGTTTGCATTACGCTGAGGGAGTGGCCGTAGACAGCGCTGGGAATCTATTCGTCGTCGACACTGGCAATAACCGCGTGGTGGAATTGCCGCGGACCGCGACGGGCTATGGGCCGCAGACGATCCTGCCGACGAGTGGTTTGAATGAGCCTGACGGGATTGCCGTGGACAGCGCAGGCGATGTGTTCATTGCCGACTGGGGCAATTATCGCGTGGTGGAATTGCCGCGGACGTCGACGGGCTTCGGGCCGCAAACGACCCTGCCGACCAGCGGATTGCTTAACCCCCCTGGAATTGCCGTGGACAGCGCCGGCGATGTGTTCATCGCCGACTATTTCAATCACCGCGTGGTGGAATTGCCGCTGACAGAGGCGGGTTACGGGCCGCAGACGACCCTGCCAGCCAGCGGCTTGAACGATCCTATAAGTGTTGCCGTGGACAGCGCAGGCGATGTGTTCATTGCCCCGGTTAACACCGGCCTTGTGGTTGAATTGCCGAAGACAGCTACAGGCTACGGCCCGCAAAAAACCCTTCCGACCAGCGGCTTGGGTGACATTCTCGGAGTTGCTTTGGACAGCGCGGGAGATGTGTTCATCGTCGACCTGTTCGACGGTGCGGTGGAATTGCCCAAGACGGCAACGGGCTACGGGTCGCAGATCAAGCTAGCGTTTAGTGGTTTGTCTGTGCCCGACGGAATTGCCGTGGACGGCGCAGGGGATGTGTTTGTCGCCAACTACGGCGGTTCCCGCGTATTGGCATTGCAGACGGATTCGGTCGATTTTGAGAGCGCTTATGCCTGCGCGCCTGGGAAGACGGTGCCCGCACCGTGCAACCAGACGCTGACGCTCAACTTCAAAGCCAATACCGGCGTGACGCTGGGCGCTCCAAGAGTGCTCACCGGTGGCGCGCCGGATCTCGACTTCACTCTCGCCAGCGGAAGCGGTTGCACCGGCGCGTTCAAGGCGGGCACCCCCTGCACAGTCAACGTGACCTTCGCGCCTCTGCACACGGGCACGCGGAATGGCTCGGTTGAAATCGCGGACGGCAGCGGAAACGTGCTCGCTACAACGCCGATTTACGGCTCTGGACTTGCAATAGCGACTGGCCCCCCGCCGCAGGTCTCGGCAGACCTGCTGCAGTTTGACACCATAGACTTCGGCAGCATCGAGACGCTGCCGTTGATGGTCACCAACATCGGTCAAGGAACGCTGACCCTCAAGCCGTCGATCAACGGCCAGAGCTTCAATATCGCAGGAAGCAACTGCGCCGCCGGATTGCCGGAGGGCGAGAGCTGCACTGTTCAGGTGGAGTTCGCTCCGGCATCGGTCGAAGCGCACAACGATATCCTGACCTTGCTGACCAATGGTTCGTCTTATCCTACTGTCAAGCTGAAGGGCGTCGCTCTGGGCTTAAGCACCGCTACCAAGACGCTGCAGTTCGGGACGATTCCGTTCGGTACCACCGAAGTGTTGCTGGTGACTTTCACCAATACCGCGGCTTCCGGCACGGTAACGATCGGTACAACGATCAACGGCCCCAGCTACAACGTCCTCACGACGGCGCAGAACACCTGCCGATCGGGGGTCGCCGCGGGCCAAAGCTGCACCATGCCGATCGAGTTTAGCCCGGTGTCGGTAGGGGCGCACAAGGACTTTCTCACCCTTTTCCCGAGCGCCGATGCGCCTTCCACCTTCATAAGGCTAAATGGCATCGCCTCCGCTCCTTAAGATGGCGACCGGGCCGCCGCTGCCCTAAAGCGCTCTTGCACCCGGAGTCTCGTGTCTGAGAGTGCGGAGTAGTCGCACAAAGCCACAAATTCCGTGTAAAATAAGGGTTTGGCACAAGTCAGAATTTCCCACTAGAACCGTCAGGAAGAGCTATGTCTATTCATCCCGTAATGCAGCGCCTCGCCGATAAACTGAACCGCACGGACCACCCCGATTTCGTGCCCGGCGACACCATCCGCGTCCAGGTCAAGATCAAAGAGGGCGACAAGGAACGTATCCAGGCTTTTGAGGGCATTGTGATCGCGCTCAAGCGCGGGGCCCAGGGCAGCTTCACCGTCCGTAAGATCAGCTTCGGGCAGGGCGTCGAGCGTATCTTCCCTTTCAACGCCAAGGTCATCGACAGGGTCGAAAAGATCCGTTCGGCCAAGGTTCGTCGCGCCAAGCTCTTCTACCTGCGCGGACTCCGTGGCAAGGCCGCCCGTCTCAAGGAAGTCGACCGCACCGCCTAGTTCCCCGTCTTTCGGGTGAAGATATCCACAGTTCAGGTCGGCCCCGGTAGACCTCCCGCCGGGGCCTTTCTGTGTTTCCCCGCGATACACTCAAGTCAGCGATGTCCGGCGTTCCCAACATTCAAGACACCAACATTCAAGAGCTTGACTGGCTGCTGGAATCCCCTGGACCGAATCAGCCTGCCGAACGGCAACTCTCGGCCGCGACCCGCAAGCTGCGAATGCTGCGCAATCTCGTCTGCGGAAATCGCTTCGAGCGCGAGGCACGGGCCCAGGGCGCTACCATCATCGCCGGAGTTGACGAAGTCGGCCGCGGCTCGCTATTCGGCCCAGTCGTCGCCGCTGCCGTCATTCTCCCCGCCGACACCCGGATTCGCGGACTCCGGGACTCCAAACAGATCCTCCCCGAGGATCGGCGGCGGCTGGCTGCCATCGTCGAAAAGAAGGCCATCGCCATCGCCATCGAAGAGGTCTGCGCGGAAGTGATTGACCGCGTCAATATCTACCAGGCGACCCGGATTGCCATGGCCGCCGCAGTCAACCGACTTTCCCCGGCAGCCGATCATCTCCTCATCGACGCCATGCGCCTCGATCTGCCTTGCCCTCAGACGAGCGTCATCTATGGAGATTCGCTAAGCATCTCGATCGCTGCTGCATCCGTCGTCGCCAAGGTCTATCGCGACCGCCGCATGTGTGAGCTAGACCGGGAGTATCCCGGCTACGGCCTGGCATCGCATAAAGGTTACTCGACGCCGGAACATCTGGCTGCCCTCCTCCGTTATGGCCCATGCCCGCTGCATCGCCGAAGCTTTCGTCCGGTTCTCCAGTCGTCCCTCCCTTGGGATGACGCTTAAGTTGCGTCATGCAACAATGTCCCATGTGAAACAAAGCGGTTTTGGTGTATACAGCATTTGGTGGGTCATTATCTGAACAGGGGATTCATGAACCGTAGGAGTTTTCTTTCGTCGGCCGGTCTGCTGCTCGCGGACGAATCTCTACATGCCCTTCTCCCGCACAAGTTGAAGAGCGGATCGCCCGCGCCCGCAGTGAGTTCCACCGGGAGGGCCGACCACAGCCTGCGCATCGAGCAATCGACCTTCGAAATCAGTAAAGGCATCAAGATTCAGACGCTGGCTTATAACGGACAAATTCCTGGGCCCGTGTTGCGGCTGCGCGAGGGGGTGCCGGTCACCATCGATGTCGCCAACGCCAGTGAGGTCCACGACCTTGTGCATTGGCACGGCCTGGCGATCGATTCTCTGAATGATGGAGCAATGGAGGAGGGCTCGCCGATGATCGCCCCGGGCGATTCCCTTCGCTATAGCTTTACCCCGAAGCCTTCAGGCACTCGCTGGTATCACACCCATGCGACGGCCTTTGCCAATCTCCAGCTCGGCACCTATAGCGGCCAATATGGCTTTCTCTTAATCGAAGGCAAGAACGATCCCGGCCACTACGACCAGGAGATCAACCTCGCAATCCATCACTGGGAGCCGTCGTTCGTTCCCATGGTCGAAACCATGCGCGCGGAATCGGCCAACGCTCCGCTGACCACCGGCTCCGACGTCGGGTACAAATACGCAACCATCAATGCCCACATGCTCGGCGCGGGCGAACCCATCCGCGTCAAACAGGGCCAACGAGTGCTTCTGCGCCTCTTGAATGCCAGCGCAACCGAGAATGTGCTCCTCGCGCTCCCCGGTCATCGCTTCAAGGTCATTGCCATGGATGGCAATCCGGTTCCCAATCCGCAGTTTGTCGAAACGCTCTCACTCGCCGTCGCCGAGCGCGTCGACGCCATCGTTGAGATGAACACCCCCGGCGTCTGGGTGCTCGGATCGACGCTCGAAAAGTCGCGGCAGATGGGCCTCGGCATTGTGGTCGAATACGCTGGAAGCACCGGCGCCCCGGTATGGAAAGATCCCGCCCCGAGCACGTGGGACTACTCCCAGTTTGCCGGCACAGGCGAAGCTCCAAAGCCAGAGGAGACATTTGTCCTTACCTTCCGCGATTTCGGCCCCATGAACGGTTCGCAGTTCGACACCTGGACAATCAACAACAAGTCCTGGCCGAACATCGATCCAATCATGGTGACGGCGGGCAAACGCTACCGCATGGTCTTCCGCAATGCCAGCGGCGATCAGCATCCGATGCATCTGCACCGGCACACCTTTGAAGTAACCAAGATCGGCAAGAAACCGATGATCGGCCTGAAGAAAGACGTCATCAACGTTATGCCCCTCGATACGGTCGAAGTGGATTTCGTCGCCGACAATCCCGGCGATACGCTCTTCCATTGCCACCAGCAGCTGCACATGGATTACGGCTTTATGACGCTCATCAAATACTCTGGATGAACCTGCAAGGTCCGAGTCTTGTTCGCAGTAGGACTACGCAACGCAATCTTCAATTGACGGGATGGTTGTTGAAACGGTGAGGATTTTCAAGCTTAGCGCCTTCGTTCTGACAATGGCGGCGGCCATTGCATATCACGCCGGGAAAGAGCCAATCTACGCCGCCAGCGACACGGCGTCATCGCCTCCTGCCGTGCATGCATCCGGCGCAACGGTCTATCAACAGAACTGCGCTCTCTGCCACGGCGAAAAAATGGAAGGCATCCAGCCTGCTTTTCCAACGCTTGCCGGAGTTGGCCGGCACAGAAACCCCGACCAGATCTCGCTCCTGATTCGCCAGGGCAGAGGGAGAATGCCTGCTTTCGGCACCGTTCAGCTTCCACAGGACGAACTCACTTCCCTGCTGCACTATCTTGCCAACGACGCAACCTTCAATGCTGTAGTTGCCGGCTCGAGCTCTGGCGACGTACATGCTTCGGTCGTCGACGCCGGCGGATCGCTCTTCCTGCAAAACTGCGCATTCTGTCACGGGCGGGATGCCGCAGGCGGTGAGACCGGTCCGGACCTTACTCGTTCCAAACTCGTTTCGGCAGACATAAGTGGCGATCAGATAGGTCCGGTGGTGCGCAACGGGAAACCTGATAACAAGATGCCCAAGTTCACCTTCTCCGAAGCCGAAATGAGCGACTTGGTTAAATTTATCCATGCGCAGGCCAAACTGGCTGCTTCTCGTCCGGGCGGACGCCGCGGCGTCGACGTCGCCGATCTGCAGACGGGCAACGTCTCGGCGGGCAAAGAATATTTCAATGGCGCGGGCAAATGCTCCTCCTGCCACTCGCCTACCGGAGATCTGGCTGGCATTGCCACTCGCTATCAGGGACTGCAGCTCGAGGAGCGGATGTTATATCCGCGCGACGCCAAAGACACTCTGACCGTCACTCTTCCCTCCGGCGAAACGGTCGCGGGGCGGCTGGAATATCAGGACGAATTCACCATTGGGATGCGCGATGCGAATGGAATCTATCGTTCATGGCCGACGAACGCGGTGAAATACACGATCGACTCGCCGGTGACCGCTCACGTCGACCAATTCCCCAAATACACCGACGACGATATCCATAACCTGATGGCTTACATCCAGACTCTGAGATAGCCGGATCCTACGAATCGAAAGCCATCGTCAAAGTCCCCGCGAGAGTGATGACCCCAATCAAGAACATAGCGCTGACTTTCCTTGCCGCGCTGATTGCGGTCGATCTCTCCGCTTCCTCGGCTCGCTGCCCAGAACCCGACCGCCTCGCAGTTGCTTGCTCCGCCGGCCGACAGCTGGCCCGGCTACCACGGCGACTACACAGGAAGACGGCATAGCAGCCTGACGCAGATCACTCCGGGCAATGTGAACAAGCTGGGCCTCGCCTGGGCCTTTCAGACGGGCCAGGCCATGCAGATCAAATCGACGCCGCTGCTGGTCGACGGCATCCTCTACTTCACCGTTCCCGACAACATCTGGGCGGTCGATGCGCGCTCTGGGCACCTGATATGGCACTACAGCTACATCCAGAACGCCGGCCTGCACATCGGTCACCGCGGCGTGGCGATGTACAAAGGACTGGCTCTTCTTCATGACGCCAGACGCTCACCTGGTGTCACTCAACGCGAAGGACGGAAGCGTCCGCTGGAAGGTGCGTGGTCGCCGACTCCACCAAGGGCTATTGGACAACCATGGCGCCCCTGATCGTCAAGGACCATGTGATCGTCGGCGTCTCCGGCGATTTTGACAATCTCAGCGGCTTTCTGCGCTCCATCGATCCTGAGACCGGCCAGACGCAGTGGCAATGGGACAGCACGCCGCCGGTGGGCACGCCCAACATGACAACCGGGGCCATGACCTGGATGACCGGCACCTATGACCCCGTTCTCGACTTGATCTATTGGGGCACGGGCAATCCGACGCCGGTGCTGAACGGGAAGCCACGCCCCGGCGACAACCTCTACACCTGCAGCATCGTGGCGATCCACCCCGATACCGGTAAGCTTGCCTGGGCATTTCAAGCATCGCCCCATGACACCCACGACTGGGACGCAGTGGAAACTCCCGTTCTCGTCGACGCTGATTTTCATGGCCAGCCGAGAAAGATGCTGATGCAAACCTCGCGCAACGGCTATTTCTTCGTCCTCGACCGCACCAATGGAGAAGGCCTGTTAAGCGTTCCGTTCGGCCCGACAAACTGGTCGCTGGGCGTCGACAAGCGCGGCGAGCCGATTCCCGATCCAGCTAAGGAACCAGCACCTGACGGCCGCCTTATTGCGCCCGACGAGGGCGGCATGACCAACTATCGCTCTCCCAGCTTCGATCATCACCACCGGCTTGTTCATCGTGGACGCGCACCCGAGCTACAGCCTCTACTTTGCTAAGCCTGCCGACGGCAGCTATGGATGGGCGGGCGCCGACTATGGATTATGGGGCAAAGGAGTGATCGAGGCGATCGATTATCAGACCGGCAAGATACGCTGGAGCCACGAACTCGGCCACGGAGGCGCCGGCGCCGGCGTGCTCACTACAGACTCCGGTCTCGTCTTCACCGGAGACGCTGAAGGCAACGTCCTCGCCCTCGATTCCAGTAACGGCAAAACGCTTTGGCACGTCGGTGGCGGATCACCGATGGTCAGCTCTCCGATTACCTATGAACTGGATGGACGCCAATACGTGATGACCAGCAGCGGCGGAGTGCTCTTCGCGTGGACGCTCCCCGGAGCGCGAGAAGCTCGCTAAGGCGAATGGCTTGTCCGTAAAGAACTACTTTGCCGCCGCCTGTTTACTGGCCGGCAATCACTCCGCACGCAATCCGGGCGCCCGAATTCCCCGATGGGTCGGTCATGTTATCGTCCGCTTTCTCGTGAATCACCAGTGACGTTCCGCCATTCGCAAATATTGAATTCGGCGAGTTCGGATCAAGCGAGATGCTCATTACCTTAATAGAGATTTTGTCAGTGCCGTCCGGCTTGACCTTCAAATTTGCGGGAATGTCGCCGTTATGGTGACCTTCGGGATTCCCGATTCCGTGCTTCTTTTGATCGGGATTGAAATGGCCGCCCGCGCTTTTGAAGTCGGGAGGATCGCACTTCGCAACCTGATGAATGTGGATGCCGTGCTCACCCGGAGGCAGACCCTTCAAATCCAGCTTCAGCATGACGTAATCCTTTTCCTGCTTCAGGACAGCTGTACCGGCGTCGGTGCCCTGCGCAGTCTTCAGCGTCACCGTAACCGGAGCCGGACCCTTCGCAAAAGCGGCAATTGTGGAGAAAGTAAGCGCACCTATGGCTAGTGCGGAGACAAAAGGCTGTTTGGTTCTCATCGTGTGTTTCCTCGGCGTGCCGGCATCCCTTGCCAGCCACACTGCGAGGATACCCGATTCCAGCAAGCCGCGGCGCGGGACTTCGGATGGAATTAAGCAGAGGTTGCCAAGTTGATGGTGGAGCTGAGCGGGATCGAACCGCTGGCCTCCTCGTTGCGAACGAGGCGCTCTCCCAGCTGAGCTACAGCCCCACAAAGGCGGGAGACATTCTCCTAAGTTTACCAGCGATTGATGGGAAAGAGAACGCGCTCAACGGAAATAGCCTCAAGCTGCGGCGCAACAATCACGCCCCTAGCGCTTCACTGCCGGCTGCGCGATTGCCACCGATAGCGCACCTGCCTCGAGTTGATCGAACAGGCCTTGCAGCCTCTCGTGCGGCACCTGCCCCTGCGCCAACGTTGGAGACCCTCCGCCACGTAGACCCAGAGCCGCCAGGGCGTTCTTCATCAGTTCTCCGCACGAGAACTGTAAGTCGGCGCCTCGCGCTATGACCACCGCAGCTGGCTCCTGCTGCGTCGACGCGAGCAGCGCCAACGTTCCGCCGCTCGCGGTGATCCGCGAAGCCAAGAGCTTGACATACTCCGCGTCATGCTCGTGAAATTGCCCTCGGACGAGACGCAAGCCGTCGTGGACGACTGCTTTTGTCAGCAACTCAGCCGCTTCGAAGCGGGCCAGTTCCTCGCGCAGTTTCTGCCGTTCTTTCGCGGCGTGCTTCGCCTCGGAAAGGAGCCGCTCGATGGTCTGTGGAACCTGGCCCCTTGAGATCGAGAGGGCCGCAGCCGCGTCGGTCAGCAAACTGAAATCGCGCCGCGCCGCAGCCACCGCGCGCAAGCCGCAGACAAACTCCACTCGCAGTCCCTGCCGCACCTTCTCGGTGGAACGAATCGCCAGTCCACCGATCTGCCCCGTCGCGTTGACATGCGTGCCCCCGCAGGCATTGAGATCGATACCTTCGATCTCGATCAGCCGAATATCGCCTTCGCGCTCCGGCAACTTCCGCAGCAGGCCATCAGCCAGCATTGTCTCGGCCTCTTCTCGCCGCACCGTGCGCATAGTAAGCGATCGGTCTTCGGCAATGATCTGGTTCGCCAGCCGCTCCATTCGCTCCAGGCTCGCATGGGCGATCGAAGCAGTCTTCAGGTCGATCGTCGATGTCTCGTCGCCTAGATGAAAGGAGACGGTATACGCTGAAAGCTCGCGAGAAAAGAGCGCCGACAGCAAATGCTGTCCGGAGTGCTGTTGCATGTGATCGAGCCTTCGGCCCCATTCCACCGAACCAGCTACCTGAGTTCCGGTCTCCAAAGGCTTGATGGTGAAATGCCACACCTCGCCGTGCTCGTCTTCAGCGACTTCGTCGATCGGAACTTCCAGCACCGCACCGTTGCGCGAGGTTGCCGACAGCATGCCCTTATCGAAGGGCTGTCCGCCGCTGGTTGGATAAAACGCAGATCGGTCGAGCGCAATCTGCCAAAGCGCCTCGCCGCCGGTACGCGAAACAAGGCGAATGTCCGTAACAACTGCGTCGAAGCTCGTCAGGAAAGAGTCGTTGTAGTACAGCCGGTCAGCCATAAAGTGAATGCTTTGCGTCTCCCTTTGCCACCTGATTGTAGCGAAAGGAGCAGACTGCTGCTGGCGCGCCCAATGACAAATGGCGAGCGGCCAAATTCGCTACCACTCGCTCGCCACGCGCCTGGCGTCCGTGTATGCCCTGGCCCAAAGAGCCAACTGAAGCTGCAACGATTTACACCACGCACGATGCATACTCTCGACCTCTTCGGAGGAATGCGCCTTCGCGGCAAGATACGGTTTAATCGTCTCGTTCATCACAGGAATAAACGCGATAATGTCACGCAACGGAACGAACGGCGTCGAATTCACATTGTCCACTTTGTTCTTCCCGCTACTCGTATGCCGCAAGGCAATTTCCTGCTGGTAGTTGAGCCAATCCTGATCGTAGGTCCTCAGGCAGGTATCCAGTATCCATTGCTGAAAGCGAAGGTTGCTCTTTGCCAGGTATTCAGGAATCGGTTCACCCTTCGGGGTACGCGAATGCCGGGCGAGGTTCGGAATGCTCGCGATGATACCGCTGCGCCAGTGCTCGACGATCTGCTTTGTCTGGTCTCTGAGCACTGCGCCGGCGAGCTGCAGTGAGCGCGCATCTTCCTCCGTAAAGCCAACTGTCATTTTCAGCGCTGACAATTCCGCCATTGAAATCGGGGACGTGGACACTCCACCCGCTCCAAATGTATAGCCAGGGATTTCATCCGCGACCTTCTCCATAAAACCCTCCGCTCACTTGCTTCGAAATCGGCAGCACCGATGAGTACAGTGGGATAGTCCCTCGATCAGAGTGAGACACGTCAGTACCGCATCGCGCAAAGCGGTATTCGGCAGTCGCAATCTGCACCGAGGCCATGATTTCTCCGCCTGCTATGCCGAAGACGGTGAATCCTAGAATACGATCGCACTCGGCGTCGATCAATGCTCATGAACCCTGGTGCTGCGAAGAAAGTCCGGTTGTACGGGGAGTCACGATGCTTCATTGCAGGCACAACGTCTCGTCAAGCGTCTGGGCTAAAATCGCAAAATGCCTCCCTCGCGATCCCGCCCAAAAGACCTGCCCCGCAATCTCAAGCCGTACTTCCTCGCGCTCTTCCGTCCGGGCGGACGCTGGAACCAGACCGTCGGCGCTGAACACCTGCCATCACAGCAATTGGCCTTCTTGCGTACTCAGTTCGAGGCAGGGATTTATCGCGCAGCGGGCCCGGTGACCGACGGTGGCGCAATCACCGCAATCGCGATCATCGAGGCCGAAAGTTTGGACGCTGCCGAGAAGATCGTCGCGCAGGACCCCGCGGTGATTTCGGAAAGGCTTGTAGTCGAGGTGCATCCAACGCTTCTGCCTGCCCTCGATGCTGTAAGAGTGGAGTATTAAATTCCCCACAAGGGGAGGCCCGGCGCGCGGCCGGGCGCTCTTCCTCGTATCAAATTCCCCGCTTAAATCGAATTCATATTCAGCAGGAATTCTGCATTGTTCCGCGTCTTCTCAAGCCGGCTTACCAGCAGCTCCATCGCCTCAACCGGAGACAGGGGATGCAGCACTTTGCGTAGCACCCAGGTACGGGCTAGATCGTCCTTGGGAATCAGCAGCTCCTCTTTACGCGTGCCCGAGCGCTGAATATCGATCGCCGGGAATACGCGCTTGTCGACCAGCTTGCGGTCGAGGATCACTTCCATATTGCCGGTTCCCTTGAACTCCTCGAAGATGACTTCGTCCATGCGCGAGCCGGTATCGACGAGCGCGGTGGCAATGATAGTGAGTGAGCCGCCCTCCTCGATGTTTCTCGCCGCGCCGAAGAAACGCTTCGGGCGCTGCAGGGCATTCGAGTCGACGCCGCCCGAAAGCACCTTACCCGATGGAGGCACAATCGTGTTGTAGGCGCGAGCAAGACGGGTGATGGAATCGAGCAGGATCACGACGTCGCGCTTGTGTTCGACCAGGCGCTTGGCCTTTTCGATCACCATCTCGGCAACCTGCACATGACGTGCTGCCGGCTCATCAAAAGTCGAGCTGATGACTTCGCCTTTGACCGAGCGCTGCATGTCGGTAACTTCTTCCGGCCGCTCGTCGATCAGCAGGACTATCAGCACGACTTCGGGATGGTTGGTGGTGATCGAGTTGGCGATCGCCTGCAGCAGCATTGTCTTACCGGTACGCGGCGGCGCGACAATGAGGCCGCGCTGGCCTTTGCCTATCGGCGTCAACAGGTCCATCACCCGGCCGCTGATTGCCTCACGGGTGGTCTCCATCTTGATGCGCTCTTCTGGATAGAGCGGCGTCAGATTGTCGAAGAGTATCTTGTTGCGCGTCTCTTCCGGCGACTCAAAGTTGATCGCTTCGATCTTGACCAGCGCGAAGTACTTCTCTCCCTCATGCGGCGGGCGGACATTGCCGCTGATCGTATCGCCGGTCTTTAGGTCGAACTTCCGGATCTGCGAGGGCGAGACATATATATCATCCGGGCCGGGCAGATAGTTGTAATCGGGCGAGCGGAGGAAACCGTAGCCATCGGGCAGGATTTCCAGTACGCCCTCGGCGAAGATATGGCCTTCTTTTTCACTCTGGGCCTGGAGAATCTTGAAGATCAGGTCTTGCTTGCGGAGACCGCTCGCACCGGGAATTTCCAGGGTGCGCGCAATACGGCTGAGTTCCGTAATGCTTTTTTCTTTCAGTTCGGAAATGGTCATTTTTACCTGCGGAGTTTCATTGTGGAGGGGATTTACCGGGAGGGGTTTTTGCTGTTTAGGCAGGGGTGAGGTAGTCAGATACTTGCTGGAACGGCAAAGCCGCGCTTAAGCTGCGCGGCGTTGCTCGACATGTGCTTCCCGCTCTTCCATCGGTACCGAGGAAGCGGACTGCATCGGGTTGTTCTCGTGAAACCGGACCAGAACCTCGTTTGCGGTGTCTTGCAGCCTGGTAGTGGGCTTATGCAGCTTGCGGGTCGCCTTCGCGGCAAGTTGACAGAGCTCGTAGCGGTTCCGGACATGGGCCAAAGCCCCAAAAATCAGGTCAGAACGCATCAGTGTATTCTCCTTGTCTTTGACCCTATCCGCCACTCTCAAAATCCTGCTTCCGAAGAGCCATCGGTGGCGACTAGGGTCTGTTTTCTTTACAACTTAGACGCTGAAATCCAGCATCTGGTTTAACTTTTTTCGGTAATTCAAAATCCCAGCACCAAAACTGACATCGACTCAAGCGCCCTGACCCCACGCTCCATCGGGATCAAGATGCAGCAGATTCCTGCCAGCGAAGATTGAAGAGTCTTTGCAAACGGGAAGCAACTCGGTTGTTCGCTCTGGATCAATCTGAACCGAGAGTTGGGCTGGACGGCTTAGGGCAGCCCAAAGAAGCCAACTGCGAAAGGCCGAATGTTAATTTCGCCACCATCGAAGTTAAACCCGTTACTCGTACTCGTCAACTTTTTTCTTTTGTCCCTAATGGTCCGAATCTGATTTGACACTCTGATTCCTTGGGTCGTCAGCCCCACTTCCACCTGTATTTCCCTTTCTGAAACACCGCAGCCACGCGCGCGCCAACTCCTTTGCAGCCTCTTCGTCAGAACTGTTGAGCCGAATATGGGCCAATTCATGAGCAATGACACTATCTCCTCCGGCATTTAAGTCCAGTTCAATGAATAGTTTAGCTCCTCGAAGGTAAGTCGTCCGCGCCTCCAGGTCAGTGGAGGCGTAAATTGCCTCGTTCTCCTGCCTTCCGCTCAGGCGAAGGAATCGCCGCCAACCCGCCTCGTCGCACAGCAGCACCCAATGCCACGAAACCGGCCGAGGATAATGAATGAGGCTCTCGGCAAAAGTGTGCGCTTCCTCACGGCATTCGCCGGGCACAGGCTGGCCCGTCGCCACGAAGGAAGAGACGATCCTTACGTCGCTGGCGTCGACCCGGAGGGCTCTCTCCTGGCCCGAACCATGGCCAAAGTAGCCTAGGCTCAATACCAGCACTCCGCCAATAGACCTCGCCGAATTCACTCTTGATGCCTCCCGGGAAGGGTGGAGACACCTTAAGTCTTCGGCTAACTGCCGGAAGAGGCCAGACCATCAGCTCACAAAAGTCATCCTGAGTTCTGGAACGAACCAGTGGTGTTGCAGGTTTACCGGAACGGGAAGCGAACCGAGTTTCCGGGGCTTCTTTTAGCTCCAGTAGCTGCGATCCAGCGTCCGGTACTGGATCGCCTCGGCGATGTGCCCCACGGTTATCGCCGGCTGCGCGTCCAGGTCAGCGACGGTGCGCGCGACTTTCAGGATGCGATCGTGGGCGCGGGCGGTCAAGCCCTGCTGCTGCATGGCCCGCTCAAGGAGCCGCTCGGCGTCGGCAGAGAGTTCGCAGAAGGCCCGCACCTGTCGCGTCCCCATCTGCGCGTTCGAATAGATCGGCTCCGCGGCGGCGAGAAAACGCACCCGCTGGCGCTCTCGCGCCGCCAACACCCGGTCTCGAATCTCCGCCGAGCCTTCCGCGGCTGCGCCAGAGCGAAGTTCTCGATACTGTACAGCCGGCACTTCGATATGGATATCGATTCGATCAAGCAGCGGTCCCGAAACCTTCGAAATATACCGCTGGATCATCGGCGGCGTGCACAAACACTCGTGCGATTTGTCGTTGAAGTAGCCGCATGGACAGGGATTCATCGCCGCCGCCAACATGAACCGCGCCGGAAAGCTCAACGACATGCTCGCCCTCGCGATCGTCACCTGGCCATCTTCGAGTGGCTGTCGCATCACCTCGAGCACATTGCGCGGAAACTCCGGCAGTTCGTCGAGGAAAAGCACTCCATTATTGGCGAGTGAAACCTCACCCGGTCGCGGAATCGCGCCTCCGCCAATCAGCCCGGCATCCGAAATCGTGTGGTGCGGCGCGCGAAACGGCCGCTGTGTCACCAGCCCAGCGTCCGCGTCGAGCACCCCGGCGACGGAGTGGATCTTGGTCGTCTCCAGCGCCTCATCAAAGCTCAGCGGCGCGAGAATCGACGGCAGCCGCTTGGCCAGCATCGTCTTGCCCGAGCCCGGCGGCCCGATCATCAATATATTGTGGCTCCCCGCTGCAGCCACTTCGAGCGCTCGTTTCGCCGTCTGCTGACCGCGCACGTCCTTGAAGTCAAGGTGAAAAGTTTGAAGCTCGCCCAGCAGCTTCGATGTCTCTACCTGGTAGGGTTGCGTCTTGATTCCTCCATTAGCTGCAGCGTTCAACAGCTCGCGCACTTCGGTCAGTGAACCCACCGCATAAACTTTGACTCCTTCGACGACCGCAGCTTCGGCTGCATTTGCCGCAGGGAGAATCAGATTCTGAATGCCCTTGGCTCGCGCCGCAACCGCGACCGGCAACATCCCCGGAACAGCCCGCAGGCCGCCATCCAGCCCCAGTTCCCCCACCAACAAAAACTTGCTCAGGTCTTTGAGCTGCAAGGCGCCATAGGCGCCCAGAATGCCGATCGCGATCGGAAGATCGAAGCCTGAACCTTCCTTCTTGATGTCCGCTGGCGCAAGGTTAATCGTGATGTGCGTGGGAGGGATCGCGAAGCCCGAGTTCTTGATTGCCGCCCTCACCCGGTCGCGGCTCTCGCGCACTGCCGCGTCCGGCAGGCCGACCGTATGGAAGTGGTCTTCCTGCGTCTGGATGCCCGAAAAATCGACCTCGACATCGATGATGTTCGCATCGATGCCGTACACAGCGGCGCTCAGCGCTTTGAAAAGCATTGGGCCTTGAAGTTCGTTGGGAGTCTTGGCGTGATTCTACGGTCGAGAATGGCAATCTGACCAGCGAAATCAAATCTGGCTAGAAAATCGGCGCGAGTGCAACCAGAGTTAGCCCAGCAAGAAATAGCGCAAACATCCAGAAGAGGCAGCTCTTCGCCCGCGCCGGCGCCTCCGAAAACTCGCGCCAGATGAAAACTCCCCAGCACGCGGAGATCATCGTCGCTCCCTGCCCGATCGAATACGAAACTGCCGGACCCACCACATTCGCGCGTGACGCAACAAAATTGAAGACGCCACCGGTGCACCAGATAGCTCCACCGATAATTCCCCAGAGGTGCCAGCGCAGCGGCGCGGTTGAAAATCCAGTCATCGTGACAGGCTGCTGCATGTCTAAAGGTTTCCGCATCAGCAGATAGTTGAAAGGAATCGCGCAAAGAGCCACGCCCACCACAAAGTAAAACGCCGCAGCGTAGGGCCCCGGCGCATTTGCCCCGCTCATCGAGCGCGAGACAAAAGGATAAAACGTTCCCATCAGCAAGCCTGCGACAAGGCTGATGATCACCCCCCGGCGGCTCATCGCCAGCCGCTCGCGCTCCCGCAGCCGATACGCAACCGCATCGCACACGATCGCAGCCACCACCAGAGTGATGCCGCCAAATAGCATCAGGGGATTTCCCTTCGGCGACAGGACGTAACTACTCACCGCGCCCACCACCAGAGCCAGGCCGATTCCCACCGGAAACGCAACCGCCAGCCCCGCAATATCGATCGCTGCCACCAAAAGCAGGTTAGCGAGATTAAAGATCGCGCCGGCTGTTAGCGCGAGGACAAGATTTGGCCCCGGAGTCGCCAGCACATCCTGCAGGAACGGGCGTCCCGTCGCCCCGAGGGTTCCTAGAGTCAGGCCCCAGGCCAGCGCTCCAACCAGCAGCCCGATCACATAGTCCCAATAAAACAACTGAAAGCGATAGCCGGGACACAGCTTGAGAGTGTTCGCCCACGAGCCCCAGCAGAGCATGCTAAGCACCATGAACCAAAGCGCGATCGCGTAGGTTTCCGGCTGGTACAAGGCTAGCTCCGTGGAGTGCGTTCAGTTCGCGTTATCGGGAACAAGCTACTCAACTTGCACGGTCGTGTCCAGCTTAATATCCGCCGACGAGTCGCCAATCATCAGGCTGACCGGCTCCGTTTCAACTACGAACTTGTCCAGCTTCTCGTTCCAATAAGCGAGATCGGAAGCCTTCATAGGTATCTCGACCGTCTTCGTCTCGCTCGGCTGGATAGTCACCCGCTGAAATCCCTTCAGCGCTTCACGCGGCCGCTCCACCTCGGACTTCAAGTGCCTTACATAGAGCTGGACGACTTCATCGCCAGCCACGCCGCCCGTATTTGTCACGTCGACACTCACTGTAACGCTACCGTCCTTCGTCAACCTTGCGGTGCTGGTTTTCAAGTTGGAAAATTTGAAGGTCGTGTAGCTCAGCCCGAAGCCAAAGGGGTAAAGCGGATCTCCCTTGAAATACATATACGTGCGGCCATCGCGAATGTTGTAGTCCATCATCGGCGGCAACTGGTCCACCGACTGGGGCCATGTCGTCACCAGGTGACCGCCGGGGTTGTAGTCGCCGAAGAGGACCTTCGCGAGCGCCGTGCCCTCGTCCTGCGAAGAGTGGGCCATATGCAGGATCGCCGGAATATTCTGCTGCGACCAGTTGATGGCGAAAGGAAAGCTGGATACCAGAATCAGAATCGTTTTCGGATTCACGGCGTAGACCTGCTTGACCAATTGTTCCTGAGCGAGGGTGATGACCTCGCGATCACGACCCTCGCGGCCATCGCTGGACACCGTGCACGGCAATGTACCGCCGCCATCCGCGGTGTTGTGCCAGTCGTGCGCCATATCTGGCCCGCACGTCGGATCGTTGCCCACTACCACCACGGCAACATCGGAAGCCTGCGCCGCCTTGATTGCCGCGTTGTCGATCTCCTCGGCGGCATAGGTGACCTTCACATTCGGGCCCGCTTCGTGCCTAATTCCTTGCAGCGGCGTCGTGGCGTAGGGAGGGGTTCCTCCGTACCAGTCCCAATGAACCGAGTCAGCCAGCGGGCCAATCACGGCAATCGACTTGATTGAATCCTTCTTCAGCGGAAGCAGCGAACCCACATTTTTCAGCAGTACCACCGATTCCAGCGCCATCTTCTCCGAGACTGCCTTGTCTTTGTCGGTCGCCCACGGCTCCGGCGAATCCTTAATCTTTGAATACGGAACCATCTCCGGCGGGTCCAGCAAGCCAAGCTTGATCGTCACCCGGAACTTCCGCCGCAATAGATCGTCGATCTCCGCCTCGGTGACCGAGCCGTCCTTCAAAGCAGCCTTGGTCTCATCCTGATATGTGTCCAGGAACTGGTTGATGCCCGCCTTCAAGCACGCCACAACCGCGTCCTTCTGCGTAGGAAAACGTTTGTGGTCGGTGACCAGGAGCTTAACCGCTCCTCCGTCGCTCGACAAAACATCGACGCCCCATTTTTCCTCGACGATGCTCTTAAGGATCGGATTGATCGCCATCGGCGTCCCATTCCACGCGTTGTAAGACGCCATCACCGCCTTCGCGCCTCCGTCCACGAATCCCATGCGGAACGGAACCGAGTAATACTCCCAGAACAAGCGCTGATCGAACTCTGAATTCGATTTCGTCCGCAGGTTCTCGTTGCTGTTCGCAAGGAAGTGCTTGAGCAGAGCGGCCGATTGCCAGTACTTCGGGTCATCGCCCTGCAATCCCTTGACGAAGCTCTTGACCATCGTCCCGTTGAAGAACGGATCTTCGCCATAAACCTCTTCGCTCCGCCCCCAGCGCGGATCGCGCGCCAGATCAGCCTGCGGCCCCCAAAGCATCAGTATCTGGCGATCATATTTTGCGGTCTGCGTGATGAACCGCGCCTCGTAGCCCTCGACTCCCGCTGCCTGGCGAACCAAATCGGGGTCCCATGACTCGCCCATGCCCGGCGGCTGCGGAAACTGCGTCGTGGTGATCTCGGTGCGTTCGTAGCCGCCTTGCTTTCTCTCGCGCTGCACAACACCGTGAATACCTTCCGAGCTGCCAAAGCTCTTCACGCCAAGACGCGGAACCGCCGTCTTCGTACCCAGGCAGGCGACCTTCTCGTCGATCGTCATCTCCGAGAGCAGGTCGTCGATGCGCTTCTCTGCCGGCAATGTCGGGTCATTGAAAGGATGCGCAGGCTTCTGCGCAATCGCCGGAATTATTCCAAACACCAGGAGGATAACGCTGCGGGCAAGGAGCTGTTTCATCGTGGAGAAATACCGTGTAAATCAATTTAGTTGAGAGGTACAGGCCTTGTCGAAGAAGTGGACCAATTCAGGAGGGCAGGCTCGCCTCACCTCACGGCAGTTCCGGCGTGTACTAAACCCTGATCGCCGGGACGAAGACCTAGGGCTTCCGGAATAGAATCAAGTTTGTGACCACCAGCCTCTTCGATCTCTACAAAATCGGCATCGGGCCGTCGAGTTCGCACACAATGGGGCCGATGCGCGCCGCACGCCGTTTCGCTGCAGACTTGCAGAGCAAGGCTTTCCTCGCTCGTACGGCGCGAGTCCGCACAGAACTCTTTGGCTCGCTGGCGCTGACCGGGAAAGGCCATGGCACCGATCGTGCCGTGTTGCTCGGGCTCTCGGGTGAAGAGGCACACACTATAGACCCGGCAACCATCGAGCCGAAGTTGCTGGCGATTCGCGAGCGTGCAAGTCTCCTCTTGCTGGGAACACAGCGCATTGCCTTCCATGAAGCCGACGATCTACTTTTTCATCGCGACATCATGTTTCCTCCGGGAGCGGTGACTCCGCATCCCAATGGAGTCAAGTTCGCAGCCTTTGACGCCGCCGGCGCTCTGCTTGGGGAGCAGATCTACTTCTCAATCGGCGGCGGATTCATTATCCAAGACGGTGAGTCGGCTCCCGAGTCCGGCACTCCCGCGCGGCCAGTTCCCTACCCTTTCGCGAGCGCTGAGGAGCTCCTGCTCACCGCCGCCGATCATGGTCTCAGCGTTGCCGAGCTCATGCTGGCCAACGAGAGCGCCTTTCGCGCAGCCAGCGAAGTCCGCGCCGAGATCCTGCGCATCTGGCACATCATGCAAGCATGCGTCGAGCGCGGCATGGCCACTGAAGGAATTCTGCCCGGCGGATTGAACGTGCGCCGTCGCGCCAAGCGTCTGGCGGAGCGCCTTCTCGCGCGAGGCGAGAGCACAGACCCACTCGCGCCGCTCGACTGGGTCACCGTCTATGCCATGGCGGTGAATGAAGAGAACGCCGCCGGCGGTCGCGTCGTCACCGCGCCTACCAATGGAGCCGCTGGAGTGATTCCCGCCGTGGCCCATTACTATCGAAACTTCGTCGCTGACCCCGCCGAAGCCGAAGAAGGTCTCCTGCGCTACTTCCTCACCTCAGCAGCCATAGGCATCCTCTACAAGGAGAACGCCTCGATCAGCGGCGCTGAAGTCGGATGCCAGGGCGAAGTTGGCGTCGCCTGCTCAATGGCAGCCGGCGGTCTGGTCGCCGCTATGAACGGAAGCAATGATGAGATCGAGCACGCCGCAGAGATCGGGATGGAGCACAATCTCGGCATGACCTGCGATCCGATCGGAGGTCTCGTCCAGATTCCCTGCATTGAGCGCAACGCAATGGGCGCGGTCAAGGCAGTCCACGCCTGCCGTATGGCGATGAACGAAACCGAAGGACACAAGATTTCCCTCGACCAGATTATCCGCACCATGTACCTCACCGGCCTCGACATGCAGTCCCGCTACAAGGAGACGTCGCTGGCCGGCCTGGCCCTCAATGTGATCGAGTGTTGAACGACCGCGAGAGCAGCATTCCGGTGGAGAATACGCAGACCGAGGTGAAAGTGCGAACCGAGATCCCAGGAGAATCGGTTTTTCGGGATTCGCCCAGGGAGCGCGTTGGAGTCGCAATCGCTCCGTGGTGGAATACGGTGCTGCTGATATTCCTGATTGCCGCGACGTCGCTCTTTGGCTCAGTCCACGCTGGTCGCCATACGATGGCGAGTCATCATCTCGCGAACTACGCCGTCACGATTGCATGGGAATGGGCGCTCGCGGGGCTCGCATTGTGGGGCATACGGTTAAAGAAAACGCCCCTGCGGGAGTTGCTCGGTGAGTACCGTCCCGGAGTGCACGTGTTTCTTACTGACGTGGCGGCGGCGGGGGTCTTCTGGATATTTTCCGCAATCGTGCTCGCTTCTCTTGCGCTGGTTCTGCATCGCCTTCATCTCGAGAGTGCCCAAAAGCAGATCAGTCAGCTCGCGCCATCGAGCATCGCCGAAGCCGTGCTCTGGATCGCGCTGAGCATCTCCGCCGGAATCTGCGAGGAGTTTATTTTTCGTGGATATTTTCAGCAGCAGTTCGCCCGAGCCAGCGGAAGGGTCTGGGTCGGCGTCCTTGTATCTGCTTTGCTCTTCGGGGCCGCGCACGGATATGAGGGTATCGCCGGAATGCTGATGATTACTGTGTACGGCGCACTTTTCAGTCTGCTCGCGCTGCGTCGCAAGAGTCTGCGCGCCGGCATGATCGCGCACAGCTGGCACGATTCCATCACTGGAATTCTCCTCTGGCTCTTGAATCGCGCTCACGTTCCTCTCGGCGTTGCATGACGAATTTCGGTCGCGCGACCGATCGCAAGGATGCGGCGTTATGACTCTTGCGATTCAAAGCGAAGGTTGACATGCACAAAACTTTATTTTTTTCTTGACACTCTTTTTTCGTACCTCTATACCTTTCGTTAACTGCAGTTTGTTGATTGCAGTTTCGACGTCAAATCGAACAAGGGAGAACAAACAACCATGGCAACCAAGAAGGCAGCGAAAAAGGCACCGGCAAAGAAGGCCGCCAAGAAGGCAGCACCAAAAAAGAAGTAACGATCGGCAACAGGCAACACATTAGGGGGACGCGATGAGCGTCCCCCTAAGTGTTTAATGACCCTATAAACAAAGGGCAAAATCGACTACGCCGGAAAGCGGCAGTAAGGGGAATATAGATGACGCGGCGTCGTTGGATTGCCGATCGTTGGGATGAGTCCACCGCGACGTTGAGCGGCGCGACTGCCGCTCACCTCGTGCGAGTGCTGCGCGCGCAGACCGGCATGGAGTTCGATATCGTCGTCGGCGATCGTGTTCGTCGCGGAGTGCTTGTGGAAATCAAGGACACTTGTGTGGACTTCGCGCTCGGCGAGGAAGTCGACGCGGAGCCTGCGCTGCCGGTGACGCTATTACTCGCGGTCTTCAAGTTCGATCGTATGGAATGGGCAATCGAGAAGACCACAGAGTTGGGGGTCGAGAAAATCGTACCGCTTCTCACCCGCCGCACCGAAAAACATCTCGCACAAGCGGCAGCAACGCGCGCTGAACGCTGGCGGCGCATTGCCCGCGAAGCCGCTCAGCAATCGCGCCGCTCCGACACGGTTGTCATTTCTGATCCGATGTCTGTGGTGACTGCCGCGAGAGAGGAACCGGAGGCTCTACGTCTACTTCTCTCCGAGAGCGAAACGACCATGACTTTGCGCGACGAGATCCAGCCAATCCAGACCGATGCTCTGGTTACAGGTCCGAGGAGAATTCGCTTAGCAATAGGGCCGGAAGGCGGATGGACCGATGACGAAGTGGCGCTCTTTGCCGCGCAAGGCTGGAAATCCGCCAGCCTAGGGCCACGCATCCTGCGCGCGGAGACCGCCGCGATCGCTGCGGTCTCGATTGTCGCCGCTCTCCTCAGTTGAGAACGATTGCCCAGAGTCGTTCCTAGCTGAAGATTTCCTTCACCTTGGAGAACAGGCTCCGAGATGTCGGCTTGTTCTCCACCGTCATAGTCTCAGCCAGCTGACGCAGAAGTTCACGTTGCACCTTGGTCAGCTTGTTGGGCGTCTTTACCGCAATCTCGACGATCAGATCGCCGCGTCCACGCTCATTCAAATGAGGCACACCCTTGCCGCGAATACGAAATTCCTTGCCGCTCTGCGTGCCTTCTGGAATCTTCAGCGTTGTCTCGCCTTCCAGCGTCGGGATCGTCAGCTCGTCGCCCAGCGCCGCCTGCGGCATGGAAATCGGCATTACGCAGTGAAGATCGTTCCCCTCGCGCTCAAAGAACTCGTGCGCCTTCACAGCCAGCACGATATACAAGTCTCCGTTCGGGCCGCCAAAGCGTCCCGCGTCGCCTTCGCCCTGATAGCGAATGCGCGTTCCCTCTTCCACTCCTGCTGGCACGTTCACGATGATCTTGTGGTCGCGCCCCATACGAGCCTCGCCGCGGCAAGTCGTACACGGGTCGGCGATCATCGTGCCGGTCCCGCCGCAAACGCCACAGGTCCGCGCGATCGAGAAAAAGCCCTGCTGATACCGCACCTGCCCGCGTCCCTGGCACTGGCTGCAGGTCGTCGGTCCCTGCTTGTTCTTCGTGCCCGAGCCGCCGCAATCGATACAGACCTCCATGCGGTGGATGGCAATCTCTGTATCTTTGCCAAAGATCGCCTCTTCAAATTCGATCTGCATTTCATAGCGAAGATCGCGTCCGCGTTGGGCGCGCGAAGGGCGGCGATTCCCCGAGCCTCCGACGTTAAACATCTCGCCGAAGAGGTCGCCAAAGATATCGCCAATGTCCTGGACGTTGACATTACCGAACGGACCGCCGTTCCCAGCCGCGCCAGTCACTCCCGCGTGGCCGTAGCGGTCGTAAGCCGCGCGCTTCTGCGCGTCGGTCAGCACCTGGTAGGCCTCGCTGCACTCTTTGAACTTTTCTTCCGCTACCGCATCTCCTGGATTGCGGTCGGGATGGTACTGCATCGCCAGCTTGCGATAGGCGGTCTTCAGCTCCTGGTCGTTTGCGTCACGGCTGACGCCTAGCACTTCGTAGTAGTCGACTTTGATCACGTTGTTTACTGGACTCATATCTCTTTCTGACCGGGGTTGTAGCGAAAATCAAGATTACTGAAAAACAAGGCGGCTGCATTCGTCAGGCTTACCCTTCTTAGAGGGCCTGCCTGAAAGAAGCCCGCGTCACGCTGACTCTGTCTTGGCATTGCTTACGACGCGCACCAGCGCAGGCCGCAACAGCTTTTCCTTGATCCGATAGCCGCGGCGCACTTCTTCAAGTACTTGCTGGTCGGGCAGATCAGCCCGTTCAACCGAATCGATGGACTCATGCACGTGAGGATCAAACTGCGCCCCAACCGCTTCTACCGGTTGCACATTAAGCGTTCTTAGCGCCTCATCCATCTGCTTCACGATCAACTCGACACCGATTCGCAGTTGTTCTGCGGTTCCGCCCGCCTTCAAGGCAAGCTGAAAATTGTCGATCACCGGCAGAAACTGCTCGACTGCGCCGGCGGTTGCAAAATCACGGAAGTCGATGCGTTCACGCGCCTCTCGCTTGCGGGCGTTGTCGAACTCGGCCTGCATCCGGGCCAGCCGGTCAAAAAGCTGGTCCCGCTCGGCCTTTATCCGCTCGTACTCTTCGAGCGGCACGCTTCCCGCGTTGGCGGGTACAGATGCCTCTCCGGTCTGCGCGCCGCCGTTGCCTTCGTGTCGCGGCCCAACCGCATCCATCGGGTCGGAGACAGGATCTGCGTTTTGACGAAGCTCTAACTCGTCGTCGGAAAGGTGATTGAGGTCAATAGTTTTGCTGTTCATGAATGCCTTCTTCCAGGCGTTGCCTATGGTGCCTATATTGAGCCGTCCCGACATCTCACCTGCTCCCACGGACTTGCCGGCTGAACGACTTGCTGATGAATTAGATTACTGCGGAGGCTGCAGGATTCTGTCGGAGAGCTGGGCGATAAATGAGACTACGTTCATCGTCTCCTGGTATTGCAGACGGACTGGCCCCAGGACTGCCACGGTACCAAGGTTCTCGGCCCCCACCAGGGCGGGCGCACCGATCAAAACCATATTACGCATTTCAGGAATCGTCTCTTCCAGTCCGACCACGACGCGCACGTTCTGCTGGCGGGTATCGACATAGGCGTTCAGCAACTCGATCAGCCGCCGCTTCGCTTCGAGGGCGCCAAGCAACTGGCGAAGCCGGTCGCGATCGACCTGGCTGGCGATCAGATTTCCTACTCCTTCCACAAAAATGGAAGGTGCGTCGCCGTCGCCGTCCAACGCTCCCTTGCGGTAAAGTTCCCCTACCGAACGACTGAGCCGATCGTATTCGCTGCGTTCCTGCTCGATACGATTCTGCAGTTCCTGGCGGATCTTCTCCATGGACCAGCCGTGGAAGTTCTCGTTCAGAAAATTCGCCGCGAGGCCCAGCTCACCGTGGCTCAGATCGTGGTCAAGCGTCAGTACTCGGTCGAGCACAGATCCGGCCTTTGTCACCACCACGGCCAAGACCCTTCCTGCAGAGAGCCGCGAGAAGTGGATGTGCTCCAACGCATGAAAGTCGGCGCTCGCCGCTACTGCGACTCCCACTCCGTTTGAGATCAGCGCCAGCACGTGCGACGTCCGCTCCAAAAACTGCTGCCGGCTGCTCACACCCGAAAAGTTGTCTTCGATCTCCTCGCGGCGCTTTTGGGTGAGGGTCGCCGGAGACGTGCGGGCCATGCCGTTCAACTGCTCCACATAAACCCGGAAGGCCTTGGCCGACGGCGTCCGCCCGGCTGAGGTATGTGGCTGATCAAGTAGGTCGGCATCGGCCAGCGAAGCCATCACATTGCGAATCGTCGCGGCGCTCATGCCGTCTCGATTGCCCAACTGGCGCGCAATCGCTTGCGACGCAACCGGCTCCCCCGTCTCTATGTAAATCTCGATAATGGCCGTAAGTACTGCCCGTTCCCGTGGACTGATCCTGAGTTCGGCGACCATATTGACTCCAGAGCGCGATACCGGCGTATGTGCAGCAATCTGACGGCAATTCCGGGAGATTTTCCCTGTAGAAGCAGCCGAGAAAACCGCGGCTCGAACCTCATACGGACAGTGTCCCGCTAACCCTTTGAAATATTGACTATTTAGACAGTATTTCGGGTAGGGTCTTCCTATTCGATTCTAGGAACGGGAGAGCAGGGTGTCAAGCACGGGAATTGCTGCATGGTGGCCTAATCCACACGAAGGTACGGCCCGAACGCGGCGATCCGTCCCACACGTTGCACGGTGAGACAATGAGTCTTCCAGATAGCGTAAGAGGAGTTCGAATTCTGTGTCTCGCGAAGTAAGACGGAATCCCTGGCTGCGGCTCTTTGGATGGATATTTCTAGTCCTTATTCTGCTCACTATTGCAGCCATCGGAGGGGGAGCATTCTGGCTCAAGCACGCCATGCGCGCTTCCCTGCCCCAGATCGACGGCACCGTTCAACTTCCAGGCATCTCTTCGCCGGTCACAGTCCGCCGCGATGAACATGGCGTTCCTCACATCGAAGCTGCCAACCTCGAAGACCTCTTCACCGCTCAGGGTTACGTTACCGCTCAGGATCGCCTCTGGCAGATGGACATGACCCGCCGATATGTCGCCGGCGAGATCGCGGAGGTCCTCGGCAAGGGTCTCGTCGCCCACGATCGCGTCCAGCGGCTACTCGAAATGAGACCCACAGCCGAGCGCATCATCGCAAACACGAACCCGCGCGACCGGCGCTTTCTCGATGACTACTCCCGCGGCGTCAACACCTTCATCAGCACGCACCAGGACAACCTGCCGGCAGAGTTCGGGTTGCTCATGTACAAGCCCAAACCCTGGCAGCCTGTGGACTGTATGCTCATCCTGCTCGGCATGGTACAGATGGAGGACGAACGTTGGGAGAGCAAGCTCGAGAATGAACAGGTACTTGGCAAACTCAGCCCCGCTCTCGCATCCGATCTCTTTCCCGTCGGCTCGTGGCGCGACCATCCGCCTGGCGCCGCAATTCCCGACCTCACCGCGCCTCAATCCGACATGCCCGATGTCCCTCTCGACGAATCGCAATCGACGCTCGAAGACCTGCTTCAGCTTCGCAGCCTGCTCGGTCAAGCTGACTGCAATGGCTGCGTCATCGGCTCCAACGAGTGGGCCGTTTCCGGAGCTCACACCGCATCGGGAAAGCCCCTCATGTCCAACGACATGCACATCACGCACACGATTCCTAATATTTGGTACGAGGCCGACCTCAAAGCAGGAGATTTCCACGTTGCCGGCGTCACCACCCCCGGAGCTCCATTCGTTACTGCCGGTCACAACGACCACATCTCCTGGGGCTTCACCTCGCTTTATGGCGACACCCAGGACCTCGTCATCGAGCAGGTCAACGACCGCGGCGAATATCTCAGCACTTCCGGTTGGAAGCCGATTGACCATGTGCGTGAGACGATCCGGGTGCGCGGCGGACGCGATATCGTCGTCGACGTGGGCCGCACCGACCACGGCCCCATCATTACCCCGGCGATCGAACATGAAAAGCGCATCCTCTCTCTGGAGTGGTCCGCCTACAATCCCACCGCGAACAGCATCCCGCTCTTCGACATCAACGCAGCTTCCAGTTGGAGCGAGTTTCGTAACATCCTCGGCCTCTGGTGGGGCCCTTCTCTCAACGTCATTTATGCCGACGATCAGGGACACATCGGCTACCAGGCGGTCGGCTACATTCCCGTGCGCCAGGGCGGCCTCTCGAACGTTCCCGTGACCTCAGGCACCCATGAATGGCAAGGCCTCGTACCCTTCGAACAAATGCCCAGCGCTGCAGACCCCGCCAACGGCATCCTCGCGACAGCCAACTCACGCGTTACTCCCGATGGCTATCCCTACCAGCTCACCCTCGAATGGGCCGCACCCTATCGCAACGAACGCATCTGGAAATGGCTCGCAGGCAAGAACAACCTCAGGCCAGCCGACATGGTAACCCTGCAAACCGATCTTTACTCCGTGCTCGATCAGGAGCTCGCTCGCCGCTATTCCTACGCGATCGATCACTCGTCGCGTTCAGACAAGCGCCTGCGCCAGGCGGCCGACCTCTTGCGCTCTTGGGATGGCGTGATGAACGCCAACTCCGCGCCGGCGGCCGTCATTACCGCTGCGCGCAAGGCCTTCTGGCCGCTGCTGCTTAAACCCAAACTTGGCGAAGACTGGCAGCTCTATACCTGGCGGGAGAAATACTTTGCTGAAGAGGAACTTGTCGCCCACTCCCCTGCCCAATGGCTTCCTCCGAGCTATGCCAACTGGAACGACTTCCTGACCGAAGCCGTCCGCCAGGGACTCGATGCCGAACACGCACCCACAGACCTCAAGAGCTGGCAATACGGCGACATTCACACGATCGAACTCGAGCATCCACTGTACGGAAATTTGCCCTGGTTCAAGAAATGGACCGGCACCGGAGTCCGACCCAGCTACGGAGATGTGACCACCGTCGATCAGATGGGCGCTCGGCTCGGCCCCTCGCAACGGCTCACCGTCGATTGGAGCAACCTCGACAACTCCACCGAAAACATCGTCTACGGCCAATCCGGCAACCCGCTCAGCCCCTGGTATCGCGACCAATGGCCCTACTGGTATGGGCGCACCACCTTCACACTACACTTTAGCGATGAGGCCATCACCGATAATTCGAAACATACTCTGCGGCTGACTCCGTGACGGTTTCCCAGCCAGCCACCCGACAAGAATGGCAGCAGCGAGCGTGGATCCTCGGTTGCGCGATCGCCGCGGTTCTTCCCCTCGCCATTCGCGGCAGCTCCTGCGGACACGACTTCGATTTCCATATCCAGTCATGGCTGGCCGTCGCCCAGCAGTGGCGTCACGGCGTCATCTACCCCCATTGGATCGACAACGCAAACTACGGAGCCGGCGAGCCTCGCCTCGTCTTCTATCCGCCGCTTTCGTGGATGCTCGGAGCCCTCCTCGGCACCATCCTCCCGTGGAATGCAGTGCCGATTGCCTACACGCTGATCGTCTTTGCCGGATGCGGTTTCAGCATGCACAAACTCGCGCGGGAATGGTTGCCAACCGATGCCGCGACACTCGCAGCCTGCGCTTACATCCTCAATCCCTACGCGCTCTTCGTTGCCTACGAAAGAACCGCCTACAGCGAACTCGCCGCCGGTATCTGGCTGCCGCTCCTCGTCCTCTTCGCCCTCCGGCTTCCCTCGACCTCCACGAAGATGGGTGCCCCAGCTCCCGATCCTGGGACCTGGGTTTTCCCTGGTAAATCCGTCGTCTCGCTCGCCCTCAGCGTCGCCGCCATTTGGCTCACCAATGCGCCTGCAGCTGTCATGACCTGCTACCTGCTCGCCGGCATCGCGATTTGGACTCTCGTCACACAGCGGCGATGGCAGCCGGTCTTGCAAGCCGCCACTGGCCTGATACTCGGGCTCGGGCTGGCTGCCTTCTACCTCGTTCCCGCAGCTTGGGAACGCCGCTGGGTCGAGATCGCGCGCGCCATTGGCCCCGGCATGAGGATCGACGACAGCTTCCTCTTCGGTCGCACCGGCGAAGCCTTTCACGACCAGGTTCTGCGCACGGCTTCACGGATATTCGTCATCATGCTGGTCACCCTTGTCGCCTCCGGATGGATTGCCTGGAAGCGAAACTCAGCCCGGCCTTTGCTTCTACCCTTATTCTCCGCCGCAACGGTCCTCTTCGCCTTGCAATTCCGCTGGAGTCGCCCCGTCTGGCTCGTCGCTCCCGAACTCCGCTTCCTTCAGTTCCCCTGGCGTCTGTCGCTGATCTTGAGCGTCGGCCTTGCGCTGGCGCTGGGCGCGGCCGCAGTCCCGCGCCAAAACGTCCCTTTATCTCGGAGCGCACGATTCCGCATCGGGTTAGCGCTCGTCGTCGCGGCTGCCCTCGTCATAACTGCGGCCAGATTTTTCTGGCAACCCTGCGATGAAGAAGATGCCGTCTCGGCCCAGGTCGTGCTCTTCCAGGCGGGCACCGGCTTTGAAGGCACGGACGAGTACACCCCGAGCGGCGCAGACAACTCCCTCGTGCAGCAATCTCTGCCCCCCTTGCGGTTGCTGGACGCCACCGACGCAGAAGTCGCGGCTCCCGATGGCTATCAGGACGAGAGAAACGCAAGCTATATTCCCAGCGACGGAAACCACCTCGCAGTCCAAGCCAAAATCGAGCAGTGGCTGCCCGAAGATAAGTCCCTCACCATCACATCGCAATCCTCGGGATTTGCCGTCCTTCGATTAATGGACTACCCCGCGTGGCGAATCTTCGCCAACGGGCGACCAATCGATGCTCGTCCGCATCGCGAAGACGGCCTGGTGACCATTCCCATCGCTGCTGGCACAACCCAGATCTGCATACGCTACGGCGTGACCTCCGATGTAATCTGGGGACGAGGCCTCACGATTGCGTCCTGTCTGGCGCTCATCGCGGTTGCCACGACCGCGCGAAGGCCCGACTCCGTCGGCTAAGAGGACGCTACACTGTCGGATAATATGATTGAAATGCTTCTCGATGTGAAAGAGACCCTCCGCTGTGGTGCAGAACTCACCGATCGCGCACTCGACCGTCTGCTCCCCGGCCAAAACCAGGTTCCCGTTTCCATTCACAAAGCCATGCGCCACAGCGTCTTCGCCGGTGGCAAGCGGCTGCGTCCCGTGCTCTGCATCGAAGCAGCCCGCATGGTGGCAGGCAGCGCCGAGCCGCCCGAGGGAGTGGAGGAATTAGCCGCCGCGCTCGAAATGCTGCATACTTACTCGCTTATTCACGATGACCTGCCTGCCTTGGACAACGACGATCTTCGTCGTGGCAAGCCCACTTGCCACGTCGCTTTCGGCGAGGCTACAGCCATCCTCGCTGGAGACGCGCTCCAGACTCAGGCCTACGAGACCCTCGCCCACCTAAAGCGCCCTGCACCCGCAGTGGTCGAAATTGTCAGGCTCGTCGCCCAGGCCACAGGCACCGTCGAAGGGATGATCGGCGGCCAGGTCCTCGATCTCGAGGCCGAACATCACAAGCCCACTGCCGAGATGGTCGACGCGATCCATCGCGCCAAAACCGGAGCGCTCATCCGCGTCAGCCTCGCTACCGGAGCCGTCTACGGAGGAACCGGAGGAGTCGGCACGCCCGATGACGTTCATCGCCTGACCGAGTTCGGCCGCAAAGCCGGCCTCGCCTTCCAGATCGTCGACGACATCCTCGACATGACGCAGGACTCCGCCCATCTGGGCAAGACCGCCGGAAAAGACCTGGCCAGTGACAAGGCGACTTGGCCAGCGGTATTCGGCATCGACCGCTCTCTGCGCGACGCTAACGAACTCATCGCCGCGGCCTTCGAATATCTCGGTCCTTATGGCGAGCGCGCCGACACGCTGAAAGCGGTCGCAAAATATCTGATCGAGCGAAAAAATTAGATGATCCACAATTCTCGCGTATTAACCGAAGAAGACATCCGCGGGGCATTGCGCGACGTTTACGATCCTGAAATGCCGGTCAACATTGTCGATTTGGGATTGGTCTATGGCGTAGCTCTCACGCCGGACCTCGACGCGCCTGGTATGGTGGCTAGGCAGAAAGTGGTCGTCGAACTCACGCTCACTTCGCCTGGTTGCCCTTCACACGTCCAAATAACAGAGCAAATCCGCAACCGCCTCGCCGGATTCCAGGAGATCAGCCAATCGCAGGTCAACCTGGTCTGGGAGCCCAAGTGGAGTCCGGCGCGAATCAGCCCCGAGGCTCAACAGAAGCTGGGCATCGCTTAAGCGCAGGCCAGCCTCAGGCCCTCCGCAAGATATCCTTCAGGTGCTCGCCTTGCTCGGCGACCTGTTCCATCAGCCCCTCAAAACGGACCAGCGCCCGCTGCCCTGCCTTGACATAGTTCGGCATGTCATTCCAGAAACTGCGCACGCCATCTGGATCCTCGAGGAGCGCGATAGTGGCCCCCGCCGCAGCCACAGATAGCGCCGCCTTGCGTCTTCCCGTCGCCAGTAGAATGCCACTGGTTATTAGTGTCCCGACCGCCAACGAACGCGTCCACGGCACAGACTTCATATTAGCGGATAGTCTCGCTTCAATTTGCTTCGGAAACTTCGATACGCTCATAGGTTTACCTCTAACGACTCTTTCTTCAGGTTGCTGTTCGAGCCTTCGTTGATTTCGCAGTTTCAGTCTCTGAAGCGATCGTCTCAACTTAGAGGCTCAACGCTTCCGAATACAACTTCACGCGTGAGATGCAGCAAATCTCCCGCGCGGCCAGCTAATCGAGATCGAACTCGCGGAGCGGCTTGCCCGTCCCCGGAGTCTCCTTCGCCTTGCGCAGCGCTTCCGCAAACCGTTTCTCCAGAAGATCGGTCTTGTTCTTCTCCGCGTCCACAGCCTGGCGGAAGATGCTCTCTTTCCGCTCTTCCTGCTCGCGCATCCCGCGTGCTGCGGCCTCAAGGTCCTCAAAGGTTCGCTTCCGCGGGGCGGGCGTGTGCGCAATCACCGATCGGGTTGCCGCATCGACCTTCAGCATCCCGCCGCAGTCCGGGCAGACGATCTCGAAGACCTGGCTCTCATTCTTGCTTCTTGTTGAAGACGACATGTCAACCTTCCGAGCCCCGATTCTAGCTGAAAGCAAGAACATCCGGCCAATAGTCTGGCTCCGCCGTCGCTTTCCGCATTTAACGAAATCGAATCGATTTTGGAATCGCATTCAAATGCCGATTCAGTGCGCGTTTTTCGGTATCCGTTAGGTCCCGCTGCCCCTCATATGCGCCCGAACACGATGTATTCATATCGCCTTCGAAGAGATAGCAGGTGCCTACGCGATAAGTCCAGTAGACATGCTGGTCAGATCCATGGCACATGCCCGCGTCGCCGGTGTCGAAATGCTGAAACGATATGCCGTGAATCGGTAGAGCATCGGCCTTTGCCGGAATAGAGCCCAGGGCCTGCGCATTACACGCTTCCTGCGAGGGTTGCGCCGTCTTGAGGTATGCAAAGACGAGCGCGGTCAGGGTGGTCTTAGCGTAGTAGTTCCTTGCCGGTGAGAATATGACCTGCGCCCGCGGCGAAACGCCGCCCTGTAAAATGTGCGGCGGAATATAAAACTTGACCGAGGTATCGGCCTTCCAAACGATCGGGTACTCGAAGGAAACCCCGCCCGAAGGATCGGTATACGTCGCCATAGGAACAGCGGCAGACTTCGAAGGCGTACTCTGCCCGTGCCCGCAGATCGCCGTCAAAGCCACCAACCAGACAAGCACCATGCGTGAACGGTTCAACTGCGCCAACATAAACCCTCCCTAAGGCCGTTCCCGATGACTGCAACGATGATCCGGCCAAACACCATCATGTTACCTATTGAGACACCCCTGAACTCGCCTTATTGACTGTGAACCCGGCCATTCCGAGTCTCCAGCCGAGAAATGTAAACTCATCGGCCTGCAGCTTGAGCGCCTGTGTCCGGTTGGAGCCGATGCCATGTCCAGCATCGAAATCGACCCGCAACAGAATTGGGTTCGGCGAGGCGTTCGCGGCCTGCAGGCGGGCAGTCATCTTGGTGAGCATCCAGCTGGTCACGCGGGGATCGTTCGCGCCGGTCTCAAGCATCACCGATGGATACTTGGCACCGTCTTTCACATGCGCGTAAGGGCTGATCGCATACATTGCACGGAATTCCGGCTCGATCTTCACCGAACCGTATTCAAAAGCGTTCTCAGCTCCGGTCGACCGTTGCTCGCTGCGCAGAATATCGGTGATTCCAACCCGATACATGACGGCTGCCACCAATTCTGGATGCTGCGTCAGAAAGCCGCCGACCGCGATGCCGCCGGCGCTCGTCCCCTCGATGCCGAGGTGCGCTGGCGAGGTATATTTCTGTTCGATCAGGTAGCTGGCGCAGGCCACGAAATCGTCGATCGTGTGTTGCTTGGTCGTCTTCATGCCAGCGAGATGCCAGGCCTCGCCGCGCTCGCCGCCCCCGCGAACGTGGGCGACGGCGAAGATGCCTCCGCGATCGAGCCAGGGCAGCAGCCGTGCTGCGAAAAAGGGGGCGTTGGAATACCCATAAGCCCCGTAGGCCTCAAGCAACGTTGGATTGGAGCCGTTGAGAGGAAGCTCCTTTCGATAAAGAATGGAGAGCGGAACCATGGTGCCATCCGCGCTCCGGGCCTCAACTTCGACGGCGCGGATCGACGACATGTCGGTCGGATTTGGCGGCTGCAGGCCGGTGTCGGAGAAACCATGCATCTCCGGCGAATAAGCGTAGATCAGCCGGGGCGTAGTCCAGCCTGCCATCCCTACTGTGATCCCGGAACGGCGCACATCGGCATCGATGCTGGTAATACTTCCACTGATCGGCAGCTTCAGCTCAACGTGCTTATCAGGATCGTTATATGGAATCACCGTCACCACGCCGAGACCATTGCGGAAACCATAAGCATAGAGGGCATCAGCTGCGGCAACGACACCGGCATCGGCTTTCGCATTGAGAACCAGGTCGCTGTCCGGCAGCAAGACGCGCGCGCTGGCAAAGGTCTCGGTGGCAAGATCGAAGCTCACGATGCGCCCGTTGGCGACTGCTCCGTTCGCGCCAGTCTTAGTTCGGGCGATCGCGCTGGTTCCATGAAACGCGATGTCCATCAAGCCGTCTTCGTGCTTGGCTATCTGCGTCCATTTCTGAGACTTCGGTCCGGAATCGGAACGGCGCACCCAAACCGCTGGAGTCTCCACCACTCCGGAAACCTGCGCTGCGACCACTAGTCCGGTGCTCGGCACGACCATGGCGAAGACGTTTCCATTCCTAGGCAACGCCGGGTCTGTGATGATGTCCGGGCCGAAGACCGGCTGATCGGTCGCATCGGAAGTGCCGAGGCGATGAAAGTAGATACGCTCGTTGTCGTACTTCGTCGAGGCCGGAGCGCCCGGCGTCATCGCTTGCAAGCGTGTGAAGTAGAACCCCTTGCTATCGTCGGTCCAGCTCGGCGCAGCCTCCTGCGCGCGGGTAATCGCTTCGCTCATCAGCTTGCCAGAGGCCGTCTCAATCACATGCAGCACCGAGTTCTCTGAACCGCCGAGAGATACGCCGACGATCACGTACTCTCCGTCGCGAGACGGCACAAAATAATCAATCGCGGCGTGCTTTCCCCCCTCGGCGAGCGTCGCAGGATCGAGCAACAGCCTCGGCTCCCCTCCCGAGACTGCGCGTGTCATCAGCCGGAAGTCGCTTTTGTCTGTTGGTAATTCCAGGTAGAAATATTGATCCATAATCCGC
Organism: uncultured Acidobacteriaceae bacterium; assembly: GCA_963790505.1. Lineage (GTDB taxonomy): Bacteria > Acidobacteriota > Terriglobia > Terriglobales > Acidobacteriaceae > Acidisarcina. The sequence goes on along the minus strand of CAWBOT010000002.1, from coordinate 323,378 downwards.
GTCGGGCTCACGACGGAAGCGACAGTCTCGGAGAGTTTGGTAAGTTCAGAGAGAAACTCGGCATTCTGAGCGGCAAAAGGCCTGAGCGCCTCCACTGTCACTGCGTTTTCCGCCTTCATGTAGGCGAGCAGCTCGTCAGTGCTCGTCTCCATCCAGCGGTACGGATCGGTGACCGTTGTTCCGAAATACGTATCTGTGGCCGGACGCACCGGAGCGACAGGCGGCTTCGTGGCCGTCTGACCGGTAGCAAATACGGAACAGGCGAGCAGGGGGAACGGGAGGAAGCGGCGCATGGAAGGCTCCAGGAAGAATCGCGAAGTGGCCAAAGGCGTTGCGCACTATCCTAATTACGCTCTGCGCCGCCTGCAAAGACTCTTTGCGCTACACTCGATCAGCTTCCTAATCGACCAAAATCGAACCGGGCCGCGAGAAAAGTGTCCATGAAGCACGCGATAATCCTTCGTGAGGAGATTGCTGTGCAAGCGCCGGTCGAGCGTTGCTTTCTGCTCTCCACCAGCATCGCGCTGGTCGAGCGCGAGCTCAAGATGCGTCCGGTGAGAGGGCGTACTGCGGGCTTTGTCGTCGGCGGAGACACGGTTCTGTGGAAAGGCTGGCAGCTCGGTCTGCCCCAATTTCATGAGAGTCTCATCGAGGCCTACGAACCGCCGTCGTTCTTCCGCGACCGCATGATCGCCGGCCGTTTCGCGGCCTTCGAACACGACCACGCCTTCAGGGATTGCGGGGATGGGATCGTCGTCATGTCCGACGAGCTGCGTTTCTCGATGCCCCTCGGCTGGATGGGCCGCCGGGTCGGCCAATGGCTCCTCGTCCCGCATATTCGCGGCCTGATGCGGCGCCGGTTTAACATGCTCAAGCAAATCGCCGAGAGCGATGAATGGAAAATATACATTTAGCCTTGAGGAGCATTATGACGGAGCTTGTTATCCGCAAAGCGGAGGAATGCAGGTGGGACTGCGTCAGTCTTGGCGAAGTGATGCTGCGGCTCGATCCAGGCGAAGGCCGAATACACACCGCACGCCAGTTCTCTGCTTCCGAGGGCGGTGGTGAATATAACGTCGCACGCGGGTTGCGGCGGTGCTTTGGGTTGCGGGGAGTGATCGTAACGGCGCTGGCGGACAATCCCATCGGCCGCCTTGTCGAGGACCTGATTTTGCAGGGCGGTGTCGACACTTCGCTGATCCGTTGGGTCCCCTATGACGGCGTTGGCCGTCAGGCTCGTAACGGTCTCAACTTTACCGAGCGCGGCTATGGAGTGCGCGCCGCCGCTGGTTGTTCCGATCGCGGTCATACTGCCATCTCCAGGACGAACCCTGGCGACTTCGATTTTGACTTAATTTTCGGACCCAAGCACGGCTCGCGCTGGCTGCACACGGGAGGCATCTTCGCCGCATTATCAGAGTCAACCGCTTCCCTCGCCAATGAAGCCATGGATTGTGCCCGCAGTTATGGCACGATCGTCTCCTTCGACCTCAATTATCGCGATTCGCTCTGGAAATCGATTGGTGGAAAGATTAAAGCTCAGCAAGTCAATCGCGAGCTCGTCAAGAAGGTGGATGTCCTCTTCGGCAATGAAGAGGATTTCTCGGCGATGCTCGGGATCGAGCTTGAGGGAGTCGGCGACGAATTTGCCGAGCTTCCCGTGGAAAGCTACGAAAAAATGCTGAGGAATGTGGTGGCGACTTACCCGAACCTGAAGATCGTCGCCTCGACTCTTCGTACCGCCCACACCGCGTCGCAAAACGCCTGGGGCGCGATCGCAATCGCCGCCGGCAAAATCGCCCACACCCCACAGCAAGAGTTAGACATCCTCGATCGAGTCGGGGGCGGAGACTCTTTCGCCTCGGGCCTGATCTATGGTCTGCTTTCGGAGAAGGCACTCGACTGGGCCGTCCAATGCGGAGTCGCCCACGGAGCCTTGGCGATGACCACTCCTGGCGATACCAGCATGGCTTCATTGGCCGAAGTGGAACGAGTCATGAAGGGCGGTTCTGCCCGCATTGCTCGCTGACAGTTCCGGAACCGATGCAGTCATAGGGCTTGAACTAGCTGCTCATTTGACTCGATCGCCGGCGCCAGGCCGGAACATGACGATAACTTCATGCGTGTTCGGTTGATTGTTGGCGTTGCTCTTCCGATAAGCGCTTCAGGAGGAACAATTATGAGCTTGTCTGTATCCAGTTCCAGTGCCCCTGTCGTGAATGACATTGCCCCTCAGAAGGCGCCCACTCCAAAGCCCCCCGCCGAACCGGTTGCGAACACTCCACCCGCCGATACTGTCAGCTTAACTCCCGCTGCCCAGAAGCTGCACTTAGGCGATGTTGACCACGACGGCGATTCACATTAGTCACATGGAGCGGAGAATTCAGAGTTACTAAGCGCGCTTTTCTCCGCTCCGCCATCAGGATGGGCCGACCATCTTGAATCGGAGTAAGCCGTGTAGAAGCCTAGCCAGGCCATCGCGCCAGCGTCTCCAGAAAACCTGTGATGCGAACGAGCAGAATCTTACCTCTTGGGGCTTGCCTTGCGCATAACTTGGCACTTTCGACGTGAGCTGGCGTCCAGTCAAAGCTGTTATAGGTCTCCAACATGACCTCCGCAAAACCGCTTCATGACGAAATGTTCATCTAAAGCAATCGCTCGCCTGAATCTATGCATGATGTCCTTGCATAGCTGGAACGAGCCTGGGCGCGCGACACCAATGAATTAACATCGTCACATGCGGCTGCTTCTGGTGGAAGACGACCTGGAAATTCAGAACTTTCTCAAACGCTCTTTGAGTGAGGCCGGATACCAGGTCGATGCTGCTGGAAATGCTGCCATCGCGCAGCGGCTTGCTTCGGATCTGGAGCACGATGCTCTCATCGTCGATCTCGGCCTGCCAGATCAGGATGGCATTCAGCCTGATTCTCCGTCTCCGGCAGTTGGGCGTGACCGCACCGGTGCTGATCCTCTCCGCGAGACGATCTGTAGACGACCGCGTGCGCGGCCTCGAGCAAGGTGGCGACGACTACCTGACCAAGCCGTTCGCGCTGGCGGAACTTCTGGCCCGACTGCGTAACCTCTTAAGCGAAGCAGCGCCGCAGGCACCGAAGCCACGCGCCTGCGCGTGCTGGATCTGGAACTCGATCTGCTGCGCCGCGAGGCAACCCGAGGCGGAGAGATCTTGAACCTGACCCCGCAGGAGTTCGTCCTGCTTGAATACCTCTGCCGCAATGCCGGCCGGGTGGTCACTCGCTCCATGATTCTCGACAAGGTGTGGGGCATGCGCATTCAACCCGACACCAATGTGGTCGATGTTCATATCTACCGTCTGCGCGGCAAAGTGGATACCGAGGGCAGCTCGCCCTTGATTCGAACCTTGCGAGGTGTGGGCTATGTTCTCAAGGACCACTAAACCGATTCTGCGCAGTGCCGCTTGGCGGATCTCACTCTGGGCCACCCTGGCCTTTGCTTTCGGCACGATGGTGGTCTTTGTTTTCTTGCATCGCTTTGTCTCCGATGACATCCAGCGCCGCAGCGATGCGTGGCTGTGGGCGAGGTCGAAGTGCTCGGCGATGTCGCGGAACGGACACCCAAGGACGCGCTCTATGGTCGCGTGGTGAAAGAAGTGGCCGAACTCGCCAGTCGCGAGGTTCCTAATAAGCTGACGGTCGGACGACGGCCTCAACGACTCCGTCTTCTTCCTGCAGACCGCCGGGGACGGCTCCCTGGCGCTGTGGGTCGGTGCCGGCGACGGCGACGGCTTACTCTGCGCCGATTCGCGGCAGCGAAGGTGACCCCGGATGTTCCTTTCGACCTAAGCGTGCCAGGCCAGGGCGTACCCTTCCGTGTAGCCTCTGACCGGCTGCATAGACGGTAGTCAGATCTACCTCGGGCTCTCCGAACGAGACGAATTGCGGGTGCTGCGTAATCTGCGCCTTCGCTTCTTTCTGCTCTGGCTGCTGATCGTGTTCATCGGGCTTTGCCATTGTCTTCTACAGCACGCGCGCATGCTGGGCCACGTCAGGAAGATTACCGAGGCGGCCTCGCGGATCGGAGAGTCCGATCTGAGAAGCCGTGTGCCGACCTCCAGCCGGCAATGATGAAGTGGCGCAGTTGGCATACACCCTCAACCACATGCTGGATCGCATTGAGAGCTCAGTGCATCAATTGCACACGATCACCGATTCGTTGGCCCACGATCTGCGCAGTCCCCTGACGGCCGTTCGCGCCAAACTTGAAATGGCCCTGACCGGAGCCGGCGACGACGGCCCTGACGCGATCGTCTCGGCCATCGAAGAGATGGACAGGCTCACCGAATTCCTAAATAAATCGCTGGACGTGGCGGAAGCCAAGGCCGACGCCCTTCGACTCGACCGCAGCCCGCTCGACCTCGATGAACTGTTGCGGGTCATGACCGATCTTTACGAGCCGTCCATGTCCGAAAAAGGCTTGCGTATCGATTTTCGCAGCGCAGGTCCGGTGGAAATGTCGGCGGATGCTGCCTTGATCCACCGCATGATCACCAACCTCTTCGACAACGAACTCAAGCATGTGCCGCCTTCCTCAACGGTCACGATCTCGCTACGCGAGATGGATCGCGTCGCCACCCTGGTTGTGGAGGATGACGGCCCCGGATTCGCTCCTGAAATTCAATCTCGTATCTTTGAGCGCCGCTTCAAAAGCAAAAGCTCGAACGGCCATGGCTTAGGACTGGCTTTCGTCGAAGCCGTCGTGCGTGCCCACGGAGGATCCATCGCGGCCGCAAATCGCCCGCAGGGGGGCGCGCGACTCCAGATCAGGCTGCCCTTGTTGGGCGAGACGCAAACCGCGATGCCCGCTGCATTGGCGCTCACGACCCTCGGATAGAGTGCCAGTCGATCTTTATTCTTTGGAAGGCGGCTTTGCATGGAACACACACATACAGCAATTCCGCGATTCCTGCTGACATTATTTGCCGTCGCTCAATTAGCCGCAACTCTCCCATCGATCTGAGACCCAGGCATGAAACTAACTCGCTGTGGCCCTGACATGCAAGGTTCCATCCCGACTGGCAGACGGCGCGGCCCTGCTTCTTTCGCCGCTGGCGACGGGATTGGTCTGCTCGCCGAACTTGGACCGGGACGATGGCTCGTACCTGACTTCAACTATCGCTATTGTGGGGGTTGATCGTTGGCCATCAAGTTGAATGAGTCGTCGTAGCCGAAACACCCTCTAATCTCTATCCGCAGATCGCCGATAAAAATTGGTTTCAGGCATTTCAACTGCTTGATTTAATTGGCGTCCCCGACGGGATTCGAACCCGTGTTACCGCCGTGAAAGGGCGGTGTCCTAGGCCACTGGACGACGGGGACTGGTGTCTCGCGCGACCTCGCGGACGGAATAGGGTCAGTGCCTGCCACTTTGAATCTACCAACCCCGGCAACCAGTGTCAACGCGCTCTGGCCTCGGTGCGCACCGCGATCATCGGTACCTCCCTGCACTCGCCACACTTTTTGAAGCCTGCTCCACCCGCTCGCAATCCAATGTGAAACGTTGTTGCTTAAGACGCTCTTCGCCCTTGGGTTGTCGGGGGCGGGCATGCTCGAAGAGTCGGTTTCGCACGGGTCACTCCAGCGCGGCCAGTGGAATAACACGCGGAACGCTCGGTCCATTCGTCAATCGATTCGATAGACTCATGATTGTGGGGAAGCGCATCACTGTGAGGTCATTGGTTTGAAGAGGAACTTATTCGACGTCCGCGCTGCCTTTGGCAGTGCCTTGCTCGTCGCAGTGTTTGCAGCAGGCTGCAGCAAGCCTGCTGCCTCAGCAGGGCCGCCGCCGCAGGCGCTGCCTGTCCAGACGGTAACCATCGATAACGCTCCCGTGCCCAAGAGCGATGAATACACCGCGACCATTAAGTCCCGCCGTTCGGCGACCATGAGCCCCCAGGTCGACGGCAACATCACCGAGATCCTGGTGAAGTCGGGCGACCGCGTGAAAGCTGGGCAAAGCCTGATGGAGATCGACCCGCTTAAACAACGGGCCACGCTTGAATCCCAGGTCGCCACCGAACGCCAGAAGAAGGCGGTTTTCGATTACAACGAAATTGAGGTCGAGCGCCAACGCAAGCTCTTCGCTGCCGGCGTCATCAGCCGCGACGCCCTCGATCAGGCCGAACAGAGCTACAGCAACTCCAAGGCCGACTATGAGTCGGCCATCTCGCTCCGCCAATCCCAGGAAAAACAGCTGGGCTATTACCACATCCGCGCCCCCTTCGACGGAATAGTCGGCGATATCCCAGTCCATCTCGGCGACTACGTTTCGCCGACCACCGTACTCACCACCGTCGACGAAAATCGCGATTACGAGGCCTATATTTACATCCCGACAGAGCGAAGCTCGGAAGTGCGGCTGGGTCTCCCGGTCAACATCGTCGATAGTAATGGCAGTCTGATCGAGAGCACGAAGATATACTTCGTCGCACCGAGCGTCGACAACGGGTTGCAGGGAATTCTAGTGAAAGCGCCGCTGAAGTCGGGGTCGGACAAGTTCCGGACGGCGCAGTTGGTCAAGGCCCGAGTGATCTGGAGCACTGAACCAACGCCAACCGTTCCCGTATTGGCGATTACCAGGATCGGTGGACAGGCATTCGTCTTTGTCGCCGAAAAGACTGACAAAGGCACAGAAGCCAAGCAGCGGGCTGTGGTCCTCGGCGATACGGTCGGTAACAATTATGCAGTCAATTCGGGACTCAAACCGGGGGATAAAGTGATCGTCTCAGGCATTCAGTTCCTGGTGGATGGAGCTCCCGTACAGCCGCTTGGCTAATAGAAGATTCGTACCAAGGGGCGTTGCAGGCTATGCCGCGCCGCGGAAGTCTCTAGCGTCGTCTACGATACGCAATTCGCAGTAACCACCGCCATCGCGCAGCCGTTGGCAAAAGGAAGAGCATCTCTTGGTCGACTTTTTTATTCGAAGGCCGATATTCGCAACAGTCTGCGCCCTGCTCATCATCCTTGCCGGCGCAGTGTCCATCCCCGGACTCCCTATCTCCCTCTACCCCAACCTGGCCCCGCCGCAGGTGACGGTCAGCAGTAATTATGTCGGCGCGAACTCGCAAGTGGTCGAGTCGGCAGTGACCATTCCTCTCGAGCAGCAGATCAATGGCGTCGAGGGCATGCATTACATGTCGTCGACCAGCGCAAGCGACGGCACGAGCACGATCAACGTCACGTTTCGCACTGGATACGACCTCAACATCGCAGCCGTCGATGTGCAGAACCGGGTTGCCACCGCGACCGGTCGCTTGCCGCAGGAGATTAAGAACACCGGTATCACGATCACCAAGGCGAATCCCAATTTTGTCTTCGCTGCCGGCTTCTACTCGCCCGATGGATCGCTCTCCAACCAGTACATCTCCAACTACATCGATGTCTACGTCAAAGACGCTCTGAAGCGCGTATCGGGCGTGGGCGATGTCGTGATATTTGGCGAGCGGAAATATGCCATGCGTATCTGGCTTGATCCGACCAAGCTGGCTACCCGCGGCCTGACTGCGGCCGATGTGACCTCCGCGCTGCAGGATCAGAACGTAGAAATCCCGGCCGGCGCGATCGGCAGCGCGCCTTCCGACGCAAAGCAGTCCTTCCAGGTCACCCTGCGGGTGGTAGGCAGGCTCTCTGATCCCCGCCAATTCGAGCAGATCATTCTTAAGAACACGAGCAACGGCATCGTGCAGCTAAAGGATGTTGGGCATGCGGAAATTGGCGCCGAGTCCTACTCAAGTAACTTGCTTTTCAGCGGCCACCCTGCCATTGGAGTCGGCGTTCAGCAACTGTCGGATGCAAATGCTCTCACTGTCGACAAAGAGGCCAAAGCGGCGCTGATCGAGCTCAAGAAATCTTTCCCGCCCGGCATGGACTACGTGGTCGCTTTTGACACCACGACCGTCGTCGGCGATTCGGTAAAGGAAGTGATCACGACGCTTGAAGAAGCGATCCTCATCGTCATCGTCGTAATTTTCTTCTTTCTGCTGGACTGGCGCGCTACGATCATCCCCGCCGTCACTATTCCGGTTTCACTGGTCGGGACCTTCGCGTTCATCAATGCCTTCGGCTTCTCCATCAATTCCCTCACGCTCTTCGGTATCACTCTCGCCACCGGCCTGGTGGTCGACGACGCGATCGTCGTGATTGAAAACGTGCAGCGCCACATCGACGAAGACAATACCGACGGCCACACCGCGACCTCCGTCGCCATGGCCGAGGTCACCAGCGCCGTCGTTGCAACCTCTCTGGTGCTCATCTCCGTCTTCGTCCCAGTCTCTTTCTTCCCTGGCACCACGGGCATTCTGTACAAGCAGTTCTCGTTGACGATTGCCTTTTCGATCGCGATCTCATTGTTCAACGCACTCACGCTGTCGCCCGCTCTGGCGGCGATTCTTTTGCGCGGCGAAGAGGCGAAATACAACGTCTTCGATTGGACCCGGATTAAGCCTCTGGCCAACGGCTATCGGAAGTTGGCGCACGGTATCGATGACGGCATCCGCGCGGTCAGTCGCGGCTATGGCGTTGTCGTGCATGGAGCCTTGAAGGTCCGTTACCTCATGCTGCTCCTGTTCCTCGCTGGCCTCGGCCTCACCGGCTACATGTATCTGCATGTGCCGACCGCATTTGTGCCCGGCGAAGACCAGAACTATCTCATCGTCGTCGAGCAGGCGCCTCAGGGGTCGTCGCTCAGCTACACGACCGAGGTCGCAAGCCGCGCCGAAGCGATGATTCGCCAGGACCCGGACGTTTTTGCAACTTTTGCGGTCCCGGGCTTTTCGTTCACTGGCGGAAGCTCCTCAAACCAGGGCATTATCTTCGTGCCGCTTAAGCCGGTAGACACACGGCTCGGCCCCGGACATGGAGCGCCTGAGATTGCCCGGCGCCTGCAGCCAAAGCTCTTCCAGGTGCCCGGAGCGATTCTGGTGTGCTTCGAGCCTCCTGCGATTCAGGGTATCGGCTTCTTTGGTGGGTTCCAGTTTCAACTGCTCGATCTGGGGCGCAATACTCTGCAGGACCTGGCAAACGTGACCGGGCAGATCGTCGGGGAAAGCCGTGGCAGCAAGGAGCTCTCCACGCTCTTCTCCAGCTATACGGCGAACGACCCGCAATTGCTGATAACGATCGATCGCCAGAAGGCTGGCGCGCTGGGTGTGCCGATCAGCCAGGTTTCGTCGGCGCTTGGCGTCTACATGGGATCGCAATACGTAAACGACTTCGACTTCAACAATCGTTCGTACCGCGTCTATGTCCAGGCGGACCAGCCATTTCGAATGACCGCGAAAGACCTGCGCCAATATTACGTGCGCTCCAATACCAATGGCCTGATTCCTCTGGACAACATCGTGACCATCACCGAGGCTTCTGGCCCGCAAGTCATCTACCACTACAACCTCTTCCGCTCCTCAGAGATCGATGGAGGCCCCGGGCCGGGCCTGAGCTCGAGCCAGGGCCAACGCGCGATGGAGAGACTCGCCAAGAAGCATATGCTGCAAGGCATGACCTACAACTGGACTGGGTTGGCGCTGGAGGAAGTTGAGGCGGGCGGCAAAGCGGTCGTGATCTTTGCCCTTGGCATCCTGGTCGTATACCTGACGCTATCGGCGCAGTACGAAAGCTTCGCGCTGCCGTTCATTATTCTGCTCGCGGTTCCGATGGCCGTGCTTGGCGCGCTGACCTTTGTGTCGCTGCGCGGACTGCAGGACGACGTCTACGTGCAGATCGGCCTGGTCATGCTCATTGGACTCTCCGCCAAAAACTCGATCCTCATCGTCGAGTTTGCCGAGCAACTGCGCGGCCGCGGCCGCAGCATCGTGGATGCAGCAATCGAGGCCGCCGAACTTCGCCTTCGTCCCATCCTCATGACATCGTTCGCCTTCATCCTCGGCGTGCTGCCGCTCTACTTTGCCAAAGGTGCCGGTAAAGAAGGCCGCCACTCGGTGGGCACGGCGATCGTCGGCGGAATGCTCTTCTCGACCGTCCTCAATCTGTTCTTTATTCCGGTCCTCTATGTCCTGCTCAAAACGGTCCTTGAGGCATTCAGCGGCGACACGCCCATCATGCAGGAGACGACCGAGATCCCTTCAGACTAGACCGTTTGCTTTCAGTGCTGGCTAGGCGGCATCGCACTTCGCCCCCTCGCCAGTGTAAGGCTCGAAGTGGACTTGCTCCGTAGTTTGAGCCCTACTGGGTTGATGCTTCGACGGGCTCCGTAGTGCTGGCGGGCAACAGCACGCGGCGCAGATTCAGACCCAACGGCGCTGCCTGAAAACCCGCATCCTGCAAATGCTTCGATAAGAGGTGGAGGTGCGCAGGCTGCCCGTTGATCGAACTAATCAGCATTCCGCCGCGATGATCTCCTGGACGCTGCCGCATCTCGCGCTGCCCATTGGCTGCCAGAAACTGCGCCAGGTCGCGCGCCGCATTGCTTCGGTCGGGCTCGTCGGCGGGAAGAAGAACCTGCACACCAGGATTATTGCGACGCAGGTAGGCGATCAGTTCCCCGTTGCGCAGGATGACGCTCCCGCCCACACTGCGCGTCAGCGAACGGTTCGACGCATCCCCTCCCTCAATATCCTCGGCGCTCGCGGGCCAGCGCAGTACCGATCCATAGGCGTTGGCGGGATCTGTCGCAGCCATGGTTACAAGTTCCGCTCTCTCCGGCTGGGCGCCCCCGCGCAACGAGCGCAGCAGGTCGACTGCTGCGGGCAACGCGAACTGCGTCGCCCCTAACCCATCGACAAAATAGCCGCGTCGAATCCGACCGCTCTCCTCCATTGCCTTCAGCACGTCATAGACGGCGCTGAATCCACCAGGGATGTTCTCCTGCGCCACAGACTCCCGGGTGACTACTCCATAACGCCGCAGCATTTGCAGCGCAATCGCGTGGCTCCAGTTCGTCTGCGCCTGCGGCGTTGGCGGAAATGCTGGACGCGGCAACAGTGCCCACCGCCCTTGCGCTGTCGGAGGCGTCGTCCGCCGTGATCGAAACGTCGGCACATTATGCTGGCGCTTCGCCGGCCTGGCCGTCGTCGGCTTTGTGATATAGGCGCGAAGCGCATGGAAGGTATCATTCGTTACCAGTCCGCGCCAGACCAGCGACCAAAGCGCATCGAGCGTCTCGCCCGGATATCCACCGCCGGCAGCATCGTGCAGCGAAGCAAAAAACGCAGCTCCGCCGCGCGCCAATTCTGCCAGCAGGGCTGCCTCCCTGTCGCTCGCCGCACTCCCCGCGACGCTCAGCGAGAACTGCGGAGGCAGAAGCGTTGTGACCGTGTCGGATAAATACAGAGCGATACGGCCGTCGTGCTCCCCGAGCGGCTCAATTCCGCACCAGACAACCTCGCCCGCGGCGATCAAAGTGTCGAGATCTCCGGCCAAGTAGTTCGCCACCCGGCAAGGAAGTATCGAAGTCTCCAGAATCGATGCCGCCAGCGGTGCGCCCTGCAGGTTCTCGATGGCATCCAGCAGCGCATCGAGCCCTCGCCTGGGCTGTAGCACCCCTTGCCAATGCGTCTGCAGCCGGGCAAACATTCGCTGCTCCACCGGCTCGATCTCTTTTCGTAACCGTGCCAGTGACTTTTTGCGGATGGACCGCAGTACCTCGGCGTCGCACCATTCGCGATGAACGCCGCCCGGGCGGAACCCACCCTCTACAATTCGCCCGTCGAGCAACAGCGAACGCAACGCCGCTTCGCTTTGCTCGTCGTCGAGGCCAAACCGATGGGCAATCTCACTGAGCGTGAAAGGACCATGCGTTCGCGCGAAGCGTCGAGCAAGTTCAAGCACTGGAGCGGCCACCGGCTCAAGCAGCGAGCTCGCGATCCCTGGAGGCAGCGGCACGCCTAGCGCGTCTCGATATCTCGCCGCGTCTTCGATGGCGATCATTCGCTTCTCGCCGGCGACTTTGATCTCGAGCAACCGCCGCGCTTTCAACAATCGGGCGACATGATCGAGTATGCCAGGCGAAGCCACTCGGCGGGCCAGCTCCTCGCGAGACAGATCGCCGAGGCGCAGCAAGAGGTCATGAACGCCGTCCGCGGATCGCGCCTTAGTCGTCTCCGTGAGCGCCTGAAGCTGTTCTTCTACCTCGGCGATAGCTTCGGCATCCAGCAGTTCGCGCAGGTCGGCGTCGCCAAGCAGATCGCGCAGCTGGTCTTGATCGATGGAGAGTGCCTGCGCCCGCCGCTCGGCCAGCGGAGCGTCACCGTCGTAAATGTAGTTTGCGACGTAGCTGAAGAGCAGTGATGAGGCAAAGGGCGAAGGCGTCTTTGAGTCGACAACGTGGATACGCACCTCGCGATTGCTGATGGCCCGCAAGATCTCGAGAAACGAGGGCATGTCAAAGACGTCGCGCATACATTCTCGGTAGGCTTCGAGCAGCATCGGAAAAGACGGATAGCGCGCTGCGACCGCAAGCAGGTCGTACGCCCGCTTGCGTTGTTGCCAGAGCGGGGCGCGGCCCTGGGCGCGGCGTCTGGGCAAAAGTAACGCACGCGCAGAGCTTTCGCGGAACTTCGCCGCGAAGAGCGCCGTCGATCCCAGCTGACGCAGCACGAGATCCATAGCCTCCGCTGCGTCGAGCAGCAACCCATCGGCGTCCGGAGGCTCATCGGTCCCTGGGAAACGCAGTACGAAGCCATCGTCTGCCCACATCGTCTCGACATCAGGTCCACCAGCGGCACGGATGCGGCCCGTCACTGCCATCGCCCACGGCGCGTGGATGCGGCTGCCAAACGGCGTGAGCACGCACACCCGCCAGTCTCCCAATTCGTCTCGACAACGCTCAATGACTATGTTGCGATCATCTGGCACTGTCACTGTTGCTAATTCCTGGTCTGTAAGAAAGCGGATGAGATTCTCCGCCGCGTCAGGTTCAAGATCATGCTCTCGGGTAAGCCGGCTGATCGCCGCATTGTGCGGCAGTTCACGAATCTCCCTCACTAGTGCGCCGATGCGACGGCCAAACTCCAACGGGCGGCCAGCGGTGTCGCCGTGCCAGAAGGGCATCTTGCCGGGCTGGCCTGGGGCTGGTGAAACCAGCACCCGGTCATGCGTGATTTCATCGATCCGCCAGGTCGAAGCACCCAGAACGAAGGTATCGCCCGTTCGGCTCTCGAAGACCATCTCTTCATCAAGTTCTCCTACGCGAACCGGCTTAGTCTCCGATCCGGAGAGAAAAACGCCGTAGAGTCCGCGATCAGGGATCGTTCCGCCATTCACAATCGCCAGCAACTTCGAACCCTGCCGAGGAGTGACGGTGTTGCGGACGCGGTCCCACGTCACCCGCGGGCGCAGCTCGGCAAACTCATCGGAGGGATACCGCCCCGCCAGAAGGTCAAGGACTCCCTCAAACGCCTGACGGCTCAACTCTGCATAAGGTGCGGCGCCGCGCACAATGCCAAACAACTCTTCGACGCCGATCTCTGCTTCCGGAGGAGCCGCGCCTCGTTTGCGCTTAGCCTTGCTGATTTCCGGCGGCTGCGCAACGATGGCCACAATCTGTTGGGCAAGCACATCTAGGGGGTTTCGCAGAAACCGCGTCGACTCAACCAGACCCTCGTGCATCGCGCGAGTCACGGCTGCGCAAGCGACCAGGTCCGCGCGATATTTTGGGAAGATGATGCCTTCGCTGGCTGCGCCGACGTGATGCCCTGCTCTGCCGATGCGCTGCATTCCACTCGCGACCGAAGGCGGCGCTTCAATCTGGATAACCAGGTCGATCGCACCCATATCGATGCCAAGTTCTAGCGAAGAAGTCGCAACCAAAGCCTTGATCCCGCCCGCCTTCAATAGCTCTTCAATCACCGAGCGCTGCGAAGCGGCCAAGGATCCGTGATGCGCGCGCGCAAGTGTTTCTCCGGCCAAATCGTTCAGCGCCCCAGCTAGCCGTTCGGCGGTCCGCCGGTTGTTCACGAAGATCAGGGTCGAGGTGCGGCCGCGAACGATCTCCAGAAGCCTCGGATAAATTGCGCTCCATATGGAAGTGCGTTTCGGCCCCTGCGACGCCGCTCCACTCGGAAGCTCTTCGATCTGGCCGAGGCGGGCCATGTCTTCCACCGGAACTTCGATCTTCAACTCGAGGCGCTTCGGCTCCTTGGCATTAATGATGGTGACCGGCCGGAATCGCGCCGCCGACTCCTGCCCCTCGACCGTCGCCGAGTATCCCTCCTCCATTTGCGTCAGCAGGCTCTCACCACCGCCCTCGGCCGCGGCAATCTCCACCGCGGCGCCGCCCAGAAAGTGCGCGACCTCTTCCAACGGGCGCTGGGTTGCAGACAGACCAATTCGTTGCAATGGTTGTGACGTAATTGCCTGCAGGCGTTCAAGCGACAGTGCCAGGTGCGCCCCGCGTTTGGTTGGAACAAGGGCGTGGATCTCATCGATAATCACGGCATCGACGGAGCGAAGGCTGGCCGCAGCCTCTGAGGTCAACAGCAGATAGAGAGACTCCGGAGTGGTAATCAGAATCTCCGCGGGATGCCGCTTGAATTGGGTGCGATCTTTCTGCGAAGTATCGCCGGTGCGAACGCTGATCTCCGGCTGATGGACGGCAATCCCCTGCCGCCGCGCCATGTTCGCGATGCCTGCGAGCGGAGATCGCAGATTCCGCTCCACATCGACGGCTAGTGCTTTCAACGGGCTGATGTAAATCACCCGGCAAGTCTCTTCAGTGTCCTTTGGCGGATGCAGCATCAGGCGGTCGAGGCACCAGAGAAATGCAGTCAGCGTCTTTCCCGTGCCGGTTGGCGCAAAGATCAGCGTATTCTCGCCCCGCGCGATCGCTGGCCAACCCTGACGCTGTGGCGCGGTCGGGCGATCGAAGACCGCCCGAAACCATGCGGCCGTCACCGGATGAAAGAGATCGAGGACCTGCGTCGGATCTTCCGGTACTGCGATTTTGCCGTTGCTCTTGGTTTTAGTGGGAGCCATGCCGATAGACAAGGATACAATCTCTAGCTGATCTTAGACGCTGCCCTCTGCCCCATTGACCGATTCGATTCCGGGCGAATTGCTCCCTAAAGAAGGAAAATGCATCGAATGACGATGGCAGCGAACAGGGTAAAGGCAATAACAACATGATGCTCGCCGGACTGAAGCATCAATTCTCAAACACCTTCTCATTGGAGGCGCAGTATGCCTGGGCGCATAGCATGGATACAAACTCGGGCCCATATTTCCGCGACGCCTATCTGTACAACACGAAGTACACCTACGGGCGTTCAGACTTTGACATCAATCAGTCTTTTAAGCTCTTCGGCGTCTGGCAGCCGGTCATCTTTCACGGCAACAACAACTGCGCAGAGAAGCTTGTCGGCGGATGAACACTGGCCGGCATCATGAGCTTCCACTCCGGCTATGGGTGGACGCCCGTCTATAACGCCCCTCACCAGATCTACTGCAACACCTGCAACTATGGCTTTCAAAACCTGCGTCCTTACTACCTTCAGGACGCAAAGCTATTCGCCACAGCAACGATGCCTTCAAGACCCCAAACATCTTCCCCAATCCCGGTGTCGCGAACACAGGAACGAATAACGACCAGTTCCTGAATAAATATTTCTATCTCCCGAACTACGCCGACGCCATTGCGGACAATCCTGGGCAGAAGGCTACAGCGTACATCCCCGCGCCAGGGATCACTCGTAACTCCTTCCCCGGTCCGGACTATCGCAATGTCGACCTCAACATCGCCAAAGCCCTTGGATTGCCGAAGATGCCGGTGCTTGGTGAATCCGCCAACATCGAGATCAAGGCGAACATGATCAACGCCTTCAACTTGCTGAACATCAACCCCAGCACTCTTTCGACGAACATTGCCAACGCCAACCTTGGTCAGGCTTCAGGCGCACTCGGAGCCAGAGTCGTTGACTTCCAGGTGCGGTTCAGCTTCTAACCGGCTAATACTTTTACGCTCGAAGGGTGCACCACGGTGCACCCTTCTTTATTGAGTCGGAACAGTCGTCTACTGCGCGCCAGGAGCGGGCGTCGCCGGCGTCGGAGCCGCAACAGGGGCCGCCTCGACGTCACGAATCAGCATGGCAGTGCGCGGAAAGCTGAAGCTTCCTCCCGCGTCGTCAATCACATTGATCTGGCAGGTATAAAGTCCCGGTTTGAGCTGGGCAAGAGGCACATCGAACTGAAACGCAACCGCGCTGCGTGCGGGAGTATTGATCTCTTTGGCCTCGACCAACGGCGTCTCATATACCTTTGTCGTCCCATTCAGGAATTCGATACTGGTCAGCACCCGCACCGGCGAACCCGGTGCGCCCTTCGCTGGCTTCCCTGCCGGCTTGTCGCCGCCCGATGCCCCTGCTCCCACCTTGCTGGGATCGTATACCTCGTAGAGCAGATATAAGTGCTGGTCCTGCCGGAAGACATGCGGCAGGTTGGGGACAAACTCAACGCCATCACGCACCAGCGGGCTCGCATCCTTCTTGTTTGTGTTCGGAATGCGCTGGCTCGCGAGCACAACGGAACTCAACTTGAGCGGCGTCTTTCGCAGATCTGGAACGTTGATATCGGTCTCGAAGGAGCCCATCTTGCCCGTCTCATTCTCCCGCACGACAAACTTCAGATGATACTTGCCGATCGGCAGGCTGAATCCGGTCGAATACTGAATATTCTTTCGCGAGACCTGCTGGCTCTGGTCGATCGCCAGCTTCACCGTCTGACGCGCGTCGCCGATATCGTGCCCGGCAGCATCCCTTACTTGGCCAATAATGTCCAGCGTCGCCTTGTCGCGGTCGCCGCCCTTGGTAAAGGGGATTTGCGATCCGGGAACAACGATCGAAACCGGCACGAAGTAATGAGTCTCATCCGTACGAAAATACAGCGCTTGCAAATAAACCGCGACATCGGTCGCTGGCAGTTCGCTGGCCAGCTCTTCCTCGAGTTCGCGCTCCCTGTCATCATTCGTCGAGTGTTTGAAGTCCGCTGGCGCATAATAACCCTGGCGATATTCGAGCTTCACGTCCTTCAGGTCGCTCCGGTTGAGCTTGACTTGAAGCTTCCGATAGCGACCGTCGCGGCGTGGGTCAGAGGAGCGGAAGCCGATCGAGTAATAGGCCGACGTGTCCTGCTGCAGGCGCTGAAAGGCCGGTGCAAAATCGTTCGAATCGAAAAATGCCTTGCCGCCCGTATCAGATGAAAGCGTGGCCATCACTTCCTGCGAATTGAAGTTCGCGTTGAGGTTATTCTGCAGTGCCGAACCGTTGAAGGCGCCGGTGCCGCGCAGGCTGCCTGTCGTTGCATCGCCCAGCGGCGAGATCGCCTGCAGACCTCGCGTATCCACGCTATAGATCGAGAGGTTCGCGCGCACCGCCGCATTGATGGCGTTGCGCAGCGACGCCTGGTTTTCGATACCGTCGCGAGAGATGCCGCCCGAGAAATAAAGCAGCGACTTCTTCTCCTCGATGTAAGCAAGTGACTTCGAAATCGTCGAGATGGCAAAGAGTTCACGGTCGGTGTTGATGTCGTTATATTCGCCCTCGTCGGCGCTGTACGCGGTCGAATCCTCAACGGTGTTCGTCGTCGACGTTGCACCCGGAGCAAAGCCTTGGCCCTCCGAGCCGTTGTAGTTGCCTACGGCGTGCAGTAGAGAGGCTTTATCAGCTGTGAAATCCTGATCGAGCGAAAGGCCGGTATTCAACGAGACCACGGCAACCAGGTCAGCTGGCTGCATCTGCTTATTAACGTAGTTCTTCGCGGCGTCAACCGAACGATCGATGTCCTCGGGCTGCATCGACGTAAGGTCGAAGAAAAATACAATCAGCCGATGATTGCGCAGTTGCTCGTTCGTGGCCACGACGGATTTCGCCGGCGCTTTTGTGGCGGCGCTGCCCGCCATTCCGCTGATGGTGGCTTCATTGAGCGGCGTCGCCTGGTCGACGCTCTCGAAATCGAAGGTAGAGATCCTTTGTGGCTTGCCGTTTTCGAGAATAGTGAAATCGCTTTGTTTGAGTCCGCGGACCACTTCACCGGTCCTTCTATCACGGACCACCACATTCGTGAGCACCAGGTCGCTGTTGACCTTCAGCGTGAACGAGCCATTGCTCGGCTGATCGCCCCCCGGCGGCGGCCCGGGCGGCGGCCCCTCCTGAGCGCTGAGCCGGGGAGTTATCCACCCCAATAAGATGAGAAACGCGAGCAGCACGGAGGCGTTCGCGCCAATCGAAGCCCTCGCCTCGACGGCCAGACATACGTCAACCGCGTTCTTCCGATCCGTGTGGCGCGCCCCCGTCGTCATCTTTAGAACCTGTACCTTGCCAGAAAGCTAAACTGCCGCATCGTGCGCGCCGAAGTCACCTGGCCGACCGCGGTGGAATCAAACTGCGTGTTCACGCCTGCATATTGGACGATATTAAAGGCATTATTGGCGGTGACGCGTACCTCAAAGCTCTTCGAATCCTTGAACTGAAAGGTCTTGGAAAGCGACATATTGACGTTGGTCGTGCCCGGGCCAGGAATTGAATACCTCGAAGCTGTACCGTAGTACTGTCCTGGCGCGTAGTTAGTTGAGAATGCCGCGGTGTTAAACCAGTGATCGAGGCTGCCGCCGCCGGCGCGGATGTTGGCCCCGGGAATCAAATTTGGGCGTACCGAACCCGCAGTCCCGCGAGCAACGTCCGCAACCGACGCCGAAATTGCCGGCGTCAGCGGAGTTCCATCCGCCAACGTGTACGTCCCCGAGAGCGACCAGTCGCCAAATGCGTGCGAGGCCCAGTTGCCGTTGCTTAGATAATGCTTGTCCGGGCCAAAGGGCAGCTCGTAAAGAAAACTCCCCGTGGCCTGGTTCCGGATATCGAAGCTTGAATTGCTCTCTTCGGCGAGGATGTTCTGCCAGTTCTGGGCGACCACCCCCGAACCCGCTCCGATCGATGAAGCATCGTCGATTGAGTGCGAATAGGTATACGTCATCTGCATCGAGATGCCGTTCTGCAGGCGCTTGTTCGCGCGGACGACGAGTGCGTTGAAGTTCGAGAAGGCGACCGAATCTTCAAAGTCGAAATACACCCCGCTCGCCGGAACCTGAGACACGCTGGGATAAATTCCCGGCGCCGACAGCACGTCCAACCTCGTTCCCTTCGCCCCGTTATATCCGACGTTCAGCACAATCCCCAGTGGAAGCGTGCGCTGAATATCCAGGTTCCACACCTGAACGTAGGGCAGCCGGTATTTGCTGTTGACCGCATAGTTGCCCGGCGCCGGCAGCCCGGTGAAGTTAGGAAAGCAATTAGCCAGCGAGTTCTCCGTCTGGCAAACCGTCGTCGTCGCGCTCGCCTCGTTCACCTGAACGTTCGCGAAAGGCGGCTGGTAGGCGACGTTCTGAATGAAATTTCCATACTGGCCGACGGTGTAGTTGATCCCATAGCCGCCCCGGATCACCGTATCCTTAAAGGCCCGCCACGCAAATCCCAACCGGGGCGAAAAGTTGTTGCGCTCCGGAGAGATCAGGGACCGCGGATACTTGATTCCCGTGATCGGCCCAATCTGATTGGGATACACCGGTTCGACCTCCGTAAACGGCGCGTTGTAGTCGAGGGTCGCCAACCGGTCGTTGATCTCCGAGTAAGGCGAGAAGTATTCGTAGCGAAGCCCCGCGAGAATCGTCAGACTGGGCAGCGCGCGCCAGTCATCCTGAGCAAACAGGTCCCAGATGTTCTGCCGCATATACGCCTCTTTCTGAGGCGCCTGGATCGTCGTCTCCTGCGGGATGCCGAGCAGAAAGTCGGCAAACGAAGAGCCCGAGGTCGCAACCTGGTTTTCGTTTGACGTCCCCGGCTCTTGAGTAGCAAATCCGGTAAAGGTAAAGCTGCCGGTAGAGTTGTTGGTCCCAATCAGGTTCAGCTGCACGCGATGGAAGTCGCCGCCGAAGCGCACATTGTGTTTGCCGTGCCGCCATGAGCTCGATTCCGCCAACACGTAAGTCTGGGTCAGCCGGAAGTTCGCCTGCGTCTGGTTAAATCCGCTGTACTGGTTGAAGACCATACTCGGTAGGCCGTAGTTGGACGGATTGGAGTTCAACACACTGTCGTTCGGCCCAAGAATCCCTACTTGCGTCGCAACATCCTGGCCATTGGTGAAGTAATTATTCAGCTGGGAGTTGTTGCGGTTCCAGGTAAATGTGATGTTGTTGGTCAGCTTCCCTTTGCCGATTGTGTATCCGCCAGCCAGCGAATAGCTGTGCGTCTGCTGCTTCCCTCCCAGCTCAGGAAAGATATTGACGTCGTCACTCGCCGCGTGGCTGTAATTGAAGTTGATATTGAAGCTCTGATTGAGTCCGTTTCCCATATTCGCGAACTGCCGCACAAACGATGGTATGTTCCCTGTCGATGCGCCGAAGCTGTGGTTATAACGAGCGCCCACCACATCGGTATTCGAGCCTTCGGTAGTCAGCAGCCGGAAGTTCTGCGTAGTTCCGGGCAGATTCGGCGCGGGCAGGTAGTTGAGCAGCGCCAGCGATTGCGGGCTGAGCGGCGAATTAATGATGTTGTTCGGATAAGGCTGGCCGGTGGCCGGATTATAGATCGGAATCAGCGCTCCGTTCGTCCCGGTCAGCTGAGAGAAATTCCCTTCCCGCTCGAGCGTGGTAGGCACGGTGGCGTACTCATTCAGCGGCGAGGTGGAGTGCTGCCCCGACAGAGTCAGAAAAACAAAATCCTTGCTGCTCGGCTTGGTGAGCTTGGGAATGAAAGGCTCTCCCGCGATAGTCAGCCCGTAGTGGTTAGTGCTGTAACCAGGATTCGGCGCGGTATTCCCGCGGACCGCAAAGGGCTGCGCGTTCAGAGCCGAGAATCCGCCATTCCAGAAGATAGCGCCGTGGGGTTGATTGGGCTTGAAGTTGCGGAAGTTGCCCCTGCGACCGCCACCACCGGGACCGCCGCCCGGCCCACCAAAACCGCCGCCCGGTCCGCCAAAGAATCCCCCGCCCCCGCTGCTGGTTTGCCCCGGAGTCTGGCCAAGCGCCTGCAGTTGTTGCTGGTTTTCAAATCCCTCGCGAAGATCGCCCATGCTGGCAAATGGATTCGTCGTCCCTGCCTGCCCCGTCACGGCAACCGAATCACCCGAAAAGTCTGAGTTACCAGAGATCGACGGCAGTTGGGCGCCTGAATTCCCTCCCCCGCTCCCCGCCTGCAGCAAATCCGCCGCCGCGCCGAGCAGAGCCAGGCTTTGCGCGCCCGAAGTTCCGCCATATTGCCGGGTAGAAGCTTGCTCTCCTGCCTCCTGCTGAGCGGCCCGCGAGGCCAGAATCATTGCGAAGTCAGCCTGTTGCTCCCGGCTGGTCGCGTTGAGCAACGCCTCTTTCGTCGCCAGCGCGAATGCCGCAAGCTCTGCTCGAACGACATAGCGGCCATTCTGCGGAATAGTCATCGAATAGGCGCCCGTCACATCGGTCGTCGTTGTGAATTTCTTCCCTGTCAGAGTATTGGTCGCGGTAACGCTCACTCCAGGCAGCAGCGTCGTGCCCGCCTTGACCGATCCGTGGATCGTTCCTCCAGTAGCCGATGGCGCAGTTGGCAACGTTGCAGCGCTCGCCGGCGTCTCGACTGGGGCGCTCTGCACCGTCTGAGCGATTGAATACGCCCTGCCGCCTCCCGCGATGCAGAGAGACACGACGACCACCCGGCAGGCGAATTGTTCGCGGAAGTTCATGCGCATTTTAGAAAGTCACGTGGCCGGCGATCAGGACGCTCACCGCTGCCCTTCACAGCTACTGGGCCGGCGGCGCACCGGCCGCTGGCGGAGGTCCACCTGCCCCTGGGCCGCCGACACCGCGACCCTCACCACCAGGGCCTCCCGCTCGCCCGATATTCACCGAAGTGGCCACGAAGCTCGTGCCCTTTAGCGCACCCTGCGCGTTCACCCGGTCCCCTACTTGAATATCGGCCAGCGTGATGCTGTCGCCACGTTTTTTGAACGAGGTATTTTCATCAACCGAGATAGTCTGCGCAACTCCGTCGATGCGCTTGATCGAGATGTCCGTGTCCTTGATCGCCGTCACCTCGCCAGCAGTCCAGCTCTTGCCGAACTCTTCGCGCCGCTTCTTTGCCTGCGCCGCCTGCTCGGGGGTCAACTGCACCACGAATACCGCCCCAATCGTCTTTGCCTTGGCGTCGACCTCGCCCGCCGCCATCACCGCGTCTCCAACATGAATATCAGTAATCTTGATCGGCTCTGGCTGCCGGTCGACCCGCTTCATGATGTGCGAGTTGGCGCTTGTCAGAATCTGGTAGGTGTCGCCTTCTTCCGTTTTGATCGTGATCGTCGAACCGTTCACCGCCGTCACCGTGCCCCCGAGGCCGCGGCCGTTGCCCATCATCCCCCCGCCCGGCCCGCCGCCGTACCCTCCAGCGGGAGGCCCGTTTTGGGCGAAGACAGCCGGGTTCATAGTAACGAACAGGGCAAGCAGCAGACACAGGCGCTTCAACATAGGAGTTTTCTCGATCAGTGAGTTACGCTCAGATAGACGGTTCGTCGCACTGTGAAGACGCACCTGCGCCCGTTGCCTACTGCCCATTGGCGCTCGTTGCAGTCACCTCGACTGGCATCTCCAGCGTGCCCAGGCGATGGTTGCTTATATCGCTCACGCCCAACCGCAACCTATACTTGCCGGGCTTCAGCGCGAGTTGCTGCTGAAACCCAATGCCCGTGGCGAGCGCCGTTTGGTAACGCTCTGGATCGAGATCGAGATTGAGCATACCGGTCGTCTGTGGCGGTCTGTCCGGCTGCTTCTCGCCGTCTGCAAATGCAACCAGCAGGATCAGCAGCTTGGCGCGTCGATGGCCATCTGCTCCTGTAGCGAAATCCACCTCGCCGGCCTCGATGTATGAGGTAACCACCACTCCCGGATGCTGGGGTCCTGGAAGATCGACCTTGGACCGGAGCCGCAGCATCGTCGCATCGGGGGTCTCTGGCTGCAGGGCCTGGTTAAGCTCCTGGGCCGGGTCAGACGAGGGCTTCTCTGGCGTGGCGAAATATCCTCGCCGGTAGGTCAGCGTGTAGCCCCTCTGCGCAAGTTCAATGCGGATCTGCCGAAACTTGCCGTTCCAGTTCTGGCTCTGCGGACGATAGGTGACCGTGTAGTAGTTCGACCCGTCCTCGATGCCCCGCCGCAGCGCGCCTGCCATATCATTGGTGCCGAAGAATGCCTGGCCACCCGTCTGCCGTGCCAGGTCGTCCATCGCGTAGTGGAGTTGCTGCCGCCCTGTGAATAATCCAGAGTTGTCTACGCCGAGCTGGTGACCGATCGAAGAACCCAGTTCCGCTTTGCCGCCGGCCTCCGGTCCGATGCTATCGGTCTGGGTGCCCAACACGCTGATGGGGTAAACCGCAATCTGCGCGGTAGCGATCAGACTGGCCGTCTCGCGCATGCTTTGCAAATCGGCGCTGGAATGCCCGAGGTCTCGGGTCGTATCTCCCGCTTCCCCGGCGTCCGGGTTGTACTCCATCTGCGCCCCGACAGCCAGCGGAAAGCTTCCCGATAGCCACAACAGGTTCTTCCGTCCCGGATAGCCGCTAGTGGCTCTTGCCAGCTCGGCCAGGGCCGCAATGGTGAAGCGCGCGCGAACGTCCGTATTGATCGCATTGTCACGGCCAATGTCTTTTGACATATGGCCAATCATGCCCCCTGGGTCGCGGCCACCCATAGCGTCCGAAAGCCGTTGCAGTGCGTCGGCATCCTGCATTTGCTCCGTCTGAGAACGCAATATGTGCATATCCTTGGGGTCCAGCATCTTTGCCGCCGACACCAGCAGGTCCGAGTCTCCGGTAAAGCTTTGGATCATGCGCAGACGGTCGGTAAGCACGAACAGCGCTATTCGCTGGCCTGACGGCAGCTCCCGCAGAAACTTGAGCATCTGCTGGCGTGCATAAGTCTGGTCGGGCCCAGGCGTGTTGAGCAGGTCGAAGAGCAGGATATTGATTGCGCCCGGCGGAGCGCCTTCCACAGCGACGTTGGAGAATTCCAGCTTCCCGGCGGGCTTCACCGGAGCAGCCGCGGCAGCCCAGGCGTCAGTGTGCGCCTCGAAAAAGTCGATCGGTTGTGGCTTGCCGTCTTCCAGCACCTTGAAGTCCTGCTGCGTCAGCCCATGCACAAACTGTCCGCGGGAATCGCGCACCACCACATCCACATTGACCAGCCGGGTGGTCACCGACAGCGTCGGCACAGGAGCACTCCCGGGAAGGGACGCCTGCTGCGCGCCGCAGATCATCGGAAACAAAACAACCAGAAGAATGCGAACGACCCTGTCCATACGCGCTACCCTTTCGACAAAAGCCCCTGCCCAGCGTCCGATTTCTTGGCCTTCTGCCAAAGGTCGCCCTTATCGGATCCGTCCTGCCAAACTGAATCACTAGGTTACATCGTGCAATTGCCTCGCGAGGAGCACTGTGCTGTGGCTCCAGGCGATCACATGGGAGAATTGCAGTCTCGCCCATTCACATCGTCATGGATTTCGATCAATCCAACATCCCGCCGCCCAACCTCCGCTGGAGTTGGCTTGCAACTTCATTTAGACTCCCGCCATGCATGATACTCACCGCCCCGTCTCCGGCCACGTTGAAAGCCATTTCCAGTCTGGAGAATCGGTCCGGGACGTAGTCATCGGCATGTCCGACGGTCTCACCGTCCCCTTCGCCCTGGCCGCCGGACTTTCGGGAGCGGTGAGCTCCACCCATCTCATCGTCCTCGCTGGCCTTGCGGAGATCGCCGCCGGCTCGATCGCCATGGGTCTCGGCGGGTTCCTCGCCGCGCAGGGCGATGCTGAACACTACGCCAGCGAACGCCTCCGCGAAGAGCGCGAAATCATCGAACGCACCCGCGACGAAGAAGAAGAGATCTACGAGATATTCGAGGAGTACGGCGTTGAGCGATCCGAGAGTGTCTCCGTTCTCGAAGCATTGAAGCGCAAACCACAGGCCTGGGTCGATTTCATGATGCGCTTCGAACTGGGCCTCGAAAAGCAGGAGGAAGGCCGCGCCCGGCAGAGCGCTCTCACCATCGCCTTTTCCTATATCGCCGGCGGCCTGATCCCGCTACTCCCTTACATCTTGCTTGCGGAGGCATCGCGCGCCCTCGTGGTCTCCGTCGGCGTCACGCTCGCGGCGCTCTTTGTCTTTGGCGGCGTGAAAGGCCGGCTCACCGGCGCAGGGATGTGGAAGAGCGCCTTTCAGACCACGCTCATCGGCGGGGTCGCCGCCGGCGCCGCCTTTGGATTAGCCAAGCTTCTTCAAGGCACCGGCATAGGACACTAGAAAGAGAATTCTACCTCCGTTCTTTGCCAATCTTGAAAGAGCGGCAGCCCACCTGCGCTACAATTTGCCGAACGGGCTGGCAATTCGCGGTTCAACAGAATCTCCCGAATCCGCAGTGCCATCAAAATCGTATTCTCCGTAACTAACAGAATTGGCGGCAATCAAAAGCAACGCGGACTCGAAATCGTGCTCTAAGTAAGGGAGGATCCTACCGGAATGACTCCAACTACGGCAGTTTCAGCCGATTCATCGTCTTCGTCTCTGCAAGCATCTGTCCCCTCTATCCCCCATCCGGGCAGCCTGCTCGAACAGTTTTGTAGCGTGCGACGCCAGAGCCTGGAGTTCTGCGCGCCACTCTCCCCCGAGGACATGATGGTCCAGTCATGCCCTGAAGCCAGCCCCGCCAAGTGGCACCTCGCCCACACTACGTGGTTCTTCGAGACCTTCATCCTGCGCGAATTCTTGCACGAATATCGTGAGTTCCACCCCGATTTTTTGTGGCTGCTGAATAGCTACTACAACGCCATCTCCGACCATCCGGAGAAAAAACTGCGCGCTTCCTTTTCGCGTCCGGGCCTGGACGCGATACTCGAATATCGCGCCCACGTCGAAGTCGCTATGGAGCGTCTCTTCGAAGCAGGCATGCCGGCTGATGCCGAAGAGCGCCTCATTCTCGGCCTCCACCACGAGCAACAGCATCTGGAACTCCTCGCCACCGATATCAAACACGCCTTCTGGACCAACCCCTTGCACCCGTCCTACCTCGATGCCCCGCTACCTCCCAGTCCGGCCACCCCCGAAATGCGCTGGATCGAGTATCCCGGCGGCCTGTATGAGATCGGCCATGACGGCGCCGGTTTTTCCTTCGACAATGAGACCCCTCGGCACAAGCAATACCTTGAGCCCTTCCAACTCGCCTCGCGGCCCGTTGCCTGCGCCGAATTCCTCGACTTTATGAACTGCGGCGGGTACGAACGTCCCGAGTTATGGCTCTCCGAGGGCTGGGACACAGTCCAGGCACAGGGTTGGCGAGCGCCACTCTACTGGCGCCGCGACACGGAGGGGGAATGGAGCATCTTCACCCTCCGCGGCCGCCTGCCGATGAACGATCTGGCCGCAACGCCCGTCTGCCATGTTAGCTATTTCGAGGCGGACGCCTTTGCGAATTGGTCTGGCAAGCGACTTCCAACCGAGGCAGAATGGGAAATCGCTGCCGCAAACCTTCCCGTGAAAGGAAACCTCCTGGAAAGCGGACGCCTGCACCCCAAAGAGTGTGAAATTACTGCTAGTAAGCACCCTGAGTCCTCCGCTCCGAATCAGGTGTTTGGGGATGTCTGGGAGTGGACGCGGAGTCCATATATCGGATATACCGGATACCGGCCAGTTGCCGGGGCGCTCGGCGAATATAACGGAAAATTTATGTGCAATCAGATGGTTTTGCGGGGAGGATCGATAGTGACGCCTGCGAGCCATATCCGGGCCAGCTACCGCAACTTCTTCCCCGCCGCGACACGCTGGCAATTCTCCGGCATCCGGCTGGCGAATAGCCGATAGGAGACCTTGGGCAATACACCCAATCAAACATCATGCATGCCTTGACCGCATTACCGCCGCTCTCTGAAGCGGTGCGCACTCCGCTGGGCGCGGAGGTCTTTCGTGGCCTGTCCGCGCGTCCTCGGACGCTAAGCCCCTGGCTCTTTTACGACGCCGAAGGTTCGCGGCTCTTCGAAGCCATTACCGAACTCCCCGAGTATTATGTGACCCGCACGGAGCGCGACATCCTCACCGCTCGCGCCGATGAAATTATCGCCTCCGCCGGCGACGGTCATCTGTCCATCTACGAACTCGGTGCCGGCACGGCCACCAAGACCGGCCTGATTCTACAGGCCGCGCTCCGTCGGCAACCAAGCCTCACCTACCATGCAATCGATGTTTCCCCTTCCGCTTTGGCCGAGGCCAAAGATCGACTCGAAGCCGGCCTGCCGGCCTTGACTGTTGAACCCATCGTTGCCGACTACACCAATGGCTTGGCCAATGTGGGCGACCAGTTGAGTTCACGCTCCATGAACGAGCGCCGCATGTTCCTCTACATCGGTTCCAGTATAGGGAACTTCGATCTGCCCTTCGCGCTTCGCATCCTCCGCGATGTCCGTCGCCAGCTTCTTCCTGGCGATACGTTGCTGCTGGGTGCGGACCTCGTCAAAGATCGGCAAGTCCTTCTCGACGCCTACGATGATGCGGCTGGCGTCACAGCCGCGTTCAACAAGAATGTCCTGACCAGGATCAACCGCGAACTCGGCAGCAATTTCAACCTGCAGCTCTTCCGCCATCGCGCGAAGTGGAACGAGGCATCGTCCCGCATCGAAATGCACCTTGAAAGCCTCATCACTCAGGTGGTCTTCGTCCCGGCCATCGATCTGTTAGTGCGGCTGGGAAGAGGCGAAACCATTCACACTGAGAATAGTTACAAATTCACCGACGAGCAGATCGCCGCCCTTCTCACCCGCGCCGGCTTCAAGATCGCCCGTCAGTGGAAAGACCAGTGCGGATGGTTTGGGGAGTATCTGGCGCAGGCCGTTTAGCTCTCGGCTCCCGTCGCCACGACAAAATACTGTGCATCGACCGTCCCCGGATTTCGCACTCCGTGCTCCTCATTGGAGTGCACGTAAGCCGCTGATCCGGGACCGATGACCGTCGTCTTGCCGGCGATCGTCACTTCGAGACTTCCCTTCGACATGAGGAACATCTCATCGTGCGTGTGATGGTGTGGCGGGTGCGGCGAGCTTCCCGGCGCAAGCGTCGTCTCGTGGACCTCCATCTGGCAACCCGACGCCGTCTTGCCATTCAGAATTGCCCGTGAGGCGTTTGGTCCATTCTGCTTCGCAGTCAGTTGGTCAAATGGCATTGCGAAAGACGCGATGGCCGCGTCGCCGGTTGCCGCCGAAGCGAGCGACGCAGCTAGGCCTGGGAGAGCAACAAAGAGTGTGCGGCGTGAAAGATCCATATGCGACTCCGGAAGAGCAAAAGATGTGGGCATCGAATCCCGGAGCAATTATAGCCATGCAGCTGGCCTCTATCCCGCTCTAGCGCGACACAAGCAGCGGCGTCTCCCTTGCTTCGTCCTTTTCTCGCTGAAACGATGTTTCCCCGCCACCTACGGCCGCGAAACGCGTACGCGGAAAGGCGTCAGGATAGTTCTTCTGGATGAAAGCAATCATCTGTTCGCGAATAACGCAGCGCAGGTCGAATTGATCGCTGGCGTTGCGCGCGCTAGTCAGGCAACGGATCTCCATAACCGCCTGGTTCACGTCGGTCACCTGCAGAGCTTCACCTGGCGGTCCCATAAAGGCGAAGCCTCCAGAATGCGGGTGAACTCCTGCCGCAGCGCCTCCACTGGAACTGAGTAGTCCACATACAGAAACGCCGTCCCCAGCAACTCGGAGCTCTGCCTGGTCCAGTTTTGAAAAGGCTTCTCGATGAAATAGCTCAGCGGCACAACCAACCGGCGCAAATCCCAGATTTTGATCACGACGAAGGCGGTAGTAATCTCCTCGATCCTGCCCCATTCCCCCTCGACGATGACCACGTCGTCCAGCCGGATCGGCTCCGTCAGTGCGATCTGCAGCCCGGCAAGGAAGTTTTCCGCCGTCGACTTGGCCGCTGTCGCCAGAACTAGCGTTGCGAGGCCAGCCGATGCCAAAAGCCCGGCGCCATAGTGCCAGATCGGCGAATCCCGAAAGATTGAAAGAATCAACCCAATGTCGACCACGATCAGGAAGACAATCGCCATCCGCCGCAGCAGTTGCATCTGCGTGCGAATTCGCCGCGCGCGCAGGTTGTCGCTCACGGTGATGTCGTAGCGGGCCACCAGCAGGTCTTCGAACATGTAGACCGAAGACACCATCAGCCACCCCAGCGACGCGAACCATAGCACCCCGATTGTCTTGAAGACGATTCTTAGGATGTCATGCGAAATATGCAGCCACGGCAGCGCAAGCGCAACACCGGTCAGCAGAACAATGGCTCGCGCTGGCTGGTTGAGTCGCTGTAGCGCGGCCAGCAACCTCGGCTGCTGTCGTGGCTCGGTCTTGCGGAGGCGTGCCAGGAGCTGAAAGGCCGCATAGTGCAGAAATAGGCCCGCAAGGATAACCACACAGAGCGCGCTCACGCTGTAGAACATCTCGCGCATGTGCGTATGGGACGTATTTTCAACAAAAGTGAGGGCTAGCATCCGACTCTCGCCTGAGGGGTTCTCTCAAGAGAGATGCGCTCGCTCTGCCTGGGGTTTGTCGCTGTGCCCGATTTGACCCCGGTCAATCACCCCCGCCAGTCTTAGATCGGCAGCACAGCAACCACTTCTCCCTCGGCCAGATGCTCTTCGTCCGCGGGAGCGACCAGAAAGCAATTCGCTGTCGCCGTGTTGGCCAGATCTCCCGAGCCATGCCATTCCACCGCGGAAACGACCGGGGCCAGGCCAGCCGCTCAGCGTCGCCGGCAGAAAGCGCGTCAGGCCGGCTTTGTGCTTCACCTCAGATCCAAGCCTGGCCAGCACGAAGCGGGGCACGATATTATCGTCGCCCGCCAGGGCCGACAGCAGCGGATGCACGAACAGCGCAAAGGTGACCATCGTCGAAACCGGGTTCCCTGGCAGGGCAAAGAAGTATTTCATCCCCGTAGCGTGGGGCAGGCGCCCGAAGATGATCGGCTTCCCCGGTTGTATCAGACGCACCCGTAAAGAAAAACTCGGCACCGAGCGCCAGCAGCGACTCAGCCGCAAAGTCGTACTTGCCCAAAGAGACCCCGCCTGACAGGATCAGCAGGTCCGCATCCAGGGCCATCCGGATAGCCGACTGCATATGTCCAGGATCGTCGCGGACCAACGGCATCCGCTGCGGCAAGCCGCCCGCCGCAGTCACTTGGGCGGCAAGCGAGTAGCTGTTGGAATTCCGGATCTGATGGAGCAACGGCGGCGTATCGAGATCGACCAGTTCGTCTCCCGAGGCCAGAATGGAGACCCGGGGCGGGGCGTAGACGTTGACCGTCGATGCGCCAAACGATGACGCCGCTGCAATGTGTACCGGCGCCAACCTGGTCCCGGCATAGAGGACGATGTCGCCTTTGCGCGCCTGGGCCCCCGTCTCCACGATGTTGGCTCCCGGCTTCGGCGGATGTCGTTCTCCCCATCCATCGGCAAGGCGAATCGTGTTCGACTCCCCATCGAATACCACGTGCTCAAACATCACAACATGGTCAGCCCCCGCCGGAACCGGCGCGCCGGTCATGATTTCGATGGCCTCGCCCTCCGCCAGCCTCGTCCGAGGCACTTCAATCGCGTCCCCGGCGCGGATTTGCCCATTCACTGGTAGGGCGTTGCCGGAACGCAGGTCTGCGGCGTGACAGGCATACCCGTCGCGGGTCGCACGATCAAAAGGAGGCTGGTCCCGGTCTGCCAGTACTGGCCGCCCGAGAACCCTTCCCAGCGCATGCGCCAGACCGAGGGTTTCAATCTTTCTTGGATATGCGAACCGCAGCGAGGCGGCGTGCTCACGGACCACGCTGGTGGCGTCGGAGAAGCTCAGGACAGAGGAAGATACGTTTGTTGCCACATCCTCATCCTAAAGTGTTTCGGCCAGTGCTGGAAGTGAAACGCGGGAAGGGGCGCTCCCTTATGGCCAGTTGTAACCGCTTCCGCGCCTGTCCCGGCGCGGAAGCCGTTACGGCAGCGGACTTACTTCTTGGCCTTGTAGCTGCTCTTGATGGTCTGCCCCATTCCCTCGAGCACCTGCTTGACCTCGGGCGCCATCGGGCCATCCGGTGCGAGTTCCAGATACTTCTCATATGACTCGATGCATCCCGGAGGCGCCACGATCTTCTGCGTCTTCGGATCGAGCGTCGCCTTGCTGACCAGCGCCTGCCCCTTCAGGTAATAAGGTAACGGTTTGCTCGGATCGGCAGCGATTGCTTTGTCGGCGGCGGCGACGGTCTCGTCCGTCTTGCCCGTCTGGGACATAACGATCGCTTCATTCCCGTAATACATCGCTGCCTTGGTCGGATCGGCCTTGGCTGCCGCCTCGAAGGCCGCTTGCGACTCCGGCACCTTGTTCTGATTGGCATATACGCGGCCCAAATCGTTTTGCGCGCCCCCCTCAATTTGAGGATCGGGTTTCTTGGCGGCCGCATTCGTGTCGAGCGCTTTTTTCAGCGACGTTATAGCGTCGTCGTACTTCTTCTCTCCGTTCTGGGCAGAGCCGAGCTCAAGCCATAAAACAGCCGCGTCAGGCTTGGCCTGCGTCGACTGGGTCATCAGCGAATCGGCTTCGGCATAGTTCTTGTCCGTAATGTCCTGGCGCGCCTTGGCGAGGTTCGCATTCAGGTTCTTGATGACCGAGTTTTCCTTGAGCGCCGAGGCATTCTTGGCCCGGGTCTCCTCGGCCGCCTTCCGCTCTTCCGGCGTCATCTTGGCAACATACTCAGCGCGAGTCAGATCAAAGTCCTGCTGCAGGTCGGCGGCGGCAGTGATCTTCACCTCCATAACCTGGTCGACGACCTTATCCGGCGGCGTATTTGGCTCTCTCAAGATCACCGTGTAGCTGCCTGGCGCAATGCCAGTCCCCTTGTAGTCGCCATTGGAGTCGCTGTGGAAGGTGTACTTGGGCGTTTTTTCGCCCACCCCCGCAAGACCGATAATGCCGTCGGTCACGGGAAGGCCGACCGTGTTGGTAATATGTCCATGGATGCTGCCCGTCGTCGCCTCCTGCGCCCGCGCGGTGACGAGTGCTGGAACGGTCATCAACAGTGGCGTCAGCAGCGCGGCCGCCGGCAAAAGTTTGAATCTGCGCATTAGTTCTTCTCCTTCAGATCTTTTCTAATCAGTTCCCGGCAGTTTCAAGTTGCCGGCTGCTCCGCCAGCCTCAAGGTGCGATAAGGAATCGGATCGTGCACTCCCGCAGCGGCGAAAGCCCGGAGCCGCAAAGCACAACTATCGCATACACCGCAGGCTTCCTCTTCGCCTGAATAGCATGACCACGTTAAATGGAGCGGCGCAGACAATTCAAGGCCCAGCCGAACGATTCCGCTCTTCCGCATATGGATGAGCGGCGTGGCGACTTCGATGTCTCCCTCGCGCGTCCCCGTGCGGATAAGTTGCTGAAAGGCCTCGTAATAGGCGGGACGGCAATCGGGATAACCCGAACTGTCCTGTTCGACGGCGCCGATGAACACCGTCTTCGCGCCCAGCACCTCCGCCCAGCTCACCGCCGCCGACAGGAAATGAGCGTTGCGAAACGGCACATACGTGACTGGAACCGATTCGCCAATCGGCTCGCACTCCGGAGCATCGGGCACAGCGATCGACCGATCGGTCAACGCCGAGCCGCCAATTTGCCGGAAAATATCGATCGTTAGAGGAAGGAAGCGGGCGAAACGAAGCTCCTCCGCGACCCGCCCGGCGCTCTCCAGTTCGCGTGCTTCGGTCCGCTGTCCATAGCTGAAATGAAGGCCGTGGCGTCGTAATCGCGGGCGGCAAGGGAGGCGCAAACGGCCGAGTCCATGCCGCCGGAGAGACAAACTACCGCCCGGGGACGGCCTGGTTCCGAAGAATGTCCTGTCACACCTACTATCGTATCGCTCCAGGCGTTCTCGGACGCAGATGCGGACTACTCGGCTCGCAACGCCACAAGTGGGTCAACCCGCAGCGCTTGATTGGCTGGCCATAGGCAGGCTGCCAGCGTGGTAAGCAAAAAGATGCCGGAAACAATGAGCAACACACTCGCATCCCGTGTGGTGCTGTCGGTCCACTTGTAGATCGTGTTGCTCAGAAAGATGCTGGCCAGAATTCCCGCCGCAAGCCCGGCGACCGTGGCCATAAGCGACCCCGACAGCGCCAGCGCCAGCACATTCCAGCGTCGCGCCCCCAGCGCCACCCGAATTCCGATCTCACGGGTCCGCTGTTCCACGCCGTAAGCCACAACGCTGAACAGGCCAATCATTGCGAGGGCCAGCGCAACCGTAGCGAACAGCACGAAGATCACCGAAGTGAAGCGTTCGTGCGACCAGGCAAACATCGAGAGATTCTCATCCATCGTCCGGGGAAATTGAATTGCCTGGTCCTGGTTCAGCGCCATCAGAGCGGCGGCGATAGGCGGTAGAAGCCTCGACGGATTGCCTGAAATCGCTCGCACCAGAACCCCCTGCCCCCACGGCACTAGAAGCGTGTATGGAACGAATACCTGAGGCTTGACCGGCCGATGCAGGCCGTCATTCCGCGAATCTTCCACTATGCCCACGATCTCCAGCGGCTGACCCACATTCGGAGATTTGACGATGTTGGGCCATGCCGAACCCAGCACGGCAGCCGTGAAACCGCGCCCAATCGGGTTGTCGCCATTGAAATAATGCTTAACGAACGCCCGGTTGACGACCACCACCGCCGCACCGCGAAGTATCTCGGCGCGATTAAAGATTCGCCCTTGAAGAACCGGAATACCCATCGTCGCGAAGTAGCCTTCGCTCACCATTTGGAAGTAGCTCTCCTGCCCCGAGTCCGCCGGTTTGCCTTGAATCTGGATTCCCGTAGGCCACTCCGTATCCGGAGGCGTATCGCTGGTGAGAGCGACCGAGGCAACCCCGGGGACCGAGCCGATCTTTTCCAGCATCTGGTCGAAATAGTTAATTCGTGCCTGCCAGGTCGGATACGAACCCTCCGGCAATCTTGCGCCGAAGGTCATTACGGGATGAGGATCGAAGCCCAGGTTCGCACTGGTGGCCTCGACGTAGCGCCGCATCGCTGCCGCGCCCGCCGTCAGAAGCACAACCGAGAGCGCCACCTGCACGGCAAGCATCACCGCCTGCAGCGGTGAACGCTGGCTTGTCGCCGTGCGCGTTCCCGCCGATGGCGCCAGATGGCCTCCGCCGGAACGCGAAAGTTGAAGACCAGGCACGGTCCCGAAGATCAAGCCGCACGCGACCGAAACAGCAACGCTGAAGGCCAGCACCGGCAGATTGATCGAGATCACCACCTCGTGAGGGATCGAATACTGCGGCAGCAGTGCGGTGATCATCCGAATGCCCAGGTAAGCCAGCGCAACGCCCAGCGCGCCGCCGGCCACCGAAAGCACGACCGCTTCGGTAAGCAGTTGCCGCAGAATCCGCCACCGCGTCGCTCCGAGCGCGGTGCGCATCGAAAGCTCCTGGAGCCGCGCGCGCCCCCGGGCCAGCATCAGGATCGAGACATTCCCGCAGCCGATCAGCAACAGCGCCCCTGACGCGCAAAACAGCAGCATCAAAGTGCCTTTGAACTTGCCTAGCAGGTAATCGTTCAGCGTCTCAGCTTTGGTATGGAATGCGTCCGGGTCGAACATCTTCGGGTGGTCGCGGTTGAACTGTTGTATCAAGGGCTGCAGCTGGCTCGACGCCGTCTCCATCGAGACGCCCTCCCTCACCCGAATCAGGTTCTGCATGACCGTCTCCGAGTCCAGACTAGCCGGCATCGGCAGATACACTTCGTTATCGCCCCAGGTAAATCGGGGGCCGGCAACGCCAATCACGGTGTATTTCTTGTGATCGAGTTCTACCTGCCGCCCCAGCACATCTTGCCGAAAGTTGAAATGCTTCTTCCAGAAGAGATAGCTGATCACCGCGACCGGAGGCGGTTCTTTGCCCGGCGGAGCTTCAGCAGCGGTAAAGAATCGACCCATCGCCGGCGTCGAGCCGAGAAAATCGAAGCCATTCCCCGTCAGCTCTTCCACTCTCACTGAGGCAGGCAGATCGCCATCGGTCGCGATCATGGCCACCTCGTGCTGGCCGATCGCATCTTCAACCGCGGGAAGCTGCTTAACCTGCGCGATCTGCCGCAAGTTAAGCGCCCGATCGTACGCCTCGGGGTCCTTGGCAGACTTCACGGTAATAAAAGCGATGTGCTGAGGATCGCGATAAGGGTAAGGATCGATCAGCACCCCATAGAGGACGCTGTACACTGCCGCTGCAGCTCCCACCCCGAGGGCCATGGAGATGATCGTGACCACCGCATAGGCACGGTGGTGGCGCAGCTGTCGAACCGCGAACCTCATGTCCTGCCAGCACACTCCGCATAACTTCCTCCGCCAGCCAACTAATGGTTGCAAGCAAGCCTTCAGCCACGATTCAACCACTCTATGTCGTTGAATAATAGGCGCACAGTTGAAGTTCCGCCCGGCGTCGATGTTCAGGAACGAAAAACCGCCGTGCGATTCCGGACACGCAAACCCTTCGCTGAAGAAGCCGCGGCTGTCCGCGAGACGCTGCTAAGATTGCCGAGTTCATCCTTCCAATGAATCGCGTGAAAGGGCTGCGTTGTTCAAGAAGACAATCCTGGTGGCCATTCTTAGTACTTCGGTTGGGCTGACCGCCCAGACACCCAGTCCAACGCCGGCACTTCTTGCTCCCGCACAACTCCCCGGCAAGGGCTTGGCGCAGCATGATTTTCTCTATGCGGGCGAATCACACCAGCGCAAACTCGTCATAGTGCGCAACGGAAAGATCGCCTGGAGCTACGAAGATCCGGCGGGCAAAGGCGAGATCAGCGACGCGGTGATGCTGTCGAACGGCAATATTCTCTTCGCACATCAATTCGGCGTAACCGAGATCACGCCCGAGAAGAAGGTCATTTGGAACTACAAGCCGCCGCCAGGGCACGAGGTGCACACCGCCGTCCCCATCGGCACCGACCGGGTACTCTTCATCCAAAATGGCGATCCTGCCGTAGTGCGGGTGGTGAACATCGTCACCGGCGCAACCGAGAAGGAGTTCAATCTCGCAGTAAAGCATCCCATCAGCGTCCACGGCCAATTCCGCCATGCCCGGCTCACCGCTGACGGAACATTGCTGGTGGCGCATATGGACCTGAACAAGGTCGTCGAGTACGACTCCAATGGCAACGAACTGTGGTCGTTTCCGGCCGCAGCTCCCTGGGGAGTAACCTCGCTGGCCAATGGAAATGTACTGATCACCGATCGGCTAGGCGTGCGCGAAGTGACGCGGCGGGGTGACGTAGCCTGGAGCTGGATGCCCGCCGACACGCCCGCTTATCACTTTGCGAGCCTCCAGCAGGCATGGCGCCTGCCCAACGGCAATACCGTCGTCAACAATTGGGTCAACGAATGGAGCCAGAAGCCGGACACCTTCGCGGCCACAGTGCAAGCTATCGAGGTAACACCTGCCAAAGAAGTGGTCTGGGCGCTTCGGGAGTGGACTCCGCCGAACGATTTAGGCCCGGCTACGACAATCCAGTTCCTCGATCAGCCTTCCGCTCCAGAGAACGTGCATTTTGGAGACATTCACTAGCTCAGCTCCGCTCTAAGAGCACTATACGGCGGTAACAATGCTTCGCCGGGCGACGCTGTGTAACTTAAGAATATGCACTCGATTCGACCCGCAGAACCTGCCGATATTCCCCTGATTCTCGAACTCATCCACGAGCTCGCCACCTTCGAGCGCGAGCCGAACGCCGTCGTCGCAAACCAAGCCGACCTGCTCCGCGACGGCTTTGGCGAGCGCCCATTCTTCCACTGCCTCATCGCCGAAGTCGACGGCCAGCCGGCTGGATTTGCCTTCTACTTCTTCAATTACTCGACCTGGCGGGGCCGTCCAGGAATTCACCTGGAAGATCTCTTCGTTCGCCCGTCATTTCGTGGCAAAGGTATCGGCAAGGCATTGCTCATCAAGGTCGCTGAAGTCGCCGTCGCAAACCATTGCGCGCGCTTCCAGTGGGATGTCCTCGACTGGAACCAGACGGCAATCGACTTTTACCACTCCCTCGGAGCAAACTTCATGAGCGAATGGCGCATCATGCGCTTAAGCGGCGAGTCGCTGAGTGCTCTGGCCGCAGGCCAGCCAATTCCAAGCCAGCCGGCCTCAGCGACGCCGGCCCCGTGTCCTAAACGATAAGCTATAGAGAGATGCCCAGAATTAAAGTCATCGGCGGAGGTCTCGCCGGCCCCGAAGCCGCCCTCACCGCTGCACGGCTCGGCACCCAAGTCGACCTCTACGAGATGCGCCCCGTCAAAATGACCCCCGCGCATGAGACCGCCGAATTCGGCGAGCTCGTCTGTTCCAACTCCCTCAAATCAGAGAGCGAAAATACCGCTCCGTGGCTCCTCAAGCAGGAAATGCGCCGCGCCGGCTGCGAACTCCTCAAACACGCTGATCTCAGTGCCGTCCCCGCTGGCCACGCCCTCGCCGTCGACCGCGTCGAGTTTTCCCGCCGCATCGCCGAAGCCATCGCAGCCGAACCACGCATCACCGTTCACCGCGAAGAGGTCACCTCCCTCGATCCTGAGGACGGAATCACCATCCTCGCCAGCGGCCCCCTTACCTCCTCCGCTCTTTCGGTCGAGATCGCCAGGCTCACCGGCAAGGAACACCTTGCCTTCTACGACTCCATTAGCCCCATCGTCGAAGCCGACTCGATCGATATGGAGCGCGTCTACTTCGCCGCTCGCTGGGACAAAGGGACAGCCGACTACATCAACTGCCCGATGACCCGCGAAGAATACGACGCCTTCTACGACGCGCTGATGGCCGCCGAGGCCGTCCAGGAAAAAGAATGGGAGAAACTCGCCTACTTTCAGGCCTGCATGCCGATCGAAGAGCTCGCGCGTAGCGGTCGCGACACGCTTCGTTTCGGACCGATGAAGCCGGTCGGGCTCCGCGATCCGCGCACTGGGAAAACTCCCCACGCCGTCGTGCAGCTACGCTGCGAAAACCTGCGCGCCGACTCCTACAACCTCGTCGGCTTCCAGAACCACCTCAAATACGGCGAACAGGCGCGCATCCTCCGCATGATTCCCGGCCTCGAGCACGCCAAATTCCTGCGCTACGGTCAGATCCATCGCAACACCTACATCCACGCGCCGACCGTCCTGACCGAGGGCCTGACTCTACGCGATTGGCCAAACATCCTCGTCGCCGGACAGCTCTCCGGAGTCGAAGGCTATACCGAGTCCATTGCCACCGGAATGCTCACCGGCATCTACGCCGCCACCATGGCCGACGGGGTCGATCCGAAGCTAATTCCCCGAGAGACCGCACTCGGCTCGCTGGTGAACTACATCACCCACGCCGACGCCAAACGCTTCCAGCCCGCAAACATCACCTTCGACCTGCTGCCACCACTCGATGAGGAGACGCGAAAGAAGATTCGCGACAAGCGCGAACGCCATAAGCTGCAGTGCGAAGGTGCACTGCGGGCCTTCGATGAATGGATCGCAGCCAGTAGAACGTCAAGCCCAGCAGCGGTCGGCAAATGAGCATCCTAAGAAACAATGCCCGAGCCGCTCTCTCATCTTCGCGACCACATCCAGATCATTGCCAAGCACGAACAGGAGTTTCTCTCCCGCCGCACTCAATCCGAGAAGCTCGGCGACTCCCTCGGCTCCTTCATCGGCAGCCTGACCTTCGTCTCGATCCACATCGTCTGGTTCGCCGCGTGGCTGTCGATCAACACCCTCCTGTTGGGCTTGTCTCACTTTGACCCTTACCCTTTTTCCCTTCTCGATACACTAGTGGCGCTCGAAGCGATCTTCCTCGCGAGCTTCATCGTGATGCGCCAAAGCCGCATAAGCCGCCGCTCCGACGAGCGCGACCACCTCATCCTTCAAATCCTCATGCTCACCGAGAAGGAGATCACCGCCTCGCTCTCCATCGAACGCGAACTCGCAGCCAGGCTAGGTTTGAAGGACGTTGCAAAAGACGCCTCCATCGAACAGCTCAGCCAACCCACCTCCATCGACGAGATGGCTGAAACCCTCAAGGAACATCTTTCGGACGAGAATCCCTAGCTCCGCTCGCCTGACTGAAACTCAGCCCCGACGTATCGTCCGCCACGGTGTATCTTGTTCGCATGACGCCACTCTCCCCGCTGGACGCGCTGGGACCGGCCTTTCGGCGAACGCGCGAGGTCCTCGCAACCCCGTTCCGCCTCGGCTTCTTTCTCAAGATTGCGCTGATCGCCGCGCTCACTCAGCCCAGCTTCTACTCCGCGATGATCTCCTACCCGATCGATGGCGCTCAGTTCGCCTTTCTTCCACATGGCGGACATCATTCCGTCGGCCACTTCGTCGCCGCGCCAGGACTTGCGGCCTTCGGCCTGATCGCATTGGTAGTCGCAGGAGTTATCCTCGTCGCGCTCTGGATTTTCTTTGCCTATCTCTATTGCCGGCTCCGCTTCACCCTCTTCGACCTCGTCGTCTACAAGCGCGGACTCGTCGGCAAAGCCTGGTCCGCTTATGGCCGTCAGAGCTGGCGTTACTTCGGGATGGTCATCCTTGTCTCCCTCGGATTTCTCGTAATAGCGGCCATCATCGTCGGGCCTACGCTATTGAACTTTATCCGTGCGGTTCGTCCGCTGGCGACGTCTGGTGGCAACCCGAACCCGTTCGCGATGCTCGGAGCCATGCTGCCCTTCCTGCTCGCAGTTATCTTCGTGGCCGCGCTCTGGGCAGTCGTTGATTCTCTGATGCAGGACTTTCTCCTGCCCCCAATGGCTATCGAAGATGCCCCGCTCGAATCCGCCTTCGCTCGCTTCTTCTCCCTGCTCAAGCAGAGCTTTGGCGCCGTCATCATTTACGTCCTCTTGCGTTTTGCCGTCGGCATTGGCTTGAGCTGGATTCTCATGTTGGTGCTCCTGGCTGCCCTCATCGTCGTCGGCTTCACGATCTTCGGCCTGGGAACGCTGCTCTACCACGCACTCTGGGCGAGCATGGTGGGGCAGGTCATCTGCATCGCCCTGGCCATCATCGTTGGCTTAGTAGTGATTGCCGTTTACCTGATGGCGATCATTGCAATCTATGGAATCTCGGCAGTCTTCAAACAGTCCTATGCTGCATATTTCTTCGGCGGACGCTACCCCGCACTCGGCGACAGACTCGATCCTCAGGCCGCGGCTGAAGAGTCGGGAGTTCCCGAGCCGCCAGCCACGTCTCCCCCACTATCGTTTCCACCCTTGGAGGAAGCTCCTCCGGTCTGGTAGAGCGGCCTAAGCTGGTCTCTTCTGATTCCTCGCTCTCACCTTGAACCAGATCGGTGAGCCCTCAAACCCAAACGCGGCGCGCACCTGGTTTTCGAGGAAGCGCTCGAAAGAAAAATGCAGCTTCACCAGCCGGTTCGCGAAAAGAATAAACGTCGGCGGCGCGACCGCAGCCTGCGTCATGTAATAAATCCGGATCTTCTGCGCCATCGGAACGCCGGCGCGCTGGAAGTCGACTTTCTCCAGGAAGCGGTTCATCTGGCCGGTCGTCACCCGCTTGCGGCGCTCCTGGGCAACATGGTGCGTGACCTCGAGCACCTTCTTCAGATTGTTCCCGCGCGAGGCTGAGATGAAGATCAGCGGCGCGTAGTGAAGATACTTCAGCGCGTGCCGCACCTGCTCCTCGAAAACCTCTTTATCGGCGGGCGGTTTTCCGTCGGTCCGCGCAGTCGTCACGAGGTCCCACTTGTTGATCACGATCACGATGGAGCGCCCGCTCTCGTGTGCGTATCCGCCAATCGTGGCGTCAGCCGCGGTCACCCCTTCTTGCGCATCGATGACCAACAGCGCGACATCAGCGGCTTCGAGATGCCGCCGCGCCATCACAACAGACAGCTTCTCAGCCATCTCGTGTGTCTTTCCCTTACGACGAATCCCAGCCGTATCGACGATGCGGAAGCGGTCGCCTTGGTAATCGATGACTTCGTCGACAGCATCGCGCGTGGTACCGGCGATGGGCGAGACGATCGCGCGCGAAGTTCCCGTGAGGGCATTCAACAGCGTCGACTTCCCCACATTCGGCCGCCCGATAATGGCAACCTTCGTCTCAAACTGCTCGAACTCACCGTGAGTGCGATGAAGGTTACGATCTTCTTCCGTCTCATCGCTAACTTCCGTCGCAGGCAGCTCCGCCGGAAGCTCGACCACCGGCAGCGCTTCAAAGACCGCGTCGAGCAGATCGCCAATACCTAAAGAGTGTTCAGCCGAGATCGGGAAGATCGTCTTGAAGCCCAGACGTCGGTAATTCTCCGCCTGTGCATTCAGCTGTTCCGTGTCGATCTTGTTGACCGCCAGCATGATCGTTTTGCCACCGCGCAGCAGATGTTTCGCGAGGTCGTAGTCCGGCGCAGTCAGCTCCGAACGGCCATCGACGACCATGACGATGACCTCAGCCTCGTCCAGCGCAACCCGCGCCTGGCGATAGATCTCCGAAGGAATCAACGCCTCGTCGTCGGGCACGATGCCGCCGGTGTCCACGATGCGCGCGACTCGGCCCATCCAGCGGACCTCGCCATAAATGCGGTCGCGGGTAATGCCGGGCTCATCACCAACAATCGACCGGCGGGTCTCCGTGAGCTTGTTGAACAGTGTGGACTTCCCAACATTCGGCCGTCCGCAGATCGCAAAGAGGGGCTCATGATCGGCAGCGCCAGCCTTGGTCACATCCCCGCGCCGGCTTTCGCGCTCCCTGCGCGGCTTGGCAATCTCTTCTGCCGGAGTGCGAAACGCCAAATCGGCTTCGCCAATGAGTTCGGGCTCGGGCCTGGCCGAATCCGGACGCTTCCGCCTCGCCGACTTCGTCAGAAATCTAACTGGTTTGGCTTCAGCATCAACGGGCGCCGCCTTCTTCGGGCGCGGGGCAGCATGCCCTCGCCGAACGGCCTTGTCTTTCGCGGCTACTTTGCGGGCGGTCTTCTTCGCGCCATCGCGGTTTCTCTTGACTGCTTTCAATGTGTTCTACCTAGCTAAATGGTACAGATACTTCAACGAAACTGCCGGGAGCGGCCTGATCTACCGCCGAGACAACTCGAGCCGCATATTGCCTCAAGACTTTCCATTGGGCGTTACCAATAACGACGATAGCGATCTTTCGCCCGGTCAGATTCTGTTGGTAGCGCAGGTTCTTGTCGGCAGTGACAAAGACTTCAAATCCCTCTGACTCCGCCACATTTAGCAGATCGCCGTTTGACAGCCGCTCCCATCCCAAATCCTTGGCCTCGGTGACCACATGTGATTTAAGGCGAAACCGCAGCGGCGCGGGCGCGCTGTGGTCAAACAGAACGCGCATCGGCTAACTGTCGTGTTTCCTGAGGAGAAGCCGCGGGCGGATCGAGGCTGCGGGCAGCGAACTCAAGCACGGCCACGATCTGCTCACGCGTCACATGAAACCATTCCATGATTTCCTCGATGGTGGCGCCAGACTCGAGGTTTTCGAAGACGATGGAAACCGGCATGCGCGTGTCGCGGAAGACCCATGCACCGCTGACCTTGCCGGGAATGCTTTCGACGGCTGGGCATTGGGACCAATCGAGAGTTGCCATCTTCTTGCCTCACTTGACTGAGCGATACTTCACTATTATAGGGACACGTCTTCCTCCATAACCGAAGCGCCCCGGACACTTTCCCTTGCCGACCGACTCCGCCACCACGACCGCCCTGCCCTCGCTCTACGACTTCTTCGCGCCCGGGGGCCTTTTGTCGCGTTCGACCTTGCCCTATGAGTTTCGCAAAGGACAGTTAGAGATGGCGCAGGCCGTCGAGCACGCTCTCGACGAGAAGCGCCACCTCATCGTCGAGGCGGGAACCGGCACCGGAAAGACGCTCGCCTACCTGCTGCCCGCCCTGCGCTCCGGAAAGCGGGTCATCATCTCCACCGGCACGAAGAACCTTCAGGAGCAGCTCTTCTTCAAAGATGTTCCCTTCCTCGAATCGCTTCTCGGCCCGCTCAGCGTCTGCTACATGAAAGGCCGCGCGAACTACCTCTGCCGCCACAAGCTCTATTCGCTCACCAGGCAGCCCATCCTCAACGGCCTCGAAGAGATCAGCCAATATACACGCCATCGCCGAGTGGGAGAAGACCACCGAGACCGGCGATCGCGCTGAGATCGATGAGCTGCCCGAGTTGAGTCCGCTGTGGGCGAAACTCGATGCCCGCAGCGAGGCCTGCCTCGGCTCTTCGTGCCCCGATTACGAGCGCTGCTTCATCACCGAGATGCGTCGCAAGGCCCAGGAGAGCGACGTCATCATCGTGAATCATCACCTCTTCTTCGCCGACCTGGCCGTTAAGCAGCAGGCACAGAATGCGCCCGACGCCGGAGTCCTCCCCGAAGCAAGCGCCGTGATCTTCGACGAGGCGCATGAGCTCGAAGATGTCGCATCGAGCTATTTCGGCATCAGCGTAAGCAACGTGAAATTCGAAGAGTTAGTTCGCGACCTCGAGATGACCCTGCGCGCCAAGCAATCCCTTGGCGGCTCCGTGCAATCCGCCGGGCAGTTGCTACGCGAGCGCGCACGGATGTTCTTCGCCGTGCTTCCCTTGGG
Organism: uncultured Acidobacteriaceae bacterium; assembly: GCA_963790505.1. Classification (GTDB taxonomy): domain Bacteria; phylum Acidobacteriota; class Terriglobia; order Terriglobales; family Acidobacteriaceae; genus Acidisarcina. The sequence continues at coordinate 279,773 of CAWBOT010000002.1, read as the reverse complement.
CGGCGGCTACGGCAATTCTGGCGATGGCCGCATCGCCTTCGAAGGCCGCGAAGAGTTCCTCGAAGCACAGGGTGATATCTATCTCGGCGTGACGAATGCCCTGCACCGCTTGGAAGGCGAACTCGAGCGTCTTCGCGGCGTCGACGAAGCAGCCGCCCTTCGCAAGCGCACCGCCGGCCTTCGCGAGCAGTTGAAGTTCCTTCTCGAAGCTGACAGTCGCAACACCGTCTTCTGGATCGAGCGCCGCGCCGGCCGCGGACGCGAAGGCGGCCGCAACACCTTCCTGCAGGCGACGCCAATCGATATCTCCGAGCTGCTGACCGAGGTGCTCTTCGAGAGCTTCCCCACCGTGGTCCTCACCTCCGCGACCCTGACGGTGCAGAACGGATTCGATCACCTGCGCAAGCGGCTAGGCATGCGCGAGGCCAAAGAACTCGTCGTGCCATCACACTTCCAATACGACCGCCAGGCGATCCTCTATCTCCCCACCGAGATGCCCGATCCCCGCGAAGCCGGCTTTCAGGATGCCGCCGCAAAGCGCATTCGCCAGGTCCTCGAAATCACCAAAGGCCGCGCCTTTTGCCTCTTCACCAGCTACCAGCAGATGCGCGAGCTCTACGAGCGCCTTCTGGCCGAGCTCAGCTATCCACTGCTCCTCCAGGGCACTGCTCCCCGCAAGGCATTGCTCGAGGAATTTCGCCTCACTCCGAACGCCGTCCTCTTTGGCACTTCAAGCTTCTGGCAAGGGGTAGATGTCCAGGGTGAAGCGCTTAGTTGCGTGATCGTCGATCGGCTTCCCTTCGCCGTACCCAACGACCCCGTCGTCGCGGCGCGAATGCGAGCAATCGAAGCCTCTGGAGGCGCTCCGTTCTTCGAATATCAGGTGCCCTCGGCGGTCATCACACTCAAGCAAGGCTTTGGACGACTCATCCGGTCGCTCGAAGATCGCGGCGTGCTCATGTTGCTCGATCCACGCATTCAGCGCCAGCGCTATGGCAAAGTCTTCCTCGAAAGCCTGCCGCCCTATCAAGTGACCAATGATATAGCTTTGGTCGAACAGTTCTTCAACGGCTAATCTTGGCACAAACACCGCCGCGCCGTTTGTTTCCGATTCAACGAGAGTAGTTGGAGGAAATCCTGAAGATGCGACTGTCTCGCTTTCCTGCTCTTGCTGCGGTTTTTCTTCTTGCAGGCATCTTACCTGCCCAAACGCCCGCTGGTCTCAAGCCTTACCTCAAAGAAGACTCCCCCGTCCTCGTATTGAACCATGTGCGCGTAATCGACGGCACCGGAGCCGCCCCGCTCGAAGATCAGCGCATCGACATCGAGAACGGTAACATCACCGCTGTCCAGAGCGCGAAGTTGCGCAACGCCTATCCGCCTAACGCGAAGGTCCTCGACCTCACCGGCAAGACTGTGATTCCCGGTCTCGTCGGAATGCACGAGCACCTTTTCTATCCCACTCCAGAGCGCGCACGAGACATGGTGCCGATGTGGGGCGAGATGGCCGACAGCGCGCCACGGCTCTACCTCGCTGCCGGAGTCACCACTGCCCGAACCGCTGGAAGCATGGAGCCTTACACCGATCTTTCTTTGAAAAAGATGATCGACGCTGGGCAAAGGCCGGGCCCGAAGCTGGATGTCACCGGCCCTTACATCGGCGACTACGAAGGCATCGCACCGCAAATGCATCAGTTGACCGGCCCGGAAGATGCCGGCCAAATGGTGGATTACTGGGCCTCTGTTGGCGTCACCTCCTTCAAGGCTTACATGAGCATTACGCCGGACGAGTTGAAGACCGCCATCGACCACGCCCACGCCAAAGGACTCAAGATCACTGGGCATCTATGTGCCGTTGGCTTCACGGAAGCAGCCGACCTGGGCATCGACGATCTCGAGCACGGAATCATGGTCGATACAGAGTTCTTTCCCGGCAAGAAGCCTGGCATCTGCCCAGATGCTTCCGCCTCCGAGAAAGACATGGCCCGCAACCTCGACATCGAGAGCGCCCCGGTACAAAAGATGATTCACGATCTGGTCGCCCATCATGTAGCAGTCACCTCGACGCTGGCAGTCTTTGAAGTGGGAGTGGCGAACCGCCCTCCCATGCAGAAGCAAATGCGAACCATGAAGGCCCTGTCTCCGCAAGCCTGGTCCACGTATCTCAGAGTCCGCAGCATTATCGCCGAGCAAAACAGCCCCGACGACGCCACGCTGCTTAAGAAAGAGATGCAATTCGAGCACGACTTTGTAAAAGCCGGCGGACTTCTCTTGCAGGGCGCAGACCCAACTTCATACGGCGGCGTCGTGCCCGGCTATGCAGATCAGCGCGATCTCGAACTCCTCGTCGAGGCCGGTTTTACCCCGCTTGAGGCGATCCACATCGCAACCCAGAATGGGGCCGTCTACCTCGGCAAAGACTCCACGATTGGAACGATTGCGACCGGCAAAGCCGCTGACTTGGTAGTGATCGCCGGAAACCCCGCCGAAAAAATCGACGACGTCGAGAACGTGGAGACGGTCTTCAAAGACGGTCTGGGTTACGACCCGGTGAAACTCACCCAATCGGTACAGGGCCTCGTCGGCCTTCGCTAGTCAGCTCGCCATGAGACGCTGATAGCATCGAAGCGAGACTATGTCGCGCAACCTCTACGTCCTGGGTACGACGCTCTTCATCTTTGCAGCGATTTCCTTTGGTATGACCTTCACTACCGGCGCTTACCAGGTTGGCCTGCCGGCGAACGGCTCACTGTGGAAGACCGTGGCATCGTTTCTCCTGCTCGCCTCCCTGCTCTCCGTCTTCGCCGGGGTGATGACTCACATGTTTGAGCAGGTAGAGCGCCGGACCGCGGAGCGGGAACGCACCAAAGGCAAGCGGCGGGGGCATTAGGAAATCAACGCCGATATTGCTCGTCGCTGACGTGCTCCATCCACTCCACGACCTTGCCATTCAATCGTTCCTGGATCGCGATGTGCGTCATCGCCGTCGTCGGAGCTGCGCCATGCCAATGCTTCTCTCCCGGCGCAAACCAGACCACATCTCCCGGATGAATCTCCTCGACAGCGCCGCCCTCCCGCTGCGCCCATCCACAACCAGCGGTGACAATCAGCGTCTGCCCAAGGGGATGCGTGTGCCAGGCAGTACGCGCCCCTGGCTCAAAGCTCACGCTCGCGCCGGCAACCAGCGCCGGATCGGGTGCCTGAAAAAGTGGGTCAATCCGAACAGTCCCGGTAAACCAGTCTGATGTCCCTTTGCCTGAGGGCTGCGAACCGATACGTTTAATTTCCATCACCACATTCTAGTGGGTCTACTTTGGCTGCGGAATAACCCTCAGATACGGCTTGACCGTCTTTCCAGCCATCTACGTACTTCTCTTTCGCTTCTTCGTCAGAAACCGACGGCAAGATGATCACATCCTCGCCCATCTGCCAGTTCGCCGGAGTAGCAACCTTATGCTTCGCCGTCAACTGCATCGAGTCGAGCACCCGGAGAATCTCCGGGAAGTTGCGGCCCGTGGACATGGGGTAGCTCAGCTGAAGCTTGACCCGCTTGTCCGGGCCAATGACAAATACGGTCCGAACCGTTGCATTCGTCGCCGCGGTACGCCCCTCTGAGGTTTCGCCTGCATCGGCGGGCAGCATGTCGTAGAGTTTCGCCACCTTGAGCTCGGTGTCGCCAATCATCGGGTAATCGACACGATGGCCCTGCGTCTCCTCGATGTCAAGCGCCCACTTACCGTGGCTGGAGACCGGATCGACGCTCAAGCCAATCACCTTGCAGTTGCGCTTCTGGAACTCAGGATAGAGCCCGGCGACCGCTGCCCAGTTCAGTCGTGCACACCGGCGTAAAGTCCTTCGGATGTGAAAACAGGACCGCCCAGCCATCGCCAATCCACTCATGAAAGTGGATGGTTCCTTGGGTAGTCTCTGCGGTAAAGTCCGGCGCAATATCGTTGATCCGTAATGACACGTTCTTTTCTCCTCTTACTCGGACGACAGGCGCAGGCTCTTCCTCGTCTAACTAGGAAGTCGCCGCTGTAGGAAGTCGCCGCACTTGGCAGTCTAAGTCCAGCGCGCTAGCCACGCAAGGCAACGAGACATATCCCCCACACCACCCTCCGAACCAGCCTAATGAAGGCTGAACGACCGTCCGAAACGGACAACGGGTTTACCAGTCGTATCCGTCGGCGCCGGGCTCGCCCATCAGGTTTAGAATAAAAAGGTCGGGTGCTCAGGAGCATTGAACGACTTTCCGCGTGCCTGATCGAAACCGCTGACTCAACCAAAAGACCTTATGGCTACCTTGAGCACCCCTGAAACCTTAGAAATCGCCTCCTCGACCAGCAATTTTTCCCATGCTCCGACCCGCGCACAGGTCTTTGACGCCTTTCGCCGCTGGGGCTATCTCCAGGCGACGCTCGACCCATTGGGCCAGCATCTGCCTCCCAAGGGCGTCCCCGAACTCGACATCGATGGCCCCGATGCTGAAGAGGCCCGCCGCTATTATTGCGGCACCGTCGCGGCCGAATTCAGCCATATTCCCGACGCCACCCGTCGCGAATGGATCCAGGACCGCATCGAGGGGCGCGCTGAACTCGGTCAGCCACCCGACCCGAAACGGACCCTCGAGCTTCTGCTGCGTGCCGAACTCTTCGAGCAGGTCATCCAGTCGCGCTACCTCGGCACCAAGCGCTTTTCGCTCGAGGGCGTGACCGTGCTCGTGCCCTTCATCGACGAACTCCTGCATCACGCCGCCGAACACGGCACCGTCAGCGCCATCGTCGGCATGAGCCATCGCGGCCGCCTCAACCTCATGGTGAACATCATCGGTTGCGATGCCGCCGATATCTTCTCCAAGTTTGAAGATGTCGATCCCCGTAGCATCCTCGGCGGCGGCGATGTGAAATACCACGTCGGCGCGACCGGAGACTACGAAACCCGCGGTGGCAAGATTATCGACCTGCATCTGGTTTCGAACCCTAGCCATCTGGAGGCCGTCGATCCAGTGGCCGCAGGCCGCGCCCGCGCCAAGCAGGTTCGCTTCGGCGAGGGAGGCGAAGACAAGCTCATCCCTATCGTGATTCACGGCGACGCCGCCTTTGCCGGGCAGGGCGTGCTCGGCAGAAACCCTGAACCTCGGCGGATGTTGAGGGCTACGCGGTTGGCGGCACGATTCACGTTGTCGTGAACAACCTGATCGGCTTCACCGCCGACCCAGCACGAAGTCAACTCTTCCCGCTTTGCCACCGATATTGCCAAGCGTCTGCCGATTCCCATCTTCCACGTCAACGGCGAAGATCCCGACGCCGTGTTGCGCATCGCCGCTCTGGCAGCGGAGTATCGCTTCACCTTCCATTCCGACGTTGTCATCGACCTCGTCGGCTATCGCCGCCACGGGCACAGCGAGGTCGACGACCCCACCATCACCCAGCCGCTCCGCTACGCGAAGATCAAAGAGCACCCCGTGCTCTACCAGATCTACGCTAAGCAGATCGGCGCCGACATCTCGGCGCGCACCAAAGAGTTGCAGGCTGAGCTGGTCGAGGCGCAAAAAGAAGCGACGGTCCGCAAGAAGATGCCCATCTCGCGCATCTGCCCGAATACTGGTCGCCCTACAAGGGCGGCATTTACAAGCCCGAGTACGACGTCGAAACCGGCCTCTCCGTGGAAGAGATCGCGCAGATCAGCGAAGGCCTGACGCTCCTACCCGGCGGATTTTCATATCCACGCCAAGATCAAGAAGCTGCTCGAACAGCGGCTCGAGATGGGCCGCGGCCAACGCCCCTTCGACTATGGCATGGCCGAGGCGGTGGCGATCGGTTCGCTGCTGACGCAGGGCACTCCGGTGCGCCTCAGCGGCCAGGACAGCCAGCGCGGCACCTTCAACCAGCGCCACAGCGTGCTGGTCGATATTGAGAACGAGCAGCGATTCTCTCCGCTCGAATCATCTCGACGACGCACAGGCACGGTTTCGAGGTCTACAACTCGATCCTCTCCGAGGCGGGCGTGCTCGGCTTCGAATACGGCTTCAGCCGCGACTATCCCGAGGCGCTGGTCATGTGGGAGGCGCAGTTCGGCGACTTCGCCAACGGCGCGCAGATCATCATCGACCAGTTCATCTCCTCCGGCGAAGACAAGTGGGGACTGCTCAGCGGCGTCGTCCTGCTGCTGCCGCACGGCTACGAAGGCCAGGGGCCGGAACACTCCAGCGCGCGCGTCGAGCGCTACCTGCAGCTGGCCGCGCATGACAATATGCAGATCTGCCAGCCGTCGAACGCTGCGCAGTACTTCCATCTGCTGCGGCGCCAGGTGATGCGCTCGTGGCGCAAGCCGCTGGTCGTCTTCACGCCGAAGAGCATGCTGCGCCACCCGGACGCGGTCTTCGACCGATTGCCGATCTCTCTCGCGCCGCACTTCCTCAACGTGCTCCCCGACACCGAGGTGACAAACGCCAAGCGGCTCTTGTTTGCACCGGCAAGATCGGCCACGAACTGCGCGTCGAGCGCCAGAAGCGCGGCGATCGAGGGCACCGCGATTATCTTCGTCGACCAGCTCTATCCCTGGCCCGAAGCGGATCTGGAAGCCGAGATCGAGCGCCATCCCGAAGCGAATGAAATCGTCTGGGTGCAGGAAGAGCCGGCCAACATGGGCGCGCTCTCCTTCGTCATGCCTCGGCTGCAAGCTGATCGCAGGATCGCGGCACGTGCTGAGCGTGAAACGCTCGGCTGCCGCCAGCCCGGCAACCGGCTCAGCCAAAGCCCACGAACTGGAGCAGAAGACGCTGATTGATATTGCTTTGGGCCACAAAAGCGAATAAAGCAGCGCACTTTCTCGCAGTCAAAAGAGCGCAGCCTTCAGACTCCGCGGAACAATTGGCTGCTCTTGGAAGGGCCGGGGCTTGGGCCATGTCATAAGTCCCCGCTTGATGACGGCTTCAGCCGCTGAGTGAACTTTACCCGCCGGAACTACTGAACGTCACCCGAACGCAATCCCGCACTCCTTATAAATCTCCGCGCAGTAGGTGATGTCCCGCAGCCCCTCTTGCCCATCCATCTTCGGCTCTGTGTCATTGACAATGCAGCCTGAGAAGTAATCCGCCTCGCTCACAAAGTGGCTCGGGTCCTTCGCCGGATTCAACTCATCCAGCTTCTCTCCACCATGAAACGCCGCGGTAAGATGCTGCCCCTGGTAAGGGAAAGCATTCTCGACATTCAACCAGCCCTTCGATCCGTGAACACGGTAGTAGCCGTCCATGCTTCCGCCGTAAGTGGTGTTGCAAGCGGCCACGATGCCGGAGGGAAACTTCATCGTCCAGCTCACGTTCTCTTCCACTTCGTTGAAACGCCCATCCTTGTCGATGACCGACGAGTACGCCGAGATCGCCTGCGGCTCTTCGCCCGTCAGATAGCGGCAGGCGTTCAGCGAATAGACGCCGACATCCATCAACGGCCCGCCGCCCGCGACCTTCTTGTTCAACCGCCACTCCCCCGCCGAGATGTTGAAGCCGTTCGCGCTTTCGATCGCCTGCACCGTTCCCAGCTTGCCGTCGCGAATCAGCTGAATCGCGCGCAGGTTGGTCGGCTCCAGCTGGCAGCGGTAGGCAATCATCAGTTTGACGTTTGCTTCCTGGCACGCGGCGATCATCGCCTTGCAATCCGCTACGGAGGTCGCCATGGGCTTCTCGCAGAGCACATGCTTGCCCGCCTTCGCCGCGCGGATCGTGTACTCGGCGTGCATGCTGTTAGGAAGCGCGATGTACACAGCGTCGATCGCCTTGTTGTCGCGGATGCTGTCAAAGTTTTCGTAGTTGTAGATCGCGCTCGTCGGCACGCCATACTCGGCCGCGTTCTTCTCCGCCTTGTCGCGATGCCCGCTCACCAGGCCGGTGAGTTTCGACTGTTTCGCGTCCTTCAGCCCAGGCATGAAGTGGCCCATGGAGATGCGCCCCAGCCCGACCATCGCATATCCGATCGTGCGCGGTTGTGCGGCGGTGGACTGCCCATACATTCTGCCCAAGGTTTGCGACGCAAGTCCGGCTACAGCCAGCCGGTTAAACTCTCTGCGGGAAAGCGACATGATTGCCTCTCGGATATACAAAAACCTAGTTGTCAAACTCAGCAACGCGCTTGCCCCAGGTTCGCGAAGCTAACCTGGGTTTCTTCGCCTTAAAAGAGCGCTGTAAGCTTCTGGCATACCACCCTACAGCCGCTTCAAATATTCCTTGGCCTGCGCCAGCTCCGGAAACAGCTTCTCTTCCAGCTTGAAATCTCGCGAATGCACACAACGCCGCCCCGCCTTCACCTTGACTGGATGCTTCAGGTGCAGCATCTCGTGGTACATCAGGTATTCCACCGCGTAACGTGGCGTCGTCTTGCGGTCGAAGACCCTGCTCACCATGATCGTATTATGAGCGGCGTCGTAGTGGCCGAGACAGCGTTTCGCACTATGCTCGCTCCAGGTCAGCAGCGGCCGCCCCAGCAAGCCATGAAAGAAACGGGTATTCACGCTCTCGAAGACCTCGTCGAGATCGTAGGTCTCGCCCTTGGGAGTAGAGATCTTCTTGCGCCCTCGCGACTGCCGGATGCGCTCCGTCTGCCGCACCATCGCATCGCTCGACACAAATCGCTTGTAGCGCCGCGCATGGACGTCCTCGATCGGCTTGCGATAAAGCTTCGCCAGCAGAATATGCGCGATCGCCCGCAGCACAGGCTCCGGCGCTCCCTCAAGCAGGTCGGAGAGGTTCACTTTGAGTGCGCCCTCGCGCAGTCGGATGGTTGTATTGAGGCTGGTGAACCGCCGGAAACGAACTTCCATCGACGGCATTGGAGCCCGCGGGCGCAGCGCCCGGTACTCCTCTTGAAACCAAACTAGCAAAGCCGAATCCACCCTCTTAAACCTAGCATAGCTGCCCCAATCGCCAGCTCACCGCTTATACCACTCCTCAATGCCGCCGGCCGCCCGCAGCAGGCCAAGCTCCGCCTTCGTCATTTCAAAATCTGCGTCGAGGACCTCTTCGTACCGCCGCCGCTCTTCGATGCGCGCTTGTTGTTCTTCGCGCGGAGTCAGTGGGGTAGCACCGGGCGTCGAGCTGGGCGAATTGAGCTGCGTGACGATTGCGTCCAGCTGGCTCTTTGCAAGCTCGGTTTGCAACTGGGCCACCTCCTTTTGCGCAGCCAGCTCCATCAGGCTCTTTTGCAGCAGGACAATGTTTTCGCCGCTTGCGTCGCGGACCTGGTCGGCTTGTGCAATGGCGTGAGCGGCCTCCGCGCGCGACTGTCTTTCTTTGGCGCGGCGGTTGGCGTCGTAGAGCGGGATGGTGATCTGTAGACCGGCCTCAAAGTTATTGCTCTGGAAGTTCTTGTAATAGTCCTGATAATTGTTGAATTGTGCGAACCGCTGGTATTGTCCGCCAAAACCGAACTGCGGCCGGTAGTTCTGGCGCGCGTCGCCAAAAGCCTGGTATTGATGGGACTGGGCGTTGGCGTAGGCGGCGCGCACGCCTTCGGTGTTCATCGCGGTCATCGTCGCGGTCAGGCTCGATGAGTTCTCGTGTTCCAGTTCGGGCGAAGCCGGAATGCTTTTGGTCTCGGTCACCAGGCTGTCGGCCGGCAATCCGGTCAGGTGCGCAAGTCGCTGCCGGACCACATCGATTTCGTCCTGAATATGAAGCCGCTTCAGGCGCAGTTGCGCCGACACGAGGCGCGCGCGGAGCAGGTCTTCGCGCGTGCCGAGGCCCGCATCGAGCCGTTGCTGCTCAATGATGCCTAATCTCGTGGCAAAGCCGTTCTGATCGTCGAGCACTTCGATCCTGCGCCGGTCCGTATCCAGTTGAACGTAGTCGAGCGAAGCGTCGAGGATCACCTGCTGTCGCGCGTCTGCCAGCGCCAGTTGAGCGGCAGCGAGGGCCGCGCGCGCAGCTCGCGTGTAGTCCCGTTGCGAGAAGGTAAAAATCAGCGACTGCGACGTGACGTTGACGATCGATGGCTGCCCGATGGGGAATCCGTAAGAATAACCGACACTCGAACCGAGTACAAAGCTGGGAATGTAGACGTCTCTGGTCTCAGATACTCCGGCGGCAGCGCGCTGCACATCGGCGGCCGCCATTCGCACCGCCGTGCTGTTCCGCAGCGCCTGATCCACGGTCGTATAGAGCGAAACCTGCGCCGAAGCGGCGACTGGCGCCACCAGCAACGCGCAGGTTCTAATCGCCCGCCTGAAAGACCTCCACGTCACGAACCTCTCACCTCATACAAATTCTTTTTAGGCATTCCTATGCGCGAAAAATGCTCTCGCCCCCATTTGCGCGCCTGTACTCAGCGGACAATTCTCACCGGAACTCCATCGACAATCGGCAGGCCGTTGGTGGTGCCGACGGCTACCGTCTGGCCATCCTGAAGTCCAGCGGTAATCTGGATTGAGGTGAGGTTATTCACACCCACTTTCACCGGCACACGGCGCAATTTCTCCCCATCCAGCAGGTAGACAAAGTCCTGGCCATCGTTCGAGTGCAATGCTTCTCGGGGAATATTGAGAATATTGGGCGTACTGCTCGTCGTCACTGTGACCGTCACATTGGTATTCGGCAGCAGCTTGCCGTCGGCATTGTCGACATTTACGATTGCCGCTCCTACATGTCGCGTCGTATAAGTAATCACCGTCGAGGGCAGTCGCAGAATGTGGCCCTGCCAGGAGCGCCCCGGCATCGCATCCCAAACGATCTTGACCGGTAGCCCGATCGCCAGCTGTCCAATCTCCGGCTCATCGAAATAGGCCCGCACCTGCACCTTCGTCAGGTCGGCCATCTCTAGCAGGTGGTCTCCCAGTTGGACATATTCGGTGGCGCTGACCGGCAGCGAATACACCGTCCCATCAAATGGGGCCCGAACATTCGCTTGCGCAAGCGTCTGCTGCGCGGCCGCCAGCGCTGCCTGCGCATCGGCCACGGCCGCCTTCGCGTGCGCCAGATCGGGTGCGGCATAAGGCGCTTGCTTGCGCTGACCCAGCAAGGCAAGCGAAGCGTTGTCCTGGTCAAGCCGTTGCTGCGCCGCTGCAACCTCGCTCGCCGACGCCGCTCCTTGCCCGGCAAGCTTCTTGAGCGTGGCAAGCTGCGCCTCCGCCTGGTCCCGGTCAGATTGGGTACGCGCGACATCGCCCGCCAGAGTGTACCGCTCCTGTTGTGTGCCCCCCTTGACCAGCGCGTCATAGCTGGCCTGTGCGGAACTCAAACCGGTAAGCGCCGCCGCCAGCCGCGACTGTGCCTCGGTGTCGTCCATCGCAACCAGCAGCTTCCCCTTTTCGACCCGGTCGCCCTCATGCACGTACACTGCCTTCACCCGCCCGGCATAAGGCGCGGGCGCCTCAAAATTCACCTGTGGCTCGACGATTCCATTAGTCGAACTCGTGCGCACAATCTCCCCCCGCTGCGCCTCCGCAACGCGAATCGGCAGCCGGGTGCGAGTCACCATGCGGACGGAATAAAAGATGCCTGCCGCCAGAATCGCGATCAGTATCCAGAGCCAGCGGTTATTGTTCGATGCGGCGATAGTCAATCCTCGTGCGCTGGTTAGGCGAAGGGTCAGTATATAAGACGCCCCTGCGCCTGTATGGAGTCAGAAATGCACTGGACATGTTGCATCGCCTGACGGCGTCGCCAAATCTGACCGGACGCCTCGCTTACAATCTACTTATGGCAACACGCTACACCGACGACCACGCCAAGTCCGGTTTGGACTTCAACTTCCCGGCCATCGAGACCTGGCCCAATCAATTTCCCGGTTATGAAATCGAGATCGACGATCCCGAATTCACCTCCGTATGCCCCAAGACCGGCCTTCCCGATTTTGGAGTCATTACTCTGCGCTACTCTCCGCGCGACCGCTGCCTTGAGCTCAAATCCTACAAGGAATATCTCTTCACCTATCGCAACCTGGGTATCTTTCAAGAAAACGTAGTCAACCAGGTCCTCGAAGATATCGTGAAAGCCTGCGATCCGGTATGGGCCGTCGTCAAAGGCGACTTTCGCCCACGCGGTGGAATTACCACGACCATCGAAGCCCGCTGGCCGCGCCCCCACTCCTAAGACAAAAGGATGTCATCCTGAGCAGAGTTGGGCGCGTTCTCACGCCAAACGGAGTCGTAGGATCTGCATTTCTGGCTCAAAGGCCTCTTACTACTCCTGCGGCACGACCTTCCACGGACAATGCCTGCATCCCGATCCGCAGCAATACCCCCGCTTCAGGTGATATTTCTCCGTGAAGACCATATACGGCCCGTCGAAGTAGTAGTCTTCGCCTTCGACTGTGGGCTCTCCGGTCAACGCCCATTCGGGAAGATCAGACACCCGCGCCCTCCAGACTCGATAGTCCCGATTCTCTCAGCAGTGTCAACGGCGCGCCGAAAAGTCCCGCAGGGATGCTTTCATCTTCAGTCTTCAGTCCCTGCTGCGGCGTAATCTCCGCGGCCGGCTGCCCGGCCACGGATCCATTCAGGAATGCGACCGTCTTTCCCGGCACCGCAGCGACCCGTTCTCCAGGAACGACAATTCCCGCCAGATTCAAAGGATCAGCTGCTGCGACCGACACTTCCCTTCCCGAAACCTGCCGCCGCCGCATCTCACGCAGCGACTCGACTGCCTCTGGCAGCGCAAATTGCTCTCCACCAAAGCCAGAGAGAAAACGCCCGCCCCGTACCTCGCCGCGGGCTTCCATGCGGCGAAAGATTCCCAGCAGATCACGCCATCGCGGCATCGTCCCTTCACGTGTCAGCAAGTCGCGGAAGACCACTCCATAGCGTCGCAGCATCACCGTGCATGCAGACTCCAGCTGCGCCTCACGCAACGCCGGAGTCGAGGCAATCGTCTCCCCGCACAATAGGCTCCACCGCCCCGCAACATTGTGCCCGCCGTTGCGCCCATTGCCGCGCTTCTTGGATTCGCCGGGCCCATCCACGTTCCGTCCCCCGTGCCTTCTTGGGTCAATCAGGATTCGCAAACTGTCAAAGCCGTCGGCCGTGACCAGCCCCGCCGCCACCAGCTCCCACAGGGCACGTTGCAGATCAGCGGCTGGAACACTGAAGCTCCGCGCCAGGTCACCCGAAAACATCGCCCCTCGCTCCCGAAGACAACTCCGAACCCTGCCTGCCAGCTCGCTCAGGCATGCGCCAAGCGTACCTTCCGGAATCTGTCGCTGCGCAAGGCACAAATCCATCCACAACGCCTCCTCACGGATAAAGAACGTAATCGGAGCCATACTCGTCGGCACAATGCGCCGCGCTGCCGACTTGCTTCCACCCGTCTCTGCGCTGTCAAAGGCCGGATGTGGTGAAACCCGCCCCCACCCCACCATCCCCGTCATGCATAGCGAATCGAGCCAGCGCGGATCGTAGCCAGCTACCCGCTGCGGCAGCAGCGACCGCTCCCACTCGATTGCCGGCGCCTCAAAGCCTTCCAGCCCGCGCACCGCCTCCAGCAACCCTTGCTCGCCCGCCAGCTGCGCCTGCGGCGCGACATGCTGCCACTCCAACAGCCACTCCATATAAACCGCCGGAGTCACCTGCTCAATCTGCTTGCGCAGCGCGCCCAGCGTCCGCTTATGAATCCGCTGCAGCAGCCGCCGCTCACACCACTCCACATCCTCATCCGTAACCGCGGTCGTCGACCGCCCCTCAAACACGCCTCGCAGAATCGTTCCGCTCGACTCCAGCAGCACCAGCGCCTTCCAGATCTCATTGGCTGGCAAGCCAATTCGATCTTCCAGCGAATGAGCCGTCAGCGGCCCCAGAATCCCTAGCCAGCCCAGCGCAATCTTGCGCGCAACCTCTTCGCGAACTAGCTCTTTCTTCTCGACCGGCACGGCCAGTTCGCGAGCGAACTTCATCCCCGGCCACAGCAGCCGCACTTGCTCCACACGCTCCGCTGCTATCGCGTATTCAACCCCATCGCAGTCGCCCACCGTCACGCGACCGTGCTGCACCAGCCGCTCAAAGAACAATCCCCAGTCCCTCGTTCGCGGATCGGCAAGCATCGCCGCCGGAACCACCCCTAGCGCGCAAAGCAAATCGTGAAACTCATGCTCATCGCGAAGATCGGGCCATATCTCGTCACGCACCGCCGCGATAGCCGCCGGATCGAGCCTGCCCGCCTCGCCCAGCACCGAATCCGGCACCGTCCCGCGCATGGCAACCGCCCGCGCCCGGCGCTCCTCAAGCGGCGCATCATCGAGAAATGCATACGGACTCGCATTCAACAATTCGTGCGCAAACTGCGACGGCGCCGTCGTGTCGACCGCCAGGCAAAGCACCTCGCCGCTCTGCATTTTCACCAGCAATTCCTTGAGCCCCTTAAGGTCCATCGCCTCGCTAAGCACGTCCTTCATCACCTCGCGGATTAGCGGATGATTCGGAATCTCTCGATCGCCCTCGATGTTCTCCTGGCAGGCTGCAACCTGCGGAAAAACGCTCGCAAGCAGATCGTCCGAGCGCGTGCGCTGCACCTGCGGCGGAATCTTCTTTCCCTTTTGAAAACGCAGCAGCTGCAGACTGCGCCCCGCGTCCCACCGCCAGCGCGCCTTGAAGATCGGCGAGTCCAGGGAAGCCTGCTCAAGCAGTTCGGTCACTGTCTGGTCATTGATGAAGTGAAAGACGTCGCTCAGCGGAAAACTATGCTGCTCGGCAAGTGAAATATTCAGCCCGTTGTCGGTCGCCGCCGCCTGCAGCTCAAAATTGAATCCCCGGCAGAATCGCTTGCGCAGCGCCAGTCCCCACGCCTTGTTGATCCGTCCGCCAAACGGCGCATGAAGGACCAGCTGCATCCCGCCGCCCTCATCGAAAAACCGCTCTGCAATAATCGTCGTTAGCGTCGGCACCGCGCCCAGTACCGCACGGCCCGCGACAATGTAGCCGATCATCTGCTCCGCACCCGCGTCGTCAACGCCGCAAGTCTCCTTTAGCCACGCGACAGTCTCCGCGACCGCCGGGTTCGTCTGGCTCACATACCCGGGAAGCAAATCCCTCGTCCTCTCATCGATCTCGCTCCTCAAATTCGAAACGAAGCCCGAAAGCTCCATCGTCCGCTGCGGAGCCTCGCCCCGCCAGAACGGCACCGTCGGAGGCTGTCCATGCGCATCCTCCACCAACACCCGTCCCGCGCTCTCGACACGCTGGATCCGCCAGCTCGTATTGCCCAGCAAGATGATGTCCCCCGCCGACGACTCGACCGCGAAATCCTCATCGAGCGTGGCGATCTGCACGCCTTCCGGCTGCACGATCACTGCAAACAAACCCGTATCCGGAATCGTCCCGCCATTCGAAATCGAAACCGTCCGCGCCCCACGCCGCGCCTGCAGCCGTCCCTGCACGCGATCTCGCAACAGATACGCACCGTAGCGCCCACGGCTCGATTCAATGCCTTCGCTCAACAGGCAGAGCAATTCCTCGAACTCATCCCGCATCAAACCACGATAAGGATGCGCCCGCCGCACCATCTCGAACAGCGCATCTTCTTCCCACGGCTCGGCCGCGCACGCCGCGACGATCTGCTGCATCAGCACATCCAGCGGCTTATCCGGAAGCTCCAGCCTATCCAGCTCGCCGCTCCGCATCGCCCGTACCAGCGCCGCAGACTCCATCAGGTCGTCACGAGTGGTGACGAAAATCCGTCCCTTCGGAATGGCGCCGCGCCAATGCCCCGCGCGCCCCACGCGCTGCATCGCTGCCGCAATCGCCCGTGGCGAATTCACCTGGCACACCAGATCGATGCTCCCGATATCGATGCCCAGCTCCAGCGAAGCCGTCGCCACCAGCAGCCGAATCTCGCCCGCCTTCAGCTTGCGTTCCGCCTCGTGTCGAATCTTCCGCGAGAGACTGCCGTGATGCGCCGCAACATTCTCCTCGCCGATCCTCGCGCTCACCGCAAAGGCCAGCCGCTCCGCCATCTTCCGCGTGTTCACAAACACCAGCGTCGAGCGATGCTCCATCGCCAGCTCAGCCAGCCGATCGAAGATCGAATCCCAGATCGCGTTCGTCGCAACCGAACTCAGCTCGTCATCCGGAACCTCGACCGCCAGGTCCATCCGCCGCTGCTGTCCCACCTGGACGATCGCCACCTCGCGCGCGCGTTCACCGCCCAGGAATTCCGCAACCAGTTCAATCGGGTTCTGCGTCGCCGAGAGCCCAATCCGCAGCGGCGCCTCGCTACGCCCAGTAATCCACGCCCCCGGCGTAAGCTGGTTCTCACCACGCACCAGTGCATCCAGCCGCTCCAGCGTCAGCGCCAGGTGCGACCCGCGCTTGTCATCGGCGACCGCATGGATCTCATCCACAATCACCGTCTCGACCCGCCGCAGATTCTCCCGGCTCTTCTCCGCCGTCATCAAAATGTAAAGCGATTCCGGAGTCGTCACCAGAATATGCGGAGGCTGTTTGAGCATCTTGCGCCGCTCAGCCTGCAGCGTATCGCCGGTTCGAACCCCAGTCCGAATCTGAGGACACAGATAGCCGCGCTCCAGCGCGAGACTCTGAATCTCCCGCAGTGGCCCATCAAGATTTTTCTGAATGTCGTTCGATAGCGCCTTCAACGGCGAAACGTAGACCACCTCGGTCTGCGCATCAAGCGTGCCCGCGATCGCCTTCCTCAGCAGCCGGTCGATGCAGATCAGAAAAGCCGCCAGCGTCTTGCCTGAGCCCGTTGGCGCGGAGATCAACGTCGGCCGCCCGGCCAAAATACTCGGCCAGCCCTGCTGTTGCGGCTCCGTCGGCGTGCCAAAGCGCCGCACAAACCACTCCTGCACCACCGGATGCGCCCATTCGAGACCATGGGGCGCGAAAGGCGGCGTAAACAGGGCTTCGGGCGGTACGACAACAGTTGGCATAGGACATTCTAGCGCGACCTTCGTCACTTGTTCGCCCAATTCGCCGGTGGACGCGTCCCTGGTTCCTCGACATCGACGCGGCTACCCTTCGGTGGCGGCTTGTTTGGAGAAACCATCGACAGATGTGAAAGAGGCCTTCGGCGAGGCTCCGATCGCTGCCCAGCCGGACTGCCTACTCCCAAATTAGCTTGCAACTTATCGGCAGACTCTTACTCTGCGCCGCCCTCAGCGGCCCCTGATAGATCCCGCACTCGAGCAGGTTGTCTGCCGACGACTTTCTTCCCGAATAGACATTCACCAGTAGCTGAACGCCCTGATTGTCTACCTGGTCGAGCGCGTCTTTCTTGAGCTTGATCTCGCCAAACGAAGCCGCCGCGCCGGGAGCAGCCTCGACCTCTTCGTGGCCCAGATCGATCTCGCCCGTCTCTGAGACATACTGTTTCGGAGCGCTCGGCTTCGGATTTCCGCTGAAGTAAGCCGCCACAATGACCGTCTCACTACCCTCGGCGAGTCTCTTCTTCGCCTTCTCCGACAGCCCCACAGTTACGTTGAAGCCCTGAAACTGGGCAGTCTCTGAAGGCATGCCTTGTCCCTCTGAAGACGCCGTCCATCTTGTTCGGCAGCCCGCGCAACACAACCCGGCTAGCATCGCGCCGCTGAGCAGCAAGCGCCGTTTCGGCCTCATCCTCGCACCCTCCTGCGCTCATCCCGACGCCCTCAAGTTACCAGAGTATCTGCAGACACCCACGGGCGAGCAAGGGTTTGTATGGCTACAGAGTTGGCGGAAACACTGGCGCGACCAGTTCGATCCGCCAGATCGGACCGCCCTCGTAAAGCTGGCCCTCGCCTTTGACAAAGGCCGGGGCCTCGCCGCCCAGTATCCACGCATGGATATCGGAGGGCTGTCTGCCGATGATCGGAGCGACGACCCCTGCGATGCCGCCTAGCTCGATCTTGAGGCGATAGTTCGTCGCCTTCTGGCGAACGCCCCCAATCGACAACGAGTCTTCTCCCTCCGCGGAAATCAATAGGTGCACCAGCCGGGGCCGGGGTGTAGGCACGACCAGCGGCAGGCGGATCGGCGCAGCCGCCGGATCGATATTCATCAGCAGAGGAATGAAGAGTCCGTTACAGGCTTCAGGCCCGGGGTTAAGCTGCTCGTCTTCGCTCCGTCCGTCCTTATCGCGATAGGTGACCTTCCCCGTTGCGGCGTTGATCGACATGTTCAGTGCCTCGGGAAACGACGGCCCGCGCTGAACATGATGGTCGCTGATCAGCCGAAACACCTTGTGCTGCGAGTAGACCGTAGTCTCCTCATCGAGCGAGCCGTCATGAAAGTGAAAGGTGAGCCGCGACGTCACCCGGGCCCCGTGGGCGACCTGGATCAGGTCGCCGCTGGCGATCGTCTTGTCGTCGGTTGTCTTCAATACCAGGAAGCCATGAAAAGTCCCCTGCGTCCGGCGCACGGGAACAGAATCTGCGGCAAGCGGCTTCGGCGCAAATACACTCGGCATAACAGCCAGCAGAGCTACGCACCAATAGCAACATCTGAAGATGGGAATCATGGGCTACGATCTCTGCCCTTAGGACGGCGCAACCGCCCCAGAGGATGTGTCAGAGTCAATCGGCCACCTAAAATGGATCGACACCCTTCGGTAGCGTCAGCAAGTGAAACGCAGCCCCGCCGGCTTCCTCAGTGTTGTGCAGAGTTCGCCGCCGACCCTGACGGCGTTTGCAATAGCCCGTGTTTGCGTAATATCTCTTGCAACTGATCCTGCGGCAAGGCCGGAATCGTCCAGTAATCCGCGCCCACCATCGTCTTCGCGGCGATCAGCGTGTTGATCACCGACTCTTCTGTCGCCTGCACCACCGCTGTGAACATCGCGTCCATCTTCCAGCTTTGCATACGCTGAATTGTGGCGTTCTGCTGCGTAAAAGAGACATTGCTGTTCCCCTCGTCGGCTCCCGCGTTCGCGGTTGAGAACGCGATGAAGATGTCGCCCGATTCGTCGCCCTCGATGGCCCCGACCCTCCCCAGACCGACGGACACGCGGCGGGCGAGCCGCTTCAACTGGTCCGGCGTAAGTGGAGCGTCGGTCGCAACGACCACAATGATCGATCCCTCTTCGGGAGTACGGACACCATCCGCAGTAGTAGCTACGCTCGGGTCGCAAACCTGCACTGGCTTTCCGAAATAATCCAATACTGCGGGATCGAGCAGCTTCGCCACGCATGGCCTCTGCAACTGCATCTCCCGTGCCACCGGAATGCCGGCAACTCGCAACTGCCGGGCGCCGCCGTAGTTGCATTGCACCAGCACCCCGACCGTGTATCCACCGTCGTCAGTGCTGAGGCGTCGCGATGACGTCCCCGTCCCTCCTTTGAAGCCGTTGCAGATCATTCCTGTACCGCCGCCCACATTTCCTTCAAGAAGGCTGCCGCCGGTTGCGGAGTTCAGCGCGTCCATTGCATCCTGTGCCGTGACGTGTTGCCCCTTGATGTCATTGAGTGGCACATCGGCGGTCTCTGCAGTGACCGGATACCAGAAGTCGCCGGGCCGTTTCTGTTGCACCATCCATGCGACCCCGGCATCGCGCACCACCCCCACGCTCCCCGTATTCGTAATCAGGATCGGTGTCTCCAGCAGGCCGCTCTCTTCAACCCAATGAGTGCCGGTCATATCGCCATTTCCGTTTCCTGCAAAGAAACCCGCAAAGACACTCTGCGTGCCTTTCCTTCCCCGCGGCAAGATGGCGGTGACTCCGGTGCGGACCGGCCCCTTGCCAACCACCAGTCGCCCTTCACCGGCGATCAGCGTCTTGTAGCCTACCTCCACTCCTGCCACGTCAGTGATAGCGTTGAGCGGGCCGGGAGTGCCGTCGAACGGTACGCCCAGATCCCGGGCGCGGGGTTGCGTGACAGTCGCGGGACTTATCCCCGAACTCACACTTGATGCGCTGGCCAATCCGGTAGCCCGGGCCGCCGGTTTCTCCTGTGCCCATGCCGCCAACGAACAAACGCAAATGGCTGAACACCCCGCTAACCAACGAAGCTGCATCGCACCTCTCCTCCTTACGAATCCAGGCCCTGACCACTGAAGACTGACAACTGAGACTCAGGGCTAAAGACCGACCACTCCCCAAAGGACTATCATTCCACCTCATGGCATTCACCATCGAACAAATCGACCACGTCGTCCTCACTGTGGCCAGCATCGACGCCACCATCGACTTCTACACCGAAGTCCTCAGCATGGACGCAATCAAATTCGACGGTCGCAAAGCACTCAAGTTTGGCGACCAGCAGATCAACCTCCACCAGCGCGGCCACGAATTCAGCCCCAAAGCCGCCCACCCCACACCCGGCTCCGCCGACCTCTGCTTTATCACCCTCGATCCGCTCGACGAGGTAATCGAATACCTCACGGCCCTGCGCATTCACATCGAAGAAGGCCCTGTCGAACGAACTGGTGCCGTCGGAAAGCTCCGTTCCGTCTACATCCGCGACCCCGACCACAACCTCGTCGAGATATCGAACTACCTCTAACGAGCCCCTGCCACAAAGAACAAGGCCGCCCCAAGAGGAGCGGCCCAATCACCATCAATTGGCGACAGTTCTTACTGCTCCGGCGGCGGAGGGGGCCCTTCGTGATCGCCCATCGCTTCCGGGCCGCGGTGTTCCGCCATTTGAGCCTTCTGTGCATCGGTCAAAAGTCCATTGATCTGCGTCCGCGTCTGCTGGTGCAGCGTCTTGGTCTGCGCCAGCCATTGCTGGTGCGTGATGGTCGTGTTCTCGTTGAGCGCTTTCATCTGCGCCTGCTCATTGGTCAGAATGCTCTGCACCTGCGTCTGCTGCTCAGCGGTCAGGCTGAGGCGCTTCGCCATATGCGCAGCCATCGCCGCGGGATCCATCGGGCCATGCGGTCCATGGCCCCATTCGCCCCGTGGCGGAGGTGGTGCCGAATCAGCCGTCTGTGCCAACGCCAGATTGACTGTCGCCGCCAATACAGCGCCCAGAAATATACCGCAAACAAGTTTCCGCATACCGTGTGTTCCTCCAGATTTCAAGAGCTGCGGCCGGCCGTGCCGCAATCTCCCCTACTAATCCAATAGACGAGGTTTTTCTTCTGGCGCCGCACCTGTGGCATTAGTTTTCCTGGAGCGGCGCAAACCGCGCCGTGAAGTGCCGCATCGCCGCCGGTTCCCACGCAATTCTGTATCCCGGCAGCTTGTTCTTCACCTCGGCAACTTCGGCAAAAGTCTCCACGATGTAATCCGCGTGTGACTGCGTATACACTCGGCGCGGCATCGCCAGCCGAACCAGGTCCATCGTCGCGGGATTCTCAGTCCCATCCGGCGAGCGCCCAAACATCACCGTGCCGATCTCGCACGCTCTCACCCCGCCAAACTCATACAGCGCGCAAGCCAGCGTCTGCCCCGGGTATTCAAGCGGCGGAATGTGGTCCAGCCACGCCCGTGCATCGACGAAAACTGCGTGGCCTCCGACTGGCCGCACCACCGGTATTCCCATCGCCATCAGCCGCTCGCCGATATATTCATTCGTCCGAATTCGGTAAGCCAGGTAAGCTTCATCCACAATCTCCGTCAGACCTTGCGCGATTGCGTCGAGATCGCGCCCTGCCAATCCACCATAAGTCGGGAACCCCTCCGTCTGAATCAGCCGTGTTCGCGCCCGCTCCGCCAGCGCGTCATCATTCAGCGCCAGCCAGCCACCGATGTTCGCGAAGGCGTCCTTCTTCGCGCTCATCGTCATGCCGTCGGCATCCGCAAACATCTCGCGCACAATCTCAGTCACGCTACGCGCCGCCTGCCCAGGTTCCCGCGTCTTGATGAACCACGCATTCTCCGCGAACCTGCAGCCATCGATAATGAACGGCTTGCCATATTTATGCGCCAGCTCCGCGACATGGTGAATATTTTCTAAACTCACTGGCTGGCCGCCGCCCGCATTATTTGTAACCGTGAGCATTACACACGGAACATCGTCCGCATACTCATCCAGAAACTCCGCCAGCCGAGCCACATCCATATTTCCTTTGAACGGATGCAACGCCTGCGGATCGCGCCCTTCGGGAATCACTAGGTCGACGGCCTCCGCGCCGGTCGCCTCGATATTGCCCCGCGTCGTATCGAAGTGGGTATTCGAAGGAACCTTCCGCCCCACGCCGCCCAGCAGATGAAACAGTATCGCCTCGGCCGCGCGCCCCTGGTGTGTCGGAATAATATGCCGAAACGGCATGAGGTTCCGCACCGCTGCCTCGAAGCGCAGAAACGATGGCGACCCGGCATAGCTCTCGTCCCCAAGCATTACCGCCGCCCACTGCCGCGCACTCATTGCCGAGGTGCCGGAGTCGGTCAGCAGATCGATCAACACGTCTTCTGACTTCAATCCGAACAGGTTGTAATGCGCCGCAAGCAGCAGCTCGCACCGCTCGGCGCGCGTGGTCATGCGAATAGGTTCAATGGATTTAATGCGGAAAGGTTCGATGATCGTTTTCATGAGGGCATCTTTCTGCCCCGATCATATTTGACGAACCGGGGCGATGCGCCGCGGTTGCCGGCCCTCGTGGCCTGCCGCGCTCAGCGCCCTGATTGTCTTCATGATAAGTGAAAACTCTCCCGCCAACAACGCGGTTAATCGCGAGTCTACGGCACGCCAGCGACATCGGGTCCCCCATCTTTCCGCGTTCTTTGCGAAAAGATGGGAGGATCAACCCCTTCGTTCTGACATTGTCTGGAAACGTGCGCCTTCAATACAGAGCGACTTAATTCCCTTCTCCACCATCTACTGAGAGCCTCGGTTTTAAATTAAGTAAAAGAAGGAACGTCCATGACCACCGAAGAAATGATGTCCACCACCGCGGTCAACACCTGGAAGCTCGTCGTCGGCCGCTTTAGCAAGGGCATCGCGCCGCTCACCGACGAACAGCTTCAGCAGCGCGTCGCCCCCGGCCGCAATCGCCTCATGTATCTCCTCGGCCACCTGACCGCCGTCCACGATCGCATGTTCTCTATGCTCGGCCTCGGCGAGCGCCTTCATCCCGAACTCGACGACGTCTACATCACCAATCCCGACGGCGCCCATCCCGACCCGCTCTCCGCCGCCGACCTCAAGCAGGCCTGGACCGAGGTTAACGACAAACTCACTGCCGCTTTCGAAAAGCTCACGCCGGAAGAGTGGTTGCAGAAACACACCGCCGTCTCCAACGAAGACTTCGCCAAAGACCCCACACGCAACCGCCTCTCCGTCTTCCTCAGCCGAACTACCCACGTCGCCTTCCACTCTGGCCAGGCGATACTCGTCAAGCATTAGCACTCGACCGTGATTGCGGCGGCCACACGTCAACTTAGGTTGTGGCGCCGCAGCGGTCTGCGTTACGCGTTGCTGACTAGATCTGCGACGTCCCGCCATCCACATACAACTCGACCCCGTTCACAAAGCTCGAGTCGCTCGACGCCAGGAACAGCGCCACCGTCGCGATCTCCTCCGGACGGCCAATCTCGCCGCGAGGAATCAGCGTCTTGAAATACTCCTTCATCTCTGGTCCTAGTGGATCGAGAATCGCCGTATCGATCGTTCCCGGACTCAGAATGTTCACGCGAATCTTCCGCTCTTTCAGGTCCATCAGCCAGGTCCGCGCAAATGACCGCACCGCCGCCTTGCTGGCGCTGTAAACGCTGAACGCCGGAAATCCCTTGATGCTGGCAATCGATCCGTTCAGGATGATCGAGCCGCCATCGCTGAATAGCGGCAGCGCCTTCTGCACCGTAAACAGCGTACCTCGCACATTCAAATCGAACGTCGAGTCGAAATGCTCCTCGGTAATCTCGCCGATCTTTCCGAACTCGCCCCGCCCAGCGCTCGCGAAGAGCACATCGATCTTGCCCTTGTCCTTCTTCACTGTCTCGTAAAGCCGGTCTAGGTCGGCCAGGTTCGCCGCATCGCCCTGCACGCCAGTGACGTTCCGACCAATCGCCTTCACCGCCTCATCCAGCTTGTCCTGCCGCCGCCCGGTGATGAAGACGTACGCGCCCTCTTCCACAAACAACTTCGCCGTCGCCAGAGCCATCCCCGACGTCGCCGCCGTAATGACCGCAACCTTCCCATCCAGCTTTCCCATATGAATTTACCCTCGCATCGATCTGTGGCTACAGGCGCAAGCCCGTTACCAACACTTAGATGGAAGTCGAACTAATAGGGATTCGCACTATCTCGCAAACTTCCAAACGCTATACGAAATCGGCAGCCCAATCACGACCATATGTACTACCAGCCCTACGATCAGGTCCTGAAGCCGGTAAGGCCCTCGCGCGTGTAGCGCGGAAAGCGGCAACACGACAAGCGTCATCACCAGATCGGCCGCAGCCCCGTAAGCAAGGCCGCAAACCAGCGGATGCTCCTTGAGAAAGCTCAGTTTCCGGCTCGCCGCGTAGTAAAAGGCCGCGAACGAGAGCGTAATGAAAAGCTGCAGCAGCACGCCGAGAATATAGTTCCCGGCGCCTCCCTTGAACGCCGCCGCCCCTCGCAGTCCGCCCGCAATTGCCAGCGGAATGCTCCATCCAAACAGGATGCACGCCTGCAGCAGGTCGACGCTCCCGGCAATCACGCCGCCGACCCCGATCGCCAGCAAAGCGTTACTTCGTTTCGCTTGCACTTGATACTCTCGTCCCGAATACTCACTCATGCGGTGTCCTCTCTCAAAGCTCCGGACTTGTTTACCGTCCACCTGCGGTCGTCCGCCGCCTTTGTAAACAGCCGCGTGCTGTACGAGATCGGCAACCCAATCACGACCATATGCGCCGCCAGGCCCACAAGCACTTCATTCAATTCGTAGGGGCCATGCGGATGAGTCACCGTCAAGAAAGGCAGCACGAGATACATCATCACAATCTGCACCGCGGCGCCATAAGCCAGTCCGCAGACGATCCACGCATCCCGCAGGAAAGTCCAATTGCGGCTCGACACATAGTAGAAAGCAGCGAACGTCAACGAAATGAAGAAATGCAGCAAGAGCCCCAACGCATAGTAGCCGAAGCCTCCCACCCGCAGCGCCTTTAACCCTACCAATCCGGCGCTGATCGCGAGAATCAGGTCCCACCCATAGCAGAGACCGGCATAAAAGATGTCGACCGTCCCGGCAACCACCCCACCCACCACGATTGCTAATAAGGCGCGCTCCTTCTCCGAACGCCCAGCTAAAAACTTCTCAATCATCCAGCCTCCTCAAAGTGATCCGGCGAACTACCGCATACACTAACCACCCGAGGCTGCAGATGTCCTGATCGCGCGCTGAAACACCCTGAATACTTCTGAAATCAGCCTGAATCGCAGAAATTGCCGAGGAAGCTCACACCCGCTCCCGGTCGCTATAATCAAGAACGCACCGCCTTTTCAGTAAGAGACAAAGGGCGATCACAGTTTTCATGGAACGCCCAACCACGACCACGCTTCGCATCGGCGACTGGTGCGTCAATCCCCTCTCCGGGCAGATCTCTCGAAATGCAGAGACCGTCCGCGTCGAGGTGCGAACCATGCGCCTGCTGCTCTGCCTCGCAGAGCGCCCCGGCGAGGTCGTCAGCATCGACTCACTGCTCGATCAGGTCTGGCCCGACGTCACAGTTACACCCGACTCCGTATACCAGGCCGTGACCTCACTCCGCCGTCTGCTCGGCGACGACCCCAAGAACCCGATCTACATCGCCACCGTGCCCCGGCTCGGTTATCGGATGGTTGCCCAGGTCAGCCCCCCGCTGGTCGACTCACAGACGGCAGACTCCCTCATGCAACCGATCGGCGACCGCTCGACCGCGCCAGAACCGGCCCCGCATCACGGCCAGCTCACTTCAGCGGTCGTCGCTCCGGAAACTACGACGACTACACCACCAACAGCCGCCAGCCCAACGCCCAGGCCGCGAACCCGAGCCAGCCTACTCCTGCTCGCCGGAGCCGTGATCGCCCTCGCTCTCGTCGCCGCTCTCGCCTTTCGCGGCAAACTCGCAAAAGAAACGCCCCCAAACTCCTCCGCCGCAGCCGCCTCGGCCTCGCAACCAGAAAAATCCGTCGGCGTAATTCCGTTTCTCGACCTCACCGAAGGAATGACAAATGGAGAGTTCGCCGACGGCATGACCGAGGAGCTGATCGACAAGCTCAGCAAAGTACCCGGGCTGCGCGTCCCCAGCCCGACCTCATCGTTTTATTACCGCGATAAGACAGTCACCGTCGCCGAAATCGCCAAAGCTCTCAGAGTCTCCTATGTCCTCGACGGAAGCATTCGCAAATCCGGCGACCGCGTCCGCGTCGCCACCCGCCTCGTCCGCGCCGACACCGGCTACGTCGTTTGGTCTGAAACCTACGACCGCCCCTTCGATGACATCATCATGGTCCAGGACAACATCGCCAACGCGGTCACCAAAGCCCTGAAGACATCGATCGACGCCAAGCCGCAGCTGTAGGCGATGCGCATCTCCGCTACGGTAAGAGCACCCCTGCGTGCTCTAGAATTGCGCATACATGAAGCGAATCCTCGTCACTGGCGCAACCGGCAAGGTGGGCAGCAACTTCATTCGCCGCATCCTCGACTCCAGCGACCACGAGGGCGTCATCATTCGCGCCCTCTGCCATAACCGCCGCCTCGAACCCGCTGAACGCGTCGAAGTCGTCGGCGGCACCATCGCCGATCGCGACGTCGTTCGCGCCGCAATGAACGGCGTCACCCACGTCGTTCACTGCGCTACCTGTAAAGAAACCGCCGACGACGTCATGGACGTCACCGTCAAAGGCCTCTTCTGGCTTCTCGAAGAGTGCCGCCTCAGCAGCTCATTCCAGCAATTCATCTTGATCGGCGGCGATGCCGCCCTCGGCCACTTCTTCTACCCGCGTACCGCTCCCATCACCGAGGAGCAGAAACACAGCGCCTACCCCGGCTGCTACGCCCTCTCAAAAGTCCTCGAAGAGGTCATGCTCGAGCAGTACTACATCCAGTACGACCTCTCAGGCTGCTGTCTCCGCGCCCCCTGGATCATGGAAAAAGACGACTTCAAATACACCCTCTCCTTCGGCGAAGACGTCTTCGGAGGCCCACGCTGGCGCGACCTCGTCGGCCCCGAGCGCGCCGACCAATACATTCAGGCCAACGCCGTCCCGCTGATGCTCGATCCCGACGGCAATCCCATCAAACGAAACTTCGTTCACGTTAGCGATCTCGTCGAAGCCATCGTCCTCGCCCTCGACCACCCGAAGGCCCACCAGCAAACCTTCAACATCGCCATGGACGAGCCCGTCGACTACCAACAAGTCGCCAACTATCTTCAAGAAACCCGCGCCATGCCCGCAGTCGAAATCAAGACACCCTACCACTCGACCTGGCTCGACAACAGCAAAGCGAAGTTTCTTCTGGGATGGAAACCCCGCTATGATCTCCAGCGGCTCATTGACGAATCCTGGTCCTACCAGCGCAGCGCGACCGATGCGCGAAAAGTCTGGTATCCCGGCTAGATTCCCGATTTGAATTATGGGCTAACGACCGAGATCACCTGTGCTCCGGGCCTTCGAGGAACTCCAGCATGTCTTCGGTTTTATCTGTGTTCATGTCCGGAGGAAACACGATATTGCGAGCCTTCACCTTAAATCTCTTCCTAGGGGGTGTCCGGCGGAAGATTGAGGCGCTTTTCAATTTCAAGGATTCTATCTTCGAGCAGAGCCAGGCGGCGCTTAGGATTCGCTTTGAAGTCATGCTTGCCCCTCCTTAGGAAAGGCGGCTTATCACTTGATCGGCTGATCGGCAGACAATGCCTGGCCATCTAATAAGGAAGTGAATGGCCGTTATTACTGTCTCGGCCCCACTCCTCCTCGGTGGACCACTGAAGATGCTGGAGGGCTTTGTTGCCCGCTAAGGCATCATGAACCTGAATCGCAAAGCTAAGCCCATTTCGGCCAGCCGCAACCGGGTCGCCCGATCTTCACCACCGTAACGAATTGCTCCACAACATGACGCCCAAATTGCTCTGATCGAGGCGTTCGTTTCCTTTATCGTAGACGGCTGCCGGGCGAAGAAGCAGTGTCCGCCCTCGTCATGAGCCATCAACATTGGCGCTTCCAACTCGGGCGCGCCACAGGCCATGCAGTCTCCCTTCCGAACATAGAACGATCCTGCCGCGTTCTGCGGGTGTCGCTCCTGTGGATTTGGGATTTTGATCGACATACACGAATTCTAATTTGCGCCCGAAACAAAAAGCCCACTCCGAAGAGTGGGCTTTTCTATATTATTCCGGCGATCACCTAATCTCCCACACACCTGCGCGTGCAGTACCATCGGCCCAGCGAGGCTTAACTTCCGTGTTCGGGATGGGAACGGGTGGGACCCTCGCAGTATGGTCACCGGAAACTCGAGGCGTTTTCAAGGCGTGAGGTGCAAAGCACCGGGAGCCTTGAGCCGAGATCTTGAGGCGCTAGCGCCGAAGGATCCCAACCCGCCCTTAAACTTGAGACGGCGCTTGGCGGGAAGTTCCCCGCAGCCGACTTCCCACTCTGGCTTCTGCTCTTCGGGTGGTTTCTCCCGGGCGAATACCGAACAGTGAAGTGGCAATCTGGCGCCATTCAACCTGATTTTTCACAACGAAACCGATTGGGCTGGATCGTGACCGCTTACTCTCACGATCCTAAAGTCAATTACTTGGCTGACCGTTGAATGTTCTCTAGGCGGCGGTGATTTGCTGCGCAGAGTTAATTCTATGGACAAGCCGAACGGGCGATTAGTACTGGTAAGCTACACGTATTACTACGCTTCAACCTCCAGCCTATCAACCAGGTGGTCTTCCTGGACCCTTCTTGACCCTTTTGGGTTGGGAGATCTCATCTTGGGGCGTGCTTCCCGCTTATATGCATTCAGCGGTTATCACAACCGAACTTCGCTACCCAGCCGTGCCTTTGGCAAGACAACTGGAACACAAGAGGTTCGTCCATCCCGGTCCTCTCGTACTAAGGACAGCCCCCCTCAAATCTCCTACGCCCACAGCAGATAGGGACCGAACTGTCTCGCGACGTTCTGAACCCAGCTCACGTACCGCTTTAATAGGCGAACAGCCTAACCCTTGGAACCTTCTACAGCTCCAGGATGCGATGAGCCGACATCGAGGTGCCAAACCATTGCGTCGATATGAACTCTTGGCAATGATCAGCCTGTTATCCCCGGCGTACCTTTTATCCGTTGAGCGATGGCCCTTCCATACAGAACCACCGGATCACTAAGGCCTGCTTTCGCATCTGCTCGACTTGTAGGTCTCACAGTTAACCACACTTATGCCTTTGCACTCGACGGCTGATTTCCAAACAGCCTGAGTGTAGCTTCGCGCGCCTCCGTTACAATTTAGGAGGCGACCGCCCCAGTCAAACTACCCGCCTTACTATGTCCCTCTCCCGGATCACGGGAGGAGGTTAGATTCACAACACTCACAGGGTGGTATCTCACCGGTGGCTCCACCAAGCCCAAGAGCCTGGTTTCAAAGCCTCCCACCTATCCTGCGCAGTAAGAGTCATAAATCATAGTAAAGGTGTAGTAAAGGTGCACGGGGTCTTTCCGTCTAGCTGCGGGTAACCGGCATCTTCACCGGTACTACAAGTTCGCCGAGCAACTCGTTAAGACAGTCGTACGATCGTTACACCATTCGTGCAGGTCGGAACTTACCCGACAAGGAATTTCGCTACCTTAGGACCGTTATAGTTACGGCCGCCGTTCACCGGGGCTTCAATTCAAAGCTTCGCCTTGCGGCTAACCTCTCCTTTTAACCTTCCGGCACCGGGCAGGTGTCAGCCCCTATACGTCGTTTTCGACTTAGCAGAGACCTGTGTTTTTGTTAAACAGTCGCCGTACGCGTTTCACTGCGGCCCACTTGCGTGGGCGCTCCTTCTCCCGAAGTTACGGAGCTAATTTGCCGAGTTCCTTAACAAGCTTTCACTCGAGCGCCTTTGGATATTCTCCTCGTCTACCTGTGTCGGTTTGTGGTACGGTTCCCATCTCTTCTCCTTAGAGGTTTTTCTCGGCAGCGTGGAATCAGCAGCTTTCAGCCATACGGCTTACTGCTTTGCACCTCAGTGTTATGCACCCGCGGATTTGCCTACGAGCACCACCTTACGCGCATCGAACCCCATAGCCATAGGAGGTCCTGCTTATCCTTCTGCGTCACCCCATCGTCAAACGAAAATATGGGAGGTCCGGAATATTAACCGGATGTCCATCGGCTACGCCTTTCGGCCTCACCTTAGGGACCGCCTAACCCTGAGCGGATTAACCTTCCTCAGGAAACCTTAGACTTTCGGCGTGAAGGGTTCTCACCTTCATTATCGCTACTTATGCCGGCAGGGTCTCTTCTCAACGCTCCACCAGTCTTCTCAGTCTGGCTTCATCGCTGTTGAGAATGCTCTCCTACCACGCACACCTAAAAGGTGTGCATCCGCTGCTTCGGTATACAGTTTTAGCCCCGTTATATTGTCGGCACCGGACCGCTTGACCAGTGAGCTATTACGCTTTCTTTAAAGGATGGCTGCTTCTAAGCCAACCTCCTGGCTGTCTGGGCGTTCCGACTTCCTTTCCCACTTAACTGTAATTTCGGGACCTTAGCAGGCGGTCTGGGCTGTTTCCCTCTCGACTGTGAAGCTTAGCCCCCACAGTCTGACTGCCGTACTGGTTGTCACTGGCATTCGCAGTTTGGTTGGATTCAGTAAGCCGGAAAGCCCCCTAGTCCATCCATTTCTCTACCACCAGTGCAAATCATACGACGCTAGCCCTAAAGCTATTTCGGAGAGAACGAGCTATCACGGAATTTGATTAGCCTTTCACCCCTACCCTCAGCTCATCCGAGCTTTTTTCAACAAACACCGGTTCGGTCCTCCAGTGGATGTTACTCCACCTTCAACCTGGCCAAGGGTAGATCATCCCGCTTCGCGTCTATTCCTGCCAACTCATCGCCCTATTAAGACTCGCTTTCGCTTCGGCTCGCTTACGCTTAACCTTGCTGACAAGAATAACTAGCCGGCTCATTATGCAATAGGCACGCGGTCAGACATTCCCTTGCGGGCATAGTCCTCCCACTGCTTGTAGGCACACGGTTTCAGGTACTTTGTACTCCCCTAACAGGGGTGCTTTTCACCTTTCCCTCACGGTACTGGTTCACTATCGGTCAGAAACGAGTATTTAGCCTTACGGGATGGTCCCCGTGGATTCAAGCAGGGTTTCACGTGCCCCGCCTTACTCAGGTATCCGCTTCGAGTCTGGATAGTTTTCGTCTACGCGCCTGTCACGCTCTATGGATCCCCTTTCCAGAGGATTCGACTAACTACCAGATTGGTAACTCTACTGTTGCGGACCCTACAACCCCAGAGACACCGAAATGTCACTGGTTTGGGCTATTCCGAGTTCGCTCGCCACTACTATCGGAATCGAGGTTTCTTTCTTTTCCTTCAGGTACTGAGATGGTTCACTTCCCTGAGTTCGCTCGTACCCGCCTATGTATTCAGCGGGCCGTACGGCGGTTTTGCCGCCGTGGGTTTCCCCATTCGGAAATCTCCGGATATAACGCCTGTGTGCGGCTCCCCGGAGCTTATCGCAGCTTGCCACGTCCTTCTTCGCCTGTTTCTGCCAAGGCATCCACCGTGCGCCCTTAGTAGCTTGACCATAGAATTAACTCCAGCGCAGGAACTCACTCCACCCCCTAACCTTAATAAGAGGATCGAATGCGGTTCTTGTCGTTTGAGCTCTATGCCATTAAATCGCCGCCATGTGTCGTCCACGTTCAACCAGGATCGCTCCCGAAGGATCTCTCCCAGCTTCCATGTCGCACATATCCTAAAGACACTCAACTAAACAACCTCATGTACTCCGGAATACGAATCCAGGTACAAGGTGTTGCTCAGCCTTGTAATTTATTTACCCAATCGATTTCGTTGTCAAACATCCAAGTCGCCGGCTTTCACCAGCGCCCACCCTGAGGTGGATGAACCAGTCAACAGCAATCTCGCGATCACCATCAACCTGCTCAAAGATCGTCATCCTTCCTACTAACAAAGGATAACCAGCTTCAAGCAGACTCTATAGAAGCACTAAGCAAAATCACTTAGAAGATTTGGTGGAGCTGAGGAGGATCGAACTCCTGACCCCCTGCTTGCAAAGCAGGTGCTCTCCCAGCTGAGCTACAGCCCCATGAATTAGGAGTGGTGGGCCTGGGTAGATTCGAACTACCGACCTCACCCTTATCAGGGGTGCGCTCTAACCAACTGAGCTACAGGCCCGTCATCGTTGCTGAATCATCTCAGTATATCTGAAACGATCCAACCGCCTGGCGTCCGTAAAATCCGCTTCTTCCGGCCCCCGGATCCACCAATATCAAACTAAACAGATATCAATGAACCCTAGGCCGATAGAGTTTCGAGGACCAGGTTGAACATGCAGAGCAGCTACGCCGCTCTTGACCGTCGTGCAGAGAATTCAAAGAAGCAGAGATGGCTTGATTCAGGCTCTCTCGAGCTCAGCCTTGCGGCCTGCCCGAGAGGTTGTGGACGCCTTGAATGCGCCGACCCGAAGATCGGTCCGCAATCGCGGAGACATTCAAACGCCACATGTTCTCTCTTAGAAAGGAGGTGATCCAGCCGCAGGTTCTCCTACGGCTACCTTGTTACGACTTCACCCCAATCATGAATCACACCTTGGACGGCTGCCCCCTTGCGGTTGGCTCACCGGCTTCTAGTGCAACCCACTTTCGTGATGTGACGGGCGGTGTGTACAAGGCCCGGGAACGTATTCACCGCGGCGTTCTGATCCGCGATTACTAGCGATTCCAGCTTCATGAAGTCGAGTTGCAGACTTCAATCCGAACTGAGGCCGGCTTTTTCCGATTGGCTCCCCCTCGCGGGCTTGCGACGGTTTGTACCGGCCATTGTAGCACGTGTGTAGCCCTGGACATAAAGGCCATGAGGACTTGACGTCATCCCCGCCTTCCTCCCCGTTATCCGAGGCGGTCTCACCAGAGTGCCCAACTAAATGATGGCAACTGGTAACAAGGGTTGCGCTCGTTGCGGGACTTAACCCAACATCTCACGACACGAGCTGACGACAGCCATGCAGCACCTATATACACGCCCATTGCTGGGAAGAGGTATTTCTACCCCGGTCGTGTACATTTCGAGCCCAGGTAAGGTTCTTCGCGTTGCGTCGAATTAAACCACATGCTCCACCGCTTGTGCGGGCCCCCGTCAATTCCTTTGAGTTTCAGCCTTGCGACCGTACTCCCCAGGCGGATCGCTTAACGCGTTAGCTGCGGCACGGCGGGATTGGGTACCCGTCACACCAAGCGATCATCGTTTAGGGCTAGGACTACCAGGGTATCTAATCCTGTTTGCTCCCCTAGCTTTCGTGCCTCAGCGTCAGTTGTGGTCCAGTGAGCCGCTTTCGCCACAGGTGTTCCTTCCGATATCTACGCATTTCACCGCTACACCGGAAATTCCACTCACCTCTCCCACACTCAAGCCCGGCAGTTTCTCGTGCAGACTTCGAGTTGAGCCCGAAGATTTCACACAAGACTTACCAAACCGCCTACGCACCCTTTACGCCCAATAATTCCGAACAACGCTTGCCCCCCTCGTATTACCGCGGCTGCTGGCACGAAGTTAGCCGGGGCTTCTTCTATTGGTACCGTCATAATCTTCCCAATCGAAAGGAGTTTACGTCCCAAGAGACTTCATCCTCCACGCGGCGTTGCTGCGTCAGGGTTTCCCCCATTGCGCAAAATTCCCCACTGCTGCCTCCCGTAGGAGTCTGGACCGTGTTTCAGTTCCAGTGTGTCCGTGCGCCCTCTCAGGCCGGATACAGATCACTGCCTTGGTGGGCCATTACCCCGCCAACTAGCTAATCTGCCGCGACCCCCTCCCAAAGCGAATTGCTCCTTTGACCCGTAGGTGTTATGCGGTATTAGCTAAGGTTTCCCTCAGTTATCCCCCACTCCAGGGTAGGTTAGTCACGTGTTACTCACCCGTGCGCCACTTTACTCATGGATTGCTCCACTTTCTCGTTCGACTTGCATGTGTTAGGCACGCCGCCAGCGTTGATTCTGAGCCAGGATCAAACTCTCGTTTGAAACTGTTTTGCTGCCATCCCCAGGACGGAGGTCCGGGATGAACAGCGCATCGCAACCTCGAAAGTCTGCGATGCTCAATACTAGTGAGAATGATCAAACCAAACTTCTTTGGTCATCTCACGACTGGCATGTTCAACCTGATTGTCAAAGATCCACGCCGGACACCACCAAGGTGGGCCGCTTTGGATCAAGGCTTATCACGACTAGAAGTCGTGGGTCCTCGAACTGTGTTGCGCTGTGTTAGCGGCGAGTGTGCTTGGTACAACCTGCATCGCTCGAGCCGCGTTAGGCGAACTTTCTGAGAGTATCGAAGTTTAACCACGCTGTCAACATAAATTATTGTTTTCTTTGTGGATTACTTCGCAGTCGCGTGAGGCTTTCAGCCGGCAACCGGGATTCAGAACTCCCGAGGCCTTAAGCCCCGGAATTCGCACGCACAGCACTAAATCTCAAACATCACTCAGCGAGCAAAACTCGCTGCGGGCCAAGGCCCTTCTCGCGGATTCTCTCCGCTCCAACTTCCTTATGGATTGTTCGCTCTGGAAGGTCTTGCCTTCTGGGACACCGAGTGTCCGTCGAACTACCACTGCTTCGCCTTACTTCTTCTTACTGCGAACCGCCTCATTCAACCTGGCAATTCACCGGCGAACGCTTTCAACTTCAGTCGCAACCAACCTCGTCGCAACTTTTCAAGACTACCACCGTTCAGCCCATCCTGCAAACCCAACGGCTTTCAACCGACCACCGGAACCAAACTCATTACTGCCCTCCGATTAACGGCTTGTTCAGAGTAGCAATCCCCACCCCGAAACACAATGTTGAAAACACTTCCAGTCTGTTGAAAAGTTTTGAAACAAGGAATTCAGCCTTACTGGGTCTTCGTAACCTCGGCACTTCCCCCCGCCCTCGCCACCAGCGCCTCAAACCGCGGATCCCCATGAAGCGATTTCAGTTCTGGTTCAGTGCTCAACGCCTGTTTTTTACCTGGCGCCAGCCCATGATCGACGGCTTCGCTGAGCATGGCCAAGGCCTCGTCGCGCCTACCCTCAAGCGCATCAAGCTTCGCTAGGCTCTCGGCCGTCTCGGCGGTGTCCAGGTGTTCGCGCCCCAGAACGCGGCGTCGCGTATCGTAGGTTTCGTGAAGCAGCTTGTCCGCTTCCGCGTAGTGACCCTCGCGGGTCAACAGGTCGCCCAGGCTATCCATCGTCGCCAAAGTGTCGGAATGCTCGCGACCCAGCGTCTTGCTTTCAATCTCCAGGTCCTGTCGCAGGAGTTGCTCCGCCTCAGGATACTTAGCCTCTGCGACCAGGACGTCGGCCAGGTTCCCCTGCGTGACCACCGTGGAGCGATGTTCCGGGCCAAGCTTCTTACGCTTGATCTCCAGCGTCTCGCGAAACAGCTTTTCCGCTTCCGTATAGCGCTTCTCGTTCGATAAGGCCAGCGCCAGATTTCCCATCTCAAGCAACGTATCCGGATGTTCCGGACCCAGCACCCGAACCTTGGCTTCCAATGCCTCGCGGTAGAGCTTTTCGGCATCCGTGTATTTTTCTTCCTCGAGCAGGATCGACGCCAGATTGTTCATGGCGTTGAGGGTCAAGGGATTGTCGGCGCCCCGCGCGTTCCGCCGCATTTCGAGCACTTCTCGAAATGCCTTCTCCGCCTCGGGATATTTGTCCTGATACGCGAGATCGATTGCCAGGTTCGTCGCGGCACTCATCGTCAGATCATCCTGCGGCCCAAGCTTGTTGCGGGCCGACTCCAATACCTCACGATTTAATCTCTCTGCCTCGGCATAGCGACCTTCGTCCGCGAGGATCAAACCCAGCTTCCGCATGGAATCTAACGTGTCGCGATCTTCTGGGCCCAGGGTTCGCCGCCGTGCATCGAGCGTCTCTCTCGCAATCTTTTCGGCCTCGGAATAACGACTCTCTTGATCCAGAATGAGGGCGAGGCTAGCCTGCGATTTTAGTGTGTCCTGTTTGTCCGCCCCAAGTACGCGCTTGCGGATATCGATCGCCCGCCTCACCAGCGACTCCGCCTGCGGATACAGCCCCAGGCTGCCGTAAACGTCGCTCATCACCATCATCATCTGCGCCTGCAGCTCAGGGTCTTTCACCAGGCCGGTGTCGATCTGCGTCGAGGCTTTGTCGAGGATCTCGCGCGCCCGGATGTCGTTGCCGCGAGACTGGCTGGGATCGGAGATCCTGAACATGCCCGTCATGAACTCGGTAACGCGGTTGGCGCGGTCCCGCTCACGCGTCGTCCGCCGCAACTGGAGCGCCTCGACTACGGCAAATGCCGCCAGCAGCACCGCCATGCCCGCGACCACAGCTACACCCAGCCGATGCCGTTGGACATACTTCCCGATCCGGTAGCTGGTGCTCGCCGGCCGCGCGACAATCGGCTCATTGGCCAGGCATCGGCCGATGTCCGCAGCCAGTTCCGACGGCGCGCCATAACGGCGGCTGCGCTCCTTCTCCAGCGCCTTCATGGTGATCCAATCCAGATCGCCCTTGAGCAGGCTCACCAGTTGCTTCGGAGTCGTCTGCCGCATCTGCACCGCAGTCGTCTGCGACTTGGTCTCTCTCGCAACTCGTGCGCTCGGAGTAGGAGGCTCCTGCTCGCGAAGCTGGCGCAGCCTCTGCTCCAGCGAAAGCTTCTCCTTCTGCGCGAAGGGCAGGCACCCCGTCAAGATCTCGTAAAGAATCACTCCCAGCGAATAAACATCTGTCCGCGTATCGATATCGGTATTCGACCGGTCGGCCTGCTCCGGGCTCATATAGTCCGGCGTGCCGAGCAGTGACCCAACGCCGGTCAGCAGCGTCTCGGCATCTGCCGAACTTGGGCTGGTCGCCTTGGCAATGCCGAAGTCGATGATCCGCGGGATCGGCTTGCCATCCACCTCCGTCACCAGGATGTTCGACGGCTTCAAGTCCCGGTGAATGATCGCCTTCTGATGAGCATGCTGCACGCCCTCGCAGGTCTTGATGAACAGCTCCAGCCGCTCCTGCGTTTTGAGGCCCTTTTGGTCGCAGTATTCCGTGATGGGAAGGCCGGGCACATACTCCATCACAAAGTAAGGCTGCCCCTGCGACGTCGTCCCCGCGTCAAAGACCTTGGCGATCGCCGGATGGTCCATGATCGCCAGCGTCTGCCTTTCCGACTCGAAACGCCGCGTCACCTCCGCGTCGTACCAGCCGCCCTTGATCAGCTTGACCGCAACCTGCCGTCTTACGGGACTGGTCTGCTCCGCCAGCCAAACCTGCCCCATACCGCCCTCGCCAAGCTTGCGTAGCAACTTGTAAGGACCAAGGCTCTCAATTTGCACGGGAGGAAGCGAGCCTGCAGGCTGCGGGCTTGAAGTGAGATCACCACTAGTAACGGAAGACTCGGGGATAACCCCAATCTCAGGCGAGAGTTGAGGTTCCCTGTCGATCGCTCCGCCATGCCTGGGGTCTTCCATGAGCTATCTGCGACTCTAACCTACCGAATTCCGTTTGTGAGAAAACTTAGTGGAAGCTGTCAATCCCCAAACTACGCTAATCGTAGGAGATACCCCCGGCGACTCGGAGCCATTGCGACTACCGAGCAAACGCAGCACGGAACTCCCTCGGCGTCTGTTTCTTCTGCGACTTGAACTGCCGGTTGAAGTTCGCAAGGTTCTGATACCCAACATCGTCTGCGATGAGCGAAATGGGCCGATCCGTATTGATCAGAAGCGCACAGGCGTTGCCAATCCGCAGCTGTGAAATATAGTCAGTCACCGTCATCCCCGCCTGCAATTTGAACTGGCGATGCAACGAACTGCGGCTCATTCCCGCGACCTGGCCCAGCCTCTCAAGCTTGATCTCTTCCCGGTAATGCTCATTGAGATAGCCGAGGACGCGGCCAACGCGATCATCTGCCCTCCCTCCCCACTTCTCCGGCTGCACCGCGGTTGACGTCAGAGACCTGGCCTCGCGATCGCGCGACAAGAGTAGCAGCAGTTGAAGGAGCACAGGAAGGCGATCCTCCGCAGACTGCTCGAGCATAGTGCAGATCAGTGCCCGCGCCTTGAGCCGCACAGTTGCTGAGAAATCAAGGGCGCGCGATGAGCTATCCAGCAGCCGCGCAACCGCCCGCAACTCCACATGCGGACGAATCAGACTCTGCACGAACTCCTCACTAAACCAGAGGACGACGGCATGGTGCGGCGAGTCCGCGCAAACGTCTTCGCTCGAGCACCAGGTGTGAGGAATTCTTGGCCCGATAAGAATCAGGTCACCATCTTCATAAGGAGCAATGCTGTCGCCAACAAGCCTCTGCCCGCGGCTGTTTAACGTGAGTGTGAGTTCGTATTCGCTGTTGTAATGCCACTCGAAAGGGATCGCGGGCAGCCGCCGGTCAAACAGCGTCCAGGAGCTGTCCTCTGAAGTCTTGATGCGTTCCAGAAACGGCTTCATTGGCGCGAGGCTTTCCCGACGAAAGTACGCAGATACTATCCTTCTGTCTGCACAAATTGCAATTTGAGTATCAGTTTTCGAAATTCTACGCAAACATCTGCGAAGCCACGAGGCATATTGTTTCTTCATGGCGCACGACCGTTTTCACAATTGGCATGATCGGTAGAGACAGAGTCGCTGCGGCTTTTCCGTCAAGAAAAGCCGCTGAGAACCTATTGGTGAAAACGGTCAAAAGGGCGCCGAGGAGATGGCGATGAGAGAAGCGGCGGTTCTGGATCAACCCAAACAAGGCAAGCCTGGAGACAACAAACTAACACCTGCGGCCGAAGGGCAGCCGCTGCACAAGCTTACGAAGAAGTTGCCGCTTCGCGTGCTGTCGCCGGAAGACTTCAAGCATTGGCAGACTTATGGATTCGTCGTCGTGAAGCAAGCCGTCCCCGCCGAAAACGTCACCCGCCTCGTCAAACTCCTCTGGGAGTTTCAGGAGATGGACCCCAACAACACCTCCACCTGGTACGCCGCGCAGCTCCGCAATCACGCCATGAAAGAGCTGAACAATAGTGGCATGGTCGAAATCTACAATCATCAATTGTTGTGGGACAACCGGCAGGAGCAGCGCCTCTACGATGCCTTCGTCGACATCTGGGACGATGAGCGCCTCTGGGTCACCATCGACCGCGCCAACCTGAACACCCCGAACAAGAGCGGCCGCGCCTTCGGCGGCTTCATCCACACAGACGTCGACACGACGCTCGATCCGCTTCCCGTGAACGTGCAAGGCGTTCTCTCGCTGGTCGATGTCGACGGAGAAACCGGCGGCTTTCAATGTGTTCCTGAGCTCTTCAGAACCTTCGAAGATTGGAAGAAGCTGCAGCCTGCGGACCGCGATGGATTCAAACCAAAGATCGACGGCTTCGACATTTATCCCGTCCCTATGAAGGCGGGCGATTTGTTGATCTTCAACAGCCTCCTCGCGCACGGCATCCGGCCAAACACCTCCGACGACAAGGTTCGCATGGCCCAATACATCGCCATGACGCCTGCCGCCGAGACCAACGAGGAACTGCGTCAGCGACGTATCGAGTCCTGGCGCGAACGGCGCGCTCCTGAAGGCTTCGCCTTCCCTGGCGATCCGCGTGAGTGGGAGCAGACTAAGTACGCGACCGCAAATCTTACTTCGCTGGGCCGCCGTCTGCTCGGGCTCGACCTCTGGGGCAACTAGTCTACATATCATGGGGCGTCCCCAGCGACGAATCTTCGTCGCTGGGCCGGAATCCCGCCACCGGCTTCAGCGGGACTGTGATCGCTGCAGACACTCCGCTTGCCGTGTACCCGCGTTGATTCCTCATTGCTCGTTTTGATTCCTCTGCTATTTAGGGCAGCTTAAATCCTTGCGAACCGGACCCAGCGGCATGAGGATAGCCCAATGAATATGGTTACCTTTTCCCCAAAACGTCACCTCGATACTGCATTAGTCTTGCTTACCATTGGTCTGGTTGCAGGTGCCCCGTCCTACGAGACTTGGCAAATACATCGTGTTGCGCAAAGCGCCGTAAGCAGAGCGCTCAGCTCGGTCTCGCCGCTCACCGGAACAAGTGCGGCACAAACCGGCTCAAATTCGTCGTCACTAACCCCACCGATTCCCGAATCCCAATCCCCGCCGGCTCTCCATCCACCAGCCAGCTCCCTAGTACTGCAGTCTTTCCCTCCCTCAGTCGCCAGTCGTGCCAGTTGCTGATACATCACAGCCTCAGCGACATCATGCGTCAAGGCGGGCCCACCTGCTCCCGGCCCACTCCCATAGATCGAGACACCGGCACCCTCACGCCCACAGAAAGGCTTCGTGACAAACTCCGTCATCGTGCGAGGCCCGTCCAGGTAAGCCGGCAGCAGCAGTTCATGGCCGGGATTCAGCTCCCACAGAATCGCCAGCAGCGCCTTGTTCGACCACAGCATCTTCCAGATCGGCTCAATCCACCACATGCGGTTCATCGTCGCCAGCACATCCGGGGCAAACCGGTCACTGAGCAGCCATTCCCACGGATACAGCTTGAAGATGCTCTCGATCGGCCGCTGCTCCAGGTCCACAAACCGCGACCGCTTTGCCTGCCAGCCAATCTCCTTCATCCGGATCGCAACCGTCTTGAGCCCCGCCTGCTCGGCCGTGTCCCGCAGGTAGCCCACGGTCATTGAGTCCTCCTCGCTCGCGTCGTGGCCAAAATAAACCGTCTTCGCGAGGTATGGCTTCAGGTCCTTCCACTTCGCCACCAGCTTTTCATGCAGTGAATTGAACTGGTCCGCCCCTGGAAACACGTCCTTCAGCCAATACCACTGCGCCACTGCCGCCTCGACCAGCGCCGTCGGCGTGTCCGCGTTGTACTCAAGCAGTTTGATCTCCCGCCCGTCGAAGGCCAGATCGAGCCGGCCATAGAGCGCAGGCGGCTCAGTCCGCCACGTCTCTTGAATCCGCTCCACGGCTGCGGTCGGGATCCTCATCTCCGCAAATCGGTTCTCGGCGATGATGTGCTCACCAGCCGCCAGACAGAGGCGTTGGATCTCGCTCGTCGCCGCTTCCAGCCGGTCGATCTCCGCGGCGCTGAACTCCCAATACGCCGACTCGTCCCAGTAGGGCGAGCCATCGTCGAGCGTGTGATAGGTCAGCCCTGCACGCCTCACCCGCTCCTGCCAGCCGGCGCGCGGTTCAATCACCCGACGGCGCAACTACTCTCCTCCGCCTTCGCCGCCGCCGTGACCGCCACCTTCACCGCCTTCTCCTTCACCGCTCCCAAGTCCCCCGCGCGAGACGCCCTCTTCCGAGTCACTGCCGCCAACCACGGTGTCGCCGACCCGGCCGCCGCTCCGGCCGCCATACACATAATGCCCGCCGCCCGAATGCGACTGGCAATTCGTGTCGGGGAGGATATGCCCCTGCGCGTCAACGCAATTCTTCGTAACCGGAGCGTCATTGCAGGCCGCCGACGAGAGCGCCAGCGCCGCAAGAATAGTCAATGGCACATCGCGTGATTTTCGCATGATCTTCGAGGATGCTCCTTGTTTTCGGGCGAAATTGCAAGACCTTGGCAAGAATCCAAACGGCCATCCACCCCCTGCAGTCCGACCTCTCACCGATGCGCCCGCAAACCCTCAGCGGCATTCGTGAATCCAACTTGCTGCAGTATGTGACGGCTGCAGAAGCGTTCGCGCACTGCAGGACAGACAGGTTACATAACGAAAACCCTGGGGATTTGAAATGAACACCGTACCCATGCTCCACCGCATCGATACAGGGGTTACTGGGCTCAATAACATTCTGGCTGGAGGCCTTCCGACTGGTCAGATGTACTTGATCGAGGGCCAGCCTGGAACCGGAAAGACGACTCTGGCCATGCAATTCATCGCCGCGGGTATGCGCAACGGAGAAAAAGGTCTCTACGTGACCCTCTCCGAGTCACGGTCAGAGCTGGAGGCGTCTGCCGCATCGCATGGCTGGGACCTCGGTCAAATTCCGATCGCCGAATTCATTCCTGCGGAAGCAAG
Organism: uncultured Acidobacteriaceae bacterium; assembly: GCA_963790505.1. Classification (GTDB taxonomy): domain Bacteria; phylum Acidobacteriota; class Terriglobia; order Terriglobales; family Acidobacteriaceae; genus Acidisarcina. Next base: position 237,785 of record CAWBOT010000002.1, on the reverse strand, counting down.
TCTCAGCCCCGAGCAGCAGTACACCGTATTTCACCCGAGCGAGGTTGAACTTGCCGAAACGGTGCAGAAGCTCACCGGCCTGATCGAACAGGAAAAGCCGGACCGCCTGGTCATTGATTCTCTGTCCGAATTGCGCCTGCTGGCCGCCGACACCATGCGTTACCGACGCCAATTGCTCGCGTTAAAGCACTTTTTCCTGGGGCGTGACACAACCGTATTGCTCCTCGATGATCGCAGCGCCGAAGGAAGCGACATGCAGCTGCAAAGCATTGCCCATGGCGTCGTGAGATTGGAAAAGATGCAACGTACGTACGGCGTTACTCGCCGCCAGATGGAGGTTATGAAGCTGCGCGGGAGCGCCTATCGTGAAGGCCTCCATGACTACACGATCGCCCGAGGAGGGGTCGTCATTTACCCCCGCCTCATAGCAAGTGAACACGACGCGCCCTTTGATGGGGAGAGGATTACAAGTTCTATTCCCCGGCTCGATGCAATGTTTGGCGGCGGAATCAACCGCGGTTCATCGACCCTGTTGATTGGACCATCGGGTAGCGGCAAATCGACTCTGGCTATGATTTTTGCCCATGCTGCTGCCAGGCGAGGCGATCGGGCGATCGTTTATGCCTTCGACGAGGTGTTGCGGACCGCCCAGGATAGGGCCGAAGGCCTTGGTTTAAATGTTCGGGAAGAGATCGCCAAGGGGTCCCTTGCGATGTCGCAGGTCAATCCGGCCGAGCTCTCACCCGGAGAATTCATCTGGCAGATCCGCCGTGATGTTGAAGAAAAGGACACCCGCGTCGTGGTCATCGATAGCCTCAATGGCTTTCTCATATCGATGCCCGGGGAACGGGATTTGACGCTGCATCTGCACGAACTTCTGGCCTTCCTCAATCAAAAAGGTGTCGTCACCTTCCTGATTTTCACCCAGCACGGTTTAGTCGGCGGCATGCAGACTGAGGTCGACGTCAGCTACCTGTCGGATACGGTGGTTCTGCTGCGTTACTTCGAAACCGCAGGCGAAATTCGGCAGGTGATCGCGGTCATTAAACAGCGCGTCGGCCAGCATGAACGCACCCTGCGCGAGCTCCGCATGAGTAATCGTGGCGTTGAGATAGGGGAACCGCTCTCCAGCTTCAAAGGAGTGTTGACCGGAATTCCGGATCTTACTGAAGACCGGTCCAGCAAACCGCTAGCCCAAGGCTTGAAGCGATGAGCCTTGTGGTTCGCGTAATCACTCCTACGGGGCGCGACGCAGAGCTGATCACCGGTCTTCTGGAGCAGAACGGGATCGCAGTCAAGGTGTGTCGAGATTACGAAGCCTTGTCGAGAGACCTGGGGGATCATCCGATCGGCCCAATATTGATAGCGGAAGAAGCTCTAACCCCCGTCACAATCGGGCGATTCGGCGGGCTGGTTCAACAACAACCGGCGTGGTCCGACTTGCCGATCCTCATCTTGACGGGAAGCGGCCGCGATACATCAAAAAGCAGCCGGCTGGAGCTGGAGCGCCTTCCCCTCGGTACCCCCATTCTCTTGGAGCGGCCCATTCGAACGGCCACGCTGATTAGTAGCGTTCGTGCCGCAGTGCGTTCCCGGAAACGGCAATATGAGATTCGTGATGCCATAGCCGCTCTGCGGCAGGAGCAGGAAACCCTCCAGACGGTGCTGGATCACCTGCCGGTTGGAGTCGTGCTGGCCAAGCCCAGTGGAGAGATAGTTCTGGGAAATCGCAGCGTCGAACGGATTCTTCGCCATCCGATCAAACCCTCGCCGGATACCGAAGGCCACGGAGAGTGGCTCGCTTTTCACCCCGATGGAAGCCGCGTCGCTGGCGAAGAACATCCACTGTCGCGCGCGATGAAATCCGGATTGCCGGTCCCCGCTGAAGACTATCTATATCAGCGCGGAGACGGGTCTTTCGGCTGGATCAACCTCGTGGCTGCGCCTATCTTCGACGATCTACGCGAAGTTGTCGGCGGCATTGTGGCCATTTCGGATATCGACAGTCAAAAGCAAGCCGACACCGATCTTCGCCGAAGCAATGAGCGTTTTCGGCTCTTGCTTGAAAATGCCAGCGTCGGAGTCATAATCGGTGACCCGGACGGCCGGATCTCTTATGCAAATCCTGTGATTCTTGATCTCTTGGGGTATTCCGCAGAAGATGTCGAAAACGGAGCTATGCGATGGAACCTCCTCTCTCCATCCGAATTTTCAGATGCCGAACGTCTGGCTCTCGAGCGCTTACTCGCAATCGGCAAGAGCGAATCCTATCAGCGAGAATTCCTTGCCAAAGATGGAAGACTGGTTCCTTTTTTGATCGGCGCCACCGTTCTTCCCTCTCAAGATGGCAGCCGGAACTCAACCGAAATTGCGTTGTTCTTGACTGATATGTCTAAGCAGAAAAAGACCGAATCTGCACTCATTCAGAGCGAGAAGCTCGCGGCCGTCGGAAGGCTCGCTGCCTCGATCTCACATGAGATCAATAATCCCCTCGAGTCGGTCACGAATCTCGTCTATTTGGCCCGGCAGGATACCGAAGTGCCGGACAACATCCAGGATCTGCTTAATAAAGCCGATCTGGAGCTCAGGCGAGTTTCACAAATTGTCGCCCAGACATTGCGCTTTCATAGACAAGCAACGAACCCTCGCAAGCTCACTCTTGAAGAACTGTTGGAGCCTACGCTGGGCCTCTATCAAGGTCGAATCGCGAATTCGCAAATCGATTTGAAAGTGGAGCATCGAGACTCGGCGGCGATCACTTGTTATGAAGGAGACGTCCGCCAGGTCCTGAACAACCTGATCGGCAACGCTATCGACTCCATGCGTCTTGGAGGATGCTTAACCATAAGAACCGGGCGCACGCGGCGATGGCGCCGCGGCACGGAGGGAGCACGCATCTCTGTCGCCGATACAGGGCATGGCATACCGCCGGAGATCGCCCGACATATCTTCGAACCCTTTTACACCACAAAAGGGCTGAGCGGCACGGGGCTTGGTCTTTGGATTTCGTCCGGGATTATTAAGAAGCATGGCGGTCACCTGCAACTGCGATCACAGACTCAACCGCATCGCCACGGCACGGTTTTTAGTCTCTTTCTTCCCACCGATCTTCTCAGCAGCTGAAAATCAGCTGCTTCAACCGCAGAAAAATTATCGCGCGGGCTACGACGATCTTCGGCGTGATCTGCACAGGGTTTGTCCGTGAGGCAGAATTGGTCCGATCCCCAGCGGCCGCAAGTCTATGGCTTTCTGAACCGCGGCCTTGTCTGCGAGCCGCATTTACAGCACGCGTTGCCTCGCCAACTTCATCACTGCTGCTTGTTTTCGAGCGAAATTGCAAGGCTTCCGAGCTCGGCGGAGGAATCTGTCGTCCCTTGGGGCGCATAAGTCGCTTCCTGCGCATACTGAAACGTTAGTGCAAGACAGAGTCGAGGCAAGCCCCCCTCCGAAGCACCGAATCCCCGTCCCCATCTCCAACATCTACTCTGCATATATTTCAAGCGAAGGAGTACCCGTTGCCCAATCTTCTCGACCCCATCCAGGTCGGTGATCTCCACCTGCCGAACCGTATCCTGATGGCCCCGCTTACCCGTCTTCGCGGCACCGCTGACCACATTCCCACCCCGATCATGGCCGAGTACTACGCCCAGCGCGCGACCGCCGGCCTAATTCTCTCCGAAGGCGTTCCTGTCGATCCTTTCGGCGTCGGATACGCCAACGTCCCCGGCATCTGGTCCCCCGAGCAGACCGAGGCCTGGAAGTCCGTCGTCAAGGCCGTACACGATAAAGGTGGGCGCATCTTCGCGCAGATCTGGCATGTTGGCCGCATCTCCGACCCTGTCTTCCTTAACGGCCAGCTCCCCGTCGCGCCCAGCGCGATCGCAGCCAAAGGCAATGTCTCGATCCTCCGCCCCGAGACGCCATTCGTGACACCCCGCGCGCTCGAATTGAGTGAAATCCCCGCCGTGATCGAGGCCTTCCGTCGCGGCGCACAAAACGCCCAGACCGCCGGCTTCGATGGCGTCGAGATTCACGGAGCGAATGGTTACCTGCTCGACCAGTTCCTGCAGGACGGCAGCAATCACCGCACTGACGAATACGGCGGCCCTGTCGAGAACCGCGCCCGTCTGCATCTCGAGGTCGCCGACGCTGCAATCTCCGTCTTTGGCGCCGGTCGTGTTGGCATGCACCTCGCCCCCCGCGCCGACGCCCACGGCATATCCGACTCCAACCGCGCCGCCACCTTCACTTACCTCGCGACCGAACTAGGCAAACGCAAACTCGCCTTCATCGCGGCGCGCGAACACATCGCTCACGACTCGCTTGGCGCGACCCTGAAGAAGGCCTTCGGCGGCATCTTTGTCGCCAACGAAGCCCTCGACCAGAAGAGCGGTCAGCAGCTGCTCGATGAGGGCAGCGCGGACGCCGTCGCCTACGGAAAGCTCTTCATCGCCAATCCTGATCTGCCCGCTCGCTTCGCCCAGCAGGCCAAACTCAACACGCCCATCCCCGCCACCTTCTACGCACCCGGCGCGCAGGGTTACACCGACTACCCGATCATGCAGGCTGAATAGCCATCAACATGGAGGACCCTATGGAAAACACGCACGCGCTCATCGCCGAGATCTATTCAGCTTTCAACCAACGGAACATTGATGGTGCCTTGGCCCGAATGAGTGAGAGTGTCAGCTGGCCTAAGGCATCCGAAGGCGGTCGCGTCATCGGGAAAGAAGGAATTCGTTCCTATTGGAGCCGCCAGTGGAAAGAGTTTAATCCCCGCGTCGAACCGCTTGAGGTAATCGACCTTGGAGCCGGCAGGGTCAGCGTCCGAGTCCATCAGCTCGTCAAGAGCCTTGACGGCAACGTGCTTTCAGACAGCGAGGTCTGGCATTCCTACACCATCGCAGGTGGCCTGATCGAACGTATGGATATCGAGGGAACCGAAGCAGCCTCCGAACAGAGCGCCTCCCCGGCGTTCTCCCGTCACTAAACGTCAGCGGGGCCGCCCGTGTGACCTGCGACGTATCTTCACGGGTTACTCTCAAATTTTCACAGGTTACTCTTAAACTTGGCCCATGGGCTCTCTGCACGCACTTAGAAATGCGTATAAGTCGGGGATTCTGCGATCATCCACTTCTCGCTACCGAGTGTCGATCAAAAACATGCGCAGCTTGTTGGCGAGTGCAGCACTAGAGTAACGTTACATTAGTTATTACGTTGATCTCAAAGCACTCTCAGATGTTCCTTGATCTATAGGCTCGTGTTGCCCAGAACACCACCTTGCACCTATCGACGGAAGTAGCCCTGAATCGAGGCTTAAGCGGCGTTGCCTATCCTCATTCATCCGCCCCAAGCAAGATATCCCACTGGTCATGCAACAAGGATTGAGACTACTACCCCCTCAGATATCGATACTATCGGCCATAAATGATGGCGATGAAATCCGCGACCGCACGATAGTAACGTCTAACTTCATAAAATAGTAATCCATGGTGGATGACTTATGCGAGACTAGCGTCACTCAACTTAGTTGTCACGTGGGGGACTTGTGATCCATACACTTTCGGCGCCGGCTGGCGCGAGGAAGAGCACTGTTTCGACCTTTTTTTCGTGGATTCTCTCCGGCCGGTATCAATCAGCGCTCGCAGGTCGTCCCGCTCCGCAACCCTCCCGGGTTGAACCTCGCGTTGCATTTCTCCGCTCCCTCTGCAGTTGTGCGCATCTCTTCTCGCGACTCTCTGCCGTCGCTGTAGTGGCCTTCGCCGTGAGCTCGCTGCATGGGCTTACCTCGGATCCACCGGTAAAGTTCCTTGGCGCGCAGGCCCCTTCAATGACCAGCGCCGCTAAGGGTGGCACAGCGGAAGAGGGCGAGAACGTGGCCAGTGCTCAAAGACCTGGCCAGGTCCAGACGCAGACCGTCTCGGTGAGCCTCGGCAACGCGAATGTATGCCAATCCGGCAAGACCTCACCGGCGCCGTGCAATCAAGCGGCGACGCTTACTTACAGCGTTACTGCGAGCATCACATTGGGAACGCCTCTGGCTCTCACAATGGGCACGCCCAACCTCGACTTCATTTTGGCTCCTGGAGGCACTTGCATCGGGACCGTGACCTCGGGCTCGACCTGCACGGTCAATGTGACCTTCGCGCCGCTCTACGCGGGGGTGCGCCAGGGCGCGATAGAGATCGTGGACTCGAGCGGAAATCTCATCACGACGACCTATATCAATGGTGTTGGAGGCGGCCCGCAGATCGCCTATGGCAGCAACGCAGAGACGACGATCATCAATGGGCTGGCAGACCCTGAAGGCGTTGCGGTAGATGGCGCCGGCGATGTTTTTGCGGTCGATACATTCCTCGATAGTGTGGTGAAGCTGCCCGCCGGGGGTGGCACACCGGTTAATGTAGGCAGCGGATTGAGCTATCCCATAGGCATAGCGCTGGACGGGGCCGGCAATCTCTTCGTCGCCGATACAAATGGAGTCCAGGAATTTCTGGCGGTTGGCGGTTACACCACCAAAATCGCCCTGCCGAGCTCCTTCTACCTCGTCGGCGGTTTGACCGTGGACGGCAGCGGAAACCTCTACGTCGACGATTGGTTACGGAATACCGTCTACCAGCTGTCGGCGTCGGGCGGCTATGCGACGCTCAAGCCTTTGGGCAGCGGTTTCAACGAGCCGGCAGGCCTGGCTGTCGATGCCAGTGGGAACGTCTTCGTCGCCGATTCCGGCAACAACGCTGTGAAGGAGATTCTGGCTGCAGGTGGATACACGACGGTCAACACCCTGGGGAGCGGCTTCTATCAGCCTGAAGGCGTGGCTTTAGATCCATCAGGAAATGTCTACGTCGCCGATGCCGGCAATGGTGCCGTGAAGGAAATTCTCTCGCTCGCCGACTATGCCACCGTCAACACTCTCGTCACCGGCCTCAATCAGACCAACGCCTTGACCCTGGACGGCGCTGGCAATGTGTTCGTCTCTGACTTTGACGCGAACAGCATCGTGGAACTCCCTCGCTCCCTGCCGCCACAACTGAGCTTCGCCCTCACGCCCCTGGGCGCCACCAGCAGCGATAGTCCGCAATCGGTGCTGGTCGGCAATATCGGCAACGCCAGCCTATCGTTCAGTGGCCTGAGCGCCAGCGCGAACTTCGCCCTCGCTCCCGGTTCGGGAACGCCGGCCGATTGCAGCAGCACCACCTCGCTCGTGAGCGGTGATAGCTGCAACTTGAGTGTCAGCTTCATGCCCGTCGTCGGCGGCCCGCTCACCGGCTACATCACGCTGACCGACAACGCGCTCAATGGCGCCAACGCCGAGCAACAACTCTCACTGAGCGGAACCGGCGAACTGCCGCAGGCGCAGGTCTCCTCCAGTTTGCTGCAGTTCGGCACTGTCGCTTACAGCACCAGCGAATCGCTCACCCTCACTGTCTCGAATGTCGGCGCAGGCACCCTCACGATTGCGCCGTCGATCAGCAATGCGAACTTTTCGATTGCCAACAGCACCTGCGGCGCTGGAGTCACCGCTGGGAACAGCTGTGTTTTGAAAGTCCTCTTCAACCCCACTTCGATCGGAACCTATAGTGGCACGCTGACCCTCCAGGCCAACGGAACGACCAATCCTGTCGTTCAGTTGCAGGGCCTCGCCAGCGGCCTCGTCGCGACCACTGCAACCGTCCAATTTGGCAACGTTCCGTTAGGAACGCCCAAGATAGTGAATCTGACCGTGACCAACTCCGGAATCCCAGGCAAGATCTACCCCGGGCACTCGGTCACCGGCACAGCCTACGTCGTCCGTGGCAACTCAGCAAATACCTGCCAGCACGGAATCACATCCGGACAGAGCTGCGTGCTGCCGGTGCAATTTACTCCGGTCTCGGTTGGCGAAGACAATCAGACCCTTACCGTCACCGCGACCGGCCAATTGGCGCTGACCGTCCCCTTGCAAGGCGCTGGGGCAGACCTCGTACCCGCAAAATCGACGCTCCAGTTCGGTATCATCGCCTTCGGCGCCGCCGAAATACTTCCTCTTACCGTCACCAACTCTGGACTAACGGGCACGGTCACCATCAGCGCGGCGAGCAGCGGACCCAGCTACACGGTCCTCACCACCTCGCAGAACACCTGCAAGACGGGCATCGCATCGGGCAAGAGTTGCGTGCTGCCGGTACAGTTTTCTGCCGCCTCAACTGGCGTGCATAATGGCACTCTCACCCTGACGCCGAGCGGCGGGGCTACGCCGGTGGTCGTTCAGTTGCTCGGCACCGCCGATACGCTTACCGCCAGCAGCACGACACTTCAGTTCGGCACCATCGCAGTTGGTTCCAGTAAAGTGCTGCCGTTGACCGTCACCAACCCCGGCATACCCGGCACCGTCACCGTGGGAACGTCATTCAACGGCCCTGGCTACGTTATTCTCACCACTGCGCAGAATACCTGCAAGGCAGGCATCGCGCCTGGGAAGAGTTGTGTGCTGCCGGTGCAGTTCACGGCAAGCTCAGGCGGCTCGCACAACCACAACCTCACCATCACCGCGAACGGTGTCGCGCCTATCATCGTGGCCCTTCAGGGCAGCGGGAAGTAACTGACGATTGGGCTCTCAACCCACGGGCCGACGACACGGCGGCGGCGCATAAGAGCGCCGACATGAAGGTCCTGCCATTTGGCGGCGCTCTCAGGTTCCGGATTAAGTCTGCTTGGCGTTCGTACGAGCTGCTAGCGGGGCGTCATGGAAGTGCGAGACAAGTCCGACTTGCTTGAACACCCAAATGGTGTACCAGTTCAGGTCGAATTCGTACCACCTCAGCCCGTGCCGCGCCGAAACCGGGTAGGCGTGATGGTTGTTGTGCCAACCGTCTCCGAAACTGATCAGTGCCACCCACCAGTTGTTCGTTGACGTATCCCGCGTCTCAAAGCGGCGTGACCCCCAGATATGCGCCACTGAGTTGACCAGCCACGTCGCGTGAAGTCCCACGACGGTGCGCAGGAAAGTGCCCCACAGCACCAGCCGGAATCCGCCGATCGCGAACAATACGACTCCGACGACAGCCGTTGGAACAAGGTGGTATTTCGTAAGCCAGACGTGGACCTTGTCTTTCGCCAGATCGGGAACGTAGCGTTTCAGTGTTGTGACATCCTGGCGCAATTGGTTGCCGACGAAGACCCAACCCGCATGCGCCCACCACCTGCCGTCGCGCGGTGAATGCGGATCGCCGTCCTTGTCCGCGAACTGATGATGTTTCCGATGCGTGGCCACCCACAGCAGAGGGCCGCCCTCCAGAGCCGCCACGGCGCAAATCGTAAGAACGTACTCAAACCACTTCGGCGTCTTGAAGGAGCGATGGGTAAGCAGCCGGTGAAAGCATATTCCCAGCCCCAGTCCGCCCGTAATCCAGAACAAAAAGAGCGCGACGAACAACCTTTGCCACGAGAAGAAGAACAGCGCCGCCACCGCGCCGACATGAAACGACACCAGCACAGGCGTGATCTCCCAATTCCACCGGTTCTGGCCGGGCTGGTTGTTCCGCTCATTGTCAAACTGCAACGCTGTCGAAGATGTCACGGTCTCCCTTTTGATTGCGGACGCCACCGCGGAGGAAGATCTCGGGCATCGGAGTCGCAATCGTCTCTGGCATCATTGTCCGCTATTTCGGATGGGAGCGATGAGAAAAGACTTTACCTGTCCCCGCAAATGCTCGCATCTTGTCCAGTCTCAATCTGTTCAAACTTGCTCAGTCCGGTCAAACTCGCTGCTCCCCAGGCCTTTGAGCGTCGAATCAGTGCCCCGCATCTCTTTCTGCCTGTCCACCTACTGGAACGTCCAACTCAGAATCTGTTGAATCGAGGACGAACCCCCGGCGCCGCCGGTAAACCCGATGTACGCCGTGTTGCCGCCGACCGTCGCCGGAATATTGATCGTGAACGGCTGCGACCACCTTGCAGTCGTCACCAGATCGGTGAGCGTGAGCGTCAGGGTCGTTCCGTCATAGGTCAGATTGGCGTCCATCTCATCGCCGCTGTGCAGGTCGATGCCGCTGCCGGTCAAGTCGACCGCCGGCAATGTCGGACTGGCCCCGTCCGTGTAAAGCCCGGTCGAATCTGGCCCTTCGCCGTTGTTGCTGAATAGGTCGAACTTGACCGCCACGCTTTGCCCGATGCTCATATATCCCAACGACCCACCGCTGCTTCCAAGTGCGTTAGGGCCCACATTCTGAATCGTAAAAGTAAATCCATCGGCGGTTGGCTTCGTTATCTGGAAGTGGAAGTCGGTGCTGAAAGTCTCAATGTTCAGCGGAGTGGCAAAGAAAGCGCTCGCGGCTTCGTAGGACTTGCCGTCGGTCAACTCCAGAGCAGAGCCGGAAATCTTGGCCCTTCCGTTGAGTATCGGTCCACTCGTCGCAGAGAAACCCGTCGCAAAATCAATCGGCGGCTGCGCTTGATAATTCCACGTGAGTATCTCTTGGCGGGAGCTCTTCCCTCCCGTCCCTCCAGTGAACCCAACATAGGCCGTGTCGCCGCCGACCATTCCAGGGATATCGATCGCGAAGGAATGCGACCAGCTTGCACTGGTAACGAGGTCAGTAAGCGTCAGTTGAAGAGTCACGCCGTTATACGTGAGAGAGGCGCTCATCGTATCGCCGCTATGCAGGTTGATCCCGGTTTTGGAGAGATCGATCGCCGGCAACGTCGGGCTCGCCCCATCCGTGTAAAGCCCGGTCGAGTCTGACCCCTCGCCGCTATTGCTGTATAGATCGAATTTGATCGCCACACTTTGGCCGATACCCTGATATCCAAGCGCCCCGCCGCTGCTTCCGAGCGCGTTGGGACCAACGTTCTGGATCGTAAAGGTGAATCCATCGGCGAGCGGATTGACCAGTTGAAAGTTGAAAGCCGTGGTGAACGATTGGACATTGACGGGCGTTGTGAAGAACACGCTCCCCGCCTGGTTCGTCCCTCCGTTTGTCAGGGCCACCTCGGCATCGTCGAACACTGCACTACCGTTGAGCGTCAGGCCGCTTGCAGTCGAGAAGCCGCTCGGGAACGAGAAGCTCCCATTGATCGTGTAGCTATTCGAAACCGGGGCACTCACCAGGTCGCCGGGCGCGGCTGCTATCGCACTGATCGTCTGGCTCGCCGCCACGCTGATCGGAGCGCTGTACACCGCCGACGCTGTGCTCGGCTGACTGCCGTCGGTCGTGTAATAAATCACCGCTCCGGAAGTAGCATCGCTGAGCCTGACTGTCTGCGTTCCCGGATACGTCCCCGTCCCTATGCTGAATACCGGCGTCGGCGTCGCCGTGACCGTCGACTTACCTGCCTGATAAGTCCAGCCCAGAATCTTCTGGCTCGAGGTCCCGGTGGCGCTGGTACTGCCCGTGAATCCAACATAAGCGGTCTTGCTTGCCAGCAGGGTCTGAATATCGACATTAAAGGCGGTCGACCAGGCGACATTGCCCAGAGTCAGATCGGTGATCGTTACATCCAGCGTATTGGTGCTTCCGTTGTACACAAGGTGCGCATCGAACTGGTCGTTGCTGTTCCCGCCCAGGTTGATGCCCGTGCCGTTGAGATTAATTGCGGGCAACGTGGGGTTTGCCCCTGCCACATACACGCCGACCGAGTTGGTCCCCTCGCCGGCATCGTTAAAGAAGTCGAACTTGAAAGCAACGCTCTTGATCGAAATTCCGGCATAGCCCAGGCCCGCGCCGCCAGCCCCCACTGCGGTCGGGCTCTCGTTCTGGACTGTAAAGGTGAAGCCGTCCGCAAATGAGGCGCTGGCAACCGAGTGTGTCAATTGAAAGCTGAAATCCGTGGTGAAGTTCGATATCTCAACCGGACTCGCAAAGAACGCGCTCGTCGCCTCATTGAACGATCCCTCGGTCAGTTGCAGCCGGACGTCGTCCAGGTCCGCGTCATTATTCAGCTGCATCGTGCAACCGGACGTGGTAAATCCGGTGCTTCCGCCACAATTGATGGCCGTCCCCTCGACCGTGATCTCGTATTGCCGCGTAATCACGTTGCTCGGGCTAAGCCCAGAGCCCATCGCGATCACTTTGAGTGTGACCAATCCCGTATCGGGAAGACTCAGAGCAAATGGAGCGCTATATAAATTCGACTGATTCGTAGGAGTCGTGCCGTCAGTCGTGTAGTAGACCAAAGCAGTCTTGAGTGACTCCTTGACCGTCACCGTAACGCTGTTGACCTCGATGTTGCTTGCCGGCGTCACCACCGGGTCCGGCACCTGCGTCGTCGAAGTGTAAGTCTGGCTCACCACGACGCTCTGCAGATATCCGGTCGCGCTTGCCATGGCAGTAATCGTCTGACTGCTGTTAAGTGCGATCGGGCCGCCGTAGACCGTCGAGCTCGCAGATGGAATGCTGCCGTCAGTCGTGTAGTAGATTTTGGCGCCAGGTGTGCTGTCCGTGATGGCGACCGAAAGCGGCGGCGTAAACGACTTCCCTGCTGGCGTAAAGACCGGCGACGTAGCGGTCTGAGCGCCGGCAAGCAGGCCAAAGACATTCAGCTGGCCGGAGACCGCTCCCGTACTTGAATCTGTCACCGTCGAGGCCGCATAGACCTTGCCGTTGGCCACAGTCGGCACCGCAAACTTGACGCCGGAGCTTAGACCGTCTCGGCTGGCATTCGTCTGGCTCGAATACAGCAGACTCTGAAGGTTCAAAGCATCGTAGGCTTCAAGAACTGCTCCCGGCGCCGAGGGATGGGTGGATTCCAGCAGCCACACGATGCCGTTTGTCGTTCCGTTCGCAGAGATCGATGGCGACGGGCCGGGATAGCTCAGCACCTCGGTCGTTGTGCTGACTGGCGTCGTCGTCAGTAGTCCGTTATTCAGCGCGAATGCCTGCAGCGGAGCATTTCGCCCTGGGAAGTAGACCGTCTTATTCCAATACGCGGGAACTCCCCATAAGCCCGCCCCCCACGAACTCGAAGTCGTGCCGTTAGCCAGCTCCTGCACCACTTGGTCGGTGGGGTGATTGGCCCCGAGATTGTTGCGATTCAGCAGATAAATCTTTCCTTCCTTGCCTGCCTGCAGCAACAGCGGAGTAGAGGTGTCGGCGTCTGGGATCACCAGCACTCCGCCTGCACCTAGATCTCCGTCGCTCGCATCCAAATAGGCCTGCTCCGAGGGAGTAAAGAAGTCCGTCGGAGCGAGCGCGCCCCCGATCAGGCTCAGGTCAAGGATGCTGTCGCCAAAGCTTGCGCCCGCCTCCGTCGCTGCCATCGCATCAAAATCTCCGTTCCCGGTGGCGGCAAAGATTCTGCCTTTCGGATCGAGCCCGGCATTATCCGTGTCCGCCGCCAGGCCCGCGCCCGACATCCAGAAACCGCCCCCGACCCCATTGGGCGAGGCGCAATAAACCCCAAGCTGGCTCAGGCTTGTCTCATCGTAAGCAAAAATCCAGCCATGCCACGGCCCCTGGTCTCCATGCGCGGCAAAGCCGATGTAGACCACGCCATCCAGCAGCAGTAGTCCGGGGCGCTGGTTCTCCCACTCAGCATCGAAGCTCAAAACGCCGCCGCTGCTCCCCACCCCCGTTCCCGCAACCGAGGCCTGAATCCGCACCGGGCTTCCCGGCTGCTCCTGCCCGGTCGCAATCTGCAGAGCGTGCAGTCGCAGAACGAACGCTGATCCCTCCTCGGTGAAACTCACAACATAAAGCGTCCCATTCGCCGGGTCGATCACCGGCGTTCCGGTAATCCCGATCACCGGCGATATGTCTTCTCCTATCTCCAGGCTCGAAGCAGCCGTTGCCCCCGCGGCCGCTCCATGCGCCGTGCTCGTCAGGCTCGCAGTCCAAAGCGCCAGCCCATTCACGCCTCCGTTGGTATCGGCGTCGAAGGCGTAAACGCTGTCGTTCTCCGTTGCCACGAAGACCACATTGTGCGTTCCCGCCGCAATCGCGACGTTTGCCACATATAAAGGCTGCGCGTAAATGACGCCGTCGACGACCTGGCTGAAAAGCTTGCCGAAGCTCGCCGCGTTCACATTGGCGGGCGTCAGCGTCGTTTCATGGATATTCTGTCCCGTTCGGCCAATATCGTTGTGTTGCGTCGTCACGCTCACCTGCGCCAGGCAGGCCAGCGGAAACACAAGCATCGCAAGAATCCGGCTGTGCCGGGAAAATCGGCGGCACATTGCGGACCAGTCCTTGCCTGTGCGGGTCTTGGAGACGTACATGCGCGATTCTCCTCGGCACCGGAGGAAACGAAAACAATGCCGCCGCAATCTTAACTCGGTTTTGCGCATTTCCAACCCTCCGAGAATCCTTTTCAAGACCGCGTGAACGACATACAACTCCTTTCGTTCAATTCTGCTCATACTGGCTGTGCGGCGAAATTTAACAGCCTGATTCGCAGAGCGCACACACCGGCATCATAATTCCGGATCTCTCACTCGCGCTCCTATGACTGTTGGGGCTGCGCACAACCGTGCTTTGCCCAGGAGAAGTTATGTATCACCACGTAAAGAAGCTGATGTACACCGTAACTATTGGCGAGCCCGACCCGAAGTTCGGCCGCATGCTGCTGGAGCAGTTCGGCGGCGCCAACGGCGAACTCGCCGCCGCCATGCAGTATTCCATCCAGGGCTTCAATTGCGAAGATGCCGCCCGCAAAGATCTGCTCATGGACATCGGCACCGAAGAGCTAAGCCATCTTGAAGTCGTTGGCGCGTTGATCCGGATGCACCTCAAGCCCATGAAGAGCGAGCGCGAAGCGGCGGAAGCCGATCCGCTCGTCGCCATCGCCGGCGGTGGCGGCGTCGCGCTCTTCGATTCCATGGGCAATGCCTGGACGGCGGACTACCTCAAGGTCACCGGCGACCTGGCCGTCGACCTGCGCAGCAATATCGCCGCCGAAGCGCGCGCGAAAATCGTCTATGAGCGCCTGATCAGCTTCACCGCAGGACCAGGGCACGAAGGAAGCTCTGCAATTCCTCATGACCCGCGAAATCACCCACATGCGCGCCTTCACCGCCGCGCTCGACAGCATGGAGAAGCCGCAGTTCGCCGTCGGCATCATTCAGCCCACCCCCGGCCTCGTCGACCAGTTCTTCAACGGCTCGACCGGCGAAAGCCAGTACGGCGAAACCGACTTCGTCGGCCCATGGAACAGCTGCAACGGCCTGACACCGTCGAGTCGGAGATCAAGGGCGGCGAAGGCCTCGACGTTACGCCTTACGACCCTCAGCCGGGCACCGAAGTTACCTCCCCGATCGATTCCACTCCGGTAGGCCAATGGACCAACGGCGTGGGCAAGAAGCAGGCTGCTCTTCACGACAAAGCACAGCAGCAGGCCGAAAAAGAAGCGACCGTCGAAGTCTGATTGTGTGTCGGCTATCGTGATCGGTAGCCGACCATTTTCTCACTCCGCTTCGGATCACGCCGCGCAAGCCCACATTGAATACGTCTAGCAGCGTTCGAGCCCGTGCTGTATCTAATCAGGCATGAGCAAAACAGCCCCAAGAACCGCCTTGATCGTTGGTGTGTCCGGCATCGTCGGAGGCAACCTGGCCGACCGCCTCATCGCCGAGGGCGATTGGACCATCTACGGTGTCGCCCGCCGGCCCGGCCAGCGCGCCGGAATCACCCCCATCGCCGCCGACCTGCAAGACGCAAACGCCACCAGGCTCGCCCTCATTGACGTGAAACCAACCCACGTCTTCCTCACCACATGGCTCCGTCAACCGACCGAGGCGGAGAACATCCGCGTCAACGCCGGCATGGTGCGCAACGTCCTTGATGCCGTCTCTGACGCGAAGACCGCTCAGCACGTCGCCCTCGTCACCGGTCTCAAGCACTACCTCGGACCTTTCGAAGCCTACGGGAAAGGCGCCCTCCCCGCCACACCCTTCCGTGAAGAGCAGCCGCGCCTCGACGTAGAAAACTTCTACTATGCGCAGGAAGACGAAGTCTTCGCCGCTGCTGCGCGCGACGGCTACGGATGGAGCGTCCACCGCCCTCACACCATCATCGGCTATGCGCTTGGCAACGCCATGAACATGGGCACCACCCTCGCCACCTACGCCAACATCTGCAAAGAACTCGGCAAGCCCATGCAATTTCCCGGCTCCTCGGTGCAGTGGAACTGCCTCACGGACATGACCGACGCTCGACTCCTCGCCCAACACCTCCTCTGGGCTTCGACCACTCCCGCCGCCCGCGACCAGGCCCTCAACGTCGTAAACGGCGACGTCTTCCGCTGGAGCTGGATGTGGAAGCGAATTGCTTCATGGTTCGGCGTCGAAGCCGCTGAACTGCATGGAGAAGGCGTCCCCCTTGAAACGCAACTTGCCGACGCCGCTCCAGTGTGGAAGCAGATTGCAGAGAAGTATGGCCTTGCCGAGCCCAACCTCAACGTTCTCTCCTCGGCCTGGCACACCGATGCCGATCTCGGCCGCCCGATCGAAGTCGTCACCGACATGTCCAAGAGCCGCAAATTCGGCTTCACCGCCTACCAACCCACCGATGAAAGCTTCTTCGACCTCTTCGCGCGATTGCGGAACGACCGCGTCATCCCGTAGCCGGCGGGGCGCAAGTCCCATCAGATTTTGATGAGACTTGCGCACTTCACCGCCATCTGGGCAATCGCCGATCGATACAACGGCACTACTCGGGCGCCGCCGCGCTCCGCGTCGCCCTGTTCTACAACAAACCCCGCTAACGACGCTCGACTGCGAAAGCTAAGTCAGGCATTCTTATGAATGTCCATTCGATCCCTCCGAAGGTCTAGTTGCTCGTCACAACCAGCTTCTCCGGTTCAAATCGAATGGACAACCTCCTGAAAGATCAAAGGTAGCCCATTCAAGCCCTGGGGTTGGGCTTGATTGGCCGGAACCAATGTGCTCCCGGACATCTCACTCTTGAGACATGGAACTGGGCGGATCCAATCCGCCCCGCCAGGTTAGTGGCCGCCCGCAAACGTAATCACCAGCTGATCGAGCGGCAGCGCATCCTCCACCGCCTGCCCCACCGGAGTCACCGCCAGCGGAACGCCCTTCCCCTCAGACTCATCGAAAGCGTCGGTCCCCGCCGTCTTTCCCGTTACTTCAAACTCATCAATCTCATATGGCAGCCCATTCGAAGCCAGCGAAATCGGCCCATCCATCATCTGAAAATGCAGATGCGGAGCCACCGAGTTGCCAGAATTCCCCACCAGCCCAATCACCTGCCCGCGCTTCACCCTATCGCCGCGGTGAACCTTGATGCTCCCCGGCTGCAAGTGCGCATACAGCGCATAGCGCGGATAGAGCGCATATCGGCCGCCGAGGTCGAGCACCACTGAGTTCCCGTCCGCATCGTCAAGCGAGATATTCGTCGGATACTTTCCCGGTGTCTCTTCCGGCAGCCCATCCGTCGTCGACGCTACCACCGCATCGGCAGCTGCCAGCACCTCTTGACCGAAGATCGTGTAGCTCTTCACATCCCCACTCGCCCCGGAATAGATCTTTCCACTCGCATCGATCTGCTCCCAGTCGACCGCGAACCGCTGCGCCAGCCACACCTGCCCGTTGACCGGCAGCGCCGCGCGCCGGTGCCGCGACGACCCGCAGCACGAATCGGCAGAGACATATCCTCCTCCGCGCAGCGGCGGCCCAATCACCACCACCGGCTGACGGCTGACCTCGACCGCGCCGCCCTCCTCGCTCAGCTCCTGCATCCCCGGCGGCGCCGCACTTGCCTTCACCGAAACTCGATGCGAAAGCTGCTTGGGCATACCCACTTTCAGCACAACGTCCAGAAACAGCAAAGCCTGCGTCCCCTTGGCCATCATCCCTGCTGAATCTCTCGAGCCCGCCGGCTGCAGCCGGGTCGCAACTGCAGCTGCATCGAGACTTTGCAGCACAACACCATCGCCCAGTACATCGACCCTCCTAACTGTGACATCGCCGCTCGAGAAGTTCGTCAGCCACAGCTCATAGACCAAATGCACGCGCCCATCCGAACCCGTAAACGGCACCGGTGCCTCATGCACTGCAAGCAGCAGCGGCGTCATGCTTTCCGTCACCGCAAGGCAGTAAGAGACGGTGCAGAGTAACAACGCCAGTCCGACGAACGAGCGACGACTGCGAATGCGCATGAGGTGCATCCCTCGACCTGATAGGTTGATTCAGAGTCTACAGTGAACGCGCTCGGCTACTCCTCGCGCAACAGGATCAGCGGATTCACCGACAGCGCACGCTGCGCCGGAATCCACGTCGCCACCAGTCCCAGCAGCAACATCGTCGCGACCACGCCCGCCAGCACCAGCGGATCGCGCGGCGTCGCCTGATACACGATGTACGCGAGCACCCGGGTTGCCAGGAGCCCGAGAATCAACCCCGCCGCCGAACCGAGCGCCAGCAAATGAAACGCCCGCCCGATTGCCGCCTGCAATACTTCTTTGCGCTGCGCGCCGAGGGCGATTCGAATGCCCAATTCGCGCAGCCGCTTGCTGACCGAGTAGGCCGCCATTCCAAAGATGCCGGTGATCGACAGCATCGCGCCCATCATGCCCAGCACGCCCAGCGACGCGGTCGCCATGCGCGATGGAAACAGGACTACGCTCAGCATCTGGTTCCACGTCTGGATGTCGACGGGCAGCCCGGAATCCAGCTCGCGGATCTTGCTCCTCATAGCCGCGGCAAGTTGCTGCGGGTCGCGCTTGGAGCGCACCACCAGGAACGCCGCGCTCAAGGGCAATTGCGGAGACGGAAGAAACATGGCCGGCTCCGGATCCTCGTTGAGGCTCAGATATTTTCCATCTTCGACCACGCCCACGATCTGAGGTCGCATTCCGTCCTGCGTCCGGTAGTACTTACCGATCGCGTTGGTTTCAGAGCCGTACATCCGGCGCGCGAACTCCCGGTTCACGACAGCTACGGCAGGTGAGTTCTTATCGTCGCTCCAGGCAAAGCTGCGGCCCGTCACAAGGCTCGTCCTGGCCGCATCGAAATATCCCGGCGAGACCTCATACTTGTAGGGCGTTGCGGCGACGTTCGAGCTGGTCAGCTCCCGTGTTTCGTCTTTGAAGACATTCGCCCGGAAGGCGGCGCCATCGACCAGCGGCGGATAACGGTTCACCGACCCCGCTTGCTCCACGCCGGGAATCGTTTCTAACGCCTCGATCATCCGCCTCTGCATAGGGAGCACCTGATCGCCGCTGTAACCGGCCATCCCCAGGTTCGCCGAGAGAAGCATAGCGTTGCGGGGTTCGAAACCGTAATCGCTGTGCAGCGAGCGCATCAGCCCGCGCACCGCGACCATCGAAGAAGTAACCAGCACGCCGCAGATAGCGATCTGGACGACCAGCAGCACGTCGCGAACCGTCATCCGCCGCCCGACCCTGCCTGCCGACCCGGCTTTCACGATCTCATACGGATTGGCCTTGAGCACCTGGCGCACCGGAACAATCCCGAACAGAAACCCGCTCGCCAGCGCCAGCGCCAAAGCCACGATATACAGCCTTGCATCCGGGGCGACGGGCAAGTGGAGGGTCGCCCCCGGAAAAGGCTCCCATCTACTAAGTCTTCTTAGCAGCCCAACGCTGCCGATCAACCCCAGCGCACCTCCGGCGAGGGAGATCAGGACGGCTTCAGTAAACAATTGCCGCAGGATTCGGTTGCGGCTGGAACCTAGCGCGAGGCGCAGCGCGATTTCGCGGGATCGGTCCGCGGCGTGCGCCGCAAACAGGCTCCCAAGGTTGGCGCATGCAGCCAGCAGGATCAGCCCCGCGAGCAGCATCAGTCCCGCCACAAACCCGGTCACGGGACCTGCAAAGGAAGTAAGTCCAGGACGTGACAGGGACGCAGTCTTGTGACTTACCTCTGCGGGATAAGCCTTGGCCAGATCCGCACCAATTGAGTTCACATCGGCTCTCGCCTGAGCGTGAGTCACTCCCGGCCTCAGATGCCCGAAGGCTTCAAAGACCGCATGCCGGTTCCCTCGCCCATTCAGCGTCCCCTCGATTCCCGCCTGCTCCTCGTTCACGATCGGAAGAAAGAAATCCGGAGCAATAAACAGTAAAGTGCCTTGAAATCCCGGCTGCGCTACGCCGATGACCGTGAAAGGATGCTTGTCAATCTGAACCACACGGCCCACTACGCCGCGATCGTCCTGAAAATGGCTATGCCAGATACGCGTAAGTTAGCACCAGATATGGAGCGCTGTTCGGTCCGTGCTCATCGGAGGCATGGAAGAAGCGGCCCAGATATGGCTGAAGTCTCAGCACATCGAAGTAGTTTCCGCGTCGCCGCATAGCCTGCCGCCGAGGACGGATCTTTGCCCGTGTCGAGTCCCACGAAGACCATGTTGAATGCCGCCAGGTCCTCGAAGCTGTGGTTGCGATCGCGCAGATCGAGATAGTTGGGATAGGACTGCCAGCTCGGATTGTCCCCGTACTCGGTCCCGTAGATGTTCTCCGATCTGGGGCACATTGAAGCGGACGCAGAATCAAGCCGTCCATCAGCCCGAACACCACCGCATTTGCGCCAATCGCCAACGCCAGAGTAAATACTGCGGCGATAGCGAATCCGGGCGACTTGCGCAACAGGCGAAAACTGAACCGCGCATCCTGCAGCAGGGTCTCGATGAAGTCTGCCGCCAAGCGCTTCGTGACTCTCCTGCCTTGTACTTCTCCCGCCCTCCAAACTCGATTCGCGCGCACGCGCTCTGCCTCCGGCGCGACTCATGCCCGAGCGTTCCAGATCGTCGGCGCGGTGCTCAATGTGGCGAGCGAAGCTCCTCTTCCAATCTCGGAGACTCAATCTGTGATCGCCCAAACAGCGCGGCGATGCGGAACTCAAGTGAGTCGAGCAATCTCATACTTCCTCCGGCTGCGTGCGAAGCGCCGCAGCAATGGCCGCGACCAGGCGATTCCAGTTGTCTGTCTCTTCTCGCAGACGCTTGCGGCCCGCGTCGGTAAGCTCGTAAAACTTGGCGCGGCGATTGTTTTCCGAAGTACCCCAGCTCGCCTTCAGCAGCCCCTGGCGGACGAGCCGAAACAAGCCCGGATAGAGCGCGCCCTGCTCAATCAGCAACGCGTTGTCGGAGATCTGCCCGATGCGCAGCAGGATCCCGTACCCGTGCAAGGGGCCGAGCGAAACCGCCCTCAGGATGAGCAGATCGAGAGTGCCCGGAAGAAGCTGCGCCTGATCAGTCACCCGCCCTCCTAAGATGGTTAGGAGACTAGCCCCGCTCTCCTAAGCTGTCAAGGGGAACGCCGACAAGAGACTGAGCCTAGACTTGAACTAGTCAATGCAAGCCTTTGGATTGCGCATCGGGGGCGAGGTATTCCGCCGCTGCTCGATCAAGCTCGGATCACATACGCATACAGCAACGCCAACCCGCCAACCAGGCTCACCAGGAAGAGGCTGTGCTTAAGCGTGAACCGGAAAAGCTTTGCCTGGTCCGAAACGGTAATGCCTGTCGCCGCAGCCGCTACGGCAATCGTCTGCAGGCTGATCATCTTCCCCATCACTCCACCGACGGAGTTCGCTGCGGCCATGAGCACTGGATCCAGCCCCAGCCGGCCTGCCGTCACGACCTGCAGGTTGCCGAAGAGCGCGTTCGAGGAAGTGTCGGAACCGGTGAGAAAGACTCCCAGCCAACCGAGCAGCGCGCTGCAAAAAGGGAATGCCGCGCCGGCAGCGGCAAAGCCGAGTCCCAACGTCGCCGTCGCCCCGCAGTAGTTCATCAGGAAAGCGATCGCCAGCACCAATGCAACGGTCGCAGTGGGAAGTAATAACTGGCGGGTGACCCCGATCAGCAGACGGGTCAACTTTGGCAGGCTCAATCTCAGACACGCGGCCGAGAGCAGCGTAGCGGCCATGCACGATGTGCCCGCAGCCGAAAGCCAGTTGAAGTTGAAGGTCGCATGATAGGCCGACGGCATCGCTACGATCGGAGGCATGCGGCGCACCGCATTATGCAGCAGAGGCCACGGAAAAACCGCGCTCGCCGAATTTAGCAGCCCTTGTATCGGCTTGTATCCCCAGAGCAGCACACATGCGACGAGCAGCGCATAAGGCATCCACGCCTTCGCAAGCTCAGCGAGGCTATACTCCGCCCGGTCGAGGCTTGGCTCTCCGGAGACGACTTCCGAGGAAGACGTCGGCCCTTGCCCACCTTCCGCCGGCCAAAAGCGAAACAGGATTACCAACACGGCCATCGCCGCGACAGCGGAGATGATGTCCGTTAGTTGCGGCCCAATATAGTTCGACACTAGAAACTGCAGACCGGCATAGGTCACCCCGGCTAGCGTCAGCGGCAGCCAGAGTTCGATTACCGACCCGATACCCCACATCGCGAGGATGATATAGGCGGGCAGCAACAGCGAGAGCGGCGCGCAAAGGCGGCCGACAGCCGCGCTCAGTTCGTTCAACGGCAGGCCGGTCGTCCCCGCCAACGTGACGACGGGAATCCCGATCGATCCGAAGGCCACTGGAGCGGTATTCGAGAGCAGGCAAATGGCGGAGGCGCGGAATGGGGAAAATCCCAGGCCGATCAGCATCGTCGCCGCAATCGCGACCGGCGCGCCAAATCCCGCGGCGCCCTCGAGAAACGCACCAAAGGCGAACGCGATCAGAATCGCCTGGCGACGAGGATCGGCAGTCAACCTTGCGACCGAGTCCTTAATGATGGCAAACTGGCCCGTCTCCTCAGTCACCCGAAACAGGGCAATCGCCCAAAACACAATCCACGTGATCGGAAACAGCCCAAATGCCGCCCCATTGGCCGCCGCGCTGAGGGCCGTAACCGCGGGCATCCGGTAGACCAGCGTCGCGAGCGCCAGCGTGACGCCTAGCCCCGAGAGTCCGGCAATCCACGCAGCCTTTCGCATCACTCCCAGCAACAGCAGGAGCGTAAAGATAGGCGCAGCGGCGATCGACACCGACATCCACAACCCAAGGCCTAACGGAAAATAAGACTGGTCCCAGACCATGGGATTGATTATGCACTCCGAAAAAGCTGCCATGGCAGCTCCGGATGGAGTGCTCCCCTGCCAAGGCGATAAAATAGAGGAGTTCGAAGAAATGCAAGAAGAGGGACATGAAAACAGAATTGACATTTAGCGACGCCGCTGGCGTCGAGACAGAATTGCTGGTTGTATTTGCCGTCGACCAATCCACCTCGAAAGACAAAGACGCCAAAGCGGAACCGGTCGTGCTCACAACCGAATCCGCCCTGCTCACCGCCGCGCAGCCCGTCCTTGCTTCTGGCGAATTCAAAGCCGCCGCCAACGAGACTCTGCTGCTTCATTCGCCCTCCGGCCTCAAGGCCAAGAGACTGCTCCTTGTCGGTTTGGGCAAGGCCGCTAAGGCTGGTGTCCACGATCTGCGCCGGGCTGCGGGCACCGCTGTCCGCTTCGCCAAGCCGCGCGCCATTCGCGAAATCACGTTGACCGTGCCCGAGTCTGAGCTGCTCCCGCCCGGTCCATGCGTCCGCGCCGCAGTCGAAGGCGCGATGGTTGCCGACTTCGACCCCGACACCTACCGCTCCGATCGCAAAGACCAGAGCATCTCCTCGACCACGGTCCTTGCCTGGCCGAAGGCGGAAAAGACTGCTCTCCAGGCTGCGTTTGCCGAAGCCGTCATCATCGCGGAATCGCAGAACTGGGCCCGTTCGCTGGTCAACGAGCCCGGCAATGTCCTGCCTCCGACAGTGTTGGGTCAACGCGCCGCCGAGATGGCCAGGGAAGTCGGCCTGAAGTGCGAGGTCTACTCAACGGAGAAGCTGCACGAGCTGAAGATGGGTGCATTCTGGGCCGTCGCGCAGGGCTCCGAACAGCCGCCCGCGCTGATCGTCACGACCTATGAGCCTGCCGGGGCGCCTGCGGATGGGCCCGTTCTCGGCCTGGTCGGCAAGGCAATCACCTTCGACACTGGCGGCATCTCTATCAAGCCCGCCGACGGTATGGAGAAAATGAAGTACGACATGGCTGGCGGTGCCGCGATGCTTGGCGCAATGCGGGCCATTGCCCTGCTCAAGCCTAAGGTCAAGGTCGTCAGCGTCGTCTGCTCCGCAGAAAACATGCCCTCCGGGAAGGCTTACCGCCCCGGCGACGTTGTCACCGCAATGTCCGGCAAGACCATCGAGGTCATCAATACTGACGCCGAAGGGCGCATGGTGCTCGCCGACGGTCTCCACTATGCCCAGCAGCTTGGCGCCACCCACCTGATCGACGCCGCGACCCTCACTGGAGCCTGTGTCGTCGCCCTCGGCATGGTCAACGCGGGCGTCTTCTCCAACAACGAAGACACCTACGGCCACTTCATGGAAGCGCTGAAAACCTCTGGAGACAAATTCTGGCGGCTGCCCGAGGAAGACGACTACCGCGACCAGATCAAGTCGCAAATCGCCGACATCATGAACACCGGCGGGAGCCGCTGGGGCGGAGCAACCACCGCTGCCATGTTCCTGAAGGAGTTTGTCGGCGAGACCCCGTGGATTCATCTCGACATCGCCGGCGTCGCGTGGATGGAAGACCAGAAACCCTGGATCGCCAAAGGCCCCACCGGCACCCCGGTTCGCAGCCTGATCGAATGGGTAAAGAGTTACGCTGCCAAATAAACGCGAAAGTGCAAATGCAAAGGGCGCGTCCGCTTCGGGCGCGCCCTCATCTTCGCGACACGTAGTAGGTATTACCGGGCCGGGGTCAACGCGCCCGCGTGAGAAAACTCCTCCAGAATCTCCTTGTTGAAGGCAGGCAAGTCGTCAGGGTTCCTGCTGCTGATAATCCCTTTGTCGACAACCACCTCCTGATCGACCCACGTCCCGCCGGCATTGGTGATGTCCGTCTTCAGTGACGGCCACGAAGTCAGTTTCCTACCCCTCACCACGCCCGCCTCGATCAGCGTCCAGGGGCCGTGGCAGATCACGGCCACTGCTTTGCCATCGTCGACAAAGCTCTTGATGAACCGGATCACCTCCGGATGTGTGCGCAGCTTGTCCGGATTGGCCACTCCGCCCGGCAACACGAGATTGTGATAGTCCTCGGCCTTCACCTCGCTCAGGATCTTGTCGACCTTGATCGAAGGCCCCGGTTTGTCGTGATTGAAGCCTTGAATCTGACCTGCCTTGAGCGAGACGACCTCGACCGTCGCGCCTGCCTCTTGGAGCGCTTTTTGAGGTGACGTTAGCTCTACCGCCTCGACACCGTCGGTCGCTAAAATAGCTATCTTCTTGCCCTTTAGATTTGCCATGAACTTCTCCTTCTTACTCTGTAGGAGACAGATCGCCGGGAGCGCGTTGCTCGGAATCGCCATTATTCCACCGGCAGGCAATAAGCTGTAAATTTTGCATGAATCCCGCGTCGCGAAGCATCCCTGTGACATCCTTGGACAACGTATGAAGAGAATCGCGGAGGCACGATGAGTTCTGGCAGGTATCGGATTAGTTCGTCTACGAAGTTTGGGATTGCTCTCGCCAGCGTGGCGTTGACACTGGGCCCGGTGGCCTGTAATTCCGGAGGTGGAGCTTCGGAGAAGGTCAACCTCACCGGCGCCGGCAGTTCGTTTGTTTATCCGGTGATGCAACGCTGGATTCAGGGGTATTCCCAGGTCCACACCAATGTTCAGGTCAATTACCAGTCCGTCGGCAGCGGCGCCGGCATTCAGCAGGTCAAATCTGGAACCGTCGACTTTGGCGCCTCTGACGCCCCCCTCGACGACACCGCGCTGGCTGGAATGAAGCCAGTGATTCAGATTCCGGAGAGCGCTGGCCCGGTGGTCGTCACCTATAACCTGCCCGAGCTCAAGCAGCCCCTGCAGATCTCCGGAGAAAACCTTGCCGACATTTTTATGGGCAAGATCAAGACTTGGCACGACCCGGCCATTGTTAAGGACAACCCGGGGGTCGCTCTGCCGAATACCAGCGTCGTAATTGTCCACCGCGCAGACAGTAGCGGCACCACTAATGCCTTCACGACTTACCTTGCCGCAGTCAGCCCGGAGTGGAAAGACAAGATCGGCAAAGGAACTCAGGTGCCTTGGCCGGTTGGCCTGGGCGGCAAGGGTAGCGAGGGTGTGACTGGACAGGTTCGCCAGACGCCGGGAGCGATCGGCTACGTCGAACTTACCTTCGCAGCGCAGAACAAGCTTCCCGTCGCCTCCATCGGCAACCAGGCCCACAAGTACGTCGTGCCCAGCACCGCCAGTACGACAGCCGCCATTGCCGCTTTCGCAGAACAACTAACCAAGGACCCCCGCATTCCGATCGTCAACCCTCCTGCCTCGGCGCCGGACGCCTATCCAATCTCAACGCTGACCTTCCTGATTATCCCCAGGGACGGCACCGACGCGGCAAAACGCTCCGCGCTTAAGGCTTTCATCACGTATGTGATCACCGATGGTCAGGCGGAGGCGGAGAAGCTCCAATATGCGCCGCTTCCCGACTCGGTGAAGCAATACAATCAACAGGTGCTTGGGCAGCTGACGACCAACGGTCAGCCGATCCAATAACCCACGAAATGCGCGTGCCCAGGTCTCCTTGCTGAGACCTGGGTTCCTCCGCAACCTCACTCATCACCTGTTTCTGTAATCTGCTCTTATGCCCGAAGGCGACACCATCTTCCGCTCCGCCAGGGCGCTCAATCTGGCGCTCCACGGCATGCGGGTGACCTCTTTTGAGGCTGCCACGGCAAAGCTCACCGCCGCGAACGACCAGAGTCCTGTCGCCGGCCGCACCATCGAGCGCGTCGAATCCCGCGGCAAATGGCTGCTCATCCATTTCAGCGGCGACCTCATCCTTGTCACGCACATGCTGATGAGCGGCAGTTGGCACATCTACCGTCCCGGCGAACGCTGGCAGCGCGGCCGCAGCCACATGCGCATTCTCCTCGCGACTGAGGACTTCGAGGCCGTCGCCTTTGATGTGCAGATTGCTTCCTTTCATTCAGCAAGCAGCCTGGAACGCCACACATCCATTCCCAAGCTCGGCCCCGATCTGCTGTCATCTAGCTTCTCTGAAGATGAAGTAATGAAGCGGCTTATCGCCCGCCCCGATGACGAAATTGCCAATGCCCTTCTCAATCAACAGCTGCTGGCCGGAATCGGCAACGTCTTCAAGTCGGAAATCTGCTTCACTTGCGGCATCAACCCATTCGCTAAAGTCTCCTCGCTCAGCGTCGCTCAACTTGAACAAGTGCTGGCGGCCTCGCGCCGATTGATGGCGGCAAATGTGAATGAGGGCGCGAGCGATCGCATTGTCACCTACACCGGCCTGAGGCGAACGACGGGTGCCGACAATCCGACCGCACGGCTGTGGGTCTACGGACGCCGCGGGAAGCAGTGCCGCCGCTGTGGAACGCTCATCCTGATGCGCAAGCAGGGGCCGGGAGTGCGCTCGACCTATTGGTGTCCGGAGTGTCAGCCGATGCCTGCCGGAGTCGCCGCAGTTGAGGGCTGGTCGACGCCCGTCCGAAGACGCAAAGTTGGTTGCGGCTAGCCTTCACTGCTGTGGCGGATTTTGCTGCGGTTGTTGCGGCTCCGGTGCAGGCTTCTTGTCGTCCTTCGATCCACCGCCGAAGATCTTGCTGAAGAAGCCCTTCTTTTTCTTCGGCTGGCTCTCGTCCAGGACCGGGCTTGGGCTTTGCCCCGTCGAAGGAGCCGCTCCCGACTGCACCGCAGCCGCCGCTGGAGGCGGCAATACTGTGGGGTGACTGCCCGCCGGCAGAGACGGCATCGAGTTCTTATCGCCCAGGCCAAAGAGCTTCTGAAAGACATTCCGCTGGTCGCCGTTCAGATGGTCGCAGGTATCGGTCGGCTCGGTGCCCTCAAGGAAGGCCGCGTTGTAGGTCTTGCTCGGGCAGCTGGCGTCTGCAAGCAGGTTCGTGTCCTTGTCGAGTTGCACAACCGTCACGCCGGCAGGCGCAGCGAATTCACGCGTATCGGAGTATTGCGGCAACTTGACCGCGCGCTTCATGAACTCCGCCCAGATTGGCGCGGCGGCGACCGCGCCCGGACAGCTTGATGTCCGTGTAGTCGTCGTTGCCGATCCAGACGATGCACAAGCAGGTTGCTGGTGTATCCCGCAAACCATGCGTCGTTCGATGTTCCCGTCTTGCCCGCCGCCGGCGCCATGAACCCGCGCCGCCGCGCCTCATAGCCGTAGCCGAAGTTCATCACGCCTTCCATCATGCTGGTGGTCAGATAGGCGACGCGGGGGTCGAGGATCGGCGCGGATCGGGCGTGTAATCGTCGAGCACGTCGCCATTGGGTGCAGCGCACCGAGGCCAGCATCCAGGGATCGATCTTGATGCCGCCGTTGGCAAACAACGTGTATGCGCCGGCCATATCGAGGGGCGTAGCGCTGTAGGTGCCCGAGCGCCACCGAGGGCGTGCCCTGCGCCGAGCTGGATACCCGCCGAACGCGCCAGCGCGGCGACATTGTTGAAGCCGACCATCTGCCCCAGCGAAATCGTGGCGTTGTTGAGCGAGTGAGCCAAGCGCATAGATCGCCGTCACCTCGCCGTGGTACTCGTCCTTGTAGTTGCGCGGGGTATATTCCTGGTCGTTGCCGAAGGTGAAGGTTGTCTGCTCGTCGTTCAACATCGTCACCGGTGTGAACAGCGCGTCGGTGCCATCGTCGTTCAGCTTGGTGCCGGCAACCGCCGAATTAAAGGCGCTGGCGTAGACAAACGGCTTGAAGATGGAGCCGGTCGGGCGCTTGGCGACCGCGTGGTTCAGCTGGCTCTGTCCGTAGTTGCGGCCGCCGACCAGCGCCAGCACCTGGCCGGTATGCGGATTGAGCGCCACTAACGCGACCTGCGGATAGTTAATCTCGCCATCGGTGGTCACGGTTCCGTCTTTGGCCTTATGGGTGTGTTGCTTCAGCACCAGCTCGTCGACCAGCTTGGCGCCAAATTCGACCGCCTCGGCCGCCGCATGTTGCAGGTCAGGATCGAGCGAGGTGTAGATGCGCAGCCCCTCGTGGTTGAAGCTGTTCTCGCCCAGCTTTTGCGTGAGCTCGTCACGCACCAGGTCGACGAAGTACGGCGCCTCCCCAGCGTTCACGCCCGACGAGGCCAAACCTCAGCGGCGCGGCCTTCGCCCTCTCTGCCTCTGCCTTGGTGATTGATCCTGTCTCGACCATGGTGTCGAGCACCAGGTTGCGCCGCGTCATCGCGCGCTCCGGATGCCGATACGGATTCAGCCGGCTGGGGCTCTGGATCATCCCCGCCAGCAGGGCGCACTCGGGCAGAGTCAGCTGCCGGACATCCTTGCCGAAGTAAGCCTGCGCCGCCTCGCCGAAGCCGTTGATGGCGAAGCTGCCCTGCTGCCCCAGCGGGATCTCGTTGGCGTACATCTGGAAGATCTTCTGCTTGCTGAAGCGGTTTTCCAGTTGAAAGGTAATGACGATCTCGATCAGCTTGCGCTTGATGCTCTTCTCCGGGGTGAGAAAGAAGCCGCGCGCCAGCTGCATGGTCAGCGTCGAGCCGCCCTCCATGTAGCTATGGCGGCGGGTCAGATCGTTCTTGACCGCGCCCAGCAGCCGTATAGTCGACGCCGCCATGCTCGAAGAAGCGCCGGTCTTCGATGCGGTCACGGCGTGGACCAGATTCTGGGGCAGCTCGTCGTAGGTGACCAGCCGGCGCTTGGTGCGGCTCTTGTCTTCCGAAAGACCGGTGATCAGCAGCGGCTCCAGCTCATAGGCGTTCAGAGCTGGGCGTTGTCGCCGGTATCTGTGTGACGACGTCCGTTGTCGAAGCGTGATCGTCGCGCCGTCCTGCGAGTGGTACGACTGCGGCCCGGGATGGACGCTGATAGAATCGCGTCCGGAGAAGTGGCCCATCGGCGACTTGCGAACCGCGCCATCTTCGCTGTAGCCGGCGTCTCGCAGCTCCTGGGCCACCGAGTGCGCGTTCAGCTTCTGCCCGGGGCGCACTTCGCGCGGCGCAGCATAAATCTTCGCCGTGTTTTCAAACAGCGGCCGGGTCAGGCGGTCATCGACGATGTCCTATACTTGAACAGTAAAAGCCGAAGACCGAGAGGCCCACGATCAGCACGACAAGCGGCACGCGCCTGCACGCGAGCAGCCGCCGTCTCATAACGCGGTGATCGCTGCAGTCTGACTGGACCGGCGAATTGTCACCTTCACTGGCAATGACGACGTATGTCCTTCCTGCGATGCTGAAGTAACGAAGCAGTCTGACAGCCAGGCTGCCAAATCTTTGCGGCATCAGACTTGCTCCACGAGAGTCAGATAGCTGTGAACAGCGTCGTCGATCGGCATTGTCGCTGGATCGCAGCGGTGGCACGCATGACCAGCTCCACTTTGCCCTCGGCCGCCTTCTTGCCCACGTTGATGCGATAGGGAATGCCGATCAGGTCGGCATCTTTGAATTTGACGCCGGCGCGCTCATCGCGATCATCCAGCAGCACATCAAAGCCGGCCGCTTCGAGTTCGGCGGCGATCTGTTCGCCGGCTAGCATCAGCGCGGCATCGGTGGTGTTGGTCACCGTCACCACCACGTCGAAAGGCGCAATCGCGGGCGGCAGCCAGAATCCGTTGGCGTCGTGGCTCTGCTCGATCGCGGCGGTCAGAATGCGCTCGATGCCGATGCCGTAGCACCCCATGATCGGCGTCACTTCCTTGCCGTTCGCGTCGAGCACCCGCGCTCCCATGATCTCGGTGTACCTGTAGCCCAGCTTGAAGATGTGCCCGATCTCGACCGCCTTCGCCACCCTCAGCGGCCTGTGCCGCAGACCGGGGCAAGCCTCGCCCTCGGCCGACATTGCGAATGTCGGCGGCGACAGTCCATTTGAAATCGCGCTCCGGCGTGACGTTGCGGAAGTGGTAATCGAGCTTGTTCGCGCCGCAGATCGATGTTGGTTCGGCCTTCGAGCGCCACATCGAGACGACCACCAACTCGCCGCGATTGCAGTCTTCTGCAGGAGCAATGCCAACCGGGCCAAGATAGCCGGCAGGCGCATGAAACCAGCTCTCAATCTCCTCCGCCTTCATCGGCCGCAACTCGACCGCCCCCAGAAGCGCGCTCAGCTTGGCCTCGTTCACGCTGTGGTCGCCCCGCAGAAACGACGACCAGCCGGCAGCCTTTCCCGCCGCGCGAATGCCATGTATGCCACGCTCTTGATGTCCTGCTTCGGAGAAACCTGCAAGAAGTCCGCTACGTCGGCGATCGCGCCCTTGCCGGGCGTGTGGACCAGCTCGGGCAAGCCATCACCTGTCGGCGCGAGATCTCCTCGACGGCTCAAGCCGCGAAGTGGCCTTCTCGATATTTGCCGCATAGTCCGCAGTCGGGCAGCTGGCGATCAGGTCTTCGCCGGCGTCGGTGTAGACCATGAACTCCTGCGATTGCGAGCCGCCCATCGCGCCCGAGTCCGCCTCGACGGCGACAAACTTCAACCCGCAGCGGGTGAAGATCCGGCGGTACGCAGCATCGTGCAGCGTTGTAGCTCTTGTCCAGCCCGGCCGCGTCGATGTCGAAGGAGTAGCAGTCCTTCATGATGAACTGCCGCACCCGCAGCAGGCCCGCCTTGCGGCCGCGGCTCATCGCGAAACTTGGTCTGGATCTGGTACCAGATCTGCGGCAGCTGCTTGTAGCTGCGCAGCTCCTTGCGGGCGATGTCGGTCATCACCTCTTCGTGGGTCATGCCCAGGCACGAGTTCCGCGCCCTTGCGGTCCTTGAGGCGAAACATGTTGTCGCCCATGACCGCGTCCAGCGGCCGCTCTCCTCCCACAGCTCGCGGGGATGGATCGCCGGCAGCAGGAACTCCTGCCCGATGTTGTCCATCTCCTCGCGAACGATGGCGACGATCTTGTTGATCGAGCGCTGGCCCAGGGGCAGGTAGGAATAGATGCCTGCGCCGAGCTGCCGGATATATCCGGCCCGCAACAGAAATTTGTGGCTTGCGACCTCGGCGTCGGCCGGAGCCTCGCGAAGCGTGGGGAGAAAGAGTTTCGACCAACGATGCATGATTTCGGGTGTGTACTTTCTGGCCGGGGACGCCGCCTCGCGCCTGCCCGTGCGTCTTCTTATTTCAAAGTCTTCATTTTAGCCGCTTGCCCGCTCCTCGCCGCACGCCCGGGTACACTCCCAGCCAACCCGAAAGGGTGTATTCACACGGCATTCATCATGTGCGGTATTCTTTTCCTTAGACTTACAGCCGATATGCAACAGGACCCACTCTCCATTCAAGTTCGTCAGGGCAAGAGCCCCGACACCCGCATTCTGACGTTTGAGGGTCCGATCACCCTCAGCAACCTTTTCACCTTTCAGGCGGAACTGCGCAAAGAGAGTCCCACGCTGTCGATTCTTGATTTTTCCGGCGTGCCCTACATGGACTCGGCCGGCATGGGCGCAGTCATCAACTTCTACATCGGCGCCCAGAAAAATGGCCGCAAGGTAGTCCTGGTTGGAGTCAATGAGCGCGTCTACGCGCTGCTCGAGCTGACCAACACCACCAAGCTGCTCAAGATTGCGCCTTCGGTTGAGGAGGCGGAGTAGCCTCCACCTCCAGCGCCCTCAGCACATCGTGCAGGTGAACGACGCCCAGCACAGTTTGCTCCTCGCCCAGCACCACCAGCGCCGTAATCTTCCATTCCTCCATTAGGCCCAGCGCGCGTATCGCCAGCTCTCCGGCGGCAATCGTCTTCGGCGATCGGTTCATCGCTTCGCCGGCGGACTTGCCCAGCGCTCCCGCGCCCTCCCGCTCCAGTAGCCGCCGCAGGTCGCCGTCGCTGATCAGGCCAACCAGCCTTCCGGCTTCGGTCACCGTGGTCATGCCCAGCCGCTTCTTCGACATCTCGTAGATCACTTCGCCCATCGGCGTCACCGGCGCGACCTGAGGGATCGCGTCGCCGGAGTGCATCAGTTCCCTCACCCGCGACAGCTTGCGGCCCAGCTTGCCGCCGGGGTGCAGGTCGGCGAAGTCCTCGGCACGAAATCCTTTGCGCTGCGAGACAGCAATTGCCAGAGCATCTCCCAACGCGAGCATCGCGGTTGTCGAAGCCGTCGGCGCCAGGTCGAGACCGCAGGCCTCCTGCGCGACACAGCAATCGAGCGCCACGTCGCTCGCCTGGGCCAGTGTCGAGCGCGGATTGCAGCAGAAGCTGATCAGCGCGTCCCCGATCCGTTTCAGCATCACTAACAGACGAAGAATCTCTTCTGTCTCGCCGCTCGCCGAGAGCGCGATGACGACATCTCCCGTGGCCAACCCGCCAATGTCCCCATGGACCGCCTCAGCGGGATGCAGAAACAGCGCTGGCGTCCCCGTCGAGCTGAGCGTCGCGGCGATCTTTTGCGCGATGATGCCGCTCTTGCCCATCCCGGTCACGACCACGCGCCCGCGAGATTCGCCGCACTTCAGCATCAACGCGACGGCGCGTTCGAAATCTGCGGCCATCGATCCATCGAGCCGGGCGGCAAGCGCCTCGAGCGCGGCGGCTTCAATGCGCACGAGTTGGGCTGGGGTAAGTTCAGGCATCTCAGATCAAACAAGATCATCGCATGAGTGTACTTTTAGGGGTAAGCCGCCCCTTGGGCAGGCGACTGCGCGACTCGGAGCCGAACGAGTGCACCCAAACCAAACATCTGAACAGTCGAGGCGAATCTCATTATCGCTGGCGGTCTCGCTCTTCATTCTGCAGTCGCTGGGCTGCACCTCGCACCGCAGTCAGACCGGAGCTTTCTACAAGCTTACGCAGATCGAATCTCAGTATTTCTTGGTGCCCAACGGCTCCCGCATCCTGGGACGACGCCAACAATTTCAAATATCCATCGCACCGGCTCAGGAGCAGTCTGTCCAGAAGAATTGCTCGATCCATGGTGAGTGGTTCTCCCTCTACCCCGCCGACCCGCCGACGACGCAGTGGACGGTCGAAACTCCCTCCGCCGATGCGTGGGCCGCTGCCGGAGGCCATGTTGACCTAAAACCAGAGTGGGATCGCTTCCTGCGCGAGATCTCGACTTTGTCGCAGAAGCAATGCTTCTCTGCGGACGAAGGGCTCGCCGCAATCAAGCAGAAGATCGTCACAGGCATGGCTATGCCCGCCGATGAATCCCTTCTCTATCGATATTCCTACGGCCAGGCTGGATACGTCGATCTGGGACCGGGGATGGAACTGCGCATCGAGCGCAACGTCGCGACAGCAAATGCAAGCACCCCTATGCGGACGATCGTAACGTCCTATGGCTTTAGCAGCGTGGGTGGGAACGGCGTCCAAATAAGCTTTCTTGGGAGCCAGGGAGATATAGCAAGCGATAGCGCGCTGAAACTCCCAGACGGGGCATTGGCTACCGAGTTCAAAGCGACCCCTCACCTTCGCCTGATACTGCAGCGCCTTGAAGTCTCGGCCAACTCCAGCAACCCGGCAATCCTGCTCGGCGGATCCGAGATCAACGACCTCGACGCCGCTACAGCCGCCGCTAATAGAAATCCGAATATCTCCTGCGACGAACTCCGCAAATCGCGGGTTACCTGCGTCGAGTTTGAGGGTCTGGTCACCGTGAGCCCCGTCCTCGATGTCACGGTGAATGGACGCCCGGCCCAGGTTCCGCTCGGCTCCAAAGTCACGTATGTCTTCCCGCCCACCGACGATTATGGCGCAAGCATCAGCAAGAGCCTCAAGATTCGACGCCAGAGTGGCGGCGGGTACCGCGAACTGGAGTTTGCCCGCAACGAGGACGACGTCGGCCAGATACTCATTTTCGGGGGCGACGAAATTTCCTTTGCCGGATCCAAACAACCCAGATCGAAACACCGTTGACAAGAACTGGCGGCCGCCCGGCGTGACTGTTGGCCGCCTTATAGAATGAAGTTACATGGCACGCAAAGCAATCGTCGCATTCATCATGATCGCCGCCCTCGGCCTGATGGCCTGGTCCGGATACAAAAACTATCAGCAGCGCAAGCAGCATGCCGCAGCCACCCACGCCCCAGAGCTGGCGCTCGTCCCCGATGGCCAGACTCCTCCCACTCCCGCCGGCGATAGTGCCATTGCGCAGCCGCAGCCGATGAAGGGCAAGACCGCGCCAAATTTCACACTGGTCGACCTGAACGGGAAAAAAGTCTCGCTCGCCGACTATAAAGGTAAAGCCGTGCTGCTCAATTTCTGGGCGACCTGGTGCGGCCCCTGCAAGGTGGAAATTCCATGGCTCGAGAAGCTCCGCGATCAATATCAGGCGCAGGGATTTGAGGTGCTGGGCATCGAGTCAGACAACTACGACGATGACCCGAAGGCCTATGCCTCCTACAAATCCGGCGTCGTCAAGTCGGCGAACGCGCTCGGCATCAACTATCCTGTCCTGCTTGGCGGAGACACCATCTCTCAGCCCTACGGCGGTCTCGACGGCCTGCCGAACTCCTTCTACGTCGACCGCAATGGCGTCATCACCGCACAGATTGTTGGTCTGGCCGACCGCGACGAGATAGAGGCCAACATAAAGAAGGCGCTCGCCGGCGGAGGCGCGTAGGCAATGCGTCGTCTGGCTGCGTGTCTGATTTTTCTAAGTGCTATTGCCGCCCTGGCGCAGGATTTCCCCGGCGCCAACTCGAGTTTTGAATCGAAGCCCGCCAGCGCGATGGTGGCGTATCTCTTTCCCGAGCAGGTTTCAATCCCGGCCGGGAAATCGACCGCCGTCGACTTGCACTTCAAAGTCGCGGACGGACTCCACATCAACTCCCACACCCCGCGCGAAAAGAGCCTGATCCCCACCAACCTGGCAGTCACCGAGAACTCCGCGCTCAAGATTACCGGAGTCGACTTTCCCTCCGGCGCCGATTATTCCTTCGCCTTCGACCCGAAGGAAAAGCTCAGCGTCTACACCGGAGACTTCGTCCTGCATGCCCACCTGACCGCTCCTGCCGGACAATACCTGCTGCAGGGGTTGTTGCGCTACCAGGCCTGCAACTCAAACTCCTGCTACCCGCCGAAGACGATTCCCGTTGCCGTGAACGTGATCGCCAAGTAGCTTGATGCCTCACCCAGTCTGCGAAGGCTAAGACTTCGATGCGTGGATATTAATCGAACGGCAGGCCTGGTCCTGCGCTGCCACCCACCTCGATCCGTCAGAAAGCTGAGCGGCCTTCAGTGAGACCACGATAGCTCCGGATTTCTTGGCCGGGTAAGCAAAGTTGATATCGTAGGGCGTTCCCGGATAGAAGACCGCAGCCTCGGCATGGCAGGTCGACCGCCGAAGCACATTCCCCTGGGGCGAAGCGCAATACAGCTCGAACTGTCGTATCGGAAGCTTGCCTATGTTCCTGATGGTCAGGCTGACGCTCTCCTTATTGAATTCTCCGCCGACCAGCATCACCGGGCAGGCCATGCCCGCCCGCGCGAGGGGAGCGGCTGCCATAAGAGGGACAAGCCCAAGGACGATGCCAACGGAACGCGGACTGGTCATTCGCACTTCAACCTCCGCAGATATTCAAGGCGTTGCAAATCCAGAAAGCACGCCCATGATCTGAGGCCTTTCAGCTCAACCCCTGCGCCACAACCACGATCTCCGTCGCCGCCTTTAGCCGCGAAACCACCCGCTCTTTGCCGAGCGCCGCCATCACCGCAAAGAGACTTGGAGCCACGCCCTGTCCGGTCAACGCGACCCGCGAGCCATTGATCAAACCTCCAGCCTTGATTCCCTTCTCTTCGGCAAATGCGCGCAGCACCTGCTCCGTCGACGCCTCAGTGAACTCCTCCGCCGCCTCATAACGCGCGCCCAACTCCGCAAGCAACAACGGCAGAGAGTCGTCCTTGAAGAACTTCCCCACCGCTGCGGAATCGAATTCAAATTCATCGCTGAAATATGCCTTGAAGACGACTGCAAAATCCTTCAGGCTCCGGGCTCGCGACTTGAGTAAATCAATCGTGGAGAGAATCTCTTCCGTCGTTCGCGCCGGCTCAAAGCCGGCCTTCGACCACTCGTCCTCGATCAGCGGCAATAACTTCTCCGACGAATAGGCCCGAATGTATTCCGTGTTGAACCACGCCAGCTTGTCGTTGTCGAAGACCGCGTTCGACTTGGAGATTCCATCCAGCGAGAAGAGCTGAATCAGCTCATCGGAACTGAATATCTCTCGGTCTTTCTCCGTTGCCTGCGGGGTCCATCCCAGAAGTGCCAGAAAATTCCGAAAGGCCTCCGGCACAATGCCCATCTCTTTGTAAGAAATCACGCTCGTCGCCCCGTGCCGTTTCGACAGCCGTGTCTTGTCTGCCCCAAGGATCAGCGGGACATGCGCAAAAACCGGCAGTGGCGCGCCCAATGCGAGGTACTGCAACACCTGCTTCGGAGTATTCGAGATATGGTCGGCCCCGCGAATGATATGCGTAAGCCGCATGTCCATATCGTCTGCCACCACGCTCAGGTGATAGGTCGGAATTCCATCCGATCGCAGCAGCACGAAGTCCTCGATCTCGCTGTTCGCAAACTCAATCCGGCCAAAGACGGCGTCGTTAAAGCTAGTCGATCCGCCCTCCGGCACAGCAAAGCGGATCGCCGCGGCCAGCCCGGAAGCGCGTTTCGCGGCCACTTCGTCGGCGGCGAGCCTCCGGCAACGCCGGTCATACATCGGCGGACGCCCGGCTGCGGTCGCTTCAGCGCGGCGCTGCTCCAGTTCTTCCTTCGTGCAGAAACATGGATAGGCGCTTCCGCTGGCAACGATCTTCTCCGCCGCCGCCCGGTAAAGATCCAGCCGCTTCGACTGGAAGAAGGGGCCTTCATCCCAGTCCAGGCCGAGCCAGGTCATGCCTTCCAGAATGCCGCCAACCATCTCTTCGGAGGAGCGCTCGAAATCGGTGTCTTCGATGCGCAAAATAAGCGTGCCGCCGGTATGCCGCGCAAACAGCCAGTTAAATAGCGCTGTGCGCGCCCCGCCCACGTGAAGGTAGCCGGTGGGTGACGGAGCAAAACGAACTCTTGGTGCTAAGGAATTTTCTGCCATGATCGGTATCAGTTTCCGATGCTAGCAGAGTCGAGTTGTCCGCTCTAACTCGCTGGCGGGTACTGCTGGTGCGGATGAGCGGTCACTGAATAGGGCGGCACCGGCACCACCTTCCATTCAGAAAAGGCAATGACGTAGAGGATGATGACGTTGGCCAGCGGCACAAACATCAGCACCGCGAGCCATGGGCTGAAACCCGCCTTCTTAAAGATGAACCAGTACGGGATCACCATAATGACGGTGAGAATGAGCCCGAAAAACATCATCGGGATCAGAAACGCCATGAGATGAGTTGGGTCCAGGTTTCCTTGGTTCACGTAGCCTCCATTTTTCGCGCCTGTCTTTGCTGCGCCCCACGTTACTTGAATCGCCTCACTTGAATCGCCTCACTTGAATCCCTCACTTGAATCCCTCACTTGAATCAATGACGAGATCAACCTCGACGTTTCGGGGTTTCAGGTAATGTCTTCAGTGTCGAAGGTGGGAACCACCGTCCGTCGCCTGGGAACGCCATGCACCGTGCTAACCAGGTTCTCGACGACGTCCTCGAGTTGCCGCTGACTCTCGATCACCGCCGTCATGCTTTTCAGCCCCTCAGTGTCCTCTACCTTTTCCAGCAGCACCACCGCCTGCGCCTGCGCCACATGGTCAAGGCCAAGTCCCTCGGGGGTCTTCGCCTTCACCCCGACACAGGCCGGCTCAACGTCAAGCATGTCGGCGATGCGTTCGCGCATTTCGTGGGCGATGGGGCGGATCTTGGGCGCGACCAGGATCAGCGTGGTATCCAGGTTGACAATGCGGTAGCCGGCGTTCTGGATCTCCTCCAGCGCCAGGTTCAGGAAGATCGCCGAGTCGGCGTCCTTCCAGCGCGGATCGCCGGGCGGGAAAAAGCTGCCGATATCGCCCGCAGAAACCGCGCCCAGCAGGGCGTCGGTGATGGCGTGCAACAAAACGTCACCGTCAGAGTGGCCCGCCAGCCCCTCGGGATGTTCAATATGCAGGCCGCCGATGCGCAACGGCACGCCAGGGGTAAATGCGTGTGAGTCCCACCCACAACCGATTCTCAAGCTCATCGTCTCTTCTCTTGCATCCGCGTTACTCTGCTCTTGAGGCCTTGTCGAATCTTACCCCGAACCACGCCCCCGAACTCATCTTCAAAAGAAATTGGCTACCGGGAGCGCGCTTAACCGCGCAATTTGTCACGCTGCCCGAGGAAAAACTCCGCCAGATCGAGATCTCCCTGCTGGGTGATCTTCAGATTCTCGATCGTCCCCGGCACCACCGCGACACGCAAACCCGCCCGCTCCACGACCGACGCCTCGTCTGTGCCCACAAAGCCGTCGGCCTCCGCCTCAGCGAAAGCGCGTTTCAACAACCCCAGGCGAAACCCCTGCGGCGTCTGCGCATGAACCACATACTCGCGCGGAATTGTGGAAGTGATAATGGCGCCGTCCGCGGTCCGTTCTACCTGCTTGATGGTGTCAATTGCGGGCATCGCGACGATCGCCGCGCCGTGCTTTTCCACCGCCTCAATGGTTCGTGCGATCACCGCCGCATCGATCAGCGGACGCACCGCGTCATGCACCAGCACCACCTCGTCGTCCCTCCCGTCAACCGCAGCCAGCGCGTTGGCCACGCTCGATTGGCGGGTGTCGCCGCCTTCGATGATATGTACCGGTCCGCCAATCTGGTATTGATCGAGCAGCGCCTGCAAGACGCGGAATCTCCGGCTTGCGGACCGCGATATAAATGCCGGCCACCGAAGGCAGAGCGGTAAAGGCGCGCAGCGTATGAATCAGAATCGGAATCCCGCGCAATTCCAGGAACTGTTTTGGAGCGCCGGCAGACCCGTTCCCCGCCGCCATTCGTGTGCCCAGCCCAGCGGCCGGCAGGATGACATGAACCCGCATAGAAGTTGGAGTATACAGGGATTTCGGCCGCTGCCGCCGCGAACACGAATCTACTCAGGGGCCCGCGCTACGATGACAAGAGCGATGAAACCTGCAGTGCTACCCCCGGCCTTGACCGCCAGCCTTTTCCGCCCCGGGATGAGGATCGCGGTCGCCTGCTCTGGCGGGGCGGATTCGGTCGCTCTACTCCGCCTCCTGATCGAAAGGCGGGGCGAGCTTGGGCTGGTGCTATCGCTGGCCCACATGAACCACGGCATTCGCGGAGCCGAAGCCGACGCCGACCAGGTTTTCGTCGAGGCGCTCGCCGCCCAGTTCGATCTTCCCTTCTACACCCGCCGGGTCGACACCCCTGCCGCCGCTGAATCCAACCGGGAGGGCCTCGAAGAGGCCGCCCGCAAGCTGCGCTATCGATGGTTCTTGGAGCTGCTTGCCGAGGGTCATGCCGACGCCGTGGTGACCGCACACACCCTCGACGATCAGGCCGAAACGGTACTGCATCGGCTGATTCGTGGCGCCTGGACTGAGGGCCTGGGGGGCATCTTCCCGACAATTGAACCCAAAACAAAAGCTCGAACAATCGAGCGCAAGTCGCTGATTCTTAGGCCTATTTTATCTGCATCGCGGAGCGACATCGAGGCTTGGCTTCTGCACATCGACCAGCCCTGGCGGGAAGACTCAACCAATCGCGACACCGCCTACACACGCAACAGCCTGCGCCACGAACTATTGCCCGTTCTGGCCGAATACAACCCGAAAATCAAGGGTCAACTCGCCCACCTCGCAACACTCGCCCGCGACGACGAAGCCTGGTGGCAAGCCGAGCTGGGCCGCATCTTGCCCTCTCTGCTGCTCCCGGGTAAAGCTGTTCGCGGCGGAGGCCGCGCCACAGACACCCTTCGCAGCGATGATTCGCTCTCGATCGAAGTCGACCGCCTGAGGGGGCTGCATCCGGCCCTGCGCCGTCGCGTCCTTCGCTCTGCCGCCGCCCAGCTGGGAGCGAACATCGATTTTAACGACACTGAGCGGCTCCTGGACGCTTGCGGTCTCGTCGGTCCCGACTCTGCGAAAGCCCCCGGCGCCGGCTTCAAGCTCCAAATGGAGAGAGGGTTGC
This sequence comes from uncultured Acidobacteriaceae bacterium, assembly GCA_963790505.1. GTDB lineage: Bacteria > Acidobacteriota > Terriglobia > Terriglobales > Acidobacteriaceae > Acidisarcina. Next base: position 196,869 of record CAWBOT010000002.1, on the reverse strand, counting down.
GCGCGGAGCGAACACCCCGCGAATTGCGGCTCTTCCGGGTTGCCCCCCGATCTGCGCTGACCGCAGATCGCACCCCGATGCAGGCGGAATATGCGCTTCCCATCCCCGGAACCGTCGACGCACCCTCCTTTGGACTCCGCCTCCAGGCAACAGTCGGCCTCGATCCTCGAGCGCCGCTCCCAGCCGCCGTCCTCCGCGCCAGCCGCCCCGGCGACCGTGTCACCCTGCGCCATAGCCGATCCCGTCTCAAGATCAAAGAAGCCCTGCAGCGGGCGCGGCTGCCAGTCGAGCCTTGTCCCGTGCTCGAGTGGCAAGGCGAGATCGTCTGGATGCCGGGATTGGCAATTGAATCCGGCGCCGCCCAGAGCGCCGTTCTTACCGTAACGTCGGCGCCGTTGAAATAAAGACGCACGTCGCTCGAAGATTCCTGCCGTTGACCATCTATGACCCGGTTTCCGCTTCCACGCAACTCCTCTTGTTTCCCGTTCGTGGATTCGAGATTGCAGGGAGTAGAATAATTTTGAATGAAAGCAAAGTAGTAGACATCGACCCCTCCCCGCCATCGCGATGGTTTTCAGGCCGGGCACGGTGATTTTGACACTTCCTGGCGGAAGCCGAGTCTAATCACTACATCGATATAATTAGCCGCCTCGAGAGCGGATTTCGATCACCATTTTCTTAGGCTTTGGCAGCTAGAAATCGAGGGTTCTTCGTGAATTCAACGGTCAAGACAATCATCTTCTGGGTCTTCATCTTCGCTTGCCTGGTACTTCTCTGGCAGGTCTTCCAGAAGTCGGGCGGCATGGGGAAGGACCAGGAAATCTCCTTCTCGCAGTTCATGCAGGACGCGAAAGCGGGCCAGATCAGCGACGTTACGCTGCTCGGCACCGAAGTTCACGGCCACATGAAGAGCGATAAGAGCCAGTTCCACACCAATGTCCCGGCGAATTACTCGGAGATGTACAGCATCCTCCAGGCCAACAACGTCGCCATCACGGTGAAAGATAACTCCGGCAACGGCTGGCTGAATATCCTCATCCAGTTCTCGCCTGTCATCATCATCGGCGCGCTATGGTTCTTCATGCTCCGGCAAATGCAGAGCGGCGGCAACAAGGCCATGTCCTTCGGCAAGAGTCGCGCCCGTCTGCTCTCGATGCAGCAGAAGAAGGTGACGTTCAAAGACGTTGCCGGCGTCGACGAAGCCAAGGAAGAACTGAAGGAGATCATCGAGTTCCTGCGCGAGGCGCAGAAGTTCCAGAAGCTCGGCGGCCGCATTCCCAAGGGTGTACTCCTCGTCGGACCTCCCGGAACCGGCAAGACTCTCCTCGCCCGCGCTGTAGCCGGCGAAGCCAATGTTCCCTTCTTCTCCATCTCCGGCTCTGACTTTGTCGAGATGTTCGTCGGTGTCGGTGCAAGCCGCGTCCGCGATCTTTTCGAGCAAGGCAAGAAGAACGCTCCCTGCATCATCTTCATCGACGAAATCGATGCCGTCGGCCGCCATCGCGGCGCAGGCCTCGGCGGTGGTCATGATGAGCGCGAGCAGACCCTGAACCAGCTCCTCGTGGAAATGGATGGCTTTGAGTCAAATGACGGCGTCATCCTCGTCGCCGCCACCAACCGCCCCGACGTACTCGATCCGGCGCTGCTGCGCCCCGGTCGTTTCGATCGCCGCGTAGTTGTCGGTCGCCCCGACGTTCGTGGCCGCGAAGAAGTCCTTCGCGTTCACGCTAAGAAGGTTCCGCTCTCCGACGACGTCAACCTGAATGTTCTTGCTCGTGGAACACCGGGCTTCTCCGGAGCCGACCTGGCCAATATGGTCAACGAAGCTGCCCTGAGCGCCGCCCGCATGAACCGTAAAGCAGTCTTCATGGAAGACTTCGAGACCGCCAAGGACAAGGTCATGATGGGCGCGGAGCGCAAGTCGATGCTGCTCTCGGAAGACGACAAGCGCGACACGGCCTATCACGAAGCCGGTCACGTGCTCGTCGCCGCCAAGCGCGATCACGCCGACCCGCTGCACAAGGTCACGATCATTCCGCGCGGAATGGCCCTGGGCGTCACCATGCAGCTGCCGGAGGAAGACAAGCACACCGTCACCAAGGATTATCTTGAGACGCAGCTTGCCATTCTGATGGGCGGCCGCTGCGCTGAAGAGATCTTCATGAAGCGCAAGACGACCGGCGCCGGCAACGACATCGAGCGCTCCACCGACCTCGCCCGCAAGATGGTCTGCGAGTACGGCATGAGCTCCATGGGTCCGCTGACCTTCGGCAAGAAAGAAGAGCAGATATTCCTTGGACGAGAAATCTCGCAGCATCGCGATTTCTCAGAAGAGACCGCTCGTCAAATCGATGCCGAGGTCCGCCGGATGATTGACGAGGCCTACGCCTCGGCCTACCAGATCCTGGACCAGAACCACGACATCATGCACCGCATGGCTGCTGCCTTGCTGGAGCGTGAGACCCTCGACGCCGAAGACATCCGTAAGATCATCGACGGGCAAGACCTGCCTCCGATGAAATCTCTGGGTGGCCCCGGCGGTCCGACCGGTCTCGCCGATGTGCAGCAGGTGTTGCGTCCCGAAGGCAACCGCGGGACCGGCTTCCCTGAAGGCAGCCCCTCCCCCGCTTAGCCAAACGCTTCAACCTAACGAAAAGGCAGCCCGTAAAGGCTGCCTTTTTCATTTGCATCCCGCAAGTTTGAGTGCCGCCATGTTCGCTTTTTGGGACGTAGGCTCTTTCACCATCTGAGACAATCTAACAAGTCAAACCAACTTCAGGAGCGACCTTTTTTCATGGCCCTTAGCGCAGTCATCTTCGATTACGGAATGGTGCTCAGCAACCCCGCCGACCCCGACGCCCACCACGAGCTCATCCGGATTTTCGGCGCGCCGGCGGAGGACTTTGAGCGCGAATACTGGGCCTTCCGGCACGCCTTTGATGAAGGTCGGTTCGATGCCCGTGGATACTGGCAGCGCTGCGCGCACGGCGCGGGAATAACTCTTTCCGACGAGCAGATCGCGCAGCTGACCGCCAACGATATTCGTATGTGGAGTACCCTGAACCCCACAATGGTCGATTGGGCGGTCAGCGTTAGCCGGGCCGGCTTTAAGACCGGGATTCTCTCCAACATCGGCTTTGAACTTGCCGACGCCTACAAGCAATTCGATTGGGTCAAGGAGTTCACCCACAATACCTGGTCGTGCGAGCTGCGCCTCGCCAAACCCGACCCTGCGATTTATCACCACGTCATCGATGCGCTCCAGGTCCGCCCCGAAGAAGCGATCTTTCTCGACGACCGCCAGGAGAATATCCTCTCCGCCGAGGCCGTCGGCATCCAGGGCATCCTCTTCCGCAACGCCCAGCAATTGCAGGAAGACCTGCAGGCGCGCGGCCTCGCCGAAATACTGCCGCCTCTCAACGTTGGCCACTCCGTACCAGCCTCGGCACTATAACGCGCGGCCGTTCCTGCGACAATACTGATGTCGATGCAAATTCAAGCTCGGGCACTCTTCGCCGTCCTCTTCGCGATCACCGGTTGCGGTTACCACACCGCAACCTCGGCGGCGCATCTGCCGGACACCACCCACACCGTCGCCGTCCCCGTCTTTGAAAACGCGACCCAGTCCTACCACACCGAAGTCGCCTTCACCCAGGCGGTCATTCGCGAGCTCACCAGCCGAACGAAATACACTATCGTCAATTCCGAGGGCCCGACCAACGCCGACGCCGATGCCACCATTCATGGCCGCATCTACGCCTTCCAGATTCTGCCTCTCACTTACAACTCGCAGACCGGCCAGACATCCAGCTTTCTCGTCACCATTACCGCCAGCGTCCACGTCAACGATCGCGACGGCCGCCTGCTCTTCGAGAACAAGAGTTACACCTTCCGCCAACAGTACCAGTCGACCACCGACCTTACGACATTCATCCAGGAAGACCCCGCCGCCGTAGGGCGCCTTTCCCGCGACTTTGCCCAGGCGCTGGTTGCCGATATGCTGGAGTCCTTCTAATGAGTACGACTCCAACTCGCTGGGGCGCAGGCTTTTCCTCGACGGAACGGTTCGTCGCCGAGATCGCTGCCGCAGCGAACAACACTGGCCAGCTTCGACCCGGCTACATTCTCGCCGGCGACGAATCCTTCCTGTACGAACGCTGCCGCCGCGCCGTCATCCAGGCCTTCGTGCCGCCGGAGATGCGTGACTTCTGCCTCTCTGACCTCGACCTCGCCGAGACGAATATCTTCGAGGCGCTCGACCGCGCCCAGACTCCGTCGCTCATGGCGCCCTTTCAAGTGCTCTTCATTCGCAACCTCAAGACCCTCTATACCCGGGGCGCGAAGAAGGAAGAGTTCGCCGCCATCGACGCCTATTTCCGCTCGCCCAACCCGCAGGCGCTTTTGCTCTTCGTCGCTGACCACATCCGCATCTCCTCCGACCCCCGCCGCATGGATATGCAGGACAAAGACCGCTTCGATCGCATCCGCGAAACCCTCGGCGACTGGTGCGGCCTCGTCGAGCTCGCCCGTGTCGATGAGGGCGACGCTATCCGCTGGCTCACCGCCGAAGCCGAAAAGCACCAGGTCCGCTTCGACGCCGATGCTGCCCGCGAACTCGCCGACGCCCTCGGCGCCGACATGATGCTTATCGCCAGCGAATGCGAGAAGCTGTTGCTCTATGCGGGAGAGAGAGGCCGCATCACCCTCGGCGATGTGGAGACGATGGTCCTCGCCGCCAAGCAGCGTTCACTCTACGAACTAACCGACGCCATCTCCGCCAAAGACAAACCCCGCGCCCTGATGCTGCTCGATGGGCTGCTCAACGCCTCCGACGGCGGCGAAGACTCCGCCATCGGCCACCTCTACATGCTCGCCCGCACTTTCCGCCAGATGCTGGTGATCCTCGAAAAAAATGTGCGCGACTCGCGCGCGATCTGGCAGGCGCTCTGGCAGGGCTTCCGCATGCCCCCCTTCGCCGCCGACGACCTCATCCGCCAGGCGCGCCGCTATAAATCGCGCAGCGAACTCACCCGCGCTCTCCGCTTGATCGCCCGCGCCGATCTCGAACTCCGCTCCTCCCCGCCTGACAAACGCCTCGTGCTCGAACGCCTCGTGCTCGAACTTGCCAGCGAACCACGCCCCCGCTCCGCCTTCGAAGACTCCGCCCAGTACGCGATGGAACTTTCCTGATCGGCCTCCGCCGTTCCGAATCGCATCCGCCGGCCGCTGTCTTGCTAGCATAGGAGCGTGGAAGATGAGATCGAGCATCTCTCGGGAGGCAACGTTGCGGCTTCTGTCGTCAGGATAGGGGCAACAGTACGCAAGCCAGCGTCCGAGGCAACATCGAACATCGAGTCCCTATTAAACCATCTGCATTCAGCCGGATTCTACGCAGCCCCTAAGAGTCTTGGGCGCGACACCGAAGGACGGCACATCCTCGAATACATACCTGGCGCGCCCTGTGTGGGCCACCCCATGACAGTGGCAGAGTTGCATCGCGTCGGTGCCACGATTCGAGATTTCCATGAAGCCGCGTTATCCTTTCGGCCACTGCGTTCGGCAGATTGGAACGCCCTCATGTCCGCCGACGGTGAGGAACTCATCTGCCACAACGACCTTGCGCCGTGGAATCTGATACGCAGCGGAGAGCGATTAGTCTTTATTGACTGGGACAACGCGGGCCCGGGAACTCGACTCTGGGACCTTTCTTACGCCGCGCTCACCTTTCCTCCGGTCGAGCCGCAGTGCGATTTGCGTGAAGCCGCGTTGCGGGTCAAGGCTATCCTAGACGGTTATCGATTAGACAATGCCGAACGTCCCCACCTCCTTGAACTCGCCGTCCGCCGTGCGCGAGCAATGTACGAACTCCTGCTGACGGGCCACAAAACCACCCGCCAACCGTGGGCTAGGCTCTATTCCGACGGCCAGGGGGAATACTGGAGGTTGACCGCCGACTACGTCGAACAGCATTTTGCTTCCATGATGGCATCTCTCACCTAGCTACGCTTGCTTCTTAATCACGAACCCTGGAGTAAAACTACTTTGTGAGGATCATGACTCGAATCCGGTGTTGGATCTTCATAGCTGCTGCGGCGACGATCTTCGCCGTCACTAGAGTCAACATCGCTCTCGGCCAGGAAAAGCCGCAGCCAGAATTCACCGTTGACCTGAAACCCCTGGGCGCCGCTCCCGATCTCTTCACAGACCAGAGCGACTCCGCGACGCAGCAACGTGGAGTCATCAACGCCTCCTGGCTGGGCAACGACCGCATCGCCGTCGCCTTCAGCACCAACCACCGCTGGAAGGGCGACTCCAAGCCTGAGCCGCTGCAAGTCCGGCTGCTCATCTTTGACGCCGTCACAGGCAAGCAGCTGAATCAGCGCGAATGGAGTGTCTCCGCCGAAGGCCCCGAAGCCAGCACCACGCTCGCATTCGCGCCCGGCCCGGACGATTCTATCCTCGTCGTCCACGAGTCCTCCGATGAATCCACCGCGCCGAGCAAAATACCCGAGGGAGATTTTATCCAGGTCCTCAACCCGGACACCTCGCTCCGCCAGGACTTCTACGTGCCCGCCACCAGCGCCTGGGTGCCATCCATCACCGCCGACGCAAGGCTCGCGCTGCAAACCTTCTATGCCGACAAATACCTCTCGATCGCCTGGTGGAGCGGCCGCCCTCTCAAGCCGGGCCCAAAATTTGATATTCCTCCGGGCACCCAAGGGTCGCTCGCTGGCCCCGGCGTTGTCGCCCGCGCTGACTGCCCCTCCGCGCAACTCTGCACCGGCGTTCGCGTCTACGGGCCGAATCGAACCGGCTGGGGGTACTTTGTTGCAACGCCCGACACCGTCCCCGTGCCGCGCGTCTTTCTCAGTTCCACTGCGCTGCTCATCGAGTTGCGCCACGCCGACCAGAAGCTTGGCCAGTGGATTGTCGTCCGCGCGGGCGGCAGCCAAACCGGCTTGCCGCCGCTGCCTAAGGAACTACGGGCGCTCCGCGTCAGCAGCCTCGCTGCGAATGGACAGCGAATCTCTATCGATGCCGCCGGAGAGGTCGGAATCTGCGGCGTCTTCGATATCTGGTGCAAGCAGCGCGGCGAGACCCTGGTCGTCGACATCCCCGCCAACCGTATCGTCTTCCAGCAGGAGATCTCCGCCTACGGAGGCGTTTCCGCCCTTTCGCCCGACGGCAAGCATCTGGCCATCTTCGATCGCAACAAGTTGTCAGTCTATCAAGTCGAATAGAACATAGGAGGCTCTTATGAGTTCCCTCGAAAATTCTCCCCGAATTACTCCGTTTCTCTGGTTCGACTCGAACGCCGAAGAAGCGGTTGAGTTCTATCTAACCGTCTTCAAGAACTCCCGCCGCCTCGACCGGCCCCGCAATGCCGATGACAGCGCCGCCCCGAAAGGCAAGGTCCTCACGATCTCTTTCGATCTCGATGGCCAGAGATTTACCGCGCTCAATGGCGGCCCGTTGTTCAAGTTCAACGAAGCTGTGTCCTTCGTTGTTCGTTGCGACTCACAGGAGGAAGTCGACGAATATTGGACGAAGCTTACCGCCGGCGGCAGTGAAAGCCAGTGTGGCTGGCTCAAAGACAGATTCGGCCTCTCATGGCAGATCGTTCCCGCGCGCCTGCCCGATCTCGTCAAACATCCAAAAGCGATGCAGGCAATGCTCAAGATGAAAAAGCTCAACATTGCCGAACTGGAACGCGCCGCGCAGCCTTGATCGGTTCGCGACTTAACGAGCGAAAGCCAGGCCTCATTTCCGAGGCCTGTGCTTTCTCCGCCAGCCTGAACCGGTCTACCCTTCCAGAAACCTCACCAGCTTGTTGAACGCGCTGCTCCAGCCCTGGTTGTGGCCGGCCGCAGACTGCGTCGTCATGAACTTGTCGTGGGTGAAGTCCATCAATGTACCGCCATCCTCGGCGTCGCTCAACCGCACCGTCACCACGCTCTCCTCGCCCGGCGCCCAGTCGGCATTCCAGGTGAAGCGCACCAGCGAATACGGGTCAACATCCAGATAGACACCCCACGACGCCCCGGTCACTTCGACCGGCTTCCAGTCCACTCCGAATTGTTCGTCCTCCGATTTCGGCCTGGGAGTACCGCGCACCACCACGCGATGTTCCCCGCCCGGCCGGGGGTCTGATTGCGCTTCCAACACCTGCCACCCTTCCGGCCCGCGCCACTTCAATATCTGCTCGGGCTTAGTCCACGCGTCAAAGACCCTCTGGCGCGGGGCGCGAAAGACGCGGCTGATGTAAATCGACAATGGCTCCTCGGCTAGGTCTGCCGGATCTCCTGCGTACAGCATCTGGGTTGTGCTCATGGTTTTTCTCCTTCCAGGTATTTCTCAAGTTGGTCGAACTGTTGGTTCCAGTAGCGCGAATAGAATGCGATCCATTCCTCCGCCGGTTGGAGCGTTTTTGCTTTGAGCTTCACGATCTGAAAACTCCCTCTACGCTCGCGTGCGATGAGCTCGGCGCTCTCGAGCACCTTGAGGTGCTTTGAAACCGCTGCGAGTGACATCTTGTGCGGGCGCGCAATCTCCCCCACCGTCTTCTCGTTCGACGTCAATCCACGAAGGATCTGGCGGCGCGTCGGATCGGCAAGAGCATGAAAGACGGAATCCAAGCGAGCGGCTGATGACTTAACCATGTGGTTGAATGTACGCCCGAGAATTCTGCACTGTCAACCACTTGGTTAAATATATTTCTTGGTTTATTCCATCACGCCCTCGGTATCGACTCCGCCCCTGCTGGTCAACACCACCGCCGCGGCGATGATCATCCCTCCGCCAACCCAGGCGAGCACGCCCAGCCGTTCGCCCATCAGGGTCACGCCCAGAACCGAACCCAGAGCCGGCTCGATATTTAGAAAGACGCCGGCGCGCGAAGCCGGCACATGATGAATCCCCCAGTTCCACAGCAGCGTCGTGGTAGCTGTACACAATATGCCGCTCGCCGCCAGCGCCAGCCACACATTCAGACTGATGCCGCGTATCGGAGGCAGCCCATCCACCACCAGCACCCACGCCGCCATCATCGCCGTCCCCGAAAAGACGCCATAAGTCGTAATCACCAGTGGAGAATGCTTCTTCATCAGCCGCTGATTGATCAGGATCCAGCCCAGCGCGACGAACATGGAGGCGACTACCAGCAGATCCCCAGCCAGCCCCGGCGCATTGCTGGCGCCCCCGTTGTCCGTTCCACTTGCCAGGTGTGCTCCGCCGGCGCCGCCAAACACAATCAGGCCCACGCCTGCTGTCGAGCCAATGAGCGCCAGCCATCCCAGCCGGTCGAGCCGCTCATGGCTGAAGATCGTCGCGCCCACCGCCAGAATGACGGGCATCGTCCCAACCATCAGGCAGGCGTGCGAAACGTTGGTGAGCTTGAGCCCCCAGAACTGGATCAGAAACTGCACCGGCACGCCGAGGAACGACGCGACCAGCAGCGCCCGCCATTCCCTCCCGTTCAGCTCTGAGCTGCGACCACCTCGCTGTAACAGGGTCGGCAGCAGCCCCAGGCTCGCGAACAGGAAGCGATAGAGCACCATGTGCCCCACGCCCATCTCGCGCAGGGCAATCTTTCCGAAGTAAAACCCGGTGCTCCAAAGACAACCCGCCGCCGCGCAAGCCGCATAGCCCAACGCATTGCGATTGCGACCCGCGCCCGTTTGGCCCATTCATCCAATGTCGCACATCGCGCATCGTCTAGATCTGCTCCCGTGTCTAACCATCCCCGCACACTTTTCCTTGCACCCTGCGCATCAACCCGTTAGCCTCACAATCACATGGCTCTCATCTCTGAGGAAACCAGGCTTCTCCAGCAGGCTGCCTTGCGGGCCGCGGAGAACGCCTACGCCCCCTACTCGCGATTCCGCGTCGGCGCCGCTCTTCTGCTCGACGACGGCGCCATCGTCACCGGCGGCAACGTCGAGAATATGTCCTACGGCCTCACTATCTGCGCGGAGCGCTCTGCGCTCGTTCGCGCCATCGCCGAAAAGGGTCCCGGGGTGCGCGTGAAGGCGATCGCGGTGACCAATCTCAATCACGCCGCCAGCCCTCCCTGCGGGGCCTGCCGCCAGGTGCTCAGCGAATTCGTCACCGGCGACGCGACGATCTCCTTCCCCTCCGAAGCGGGCACTGAAAGCATGCCGTTTTCCACGCTCATGCCCTTTGTCTTTAAGTTCGCGCCGCCTGCCAGGGAACAGACCTGACGATGCACATCGTCGACATCATCCGCAAGAAACGCGACGGCGGCGAGCTCAGCGCCGAAGAGATTCAGTTCGTCGTCACGGCTGCCGCGCGGCAGACAGCCGCCGATCAGCCGCAGAGTGCCTCAGAAGCTCAATTGGCCGCGTGGCTCATGGCCGTCTTCCTTCGCCGTCTCAACGCCTCTGAACTGCACGCGCTCACCACCGCAATGCGTTTCTCCGGAGAAGTCTTCGATCCTTCGCCCCTGGGCAAATTCGCCGTCGACAAGCACTCCACTGGAGGAGTCGGCGACAGCACCTCATTCATCGTCGCGCCCATCGCCGCCGCCGCCGGACTCATCGTCCCAATGATCAGCGGCCGCGCCCTCGGCCACACCGGCGGCACGCTCGACAAGCTGGAAAGTATCCCCGGCTACCGCACCCAGCTCTCCCTCGATGAAATGATGCAGGTCCTGTGCAAGCTCGGCATCACCCTCGTCGGCCAGACAAAAGATCTCGTCCCCGCCGACCGCGTTCTCTATGCCCTGCGCGATCATATCGGCGCTGTCGAAAGCCCGTACCTCATCTGCGCCTCGATCATGAGTAAGAAGCTTGCTGCCGGGCTGAATGGTCTCGTCCTCGATGTGAAGACCGGCTCCGGAGCATTCCTGAAAGACAAGGACAAAGGGCTGCATCTCGCGTCGCTGATGGTGCGGACCGGCGAAGCCTCCGGTACCAAGACCGTCGCCGTTCTCACTGACATGAACCAGCCCTTAGGGCGCTTTGCCGGCAACTGGGTCGAGATGTGGGAGGCGGTCGACATCCTCGGCGGCAAGCGCCATCCGATGACCGAAGACATCCTCGAGGTGTCGCTCACACTCGCGGGCTGGATGCTCTACCTTGGCGACAAGGCTCCAACCGCCGAAGCGGGCAAAGTGCTTGCCGCAGAATTACTCCTCTCTGGCACGCCGCTCGAGTTATTCAAACAGATGGTCGCTGCGCAGGGCGGAGACGCCAGTGTTCTCAACGATCCCGCGGCCTTTCATACGCCTGCGGCGCAGAGGACGCTCACCGCAGCGACAAGCGGCTATCTCAGTGTCATCGATTGCGAAAAGGTCGGATGGGCAGTGCAGCGGCTCGGGGCAGGCCGCGAAAAGGCAGGCGAACCTGTCGACGCGCAGGCCGGGCTTGAAATGCGCGTCAAGCTCGGCAACCGTATCGTCGAGGGCCAGGCGCTGGTCACCATCTTTGCCGCCACTCCTGAAAAACTGGCTGAACCCGAGGCACTCCTGCGCGAAGCGATCGTCATCACCGAAAAGCCAGGCATCGTTCCGCCTCTCATCTATGAAGATGTAACCGCAGAGAATGCAAATCAATTCGTAAACCTGGTTTGACGCAGTCCCTGGTCTCTAGCTTCTAGTCCCTGCTTGAAGGAGATCCCCCTTGGCAAGATTTACCGGAATCCTCGGACTGCTCACCATGCTGCTGCTTGCATGGCTCTTCTCCACTGATCGCCGCGCCATACGCTGGCGCACAGTCGCCTGGGGGCTTAGTCTGCAGATCATCTTCGCCGTGATCGTCACTCGCTTCGCCTTTGGCGAACGCGCCTTGGCTGTCGCCGGCGACGTCGTCACACGCATGTTGAACAACGCTTTCGCCGGCTCTTCGATGGTCTTTGGCGAACTCGGCAAACAGCACTCCACGCTAGGCCCCATCTTCGCCTTTCAGGTGTTGCCCACGATCATCTTCATCTCCGCGCTCTTTGCCGTGCTCTATCACATCGGACTCATGCAGATCGTCATCAAGGGCTTCGCCTGGGCGATGCAGCGCACGATGAAGATCAGCGGCGCGGAAAGCCTCAATGTTGCAGCCAGCATCTTCATGGGCCAGACCGAGGCGCCGCTTACCATCCGCCCGTTTCTCCCCGGCCTCACGCGTTCGGAGTTGATGACCGTGATGACCAGCGGCATGGCCCACGTCTCCGGCGGCATCATGGCCGCCTATATCCTCTCCGGCATCCAGGCGAAAGACCTGCTTGCCGCGGTCATCATGACTGCACCGGGCACGATCATGGTGGCCAAGATGCTCGTGCCCGAGACCCAGGTGCCTGAGACCGAGGGCACCGTCCGCATGACCGACAGCGAGGAGCACAAGGACGAGAACCTGCTCGGTGCGATCGCCCGCGGCACCATCGACGGCGGCCGCCTGGCTCTCAACGTCGCCATCATGATCATCTCGTTCCTGGCGCTCATCGCCCTGCTCAATGCGATCTTCGGCGGCTTGCACAACTGGCTCGGCCAGTATCACATTCCCTTCCCATCGCAACTCGGAGTCGTACTCGGCATCCTCTTTTCGCCCGTCGCATGGCTGATTGGCATCCCCTGGCACGATGCGCCCCTCATCGGCAACCTGCTCGGCACCCGCACGATGATCAACGAGGTCGTCGCCTACTCGATGCTCGGGCAGCAGAAGGCGCTCATCGATCCGCGCTCTTTCACCATCGCCACCTTTGCCCTCTGTGGATTCGCCAATCTCAGCTCGATCGGCATTCAGATCGGCGGCATCGGGGCACTCGTCCCCGAACGCCGCAACGAACTCGCGCGCCTTGGCTTCCGCGCCATGGTCGCCGGAACCATGGCGAATCTCATGTCGGCATCTATTGTGGGAATGCTGATCAAGTAGCCGCCGTCGCTATGCGAGGCCAGTTCGTTATGCCCTCAAGTCCGCGGTGGCCAGAAACTTCGGCGGCTTGCGAACGCGTGTCGCTTGCTCAAACGCGTAGGCCAGCTTGATCAGAACAGGCTCGCTCCAGGCGCGCCCGAAGAATGAGATCCCCACCGGCAGTCCAAAGTAGAACCCAGCCGGAAGCGTGATGCTGGGATACCCCGCAATCGCCGCCGCCCCAGAGCTGCCGCCGTTAAACATGTCGCCGTTCACAAGATCGGTCGTCCACGCCGGAATCGCCGTCGGAGCAACCAGCGCATCCAACTTGAACTTATCCATCGTGGCGTCGATGCCCTCGGCGCGCGCCAGGCGAAGGTTGGTCTCCAGCGCATCGCGATATTCCTTGCTCATCAACGGCCCTTTTGCCTCCGCCTTGATGAACAGGTCTTGCCCAAAATACGGCATCTCTTTCTCGTGGTGCTGCTCATTGAAGGCAATCACCTCCGCCAGGGAACGCACCGGAGCTTCCGGTCCGAGCTTCGCAAGATAGGCGTTGAGATCCGCCTTGAGTTCATAGAGCAGGACAAGCAGTTCGTTGTCGCCCGTCTTGCCGATCGTCTCAATCTCGGCCGGGTCCACCACCGTTGCGCCGAGCCTTCTCAGCGCATCGAGCGACTGCTCCATGAGCGCATCGACGCCTTCATGCCCGTCGAAATACTTTCGCACCACGCCGATGCGCATACCGCGAGCGCCGCTCGGATCCAGGAACTTCGTGTAATCGAGAGAGGCCTTGCCGCGTCCGGCAAGCGTGGCGCTGTCCTCACCGTCTACTCCCGCCAGCGCGCCGAGCAGAATCGCCGCATCGCGGACGGTGCGGCACATTGGGCCTGCAGTGTCCTGAGTGTGCGAGATCGGAATAATGCCGCTGCGGCTGATCAGCCCAACCGTCGGCTTAATGCCGACTATTCCATTCAACGAAGACGGGCACACGATCGAGCCATCCGTCTCTGTGCCCACTGTAATCCCGGCAAGGTTGGCAGAGGCCGCCACTCCCGAGCCCGAGCTCGATCCGCACGGATTGCGATTCAGCACATACGGATTCTTTGTCAGTCCGCCGCGTCCGCTCCAGCCGCTGGTTGAGTGACTCGACCGGATGTTCGCCCATTCGCTGGGATTCGTCTTGCCCAGAATCACCGCGCCGGCCTCGCGCAGTTTTTTCGCCACAAACGAGTCTTTCGCCGGCTTGGCGCCCACCAGCGCCAGCGAACCGGCGGTCGTCATCATGCCGTCGGCGGTGTCGATGTTGTCTTTGATCAGCACGGGAATTCCGTGAAGCGGACCCCGCAGCCGTTTTTCCTTGCGCTCTTTGTCCAACGCGTCGGCGATGGACAAAGCGTCTGGATTCGTTTCGATCACGCTCTTCAGCGCCGGACCTCCGCGGTCGATGGCCTCGATGCGCGCGAGATATCTCTCCGCAATCGATCGCGCCGTAAACCTGCCCGACTCCATACCGTGTTGCAGCTCGGCGATCGTAGTTTCATCGAGTTCAAAAGCAGGCACCTCCATTGCGTCTCCAGGCGCACTGGTCGTTGAACCGCTCAAGGCAGAGCTATTCACGGGTGTGAAAGCTGCGGCGATACCGCCCACAACGCCCGTCTGCATAAACTCCCGGCGTGAAGACAACTCCGGATCACGTCGATTCATACTGGCCCAGCCTCCGAGCCATTTATACAGGAACTCCCTTGCTCGATATACTTGCCTGCAGAGATGGGCGGGGAAACCCGGCAAGACGACCCATCGGCCAGCTCAGGAGCCTACCGAAACGATGCCGTCAGAAATCTTCGAGAAGACCGCCGTCTCCGCTGAATACGTTCGCTCTCGCATCGCGGTCGCGCCAAAAATCGCGATCATTCTCGGCTCCGGCCTGGGCCCTTTTGCTTATCATGTAGAGCGGTCCGTCTCGATCCCTTTCACAGAAATTCCACACTTCCCCAAACCCTCGGTTGTCGGGCACAGTGGCCTGCTGGTGATCGGCACACTTCACGGAACCCCTCTGGTCGTAATGCAGGGCCGAGTGCATTATTACGAGGGCTACCCGGCCGCCGAGGTGACCTTTCCGATTCGAGTCCTCAAGCAGATGGGGGTCGAGAAGCTGATCGTGACCAACGCCGCCGGCGGAATCCGCGAGGGCCTGCAGCGCGGCCAACTGGTGCTCATCTCCAACCATATCAACCTTACCGGCACCAATCCGCTCATTGGCAAGAATGAGTCCAGGTTCGGCGAACGCTTCTTCGATATGACCGAGCCTTACTCCCTCCGCCTGCGTGAGCTGGCAAAGACTGTCGCTCACAGAGAGGGCTTTTCGCTCTCCGAAGGAGTCTACCTCGCCGTCTCCGGCCCCAGCTTCGAGACAGCCGCTGAAATTCGCGCCTTCCGCACCCTCGGCGCCGACCTCGTCGGCATGTCCACCGTTCATGAGGTCATCGTCGCCCGCCACATGAATATGGAAGTGCTGGGCCTCTCTTGCGTCACCAACCTTGCCGCTGGAATCCAGGGCAAGCCTTTGGACCATTACGAAGTCCTTGAGACCGGAATCCATGTCCAACAAAGATTTGCGGAGTTCATGACATCCCTGGTCGCTCAGGCCGCCGCCATCTAGCAGGCTGCGCGAAAGTTACGAGGGCCTGGATTCCGCATCTCATCTCCATGCCTGCTCTCGCACCCAATTTCGCGGCTGGACGCCTGCTCAATCTTCTCCGTCAGGGTGTCACTGCCGAAAAGCTCGCCTTCAGCATTGCGCTCGGGGCAGCGCTTAGCTGCTTTCCCATCTTCGGAACCACCACCATCCTCTGCACAATCGTGGCGCTGGCCTTTCGGTTGAACCTCCCGGCTATCCAGGTCGGCAACTATCTCGCCCTGCCGCTGCAGTTGGCGCTCTTCGTTCCTTTTCTCAGGCTGGGCGAGCGTCTCACTCATGCCCCGCGAATGTCCCTCGCACCCGAGCAATTGCTGGCGATGGCAAAGACGTCGCCCGACCAGACCATGCACATGCTGCTCGCCGGCCAGTGGCATTCGATCCTGGCTTGGTTGATCGTCGCCCCGGTAATGGCGCTGCTCTTCTATCTGCTGCTGCGCCCGCTGATGAAACTCCTGCTCGCCCGCGCCGCAGCTACGCCTGCTCTGGCCCCGTCGCCCGCCACGGTCACAATCCAGCGCTAGGCCTTCCGCTTGGCGTCAGAGCCTTAGGCGTAGCCTGCCAATCGGGCACGGGTTTCGCGCTCTCCAGCCACGCGGTGTAATAGATGTCCCGCAGCTCGCTTGCCGCCGCGGCCAGCCGCTCTTCCGTAAACTGTTTGGAGTCCGCCGTACCAGCTCCGTCGAAGCCGCCCAGCTTCTCCAGCTGATAGGTCCGTTCAACCAACCTCGCCGAACTCCGCAAATATGCCACGTAGTCGTCGAAGACATCGCTCATCTCGCGCGGAGCAGTCATCAGCGGAACCACATCCGCAGGCTTGATATTCGCCGCGACAAACGTCGATTCAAACTTCGAATGAATCCCGTGCTGCGTCGTATAGCCGTTGGGATTGTCCTTGCCCACCCAGCCGTCGTAGTTGACCGTGACATGCAGCGGCTGCGAACCATCACCGACGTAGTGCCCTAACCATCCCATGTAAAACAGGATCGCTTGCTCAACCGGCCTGGTGTCCTTCCCCTGCGCCGATAGTCCTCGATATTCGCGCATCGCCGCCTTCAGCCGCTGATACACCTCAGTCGCTGCATAAGGCTGCAATCCGACCTTCTCTGGGCGCAATTCAGCGGCAAGATTCGGATGCGTCAACCCCGTCGCGTACAGAGCGGCGATAAAGTCGTACCGGCGCCGCGGCAATTTATTCCCGATCAAATCGGCGAGTTCCAGATCGAGGAAATGCTCCGGCGCCTGCGCGTGATTCAGCTCCGGCTCCCCCGGCGCACGCCAGCGGTCCGGCTCCGGCCCCAGATACTCCACCTCGTCGATGGCAGCCGCGCTGCGCAGAAATGCGGGTAGATCGGCGGGAAGGTGTTCAGCCGCGAGACGATTGATCATGCGGTGGCCTTCGCTGCCCCAGCCGAAGCAGGCTGTTGAAGGCATCAGGCAGAGTAGGAAGATCGCGGCGCAGGAGCGGACCGCAGCGAGGACGGGGGCCTTCATATACGCGAAAGTATACTTGCTGGATTTCCGCCTTCGCGCGGCGGAAGAACTTCTCTTGCCTTTACCACTCTTGAAATTGTCATTTCGACCGGAGCAGAGCGAAGTGGATAAATCTTCGGTTTCGCCAAGCCTCCATCTGCTGGGCACCGCACCGCTGACGCTCACCGAGAATTAACAATTACCCTGTAAACATGCGGGTTTCCTTGATATCCTAATAAGCTATGGCTACGAAAAAGGAACTCCTCACACAACCAATTCAGCACATCGATATCAAGCAGCACGATGTGGTCGCGCTGGTCGATGCAATGCAGCATATGGCGTTCAGCTCCCGTGACCTCTACCGGGCGGCTTCGATCTACGAGCGCATGCTGCGCGACACCGATTGCGGCGTCATTCTCTGCCTCGCCGGCTCCATGGTCTCCGCCGGCCTGAAGCAGGTCTTTATCGATTTGCTCCGCAACAACATGGTCGACGCCATCGTCTCGACCGGAGCGAACATCGTCGATCAGGACTTCTTCGAAGCCCTCGGCTACAGGCACTGGATCGCCGATGACCTCTACAAGTCCGGCACCGAAGACAATACCCTCCGCGAACTGATGATCGACCGCATTTACGACACCATGATCAACGAAGAGGAGCTGCGCGATTGCGACGCCATCACCGGCGAGATCGCCGACTCACTCGATCCGCGCCCCTACAGCTCGCGTGAATTCATCCGCGCCATGGGTGCCTATCTCGAGAACCACGGCAAAACTCCGGCGAAGGGCGGCGTCGACTCAATCACCTATGCCGCTTATCAGCTCGACATCCCGATCTTCTGCCCCGCCTTTAGCGATTGCTCCGCCGGCTTCGGCCTGGTGATGCACCAGCACAAGCGCGGCGATAAGCCAAAGATCTCGATCGACTCCGCCAAGGACTTCTACGAGATCACCCAGCTCAAGATCGCCAACCGCACCACCGGCCTATTCATGCTCGGCGGCGGCGTTCCCAAGAACTTCGCCCAGGACATTGTCGTCGCGGCCGAAATCCTCACCGAAGACGCGCCGATGCACAAGTACGCGGTCCAGATCACGGTCGCCGACGTCCGCGACGGCGCGCTCTCTTCGAGCACTTTGAAAGAAGCGAGCTCCTGGGGCAAGGTCGATACCACCTTCGAACAGATGGTCTATAGCGAAGCGACCCTCGCCGTGCCGCTCATCGCCGGCTACGCCTACCACAAGAAGGCCTATGAAGCGCGCAAAGCTCGTCGCTGGGCTACGCTGCTCGACCCCGTCACCGCCTAGCCGCTTCGCAACAGACACTTCGCCAGGAGGCCGCAGCGCAATGCTGCGGCTTTTTCTTTTGCATCTCTCTGCTCAGGTCCCCAAACAGCGCCTCGTCTCGAATCCGCATCCTACTTGCTGCGAAACGAGGCTTACATAATGATTTTGAAATCAACCACCCGCGCTGCAATCCTCTGCGCGCTGCTGACGCTTGCCGCTGGATGCTCCAGTAAGAAAGATGCCACTAAGGCGAACTTCAAAGACGCCATCAACACCTATTACGGTGCCCATCCCGAATGCCTGTGGAGCACGACGGTCAAGTTCCCCACCCGCGCCGACACCTCGGATACCAGCAAGACCGCCGGCTACGACGCGCTCACCGATCAGGGACTCCTCACTCGCCAGGCTGACAGCCGCAAGGTCTTCATCTTCGGCTCCAAAGAAGTCAACAATTACGACCTCTCCGAGAAGGGCCGATCCAACTGGACACCCGACCCGCAGAATCCCGGCTACGGCAACTTCTGCTATGGCCATCGTGACGTGACCGCCGTCGACGACTTCGCCGTGAACGGCGGCACCGCAACCGTGGATTATCACTACCAGCTAGGCGCGGTCTCTCCGTGGGCCGACAACACTGAGATCAAGACCGCCTTCCCGACCGTGCAGGCCTCTCTCGCCAGCCCGCTCTCCGACAAAGCCAGCCTCACTTTGACCGACAATGGTTGGTTGCTCACCAAATCAGCTGCAGCAGCGCAGGGTGCGCCTACGCCCTGATGTGAATCGGCTCGTCGCCATTCACAAGCAGATGAGGCCTGTGGGAAATCTACCCAGGCCTCATTTCTTGCTCATTCACTGAATGTCTTGCTTCTTAGCTGACTTGCTCTCTTCGCTAACCGCACTTAACCTTCTCTCGCTTCCGGCTAATCGACCGCCAGGTTCAACTGGTGCCGCACGTCTGCGCCGCGCACCCAGAAAATCACATCTGCCGCGATATTCGAGGCATGGTCGGCGATCCGTTCCAGACTCCGCGAGATCAGAATCCCGTTCAGCGCCTGGATGGTCACGTCAGGAGTCTGCTGGATCACATTGATCAATCCCTTGCGCGCCACCCGGTTCATGCGGTCGATCTCATCGTCCATGGTCATCACCGAGTCTGCAATCAGCGCATCGGCATCGAGCAGCGCCTGGATCGCGGTACGGATCATCCGCGACGCCAACTCGCCCATCCCAACGACATCCACTGGAAGTTCGGCGCTCTCGTACTCCAGCAGATCGAGCGTCCGCCGCGCAATGCCCATTGACTGGTCGCCAATCCGCTCCAGGTCGCTGTTGATCTTGATCACCGACAGAATGAACCGCAGATCGATGGCCATCGGCTGTTCCTTGGCGAGCAGCTCGTAAGCCATCTCATCAACTTCGCGATGGGCCAGATTGATTGCCGCCTCATTATCGCGGACATACTGGCAAAGCCCCGCGTCGCGCTGCAGATAGGCATCAACCGACATCTGCACTGCCTGCTGCGACAGCGCCGCCATGGCCAGCAACTTGTCCTTCAGCGCGTCGAGCTGTTGGTGAAAATGGATTCTCGGCAACGTCCAGCACTCCCTAAACATCATTGTGCGCCCTCCACTATGAGAGGCGTGCAAAAAAAGACGCTTGGAACCTATATTCCTAACACCGGCGTTCTAGATTGACTCTCGCCATACGTCAAAAGCACTCTTGACTCCTTCCCAATCGCCGCCGCAGCCTGCGTGATTGCTGCCTATATTCCAGCGAAGGAATCGCCCGCGCAAGCAGCAGAACCCTTGCGCCCGAGCCCGAACGACTCGTCTAGTTGGTCGCCTTCTCTCGCGTCTTCAACAGGGGCGAGCACGAACTCGAAAATGGATTGACGAGGAACGTTCCCGGAAGCCCGGAGACAATCACCGATCCATCTGCATTGAAGTGGGCGGAGCGATACTCGCCATCGGGCAGATCGTTCAGCCGTCTCCACGTCTGACCGCTATCCTCACTGACGTAGGCGCCGGTGATGGAGGTCACAAGCTCTCGATTCGGCCGCGAAGCGTCAACCTCGATGCTGTAAGCGCGGAGATTCGGACCGACCTCATCACTGACCCGATGCAAAAGAAACCGTGCCTCGGTCACGCGCTGCACAGCGTCGGCGCTCAGCGGGTTATACACGCCCCAGCAAGCCGCCAGATGCGGCCCTCCGACGGTGCTCATCCCATGAATCGCTGAGTCCGGCCCCACACCTGCAATCAGCGTCCACTGCATCGTGCGCAGGTCCAGCCGATACGCCTGGTCGCCGGTTCCCACGTAGAGCGAGGTCGCGATTCTACTCCTCGAGTCATCGAACTGCATGGAGAGAATATCCAGATCCGTCGGCATCGCCGCAAGCAGCCCATCCTCGATCCATGATCCGCGCTCGTCTCTGTGATAAGTGAAGAGCTGCGGCCTCATATCGAAGTAGCCGTAGCCGACGATCATGTGCTTTCCATCGGCGGTGATGCGGACCACACCGGCCATGATCGGATCATCTTCTCTTTTTGGAATGGTCAAACGTGGCTGCGGATGAGGAACTCGAGGCCCCTTGATTGGTTTTACTGTTGCCTCTGAGCCGATTGGCTCCGGAATCACCTGAAAGGCGCCCCATTGCGTCGTGATCACAAAATCCGAGCCACCCGGCGAGACGCTCAACCCATTGCGCAGCCCCTCACCGATCGCCGCATCGAAATACCTGGCATCCACTCGCGCCACTTGCGTCCAGCTCTCTCCCCCGTCGACGGTCTTCGAGATATACATCGCGCGATCGTCAGCAGGAATCGTGCTGCTCAAATCTGCCGTAAGCGCCCATACGACGTTGGCATCTTTGGCTTCCGGATCGGGATCGCTGGCCATCGCCACAATGAAATCACTCCCGAATGCGTGACTTCCGGGAAGGTCCTTCACTTCATGGACGCGGCAACTGTCGAAGTCATTTCTCGACGCTGTCCGAGGGGACGAAACCTGTCCAAAGACAATCATGGGAACGGCCACCAGCGAGAGTTGGACACTCCGTCGTACGCCGCTCCAAACCCTCACAACCGCCGCTCCGCCTCCTGAGCGGCCTCGTAAATCTGCTCGAAGGACTCGACCGCGTACAGCACCTTCTGCATCTCCGAGACAAGGAATTCCTGGTCGAGCACCTGATCGAGGTTGAAGTCGCGAATCTCCGGGCCGCCGCCGCCCTCAAGATGTTGAATGACGTAGTTTGACTCGCCGTGCGAAGAGATCAGGCCGCTTCCGTAAAGCTTGATGCTGTCTCCCTGGCGAATCACGCCAAACTCCACCGTGAACCAGAAGAGCCGCCCCATCCGCTCCAGCGCGTCCTTATCCTGGAGCTTCGCGCATACCTTGCCGTACTGTTGCAGGAAGTCCGCGAAGACCGGGTGCGCATGCATCGGCACGTGGCCGAAAACGTCGTGGAAGATGTCCGGCTCGGGGGTGTACTCGAGCGACTCCCGGCTGCGCAGCCAGGTCGTCGTCGGAAACCTCCGCGCCGCCAGCATCTCAAAGAATGCGTCTGCCGGCAGAAATCCGCTCACTGGCGTGGCATTCCATCCCGTCTTCGCCTCCAGCCGCTGGTTGACCTTGGTCAGATTCGGGATTGAATCCTCCCGTAGCCCGATCACCTCGAAGCCGTCAAGATACTCCTGGCAGGCGTGTTCCCGTAGCTGCGGCATCCGCCGCCTTACCAGCTCTGCCCAGGTTGCATGCTGCTCCGGCGAATACGCCTCCCAATCCTGCTCAACCAGATAGGAACTCGCGACTGTCAACACGGATTTCTCCACTGCGCTCGCCAACATCCACTCCCTCGGCGCTCACTTCCCTTGCGCCTTTGCTTATCGACCAGGCGCGAACCGCCCCGCCTCAAAAATCTCTCGAATCAGCGTCCTCTATCAACTATGATAAAGCCGACGCCCCGGCACCTGATATCCAGCTGAATACGAACCCACCCCCTTGCTCTGCAACGGAACCAGCTTCGGCCAGCCTGTCATCTTGTATTCTCGTCCCTGACTGCGGATGACAGTACGCCGGCCTCTTGAATGGGAGCAATCCACACAATGTCACGGTTCTCAAGCAATTCCCTGCGCCAGTTGCTCTATGCCTGCACTCTGGCAAGCCTTGTTCTCGCATCGACGCACCCTGTGCTCTCGCAGACCCCGCAAGCCCCGAAGCCTACGCCGGCGCTCCCGCCACCCCAGCAGCCTCCAGCCCCCGGCTTTGGAAAGGTCGGTCTCGTTCTCGAGGGCGGCGGCGCCCTCGGCCTCGCCCACATCGGCGTCATCACCTGGCTCGAAGAGCATCGCATCCCCGTCAGCTACGTCGCCGGAACAAGCATGGGCGGCCTGGTTGGCGGAGTCTATGCCACCGGCCGCTCTCCTGCCGAGGTCCGCGAACTCGTCTCGACCATCCCCTGGAACACCGTCCTTCGCGGACAAGTTCCCTTCCAGAACCTGACCTATCGCCGCAAAGAGGATGACTACTTCTATCCCGGCTCCATCGAGTTCGGCCTGAAGAAAGGCCTGCAATTCCCCGACGGCTTCAACTCCGGCCAGGAAGTCCAGTTCATTCTCGATCGCGTCGCTCTGCCCTATTCCACCATGGAGAGCTTTAACGATATGCCGATCCCCTTCGGCTGCGTGGCCACCGATCTCATCACCGCCAAGCCCTACGTCTTCCGCAGCGGATCCCTATCGACCGCCCTGCGCTCCACCATGTCGCTGCCCGGAATCTTCTCTCCCGTCAAGGCCGATGGCCAGGTCTTCGCCGACGGCGGACTGCTCGACAACCTCCCCGTCGACGTCGCCAAGCAGATGGGCGCGGAGCTCATCCTCGCCATCCATCTCGAAACCCAGCCCATGTCCCCGGAACGAAAACCTCTCCTCCTTCGGCGTCCTCGGCAAGTCCATCTCCGTCATGATCGCCGCCAACGAAATGCGCAGCATGGAGCAGGCCGACCTCCTCGTCAGCGTCCCACTCGATAAATACTCAGCGCTCGATTACGCCAGCGCCGACGCCATCATCAAGGCCGGATACGACGCCGCCCAGGCCAAGGCCAATGTGCTCATCAAGCTCTCCGTCGATGAGGCCACCTGGCAGCACTACCTCGACGAACGCACCGCGCGCCGTCGCCGTCAGCCCCCGCTCCGCAGTTCGTCGAAGTGGCCGGCATCGATGCTCACAGCGCCAAGGCCATCCAAAAAGATTTCGAACCCGGACGTCGACAAACCGATCGACACCGAAGGCGATTCAGAAGCAAATCCACGACATCCAGGGCGACGGCCGCTATTCCAGCCTGAACTACACGCATGCCGAGAAGAACGGCAAGCCAGGCCTGCTCATCACCGCAGACTGAAAAGACCGTACGCGCCCACCTATCGTTCGTCCGCAGATCACCCTTGACGGCTCGCAATACAACAACGTCCTCTTCAGCCTCGGCGGCCAGAATCACTTTTATGAATGTCGGCGGCTATGGCAACGAACTCCGCAACGACGTCATCGTCGGCTCCCAATACGGATTCGCACCGAATACTACCGCCCTTTCACCGTGGCAGCAACTGGTTCGTCGCGCCTCGCGGCCTCTCTACAGCAACGAATTCAACGCCTATACCAACAGCGGCAGCCTCGCATCGATCTATCGCGTGAGGCAGGCCGGCGGCGGCGGCGACCTTGGTTACATCTTCGGGCGCAGCAGCGAACTTCGCGTCGGCTACGAGACCGAATACGTCCGCTACTCGCTCCAGGTCGGCGAAAACACCGAACCCACCGTCTCAGGGCGCGAAGGATTCTCCGAGTTCAGTACAACTCCTGCATACTGACGATCCTGTCATTCCCACCACCGGGCAGATCGCCAGTTCCGCACCCAGTGGTTCGACTCCTACCCCAGTCCCGTCTCCGCTCCTCACGATTCCAGGATTCCCTCTGACCGAGGGCAAGTTCGCGCCAGTTCGTGCCCACCGAGCGATCGCACCACCCTAACCTTCGCCGGCGGAGGAGGCACCGTCTACGGCACCGCATATTACTAGCATCGGACTTCCCGTCTTCGCCCTCGGCGGCCCCACCTCTTTCGCCGCCTACGGCACTCAGGAAATCCTGACTAACAACTACTTCATCGGCCAGGTCGGAGTCTTAAGCGAACTGAAGGAGCTGCCGCCATTCCTCGGCAACAAGCTCTACATCCAGGGCCGCTTTGACATCGGACGATTCCAGCAGGTCGGCACCGGCCTCGACGCTCCCCTCCAATATCGCGTCCCCGGAGACGTCGCACTGGGACTCCTCGTCAACACCATCTTCGGCCCCGTCGTCGTCGGCGGAGCCGTCGGCGACGCCGGCCACCAGCGCTTCTTCTTCCAGGTGGGGAGAGTGTTCTAGGACCGATCAAAAACTGGGCCGTGTTCGCACAGGGGTACAGCCAAGAAATGCGCTGCTCTTGAAGGGGCACGGTTTCAACCGTGCCATCCTTAAGGCCGAATAGATACGGCTTCAGCCGCAGAGGGACTGCGAAAACCTCTGCCATCTCACGTCGCGAACTGTGCTCAGCGAGTTCAGCGCGGCAGGTGGCAGCCTAAGTCACACCGGGTCGCGATCATGCGTGACAAGCGCAGACAAAGCTTGTCCACCCTCCGCATCGATCCCGAAGCCTTCTCGTCGCCGGCTAGTCCGCACCAGCGCAACCAGTGTCCAGAGAAGAAAAACAACGGCGGTCAAACTCATCGCCGAAATTAGCCAGAGCGTTACGTCGTCAAACGACATGCGTCGATACCTCTCGTTCCGTGCCAGAGACGCATCTCACACTAGAACCCGCAGCTTTCCCAATATCCAAGACAAAACATTACTCGCCTAAACCATGGCTCGCCGCGCAGTCCTGTGGTGCTGCCGCAGTCTTTTCAGGAGCATTTTCATGGTGTGTTAATGGCTCCTGACAACCTATAGCAAGTTCCCGCGTCTCTGCAAGCGAAGGGACGGCGACAATCGCAATTTCAATCAGCGCACCCTCCGCGCTTACAATCTCATCTCATGAGCATGGAATTCAGACAGCTTGGCCGCTCCGGCCTCAAAGTCCCCGAACTCTGCTTCGGCACCGGCACCTTCGGCGGCGCCAACGAATTCTTCAAAGCCTGGGGCTCCACCCAGGACGAAGAAGCCGCCCACCTCATCGACATCTGCATGGAAGCCGGCTGCAACTTCTTCGACACCGCCGACATCTACTCCGACGGCCACTCGCGAAGCCGTCCTCGGCAAAGCCATCGCCCACCTGCCAAGCGCAAGACGTCCTCCTCTCCACCAAGGCCACCTTCCGCGCCGGCCAAGGCCCCAACGACGTCGGCTCCTCCCGCTACCACCTCACCGCAGCCCTCGAGCAATCGCTCAAGCGCCTCAACACCGACTACATCGACGTCTACCACCTCCACGCCTTCGACGCGACCACCCCCGTCGAAGAAACCCTCAACACCCTCGACAACTTCGTCCGCGACGGCAAGGTCCGCTACATCGCCTGCTCCAACTTCTCCGGCTGGCACCTCATGAAGTCCCTCTCCGTCTCCGAGCGCTACGGCTGGGCCCGCTACGTCGGCCACCAGGTCTACTACTCCCTCGTCGGCCGCGACTACGAGTGGGAACTCATGCCCCTCGCCCTCGATCAAGGCGTCGGCGCGCTCAGTCTGGAGCCCGCTAGGCTGGGGCCGCCTCACCGGCAAAATCCGCCGCGGCACAGCCCCTCCCCGCCGACTCAGCCGCCTGCAAAGCAAAATGGTCGTCGACGCCGGCCCCATCCCCGACTGGGAGTACGTCTACAAAGTAGTCGACGCCCTCGACGAGCTCGCCAAAGAGACCGGCAAAACCGTCCCCCAGCTCGCCCTCAACTGGCTCCTCCAGCGCCCCACCATCTCCACCGCTCATCATCGGCGCCCGCAACGAAAAACAACTCCGCGCCAACCTCGCCTCCACCGGCTGGAACCTCACCCCCGAGCAAGTCGCCAAGCTCGACGCAGCCAGCGAACTCCCCATGCTTACCCCTACTGGCACCAGGCGGCCTTCGCCGATCGCAATCCGTTCCCCGTTTAGGCTTCTGCTGCCCGACCTATTTCGAACGCTGCTCGCGTTATCTAAGGTAAAGAGGCGGCTCAGTTAGTTGGCTGGGGAGATGTTCTTTTTCCGGCTCAGCACGCTGCCCGCCGTCACCCGCGCGACCGTGGAGGCGCGATCGATCCTGCGCCAGAAGGCAACGAAGTAGTCGATCGCCGAGATGATCGACACCACCACCATGAAGTAAATCGCGGTGATCGCCGTCGGGTAGACCCACAGCGTAAACCAGCCGAAGTGCCACTCATACCAGCGATGCGCCAGGATTGTCGCCACCACGGAAACGATCTGGATGATGGTCTTCAGCTTTCCCAGATCGCTGGCCTCAATAGTGAAGCCCTCGGAGCTGGCGATCGACCGCAGCCCGCTCACCAGGAACTCCCGCCCGATCACCAGGACTGCGATCCACGGCTTCATCACATGCGGGTTGTAGCTCACCAGGCAGATGAAAGCTGCGCTGATCATCAGCTTGTCGGCCAGCGGATCGAGCAGCATCCCGATCGTCGTGATCTGCCCGCGCCGCCGCGCTAAGTAGCCGTCGACCCCATCCGTGATCGACGCGACAATAAACACCAGCGAGGCGATGATCTCCTGCTGACCGTACGAAGCATCATGGAAAGGAAAAGAAGGCGACAGCAGCCAGATCAGCACCGGCACACAGACGATGCGGCTCGTCGTGATGGAGTTGGGGAGATTCACACGCTGCCCTTCGCTGGAGTTGGGCGTTCGCTTTTATTAGAGCATCTTTTGCGTCCGGGTAGCGAGGCAGTGCCGCCGGTGAGACGCTTCCTGCCGAACGTCCCACCCGGAATGGTCCTCATTTGGCCCCGTTAACCCAGCTTCGCGAAGAAATCCTTCATCCGCGCGATGCCCTCATCCACATCTTCGTGCGTGACCGCGTAGGAAATCCGGATATGCTCCCGGGTGCCAAACGCCTCACCCGGCACGGCCACCACATGCCCCTCATGCAGCAGCCGCCCCGCCAGCTCGAGCGCCGTCTGCGAACCCGGCTTGCCCAGGTACGCCGAGACATTCGGATACACATAGAACGCGCCCTCAGGCACCGTGCAGGTCAGCCCGGGAATCGTCTTCAGCCGCGCCAGGATCTGGTCGCGCAGCTTCAGATAATCCGCGCGCATCTCGCAGCACGCACTCCTGCGATCCGGTCAGCGCAGCAACCGCCGCCTTCTGCACAAAGCTGTGCCGTCGAGCTCGTCGACTGGCTCTGCAGCTTGCTCATCGCCGCGATGATCGGCTTCGGCCCCAGCGCGAATCCGGCCCGCCATCCAGTCATCGCATAGGTCTTCGACAACGACCCCAGCACGATCACGTGCTCCTTCGCCTCAAGGAACGATCCGCCGCTGACCAGCTTCGCCGTTGTATTTCAGGTACACGTAGCACTCGTCCAGGATCAGATAAATCACCGCGCTCATGCGCCAGCCGAACAATCCGCTCCAGGTCCGCCGGCGCAACCACCGAACCCGCGGGATTCGACGGCGAATTCAGAATGATCGCCTTCGTCCGCGGCGTAATCGCCTCTCGATCGCATCCGCGGTGATGCGGAAATTCTCCGCCTCCTCCGTCTCCAGGTACACCGCCGTGCCGCCGCGCATACTGAATGATGTCCTTGAATGACACCCAGTACGGCACCGGCAGAATCACCTCATCGCCGTGGTCCACCAGCACCTGGATGCGCATTAAACAGCGCCAGCTTGCCGCCAGTCGTAAAGACCGCCTCGTCGAGAGCGTAGTCGGACCCAAAATCGCATGCATGACGATCCACGATCGCCTTCCGCACCTCGGGAATGCCCGAGACACATCGTGTAGCGAGTGAAATTCGCCTCAATCGCAGCGATCGCCGCGTCCTTGATGTGCCGCGGAGTCGCAAAATGCGGCTCCCCGGCGCCAAAATCCACCAGCTTCGCGCCCTGCGCGCGCAGCTTGGCAGCCTCGGCAGTCACCGCCATCGTTGCGGAAACCTCAATCCGGCCAATACGGTCGGTCAATATCTTCTGAGCAGTCGGGGTAGTCATTGTCTCTCTATCTTTTCAGATTTTCGCAGGAACGTGTTGCTCAAAACGGCGACTCTCGACGGCGGCAGAATCCCGCCCGGCACGTAAATTGCTGTCGCTAATTGAACCCATCGATGATTCGCCGTCATGCTAAACGTCATTACGATATGTAATGCTAATATGTATGTACGGTGTCACATGCGCAATCTTGAAAACCGCTCCACTGCGGGCACCCTGACGCTTCGTCTGCAACGCGAGCTTAAGGACGAATTTATCTCCACCGCGAAGATCGAAAACCGGCCCGCCTCCGAAGTATTGCGGGACCTGATGCTCGACTACATAGCCCGCAGTCGTAGACAACGTTTCGAAGAGGAAGCCCGGAGGCAGTCCGCGCTTGCTTCCTCGTCGCCGGACGAAGAAGAGGTGATGCGCTGGATCGAGAGCGTATCCAACCCTGAAGGCCAGCGTTGACTGAAACGCCGCTTCGGCGTGGGGATATTGTGATCGTCGCCCTCTCGGGAGACTATGGAAAGCCCCGACCCGCGCTGATCGTTCAGTCGGACGCTTTCGACGGACTGCCCTCGGTTACGGTTCTTCCCTTTTCCAGTCATCTCATTCCGGCACCGATTTACCGAGTGACGGTTCATCCGGATGGGATGAACCAGCTCCGCAGCATCTCCCAAGTCATGGTCGACAAGGCGGTCACCGTCCCACGCGCGAAAGTGGGTCAGCTAGCTGGCCGCGTAGCCCCTGCTACACTTCGCGAAATCGCAAACGCCCTGCGGGATTTCTTGGAACTCTAGTTGGAATCTCACCGCCGTTCTGATACACCCTAACCAGAAGCTCCCTTGCAACCCTGCGTCTTCTGCCAGGTTCAAAGAAGAATTCCCCGAAAGGATTTTTCCCGTGACCCTGCTGCTTCTCCAGATGTCGATCGTCCTGCTGGTTGCGGTCGTCTGCGGCCGTCTGGCCGGGATTGTCGGCCAGCCGCGCGTAGTGGGCGAAATCATCGGCGGCATCCTGATCGGACCCTCGGTCTTCGGCCGCTTTGCCCCGCAGTTCTCAGCCAATCTCTTTCCGCAATCCTCCCTCGCGCAGCTCGAACTTCTCTCCACCGTCGGCCTCGTCCTCTTTCTGTTCCTCATCGGAATGGAACTCGACTATACCCAGCTTTATCGCCAGCGAGCGACCGCCATGGCCGCGAGCGGCATGAGTATTCTGTTGCCCTTTGCGATGGGCGCGTTGCTCGCTCACCCGCTACGCACCCGCTTCGCGCCCCACGGCATCGGCAGCATTCCATTTGTGCTCTTTCTCGGTATCGCCATGAGCATCACCGCATTTCCGGTGCTGGCGCGCATTCTCGAAGAGCGAAACCTGCAATCCACTGCTCTCGGCACGACCGCGATTCTCTGCGCTGCCCTTCAGGACCTTATTGCGTGGAGCCTGCTGGCAATCGCGCTGGCGTTGATGGGCGAGGCTGGCGGTCCCTCGTCGCTGCCCATCCGCCTGGCTGGCCTGGCTGTCTATCTCTTCCTCATGCTTGGCGTCATTCGCCCCTTGGCCGCACGAGCCGTCAATCGCCGCACCAATCCCGACCCTCTCGCTCGACCTGCTCGGACTCGTCGTTGCCGGAATCCTGCTCTCCGCCGCCGCCACCGACAAGATCGGCGTCCATCCGCTCTTCGGTGCCTTCCTTGCCGGAGTCTGCTTCCCCCGCGTCGAGCACTGGCAGATCGCCCTCCGCGAGCGCCTCGATATGCTGGTCTCCGTGTTGCTGCTGCCGCTCTTCTTCGCGCTCACCGGCATGAGGGTACGCCTCGACCTGCTCGACGACTCGGCGATGTGGATCTGGGCTGGAATCGTCCTCGCCGCCGCCGTCTTCGGCAAGATGGGAGGAGCGGCCATCGCCGCCCGCTGGACCGGCCAGTCGTGGCGCGACGCCATCGCCCTCGGCGCGCTGCTCAACACTCGCGGGCTGGTCGAGTTAATTGTCCTCAATATCGCCTACAACGTCGGCGCCTTCACGCCCACCCTCTTCACCATGATGGTCGTCATGGCCCTGGTCACTACCATGTGTACCGCTCCCATACTGAATCTGCTCGGAATTCACGGCGTCAAACGCAACGCCGCCCCGGCCGATCATGCGCATGTCTGACCCGGCAGCGGGCCACAATTCCCTCCGCATCTCCTACTCCGGCAGCGGGCCGAGAATATCGATCTGATACTTCGCGCAGAGCCTTGTCAGCTTTTCGAAGTCCGGCTGCGAAGACACAGGTAAGACCCGATCTTTGGCCCGCTCGCCCATCTCTTCCATCATTCCGACGAAACCATTGCCGGGCATTGCGAAAATCAACATGATGGCCGGCGTCGCACCCGTGACACGAATGCCGTGCGGAATGCCACGCGGCAGAAACAAATATTCTCCAGGTCTGGCAACAGTCTTCTTGCCGTCGCAGATGAACGTCGATTCTCCCTCTAGGATGTAGAACGCCTCATCCTCCACGTGATGAAGATGGTAAGGTGTCGCTGCGCCCGGCGGAGCAATCTGGTGGCACAGAGAATAGGCGCCGCCTGTCGATTCAGTGGTGGCTTTCACGGTGATGAGGTTATTCAGAAACCAGAATGCCGGTCCTTCTTCCGAATTGAGTGACTGGGGCTGAAGTCCCATTGTCATCCCGCTCCTCTCGCGAACCACCGATCTTGATCGCGATTGTCCACGGAGCAAATACGTGATGTCAAAACAAGAATTGCCGCGTAAGCTCCCGCCTCCGTCTTGTCCCTCCCCGGCAATCAAACTACAATCGGAATTGCTGAGTTCAGGCACGCCGCGCGGGAGTAGTTCAGTGGTAGAACGTCAGCTTCCCAAGCTGAATGTCGCCGGTTCGATCCCGGTCTCCCGCTCCAATAGTGCGATCGCAGCGTCTTCCGGCCGCTTAAAACACGTGCAGCAACAGCAGATACCACCACAATCACGAGAATCAGCCAATGCCACCCGTCGGGTAGTAGCCCCAGCTGCGGCTATAGCGGCCATGCCGGGAACGAGCCAATCAGCATCAGCACCAAGATCACGATCACTACATCTAATAGCATCTGATTTCCCTGCGGAAACCTGTAATGCCTGCCTGAGCAGTTTTTTCTGGATGTCTTGTCACCGCAGCGAAGGTGTCCAGGCCTGCGACGAATCTACTCTCTGACAGCTGTTCCCGGCAGCAAGCTCGCGGCGCGCGCTGGAAGATCTCTAAGGAACATCCCGGCCGTCAGCTTCCCGGTGTTCGTGTTCTGGAGCGAGGGATGATAGGTAGCGAGCAGAGAGCGCCCGTCTCGACCTCGATATTCCGCTCCGTGCGCGAAGTGAAGCTCGCCGCGGCGCGCGAGCTTTCCCGCTCGCATCAGATGTGCAACGTATCCATCGAAGGCAATCTTGCCCAGGCACACCATTACGCGAAGCCGAGCCAGCGCAGCGATCTCTTCATCGAGATAAGGCGCGCAGTTGGCGACCTCCTCCGGCAGCGGCTTGTTGTCCGGCGGCGCGCAGCGCACCACTGCGCTGATCCAGGCGTCGTGGAGCTTCATGCCATCGTCTCGCGAAGTCGATGTAGGCTGCGAGGCGAAGCCTGCCTCATACAGCACCGGATACATAAAATTCCCCGATCCATCCCCGGTGAAGGGCCGTCCGGTGCGGTTCGATCCGTGCGCCCCCGGCGCCAGCCCGAGAATCAGCACACGAGCCAGCGGATCGCCAAAAGACGGCACCGGACGCCCCCAGTATTCGTGGTCGAGATAGGCGCGCCGTTTCGTCTGCGCCATCTCCGTGGAATGCTGCCTGAGGCGCGGGCATCGCTCGCACTCCACGATGCGGGCATTCAGCTCCGCGAGCGCCCGAACGCCCGAATTCTGCCGTCTCCCATTGGCAGATTCTAGCCTTGCGCTCCCGTCTCTCCAGGCTGCATCCTAAGAAGTCGCGCCGGGCGTAGAATCGTGCAGTTTCGTAAGCAGTGCCTTCGAATCGCCGTCATTTCAACGCGGGGCAGAAGCGCAGCGTTCAGTCCACCTCTGAAAAGGAACCGATCCATGTCCACCCGTTGAACTCGTCCCATTTGGTGCAAACTTTTGTCGGAGCGTCCCTTGCCATGACACTGTTCGCCGCAGGCTGCAAATCTCCCAGCTCCTCGGAAGCGCCAGCGCCCAGCGGCGCAGCCGGCCGCCGCCCCCGGAGAAGATCGGCGGCTCGGATGTGATTAAGCTGCAGCGCAAGGCCACCAGCGACGGCAGCAAGCCGGAGTTCCTCTCCGCGACCATCCTGCCCGGCCGCGGCATGAACCTCTTCCAGATCACCGCCAACGTTCCCGGCAAAGGCGAGATCCCGCTCTTCTTCGACCTTCCCGGCCAGTTCGACACCGGGGCGACGACAGCGCGGGCAACCGCGAGCTTCACCGGCGGCGGCGCTTTCCTGGTTCCCTATCCAAACCGCATTCGCGGCAAGCTCTCCGCGGACGGCAAGACGATCACCACCGAATGGAACGGCAAGACCCTAACGCTGCCCGCGAACTTCAAAGGCAAGAAGGACGGCGCCGAAGTCCACTCGATGCACGGCCTCATTCTCAAGAGCCAGGCCGAATCACTGAACACCGAGACCACCGCCGACGGCCAGACCCAGACGGGCATCATCCACGCCGGCGATTTTGGCGGCCACTGGCTCTCGAAGACCGACATCAGCTTCACCATCGCGCTGACCGGCGGCGCGATCGACGCCACCATCACCGCGAAGAACGTTGGCGACGAACCCGAGCCGATGGCCATCGGCTGGCATCCGTACTTCGCCATCCCCAGCGGCGACCGCAAACAGGCACGGCTCCATGTCCCGGCCGAGAAGCTCGCGCTGGTCAACAACTACGACGACGTCTTCCCCACCGGCAAGCTGGTCGCCGTAAGACCTACGAGGGCGGCAAGTACGACTACAACGCCCCCGACGGCAAGGCGCTGGACGACGACTTCCTCGACGACAACTTCTCCACGCTCAAACGCACGGACGGGAACGTCGATGTGAAACTGACCGACCCGGCAGCCGGCTACGGCATCAACATCGTCGGCGTCTCGCCCGAGATCAAGACCGTCCAGGTCTACGCGCCGCCCACCAAGCAATTCGTCGCCATCGAGGAGCAGTTCAACTTCGGCGATCCCTTCGGCAAGGAATGGCACGGCATGGACACCGGCATGGTCACCCTGAAGCCGGGCGATTCCGTCGACCTGGCATACCCGGCTGGAGCTCTTCACTCCCGCAAAATAACCGAAAAACCGCCAACGAATCGGATGCCCGGGTCTCGCCAGAGACCTGGGTTTTTTCGTCTTGTGACATGCAGCCATGGCCGGCGGTTTCGAGAAGACATTTGACACTTACTTGTTTACCTAGGTACATTGGTACGCATGACGAAGACGATCGAAATCGAGCGCATTCAGACCGGCGTCCGCATGGAGAAGCGACTGCTCAAAGTCCTCAAAGCGGTCGCTGAACTCAAGGACATGACCTTGGGTGATCTGCTCGAAGGAATTGTGCTCCACGCCTTTGAGGGGAAGGCTGCCTTTTCCGCTCAGACACTCAAAGAAATTGAACAATTTCGCAGCATTTACGGCCTGACCTTGCGCGCCGCTGATAGCCACAGGCTCAGGGAGGCAAAAGGATGACCACCGCCCTTATGGTTTTAGCGCTCGGCATTCTGCAGACCGCCGCTCCGGATAGCATCAAGCCACCGGCTACACCCGTTCCCGCGCACGTCAGCAACAGCTTTCACTTCGTCGTTCACGCACCGATGGCTGAGGCCGCGCCACTCTTTGGCCCCAACGGAGAACGAGGCTGGGCCGGCCAACATTGGGACCCCGTCTTTCTCTACCCCCAGCCGGGCAAGGACGTGCAAGGCGCAGTCTTCACCGTCCAGCATGGCCCGCATACCAGCGCCTGGGTCAACACCGTCTTCGACCTCGCGGACGGCAGGATGCAGTACGTGAGCTTCATTCCCGGCGTCGTTGTGTCGACAATAGATGTGCGCCTGACCGCAGTCGATTCGTCTACCACAAGTGTCGACGTCACCTATCTCCGCACTGCGCTCGATACTTCAGCGAACGACGACGTGGAAGGCTTGGGCCGGAACGACCGCGAGAGCGGCCCTCATTGGGAGCAGGCGATCGAAGCGTGGCTTAAAGAACATCACGGCCAGTCGCACTGACCAGTTGAGATCACAGCATCGTGTCCATGACGATTGAAACGACCTCCGTCGCTCTGGATGGTGATAGAGGAACAAATTTTGGCCGGGGCGAAATTCGTTATTCTTTTTCAAGAATGCCCAAACCTGATCCAGTGCGGGCTCCCCGGCCCGCGCGATAGCGCTGATTGGCGCTTTGACCCGCACTGCCGCCATCAACTCGGTCGGTGACCTCTCCACTGCAACTTCGTATTTCATCGGCACTCTCCTTTCACCGAGAAGCTTGAGACGAGAATCGCGCGAAGCATCACAATAGTGCCTCTGATTGATTTATGAAGCTGCACCGAACACCCTCGTTTGACCCCTCTGTGAAAGCCCCTTAACATAAGGAGTAGACCGTCCGACCGCCGCGCATACTCCGCGTCGGATTCGATTCAATCGCCGAATCGATGCAAGTTGGGCGGGCGCATCTGGAAGGCACACACGTTGAGCTCAACCGAAACTCTCGAAACCACTCAGAATTCAGACACGACTCCCATCAGCGACGCGGAAATTGCCGCGCACGAAGAGCATGTCGGCCCCGGTCACGATCACTCAGGTCACGACCACTCTGGCCACGACCATCACCATCACGACGTTCCGGCGCTGAACCCCGAATGCACTCGCGAAGTCACCATCGACGTGCCCGCCGAAGAAGTCGCCAAGCACTTCCGCAAAGTCGCCAAGCGCTACCAAAAAATGGCCCGCATTCCCGGCTTCCGCGCTGGAAAAGTGCCGGACACCCTGATCCGCACGCGCTTCGCCGAGCAAATCCGCCAGGACGTCGTCGAAGATATCCTGCCGCCTCACTTCCGCGCCGCCATCGACCAGCAAGGCCTGCGCCCTATCTCCCAGCCTCAGCTTACCGACATGAAGCTCGCCGATGGCGAGCCGTTGCACTTCAAAGCAGTCTTCGAGGTACTTCCCGACTTTTCCATCGATGGCTACCAGAGCGTCTCCGTACCCAAGCCAGATACCGACCTCACCGAGGCCGAATATCAGGCGGAGCTCTCCCGCGTCCTCGACTCCCGCTCCACCATGGAGCCTGTCCTTGAAGACCGCGCCATCGCCGAAGGCGACTGGGCGGAGATTGACTTCAGCGGCGAACATGCGCAGGCCGAAGCCGAAGCAACAGACGCTCCCGCGCCCAATCTCGATCCCATCGAGGGCAAAGGCGTGCTCGTCGAGGTTGGCGGCCCGAATACCCTTCCGGCCTTCAACGAAGCGTTGCGCGGCGCGAAGCCTGGCCAGGAACTCAAGTTCGAGGTCGACTATCCCGCCGACTTCGGCGAGAAGCGTCTCGCCGGCAAGACAATCTCCTACGCAATCGAAGTGAAGGCAATCAAGAGGAAAGTCCTGCCCGAGCTCAATGACGAGTTCGCCAGGGAACTGGGCAGCTTCGAGAACATCGATGCCTTCACCACCACGCTGCGCGAGGAAGCATCACTAGGAAAGCGTCGCCAGCTCGAAAGCGCTGCGAAAGACGCGCTGGTCGATGCTTTGGCGGAACGCTTCCAGTTCCCGGTCCCCGAGTCGCTCGTGCAGCAGCAGGTCGACGCACGGCTTGATCGCGGACTTCGCGCCCTCGCCGCCCAGGGGATGAAGCCGGAAGACATGCGCAAGTTGGACTTCGACCACCTGCGTGTAGCGCAGCGCGATTCTGCCCTCGCCGAAGTCAAGAGGAGCGTCCTGATCGATCGCATCGCCGAAACCGAGCACGCCGAGGTGACCGACGAAGAAGTGGAACAGCAGCTTCAACTTATCTCCGTACAAAGCCGCGAACCGCTGGCCGCACTCCGCACCCGTTTGACGGAGGATGGCAGCCTCGCTAGAATCCGTGAACAATTACGCAGAGAAAAAACCATCGCCGCTCTCTATGAGCGGATGAGTTCGTAAACGGTCTTACAGCGGATGAGCCAGCAAAGCCGCCAACGATAACGCAACGGCAAGCGGAGCCTAAGACACGCTCCGTGAAAGCAAGGGAACAATGGCACTTGTACCTATGGTGGTTGAGCAGACGAGCCGGGGCGAACGCGCCTACGACATTTATTCCCGTCTGCTGCGCGACAACATTATCTTTCTTGGTACCCCGATCGACGACCAGATCGCCAACCTGATCATTGCCCAGATGCTCTTTCTCTCCGGCGAAGACCCGGAAAAAGATATCCAGCTCTATATCAATTCCCCCGGAGGCTCCATCACCGCCGGCCTCGCTATTTATGACACGATGCAGTTCATCCGCAACGGCGTCGTCACCTACTGTATCGGCCAGGCGGCCAGCATGGGTGCGTTTCTGCTGCTCGCCGGCACTCCGGGCAAGCGTTTCGCCCTCCCCAATTCGCGCATCCTGATCCATCAGCCATCGATGGGCGGCCTCTCCGGGCAGGCGACCGACATCGACATCCATGCTCGCGAAATTCTGCGCATTCGCGAGATCACCAACCGCCTCATGTCCAAGCACACCGGGCAAGCGCTCGAAAGAATCGAGCGGGATGTAGAACGCGATTTCATCATGAACGCTCCCCAGGCCAAAGAGTATGGGATCATTGATGAGATCATCGACCGGCCGCGCACTTGATTTGAAAGTGCGGCAGCCCGAGCATAAGGGGTCAGCTGAATGAAACCGCGCACCGGTTCCGACGACACGCTTCGCTGCTCGTTCTGCCATAAATCGCAGGACGCCGTAGCCAAGCTGATCTCCTCGCCCAGCGATTATCCGCGCGCCTACATCTGCGACGAGTGCGTAGCTGTTTGCAACTCTATCCTCGAGGACGACCGCGGCGACGTTCAGCCCGGCGCGGCCCCAGCGCACCTCCCCAAGCCCCAGGAAGTGAAGGCTTTCCTCGACGAATACGTCATCGGCCAGGACCAGACCAAGAAGAAGCTCGCCGTCGCCGTTTACAACCACTACAAGCGCATCCAGATGAACCGCGCTAAGGGCAATGAGGTCGAGCTCTCGAAGTCGAACATCCTGCTCGTCGGGCCGACCGGTAGCGGCAAGACCCTGCTCGCTCACACCCTGGCGAAGATGCTCGATGTGCCCTTCGCA
This sequence comes from uncultured Acidobacteriaceae bacterium, assembly GCA_963790505.1. Taxonomy (GTDB): domain Bacteria; phylum Acidobacteriota; class Terriglobia; order Terriglobales; family Acidobacteriaceae; genus Acidisarcina. The sequence continues at coordinate 159,137 of CAWBOT010000002.1, read as the reverse complement.
ATCGTCGACGCCACCACGCTCACCGAAGCAGGCTACGTCGGCGAAGATGTCGAGAACATCATCCTCAAGCTGCTACAGGCCGCCGACGGCGACGTCGCCCGCGCCCAGACCGGCATTATTTACATCGACGAAATCGACAAGATTGGCCGTAAGGATGAGAACCCCTCCATTACCCGTGATGTCTCAGGTGAGGGCGTGCAGCAGGCGCTGCTCAAAATCCTCGAAGGGACCGTAGCGAACGTGCCCCCGCAGGGCGGCCGCAAGCATCCCCACCAGGAATTTACTCCCGTCGACACCACCAACATCCTCTTTATCTGCGGCGGCGCCTTCGTCGGCCTCGAGCGCGTCATCGGCCGCCGTGTCGGCAAGAAAGCCCTGGGCTTCAAGGCGCTGACCGACAAGGAAAAGGAAGCCGGTGAAAGCACCATTCCCATGCGCACCCAGCGCGACGCCGAGCTGCTTCGCCAGGCAGAACCGCAGGACCTGATCAAGTTCGGCCTCATCCCCGAGTTTGTCGGCCGTCTACCAGTGATGGGAATTCTCGACGAGCTCGACGAAGCCGCGCTAATCGAGATCCTTAGCAAGCCGCGCAACGCCATCCTCAAGCAATATCAGCGCCTCTTCGACTACGAGAGCGTTCACCTGCGCTTCAGCGAAGGCGCGATCCGCGCTATTGCCATCGAGGCCCTGAACCGCAAGGTCGGCGCCCGCGGACTCCGCATGATCCTCGAAGAACTGATGCTCGACCTGATGTACCATCTGCCCGGCAACAAGCGCATCAAGGACTTTGAAGTCACCGCCGAGATGGTGCAGAAGCGCGACCTGAATATACCGTTGCTCGATAAGGCTGGCTAACCATATCGAAGGCTTCTGGCTTCAGACGGGGCGATAACTTCGCGAAGCAGTGTGGCCCAGTTGGCGGCTCAAATCCTTTTCCACCAAAGGAAAGCCTTTCGTACCTCATACCTGATATGCCCGCCTGTCCGCCTGTATACTTGGCTTTAACATTTCTGACTTGGTCGGCTGGTTCTAGCTCATAGAGCATTGAAGCTTTAACAACTCCAGACCAGGTTTTTCGCGATGCTCGACCGAATTCCAGGCGTTGCGGCCATCCATGAGTCGGGCGGCTGCCTACTTCATCTAAAGTGAAGAACGAAAGGAAGTACTGTGACAACCCCTAAAGAGCCCCGCGACCGGACTGAACTTCGCAAGCTTCCCATGATGCCCATTCGGGACATGGTGATCTTTCCGTACATGATGACCCCGTTCGTCGTCGGACGCGAGTCGAGTGTCCGGGCGCTCGAAGAAGCACTCACCGGCGACCGCAAGATCTTCCTCGCCACCCAGCACGACGCCTCGATCGACGAGCCCAAAGCGGGAGACATCTACACCGTCGGCACCATCGGCAACATCGTCCAGAGCGTAAAAATGCCCGACGGCAACATCAAGGTGCTCGTCGAGGGCCTCGAGCGCGCCAAGGCCGTTGAGATGAACGACGCTGACGGCTTCTTCGTCGCCACCGTGAAGACTGGCAAAGGCATGCTGGAGATGTCGCCGCAGATCGAGCAACTCATGCAGCGCGTCACCTCCCTCTTCGAACAATATGTGAAGCTGCAGCAGTCGCTGAACTACGAGACCATGATCGCCGCCGTCCGCATGGACGAGCCGGCCAAGCTCTCTGACACCATCGCCGCCAACCTGCAGCTCGAAATCGCCGAAAAGCAGGAATTACTCGACATCTTTGATCCCGCCGATCGCCTCGCCCGCGTCGCCGACGTGCTCGATGTCGAGATCGAAAAGCTCAACATGGACCGCACCATCCAGTCGCGAGTCAAGCGCCAGATGGAGCGCGCCCAGAAAGAGTATTACCTCAACGAAAAGATCAAAGCCATCCAGAAGGAACTCGGCCGTGGCGAAAAGTCCGAGTTCGATGAGCTCAAGAAGAAGATCGAAACCTCCGGCATGCCCAAGGACGTCTTCGAGAAGGCTATCCAGGAGCTCAAAAAGCTCGAAGCCATGCCGCCCATGTCCGCCGAGTCGACCGTCTCGCGCAACTATCTCGACTGGCTGCTCGCCGTGCCATGGAAGAAGAAATCCAAGGAAAACCGCAGCATCGACAACGCCGAAAAAGTCCTCAACCAGGACCACTACGGCCTCGAAAAAATTAAAGAGCGCATCCTCGAATTCCTCGCCGTTCGCCAGCTCGTCAAGAATCCCAAAGGCTCGATCCTCTGCTTCGTCGGACCTCCCGGAGTCGGCAAGACCTCGCTCGGCATGTCGATCGCCAAGGCCACCGGCCGCAAATTTGTCCGCATGTCGCTCGGCGGCGTTCGCGACGAAGCCGAAATCCGTGGCCATCGCCGCACCTACATCGGCGCGCTGCCCGGCCAGATCATTCAGTCGATGAAAAAGGCCGGCACCAAGAACCCCGTCTTCATGCTCGACGAGGTCGATAAGATGGCCTCCGACTTCCGCGGCGACCCCGCATCGGCGCTGCTCGAAGTCCTCGATCCAGAGCAGAACACCAGCTTCCAGGACCACTACCTCGACGTCGAATACGACCTCTCACAGGTGCTCTTCGTCGCCACGGCCAACGTGCTGCACACCATCCCCGGCCCGCTCCAGGACCGCATGGAGATCCTCCGCCTCCACGGCTACACCGAGGTCGAGAAGCTCGAGATCGCCAAGCAATACCTCGTCAAGAAGCAGCGCGAAGCCACCGGCCTTAGCGACAAAAATATCACCTTCACCGACGACGGCCTCGCCGCCATCATTCGCGGCTACACCCGCGAAGCCGGCGTTCGCAACCTCGAACGCGAGATCGGCAACGTCTGCCGCAAGGTCGTCCGCCGCGTCGTCAAGAACGGCCTCAAGCATAAGGAAGAGATCACCGCCGAGAACCTCAAGGACTTCCTCGGCGTCGTCAAGTTCCGTGACTCCGCTTCGCACGAAAAGAGCGAAGTCGGCCTCGTCACTGGCCTCGCCTGGACCGAAGTCGGCGGCAGTATCCTCTCGACCGAAGTCCAGGTGCTCGACGGCAAAGGCAAGCTCACCCTAACCGGCCAGCTCGGCGACGTCATGCAGGAATCCGCCCAGGCCGCGCTCTCCTACATCCGCAGCCGCGCCCAGCACCTCGGCCTGCCGCGAGACTTCTACCGCAACCTCGACATCCACATCCACGTCCCCGAGGGCGGCATCCCCAAAGACGGCCCATCGGCAGGAATCACCCTCGCTACGGCGCTCGCCAGCGCGCTCACCAAAATTCCGGTGCGCCGCGATATTGCGATGACCGGCGAGATCACCCTTCGCGGCAAAGTCCTGCCCATCGGCGGACTCAAAGAGAAGCTCCTCGCCGCTCACCGCGCCGGAATCTTCGAAGCCATCATGCCCGCTGAGAACGAGAAGGACCTCGCCGACTTCCCCGACATCCTCAAGAACTCGATGAAGCTCCATTGGGTCGAGCAGATGGACGACGTCCTCAAGCTCGCCCTCGAAGGTCCAATCCCCGAGCTCAAGGAAGAGACGCCGGTGGCGCTGGCAACCGTCCCAACACCCCACCTGCCCGAGCAGCGCCCGCACCAATAGCCACTAAATGGGTGCCCCATATCTGAGCGCGCAAAGCGCGCCAGATGTGGGAGGATCAGAGCTTCCGACCTCTGGCGTTTTGTCTCCCGACAACGAATACTTGTCATCCTGAACGACCCTGAGCAGAGCGAAGGGGAGTCGAAGGACCTGCCGTTTCTTCCTGTCAGCTCCCACTTAGATCTTCGTCCCCGCTTCCAAAGCCGTATCCGTCCGGATCGTCCCTTCATTGTGCTCCAGAATCCTCGACGCCTGCTCCGCATGTCCCCCGCTCTTCACCAGGATCAGCACCCCCGCGGCAATCTCATGCTCAAGTAACGTAATCCGGTCCGGAGCAACCCCAATCTCCGTCAGCGCCTTCCGCAAATCGACCTCGGTATAAGGAGAAACCTCGCGTCCGCTGCCATTTCCCGTCTTGCCCGCGACCTGATCGGCGCCCTGCTTATGAAGGTCCCTCTCGAAGCTGTCCCTTAACTTCCAGACGAGGGTATGTTCAGCGTTCGAGACATCCGAGTGCCCTGGCGCACTCGAGGCATATGCAACGTTAATCTGCGAAGCGCTAAAACCAGCAGCCGACAGGTCGCAGATGGCATCTTTCGCGTTCTTCAAGTGCGTAAACAGCCCGACAACAACGTCCGACACATTGGGAAGAATTTTGTTCGAATCCGTGCTCACGGTGGATTACCTCCACAAGGTTCGATGCACCGCGCGCGCATCCGCAAGCAACATCCTCTACTCTTCCAGCCCTTAGGGCGTAGTCGGAGGAGGCAAGACGCCGAGTTGGGTCATCAGGCCAAGCGTATCCATAAGGATGCGGGTCTCTTTGATACGGCCATCCTCCAGTCGGTCGATGACCATCCCCCCACACGCGCACGGCCCGTCCTGTGGCAGGAATGCCGAGAAATTCACCCTTGTGGCTGCCTGTCCATTCAAAGCGGCTGACGACCTTGTCGTCTTCCGCGATCTGCTCCTGGATGGAAAAGACGATGTCCGGAAAACCCATACGCATGGCCCCAATCGCGCCTTTGAGACCATCGAGTCCGGGCCCTTGTCCCCGCATCGGTACACCCTCAACCACATCTTCCCGGACATATTTCTCGGCCGCTTCGATCTTTCCTTTTGTAATCACTTCGTCTACAAATTCGCGGACGATCGCCGCATTGTCCTGCGCCATCTTCTTCCCTCTCTTGCTCAACCGGGGATTATATCTGGGCGCCGCGCCGGACTCGCCTCAGTTGACAGGTGTTGCGTTGCGTTGATCGAGAGTGATGGAGTTGGAGCCGGGCGCTACCTGGACAGCCTGAGACCATAACAAACCTTGATTGTTGTAGCGGGTCGAGATCATCAGGTAATAGGTCCCCGGGGCAATACCGCTGAAGGCCGCGTGGCCATTGGCATCCGCTCGAACAGCCGAGACAGCGTTGGCTTTGAGTGCGTCCATTATCTTTTGGCAGTCGGGAGTGCGGTTCCCGCAGGCCAAAGCCAGTGCCTTGTATGCAGATGTTCCTGCGGGAACGGACACACCCGCGCCCCTCACAATGCTTGCGAGGCTGTCGCGGAGAAGAGTGTACGGCTTCGCGGCAAGTGGGTTGGCAACGCCGGGCTGTGGCGGAAACCCGGAGACGATTGCGAGCGAGGCATTGCCGACAGTCGCTGCGGGGAGTGAGGCGTTGCCAGTGGCGGCCGGTGAGGCGGACGGCGTCGCTCCGGAGGCGGGAATGGCTTTCGCGGGTGAGAGGAGAGCGAGATTGCAGGTCTGCTCCAGCGGAGCAAAGGTGAAGTTGTCGCTGGCGTCCTGACCCGTGATGGTGCGTCCGTGGACCTGGTAAGCGCCAGTGCCAGGATCGAGGGTGTTTCCGGAACTGAAGGCGAGGTTGAGGGGGTGGTCGGGTGCCGCGATCCTCACGACGGCATGCGAGCCTTCCGCAACGACAGTGTAGGGATACGCGCGGGCAGCGTCGGGACCACAGCCGACGACCGCGGATTCAGGAAAGAACTGAACGCTGAAGCCGGTGGAGGCCGCATAAATACCGGTCATCCGGATGCCCGAAGGCGTCGGTGGACCTTTGTCTCCGCCGAGCATGCCTTTGAGGAGATCTGTCTGCATGGTCTGAATGCCGGCGGCGCCTGTGCTTTGAAGACTGGGTGCCGGGCAGGTGGCGCGGCGGGGAACGAAATTGGCGTATCCGGGAGTGGAACTGCCGCCGACATAGTTGGTATTGGTGTGGGTAGTGGTGACGTCATAGGTTCCACCGCCGGCGTTGCTAATGGTGGTGTTGCCGGAGGAGGGCTGGACCTGGTTGGCGTTCATGCGCTCAGTGGTGGTGTAGGTTGAGGTCTCGTTGTGGCCGGCGGTGGATGTGCCGGGAGTGTAGCCGCCCGGGACAACGCCTTCGATCGTCACCGGACCAGGGCCGGCGATAGTTCCGTCGGCACGCAGAGTGAGCATAAGGGGTCGCGGCCGTGTGTTGATGGTGAGGGTAGGGCGCCCACCCGTGAGAGTAAGAGTGTAGGCCTCCTGATTCGGAGAAAGAAAAGAACAGTTGACGAGAACGCCGCCGTCGATGAAGTCCAGCCGCCATCGCCCGGCGCCTTCGAAGACGCCGGCCATCGTGGGGCCCGCCTGCGCCTCCCTCTCGCCCGTGGACGGTAGGACGGAAGACAGCATCTGGCCGAAGGCTCCGAGGAGCGCATTGCCGGTACACGAGGCGGGAAGGCGGCCGGAGGTGATGCAGCGATTGATGGCGCGATCTTCGGGCTTGAGCGGCTTTTGGCCAGGCAGAGCGCGGGCGCGGGCTTCGATGGCGTCGTTCTCGTCGTTCGCCCTCTTCACGTTGGCGTCGTAGGTATCCTGTTGGCGTTTCTGGAAAGCCTTCGCGCCGGCGACCTGGTCGGGAGTGGGCTGTTTACAGGTTGGAAAGAGCTGCTTGATGGCAGCCCGGGTCATGTTGGTGTACTGCATGAGCCCGTTCGCCATGACGTGGTCGGGGTGGCCGACCATGCATGTGCTGGTATCGGATGTGTCCCGTATGTTGCAGTTTTCGATGACCAGGCGCTCGCCGTTGCAAATATAGGGGACATTGGGGAGGGTATAGTCCTGCTGGGCGCAGAGAGTCGCGGCACACGCCGCCAGCAGGACGGCCACGGTTGACCTGAGAAACGCGGCCTTAAGAAAAGGGCTGCACTGGCTTGGCTGCAATCCTGAGAAACGGCATAGGCTCATCGCTAATCCTCGACCTAGGATTTACGCGAACTATTTCGTTCTCAGCCGCGTCATTGCTGCCCTGTCGATGTTCCCGAAGCAGCAAGATTATAGGACGCTTTGGAGAAAGAGCGCAAACCATGCAGATCGATGCTCTTCAACGCCGCCCACCCAAACGTCGATCTGCACAACCGGTGAGGAACGTTCCGAGCGACCCTGCGAGAACTCTCCTGAAACATCTGACGGTCACTCGGCACACGCGCCTTTCTCGATCCCGATCCGCCGCCGGAGTCGCCGACCTTCGGCAACTTGCGCATCGCCGGGCCCCGCCCCGAGTGCGATAATTTGTCTGCCGCTCCCAAACCTGGGACATCACGGCCTGAGGTTTGTTTCGCGATGTTTCACCCCCAGCCTCTCCGCCGTGGCCATTGCCTCTCGCCCCTTCTGGTGATCTTAGCGATCATGAGCGCTCGCGCTGACCGGAGGAGCGCGAGCGAGACGCCGACGCTCGTTCCCATCTATGCCGAGTTAGTTGGGGCGCTCAATGCCCGTACCCTGAATTTAGGTTCACCGCTCCTGCTCAAGATCAAAGACCCCTGGCAGAACGGCGATTGCAAGCTTGGCCGAGGCTCCATTCTCAAAGGGCGCGTGGTGGACCTGCAGCTCTTCTCCAAACAAGACAATATCTCCAGAGTTGCCGTGGTTGTCGACGAGGCAGAGTGCAACGGTGCCGCGTTTGTTCCCATGCCCCTGGCCGTGGCTGCGATATTGTCCCCCGATCCGTCGGAATTCAAGAACGTTCAGCAATACTTGCCGCTCAGTGCTTCGCCGACGGTGATGGCTAGCGGGAGCGGGACGGGCGATTCGCAAACTCGCTCTGCAGGTTTGTCTGGGCGTCCGGCGTCCGCGGGGCCGAGCGATGCTGCTGTGTTTTTCGCCAAGAGCTCCGATACGCCGATTAATTCTTCAAAGCGGATCTCCCTGGGAGATGTGTCTGGCATATCCGGACTGAAGCTGAGCGTGGGAACGGGGCCGGAGCAGAGCTCAGTCCTTTCCATGAAAGGACATAATGTAAACCTTCAGCGCTATACGCAGGTCGTTCTCGTACCGGCGGCGTTGATAGCGCGTAGAGTGGCCCCCGCACCAGCGGATCCCGCTTCCGCGGCAAGCGCGCCGGGTTTGGCTGCGCATCTGGCCAAGTCCGTGGCCAGCGACGCAGAAGTGCGAACTAATGCGCAGCCGCGGCCCCCGGAGCGGGATGTTGCGGCTGAAACGGATGTGTGTGTCCCGCCGTCATGCAACATCGTGCAGCCTGACCCGGCGACGACTGCAGAGCTACGCGCACAGAAGAATTTCCCGCTCCACGATCTTGGATATGCGCCGCGTTCCGGCGCTGAAATGGAGGACTTTGATCACGAAGCCGCGCTGGCTTACCTGGGTCAACACCAGCTTCTGGTCACCTTCAATCCACACAAGCTCATTGACCGGAACGACGCCGGGAATGCAGTACGCATGGTCCGCGCCGTACTGCTGGATACCTCTGCGATGCGTGTACTCAGAACCGTTGACTGGCACATCGTCGATCGCAACCAATATCTCTGGCCGGCGGGAGAAGACCGCATCTTGGCGCATGTCGGTAACGAGCTGCGCGTCTACGGCCCGGGTCTCGATATCGAGCGGCGCATCGAGCTGCAAGGTTCGCTGGCGTGGGTTCGCGTTTCGCCCTCCCAGCAGAACTTTGCGATCGGCGTGATGCTTGAGCGTCACTCGAAAGAGCTTCACGCACAGCTGGCGGCAAACGAGGAGCCGGAGGAGGATATGGAAATTCGCGTGCTCGATGCCGAGTTTCAGACCACGGCGACGGCAATTCGCTCTTCGCGATTCATGCCTCCGGTCTTGACGAACGAGGGCGAAGTCGGAGTCTATCCGCAGAAGAATGCGCGGTGGCATCTGGTTGAGAACACCTGGGATCGCCCGGTACGCTCGATCGCCTACATTACCTCCGCGTGCATGCCGCAGATTTCAAGTGTCTCGCCGGATTTGCTCTTCGTCGTGACCTGCGGGAGGAATGCGGGCGGAAAGTACAGGGTGCTCCGCAGAGACGGCAGTTTAGTGCTACAGGGCGACTTGTCTTCCAAAGAGGTGCAGCAGGGAGCGTATGGGACCCAGCTGGGGAACGCCTTCGCAGTTGGGATCAGTGAAGCGGATCGCACTATTGTTCGAGGCGGCTACTTCCTGGCCTCCGATTTTAAGAAGGAGCACTTGGCCGTATATCGAGCGACAGATGGGAAGCGCGTCTTTACGGCACTGATTGATGCGCCTTTATCTACGCGCGAAGTTTACGCACTGGCCCCTGGAGCAAGCGAACTGGCGGTTCTTTCTTCCCACCAGCTATCTCTCTATCGCATTCCGCCGCAGTGATCTCTGCGACGAACTTTCTTCATGCAGCGCTTCATCATCACTCATCCCAAGCAACGCACCCGCAGTGGGCCTCCATAACTGGAATCCCGCCTGTCCAGGCCATCATTCGCATGATAGCGCCTGCACGACTTGCTATTGCGCAACGCAGTCAGTAGTTGAGAGTGCCGGCGGCGTATCGGGCTTCAGAGGTAGCATGGGCGTCAGCTCAGACACACTTCGTAGGCAGCATCGGTGAAGACGGTCGCGCAGGCCTGGCTGAGATGAGAGAACTCCGGCAGGCTCAGATTCTGCACGTTGGGCATGTCGTCCGCGTGAATGCCTTTCGAATGTGTGTAGGCGAGAAGAGGGTCCCATCCTCTTTGCCGGGGCAGGTGCTTGTCTTCGATCTGGCGAAGCTCGGGAGCCGAAGGGGGCGGACGAAGACTACATCGCCGCCGCGAGCGCGGATCCCCCGGCCACTTCCACCCTCCAGCGGAAGAGAAAGCAGGACGCACCTGAGCCGCGTCTGCTACGCTTGCAACGAATCCGCAAATCCCCGAAGGAGTACTCCCTTGAACCTGCGCTGTCGTCTCTCGAATCTCGCTCTTTGTTGTGCCCTCTGTCTTCCCGTCGCCGCCTTCGCCCAGATGGGTGCTTCCGCGTCGGCAACCTCGCCCGCAAAGATCTACGGCGGCCTGATGTCGGGAATGGAAAAGGAAATCACCAGCGCCGCCGAAGCCATGCCCGCCGACAAGTTCAACTTTGCGCCTACCCAGGGCGAGTTCACCGGAGTTCGCACCTTCGGCCAGCAGGTCAAGCACCTCGCCGAAGCCAACTATGAGTTCTTTGAAGACTGGAATGTCGGCCCCGCGCCAAAAGAAGCCGACATTGAAAAGCTTACGAGCAAAGACGAAATCGTGAAGGCGCTTAAAGACTCTTACGTTTACGCCCACAAGGCGATCGACACCATCACCGCCGCCAACGCCTTCGAGTCGCTCGGCAAAGACAAAGGCACCCGCGCCGGAGACGCTGCCTTCTGCATCGCCCACGCGATGGACCACTACGGACAAATGGTCGTCTATCTGCGCATGAACAGCATCGTGCCGCCAGCCAGCCGTAAAAGCGGCAGCTAAGCGACCTCTGCTTGGGAACGCTTGAGTTTTCTGAAGGGGCCCGGCTTCAGCCGGGCCATTGTTCGCTGAGAATGAAATGCGGCTTCAGCCGCGGAGAGATTTGCAATCTCCGCTAACCGCTGTGCCGGATGTGCATGACATCGCCATCCTGCACGCGGTAGTCTTTGCCCTCGAGGCGAAGCGTGCCCTGGCTGCGCGCCGCCGCCTCCGATCCCGCCGCCAGCAGCGTGTCCCAGTGGATCGTCTCGGCGCGGATGAAGTGCTTCTCCAGATCGGAATGGATCGCGCCCGCCGCTTCCTGAGCCCGGCTGTTCACCGGAACAGTCCACGCCCGGCACTCATCTTCGCCAACCGTAAAGAAGCTGATCAGCCCCAGCAGCTCATACGACTTGCGAATCAGCCGCCGCAACCCGCTCTCCGTCAGCCCGTACGAGCCGAGGAACTCCGCCGCCTCTTCATCGTCCATCTCCGCCAGCTCGGCCTCGACCTTGCCGCAGATCGCCGTCGCCCCGGCGTTCGGCCGCGCGGCGACTTCTTCGAGCTTGTACTTCGCGACCGCAGCCTCGAGATCGACGCCCAGCGTCGTGCTTTCTGAAATGTTGAGTACGAAAAGAATGGGCTTCTGCGAGAGAAAGGTAAATCCGCGGATCAGCTTCTTCTCCTCCGCCGTCATCTCCAGCTCGCGCAGCGGCTTCTCCGATTCCAGGCATTCCTTGGCGCGCAGCAACAGCGCATTCTCTTTTTCGAGCTCGCCAGTGCGTTGCTTCTTCAGGTCTTTCTCGAGCCGCTCCAGCCGCTTCTCTACTTGCGAGAGGTCCGAGATGATCAGGTCAAAATCAACATTCTTGATGTCCCGCAGCGGATCGATCGGCCCGACATGCGGAATCGAGTCATCCTCAAATGCCCGCAGCACATGAATCAGCGCATCGACGCCGCGCAGGCTGCTCAGGAACGCAGTCTCCTTCAGCGCCTCCTGGCCGATCGCCGCCACGTCGGCGTATTCGACCGACGCGTACATGATGCGTTTCGGATCATAAAGAGCCGAGAGCTGGTCGAGACGTTCGTCCGGCACCTTGGCCACGCCGAGGTGCGCTTCGCGAGGGTTGGAATAGGCGCGCTCATCCAGCTTCGCCTTGGTGAGTATCTTGAACAGAGATGTCTTGCCGACCTGGGGCAGGCCGATAATGCCGGTTTTCATGGGCTTCCTGAGGGTGATCTAAGGCGTGACGCCAATCTCTGATTCTACCAGCGCACCCCTCATACCCGGAGCGAAGACGCCGATGAACAAGGGTTGAGGAGAAGCCCGAACAAGGCAGCTCGGTCCCGAATCCTAGCGGCTACAGGAGAACAGCCATGGGGCGCACAAGCAGTCCTGAAGAGATTGCAATTGCAAGACTGGCGGGGGCCTTCGAGCGCCGGAAGCAGCGGCGCTTCGAATGTGAAGGGCCAGCCGACGTGGTGGCTCTGAACTCCGGAGCTCACTACCACGGGGAAATCAAAGACCTCAGCTTAACCGGTTGCTACATTGCGACGCCGGACGAGCTGAATCTCGATCGCCGCGCCGATGTTGAACTCTGCCTCTCCATCAACGGCAATTCGCTCAGCAGTCCTGCCCGGGTCATCGTTGTGCGTCCCGACTCCGGAGCCGCCTTTGAATTTCTTGCCGTCGATCCGGAGATGCGCGCCGCGCTCCTTACCCTGATTCAGAAGCTGACCGCCGAACTCTCCTCGCGCGAAGGAAATAACGCGGTCGAGCCAACTCCATCCATATAGAGATAGAGCAATGCGTCGCTCATAGCCAGCCTTGCGCACGCGCGATTCGCGCCGCTTCGATCCGGTTCGACGCACCCAGCTTGCTGATCGCTTCAGAGAGATAATTCCGCACCGTCCCCTCGGACAAATTCAGCTTCGCAGCAATATCGCCACTGGTCGCACCCTCGGCCGCCAGGCGCAGCGTCTGCCGTTCGCGATCGGTCAGCGGATCGGACGCGCCCCACGATTCCGCCGCCAGTTCGGGATCGATCACCCGCAGGCCGCGATGCACCCGCTGTACGGCCTCGGCTAGTTGTTCCGCAGGCTTGTCTTTGAGCAGATAGCCGTTTGCTCCGGCATCGAGCGCGCGCCGCAGATAGCCACTGCGGGCAAAGGTGGTCACGATGATCACCCGCGTTTTCACCTTGCGGCGCTGCAATTCTGCCGCAACATCCAGTCCGCTCATCTCTGGCATTTCAATGTCGGTGATGAAGACGTCCGGCTTGCACTCGAGCACCCGCGCCAGCGCTTCTGTTCCATTCTGCGCGCGCCCCACTACCTTGATTCCGCCCGTCATCTCGAGCAGCGCCGCCAGCGCGCCCAGCACCATCGCCTGGTCTTCGGCCAGCACGACGCGAATGGCATTCGCGCTTGCTGCACCACGTCCTTGACTCTCGGCGGGCGTCATGCCCCCGCCACTCTCGTAACTCCCGCAAATTCCGCGCCTGTGGCTCCATCAATGTCCGCCCCCGCCCCGGCCGCGTAGTCGACCGGCTGCTGCAGGGGCAGCGTAATGTGCAGCCGCGTTCCGCCCTTCGTCTCACGCAGCAGCGTGCCGCCCAGCGCCTCAACCCGCTCCCGCATTCCAGTCAAGCCATTGCCTTCCGGCTGAAATCCCCCCAGGCCGTCGTCCTGGATCGACAACCGGCAGATGCCGTCGATCGCGCGCAGCTCCAGCCGGCAGCGCCCCGCATGAGCATGCCGGACAACATTAGTCACCGCCTCGCGCACCGCCAGCGCGAGTACACTCTCCTGCGTCGCGGGCAACGTCACCGGAGCCTGCTCGCATTCCACCGTAATTCCCGCGGTCTCGAGCGTCGCCCGCGCCTGGGCAAGCTCTGCCGTCAGGCCGTTGGTGCGATACCCGCCGATTGCCTGGCGAACCTCCGTCAGCGCTGTGCGCGCAGTCTGCTCGACATCGGCCATCTCCGCCTTGGCCCGAGCCGGATCTATCTCCGCCAGCTTCGACGCCAGCTCCGACTTCAGCACGATGATCGAGAGCGTGTGCCCCAGCACATCGTGCAGGTCGCGTGCGATCCGCTCCCGCTCCGCGATCTTGGCGAGGTGCTCGATCTCTTCCTGCGCACGCAGCAATTTTTTCTGCGATCGGCCGTGTTGCGAGAAATAAACATTCAACGTGCCGATAATCACCAGCAACCCGACATCGACGAACCAGCCGACGTATGGGGTGTGCAACAGGTAAAGTTCAACAACCAGAACCAGTGCCATCCCGGCAATGTATTTGAAGGACGTACTTGCCTTCTCTTCAAAGGCAAGAAACGACGCGGCGTAGATAAAAAAGCAACTGGCTCCGCTATTGAAGGGCAGATAAGCCATGCCCAGCAGCGCCACGCCCATCGAAATCGCTATTCTCTTCCAGCCGCAGACCCAATAAAGGCTGAAATACATGATCAGGAAGAGCAGCAGCCCCAGCGCAGTCCACGCCCAGGTCATCAGGCCGGAGCGGTTCATAATTGGATCGATCAGGAAGAAGCCGAGGTAACCCAGCAGCGCGTATGCTGCCCACCCCATCGTATTGTTCTTTGGCATCAGCCGCATTGCCGTGAACCCTCAACCCATCTCAAGCATAAGCCAACGTCTCTACTCGCTCTGCTTGCGAGCGTGCGAGGGACGAGCGATGATTGCCGTCCCTCAACCCAGCTTCATCCATATAACTTGCCTTCGTCCCGCCGAAGTCCGAGCATCGCCAGACCCAGGCACACCAGAGTGAAGCCGATCAGCACATTCAGATGCGTATGCACATCGCCTCGGCTGGGAATTCCGACAGCGTGCAACGCCAGTTGTCCCAGATGATACGGCGGCATGGCTAATGCCAGTTTCTGCAGAAACTTTGGCAGTATCCCGATCGGCATCCACAGCCCCGACAAAAACGACATCGGAAGATAGAGCATGTTCACGACCGCTGGCGCTGAGTTAGGCTTGGCGAAGTATCCAATCACCAATCCGAAGGCGCAAAACGGAATCGATCCGAGGACCAGTGTCGCCATCAGTCCGGCAATCTGCGACGGCATCAGACGCACGCCGCCAAAGAGCGTCCCGAGGGTAAACAACGTCGTGAAAACGATCAAGCTGAAAACCAGGCATGCGGCCATTCGGCCGACGAAGTAAGCCGGCGCAGGCATGGGGCTCGCCCGTTTGACCTCAAGCCATCCCTGTCCCCGCTCCGTGGCCACGCCCACACCAAAGGCGAAGAGTGCAACGCCAATAATCCCGTAACAGCCCATCGTGGCTAACAGGTACGTAGCCGCCTCTTGATGGCCGCCCGACGCATCGCGATTAATGATGAGCCCGAACAAGGTATAAAACATTGCCGGGAAAAGGATGACCGACAACGAATATATCGGCATCCGCCACCGATTCAGAAACTCGTACTTCGATTCCTTCAAGTAAATTTCAACCGTCCTCGCAAATGGGCGGCTCCATTTCGCCTGCGCTACAGCAACTGAACTCGTCATGACTGCTCCTCTCAAGAAATGTTGATATCGAAAGTGATGGGTGCCCATTCAAGCACTCTTTTGGCTTGAGTGGGATGGAGAATCATTTCGTCAGCGCCAGAAAAGCTTCCTCTATTCCTGCGTTGCTGACTTCCAACCCCGTCAATTCGGGATCCGCAGCCAGTAACTCACGCAGCGTAGCCTCGGCTGAAGCGCTCTGAATCTCTACCGCCTCGCGGTCATAGCGAGCGCCCACCACACCGGTCATGCGTTCGATCGCGCCCAGTTGCAGTTGCGTAAGGCAGCGAATCTTCTTGCCCGCAGTGCTCGCCTTGATTGCCTCCGGAGTTCCCTCGGCAACGATCGAGCCTTTGTTGATCACCACTACGCGGTCGGCCAGCGCGTCGGCCTCTTCAAGATAGTGGGTGGTCAGCAGCACCGTCTTTCCTCGTGCGACTAGCCCCCGAATCTGTTCCCAGAAACTGCGCCGCGCCTCCACATCCAGGCCGACGGTCGGCTCGTCCAGAAAAAGAAGATCCGGATCGCCGCACAGCGCCAGCCCGAACAGCACGCGCTGCTTCTGCCCGCCTGAGAGCTCGCCGAACAGCCGCCCCTCGATGCCCTTCAGGCCGGCCATCTCCACCACCTCGGCCATGGGCAGCGGCGCCGGATAGTAGCTGGAAAAAAGGTCGATGTGTTCGCGCACCTTCATCGTGCTCGGTACGCCGCCCACCTGCAGCATCGCGCCCACGCGCTCCCGCGAAGCTTGATCCTTCGGATCACCGCCAAAGACCGTCACACTGCCCTTCGTCGGCGAAGCCAGCCCGAGCAGCAACCGCACCAGCGTCGACTTCCCTGCGCCGTTCGGCCCCAGCAGCGCAACCACTTCGCCGGCGCCGATACTGAAATCGACATCGCTCAACGCCTGTACGTTGCCGTAGCTCTTACTTACCTGGGAAACCCGAGCAATTGTGGCCCCGCTGTTGGATTGTCGATATTGAATACTCGGAACAAACCCGCCCGTTACAACCTGCGCCATCGCCATGTCCATCCTCCGCAACCCGACTACAGTTACAAGGATGAATCCATATCTCAGCTCGAGGTAGTGCAGAAGGTCACTCGAGAAAGATGACAAATGTCATGAGAAGGACCATCCGTGAATTGCGGCGTGTAGAGCTGGAAAGATAGCGCCTTGGCCCTGCGAATAGATGGCTTACGAAGAGGCCTTTTATAGGCCTGGGCTTCCTCTCACACCTGCACCCGAGTTAGCTCGCGATCTGTTTCGCGATCACGCCCAGGTCGGTTAGCCCATTTACAAAGAACTGCACCGCCAGGGCGACCAGCAGCAAACCCATGATCCTCACCAGGATACGAATACCGGTCTCGCCGAGTATCTTTCTCACTCGGTCGGCGCCGTTCAAAATGCCGTAGCTCGCCGTCGCGGTCACCGCAATCGCGCCCAGAATCGCCACCATCTCCCACATCTTCTGCGCCTGCCCCACCAGCACCATGACGCTTGAAATCGCCCCCGGCCCGGAGAGCATCGGGATGCCCAGCGGCACGATGCCCGCGTCTTCCTTGGCTGCGCCCTCTTCCGCCTCGTCAGTCGATTCCTGCGTCGGCGAGCGCTTCGCCTCCAGCATGTCGATGCCGATCAGCAGCAGAATCAGGCCTCCGGCGATCTCAAATGCCGGCAAAGTAATTCCGAACATATGAAAGATCGTCCGCCCTGCAATCGCAAACGAAGTCAGCACGATGAAGCAGGTAAGCGCTCCGCGCATCGCCATCCGCCGCCTCCGCCTGGCGTCCGCGCCCGTGGTGATCGCGATGAATGTTGGAATCGCCGCAAACGGGTCGACAAGAAAGAAAATCGAGCTCAGCGCCAGCACCGAGAAACGCACGTAATTCGAATGCGGCAAGCCAATCATCGCGACCGCTGCATAGAGCGCCGCCGAGACCTTCGTGTTGAGAAACGCCAGCAGCATCTCTCTCACTATATCTGTGCCGCCATTGGGTCATGTCCCGAATAACAGCGTTTCTGCGCCTATGCAGATGACGGCTCTCTACGACCTTCGTGGTAGAGCCTTCCTTCTGCCTGGGGGGTTAGCATGAACTCGAAGGTTGCCTTATGACGCCTGCTCCGTCGCAACCCGGCGTTCGATCTTCTGCCCATCGCGTGTATCGCTTTGGGAACTTTGAGCTTGACACTCGTTCCAGCGAACTCTGTCGCAACGGCTACCGCGTCCGCCTGCAGGAGCAGCCTCGGCGAATTCTGGCCCTGCTGCTTGAGCATGCCGGTGACTTGGTGCTGCGCGAAGAGTTACAACACATCCTCTGGCCTGCGGACACCTTCGTCGACTTCGATATCGGCCTCAACGCTGCCATCCGCAAGCTGCGCCTGGCGCTCGGCGACCGGGTGAAAAACCCTCAGTTCATCGAGACCATCTCCCGTCGCGGCTACCGCTTCCTTGCGCCTGTCGCCTATTTTGAAGTAGACGCCGCGCAGGGGCCCTCGCAACTCTTTCCCGCGGGCGCCTGGTTAGCCAGCCTCGAATCCGTAAAGCGCCCGCTCAATATCGCCTGAATAAATCACCAGGGTCTGAAGGGGCGCAGCTTCCGCTGGGCCATCGAAGTTCACCGCAGAACGGAGAGGCTTCAGCTCCAACGGATCAATGAGAAAATCGCGGGCCCTCTGGCGGCCATGAGAGCTTGCTCATGACCACTAGAGGGCCCGCGGTTCGCAGTGTTGGACGACAACATCAGTTCGTGCGCCACTTGCTCAGCGAGTTCCAAGTGCCGCCACCTCCACAGTCTGAGGTGCGTTGTTCGACGCCTCAAGCCGCTTCGACGCGTGCTTGCCCTGCACCGCTTCCAGTGCCGTGTTGCTGCCCATGTTCTTCACTTCGGTCAGCACATATTCGCCATCCCGTTTCGTGAAGGTCAGGCTCGAGTGAGTCGCCGGCTTCGCAGTGTATGCCTGGTTGGCAATCACGTTCGCACACTTGCCGTTCTGCCCTCTCATGATGATGACCGCACCGTCTTCCTTCACTGTGTACTTGCCGGCGTGGAGGTTGGTGTCCCGGACCGTGAAGTCGAACGGAATGTTCACTGTCATTTGCTTATCCAGGTTCTGAGGAAAAGCGCAGATGCCAGACGCCACGAGAGCGGAGGCGAGGAAAGTATTGATGATCTTCATGATGTTTCTCCTTTGGTCGCGTTGGGAACTGCCGCGAACACCCTGATATTCGCTCCATCTGCCCTCCGCCACAATGAACTGCGCATGATCAGGAAGTGGTCTATTTCTGACCAGGTAAGTCTCGGCGGTTCAGCAGGATAAAAGGTCTCAATCTCACTACCGGCGCAGCCTGAACGGCACATGCCGCGCGAGTAGCGTCGGCCGCTCCGCACCGGAAGCAAACTTCGGACTCCCTTTTCCATTTCGCTGCGCGAATCATCATCGACCGGGAACGATATAATCTGCTGAAGAGTTCGCGAGGAGCCATCCACTCATGCCCATTCAAACCACTGCAAACATTTGGCACAACGGTACTTTGATCCCTTGGGAGAAAGCTCAGCTTCACGTCATGAGCCATGTCGTTCACTACGGCTCGTCCGTCTTCGAAGGGATTCGCTGCTACGCCCAGCCGCAGGCCTCGGCCATCTTCCGCCTGCCCGAGCACATGCAGCGCCTGCTCGATTCCGCCAAGATCTATCGCATGGATCTTCCCTTCTCGCTCGAACAGCTCTGCACCGGCGTCGTCGACGTCGTCGAGGCCAACGAGGTAGCGCCCTGCTACATCCGCCCCATCGCCCTGCGTGGCTACGGCGAACTCGGCGTGAGCCCCAAAGGCTCGCCGATCGAGGTCTACATCGCCAACTATCCATGGGGAAAATACGTTCCTGGCGAGGGCGGCGCAGATGTCTGCATCTCTAGCTGGAACCGCGCCGCGCCCAACACCCTGCCCTCGCTCGCCAAGGCCGGCGGCGGCTATCTCAACTCGCAGCTCATCCGCATGGAAGCTGACGTCAACGGCTACGTCGAAGGCATCGCCCTCGACGTGAACGGCTACCTCGCCGAAGGCTCCGGCGAGAACCTCTTCATCGTCCGCAACGGAGTGCTCTACACCACGCCGCTCACTAACTCTGTGCTTTCAGGAATCACCCGCGACTCGATCCTGACGCTGGCCGCGCCATCTCGGAATCCCAGTCGTCGAGCAGGCTATGCCCCGCGAGATGCTCTATATCGCCGATGAGGTCTTCTTCACCGGAACCGCCGCCGAAGTCACGCCCATCCGCTCCGTCGACCGCATCCTCGTCGCCGACGGCGAAACCGGCCCGGTCACACGCCAGCTTGCCGATGAATTCTTCGGGATCGTCAACGGCCTCCGCCCCGACCGCTACGGCTGGCTCACGCCAGTCAAGGTCAACGCCGAACAACCCGTCACCGTCTAGCCACCACCTCCTCCAGAAACGACACCACCGTGGGCGCCCCATCCTTCGCATTCTCCGCGAAGGGTGGGACTTACAAATGCTCCAATTCTCAGCGCCTGCCCGACCGATCCTCAGCGCTATACTCATAGGCGCGCGAGCGCCCTTTGCGCTTGGAAGGTATCGATGAAGAAAAACATCGCCCTTATCGAATGGCTCGTAGGTTTTGGCGCTAGCGTTTCCTTTTTTATCGCCTTGGTCGAGTTTCAACCAGTCGTGAGGTTCCTTAGCCAAGGGTTTCATATCCCCGTATTTTGGGCCACGTGCTTGGCCGCTCTTCTTGCGATATCGTTCACCTTTGTTTGGCTGGCAATCCTTGGAATTGCAACCGCTACCTATAAATCAGCAGAGAAATTCAGAGAAGGAATGAAACGATGCTCTCACGGCGTTCGCAAGGCAAACGAGCAACAATGCGAGCATTGCACGAGCGAAAAGGCGGCACGCGAAAAGCGATTTGTCGAAGAGTCAGCGGAGCGGGAGCGCAAAAGAGCGCTGCTGAAGGAATCGAATGCCCTACGTTCTGCGGAAATTGTGCGCCTCTCAACGGCTTGGCTGGCCCGGTCCGACACCTATTTCTCAATGAGCCCTACAGAGTTTGAAGATGCTGTCGCCAGACTTTTTCTGGAGTTGGGCTACGACGTTAAGCAGACGCCCTACAGCAACGACGGAGGGAAGGACGCAATTCTTTGGAAGGGCAGCAAGAAGTACGTGCTCGAATGCAAACGTTACGACAGAGAGGCGCTAACGGGCCGGAGAGACATGCAAATCCTAATCGCTGCCATGCACGACGAAGGCGCGGACGGGGCGTTCTTCGTGTCGACTGGTAGGTTCGCCCGTACCGCTACCGTGTATGCAAAGGAAAACGGCATAAGAATTTATGACGGTGACCACCTGCCGATCCTCGTAAATAGCGCATTTGGAAATCAACAGTTAGCGGCAAGAGCCAAGGTCATGTGCCAATCATGCGGCGAGATAGTCACATTCGATGTTTTCAACCCGAGGAACGCCCAAGGAGTATGCGGCCAGGGGCATCAAGTCATATGCAACATAACGCCGCCCGACCTCAAGGTCGCAGTCACTCTTGAAACTCCATTCTGCCCGGCTCACAAGATCCCGATGAAAATGGTCAAGGAGAGTTGGGGCGAGTTCTGGAAGTGCCCTATGCACCGCTGCAAGGAAAGGACTGCACTAAGGCATCGAAGGAGCGCAACCAAGCATGCGGACGAGCAGGGCCACCCTGAAGAGACCGCCCCAGTGGAGGCCGAACCCGAAGAAGAGCCAAGTTGTATAACGTTTGCGAGGTCAGGCAGGTGGAATATATGGGCTCCTATTTTCGAAGGTTCTGAACAACCCGCGATGTGCCTCGCTGTTCCTTGTGGGCAAACGAAACCCGACAGGAAGGAATACCAACAGCGTCTCTATGACTATGTGGAGGCACTGGTCAAATCCGACCCGCAAAAGGCAAGAAGAGCCGTGGAATATTTCGACCAACCAGACCTGTTAAGCGTCCTCACGATGAATGAGTGCGCCAATACAGTTTCTGATTGCGACGGAATGAATTTCCTGCTCAACGAGATTGACTGGGAAAGAGACAACCCGCCTCGAAAGCTCAACGGGGATGAGGAGCTTCCCAGCCTAATGGAAATCCTGGAAATGATCCCGACTGGACGCGATTTACCGTAGTGGATCTGCCTTAACCATTCCACGGATTCAATAACCGCACTCCAAGCGCCGCAAAATCCCGAACATTCCGCGTAACCAGGACAAGATCGTCTTCCATAGCTGTCGCCGCGATAAGTCCATCTGCGGTGGCGATGGTAATTCCGGCGCGCCTCGCCTTCGCCGTTGACAGGCCCCATCGGTCGGCGATCGATTTCGTCACCGGAAGAAGATTGTCTCCGAACCATTCAGCAAGGCTTGTTGACAGCCAATGTTCGATCTCGGCGCGGCGTTTACCGGCCGGCAAGTTCTCGACACCAAGGCAAATCTCACCCCACGTGATGACGCTCGAATAAAGCGCACCGGGATCGACTTCTCGAAACCACCGAACGACCGCTTCTTCTGGGAGTGGACGAATCAGCTCTGAAATGACGTTCGTGTCGATCAGATATTTGGTCACAAATCGAAGGACCGCGGCGAATCCTTAATCCTCTCGAAGGCCAGTCCAGATTCAACAAGAGGCGAACTCCGCAGAAAGTCAGCAAAATTCTGCTTTTGCTGCACTTGCCCAGCTGTAATCGGATGTTCCCCAGCCTGTTGTTGCTCCATTTCTCTCTGCTGCATGAATTCAGACAAGCTTTTCTCTGAAATGCGCCACGCCTTCGGACTGATCCGACTAGCGCGAAGCTTCTTTGCGCGCAGCCATCGCCGAACTGTCTCTGGATCGACTTGAAGCCGCTTCGCCACCTGATCGGGAGTCATGTAGACTTGCTCAAAATCATTCATTGTAGTCAATAGTAGCACAAAATGTGGTACTAGGGCACGGGGGAATCAAGCCGACAGCTTCTCCGCCTCTTTCTCGGCGTCCACTGCCTCCGCGACCCCCGGCTGCTCATCCCACCCCGGCAGCGTGTGGTCGCCGGTAATCAGCCTCGCTCCACCGAGGAATGTAAAGAAGGTGTAAGCCCATTCAATCAGCACTGCGATCCGGTTGCGGAAGCCGATCAGAAAGAAAATGTGCACGGCCAGCCAGCTTACCCAGGCCATGAATCCGCCCCAGTGCGCCTTGAAGGGCCACTCCACTTTTGCGACCGCGGCCAGCCTGCCGATCGTCGCCATGTCGCCCTTATCGAAATAGTGAAAATTCGTTCGCGGCTTGCCGTCGATGTCCTGCCCGATCATCCGCGCGACATGGTCGCCCATTTGCATCGCCGGCTGCGCCACGCCTGGAATCTCCCGCCCGTTCTCGACAACGTTCGCTAGGTCGCCGCAGACGAAAATATCCTCGTGCCCCACCGGATTCAAATGCAGATCGACATTTACCCGGCCGCGCTTGTCCGTCTCCACGCCGAGAAGCTTGCCTAGCGGCGACGCCTGCACCCCAGCCGCCCACAGCGTGACAACCGCATCGATTGTCTCGTCGCCAAACGTCACGCGGCCCGGCTGTACGTCCGTCACCTTGGCGTTGAGATGCACCTCTACACCAAGGTTCGTCAGCTGGTCCAGGCCCTTTTGCGAAAGGTCTTCGGGATACGAAGGCAGCACCCTCGGCCCACCCTCGATCAGCAACACCCGCGCCTTCGTCGGATCGATGTGGCGAAAGTCGTGCTTCATATATAGCTTGGCGATGTCCGTAATCGCTCCCGCTAGCTCCACGCCCGTCGGCCCGGCGCCAATCACTACAAAATTCAGCGGCGGATGCGATCCCGTCTCCAGTTTTTGCCGCTCGGCCAGCTCAAAGGCCAGCAGCACTCGGCGGCGAATCTCGATCGCGTCCTCGACTGACTTCAACCCCGGCGCCCATTTCGCCCATTGGTCGTTGCCAAAGTACGAATGCGTCGAGCCCGTCGCCACCATCAGGTAGTCGTACACCATCGCCGCGCCACTCTTCATCGTGACCCGCCGCTCCCCCAGGTCAAAATGGACCGCCTCGTCCATCAGCACCTCGATATTTGCCTGATGGCGAAAAATCGACCGGATCGGCTGCGCGATATTCGCCGGCGACAGCACCGCCAGCGCGACCTGGTAGAGCAATGGCTGAAAGGTGAAATGATTGCGCCGGTCGATCAGCGTTACGTCCACCGGCAGCTTGGCCAGCCCCTGCGCCGCGTGCAAGCCGGCGAAGCCGCCCCCGATAATCAGCACCCGGGGCCGCGTTCCCTTCTGGATCGCCGAGTTCGTTGTGACCCGCGCCGCCGTCATTGGGGGCGTCGCACCTCGCACAGGCGTTTCGTTCGCCATTCGCAGTCCCTCCGCGCACTCGTTGTCGCTGTTAGAAAGATGCGATTCCGCGGAATCCGGACGCATCTTGGCGGAATTGCTATGCTCGATACACTCGATTCTTCACTGGGGTTTTACTCAAATGATGAAACTTGCCCTTGGCGCTCTTCTGCTCTCCGCCTTTCTGCAGGCGCCTCCGTCCGCGCCAGTCGCCGAGCCCACGCTCTCTGCCGCCGAAACTGCCGCCGTCAATCGCCAGATAGCAACCTTACACTCATCCGTCGACCGCAGCGTTGCCAAGGGCTGGAGTACCTCCAAGAAGGTCGCCGAGACGCTGTGCCGTCCCGCTGCGATGCCCGCCCTCAAGAAGCAACTCCCCGGAGTCGACCGCGTCTTCCTCGGCACCGACGATCCCAAAACCCTCAATCTCGAAAGCAATCAGAAGCTGACCGGCAGCGGATCGGCCCGCGCCCCAAAAGGCTGGCAGGACTTCACCTTCACCTGCGAACTGGATGCGGCCACCGGCAAGGTCACCAGTTTCACGGCCGTGCTCACCGCTGCGCCAGTCGCAGGGACACCTCATCCCTGAACCAGACGACGCGAAATCAATCCTCGCGGAATTTGCTAAAGGCTATTTCGAAGCGGCGCCAGGATCGGTCGTCTCCGGCTCGCCTTCTTCGCTCACCGCGATGGGCAGGTTGGGCTGGTTGAGCAACTCAACAACTTCAGCGATCTGTTCCTTCACTTCTTCCAACTGACTATGTTCCGAATGGTCGACCATGGCAGCGTTCCTTGCAGCGATAGTAAATCGGCTGACGTCGGAACTCCAGCGACTTCACTTCAGGTTGAACAGATGATTCATCGGCCCCTTGCCGCGCCCCACCGGATAGGCCGCCTTCAGCGCCGCCGTGACATATTCCTTGGCCCGGACCGCCGCGCCCCGGGGCGAATCGCCAGCCACCAACCGGCAAAGCAGCGCGCTCGAAAACGCACAGCCTGTCCCGTGAGTCGAATTAGTCTCGACCCGCTCCCCCGAAATCCAGCCTGAATCCTCCTCGCCGGACAACAAATAGTCCTCCGGAGGATCCAGGTCGCCCCCAGTCACCACCACCCTCAGCCGCTCGTTCCCCGCCTGCCGAGCGAGCGCCCGTAGCCGCTCCGCCGCCTCCGGCACCTCTTTTCGCTGCAAAACAGGGCCGCCAATCAAAATTTCTAATTCTTCCCGATTTGGGGTAATCCAGTCGATTCTCCTCAAAAATCGCTCCCGAAGCACCGTGACCCCCGCCGGCTCCAATAGCTCCCTTCCCGAGCTGGATCGCAGCACCGGATCGAGCACCACCGGAACATCCGGCACCGAATCGAGGAAGTCGGCCACCGCGTTCGCCACCTCGGCAGTAGCCAGCATCCCGACCTTGATCCCCGAGAAGCTCACGTCTTCGGCCAGCATCTGCAGGGTTGCCGCCACCGTCGAAGCAGTCACCGGCTCGACCGCCCGTACCCCCAATGTCGACTGCACCGTCAGTCCCGTGATGCACGCCATCCCATACATTCCATGAGAGATAAACGCCTTGAGATCAGCCGTGACACCCGCTCCCGAGGACGGGTCAAAACCGGCGATCGTCAACGCCACCGGCCGCCGCGCCCCCGACTCGCCTTCGACTGGAGTTGCCTCCTCAGCCCCAGTAAGAGTAAAGTTCCGTCCGTGAGCCGGGGCATTCATTCAATCGCCGTCTTTCCGTCCCTGATTTCCGTCCATTATTACGCGCCTCTGAAAGGCTCCCCGCCGTCTGGAAGTATGCGCTTCCAGGTAGGGCAAACGCCCTGAGATATTTGTCGTTTGCCTACCATACGGCCTCGATAAAATCAAGGGCGAGCGACCCGTAACCCATAGTAGCGCTTTGACTTATCTTTTGCGGACTCCATACAATTCTTACAGGAGGACTATGACCGCTATCGCAATCCACAAATCGCTGTCCTTTCGCGCATCTACGTGGGCCGGTATCGCCGTGGCGTTGACCTTCGGCATCGCCGGTACCAAGTCCACTCAGCCAGCTGCAACCTCAGGGGTCCCGGCCGTTGCCGTTGCCCAGCCAGCGGCGACCATCGTGAAACCGTCGCATCACTGGTATCAGCTCGGGCACGCATCCTGGTACGGTAAGCTTTTCCAGGGGCACCAGACCGCCAGCGGCGAGAGCTTCAACATGTACGACTTTACCTGTGCGCATCGCAGTCTGCCGCTCGGGTCGTTCGTGCGCGTCACCAACCTTAGCAATCACAAAACCGTCGTCGTTCGCGTCAACGACCGTGGCCCGGTGCCCGACGACCGTATCGTCGACCTCTCCTATGCGGCGGCCGTCTCCATCGGCGTCCAGGGAATTGCCAGGGTCCGCATCGAACGCGTTTCGGCCGCTGTTGCCCAGCTAAACTGGCCGGCCAGCGTCGAGCTTCACTAGCTACTGGTAGCCGGGTGACAAACCCGGCTCTCGGCGCCAATTCGTTCCGCTCCACGCCAAATTCCCGAGAAACTGACCAGCAGCCGCAGTTAAAATAAGCCAGGATGAACGGCCGGGAAAGCTCCGCGTCTTCGCAGCTCGTCGCGCCTCCGCCCACCGGGCAGGCTCGCGACCGGCTCATCGTCGCCCTCGACTTCCCCTCCGGCTCTGAGGCCCTGGCCTTCGTCGATCGTCTCGACGGAGCCTGCCAGTGGTTCAAGGTCGGCCTCGAACTCTTTCTCGCTGCCGGCGGCTCCATTGTTGAAACCCTTCGCGATCGCGGCTACTCTGTCTTTCTCGACCTGAAATTCCACGACATCCCCAACACCGTCGCCGCCGCCGTCCGCTCCGTCGCGCCGCTCGGCCCGCAGCTACTCACGATTCACGCTGCTGGTGGCCCCGCCATGCTCGCCGCCGCCGCCGAAGCCGCCGCCAGCCTCACACACCCGCCGCAACTGCTCGCCGTCACCGTGCTTACCAGCATGGATCGCTTCCAGCTCGCTTCGACCGGCGTCCCCGAAACTCCGGCGGTGCAGGCCCTCCTGCTGGCAAAGATGGCCAGCGCCAGCGGCGTCCTCGGCTTCGTCTGCAGCCCCGAAGAAGCGCCGCAGCTCCGCGCCGCCATTCCTCGATCGGTACTCGTCACTCCGGGAATCCGCCCTGCCGGTTCCGCGCGCGGAGATCAGTCCCGCATCGCCACCCCTTCAGCGGCCCTCGCCGCCGGAGCAAACTATCTCGTCGTCGGCCGCCCCATCACCCAGGCCGCCGATCCCGCCGAAGCCGCCCAGGCAATCTTGGAAGAAATGACCGGTTAGGCGCAGCGAGTCCCCTACTGCTTCTCCACGTCCTCCAGCGCAAACCTGCCCAGAAAAAATGGATGCGACGTCTGCGGCTTGGAGCTTAGCGCGTTGGTTGGATAAACATCAGTACTCCCGGTCGGGAACCCCCAGACCTTCCCTGTTCGCATATCGATCATCACCCGTCCATATACCTGCTTGCTGCCGTCCGGTGCGCGCAGCATCTGCGTGCCCGGCTCGATATACAGCGGATAAGGCATCGACGATTGCGCCTGAGCCGGCTGGGGCCGCACATATGGCCGTACCGCGATCACCACCAGCGAAGCCGCTATCAGCAATAGAAGAATGTTGGTGCCCAACGGTTTGTTCATCTCGCTCCTGACTGTCTCGTCTTGCACAGCGTCTCTATGCTCGACGAGGTTGCAAGAAAATAGGCTCATGCGAATCGCGCCAGCTAATACATGTTCCGCCGATTCACTGATAGCCGCAATCGCGACCAGCTTTGATGCATCTTGTCGTGACCAAGCGCTTCCCAAAGGTAGCTCTCATCGTCCAAGCTGTACACGGGTGACGACATAATGAAAACAAGCTGGTTGCTGCTGGCCTTTGCGTTGCTGTGCCCACCCCTTCGCGGTCAATCACCGCAGCCGCAAGTGGCCCAGGCTTCGGGCGCGACCGCGACCTCCCTGCCGGAGCCGCAGATCTTCGCCCCCGGCGTCATATCCGGCCCGGCCAACGACGGCGCCCCCACCTTCTCCCCCGATGGAAACACCCTCTTTTTCACCCGCAGCGCCGCCCACTGGACCGTGATTCTCGAATCGCACAAGGTCGATGGCGAGTGGACAAAGCCAAGCCTCGCATCCTTCTCAGGGCGATGGCCGGACTCCTCTCCCGCATTCTCACCAGATGGCTCCTACATCGTCTTCCAATCGACCCAGCCCGCGACTCCAAAAGCGGGCGAATCCAATCCGGTTATCGCCTCAAACCTCTGGCGCGTCGACCGTTCTGCTTCCGGCTGGAGCGAGCCCAAACGGCTGCCCGACACCGTCAACATCGGGTCCTCTATATGGAAGCCCAGCATCGCAGCCGACGGAACGATCTACATTACTGTCATCGACGATAAGGGAGGCAAACGGCTGTTCTCTTCCAGCTATGTGGATGGCGCCTACCAGCCCGCGCAGCCTCTTTCGTTCAGCGACGGCAAGACCGCCGACGTCGATCCGGAGATTGCGCCGGACGGGTCTTTCCTGGTTTTCTGCAGCTCCGGGCGAGCGCCGGCTGATGGGAAAGACCATCTCTATATCGTTCGCAAAAACGGAGCAGTGTGGGGGCCGGTAACCCCGCTCCGCTACGCCGGCGATGACAAACCATATGGCTACAGCACCGACGACGAACCGCGCTTAGGCCCGGATCACCGCACTCTCTACTTCACCAGCGACCGCGTCGTCGTCGTCCATTTCCCGCGAACCCGCGAAAAGGCGCAACAGGACATCGAGCGGCTCGACAGCTGGGACAACAGCAACAGCAATGTGTGGTCGATTTCACTTTCTTCCTACCTGTAGTGGCGCCGTTACTCCATATCACGCCAATTCGGCCCAACGCCACAATCAGCCACCAGCGGCACCTTCAACTCGATCACGCCTTCCATCTCTTCTTTAACAAGAGCTCGTACCCGTTCGACCTCATCTTCCGGCAACATCGAAGAGCAGTTCGTCATGCACCTGGAGCGTCATCAGGCTGGCCAGCTTCGCTTCCGTCAGCCGCTTATCGATCCGAATCATCGCCAGCTTGATCAGGTCTGCCGCCGTGCCTTGCAGCGGAGTGTTCACCGCCGTCCGCTCCGCAAATCCACGCAAATTCGCATTGCGGCTCTGAATATCCGGAATCGGCCGCACCCGACCAAAGACCGTCCGCACCATCTGGTCGCGCCGCGTCTCTTCGAGCAGCCGGTCGATGTACGTCCGCACCCCGCTGTAGCGCGCAAAATACGTCTCGATATACAGCCGCGCCTCGTTCTGATCGATGCCCAGCTGCGCCGCCAGACCGAACGGCGAGATCCCATAGACGATGCCGAAGTTCACCGCCTTGGCCCGGTTCCGCGTCTCTTTGTCCATCGACTCCGGCGAAACCCCAAACACCTCCGACGCCGTCAGCGTATGAATGTCCTGACCCGTCCGATACGCATTCAGCAGCAGCGGATCGTCGGAGAAATGCGCCATCAGCCGCAACTCAATCTGCGAATAATCCGCCGACAAGCAGCACCCGTCCCGGAGCCGCGATAAACGCCGCGCGAATCTCCCGCCCCAGCGCCGTCTTGATTGGAATATTCTGCAGATTCGGATTCGTCGAAGACAGCCGCCCCGTCGCCGTGCCCACCTGGTTGAACGTCGTATGCACCCGGCCCTCGCGCATCGGCCAGCAGCGGCAGCGAATCGACATAGTTCGACTTCAACTTCGCCAGCTGCCGGTACTCGAGCACCAGCTGCGGCACTTCGTTGATGTGCCGCCAGCTCTTCCAGCACGTCCTGCGCCGTCGACACCACCTTGCCCTTGCCATACTTCATCGGCTTAGGCAGATCCATCTTGTTGAACAGCACATCGCCCAGCTGCTTCGGAGAATTGATGTTGAATCGATGCCCCGCCTTCTCGAAAATCTCCTCGCCCACCCGCTGCATCTCCGTCGCCAGCGCTCCCGACATCAGGTTCAGCACAGCCGAGTCGATGCGCACGCCCGCCCGTCTCCATCTTCAGCAGCATCGGCGCCAGCGGCAGATCGATCGTCCTCATACACCCTCCGCGTATCGAGCGCGTCAACGTCGTCGCGCAGCAGTCTGCGCCAGCGCCGCGGATCGACATGCGCCGATCTCCGCCAGCGCCGCCTCGCCCGGCTCCCGCAGCGGCGGCTGGTAAACCGCGCCGCCACATCCGCCAGCCGATGCGTCGCGTGCGTCGGATTGATCAGGTACGAATACAGCATCAGGTCATCGTTCGCGCCGGCAAGTTAACGCCCTGCTGCTCAAGCGTCCGCAGCGTGCCCTTCAAATCGTGACACGCTTCGGCACCGAAGCATCTTCGAGCAGCGCCCGCAGAGCGGCATCATTCGCATCGCCAATTCGCAAAATCAACGCCACACCCGGCTCCGCCGAAACGCCAACGCGCTTCCTGCGGGTACGGTGCTCGTCTCTGTCACCGAATCGGCGCGGTCTGCCGCCTCAAACGCATCCATGAACGACATCGTCTTCAGCGCCGGCTCAGCCTCCTCAATCGCCTCTGCCTCCTGCTCGCTCACCTGCTCGGCGACCACCTCAAAGATCGAAGTCTGCAAGCGCAAAGCGCGAATCCGTCCTTCTTCGCGCACTGCGCACAAATGCGCAATCTGCTCCGCCGTCGGCTCGAGCACAAATTCCGTCTTCACCAGCTCTTCTTCCGGAGCCAGCTCTTTCAGCAGCGTCGTGAACTCCAGCTCGCTGAACAGCGCCCGGCACGCGGCCACATCCGGAGCCAGCGTCCGCATCGCCTCGAGGTCCAGCTCCATCGGCACCTCGCAGTGGATCGTCACCAGCTCCTTGCTCAGCATGATGTTGTCGCGATTGTTTTCGAGCGACTCGCGATACGTCTTACGCTTCACCTCAGCTCGCGCGATCGAGCGCCGCCTCCACGCGTGCCGAACTGCTGAATCAACTCAACCGATCCCTTGTCGCCGATCCCCGGCGCGCCGGGAATGTTGTCGATCGAGTCGCCGCGCAGCGCCATCACGTCGATCACCCGTTCCGGCGGAACGCCCAGCGTCTCGATCACCTTCGCGCGATCGAGCACCAGGTTGTCCTTCATCGGGTTCAGCACCTTCACCTGCTCGGTCACCAGCTGCATCATGTCCTTGTCGTTTGAGACGACGTACACCGGATGCCCCGCCTCCGCAGCCTGCTTCGCCAGCGTGCCGATCACATCGTCCGCCTCAAACCCCTGCGCCTCAAGAATCGGAATATGAAACGCCTCCAGCGCGCGCCGGATATACGGCAGCTGCTGCGCCAGGTCTGGCGGCATCTCGGTGCGATTGGCCTTGTAGCCGAGATAATCGATCTCTTCAAACGTCTGCGTCTTGATGTTGAACTTCTTCACCGCGGTCATCGCCTTCGCCCGCTCATCGCGAAAGACCGTGCCGCTCACATCGAAGACCGCAGCGAAATACTCCGGCGAAAAATCCTTCCGCAGCTTGTTGATCATGTTCACGAAGACGTAAGTCGCCGCCGTCGGCACGCCGCTGCGCGTCGACATCGGCCGCTGCCGCTGCATCGCGTGATACGCGCGAAAGATGAACGACATCGAGTCCAGCAGGAAGACAGGGGGTTTAGCGGAAGCAGTAGTTGGCCATCGCTCCAAAGTCTAGAACATCCTAGCTGTGGACCGCATGCGCCTCCTCCACCCGCGCCCTCTTCTGCTTGCGGTCTCTCAGAAGCAGGAACGGGCGCTCGACCGCCAGATACAGCGCCGCCCCAACCGCAATGCAGGTCGCGAAGCAGAATGCCAGTGCGCGCAGCTGCGGGCCTTCCAGGACTCCCGGGAAAAACCGGTCGTCGAAATGCATCACTTCTTTGTGCGTCAGGTAAATGCTGAAGGCCATCATCGCAATCGGCCGCGCCCCCGGCACTGGAATCCTGCTCAGCAGTCCGTTTTCGCTGATCGCCGAGGCGACCACCAGACCTAGCCCCAGCGCGAGCAGGGGAAAGCCTACCACCGTGCTCCATGCTGAAGCGCCCGTTGCCGAAAAGAAGCGGCCGGCAAAGAGCCAGGAGCAGAAGAGCGTCATCGCAAGTCCGCAGCCGAATAGCGTATGCCCGCGCCGCTCAACCATCGCCCACCACGCCGGGCGAAAAGTCCGCAACAACGCCAGGGACACACCCGCCAGCAGTCCATCCAGCCGCGAGTAGGTCGGATAGTAAATTCGCTCCAAATAGATTGAGCCGAGCTGTTCGTTGTAAGCACCAAGCGGCTTCAGCGTATGAAATAAGAACCAACCCCGAACGGCCATCCCCGCCAGCACCAGCGCAACGATGACGCCGATCGTCTTACGCGCCGACGGCCGCCGCATCATCCAAATCACCAGTAGCGGAAACAACAGATAGAAGTGCTCTTCGACGCAAAGCGACCACGCGTGCGAGAAAGCTTGATTGACCGAGTAGTCGATCAGCAGGTTTTCGGCAAAGGTAAGAAAGTGCCACACCGGCGACATACCCGGCGACTCCCGCCACCATGGCACGAAGACATACAGCGCCAGAACGACCAGATACGCAGGCAAAATCCGATAGGCTCGCTGCCGGTAAAACCGCTTCAGGCTCGGAACCTTGCCGCGCAGATAAGGCCGAAGCAGTTGCGAGCCGATCAGATATCCACTCAGCACGAAAAAGAGGTCGACGCCGATCCAGCCAAACTCCCCGAAGCCGGCCAGACCAGCTGACAGACGAAACCGCAGGTGAAAGAGCATGACATAGAGGATGGCGCAGGCCCGCAGCGTATCGAGGCCGCGCAGTCGGCCTTGCCCGTTCTGAAACTCTTTCATGGAAGGGATCTTCTTGAACTGAATTGAACGGCCTAGTCGACCGGAATGACCCGATTCTACCCGCTGGCCGAATCGAGAAACATGCAGTCGCCATAAGAAAAGAACCGGTACCTCTCTAGTACCGCATGTTGATACGCAGCCAACACGCGATCGCGCCCCGCAAAGGCGCTCACCAGCATCAGCAGGCTCGACTGCGGCAGGTGAAAGTTCGTCAGCAACCCGCTCACTACCCGAAACTGAAACCCCGGGGAAATAAAAATGCTCGTAGCCCCGGACTGTGCCACCAGCGAGCCGCCATCCGCAATCAAGGCGCAGTGTTCCAGCGTGCGAACCGTCGTTGTACCCGCGGCAATTACCCTACGCCCTTCCTCAAGAGCAGCATTCACCGCGGAAGCCGTCGCCTCGGGCAGCGTGAAGTGCTCAGCATGAAGCCGAATGTCATCGACCCGCTCTACCCTGATCGGTTGAAATGTCCCCAGCCCGACATGCAGCGTCACGAAGACAACCGTCACTCCGCGCGCTCGAATCCTCTCCAGCACCTCAGGCGTGAAATGCAGCCCGGCCGTCGGAGCAGCCGCCGAACCCGGCTGCTGCGCATACACCGTCTGGTAACGCTGCCGGTCTCCGCCGTCATCCGGCCGTCGAATATACGGAGGAAGCGGCATGTGCCCGATCTTCTCA
This sequence comes from uncultured Acidobacteriaceae bacterium, assembly GCA_963790505.1. GTDB lineage: Bacteria > Acidobacteriota > Terriglobia > Terriglobales > Acidobacteriaceae > Acidisarcina. The sequence continues at coordinate 126,439 of CAWBOT010000002.1, read as the reverse complement.
AGCCGCGCAAAGAAGTCAGGAACCGCGGCAAACTCAAGCAGCCGCTCGCCAAACTCTCCGTGCTCGATCACCACTGCGGTAAGCGACGACTCGCCATCATCGGAACTGAACACAAGCGAATCGCCCGCCTGCACCTTTTTTCCCGGGCGAACCAGCGCCCGCCACTCCCATTCGCTCACCTGCTCGGTAAGCAGCGCCTCGACTCTTGCCCCTGGCGCTTCCGTCTGCGCGCGTCCCGGGCGGGCCACCTTCCGCCCCAGCAGCCGCGCCGGAATCACCCGGCTGTCGTTCAGCACCAGCACATCGCCCGCGCGAAGCAGCTCAGGAAGCTCGCGAAACCAGCCATCGCGCCACTCGCCGCTCCCGCGATCCACGTGCAGCATCCGCGCGCCAGACCGCTCTTCAGGGGGCTGCTGCGCAATCAGCTCTTCAGGAAGATCGAAGTCGAAATCGGAAACCAGCACGGGGTCGATTCTAATTCTTCATTTCTGACGGGTGTCATCCTGACGACTGAAAGGAGGAAGGATCCCGGCGATCTGCGAGCCACGATTGAATGGTCAAGTGTCTCCCAAGCATTGCGCGAGCCTCATTCGAGGCGGTTGTTAGCCTCAACAGAAGCACTCTATTTCGCTGCAAAATACTCCTCGGCCATGCGCCGCGCCCGCTCCATTGCTGCCTCCACTTCAAGCCGCGCCGCCTCCAGTTCTTCGCCGCTCGCCCCCGGCGCAGGAGCAGGCACCTTATGCGCCCAGCTGACCGCCACACGCGAGAACGGCCGCGGAACCAGGAACCCGTCCCACGACTTCGCCACCCACGCCCGCTGCGGCAGCACGTAGATACTCCCCACCGGCAGCTGCATCATCTGCGCCAGCTTCACCGGCCCCATTTTGCTCTTGTAGCGCGGCCCGCGCGGCCCATCGGCGGTAAAGACAGCGATGAACCCGGCCTCAACTGAACGCTTTAATCCGATCAGCCCCGCCGCGCCCTCGCGCGAATTCGAGCCCCGCACCGCATCGAAGCCGAACCGCTCGATGGTGCGCGCAATCAGCTCGCCATCGAAGCTCTGGCTCACCAGGATCGAGCAGCGCAGCTTGCCGCGAAAATACAGCAGCGTCGGCAACGCGCTCCGGTGCCAAAACGCATAAATCCCAGGAAACGCCCGCGTAGGAGGAATCAGCCCCGGCTCACACACATATTCAAAACGAAGCGTCGCCCCAATCGCCCGCAGCAGCAGAGCAACCACTCGCGGAGCAATCGCGAGCGTGACTCGTTGTCCAAAAGAAAATCTCTTGTTCTGCGGGCCGGGGGTCACGCTGTCATTCTAACGAGTCAGACCGTGGACCGCGCCGGAGACAAGCACCGATCACGAATCACACTTCTAGTCCCTATTCTCTAGTCCCTACGTCCCTGCCTCAGCTGTATCTCATCCACCGCAACATCTCCGGCAACGTCGCCCGCTTGCCGTACATGAGAATGCCGATCCGGTAGATCTTCGACGCCACCAACAGCGCGGCCCAAATAAAGACAATGAGCATCACGATCGATAGCGCCAGCTGCCACCAGGGCGGCATTTGCGAAGACATCCGCAGGTACATCACTACCGGAGTGCATGGCGGAAAGAGCGACAGCAGCACCACCGGCAATGCGCTCGGGTTGGCGAGAATATAGGTAATCATGATCAGTCCCACCAGCAGCGGCATCACGATAATCATGCTGAACTGCTGAATCTCCTGCTCAGAGCTGACGCTCGCGCCAAAGCCGGCCGCCAGCGCGCTGTAGAAGAGAAAGCCCAGCAGGAAGTACACCACGAAGAAAATCAGCTGCAGCCCGGTGATGCCAAAAGCCGCCAAACCGCCGTTACCCAGTGCCGCGCCAAGCGAGGAACCCGTCAGAATCACCGCCGCCACAAACCAGATGCCCAGTTGCGTCAACCCGCCGCACCTACGCCGAGCAGCTTGCCGGCCATCAGCGACTCCGGACGAGTCGTCGACAGCAGCACCTCAAAGACCCGCGAAGTCTTCTCCTCGACCACCGAGCGCGCCACGTTCATCCCGTAAAAGACGACGGTGAAATACAGCAGGAAGACCATAATGTACGCGCCAAGAAAACTCTTGATCGAGGACGACTGCACCAGCTTCCCCTCTTTCACCTGGGTGGTCTTCACATCGACCGTCTTCAGCAGCCCCTCGATCTCCGCCGCGCTCGCGCCGCGCTTGATCAACTGCTGCCGTGTAAGTGCACGGTTCACCGCTTCTTGCAGGCTCCCAGCCTCAAACAGGTCCCCCGCAGACCGCGAAACATAAGTCGCGTCCGGTGTGTCGCCATTCGTATGCGTCTCAATCCAGAGGTAGCCGTCGAGGCTCTTGTCATTCACCTTGGCGGTCAAACCGGCGCGATCGGCGTCGCTGACCGGCGCCTGAACCTCGATCTGGTCGCCACTTTTCTTGCCTTTACTCATTTCCGTCAGCACGCTCTGCGCAAACGCCGCATCGTTCGACGCAATGACGATATGCTTGGCGCCGCTGCCCAGCTTATTTGCCAGAAAGCTGCCGCCAAACGACAGGCTCAACAGCAAGGGGAAGGCGATGGTCATAAACAGGAACGCCTTGCTGCGAATGCGCTCCAGATACTCGCGCTTGGCAATCAACAGTGCATCATGCATCGGCCTTGCCTCCCACCGTCTGAATGAAAATCTCTTCGAGCGAAGGCTCCACCAGTTCGAACTTGTTAATCCGCGCTTTGCTCACGGCCTCGCGCAACAACGCCTGCGCATCGGCGCCGTCCTTCAGCTTCACCTCAGCATGGCCGGAGTAGTTCTTATACTCAGCAATCGCCTCATGCTTCAGGAACGAATCGTCGCCCTCAAACTCGATCACCACCCGGTTGCGCTCATAGCGCGACTTCACCTCGCGCATCGTGCCCGCGAGCACCACTGTGCCGCGATTCACCAGGCTGATCTCATCGCAGAGCTTCTCCACCTGGTCCATGCGGTGGGTCGAAAACAAGATCGCCTTACCCCTTTCTTCAGTTCCACCAGCGTGTCCTGCAGCAGGATCGCGTTCACCGGGTCGAGCCCTGAGAACGGCTCATCCATGATGATCAGGTCGGGATCGTGCAGCAGCGTCGCGATGAACTGGATTTTCTGCTGCATGCCCTTCGACAGCTCTTCTGTTTTCTTATCGAGCGCGTCGGCAATCTCCAGCCGCCCCGCCCATTGCCGGCCGCGCGTGTTGGCCGTCGCTGCGTCGAGCCCATGCAACTGCCCAAAGAAGACCAGTTGGTCAATGACCTTCATCTTCTTATAGAGGCCGCGCTCTTCGGGCAAATAGCCAACCTTAGCCAGCGCCTTGCGCGTGAACGGGCTGCCGAAGAGCGTCACCGTGCCCGTGTCCGGCAGCGTCACGCCGATCATCATGCGAATGCTCGATGTCTTGCCCGCGCCATTCGGCCCCAGCAGACCGAACATCGTGCCCGGCTCGATTCGCAGGCTCAGCTCATGAACGGCGATCTTCTTGTCATACGCTTTTGAAATCCGGTCTAGCTCGACGACAGGCATCCGGGCAATCTCCTACTGTGCGCCAGTGTAGCAAAGCCCCGCCAAATGACCTTTTCCGCTGACATCTAGCCTATATACACTTCAAGGTAATATGCTGCCCCGCATCCAACTCTCCAACGGAATCGAGCTGGCCTATCAGGACTCCGGCACCGGCCCGGCCATCATCCTCGTCCACGGCCATCCCCTCGATCACACCATGTGGGCGCCGCAGGTGGAGTTCCTCTCGCCCAGCTATCGAGTCGTCGTGCCCGAGCTGCGTGGCTACGGACTCTCGCCGTTACCCGTCGGCAAACGAGTCACTCTGCTCGACGACTTCGCCCAGGACATCCTCGCACTTGCCGATCACCTTCAAATCGAGCGCTTCATCCTCATCGGCCTGTCCCTCGGCGGCCAGATCATTTTGGAAGCCTGGCGTCGGGCGCCCGTCCGCGTTCGCGCCCTCGTCCTCGCTGATACCTTCGCCTCGCTCGACACGCCGGAGCAGAAGCAAACCCGGCTCACCACCGCCGACCGCTTCGAGGCCCAGGGCTTCGGCAACTTCGCTGCCGAATCTCTGCACAAGATGATGACCCCGGCCAACGCGAAGGCGATGCCGGCGGTCGCCAAACACATCCAGCGAATGATCCGCCAGTCGAACCCCGCAGGCGCAGCCGCCGCCCTGCGCGGCCGCACCATGCGCCGCGATTACATGCCGCTGCTCGGCCATATCGCTGTGCCCACGCTGATCCTCGTCGGACGCCACGACGCCTATACCCCCGTTCCGCTCTCCGAGGAGATGCACCGCGCCATCCCTGGATCGCAGCTGGAGATCATCGAAGACTCCGGTCACATGACTAACCTCGAACGCCCGGAGTTCTTCAACGCCCTGCTCGGCGCGTTCCTGGAAAATTTGTCCAGTTAAGGCGCCTGTCGTTGACACCCGTATGGCAGCTCCTTACGCTTGTGATATGGAACTGATTTCCATCAATCCGGAACGGAAAGCGCAGCTCGAAGACTATGCCGAGCGCCATGGCCAAAACGCGGTCGAGGCGCTGGATGAGGCTCTTGGGGCATATCTCGAATGGGAGCGCATCGAGTACCAGGAAGCGGTGCAGGGTATCCGCCGAGGCTATGAAGATGTGAAGGCCGGACGCAGCCGGCCCGCAGCCGAATTCTTCGACGAGCTCAGCCTGAAACATGGCTTTTCTGATTGAAACATCTGAGGCGTTCGAGCGAGAGGCGGAGTCCATCCTGCAATGGTTGGTTTCCGAAGGCGCCGGAGATACTGGCCGACGATGGTTCACCGCATTGCGAAAAGCAGTTGAAGGGCTGGCTACCTTCCCCACGCGCTGTCCCCTCGCACCTGAAAACGCTAGCTTCAGCTTCGAGGTCCGTCAGCTGCTGTACGGCCGCAAACCCCATGTCTATCGAATTCTCTTTACCGTCGAGGGCGAGACGGTGCTTGTTCTCCACCTTCGCCATGGACGCCGGCTCCCGCTGACATCGTAGCGACCGGCGCTCCCGCTACCCATCCTGCTAGCATCGTCCTTGTGCTGGCCCTCAACACCGAAATCCAATTTGTCAAAGGCATCGGCCCCGGCATCGCCAAGTCCCTCGCCGAAAAAAAGATCCTCTGCGTCGAAGACCTGCTTTACCACCTTCCCTTTCGTTACGAAGATCGCCTGCACCCAACTCCCATCGACGCGCTCAAGCCCGGCGAGATGGCCAGCGTCATCGGCGAGGTCCGCGGCGCGGCGCTGCTCCGCACCCGCTCCATGCCGATCTTTGAGATGACCGTCGGCCAGAACCTCACTGCGCTCAAAGCGATGTGGTTCCACGGCACCTATCTCAAAGACCGCTTCAAGACCGGGCAGATGGTCGCGCTTTACGGCAAGGTCGAGCCCAGTCGCTCGACGCGCAACTTCAAGATGATCCAGCCGCAGTTTGAAATCCTGCCCGACGATCACGACGACGAACAGAGTCGTCTCCTCGAAGTCGGCCGCATCGCTCCCGTTTACGAATCCCTCGGCGGCAGCCGCTTCGCCTCGCGCTGGATTCGCCGCACCATTTACAACCTGCTGGAGGAATTGAAGGGCCAGGTCTCCGAGAGTCTCCCCGTCGCTCTGCTGGAGAGATTGAAACTCCCCGGACGCGAAGAAGCCCTCCGCACCGCCCACTTCCCTGTCGCCGGAACGCCCATGACCCAGTTGCAGGCCTGGTCGACCCCTGCCCATCGTCGCCTGATCTTTGAAGAGCTCTTCTATCTCGAGCTCGGCCTCGAACTCAAGCGCCGCAAATTCAAAGAGCGCGCCGGAATCGCCTTCGAGACCAATGACCGCGTCCGCGAAGCCATCCGCCAGGTCCTGCCCTTTCACCCCACGGCCGCACAAAAGCGCTCCCTCGGAGAGATCGTCGCCGATATGCGCGCCACCGGGCCAATGCGACGCCTGCTGCAAGGTGACGTCGGCTCTGGCAAAACCATCGTCGCGCTTCAGGCCATGCTCGTCGCGATCGAGAACGGCTACCAGGCCGCGCTCATGGCGCCCACAGAGATCCTCGCGACCCAGCATTACCTATCCATTCGCAAGCTGCTCGAGAAGGCGACCTCGCCCGCCACAGGCCGCCCATACCACGTCTCGCTGCTCACCGGCTCGCTTGAGGAAGACCGCAAGCGCGCCGTGCGTGGCAAAGTCTTTCGCGGCGAAACCGACCTCGTCGTTGGCACCCACGCCTTGATCGAGGAAAAGGTCGAGTTCGCCAAGCTTGGCCTCGTCGTCGTCGATGAGCAGCATCGCTTCGGCGTCCTCCAACGTTTTCGCCTGATGAAAAAGCCCACCGCTGCCGAGCCCGACGTGCTCATCATGACCGCGACGCCCATCCCGCGCACTCTGGCGCTTTCGCTTTATGGCGACCTCGATCTCAGCGTCCTCGATGAGCTTCCACCCGGACGAACGCCGATCATCACTCGCCAGACCAGCGACGAACGCGCACCCGAAGTGTGGGAGTTCGTCCGCAAGCAGGTCGCCAAAGGCCATCAGGCTTATGTCGTCTATCCAGTCATCGAGGGCGCCAAAGACGACCAGCCCGAACTCGACTTCCCTGTCGATCAACCAGAAGCTTCCTCGTCCGACAACAACGTCAAAGCCGCAAAGCCAGGGCCGGCAAAGAAATCCTCCAAAGCGAAATCCCTCTTCGGCGAGAGCGTTGCCTCGAAAACCGCCCCAAAGGCTAAGACGAGAAACGCTCCCGACCTGAAGTCCGCAACTGAGATGTATGAGAGCCTGCGCAACACGAGCCTCGCTGGCCTGCGCCTGGGCCTCCTCCACGGCCGCCTTAGCGCCGACGACAAGGAGGTCACCATGCGCCGCTTTCAGCGTGGCGAAATCGATGTGCTCGTCTCGACCACCGTCATCGAGGTCGGCGTCGACGTGCCCAACGCCACCGTCATGGTCATCGAGCACGCCGAGCGCTTCGGCCTCGCCCAGCTCCACCAGCTTCGCGGACGCGTGGGTCGCGGCGCGGCCAAGTCGTATTGCATTCTCGTCACCGGCGCGAAAGCCTCCCTGCAGGGTGAAGAGCGCCTCGCCGCAATGGTCCGCACCCAGAACGGCTTCGAACTCGCCGAACTCGATCTGCAGCAGCGCGGCCCGGGGGAATTCTTCGGCACCCGCCAGGCCGGCCTGCCCGATTTCCGCGTCGCCAACCTGCTGCGCGACCGCGCACTCCTTGAGCTTGCCAAGGTGGAATCGTCGCAATTCGTCCACCACGCTGACGCCGAGGCAACCCCGGATGAGAAGGCCCGCGTCTGGGCAAGGCTACGCGAGGCCTGGAATCGCCGCTATGGTCTGGTCGAAGCCGGATAGGCTGCAACTAACGTAATATCAAGCGCAAGTCCGCGATGGTCTCATGAGCAGTATGTTTAGAATGAGGAAGTCTTCGGGAGAGTTCTGTGCCGAGCCAGCAGGAAGTCCAGTGGTCGCAGCTTAAAGTCGGTGTGCTGGTTCTAGCTGCACTGGCCGTGCTGGTTGGCCTTGTTTTTCTCATGTCCAACGGCACCGGCGGCCTCTTTGCCGGCAAGCTCACTGTACGCTCCTACTTCGAGAACTCTGCCGGTCTCAAGGTCGGCGCACCAGTCAATCTCGAGGGCGTCACCATCGGCAACGTCAAGTCCATCCGGATCGTACCCGACCGCAAGCTTACGCCCGTCGAAGTCACCATGAAGCTCAGCCAGAAATTCGCTGACGCCTTGCATACCGACTCCAAAGCCAGCCTCGAAACCGTCGGCGTGCTCGGCGATACGGTGCTCGAAATCAGCAGTAATAATGCCAAGGGCCCCGCGCTTAAGGACGGCGATGAGTTGCAAACCAACGAAACCCCCAACCTGAGCGATGTGATCAAATCCAGCCAGGGGACCATCGAACAGTTGAACACCATCCTCGCCAAGGTCGATAGCCTCGTCGATTCGCTCAACAGCGGCAAAGGCTCGATCGGCAAACTCATCCAGGACCCCGAGCTCTACAACCGCGCCAACGAGGCCGTCCAGCAGATACAAAAACTGGTCGACGAGATCAGCAGCGGCAAGGGCTCGATCGGCAAGCTGCTCACCGACGATACTCTCTATAACCGCGCCAACGAGACCGTGGGCCGCCTGCAGCACATTGCCGACGATCTCGACAACGGCAAGGGTACGGCGGGCAAGCTGCTCAAAGACGAGACCCTCTACAACAACCTCAACAAGTCGGTCGCCGGAGCGCGTCAGTTGCTCGATGACATCAACGCCGGCCGCGGCGGCCTTGGCCTTCTCGCCAAAGATCCTCAATTCCGGGACAAGCTCAACGACACCATCACCAAGCTCGACTCAATCCTGAACCGCGCCGATAGCGGCGAGGGCACCCTCGGCCAACTGGTCCGCAATCCTTCCGTCTATAACAACCTCGACCAGACATTGACCGAGAGCCGAGGCCTCATTGCCGCCATTCGCGAGAATCCCAAAAAGTATCTGACCTTTCACGTCAAGGTCTTTTAAGCCGCCGGGCCCTCTTCTCGAGATAACGCCGGCCGTGATTGGCAGTCCAATAGCTCGATACCGACGGCGCTCACGCGGGAAATGAGCCTCACAACCGCGATTTTGCGAATCGAGTTCTTCACTAAACACCGTGCGAATGCGCGCTACGCTAGCCGAAAGCCGTTCCACCTTTTACAATTCGATGTGGGAGTGATTCCGAACCACCCCGAAACAGCCCGCTGCAGAGCAGCCCCCTACGCCAGACAATGGACTGGCCGGGATGAAGGAAACGCATGAAGTGCAGGAAAGTCGGTCAGGTTCTCCTGGCCTTAGTTGTCTCTCTTAGTCTAGGTTTTGGAGTAACTTCGTGCACCAACAGCTATACCGTTGGCTACCTGTACGTGACCGGCTCGCAGTACAACCAGATCTCCGGCTATAACGTCAACAATCAGACCGGCAGGCTCACCACGCTCCAGAAGTCTCCTTATGGGGCCAACGGGACCAATCCTGTGCGCGTGCTCGTGCTCTCCGGCGGCCGGTATATCTACGTCCTGAATCAGGGGACGTTCAAATACAATGCCGACGGCACCACCAGCGGAACCGCCAGCAATATCTCGCTCTTCCAGGTCGGCGGCGACGGTGTGCTCAGCTTCCAGGCCAGCTACACCTCCCAGGGCAACAATTCCCTCTCGCTGATCACCGACACGACCGGCTCCCACATGTACGTCCTGGACAACTACGCTTCGGCGAATGGCCAGCCCATTCCCTCCAGCACGACCTACAGCACCGGATCGCCCTTCAGCACTCCCTGTCAGGGAACAGACGGCAGGTTCTATCCGACCGGTGACATCAGCGCCTACAATATCGACCCGAATACCGGTCGCCTGTCGCTGGTCACCAACTCTCAGGTGCCGAACCCTTCAGTCCCCGGCACGCAGTTGACCTACTTCCCGCTGGGCTGCTCCCCGATTGAGTTCAAACTGGTTGGCGGCTTCATCTTCACCGCACAGACTGGCAGCGTCACCAACAACGATGTCCAGACAGTCTTCTCGTATGCGCAGAGCGCCTCGACCGGCCAGTTGACGCTGACCCAGAACGCTCCGCTGGTGACCGGCGCCACCAAGATCACCACCATCAACAGCAGCCCCTCCGGCACCTACATCTACCTGCTCGATGCCGGCCCGGTCACGAGCTGCACCGGCGGCCAGACAGCAATCATCCCCTACACCTTGGGCAGCGGCGGCGTCCTGCAATCGCTGGTCGGCGGCATCGTCTGCAACGATCCCACGGCCGTCGGTCCCACCGTCCTGATCGTCGACAGCAAAGGCAAGTTTCTGTATGTCGCCAACGGCACCAACACGAACCTGAACCAGCCCGCGAGCGAGATCACCGCCTTCACCATCGACCCCACCACGGGAAGACTCTCCTTGATGGCCGGAGAGCCGTTCTTTAACGTGGGCGCCGGACCGCGTTGCATCCTCGAAGACCCTTCAAACCAATTCATCTACACCGCCGGCTTCAATGACAGCACCGTCGTCGGCACCTTTATCGATCTGCCCGCCGGGGTCCTCAACCCGCTCCGCAACTCGAGCGGAAGCTTCCCGGCTGCGGGCAACCCAACCTGGTGCGCCGTGACCGGCCGCACACAGTAAGCGCAACCAAGCAGGGACGCGGCCCCCGTACACCACCGGGCCGCGTTCGCCGCATAGAAGTGACTTGCGTTGTTTTTCTTTTGGTGAGCGAAGCGGGATTCTCTCCTCTTCGCTGGCCGAAAGCTCTTGAAGCTTTTACGATTCAACCAGGGAGTAATCCCGAAATAGTTCTGCCCCACGGGCAGCCCTGTTCCAATAGTTCGGATCGGGACGAAGGAAGCGCATGAAGTTCAGGAAATTCGAGCGGGCTACGTTGGCCGCGGTCTTGTCCCTTGGGGTAAGTGCGGTGTTCATCGCATGTGGACGAAGTGGCACTAATAACACGGTCGATTATGTCTACGTCGCCAACTCCAAGAACAATCCTGGACAGATCGACGTCTTTTACGCGGACGCCGACTCCGGTGGGCTCGCTCAGATTCCGGATTCGCCGTACCCCTCGGGAGGCAGAAATCCCGTAGCGCTGACCACGCTCGTAGTTCCGAAGAGCTCCTCCACCCCCGGCTTCAGCGCTCTCTATGTCGTGAACCACGACGACAACACAGTCGTCGAGTTCACCATCGGCACCGATGCCAAGCTGTATCCGCAGCACACCTACAACACTCCTGGGACCTTCCCTAACGCCGTGGCGGTCAACCCCGAAGGCACCCTCCTCTTCGTCACCGATACCTATCAGCCGCAGTACACCGGTCCCAATCCTGGCCCCGGCGCGCTCGTGGTCTATCCGATCAGCCAGAAGGACGGAAGCCTGGGATCGCCCATCCCCGATGGAAACTTGTCCTACTACCCGCTCAGCCTCGGGGAGAGCAACGTTCTCAATCCCACCGCGGTCAGCGCAGTCACCCAGAGCACTGGCGGCGCTTTCGTCTACGTGGTCAGTCAGAACAGCACCACCGGCTTGGGCAGCGTCTCCGCATTCAGTGTCGCCTCCACCGGCGCCCTGACTCCAGTCCCCTGCTCTGCGGCCTCCGGGGCCAGCTGCGCCGCCGTGGGCGATGGAACCTATAACGCCGGAGCTGCCCCGTCCGCAGCTACCACCACCCCGCTCGGACGTTACCTCTATGTGACCGATAGCGCGCTCAATCAGCTCTTCAGCTATACCGTCGAGGCGAGTGGACAGATCGTTCCCACCGCAACCAGCCCGGCCAGCACCGATGTCGGCCCGGACGCCGTGACCGTCGACCCCCATGGCAAGTACGTGTACGTGGCCAACTACAGCGCCAATAACATCAGCGCCTTCAGCATCAATTCCTCCGGCGTTACCCCCGTTGGCTCCTACGGCACCGGCACAGGGCCAACGTGCGTCCTCGTCGAGCCGGCATTAGGCATTTATCTGTACACGACCAACTTCCTCGACAACACCGTTTCCGGCCTGAACCTCGACCTGACCACGGGATCGCTCGCGCCGGTGCAGAATACGCCGTTCCTGGCCGCCGGCCAGCCCACCTGCGTTGGGGCGATCCCCCACAAAACCCACCCCCCCATCACGTCCGCCAACTAGACGAGCGGCGGTAGATGGAACGGGAGCACCTCTCTCGCCCAGCGCACACGAGCCCATCGTGGAATGCTGGGCGTTCACTAGCCTAAAGCTCTTGAAGCTTTTACAATTCAACCTGGGAGCGATCCCGAAATAGTTCAGTTGCCACGGCAGCACCTGATCCAGATTTTGAAGGACCGGGACGAAGGAAGCGCATGAAGTTTAGTAAATTCGGGCGGGCCACGCTGGCCGCGGTCTTGTCCCTTTCTGCGAGTGCGGTTTTCACCGCTTGCGGGCCAAATGGCACTAATAACACGATCGATTACATCTTCGTAACCAACTCCAAGAACACCCCTGGACAGATCAACGCCTACTTCTCCGATGCCAGCACCGGCGCTCTCACCCAGGTGCCCGGCTCCCCCTTTTCCTCCGGTGGCTCCGACCCCGTCGGCCTGGCGACCTCTCCCAATTTCAAGAATCTCTATGTGGTCAATCAAGGAGAAGGAGTAGCCGGGGACTCGGGCATCGTCGAATTCAGTATCGGCGGCAGCGCCAAGCTTAGCCTTGCGCACACTTACACGCCCGCTGGTTCGCTGACCGACCCCAACTCCATCGCTATGAACGCGGCCGGTACCCTTCTTTTTGTGACCTACAAATATCAGCCCGGGTTCAGCGCCACCAATCCGGGACCAGGCGCGCTGGTCGTCTATCCCATCGGCTCCGACGGCAGCCTCGGAGCGCCGGTCGCCAACGGCAATCTTTCCTACTATCCGCTGAACACCGGGGCTGAGATCCTGAACCCCACCGCCGTCAGCGCAGTCACCCAGAACCCTGCGAACTCTACCGGCAATGGACCGTCCTTTGTCTATGTCGTCAGCCAGAACAACACCACCGGCCTGGGCAGCATTTCCGCCTTCAAGGTCGGTACTGGCGGCAGCCTGACTGCGGTTCCGTGCTCCTCGACAGCCGGCGACATCTGCGCCGCCACCGGGGATGGAACGTATAACGCCGGCACCGCCCCGAACGCGATTGCCGGCACCCCCCGCGGCCTCTTTCTCTATGTAACCGACAGCGTGAACAATCAGCTGATCAGCTACACCATCCAGTCCAGTGGACAGATCATTCCCTCCCCGAATGGCCCCACCCGCACGGACATCTTCCCTGACGCCGTGACCGTCGACCCCCGCGGCATGTATGTGTACGTAGCCAACTACACCGCGAACGACATCAGCGCATTCAGCATCAACACCGGGACCGGGTACCCGACTGGCATCGCCGGCAGTGGCTCCTACGCTACCGGTACCGGCCCTACCTGCGTCCTCGTGGAGCCTGCTCTGGGCCGTTACGTCTACACCACCAATTTCCTCGATAACACGGTTACTGGGCTCAATCTCGCTCCTAATACCGGTGTGCTGGAGCAGGTGCAGAACACGCCGTTCCCCGCCTCAGGTCAGCCAACCTGTGTTGGCGCGGTCGCACATGGAAACCACGCCATCACCGCCCCAATTACCTAATCGCGGATAACCGGGAACAAAAACTTAAGCCCTACAGTCGATACACATGGCTGTAGGGCTTTGTTCTTGAAGACGTTAATTTCTCGAAGTGTTGTAACGTCCGGCTTTCCGCAGGGGCAGGCCGCTACCGGCTCCACAGGTCTCGACCCACGGCTGGCAATTCTGCCCGGCTCATCACCAGGAGGTTATGCCCCCGGCGGCTCTTGCGCGCCCGCACCGATTCATAATCCAGCAGGCGGCAATGAAAGCGTCGTAACTCCTGGAAGCCCTCGAAATCGTTGTGTACGGTGAAGACCGCCACGCTCTTCTCATGCATCAGCGGAATCAGGTCATCCAGAAAATGTTCGAGCGACCAGTGAAAGCCGATGCTGTAAAAGCTGTAGACCAGATCGAACGGCCCCGGCAGTTCTGATAATTTTGTCTGCCGCGCGTCGAAGATCTTCGCCTCACCGCAGCCGTTATAGTCCAGCACTGAACGCAGTATCTCCAGATTGCCGCACAGCGAATCATTGCTGCGCTCGCCGCGCTTGGCATAATCGGTGGTGCTTCCATCTCCGTCGTAGAGATGCAGCTGCGAACTCTCGGTCCCCAGCTTCTTGCTGAAGAAAACCGCGGACCGGCCCATCCCCGGCCCCACTTCCAGCACCTTCTCGATCTTCGTCAGAGCAAAGACCGGCTCCAGCGCCTCATATTCTCCCCAGCACTCGCCGTTTTGCTCCTTTTGCCAGAGGTCGCGAAACTCTTCCGGCGAAGCGCCGCGAAGCTGCGGAGAAATCAGCAGGATCGCCGCCCCCAACTCCGGCGTCAAAGGCGGCGCGAGAAAGACCGCTTCCTTGGCTGCAAGCCTGGGGTTCAAAATGCTTTCTGCAGTGGGTTTTCGCCGCAGCCATCTTGGGGCGCTCAACACGATTGGCTTCCTGTGAACATATCTTTCTAGACGATAGCCCGTTGCGCCTTTCCGCTACAAGCGCGTCCTAGTCGGGAAATCCTTCGCCATCCCGCGCAATCCGAATGCGGTGATCCGGGAAGCTATAGTGCATCGCTGGAAAATAGACCCGCGGCATATGGCACGAGGTGCAGTTCTTTCGTGCCACCGGGCAAGCGCCACCGGGATGTGTCTGTGCCTGCTTCGCAGGATCGCCCCCGCCAGGCGCACCCACCAACGCCGCCGGCTTCAGCTTTGCACCCGCCTTCGTCGGCTTCAAGACGTGACAACTAAGGCAGACATGATCGTAGTCGGAGTCGTCCGTATCCACCTCTTGATGCGGATCGTGGCACGCCACGCAGGTCAGCCGCGCGTCCTCCTTGTTCCAGCACTTGCTTTGCTCCAGCCGATACGGCTGAAACCGCGCATTGCCCACTCCTGTAGTCCCGCTCAGGTTCACGTCCCAGTACGAGCCGTGGCACGATCCGCAAAAGTCCACCGACTCCTCCGGTGTCAGCGTCTTTGGATTGAAAACCTTAAATGGCGCATTCTGTTCATGCAGCACCACCGCACTGCTCTCCACCGGCACGCCCTCCATCTCGTCGACATGTCCGCGGGCAGGGCCATGGCAGGACTCGCAACCCACGCCGGGCATCAGCTTTGCCTCGTCGAAGGTCGCGCCGGCACCCGAGGCCGTGGTGTGGCAACTGAAGCAGCGAGTCACCTCGGCGCGGCTCACCTCCCGGTCCATCGCGTCATCGACGTCTTCCGCCGAATCGAGCGCTCGCCCCGGAGTGAAGTCGAGCGCGCTCAGCGACAGGAAGTACGTCACGCGCGCTTCATGGAACTCTCCGTCCTTCTTCTTAAAGAGGTAGGACTGCGCAACGCGATTGGTGCCGAAGGCCCAGACCAAAGGAGCAGACTGGCTATGCCGCCCATCGGAGACCGAATAGACGCTCTCGCTGCCTGCAGTCTGAATAGCGTATTGGTAGGACCCGTGCGTAAAGCTCAACGCCGTGTTCCCTGCGAGAATGGCGGCATCGCCCACGCGCATCGCGGTATGCGCCATCGAGGTCTGCCGCTGCTCCCGCACGATTGCCAGGTGGCAACTCGCGCAGGCCTCTGTCCCGGCAAACTCCTCCCTCACATATTTTGTCTGGGTAGGCCAGAATCTCGCCTGGCTCGCATAGTCGGTAGTTGCGAATTGCGCCAATAGGTACGAGGAGGCGCCGGAGCCCATCATACAGAGAGCCCCGAGCACACCTGTCCCCCAAAAGAGCATGTTCCGCGCAGAACCAGCCATTTGTGCTCTTCCCGGAGATAAGACGGGAACAGCGCGCAGGAAGACTCGATGAGGCGGCTGACTTTGTTATTGAATCAACAATAGACGTGGAGGCTTCATTCATCGTTGAAATCTATCCGTGGTGGTGGCTCCGGTCATCGCAGCATTGCTCAATCGCGGCTGCACGATACAATCGGCTACCGGACATTGAATCCATGAAACCAGCCACCACATCCTTCCTGCTCCTCGCTACTGTGCTGCCGCTCTTCGCCCAGAACTCCACCACGAGGCCACCCGTGCCCAAAGCAAAGCCATCCGCCGACTCAATCCAGAGCCACGCCATCGTCATCGACACCCACGCTGACACGCCGCAGCGTTTCCTCGACGAGAACTTCGACCTCGCCATGCCGCTCAATGGCGGCCAGATAAATTTCGACGCGATCAACCAGGGCAACCTCGGCGCGGAGTTCTTCTCCATCTGGGTCGAGCCCGACCTCTACAAGGACCATTTCGCGCGGCGAACGCTCGAGCTGATCGACTCCGTCTACCAGCAGGCTGCGAAGCATCCCGACAAGATGCGCATGGCCTTTTCGCCCGATGACATCCTCGCCGCCCACCGCGACCACAAGCTCGCCGCACTGATGGGCATCGAGGGCGGCCACTCGATTGAGAACAGCATCCCGTTGCTGCGCGACTACTACAAGCTAGGCGTTCGCTACATGACCCTCACCTGGGCGAACTCCCTCGACTGGGCCGACTCCTCCGGCGTCATCGACCCGAACAATCCCGACGACCCCAAGGTCCCGCACACCAAAGAGGGCCTCACCGAATTCGGCGATAATGTCGTCCGCGAGATGAACCGCCTCGGCATGATGGTCGATATCTCGCACGTCGCCGACAAGACCTTCTACCGCGCAGTGGCCGTCAGCCGCGCACCGGTGATCGCTTCGCACTCCGCCGCCCGCGCGCTCTGCGACGCGCCCCGCAACATGACCGACGACATGCTCCGCGCCGTCGCGAAGAATGGCGGCGTGGTCCAGGTGAACTTCTTCTCCGGATTCATCAGCCAGGCCTACCGCAACACGATGCTTGCCCAAAAACCCGAGGTCGAGAAAGCAATCCAGGACTTAAAAGACAAAGCCAAGGCCGACGGCCGCGAAGTCCTCTACGGCGACATCGATAAAATTGAGCGGAGTTACGCCGACAAGATTCCGCGTCCCCCGCTTAGCGCGCTCATCGACCAGATTGACCATGTAGCCAGGGTGGCCGGCATCGACCATGTCGGACTCGGCTCCGACTTCGACGGTGTCGACGGGCAACTGCCCCAAGGCATCGACTCCGCCGCAGACCTGCCCAAAATCACCGCGGCATTGGTCGCGCGCGGCTACTCCGCCGCCGACTGCGACAAGCTCCTCGGCGGAAACCTGCTCCGCGTCTTTCGCGAGGTGGAAAAGGTCAGCAAAGAATTACAAGCAGAGAATCGCCCTCGGATCACCGAGAAACAGCCGCTTGATAAGAAATGACGTTATGGGGATGTCATCCGGACACCCGTCGGAGGAAGATACAGCGGGTTCCGTCCGGCCCTATCCCCCACCACTCTCCGGCTCCAGAATCTGCAGCTCCAGCGGAGGCTCGATCAGGCAATCCAGCTTCCCAATCTCTTCCAGCGCTCGCTTCAGCGCCGAGGTCGAGCACGGCTCGACGGTCACCACAAACGGCAGGCTCTCCGACGGATATCCGGGCCGCTGCAGAAGCGCGCCGATATTGATTCCCTGCCGCGCCAGGCCGCCCGCAATCTCCGCCACAATGCCCGGCCGGTCTTTCACAATGAACCGGATGTAATGCCGCAACAGCAGGTCGCCGCTCACCGTAGCCGCGCGTCCGGTAATCATCGGCGCCTTCGACCCATGTGCGATTGCCAGCAGGTCCGAGACAACCGCGACGGCCGTCGGATGGCCACCTGCACCATGCCCGGAAAAGACCGTATCGCCGCCATACTTCCCGCTCACGATCACCATGTTCTCCGTCCCTCGCGACCACGCGAAAGGTGACGCCTGCGGAACCAGCATCGGTCCAACCGTCGCTTGCACACGCAGGCCTCGTGAGGTGTCGGACGAAATCTGCGCCCGCGAGATCTGCCGGATCGTGCACTTCAACTCATGCGCATAGGCAAAGTCGATCGCCGCGATGGGAACAATCGATCCCGCAGGAACTTCGCCCGAGTCAATCTGCGCGCCCAACGCAATGCGCGTCAGTATCGTCAGCTTCGCGCGCGCGTCAAAACCGCCCACATCTTCCGTTGGGTCGGCCTCGGCATAGCCCATCAGCTGCGCCTCAGCTAACGCATCGGCAAACTCCGCGCCGGCTTCCATCTTGCTCAGAATGAAATTGCATGTCCCGTTGAGAATGCCCTCGATGCGATGGCACTGGTCGCCGGCAAGCCCCTGCTGCAATCCGGGAATCACCGGAATGCCCCCCGCAACAGCCGCTCCAAAGAGCAACTCGCAATTGCGGTTCCGTGCCAGCGCCTCAAGCTCGATGCCGTGCACGGCGATCAGCTTCTTGTTAGCCGTGACGACCGACTTCCCGCGTTCCAGCGCGCTCTGCACCCAGCCTCGCGCCGGATCGAGCCCACCCGCCAGTTCGACGATAATGTCCGCGTCCGACGCCAGCACCCGCTCGGCGTCCTCCGACCATTCAACCGGACACGAAAGCCAATCCACTCGCTTCCGCGCGATGCCGCGATTGAAGATATGGGTTAGCTCCAGCACACTCGGCTGCAGGTCGCAAAGAATGCGCGCCACCGAGCTGCCCACCGTACCAAAACCAAGAATGGCGACCTTGCGCGGTGGAATCCCGGTAGAGGGTTCGAGCAGGCCCGCGGAAGCTGGAAGAAGATCTGACATGAGCTGGTTGTTCCGACTCCCAGTTTAGCTTGTGCGCCTGTGAGCGCGTTTGCAATCGTTCAACCAGTAGAGATGGCGTGTGCTACAGCAACTCCCACCGCGCCTTCAGCAACGCCCACGCCGACACCGTCGCCGAATCCTGGATCACGCCATCGCGGCACATCTCCTCAAACTCCCGCACGCTCACCCGCCGCAACACCAGATCCTGCTCCGTTGCCTCGGGCGTCGCTTCGCCCTGCACCAGCTCCGTCGCGCAATATAGGTGGAAGCCTTGGTTGCTCATCCCATACGCGAAGTAGAGAAACCCCACGTAGTCCATGCGCCCCGGAACCAGGCCTGTCTCTTCCTGCAGTTCGCCGCGCGCGATGTCAGCCGGCTCGGCCTCGGGATTTTCCTCCCATGCGCCGCCGGGAAACTCCATGAACCTCTTCCCAATCGGATAGCGCAGCTGCTCCACGAGGTACACATGACCGTCTTCAAGCGAGCCCTCGAGCGGAATAATCAGCACCGCCGGCGGCTTCTCCACATAGGAATAGATGCCCCGCGAGCCATCCAGCCGCTCGATCGCGTCTTCGCGGACCGACATCCAGCGGTTCTTGTAGACCACGCGGCTGTCGATGGTCTTCATCGACAGCTTTTCATCAGGATTGTCGGCGTCGGAAGACACTACGCCTCTACCAGGAACTGCCCGTCGCGCATGATCTGCTCTTCTCCATCACGCGTGCCCACCCATATGTTGAATCGCAGTCCGACCACGTCGATATGCGTCGACGAACTCCACGGCGCGCCAGTGTGCTCCCCATACGGATTGCCAAACGCGATGTGGATCCCGGGAAACTTCTCGTCCTGCAGAATGTTGCCGATCACCCGCTCAATCCCCACATTCGTCCCGATCGCAAACTCGCCGACTCGGTCGGAATTCTCATCCGTGTGCGTATATGCCCAGAACTCCCCACGCAACTCCGCGTTCTCCGATTCGCATTCGACGATGCGGTTTCCCTTGATCGTGATCGTCAGCGGATGTGCGTCGAGCAAGCCAAAGCGCGCGCAAAGATAATCGCCCACCACGCCATCGACCACGAACGTCCCATTCACCTCGCCGGGAGTCGTAAAGATCTCCCCGCCCGGCAGATTGCCCCACTTGTCGCGCGAAATAATCCCCGAGGTCTTCAGCCACTTGTATTCCGGATTCAGCTCCGCGCGAATATCCGTCCCCGCCGCCGTCGTCGCGCGAATGTAGCTCGCCCCCCGCACCTTCTCAATCAGCTTCTGGCTCAGCCGGTCGACAAGGTGAAAATCCGCCCGCATCCCCTCGCACATGATCTGCGGCGTGATGTTCACCATGTGCGCGTGGCGCATTCGCCGGCGATTGACCACGCTCGTCATCTGCATCCGCGAGTGCAGCTCGTTGCGCTGCACCACCACCGCAAAGATGCTGATGTCCGAGGTCTCCATGTCCTGCAGCACCGCGTCTGGCATATCGACCAGCGGCCGCGGCGCAAGCTCTTCGAGGATGAACCCGTCCCAGCGGCAGCCCTTCGCCGTCAGCTCGGCGGCCAGCGAACCCGCGATCGCAGCCGTCGCCTGATCCGTGATCAGCGTCACCTTCTCCTCCGGCTGAATCCGCAGGCACGTCTCGACCGCACTGCGCGCACCGGCGGCAAATTCTACAGGGAACGGAGTATCCAGAATCGTCTGGGCCTGGGGGGTAAGGTTCATCGTCATTTCGGAAACGCACTCCTCCGAAAGCCGCGCGCGGCATTAGCGTTCAAGTTAGAGTATCGTGAATCGGCTGAGATTCAGTAGTGCCGAAGAGGTTTTAATTCCTCCAACCAGATAGTGACTTCCACTCTGCACCATCTCCGCTACAGTAGTCTTATGTTTGACCCGCAACCCTCCTTCTACCTCGCCCGGCCCGACATCCTCCTTCGCCTCGAAGCTCTTCTCGCTTTGTTTGTCGGCTGTGTCGCCTACCAGCGCCTCTACCCTGGGCATTGGGCATTTTTCGCGCTGCTCCTCCTCGCCCCCGATCTCTCGCCTACTTGCGCTCCCGCGGACGAGTCGCTGCGGCCATCTACAACTCCGCTCACAATTACGTGCTGCCGCTCGCATTGGGTTTCGCCTCCTGGCAGTGGAGCTCGCCGCTCGCCGGAAAACTCGCGCTCATCTGGATGACACACATCAGCATGGACCGGGCTCTCGGTTATGGCCTGAAGTTCCCCGGCGACTTCAAATTCACCCACCTGCAAAGCTGCGGCGCGCTGCCGGCTTCAGGCGTCAAAACAGGTCTGGAATACTCGTGAACGCAATCCGCGTTGGCGCCGCTGCACCCGCTAGTAACATGCTCGCCGCCATCACCGTGTGCGTCCCATATTTCAAATTCAGCGAATCCATCGTGCTCGAGATCCGCGCCCGCCGCGACTCGCTCTCCAGCCCCGAGAACAGGCTCAGCGTATGCAGATGGTCGGGAACAAGATTGTTCAGCGCGATCCCCGAATAGAATGGCTTCTCGTAGCCCGCACCCTGCGGTCGCTCCGCCCACAGCTTCTGCAACCCCTCGATCAGCGTCTGGTTGTCCTGGCACTCAATCAGCGTGGTCCCCTTCGACCACGCGTTCTGCGGAATCCCCGACAAATGCTGCTTCGTCGCCGCCGCCTTCGGCACCGCATATTTGATCTGCAGCGACAGATGCGTCGTCCACAGCCGCGCCGACCTCAGCCGCATCGCCGCCTTATGCAGCAGCTTGTGCGTCACCGCGTACGCGCCTTCCATCGTCCGCAGATCGGGTGCAAGCATGTGCGATTGGCTGATCGATTTCTGATGCTCCAGCTCCGGATCGTTGAAGTCCTCGCCGCGCAGCCAGTGCCACAGCTTCTCGCCGCCAACGCCGCCCCAGACCGAATTCATCTCCTCGCGGCCCAGATTCAGCAGCTGCTCCATGGTACGGATACCGCACTCGTGCAGCCGCTTCTCCATCCGTGCGCCCACTCCGGGCAGATCGCGTGGCGTCAGCCCGCGCAGCGCCGGCTCCAGAATGTCCTTCGTCAGCGCCACCAGACCGTCCGGCTTTTCCATGTCCGAGGCAATCTTCGCCAGATATCGGTTCGGCGCGAGGCCGACTGAGCAGCGCAGCGTCTCCCCCGCCCGGTCGCGGACCGCCTGCTTTACCCGCCGCCCCAGATCGAGCGCCGCCAGCAGCGGCTGCTCCCGCCCCATCAACCGGCACGCCATCTCATCGATCGACATCACCGCCGACACCGGCACGCACGTCTCGACCGCTTCGATAATTCGGTGATGGTAATCGACATAGACTTCGTGCCGCGCCTCGATCAGCTCGATTCCCGGGCACATCCTCTTCGCGTCGCCGACCGTCGTTCCGGTGCGAACCCCAAAGGCCTTCGCCTCGTAACTGGCGGCAATACAGCAGGTTGTGTCGGCAAACAGCGGCACCACCGCCACCGGTCGCCCACGCAGCTTAGGCTGCAACTCCTGCTCCACCGACGCAAAATAGGAGTTCAGATCCAGGAACAGCCACGCCACCCGAGGCCCGTCCCGCGAATTGGGGGAAGAGTTATCCACCGCAAGCCAAAGTTTCGCCTTTTCATCGGTGAAAAACAATGGGATACTTGGGATCAAAGGCGGGATGCGGGCAACCCGCAAAAGGATTCATCCGTCCTAGCAAATATAGGTGAGCATCATGCTTTCGTTGAAGTTGCACGCGCTCATGATCTGGCTCCACGCCATGGGAGTCTGGGTTCCCATCGGTTTGGCACTCTTCGGAGTCGCGATCTTCGCCTGCTGCGCCTACGGCTGTGGAAGCACCCCCTGTAAAGAAAAAGACCGCCTCTTCGGCCGCCAAACATACTGACGTATCGCAATGCCAGATCATCCAGGATCGCCTCCCAACGCACCTCTTAAACTCGAACTACGCCCCACCAATTCTGGAATCACCTTTGCCGTTGACGATGTAGTCCCCGCTACCGAACCTCTGTGGGTCAGTAGCCTCGCAGACAGCGTGGAACGCCGTGTGGCAGGTTCTATCCTGATCATGCCCGACCGCGATCTCCCTTCACTGGCCGCCGAGGGTTATTACGTCGCGAGAGTTCCACCCGGCGTGAGCGTTGTCGCGACTCCGCCTACCCTGGACCCACTCCGTGTGGTCTGGAAAAAAACGGCAGCAAGGCTGCACAAAGCTGAAGCTTCACCTCCTAAGGGCGGCCTGCTTCATCCGTTGATGGAGGCAGTGCATCTGGCCTTTAGCAATCACCGGCCGCTGGCACTGTCGCCCGATACGATCTGGCTCACCATCGCCCAGGGCTTCGGGCACCATGTGCGCGAAAACACAGAGGCTTTGCGTCATCAGATCGTCAGGCACGAGGGCAAACAGGCTCTCTCTATCTCTACCGACTCTCTCAGCCCGGATCGCTGGCCAGACTTCATTTCCCAGTTTTCCGCGGCAATCCAGGCCAATTCAGATCCTGTCCTCTACGAAACGCTGACATGTGATTTCTCGACCACAACGCCTTCCATCAGGACGTCCTCCGAAGTCGCTCTGATGGATACATACCAGTATTACTTCGAATATGAGATGTTCTGCGTTTGCGGCATTCCAAAGGTCACGCTCGACGGCACGCCCTCCGATTGGCAACGGATCCGGGAGCGCGTTGAAGTCCTTCGCACCTACGATCTCGATTGGTGGGTTCCAAGGTTGATTCAGATCCTCGACGAGTTCGTCGCCACGGCAAACGGCCATCCAAACCGCGAGTTCTGGAAAGCAATTTACAAACCGGAGGCCGCTTACGCCACGACCATGGCCACGGGCTGGATTACTGACCTCTTTCCATATCTGGGAGATAAAGCGAGCAGACCGCGGAATCACATGCTTTCCGCACCTCGAAAAGACTGGATCTTGCCTCAGACGGGCGATGGCTTCCATTCTGCCGCAGGCGTCTCGTTGGATTCCTTCCCCAGCGGCCTATCCAGGGCGCCAGTGACCGTGAACCTGCCCGACAAAACGATATTCGAGGTTGACCTCATCGGCGGCTTCCTGGGTGTCGATCAGAACCTCAAAGACAATGCGCTGATGCCTGTTATCTCCTGGGCAGTCGTCGGCCCGAGTCCGCAGGTCGAAGTCTCAACTCACCCCCGGCTTTGATTTGCAAATCGCACCCTGCGCTTTCGTCTTGGAGAGCCACTCGCGAAGTCAGCCGGCTGGAAATCCCGCAATTTTGATCCCATCATCATCATTCACGCGCTTTTCACTGACACCGTTATCAGGAAACTGTAATCTTGCCTGCGAACCACCGCACCGCATTCTTCAGTACTGGAAAGGCGAACATTCATGGGATTTCTTTCATCGCTGGGCGATTTGGCGAAGCAGTTTCAGAGTGGAGAAGCGGGTTCCGGTCAACTGGAGCAGCTACTCGGCGCAGCACCGCAATCGGCCGTGGCCGGCGGCCTCGCGCAGGTCTTCCGCTCCGGAGAGACCGAACCCTTCGCTCAGCAGGCCTCGCAATTATTCGCCAAGAGCGACGGCACGCAACAAGCCAGTGTTCTGAATACTCTGATCGCGGCGGCTGGCCCAGCGGTGCTCGCAAAGCTGGGCGGCGGGTCGCTTGCCGGCCTGCTCGGCAGCGCCCCCGGAACCGTCACTCCTGAGCAGGCTGCGGCCGTCCCTCCCGAAGAAGTACAGGCACTGGCCGAGCACGCCGAGAAGCAGGACCCCTCGATCATCGACAAGCTCAGCCAGGTCTATGCAGCGCATCCCCAGATGATCCAGGCTTTGGGCGCGGCAGCGCTGGCCATCGCTGCCAAACACATCTCTGAGAACCACAAAGGTTAGAACACACGCGCGCAGCGCAGCTTCAAAAGAACTTCCCGCATCATGCGGACTGGAGATTTCAAGAATGGCGGATTTGGAGCAGCTCAAACAGAAGTACGCAGGAGTGATTTCGGCGATCGAGGGCTTCTCTGACCTCGGCGCAAGTGTTGGGCAGGTCGGCCTCGATGGCGATAAGTTGTTGCTCCAGGCCTCGGTGCCTTCGACCGTCGTCGCCAACCGCGTCTGGGACGCGATCAAGAAGGCCGACCCGACCTACGCCGATCTCCATCACGAGATCGTAACCTCAGGCGGAGCCGAACAGCCCTACATCATCAAGTCCGGCGACAACCTCTCGCACGTCGCCCAGCGCTTCTACGGCGCGGCCAGCAAATACACTGACATCGCCAAAGCCAACGGCCTCAGCGACCCCAACAAAATCCAGGTTGGCCAGACCATCAACCTCCCGGTACTGTAGCCCGCCCGGCCAGATCCTTCGCCGGCCTGCCTTCGCGCTCCCCGCCCCTCGGTAGGGAGGACTCTGCCCTGTCTATAATCCATCTCTGATGCCTGACCCCACCATCCCCGTCCTCCCAAATCACCTCGCTGAACTCGACCGCCGCAATACCCTCGCCGAAGCAAGTGGCGGCCCGGAGCGTCGCGAGCGCCAGCATCGCGAGGGCAAGCTCTCCGCCCGCGAGCGCATCCTGTTGCTGCTCGACGAAGGCACCTTCGAAGAGACCGACAAGTTCGTTACCCATCGCTGCAACGACTTCGGCATGGGCGCTCCGGACAAGCGCATCCTCGGCGACGGATTCATCACCGGCTACGGCCGCATCGACGGCCGCGTTGTCTTCGTCTTCGCTCAGGATTTCACCGTCTTCGGCGGCTCGCTCTCTGAAACCAACGCCGCCAAGATCGTCAAGATCATGGACACCGCCATGCGCGTCGGCGCTCCCATCATCGGCCTCAACGACTCCGGCGGCGCGCGCATCCAGGAAGGCGTCGTGTCGCTCGCCGGCTACGCCGACATTTTCCTGCGCAACACCCTCGCCAGCGGAGTCGTCCCGCAAATCTCCGCCATCCTCGGCCCCTGCGCCGGCGGCGCCGTCTACTCGCCGGCCATCACCGACTTCACCCTCATGGTCGACAAGACCTCGTACATGTTCGTCACCGGCCCCGACGTCATCAAGACCGTCACCCACGAAGAGGTCACCAAAGAAGAGCTCGGCGGCGCGACCACCCACAACGAAGTCTCCGGCGTCGCGCACTTCATGGCGCACGACGATGCTGAATGCCTGCGCCATGATTCGCGAGCTGCTCAGCTTCCTGCCCTCGAACAACATCGATGACCCACCGCGCCGCGCCTGCTCCGACCCCGATCGACCGCGCCGACGCCGAACTCGACACCATCGTCCCCGCTCGACCCCAACCAACCCTACGACATCAAAGACGTCATCCAGCACATCGTCGACGATGGCTACTTCTTCGAAGTCCACGAACACTTCGCCCGCAACATCGTCGTCGGCTTCGCCCGCATGAACGGCCGCCCCGTCGGCATCGTCGCCAACCAGCCCGCCTTCCTCGCCGGAGTCCTCGACAACGACGCCAGCATCAAAGCCGCCCGCTTCGTCCGCTTCTGCGACTGCTTCAACGTTCCCGCTCATCACCCTTGAAGACGTTCCCGGCTTTCTTCCTGGACGTCAACAGGAACACGGCGGCATCATCCGCAACGGGGCCAAGCTGCTTTACGCCTTCGCCGAAGCCACCGTCCCAAAATGACCGTAATTACGCGCAAGGCCTATGGGGGAGCCTATTGCGTTATGAGTTCCAAGCACATCCGCACCGACCTCAACCTCGCCTGGCCCACCGCAGAGATAGCAGTGATGGGTGCGGAAGGAGCGGTCAATATCGTCTATGGCCGCGAGTTGGCAGCGGTCGTCGAAGACGCTGAAGCTGCCGAGGGGCCGCTATCCGCCGAACGAAAAGCCGAGATTCTCGCCGCGCGCCCGCGCCGCAAAAGTCCTCGAGTTCCGCGAACAGTTCGCCAACCCCTACATCGCCGCCGAGCGCGGCTATGTAGATGCCGTGATTCAGCCTCGCCGAGACCCGCCGGCGCATGATCGCCGCCCTCGAAATGCTCGACGGCAAGCGGGAGAAGAATCCGCCTAAAAAACACGGAAATATCCCCTTGTAAATCAAAAGCCGGGAGGCCTATACTCAGCCGCAACTTTCCCTGAAAACTTTGCCGAGCTGGATACCAACCATGAATTCCGTGCTTGCATGAAACGAAACGACCGGTCGCGCCACTATCCGGTCAATGACGTCATCACCACCAACCCCAAGGTAGTCGAGGTGTCTTATGTCGACCAAAAATCCGCAGCACAGCCTCTCCCGTGTCTCCTTTCCCAAAAGCGAACGCAAGGGCCCTACTGGCGCCACCGTCACGGGCAAGACCGACCCCCAGCAAGTCATCAGCGTTTCCGTCATCGTGAAGCGCAAGAATCACCTCGACATCGAGGCCCTCGGTGGCCGCCACCTCAGCCAGCAGGAGTTCTCTGAGAAATACGCCGCCGACCCCGCCAACTTCGACCATCTGCGGGACTTCGCCCATAAGAATGGCCTCGCCATCGATGAAGCCGCCTCCAGCCTCGCGCGTCGCACCATCGTCCTCCGCGGCCCGGCCAACAAATTGGAAGCTGCCTTCGGCGTGGACCTTAATGACTATGAGAAGGAGGGCAAGAGGTTCCACAGTTACACAGGGACCATCTCCATGCCCCAGGAGCACGCTGAACCCGTCGAAGCTGTGCTCGGCCTCGACTCTCACCCCATCGCCAGGCCCCACTTCCGCTTGCTCGACAATAAGAAAAGGAAAAAACCGACCCATCCGAAGCCGACCCCGTCTCCCACTCCGCCCGCCGCCCACAGCGGCTCCTTCAATCCGCCTCAGGTCGCCCAACTCTACGGCTTCCCCACAAGCGTCAACGGTGCGGGTCAGACCATCGGTATTCTCGAGCTCGGCGGCGGTTACAACGCCAGCGACCTGAGCAGCTATTTCCAGGGATTGAACATCCCCGAACCCAAAATAACCGCCGTCTCGGTCGACGGAGCAACCAACTCACCCGGCAACCCGAACGGCGCCGACGGCGAGGTCGCCCTGGATATCGAAGTCGCCGGCTCCATCGCCCCCGGCGCCAACATTGCCGTCTACTTCACCACCAACACCTCGCAGGGATTTCTCGACGCCCTGACCACCGCTCTTCACGACACCGCCAACGGACCGCCATCGGTCATCTCCATCAGTTGGGGCAGTGAGGAGTCGAACTATACCGCACAGTCCCTGACTGCATTCGATGAAGCCTGCCAGTCGGCCGCGGCGTTGGGAATCACCATCACCGTAGCCTCCGGGGACAACGGCTCGACCGACGGCGGCACGGGCAATAACGTCGACTTCCCCGCCTCCAGCCCTCACGTACTCGGCTGCGGCGGCACCGCGTTGACTGCCTCCGGAAACACAATCTCGCAGGAAGTCGTCTGGGACGATCAACCGCAAGGCGGCGCCAGTGGTGGCGGCGTCAGCACCGTCTTCGCCTTGCCCGCCTGGCAGGCGAACTCCAACGTTCCGGCCGCCTCGACGAGCGCCGGCGGCCGCGGGGTTCCCGATGTTGCTGGAGATGCCTCGCCCGAGACCGGCTACAACGTCTCTTTCGACGGCCAATCGGAAGTCGTCGGCGGCACCAGCGCCGTCGCGCCCCTGTGGGCCGCGCTGATCGCCCTGCTCAACCAGCAGCGCGGCAGCAATCTCGGCTTCATCAACCCAACCATCTACCAGAACGCCGCGAACGGCTTTAACGACATCACCCAGGGCAATAACGGCGCCTTCTCGGCCGCACCTGGCTGGGATCCGTGCACCGGCCTCGGCTCGCCCAACGGAAGCGCGTTGTCGCAGATCTTCGCAGCCTCCGGCTCCGCCAAGGCGCCAGTCACCAAGAAACAGCCCACCCACGCTTAACCCTCGCGTGGCGTCGGTATCAACCTATGCGTGTGCCCCAGGTCTCGACTCTGAGACCTGGGTCTTTCCCGTCTCAAGCCAAATCCGGGTGCCCATCCTGCGCAGCATCATGGCGTAGGGTGGGACGCCCGGATACCAACATTCGCCCACCTTTTAATTCGTCCATTTCCGGACGTTCCTCCGCCGTGATCGGACGCTCCTCCCCTTTCAGTATGAAAATCTGCGCCGTATTCCCCTCATTCCAAATGCCTTGCGCGCGCCTCTCTTCGGCCCCACAAATGCAATCCTTGACTTGTGAGACCGGATTCAAAGGGTGAATGATGAACAACCTCATGCAGGACCTCCGCTACGCCTTCCGCCAGCTGCGCAAGTCTCCCGGCTTCTCCTTCACCGCGGTGCTCACTCTGACCATGGCGATCGGCGCCAACATCGTCGTCTTTGGCGTCCTGAATGCGCTGCTGCTCCACCCCCTGCCCATGCCTGAGGCCAATCGGGTCTACCAAATTCAGCAGCAGGAATCCGCGAACCTCTCGATGTCCTATCCCGATTTCCGCGACATCCGCGATCGCAATCAAACATTTTCTGGTGTCACTGATATTCGCATCGCCCGTCTTGGTATTGAGGTCGAGGGCTCTCCCTATCCAGTCTGGGGCAATGAAGTCACCGGCGATTTCTTCAACGTCATGGGCATTAAGCCGTTCCTCGGTCGCTTCCTGGCTCCTGCCGACGACGTCAAGGCCAACGGCAGCCAGGTTTTGGTGCTCAGCTATGCCAGTTGGAAGGTGCGTTTCGGCGGCGACCCCGACATCGTCGGCAAGACCGTCCGGTTGAACAAAATCCCCTACACCGTGATTGGCGTCGCCCCGCAATATTTCAATGGCACCGATCGTTTCCTCTGGCCCGAGCTCTGGGTTCCAATCCACAACGAGCTCCAGCTCGAGGGCTACGACTGGCTCGAGAACCGCGGCAATCACAATGGGTGGGTCGTCGGGCGCCTTAAGCCCGGAGTGACCCCGCAACAGGCCAACGCCGATATTGCAAAGATCTCTGCGCAGCTCGGCAAGGAATACCCCGATACAGACAAAGGCAAGATCTTTCGCATCGCTCAGCCCGGTTTTCTCGGCGACGCGCTCGGTGGACCAGTCCACGCCTTTCTCGCAGGCATCATGGCGTTGGCAGGGATCGTCCTCCTCGCCGCCTGCGCCAATCTTGGCGGACTCTTCTCCGCCCGCACCGCCGACCGCTCTCGCGAGCTCGGCATTCGCATCGCCATTGGCTCGAGCCGCGCGCGCATCCTTCGCCAGTTGCTGACCGAGTCCGTCGTCGTATCGGTCCTCGGCGGAGTCGCCGCCACGCTCGTCGCCAGGGCCCTGCTGCACGCTCTCTCGCAATGGCATCCCCGCACCGAGATTCCCGTGCAGTTTCTCGTTGAACCCGATTGGCTCGTTTATCTATTCGCTGCCTTGCTCGCCATCGTCACCGGCGCGCTCTTTGGACTCATCCCCGCACGCCAGATATGGAAAACCGATCCCAGCCTGAGCATGAAGACCGCCGGAAGCAATGCCGAAGGCGGCCGACGCTTCGCACTGCGCGACATCCTGCTCGTCGTGCAGATCGCGCTCTGTTGCCTACTGGTCACCGCATCCTTCGTCTCTGTGCGCGGACTGCGCCGCACCTTCACCATGCCCCTCGGCATTCAGCCTGGCGGTGTGGTCCTCGCCTCCATGGATACCAACCTCGGCGGCTATCAGAGCGAGGCCGCACAGCGCGACGTGCAGCACCGGATACTCGAGGCCGCCTCCCGGATTCCAGGAGTTACCGCAGCCGGCTACGCCAACAGCTCCCCGCTCAGCATCAATCAATCGGGCACCAGCATTTTTGCTCCCGGCACCACGGACTTCAATATCTCCAACATGAAATTCGACGCGACCTACTATCAGGTCTCACCGGGCTACTTCGCGGCCGCGGGCACCCGTCTCACCTCCGGGCGCGTTTTTACCGAGCACGACGACGGACACGCGCCCAGCGTTGCAATCGTCAACGAAACCTTCGCCCGCCGCCTCTTCGGCACCGTGAATGCGGTCGGCAAACACTTTCCCACCGGCATGGGGCATGAAGTCGAAGTCGTTGGCGTCACAGAAGACGGCAAATACACTACCCTCACCGAAGATCCCGCCCCGGTTGTCTATTGGTCCATCGCCCAGCGGCCCGACAACGACACCGTCCTGCTCGTCCGCTCCAATCGCAGCCCCGAAGAGATGGTTCCCGCAGTGCGCCAGGCGATTGCCTCGGTCGACAGTAGTTTACCCACCTTCATCCTCGATACCTGGGCGAACGCCATCGGCATGGTCACCTTCCCCGCCCGCACCGCCACCGTCGCGCTCGGCGTTCTCGGGGTCCTCGCCATGATGCTCGCCATCACCGGCATTTTCGGACTCGCCAGCTATACCGTCTCCAAACGCATGCGCGAACTCGGCATCCGTGTTGCTCTCGGCGCTCCGCAAAGACAGGTCCTTCGCGCCGCCCTGCAACGGACCGCCATCCTGCTGGCCATCGGCTCGATCGCCGGGCTCGCCCTCGGCGTCGTCGCCGGCAAACTCCTCGCCAGCATCGTCTATCAGGCCACCGCCTCCGACCCGCTAGTTATCTTGGGAGTCGCCCTGACCATGGCCGCGATCGGGCTCATCTCCGCAGCTTTCCCCGCGCGCCGCGCACTCTCCGTCGATCCCGCACGGCTCTTGCGCGATGAGTGATCTGAGTCCTGGCTGCTTCTAGTCCCGAAGAAAAGGCTTGCCCTTCTCGTTCACACCGATGCGACCCATCGGCACATGGTGGTCATGCGTGAACAACACCAGCCACTCTTCCGGAATCGCCTTTGCCAGAAACCGCTTACGCTGTGCGATACAAGTCACCGGATCGAGGTCGTAGCCCATGACCCACGTAGGGTCGAGATGCGCGCTCGTCGGGATCAGGTCCGATATGTAACAGGCGCGGTGACCATTGGACTCGATGTTCACCGCCATCATCTGTGCCGTGTGCCCGGGATACACCTCAACCGAGATTCCTGTAACAATCTCTGTTACAGACTCCGCCTCTCCCTCAATCAGCGTCATTTGGCCACTCTCCACCAGCGGATCGTAGTTCGCGCTGATGTAGCTCACCGCGTCTCGCTCCAGTTGCAGATGCCCGTGCTCCACTTCCCCGTGATGAGCAAAATACCGGGCATTGGGAAACGTCGGAACCACCTTGCCCTGGGGCGTCAACGTCGTGTTCCACCCGCAATGGTCAAAGTGCAAATGCGTATTGATCACGATATCGACTTCGTCCAGCGCAATTCCCGCCGCAGTGAACGCAGCGGGCAGTTGCTCCTTCGCCTCGAAAATCTCTCGCATCTTGGGAGATAGCTTGTTTCCAATCCCCGTCTCGATCACGACTGTATGTTTTCCCGTCCGCACAACTACGGTATTCAGTCCCAGCAGTATCCGATTTAGCGCGTCCGCCGGGGCGCGTCTCTCCCACATCGGCTTCGGCACGACGCCAAACATCGCGCCGCCGTCGAGAAAATAGCTCCCATCGCTGAGAATGGTCAGTTCGAAATTACCCAGCGTACTCTGCGCCCGGACAAGCTCACCGCTGTCCGGCCGCTCCGCCGGATGCATCATTTCTCTGCCTCAGGCTCGCTCTTCAGGTAGGTGTCGAACTGCCACAGGATGCGGTTATACAGATGTGTCCGCGCCTCTGGCCCGGCGATCGAGTGCGTCTTCCGCGGATAAACCTGGTAATCGTAAGGCAGGTCCGCATCAATCAGCTTCTGAATGAACTGAATCGAGTTCGCGAAGTGAACATTGTCGTCACCCGTGCCCTGCACCAACAGCAAATGCCCCTTCAGGCTCTTCGCCGAATTCACGACCGACTGGTCGCGATAGGCGTCGGCGTTCTCCGCGGGAAGTCCCATGTACCGCTCGGTATAGATCGAGTCGTAGTTGCGCCAGTCGGTCACCGGCGCCACCGAAACTCCCGCCTTGAAGCGGTCGGAGTGGGTCATCGCGTTCAGCGTAAACGTGCCGCCCCAGCTCCATCCCCAACAGCCCAGCCTGCTCTTGATCCAGCTGCGGATACTTCGCCAGCACCTGGTCCGTCGCCGCAAGCTGGTCAGCCAGCTGCACCGGGCCGAAGTTGTGATAGCACGCCTGCTCGAATTCCCGGCCGCGGCCTGCCATGCCGCGATTGTCCACATGCAGCACCGCGAAGCCATGCTGCAACAGCAGTTGCTCCACAGATTTTGTTCTGCGTTGCGCCCCAGGCTGTTCTGGACCGTCTGCGCTCCGGGCCCGCCATAAGGATTCACGATCAACGGCACGCTCGCCGCCGCCGTCTGTCCCGCCGGCATCATCAATTGGCCGTAGAGCTTGTCTTTCCGTCCGCCGCGGTCAGCTCCAGAGATTCGGGCGCGGTCAATTGTACTCCTCGGGAGACTTCACCGTGCAGAATGGCTTGCACTCCGCGCCATGGCAGATGCTGTATACGGTGGCGTCGACGTTCGACGTCGGTATCGACATACGTTGGGCTCAGCGGAGCAAACTTCGGCGAATGCACCCCCGGCGTGCCCGGTACTTTCGCTTCCCCGTGCCGTCAGGTCTTGACCGACCACACCTGCTTCTCGCGCGGGTCGCCCTCGTTCGAGACGTAGTAGACGGTCTGCTGGCTTTCGAGAATCCCCGACACCGCCTCCACTTCATAGTCGCCGCTCGTCACTTGGTTCATCAGGTGCGCCAGCGGCGCCGTCGCGCTGTATCCCCCATCGGATTGTTCTCGATCGAAACCGTAACGATAGATATGCGTATGCCCGTCGCGCCAGCTGGTCAGATAGAAACTCGCCGGCCGACTGAACTGGTCACGTCGTATGCTCTCGTCGAAAAACTTCTCGTCCGTCTCCGTGTATCGCCAGCTTGGCCTCGCCGCTGCTGCGCGTCGGCAAAGTAGATGCTGCGGTGCTTCTGGTCGCGTGTCAGCGTCTCGATCCAGAGCGTGTCCGCATTCACCCAGCCGAAGCGCGGTATGTAGTCGTTCCCTTCTTCGATGGGCAGCTTGATCCAGTTGATCTTGCCGCCCTGCACCTTTACCACGCCCACCCGTACCTGCGGGATTCGGGTCGCCCGGCTGCGGATAGCGCTGCTTGTCCACCGTCGCATGGACCGGGATCCAGTCGGTGATCGGATACTCCGGCACATTCGCTTCGTTCATCTGCAGGTAGGCGATTCTCGACGAGTCCGGCGCCCAGAAATAATTGCTGCGCACATTCAGCTCTTCCAGATAAACCCAATCCACTTCGCCATTCAGGAGCGTCTCCTCGTGCGTCGCGGTAAGCGGCTCCTCGGTCGACTGGTCCTTGAAGCGATGCACAAAAAGATTGTGGTTGCGCACGTAAGAGACAAACTGCCCGTTGGGCGAAAACTTGGGATCGTCCCCGCTCCCCGTCCCCGTCGACGCTATGTCGATCGCGGTGCCATTCTTCACCGTGTAGACAAACAATTGCCCGGCGCTATCGAAGAGGATGTGCTGCGAGTCCGGCGCCCAGAGATAATTCGCCATCCCATACCGCGAGCGGTGGTCCTTGTCCTTTTCGTTGGTCGGCGACGAACCGAGCGCGCTCAGCTTACTGTGGCTCACCAGCATGCTCGTCTCGCCGGTCGTCGGCAGCAGCTGCATCAGGTCAGACTCGGGCGACAGATACGTCACCCGTCCTCCATCCGGAACCCATTGAATCCCCTGCGGCGGCATGCTGGCCGCTCCGCCACTGCTCCAGATTTTCTCCATCTTGATCGGATGTTCGGTCTGGGCCTGAAGTCGTGGATTGTTGGCGAAAACAGCGGCGGCAAACAGCACTGGCACGATCAATTTCAAAGAAGAAACCCCTAATTCTTGACTGGAAGACTCTGGCCTGAAGTGTATCTCAACCGGTTAGCCAGCCGACATATCGCTCGCACGCACACCTGACTTGGACTACGATGATTCCAAATCAGCCCCAAGAGATTTTCGATTTCAATTGTGACACCCGGGGCTACGCGTCCCGTGGAGGATCATGAGATGCGGCCCACTCGCGGTTCTTCAAAAGTCGTAGCCTTGCCAGATAGTGCGCTTGTTGTCCGCGGAGGGCTGCCCGAAAATATCTCCAAAGGAGCCGGGGTGACCATCGATGCGGACGGAAATCTTCAGGGGGTTTCAGTCAACAGCGGAATCGGAAAGACGATCGAACAACTCTCGCAGGCCCTTCCCCAAAATAAGGTGAGTACGACAACTGTTCGTGAGGTACGAGCAGCAGGCGGAGACGTGAAGATATCGCCCTCTCCTCATAATCCCGCGCACTGTATAATGCACGGTATCACGCCTAAAAAGGCGAAGGACATTCTCCGGGTCATCCCCAATCCCGCGAGAGACCCGCGAAGACAAAGGCGCAGTCTATGAAAAGAATCTATCTCTATCCCGGTTACGGAGAGGGCGGCAGGCATTACCTGGAGACCGCCGGCACAATAAGCGACCTCGCTGAAGCCGGCATTACCTTGGCCGAGAATATGCAGTTGGGCTTCTATGATATCGACGGTTCAGAAAAACAGGACGTCGATAATCTGCTCTTCGAAGGCACGGTTCACTATGACCCTGAGCTCGAGAAGTGGTATGCCCTCATAGACTGGAAGAGTTTTCGACATGAGTCCGACGAAGCGATTCCGGAAAGCGTTTCGGCTGCCTGAACTGCAAGATCGTTAGGTTCATTCACAAAGGGCCGTCTCTTCGGGGGATGGCCTTATGTCGTCAGACAGCCCGCTCTAATAGTTCGAGTTCAAGCCCCTAACTCCGCCAGCGCAAAGTCACCGGCCCCGACATCGGATGCGCAGTCTGCGCCCCACCCTCAGCCGCCGCCAGCCGCGCCTGTTTCAGCGCGAAATACCACTTCGCCGGACGATCGGCATCGTCGATCAGCATCAGCGAAGGATTATGTTTCAGCCCCTCCGCCTGCTGGATCATCGTCTCCTGGTCCTGGCGCACAAAGCGGTTGCCAAAGAATCTTGGCGATCGTCGTCACCAGCGGCACCCGGTAAAAAATGTTCCACGCCGCGACCACGTCGATCCGGCATTGATTGGACTTCGTCGGCGTCACCGTCGTCAGGCTCGAGAACCACTTCTTTCCGCAGCGGATCGACTCATACCGCCGGTTCGGCAAAACAAAGTCGATGGTGGTCGTAATCGGCTCGCCGTAGACGCCCAGCAATTTGTACGGAGCGCTGTTCCCTGATGGCGCGTGCGCCGACATCCGAAAACCCTCCGGGATCGGCTCGAAGTGCTTTTCCTTTTCGTGAATGCTGTGCCGCGATCGCCACCACCATGCCTGGTGTACAAACGGCCCATGCGCCGGATCCATCAAACCGATAATGCCGTGGTCAACATTGCACGGCAGCTCCGCAGTGAGATGGGCGCTCCGGTATCGCGCGCTGAACTTCTCCGTCTCCGGCACTGCGGGTAAATCGTCCGTTCCGCGCACTCGCCCCCGGCCCGGCTTGGGAATAAACACCCACGCATGCCCGTCGCGCTCCTCGCAGGGATACGCCCCGGCATAAATCTTGTGCGGGTCGAGCGTATCTGCTGCCGTCAGCGAAGGGATCTCCATGCACTGACCGCTCACCGCCTCGAACGCCCATCCGTGATACTTGCACGTCACCCGCGCCCCATCGAACCATCCGCATGACAGCGGAATTCCGCGGTGCGGGCAACTGTCTCGCATCGCAAACAGCCTGCCGTCCTCGCGCCGCCCCAGCACCAAGGGAATTCCCAGCAGCATCGCCGTCTTCAGCGTCTTGCCGCGAAGCTCCTCGCTGCGTATCGCCGGATACCAGTCGTCATAAATCAGCGCAGTCCCCGGCGCCGTATCTTCCGAAGGCGATGCCGTGGGATAAATCGCGAACGATGCAGTTTCTGTCGTCATTGAAAAAAGCAGTAGTGCTGTGAGTCCGTCACTAAATTCTATTTGGCGATGTGAGAAGCGTCAGACTCTTTCCTCGCCTCTCCGCCAATTCGCGTCCGCAAGCACTACCGAAGTCTCGACCTGGCGCTCCGGTATCGACCAGTATCTTCTGAGCAGTATCTCTTTCTCTTCGGGTGTCACCATTCGAAATCCGCGCTTCTCGTAAAAACGGATAGCCCACTCTGCGTCCGCCCACGTTCCCACCAAAACCGGACTACTAACCCGTTCGAGCAAGTGGGCCAGCAGGCTCGCGCCCACACCGCTCCGCTGGTTTCCCGATCTCACATACGCGTGCCGGATCAGGGTCACGTCCCTCACTTGCTGCAAACCCATCACCCCCGCTAGCTCACCCTCCCGCTCGCTGCCCCAGAAGACCACTCCATCGGCGATCTCGCGCCTCAGCTTCTCCCGCGACATATACGGCTCAGCCCAACGGTCGGCCGGAATGACCCCTTTGTAGGCTTGTGAGCCATCGTTGATGATCTCCCAAATCGGCTCGAAATCATGATTGTCGAGCAGGCGGATCATCGGCATTGGGCCCAATCGCGGCTAAGCAGTCTCCGCCACTACTATAATCGCCGAGTTGAAGAATCGCGGAGAGCCGCTATCCCAAAGATCACAATCAATTCGGCCTGGAAATTTCTGCTGCCCATCCTCGGCCTGTGGCTCTTGCTCTACGGCGGCTATATCGTTCCTCCCCTCTCGCCCTCTCTTTCTCTCCTCCCCTCTCCTCCCCTGCCTCCTTTGCGCCGCCCCCTGTTGCCCGACGGCCCCGGAACGCTGCACGCCGACATCGCGCGCGAGATTGTCGCCAGCAGGAACTGGACGTCTCTCCTCAATGGGCTGCCGCTCGAGACCCCCTCCCGAGTCCTCGAGACGGCCATCGCCGTCAGCTTCAAGCTCTTCGGGGTTGCTGACTGGTCAGCCCGGCTGCCCATCGCGCTCAGTCTCCTGGCGCTCGCAGTCGTCGTCTTCTTCTTCGCCCGCAGATTATTTGGTTGGAACTCCGCCGCGCTCTACGCCGCGCTTCTCGTCCTCACCTGGCCGGGGACATTTCTCGCCACCCGCGATCTTTCGCCTCTACCCTTTTTCGCGTTGGAGACGACCCTCATCGTCTTCGCGCTGTGGTATCTGCTCATCGTCAAGCGGCTCCAGGGCGGTTTCGCCATCGCGATTACCGCTCTAGCCTGCGTTCTCATGCTGCTCACCGCCAGCTGGCCGGCGATGGTGTTGCCGCTGGCCTTTGCCGTGGCCTGCTGGGACGCTCGCCGTCGTCGCAACCCTGCCCGACTCAACCAGTGGCCCCTGATGGTCTGGGCCATCAGTACCCTCTTCTTCGCCGGCATCCTTGAAGCCCCGCACAATCCGTTGCTCTGGATCAGCCCGCTGCCGCCGCTCGGCCTGCTCCTCGGCGAATGGCTTGCCCGTAACGAGCCTTTTTCCGTCCGCCCCCTCGGCCGGCGCATCGCGAAGTACATCTTCGCTGTCGGTCTGGCAGTAAGCGCAATTGCGATTCTCTTCGTGATCTTCGGCCCGCTGTCCTCTCGATTCCTTAAGTCCTCCGTCGTTATCACCGCCGGGTGGACCAGAATTCCGCTGCTCATCTTCGCCGCCGCGGTCATCGCCGGAGTCACCGGAAACCTGATATTCCGTCTCCGCAACCGGCATCGCCTTGCGAACTGTTTTATCGCCGGAATGCTGGCCGGCATCGCCATCGCCATTCAGGCCGGAACGCTCATCGCCTCGCCTTACCGCTCGTCGCAGATTCTCGCCGACGCTATCCGCTCCGAGCTCAGCCCCGAGGACGTGGTCGTCATCGACGGCGCCTATTCGAGCGCCTCTTCATTCGCCTTTTATCTGGATCGCCCCGTCCTTCTCGCGATGCCCAGCTCTTCCCAGCTCGCTCCCGCACCCACGCCGGGCATGGTCGCCGTCGATAGTGTCTGGAGCCAGCCCAATCGTGTCTATCTTTGGACGAGCAGCGACCATCCCCTGCCCGTCCCCGGCCAGAGCTACATTGTCGCCGTCAGTGGCGGAAAAGAAATTCTCAGCAACCAGCCCAACTCCGCCGGCGCCGCCTTCTAAATGGTGGGCGGCCGCACCAGCCCATCAGCCTCCTCGCCCGATCACTCGGCCATCTTCTGGCTCGGAATCGGACAGTTCCTTTGTTGCGGCGAAGAAAAGAATCCCTTGCCCCTCATCGCCCATTAAATGCAAGATGTTGGGGTGACTGAACTGGCCTCCGGCACGCTTCTCGGGCACTATAAGCTCGTCCGCCGGCTCGGTCAGGGCGGCATGGGCGTCGTCTACGAGGCCGTCGACCAGAAGCTTGGCCGCCATGTCGCCCTCAAGCTTCTCAACGAATCGACCCGACAAGACGAATTCGCGCTGGAGCGTTTCTGGCGCGAGGCCCGCGCGGCTTCCTCGCTCAACCACCCCGGCATCTGCACCATCCATGAGCTGAACGAGACCGCAGGCCCGCCCTTCATCGTCATGGAGCTGCTCGAGGGCAACAGTCTGGAGAAGCTCTACCGTGGCCACGCCATGCCCTACCCGAAGCTCCTCGAGATGGGCGTGCAACTCGCCGACGCACTCGACGCCGCTCACCACAAAGGCGTCCTGCATCGCGATATCAAGCCGGCGAATATCTTCATCACCAATTCAGGCCAGGCCAAGCTGCTCGACTTCGGCCTCGCCAAAGTGGAAGCGCTGCACGACGGCGTCGCTGCTGCCGATGCCTCCACCGCCGTTAACCCGCTTACCAGCTCGGGCTCGACCGCCGGCACCGTCGCCTACATGTCGCCCGGAGCAGGCACGCGGCGAGACGCTCGACGCCCGCAGTGACCTCTTCTCGCTGGGCGTCGTGCTCTATGAGATGGCCACCGGGCAGCATCCATTTAGCGGAAACGCAACGGCAGTCGTCTTCGACAAGATCCTCAATCACGCTCCTGTTGCGCCAATCTCCCTCAACTCGCAACTCCCGGTCGAGTTCGAGAACGACCTCAATAAGCTGCTCGAGAAAGACCGCGATCTGCGCTGCCAGTCGGCCGCCGAGCTCCGCGCCGATCTCAAGCGCCTGCAGCGCAAAAACATCTCCGGCAGCGTCCATGCCTCCGGGCTCTCGTCCTCACAGATCGCAAGTTCGTCCGGATTCCGCACTAAATCGAGCAAGCCCCGTAGAACGGCAATCGCCATCGCTGTCGTGGTTATTCTGGCAGCGGCCTTTGCAGCTTGGCGCTTCTGGCCGCGCCCTCGGCCCTTCGCCTCGATCTCGGTCGATCAGATCACTCATATCGGCACCATCGAACTCATCGCACTCTCAGCCGACGGGCGCTTTTTGGCCGAAGTAAAAAACGACAAGGGGCAGCGCACTCTTTGGGTGAGAAACACCGCGACCAACACGGACACCCAGATTCTGGCGGCATTTTCAAGCTTTTACCTTGGACTCACCTTCTCGCCCGATGGCAACTATCTGTACTTCACCCGTCTCAGTCCGGTGAGCGACACGGCAAGTAATCTTTACGTGATGTCTGTCTTTGGGGGGACGCCGAGACAACTGATCGTGAACATCGATAGCCCGGTAAGTTTTGCCCCCGATGGCAACAGGTTGACTTACCTCAGATGGTTGCCTGACCAGAATGGCTACCTCTCCGAGATCCATGTCGCCGAAAAAGACGGCAGCAAAGATCGAGTCCTCTATACGACAGATGGAAAGACCCTGGCGCCCGTCTGGTCGCCGGACGGAAGCCGGATCGCGTGGCTTCAAATGGAGGCGGGAACGACCAGGATCGGATTGAAGGTGATGGAACTCTCGTCGAAGAGGGTCACGACGGTGACGCCGCCGACGGGAGTCTTCTGGGTGAACCCCACTCTCGCTTCCACGACGCTCGCGTGGATGCCCGACAGCCGCCATCTGCTGGCACTCTATTACAGGCAACGCGCTGACCGCGCACAGATCGGCGTCGTGAGGGTACCGTCCGGGGAGTTTCATTCGGTGACTAACGATGTGAGTTCGTACAGCCAGCTGGCGCTCTCTGCGAACGGACGTACGCTGGCCACGGTGCTGACCAATGCCGATTCCAGTATCGCTTGGTATGGACCGGATGGCGGCGATCCAGTCTCTACCTTGCCGTTGCGGATCACGCTGAGCACTATCGCCTGGGCCACCGAAGACCGGCTCCTCTATGCTGCGGGAGGTTTGAGTATCGGAACGATCGATCGAGCCACGGGGAGCATGCACAACTTTGATACCGGCGACATCGCTCCCGGAGACTTCATTGCCTCCTGCCCCGACGGCCACATTTTGTTTACAGCTTTCCCGAAAAGCGCCAGTGAGCCGCGTCTCTTCCGCATGAATGCCGACGGAGGAGAGATCACTCAACTCACGACCAGCGGATTCGCGCGAAGCCCGAGTTGTTCCCCCGACAGCCGGAAAGCCTATTTCAATCTTGGAAGCGATGTCAACGTTTCGCTATGGAGCATCCCGATCGCCGGAGGGACGCCTGCCCAGCTGGTGCGACCGGTAAATTACGCCGACGCGGAGGTATCGCGCGATGGAACACGGGCCGCACTTTTCGCGCTTCGCGAACAAAAATTTTGCGCCATTGTCGCAGACCTGGCCACGGGACAGCTGCAACCACCCTTTTTCATCGATCAGACCCTCGCCAACTTTACAATGTTTTCACCGGACGGCCGCGCCCTCGTAAGCGACGCCCTGCGGAATGGCGGGATTACTTTGCTGTATCAACCGTTGGACGGCTCTGCTCCTCATATGCTCTTCAGCCCAGCCCCGGAGGCGATCAACGCCTTTGACTGGTCGCCCTCCGGAAAACAACTCGCCGTCGCACGGGTCAAATCGAGCTCCGACGTGGTGCTGATTACCGATCAAAGAGGCGATCCAGCCGGCAAGTGAACCCGGGGCGCACTCATCTCGCTAGAGGAACTCCAATATATGCTGGCGCGGTGAGACTTTATCTATCTTCATTTCGCCTTGGCCCTCGGCCGGATTTATTTGCGAGCATGGCTGGCCGCAATAAGCGTGTGGCTCTCATCCTCAACGCTGGCGACCTTTGGGGCGACCAGGCACATGCTTATCGGGTGATTGAGCAGGCGGAGATGTTGGCCGAAACCGGGCTCGTGGCGACGGATGTCGATTTGCGGGACTATGTCGATAAGAGTGCTCAGCTCGAACAACGCCTTCGGACCTGCGGCAGCGTATGGGTAGCGGGTGGCAACGCCTTCGTATTGCGGCGAGCCATGTACGACAGCAGGTTCGATCGCATCATCACAAAGATGCTTAAGGACGATGCCATTGCGTATGGAGGCTATAGCGCGGGTATCTGTGTGCTTGCAGCCAGTCTTAAGGGACTTGATCTGGTGGACGATCCAGCGGAGGTGGAACAAGCCTCCCACAGAGAAGTGATATGGGATGGTCTGGGCATCCTTCCCTATACGCCCGTTCCCCACTTTCAGTCGGATCACATGGAGTCGGGGACGATCGATAAGGTCGTCAGCTATCTGAAATCTGCGGGTATGGCATATAAGACTTTGAGAGACGGAGAGGCAATTGTTGTAAACGGGCAATCCGAGGCTTTGTTAGAAATCCCTTGAAAGCGGGATTGGCCCAAAGCCCCGGCAAGAATGCAGGTCAGCATGGGCAACAGCGCCGATGTGGCCCCTTTTGTCGCCATCGCTGAAGGCCGGCTCTTCGCCTCCGCCTTCGACATCAACACCGTCTTTGAATATTCCATCGGCAAGAAGCTTAAGCTCGTTCGCACCATCACCGACGGCCTCAATCAACCCGGCCCCTTGGCGGTTGACTCAAAGGGCAACCTCTATGTAGCCAACGCAACCGAAGTCACGGTCTATGCCCCGAAAGCGACCAAACCGTTTCAAACCCTCATTCTTCCTGTAGAGGATGGAGGACCCACCGACATGCTCATCGCCAAATAAGCTACTGCGGCACCCATTTCGTCCCGAACAGGACGGGCCTCGGCCATCGTCCGGAAAAATAATTCCCCGCAGCGCATGGACCGCAGATTAGGCGCTACTGGCATGGCATTACCGCGAACTCGCTCGGTCCTGTTCCCGAAACACTGACCTTTGATTGTTACACTCTCACTTTTCAGGCATTGCCGAGTAGCCGGTTATACGGACACGCGCGGGCTAACAAGATTAGCTGTCTGCGTACGGTCAATGCCAGATTGAACTCTAAAGTGAGGGCTGCGAGCCTCGGTTAAAGGTATTTCGGACATCATCGATCAGGGGCATTGACGCGAGAAGAAAAAGTATCCCCGCCAGTGGGAGAGTGAACAGAAAACCCACATGTTTAAAACCCAAGGCTCCAACTATTCCGCCGAAGAAGAACAGAACAATCAGAGATGTCAAAAGCCAGAGTTTATCCATTTCGACCGAGGTCGAAGGTCGTTGTCTCTTCGCAACTGCGAAAGCCATCCTGCCAAGCTTGATTCCAATATCTGTGACCATGCCTGTGAGGTGCGTGGTCCGGATAATCGCGCCAGAGATCTTGGTCACAATGGCATTCTGCAATCCCATTGTGAAGCAAAGCAAAGCGACGGTCCCAAGTACGGACCGACCTTCAAATGCCTTTCCGGTCAGCCCGAAGAACACCAGCAAAATCGCCTCGATCAGCAGTGGAAGTGCATATGCACTTTCCAGTTGGCGCGCGTCTGCCCATCGGACTAACAATCCCGTGCAAGCCGCTCCCAGCAAAAACGCGAGGACCGCACCGAAACCCGCCGCAGCCACCTGAAAGCTTCCGAGAGCAACGTTGTCAGCCATCGACGATACGATACCGGACATGTGGGAGGTGTACTGTCTTACCGCCAGAAACCCTCCGGCGTTGGCAGCGCCGGCCACGAATGCCAGGCAACTGGCGAGCTGACGGTCGCCAGAGTGGGTGCGCTCGCGCCCTGTCAGTTGACGTAAATAAACCAATGGCATGATGGTTTTATCATCGCAGCTCATGGCATTGACGGGTGAACAGACTTGGCTTCAACACCCAAGTGAAGCACTATTCCCCTAGACTTCTATAGAAGTAGTGCTGTCGATGAAGACCCGGAATGACAATTTGCAAGGCAGCCTGGCTCTTCTGGTCCTTAAGAGTCTTGGGCGAGGCCCTAACACTGACCTTCGATTGTTACATTCTTGACTTTTCAGGCATTGCCGAGTAGCCGGTTTTACGGCAACTTGCGGACGGCATTCGAATTGAATCCTCAGAGAGGGCCTTGGCTCGTCGAGTGAACCTAAACCTTATTCCGTCCGGCTGGCTGTTCAAACCGACCAATATTGGCTTGCAAGGGCAATTCCCATCTACTATGCTCGCTCCAACAAACACTGGCCACTCGTAAACGCG
Organism: uncultured Acidobacteriaceae bacterium; assembly: GCA_963790505.1. Lineage (GTDB taxonomy): Bacteria > Acidobacteriota > Terriglobia > Terriglobales > Acidobacteriaceae > Acidisarcina. The sequence continues at coordinate 82,924 of CAWBOT010000002.1, read as the reverse complement.
ACAGGGACTTTCACTTATTGAACTTCCGGATTGTCTCCTTTTTCGTTGTGCACGCTTCAACATATGCCCCTGCCTCCCAACTCCAAACTCGGCCCCTACGAGATCAAGGCCACGCTCGGCGTCGGCGGCATGGGCGAGGTCTACCGCGCTCGCGATTCCCGCCTCAATCGCGACGTCGCCATCAAGGTCCTGCGCCAGAACTCAGCATCGGGCTCGTCCGCCGCATCCGCCGACCTGCGCAGCCGCTTCGAGCGCGAAGCCCGCGCCGTCGCCGCCCTCAACCATCCCAACATCATCGCCGTCTACGACTTCGGCGTCGAAGAGGGCCAGCAATACATCGTCAGCGAACTCCTCGAAGGCGAATCCCTCCGTTCGCTGCTAAAAGGCAAGCCCGTTCCAGTCCGCCGGCTCATCGAGATCGCTGCCCAGATCGCCGACGGCCTCGCCGCCGCCCACACCGCCGGAATCGTCCACCGCGACCTCAAGCCCGAAAACATCATGCTCGCCAAAGACGGCCGCGTAAAGATCCTCGACTTCGGCCTCGCTCGGCAGATCACGCGTAACCAGCTCCGACGAAACCTCCGCTCCCGATAGCAATCCAAACTTCACCAACGCCGGAACCATCCTCGGCACCGCCAGCTACATGAGCCCCGAGCAGGCGCTTGGCAAAGAGGTCGACCACCGCTCCGACCAGTTTTCTTTCGGACTCATCCTCCACGAGATGGCCTCAGGCAAGCAGGCCTTCGCCCGAGGAAGCAGCGTCGAGGTTATGGCCGCGATCGTCCGCGACGAGCCCTCGTTCATCGAAGAAAAGATTCCCGCCCCGCTCAAGTGGATCATCGACCGCTGCCTCGCCAAAGAACCCGAGCAGCGCTATGAGTCAACCCGCGATCTCTACCGCGAACTCAAGAACCTTCGCGACCATTTTTCCGAGGCCTATACGAGCGGCGCCCTCGCGCCAGTCGCCGCTGCGCAGATCAAATCGCGTCGCTGGAAAATCCCGGCTATCTGCGCCACATGCGCTATTCTCGCCGGGCTGCTGGGATTTGTCCTTAGACCTATCGGCCAGGACATCGGCAAGTATCGCTACATGCCATTTGCCAGCGACGCCAGCAATCCCAGGTGGTCGCCAGATGGAAAGGCCATTGCCTACTCGAGCAAAGTTGATGGAATATCTCAGGTCTTTCTCCGCTATTTAAACTCTCCCGTGCCCGTACAGTTGACTCACGAGAAGAGCAACGTATGGCCGTGGGGATGGTCGACCGATAAAAATCATCTCGTTCTCTTGGAGGACACCAACCTAGAGGGTTCGCATTCGAAGCTCTTTTCGATAGCCATGGTCGGCGGAGATCCCGAGTTCATCATGGATGTTGATTGTCCCGCCACCTGTAACTTGTCGCCAGATGGTAAATCCTTTGCCACTCTTGAGTTCCCCAGCAAACCGGGAGATCTAACAAGCGTCTCCGTTTCCGACCCTTTCGGCTCGCCTCCGCGTCCTTACACTCCGGCCCCGTTCGCCAGTAAGGACATTTACAACAGACCAACGCTTCGTTTTTCGCCGGACCGAGAGAAGATCCTGCTCTTTCTGACCGGGGAAAACAACAAAGACGAGGCTTGGCTCCTGCCCTACCCTGCCGGAACAGGCACGCCAAAACAAATCCTCAAGAAGCTTCCAACTCTTAATGGAACCCCCGATTTCTCCTGGATGCCCGACAACCGGCACATCGTAGTATCGCTGAGCTCAGACCTTAACTCTCCGACACACCTATGGATCGCCGACATTGAGTCTGACAGCTTCACGCCTTTGACCACTGGCAATGCGTACGAGGCAGGCCCAGCGATTTCCCCTGACGGCGGTAGTCTGCTGTACCACCAATCGAACAGTCAACTTAATCTGACCTCCCTTTCTCTCGAAGACGGATCCGCCAGGACGCTGATCAGCACTGGTCGTTTTGAGAGCATGCCCGCCTGGTCGGCAAAACAACCGAAATTGGTCTGGGTCACAAATCGAAGCGGCCCATTCGAAATATGGGTGCGATCGCCGGAGGGATCGGAGCGCCCTGTCGTCACGGCAGCGGACTTCCCCCCTGGAACCAACAAATGGTTCATGGATCCGTCGCTCTCTCCCAATGGGGATCGACTCATCTACGCAAGGATCGACAAGGCTGGGCTTGGCCGCTTATGGATATCATCTTTATCCGGCGGATCCCCCGTCCGCCTCACCGACGTCGAACCAAGCTCAGAGTACGGTGGCTCCTGGTCGCCGGAAAGCAGCTATTTCGTCTACTTGAAGACTGAGGCAGGGAAGACATCGCTCATGACCGCAAGAGCCAGCGGCGGCGCAACGCCGGTGTTGTTGAAAGAGAATGTAGGCACATATCTTTCCGACTGGTCTCCCACCGGCGACTGGATTACCTTTCGCGATAAGAGCGGCTGGAATCTGGTCTCTCCCGATGGCAAGAGCACCAAGCCTCTCGGCAAAATTGAGTCCGCGTACCTCGCATTTTCGAAAGACGGAAAGCAGCTCTACGGCATCGAAACCGGCGTCACTACGGCTACTGGAGACCGCGCCACACTCTTCTCGCTCGACCCTGTCACCCTGAAGCGGAAAGACATCAAAGAGCTGGGTAAAGACTTCATCCCATTCTCAAACCTCTACCCCGGCATTCGCTTCAGCCTCGCCCCCGATGGCAAAAGCTTCGTCTACAGCACCGCTAAATACAGAGACGATCTCTGGATGCTGACCGGCTACCGCCAGCCCGGCTTCTGGAACCAAATCAAGAGTACCTTCCATCTCGGCAACCCAAGCTCAAATCGAGCTGCAGAATAGTCGAGCCATGTCCTCAAAGGCTCTTCACGCAATCTTGTTGCACGGCACCTCCGCGCTCTTGCCAATTTCAGACGATAGATAGTTGATTCATCGCGGCTCAACTACCGACGGCGCGATGCCACCTGGACGAATAGTCAGCGTCTCGTACACCTGACGCTCCAAACCTCGTAAGACGGTCTTAGGGAACTCCGTCGAAAAGAACTTCAAGCTCGTGACCGCAGCGGATAGAAATGCTTGTCAAGCCCCCAAACTCAGCCTATTTCAGCTAACTCGCACATTCTAAATGTGATAAAAAATTTCAAAAGTTGGCATAGTGAATGAGGTCAACTTGGTATTCTGAATATAGGGATCAGAAAAATCAAAGGCCGGCGCATTTCTCCGCTCATAAACCCAATAGCCTGAATCACTTAGCCGCAACCTCTGTAGTATGAATAGTTTGCGGACAAACGTTGGAAACGCCACATTCTGCGAGGGTTAAAGAGGGTGGGGGTACCCCAATGCCGCGAAACCTCACCCCTGCTCTTCAACATCCGGCATGACCAGAAAAATAAGCAGAATCCCCACCACGGTGAACATCCGGAAGGCCGCCTCCTGACCATTCCAGCTCTTCGACTGCCACATCAGAAACCACTCCGCACCGACCGTCAGAAACGCAATGAACCACATCAGCAGGCTCAGCGTGAACGCCGCGACCCCCACCCGCTTCGCCAGGTTGAACTCGATCGCCGGCGCGCGCAGCTTCCTCACCAGCATCCCGCCGCCGATCCAAAGGAGCGCACCCGTCACCGCCTCCCAGCAGATGATCGAGGCATAAAAAGCCTTGTAGATAAAAACGGAATGCACCGCCCGCCACATGGCTAGATTCCCAGGAAACGTAGTATCCATCGCCAGCACATGCGACACGAAAAGATAGTTGGAGTTGTAGTCAGTGATGTTATTGAAGACCACCAGCGTGTAGAAGAGCGCAACCGCAAACAGCAGCGCCGTCTTCGCGATGCGTATCGTCATCGGCTTCCTCCCGTCTTCCCCGTCGCCGCGAACGTCGCAAAGTACTGCCGCAGCGCCTCGATCGTCGCCGCGTCGTAGTTGGGAAATCCCGGCATCCTGTTCTTCGAGTCGATGGACTTCGGGTTCTTCACATAGCGCGCAAAATACTTGGGCTCCGTCGCCGCCCACATTCCCAGCACCTGCCAGCTCCGTCCTGCCATCTGTCCGCCCTCCGCGCCCATGTTGTGGCAGCGGAAGCAATTCTGCTGCGCGATCCGGTAGCCCTGCATCACCGGCGAATCCGACGTATAGCGCGCGCGCGGCGCGATCAAACCCAGCACCGTCTGTTCGGGGCGAAACTCGATCCGCGTCACCCCAAAAGGAATCTGCGCCTCATCGGTATGCGACAGCACCTTGAACGACGGCGTAAACGCAGGATGCGAGATCAGGTACGGCCCTAATGACCCGCCATACTCCGACATCGGCCAGTTGGCCTCTGTCTTGCCGTTGATCTTCAGTACCAATAATGGACGATGCGCCGCCAGGTACGCAGAAGGATAATTCGCCCGGTAGCCGTCATAACAGATAGCTACTACCAACTCTTCACCACCACCGGCGCTCAGTAATTTTCCCAGCTCGGCGAGCGCAACTCCGCTGATCGCCGTCTTTCCCGCAAAGTTAGTGTCGTCAGAGACCGTGTAACTCACCTGTGGCAGCGCCAGCAGGTCCTTGTATGCGATGAACCGCGTGTCGCCCGACGGAACTCCCGCCAGATCTCCGCCAACCTCCAGGTCGGTCTCAGCTTGCCGCGCCAGATGCAATGTCGGTTTCACGACATTGTCTCCTGAACTGGCGTGTGGCAGAAAGAACAGAAAGCAGACAGCAACCATGGCGGTCGCAATTCGGTTCATGGCCCATCCTAACCTGAAACCTTGCCGCCTCCGCAAATCTGTTCGGCCCGTGCTAAAGTCAACCCAATGGAAGCGGAAGCAAGACTATTGGAGCTGGGGCTGGTTCTTCCCGAGCTTCCCGCGCCCGGCGGCAACTATCTCTCCGCACGGCGCGTCGGCGTCCTGCTGTATCTTGCCGGAGTCGTCTCCGCCGAAGCAGGGGCCGTCATTCAAGGCACCGTCGGCCTCAACCGCTCTATCGACGAGGGCTATCACGCAGCTCGCGCCTGCGCCCTCACTCAGCTCGCCGTCCTTCGCCGCGAACTCGGCTCCCTCGATCTTGTTTCCGGAATCGTGAGCGTAAACGGCTATGTAAACTCCATGCCCGGCTTCCCCGATTCTCCCAAAGTCATCAACGGCGCCTCCGATCTGCTCGTCGCCGTCTTTGGCGACGCCGGCCGCCACGTCCGTGCCGCCATCGGCGTCAGCGGCCTGCCCGTCAACGCCCTTGTCGAACTGCAAATGCTGGTAGCACTCTAAACTTCCTATGGCCGAATATCACCTCTCCGCAGAGCCTACCCACTCCCGCTGGAACAACGCTCTCCCGCCGCGCCTCATCATTGACTCCGGCGACGTCGTCCATCTGGAATGCGTCGACTCAAGCGGCGCGCAGGTCCGCCCCGGCTCGACCGTCGAAGAGTTCCTCGCCATCGACCGCGGCAAGATCCACTCGCTCACCGGCCCCATCGCCATCCACGGCGCGCAACCCGGCGACGCCCTTGCCATCGAGGTCCTCGAAGTCGCCCATAGAGGTTGGGGATGGTCGAGCGTCATCTCCGGCCTCGGCTTTCTCAAAGAGCGCTTCACCGAACCCTATCTCTTCCATTGGGAACTCGATGGCGAACGTCACCCCCTCGCTTCAGCCGGCAATCGTTCCGCTCCGTCCCTTCTGCGGCGTCATGGGCGTCGCTCCCGGCGAACCCGGCGAATTCCGCACCCGCCCTCCCGGCATCTTTGGCGGTAATATCGATGTCCGCCAGCTCAGCGCGGGCGCTACCCTCTATCTTCCCGTCCTCAACGATGGTGCGCTCTTCTCTGCCGGCGATGCCCATGCCGCACAGGGCGATGGCGAAGTCTGCATCAACGGCATCGAATGCCCTGCCGACGCTACCCTTCGCTTCCATCTCCACAAGCACCGCGCGATCCTGGGACCATTGCTAGAGACCATTGCACCGGAAACTTCTCCGCCGTCGTGGATCGTCGTCGAATCCGCCACCGACGCCCTCTCCGCCGCCCGCGCCGCCACCGGTCGCATGATCGATCTGCTTGCTGCGCACGCCGGACTGTCAGAAATGCACGCCTATCTGCTCTGCAGCGTTGCCATGAACCTCCGCCTCAGCCAGGTCGTCAACGAACCCATGATCACGGTCAGCGCCGCAATCCCAAAATCCGTGCTGCCCGGAGCGAAGCTCTTCTAGCCATGCTCATCAACGATCCTGAAACCGTCGCCGAACTCGCAGCCATTTATCCGCAATACGAGACCGCGCTCACCACTAACGACATTCCCACGATGCAGCGCCTCTTCTGGGCATCGCCTCACGTCGTCCGCTTCGGCGCCGCAGAAAATCTGCATGGCATCGACGAGATCGAGGCCTTTCGCGCTGCCCGCTCGCCCGCCAATCTTGCGCGGCACATCATCCGCCTCGATATCAGCACCTTCGGCAAGGACTTCGGCTGCGTGCACCTCGAGTTCGAGCGTCGCAAAGGCGATCAGGTCCTCCGCGGCCGCCAGAGCCAGACCTGGGTTCGTCTTGTGGAGGGCTGGCGTGTCGTCGCTGCGCACGTTTCATTCCTCGCCGAATGACGGTCGCCGCTCGCCGAGTGCAGACTCGCTCCCTTTAGATTGCTGCATAAAAATAATTTATTTGGCACATGGCCCATTGATTTCGGGACGCTTACCCGATCGCTCCCGCTCGATGAATGGCGCGTAAAGAAATTCCTATGGCGTTGACAGAACTTACGTTATGCTCAACCCAATCCCAGAGATTTGGCCGATATCGAGGCCACGAAACCTGCAAAAGCGTTTCTCGCCGCTTCACTGAAGTGCCTTTTTTTATGACGGCCAGGCAACTGACCGAACAGTGTCCCCAGCTTCTCTCACGCAACGGAGGCCCCGGATTCATGTTTTCAAAATCAAAGACTGTATATCTCCAGGTAGTTGCAGTGTTGGTTTTCGGCATTGCCTGTTTTTCCCCAATTCTTGCTCAGCAGACTCTTGGCGGCATCGACGGCACCGTAACCGACGCCTCTGGCGGAACTGTGCCCGACGCCAGCGTCACCGTGGTCCAGGATTCCACCCAACTCACTCGTACGGCAAAGTCGAATGCTGAAGGCTCGTATGCCTTCGTAAATCTCCCCATCGGCACCTACACCGTGACCGTCACACACGATGGCTTCGACAGCCAGAAGTTCCCCAACATCGCCGTCCAGGCCGACCGCACCGCGACCCTCAATGCGAATTTGAAAGTCGGCTCAGTGAACACATCGGTCGAGGTGGACGCAACTCCGCTCATGAATGCGACCGACACGACCAACGGCTATGTTCTCGATAAAGCACAGATAGAGGCGGTCCCTCTCGCGAATGGAAGCCCGCTCGCACTCGCTACACTCTCGGCCGGCGTCAACGCCGAACTAAGCGGGGGGACCGGCGTCAACAGCGGCCTCGGCAACCCGCCCATCTGGGCCAATGGCCAGCGCGACACCAGCAACACCTTGCTCGTGAACGGCGTCGACGCCAGCAACCTCTTCAACGGCAAGAGTACTAGTCAGGTAGCCTCCGCCCGCATTATCAACAGCACCGGCAACGGCAACAACGGCGCCGGCGGTGTGATTCAGAGCAGCTCGTCGATTTACCTCTCCATCGGCAACGCGATCCCAAGCCCCGCTCCGGAAACCCTCTCCGAGGTGCGCGTCAATACCTCGATGTACGATGCCCAGCAGGGATCGACCAACGGCGCCCACATCGACATGAGCACCGCCTCCGGGACCAACCAGTATCACGGTAGCGCTTACATCCATCGCGGTACCAACTGGATCAACGCCGCGCCCTTTTTCTATAACCAGGATCCTAGCATCCCCAATAACGACAAGGTCCCGCAGCTTCATCGCTACACTGCCGGGGGCACCTTCGGCGGCCCCATCATTAAAGACAAGCTCTTCGCCTACCTCGCCTACCAGCACCTGCATGACTCCGACCAGGAGATCGGCTCCTCACGCTTCAGCGTGCCCACGTTGCTCGCCGACACCGGTCAGTACGGCCGTTCTACTCAGGGCATCGCGAATGTAGCCAATGACGAATTTCTCGGCCCCAGCGGACAGACGCCGATGAAGGCCGGGGATGTGAACTCCGTGGCGTACTACTTGCTCAATGCCCCTGCGCTACCGGGAGAGCAGGCGGCCACCGGCAGCGCCTACCTCATTCCGTCCGCGAACGGGACCACGCCAAGCTACGCCACTTCGGACAATGCCTTTATTCCCGGCACCGCGTACCTGATCGCAGACCAGGCGATCGCCAACGTCGACTGGAACGCCAGCCAGAAAGACACCCTGGCTCTCAAGTACTACTATCAGCACAATCCAACGACCGCCCCTTATGCCTTCTCGAACATCCCTGGGTTCACCCAACACCTCGATGCCGGCAGTCAAGTCGCGTCGATCAACAACACCTACCTCATCAAACCCAACCTCAGCACTCAGGAGACCTTTGGTTTCATCCGTGAAAAACTCTGGAGCGATAACACCCAGATCATCTCGCCCCAGCAGGCCGGCATCAACGAATTTGGCTCGACCTACTTTCCCGGCGTCAGCATCGTCGATACGCTAGGCTCATCCAATCCATCGGGCAACTCTCCTCCGTCGCTCAATCTTGGCGGAAACGCCAACGCGCAAAGCAGCCTAACCGGCATGTTTCAAAATCGCTGGATGCCCTCGGGCAACGCCGTCTGGTCGCTGGGTAAGCACACCGTGCAGTTTGGCGGCAGCTATGCGTACACACAGTTGAATGTCCGCGACAAGCGCACCGGCAGCGGGACCGTCTCGACACCCAGCTTTGGCACATTCGCTCAGGGCATTGTGACGCCCGACTACTCCTTCTTCACCACCACCTTCCTGCAGGGCGACGCCGACCGCTACTACCGCTCCAACCAGGTTGGGATGTATGTGCAGGACAAGTACCAGATCCGTTCCAACCTAAGCCTGACCGCCGGTCTACGCTACGACTGGAATGGTGGACTCAGCGAAAAATATGGCCGCCTCTATAACTTTGCCCCGGAGCTATATGTGGGGCCGGACACCGCCGACTCCGCGCCCGTAAACAACGGCTTCCTGATCGCCGGGAACAATGTCGAAGCGACGCCCGGCGTGAGCAAGACTACCCTGACTGGCCGCCAGTGGGGTATCGCGCCTCGTCTCGGCTTCGCCTTCGAACCTGAGATGTTCAATTCCAAAGTCGTCGTCCGCGGCGGCACCGGTATGTACTTCGATCGTGGCGAACTCTTCTCCTACTTCTCGCCTGGCTACGCCATCGGCACCGTGACCGGCGGCCCCTTCGGCGTCAATCAGGCTCCGCCCTTCGTGAGCTCGCAGGTCTGTCCCGGGTCGGGCTATCCGTCAACCTGCGACCCAGCCGTCGCCAATCTGAACAATCCCTGGGGCACCACGCTCGGCCCTCCGCCGACCGGGAAAGCCTCGGACATTAATCAATATCTGCCTAGCATCAATAGCCTGGCGACCAATCCGAACGTTCAGCCCTTCTCTGAAGGCATCTACGACCGCAAGAATAAGCTTCCCTACTCAATCAACTACACCCTCGATATACAGTGGCAGCCGCGCAACGACGTTGCCATCGATATCGGCTATGTCGGCACCGTCAGCCGCCATCAGATCATCCCGGTTCCTTTCAACCAGCCCCGGGTCGCCTCGCCGAGCAGCCCTAGCGTGCCGCTTCCAGGATCCCCGCAATATAACCAGAACTACACTTACGGCTATACCATCGTCGATACCACCAATTGCCAGCCCCCTGACTACATCTGCTACGACCCTCAAGCCCTCCCCGACGGCACGAACTATCTGCAATCCCCAGAAGGCGGCAACGTCGATCTTCGCGTTCCCTATCTCGGATACGCGTCAGAATCGATCGACTATAAAGCAGCCGGCATCGCCGCATACAACGCCTTGCAAGTCCATGTGGAAAAGCGCCTCAGCCACGGTCTTCAGTTCGGCTTTTCCTACACTTACTCCCACGCCACCGACGAACAAAGCGCGATGGGCCTCTTCTACAACGGCAACAACCCGCTCAATCTACAGGAAGCCTACGGGTCCTCCGACTTTGACCGCACCCACGCCATCAACTTCAGCTTCGTATACAACATCCCAACTCCGTTCTCCACTTCCACCATTGAGGGCAAGCTAGCCAACGGCTGGTCGCTGCAGAATCTGACTGTCATACAGAGCGGACAGCCCTATAGCATCATCGATTACACCGGCTCGGTCGGCAGCATTTTCTACAGCACCTACAACGGCATCACTAACCCGATCGTCCCGCTCGGTAACGGCTGCACCGCCAAGACCGCCAAGACCGGGGCTTCCGGCGCTTTTACCAATGGTGGCGGAATGCCCGCTCTCAAGGCCAACTGCTTCACCATCCCGCTACTCCACCCCGGCGATCTTAACGGCGCCATCCCGGATGGATCCAACGGCAGCGTTCCCGATTTGTACGAAACGAACTTCACCACCGGCCAGCGCAACATCTTCCGCCAGCCTTATCAGAAGCGCGCCGACATGTCGCTCGTCAAGAACACACAGATCACCGAGCGCTTTTCTCTCCGCTACACCTTCGACGTCTTTAACATCACTAACACCACCAGCTTCGATATCCCCAAAGACAACGTCTCCCAAAACCAGTACTACAACCAGTTCCCTACGACCGAAGGGGGTCTGCTGCCCGCTCTCCCCACCGGATGCGACATCCACGGAAATCAGACCAACACCAGCTTCTATAACTGCCCCGGCGGCTTGGGCATCACCACCCACGCTATCGGCGCACCCCGCCAGATTCAAATGTCGCTTCGTCTGACTTTCTAACCTTGCCCTAAAGTATGAAGAGCGGTCAGCCAATCGCTGCCCGCTCTTTTCTTTGCGAGAAACTACGACGGCAAGCTACGCCGTGATCGTCACCGCAAGCATGGTCACCTCTGCGGCCGCGTATCTCTCCTGCAACTCTGCCGCACTCTCAAACACCTTGCCCTCGACCTGTCGCGCCTGAAACTCCACCGTCAGCGGCGAGATGTCGAGTGGATAAGGATGCAGCCTGAATGTCCGCCCTCCCTCAGGCTGTACGGCAACCGGCTCATGGCAATCATCAGCGAGGCGTAATGGGCGCAGCAGCGTCGCCGGCTTTTGATAATCCACACAGGCCAGCAGCGAAAGACTGTCGCAAGCTTGTAACAGTCGGAAATGATCGTCGAGCCGGTCCCAATGCTTCTCCTTTGCGCTCAGTCCTTCGTCTCTTTGAACTTCCGCATATAGCCGCTCCTGCAGCAATCGCTGCCCCGCCAGAAACTCGTCGAGCAGCGGCAATTGCTCCCGCGCAATTGTCGAGCGGTCGGCTCGCTCACTTAGCAGGTTATAGGTGTGCATCGAAACCAGCAGCGCCGCATAGGGATCGCTCGCCGCTACCAGCTGCACCGCCCGCTCACGCACCGCCAGGTAGTCCGCCAGATCGATCTCCTCAAACGCCGAATACTTCCCCACCAGCTCTGACGAAAACGCGCTCGGCTTGCCCTGCCCCGTAATCTGCGGAGTCGCATCGCGCGCTATCCAGCCATCGTCGTGAACGGCGATAGCGTGCAGCACGTGCCCACGCGGCTCGGGGCGCGCAAAGAGATTGTTGCCCCAATGCTGCGCAAAAGCCGCCGCGAGCTTCGCATGATCGGGATGAGTCGTGAGCCACCAGCCGTTCTCTGATTCAAGTCGCAGCATCGATTACACATCCTCTATTATTCATTCTCTGGCGTCCGCGCCGACTCGTGCCAGTTGTGAAGAAAATACCACTCCAGAAACATCATGATAAAGAAGAACGCAAAACCAAGCAGCGTCGCCGCAAAGACCAGAGCAAACAAGTAATCGGTTTCGAGCTGCGAACTCGCATAGAGAATCGAGTAACCTAACCCGCCGACGCCGACGCGGCTCGACCCGGCAAAAAGCTCACCGGTAATCGCGCCAATGACCGAAATGCCGCTGGCGATGCGGATGCCAGTGAACATCGATGGCACGGAATTCGGTAATCGCAGCTTCCACATCACCTGTGCCGGGGTTGCGTTGTGCATCAGGAAGAGGTGGATGAGGTTCTGGTCAACGCTGATCAGCCCCTGCGTGGTATTTGCGATGATCGGCGCCAGGCAGATAATGAACGCCACGCACATCACCGAGACGATGCCTGGCCCCATCCACATCAGGATCAGCGGCGCTATCGCCAGGATCGGCACCGTTTGCAGCAGGATGGTGTACGGATAAAACATCCTCCGGATCCAACGCGACTGCGCGAAGACCAGGGCGATCGCCACCCCGACCGCGATGCTCGCCAGCAGTCCGCCGGCCGCCGCCTCACCCGTGATCCACAGAGAAGTAAACAAGGAGTCGTAGCGGGTGGCCACGGTCTGTGCAACCGCCCACGGCGTCGGCAACATGTACTTCGGTATCGCGAACGCCCACACGACCAATTGCCACAGCAACAGCAATGACGCCACCACGAACAAGGCATTCAGCGCGGTCACAGCATGTTTCTTCATAGCGTGTGCGCTCCGCGCAGCGCCTTTGAGACGATGGCGATGCACTCATCCATCGCCGCGCTCGATCGCACTTCCGCGTCGCGGGACGGAAGATCGACTTCGATTTCGTGGGCCACGCGTCCCGGATACGGCGCCAGCACAAGGATACGGTCTGAAAGATAGGCCGCTTCTGCCACTGAATGCGTGACAAACAGCACCGTCCACTTCTGCTCCTCACGGAGCCGAAGCAACTCTTCGTTGAGCCGGTCGCGGCTCATCTCATCGAGCGCCGCAAATGGCTCATCCATCAGCAGGATTCTCGGTTTGCTGGCCAGCGCACGGGCAATCGACACTCGCATCCTCATGCCGCCCGAGAGCTGCCGCGGATAAGAGCGCGCCATCTGCGTTAGCCCGACGAGCTTGAGCAATTCGGCGATCTTCTCCTGACGAGTATCGCGCGGCGTGCGGTCCAGTTCCAGCGCCAACTCAACATTCTTCTCCACCGTCCGCCAGGGCAGCAGCGTGGCATCTTGAAAGATGAAAGAGACAGTCTCTCGCGCGTTTGCCGGCGTCATGCCGTCGACCAGCAGCGTTCCGGAACTCGTCTGTGTCAGCCCCGCTACTAGCTTGAGAATCGTGGATTTGCCGCAACCCGACGGCCCGATGATGCTGACAAACTCCCCTTTGCGCACGGTCAGATCGATGCCTTCGAGAATCGGCCGCCCGGCTCCATAATGCTTGCTAACGCCGCGAAGCTCGACGTGCGGGACCTCGCGGCTCTCCATCAAGCTGCGACCTTCACGATCGGCAGCCGCAGCCGTGAGGCCTGTCCTGGCTGGTGCAGGACGGAATGTGTCGAGCGATGCCAGTTCCATGCATCGGCGACGCTCGCCTTCACTCCGGCTACTGATGGGTTGCGGTCGTAAAGCGGAAAGGCACTGCCCGCGATTTCTAGCCGGATAGACTCGCCTGCAAGAAACACGCAGGAAGTTGGCTCCAACACGAATCGCCAAGAATAAACTGTGTCCGGCGCATACGTTGAGCCTTGAAACAGATAACTCGACCTTGCAATACCGATGCACACAAACTCGGCGCGCCCATGCGGCGTAACCCGCACCAGCTTTGCCGTGAGGTCGGCGCTCGCCGAGGAGGTGGCACAGTAAATCTCCACCTCTGGATGACCGAAGACATGCACCGGCGCGGAGAGCGGCTCTGTCGTATATACCAGCATGTTGTTCCCCAGCTCCAGCGCCGCCTGATTCGTCGGCCCGCTCAAAGACACCAGGCCCCCCGGGCCGCACACTGGAACTTCCGGATCATAGACAAACACATCTCGCGGCTCTTCGTTCACCGGTGCAGCCGCCGACAAGACTCCCGTTCCCTTGCGTGAGTTCGCTCGTTCCGTGCTACGCAGGAATAGTTCCATCCCAGGTTCGACATTCCAACTGCTGGCCGTGTGCCAGGTATTTGCTCCTAATGCAAAATGCCGGATCTTCGGCTCGTTGTTGAAATCTCCGGAGCCCTTCAGCCAATGATTAAACCAGCGCAACAAGAGAGCGTCCGTATCCAGCAAGGCCTCTGAGCCAAAGTTCTGATCGCCAACCAGCTCGCCCCATGGGATATGCACCCACGGACCCGCGACCAGGTATTGGCTCTCCTTTGCCAGAGGGGAACCCGCCCCCGCAGTTAGCGTGAGAAATCCATCGACGCTTCCTTTCAAATAGGTATCGAACCATCCCGCAACATGCAGCGCGGGTATCGTAATTTGTAACAGTGATTGACTCACATCCATCTCCGACCAATACCGGCCCGAAGTCTCGTGATCAAACCAATTCAGAACGTAAGCCGGCAGCCCCTCTTGCAGCAGCGCCGGATGATGCCTGTAGGGCGTACGCAGCGGCTCATTGCGCACGTTGGTCCACGCCTCTTCAAGTTCGTCGCTCGCTTCGCGCAGCCGCAGCCGCCGCGCATCCTCTTTGAGAATCTGCAGCCCCCAGCCCATGGTCGACGCAAGACGCAGCGCGCCATTGTGATAGAACCAGCCGTGATAAAGGTCGTGGGCTGTCATTCCCGGAGCAATACAGCTCAACCCCTCAGGCTGCGCCGACGCCGCAAGAAGCTGTGTCATCCCCTGGTAGGAGAACCCATACATGCCTACTTTGCCGTTTGACTCAGGCCGCGTCAGCAGCCAGCGAATCGTCTCGGCTCCATCGTCTCGCTCATGGCGAAACGGATAGAACTCCCCCTCCGAATCGCCCCGGCCCCGCACATCCTGGATCACCACATTAAAGCCGTGCCGCGCGAACCAGACCGGATGCGCATACACTACCGTCGACGCGATATCGCGGCCATATGGCTGTCGCATCAAGAGCGTCGGGTGTGTACCGCGCCCCGGCGGATAATAGTGGTCGGAGACAAGTTCCACCCCGTCCGAGAGCACGCACCTTACACCTCGCTCCAGGCGCACGCCGGAGCCGCAATCGACCGTAGTGTCTTTTGCCGCCGTCTTCTTGGTCACGGCTGATACCTGTTCTTGAAGTGATACATCGCGGTCAGTGCCTCCGCCACCTTCGCTGCCGCGGCCTTCATCCATCGCTCACCGTTCTCGGCCGTTGCCGGGCTCGGGTCGCCCATCACCCCGCTCTCCGCGATATCGCGCGTCAGCCACGCAAAGTTCGCGCCTGAGAATTCCGGCTTCAACAACTCAGGCTTGTTGATATCGGCAATGTAGTTCTTTGTGTACTGGTCGGTCCTCACCAGTTCCGGAGTCGCGCTCAGCAGCCACGCCGTCTCTACCTCACCCGCATGAAATCCGTATGCAGCCTCTTGTTGGTTGAGCCCCTCTAACTTCGCCCCGGCCGATCCGAAGAGCGTAAACGTTCGCAAGCCGAACTCCGCACGCAGATCCCTGGCCATCACATCGACCAGAGCCGCGTTCCCGCCATGCGTATTGAAGAGCACAACTTTCTTGAACCCTGACGCAGCAACGCTCGCGCCAACATCGCGTATCAACGCCATGAATGTGCTCGCCGAGACCGAGAGCGTCCCTGGAAAACCGATATGCTCATTACTCTTGCCATAGCATATTGCCGGCAAAGCGTAGACCGGCATGTCCTCCGGCATCAACTCGAGCGCTTTGCCCAGCATGCAGTTGTTGATCAGCGTATCGGTGGCCAGGGGAAGATGATGGCCATGCTGCTCAATCGCCGCAGTCGGGAGTACCAGCAGCGTATCCTCCTTCGACAGCGCTTCTACCTGCTTCCAGGTCAAGTAAGCGAAGTTGCGGGAGTCCGGAATCCAGGTTTTCATTGGGCTGCATCCTGATTCGTGACAGTGCGGCGCACAAATGTCGCCATCTTCCCCGGATTCAACAATCCTTTGGCATCGAGTTCGTATTTGGCGAGCAGCTGTGCATTGTCTTCACGGTACCGTCCCCCACCTTCAACATGGTTTACATGCGGATTGGCCACACCCACGCCGATTGCACGGCAAGTGTCGATCATCTCGTTTAATCGCTCCTCAGTGCTGAAGCGAACCACAGGGATTGCTCCCGGAATCACAGTCCCGTTTCCGTTCTTCATGAATTCGATATGGAACAGAAGGTCGTCGCCGAAGCGACGCTTCAGCTCCGCAAACTGTTCTCTCACCCTTGCTGGGTCAAAGCCGCACTGTAGATATGTGTAACTACTATCGGCACGAATTGCCCAGAGCGTCGTATGGTTCCACGTGTAGTCAGACAGAAGCGGCACTATCTTGAAGCTCGGATGCGCGCCTGAGAAGGTAACATTCCCTCCCGACTTAACCGCCCACTCGCAAAAGCTCTCCAGCTGCGCGGCTGCGATCATGAAAAAGATCAACGCCTTGCCGTCGTGCACAACCTGCTTCACCGGGGTGAGGAACGACGGAATCGGCCATTCAAAGACGGTCACTAATCGTTTCGTCCACTCGCTTGCGTTGGCTACCATCTCAGCAAAGGTGAAGGCCGCGTCAAATGTGTCGAAAGCTACCACGCACTGTGCCCACTCCACCGCCGGAGCAAGCGCCAGCCAGATGCGCGTGATAATGCCGTTCGTGCCCCAGGCGTGAAGAATATCGTGTACCTTCTCGCCTTCATACTTCAGCACCCGCGGCTTGGTCTCCATCGTGACCACTTCGATCGCCTGTACCGTGTTGAAGTCCCTCAGGCCCCCATAGGTGACCGAACCAATTCCGCCCGAACCACCACCCAGGAAGCCCCCTACCGAAGCCTTCACCACCGTCGATGGATAGCAGCGCAACTCCCAACCCGACTTTCGCGCTTCGCCTTCGAGCACCGCGAGTCGCACGCCCGGCTCGCATCGCGCCACGCCGTCCTCACTCACTCCCTCGATGCGATCCATGCGCTGAAGGTCGAGCACGACTCCGCGTTCAAGCGGAACCGCCTGCCCATAATTGCCCGTGCCGCTGCCCCGCGCCGTCACCGGAACGTCATGCACATAACAGTACGCGAGAACGGCTTGCACCTCTTCGGTACTTACCGGCTGCACCACAAGATCGGCCGTCTTGCCGTCGAGCAGGTTCTTCAGCACAGGCGAATACCAGTAGAAATCGCGCGACAGCCGGTCAACGACTTGCGGATTATCGATCACCCGCGACGGATCGCCCACAAGCGCCGACAGTCCCGCCGCCAGCACCCTCGAGCGATCTTCGGGCGGTCTAACCAAAGCCTGTGCCGCGCCTGTCATGGTATCGCCGCCTTAGCCGGCTTGCGGTTGGTCCATCTGGCAAAAGCCGCCAACATATTCGGGTGCGTAAACAGCGCGTAGCATTCCTTGCGTGACATAGGCCCCTCTACCACGCAGTCCATATCGCTGCGTGCCGCCACCGTCTTCGCAGAGATATGAATCTGCACGCAGTGCTTGCTCGCATCCGCAATCGTCGCGCCATAGACCACGCGGTCCAGTCGCGCCCAGAGCGCATTCGCCATGCACATCGCACACGGCTCGCAGGTCGAGTACATCGTGTAGCCCGCGAGCGAGGTCAGCTTCAGCTTCTTGCATGCAAGCCGCACCGCACGCAGCTCGGCGTGGCAACTCGGGTCGTTCTCGACCGAAACAGTATTCACCGCGCGCAACAGCCGTGCACCGGTTTTGCTATCGACGATCAGGGCACCGAAGGGCACTGGGCGGGAGGTTGTCATCGTCCTGGCCGTGAAGCCGACGATTTCTTTCATCCTCTTTTCGTCGGTTGCCTTGTCGACCGCGCTGCCGGACTTCTTTGCGCCCATGCCGCAATTTAGCATGAACCGGCAAAAACCCCAATGCAGAGAATTATCGCGCCGATCCCTCTTTCGCTGTCGCGAATAGAATGCGGAGATGACTTCTCAACAGTCTCCGCTGACCGATCTCCGCGCGCGCATCACGACCGGCGATCTCGATGCGCGAGCCACCGCTGAAGACGCACTTGCTCGTACCGACAGTAATTCGGGCAGGAATGTCTATCTTTCCCTCGACTTTGACTGGACTCTCGCAGAGACCGCCGCGCTGCCCCACCGATCTCCAGGGCCTACCCCGCTGCTCTACGCCCTACCCATCTCCATCAAAGACTGCTTCGACCTCGCTGGCTTCCCTACCAGCAGCGGATCACGCTTCTACGCTGCCCACAAGGGCGTAGCCGCCACCGACTCGTGGGTCGCCGAAAAACTCCGCCGCCAAGGCGCAGTGATCACCGGCAAGACCCACCTTCATCAGCTCGCTTATGGCATTACCGGAGAAAACGTCGACTACGGCGATTGCACCCAACCGGAAGATCGAACGTTGCTTACCGGCGGCTCCTCCAGCGGCGGTGCGGCCAGCGTGCAGGAAGGCTCCGCCGTCGCCGCCATTGGGACAGATACCGGCGGCTCGATTCGCGTGCCGGCCGCGCTCTGCGGACTCGTCGGTTATCGCGCTTCGCTCGGCCTCGGCGATTGGCGTGGCGCCGCCCATCTCGCCCCGTCCTTCGACACCCTCGGCTGGCTCTTCCGCGATCTGCGCGATGCTCCGCTGCTCGCCCATGCTCTGCTCGATGTCCCGATCGTGAGCCAACCCACCGAACAAAACATCCGCGTCGGCGCGATCGGCGCGGAGTTCCTCTTCGATTGTGATCCGAATGTCCTCGCCGCCTTCGAAGCCTTCAAAGAAAAACTGAAGTCCCTCGGAGTTCTCATCGACCATTTCGAAGTCCACGCATGGGCCGACTCATTTGAAATCTTCTCCGCCATCCAGGCCAGCGAAGCCGCCGCAATCCACGCCGGATTCTTCACCCATTTCGAACCCGCCCTCGCCGAAAGGCTCGCCTGGGGTGCATCGATCTCCGCCGATGAATTGACCCAACTGCGCACCCGCCATTGGCAATTCCGCGAAGCCTTCGACCGGCTCTTCGACAGCTTCGACCTCCTTATCGCGCCCTGCGCGCCCGTCAGCTCTCTCCTCGCCGGAGCCGACCACTCTGCAACGCGAAAGAATATCCTCCGCTACACGACCCCTGCGAGTCTCGCGGGAACACCCGTCGTCGCGGTCCCCCTCGCCTGCGGCGCCGGAGTCCAGTTGATCGGCCGTCACGGCAGCGATGCCACTCTCGTAGCTTTCGCCGCATGGCTCGGTGAGCGGCCGGAACTATCGATTTCGCTTACGCTTCAGAAATACGGGATGCTAGGCTGATTTATGTCGAAGCGATTCCCCAGACATATCTCTATCGCGCTGCTCTGTTGGAGCGCGCTTCTCTTAATCGGTTGTTCCGCTAAGAAATCAAGCAACGGCCTTTTCCCCGTAAAGTTCCTCACCGACTGGTATCCGCAACCTGAACACGGCGGCTTCTACGACGCCTTGGTTAAGGGCTACTACAAAGACGAGGGACTCGACGTCACCATGGTCCCCGGAGGCCCCTACATCGTCGGCGATCAGCAAGTCGCGGCGAACGCTGTCCAATTCGGCATGGCCTCTTCAGACAAAGTTCTCGAGGCGATCGGCAACGATGAGCCCCTCATCGCAATTGGCGCGACGATGCAACACGACCCTCAGGGCATCATGGTCCATGCCGACTCGCCCGTGCATACCTTCGCCGATCTTGAAGGCCACACCGTCGCCGTCAAGCCGGGCTCGACCTGGTTCGCCTATCTTGAGAAGCGCTTCAACTATCAGAACTTGCGGACCATCCCCGCCACCTACAGCGTTTCTAACTTCCTTCAGGACCCAAACTACATCCAGCAGGCCTTCATCACCTCCGAGCCATTCTTCGCTCGCAAGGCCGGCGCGCAGGTGCGCACACTGCTCACCAGCGACACTGGCTATGACCCGTATCGTGTCTTCATCACCTCGACTTCGTTCCTCAAAGAACATCCGGAGATCGTCGCTAGGTTTGTCCGCGCTTCGCTCCGAGGCTGGCGAGACTATCTCAAAGATCCCACCGCCGCAAACGAAACCATCTCCAAACTCAATCCCGCGATGAGCCGCGACCAGATGGCCTTCACCTTCCAGGCGCTAAAAGACGACCACTTTATCACCGGCTCCGATCCCAGCGGCAGCCAACTCGGCCAGTTCGATCCGGCGCGCTGGCAAACGATGTATCAGCAGCTGCTTGCGTTGAAGATCATCAAGAAATCCTTCGACCCGAAGATCGCGTATACGACGCAGTTTCTCGCCGCTGCGCCAACACCCCCATCAACCGTAAGCCAACTCCCCAAATAGTTGAGTACCGCATCGATCGCATGAAACTGGTCTTCATCTACGGCTTGCCCGCAACCGGAAAGCTCACGGTTGCGCGGGAGCTGGCGTCTCAGACCGGATACAAGCTCTTCCACAACCATCTCGTCGTCGACCTCCTGCTCTCCGTCTTTGAGTTTGGCAGTCTGCCGTTCGTCGAAATGCGCGAAGAGATCTGGCTCGCTGTCTTCGATCAGGCTTGCCGCAGCCAGTTGTCCGGGCTCATCTTCACCTTCGCGCCCGAGCAAACCGTGCGCTCTCAATTCATTGACGAAGTTATGAAGGTGATCGACCGAGCCTACGGCGAAATAGACTTCGTCGAGCTGACCTGTCCGCTCGACGAGTTGAAGGCTCGGATCTCGAGTTCCTCAAGGTTGCAATATGGAAAACTTGCCGACCCGTCGCTCTTCGAGCAACTTCACGCCGATGGCATCTTCGAGATCTCTCACATGCCGAAGCCCCGGCTTACCGTAGACACTAGCCTCTGCTCTCCGGCGCAGGCAGCCGCACAGATTGCCGAGGCGCTCGAGCTCACGCAAGAGAAATAGCGTTCATTTGACGACGCCGAGTAGCTATTTCTGCTCGCCCGCCGCGAACACCGTCCACCGCCCCGACTTCATGTCCTTCAGAATCGATTCCTGCCATTCGTATTCCGGATGCGCGGCCAGAAACGGCCCAGCCAGAAAGTCTTCTCCGCAAGGATGACCGGCGTGGGCGATGAAGCTCATCTTCGCGGCCATATCGCTGTCAATGACCTTGCCTTGTACCGCCCCGAACGGGGTGTACGGAGTCTGCTCCCATTCCGGTACACCGCGTGGAGAGTTGTCGACATGCCCGCACAAGCTGCGCTCCGCAGCGTCAACTTTGTCGGTGTAACTATCAACATGATCCGACAGGAAACTCTCGGCGAAAGTCGTATCTATACTTCCCTTGTTATGAGCAATGAGCGCGTCGCCGCGACGATGCCGCGAATTCATTGAAGATGCCAGGTTGCCGGGGTTGAAACCTTCGGTCTCTTCCTTGATCAGCTTCGGATCGCGCGGGAAATTGGAGCTCATGAAGTAGCCGTCCTTCGTGCGCCACAGCGGAGTGTTCTTCAAGCCCAGCTCCAGATAGGCAATCTCGCCGGTCTTGCGGTCGCCGATCAGCCAGTCGTTGGCATAGCCGCCGTTGTTGCCCTCTTTCATCAGCGCCACATACTCCTCGATCGATCCGCCATACTGCAGCGCCTTGCGCGAGCGCATAAATTCCGGCTTGCCGTTTACGTCCCAGCCAATGAACTGAGTGATAGTCGTCTCGGTGATCATGATGCCAGCATCGTTGACGCCGAAATCGTCCTGGCTGGTGATAACTCCCGGCAGGCCATCCATGAGCAAGCGGTGGCCTTTAGCCGGGGCGATATCGAAGACGATCACCCACCGCGAACCCTCCGCATAGCTCGTCCAGTTATTGTGGGCTATCACGATCTTGCCACGCTTGGTGTAGCTTCCGGTCGCGATGAAGGCGCTACAGTTTCCCGGCGCGGCAAGATGCGGCGTGTTCTCGGCGTTAGACTGGCCGCCCCGCTTCTTGTCGAGCCACGGAACGTAATACTGCGGCAGCTCAATTGAAGCATTCATGGCTACGATGTCCCAGACATCGACCTGAACGCCTTTCGCCTTCACGCCCTCGGCAATTCCCGTCAGCTCGCGCTGATATTCCTCGTCGATATGCGGCCAGAGCATAGTCTTCGAGGCGTCGCGGAAGAACTGCCAGTCGCGCTTCGTCGAATGCGTGTCCTCCAGCTTCAACACGGCAAGCGTATCGGCGATCTCGGCTGCCAACAGGAAGCCGTGCTGATAACCAATCTGCTCCGGCGTCCCTTCCAGGTGGACATACTTCCACCCGCCGCGATCGAAACTGTAGGAGCCCGCCAGCCGCGGGTCTTTTGTTGTCTGCCCAGGTAAGAGCGCAGACGAAAGAATGGCCGCCGTGAAGAAGGCAACGCAGCGATACCTGGGAATTTTCATGGGGCTGGAATCTCCGCTGGAGAATTCAGGATGAAACGACACTATCACACGCCAGGGCCACCGTCGCGCAGACTTGGGCCGCGCGCAAACCTGCCGCTTGTTAGGGTTGGAGGCTTCAATCCCTTACGGCAGAACCGGCCTTTGGATCCGGGAAGATTCAGCTCGGCTTAGCGTTTCTTCTTGGCTGCGGACTTTACCGCGGCCTTCGCTGCAGTTTTCGCCTTCACCTCCGGCTTTGCCTTGGTTGCAACCGGCTTCGGCTTCATGATCGCCTTTGCGAGCTTCGGCTTCGTCAGCACCTTGCGCAATTTGCTGAGCGCCGCCGGTTTCACCGTTGCCTTCTTCGGAATCGGCTTTGCCTTCACTGTGGGCTTAGCGGCCGTTTTCTTGGCCATTGCCTTCTTGGCCGGCTTACTCTTGGCCGCTGTCTTTGCTGCGCTCTTGATCGCCACCTTAGCCGTGGCTTTTCCAACCGGCTTCGCCAGTGCACTCTTCGCCGCGTTCTTGATCGAACTCTTTACCGCGACTTTGGCGTTCACCGATGGAACCGCAGCCTTGCCGGCAACTTTAGCCGCAGCCTTCGCTGGGGTAGGCGCAGCCTTTTTCGCCGCCACAACCGGATCTGCTTTCACTGGCGCCTTCGCCGCCACAGGCGCTTTGGGCACCGACTTCGATTCCACCTTGGTCTGATCCGCCACCTTGGGCGCTGTCGGCGTGCCTACGGGAGCACCCCCCACAACCCGCTTCGCATTGGCCGCCAGAACAACTTCCGGCGTCGGCAAAGCCACCGGCGGCGGAGGCGGCAAAATAGGCGCGGCGCTTCTGGCAATCAGTTCGCTGCGCTCGTCCGCGGAATCAATCTCCTCATCCGCATCGTCGCCGTCTTCGTCATCGCCCGACGGACGTGCGTTCGACTCCTCGTCCTCATCGCGGGGCTCAACACTCTTTCCTGCGGACTTCTTCGCCCGCGGCCGCCGAATGGTGACCGGTGGAGGCGGCGCAGGCGGCGAATACGGCTCCAGAAACTGCCGCATCTCTTCCTCGGTCGTCAGCTTCCCATCGATCAGCTCGAAGAAGATGCTCTTCACTAAGTCCTGATAGCCCGGCAGTTCGGGAACAATCCGCATTTCCTGCATCAGGGCATAAGGAATTCTTTGCCTCGCCTCCGGCCAAACCGTAAAGAAGTCTTTGAGCTTTTCCTGTACCGGCGCGCTCTTGCTCGTCAATCCCAACCAGAGCAACGCCTCCGGATCGGTCGAGGTCAGCAGTTTCCAGGCCGCCGAGGGCGTCGCAGCTTCCCTGCTCGTCAGCCGCTTGCCTACCTCTTTGGCGCGCTCATCCTGCGACTCCCATTCCTTTACAAAGCCCTGCCGCACAAACAGCTTCTTCAGGTTGGCGAGGTCTTTGGCTGGCAGCTTGGACGTGAGCAGCTGCGCCTGCGCCGCAGACGGATCGGGGTTCACCCCCTGCATCTGCAGTTGCACCAGCACCTCGCGCAACGTCTCCAGCGCATCGGCATCGACCTTCGCGCTCGTCCACTGAGGAAACAGCGCCTTCATCCAGCCGTCGGCTTCGAGCGCCTTCAGTATCTTGAGCCCGTCTTCCTCATGCACGATCTCTTCGACTTCATAGCCCTGCTGGTGAGCCGAAATTTGGCTGATCACGCCCTCTGCCTTGGCATTGTCAAAGCGCGCCTTGGTCTTCTCCTCCAGCTCCCAGCCCATTCGGGCCGACAACCGCACGGCGCGCACCAGCCTGATCGGGTCTTCCAGGAAGCCGTAGTTACTCACCAGCCGAAGCAGGCGTGCCTCAAGATCGGCGACCCCATTCAGCGGATCCATCAGCAATCCATAGGAGCCTTCATTGAGCGAAAGCGCCATCGCGTTGGCGGTAAAATCACGCCGCCGCAGGTCTTCGAGGATGTTTCCCGCGTGATAGACCGGCTTTCCCGGCTTGGGAAACTCCTCCCGCCGTGTGCTGCTGATCTCTACCCGAACACTTCCGGGAAACCGGGCAAAGAGGGTCTTGGATGGAGTATGCTCGCCCCACAGCGCCGCTCCGGAGGATTTCAACTTCGGTTTTAGCGCCAGCGCGTTGCCCTGCACGGAAACATCCAGGTCGCGGACCGGCGAGCCGCTCGTTAGATCGCGCACCGCGCCACCTGTCAGAAACACCGTCATGCCGGCTTCGCGCGCGGCCTCGCGGATCGATTGCAGAGCACTCTGCTGAGAAGGGGATAGGCGGTTTGCGAGAAGGTAAATGTAGTCGGGCATGCGTTGCGTTTCCGCTCCAGCCGCCGTCCCATTGCGCCCTCTGGATTCACCTTAAGGCTTACATTTTCAAAGAGTTAGGGGCGTACGGGCGCTGATTGCAAAACAATAACTTAACATATTGGCACCCGCTTGGCTACCATTTTGCACAATTTTCGCTGCTGAATGTCGCCGGCGTGTAACAATCCGAGATTAGATTGCCTTTGTTTTGAATAGCTTCCGAGCGCAACAATGCCGTCCAGCCGCAAGAAAGTAATCGTTCGCAAGCTCAGCCGCGATTGGCTCGCTGGCTACCTGCCGCCAGCCGGGTTCGTCCACCGCGGCCAGGTCGAGATCCTCGACCTGGGCGGCAAAGTGGTCGCGTTATCGCTGGACGACCTGAAGTGGATTTGTTTCGTCCGTGACTTCAACTCCGGCGAACCTGACAATCCCGAGCGCCTCTTGCGGAAGAGCTTTGCCGGCCGCCCCCGCAGCGAGGGAGTCGGGCTTCGCCTGCGCCTCACCGACGCCGACCTGATCGAGGGGCTGGCAACCAACGACTTGGCCTTGCTCGACCCCGCCGGCATCTTCCTTACCCCGCCGGATATCCGCTCCAACACTCAGCGGATATTTGTCCCTCGGCCGGCGATCGCTGAGTTCACCGTCATCGCCCTCATCGCCAGCCCTGCCCGCCGTAAGGCCGCAGAAGTCCCCGCGCAGGAAGATCTCTTCCGTGGCTCTGAATAGTCTCAAAGCAAAGTCAGCAGTTTCATCCCGTTAGGAACTCCCCAGCCGCTGACTGCATCGAAGCCGTTTCCAGCCTGATATCCGATTCCAGGATTCGGATTCGATGTATTGTCGCCGGAGGTGATGTCTGTGCAACCTTCCGCGCCGACACCGCCTTGGTACAGCAGCGGAGCAAGAAAGTGCCGCTGCTTGGCTGCAGGCAGCGCCGCATTCAAGCGCACTAAGAGCGAAGCCAGCAACGGAGCCGACGCGCTAGTCCCGCCGTTCGGGGCGGAACGGCCGTCCAGGATGAGCCGATACAGTGGAGGGCCTGCCAACGCGGCTATATCAGGCACAATCCTCCCGTCGATCGATCCGGCACTTTTCGATGCAATCGCGATCGTCTGCCACGCCGGACGGGCAAAAATAGTACTGACGCCCCCACCTGTCGCTCCGCCGCCGTCGCTCTTGGTGCGCCACCCGGGAGACTCCCACCAGACAACTTCTTGAACCGCCGCGCCCACCTCGGTCAGCATCGTGCCGCCCACTGAAAGCACAAACGGACTCGATCCGGGAAATTCGACATGGGCAACGGTAGTGGCCCCCATATCGCAAAAGGTCCCGTCACCTCCCGACGACACGCACACTGTAATCCCCAACATCGCCGCAGCCTGCAGTGCCTGATTGATTGCCTGTTGCACTGCAGGCTCCCAGTCGGGAGAATCCTCGGCCAAGCCATAACTAACCGATAGCGCGACCGGTTGGTCGGCGGTAACGCGCTCCAGTAAATCGATCCAGCCCTTCTGGTCCCAGCTGGCGTAGTAAACGGAGACGTCGGCCGCTGAGCACAGACTGGCAACGATCTCTACATCCATCATCACCTCGCCAGTTTCCTCGAGAACTGCTTTCCTGACATCGGAGGGCAATGCCTTGAATGCGTTTGGCGTCAATGGGGTGAGATTGACCGCCACGGTGGTGATGCTGGGTTCCGGCCGTCCCTGAGCGCGGCAGAAGGCCGTAACGTCGTCGGGAAAGTAAGCAGGCGGAAGGAAAGTTCCGGACTTCAAAGGAGATCCGAACTCTGCGATCGCGACCTTCTGGTTCGCACAGTCTCCGTCCGGGAAGTTGTATCGCTTCTCAAGGTCGGCAGGCCCAAGCGGACCGCCGATTGCTCTCGCGTGCGCGACGCCGATCTCAGCACCCGGGTGCGCGATGGTCGCCTTTCGCTGCGCAACCCTGCGTTGGTCCAGGCCCACCACGCTCTCGACGAGGTCCGCAATCTCATTCGGCACCTGCACCGAACCCTCACGTCCGCGAAATTCGCCTTGCGACTTCGACTGATAGATCGCAACCCCCGCCTGGAACGCCACCTCCATCTGCGCCGCACTCCCGCTCGCTCGCAAACTGCGCCCCGTAGGGCTGACCCCTTCGACATGCAGACCATATTGTCGCAAAGTGTCTTCCACCTTTTGAATACTGCTCTGCGGCGCGCCGTACTGCCGCACGAACCCGGCCAGTGACATAGTTGCCGGCAACTTATCGCTGGGCGGCAACGCCGGTGCTTTCAGTGTGAGGGTCACTTCGATTTGAGCATCCGGGTCCACATTGCGCACCTTGTGCGCGCCTGAGGGAACGGGCCGTCCCGTTCCAGGGAGTACAGTATGTGTTCCAGCCATCACGGCCTCCTTACTGGCTATTCAATTTGGCGCTCTCTACAGACCAGGTCAAATATCGGATTCAACCATAATCCCGAGAAACCGTCTTGACTAGCAAAGCGCGAGGCCGAAATGAAAGGGGACAAAAAAGCGCCCGCTGTCACACGGGCGCCTTGGTTGTTCTGATTCGCGGGAACTACTGCGCGGTCAACTCCGCCGCCACGCGTTCCGTAACAAACGCTTCGATCTGATCGCCAACCTGAATGTCGTTGAAGTTGTTGATTCCGATGCCGCATTCCATCCCGCTGGTGACTTCCTTGACGTCGTCCTTGAAACGCTTGAGCGACCCCAGCTTGCCCTTGAAGACCTGCTCGCTGCCGCGGGAGAGGCGGATATCCGCATCGCGCCGCAGCACGCCATCGGTAACCCGGCAACCGGCAATCGTCCCGATCTTGGGAATGCGGAAGATGTTCAGTACCTCCGCCTTGCCCAGGTAGTTTTCCTTGAAGACCGGATCGAGCAGCCCCAGCATCGCCTTGCGGATTTCGTCCTGCAGCTCATAAATGATCGAGTGCAGGCGGATTTCCACGCCTTCCTGCTCGGCCAGATCGGCGCCTTTGCGTTCCGGGCGTACGTTGAAGCCGATGATGATGGCGTTCGACGCCGACGCCAGCAGGATGTCGCTCTCGGTGATCGCACCAACGCCGGTGTGAATCACCTTGATGCGCACCTTTTCGGTCGACATCTTCTGCAACGAATCGGCCAGCACTTCGACCGAACCCGTGACATCGCCCTTGAGGATCAGCGGGAGTTCCTTCACGCCCGCCTGCTTGATCTGCTCTGCCAGACCCTCGAGCGACACTCTCGAAGATTTCGCCAGCGTCTGTTCGCGCTCCCGCATCTTGCGGAACTGCGAAACCGCCTTGGCCTTGTCGCGATCGGCGACCACCAAGAACGTGTCGCCCGCATCCGGCATACTCTCGAGTCCCAGGATCTCGACCGGAGTCGAAGGTCCCGCGACATCGATCGAACGCCCGCGATCGTCGAACATCGCGCGGATCTTGCCGAAGGTATTGCCCATGATGAAACTGTCGCTGTTCTTCAGCGTTCCGTTCTGAACAAGCACCGTCGCCACTGCACCGCGTCCGCGATCGAGCTTCGCCTCGATCACGGTGCCAACCGCGGAGCGGTCCGGCGTCGCCTTCAGGTTCTGGATGTCGGCAACCAGGCAGATCATTTCGAGCAGCGCATCGAGGTTCTGACGTTTCTTCGCCGAGACCTCGACGAAGACCGTGCTGCCGCCCCACTCTTCAGGAGCCAGTCCGCGATCGCTCAACTGCTGCTTCACCCGGTCAGGCTGAGCATCCGGCTTGTCGATCTTGTTCACTGCAACAATGATCGGAACCCCCGCCGCTTTCGCGTGATCGACCGCCTCGAGCGTCTGCGGCATCACCCCATCGTCGGCCGCAACGACGATGACCACAATGTCCGTCACCTTCGCGCCGCGCGCACGCATGCGGGTAAAAGCCTCATGGCCCGGAGTATCCAGGAACACAATTTCGCGCCCCGAAGCTGGCGAACCTTCCTTGGTGAACTTCACCTTGTAGGCGCCGATATGCTGCGTGATTCCGCCCGCTTCGCCCGCGGCAACATCGGTTTCGCGGATCGCATCGAGCAGCGAAGTCTTGCCGTGATCGACGTGCCCCATCACTGTGACCACCGGCGACCGGGTAACTTCGAGCTCATCCGGATTCGGTTGCTGCAGCAGGTTCTCGATCGCTTCGTTGGCCATCTGATCTTCGAAGCTGATCACCTGCGTGTCTGCGCCAAACTGCCGCGCAACATCCTTCACCAGCTCCGCATCGAGAGACTGGTTCACGGTGACGAAAACACCCCGCATCAACAGGGTCGCGATCAGGTCCTTGCCGCGGACTTCAAGCTTCTCCGCCAGGTCCTTGACGCTGATTCCCTCCGTCACGGTAATCGTGCGCGTGATCGGCATCGGTTCGCGGGACATCTGCATGCCGCCAAAACGTGGTGGCGGCTGGAAGCCCTTCATCGGGCCTTCTTTGCTCTTCTCGTAGCGTCGATTGCCGCCTCGACCGCGAGGCGGTCCGCTCGGCCGCTGGGGACGCGGAGCTTCGCCCGGAGGCGGAACTAAACCACCCGCACCGCCCGGGCCAGGCCGTGGGCCGAAGCCCGGACGTGCCGGAAAGCCCGGACGCCCGCCAGCCATCGGCGGACGCGATCCTGGAGGTCCGCCCGTGGGCGAACTGCGAGTCGGATGCATGGGACGCCGCGCCGGAGATCCCGGCGCACCTGCGTTGTACGGTTGACCACTGCCCTGCGGACGCTGCCCGTATCCTGATCCTGGCGATCCACCAGGTCTGTTGCGCTGGAAGATGGGCTGTCCACGCTGAATTCCGCCTGGTCCGCCTGGAATCTGCGTTCCAGCTCCTGGCACGACTGAAGCTGTCGGAGAAGGTGGAGGCGCAACCGGCGCTGAATATACCGGGCGAGGCCCTGTTTGCGGCATTATCACACGCCGAGGCGCGACTGGCGGCGGCTGAGTCCGGATGACGCCATCGGGGGTTTGCCCTGCGATGGGTTCAGAAATCTGCGGCCGTGAAACCTCCGCGCCAGGAGCTGAAACGGCGGCTTGTGGTACGGGTGGCGGAGCGTGCATCGCAGGCGAAACGCCGACGCTGGCTGCCGGAGCCTCCGCAGCCGGAGCAGCCTTTACGAATACCGGAGCACCGCTTACCGGAGTCGAAGGCCGCGGCTCGCCTTGGGGCTGTGCGGCTGCCACCTGAACTGGTGGCTTCGCAATCACTGGCCCCGTTGGCGGTTTGGCGGCGATCGCAGGTACCGACGGCGGAGGCGCGATGACAATGCGCGGTTCCTGCCGGGGTTGCGGTACAATCTTCCGCGGAGCCGGCGTGGCAGCGGCCTCGACTGCAGGCCGTTGCGCTGGAACAGGCTGCATAGTCGGCGCAGCAGGCGTCGCCATCGCTGGCGGAGCTGCCAGCCACTACAGGCCGTGGGCTCGGAGCCGAAGCTTCTTCTTTGCGCCGGAGAATCTCGCGCATCGCGTCGCCCGGCTTTGAAACCTGCGACCAATCGATTTTTGGCTTTTGCCCGTTGCCATCAGAGCGCTGCTTCGACTCGGAAGCTGCGCGGCTTCCCCGCTGCAGATAAGCACGCACACGTTCGGCTTCATCGCCCTCAAGAGAACTCGAGTGGGTCTTCTTTTCGGTTACGCCAACTGCCGCCAGAGTGTCCAGGATCTCCCGGCTCTTGACTTCCAGTTCGCGCGCCAGATCATTGATTCGAACTTTACTCATCCGCCTCTTTAATGCGCATTCCCAGGGTGCCTAGTCGCTCATGTGAAACCCTCGGCATTGGGAATAAACGCTCTTGCTATTATCCTCTGAAACTCGAAACTTCGCGCTCCCGATGATCGTGAAAAGACGGCTCACTTCTCGCCGTCCCCATTCGCCTCACCGCTCGCACCTTCGTCCTTGATCTCTTCAGTATTTCCTTCGAGCACCGCACCTTCCTCGGCCAGCTTGCTGCGCATCAGGTCGTGCGGCTTTTCCTCAGCTATCCGATCGCTCACGTCCTCACGGCCCGGAACCAGCGACTCCGCGCCTTCACCGTCCAGATCAGGCCCGACTTCCGTCAGCTCAGCCAGCCGCTCGTCCGCGAGTTCGTCGACAATGCGCCCCGAACCCTCTTCGCTCACGCTTTGCTCGCCTTCCTGGGTCAGGTCCTGCTCGAGTGCGTCGATCTCTTCATCCAGGCTTGCGTCCGAACTGAGTTTGGCTTGCTCTTCGGTCGAGACCGCTCGTTCTTCGCCCGGCTCGTATTCGCCGAAGTAGTGCCGCACGGCTACGCTGATCTTCTCCAAAGTCTTCTCTCCGATGCCCGGAATCTCTTCCAGCTGCTCTGGAGTCATGTCCGCCAGCGCTTCCACTGTCGTAATGCCTGCGGCTACGAGCTTTTGGATGATCGTTTCGCCCAATTCGCTCACTTGTTCAATCGCCGTCGTCGGACCACCGGCCATGCCAGTCATCTGGTTCTCGATCTCCTGGCGCTTCTCTTCCTCGCTCTTGATGTCGATCTTCCAGCCCAGCAGCTTGGCCGCGAGGCGAACGTTTTGTCCCTTCTTGCCGATTGCCAGCGACAACTGCGTGTCATCGACAATCACTTCCAGCTGCTTCTCGCCCAGATCGGCGATGCTCACCCGGCTGACCTTCGCTGGCTGCAGGGCTTTCTCAGCAAAGGTCGTGATCTCTTCGCTGAACTCGATAATGTCGATCTTCTCGCCGCGCAGTTCGCGAATGATCGACTGCACACGCATCCCCTTCATGCCTACGCACGCGCCCACCGGATCGACGTCCTTGTCCCGCGACATCACCGCTATCTTGGTGCGCTCGCCGGCTTCGCGCGCGGTTGCGCGAATCACCACTGTGCCGTCATAGATCTCCGGAACCTCGCTCTGAAATAGGCTCTGCACCAGCTCTGGCACTGCACGCGAAACGATCACCTGCGGCCCTTTGGCCGCGCGATCCACGCGCAGCAGCACTACCCGTACTCGCTCTCCGACTGAGAACTGCTCCAGCCGCGACTGCTCGCGCCGCGGCATCCGTGCCTCCGCCTTGCCCAGGTCGAATATCACATCCTGAAGCTCGATCCGCTTCACCGTCGCGGTAATTACCTCGCCCATGCGGTGGTTATACTCATTGAAAATCGTGTCCCGTTCAGCCTCGCGGACCTTCTGAAAGATCACCTGTTTGGCCATCTGCGCGGCGATGCGCCCCAGCACATCCGTCGGCTTGTAGTACCGGATTTCGCCGCCCACCTCAACATCCGGCGACAGCGAGTGCGCCTCGGTCAGCGTGATCTGGTTCACCGCGTCTTCCAGCTCCGCAGGCGCTTCGACGCCATCCTCGCCCACCACCGTGTCTGGAACCACCGTCTTATAGACATAGGCCCGGATCTCCCCCGAATCCTTGTCCAGCTCGGCTCGCATGTTCTCCTGCGTCTTGTAGTACTTGCGCGTCGCGAGCGCGATCGCATCCTCAACCGCCCCAACGACGATCTCCGGATCGATGCCTTTTTCCCGGCTCAAGGCTTCAATACTCTGGTAAAGCAAACTCGCCATAGTTCTTCTCTCTCACTTCAACTTGCGTACCGCCACCGCTCTAAGTGCCCCATTCGAGCCATCTGTTGGCTTGAGTGGGAACCAACGGATTCAATCAAACCTCAGCCACCAACTGCGCCTTCTCAATATTCGTCAGCGTCAACTCAACCGTTTGCAATGCAGTCTTCTTGTTCTTGCCTTTATTCCTCACCGCCGAAAGATCGAGGACAATCGCCGCTTCGCCCACCTCAGTCAACCGGCCCTGCCAATGCCGATTGCCGTCGACCGGCTGAAAGGTCTGCGCCTTCACCAGGCTGCCGCGAAACCGCTCATAATCCGCACGACGCAGGAGCTTCCGCTCCAGCCCCGGCGAGGAAACCTCCAGCGTGTACTCCGCACCCGGCACCAGGTCTTCCACATCCACCAGCGTTCCAAAGTCCACACTGAATTGTTCGCAGTTCTCATGCGTGACCCACGCCAGCTGATCCATGCTCAACGTGCCTTGAACCACCGCTGCCGGAACCTGCCCTTCTTCAACGGCTTGTTCTCCGGCAACTTTGGCCGCCCCGGCCAATCTGGCGCGTTCGGCGGCGTTCTTCTCGACAAACACCCTCAACGCCCGCTGTTTGGCGGCGGCAACATACTCGATCTCCACCACGTCCAGCCCATGAGAAGCCGCGACCCGATCCGCTGCCGCCCGAATTTTGTCCAGATCCAGCGCCATCGTCTGACAAACTCATTCGCCAGCAAATTCCGGCGACTTTTCGCCTTTTGCTCGCTCCAGCTTTCACTTCCTAGCACCAAAGAAAAAGTGGGCTTGCGCCCACTCATCGCTCCACGCCGCCGGTAGACTCACGGTATAGCAAGGGACAACTTCGTCTGCTATTACAGAATACGACTCTTCGCGCCGGAATTCAATCCGCAGCAGCAATCCCTGCGGCTATTGCACCGGATCCGGCGACGCCGACACCAGGTGCGCATGCACAATGTACCGCAGCGGCGCCGCTCCAACATAGTAGAAGGGGTAGCAGGTGATGAGCGTCAGCTCGGGTCGCGACTTTATATCCAGCACCGCCACGTTTTCCGGCTTCACGATCTCCGTCGAGTCTACCGAATAATGATAGGTCCCCTCCCGGTCAACCACCCGAATATCCATCTTCGGCTTGATCTTCGCCAGCGGACGAAAATACGTGTCCCGATGACCCGCCAGACCCAGCGTGCCCAGACCTCCCGGCATCGCGGTCCCTGGAATGTGCCCCACTCCCTGCAGCAAGCTGGCCGTCTCGTAATCCGACAAGATCGGCACCGAAAGCGCAAGCTGCGGAATCTCCAGCCTGCCCATCACCGTCGCCGCGCCAACGCCTCGTCGTGAATCGTTCTCGTCAAAAGCGATGCCCGAAGGCCCCGCCTCCGGACGCGCCGTGTTGGCCACGGCGGTCAAATTCTCGCTGGCTCTCAGCGCAAATCCGGCCCTAAACGAAACCGAGACGCAAAAAACGGCGCACGCTGACCCCAGCAGGAACAGAACGACTTCCATGCGTCGCAACCAGGGCCATGAGGCCGCCAAGTTCATCCGCGGTCTTCAATGGTCGCGGCATTCATCGACCTCAGTCGCAGCAGGCCGCCGGCGGTCAGGAAAAGCATTCCGCAGAGCGCGATCAAAGCTACTGGACTCGCCGTATGCGGCAGCTTCGCAACCACCGGCGCACGCTTTGGGGCCGATAGCGAGGCGGCCTCATTCATCTTCGGCGCCTCCATGCTGGCAACTCGCTGCGGTGCCACAGACGAGCTGGCCTGGGCCGTCACCGGCTGGCTGCTTGGCATCGGCACGCCCTGATACTTCTGCGCGGCAATTGCCGGGGTCTTGTTGTCAGTTCCCGTCGTCGTCAGCGCCAGCGCCCACAGGCTGACCACCTTCATGTCTTCTTTCGAAAGGTTCTTCAGCACCGGCAGCCCCTCCGACTCCGGATCGATGGCGACTACCTTCGCGTCGTTGCGCTTGGCCAGCTCCACGGCTTCGCTCTTCGGGTAGACAAACTCCACTACTTCGCCCGACGAAAACTCGAATCCGCGCAGTGCCGGCTCCCCCGGCAGGCCGTTCTTCCAATCCACTGGCCCGGTGCTGCCAGCCTGGGCCAATTGAGGCTGCGGAACCCCGAGGAAGATCGCATGGTCTTTCGTCGATTCGTTCTCCACCCTGATAAGCATCCGGTCCAGCATCTGGTCCGTCACCTGGATCGAATATTGCCCCGGCTTCAACGTTTCGCCCGGTACCTGTGTTTTATTCTCGATGGAGAACGTGGACGCCGCCCCGATGAAACCGTTGTGCGACTGCTGGGCATAGGCGCCTGAAGCGGCCACCACTGCCGTAAGACTGAATAAAACTGATGTCAAACGCATCGCTCTGCTCCTTGAATACGGTGAAGAACTGATCTGGGAAATTGGGATAACAAGCTGAGCAACTACTTCCATGGGATGGAGACGCCTTGCGGCTGGTTGGCCGGACCGCTGTAGTGGTGTTCGCCACCTGAAATTCTTGGTTGGGTCCGAGGCCGATGAGAGGAGTAGGAATTTCGGCTTTTGAGCAAACGAAAGCGTCAGCGTCACAACAGAGGAACGATGGCCACAAGCAAACGGTTTACAGGAATTTTGGAGCGGCTCGCCGGCGGCCTCGGCTGGACCATCGTCCGCCTTCCCTTCGACGCCGCAGAAGCGTGGCCCGAGCGCAACCGGATGCGAGTGAAAGGCTCGGTCAACGGCTTTGCCTTTCGGACCTCCCTCTTCGGGCTAAAGGAGGGCGGCCAGATGCTCCTCGTAAACAAACAAATGCAGAAACAGGCTCACGTCACCGTCGGCTGCGCCGCGGAATTCGTGCTCGAACCCGACCTTGCGGAGCGCGTCGCCCCTCTTCCCTCCGAGCTTGCCAAATTTCTGAAAGAAGACCGCGAACTCAGAAAGTTCTACGAAAGCCTGAACCCGTCGGCCCGCCGCGATATCGCGAAGAACGTCTCCGAACCCAAAAGCGCCGAGAGGCGCAAGCGCCGCGCCGGACAGCTCGCCGAACGCATGCTACTGGCCATGGAAGGCGAACGCGACCTGCCGCCAATCCTGCAAGTCCTCTTCCGCCGCTCGCCCCTCGCCAAAGCTGGCTGGGAGGCTATGACGCCCGTGCAGCGCCGCAGCCATCTCCTCGGCATCTTCTACTACCAAAGCCCCGAAGCCCGCGAAAAACGCGCCGCCAAGGCCGTTGAGGATGCGCTGAAGGTGGCGAAAGCGCGCGATCTGCATGCCAGTTGAAAGCACGCGATCCGTTTGCCCTCCCCACCGCGCCCTACTACAATACATAAAAGCAGCCTGCCAGCCCGCAATCCCACCCGCTGCCACGCCGGCTTTTTCATAAAATCATGATTGAAACGCCGGTTCGTGAAGCTCTTACTTTTGACGATGTCCTCCTCGTCCCCGCATATAGCGAAGTAGTCCCTGCCCAGGTCAGCACCCAGACCCGCCTCACTCGCAATATCTCGCTCAACACGCCTCTGCTCTCCGCTGCCATGGACACCGTCACTGAGTCGCGCATGGCCATTGCCATGGCCCAGCAGGGCGGCCTCGGGATCGTCCATCGCAACCTCTCGATCGAGCAGCAGGCCGGCGAAGTCGACAAGGTCAAGCGCTCCGAGAGCGGCATGATCGTCGACCCCGTCACCATCTCCGCCGAGCAGCTCATCTCTGACGCACTCGAGGTCATGCGCCGCTACAAGATCTCCGGCGTCCCCGTCACCAAGGGAAAAAAGCTCGTCGGCATCCTCACCAACCGCGACCTGCGCTTCGAGACGCGCACCGACATCCCCGTCGGCGACGTGATGACCAAAGAACACCTCATTACCGTCCCCGTCGGCACGACCCTCGAAGAAGCCGAACTGATCCTCCACAAACACCGCGTCGAAAAGCTGCTGGTCGTCAACGGCGATTACGAGCTCAAAGGCCTCATCACCGTCAAAGACATCCAGAAGAAGCTGAAATACCCCAATGCCTCCAAAGACGAGCAGGGCCGCCTGCGCGTCGGCGCCGCATTCGGCGCGACCGGGGACTACCTCGAGCGCGCCGCCGCCCTCGTCGCCGAAAACGTCGACGTCCTCTCGATCGACTCTGCGCACGGCCACTCCGCGCGCGTTCTGCAGGCTGTTCGCGACGTCAAGAAGGCATTTCCCCACATCGATCTGCTCGCCGGCAACATCGCCAGCTACGAGGGCGCGCTCGCCCTCATCGAGGCCGGCGCGGACGCGGTCAAGGTCGGCATTGGCCCCGGCTCCATCTGCACCACGCGCATGGTCACCGGAGTCGGCGTGCCCCAGATCACCGCCGTCTCCGACGCCTATCGCGCCGCCCGCGAACACGACATTCCGCTCATCGCCGACGGAGGCATCAAGTACTCCGGCGACGTCACCAAAGCCATCGCCGCCGGCGCCAGCACCATCATGATCGGCTCGCTCTTTGCGGGGGTCGACGAGAGCCCCGGTGAAACCATCCTCTACCAGGGCCGCTCCTTCAAGGCCTATCGTGGCATGGGATCGCTCTCCGCCATGGCCCAGGGCTCCGGCGAACGCTACTTCCAAAGCTCGCGCGATCTCGACGAAGCCGAACTCAACCGCAGCGAAGGCGTCGTCAGCATCGGACGCAACGGCGGCAACCGTCTCGCCAAGTTTGTTCCCGAGGGCATCGAAGGCCGCGTCCCTCACCGTGGTCCGCTCGAAGCGATGGTCTTTCAGTTGGTTGGAGGCCTGCGCTCCGGCATGGGCTACCTCGGCTGCGGAACCATCCCCGACCTGCAGCAGAACGCGAAATTTATCCGCATCTCCAACGCCGGCCTCCGCGAAAGCCACGTACACGACGTGATCATCACTCGCGAAGCGCCGAACTATCACGTGGAGTAAATCCTACGGACCATCCGGAACTATCGCCAAAGGACAGACCCAGGAGGATCTCTTGGATTGTCCTTCTGGTCTTGTGGATAGTTCTTCTGGTGCCTTGGCCCTTCTTCGGTTACGTCGCGATGTTCGCCTTCGATGGTGGCCACACCGTCAAAGCCTACGTCTTTGCCTACTCGATCTGGACGTACCCTGTGGCCGTGATACTCGCGATCGTCCTGAGGACTCGTTGGCCCAGGGCTATCCTTCTGCCATTGGTAAATCTGCTCGCATTCTTGGTCGAGGTCATCTTGTTCTGAAGCAGTTGGCGCACGGCTTTTTCGACGACTCCCCTACTCGTTACTCCCGCTTTCGCTGGTCCCTTCTTAACCTAGCTCAGTCCACAGTCACCACAATCAGCGAAGCATCGTCATCGAACTTCCCCCCGCAGAAATCCGACACCGCCTGCATAATGGCCGTCCGAATTCCATGCACTCCCGAGCCCCGGCTCTTCTTCACTACATCGATCAGCCGCTGATAGCCGAACTCGACTTCTTCATCGTCGGCCGCTTCAAGTACACCATCGGTCATCAACACCAGGCAATCTCCCGACGTTAACTGCAGCTCGCTCTCCTGAAATGTCCAGTGCGAGAACAGCCCCATCACTCCG
This sequence comes from uncultured Acidobacteriaceae bacterium, assembly GCA_963790505.1. Classification (GTDB taxonomy): domain Bacteria; phylum Acidobacteriota; class Terriglobia; order Terriglobales; family Acidobacteriaceae; genus Acidisarcina. Next base: position 45,311 of record CAWBOT010000002.1, on the reverse strand, counting down.
CTATAACTCGCCGGCATCAGGATCGTCCCATCGCCGTGTACCAGCAGCGGCAGGCAATGCCCCGCATTCTCATAGCGCAGCTTGCGTTGAGAATTGATAGTTCCGTAGAAGAGCGTAACGAATTTGCCCGGCGCGACCGTCTCGCAAAGCACCGAGTTCAACTTCGCGCAAAGCGCTGCGGGTGATTCGATCTCTGGCGCGAACGCCTTCACCGACGCCTGCAGGTTGGCCATCAACAGCGCCGCAGTAATTCCCTTGCCCGAGACATCCGCAATGCACAACCCAAGCCGCTCAGCGCCGAGCGGCAGCACATCGAAATAATCCCCACTCACCTGCTGTGCCGGCTGCCACGCGCACGCGATCTGAAAACCCGCCAGCTGCGGAGTCTCCTGCGGCAGCAAATGACGCTGGATCTCGTGCGCCTGGGCCAGCTCTGCCTCGTGCGACTGTTCCTTCCGGTGTCCCAGTTGCACCTGCCCCTGCAACTCGCGATTGCGGCTCTCCAGCTTATCCTTCTGCCCGGCAAAAATGTAAAACACCACGGAGATAATCAGCGTAATCAGGGTCCCGATAGGAATATCCGCTGCGGGGTGCTCGAAGAAATTGGCCTTTGGCCCAAAGAGCACGAGCTTCACGACCGCATCGCCTAGCAAACTCCCTGTCGCGCCCACGCCGACAATTAATACAACGTAGATCAGCCAATTCCACGGCGGCCGTCGAGAACCAAAGAGAGGTCGGCTCAGGTTCAGCAGTATCGAAGACCAGTTGCCCACGAACAGCGTGAAGATCAAGGTCCCGAAGAAATTGGAGCTGGCCCCGACCAACTTGAACATCCCCCAGGAGCAGACGCCAATGAGAACGAGGGCCCCCTGCATGCCCGCCCAGCTCGACCCTATGAAGCTCCATCGATGCTTGCCCGCATGACCCGGCCGCTCTGGAAGCACTTCAACATCGTCAAAGCGGGGCGTCTCTGCCATAGGAGGAATTAGCTTTAGCTCACTTCAGGTTAGGTTAACTCTAGCTCACTTCAACATGGGAAGCACCCATCACGCCAAGCGGCTGTATGAATGCAAACAAAAACGCACCTCCTGGAAGAGGTGCGTCGGGTCGATCGAGTCATCGGCCTTGAAGCGGCATGGCGTCAGCCATGCCCTAAACATACAAAATGTGCAGCTTCGGCCGCGAAGGCATAACGGAAACTTACGCCTCCGCGCCGCCCTCAGCCGCCGGTGGCTGCTGCTCTTCCAATTGCTTCTGCGCCTCTTCACGCCGTTTCGCGCGGGCCTCGGCGCGCTGCTGGCGCTTCTCGTCGAGGATCTGCTCCGCTCCCAGCAACTCGATGAACGCCTTTTCCGCGCCATCGCCCTTCTGGAAACCGGTGCGAACAATCCGCAGATAGCCGCCGTTGCGGTCGCCGTAACGCGGTGCAACTGTTTCGAACAAGCGGGTAACGGCCTCGCGGGTCATCAGGTAAGACAACGCCTGCCGCCGGCTGTGAAGGTCCCCCTTTTTGCCCAGCGTGATCAGCCGCTCCACATGCGGCCGCGCGGCCTTGGCCTTGGTGATCGTCGTGTGGACGCGATCTTCCATCACGATGGAAGTCACCAAGTTGCGCAGCAGCGCGCGACGGTGGCTGGTGTTGCGTCCGAGTTTGTATCCTGCATTGCGGTGGCGCATGGCAATCTCTCTCTATGTCTTGCAAAGTCTCTTGGCTGTCAGTGATCAGTCTTCAGTCCCCAGCAAGGCTTTGTGTCTAGCCTGTACCGAGGACTGGCGACTGAAGACTGTCTACTGCTCTTAGAAATTCTCCGGCTCCGATTGAAGCGCCAGGTCGACGTCATCTTCCAGTCCGTCGGCATCGTCGTCATCGTCGTCGTCAAAGCGGTTGTAGCTCGCGGCCAGCGTGGTCGCAGGCAGTACGCTCGTCGGCCCGGGAACCGCGTTGCCGTGCTCGTCGATCTTCATGCCCAGCGACAAGCCCATCTGCGCCAGGATTTCCTTGATCTCGTTGAGCGACTTCCGGCCGAAGTTCTTGGTCTTCAGCATCTCGGCTTCGGTCTTCTGCACCAGTTCGCCGATCGTCTGAATGTTCGCGTTCTTCAGGCAGTTATAGCTGCGTACTGAAAGCTCGAGCTCTTCAACCGAGCGGTTCAGGTTCTCATTGCGCAGCAGCATCCGGCCTTCATCGGCATGCCCATCTGTCTCCGGCTCTTCCTCGAAGTTGATGAAGATGCTCATGTGGTCCTTGAGCAGCTTCGCCGAAAGCCCGATTGCATCGGCGGGAAGCACTGAACCGTTGGTCCAGACTTCCAGAGTCAGCTTGTCATAGTCGGTGATCTGGCCAAGACGCGCTGCCTCAACGGTGTAGTTCACCTTGCGCACCGGCGAATGCACCGAATCGACCGGGATAAACCCAAGCCCGAGGTCAGTGTCAAAATTCTTATCTGCGGAGATATACCCGCGGCCGCGCTTCAAGCGCATCTCCATGTCCAGCTTGCCGCCCTCGCTCACCGTCGCAATGTAGACGTCCTTGTCCAGGATCTCCACATCGCCATCGGCCTCGATCATGCCCGACGTCACAACGCCAGGGGTCTCGGCGCGCAGATACAGGGCCTTCGGCCCTTCACCGCTCAGCTTGAACGGAATCTGCTTCAGGTTCAGGATGATGTCGGTCGCATCTTCAACCACACCGGTGATCGACTGGAACTCGTGCAGCACGCCCTCAATCTTGACGGCGGTAACTGCGGCGCCTTCGATCGAAGACAGCAGCGTGCGGCGCAGTGCGTTCCCGATCGTGGTGCCAAATCCGCGCTCAAAAGGCTGCGCGCTGAACTTGCCATACTTCTCGGTGAGTGTGTCGGTATCGACGGCTAGACGTTTCGGCTTTTGGAACCCTCTCCACAACATAAGCATTTCTCCTTGCGCAACGAGCGCCGCGATGCATTTTGCAGCGGTTGCGCCTGTTCTCTCCAGGTTAGATTGGACTACTTTTACTGCTCACGAAAGCGTGAGGCCCCGCCCCACGCTCCCGTTACTTCAACTTACTTGCTGTAAAGTTCGACAATCAGCTGCTCGTTCACCGGCAGGTTGACGTCCTCGCGCTTCGGCAGCGCAACGATCTTGCCCGTCAGCGTGGTTCCATCGATCTGCAGCCATGCCGGAGCATGCTGGTGGCTCGCGAAATCACGCGCCACTTCGACCAGAGCCAGATTCTTGCTCGATTCCTTGACCTTGACCTCGTCGCCGACGTTGACCTGGTACGACGGAATGTTCACCTTGCGGCCATTCACTTCGACATGGCCGTGGCGAACAAGCTGCCTTGACTGGCGGCGTGATTGCGCATAGCCCATTCGGTAAGCAACGTTGTCCAGACGACGCTCCAACTGCTGCAACAGCAGCTCGCCGGTGACGCCGGGGGTGCGCGATGCCTTCTCGTAGTAGGCGCGGAATTGGCCTTCGAGAGTGAAATAAATGCGCTTCGCCTTTTGCTTTTCGCGAAGCTGCAGCCCGTAGCCAACTATCTTGGCCTTGCGGTCGCGACCATGCTGGCCGGGGGCGAAGTTACGCTTCTCGATCGGGCACTTGTCGGTAAAGCACTTGGGCCCTTTCAGAAAAAGCTTCATGCCTTCGCGACGGCAAAGGCGGCAGACTGGTCCGGTATAACGTGCCAATTCAATTCTCCTTGAATTCAGAGGCCGACCGGTTTACGGATGCCCTGCTCCTTCGAGCATTGCCCCTTCGTCCCGGTCCAACGTTCTGGTCTTTCTAACTCACCGCGGCGGCGGAACTACTTCCCGCATGCACACGCTTCATTCAACCGCTTCGGCCGCTGCAGCAACTCATCTCCACAGTTCGTGCACTGGGCGTTCATAATCCCGGCGCACTCGGCACAAAAAGTACATTCATAGCTACAAATAAACGCTTCATCAGCAAAGCCGAGAGGCGAACCGCATCGTTCACAGCGGCTTCGCATCTCGAGCGGCATCAGACACGTCTCCGCTTGGGCGGACGGCATCCATTGTGCGGGATCGGTGTAACGTCGCGGATCGAGCGAACGTCGAGCCCGGCCGCAGCTAATGCACGCACCGCGGATTCACGACCCGATCCCGGCCCGGAAACCCGTACATCGACCGAACGCAGACCATGATCGCGCGCCATATTGGCCGCATTGATCGCCGCCTGCTGCGCCGCGAACGGCGTGCCCTTGCGCGAACCGCGGAAGCCGAGCGAACCCGAGCTCTTCCACGACAGCGTATTGCCCTGGCCATCGGTGATGGTCACGATTGTGTTGTTGAACGTCGCCTGAATGTAGACCAAACCGTACGGTACATTCTTGCGTTCGCGCTTCTTGAACTTCTTGTTCTTGCCGGCGGCGGATTTCCCGGCGCCCTGTGCTGGCTTCGCCATGGTTACTTACCCGTCACTTTCTTCTTGCCCGTAATCGTGCCCTTGCGCGGGCCCTTGCGGGTGCGAGCGTTGGTGTGCGACCGCTGTCCGCGTGTCGGCAGATTGCGCCGGTGCCGCAGACCACGATACGACTGAATGTCGATTAGCCGCTTGATGTTCATCGAAACGTCTTTGCGCAGGTCGCCTTCGACCTGGCCTTCCTCTTCGATGATCTGGCGGATGCGGTTAACTTCGTCTTCGCCCAGGTCCTGGATCTTCTTGAAAGGATCGACCTTCGCCGCCGTCAAAATCCGCAGTGCGCGAGGGTTGCCGATCCCGAATATGTAGGTTAGCCCGATGCGTGCCTGCTTATTGCGGGGCAGATCGACTCCAGCAATACGTGCCATATTTCTGGTCCTCTTGATCACTCCGGCATTGCTGCCTGGAGCAGTTATGCCCTTCCGTCTTCGGAAAAGCTGATTCGCAAATCGCAGTTCCCTTCTCAGGAAACTTCAGGGTTCATCGCAAGCCCGACCTCGGCTAACTCGCCCCGTCTGGTTTCATCTCTCAACTCAACCAGCCCGACCCACTTCGCAACCATGCATCTGCCCAGGAAAAACTAACCCTGACGCTGCTTATGCTTGGCGTTCTCACAAATCACCCGCACCACCCCACGGCGGTGGATGACCTTACACTTGTCGCAAATCTTCTTTACTGATGCACGAACCTTCATTACTGCTCCTCACTACAGTTCTCAGTTTTGAGTTGCCAGTCGCAGTAAACGGCTTACTGACAACTGAGGACTAACAACTGACAACTTCACTTGTACCGATACACAATCCGTCCGCGATTCAGATCGTACGGACTCAACTCAATCGCCACCCGGTCGCCCGGCAATATTCGGATGAAGTTCTTGCGCATCCGGCCGGAAACATGCGCCAGCACCTGGTGCTTGTTTTCCAACTCCACCTTGAACATCGCATTTGGCAGCGTCTCAACGACAACCGCCATTACTTCAATCGCATCTTCCTTCGACAAACCGTATCCCGATTCCGCCTGCTCTTCGGCAGGCCATGTTTCCCAAACCTACTGCGTCAACACCACCGCGCCCTGCTGAGTCACGGCCACCGTATGCTCAAAATGAGCGCTCAAGCTGCCGTCCTCGGTCACCGCCGTCCATCCGTCCTTCAACACCTGCACGTTCGGGCCGCCGATATTCACCATCGGCTCGATCGCCAGCACCATTCCGGGGCGCAGCTTCGTGCCCTGGCCCCGCGTCCCATAGTTCGGAATCTGCGGGTCTTCGTGCATGTGGGTGCCAATGCCATGCCCCACAAAATCCCTCACTACGCTGAAGCCGCCGGCTTCCACCACTTCCTGCACCGCTGCGCCAATATCACCCAGCGTCGCGCCCGGCCTCACTACCGCAATCGCGCTCTCGAGCGATGCCTTGGTCACATCCAGCAACCTCTGCGTCTCCGGCGAGACCTTCTCACCCACCGCAACCGTAATCGCCGAATCCCCGTAATACCCGTCCACCACAACACCGCAGTCGATGGAGACAATGTCTCCATCGCCCAGCACCCGGTTCTTCGACGGGATGCCGTGGACCACTTCCTCATTGAGCGAAGTGCAAAGAACGCAGGGAAAGCCGCGATATCCCTTGAACGCGGAAACCGCTCCGAGTTCCTTGATCCTCGCTGCAGCAGCGTTTTCGAGGTCCAGAGTCGTCGCACCCGCCTTCACCAGGCCGCGCACCGTCGCCAGTACATCCCTCACCACTCCACCGCTCCGCCGCATCTTTTCGATCTCTTGCGGCGTTTTAATCATGATCGCCATTTCCGCCTAGCCCCTTAACCGCTTCACTGCGGCCAGGATCCCGGCAGTCACGGTATCCACCTCTTGGTCGCCATCGATCTCTTCCAACCGATGGAGCCCACGATAATGCGCAGCAACCGGCGCCGTTTGGGCCTCGTACGTGCGAAGCCTCTCGGCAAAAACCTCTTCGGTATCGTCTGAGCGCCGCACGAGCGGCGTACCGTCCAAATCGCAAAGCTCGTCAACTTTCGGCGGCTGCAAATAGACGTTGTAAATACTTCCGCAGGTTGGACAGTTGCGTCGGCCGGTAACTCGACGCACTAAATGAGTGTAGTCGACTTTGAGCTGAACCGCAACTACCGGTAGGTAGCCGACCATCCCCGAGAGATGGGCATCGACCCATTTCGCCTGTACCAGCGTCCGGGGGAAGCCATCCAGAATATACCCGCGAGCGCAATCCGGCGCACTCAGCCGCAGTGCCACCATCTGGTTCACCAGGTCGTCGGGAACCAGTTCCCCCCGGCCCATGATCTCTCTCGCCTTGACTCCGAGTTCGGTCCCCGCCTTGACATTGGCCCGAAGAAGATCTCCGGTCGAAATTTGCGGAATACCCCAGATTTCGACGAGATTTTTTGCCTGGGTTCCTTTGCCCGCCCCCGGGGGGCCGATCAACAAAATCGGGCCGGGAACAACTGCACTCTCATCGGCTGTTTTGGAGACTGGAGCGGAACCGGTAGCGAGCTCCCCCACCTACCACGCCCGCCTTCCACGGACCCGTCCGCTGCGCGGTGAAAAACCCTCGTAGTGGCGCATGATCAACTGCGACTCCACCTGGTTCGCCGTGTCCATCGCCACGCCGACCACGATCAGCAGCGAGGTGCCGCCAAAGTAGAAGTTCAGGTTCAACCCGTGCGTTACCCAGGTCGGCAGCTTCTCAAAGAAGGGTCCGATCAGCCAGAGGTCGTTCAGGTGAATGCCGCTGATCAGTATCTGCGGAATCAGCGAAATGATGATCAGGTAGAGCGCACCTACCAGCGTAATGCGTGTCAGCACGTCATTGATGAAGTCCGATGTCCGCTTGCCGGGGCGGATGCCGGGAATAAATCCGCCATACTTGCGCATATTGTCAGCAATATCGTCCGGACGAAAGACGATCGAGATATAGAAATACGCGAAGAAAATGATCGCGAAAATATAGATCAGCTCATACCACGGCTCACCCGGCCGCAGTTGTTCGAATACCCGAGTCAGAAAGCCGCTGTTCCGGACGAATCCGATATTGGCAAAAAGCAGTGGCGCAGAAAGCACCGAAGCCGCAAAGATTACCGGCATCACGCCGCCAGAGTTCACCTTTAGCGGAAGATGCGTCGACTGGCCGCCCATCAACCTGCGACCCACAATCCGCTTCGCATATTGCACCGGAATCCGCCGCTCACTACGTTCGACGAACACGATGAACGCCACAATCGCGATCATCGCCGCAACCAACAGAATCAACGCCGGAACCGTAAACGCCCCAAACGCTTGGGTACGCGCCTTCTCAACCAGGTCCGCAATCCCACGCGGCAAGCCAACCACGATACCCGCGAAAATCAGCAAGCTCATCCCGTTGCCAATGCCCCGCTCGGTGATCTGCTCACCCAGCCACATGATGAACGCCGTGCCGGTGGTCAGCGTCAGCACCGTCATCATGATGAAGCCCGGTCCCGGGTTGATCACGAACGGCACACCGCCCGATCCACGATCGAGCGCGACCGCAATCGCAAACGACTGGAAGATCGCCAGAATTACGGTTGTGTAACGCGTCCACTGGGTGATCTTGCGCCGCCCCAGCTCGCCTTCCTTCTGCAGCTTAGCCAGCGGCTCATACACCACAGTGAGCAACTGGAAGATGATCGACGCCGTAATATAAGGCATGATGCCCAGCGCAAATACCGTCAGACGGCGAAGATTCCCGCCCGAGAACATATCCACCAGCCCCAGCGCGCTGCCGCCCTGCTGATTGAAGAACTGCGCCAGGACGGCGGGGTTGACGCCCGGCGTCGAGATGAAACTTCCCAGCCGGTAAACCGCCAGCAACCCCAGGGTGAACAATACCCGCTTGCGCAGGTCGGGAATACGGAAGATATTCGCGATTTTCTCAAAAAACATATGTGTCGGCACTTCCAACTACTGGGCTTCCAACAATGCGGGTGCCCCGCATCTCGATTTCAAGATGCGGAAAAGGACTAGCCGCCGATCAGCACTACTTTGCCGCCGGCCTTTTCGATCTTTTCCTGCGCAGCCTTCGAAAACTTGTGTGCATGAACGGTGACCGCCGTGGTCAGCTCACCCGTCGCTAGCACCTTGATCAGCTCGTTCCGCTTCTTCAGCAGCCCATGAGCAACCAACGCCTCAACGGTCAGCTCGGTCACACCCAGCTCGGCAATCCGGTCCAAATTCACAACGGTGTACTCGGTGCGGAAGATGTTCGTGAAGCCGCGCTTTGGCAAACGACGGTGCAGCGGCATCTGGCCGCCTTCAAAACCACGCATCATGCGCGAACCGGAACGCGAACGCTGTCCCTTATGTCCACGTGCAGAGGTCTTGCCCATGCCCGAGCCCATACCGCGGCCCACGCGCTTCTTGTTGCTATTCGCCTTCTTCGGCGCTCTCAGATTCGACAGATTTGTCGGCATTATTCCCTCGCTCAACGCCGGTTGGCTTCTCATCCAACCGACTCGCTTTTTATATTCGGCATAGATTTATGCCGGCGTCCCGCCTCGCGCCGAAGGCGCTATTGCCTGGACGGCTAGTCCCTAGTCCCTATTCTACGATCCGCACGAGGTGCGGAATCTTTTTCACCATGCCACGGACCGAGGGAGTATCCTCGCGCTCCACCACCTGGTTCATGCGGGTAAAGCCAAGTCCCTTGACCACCAGCTTGTGTTTCACCGGCGTACAGATCTTCGAGCGGTAATACTCGATCAGGATCGTCGCCTTCTTCTCGGTCTCTGCTGCCATGATTAGAGCTCCTCAACCGTCTTGCCGCGCATGGCGGCCACATCGGCCTTATTGCGCAACTGAACAAGAGCGTCAAAAGTGGCCTTGATTACATTGTGCGGGTTCGCGCTGCCCAAGCTCTTGGTCAGCACATTCTGAACGCCCGCCGAGGTCATCACTGCGCGCACCGCGCCGCCGGCGATCACACCCGTACCATCCGGAGCCGGCTTCAACAGCACCTGGCCCGAACCATACCGGCCCAGCACCTGGTGCGGAATCGTCGATTCGGTCAGGTTCACATGATGAAGGTTCTTCTTCGCCGACTCGATGCCTTTGCGGATCGCCTGGGGAACTTCCTTCGCCTTGCCCGAGCCGTAACCAACCACGCCAGCCGACGGATCGCCAATCACCACCAGCGCCGCGAACGACATGTTCTTGCCGCCCTTGACGACTTTCGTGACGCGATTGATGGCCACGACCTGGTCTTTCAGGTTGTACTGCCCGGCATCCAATTTCTTCTTAAGCATTGCCATTCGCTTCCGATTCCTTCTGCCCGGCCGACGCCGCGCACAATCCTTTTAGAACTCCAGCCCCGACTCGCGCGCCGCATCCGCCAGCGCCTTGATGCGTCCGTGATACAGGTAGCCGCCACGATCGAAGACCACCTTCTTGATGCCCTTTTCCTTCGCACGCTCCGCCACCAGCTTGCCCACTTCCTTGGCTGCGGCCACATTGCCGCCCGTCTTCAGCTTCGCCTGCACCGTCGACGCCGAAACCAAAGTCACGCCCTGCGAATCGTCGATCACCTGCACATAAATGTGGTTCAGCGAACGGTACACATTCAGCCGCGGACGCTCTGCCGTCCCCTGCATCTTGGCCCGGATGCGGTCATGAACGCGCTGCCGGATATCATTTCTCTTCCTTACGGGAATCATTTGTCTCTTCCTTCCTAAAAGCGGGACCGCCCTGCAGCCCCGTTCGGATCACTTTCTGTTTCAGTCCCTAGTCCCTAGTGGCAAGTCCCTGGTTACTACTTCGCGCCGGTCTTGCCGACCTTCTTCTTCAGCTTCTCATCCGAGTACCGCACGCCCTTGTTCTTATAAGGATCGGGTTTGCGCAGCGACCGCATGTCCGCTGCAACCTGGCCGACCTTCTGGCGATCGATGCCGCTGATCGTGATCCGCGTCTGTTTCGGATCGATCACCGCCGTAATCCCCGTCGGCAATACAAATTCGATCGGGTGCGAATAACCCAACGTGAACACAACCGTATTCTTGCCCTTCAACTCTACGCGATAGCCAATGCCGACCACGTCCAGGTCCTTCGACCAGCCCTTGGTCACGCCTTCAATCGCATTCGAGACCAGCGCCCGGGTCAGACCATGGATTGCGGCCTGCGAATCGTTCTCTCGCGAGGCGATCACAAACCCGTCCTGCGTCTCCAGCTTGATCCCCGAAGGAATCGGCTGCTCTACTTTGCCCTTCGGCCCTTCGACCACGATCAGATTGCCCTGCACGGCATACTTCACGCCGGCTGGCAATGGAATCGGCTTCTTCCCTATACGCGACATACTTTCAACCCTTCATGGCTTGCGAGTCCCGATAGCCTTTTCAGCTCATCGTTCCACTGCAGCCCCGCGGCAACAACCGCGCTCAATGCTTTGAAATCCTCTGCTACGCCTCCGGCAGAAGACTCAATCTCTATCCAGCCGCGCCGAAGGCGCGTGTGCCCTGGCCGGCCAGTGTCACCAGACTTCGCAGAGGATCTCGCCGCCGACGCGCTCCCTGCGCGCCTGCCGTCCGGTCATTACACCCCGCGGAGTAGTCATGATGCTGATGCCCAGTCCACCCTGGACCCGCTTGATCTCATCACGGCCAACATAGACGCGGCAGCCGGGACGTGAAACACGCGCCAAATCACGGATCGCCGCTTCGTTGTTCGCACCGTACTTCAGATACACGCGAAGCACTGCGCGCCCATCTTCCTCGGCCGCCTTGTAGTTCGCGATGTAGCCCTCTTCTTTCAGGATGCGGGCAATCTCGGTCTTCAGCTTCGAGGCCGGAACATCGAGCTTCTGGTGGCGCGCACGAATCGAATTGCGAATGCGCGTCAGAAAATCTGCTACTGGATCGGTCAAACTCATCGTCTCTCCTTCATCCCCCGTTCGCTCTGCTATCTGCAGAGAACCAGCGGGAATGTCTTTGGCGCCACAGTGTCACGAACTACCGGCGCCCGATCTGAAATGCTGAAACTACTCTGAACTACCTACCAGGACGACTTGGTCACGCCTGGAATGTCACCCTGCAACGCCAGCTTCCGGAAGCAGAGTCGGCAGATCCCGAACTTGCCCATATACGCCCGCGGACGACCGCACAAGTGGCAGCGGTTATGCTGGCGCGACGAAAACTTTGGCTTGCGGGCGTCCTTCACCCTCTTTGCTGTCGTTGACATGCTCTCTTCTTTCCTCTGATTCCTGGCGTTCTCCGCCTTGGTCAATCTTTATGTGGCTTATGCCGCTGCGCGGAACGGAATACCAAACTGCCGCAACAGAGCCCGTGCCGAGTTGTCGTCCGTTGCCGTGGTCACAATGGTGATGTTCATGCCCTTCAGCTTGTCCACCTTGGAGTAATCGATCTCGGCAAAGATCAGCTGATCGCGAACACCGATTGTGTAGTTCCCACGCCCATCAAAGCTCTTCGTCGAAACTCCCTTGAAGTCCCTCACACGCGGCAATGCCACCGAGACCAGCCGGTCGAGGAACTCGTACATCTTGTCCCCGCGCAACGTTACCATCGCGCCGATCGGCATGCCCTCGCGCAGCTTGAACGCGGCGATGGACTTCTTTGCCCGCGTTGTCACCGGTTTCTGGCCGGCGATCAGCGCCAGGTCGTTCACCAGCGGATCGAGCATCTTCACGTTCTGGGTCGCTTCGCCCAGGCCCATGTTGACCACGATCTTCTCGAGGCGCGGCACGGCCATCGAGTTATCCAGGCCCAATTCCTTCTGGAGCGCCGGCTTCAGTTCCTTCAGGTACTTCTCTTTCAATCTCGCTGCCATCTCGTCTCTTCCATTTCTCACGGTCCCGGATTGGGTCGACCACTCCCGTCTACCGTTGCGTGAATGCTGTTACTTTTCGCGCCAGGGCCGCTTTTCGCGGTCCGCGCAGGACTACTTTTTCTTGCCCTTGGTCTCGATAACCTGATCGCACTTCTTGCAGACACGTACTTTCTTGTCGCCCTCGAATTTGTGACCCACCCGGCTTGGCCCGCAGTTCGGACACACCAGCATCACGTTCGAAGCGTGAATGGGTGCTTCCTGCTCGGCGATTCCGCCCTTGATGTTCTTCTGCGGATTGGGACGCACATTCTTCTTCACGATCCGTACGTGCTCCACCAACACCTTGTTGGTGCCCGGAATCACCCGAAGTACGCGACCCTGCTTGCCCCGGTCGCTGCCCGCGATTACTTCCACGCGGTCATTACGCTGAATATTCAAACTCATAACTTCCCTCACCGGCCAGTCCCTGGCCTCTAGTCCCTGCTCTTAGATAACTTCCGGAGCCAGCGAAACAATCTTCAGAAACTTCTTCTCGCGCAGCTCGCGAGCCACCGGACCAAACACACGCGTGCCAACCGGCTCGCCCGCTTCATTGATCAGTACCGCCGCATTCTCATCGAAGCGGATATACGTTCCATCCCGGCGGCGATACTCCTTGTGCGTCCGCACGATGACTGCCTTGACGACCTTGCCCTTCTTGACCTGGCCATCCGGCGAAGCTTCCTTGACCGCCGCCGTCACCACATCGCCAAGACCGGCAATCTTGCCGACCGATCCGCCCAGCGGAAGAATCACCTGCAGCTTGCGCGCGCCAGAGTTATCCGCCACCGCCAGCATGGTCCTCATCTGTACTGCCATCTTCGTCTCCCTCTGCGCGGCGTTCCAGCCGCCAGTCAAACCTTGCCTTGACTCGCCTTGACTCTACGAAACCTGCTTAGGCCGACTTCGCGGCGGCGTCTTCTACCTGGGCCAGCGCCGAACGGCGAACAATCTCTTCCAGCTGCCAGCGCTTCAGCTTGCTTAGCGGACGAGTCTCGCGGATCCGGACCATGTCGCCCACGCGCGCCGAGTTCTGCTCGTCATGTGCATAGAACTTCTTGTTGGTCTTCATGACCCGCTTATACTTCGGGTGGGCCTTGCGCATCTCGATCTCAACCACGATCGTCTTCTGCATCTTGGTCGAAACAACCTGGCCGACCTTCTCGTTACGGCGCGCCTGCTTTTCAGCCGGTGCGGCGGGAACTGCCTTCGTGGCTTCGCTCGTCTTCGTATCCGTCATGATTTAGCGAGCCTCCTTCTTCGATTTCTTGGCCTTCGCGGCCGGTTTCGCAGACTCGCTCTTCGGGGCCGCGCCATGCAGGCCGAGCTCGCGCTCGCGGGCAATCGTTTGAATGCGGGCGACGTCCTTGCGCAGCTCGCGCACTTTCTTCACGCCTTCGTTCTGCCCCAGCTTCATCTGAAAGCGCAGCCGGAACAGTTGCTCGGCGGCCTGGCGCTGCTGCTCAGTCAACTCGCTGTCGCTCAGATTGCGGATTTTTTCGGTTTCCATCTCGTCTCTCTCGTCTACTTCTTAACTACTCGAATATTTCCAACGTTTACTTCGCCGCAACCACAACTTTGGCGTCGTGGCGCTGGACGAACTTGGTCTTCAATGGCAGCTTGTGCGCTGCGAGCCGCATTGCTTCCTGCGCCATCTCCGACGAAACGCCTTCCATCTCGAAGAGCAGCTTGCCCGGACGGCAGACCGCAACCCAATGATCCGGAGCTCCCTTACCTTTACCCATACGGGTTTCGGCCGGCTTCTTGGTGATCGGCTTATCGGGAAACACCCGCAGCCAGATCTTGCCACCACGCTTGATGAAACGCGTCATCGCGATACGGCTTGCCTCAATCTGGCGGTCGGTAATGTACCCGCACTCCATGACCTTCAGCCCGAAGTCGCCAAACGACAGCTCCGAACCGCGCCAGGCCTTACCCTTCATTCGTCCGCGCTGCTGCTTGCGGAACTTGACTTTCTTTGGCATCAACATAACGAAACCAGCCTTTAGCTTGTAGCTTCTAGCCCTTGGCTAGAAAGCAAAACTTGCAAAACTCATTGTTCTAGCCAGCAGCTGAAAGCTAATGGCTAGAAGCTGCTCTTAAAATACCGACGTCCCGATTTCCTTCGGCTGGCGCTTCTTCTGCTCGTAGATATCTCCACGGTAGATCCAGGTCTTCACGCCGATAATTCCATAGGTCGTGTGCGCCTCAGAGAAACCGTAGTCGATGTCCGCGCGCAGCGTATGCAGCGGCAAACGCCCCTGCAGATACCACTCCGAACGCGCAATCTCATTTCCGTTCAGACGGCCTGAAACCCGGACCTTGATGCCCTTGCAGCCGAAACGCAGCGCCGAATCAACCGACTTGCGCATCGCTCGGCGAAAGCCAACCCGCTTTTCCAGCTGCAGCGCAATGCTCTCTGAAACCAGCTGCGCATCGAGCTCCGGCTTGTTCACTTCGAGAATGTCGATGAACACGTCGCGGTTCGTCCGCTTCTGCAGTTCGAGCTTCAGCTTGTCGATCTCCGCGCCCTTGCGGCCAATAACGATGCCTGGCCGTGCGGTGCGAATGATCAGCCGCAGCTTGTTGCCCGGACGCTCAATCTCGACCGAGCTCACGCCCGCCGCCTTGAGCTTTTCCTTGAGCTCCTTCTTCAGGTTCACGTCTTCGACCAGCAGCTTGTCGTAATCGCGCTCCACAAACCAGCGCGACTTCCACGGCTTGTTCACTCCCAGCCGAAATCCGTAAGGGTGGACTTTCTGTCCCATAGTTTCCTCTTGATCCTTTACCGCTTAGTTCCAAACTCTTTGCTTGCCAAACTATCTCTGCCGAAGTCTTCGTTACTTCGCCGAAGTTGCCTTCTTGTTCCAGTTTTTGCCCTTGGCCGCGCCCTTCGAAGCCTTGGCCACTGCCTTCTTCGCCGGCTTGCGCGTGACACGCTTCTTCGCCGGAGCCGCATCCTCGCCAACCGTCTCAACCAGCCCAGCGGTCTTGCGCTCTGCTACCGAGATCACGATGTGCGACAAGCGACGCTGATAGCGGTACGCACGGCCCATCGGCGCCGGCCGGATGCGCTTCATGCGCGGTCCGTCATTGGCCAGCGCAGTCTTCACATACAGGTTGTCAACGTCCACGCCCAGACCTTGCTCTTCGCTCAGGTAGTTGGCATTCTGCAACGCCGAACGCAGCACCTTCTCCACCAGCGGGGCAACGCCCTTCTTGGTGAACATGATAGTGTTGATCGCGTCTTCCACCCTGCGGCCCTTGATCAGCTCCAGCACCAGCCGCGCCTTCTGCGGCGATACGCGCTGGAACCTTGCTTCGGCCCGAAATTCTCTCGTATCCAATTGCATCGCTTACCTTCTCTGTCCCGCAGCTCCACGCTGCAGGGAAATGTCAATTACCGTGGCTTGGCTGACGACTCCGAAGCCTTCGCCGAGTGGCCCTTGAATGTCCGCGTCGCGGAGAACTCACCCAGCTTGTGGCCCACCATGTTTTCGGTCACATACACCGGGATGAACTTCTTCCCGTTATGCACCGCGATCGTGTGGCCCACGAAGTCGGGATGGATCGTCGAACGCCGCGACCAGGTCTTGACTACCTTCTTGTCATTCGCCTTGTTCAGCGCCTCGATCTTCACCGTGAGGTGGGTGTCGATGAACGGACCCTTCTTTGTCGAACGTGCCATAACTCTGTTAGCTCCTAGCTATTAGCGTTTAGCTCTTAGCTTCTAATCCGTACTACTAGACTTCATTCCGCCACGTTCAAGCTAAAAGCTAAGAGCTAATAGCTAACGGCTAACTTCTACTTCTTGGCCCGGCTCACGATGAACGCGTCGGTCCGCTTGTTGTTTCGCGTCTTGTATCCGCGTGTCGGCTGGCCCCATGGAGTTACTGGATGCCGTCCGCCCGAGGTCTTGCCTTCACCACCGCCGTGTGGATGGTCGACCGGGTTCATCGAGACGCCGCGGTTCGAGGGGCGAATGCCCTTCCAACGGTTGCGGCCTGCCTTGCCGATCGAGACATTCTCGTGGTCCGTGTTACCAACCTGGCCAATCGTGGCCATGCAAGCCACCAGCACCTTGCGAGTCTCGCCCGAGGGCAGCTTCAGCAACGCATAGTCGCCTTCCTTAGCGATCAACTGCGCCGACGAACCCGCCGAGCGCACCATCTGCGCGCCCTTACCCGGCCGCAGTTCGACGTTGTGAACCGTCGTGCCGGCGGGAATATTCTGCAACGGCAACGCATTGCCGACCAGGATATCCGCTTCCGGTCCCGAGGTAATTACCTGGCCAACCTTCAGCCCAACCGGCTGCAGGATGTAGCGCTTCTCGCCATCCGCATAGCTGATCAACGCGATCCGCGAAGAACGGTTCGGGTCGTATTCGATCGTCGCGACCTTGCCGGGAATCCCGTACTTGTCGCGCTTGAAATCGATCAGCCGCAGCTTCTGCTTATGCCCTCCGCCGTGATGGCGGACCGCGATCCGGCCAGTGTTGGCGCGGCCGCCGGTGCGCTGTTTCACTGCCAGCAGCGGCTTGTGTGGCTTGTCTGTCGTCAGGTCGTCATTGACGAGTGTCGTCGCAAAGCGGAGTGTCGGTGTTGTCGGTCGATATGTCTTAATCGGCATTGTCTTTAATCCTGCCTAACCAATCTCTCGGACGGCCCAGGCCAGTCCCTAAATCTCTAGTGCCTAAGTCGCTAGCCTCTAGAGGCTATTCACGTACTCCGGCATCTTCTCGCCGGCCTTCAGGCGTACATACGCCTTTTTCCAGTCCGGGCGAAAGCCGCTAAACTTGCCCCGGCGACGCTCTTTGCCCACATAGTTGGCCGTGCGCACCGCCGACACCTTCACCTTGAAGAGCGCCTCGACCGCCTGCTTCACTGAAGTCTTGGTAGCATCGGCAGCCACTTCAAATACCAGCGTGCCTTCGGTCTCTTTCACGCCAAGACCCTTTTCGGTAATCACCGGCCGCCGAATCGTTGTATATGTTGTAGCCATTTACGCAACCTCCGCTTCGGCGTTGTTCTGCGAGGCAGCCAGCCGCCGCTTCGAAACCGTCTTCTTCAGAGCTTCCTGGAGTTTCTCAATCGCCGAACGCGAGAAGATCGCGCGCTCGTATCGCAGCAGATCGTAAGGATGCACTTCCGTCGTCAAAACCAGCTCGACATTCTTTAGGTTGCGCGCACCCAGGTAGAGTTTCTCGCTCAGCGCCTGGCCGCTCTCGACCAGCAGTGTCGTCCGCTTCGCTTCGAGTTTATCCAGCGCCTCGCGATAGAGCTTCGACTTCGGCTCCTTTAGCTCGAGGCTCTCGACCACCGTCAGCTTGCCGTCGGCCAGCTTCGCCGCCAGCGCCGCGCGCAACGCACCCTGCACCTTCTTGCGCGGGAAGGCGTAGTCATACGAACGCGGCTGCGGTCCATGGACCGTACCGCCATGCCGCCAGAGTGGCGACCGGATCGAGCCCACACGTGCCCGCCCCGTACCCTTCTGCTTCCACAGCTTCTTGCCCGCGCCCGAGACCAGCTTCTTGTTCTTGGTCGCGGCCGAGCCCTGCCTTAAAGCGGCGCGATAATGCTTGACCGCCTCCCAAAGCAACGCCTCGTTCGCCTGGCTCGGACCAAAGACTTCCTCAGCCAGCTCAATCGAGCCAACCTTCTGTCCGCCGAGATCCACTACATCTACGTTTGCCATCGTCTTCTCTTTCAGCTCAGCATCACGCAATCTTCCGTGTCGCCAGCTAATCCCAAATCGCTACTATTACCCGCGAAGCGCTTTACACCTGGACGGTTAGTCCTACTTCTTCTTGGCTGGCGCCTTACCGGCCGAAGCCTTCTTCGAGGCCTTCAGCGGATCGACCGTACCCGAACCACCGAATCCGCGACGTTCGCGCGGCGGTGCCTTGGACTTTGAAATCAGCACATATCCATCCCGAGGACCAGGAACCGCGCCCTCAACCATAATTAGGTTCTCATCCAGATCGATGCCGCGAATGCGCAGGTTGCGGACCGTCACACTGACCGCACCCATATGCCCCGGCATTCTCTGTCCTGGGAATACGCGCGACGGAAACGACGAAGCGCCGATCGAACCCTGCACCTGGAACATATGTCCATGCGACTTCGGACCACCGCCAAAACCGTGGCGGCGAATCACGCCCGCAAAGCCTCGGCCCTTGCTGGTGCCGCATACATCCACGTACTTGTCGTCGGAGAAGATATCCACCAGGACCTTGTCGCCAGCCTTCACCGCCATACTTTCGGCGGCATCGCCCTCTTCGCCCGAAGCCTTGACAACCTCTACCGGAACTTCCTTGATCAACTTCACCGGAGGAACATTGTTCTTGGCAAAGTGTCCGGTCTGCGCCTTATTCACCTTCGAGGCCTTCACAAACTCGATCAGTCCGATCTGCGCCGAGTCATAACCATCCTTGGCCAGTGTCTTCAACTGCGTAATCACGCACGGCCCAGCCTGCAGAACAGTGATGGGATGAACCTCTCCACGCTCGTCGAACACCTGCGTCATGCCGATCTTCTTGCCCAGAATCCCTGTAACTGACATCGTCTCTCCTCCTCATCATGCCCGCCTTCGCAGGCACTGCCGGGGTCTAAACTTCGCTTAACTACTTCTCGAAAGCCTTGATCTCTACGTCCACACCAGCCGGAAGATCGAGCTTCATCAGCGCATCCACCGTCTGCTGGGTCGGCTCGAGAATGTCGATCAGCCGCTTGTGCGTCCGGATCTCAAACTCTTCGCGCGACTTCTTGTCCACGTGCGGCGAACGCAGCACGTTGTAGCGATTGCGCACTGTTGGCAGCGGAATCGGCCCCGCAACCTGCGCTCCGGTCCGCTTGGCGGTATCGACAATCTCGCCCGTCGAGGTATCGAGGACGCGATAGTCGTAAGCCTTGAGCCGGATTCTTATTCTTTGTCCTACCATGTCTTCCCTCTTATCGAGTTAGCGAACCTGACTTATCAAGTCCACTAACTCCGATCCAGCTTCACCGCTTTACTTAATAATCTCCGAGATGGTTCCGGCGCCGACGGTGCGTCCGCCTTCACGTATCGCGAAGCGCAGACCCTTCTCCATCGCAACCGGAGTGTGCAAGGTAATTTCCAGCTGCACATTGTCGCCCGGCATCACCATCTCCGTGCCTTCGGGCAGCTTCGCCGTTCCGGTCACGTCGGTGGTGCGGAAGTAAAACTGCGGACGGTAGCCGTTAAAGAACGGAGTGTGACGCCCACCTTCTTCCTTGCTCAACACGTAGATCTCGCCCTTGAACTGGGTGTGCGGCTTGATCGATCCGGTCTTCGCCAACACCATCCCGCGCTCCACATCTTCCTTCGCAATACCGCGAAGCAGGAGCCCGGCATTGTCGCCCGCCAGACCTTCGTCGAGCTGCTTCTTGAACATCTCGACGCCGGTGACTACGGTCTTGCGCGTGTCGCGGAAACCAACAATCTCGGCTTCCTCGCCCACCTTGATCTTGCCCCGCTCGATACGGCCGGTGACCACCGTGCCACGCCCCGAGATCGAGAAGATGTCTTCGATCGGCATCAGGAAGGGCTGGTCGATCGCACGCGCCGGAAGAGGAACATACTTGTCGACCGCCTCCATCAGCTCGTCGATCTTCGCTTCCCACTCCGCCTCGCCGTTCAAACCGCCGAGCGCCGAGCCGCGAATCACCGGAACATCGTCGCCCGGAAAGTCATACTTCGACAACAGCTCGCGAACTTCCATCTCGACCAGGTCGATCAGCTCCGGATCGTCCACCGCATCGCACTTGTTCAGGAACACCACCAGGCTGGGAACGCCAACCTGGCGGGCCAACAGAACGTGCTCCTTGGTCTGCGGCATCGGTCCATCGGTCGCCGCAACCACCAGGATGCCGCCGTCCATCTGCGCCGCACCGGTGATCATGTTCTTGATGTAGTCGGCGTGGCCCGGGCAGTCGACGTGCGCATAGTGCCGGTTCTTGGTCTCATACTCGACGTGCGCGGTCGCGATCGTGATGCCGCGCTCCCGCTCTTCCGGAGCATTGTCGATCGTGTCAAAGCTGCGGAACTTGATGTTCGGGTTGTGCTTCGACAATACCTTCGTGATCGCCGCCGTCAAAGTCGTCTTGCCGTGATCAATGTGCCCAATCGTTCCCACGTTTACATGCGGCTTCGACCGGTCAAACTTCTCCTTCGCCATTCCCGTCCCCTTTTGCTCGTGCTAACTCTGGCTACTACGTTTCCAACTGCCGGGCCGACTTGCTCCAGGCCCGATCTAATTCGGACTTATATAACTCAAAGTCAAACTTACTTACCCTGTGCCCGGCCAATGATCTCGTCCGAAATCATTCGCGGAGCCTCTTCGTAATGGGCAAACTGCATGCTGTACGACGCACGGCCCTGGGTTGATGAGCGGATATCGTTCACATATCCGAACATTTCCTTGAGCGGCACCATCGCCTTGATTACCTGCGAACCGCCTGAGTGCTCCATGCCCTCGATGCGTCCGCGCCGCGAGTTGATGTCGCCGATGATCGTCCCCATATGCTCCTCGGGAACAGTCACTTCAACGGCCATCATCGGCTCGAGCAGCACCGGGCTTGCCTTCTTCGCGGCTTCCTTGAATGCCATCGATCCAGCAATCTTGAACGCCATCTCGTTCGAGTCGACATCGTGGTAGCTGCCGTCGTAAAGCACCGCCTTGAAGTCGACGACCTCATAACCGGCCAGAATTCCACCATGCAACGCTTCGCGAATTCCCTGCTCCGTGGGCTTGATGTACTCCTTCGGAACCACGCCGCCCTTGATCTCGTTAACAAATTCAAAGCCCTTGCCCGGCTCGTTCGGCTCCAGACGAATCCTGACGTGCCCGTAGTTACCCGAGCCACCCGTCTGGCGAATGTACTTGCCCTCGGCCTCGGCGATCTTGCGGATCGTCTCGCGGAATGCTACCCGGGGTTCGCCCACATTCGCCTCGACCTTATGCTCGCGCTTCATGCGGTCGACCAGAATCTCGAGATGCAATTCGCCCATGCCGCTGATGATTGTCTGTCCAGACTCTTCATCGGTGCGGACCTTGAACGTCGGATCTTCATCGGCCAGCTTCGCCAGCGCCATGCCCATCTTTTCCTGGTCGGCCTTGGTCTTCGGCTCGATCGCCACCGAGATCACTGTGTCCGGGAACTTGATCGCGCTTAACGCAACCGGATCGTTCGGCGAGCAAAGCGTGTCGCCAGTCTTCAATTCCTTCAAGCCAACACATGCGCAGATGTCGCCCGCATATATCTCGGTGATGTCTTCACGTTTGTTGGCGTGCATCTTCACCAGGCGGCCGATCCGCTCCGTCTTGCCGGTGCGCGGGTTCAACACCGTGTCGCCAGTCTTCAAGTGACCCGAGTAAAGCCGGATAAATCCAAGCTTCCCGAACGGATCGTTGATCGTCTTGAAGCCCAGTGCCGAAAACGGCGCATCGTCCCTGGCTTCGCGAATGATCTGCTTCTCCGGATCGTCGGGATCGATGCCCACAACAGCGGGAACATCGAGCGGGCTGGGCAGATAGTCGACGACCGCGTCAAGCAGCGTCTGCACACCCTTGTTCTTGAATGCCGTTCCGCACAGAACCGGAAATACCTTCATATCGATGGTCGCGCCGCGCAACGCCTTCTTCAATTCGGCAGCCGTCGGCGTCTCGCCTTCGAGGAACTTGTGCAGCATCTCGTCGTCATTTTCAGCGACCGACTCCACCAACTGCATCCGGAAGGCCTCTGCCTTCTTCCTCAGGTTCTCGGGGATCTCTTCCACGTCATACTTCGCGCCCATGGTCTCGTCGTGCCACAGGATCGCCTTCATCTCGATCAGATCAATCACGCCCTTGAAGTTCGCCTCGGCACCGATTGGAATCTGGATCGCAACGGGACGAGCCCCCAACCGCTTGCGGATGGTCTCAATCACGTGCTCAAAATCCGCACCCGCCTTGTCCATCTTGTTGACAAAGCAGATCCGGGGGACCTTGTATTTATCGCCCTGCCGCCACACCGTCTCCGATTGCGGCTGCACGCCCGACACCGAATCGAACAGTGCCACCGCGCCATCGAGCACGCGCAGGGACCGCTCGACCTCAGCCGTAAAGTCCACGTGGCCGGGGGTATCGATAATATTGATGCGAATATCTTTCCAGGTGCAGGTAGTCGCCGCGGAGGTGATTGTGATCCCGCGCTCCTGTTCCTGCTCCATGTAATCCATGGTCGCCGTGCCTTCATGCACTTCGCCGATGCGGTGCGTGATCCCGGTATAGAACAGGATGCGCTCCGTCGTGGTCGTCTTCCCGGCGTCGATGTGCGCCATGATTCCGATATTCCGGCAACGATTTAGAGGTACTTGACGCGGCACTTGAATCTCTCACTCTCGCAGGCCATTGCCTGCCTCGACTTACTCTTTGATCTACCCGCCATCGCTCCGGCGAGCTCGCCCAAACCGAGAATTAACAACTGATTACTGAGAACTTGTCACCACCGGTAATGCGCAAACGCCTTGTTCGCTTCGGCCATGCGGTGTATGTCTTCCTTCTTCTTCATCGCCGCGCCACGGCCATTGGCTGCATCGAGCAGTTCGTTGGTCAGCTTGTCGACCATGCCCTTCTCGCCCCGGGCCCGGCCATACGTCACCAGCCAGCGGATCGCCAGCGAAGTGCGCCGTTCCGGGTTCACTTCGATCGGCACCTGGTAGTTCGCGCCACCCACACGCCGGCTCTTAACCTCGAGCAGCGGCTTGCAGTTCTCGACCGCCTTCTTGAAGAGCTTCAGCGCCTCGTCTCCGCCGCGCGACTCGAGGTTCGTCATTGCCTCGTAGAAAATGTTCTGCGCGGTCGACTTCTTGCCGCCCCACATCATCGAGTTGACAAACTTCGTCACCAGCGTCGAGTTGTACACGGGGTCGGCTGCGACTTCCCGCTTAGCGATATGACCTTTTCTCGGCATAGTTCCCTTATCTCAAAACTTGACTGCGACTACTTTGCTGCTGCGGCCTTGGGGCGCTTCGCCCCGTACTTCGATCGGCTCTGCTTGCGGTTGGCTACGCCCACCGAATCCAGAGTTCCGCGCACCACGTGATAGCGAACACCCGGCAGGTCTTTCACACGCCCCCCGCGGATCAGCACAATCGAGTGCTCCTGCAGGTTGTGGCCGATGCCTGGGATGTACGTCGTCACTTCGATCCCGTTAGTCAGCTTGACGCGCGCAACCTTGCGCAGCGCCGAGTTCGGCTTCTTCGGGGTCTGGGTGTAAACGCGGGTGCAAACTCCGCGACGCTGGGGTGAACCCTGCAATGCCGGGCTGGCCGTCTTGTAACGCGGCGCAGTGCGGCCCTTCCGGACTAATTGGCTAAATGTCGGCAAACCTGACTCCTCAGACCGTTAACGCTTCAAACTGTTCGCGCTTGCGCATCGCCGCGCAGGCGCTTTTGGCATCTCGCGGAAACTGGCCGCAAAACGCCCTAACATTCAATTTCATCTGCCGCGCAAATCCATCTGCGCAGGGCAGCTCAAAACTTCACTTACACGCAACACCAAATTGAACTAAAACCACGACGGTGGCCGAGCGCTTCCTCTCCTCAAAAACT
The DNA here is from genome assembly GCA_963790505.1 of uncultured Acidobacteriaceae bacterium. Lineage (GTDB taxonomy): Bacteria > Acidobacteriota > Terriglobia > Terriglobales > Acidobacteriaceae > Acidisarcina. The sequence continues at coordinate 21,416 of CAWBOT010000002.1, read as the reverse complement.
TGGCGAGGGAAAGCCGACTCCGTTTCAGTGGTTCCGGCCTGCATAGCCCTCCAAGGTGGAAGGTAGCGCAGGCTCCAATGCGATTCGCCTTAGGACTTCTTTTTCAAGGAGGTCGGAAGGGATGGCCCCAGAGAGGCACTGCAACGCTCACACAACAATCGAGCGCGAACGCTCTCGATAATTATAGAGCAGATTGAGGCTTTCTGCGGACACAAATAACTGCTCCTGCCCCAAAATTTTTGGCAAGAGCTGTCTCGCGGAACTTTTTAACGATATCAACTCGCCTCCGCAACGTCAAGCAGAGGGCATAGGGGGCTGATACCCGTTGTCGGATTGGCTACACCGGAATCAAACGCACTTACCGACTCGCAAGACACTGCACGGTTTGTGTACGGGAGGTCCCAGCCCCCGGGAGGCTCATAGCAATAAGCTCACGTTTCAAAACTGACCCGAGGCACCTGCTTCAGGTCAGAATCCTTCGTCCTTATTCCTCGTCCCTAGTCCCCATCCCCTGCTCTTTGCTACCATCCTCACCAATGCCCACACTTGCTCGTAAAGCCCTCGCCTGCGCTGCTCTTCTCCTCTTCGTCCCCGTCGCGGCCAATCTTGCCGCGCAAACGCCTGAATCCAATCGCGACCCGCGCATCGACTCCGTGCTCGACAACCTCGGCAAGGTCCGCTCCCTCTACCAGACCGCCATGTCCCCCGACGGCAAAATGCTCGCCTGGGTCGTTGCCGGAGAAGACCACGGCCGCACCGGCGGCACCGAGATCGAGCTCGCCCCCCTCGCTACGCCCGACAAGCCCACCCGCATCACAGCCGGCCTCAAGGGCGAACTCTGCATGGAAGGCAGCCTCGCCTGGTCGCCCGATTCCAAGACCCTGGCTTTCCTCTCCGACTGCGCCGCAGGCAGCAAAGACCAATCCGACTTCTACCTTGCCGAACCCGGAACGAAATCCGCGCCCCGCCGCCTCACCCACCTCCACGGAATCCCCGAATCGCCCGCCTTCTCGCCCGACGGCAAACAACTCGCGTTCCTCTACGTTGAGGGAGCAACCCGCAAGGCTAGCCCGCTCGCGGCCGAAAAATTGCCCGCCGGAGTCATCGGCGAAGAAGGCCTCGAGATCAAACGCGTCACCTCGGCCGAGATAGCAACCGGACAACTCCACCAGATCACGCCCGCCACTCTATATGCCTACGAATTCGACTGGTCGCCCAAATCCGACGAGCTCGCCTACATCGCCGCGCCTCCGCCCGGCGAAAATAACTGGTGGGTCGCGAAACTCTACACCCAGCACCTCTCGAGTGGTGTGCCGACAACCCTCCTTGACCCCGTCAGCACCCCGGGCCCGCTCCACGGCCTGCAGATCGCCGTCCCCCGCTGGTCGCCCGACGGCAAGCAGATCGCCTTCATCGGCGGGCTCATGTCCGACCAGGGCTTCACCGGCGGCGACATCTATACGGTTTCGAGCATTGGGGGGCCTCCATCGAACCTGACAAGTGGATCTCACACCACCGCGTCTTGGATTCAGTGGAGTAGCAACCAATCGCTGATCGTTTCGGGTATCGATGGCGGACAAGGTCTGGTTTCCGAAATGAAGTTGAGCACCGTTCCGAAGAGCGATCCCACGGCCCGTTTGGAGTACCGCCTCGATAATTCAATCCAAAGCACCACGCTCTTTGCTCGCCCCGCCAGCATCGGCGACGGCCGCCTTGAAATGAGCCTGTCTTACTGGACCGGGAGTTTTGTCTTCATAAGCAGTTCGTTTTCTGAAGCCCCCGAGGTCTGGATCGAGAAGAGTCCTGATGCCGGGTGCCTACACAACTGCGCAACATCAAGGCAACTCACCCACTACAACGACGCCCTCAAACCCGCCTGGGGCAAATCCGAGTCCGTCACCTGGACCAGCCCCGCCCAGCCCTCACCCACCATCCCCTCCAGCAGCGACCTCAAAGACTTTAACGTACAAGGCTGGCTCCTCTACCCCGCGAACTACGACCCCGCGAAGAAATACCCGCTCATCGTCTATGTGCACGGCGGCCCTTCCTCCGCCGAACTGCCCGGTTGGCCTGGAGTCGGCTACGGCGCTGCGCCCTTCGCCGCGCTCGGCTACTTCGTCCTCCTGCCGAATCCCCGCGGCAGCTACGGTCAGGGCGAAGCTTTTGTCCAGGCCAACCGCAAAGACTTCGGCTACGGCGACCTGCGGGACATCCTCGCCGGAGTCGACGCCGTCACCCGCTCCCACAACATCGATCCCGAGCGCGTCGGCCTCACTGGCTGGTCCTATGGCGGATTCATGACCATGTTCGCCGTCACTCAAACGAATAGATTTAGGGCCGCTGTCGCCGGCGCCGGCATCTCCAACTGGCAGAGCTACTACGGCCAGAACTCCATCGACCAATGGATGATCCCCTTTATGGGCGCATCCGTCTACGACGACCCCGGCGTCTACGCCAAAATGTCCGCCGTTAACTTCATCCACCAGGTCAAGACGCCCACGCTCGCCGTCGTCGGCGATCGCGACGGCGAATGCCCCGCCCCGCAGTCCTTCGAGTTCTGGCACGCGCTCAAGGCCCAGCACGTCCCTACCCAGCTCGTCGTCTACCCAAACGAAGGCCACTGGTTCGTCGACCCCGAACACCAGCGCGACGTCATCGCCCGCTCCCTCGCCTGGTTCCAGAAATACATGCCTGCAAACTGAACGAATGCCGAAGGTGAACCAATACGGGTGCCCCGGTACGCGAAGCTTACCTGGGTCTCTCGTCAGAGGGATACTGATGCGTAAAGAAATAATTTGCACTCTTCTGTGCCTCACGATCACAGGCTTCGCCCAAACTTCCACCCAACCCGGCCTCGACCCCCTCTTCGACAAAGTCTGGCGCATCGACAGCCCTACGCCCTATCCCCACTCCTCCAGCATCTACATATTCCTCCGCAACGGCACCCTCCTCGAAACCTCCTGCGTCGAAACCTACCGCATCGCCGCCTGGAAGGCCTCCACCAAAACCCCACGCCAGCTCATCGTCACCGAAGACGGACGCCCCGCCTTTACCGCGACCGTCGCCTCCGCAAGCGCGAACATTCTGCACCTACACCAGGTCATGCTCCTCGGCGACAAGGCCACTCACGACTTGACCCTCACCGCCGTTGACAAGGAATTCGTCTGCCCCGATATGCCTAAATAATTGGGTGCAGAGAACGGGACACGGACCTTCAGAGAAATGAGCACAAATAATGAACATATCTTTTGAAAACAAAGTTGCACTCGTAACAGGCGCTGCCTCGGGACTGGGGCTCACTACCGCGAAGGCCTTTGCCGAAGCCGGAGCTTCGGTCGTCCTGGCGGACTGGGATGAAAACGAGGTTCAGGCCGCATCTAAGAACCTCGCCGATCAGGGTCACAAAACGCTCGCCATCCGCTGTGACGTTTCAGATGATGCGCAGGTAGAGGCGATGGTGAACGAAGCGGTTGCAGCTTTCGGGAGCCTTGACGCTGCCTATAACAACGCCGGTATTCAGGGTGTTCTTGCGGAGACCGCTGATTCTCCCCGCGACGACTACGACCGAGTGATGGGAGTGAACCTGCGAGGGGTATGGAGCTGTATGAAGTTCGAACTCCAGCAGATGCGCAAGCAGGGCAGCGGAGCCATTGTGAACTGCTCTTCGCTGGGAGGACTTGTCGGCGGCAACCAACGCGGGACTTACCACGCAGCAAAGCATGGAGTTATTGGATTCACCAAGAGCGCTGCTCTCGAATATGCAACGCGTGGCATTCGTGTAAACGCCGTATGCCCGGGCATGATCCACACCCCCATGTTCGACAAAATGATTGCTGAAGGCCAGGGAGATGAGTTGAACGCGATGTTGAAGACCCTGGTGCCAATGGGAAGAATGGGCCGTCCCGAGGAGATCGCCAATGCTGTCCTTTGGCTCTGTAGCTCCTTCGCCAGCTACGTGACGGGCCAGTCCATCTCCGTCGATGGCGGCTACGTCATGCGCTAATGAAACGCGATCGGCTCGTGCTCTTCTTTGGAAGGGAGGATTCAGAATGACCGCATGGCCCAAAGAAGAACTGAGCAAGATCGCCGCAGCAAATGATCTCCACGTCTCACCCTTGCGCGACGATGGAGTCACCTACGGCACCCCGACCTGGATCTGGTCCGTCGATGTCGACGACGCGCTCTACGTCCGCTCCTACAACGGGCAGAGTGGTCGATGGTATCAGGCCGCAGTTCGCCAGAAGTCGGGCCGGATCATTGCCGCCAATAAGACCCGAAAGGTCTCCTTCGAGCCAGTCACGGATGAAGATCTGCAGGACCGCATCGACAACGCCTACCGGGCGAAGTACCACAGCAGCCCGTACCTTCAGCCGATGATCGGCGCACAAGCCCGCTCCGCCACCGTCAAGATCATGCCCCACAAGGAGTAGCGAAGACTGCGTCGCTGCCGTCCCCCAGTTGCTTCAGCCTCGCGCACCTTTTACACTCAGGATTACTTTCAAAAAGGTGGGACCGTCCAACGCTGCGAGTTTGCTTGGACGGGGAGGTTTCATGAAGCGGTTCCTGATTCTGAGCGTTTTGCTCGTGTTTTCTCTTCCAGTAGGTTTTTCGATTGCAGGCTGCGCCGGTTCGAATCCCAACAACTACTGCATCAAAAACGGCCACGGATATGGTCTGAAGACCAACCAGGTCGCCGCCATCAACCTCCCTGGAAACACCACCGGCATCTCGCTCGCCTTTGGCCAGACTGGCCAGTTGCAGACCCCCACCGCCACCAACTGCAACGGCGGCACCGAATCCGTCACCTTCTACACCTACGGCAGCAGTAACCTCAATCTGGTGGACGTGAACCCGAGCACCGGCGCCCTCTGCGGAGGCACCTGGAACCGCCACAGCCCCGGCGGGATCCCCGATTACACCATCTGCACCGCCCCCACCCCGGCGGCCATCGCCAATGGCTGCAGCGGCGACACCTGCGAGGTGCAGTTGACCGCCTCCGGAGACGGCGTCACCAGCAACACCGTCCCCGTCTGGGTTCACCCCGCTGTCACCACCATCCAGTTGTCCTTGGCCGGCCCTGATGGCTCCGCGAACTACCAGGGCTGCTTCTCCCAGAACCAGACCTCGCAGCTCGACGCCATCGCCTTCACCTCCAGTAGCACCACGGTTCCGTTCTGTGCGCCGCCTGGCACGGCCGGCGTCCCCGCTGGCGTTCCCGACTGCTCGGTGAACCTTGGCCACTTCACTTACACGCCGGTGAATGCCAGCATCGTGACCATCGACCAGAACGGCGTCGCCACTGCCCACCAGCCCGGATCCACGGCAATTACCGCCGCCATCGCCAACGTCAGCTCGACCGCCGGGACCTTTCCCACCTGCCCGCCCGCCAGCATTCAGCTCCAGATTCCCAGCACCATCCCCAGCACCGACAACGGCACCGTCGGCTCGGTTACCCCTGGTACGCCCGTCCCGCTGACCACGACCATCCTCGATACCCAGGGCCACCAGATCACGGGAGTCGCGCTCGACTACTCTTCCACCAATCCGCTTGAGATCTCCGTCGGCGCCAGCGGCTCAGTCTCTACCGCCTTCCCCTCGACCGCTGCCATTACCGCCGTCTGCAATCCGCCCACCTGCAACCCATCGCTGATCACTCAGATTGGCCAGCTCGGCAACGGCATCCCCATCTCCAGCAACTCGGTGCGCATCACCTCCACCGGGCGCAGCAGTACCTACTTATGGATGGCGAGTCCGCAGTCCTCTTTCTTTGAGCCTGTCGACCTCACCACCGGAACCATAGGCACTCCGGTCAAACTGCCCTACATCCCTAACTCTATGGTCCTCGACCAGGGCGGCAACAACCTCTACTTCGGCAACTACCGCGAGCTGATGATCTTCAGTGCCATCAACAACGCGCTCAGCAAAGAAGACACCACCGTTCCCGGAGTCGTACTCGCCGTCTCCCCCGACTCGACCACTGTCGTCATCGGCGATCAGGTTCGCCAGGTCATCTATCTCTACACCGTGTCGACTGGCAGCCACACCTCCATCGGTGGCCTTGCCACCCGCGCCGAATTCAGTCCTGACGGCAAGACCCTCTACGTCACCGGTCCAAACGCCCTCTACATCCACAACACCAACTCTGGCTGGAGTGTCTACAACGTCCCCACCCAGACCGGCGCCGGATGCAACCTGAACAACAATGACTACACAAGTACAACCACCCCATTCACTCCCTTCTGCTCGCCGGATATTGCCGTCACCATCCCCTCCGAAGGTGCATTTCTGACCGGGCCGACGAACACCACGGCCTACGGCTTCTGCCCAGTCACCACCACCAGCCCGTTCGTCTACTATCCTGAGGCGCTCCCCCCCGGGACCGTCCTGCCGCCCACCGATCACGTCACCGCAACCACCGACCGCATCCACATCCTCGGCGCCAACCCCACTACGCTCACCGATATCTATCTCGGCACCGCCGCCAGTCCCGGTGTCCCCATTCAGGCCGACCCGGCCAACCCCAGCGGCACCTGCATCCGCCCCACCGTGAACACCGTTGCGGGACTGCTCTTCACCGCCCAAACCGTCTATACCCAGCCGCTGCCAATCGCCGCTACCGGCATCGATCAGATCATTGCCTCGCCGGACTCGAGCACCGCCTTCGTCACCTATACCGGGACGACCAACGCTGCACTCCCCGCCTACCGCATCTCGCCCTCGTTCACCGCACCCGGCACGATTTCGACCGTCACACTCTCTGGAGCCGCTACTTCGCCTTTGGCGGGCGTCTTTAGCCCCGATAACTCGATCTTCTTTGTTGGAACGGCCGGCGATAACCTCGTCCACTTCATCGATGTGCCCACGCTCACCGATACTCAAACCATCAACCCCGGACTTGTCGACCCCACCGGAGTTCCCGTCCCGATCCAATTCCTCGCCGTCAAACCCCGCCCCACCACCTAAGCGAGCGCCGCTAATGCGGGTGCCCAGGTCTCGACTTTGAGACCTGGGATCAAAACTCTTGCTTGTCATCCGGAGCAAGAGCCGAGGAACTGCAACCCTCCCGCAAGCATAGTCCCTGCTCCCTAGCCTTAGTCCCTGGTTCCTAGTCTTCACCCCAGCCGCCGCAGATTCGGCAAGCCGGCCAACGAAGCAACATCGCGCCGCTCGATCTGGATCTTTGCTCCCGGTCGATCGAACCGGTACCTCGCACTGCTGGCTCCGCCAACCACCGTCATTCCCGTCGCCCCGGTGTATTCCTGCCGGACTCCACAATTGTCGTCTTGTCATCTCGAGCGAGGTCGAGGGATCCCACCCCCCCGTCGCGGGTTGTGTAAGCCGAGTGTTTTCATCGGTTTAAGTTGTCTATACCATTGCAAGCCGTTCATTTTATTGGGCTTAGGTTCTATATTGGTGTGGTGATTGGACTTACGGGCAATCTCATCGGCGAATCCGGCGGAGGAGTTGGGGATTGCGCCGGATGATATCTGCGGCACAGTCACGGATAGTTTGCGCGAGGGTGCCGGGACCGAGGCGATCGCGGCCCGTCGTTTGCGGGTCGTAATTTGAAGCGGGGCTCGAGGCGTGGAGTTCGACGGGTTTGGTTTCTCCGAGTTGTCTTTGCTGGTTTGGGCTGGCATCGAATCCCACCTCCCAACTGCGGGGAGGTAGGGCACCCGCATTGGTGAGGTGCGGAGACCGATCTCGACTGTGGGGATCCTCGGACTGGTCCAGGACAAGTTGCGGAACAAGCGGCCTGGCCAGATCGGCGGCGAGGTCGCGGAGGGATTGCCCGAGGGTCTCAGGGCCGCATCGCTCGCGAACCAGCTTGCTGTGGCCGCCCTCTGACAGCTCGAATTCTCTGACGTTGGCGCGCCTGATTTCCTCCTCCTCTGTTTCCTCCACCTCTGTGGAAACCATTGGCTCCGCGGTGACTTCGCGTTTTTCGCTCTCGCCCGCTTCGCTGAATCCCGTTGCGACTTGCCCGTTTTCGCCGGATTCGCCGACGGCCATTTCTTCAAGTCCGACTTCTTTTTCTTCGGGTCTGTCTTCTTTTTCATCCCCTTCTTCGTAGAAGGTGGCCTTGGGGCCGATCTCTTCGCCCTCCGCGTTGCGGTAGAGCTGGCGAACGGGTTCGGTGGAGACGATGTCGGCGGGGACCTTGGTGCTTTGGAGGGCGAGCTGGAGGCCGTAGAGGATTTTGCCGCCGCGCTTGTGGTCCATGTAGTTCCTGGCCATGGCCTGGACGACTTCGCTGATGGCGAGCTGGATGGAGGCGCGATCTTCGAGGACCGGCACGTCGAATTTGTAGGAGACGAAGTCCTTGTAGTGGTCGACGACGCGATGGCGCTGCTGGTGGAGGCGGAAGTGGAAGTAGCAGTAGGCGCGGCCGGTGAGGGCGGCGGAGCGGCACTTCTTTCCTGAGGTCATGATGTGGCGACATTCCGGGTACATGGGGTCTTTCTCCTTGCACCGGCTGCCCGGCGCGCGTCTTTCGAGCATGACAAAGGGCGGCCCTTTGGCCGCCCTTTTTGGTTATTTCTGTACCTATTTCTATTTTACTAAGTTGGACCCATTCACCATGCCAAGTTTTAGGATTTTTTATTCGTTGATGGGGTTGGGGTTAGGAGGCATTTCGGGATGTTAGGGGGTTGACAAGAAATTGATGCGAACCCTGGCGTCAATTGGATCGGGACGCGATACTCTGCGTCCCTCTCCACGAATGACGGCCTAGTCGCAGCAACTGCTGCCGTCGCAGCAAGCCGGGTTTCCGCAACAGGTGTTGGTCGTCGCAGCCTTGGCTGACAACGAAAGAAAGAGAACTGCCGCAAATGCGATTACGAGGGCTTTGAGTTTCATAAAATCTCCTTTGAACGGTTAGCTGAAAGGACAAACGGCACGGATGGCGCCGAGTTGAAAACGAGGGACGGAGAGGATCGTCTAGATCCGGAGATCGTCTTTGAGAGCGAAGACGCAGGGCCGATGGCTGGCTCCGAGAGTTACCTGCGGGAGGGATGCGATGGCCGACCGGCTGGGTTGAGAGATGCGGGCGTTCTCCGCACGTGCGAGCGATTCAGACCGCTCCTGTTGGCCGTCCTCCTTGAGCGCTGCCGAAGCCGAAACATAGCAGACGGGGCACGACTCGCTGCTGTTACCAGCCGGCTCCGGGCAGCAGGGAGAGTGCGAGGGCTGACAAAGGGGAAATTGAGCGGAAACTTGTTCCGCCAGAGAGGCTGTAGTCAGCCACAGGCAGCCCACCAAGAGCGCAAAAAAACGGCGAAGGCGGCTACGGGAGATCACACTCATACTGTAGCGCCTTCGCTGACGCAGAACAACCCGCAACGCAAGAGAAGCTTGGTCAGATAAATAACGAGTTCGCACGGAAAGCGGACGCCGATATTTATTTGCCGATGGGCCCGTAATGAGCATGAATTTGAGACGCTAGAGGCTGGCGAGAAACGGAAGCCGATATCACCGGCGCTGACTATCGATCCCACATCCCAAATGCAGGGATGTGGGGCACCCGCATTGGTGGCTCATGGTTTTAGATATGGGCCACCCGCCCGTTTTTTCTTGTAATTCCTGCCCAATCTCCGCCACCATTGCGTGCAACCATATACGACACGCGCGGTTGAAACAGCGTAGTCGTGGTCGCTCGAAGAACCGGATCAAGGAGATGGATCATGAAACCAGGCAAGTTACCGCTGTTTTCTGCTGTATTGACCTTTGCAATTTACGCTTCGCCGCAAAACGTGGGCTCCAACCTGGCTGCCTCGGCGGCCGCCGCCGTGCCTCCCTTGGTCCCATACTCCGGCGTGACCAATAGTCAGCCAGCTCCCACCAATGCCAGCGTCACCTTCCTTATCTACAGCGAAGAACAAGGCGGCGACCCTATCTTCTCCGAGACACAATCCGTCGCCATCGATGCCACCGGCCACTTCAAGACTCAAATCGGCGCGACCCTGACCAACGGGCTTCCAATGGACCTCTTTGCCAACGGCGAAGCTCGCTGGCTCGCCGTCCAGATCGCAGGAGAGCCCGCCCAGCCACGCGTCTTGCTGGCCAGCGTTCCGTATGCGCTCAAAGCTGCTGACGCGGCGACTCTTGGCGGTCTGCCCGCCTCCGCCTTTGCACTGGCGGGAACGAAAAACGCCGCGAGCGCAGCGGTGATAACACCTGACGTGACCGCAGCCGCCGGCGCTCCCATCACTACCACCACCGGAGGATTCTCCGGCTATCTGCCCGTCTTCACTGGCCCGACGACGATCTCCAACTCGACCGTTTATCAAAACTCGAGCGGCATCGGTATCAACGGCATCCCCTACGCTGCTCTCGACGTCACCGGACGTACTATCTTCCGCGGCACCATGGTTGTCTCGCGTGCGGGCAATGCTACGGCGACCACCGGCTACGGTTCCGTTCCGTTGCAGTTCTTCGCCAACGGCTGGAACAGCACCATCAACGGCCCGGTTCAACCCGTGATGCAGTGGCAGGCTGAACCTACCGGCAACAACACCGCCTCGCCCGGCGCAACCCTCAACCTGCTCTATAACAGTGGTACGGTCGCCAACGCAGTTGAAACCGGGCTCTATTTCAATCCCAACGGGACCATCCATTTCGCTGCTGGCCAGACCTTCCCCGGCGCAGCGGGCGGCAACAGCACTACTATCAACGCGGCCTCCTATGACCTGGGCGGTGCTCTCTTCGCCTTCGGCTCCGCGTCGCAGGGCAACGCTTTCCTTGGCTTCTCGGGTAATAGCAGCACATCTTCCAGTTCGGTCTACAATACCGGCGCGGGAGACGGGGCTCTCTACTCCCTAAGCACCGGTCAAAGCAACTCGGCCTTCGGATCGGGAAGCCTCTCCAAGAACACAACCGGGAACTGGAACACCGCGGTCGGTTTCTACGCGCTCGACTACAACACGTCTGGGAGTAACAACACCGCCGTCGGCTTCGAAGCGCTCGAATTCGGCGCCGCCGGTAGCGGAAACACCGCAGTTGGTGTGCAGTCTGGACCGATTTATTCCACCTCCAGCTTGTCCAATGCAACAGCCATAGGAGCATACGCGACGGTAAGCCAGAGCAACTCGCTGGTGCTGGGACAGACAACCGCCGGAAGTCCCGGCAATACTCACGTCAATGTCGGCATCGGCACCGCCGCTCCTGCGACCACGATGGAAATATCCGTCAACGCTCCCAGCGCGCTAGGCCCGACATTGACGCTCACCAATCCTGGCGGAACGACCGATCCCAATTTTCCCGCAACCGCTTCAATCGACTTCAAGACTTACCTGCACTCGAGCACGCTTGACTCTCCAACTTCGCGCATCGAAGCAGTCGATGCGGACTACGGCAACAACCTTAACTTCGACGTCAAAGTACCCGGGTCGGACTCGAACGGTCTAAAGACTGCTATGTCGATCGCTTCTGCAGGCGTCGATGTCAACGGAACGCTATTTGCCGATGTCAAGGACTTCAAGATCGACCATCCCGCCGATCCGGCCAACAAGTATCTATTACATACTTCCGTCGAGTCTTCCGAGATGATGAACATCTATTCCGGCAACGTAACTACCGATGAGCTCGGACTGGCGACAGTGACACTACCCGATTGGTTCGAAGCGGAAAACGGCGACTTCCGCTATCAGCTCACCACGATCGGCCGCGACGCCCACGCCTGGATCGCACAGGAAGTGAGCAATCACCAGTTCAAGGTCGCAAGCAACGCGACTTTCGTGAAGGTTTCCTGGCAAATCACCGCCGTCCGGCAGGACGCTTACGCCATGGCTCACCCACTGGTGGTGGAACAGCAGAAGCCCGCGCAGGAACGTGGATTTTACCGTCACCCCGAGCTATACGGACAGCCCCAGGAGAAGAGCGTCCAATGGGCGCGGCACCCTAAGCAACTACAGCGGATGAAGGCGATCCGCGATCGACAAAGCCTCAAGGACGAAACCGCAACCAGCCGCTGATCCAGGTCATGCAGCTCCGCCCCATTCGCTATCGCAACAAGCCAGACAATGGAATGTGCATCCGCGACTCGGAGGAGCACATCGGCGTGGTCGCACAGGAGGCCCAGCGAGTCATCCCCGAAGCCGTCACCGAAAACGCCAGAGGCTACTTGCTCGTCAACGACGAACCCATCATCTGGTCGATGGTCAACGCGATCAAGGAACAGCAACGCAAGATCGAAGAGCAACGGAAATTACTGTGGGCCGAAGACGCAGCTAACGAGAAGCAGGCAAGTATTCTCCGCGCACAAGCGCGGCTGAAGCCGCCCTTTTTAGGGTGGGTGGATGGCACGTGCCCCTTCAAGGGCGAGAGCCCCGGGCCTAAAGGCCTCCGTGTTTCGCTCTTTTTCGAGGGCTGAAGCCCTCGGCTTCCACCGGGTGGTCGGACTCCCGTCCGACTCATCCCATGTCCGAAAATCCGGACATGGGGCACCCGCATTGGCTGAGAGTGTAGCGATGGTGTGGTGCTTGGCTTCGCCTCAGGATGACATTTGTTTGAGTGGCTGGTGCTTGTTGTGGTGCGAGCAGCGCAAAATGCAGGTCCTTCGGCTTCGCCTCAGGATGACATTTGTTTGAGTGGCTGGTGCTTGATGTAGTACGAGCAGCGCAAAATGCAGGTCCTTCGGCTTCGCCTCAGGATGACAACGTCAGATTGGGGCGATGGTGCAGGTCCTTCGACTTCGCGCGACTGCGTCTCGCTACGCTCAGCGACTGTCTGTAGTTGTCAAGGTTGAGTTATGGAAAAGGATGGAAAACGGTGCTGCTGTTTTCATCCTTTTCCACAACCCCGGCTGCGGCTGGTGCTGTTTTTAGGCGGTCATGGCAAGAGCTGCTGGGCCGGGACATGGGGTGGAGGTGGTGCGTTGCCGGACTTCTCTGGCTTTGGCGTTGAGGCGTACGAGCAACTTGTGGGCGAGCGCGATGCGGACGACTTTTGGAGGTTTTCCGGCGGCGGCGAGGCGCTCTCGGAAGGCGATGAAGTCGGGTTCGTAGCGGCCCACCACGCTGGCCACGATGAACAGGATTTCGCGTACCGCGGCGCGTCCTCCGCGGACCCGGCGCTTGCCTTGATGTTTGCCGCTATCCCGAGCCAGGGGCGCGAGGCCGGCCAGCTTGGAGATGGTTTTGTTGGAGAGCGTTCCGATCTCCGGCATCTCGGCCATGAGCCGGGCGACGGTGCGGTCGGCCACTCCTTTGATGGAGCGGAAGGCGTGGTCGAGTTCGCGCCACAGCGGATCGGTTTGGATCAGCGTGGCGATGGCGGTGGCCAGCTGCTCGATCTGGCGGTTCAGCACGGCGAGCAGTTCGGTGAACGAGGCTTCGACGTTGCCGTCGGTGATCAACCGCTGCTGATTGAGCTGGGCGGTGCGGATTTCGGTGAGCTGGCGCAGGCGCGTGACCAGGGCGCGCAGATGAAGCTGCGAGGCGGGGGCCAGACATAGCGGCGGGGACTGCTTGACCTCCGCATACCAGGCGATCATGCCAGCGTCGATGGCGTCGGTTTTTTCCAGCCGGCCCATGCTCTCGGCGAAGCGGCGTACGGCGCGCGGGTTCAGGATGGCGACGGGGAGGTCTTGTTGGGAGAGGCCGGCGAAGGCCTGGCGCTCATAGCCGCCGGTGGCTTCCATGGCGACCAGCTCGACTTGATGGAAGTGACAGAAGGCGGCCAGCTGGGCGATGCCTTCCGGGTTGTTGGCAAACGAGGTGAGGGCGCCCTGGCGGCCGAGGCGCGCCTCCAGAGAAGACGATGCGATATCCACTCCACAAATGATGCGTGTCACGGTAACCTGCCTTGTATGTGCGACGGAAGTTGTCATGCGACTGTTCGGTCGTACGTGACTTGGGCAGCGGTCCCGGGGCTGAGCGTCGGTCAGTGATCACCACAGGATGAACGGGAGCCGTCCGCCCGCGGGGGAGTCGATCGCTCGACTCCCCACCACAACAGTTTCCTACTCTTACTGTCGCTCTCTTAGAGATACAAGGATGACAAACCGGGGTGGGCGGGCCGGCCAAGCGATTCTTGCCCAAATGGGAAGCTGTCCCCTAGTCGCTTCGCATCGCGATATGATGACAGGTCGAGGCCTTCTGTCCTTAATATTGGCCCGATACCTGAGACCTTGTGACTGAAGAAGTGCCCAGAGCCGAGACCGCCGCAACCGAGAGCGCCGCTCCGCACGCATATGAGGGCGATTACCGGCCAAGCTCCGACATGGCACTGCAGTCCGCGCAGGTGCGTGTGGAGCCGCTGCAGAGCGAATTTCTGCTGCGCCTGACCGACGCGCTCAACACCACGCTCGACCTGCAGACGCTGATGCACCGCACTGCCGGGCTGGTGCGCGCGGTCATCGACTACCGGATTTTCGCAATCCTGCTGTTGAACGACCGCACCAACGACCTGCGGATGCGCTTCCAGATCGGGCACACGGCCGAGACCGAGCGGCTGAAGATCAAGATGGGCAAGGGCATCGTCGGCCAGGTGGCGCAGAGCCGCCAGGCGATGCTGATCAACGACGTGCTCACCAACCCGGACTACATCAACGTCAACCCGGCCGTCCGCTCGGAGCTTGCCGTGCCGCTGATCGTCAAGAACCGGCTGATCGGGGTGATCGACATCCAGTCGGAGCAGCCGGGCTACTTCAAGCCGGAGCACCTGCATCTGCTCACGCTCACGGCCTCGCGCATTGCGCAGGCGATCGAAAATGCCCGCCTCTATACGCGGGTCGCGCGCCAGGCGCAGACGCTTTCGGTGATGAACGAGATCAGCCGCGAGCTGACGTCGATCCTCGATCTGGAGCCGCTGCTGGAGCGGATCGGCGAGCTGGTGAGGCGGCTGATCGATTACCACATGTTCACCATCTGGCTGGTCAACGAGAAGGACCAGGTGCTCGAGAGCCAATACGGCGTCCGCTTTGGGGAGCGCTACACTCCGGACGAGCGGGTACCACTGAACCGCGGACTGGTGCATGCCGCGATCTCGGAGCGCCGCGCGGTGCTGGTCGGCGACGTGCGGAAGGACCCGCGCTACTACATGGTCAACCCGGAGACGCGCTCGGAGATGGCGGTGCCGCTGATCTACAAGGGCAAGGTGATCGGCGTGCTGGACATCGAGCACACCCGGGCGTACTACTTCAACGAAGACCACGAGCGGGCCATCACGACGCTGGCGGCGCAGATTGCTATTTCTATCGAGAACGCGCGACTCTACCAGCGGATCGCGCAGCAGGAGCAGCGCCTGGAGCATGATCTCTCCATGGCTCGCGAGGTGCAGCTACGATTGCTGCCGCAGACCCGGCCAAAGCATGAGCACGCGGAATTTGCGGCGAAGTTTCTGGCGGCGCGGACGATCGGCGGCGATGTGTATGACTTTCTGACTTTTGACGCCAACACTACGGGTATCGTGCTTGGCGATGTGAGCGGCAAGGCCGCGGCGGCGGCGTTGTTTGCGGCGGTGGTGAGCGGCGTGATTCGCTCGCTGGCGGATGTTTCGATGTCGCCCTCGGCGATGCTCGAGGCGCTCAACGAAGCGCTGCAGGAGCGGCGGCTCGATTCGCAATACGTGGCGATGGTCTATGCGGTCTGGAACGACCAGAACCAGACGCTGCAGCTGGCGAATGCCGGCGCGACCCAGCCCATCTTCTGCCGTGGCGGCGAAGTCGAGACGGTGCGGGCGGAAGGCTTTCCGCTGGGCATGTTTCCCGAGGCGAAGTATGAGGAGTTCAGCCTCGCGACGCGGCCGGGGGACTCGGTGATCTTCTTTAGCGACGGGATTCCGGACGCGCAGAATGCCGAGGGCGAGATGTTCGGCGACGAGCTGCTGATGAAGGTGGTTCGCGAGAACCAGCACAAATCGGCATCTGAGATAGCATCGACGATTCTGGATGAGGTCACGAAGTTCCAGGGAGACGTGGACCGCTTCGACGATGAGACGGTGGTGGTGCTGAAGGTGATTGATGGGCCGGCGGCTCCGGTGGAGTAGCGGGCGGGGTTCGATTGGGATGAGGGGACTGTCTTTATGGCTCTGTTAAGTGACAAGGAAGTAACGGAGAAGCTGGTTTCGATACCGGACTGGCAATTGGCCGGCAAGAATATCGAGCGGGACCTAGTCTTTGCGGATTTTGTGGCGGCGATGCGATTCGTGAATCGGGTCGCTGACGAGGCGGAGAAGGCAAATCATCATCCCGATATTGATATTCGGTGGAACAAGGTGCATTTGGCGCTCTCGTCGCACGACGCCGGTGGTCTGACCGGGCGCGACTTCAATCTGGCTGCGGCGATCGATACGCTGGTGTAGTTCGCGGCGAAAGCTCTCTCAATAGATTCCGTCGTCATCGCGGGGCCGAGGCGGCCCAATCGGGCGATCCTCCGCGTCGTGCAGGCTCTTCAGAGCACGCCGGTTCCACAAAACCAGCGCCAAAGAGCCAAAAAAGGCGCTTCCCGCCAGCCAGAGTGCGGCCCTGGCGATGCTTCCAGCCGTTCCTAAGGTTGGTTTTGGCGACTCGAGCTCGGCGCTCATTGATTTCCTCTTCCAAGCCGCGCAACCGCAGCGGCGGAGTTTGAGATTGGTGAGAATGTGGTGGTCAAAACGCCTCCAAAGCGGCCCATTTAATACGTAGAACTGTAGAAACGCCCACTGGAATCTCTTATGCTGGATTTTTCTGGCGGCGAAGAAAACTCTTCAAGACTCCGCTAACTTAGCGTTAAAGATAATATTATCATATACTTGAAGCATATTTGACGGGATTTTATCTCTCCAGAATCGGGAAAAATGGAAGAAATCTTCTGAATATAGAAACTTTTTACTGGCATTATCCATCTATACGTATGTAAGATGAAATCCAGATGAGTGATTGAGCGGCGCTCTCCTTATCTGCCGAGTTTATAAGTTGCGTCACTGGCCTCCCGGCACGATTCAAAACACCGATCGTGCCGCCTTTTTTTTGTGCGGTGGCATGCAGTTGGCGATCCTCCGGAAACATCTCCGCTTCTCATATAGAATCCCCGCAGGAGCATTCATGAAACGCTTGCTGGTTCAGTGCGCCTGGGGCCTCCTGGTTGGAACTTTGACGGTCGCCGGATACGCCCAGTGGTCGAACCCCGCCGACGATGTCCCTGCTTACAACTCGCAGCCTCCTGCGAAAGGAACGAAACTGCCGCCGGTCCTCGCCGGCACTCAACTCACAGGACAGTACTTCCAATATCCGTGGCAGGTCAAGGTCTACAAGGAGGCAGCGACCATCCAGCCGGTGCTCTTCCAGCTCCCCTGCTATTGCCACTGCGACCGGGCGCTCGGCCACAACAGCCTCCACAGCTGCTTTGAGGGAACGCACGGCGCCATCTGCTCGACCTGCGCCGCAGAAGAACATTACGCGTACCTGATGACGCAAAAGAAAATGACGCCAAAGCAGATCCGGGAGGGCATCGAGCGCAAGGAATATGCGTCGATCGACCTGCAGACGATCGCCGCAGGCCCCGTCAAAAGCAGCAGCCGGGCGACGGGAGAATAGTCTTCGATCCGGCTTCACGCCAGCGAAGGGGCGACTCTCTGCCTTGCCCCGCTCCTGCGTGGTCGACGGCGGAATGACCGGCGCCCCCTTCGGCGCCCAAATTCTTCGCGGCTGAGCGGTTCCATGAGTGCTGGCGTCTGCTAGCGCTAATTGAGGGCTTGACGGGGCGCGTGGGTAAACATAAGCCGACTTCTCGTTACCGACCTGGTGTCTATCAGAGAGAGTCTGCGATGCCCTTTGTCTTTTCTTCTGGTGGAACACTTAGTAGCAGTGCTATTCCTATCGCTCCGAAGAGAATCACGTCGTCGTAACCGCGTGGAACATGATGCACAGAAGTTTCAACTGACTGGATGACCATGGTTGAGGCATGGGCGAGGGCCTGGAACGCCGCGAAAGCAACCACGACCCTGTATTTGGAAGGTTTCCAAACAGCCAGGAGCAGGAAGACTCCCAGGCTGACCAGAAACGTGATGAACATGGGTTCGCATTCGTTGTCATGCATTTCGAGCAGCCATTTGCTGCGCCATAAGTCGGTGCACAACGGATAGAGCAGCCCGACATAGAACAGACCCACCAACGCAATAATGATTTGCCGGACTCGCTTCATCGGACCTCCGCGGCGGCGGCCAGTGTTTCGGTAATGATAAACGCGGATGTCGTGAGAAATTTGTTTTCTCGATGAGCAATCAATGACCAGGTCCCTCACCGCGTCAATCTTCATTTTAGGAGGATGGGGTCTTCCGTCTACTCGTCAAATCTCATATAAGGTTGGGAAATATGTCCAAAGTATGGCTAATCACTGGAAGTTCGCGTGGGCTCGGCAGGGCCTTCGTACAGGCAGCGCTTGAAGCCGGCGAGAACGTAGCTGCAGCGGCTCGCAACGTTGAAAGCCTCGCGGGTCTAAAGCAGCGGTTCGGCCACCAGGTGTTACCTCTTCGGCTCGACGTCACGAGTGAGTCTCAAGCGTTGAACGCGGTGAAAAGAACAATAGAGGCTTTCGGCAAAATCGACGTCCTTGTCAACAATGCGGGCTATGGCAATGTCGCGCCTATTGAAGACACCAGCATGGAAGAGTTCCGTGCACAGATTGAAACCAACCTTTTCGGGGTCATTCTTATGACGAAGGCTGTTCTCCCTCATTTTCGCGAGCAAAGAAGCGGCCATTTCATTCAGGTGACATCGATCGCAGGCCGTCTTGGTCCGGCCGGACGCGCGCCTTACGCGGCCGCGAAATGGGGCGTAGAGGGCTTCTCGGAGACCCTGGCGAAGGAGGTCGCGCCGTTTGGTGTAAGGGTAACCATCGTGGAACCAGGCGGCTTTCGAACAGATTTCGCAGGCGCCTCCACAACGCTAAGGGAAGGCCGCCCCGAGTACGACTCGACGGTCGGCGCCACAGCCAGGTTTCAACGCGAATACAACGGCAAGCAGCCGGGCGACCCGGCAAAAGCCGCATTGGCTTTGCTACGGCTCGTGTCCGAAGAGAACCCTCCGCTTCGCATCGTTCTTGGACGGGATGCGTACAACGCAGCGGAAAAGAATGACTTGGCAAAGATCGAATTATCTAAGCTATGGAAGGAGGTCAGCACTTCTACCGACTACGAAGGTTGACAGCTTCGCCTGTACCGGTAGAAGAACTCCAATCAGCAGGGACAACCATATTGACCCTCATAAACGCTCATGTCGTGAGAAATTTGTTTTCTCGATGAGCAATCAATCACCAGGTCCCTCACCGACCAGACACATCCTAAAACGGCACTAACGCGAGTAGACCACCTTTCCGTCCATCAGCGTCATCACGCAGCGCAGGTCTTTCAGATCCGGCGAGGGCATCGTGTAGGGATTGCGGTCCCATACCGCGATGTCGGCGCGTTTGCCGGCCTCCAGGGTGCCGATCTCTTTTTCGAGAAAGAGCTCCGGCGCAGCCCAGGATGTGTAGGAGCGGAGCGCGGCATGCACGTCGACGGCCTGGGCGAGGCCGAAGAGATGCTTTCCGCCCAGGGACTCGCGTTCCACCGATGCCCACAAGCCATACTGCGGCGCCATCGGCGCCACGCCATAGTCCGTGCCGGCGCTCCAGCGGACGCCATGATCGAGGAAGGTTTTCAGAGGGATGGCACGGTCCGCGCGCTCCGGGCCGAAGCTGGGCGCCATGCTTGTGCCCAGCCACCAGAGAAAGACAGGCTGCACCTCGGGATAGCCGGCGTCGTACTTTTTCTCGAGCGAAGCCATGACCGTCACCGCATGGGCGCTCGGCAGGTTGGCGTGAATGATGGAGTGGCGCAATCCGGGCATGGGCTTTTCCTGCTCGACCTCGGCATAGGTATCCATCACCCAGTCAATCGCCCGGTCGCCGATGGCGTGTGTGCCCACGGTAATGCCTGCACCGTGAAAGATCCGCACCATCTGCCGGTAGACCATTGGATCGAGAGCCGGATAGCCGGTGTTCGCAGCGTCAACCTGGCCATTCGTAAACCAGGGATCGTAGCTCCATGCTGTACGCCCCATCACCGTGCCGTCCATGAAGATCTTCGCGCCACAGGCGGCAAGGCGGCCATGCTGATATTCGCGCGGCGTGGGCGAGGCCCTCTGCAGATTGGCGAGCGTCTGCTCGCCGGAGGCAACCGTAGATCCGGCACGCCACAGCATGCAAACGCGCTCGTCCAGCTTGCCTTGTTCGTTCAGACGATGCAGAGCATCCCATTGCGCCGCCGTAGCAGTGTCCTTGAACGCGGTGACGCCCACCCGATGTAGATCGTCAACCTCCTTCAGGATGCCCTGCTCGATCTGCTCGGTGGTGAACGCCGGGACCAAGGCGCGCACTGGCGCGAGCGCGCCCTCCTTGACCAGGCCGGTGGCGTGCCCTGCGGAATCGCGTTCGATGCTTCCATTGGCCGGATTCCTGGTCGCATCATCGATACCCGCCAGACGCAGGGCCGCGGTGTTCAGGGTGGCATAGTGCGACGAGGCGTTGGTCAGCATTACCGGATTCCGCGGAGAGACACTATCCAGGTCGGCGGCCACGGGATCGCGGTGCTCAACCAGTTTGCCCGCATCCCATCCGCGCCCCACGATCCAGTCGCCTGGCTTCGCGGCGGCCACGCGCTTTTGAACCGCGGCCACGATCTCGGCGATGCTGGTTACGCTTTCCAGTTTCAGATTAAACAGGTCTTCCGCGCCCGCTTCCGCGTAATGACTGTGGGTGTCGATCATTCCCGGCGTGGCGGTGAGTCCGCGCAGATCGATCACCTTTGTCGCTGGCCCAACCAGCCGCATCACCTGGGCATCGGTACCAACAACGACGATTCTCGAGTCGCGTACGGCCAGCGCCTGGGCGACCGAGTCGTGCGCATCGACCGTCAGCACAGTGCCGTGTAGCAGCACCAGGTCTGCCTGTTGGGAATGCAGCGCGGGGCAACAGCACGGCAGTGCGGCCAGGAAAACCAGGATCTTCATCCGGGACATGCCGCGTATTATACCGAGGGCGTTGGTCCGGAATTGGGGGTAGACTAAAGATAGCGGTAAGGTCTTCCGGCCAATCGCGGGACTACCCACAAATGGGGGCGTCACGGTTTCGACGGAATTGCTTGCGGCAAAGAGGCATGCCGGGGTCTGGGCACCCGTAATCGCCTGGAAAAACATAGTTGCCAACAACCAACTAGCATACGCAGCTTAATTAATTAAGTTGCCGTTCCTGGTGGCTTCGCCCGTGGGCCGCCAAAGAACGTCGCACAGCGGGCTGGTTCTCTCCGCTACGTCTGTGTGGTGAGAACGAGATCATCAGGCTAGCGCTGCGTTCACCTTGTCCGTTCTGAGGGCGCAGAGCGAAGTCACTGGAACGCGACTGAGCATGGAGCCTCTCTTTGTTGTCATCGATTTCGGACGCGGGTTCGACTCCCGCCGC
>CAWBOT010000001.1:0-65882 GCA_963790505.1 uncultured Acidobacteriaceae bacterium | reverse complement strand
CCACATCGGCGGGCCAGGCGAGGCGTCTGCTCGGGATCGCTGCTGATGGGGGGGCCTGTTTGTCCTGCAGTCGCTTTCCCTCTAAATTACGCCCGTCATCTACCTCTACCTTCACCGCTTCCAGAGAAGACGCGCGACACATGCGACCGTTAAACTTGCATTGCTGAAAGCACCTGACACATCAAGTGGGATACCGTAGGTCGCTCTCACGACTACGGATTCTTTTGAGACGGCAATGATTTTGAATGGGAAAGGTGAGCGGCGGCTCAGGGCCGCCGCTGGCAGAGTTAGTTCTCGGTGATGACGATTACTTCGTTGGTTCGCCACTAATGTAGACCTTCTGTGTAGAGGAATTGGCGGCGATGAAAGTTCCACTTACCGGAAGTGTTTGCAGCACGGTGTTCGACCGTCCAGAAACTATGGAGACGGTGTTGCTGATGATGTTGGTGACGAAGGCATTGTCGGTGGTCTGGTCGACGTCGATGTTGAACGGAGTATTACCGACCGGTACCGTTGCGAGGATGTTGCCCGCCTTATCGAGAACGTTGCGTTGGACTCACCAAACGTGTTTCGACGACGAAGACTGCCCGGTCGACCAGCTAATCGCCAGGTAGGAATTCGTGGTACCCACTGTGGTGGTGGAGATCAGCTGTTTCGTGACTCGGTCGGCAAGAGTAACTTCGTTGTTCGACGCGGCAATATAGAGGGGCGAGGTGCTCGGGTCGGTGGCGATACCAACCGGGAATTCGCCGCCCAGCGCAATCGTGGCGAAAGGTTTGCTGGCGCCTGGCTTGACCACGTCGATCACGTTGTCGCTGGCATTGGAGACGTAGAGGTCGCCCGAGATAGGATTGACGGCGAGCCCTGGATACCGTTGCCTGGTGTAGTTGTGACCGGAACCGTGCGAAGGACCGTATTGTTCCCCCCGTTGACTACGGCAACTTCGCAATGGGTGAGGCTGCTCGCGTCCTCAAAGCAACCGCCAACATAGACCAGGTTGCGGACCACATCAACGGCGACTTGATACCCACGGTGGGAATGCTGATCGAGTTGATCAGCGTATCGGTCGTGCCGTCAATCACCGCGAGCGTGTCCGTCGGACCGCCGAAGGACGGAATCGCCACATAAATACGGTTGGTGAGGTTGTTCACGGCGATGTCTGCCGGCAAGCCCGGCAGGTTAATGGTGCCCTTGACGTGGTTGGCGCTGGCGTTTGAGAAAGCGGTGATTCCCAGAGTAACAACCAGGACATATTTTCCGACGGTGTGCCAGCATGATTTATCTCTCCCTTGTATCTTGTCGTTGATTCTTTTGCGCCCAGCCGCAATCACCCGGCGCGCCTCGTAGTGCCAAAACCGATCTTGTGGAAGTTAGTGGCTCCGCACTCTTCGTCTATCCGGACGTGCGGGTTGATGTCGCGATGGATGACGTGGAGGCGCACAGGTTGCAGTACGCCAGCCGAACCGCGGGCCCGAAGGATTGTCTGCAACTCGCATCTTCGCCCCGACTGAAGAAAAAC
Source organism: uncultured Acidobacteriaceae bacterium (assembly GCA_963790505.1). GTDB lineage: Bacteria > Acidobacteriota > Terriglobia > Terriglobales > Acidobacteriaceae > Acidisarcina. The sequence continues at coordinate 64,363 of CAWBOT010000001.1, read as the reverse complement.
AAAGGTAGACTCCTACTGATCGTCACGTTGAGGGTCGCCGATGCGGTCACGGTTCCCGAGCCCGCGACTGTCGTTCCTGTCCCGTTGATGACGATGCTTGCTGAACCGGGAGCTGCGTTTCCGCCCATAGAAGACCCGGAGGAGCTGCCGCAGGAAGATAAGCCGAGCGCGCCAATAGCCAGCAGAAATAGCAGGCTCGCGCCCCAGACGTTGTTCCGCCGGCTAAACCGCCGACGGTTGACCATGATTAAAAGACCGGCTGCCAAACTCGACAGCAGGCTGAGAGACGCAGGCAGAATAGAAGTTGTGCGGCTCGGGATGGCGCCGACTACGGTCGCTCCCCCCACCGTGTTGATGGTCAGGGTCCCCTGTGCTGTATTTGCTCCGCCGGAAGCGTTGTTGGCACCCGTAAAAACAAAACTTGACGGACTGAAGATGCAGGTCACATTCGCCGGCAGTTGCCCGCAGCCAAGAGTGACGGTGCCTTCATATAGATTCTGTGAGCTGATAACTACCGTGGTCTGACGACTCTGCCCCGAGGGTATCGTCAGGGATGCAGGATTGAAGTTGATGCTGTAGCTCCCGGCTGGGAGGACGGTAAGATTGGCGTTGTTAAATACAAAGTAGTAGTTAGGAGCGGACAGTGTTCCCTGGCTTATCACGATGGGATAAGTGCCGGGAGCGGAAGAAGGGTCTGTCGGCCGTAGTTAGAACCGGTGTGCCGCTTATGACGCTTGGACTATCCGTGTCGCCGTTCAGCAAGTTGCCGGGTGCGCCGGGAGTGTTATTGAACTGATAGGTGAAGGTCGGGTTGGTTGCGCCGAACTCACGGCTGGCTGGCACGCCGTTAAAGTCGAGCGGCGCCTGGCCTACGCTGATAGTCTGCACCGCCGGAGGAGCAGCGGCGTAATAGCCATTACCGCTCTGGATCGCGGTAACGGTTAGAGTCCCCACGCCCTGCAGGTTGAGCAGGCCGGAATTTGCTCCGATGGAGGGGTTGGTGGTGATTGACCTGGAGTTGACTCCCCCAAAGATTGCGGGCGCGCCCGTGACGCTGATGGTGACGGAAGCCTGAGCTTGCCGTCGCCTGCACGGTCAGAGTCTGACCATAGGTGCTGTTACTGAGCTGAATAAACGTGATCGTCTGCGGGTTTAGATTGAGGGCGTGAAGCTACGAAGGGTTGAATATGCCGAAGGCGTAATTTGCGGCTATTGCAGGTATCAACGCCAGCGATCCCAGCGAAGTTGCAATGGGGTAGCTGCCGGCCGGGGAAGTTGCCGTCGCGGTAGTGAAGTATGCCGGACTTCCAGTGACTACCGCCGCGCTATCCGCGCCGACAAATCCGGTGATGACAGCGGCTGGGAAGGTGGCGGGATTGATCGTGGATCCGACCGGAAGCGAAACTGCCGGACCTGTCACGCTGAGCATCGCCGGTGAGATCGTCAGTGTTTGCGAGACCGGTGTGGCGGCAAGATAGGTATTGTCGCCAAGCTGATTTGCGGTGACAACAACCGTACCAGCGCCCAGTACCTTCAGCGTCGACCCGACGACCGTGGCTGCGGTTCCCGCTGTGATTATGTACTGAACGGGAAGACCTGAACTCGCAGTAGCCAACAACGGTACCGTCGCTGCCTCGCCATAGACCACCCCAGCTAGCGGCGGGAAAGTAATGCTCTGCGCAATGGTTCCCGTGACGGTCAAAGTACCGTTCACGAAAGTGAAGGTATACTCGCTGTTTTTCGCCGCCAGGGTGCCCTTCGTAATTGTGATCGGATAGCTTCCTACGTTGGAGGTGGTGGTCGCAGTCGTGGTCAGATTCGGCGTTCCGGTGAGTGCCTTGGCGGCGTCGTCACCATTGACGAACCCTGAGTAAGACGCAGTGAGAACAGGGTTAACCGCTCCGTACGTCTTGGAAGCATTGTTCGCCGTCACCGTGAGGCCGGCTGGATTGATCAGCAGGGGTTGGGTTATGGGAGCGGCCGCGGCGTAAGCGATGTTTCCTGCCTGGGTCGCCGTTACTTCGATAGTCCCGGCTCCGTTCACGATCAGGTTGGATCCCGAGATGGTCCCCGGGCCCGAGGTGACCGCAAAGCTCACCGGTAGGCCGGAGCTCGCCGTCGCGTGCAAGGCAATCGGACCGACTCCATAGGTCTCCGCCGAGAGGGCCGCAAAGCTGACGGTCTGCGGCTTCAGCGGCAATGCCTGCCAGATCAGGCTATTTCCAAGGTCGGAAACATAGAGATTGTTTTGCGCGTCGAAGCCGAAGTTGTAGGGCTGGTTGAAAAACACACTCGTCGCCGCACCGCTGATTGGGCCCAGCGGAGGCATCTGGCCAGGCGTTTCAGTACCGGCGATAACCGAGATATATCCAAAAGCATCGACTTTGCGGATGGTGTTATTGGCGTAGTCATCGACGTAGATGTTCCCCGTTGTGTCGAGGCTGAGATAGTAGGGGCTGTTGAATTGCGCGTTCAACGCAATCCCGCCGTCGCCACAGGGCGCTGCGGAGCACGACGTAAACTCGGTCCCCGCAACGGTGTAAATGTTGCCCAGGGTCAGCGTCGAAGCCGTCCAGCCTTGCGCAGCGAGGATCGGCGGAACGACGGCGCTACTGGCATAGACCACCCGGACGGTTTCCGCGCTATAGTCGGCAATGTATAAATTCCCCTGCGTGTCGGCCGTGGCGCTGAATGGGTATCCGAAGGTCGCGCCGGTCGCTGGAAGATTGGTGCCGCAAGCGCCGGCTCCGGGGCAATAGTTGCCGACTTGGCCGGCCACCGTATAGATGAACCCCGCCGTGAGCGACCCCGGAGCTACGCCCTGTGCGGAGAGAATAGCGGGTTCTGAGATGCCGCCGTAGACCACTCGAATGACCACATCCGCGGCATCGGTAATATAAATATTCCCGGTGCTATCGACGCGCGCATCGGTCGGATAATTCAACGTGGCGCTGGTGGCCGGCCCTCCGTCGCCAATCTCCGTGCCGGAACTGGCGACGCCGAGTTGCCCGGCGACTACGTTCATGATCGTAGTCGAGTGATCGATCGCCAGAATAACCTGGTTGATCTGATCGCCCACATAGAGATTCCCAACGCTATCAAAGGAGAGCGACGCCACGTACGTCGAGAAAGCCGCCTGGACGGCTGCGCCACCTATCCCATATGGTCCCGCCGTCGGGCTCTCAGTTCCTGTCACCTGGTAGATGTTGCCGGCTACGGGAGTAAGCGATGGGCTGGCCTGGGTGGTCACCGCAGCGAGCAAACTAGGAACCGGCTTTGCTCCGGAATAAATCATGAACACAGACTCGCCGCTGGCAGTGATGGGGTCGGGCGCGGTGAAATAGACGTTCCCCTGCGCATCGACCGCTAGCGGGCCCAGACCGGAGAGCTGGCTCGCGGTCGCCGGATTGGGGAGGGTCGTGTCGACTCCTCCTCCGGCGAAGATCGAAATACTTCCCGGAATAAACCCGGAGGGAACATCTGGGCCTGTCTGAGCATTCGCCACGGCGAGTGCGGAAAGCAACCCAAGCGAGAGTATGCCGACGCGCTTCGACCCGCAGACTATCCTGTTGACCACTAACTTCATCGACTAAGTCCTGACTTGGGGATAACTATGGGCTAAATGTCGCTCGTTCGGTCTTATGACTTACTCGGCGCAGTGTCTGCTTATCAGTTTGCTGCCGGAACCTGAGGGTGAACAGGGCCGCCTTACGACGGCCCGTCCACGGTTGACTAGCGTTTGAGTGCAGGCTCTTCTACTGCCGGGTACCAACCGGTCCCGGGAAGGGAGTCGGATTGCCGGTGAAGGGACCTTCGATCACGCCACCCGCGTCGCCGCCCGACTCGGTGTTGCTCGTGCCTTCCCCGCCCAGCGTGCGATAGACCAGCGTGGCCGGCCCACCGACGGTGCAGTGCACCGACGCCTGGATCGGACCGTCGTTCGGTCCGGGATAAGGCAGAGTCACGCCCGTGGGAGTGAAGTGCTGGCGGTAGACGTCCAGACCGGGATCGTTGGTGCCGCTGGCGGTCACCTTGCAAACCGGGCTGAAGGGGACAAAGTCGGGAATGTTGGAGTTGACGAGGGTTTGCGCCTGGGTGACCAGCTTCTTGGCGTTGGTCTCGTGGCTCGCATCCGTGACCAACCGATACATCGACCAGGAGCGATAAGTTCCCTTCCGCAGGTTCGGGAAGGAAGCGCCATTGGCGATGGGGCAGCTGTATTGGTTGTTCACGACCGGGCAGGTGGGCAGGGCGCCGTTGGAGTAGCTGGCGTTGATCGGGTCAACGCCATCGAGGGTGATGTATTTGTAGGCGGTGGAGGCTCCCGTCGACTCATTGCTGAAGAAGGAATAACCGACGCCGTTCGTCACTACGGGTGTTGTCGTGCCCGCGATCGCCTTCACTTCTTCGCCGGTTCCAACTGCACGGTCGCGATCTCCGCTGCCGCAAGGTTGGTGGGCCGGGTTGGTGGTGATGCCGGTCTCCTGAGAGGACCCGCCGGCGTGCAGGGAGAAATTGGTGAACTCTGTGGTATTCATGGTGCCAGAGAGCGGTTCGCGAATAATGGGAGACAGCGCAACAGTGGAAGCGACGCCATCCAGCAGGTTGCCGGCGCAGGCGCCGGTCCCGCCAAAGAGCTTCGCGGCATTGTTCGTACCGCCTTCGGTCACGCGTAAGTTTGTAGCTGCGCTCAGACTGCTGTTGACCAGAAATACGATCGGGGCTGCGCCAATCGGCAGGGTGACGAAGGCGTTGGCAGCGGGAATGATCTGGCCGCTGACCGGATCGGCAACACCAGTGCTGAGGCTGAATTTCACCGGGTGAGCGACCGTGGTGCTGAAGTAGCTCTCGATGGGGTTGGTTACGCTGTAACCCAGGGTGATCGCTCGGTTGGTAGCAAAGAGCGCATCCTCGGGACGAATGTCAGTGTTGGCGGCGGTGAGCGCAACCTGGTTCAACGCGCCATAAACAGCGCTGGTCAAAGCGGTGTCCTTGGTGCCGTCAGCCCAATAGGTGTAGTTCGTGGTGGCACTTAACGGCAGGCTGGCCAGAGCGGCCAAGGCAAGCTTGGCGCGGGGATACGCCTCGAAGCCGCGAACGCCGACGGTCGAGTCGATTGACAGGTACGCCCAAATGCCGTTCGAGCTCCAGACTACCCAGAGATTGCCCGGCTCGTTGGGAATAGCATTCGCGCCCGTTCCACGGCTATCGGCGAGCGATGAGTAGCACACGGTCGAACCGGTGGTGCAGTTGCTGGTCTTAACGGTGTAGTGATACGCCGTTACGCCGCCGCTCTTCGCTAGCGAGTAGGCCGCGACTGCGAATGGGCCGAATTGCGCGGAGGACCCTGCGGTGAGGACTGCAGAGTTTGCGCGTGGGCTGCGGAGGCCGCCACGGCTGCACAAGCCACAGCAAGCGCACCGATGGATGCTTTCAAGCTCTTCATAATTACTGCTCCTTGAGGAGTTGGGGGTTATAGTTGGCTCCCGCCGTGATGGGGGACCCGAGGTCCGGATGGAAGGGACGATACAACGGACGCACGCATATACGACCGAGCTAGGCGGCGCTCCGATCTATGGAGACTAAATATCTCTAAGCTTGGTGATAGCAACAGCGGATAGGTTGTCGATCCGTTGTTATCAAGGTTGTTATGCTGTAGTTGCACATGCACAGTAGCTCGCCGGCTCGTTGTCCAGCAAGCTGAAGTTAGCCTTTGGCAATGAAGTCAATGATGAAGCTAAGATGAACTTAAGATGAATTAAGTTTGAAATAATTAAATATAAATTTCGGATGATGAGACGAGAGATATCGGCTGGTTTATGCGGATACTAGGTAGCGATAGTTCCTTATGTCTGTCCCTGCCCTCGGTAGTGCTCCTACCACTAGTCCGGAAGAAGTGTTTGCCTCGAAGCATGAGTGGCTGCTTCGCTGGGCTTTGCATTTTTGCGAGAACGACCGCAGCGCGGCCGAAGACCTGGTGCAGGAATGCTTCGTGAAGCTGCTGCTCTCATGGGATAGCCTGCGTGACGTGCACAACCTCGAGCCGGTTCTGTATACCTACCTGAAATTCGCACACTTGAGTGAGCGCAGGCGGGGAAGGAATTACTCATTCCAGAACTTGTCCACCATCGACTTCGATACGTTGGCGATTCGGCTGCGGATGGCCAACGAAGCCGATCAACTGGAATTGCAGAACGAACTGCGACGCATCGTGAACTATTTGCTCTGGCGCCGGCAAACCGCCAAGTACGCGAGCATTTTTTTGCTGCGTTTTTTTCACGGATACTTTCCTGACGAAATCATGCGGATCTGCATGGTGACGCGGCACGCGGTGGACCTGAGTCTGCGCTACGCAAGGCAAGAGATACGGTCTTACCTCTCCAAAGCAGGCGGCATCCATGAGTCCTCTCCGGCATTGCCGCCTCCCCCCCAGATGCGGCACTCGCCGATGTCCGCGCACCGATTTGCCGAGGAGCTTCGACAGACGATCTTCGAGAGCGCGAACGACCGCTGCGAGCCTGTGGAGCGAATCAGGGCCCGATACAGCGGAGACGTGGGGTACGCCCTCGACAGCCAGACCCTGGCGCACCTCGCCTGCTGCAAGCGTTGCCTGGATCTCGTGACGCAGAGTCTAGGGATGCCTCCCACCTCGCGCCGTTCTCCCGAAGACACGCTTGGATCGGCGGCGCAAATGCGAGGAAGGGGCGCGGCAAGTTCAGCAAGAAAGTTGCAGGGAGTGAATCGTGCGATCGCCGAGGGCCGACGGCGGCTGGCGGAGATACGCACCCACCATGCGAGCGGCCTCATGCTTGCGGTGAACGGCGACATCCTTGCGGTTCGAGATCTGAACTCGGAGATCGCGACGCTTAAGGTGGAGACCCATTCGGTCGAGACTCTGAAGCTCGTCGAAGTTATCAGCGAGCAAGGGCTCACCCTGCTGGCGCTACCGGTGTTGGCCGTCCCACCCGATGCTGGCCCCGAACTCGCACACAGCATAAGCATGAGCGGAGGACGGACCATCAGCCTGGCAGTCCGCTTCACGCTGGACGGGGCCCTGTTTGAGGTGGTTTACAAGGATCCGCTTTATTCGACCGAGCCGGCGACAGGGAGTCTTGCAGAGTTCGACGATGCGCTTCGCGAGGCAGATGACGCCGCGACAGGGGCTTCAAATAGACCCATGGTGAGGAAGCGCCGATGGGGATTCTTTGAAAGACTGCGAGCGCTCCTCTCGCCGGCGTCGAGACCGATCTGGATCTTCGCCGCACTGCTCCTGATTGCCGTCTTGTCGTTTCTCCACTATGGCGCCCAACATCGCGCCCCGCTTCGAGCGGGGGACGTCCTCCGCAGGGCGGCGGTAGCTGAACTCGGCCCGGCAACCGCAAACCATGCCGGCGTTGTCCACCAACAGATTTCGATCCTCGCAGGACAAACTACTCTCAGGCGGGATTTGTATCGAGATGCTCAAAGGCGTCGCCACCCGCTCCGGCAGCCCCTCACCCCCGAGGCGCAGGACATCCGGGAAATGTTCGCAGCAGCCCACGTCGACTGGGACGAGCCTCTTTCTGCCACTGGGTACAAGACGTGGCGCGATCATGTGAAGAACCCGACGGATCGGCTCGAACAGATCAACTCCAGCCTCGTGTTGGTGAGCTCGACCCCTGACGATCCGCTGATTCGCGAAGAGTCGCTGACGATGCGCGCGGGGGATTTACATCCGGTCGCGCGCAGAATAGAGCTTCGCGACCGGCGGGTAATTGAGGTCGCCGAGCTTTCCTATTCAGTCATGCCCTGGAGCAAGGAAAGCGAGCGATGGTTTGAACCGGAGGACGGACTCTTACCGCGAACACAACCCTCTCTCAGCGTCCCCGGTATCCGCATCCCGATTAACCTCTCGGAAGAGCAACTGAATGAAACCGAGCTACAGCTGCTGCTCGCCCTGAAGAAGTTGGGCGCGGACACGGAACGCCTGGAAATAGAGAGGCAGCCGACGGGCATCGTGGTCAAGGGCGTCGTCGACACTGATGACCGGAAGCGCCAGATCTCTGCCGCATTGCTCGCTATCGCTCACGTCTCTTCGGCGATTGCGAGCTATCGCGATATGGACCGGGCGCGTCCCGACTCGGAATCACCCTCATCCTTGGCCGTGGTCACCGCGGCCTCAGACATAAGCCCCATGGAGCAATACTGCCAGGAGAACCATATCGACCGCGACGACTGCCGGAGGGCCTCTTACCAGATACTCAATTCCGCAACGGTCATTGCCCGTGAAAGCAACCAGATACAAACATTGCTGAAAGAATACTCACCTGCGGCGCCACTTACACCCGACGCCGCCAAGATACTCGACGCACTCTTATCACAAGATGCCGCAGACATTCGCTCTTCCCTTGTGCAGCAGGAAGCCGCTCTCTCCTCTCTTCAATACACGGCGCCCCAAAGCGCCGTACCCGCCAGCACTCTTCAGATATCTCTGACCCAGGCGGCGCAGACCGACCTCGGCATTTCGAAGGAATTACTGTATCCGGGTGTGAATCCCAACCGATCCACAGCAGAAGCTATGAGCGATCTTGCCCACAGCTTCACCCTGATACGGACTTCTTTGCTACACCTCCCCGGAGTGCTGCCTCTGAGCTCGCATGATTCCCAGAGCGCGATTCCCCAGCCGTGATTTTCCAGGACTAGTCCAATGCGATGCGTCATCAAGAAGTGCTTTACCGCAGCTGCGTTTGCCCTCATGGCGCTTTGCCTGGCCGCGACCGCGCGCGCTCAGAATGCCAGGTTCTACGGCCAGGTGACCGACCAGGAGAACGCGGTCGTGCCGGGCGCGAAGGTCGAGATCACCAACCAGGACACCGGTTCGCAGGTCAGCGCAACGACAGATGCGGAAGGAAACTACACCGTTCCCTATCTGGCCGCAGGCCGCTATCAGGTTGTCATCCAGGCGCAGGGGTTCGATCTTTCCCCGCATGATGTCACGCTTGGAATGGGACAGGCAATGGTGCTGAATGTGCAGCTGACCGTAGGCACACAGACTACGACAGTCAACGTACAGGAGTCGTCCGAACTCACCAGCCTGCACACCGAGAACGCGGAGATCAGCGGCACCGTGACGGGCAAGGAAGTCGCCAGCATCCAGCTCAACGGCAGAAACTTCACCCAGCTTATCGCCCTCGCTCCAGGTGTGAGCAACCAAACCCAACAGGATGAGGCCAAAGTGGGCATGGCTGGCTGCGTTCCTATAGCGTGAATGGCGGACGAACGGAATACAACAGCTTTCAGGTCGATGGCTCGGAAACCCTGAACGTCGGGAATAATAAAGACCACAGCACGCTCATCGTCTATCCGAGTATCGACGCAATACAGGAGATCAAGGTACTGACTTCAAATTATGGAGCGCAGTATCCAAGCACCGGCAACGGGACGACGATCGTAACCACAAAGTCTGGCGGAGACTCGTATCACGGGAATATCTACGAGTTCTTCCGCAATGAAGCGCTGAATGCCAAAGGTTATTTCGATGTAGGGAAGAAGGCCCCGCTCTACCGCCGCAACGACTTTGGCGGAACGATTGGCGGCGCCGTTGTCCATCCCTCATCTCTACGACGGCAAAGGAAAGACGCACTTCTTTTTCTCCGAAGAGTTCCGCAAGGAAACGTCGCCGACGGCCTATCGGCAGGGCGTTCCTTCGCTCGCCGAACGCAACGGCGACTTCAGCGACGTGTGCCCGGCCGTGCCGACCGGCGGAGCAACGTCGTTTTCCCGCGCGCAGTATCCTGATTGTCCTGACGCCAGATTGGGCAACCCGGCGCTTGGCGCCAACCCCGGCACCTTCTTCAATAACCAGCTGACTTATCCAACCAATCAGGGCAGTGGGATCGACCAGAACGCGCTCACTCTGCTCAATACCGGCATTCTGCCGTTGCCCAACGCGACCTCCGGCTGCAACTCCACGGGGTCGGCTTGCTACAACGCGGACGTATCGCTGCCAACCTACTGGCGCGAGACGCTCTTTCGCATCGATCAGGCCATCGGCAGCAAGTGGCAGGCAAGCTTTCGCTACATCAATGACGATTGGAACGAAACGACCCCAGTCCCGCAGTACGCGTCCACGCAAAACACCTTCCCCACCATTCAAAATCGATTCTTTGCTCCGGGTATCAGCCTTGTCGCCCGCCTGACCGGCAGCTTTACGCCGACCTTCCTGAATGAATTCGTCGTGAGTTACACCGATTCCCACGTCACGCTTTACGATATCGCAGCTCCGGGAGTAAGTCTGGCCCGCCCCCCATTCTTGAGCAACCCATGCGCAGACCCAACCGGAATCAATTGCCCATTGAGTCCGATCTTCAATAACAACGGAGCCGGCGTCAACGGGGTACCCGAAGTTGCCCGGGCTTTCGATTGCCGGGAACAACGCAGAATATGGTGGCCTTGGCTTCGCAGCGGATCCCGCATATATGCCGTGGGAGCACACAAACCCCACCTATAGCATCATCGACAACCTGGACAGAGTGATCGGGAGACACGACTTACAGTTCGGAGCTCAGTGGATTATCTTTCAGCGAAATCAAGTCAATGGGCCCATCGGCGCGGCAACCGGAGATACGCAGGGCATTATCACTTTCAGTAATGTGCTCGAAACTAACTCGACGGGCAATGCGTTCGCCGACTTTCTCTATCAAAATACCGCAATGGAAGCAGCCCGATCTCGAGTTTCCAGCAAGATAGCGCCCAGGCACGTTACCGCCAACGCTATCAGATCGTTGAACCTTACATTCAAGACAATTTCAAGGTATCGCCGCGGTTTACCCTCAATGTCGGGCTCCGCCTTAGCCTCTTTGGCACCTTTCATGAAGCAAATAACCAGGCATACAACTGGGAGTCTTCGGCGTTTAGCTCCGCGGCAGCGAGCACCGTCGAGGTTGGTTCGGGGTCGAACCTGATCAATCGCGCGACAGGTCTGCCGCTAATGATCAACCAGAATAGCCCCTCTCAAAACCTCGACCCGCGCATCATTAACGGCATCGTTCAATGCGGTGTGGGCAGTCGGCCATCCTCATGCATGTCCGGGCACCTCTTTAATCCGGCCCCGCGGATCGGTTTCGCCTGGGACCCAACTGGTACCGGAAAGTTCGACCTGCGTGGGGGCTACGGTATTTTCTTCGAGCATGGCACAGCCGACGAAGCGAACACAGGCTCGCTCGAGGGGGCAGCCCCCATCGTGCTCGACATGACCGACTACAGTCCGAAGAGCTGGAGCTCTATTGGCGGCGGACTCGCTTATCCGATCAACGCTACGGCGATTCCGACCAAGGTCGTGTGGCCTTATGTGCAGCAGTGGAGCCTCAGCGTCGAGAAGCAGCTGCCGTTTCAGTCGTTGGCTAGTTTCGCCTATGTTGGCAGCACCGGGACGCACCTCACCACTGAGCTGGAGATCAACCAGCTCGAACCAACTACAGCCAATCCATTTGCCGCGCATGAGCCCCTGATGACTCGCGGGCAGAATCTGCTCATCGCCTCGGGGCAGTTGACCAACAGCACCGTCGGCGCCGGCGATTGCCTTCAAATCACGAACGTCGACGGATCTCCGAGCCCGTTTACGCTCACCAACGGGACCATCGTCAACCCCGGCGATCCGTCATATATCAACATGGCGGCGGCGTGCGCGCAAAGCCAGGGGCTGAACGCCAACGGGCTTCGTTCCTTTGCGCCGGGACTAGGGGAAATCTACTCACTTCAAAACGTAGCTAACTCAAACTACAACGCCTTCCAGGCAACTTTGCGCAGAGTGCAAGCTCCGCTCACTCTGGGCGTGGCCTATACCTATAGCCATTCCTTCGACGATGCTTCGGACCGTTCCGACGCGACCTTCGTCAACTCCTTCGACGTGCAAGCCAACCGCGCCAGCTCCAACTTCGATCAGCGGCAGCTCCTTCACATCAGCTACATCTATGATCTTCCGCTCATTCGTGTCCTGGACAAGTTTCTGCACTTCGCCGACGATGATCCGAGCAATGAGGCGGCGAACTACCCAGGCCATCCTTACGACTCTGCCGCATGGGGAGCTTCGCCCGCAGTGCGAACCGTACTGGGCGGCTGGCAGCTCAATGGACTCACGCTCTTTGAGACTGGAATACCGTTCACAGTGGTTAACAATGGAACGCCGACGGGGATCGGCACGCTCGACAACGCAGGTGTGGCGAATGGGGTCGGGTCGGGATCTTATCCCGATATATCCGGGATATCTCCGCATTCACGACTGCCGCCAGGCGGCAGGAACCCCCAGAGCTTTGGGCCTTTGCTGCTGAATCCCGCCGCGTTCGTTGCTCCGCGGGGGCTCACCTTCGGCAATGCGGGCAGGAACTCTTTGAACAACCCCAGCCGCTGGAACTGGGACATGGCGCTTGAGAAAAACACGCCGATCGGCGAGAAGACCAACCTGGAATTCCGCGTCGAAGCCTTCAATGTCTTTAACAACACACAATTCCGGATATACGATCCGACGCTCGGCAACCAGGCGGAAAACGAAATCAGCTGCTACGGCGGTAACACCGCATACTACAGTGCCGCCGGTGGGGACGGCTCCGACTGCCTTACAGGCGGCTCATTCCTGCATCCGGTCGATGCGCACCGTCCGAGAACTCTTCAGCTTGCCCTGAAGCTGTCGTTCTAAGCCTGCAATGCTGACGCAATTTATGGAGATAACTATGCGTACGGAAATGAAAGAGCATGGAAGCGGAGCACCAAACCGATATCGCGTGAGACGGTTGGCTGCGTCATTGGTCTGCACTGTCGCGACCGTGATCCTGGTGGGGGGCTGTGGGGGAGGAACCAACGCAACTGCGATCGTCGGCAACCCAAGCGGGGTCGCGAGTCTGCCGGCCCCTCCCCCACCCGCTTCATCGAACGTCTACGTTGGGAGTCAGGGCCCGGGCGTCTGGTCGCTGAGCCTGGACGATAGTGCGAACACCTTCAGTTATCAAGCCATCACCTTTCCAGCATCGCCCAATGTCCCCGTCGCGGGCACATTTCAGGCGGCGAACGGCTTTCTCAACCTCGGAAGCTCGAATGGCTCTGCCCACGGTTACGCGTTAGAGGTGCCGGGCCGTATGGCGCTCCTTCGTCCCGGCGACACGACCGCGCCCCTTGTAGTCGGCGTTCCACAGACGAGCTGCTACTCAATTCCCTACCGGCTCAGGTTCGAATTCGTTGGGATGCAGGCCGGGGTCTCCCTCGATGCCGTCAAGTCGCCGCTGGGCTATGGCGCATTCGTCGTCAGTACGACCTCGAACGGCACAGACTGGCAGTTTCAGGATCTACAGGGGAATGCGCCCTACGGCGCCGACATGTTCACCGGCCTCTGCGCGGCCAGTAATGGGCAGGCAGCAACAACGCTCTCTGGCGAAGGCGTTCTCAATCAGTACAACTATGGAGGGTCCATCTTTGCAAGTCTTACCAACATCACGACCACCTTTGCGATGGGCCCGACCGGAATCTTCGTCATAGATCAAAGCAATCCTTCGTTTTCGCCTGCCATGGGTCAGGTCGGCGGATCGGCACTTGCGGGAGTCGCTCAGCCGGCCACTTCGTTGACCACTTCGGCTGTGGCCGCCGGGAACTATCTCGGTTTTCTGACAGAGGGCGCCACGGCAGGAAACACTCCATTGCCGGGCTTTACGTCGCCGATCACCTTCGGCCAGACGACAGCCTCGGGATCGACAATGTTCGGCGGAGACTTTCCCAACGACGATGTGACCCAGCCACCTAACTCCGACATCGTCATCAATCTCGGGAAGCAGGACGGCACGATTTACGGGTTTTATCCATCGGCCACGGTAACGACGCTCGATCCGGAGCAAAATTGCGCAACCTATCTCGGTAGTGGCAACGCCACAGTCACCGTAACCCCGGGCATCAATGCTCAGGGCTATATTACTTGCGCTTATCCTGCCGTCGCGGTTGTCGGCAACCCTGAAGGCAAATATGCAATCTTTCTGAATACTTATAACTTCACCGCCAACACACTGGGAGCTCCCATGCAGATCTATCTCTATCAGCAGTGATGGAGAATTGCGAGCACCCTGTAACGCCGGTGTGTTATTCGTCGTCAATGAAGGAACGGCGAAAGCAAGCAATCACAAGAGGATTCGGAATGAACATTCCCGGAAAGCCGCCCTCAAGGCGGCAGTATGTGGCTGTGCTTTGCTGGCTGACTTTGCTGCTGGCGGCCGGCGCTGCGTGGACGCAAATCGCGCAACAGGCTGCTGCGGCGCCAGCCGATACGCCTCAAGAGCGCTTCGACTCGCTCTCCCTCAATGGGAGCGACCTGCGTGCTATGCCGCCTCAAGTGGGTGAAACGGTCGTCCTTCCCACGTTCAGTCGCGAACTACTGCGTGTCCAGTGGCGCTTCCAGGACCCTATCGACCTCTATGTCATCAAGCCGCGCGGCGTCGCCCGGCCGCCGGTGGTAATTTTTCTGTACAGCTACCCGACCGATACCGACCGCTTCCTGAATGATGCGCTTTGCGAGAGCCTCACCCGCAATGGTTTTGCCGCGGTGGCTTTCGTTTCGGCGCTGACGGGACAGCGTTATCACGATCGCCCGATGAAGGAGTGGTTTGTCAGCGAACTCCAGGAATCCCTGGTGACGTCGGTCCATGACGTGCAAATGGTCCTGAACTACCTGCAAACCCGAGGCGATCTGGATATGGGCCGGGTCGGCATATTCGGGCAGGGATCGGGCGGAACGATCGCCATTCTCTCCGCTGCTGTAGACCCAAGACTCAAAGCGGTAGATATCCTCGACCCGTGGGGAGACTGGCCCGACTGGCTGGCAAAATCGCCACGAGTTCCGGAGAACGAGCGTGCGAATTTCCTCACGCCGGAGTTTCTCAGCAAGGTTGCGCCCATCGATCCCGTGCAATGGCTGCCCCAGTTGAAGGACCGCCCATTGCGCCTCGAAGAGACGCTCTTCACCTCGACCGTCCCGGATGCGGCGCGAAAGCATATCAGAGATGCGTTGCCAGCCGGCGCGGTCGTGATTCAATATGCCGACAAAAGCGATTACATTAAGGAAGCCGCGGCGAATGGCAAGATCCTTGATTGGCTGGACAAGGCCCTGACGACTCCCTGAAAGCCCGAAATGGCTGCAAAGAAGCATCTATGCTTGCCGATCCGGCGCATTCGCTTGAGAGGAGTTGCCGTCCAGGCGCAGTCGGAAAATGTGAGCGCGATGTCCGGGGACTTCGCGTAGGATTGGCAGAGAGTGATCTCTGTGACGGCTGCTAAAGCAAGTGCGGTGATGTCCCTAACCGAGAGCCCTTTAGAAGACTTCCCATCAATTTCGGCAATGCTGAAACGCAATGCCGCAAAATTTGGGCCGCAGCCTGCTGTCCGCGGCGAAGGCGGGTTGGAACTCTCCCACCAGCAGCTTTACGCCATGGTCGCGGCGAATTCACGCGTTCTCAATTCTTGCGGGATTGGCCGAGAAGACCGCGTGGCAATCGCCATGCCGCCTGGACCCGAGCTTGCGGTTGCTTTTCTAGGGGTAGCCTCAGGGGCAAGTTCGGCTCCCCTGAATCCGGCCTATCTCGAGAATGAGTTTAAGAGTCACCTGCAAGATTTACCCGCAGAAGCGCTGATCGTGCTTCACGGAATCGACTCCCCCGCCCGCCGCGCAGCTGCAACTTTAGGAATCCGAGTTTTGGAACTCAATCCATTGGAGAAAGGCGGCGGGTTCTTTGGCTTGTCTGAAGCACCGCGATCCGCGAATACACCCCGGGAGTTCGCCGGACCGGCAGACGTGGCCCTCATTCTCCATACTTCCGGAACCACGTCCCGTCCCAAAAAGGTGCCATTGACTCAGGCGAACCTATGCGCCTCGGCTCGGAATATCGCATTCACATTGCAATTGGGGCCCGAGGACGTCAGCCTTTTGGCGATGCCCCTTTTTCATATTCACGGTCTCGCCTGCCTGCTGGCAGCGCTTTACGCAGGCGGTTGCAACGTGTGCGTGCGGTCGTTCCAGGCCGATCGCTTTCCAGAGTGGATGGATGCGTGCAAGCCGACATGGTTTTCAGGGGTGCCTACGATGCTCCAGGCGGTCCTGGACTCCGTGCGCGACCGTTCTTTCACCGAGAGTTCGCTCCGATTTATTCGCTCCTCTTCCGCAGCGCTGCCGCCGTCAGTCGCGGTCGGGCTGGAGAGTGTATTTGGTGTTCCGGTCATCGAGTCCTACGGCATGACCGAGGCGGCACATCAGATGGCGAGCAACCCGCTTCCGCCCCGAGAGCGCAAAGTAGGGTCGGTCGGTCTGGCCGCTGGGCCAGAAGTGACGATTTTGGACAGCCTTGGCAGCATTCTCCAGAATGGCAGCGTCGGCGAGATATCTGTTAGGGGTGCGAACGTGATGCTGGGTTACGAAGACAACTCCGAAGCGAACGCAAGTGCGTTCTCTTCCGGCTGGTTTCGGACCGGCGATCAGGGCTACTTTGACGACGAAGGATACCTTTTCATCGTCGGCCGTCTCAAGGAGTTGATCAATCGCGGAGGCGAGAAAATTGCTCCCCGAGAGATCGACGAGGCATTGCTTGCTCACCCGGAAGTCCGGCAAGCCGTTGCTTTCGCGATGCCTCATTCATCGCTCGGAGAAGACATTGCCGCAGCTGTTGTCTTGCGAAGCAATGCCTCTTGCACTGAAGCTGAATTACGCGCCTTCCTGCTGGATAACCTCGCGGCTTTTAAGGTACCGAGCTGTATTGTCTTCCTGGACGATTTACCTAAAGGGCCGACCGGAAAAATTCAGCGCATTGGGATGGCTGATCGTCTGGCGTCAGTCCTCACTCATGCCTACGAAGCCCCATCCTCGGATATGGAGAAGTATGTCGCCGCCACAATCGGCGAAGTCCTGGGCCGCGAACGTATTGGCCGCGAAGACAACTTTTTCTTATTGGGAGGAGACTCCTTGCGTGCCACTCAGGTGATCGTCCGTCTGCAGCAGAGCCAGTCTCTCGAACTCCCGGTGCCTTTGCTCTTCCGCCTACCTACTCCGGCTCTGCTGGCTGCTTACCTTGAGGAACTCATCTCGTCCCGAGAGATCGAGTCGCTTGCCGCGACTCTTGCGGCGCTTCCGCTTGACCACCAGGCTAGGCTCCTCGATGAGGCAGAGTTTATAGACGCCATCCAAACCTCGGGCAAAACAAGCAAACCTTGATCCGCTACCTTATTGCCTCATCATCAAGCACCACGGGGAAACTGCAGCGCGCAGGAAACCGCCATACTGGCGCGAACTTCTTAACCGAGCTATTGCTGACTTCGATTATATTGGGCCGATGTACAAGCTGGCGTCTCGCGCGTTTGAAAGATCTGACGGATCACGATTGCCTTGATGAATCAGAATGAAGAAGTCATAAAGCAGCGATTGTCTTCCTTGACCGCTGCCCAGCGCGCGCTATTGGCAAGTCGGCTCAATGGCGTCAGCGGGAACTCAAAGGCTCCCGCCGACGCCAGGGTGGCCATCGCCAAGGCGACGCCACTGCGCGTCGACCTGGATTCGGACGGGAACGAGGTCGCTGTGTATCGCGCCTCCAACGGTCAACAGCGGATGTGGTTCCTCCAGACGTACATGCCGGACTCTCCCGCGTACTCCACGCCGACCGCATTTCGTCTTCGCGGGCATCTCCAGGTGGAAGCCCTTGAAGCGGCGTTTCAAGAAGTGATCAGGCGGCATGACTCTTTGCGCACGACCTTTGCAATGGAGGGCGAAGAACTTGTCCAGCGGATCGCTTCTTCGAGCGGCTTTCGACTTGAACGGCCGCCGAACCCGGAAGCCTCACCACACGACCGCAAGAATGCGGCTGAGCGGAGCGTCTACGCCGCCGCCTCTGTTCCCTTCGATCTTGCAGCGCCGCCGTTCCGCGTCGTGCTTTCCTCGGTTGAAGACGACGAGCATTTGCTCCTCGTGGTGATGCACCACATCATCACAGACGGGTGGTCGGCCTCAAATCTGGTTCGCGAGCTTTCAGCGGTCTACAACGCCCTCTCCGTAGGCGCCTCGGTTGATCTTCCTGGTCTTCCTGTGCAGTTCGCGGACTATGCAGAATGGCAAAGTCGCTGGCTGGAAGGCGGCGCCTTTGAAGAACAAGCGACCTACTGGAAGGCCCAGCTTGCGGGAGAGCATGAGCCGTTGAACCTCCCGCTCGATCAACCTCGTCCTGCGCTGGAATCCTTTCGCGGAGACGAATGCACTCTGCCAATCGCACCTGAATTGGTCGCTGCGCTCAAAGCCCGGGCGCGGGAAGGTCGAGCCACGCTTTTCATGGTCTTGCTGGCAGCTTTCAAGGTTCTCCTTCATCGCTATACGAGCCAGACGAATGTGCTGGTCGGCGTTCCAATCGCCAACCGCAAGCACTCAGAGGTCGAAGGGCTGATTGGACTGTTCGCCAACACTCTGGTCATGCGCACAGAGGTCTCAGCTGACATGACCTTTGAGGATCTTCTCGACCGCCTGAGACAGGTCGCGTTAGGCGCATATGAGCATCAAGACATGCCTTTTGAAGTCTTGGTGCGCCTCTTGCAGGTGCGTCGCGACGCGAGCAGGTCGCCCTTGTTTCAAGCCGCCTTCACCCTGCAGGATTTTCCCGAATTATGTCTTGACCTAACCGGCCTCGCAGTTACTCCTTTTCCGGTAAGCACACATGCCTCCAGATTCGACCTGACCCTGGCAGTTAGACCCAGCGCGCAGGGCTTAATAGCTACCCTGGAATTCAACTCGGACTTGTTCACGCGCGAACGTGCGCAGCAGATGCTGAACCATTGGCAGGCAATCCTGCAGGAGGCTGCTGCCGATGCCACGAAGCGCGTGTCCGAGATGTCCCTCCTCTCAACACCCGAGAAGCATCGCATTCTGGTGGAATGGAACAATACCGAGCGAGACTATCCGCGGGATAAGTGTATTCACCAACTCTTCATTGAACAGGCCGAGCGTACTCCAGGTGCCGTCGCGGTCAGGTGCGGAGATCAGGAGTTAACCTACCTTGAGCTGGATCGCCGCTCGAACTCGCTGGCGCGCCATCTGCGGGAAATAGGAGTCATCCCAGAAATGCGCGTAGCCGTCTGCGTCGAACGGTCGGTGCAGATGCTGGTCGCATTGCTCGGCATCCTAAAAACAGGGGCTGCCTACGTTCCACTCGATCCTCATTTTCCCCCTGTACGGCTCGACGCCATCCTCAGGGACGCCGAAGCCCCCTTCCTCGTGACTGAGCGATCCCTGGTATCTTCTTGCGCGGGCTTCACGGGAATTCGCGTCCTGCTCGAAGAATCTATGTCGGCCGAAGACTCAACACTACTTAAGGCGGACCTCTCGCCAGCCAACGCGGCCTATGTGATCTACACCTCCGGCTCCGAGGGACGGCCGAAAGGAGTTTTGGTCGAGCATCGGTCGGCGGTGAATCTGCTCCACTCGATGAAAACCGAACCGGGCTTCGATTCACAGGATGTATTGCTCGCAGTCACAACGGTCTCCTTCGATATTTCCGTCATAGAGCTTTTTCTTCCCCTAACTGTCGGCGCATGTGTAGTCATCGTCCCCGACGCCATCCGCGCGGACGGCGCGGCTTTGGCTGCGTTGATCGGATCGAGCGGCGCTACATTCTTCCAGGCCACACCCGCCACCTGGCAGATGTTGTTGCACGCGGGCTGGAGAGGTGATCGAGAGTTGAAGGCGCTCACCGGCGGCGAAGCACTCTCTGCCTGGTTAAAGGACCAGCTCCTCGACCAATGCGCTGAATTGTGGAATGTGTATGGTCCGACCGAGACTACCATTTCGTGTCTCCACGCGCGCATCAGAAAGGGAGACGCCATCACCATCGGAAGACCGCTGCCTAATATTCTTGCCTACATCGTCGACTCGCATGGTCAGCCGGCGCCGATCGGCGTACCTGGGGAACTGTGGATCGGCGGTGTGGGGGTGGCGCGCGGCTATCTTAATAACGAGGCGTTGACTGCGGAACGGTTCATTCGAAACCCTTTCTCTTCAGACCCCCTTGACCGCTTATACCGCACAGGAGATCTCGCCCGGTGGCGGCCCGACGGGAAGATCGAATTTCTGGGACGTTCCGATTCGCAGGTGAAGATACGCGGCTTTCGTGTCGAGTTAGGCGAAATCGAGGCCCAGTTACGCGCACAACCGGAGCTGCGAGACGCAGCAGCCACGACTCGCGTCTCTGCCCATGGCGACACACAGTTGGTGGCTTACCTTATAGCGAAGACGCCGGAAAAGCTGGACATCGCCGTCTTGCGTTCGCGCCTGGCAGAAACACTACCGGATTACATGTTGCCCAACGCCTACGTGTGGCTCGACCAACTTCCCATGACTCCCAGTGGGAAAGTGGATCGCAAAAGCCTGCCCGAACCGGAGATAAGCCACGGCCTTTCACAAAAGGAAAGTCACCCCATCAGCCTGATAGAGCTTGAGCTGATCGGCATCTGGCGACATTTCTTTCAGCGGGCCGATATCGGGCGACACGACAATTTTTTCGCTCTGGGCGGCCACTCTCTCCTCGCAACCCGATTGGCGGCGGAGATCGACAAGCTGCTGGGGTGCAAGCTCCCCATCGCGGCACTCTTCCAATCTCCCACGATCGAGTCCCTGGCAGCCCGCCTGAGCAACGAGGATTGGGTCCCGAAATGGAGTTCGCTGGTTCCTCTTCAACCGGAAGGTTCGGGAGATCCACTTTTCTTTGTGCACGGCCTCGGTGGGGACCTTTATGAAAACGTCGGCCTCGCCAGACTCATGCCGCCCGATCTGCCGTGCTTCGGTGTCCAGGCAGTCGGGTTAGACGGCAAGTCGGAGAAACACCTCACCGTAGAAGACATGGCCGCCCACTATGTCAAGGAACTCATCGCCTTCCAGTCTGAGGGGCCGTTCTATCTCGTCGGTTATTCACTGGGCGGCCTTATTGCTTTTGAAATCGCGCAACAGCTTCACCGCGTTGGACGGCGGGTCGCGCTGCTGGCACTACTGGATACCAAACCATCACCCGGCATTCCGTGGTTTTACTATGCCCTCGCGATGTCAGTCCATATTTCACGCGGCGTCAAACAGCATCTGCGGCCCCTGCTGGAATTGCCATTTGGGCAACGGTTCGATTACATACGGAGGTACTGGAAATGGGTCATTTTCTTGATGTTCAAGAATAACCGCCACCAAGGCACCGTCGGCGCTACTTCGGTGCTTTACGATCCGGGCGCTGCGCCGGAGTCCTCTGCGGACCATTACTTCGCCGCGTCCCGTTCGTACCGGCTTTCTCGTTACGCCGGCATTCTGGACATGTTCGTCAGCGAAGATTCCAACCTCGGCTGGCAGCTGTTCTGGAAACGAATGGCCGCTGGCGGCACAATCTTCCACCGCATACCCGGCCAGCATACTGAGATGCTCTCCGAACCAGCCATTTCCTTTTTGGCGAAGTCATTGAACTCAGTGCTCGAACGTAAACGGGCGAATGAGCAACTTCGCGCTTCGCCGCAATCTGACCGCACAGCAAACTGTGAAGCGAAGTCCCTCCTCACTCAAGCGAATCCATCGTGAGATGCTTAAAATGTAGTATTTCGGACGATGTTCCGCTAGTGAAACATCGATCAAGAAAGAGGAGATTTGGGTGTCACTTTATGGTTTCTCACTCATAGGATCGAGAGACGGCGCGAGGGACGGGGCTGTCTTCTTCGGCTCTGATCCCGAAACCGGAAACGTTCTTCAGCCCGGATACCACACCGCCAGCAGCGAGGATGTTGAACAGGCTGCGCAGTTGGCTACGAACGCGTTCACCGTCTACGGCAGCCTCGACGGAGCAACGAAGGGGAAGTTCCTGCGTGCGATTGCGGCCGGAATTGAGGAACGAGAAACTGAGATCGTCGATCGGGCCAGACTCGAAACCGGCCTCCCGGAAGTCCGCCTGCGCGGCGAACTGGCCCGAACCACCAACCAGCTGCGGCTCTTTGCTGGTGTGGTTGAAGAGGGATCCTGGGTGGGCGCACGGATCGATCCCGCTCAGCCGGAGCGCAAGCCGTTACCGCGTGCGGATATCCGTTCCATCCTCAAGCCGCTCGGCCCCGTCGCGGTCTTCGGCGCAAGCAATTTTCCTTTAGCCTTCTCCGTCGCGGGAGGCGATACAGCTTCGGCCCTGGCTGCGGGAAACCCGGTCATCGTGAAGGCACACCCGGCGCATCCGGGCACGAGCGAGCTGGTTGGCCGGGCGATTCGCGCAAGTGCACAGGCATGCGGGTTGCCCGAAGGGGTCTTTTCGCTGCTCTTTGATGCGCAGATCGGGGTGGGCACCAATCTGGTTGCGCATCCTCTTGTGAAAGCGGTGGGATTCACCGGATCACCGGCTGCCGGGAAGGCGTTGATGAAGTTGGCTGCGTCGCGACCCGTTCCCATTCCCTGCTATGCGGAGATGGGCAGCGTCAACCCACTCTTCATTTTGCCCGGCGCGATGCGCACTCGATCCACCGCGATCGCAAATGGATTGCAAAACTCCTTTACCTTGGGCTCGGGCCAGTTCTGTACTAAGCCGGGGCTGGTCTTCATTCCTCAGGGCGCTGAGACCAAACCTTTTGTCGCATCGCTGAAGACCGGCGTCGAGAACATGTCTCCTCAGACGATGCTGGCCAGCAACATCGCCGGAAAATACGCTGCAGCTTTTGCAGGAGCGCACCGCGGAGAAAACACTTCATCTGGCTGCCCAGTCTGCGGTGGATAGCGGCTTGGCAACGCGGCAACCGGTTACGCTGTTCGAGTCGGATGCGGCTTCGTTGCTAAACGATCCAAGTCTTGCCGAAGAGGTCTTCGGCCCCACAACGGTCCTCGTGACTTATGACACGCGCGAGGAAATGCTGGCGGTCGCGACGGCACTGGAGGGCCACCTCACGGCAACCATTCATGGCACTCTGGAAGACCTGGCCGAGCATCGCGATCTCATCGCCATCCTTGAGTCCAAAGTCGGCAGGCTGCTCTTCAACGGCTTTCCGACGGGGGTCGAGGTTTGTCATGCAATGGTGCACGGAGGTCCATATCCTGCGACTTCCGATGGACGTTCAACCTCGGTTGGTACTCAGGCGATCTTTCGTTTTGCTCGGCCTTTTTGCTACCAGGACTTTCCCGACTCCGCACTGCCGGCGGAGTTGCAGAATGAAAATCCGCTTGGGATTCTCCGGATGGTAAGTGGAGTCCTGACCAAGGACAGGATCGGCTAGATCGTTAACCTCGAGGCGCGACTTCGTTGATCAGCGTACCGATCGGTTCGATCGTGATTCGGATCTGATCTCCAGCCTGGAGTGTGAATGAGTCGGGTGGGACGATTCCGGTTCCGGTCATCAAGAATGTTCCAAACGGAAAGATGTTGTCGCGGAAGAGGTACTCGGCGAGTGTCTCCGGCTTGCGTTTCAGCTCGGCGAGTGTGGTGCCGCCGGCAAATTCTGTCGTGCCGCCTCGCAAAATCTCCAGATGGATGGGTGTAGAGGATGGCAGTGCCTCGGAGCTAACGAGAATACACGGACCCAGCGCGCAACTGCGGTCGTAGACCTTAGCCTGCGGAAGATACAACGGGTTTTCTCCCTCGATATCGCGCGAGCTCATATCATTCCCGACCGTGTAACCGATGATCTCGCCGCGATGGTTCAGCAACAGCGTCAGTTCCGGTTCAGGCACCGACCAGGAAGCATCGTTGCGAATGCGAACAAAACTGCCGGGACCGGCGACGCGGCTCGCCGTTGCCTTGAAGAACAGTTCGGGCCGCTCTGCCGAATACACGCGGTCATAAAAATCGCCGCCGCCCGCATCTTTGGACTCTTCCATCCGGGCACTTCGACTTCGGTAATAGGTGACGCCAGCAGCCCAGACCTCCTGGTTCGCGATTGGAGCGAGCACCTGCGCCGAAGCAAAGCCCGCCGTGGGCGCTGTCTCTTCTACGACGGTCAAGAGGTATTCGCGGAGGTCCTCGTGCGTGACCAGCGCGTCCCAGGAGCTTTCAGGGATGCGGCAGAAGTTTGCATTGTCTTCCACGTAGAGTCCATTGCTCGTGCGATAGAGTTTCACTAGCCCCTCTCCAATCAAGCCAGATACGACCGAAAGCCTCTCGTCGAATTAAGTTTCGCTGAAACGGGAGAATGGTACTTCCTCGATCCTCGCGCGCTCTCGCATCGCGGTCTTGAGAATATCTCGGGCAGCCGCGAGCTCTCCCCCTTCTAGTTCCAACCGCGGTCCCCGCACACGAGCGGACCCAATGCCCACCTCCATTTGGACCCACTTGATAAGCTGGACGAACTTGGGAACTGTGTCCATGCGAAGCAGAGGCAAAAACCAGCGGTAGAGCGGAAAGACCGACTCGAAATCCCCCTCAAGCGCACCCTGGAATAGCTTCACCGATTCGGCAGGAAAGGCGTTCACCAACCCAGCGATCCAGCCCGTCGCCCCCGCGCCAACTGCCTCCACGACAACATCATCCACGCCTACAAGAATTCCAATGCGGTCACCAAGCACCGAGCGAATAGCCGCAACCCGCCTGACGTCCGCGCTCGATTCCTTCACCGCGGCCAGGTTCGCATGCTCTTGCGCCAGCTCGGCAATCTGCTGCGGAAGATAATCGGTCGTGTACGCGACCGGGTTGTTGTAAAGCATGCAGGATAAGGGAGTGGCCGCGATTATCGCGGAGACATGCTGCTTCATCTCTCGCCAATCGGTGGAATAAACATAAGGCGGCAAGACCATTAGACCCGAGCAGCCGGCCTGTTCCGCCTGTTTGGCGAGCGTCACCGCGTGGCGAGTCGAGAGCGAAGAGATCGCAGCCACTACCGGCGCTTTTCCGGCAACGGTCTTCACCGTGTTCTTGAGGATCGCGACCTTCTCAGCCGCATCAAGGGTCGCTCCTTCGCCGAGCGATCCCAGCACGACCAGACCGCTGCATCCATTCGCCAGAAGCCACTGCGCATGTTGCGCCATAAAGTTATGGTCGACCGCGAAATCGCTGTCGAAGGGAGTGGTCATGGCGGGCAAGACTCCGGACCAGTTCATTGAATCTCCTTCCGGCCAAAACGGTCGGGTAGATAAGGTTCGAGAGGAATTGCACAGGGTCTGCGCAAAATATGATCGACGAGCAAGCGAGCTGTTCCGGGCGCCGAGGTAATGCCAAGTCCCTCAAAGCCGACAGCAAGAAACAAGCTGGAGTCCTCAGTCGGCCCAATAAGTGGAAGTTTATCCGGAGTGGCGGCGCGGAAGCCGGTCCATGTGCGAACGGTGGCGACCCGTCTCAGCTTCGGCATATAGCTATAGGCCCGTTCCAGCATCGCATGCAGGATTGGCTCATCGACCGCGGGATCTTCATTGCCGTATTGTCGCGAAGAGCCGACAAGCAATTGGCCGTTGCTCCGCGGCTGAATATTGAAAGCCACCGAATCCGAAGCAACCTTGTGCGCACTCTTCAAGTATCCGAGTTCGACCAACTGGTGACAGAGAAATCCCGAACACGGTTCGGTGAGCAGCAAGTGTCCTTTGCGCTTCTGAATCGGCAACCGAGGCAGCAGTGATGTCTCTACTCCTGTAGCAAGAACAAGCGCATCGCCCTTCAGTTCGGTGCCGTCGCTCAATCGCACCACTCCCTCGCCCGCTCGAACGACAGGCTGATGTTGCAGCAGCACGGCGCCGTGTCTCACTGCCTCGTCCAGAAAATATCCAGCCGCTGCCGGAGGAAGAATCACAGCATCTTCAGGCACCAGGAGCGCTCCGAGCAGCCCAGTGCGCAGATTTGGTTCCTCAAAGGCCAGCTCTTTTTCATTCATCACAACGGAGCGTATCCCGGCTGCAGTATAAGTTGCATGCTTCGCATGGACCTCGGCCGACTCCTCTTCATCGGCGGCGATCCAGAGCGTGCCGCGGGATTGATATTCCGCCGAAGACGGTAATGCGGACGCCAACTCTCTCCATAACGATCTGGAGTAGCGGCTGAGGGCGAGTTGCGCTGGCGAATCGTCCAGAACGACAACGTGCCCCATGCCGGCCGCGGTCGTAGCGCCATTCGGAAGGTCGCGTTCAATGATTGCAACTCGCCTTCCTGCCAGTGCGAATTCCCGTGCGCACGCACAGCCTACAATCCCCGCTCCGATAATGATGACGTCATAAGTCATGGGAGGAAAACTCTACGATACAGGGGATTGGGATTCAAAAACTGATGCCGCTTCGAAACGGATCCGTCGGGTCGAAGTACAGCGTATTTTCCCCGGTGATCCACGCCCTTCCTGTGATCCGCGGCGTGACACAAGCGCCTTCCGCGCGAAGAATGGAGGCTTCAAATACGGTGCCCAGGATCCCTTCTTGCCTCCAGACTTCATTCAGGCCGAGCCTTCCTTCAGCGTGAAGGCAGGCAAGCTTAGCGCTGGTGCCGGTACCGCAAGGAGAACGGTCAAACGACGCCCCAGGACAAAGCACAAAGTTGCGACCCGAATTTCCTGAATCGCCAGGCGGCCCGCAAAGCTCAATGTGATCGATGAGAGCATCGTCCTTTCCAGTAATACCGGATGCAATCAGGGCCGTACGAATCGCCGTCGACACCGCTACAAGCGCGGCGCGATTCTCGATTCTCAACACCAGTCCGTGGCCCGACACCAGGAAAAACCAGTTCCCTCCCCAGGCGACATCTCCACGAAAGCAGCCATAGCCCGGCACATCCACTGGCACATCCGCCCGATAGCGCCAACTCTGGACATTCTCAATGGAGACGCTTCCGTCCGCATGTAAGCGCGTCACCACCGACCCAACCGGCGTCTGAATCACATGCTCACCGGATTCAATCCGGCCAAGATGCGCCAATGTAGTTACAAGACCAATCGTGCCGTGCCCGCACATTCCCAGGTAGCCGACGTCGTTATAGAAAATAACTGCTGCAGCGGCCGAAGGATCGGATGGCTCGCATAGGAGGGCGCCGACAACTACCTCAGAACCCCGCGGCTCACATACTGTGGCGGTTCGAAATCCATCATATTGGGTCCGGAAAACGCCCAGCCTGGCATGCAGGTCACCGCTCCCGAGGTCAGGGCCTCCGGAGACAACGACACGGGTAGGCTCCCCGGCCGTATGAGAATCCACAACCGTCACACCGGTTGAAGTAAGTGCCGATGGGCGCATATGCGAATTGTAGCCCGTCGTTGTGAGTGAGCCCTGGCGGATCAGCAGATGGACGTTACAGAGTCATGTGCAAATGGCCCTTCTCGAAAGGGTCTTTTGGGGCGCACGCCGGGGGCTATCTGTGCCGCACCTTTATGGATTAACGACCTGATCCAAGGCGGCGGAGGTACTCGTTGCGTCCGTCGTGCTGCCGCCGTAGCCGGCAGTAATTGAATCGCTGCCGGTCGGCAGTGTCGTAGTAAGGAACGTTGCCACCCCACCCGCCAGTGTTCCTGTGCCCAGTGTTGTGGTGCCATTCTTGAAGGTCACAGTCCCGGTGGGAGTCGCTCCTGTGGTCGCGGTCACCGTGGCGGTGAAGGTCACCGATTCGCCCGACGTCGATGGGTTCGCCGACGACTTCAAGGCTGTCGCGGTGGGAGAAACGTTCACCACCTGGGTCAGCGCGGACGAGGTGCTGGCCACGTCCGTGGAGCTGCCGCCGTAGCTGGCCGTGATGGAACTGCTACCGACCGGCAAAGCGGTTGTGGCGAACGTTGCCACCCCACCCGCCAGTGTTCCCGTGCCCAGTGTCGTGGTGCCATTCGTGAAGGTCACCGTCCCGGTGGGAGTCGCTCCTGTGGTCGCGGTCACCGTGGCGGTGAAGGTCACCGATTCGCCCGACGTTGACGGGTTCGCCGATGACTTCAAGGCTGTCGCGGTGGGAGAAACGTTCACCACCTGGGTCAGCGCGGACGAGGTGCTGGCCACGTCCGTGGAGCTGCCGCCGTAGCTGGCCGTGATGGAACTGCTACCGACCGGCAAAGCGGTTGTGGCGAACGTTGCCACCCCACCCGCCAGTGTTCCCGTGCCCAGTGTCGTGGTGCCACTCGTGAAGGTCACCGTCCCGGTGGGAGTCGCTCCTGTGGTCGCGGTCACCGTGGCGGTGAAGGTCACCGATTCGCCCGACGTTGACGGGTTCACCGATGACTTCAGCGCGGTCGCGGTCGGGGAAGGGTTAACGACCTGCACCAGCGGGGATGAAGAGCTTCCCGCGTCTTTGGTGCCCGTGTTGTAGATTGCGATGATGGCGTGGTTACCGACCGTCAACGTAGTCGTAGTGAAGGTCGCTACGGAGCTTGACGCGCCAATCGCCAAAGTCCCGTTGCCCAAGGCCGTGGCCCCATCCATGAACGTCACCGTTCCGCCCGGAGGCACGCCGACGGATGGGGTCACCGTTGCGGTAAACGTCACCGATTGGCCCGATGTCGTCGTGCCCGCGGATGTGACCAGCGTGGTGGTCGTGGGATCCCCGACCGCAACAGCGGCAAGGCCGACGTTCTGGGTCGATCCGGCCACGTTGTTGGTGTTGTCGGTCACCGTCATAAAGGCGTCCTTGTCTCCGGTGTACAGTGGCGCGAATGTGGTCGACAAAGTGCACGTTGCCGCAGGCGCGAGGGTCGCGCCGCAAGTGGTGACAGGCGTTGAGAAGTCCTTGCCTTCGCCCCCGGTAATGGCGATACTGGCGATCTTCAGTGTGTCCGTGCCGGTATTGGAGAGGGTGACAGTCTGCGCGGGTGTGACCTGCCCGACCAGCGTGTCGTTGAAGCCGAGAAGCGTGGTGCTGAGTTTGCCCACCGGAATACCGTAGCCCAGGCCAGTTATAGCGATGGTCTGCGGTGAACCGGTCGCGTTGTCAGTCACGCTCGCAATTGCTGTTCGGGTACCGCCCAGTATTGGCGAGAACCGAATACCGACGATGCAGTTCTGGTTTGGAGTCAACATCCCTCCCGAGCAACCGTCAGAAGCTATCGAGAACTCGGAGGCGTTCGTACCGCCCAGCGCCACACCGGTGATGGTCAGATTCTGAGTGCCAGTATTGGTGACGCTAAAGTTCTCAGCGCCGCTGGTGGTGCCAACGTTCTGTGTCGGGAATGTAAGCGGGGACGGAGGCGTCAGGGCCACAGCAGGTCCAGCCACGATTGCCGTTCCCGTAAGCGTGATGGTGCGCGGGCTTCCCGTATCCGAATCGCTCAGTGTGATCTTTCCAGTGCGCGTACCTGTTGCTGTCGTTGCGGGGCTAAATACGACCGTGAGTGAGCAGACTGCCCGTGCACCGAGGGCGCTGGGGCAGTTGTTCGTCACCTGGTAGTCCGCCGCATTTGTGCCGCCCAGGATCGCACCGAGGCTCGTGACCGTCGTGTCGCTCTGATTGGTCACGTAGACAAGCTGCGGCGAACTGGTGGAACCCTGCGGCTGATTGCCAAAGGTCAGCGCTGTCTGCGAGATCGCAATCTGCTGGTTCGCCGCAATCGCGGTCCCCGATAGCGAAAAAGTATGCGGACCGCCGGTGGCGTTGTCGTGCACGGTGAGCGTACCGGTTATGTTGCCGGTCGCGGTGGGTGCAAAACTGACGTAGATGTAGCAAGTCTGATTCACCGGCAGATTGTTGAGTGAGAGCGCAAAGCAACCATCCCCATCCGGGCCAAAAGTGAAACCCGCGGACGGTGTTGCCACGGCGCTGAAATGCACCGTCGTGTTCCCGATGTTCTTGACAGCTATTGCGGTCTCCGCGCTCGTGTTGCCGACGATCTCAGGAGCAAACTCCAGGCCTGCGGGCGAAAACTGCAGCGCCGGCGCCGCAGGAACGCCCTTGCCCGTGAGAGTTGCCGTGACCGTCTTGGTGGTGTTGTCGGCAAAAGTCACCGGGAAGTTCACACTGCCGGTCCGGGCGCCGTTCGCCGAAGGAGTAAACGTGAAGTACATCGCGCAGGAGCCGGTATTTGCCGGCAGGGTCTGCCCGCTGCACCCGTCGGACCCCCCTTGCGCCGATTGGGCGGAAAACTCCCCTGTGGTGGTGACGCCGACCGCTGCGTTGGTACCGGTGAGAGTACCCACCTTGAATGGCAGGTTCCCCTGGTTAACAAGGTAGATAAGCACTGTGTACGGGCTTTGAACCCCGACCGTCTGATCGACGAAGTTTCCGTTGCCCGGCTGGAGCACAGCCGAGTTCACCTCGGCCACTCCGGTTCCGCTGAAATTCGCAGTGAAGCTGGCCGTCGTTCCACCAGTGTAGGTAACCGGAATCTTGAGGCTTCCGGTGCGTGCCCCTGCGGCATTGGGGGTAAAGTTCACGTATTCCGTGCAGCTGCCGCCGGCAGGTACCGGCTGGCCGCTGCACCCATCGCTGTCAAGCTTGAATTCGTTCGTGGGCGCCGCGCCGAGATTAGTCCCGGTAACCGTACCGATGGTCAGCGGCAGATTGCCGGTGTTGGTGAATACCGTTGTAAGGTCGGACGATGTTGAGGTCACGACCTGGCTGGGGAGGAAGTTAAGCGTGCTTGGAGTCAACAGCCCGGAGAGAACGGCCGCGGCAGCATACCCAGTCAGAGGCGCCGATGCCAGGACCGTACCACCGCTGTTCTTGAAGGTGATGGTGCCGGTGATCAGCCCGGCGCTGGTCGGGGCAAACGAGACATATACGTAGCAACTGCTCCCGTTGGCAATCACCTGGCCGTTGCAGTTTTGATCCCCGGTGGGGGTCAGGAAGCCGGCGCTCAAGACCGCGTTCCCGAGCGTCACCGAGGCGCCGGAGTTGTTGTAGAAGTATAGGTAAGTGTTCGTGGGGCTGGTGGTTCCCACAACCTGGTTGTCGAAGTTCAGCAGGTCATTCGACAAGTAGGACTTGGGCGCGGCGGCAATTCCGGTTCCGTTCAGAGTCAGCACCTGGGTCGTGCCCGTGGCATCGTCGGTAAAGGTGAGGGTAGCCGTTTCGGCCGCCGCAACCGACGGCGTGAACGTGATCCACATCGGGCAACTGGCGCCTGGCGCGAGAGTCGTCGCATTGTTGCCGCACCTATAAGGGTTGGATAGGCTAAAATCAGCCGCATTGGTTCCGCCGATTGCCGGACTTGCTGAGAAAGTCACCGCCGCTGTTCCAGTGTTCCGTATCGAGACCAGATCACCCGCTTCGCTGCCGCTACTGCCGTTCGCGCCGCTGCTCTGACCCTTCACAACCGAGCCGGAATTCATCGGCGACGCTGGAGTGAATCCGATCGTCTTGGATTCGGCAACGCCGGTGCCCGAGAGCGATACCTTCGCGGTGCCGATCGAACCCGCGATCGTAAGCGAGTCTGTCAACGCGGCCGCCGATGTGGGCGTGAACTGCACGTGGACTCCACAGCTGGCTCCCGGATTAAGCGTGAATGGGACCGTGCCGCAATACCAGTCGGCTGTTGAGAAGTTGCCTGTCCCGGTCTTATAGCTATTGACGGTAATTACTGTATCGCCAGGATTGGTGATGAGGACACTCTGCGTGGCGCTGGTGGTGCCGACCGCCTGGGTGCTGAAGTCAAGCTGGGTCGGCGTCACCGCTGCTGTGCCTGTATCGGCGATCGCATTGCCCGACAGCGCGACGGTCTGCGGGCTGTTCCCCGCGCTATCGATGAAGGTCAAAGTTCCAGTGCGCAGGCCGGTTGCGGTCGGCAGGAAGTTCACGTTGACCCGACAATAGGACAAACTGCCGGTCCCATCTTGGGTAGTCCCCGCCAGCGTTGTGCCCGAGCAGCCGTCATAGGTAACCAAAAAGTCGCCACTTACCATCGTACGATTTATGGTGATCGGACTCGTACCCGCGTTCTGTGCGTAGACCGTGATGGTCCCGCTTTCGACGCCGACCGGCACGTCCGATCCGAAGTCCACGGTTGGCGATGGATAGAATTCCAGGGTCTGCGCACCGGCCACGCCCGTCCCGCTCAGCGCCACGCTCTGCGGGCTACCGCTAGCAGAGTCGGTAAAGGTGAGGAATCCCGTGCGCGAACCGACGGCTGAGGGCGTAAAAGTCGTGTAGACGTAGCATGAGGATTGCACCGCGAGCTGGAAGGGCACGGCGCCGCAACCGTTGGAGTAAATCGAGAAATCGCCCGAGGCCGTGATTGCCGAGACCGTGACTGGAACGCTGCCGGTGTTATTGATGTAAACGAGCTGACCGGGAGCGGCGGTGGTCGTTCCAACCGTTTGTGAGCCAAATTGCAGAGCTGGCGAGCTGAAATTGACGGTCCCGGTTGCCCCGGCCGCGAGGCCTGTGCCGGAGAGCGGAATCGAGATAGTCGGTCCACCGCCGCCCTGGACGTAGAGAGTAGCCGTGCGCAGGCCAGCCCGGGTGGGAGTGAAGGTCACACTCGCCACGCAACTGGCGCCGGGAACCAGTTGGCTGGAACAGTTGTCCTCCGCGTAAAAATCTGTCCCAAGATACGGGTAATAGATGCTCAGCGCAGCGGTTTCAGTGCCGGAGTTGGTCAGCGTAACCAACTGCTGTGCGCTGGTTGTACTGACGTTCTGCGGGCCGAAGGTAAGGCTGGTCGCGGATGCTTCGGTGAATGCCCCGTCGGCTCCGGTGCCGGTCAGTGCAATGACCAGGGGGCTGTCACTGGCGTTGGAGTTGACCGTGACCGTACCTGTCACGACGCCCGGACCGCCGGGATCGAAGTTCAACGACAAAGTGCATGCGCCCGCCGCGGGAATCGTACCCGCGCAGGAATCGGATGCAGAGAAGATCGAGGCCGGAGATGCTGTGATCGAGGATATCGTCACCGCAGTGTCGCTGAGGTTGCGAACGTTGACCGTCTGCGGACCGGGATAGACGCTGGTGCTGACGCCGACCGTCTGGCTTCCGAAGCTGACCGATGTAGGCGTGGACCAGGTAAACGGCTCAGTTGCGGTGGGGCTGATCTTCGCCAGGAATGCATAGTCGGAGTTGGAACTGTTGATAGTGACCGGGAAATCGGCCGTTCCGTAGAGGTCTCCCACCACGGACATATTCCCCGAGCTGTCTGCGGCAATGGCCGGGGTCCAACCGAAGGAGCCACTAGGACCGTAGGTGTAAGCAGCGCCATCGTAGATATATCCTGTAAGGCCGCTCAAATAGCTAGAAAAGAGTGCAGCGGAGCCGGTTGCGTTCAGTTCCGCAATGAACGACGAGTTGCCGGAGGTAGAGGCTGTCGTCTGTATGGCGTCGAAGGCCGGAAAATCCAGTGTCGAAGTGAAACCTGAGACATAGGCGTCGCAGGCCGAACTACAGCCATTCGCTAGCGAAATGCTTGAGGGGAGCACATCGTTGCCGCTCACGCTGCTAGGGCCGCCGAGAAATGTCGAGTACGCCTCGGTCGCGCCACCCGCGTTCAGCTTGGTGACGAACCCGCCGGGATAACTGGTCTGGTAAGCCCCGGCGGTGGTGGGAAAATCTTCATACCCGACCGTCCCGGTCACGTAGGCGTTGCCGCCGCCATCCACAGCGATGCCGTATCCGACACCGTAGCCGAGATAGGCGGAATAGACCAGAGCGGTTCCCACTGGATTCAGTTCCGTAACATACACACCACCGTTGCCCGAGTAGTAGCCGTCGTACTGGAACGCTCCGGAGGTGACCGGGAAGCCAGTCGAGTCGGCGGCACCGGTTACGTAGGCATCACCAGAGGCATCCACTGCGAGGGCATTGAACTGAGTATCGGTCGAACTTAGATATGTAGAATAGTCGAGAGAGGCAGCTCCGGAGGCGGCGGGATTGAACTTTGCCACCCAGCCGTCATAGTTGCCTCCGGGGCTGCCCGAGAAAGCACCCTGATAGACCCCTGCGGTCACGGGAAAGGTTGAGGAGTACGTGTATCCATCAAGAAAAGCAAAGGTCACTCCGCTGATGGTCTCAACGCCCAGCCCAAACGCTCCCGACGAAGAGGTGTCGGTGCCGCCGATAAAAGTGGCATAGGGAACGCTCCCGCCGCCCGCGGCGATCTGTACGAGGAAGCCATTGGTGCTCGCGGTGACTGTGCTCTTGTAGGAGTTCGATCCGGTTGGCAGAGTCGCAGATGAATAAGCGTAACCGGCCACATAGGCTTTGCCGGTGCTGTCCACCCTGACTCTCACCGGATAAAGCCCACCAGCGCCGATGCTCGCATTATAGACGACCGTGCCGACGGAGTTGTACTCGGTCACATAGAACCCAGTGCCGCTGGTGTTCTGGCCGGTCACATAGGTGTTGCCCGAGCCGTCCACGGTCACATCGCCGACATAACCGTTCAGGTATTCGGCATAGGTGAGCGCCAGTACCGGATCGATGACCAGTGGCCGCGCGCGATCATAGGTGCCCAGCGTGAAACCCACCATCGCGGGCTCGCCGTTTGCTGCCGATTCCAGATTGTAGGAAGCAGACACCGAGTCGCGATGCTTCCCGTCCGACGATGGCTGATAGGCCACCGGCACGAGGAAGCGGATGTCGTCCTTGCCGATGCGAAGAACCAGGCTGCCGTCCTTGTCGATGCTTGCTGCATCGGCGCCGGTAAGTTTCATGCGGATCTGGCCGGCGTCGGCCTTCGGCTGCAGCATAAAGTCATATTCGAGACGGTTGGCATTGCCGTAAAAGGCGGCATCGACGCCCGGATAGACCGCCGAATATTTCACGCGCCAGTATGTCGGGATGTTGGAAAACCAGGTCTTTGGATCTCTGGTCGGGAAGTAGTTGTCTTTGCCCAGCAACTGCTCTTCGCCGCGCACCTCGGGCGCCGGGTTAGCGCCCACCATTTCCATGGCGATCGCCTTCTGATCGGGGGCGGCCTTTCCATCGGCGCCGGCCTTGGCCTGCCCAAACCGAAGCTGTGCGCGCGTTGCCTCGAGTTGCAGCGAATAGCCGGGCGTCCTCGCCGTAAATCGTGCCGCAGGCTCACTCTGCCCGACATTCGGCTCGAAGCTCAGGGGGGTTTGAGCGACCGACACTTTTTTCCCACCTTGGGAAGCTGCAGGCGGCGCACCCAGGCTGACAGAGAGCTGCTTCGCTTGTGCGGCGGGGACAATAGCTGTTTGTGTTGATGGCGAAAGCGCCTTTGATCCAACTTGAGCATCCGCTGTGAATCCGAGGAAAGAGACGAAGGCAAGTACAGACACCACACTATTTTTCATGACAACTCCGGGGTGGAGAAGCAATACACACTACCACGAGCAATCCCACCGAACGTGAGCGGAAGTCTGTACGAGCTTATAAGTTGCTGTCAAGCATTTTTTTGTCCACTAAAGAACTTTAATACGTCATTTACAGTCGAGCTTGGCGCAAGATGACTAACTTAGAAATAGCCCGGATGATTATTAACTAATAACTAGTTATTAATGGCTCGTACCTATCTGGTACTTATCGCACATTTTATATAACACTTCTAGGTGAGTCTCTACACCAATCCGTCAGATAGCTCTGAACTCACGGGCAATGCGCCGTGGCAAATTGAGGCACGGCTGGCTGCGTCTAAGGCTCATGACCGCAGCGCGAGACAAAGGACCGTTGTCGCGTTGCTGTAGCTTGAGATTCAGGAGCCGCTGTGCTTAGCGGGGCGCACCATGAATGGCCTGGTTATCGTATTTGCGGGATAGACGCGACGAGCCAGGTATTCGTACCGCGCCCGATTATTTGCCCTTTATTCCGTGCCATGAGGCACCTCTTGGCGGGAATCAGACACACCATTCGCACACTGGGGCGGGAACGATCAGGTTTTATTGGGTTTTGAATGTGTGTGATTGGTTGGGGGGAATTCTTCCTTCACACGATTCTCTGAACCGCGTATGAATCGCGAGTTGCGCCCGAAATGCGGCACATCCTTTGAGTTAAGTTGTTCCGCTATGAGGGAGATAGACTGTGTCGCGGGAGGGGGGCAGTCATTCAAATTCCAGATAGAACTCTGCGGGAGAGAGAGAGCTATATCTCGGGTTCGAATTGGTCTGGCGGAGAGAGGGGGATTCGAACCCCCGATAGAGCTTTTGACCCTATAACGGTTTAGCAAACCGCCGCCTTCAGCCACTCGGCCATCTCTCCGTCTGCGCTAATCGGATTATATAGGACGAACCGACCAGCAGACCTGCCGCTGCGGGCGCTCGAAGCGGAGCTACATCGCCGCGACCATTCCCGAGACGCGCTCCGCGCTGCCGTACGCGCGAGGTAAGTGTCGATTGCGGCGGCCGCCTTGCGCCCCTCGGCAATCGCCCAGACCACCAGCGACTGCCCGCGGCGCATATCGCCGGCCACGAAGACGCCATCGGTCGAGGTCATGTAGTTTTCGTCGGCCGCAATGTTGCCGCGCGGATCAAGCACCAGCGAGAGCTGTTCTACGACTCCCTGCCGCACCGGACCAGAGAACCCAATCGCGATCAGAACGAGATCCGCATCGAGCGTGAACTCGCCGCCCGTCACCGGTGCGAAATCTGGCCCCGGTCCTAGCCGAACGCCGTGCAGCTTGCGAACATGGCCCTGTTCGTCGCCCGAGAAGCCGATGGTGCGAACATTCCATTCGCGGATGCCGCCCTCTTCATGTGCACCTTCGCTGCGCAACTGCAGCGGCC
This sequence comes from uncultured Acidobacteriaceae bacterium, assembly GCA_963790505.1. GTDB lineage: Bacteria > Acidobacteriota > Terriglobia > Terriglobales > Acidobacteriaceae > Acidisarcina. The sequence continues at coordinate 27,840 of CAWBOT010000001.1, read as the reverse complement.
ACATCGGCCACGGCGTCTTCTGGGACCGCTGCTCCGGCGGCATCTCGTGGATTTGAAACTGGCGCACGCTCTTCGCGCCCTGACGATGGCAGGTTCCGAGGCAGTCCGCGCCGGTATCGCCGCCGCCGATGATGATAACCTGCTTCCCTCCGGCGAGGATGTCCAGCGCCGGATCGAGCTGGTCGCCGAGGCAGCGCCGGTTCGCCTGGGTCAGATAGTCCATCGCAAAGTGGATGCCGCGAAGATCGCTGCCGGGAATCGACAGATGCCGCGGCTGCTCCGCTCCGCAGGCGAGCAGAATTGCGTCGACGCTCCGCCGCAATTCCTCGATCGTGAGGTCGCCAGGCCGGCCGCCACCAACGTGCACTCCGGTCACAAAGCGGACGCCCTCGGCGCGCAGCTGCTCGATGCGCCGCTCGACGATCTCCTTCTCCATCTTGAAATGAGGAATGCCGTAGATAAGCAAGCCGCCGAGACGGTCCGCCTTTTCATAGACGGTGACGGCGTGTCCGGCGCGGCGCAACTGCTGGGCTGCGGCCAGACCGGCAGGGCCCGAGCCAATGACCGCGACCCGCTTTCCCGACTCGAATGCCGGTGGCTCAGGAACCACCCAGCCTTCTGCTAAAGCCTCGATCAGCGATGGCCTTTTCAATCTGCTTGATGGTCACCGGCGGCTCGATTGATGCCCAGCACGCAGGCGGCCTCGCAAGGTGCCGGGCAGATGCGGCCAGTGAACTCGGGAAAATTGTTGGTCGCGTGCAGCCGGCGCACCGCCTCTTCCCAGCGGGCCTCGTAGACCAGTTCGTTCCAGTCGGGAATGATGTTGTTGACTGGGCAGCCTGTATGGCAGAACGGCACTCCGCAATCCATGCATCGCGCGCCCTGCTCGCGCAGCTTTTCGTCGGGCAGCTCGCGATAAATCTCGAACCAGTCGTGGATTCGCTCAGCGACAGGTCGCCGCTCCGGCAATTCACGCGGAAATTCAAGAAATCCGGTCGGGTTAGCCATGGCGCACCTGCTCGGCTCCTGCCGCTACCGCGACCAGCACACCGGGAAGTTGCCCGTTGACCGCGGAAGACTCCTTCTTTTGCGCCGCCTTGAGCACTCTCTGTAGCTCGTGCGGGAAGACCTTGAGGAATTTCGGCAGCGTCTGCGGCCAGTTGTCCAGTATCCACGCGGCGCGCGGACTGCCGGTGAGCGACAGGTGCTTCTCAATCATCCATCGCACCTTGGCAATGTCATCTTCCTCTCTCAGCGGTTGCAGATCGACAGAAGCGGGATTGCATTGCGTCCGCGCGAACTCGCCGCTCTCGTCCAGTACAAAGGCGAGGCCGCCGCTCATGCCGGCGGCGAAGTTACGCCCGCACGCGCCGAGAACCACGACCAGCCCATTTGTCATGTATTCGCAGCCATGATCGCCGACGCCCTCCACCACCGCGGTCGCGCCAGAGTTGCGCACCGCGAAACGCTCCCCGGCGATGCCGTTCAGAAAGACTTCGCCGCTGGTCGCGCCGTACAGCACGACATTGCCCGCGATAATGCTCTCCTCTGGCAGGAAGCCGGAATTCTTTGGTGGATAGATGACCACTCGACCGCCCGACAGGCCTTTGCCGACGTAGTCGTTGGCTTCCCCTTCCAGCGTCAGCGTGACGCCGCGCGGCAAAAAAGCGGCAAAGCTCTGCCCCGCCGAGCCCGTGAATTGGAAGCGCACGGTTTCATCCGGCAACCCGGCAGAGCCGTAGCGCCGCGCAATCTCGCCGCCCAGCATCGCTCCAACCGAGCGATGCACGTTGCGAATCGCCAGACCGGCCTCGACCGGCATGGCGTGGTCAAGTGCCTCGCGCGCCAGCCCGATCAGTTGCAGATCGAGGACCGCATCAAGCCCGTGGTCCTGCTTCTGGGTGCAATACCTCTTCACCCGGTCGGGCAACGGCGGACTGTACAGAATCTCCGAAAGATCGATACCCGTGGCCTTCCAATGGTCGATGGCAGGGCGCGTCTCAAGCCTGTCGACGCGGCCCACCATCTCATCCACGGTCCGGAAGCCGATCTGCGCCATCAGTTCGCGTACCTGCTCGGCGATATAGAAGAAGAAATTGATGACGTGCTCGGGCTGCCCGGCAAAATGCTTGCGCAGTACCGGGTCCTGGGTGGCAATGCCCACTGGACAAGTATTCAGGTGGCATTTGCGCATCATGATGCAGCCCATGGCAATCAGCGGAGCGGTTGCGAAACCGAACTCTTCGGCGCCCAGCAGCGTGGCGATCACCACATCGCGTCCCGTCTGCAGCTTGCCGTCCGTCTGCACTCGAATGCGGCTGCGGAGATCATTCAGCAACAAGACCTGTTGCGTTTCGGCAAGACCTAGCTCCCAGGGAATGCCGGCATGCTTAAGCGAACTGAGCGGCGCGGCCCCGGTGCCACCGGTATCGCCGCTGACCAGCACGACGTCGGCATGTGCCTTGGAGACGCCCGCGGCGACCGTGCCCACACCCACCTCGGCGACCAGCTTTACAGCAACGCGTGCCGCTGGATTTACGTTCTTGAGATCGAAGATCAGCTGGGCGAGGTCTTCAATCGAATAAATGTCGTGGTGCGGCGGCGGCGAAATCAGCGTCACTCCGGCAGTGGAATGCCGCAGCCGGGCGATCACCTCATCGACCTTATGACCGGGAAGCTGTCCGCCCTCGCCGGGCTTGGCGCCCTGCGCCATCTTGATTTGTAGCTCATCGGCGTTGACCAGGTAATTCGTGGTTACGCCAAAACGCCCCGAGGCAATCTGCTTTACCGCGCTGCGCCGCAGGTCGCCATTCTCATCGCGGTTGAAGCGCGCTTCGTCTTCCCCGCCCTCACCGGTATTCGACTTGCCGCCAATCCGGTTCATGGCGATCGCCAGGGTTTCGTGCGCCTCTTTGCTGATCGAACCGAACGACATCGCGCCGGTCGTGAAGCGCTTGACGATCTCGGCCGCCGGTTCGATCTCATCCAGAGAAAGCGGCTTCTCCGCCAGCTTGATTTTCATCAGGCCGCGCAGAGTGCATAGTTCCTTATTCTGTTTGTCGATCAGGTCTGTATATTCCCGGAAGGTCTTCGGGTTCGATTCCGCGCACGGCATGCTGCAGCTTGCTGATCGTATCCGGATTCAGCAGGTGATACTCACCGTCTTTGCGAAAATGGTACGCGCCGCCGACCGCCAGCTCCGTCTCCGATCGCGTTGGCGGCTGAAAGGCATACTCATGCCGCATCCCGCGCCTCCTGCGCGATCACGCCCAGCCCTACGCCCTCGATGCGCGAGACGGTTCCGGCAAAATATGCGTCCACCAGCTCCGTGTTGAGGCCGATGGCCTCGAAAATCTGCGCGCCGCGATAACTCTGCAGAGTCGACACGCCCATCTTGGAGAAGGTTTTCAGCAGCCCTTTGTTGATCGCCTTGACGAAATTGCCGACTGCCTTCTCAGGCGTAGTCCCGCCCGGCAACCGTCCGCGATTCGCCAGGCTCTCGAGCGACTCGATCGCCAGATACGGATTGATCGCGCTCGCGCCGTAGCCGATCAGCAACGCGAAGTGCATCACCTCGCGCGGCTCACCCGACTCGATGATCAGTGCAACCTGGGTGCGCGTCCCCTCGCGTACCAGCAGATTATGCACCGCCGCCAGACGCCAGCAGGCTGGGGATGGGCGCCGACTGCTTGTCCACTCCGCGATCGCTGATGATGAGCAACGTATATCCATTGCGGACGGCGAGCGACGCCCGTTGGCAGAGCTCTTCGAGCCCGCGCTGCAGGCCGGCTTCGCCATCCTGCGCACGGAACAGCGCCACCAGCGTCGTCGCCAGCAGATCGCCTTTGGAAACCCTCCGTAGCTGCTCCAGTTCGCGGTTGTTGAGCACCGGCTGGGGTAGCTTCAGCGTGTGGCAATTCTTTGGCGTCTCTTCGAGGATGTTCCGCTCGGTGCCGATGTAGCTGATCAGCGACATCACCATCTCTTCGCGGATCGGATCGATCGGCGGATTGGTCACCTGCGCAAACAATTGCTTGAAATAATTGAAGAGCAATTGCGGACGATCCGAAAGGCAGGCCAGCGGCGTGTCGGTGCCCATCGAGCCAACCGGCTCTTCGCCCTTCGCCGCCATCGGCGCGAGGATCATCTTCAAGTCCTCTTCGGTGTAGCCGAAGGCACGCTGTCGCGATTGCAGCGATCCTTGCTCCTGCGGATGGTGGCGCCCGGGCTCGCCGATCTGCTCCAGGGTGATCTGGTTCTTTTCAATCCACTCCGCATAAGGCTGGCGCGAGGTCAGTTGTTGCTTGATCTCTTCGTCAGAAACGATACGACCGGCGATTGTGTCGACCAGGAACATCTTGCCCGGCTGCAGCCTGCCTTTCTGGCGCACATTCTCGGCGGGAATATCCACCACACCCGCCTCTGACGCCAGCACGACGAGATCGTCGTTGGTCACCACATAGCGCCCCGGACGCAGGCCGTTGCGGTCCAGCATCGCGCCGATCACCCGCCCGTCGGTAAACGCCATCGCCGCGGGTCCGTCCCACGGCTCCATCAGCGAAGCGTGATATTCGTAAAACGCGCGCCGCGCCTGATCGATATGAGGGTTGCCCGACCACGCCTCCGGAATCAGCATCGCCATCACATGCGGCAACGAACGTCCCGACTGAAAGAGCAGCTCCACAGCGCTGTCAAAGGCCGCTGAGTCGCTCCCGCCCTCGGTGACAATCGGGAACAACTTCTGCAGGTCCGCGCCAAACAGCGGAGACTGCAGTAGCGATTCTCGCGCCTTCATCCAGTTCACATTGCCGCGCAGAGTATTGATCTCGCCGTTGTGGGCTATGTAGCGATACGGATGAGCAAGGGGCCAGCTTGGAAACGTGTTGGTAGAGAAACGCTGGTGCACGACACACAACGCGCTCTTCACGCGCGGATCGGCCAACTCTCCATAAAAGTTGGCGATCTGCGGCGCCAGCAACAGGCCTTTGTAGACAATGGTGCGCGACGAAAGAGACGGGATGTAAAAGAAGTGCCGATTTTCAATCTCTTCGCGAGCTACCTCGTTCTCGATGCGCTTGCGTACGACATACAGCTTGCGCTCGAAATGATCTTCATCCCAGCCATCTGGCCGGCCGAGAAATATCTGCTGGATGTAAGGCTGCGAGGCGCGCGCCTCGCGCCCTATAGCGTCGCCGTTGCAAGGCGTATCTCGCCAGCCGAGGACGCTCAGGCCTTCCTCGCGGGCAATCCGCTCCATGATGCCCTCGCACTGTAGCCGCTGATGTTTCCCCACGGGCAGAAAGACCATGCCCACCGCGTAATTTCCCGGCTCAGGCAGGGTGAAGCCAATGGCCTTGCACTCGTCGGAGAAAAACTCGTGCGGAATCTGAATCAGAATTCCTGCGCCATCGCCGGTCTCCGGGTCACAGCCGGCCGCGCCGCGATGCGTCAGACGAACCAGAACCTCGATGCCCATCTCGATGATCTTGTGGGTCTTCTCCCCGCGCATGCTGGTGACAAACCCCATGCCGCAGTTGTCCCGTTCATTGCGCGGATCGTATAAACCCTGCGCCGGGGGGAGCCCTGAAGATCTAGGAAAATCCTGCATCGTGTCCTTCTGCCATCGCGCTTGCCGCCTGGCGGTAGAGCTTTCCTTTCCCGGCGGATCGTCCGTCAAGAGGAAAAGAACGACAACTCCGAAAAGAGTGGCCTTCTTCCCTGAAGTGGCTGAATTGATTCAGTCGAACCGCTGAGCCAGATTCCCAGTTGTGTGTTTGTAATCGAAAACTCGGTGAGTCTCTAAATATAACAAGAATTCGAGCGGCAATGAGAGCGCGAATCCAACTTCTTTGACCGGAAACGAGTGCTTCCGCGCAAAAGAAACGCGGCCCGGAAAGTCAGGCCGCGTCTCCGCCTTCCTGCAATTCCCTACTGCTGCTTAGCTAGCCACTCCTTCAGGTTCGCCTCCTGGTTGGCCCGCAGCTCGATGCAGTCGTTAATCTGATCGACCGCCCGCTTGAGTGCCCGCTCCGACGACGGCACCTTGTGGCTCGCATAGAAGGCTACCACCTGGTCACGCGCCTCGGCGCTGCAGAAATTCCCCGCAGAGCCAACAAAGGATCCCGCGCTTAACGGAGTCATCTGCGCAACCACCTTGTCCCAGTTTTGCTGGACATATTGCCACGCGTAATCCCGCGTCTCGCTGGACATAAACGGGATCGAAAGCATATGCGGCGAATCCTGGTTCCTGACCTTTCCGGAGAGCGTGTAGTCCAGCGACCGCTTCTCCAGCTGCGGATCTTTGAAGACCGCCAGAAGATAAAGCGCCCGCACCTGGATCTGAGGATTCGTTGAAGTCTCGGCCACCTTCTGCAGCTGATCGAAAAGCGCTGCATCGCCATTGGTCGCCGCAATGCTCAGAGCAACCCGGGCAAGAGTCGGATCGACCGACGCAGGATCGGCCAGATACTTCTCCGTGATTGCCTTCGACCGCGCGATCACGTCCGGGTCCTTCGCGCCGCCAAGCAAGCCGAACAGGGTGGCGCGCAGCTCGCTCTTCTCCGGCGTATCGCTCACGGAAGGCTGCCCCAGCTTTTCCAGCGCGGGTTTGAAGGTCTTGACCGCCCACGCATCCAATCCCTGCTGCTCGGCGGCCGTCGACGCGATCCGCGCGCGAACCGTATTCACTGCCCCGAGCGCCGAACTCAACACCGTTCCGCTGCTATCGTCTTTCACCGCGGTGACGAGATCGAGATACGACCCCACCGGCGCTTTGTTCGCCCTTACCTGCGCCCATTCGTCTCCCAGCAGACTAATCCGCTCCTCGGGACTCAGACCGCTTTCGACGTTCGCCACCAGCTTCGAGTAAACGTCTGCCGGATACGTGCTGCGGTAATAGCCCTTGCCGCCGGAGTTCGCATAGAAGAAGGCTGCCGACGGTACCATCAGGCTCCCTTGCGCTGAAGAAACCACCTCGCAATCGCCCTTTCCGTCGCCCGTCTTGAAGCAAACCGGGATCGACCAGACCGGCGCTCCGTCACCCTTGGCGCTCGGACTCAGGAAGAAGCGCTGCTGGCCCACCTGCACCTTACCGCCCTGCGGGTCGGCAAAGCTGAGACCCGGTACGCCCGGCTGGGCGACCAGGCTTCCCATGATCTTGTCGACAGGTTTGTGGCTGTTCTCAGTCTGCGCGTTCCAGAAATCTTCCGCCGTCGCATTGCCGTAGAGATGGGCGGCCAGGTAGTTGTGCACGCCCTGGCGAAATGTCTCTTCGCCAAGATAGTTCTCCACCATGCCCAGCACCGCTCCGGCCTTGCCATAGCTGATGCCGTCGAACATCTCGTTGATCTGCTCAGGCGTATCCGCAGTGGCGCGGATCGTTCGCGTCGTGCGTCGCGGCGTCGAGGTTCAGAGTACCGTTCAACTCGGCGGCTACATCCTGAGGAATGTTCCATTCCGGATGCCAGGCGGCGATCGGCTTGTTCGACATCCAGGTGGCGAAACCCTCGTTCAGCCAGATGTTGTTCCACCATTGCATTGTCACCATGTCGCCGAACCATTGGTGCGCCATCTCGTGCGCGACCACGCTCGCAACGCTCTCCTTCGCCCCCAAGCGACGCTGTTTTTTCATCGATCAGCAGCTCGGTCTCGCGATAGGTAATCGCACCGAAATTCTCCATCGCGCCGGCTTCAAAATCGGGGATCGCGACCATGTCCAGCTTCGGCATCGGATACTTGATACCAAAGTACGTGTCGTAATAGTGCAAAACATATTCCGCCGCGCTCACCGCGAACTTGCCCTGCTCCACCTTGTCCGGAGTTGCGCAGGCGCGGATCGGCACCCCGTCACTCTCGCCCGAGACGCACTGGAAATCCCCGACCAGAAACGCCACAAGATAGGTCGACATCTTCGGAGTGGTAGCAAACTTCACCGTATGCTCGTCGACCAGCGGCCCGGGAGTGTCCGAGATCGCATTGGTGTTGGAGATCACCGTGTCACCCTTGTCCACCGTCAACTCGATGTCAAAAGTCGCCTTGAACGCCGGCTCATCGAAGCTGGGAAAGGCGCGCCGCGCATCTGTCGCCTCGAATTGCGTTACAGCGTAGTTCCGCTTGGCAGTCTTCGAAAGATAAAACCCGCGAAGCTCGTTGTTTAGAATCCCCGTATATTCGATCTTCAGCGTAAGCTTGCCCGCTGGAAGCGTCTGGTCGAATGCAAGCGTCGCCTGCTGTTTCGGCTCGTCGGTCGTGACAGTCGCCTTAAGTTCATGGCCACTTACGGTCGTGGTCACGCTGCCAAACTTGATCTCGGCGGCATTCAAAGTGATGGACTGGACTGGCTCCGCCAGCGTCAGATCAATCGTTTCGCTTCCTGCGAAGGTCGCGTCCTTGAGGTTCGGTGTAAGCGCCAGCGAATAATGCTCGGGCCGCGCCACGGTTGGCAGGCGCTGTGCACGGGCTGTCGGGCCGGTAAGGGAGGCAAACAGGGCCAGCGTTGCCGCTGCGGCCGGATAACTGATCTGAGTCTGAAATGTCTTGAACATGTGCTCCTGAGGAATAGACCGGACGCCGCTTCGACGCCGGGAATGTCGCGTTTGTCACCGTAACGATTATGACAGCCACCCCCTTGATTCGTCCCAGCTTCGGCCGTCTCCGACCCACGCTGCGCGATACAATCGTAAGAGCGAGTGGCCGCGCTGCTGGACTCTACGGCGCCACCTTAGCGCGGCCAAAAGCTGCAATTTGAAAGCAGGAGTTTCACATGCCTATCCCCGGTTCCTATCTTCCCCGCGTATGGATGGGCAGCCAATTCTCGTCTAAGCTTCTCCCCGCAAGGGTCCGGCCGCTGGCGGCGCACGTCAAATTGACCGAGAACTGCCAGGCGAGGTGCATCAGCTGCGACTATTGGAAATCCCATTGGAAAGATGGGATGGACACCAAACGGGCCATCGCACTCGTGAATGAGATCGGCGATCTGGGCATCAGCTCCCTGCGCTTCACCGGGGGTGAGCCGCTCATCCGGAAAGACTTCTTCGAAATTCTGAAAAGCGCGAACACCAAGCCCTTCAAACGAATCATCATCCAGACCAACGGGCTCCTCCTCAAGCGCTTTCAGCAGCAGGTGAACGACTCTCCGATCACCAACATCAACGTCTCGATCGACGGCATGCGTGAGAACAACGACCGCATTCGCGGCATCAAGGGATATTTCGATTTGGCGATTGAGGGCATTCAGGGGCTTCGCAACAAGCAGGCCGCGTTCTCTGTGACCCTGAACGGCATCTCCGCCCGGGAGCTCGGCGAACTCGCCGAGGTCGCCCACAATGTAGGCGCCGATCTCGAGTTCAACATCCTCAGCCGGAATCTCTATTTTCTGGCGAATGCCGACATCGCCACCATGTGGCCAGATCGCAGCGACGTCGATCGGATTGATAACTTTCTGCGCGACGTCATGAAACGCCCGGGCTACGAGGCCGACTATATCAAGCGGTACTACAGCAACGATTCCGTGGACGAGCCGCCATGCGTGCTGGGATATCTTCAGGTCTTCGTCGTCTCGAACGGAGATGTTCTCACCGGCTGTTATCCTCTCGCGCCGGTTGGCAACATTCTCAACAACAGTCTGCGCTCGGTGCTCGATTCCGAGGCCTACACTCGCCAGGCCGAAGCGATGATCCGCCGCGAATGCCCCGGCTGCACATGTGGAATCGAGTCCTCGCTGGCGATGAAGAACGCCTTCTCCAGCGCCTTCTTCCACATCAAAGGCCTGATGCCGCAGGCGGAACAGCCCGCGTAGGCCGAAGTCGCGAACGCTACAAGCCTCGATTGCCGGTTGAATTCTCGATTGGTGAGTTCGTATACACCCGTTTGCCTCCCGACTTGGCAACCAGCGTAAGGTTCTGTGCGCCAACCAGGCTCTCGAGGCGAGGGATATCCGCGTCCTTAGTCACCAGGTAATAGCGTGTAGGCCTGAACCACAGCTGTTTGAAGTCGGCATCGTCGATGAAGACGTTTTGGGGTGCGCCGGGCGCGTAGGAGCCGTACTCAAGATTGAACCACCGTCCATTCAACATCAGCTCCGAGCGCCCCGTATAGAACGGGATCGTCGACAGCGTCCAGTATTGGGTGTCCATGATGATTTCTCCCGGCGGTGATGCGAGGATCGCGTTTGCCAGCGGCCGCGACGAAAGAAATGGGTCAAAATCAATTAACGCGACTCTTGCTGCCTGATAGAACATGGCCATCATCAACGCAGCGGCCAGAAATGCGCTCTGCCCTCTCGTCTTCAACGTACCCGCAACCCCGACCAGGAATGCGAGCGCCGCCATCGCCAGCGGAAGCTTCAGGTACGCGAACGAATCCAGCGTCAGATCTTCCATGTGGCCGAGCGACAAACTATACACCTTGGGGTGATAGCCCAGCGCCTGGGATATATCTCCCGGAGCAGGAACATGACGCACCGCGATCAGAATCGCGATGATGGCCAGCGCGCACGCGGCAGAAACGAAAGTCAGCACCCTCGTCCCTCCTCGAATCCACTTTCCTCCTACTGCCATCGCCGACCCTAACAACAACGCCATCGCCGGATAGATCGGCATGGAGTAGTACTCCTGCGTGGTGGAGAAGGTGAAGAAGACCAGCACGAAGCCAATCCAGCATGCCGCAAGCAATCGCGTTCGGCCGGCTCGATCGACAGGCTTGTAATCGAGTTTGAAGATCGCCGGAAAATACACGCTCCACGGGAAAAGCCAAACCAGGTGGAAGAGCCAGAAATAAACCCGGGGCACGGTGTTGTAGTCCCGCGGATATCGCAGGTTCAGAAAACGTAGCAACTGCTCGTTGATCACATAGAACCACAAAAAGCCGTGGTACTGGCCTCGACCGCTGTGTAGCGTCCATGCAAAGTAAGGCGGATTTTGAAGAGTCGCCAGAATGTGCCACGGCGCAGCAATCAGGAAGACGATCGCCACGCTGGTCCAAGGATGAAATCTCTTCCAGCTCTTCCACGAGAAAAGCTGACGAGTGATCGCGAAGTATACAATCGCCGTCGACACTGGAAAGACCACGCCGATCAAGCTCTTCAGTAACAGACTGACGCCCAGGCTCGCCGCCAGCAAATAAGCCCACATGCGGGGATTTGGCTCGTCATCGTCTATCACCCGCAGGAAGGCCCACATCCCCAGCGTGATCGTCAGCGTAAGCATCACATCTGGAATCAGTATCCGGGTGAAGAGATAGAGACCCACACAGGTCGCGACACAAATACCGGCGTAGAAACCAGCGCTCTTGCCAAACGCCCATTTGCCGAATGCGGCCGTAAGCCACGCCAACCCAATCGCCGAGAGTGCAATCGGAATTCTCGCCGCCCAATCATAGACGCCAAATATCTTGTACGAAATCGCCACCAGCCAATACATCATGGGCGATTTTTCCAGAAAGGCTATGCCGTTGAGACGTGCCGTCACCCAATCGCCAGAGGCCAGCATATTTCGCGCGATTTGCGCCTGCACCGCGTCCACGTCATCCGACAGCGACGGCGGGGAGCTACTCCCAATTATGTAGGTGGCCGCCGCCAGCAGCAGCACGATAGCGAGACATGTCCCCCAGCTCCAATCGTTCTCCGGTGCCTCAGTCGTTGGCTGGCTTTCAAATCCTCTATCCACTTACTCTTCCTCTATCTTCGATGTGCGGGGACACACGCAACGGCTCGTTAGGATTCCCGATAATTGAGCAGCACCAGGCCCACTAGCATCAGGCAGACTGGCCACACATACGAGGCCCAGCGCGATTCTTTCTGGTCGGGCAGCCGCAATTCCAGCCAGCGGCTCCAGCCGGCCGTGGCCCCGAGCAGCGCGATCGGTGTATGGCTCATCTCTGCCATCAGCTCTTCCCTGACATTGCCGATCGTGTGATTGTGGGTGAGCAGCAGAGCGCCTCCAGCCGCGCAGATCACCGGGAAGACCATCGCCGCCCAGCGCGAATGCAATCGTCCCGTCTGAATTCCCCATTCAAATGCCGCGAACGCCAGGATCAGCACGGCATACAAACGGTGTTGCAGCACGTCGGGTGCGGTAAAGCTGCCCCAGAACGGACGCGGCCCCAGCGGCCAGCACTCCGGGTCGGCGCGCAACACAATGAACACCGCGAGCCCCGCAAAGACAATCGGCCAGTTTCGCGCCCATCCCGATTTCGGCAATCGGCTCAAAAGAGCGAAAAGCCCCGCAGCCAGAACAATCACGCCTGCCCAATGATGGTTATATTCCGACCACGCACGATCGCTATCGTCATCGACCGCGTGGGATCCGCCGAACTGCGCCTGTTTGACGACCTCGTCAAGCGGAGTAGTCGGCGCCAGCTCTGCAAACGCCGGGCTCGTCATGCGCGGCATCACCGGATGAAAACGCGCCGCGATCTCCGGCAGCGTCGCTCGGTCATTAGGCAGATCGATTGCCGGCGGCTGCGAGGTCATGGAGGCAGCAGCCAACACGGCGGTGAACGCGAGACCGATCTCCACCTCGCCAAATCGGCGCAGGCGAGTCAACAGGGCCATCGGTGCGGCGTTGATTCGCTTCACCAGAAAGAAATTTCCTGCGCCCATCGCCATAATGAGTACAACCAGGTATATCTTGGCCAACATCATCAGGCCGTAAGCGGTGCCGTAAACGCCGCTAAGGGACTTATCGGCCGAGATGCCCAGATAAAACCATGCCATGCCGAATCCGCCCAGCAGCAGGGTTGTCGCGCCGGCCAGCGCGAGGGGAGAAAAGCGCCGCAACATCCGCTTCGCCTCATCAGGCTCTGTCGACTTCCGCAGAGACAGGATGAGAAACGGCATCGCCCCCAGCCACACTGACGCGCCAAGTTGGTGAGCCGCGGTCAGCACCGAGAGTATGGCCCGATGGTCCAGCCGCGAGACCGAGTGGCTGGTCGAAACGACGGCCGTCAGAACCAGCGCAGCAAAGGGCAGCAGCGCGTATCCAGCTCTCCTGCCGCCGATGCTTGCAATCACGATGATGGCGCAGGCCGCGACCGCAGCGCCGATTCCGGCCAGAAAGTACGGCGCGAACACCAGATCCGAAAGGCGCAGGGAGGAACTCCCCATAAGGATCGCGCTATCGACCGAGACATAGCAGACCTCGACGATCGCAAAGCTGGTGGCCGCCCAGCGCACTCCCCGCCAGCAGCTCTCTAAAGCAGATTCTCCTGCATTTGAAGGAAGCGCGACCACCAGCAGATAGGCTACCCCGCCCAGCGTCAGTAATTCCAGCCCAAGGGTAAGCGCCCGTAAGAGGACCGACAACAAATCAAAGTCGCGCAAAAGCCAGATCAACGATCAATCCCTCGGGACAAAAAGGGCGCAAAGGAAAAGCACACGATCCCTTTTATTGCCTGGGGAAGCGATTGGAAGGTGTGGAGAGTCCATCGCCGGTCGCTACCGCGCTTCGGCGCCTTCGAGCTTTATGCCCTCTTGCCTCTGGCTATTTTACTTCACGCTGAAGGGTATTTGCCCGCGAGTGATATGGCCGTCGGTGGCCAGTACCTGCCAGTGGATCGCATACTTGCCCGCCGTAAGCCCCGCGACTTTGGCGGTCAGTGTATCCGGCGCAGCTTGCTTGTCGAGCGTCAGCGGCTTCGACTGGCCGTCGGCCGTGCTGAGCAGCACGGTAGATCTCGATCCATCGACGCGCGAGTTGAACTTTAGAGAGATCGGAACATCCGGTCCGGCAGGACCGCATTGATTGTCGGCGACGACAGCACCAGCACCGCGTGCGCCCAGGCGACGCGCGTAATCAACACCAGGGCAACCGCGATTGCCGTCATCAGGCAAGCACGCTTCAAATCTTGAAGAATGGAATTTCCACGCGAGTTGCTCATATTACATTCGACGCGCTCTGGCGGAAAAAGACTTAGGAAAACTGCACCGATGCCGCCCGCACCGACCGGCCGCTGATCTCCGCAGCGCGCTCTTCCGCGTATGCGGCGGCCCCAAGCAGCGCAGCCCGGCTTTCCAGAATCACTCTGACCGGGATGGTTTCCAGCAAATGCCTCATGCGCCCCTTGTCGGCAAAGGCCTCCATGAAAATGCCGCTCTTCATCGTCTTCAGGATCTTCGGTGCAATGCCACCACCGAGATAGATCCCTCCGTTGGCCAGGATCTTCAGCGCCAGGTTCCCCGCTTCCGCGCCATAGGCCGAGGCAAAAATCTCCAGCGTCTTCGCACATAGCTCGCTACTTCCGTCCTCGCCTACCTGGCCGATCACCGCATTCGGGTCTTCGCTCTCCATGCGCTCTTTGAGCCAGCCCGGCTCTTCCATCCCCTGATCGTCGCGCAGAAAGCTGTAGATGTTTTTCAAACCAATCCCTGAAACCACTCGCTCGAAACTGACTCGGCCCTCCAGCTGCTTCCAAAGGTACCGCAGGAGCTTAACCTCGATCTCATTGCGAGCCGCGAAGTCGGAGTGGCCGCCTTCCGATGGAATCGGCACATGATGGCCTCCGGTCCACACAAGCACGGCTTCACCGAGGCCTGTCCCGGCCGACACCAGCCCCCGATGTCCGATCGCGCTGGCGTCGCCCTCACTCAGGACACAGATTTGTTCCGGACTCAATTCAGGGATTCCATACCCATTCGCCTCAAGATCGTTGATGAGAAAGAGATGCTCTATCTTCAGCGAGGTGGACAACTCGCGAGCGTCCAGCTCCCACGGCAGATTGGTCAGCTTGAGTCGCCCGTCCTTCACCGGCCCTGGGACGCCGAAACAAGCCGCAGTCACTTCGCTTCCTGTCTCCGTCCCTTCGGAGAGGAACTTGGTCACCACCTCACCCAGCCCCGAAAAGGCCGGTGCCGGGAATTTCTCGTCCCTTACGTGGGCCAGCTTACCCTGCTCAAAATCGTAGAGGGCCAGGTGGACCTTGGTGCCGCCCACATCTCCGGCGAGAATCATCGCGTGATCTCCAGTTGGCCCGTACCGCTTGGGTCGGCCGGCGGGAGCTTGGCCGCCGCCGCCTCATCGAGCAGCATCAATACCTTCCCCGACTTCGGCTGTATCAACTGAGAAGGCCACGTCTCGGGGTCGTACTTGTCTGAGAGCACCTGACTTAACACCTCAGCCTTGTCGGGCCCGCCAATCAGGAAAACAACTTCGCGCCCATGATTGATGACCGGAGCGGTAAGTGTCACGCGCCACGTCTCTTTTTGCGGAACGTGGTTCGGGATGACGATGGCCCCGCCCTCATGGATCCCCCTCGTGTGAGGAAAAAGCGAAGCCGTGTGGCCGTCAGGCCCCATGCCGAGTGCGATCAGATCAAAGACAGGCATCTCGACCCCCTGCAGACCGAACCGGGCGCGGATTGCCGTCTCATAACGCTGCGCGGCCTCTCCTGGATCGAGTTCTCCCTCGATGCGAAATACCCGGTCAGCCGCTAGCGGAACTTTGTCGAGCAGCGCCAGTTTCGTCATTCGGTAGTTGCTGTCTTTATCGTCAGGCGGAACGCAGCGCTCATCAACCCAGAAAAGGTCGGTCTTGTCCCAGGGAAAACCCCCGAACTCGCCGCGCCGATCCGCGAGCATCTCGAAAGTCCGTTTCGGAGTGTTGCCGCCTGAGACAGCGATACGGGCGACCCCGTGCGACGCAACCGCTCCCTTCGCCGCAGCGAGCAGTCGCTCGGCCATGGCCCGGGCCAGGTCCTCGGAGGTGGGCAAGACATGATAAGTAACAACCGTAGTTACAGACATTCGTTCTGACCCTGATTCATGATTTACCCAAAACCTTCACCGGCACTGTACTCTTGCCTTGTTTGCTAGACCTTCTGCCATTCCCGGCCGTCGCGCCGCAGCAACTCGTTCGCCGCTTCTGGTCCCCACGTACCGCTTTCGTAGTTTGGAAAGTCTTTCTGCGGCGAATTCTTCCACGCATCCAGAACAGGAGTATAAAGCGCCCACGTCGCCTCGACGCCGTCGCGATGAGCAAAGAGCGTCGCATCGCCCAGCATCGCATCGAGCAGCAGCCGCTCATAGCCGTTGGCTGAGGAGCTTCCGAAAGCCGCTGCGTAGCTGAAGTCCATGATCACCGGGCAAACCGACATCCCGGTGCTCGGGACCTTGGCGCCAAAGCGCAACGAGATCCCTTCGTCCGGCTGGATACGCATGGTAATCAGGTTGGGATGGATGTCATCGCATGGGCCGCCGCCCGTTTCGTTGAAGAGCCGCATCGGCGGCTGCTTGAAGACCACCGTAACGTCGGTCGTTCTCTTCGCCATCCGCTTGCCGGCGCGAATATAAAAAGGCACACCCGCCCAGCGCCAGTTCTCAATCTCCAGCTTGATCGCGGCAAAGGTCTCGGTGACCGAGTTCGGATCGACCCTCTCTTCTTCGCGATAGCCGATCGCCTTCTCTTTGCCCACAGTGCCCGGCCCATACTGTCCGCGCACCGTGTCTTCAATTGGAATCGGCTTGATCGCCTTCCACACCTTCACTTTTTCGCCTCGAACGGCGTCCGCCTCGAAGGAAACCGGCGGCTCCATCGCCACGAACGAGAGCAGCTCCATCACGTGGTTCTGGACGACATCGCGCAGCGCGCCGGCCTTTTCATAGAACGGCCCGCGACCCTCGATGCCGATACTCTCGGCTGCGGTGATCTCTACATGGTCGATGTAGTTGCGGTTCCAGACCGGCTCGAAGATCCCGTTCGCGAAGCGGAAGACAAGTACATTCTGCACCGTCTCCTTGCCGAGGTAATGGTCGATGCGGAAGATCTGTTTTTCGTCAAAGACCTTGTTGATGTTGTCGTTCAGCTCGCGCGCCGACTCCAGGTCATGGCCGAACGGCTTCTCAATGATCGCTCGGACCGCACCAGTTTTTGGCTTCGCCATTCCCTTTTCGCCGAGATGATCGATGATGTCGGCGAAATATTCCGGAGCAGTCGCTAGGTAGAACAACCGATTCCCTTTGGTGCCGTTCTCCGCATCGATCTTCTCCAGCAACGCCTTCAACTGGTCATAGCCAGCGGCATCGTCGAAGTTCATCGCGTGATACCGCACCTTGCCGATGAAATCATCGAGGTGCTCCGCCCCCTCCTTGACACCGCCGAACTTCAGGATGCCGTCCTTCATGTCGGCGGCAAAGGAATCTCCAAGCGGTCGCCGCGCGACACCAACAATCGAAAAATTGTCGGGCAGCAGCCCGGCCTGCTCGAGGTGGAAGAGCGCAGGCAACAGCTTCCGCTTGGTCAGATCTCCTGAAGCGCCGAAGATGATCACGATGATCGGGTCGGGCGTATGCACGTCCGACTTTGAGGATTTTTGGACGTGCTCGGGGGCAATTTTGATCTCGGTCGTAGCCATGTAGTCTTAAAACCTCCCTACTTTCGTTCCAGTGCCTGAAAAGAGCGCCGCGGGTTATGCAGTCACGCTGATTCCCAGCCGGCCCAGCTCCTCCGCCGTCTGTCCTGCAGTCTTGTGGACAATCCCGTGCATCCCCATCGAGTGCGCGGTGGCGATGTTCCCCTCGCGGTCGTCGATGAACACTATCTCGTCCGGGTCCCTCTGCAACAGATCCAGCGCCAGCTTGTAAATCTCCGGATGGGGTTTTCGTAGTCCAACGTAGCAGGAACTGATGAAACAGTCGAAAAAATCATAGAAGCCGAATTTCTCGATGCGGTAATCGTTCAGCTCGCGCGATTCGTTGTTCATGATTCCCACGACATAGTCCTCCGAAGCCGAAATCTGCTTGAGGATATTGATCGCAGTATTGGGATGCAGTAGTGATTGGTCCTTCATCACATTGAGAAAATCTTCGGGCGTGTAGGGCCTTGGCTCGTAGAAGACCGTCCTGGCCAGATATTCATCGACGGTCATCTGCCCCTTCTCCCAGGCGTCATTGATTTCAGCATGGATGGTCTCGAAGGGCTCTCGCCCAAGCCCGAAGTGGTCCAGCACCTGATACCTCTGCAAATGGTCCCAGCCGTTGGTAAGTAAGACTCCGCCCACATCCCACAGCACCGTGCTTACCTGGCCCATATGACCAATCTCCGTCTGCTTGCTTTGGGTACGTTGACCTGGTTGCCGTGGCGGCGTGCATCAGATGTTGTACTTCGCCGCGTCCGGCATGCTTCTGGCTTCGATTGCTTTGACCTTATTCAAGCGGCGCACAAACCGTTCCTCCTGGGATTGGAACTTCGCCTGAAGAAAAATCGAAACGATATCGAACGCGAGCGCCGCCCCCACAATTCTCGCCCCCAGAACCAGAACGTTCATATCGTCGTGCTCGACGCCCTGATGCGCCGAGTAGGTGTCGTGGCACATGCACGCCCGGATCCCCGGCATCTTGTTAGCGGCAACGCATACCCCCACTCCGCTGCCGCAGATTAGAATTCCTCGTTCAGCCCGCCCCGCCTCCAGCGCTTTGCCCACCGCCTCCGCAAAGTCAGGATAATCAGAGGGCTCCGTGTTGTAAGCGCCCAGGTCGAGCACTTCATGACCCAGACGCTCAAGGTAGCCGCGAACTTCCTCTTTCAGAGGAAATCCCGCATGGTCGGCTGCGGTCACCAGCCTCATTGAGTCACTTCCCCGCCAGTGCAGCTTCGCTCTTGCGGTAACTCTCCACCAGGTGCTTGGCCCTGGCAAGGATGTTGTCCACCCCAAAGCCCAGCTTCTCCATCGCGATAGCCCCCGGCGCTGACGCTCCGAAGCGGTCCAGGCCAATCACGTCGCCGTGGCGTCCCACATACTTCCACCAGCCCAGCGTCGCGCCCGCCTCTACCGACAGTTTAGGAAGGTGATCCGGGAAGATCGACGCCTTATATTCCGCCGACTGTTCCTCGAAGATCTTCCAGCTGGGCATCGAGATCACTCGCGTCGTGATGCCCTCGGCCTTCAATGTCTCCGCCGCTTTAAGCGACGGCCAGACTTCCGCCCCCGTGGCCACGATCAAGAGATCGGGCGACTCCCCGCCCTTCTCGACGATGTACGCGCCATGACCGACGCCGTCGTAAATCTTCAGCTTTTCCGGATCGAGGAGCGGCAGGTCCTGCCGCGAAAGCGCAAAGAACGACGGACTCTTCCTCTCCAGCGCAAGCCGCCATGCAGCGGAAGTTTCATTCGCGTCCGCCGGACGGAAGTCGGTCAGGTTCGGCACCGCGCGCAGCGCCATCAGGTGTTCGATGGGCTGGTGAGTCGGGCCGTCCTCGCCGAGCGCGATCGAGTCGTGCGTATAGACGAAGATCGAGTGCGACTTCATGATCGCCGCCAGACGCAGCGCCGGCTTGCAGTAGTCGCTGAAGGTGAAGAAGGTTGAGCCATACGGAATGACGCCGCCATGCACCGCCATGCCGTTCACAGCTGCGCACATGGCGAACTCGCGCACCCCGAACCAGATGTTCCGCCCCGCCGGGTCGACATGGAAGTTGCCCGTGTCTTTTAGGATCGTCTTGGTCGAGGCGGTCAGATCGGCCGCACCGCCTATCAACTCCGGCACCTCCTTGGCAAAGGCGTTCATGATCTGCTGGCCCGCGTTACGGGTAGCGACGCCCTTCCCGCCTGCCGGCCAGCTCGGAAGCGACTTCTCCCACCCTGCCTTCAGCTTGCCCGCGTGTACGCGTTCAAACTCCTCGGCCAGTTCCGGATGCTCTTTCTTGTACGCCGCGAAGAGGTCGTTCCACGCGGCTTCATCCTTGGCGCCGCGATCGAGGATCGTATTCCAGTTTTTCTGCGCCTCCTCCGGCACATAAAAGAACTTGTCGTCCGGCCAGCCGAGGTTCTCCTTCGTCTTCTTCACGTCCTCGACGCCCAGTGCCTCGCCATGGACCTTGTTCGTACCAGCCTTGGGGCTGCCGAAGCCGATGATCGTACGCACCGCGATGATTGAGGGCTTGTCGGTGACCCCTTTCGCGTTCTCAATGGCCTTCGAGATCGCGTCGAGATCGTTGCCGTCGGCGACCTTCTGCACATGCCAGTGGTAGGCCTCGAAACGCTTCTCCACATCTTCGGTGAAGGAAAGCTCCGTCGGGCCGTCGAGCGAGATCAAGTTGTCGTCATAGAGCAGGATCAATTTGCCAAGGCCAAGCGTGCCGGCCAGCGAGGCGGCCTCGTGCGAGATGCCTTCCATCAAGTCAGCCGTCACCGCAGAGCCATAGCTATAGTGGTCCACCAGATCGAAGCCCGGCTTGTTGTAGACCGCGGCCAGGTGCTTCTCGGCAATCGCCATGCCGACCGCCTGCGCTATACCCTGCCCTAGCGGCCCAGTCGTTACCTCGACGCCGTCGGTATCGCCATATTCAGGATGGCCGGGCGTGTTCGACCCATACTGGCGAAACTGCTGCAGGTCCTCGATGGACACGTTATAGCCGCTCAGGTGCAACACGCTGTAGAGCATGGCTGACGCGTGGCCGTTCGACAGCACGAAGCGGTCGCGATTGGTCCACTTCGGATGCTTCGGATTGTGACGCATGTATTTGTGAAACAGCAGGTACACGGTCGGCGAATCGCCCAGCGGCGCGCCCGGATGGCCGCTGTTTGCCTTCTGCACGGCGTCCACTGCAAGAAACCGCAGCGCATTGATCGATAACTGGTCCAGCTCGCTCATAAGACCCTCTTTGCTCCAAAAGTGCGTTCAGAATATAGCCGTTGCTGATGCTGTCGTGCGCTCGTCCATCAAAAGGAAATCAGCTGAAGCCCGTTGGTCTTCTCCTTGGATGTCCGACCACAAAAAAGTGGTTCAGTCCGCCGCAAGAATCTCAATATCGAAGTTGCGGCCTTCCCAGCGATTCTCACCCGGCCAGAACAGGGTAAACGATAAGGAGCCATTTTGCGCATCGGGCACGCTTATGTCGGCGTACGCGCCGGGAAAACCAACGTGGCGCTCTCCTTCGTCGCAACCGTCGCCCATCCGTCGCAACTCGACACGATTCGGAAGCGGTTCTCCGCGATCACCCGCAGCGTCGATCCCGCCTTCACTTCCCGGATCGGCCGGCTCAGCTTGAATATCTCCGGATTGCCGCGATGACGCTTCTTCCCGGTGTAGCGCTGTTCCACCACCGAGATGCGCTCAAAGACCCGCCCATCGACTGCCGAGCGCAACAGCTTCAGATACTCGGCATGGGCCCACACCAGCGGCATCGCAGCTCCTGTCGGGCGCCCGAACTCCATTCCATCCAGCGACGGCGCGTCCCATATCTGCTCAGGAATCATTCCGCCCTCCGAGGCGAATCCGCTCCAGCGCCTTGATGTAGATCGCCTGGATCTCGGCCCGCCGCAAGTTCGTAGTGGCCCCGCTCCCCAGTCATCAGCGGCCACGCGCGGCCCTGTCCCCAGCCCAGAAACGGGCCGCCGTCGTGCCGCTGCCCATAACCGTCATGGTTATACCGCCGCCAGCATGGTCCCTCGGGCGCATCCACCTTCAACGTCTTGTCGATGACCTTCAGCGAATCCACAATCAGCGGATCGTCGGCGCTCCGAATCCCGTAACGGACGAGTTCCAGAAAGCCGGCATCCACGATCTCGCGCGCCTCGAAGTCATTCCGTTCCCCGGGGCCGCGATTCGCCATCCGCAGCATTCCGTCGGCCAGTTCGTCATTGTGATAGCGTTCCCCTTTTGCAGGAGGGTTGATGCGGATGTAGTGCCGCTTGACCTCTGGATCGAGCACCCCCTCGTCGGTCACCGTCCAATCTTCCAGATGGCTCTCGAGCCAGTCCGCGTACTCCTCCAGAAACACCGCCATTTCATTGGCATGGTTCGCTCGCGCAATGTCCGCCGCGCAGATCAGTCCCGAAATAACCGCGGCCAGAGTCGACGGCGAATAACCGGCGTTCTCCTCCCAGCGCTCCTGCTGCGTGATCGGGGCATATCTCACCAGGAAGCCTGCAGCGCGCTCGACGAAGGGAAATACGTCGAACTGTCCCAGTCCGTCGAGCTTCCACAGCCGCCACGCGAGCATGATTGGAAACGCGACCTCATCCAGCTGAATGCCGGTCCAGTAAGGCGTCCCGTCGACCCAGAAATTCTGCGCAAAGCTGCCGTCTGGTTTCTGCGTACAAGCCAGGTAGACCAGCGCCCGCATCGCCGTATCCATGCGCCCGCAGGCGAGCAGCGCCGAAGCGGTCTGCACCATATCCCGCGTCCACACCAGGTGATAGCCGCCCAGATCTTCGTCGCTCTTGTAGTTCCCCCACGGAATGGAAGCCGAGGCGATAAACGCCCCTGAATACGTCTTGTCCTCATGGGTCAACAGTATGTTATGGCTGATCTGCAGCAGTACGCCTTGATCGTGCGACTTGGCAGCCAGCTCCAGCGGACTGGCGGCGCGATGCCATTGCAGGATGAACCGCTTCAGATGCGAATCGAACGGCGTCGCCAGCGACGCCATTGCTCCCGAGAGCGCCGCGTGGTGCCCATAGCCGAAGCCCAGAGCAATGGTGAACTCCCGCCTCCCGCCACCCTGATGGCTCAGGTGCACCTCGCCCATCAGCGCGATATTGCCGTCCAGGGCGCTGCCGAACTCCCAATCCATCTTGAAGTTCTGTAGGTCCTGCCAGCCGTCGCTGGTGCCCACGTAGCCGCAGCTCACCTTCGCGGAAACCACGGTCGCAGACCATCGCCAGCGAGATGCCGTCCTTCCATGCGATGAACGAGCGGTTGCCCGCAACTTCGACCGTGCGCGCCGAATTCCCCGCTCCGCCGCCGTCCAGGTGCGGCGCGAGCAGGGCATATACCTACAGCCGCGAGAGCAGCGCCTCATCCCCCTCCAGCACCGCGTGAATCGATCACCACCGGATGATGCGGATTGGAGATGATCTCCTTGGTCAGCGTGTAGCGGCCTTCCGGATCGGAGCCAGTGACGCGCACCGCCGGCGAATCCGCGTCGATGTACTCGAAACTTCGTCGACCAGCGAGCCGCTTCTCTTCGTGGAAAAATGTCTCGCCATCCGAGATCAGGAACCCCATGTCGCGGATCTGTGGGCGGTCGATGGTCGGGTAAGTATACCTCGTTCAGAATGCCGTGCGAGATCGTGTACCAAACGCGGCTTGAGGCCGAATAGGCCGTGCCCACCGTGTCCTTGGCGCTGAGGTCCAGCGCGCCTCCAAGCCCCGGGCCGCCAAAGGCCGATCCCTGCCGTCAATCCACCTGTACTCAGCTGCCAGTACTGCCATTCGCGTACCACCTACCGGAGGCCTTGCGCCTCCGCCTTTCAAGCTTAACTGCCAAAATTACTCCGCTGGGAATTTGGGTTCCGGTTTTGCGAATCAAAGTTCGGTCAATTCCCCTCGGGCGCAGTCTTGCGAAACTCAACCTGCCCGGCCGCATTACGCCGAGCTTGCCCATCCGGACCGCTCAGCCCGAAACTATAGCACCTGCGAGTTCGCATCCGGATCCGGATGGAACGCCACTTCGCGCATGGCATGCTGGATCTCCCGGTTCTTCATGAACTACTCCCACACAAACCCGGTCGCGCAGGTTCTCCGCCATCAGCACGCTGATCCCCTGGTCGATGCCCAGGATGTCTTCCGCAAACCAGTTGGCCTTGGGCATGAAACGCATCCGACAAAGCCATAGCGGGTCCACACCTCGTCGCCCATCTTCTGCGCGCATGCTCAGCAACACATGCGAACACTCCGCCGGCAGGAACGGCAGCGATCCGGCCGCGGCGCACGGCACGAGCGTGCCATCCATCGGGCCCATCGCCGGCGGCCCCCCCCACACCCGGTAGCCTTCGCGCGAATCCGACGCCGTAATTCCCCACATATCCTGGTCGATCCACGGGATAACTTTTGCCCAGCGTCATGCAGCATAGCTGGTGGGCCCGCGTCGCGGCAATCGAGTTGGTGAAGTAGTTGGTGTGCCGGTCGCGCTGGTCGCGGTAATCGCACCACGCATGGGCATACTGGTGAATGAAGAGCGGGGCCACGCCGCTGATGTATTCGATGCCGCCGAAGTTGCACCAGCGGCCGCTGCAGCGCGTCCCAGGTCTTCGCATCGATGGGGTGGGTCGGCGAACCGATCGCCATGCAGGTACATGGTCATCAGCTCGGCATAAATGTCCCAGCGGTGCTGTCAGGAACCCCTGGTCGGGCAGCCAGCCCATGGACAGCGTGCCGCCGCCATTGAGCATCCACTGCCAGTCGATCCGCCGGTAGAAGGTCGTGGCCAGCGCCTGGATGCGCGCGTTTCCCGCGAAATACTCCCTGCAGAGCAGCACCCCGCAAAGCAGCAAGCGCCGTATCGATCGACGAAAGCTCGCTGTTGAACATCCGCTGTCCGCTATCGATATCGATGAAGTGGTACAGAAAGCCGTGCTCGTGGGGGCAATCCTCGAGCAGAAAGGCCAGTGTCTTCTCCACTCGCTGCTCGCAATCCAGAGGCCGCAGGTAGTTCCGCTTGGCTGCGATGCACAGCGCGCTCAAGCCGAAGCCGGTCGCCGCAATGCTCGCCACCCGGCTTAATGATCTTCCCGCCGCCGGGGCCCGGTCGCGCACCAACCCGGTTTTCGGGCTGGCCTGTTCGTAGAAGAAGTCGCACCCGCGCCCCTCCATGTCGTCCAGCAACGCATCGGCTTCCTTGGAAATCTGGGTGAGCGGGCGGTTGATGAAAACGCCCGGCGGATGGGCATAGTTGGACGCCGCCTGGCTCTCGGTCTTCGGCTCCTGCCCCGGCTTGACCGCCGGCGCCTGTGACTGGTTCTGGCCCGCCAGGGCCGGGGCTAGCAGCACGGAAGTTCCCAATGCTACGCCGGAGGCCCCGGCCGATCGCAACAACTCTCGCCGGGTTAATCGCGAACGCGCCAAAAGCAGGAGACTCCGTCAAAACCTTTGCAACTAAGAGCAATCAGTCAGTCTATCGGATTGAACTGTTGATTTAGACTGCTGCCGCACAACACTGGGGCCTAACGGAAGATGAGCCGACCGAAAGACAACCATGGAGCCTGGCATTACCTCGCAACTGAAAAGACGCTCCCCGCGGAGGAAAGGATTCCTGCCGGCCCCGCTCGGCGCAGCAAGACGCAGAACCGGGTACCGAACCTAACAACTCTTTCCTGCATCCATTACTATCGAGAGCGACGTGTGAGCGGGGAAATTCCCGCCCGGCGGACCTGGACGTCCGTGGATCTCATTTCAACGACTGCCCCTCGAATCGGGCGGCCCACCACTAACGCGCTGTAAGGAGGAACACTTTGGCTCACGAACTACCACCCCTGCCCTATGACTACGCTGCTCTCGAGCCCCATATCGACGAAGCAACCATGAA
The DNA here is from genome assembly GCA_963790505.1 of uncultured Acidobacteriaceae bacterium. GTDB lineage: Bacteria > Acidobacteriota > Terriglobia > Terriglobales > Acidobacteriaceae > Acidisarcina. The sequence goes on along the minus strand of CAWBOT010000001.1, from coordinate 2,602 downwards.
GCTTCACCACGATAAGCATCACGCGACCTACGTGACCAATCTCAATGGCGCCATCGAGAAGCATCCCGACCTCGCGAAACACTCCGCCGAAGATCTGCTCAAGAACCTCAACAGCGTCCCCGAAGACGTCCGTACGGTCGTCCGCAACAACGGTGGTGGCCACGTCAACCACACCATGTTTTGGTCGATTATGAAGCCCGGCGGCGGCGGCGAGCCCACCGGCAAGATCGGTGAGCAGATCAAGAAAGACTTCGGCTCCTTCGAAGACTTCAAGAAGCAATTCAACGAGACCACCGCAAAGCAGTTTGGCTCCGGCTGGGGCTGGCTGGTTTACGACGGCAAGCTCAAGATCGTCACCACGCCCAATCAGGACAACCCGATCTCCTCTGGCCACTACCCAATCCTCGGCAACGACGTCTGGGAGCACGCCTACTATCTGAAATACAACAATCGCCGGCCTGAGTATCTCGCTGCCTGGTGGAATACCGTCAACTGGGACGAGATCAACAAACGCTTCGAAGAAGCGAGCAAGTAATCAAACCAACGGCTGGTTGCCCAGGTCTCGCTCTCGAGACCTGGGAGCTTTGCCCGACTTGGGTTGGACAAGCATCAACTATTTCCGCCAACATGTGTCTATAGAACCAGGAACGTGTGATGCCTGGATTTAAGACTCTCGCGCTGTTCGTCGCTCTTTCAGCCTCCGCCCTCTGCGCCCAAACCACCCTTTCTGCAGACTCCGCGCACTTCACCATCAGTCAGGGCGCCCACCCTGTCGGCCGCACCGAATTCAACCTGCAGGCCATCCAGCAAGGCAGGATCACCACGCCTGCCGCCTATAGCGTCGGCAGCCACGGAACCCTGTCCATTCAGAACACCAAATACAGCTTTTCCAGCACTGGCACGCTCGATAAGGACTTTGGAATCCTCAGCGAAAACCTCAACGGAGTCGTCAACGGATCGGCAGTCACATTCGACGTTCGCACCACCGGCCAGAGCTTTGCCATCGACATCTCCGCCAACGGACAGGCGTATCACAACTCGCTCACCCGCCCTGCTCAGGCGGTCTTCTTCCCCGATTTCGATATGGCGAGCTACGAGGTGCTTCTCAACCTGGTTGCTCTGCATCCCGGCACGCCGATATCCGCGCTCATTCCCAAGCAGAACGGCATCTTGTCTTCGGCGACCCTCGCGCCTCAGGCCGACGTGCAGGCAAAGCTGAACACCGCGCCGATCACGGTTCACCATGCATCGCTCACCATAGGCACCGTGGTTAGCGAGCTGTATTATTCGCCCGACAACCGCATACTCGAGGTCGATATCCCCAGCCAGACCTTCGTCGTCGTCCATGACAACTTCCAGCTCGAGCAGCCTCCACCGCCGCCGAACACCGCACCCACCGGCAGTCAGCAGTAATCGAGTAACCCTATTTAATTGTTCCGTTAGCGGACTTTGTTCATCCGACCCCTGAGGTTCTTGGCTAGTGCTTCGACTTCCTCCGCCTTCCTGACGACGGAGACCGAGAGCGTGTCCTTCGTGCTCTTTGCCACCTCGGCCTTCAATTCCTGGCTTAGCTTCACGAGCTTTTCAGTATCGGCAAGCAGCTGCGCCTGGGATGAATCGACCGCCGTGGAACCGGACCCCGCCGAGGTTTGCGTCGCGGAGCCCGCGCTCGGCGCTGGTGAGGTTGGCTTTGTGTTCGGCGGCTTGGGTTCCTGTGACTTCGGTTCTTGCGCAGGAGCCTGCGCGAAGCAGACTCCTCCGACGCCAACGCTAAGCACGAACATACCCAGCGCGAGGCCGGGCAACCACCTCGTCTTCTTTCGCTCAGCGCATCCCGGTCGGTCCAAAGTCCACTCCGTTCTGCTTAGGTGCCGGATCAGACGCCGGCCGGATCGCGGAGCTCAGTATCCACGCCGAGTTCCGCCATTGCCTGCTGCGCCTTGCCGGCCTCGAACTTGCCGTCACGCGCCAGCTTCGAGAGTGTCGCGGCAACGATCGACTCAGCATTCACCTCGAAATGACGGCGCAGATGCTCGCGATTATCGCTGCGTCCGAAGCCGTCCGTGCCGAGCGCGACCAGACGCGTTGAGAGCCACGGAGAAAGCCCGTCGGGCATGGATTTCATGTAATCGCTGGCAGCGATGATCGGGCCTTTCGCTCCTGCAGGGCCGTAACAATATACGGTGTCTTTTCTTTCTCCGCGGGATGCAGACGGTTCCAGCGCTCGACCGAGAGAGCATCGCGGCGGAGTTCGGTATAGCTGGTCACGCTCCAGACATCGGCCTGTACGCCATACTTCTCCGCCAGAATCTCCTGCGCCCGCAGCGTCTCATTCAGGATCGCGCCGCTGCCGAACAACTGTGCAACCGCCTTGCCTTTCTTGGCGGCTCTGAACTTGTAGATTCCGCGCAGAATTCCCTCCCGGCTGCCTTCCGGCATCTCGGGCATCGGGTAGTCTTCGTTGTACATGGTGATGTAGTAGAAGACGCTCTCCCCCTCCTGATACATGCGCCGGATACCGTCCTGCAGCACCACCGCCAGCTCATACACATACGCCGGGTCGTAGCTCAGGCAGGTCGGAACGGTGCTCGATAACACGTGG